>NZ_JBBKTU010000001.1:0-2400000 GCF_037892605.1 Lacibacter sp. H407 | reverse complement strand
AATGGATCAAAGTTGTTGCAGACAGTATGTATAAAACCGGACCTGATGGTTTAATTGGCAATGATGATTGCGGACAAATGAGTGCCTGGTATATCTGGACATGTCTTGGCATGTATCCCATGAATCCAGCAAGCGGAGAATATCTGTTTGGCTATCCGCTCATCAACAAAGCAACGATTCAGTTACCGAATCAAAAAGAATTACAGATCAACGTTACTCGAAGCAAAGAAAAAAAAGAAAGTGGTATTGAACGTGTAAAACTGAATGGAAAAGAATTACCAGTTCGTTCCATTACGCATCAACAAGTAATGAATGGTGGCACACTTGAACTATTCGTAAATGATTAACTGGTTTTTCAATTACGTTTTCCAAAACCAGTTCCGCTTCACAAAAAAGATGGTGATGAGCGACACCACTGCCGTAAACAGAACGCCTTTCATCAACCCCATAAAGAAATTCTGATTCATTGCATCCCAATACTGTTTTGTTTGCGTGAGCTGCAGTAAAGGCAGCAGCAATAAATTACCTGCTACATAAGCAACCATTGGATTTTTTCCATTCAGGGCAAGATAGTTTGTTATTGAAGAAAAGAATCGCCGCTTACTCATCACTGAAAAACTGATCAGACTAAAAAAAGCAAGACCGCTTGTTACAAAATAATAGCTGTACGTAGAAGGATCTTTTTTAATTCCTCCTTCATAGGATTCAAAGAATAAACCCAACAGCAATAGGTATGTACCCGCATGCAAGAGTTGCTTGTAAAGATTTGTAGTTGATACATGTCGTACAACATAAAATCCGATCATACAAAATGAGGCCGTCGTAATCAGATTTAGTAATAATAATCGTGTAAACAATCCGTACAAACTCAACAGCACCAAAACAACTCCGGTAATCGCAAGTATATTTTCTGTTGTTGTGCTAACAGGTTTATCCACATCAGACTTTTCCTGCTTCCTATTTCTAAGCATCAATTCACCGGCAAAGGTTCCGGGAATAATAATGAACAGATATTTCAGAAAGTAAAATTTGTACAACCAGTCAAACTTCCATCCGCCAATTGCTGAAAACTCAAACAACTCTTTTGCCCAACTATTGGTCGGTTCTTTTGCAGCGAGAAATACCGCCATTAAAAAAGGCATTATTCCGATGCGTAAAAGTGGTTTATCAGAAGTCACGTAATAAATAATTGTTCCGAACAACGCCATATTTGCCAATACTAAAATGATGATATCGCTTTTATAAAAATCAAAGCCCTTTCCACTCCAGAAAGGCAATTTCCACAACAAAAATACAGCGGCCGAAAAAGCAATGACTTTCATGAGAAGAAAAACGTTTTTCAACTTTTCATTTTTGCTGGTATAGAACTGTAAGAACAATAATGCAAATGCCAGCATCGACAGCAAATGATCGGCTGCCGTTGGTTGTTCAGCAATAACCCATGCTTTCATGTGCTGTGTAAACAAAGCAAAGAAGGCCAGCAATAAAAAACGTTTGAACGCTATCCACAACACAATCAAAAATCCTTTCTTCGCTTCCAGCTGCTTTTTCAACGACAACGGAATAGCAGCACCCATACTAAACAGAAAAAAAGGAAACACAAGATCAACCCATGTAATGCCCGGAATCGATGGATCGAACTTGTGCAACGGTGGCGGCACCTGTGCATGAAACATCCATGCAGGTAATACATTCCCATATGCAATTGCACCGCTTAACACCATCGTTAATATGGCAAAGCCACGAAGTGCATCCAGGCTTTCGTTTCGTTGTTGCATGAATCAGATTTTACTGTTACATAAAAATCAACTTATAAAAAAGGGCGCTGCTCCACAGCAGCGCCCGACCCTAAACTAAAACTGACTACCAATCGGTATTCTGTGTTAATGCCGGTACTTTATCTATTTCGCCACGTGGTATTGGACATAATAAATGTTGCGGCGTTCTGAATACACGTAATTCTCTTTTCAAACGTGTTGCATCACCATTAGGCCATGCAATGGGTACATTGTAAACCGGATCAAATGTTGGCACAGGGGCAGGATTTACAAATTCCAATCCAACACCAGGCGTAAATGTTACAGGCGAATTTGGTTCACCATACATTTGGAGTGGCATTACCTTAGCAGCATACGCTCCGTTATCCCATCTCCGCATATCAGGAAGATGCAAGCCTTCGTTTGCAAGCTCTACTGTTTTTTCTCTGCGAACCAATTGACGTAGTTTATTTACATCTGCCAACACATCAGCCGCAACATTCGGCATACCGGCTCTTGCTCTCACCTTGTTTACAGAAGTAGCCACAGTTGCTGCGGGCGATCCTTTTTCAAGATGTGCTTCTGCATTGATCAATAATATTTCTGCAAAGCGCATATACACCCAACCAACTTTGTAAAAGTTTCCGGCCGTTCCATTGATATCCCGGTCCTGTAAATACTTTTTCCATAAATTACCTAAACCATTTACACGTGGACCAAAAATATTGGCACTATCCTGATTCACAGTGAGTGGAAAATCCACTACTTGTGTAGTAGGATTATAACGCTTGATATAACGACTGTAAAAATCGAAAATGATACTGGTAAAGCCCTGCACCACTAATGTATCGCCGGGAACTGTAACCGTTTGCACCATACGTGGATCTCTGTTTGCATTGGGCTTTGCAGGATTGTACAATGGTGACTCAGCAATATTTTTTCCGTCTCTGCACTCAAACAGATCAACTAAAAACTGCGTGGGGAAATGGCTTGACTGCCCACCATTATTACGTGAACCCTGCACCAGGTTTAAATAATTAAACGAACCTGCATCTGCATCACCATACGGGTAGTAGAACATGATCTCCTTGTTTACATTCACCGTTTGTCCTGCTTTACGAAACAGATTTTGAAATACAGGATTCAATCCATATCCGCCGTTTGTAATAATGTCATCCGTAATAGTTGCTGCGTAGTTATAATTCTTATCCAACATCGCCAATCGTGCAGCAATACCTTTTGCAACGCCTTTACTTACTCTGCCTGCCTGCGTAGGATTCCAATCGAGATCATTTGCAGCTGACTCAAGATCGGTCAAGAGAAAATCAATGATCACCTTTTTATCCGTTCTTACAAATTCAAATAACTCCTGCTGATTGGCCGGCGGTCTGGTAAAGAAAGGAACATCACCAAAGAAAGAAATGAGATGCCAATACGCCATTGCACGTAATACTTTTGCTTCAGCAACCACTCTTCTGTATTCTGCAGGATCCATTACAGATTCTGCCTTTGTCATATACAGCAACAGATTATTTGCACGCTGTACTACCTGAAAGAAGCCGCCCCATATTTCAGCAACGGTCCCATTGGTTGCATCATATGCACCAGATGCGATGGTACCTGAAAGCCCACGCTCCATGCCAATTTCTGTAAACAGATCAAATTTTGCATAGTAGGTAGTGGGATTGCTATAGCCGGGACTGATTGTACGAGCACCAATGGCATTGTAAACACCAGTCAATGCCTGCTGCACTTGTGCAGCATCGTTATAAAAATCTGCCTGTGAATTGGCTGAGAGCGGATTTCGGTCGAGATACTTTTTGCAGGAACCCAGCGTAACTGCAAAAAATAAAAACAAGGCAACTCTGGTTATATTAATATGTTTCATAAACTTATTTTTTTTCAGCGTTAGAATTTCAGGTTTATACCAACAGTTGTAGTACGCATAATGGGATAAAAAGAACCATTGGCGTTACTGATCTCAGGATCGAAACCCGGTTCGTAATTCGAGAACGTAAACGGATTCACAGTATTTATATACACACGCAGCTGCTGAATTTTTAATTTTTCAGAAATTGCTCTGGCGAGTGTATAACCAAGTGTAATATGCTTTACCCGCATAAATGCACCGTTACGCAACCAATAGTTAGATGAAACATAATTCCCGTTACCTCCATTGTACAAACGTGGATATTTTGCATCAGTGTTAGAAGGAGTCCATCTGTCGAGTGCAGATTCAAGACCTGAAGCAAACCAGTTACCTGCATTGAACGGTTGCACCGCTACCCCAGAAATATAGTTGTCACGTTTTCCAACACCAAAGAGGAAAATATTCAGATCAAAACCTTTGTAATCTGCATTCAAATTCAAACTGTAATCATAACGTGGGAAATTGTTACCAATTAAAACCCTGTCGTCTGCATTGATCACACCATCTTTGTTGGTATCAATATACTTTACATCACCTGCACCTGTTGTGCGTGTGCTGTTTGAAGGGCTGGTGAAATTATCGCCCTGCTGATACAAGCCATCTGTTAAAAAAACAAAGTAGGCAAACAGTGGATAACCTTCACGTGTAACCTGATTTCCACTGATGATATCACGGCCTTTTGTATCAATGGTTTTTGTTCTTACATCAGAAAGATTACCGGTAATGCTGTAATTAAACTTACCGATCTTATCACGATAAGTTGCAGAGAACTCCCAACCATTGTTGACAAACGTTGCTGCATTTCTCGGTATCGTTGATAAGTTGGTATAGCCCTGTGCGAGGGAAACAGGAAAATCGATCAGATTATCTTCAACCCTTTTTTGATACACATCAAACGTAACATTCAATCTGTTTTTTAATACAGTAAGATCTATACCGATATTGCTTTGTTTGGACGTTTCCCATGAAATGGCTTCATTCGGAATATTTCCCAACGAAGAGCCACCGTTTAAAACATTATTGAAATAATAAGCAGTACCTGCATTAATAGTTGAAACAAACGGATAGTTATCGCCCACTTCCTGATTACCGGTTTCGCCATACGATACACGTAGTTTTGCAAAATCAATAAAGGATACATCCTCCATAAAATTCTCTCTCGAAATAACCCAACCTGCAGATACACCCGGGAAGAAGCCCCACTGTTTATTTAAGATCTGGCTAAACCGTGATGAACCATCGTAACGGCCGGTTACTTCTAACAAATACTTTTGTGCATAGCTGTAATTAAATCGGCCAAAGAAACCAACCAACGAATAATCTGTAGCAGAACCGCCCGACGTTTGTTGTGATGGTGATGCAAGATTTAAATATGGACGATTGGGATCAGGTAAACCCTGACGACCGGCAGTAACAGCTGTTACCCGATTATCCAACGCCTGAAAACCACCTTGCAGTTTAAATTGATGATCCTGCTTCAGATTATATGAATAGGTTCCGGAAATATTATACTGATTGGTGATGTTGCGTCGGTTAGTATAATTAAGAGCTGAATCGCCAATAACCTGTGCCAATAAATAGGAATTTGTTGCCGGGTTTGGATTGTACACATCATACGAGCCTCTTGCAACATACGCTTCTGTAGCAGATGTTCTTGCATTGTACGATGCATCGATCACAAAGTTTTTAAACAACTCAGCACTTAATCCAAACCGTACAGACAATGTGGGCGTTTCAGCATGGTTAAAACCGGAAGATTCGGCTGCACCAACGGGATTAATCCTGTTTGACTGGCCAGCATCGCCGTATTGTTCATTGCCAAATTTCGCCGGCCATAAACGTGCCATGGAAATACCCCGTTGAATAATTTCATTGGGCGACATTCCGCCCGGTTGAACGTTTGTTGATTTTGTATAAAACAGATCCGTTGTGAATTTGATCTTCTTTGTAAGATTGATGTCACCATTTAAACGCAGATCATACTTTTTAAAGCTGTTATTTACAACCAACCCTTGTTGATTTAAATAGGTTCCTGATACAAGGAAGCTTGCTTTATCTGATCCGCCATTGATAATGATGTTATGGTTCTGCATTAAACCGGAATTCTGGAAAATGAGATCCTTCCAATCAGTATCAAATACATTCAAATTATCGGCAGCTGTTGTACGATACGTATTGATTTTTGCATCGCTATGAATCACCGGACCACCTGCGTTGGTACTATACTCATTCTCGAGTATCATATGATCTACACTCGATAACAAATTCGGAAAATTAGTAGGCGTTTGCTGGCTTACAAATCCATTGTAGGCAATGGATGTTTTACCCGATTGTCCTCTTTTTGTTTTGATCAGTATCACACCATTCGTTCCACGCACACCATACACAGCAGTTGAAGCGGCATCTTTTAAAATAGATACACTTTCAATAATATTCGGATCCACATCATTGATACTTACACCTTCCACACCATCTACAATAATGAGCGGACTGCTGCTGCCGGTAATAGAACCAATACCACGGATATTAATAGCACCACCATCAGCACCCGGCTGACCGGAACCTTGCTGAATTACCACACCTGGTGCAAAGCCTTGTAATGCCATTGATGTAGAAGCAATAGGACGTTTGATCAACTGATCACCTTTAACCGTTGCTACAGCACTGGTAATATTTGACCGACGTTGTGTACCATAACCTACCACAACCACTTCACCTAAGTTACCGGCTGCAGACTCGAGTGAAACATTTACGACAGCATCGTCAACGGTTACTTCTTTTGCCACGTAACCAATGCCGGAGAAAACCAATGCATCTCCTTTGTTTGCTGTAATTGAGAAGCTACCGTTCGATCCGGTAACTGTTCCTCGTTTGCCTCCTTTCACTGTAACTGAAACTCCTTCGGCCGCAGCACCTGTAGTATTGGTAACAGTACCTGTTACCCGTAGTTCCTGTGCTGAAACATACAGAACCGAAGAAAGAATCATCAACAGCATGAGCATTCGCTTTTTCATAATCAAGTTTTAGTTTGTTAGTGATGATTGTATATCATTTATAATGACCCTCGTGGTCAACTTCTTTCAATTGAAATGGATTGATAACAGCATCGAGCAACACGGCCAGTTCAAGACGTGTAATGTTTCGTTGCGGATCGAAATTTGTAAAACCCCAGCTACTCCATTTTGTGGCGAGCTGTTGTTGCAATTCGTTTATCTCCGAAAAATTCCAGTTTGTATTTTTCTGAAGTGCAGGATATTGTTGGGCAGTTGTTGCAAGTATGGTTACAGCATCTGCAATAGTTACAGTTGATGAAGTAAGTTTAACGTTAGCGAATTCTTTATAATCGTTGATGAATGTTGCAGCAGCAATGGTAGAATCGGGATAGAACCATGTACGGTTGGCCCATTTAAACGGCTCGCCTTTTCCTTTTAAAATTCCGGTAGCACCAATCCGCTGTACCGCAGCAAAATATTTGTGATCTGCACGCACATCAAAGTATGGCATGATGTAAGCTCTCGCATTCAGCAATACTTCCTGTACTGTACGCACAGAAATTTCATGTGCCTGTTTTTGCTGTTGCACACTTAAAGCAGCCAATGCGCCTGCAGCCTGTCCTGTTAATAATACAACAGGTTGCAATCGTGTAGTACCGTTCACAATGTTGCTTACACTAATACCTTTTTCCGTAACCAGTAAACCGTTGTGTTGTTGAGGAATCAAAGCTCCTAATGGGATATTGTATGATGGAACGGGGTAAAAATTTAAATGCTGTGGTGCATTGGTATTTTCCCGGTGATGATGATCAATGGGATAATCACCAACGGAAACACCTGTGCGGTACAATGCCTGTGCTTGATTGAATGGTTCTGCAATATGTTGCACTTTAAACCGTACGATGCCTTGCATTCTTCTTCCTTCACGATGATAAGGAATTAACGGTAACTGATCAGTTGTTGGAAATTCATTTGTTGCAAAATCAAGATGTTTAAATCCAAATTGTGTTTGCAGAAAATATACAAACCGGATTGTTTTTTCTTTTGCCTTTATTATTTCCAGTTGACGTTGCTCATGAGTAAGCGGAATCAGATTCAGGTAAATATCATTTCCTTTACCCGGCCAGTTGATCATGTATTTGTCATTGGGCAGTTTACCATAATCAAGCAGTTGTGCTGCTGTAACATTCGACGCCAGTTTTTTTGGATCACTGCAAAACTCATTGCAGCAACCATCAAATTCCATCGGATCGTAGTTCGCCGGTTTTACCAGGGTACAATCTGCTCCGCTCCCATAATCTTTAAGAATAGCGGTGTATGTAATATCTTGTATAATATCATTGCTTGCAGGTACCCCCACGTTTTCATTGGTAACACTATCTGCTTCCATCCCTACATCAAACGGAACCGATGCACTGGCCATTACATCACCTAACTCTGTTGCATCGATGATGTGTTTGGCATGTATGGTTACTGTATCTCCTGTTTTTATGTCGATGAATGTTGCACCGGTAATGGTTGTGCCTGTTGTAATCGCTTTTACAAAACGTAACTGATGCATCACAGAAAGTTGTTTCTCTGCTGCAGCCATTTGTTTGAAAATACTATCAGCCACATGAGGTTCAAACAGCGTGTTACTTACCCAACCTGTTTCAACGGCTTTCGGCCCGCCGTATACCTGGTAAATTTTTTCCCTGAACTCGGCCCAAATGCCCGATGGCATATTGTGGTTACCATCAAATGCAGAAACACCTGCCGATGAGATCATTCCACCAAGCCATGTTGTTTCTTCTGCAATGATTGTTTTTACACCAAGTCTTGCACTTTGTATACCGGCAGCGGTACCGGAAGTTCCACCACCCACCACAAGTACATCTGTGTAAATGCCTTTCTCTGCAGGAGCAGTGCAACCACTTACCAGCAACAGAACAACAATAGAATAATATAAATATGCAGTCTTCAAATCAGCAGTTTAGCAATCGTTATGTAATCGTTTTTTAAATGGCTTCAAACGTGGTGGCTACCTGGTAAAGCGCCCGTGGAATATGAAAACATCCTTTCCACTTTCCTCCTTTTAATGATAACAGCACCTCACCTCTCCGGTTTAAGTAACCAAACCATTCACCGTATTCCTCATCTCTGAAATGCTTCCATGTGTAATTATGTATCCGTTCAAACCAAACAGCACATTGTTCATTCCCTGTTAATGCATAAGCTTTTGCCAATGCCACCAATGCTTCCACATGTACCCACCATAATTTTTGATCCCACTCTAATTGTTGGGGCGGCGTACCTTTTATATCCATGAAATAAAATATGCCTTCGTATTCTTTATCCCATCCGTATTCAAGTGTAGTTAATAAAATAGCGACCGCTTTATCGATCAATGCACGATCATTCATACGTTTGGCAAGATCCATAATGAACCAGGTTGATTCAATCGCATGACCCGGGTTCAACAGACGACCTTCAAAACTGTTATTGAAACTTCCATCGGGGTTTACATTTTCAAGGATCAATCCATGTTCAGGCTGATAAAAAACATCCATCACTTCATGGATCACTTCCGGAACAAATTCATTTACACGATCGCTGCCAAGAATATGTTCGAGTTCTAATGAGAGGTTGCAAAGGATCATCGGTAACGCAAAATTCTTAAGCGGACGTGTGCCTGGATAAGCTTTGCTGTAGGTTCCTTTCCAGTTATGCCGACGGCGGATAATATTCTCAAACGTATCAACCGCAATCTTCTTCCACTCATCGCTGGGGTTGATCTTATCCAACGCAGCAAATGCCATCGTTGCAAAACAATCACTGAAAATATTATAGGGTTGAACCAATGGTTTGCCATCAGCAGTTACAGAAAAATACCAGTTGCCCTCTTCATCTCTGCCGTGCTGCTGCATAAAACGGGCACCATGCAAAGCCATATCGAGCCATTCTTTTTTCTGCTCAACATGTTTGTACATATAACTGAAACACCAAACTTCACGTCCCTGAAGCCACATAAACTTATCGGTATCGTACACATTTCCGGCACGATCGAGACAGGTAAAAAAACCACCATTTACTTCATCTTTACTGTGGTTTTGCCAAAAGGGTAGAATATTCGATACCAGCTCGTTCCTGTACAAAGAAGCATAGGCAGCAGTATCTAAAGAAAGTATGGCAGCTGATTTTGGTTGCATAGTTCGTCCTTAGTTAGTAAGGATTTTGTTGTTTGAAAACCGAATTTAGGAAAAATATTTACTTTATTGAACAAACTTAATTAATTTTTTTATTTACTTAGAAATTTCCGCCCCTTTCTCTTTAAAAGCTCCTATATTAGTCTACACTTTTCGAAATAAACTACTGTAATGACGGAACAGCATCAGATTTTTGAGGTCTTCAGCGATGAAAATGCCTCGGGGGTTGCATATAAAAACAAAGCACTCAAACGCTCATTGATCAACTTTCTCGACCAGGGCGGCAATACCACGATTACCGAACTGAGCCGGGAATTAAATATCAGCGTGCCCAAAACCACCAGCCTTGTGAATGAATTAATTGAAGATGGATTGGTGAAGGATTATGGCAAAGTAGATTCAACCGGTGGACGAAGAGCCAGCATGTACGGCCTTGTATCCGACGCTTGTTTTTTTGTAGGGGTGGATGTCAAGAAATTCTACATCAACCTCGGGTTACTTGATTTTAAAAAACAACTGGTAACCATCACTGAAAAAGTTCCATATAAATTAGAGAACACACAGGAATCGCTTACACAACTGCTCGACATCATCAAAGGATTTATTGCCGACCTGCCGGTGGAAGAAAATAAAGTGCTTAGCATTGGTATCAATCTTTCCGGCCGCATCAGCAATACAACCGGTTACAGTTACAGTTATTTTCATTTCCAGGAAGAGCCGCTGTCGATAATTATCGAACGGGAGATCGGCATCCGCACATTTCTTGAAAACGATTCCAAAGCCATGGCATACGGCGAATTTTGTTGTGGCGAAGTACACAACGAACGAAATGTATTGTTTGTGAATATGGACTACGGAATTGGTTTGGGTATTCTCATCGATGGAAAAGTATATTATGGCAAGTCGGGTTTTAGTGGTGAGTTTGGTCACATTCCTTTTTTTGATAACCAGATCATTTGTTACTGCGGAAAAAAAGGTTGCCTCGAAACAGAAGCGTCAGGTGCTTCGTTGATCCGCAACTTCAAAGAAAAAATGGCACAGGGTTCTACGTCCAATGCCTTGCGAAAAAATAAACAGATCGAAGATATCACGCTGCTGAATATTATTCATGCAGCGAATAATGAAGATATGCTGAGCATTGAATTGCTGGCCGATATTGGCGAAAAAATCGGACGTGGTTTGGCCATGCTCATCAACATCTTTAATCCCGAGTTATTAATTCTGGGCGGTACCTTATCTGAAACGGGTGATTACTTACGCTTACCCATTCGTAGTGCCATTAATAAATATTCGCTAAGCTTAGTAAACAGCGATACACAATTAAAACTCTCAAAGCTTGGCGAAAAGGCCGGTGTAATGGGCAGCTGTTTGATAGCGAGGAATAAAATTTTATCAATACAGAGTTAGTTTTAAATCAGTCGTGCTTCTGATATACATCACACCCCTAACTGACAGTCTTCATTTCGCAGCAACTGATTATTATCAACATTTGATATTGATTCTTATCAGTCATGTTTGCCACAATCAAAAAGACGCTCGTGGAGGCCGGCTTACTCGGTCGCTTTTCCTTTCGGTTTATCGGGCAAACTATGCAAGCCCGTTTCGAATTCAGTGAATTTGTTCGCCAGTGTTACATGATCGGTTACAAATCGTTTCCACTTGTTGGACTTACAGGTTTTATCATGGGGCTTGTGCTTACAATGCAGTTAAGACCTGCTTTACTCGACTATGGGGTTGCAACGGAACTACCTGAAATGGTAGGTATTGCCATTGTTAGAGAGATCGGCCCCGTTATAACGGCCTTGATCTTTGCCGGCAAGATCGGCAGCAGCATTGGTGCAGAACTGGGCAGCATGAAAGTAACAGAACAGATCGATGCTATGGAAGTAAGCGGCACCAATCCCTACAAATATCTGGTAGTTACAAGAGTTCTTGCATCAACCTTCATGTTGCCGTTGCTGGTAATTGCAGGTGATGCGATTTCTTTATACGGTTCTTATATTGGAGTAAACATCAAAGGCGTTACCAGTTTTCAATTGTTTTTTAAAATGGTATTTGATGGTTTGGCATTCAGCGATGTGATGCCTGCCTTTATCAAATCCTATTTCTTTGGATTTGCCATTGGTATGATCGGTTGTTACAAAGGTTACCACGCACAAAAAGGAACCGAAGGTGTTGGACGTGCAGCGAATTCTGCTGTTGTAGTAAGTTCTGTTGCAGTATTTATCATTGATCTGTTGGCGGTGCAGATCACCGATCTGCTTGGTTTAAACTGATGAATGATGTTGGATGAGCAAAACATACAACAAGAAGTTTCAGTTAAAGAAAACAGCGAACCGGTTATTTCCATCCGGCATTTGTACAAATCCTTTGGTACGAATCACGTGCTGAAAGATTTTGATCTTGATGTGTACAAAGGTGAGAATGTAGTTGTGCTGGGCAAATCAGGTTCAGGAAAATCTGTACTCATCAAATGCATTATTGGTTTGCTGGAACAGGATGCCGGCGATATTACTGTATTAAACGATGATGTGATCAAACTCAACAGTAAAGAACTGGATGTACTGCGTGCAAAAGTGGGCTTCCTGTTTCAGAGTAATGCCTTGTATGATTCAATGACAGTGCGTGAAAATCTTGAATTCCCGTTGCGCCGCCACTGGATAAAAGTAACCGCAGCAGAAACAAATGAGAAAGTGATAGAAGTGTTGACCAATGTTGGCCTTGCCCATACAGTTGATATGATGCCGGCTGAACTTTCGGGTGGTATGCGCAAACGTATTGCATTGGCAAGAACGTTGATCCTTGATCCGGAGATCATGTTGTATGACGAACCAACAACCGGTCTTGATCCCATCACTGCCAAAGAGATCAGTGAACTGATGCTGGAGATGGGTGAGAAATACAACACATCATCGATCATTATTTCTCATGACATGAATTGTATCCGCATGACAGCCGACCGTATTGTAATGCTGATCGATGGTAAATGTTATGCCCAGGGAAGTTATCGTGAACTTGAACAAAATAATGATCCGCTGGTAAAACAATTTTTTGAACAATGGCAAAGCAAACAATAAATAATATCAAACTGGGCATCTTCATTATTGCCGGGTTGTTTCTGCTGATCCTTGGTTTGTATATGATCGGTAAGGACAGTAACCTTTTCAGTAGCAATTATATTTTGAAAGCAAGGTTTGAACATGTGCAGGGTTTAACACCCGGCAACAACATCCGCTATGCAGGCATACAGGTGGGTACAGTAAAAAAAGTGGCCATCATCAGCGATTCTTCGATTGAAGTAACAATGCTGATTGAAGAAGACATGAAACAATTTATACGGGTGAATGATGTGGTGAGTATATCAACAGATGGATTGATGGGAAATAAATTGCTGCAGATCACGCCATCAAAAGACGGTTCAGCATTTGCAATGAACGGCGATGTGTTGCGTACAAAAAAACTCATCAGCACCGATGAAATGCTTGAGCTGCTGAACCGCACCAACCAGAACGTTGCTGTTATTTCAGAAGATCTGAAGAATACCGTGCAACGCATTAACAACAGTAAAGTCTTGTGGCAGGTGCTCGATAACGAAGCCCTACCAAAAAACATTCTTGCATCCGTCAACAACATTCGCTCAGCAACAGTAAAAGCCGATCTGATGGTGAAAGATCTGCAAACCATTATTGCTGATGTAAAACAAGGCAATGGATCGCTGGGAAAAATTATTACTGATACAGCCATTGCTTACAACCTGAATGAAGCCATTGAAAAAATAAAACTGGTGGGCAGCAATGCCGATTCGCTGGCAGCAGACTTACATGCATTTACTCTCTCTGTGAAAAATGATGTGAACGATGGCAAAGGCACTGTTCATAGTTTGCTCAGAGATTCTTT
Organism: Lacibacter sp. H407; assembly: GCF_037892605.1. Lineage (NCBI taxonomy): Bacteria > Pseudomonadati > Bacteroidota > Chitinophagia > Chitinophagales > Chitinophagaceae > Lacibacter > Lacibacter koreensis. The sequence continues at coordinate 2,386,238 of NZ_JBBKTU010000001.1, read as the reverse complement.
ACTGGTGCAAAAGCTGAACAACAGTTTGCAGAATATTGAACAAGGAACCGATGGATTTAATCAGAACATGGAAGCGTTGAAAAGTAATTTTTTATTCAGGGGTTATTTCAGGAGATTGGAGAGGCAGAAGAAGAAGTAGTAATTCTGGATTTAAAAATCACGTGAAGGAATTGGCGTTTACGTGATTTATGTATATTTAGCTTTAATGCCTTTGATCAACTATATGCTTACAGTTGCCAATTTTAACCAATCAGATTTACAGAAAATAGATTCCATACAAAAGTCATTTAGACTGACAGCTGTCCTATTTCTAATTCTCTGTGTGCCGGCATCCTTTCTTTTCGGATTGTTTGGACTATCCAAAAAAGGATTTGGATATTGGCCAACAACATTCGCCTTTTTAATAATTATCGCTATTGTTGCTACTGTTAAAACCATTAAAGACTATTTACTTTATTATAAGGATAAGAGCAATCAAAAAAAATATGTTGGCACTATCACTGTAACCGGCAAGTCGACAAAGAAGGGGGATAAAATAATATTCACAGATACTCCTGAATTAAAGAAACTGGATTTGATAATGAGCGAAGTATTTGACAAAGTCGCTGTTGGCGACAAATTGACAATTGAAATATCAAAGTATTCAAAAACACTACTGAGGCTTGATAAAGACCAGTATGATTTATTAAACTGTGATTAATTAGGATTACTCACTCCCCCGCTTTCACAATTCGATTTGCTTCTTTACTGATGGCTGCTTTGTGCAGTATAATTTTTTCGGCAGGCAAATCAACACTTAGTTCTATCCAGCCATTGTAACGTTTCTCATTCGCTAAAATCTGGAAAGGAAGATAGTTACGCACTGCATTTTTCCAATGCCCTTCCCATACAGGAGGTTGTGTAAAAGAGATCACCTTCTGAATAAGAACAATGCCAGCTAATTCAAACCACTGATAGCCATTAAAATTTCCCGGCATTATCGATTCTCCTTTCTTTAACACAGGAATTTCTTCATTACCGTTTACAGGTAAGTTCACGCTGATATTAGTGGCGACTAAAAACTGCAGTTTATCAACCTGATTCAGGTTATCGCCTACCAGTACAGTTGCAAAAGCAATATCTGTTTTGCCATCTTGATTGATATCCAGATTAACTGAAGGCATGTTTGCCTTAATTTCCCGATTGTTCAGCTCAATATATTCCATCTCCGGACCTGTTACCGGTGGCGGCTGTTGCAGGTTTTGTTTTTTGCATGCAACAAAAGCCAGACCAATGATAACCGGAAATAAAAATTGCAATTGTACTGTTCCGTTTCTTTTCACAATTCATAATTTCCATAAAAGTAGATGATCACAAAAAAATGAACATACACACCTGACTGAATTGAGAAATGAGTGAGATGAACTGTCAAGGAAAGGGTTACCAACCTTTGAAAGGTTGGCAACCCTGAAGGCTATTAGTTGCTGTAACCATGGATGGAAAATTAATGGTGCCGGATTATTAAACTATCTGACATTTGACACTCCAAAACTCACACCGCCCACTTCCCTTTCAGTTGCCAGCTCAGCAACAGCATCATCAATCCAATACCGAGGTACACAAACTGCAACCAATGCAACACGGCAATGAGCAGCATCTGTACAACCACCCAACCCATGATCATAACGGCACCGGCAATGGACCAATCGTAGCGCTGTGGGTGTGTTTGCAGATTGCGAATAACTGCGATGAGATTTGTACCGCCTACTGCAATACAAAGAATAAGACCCGGCACAAGAAAATTGGTGAACGGCGTTGCAGTAAGCAGGCTTGTTGACATACTGAACAACGAACCATCGGGGTAACTGACCAGCAACGCTCCAGACACAATAGCTGTAAAAGCCACAAATGCCGTGAGGAGAAACAGAAACAGTTTCATGTGTTTGTTTTTAGCAAGTGCTTCCGGTTATAGCTTGCACAGGAACGGTTTTTGTTGCAACTCCTGTTGCCACAATCATCATTCCAAAACACATTCTTTTTGTTGTAAAAACCAATGAGGATCATCAAAAGCTGTATGACAGTAATCATAGGAAACGGCTTTGTGATCGAATATATTCGGTACTGATAAAAAGCATTTTTATGAAACAGGAACTTACAGGTATTACCACACTCCATAACCTGCTCGATCACGAAGCAAGTAAATTCTCCAGCGCCGAAATGCAATTGAACAATGTATTACCGCAATGGATCAGCAAAGCCAATTCAGTAAAACTGAAAACCGTATTGCAGAAGTACCGGGATGATATTGGCGAACATTTGTACAACCTGGAAGAATTTGTAAATGCAGAACAGCTTATTTCGCTGAGCCTTACCAACCGTATTATGAGTGCATATATTACGGATACAAATGAAAAACTCTCGCTGTGTGCCGATGCAGAAGTAACAGATGCCTGCCTGCTGGCAAGTGTGCAAATGATCAATCATTTCAAGATCAGTGCCTATGGTACAGCTGCAGCGTTTGCGAATACGTTAGGTATGGACAAGGCTGCCATCTTTTTTCACCGGGCAGAAGTACATGAAAAACAAATTGATGACCGCTTAACACAGCTGGCACAGTACGAAATAAATTTCAGGGCAAAATCACCGATTGTACTGCCGGGATAACAGGCATGTGTTGTAATGAATGATCCGTCGTTTGAAAATGATGCAACACATATTGGTTACAATTAAAACAATCTATATGGAACATTATTCTTCAAAAAGCAGCATTCATTACGTTTATCCGGGCGAATACACTCCCTTGCCTGAACTGGAACAGTTAGCAGAAGAATTAAAATTGCACAGAGAAGGTACGGTTGTGCAACCATTGGTGAATGTGCGTGACCGTGCAGAAAGTTTCACCGTAGAAGTAGCCATACCCGGTGCAAAGCGGGAGAATTTTCTGTTGGCAGTGAACGATCATGTGTTGTCCATTGCATTGTTTGTAAAGAGCAGTATTGATTGTACGGGTGAAAACTTTCACCTGCATGAGTTCAACTATGAATGTTTCGACCGGCATATTTTATTACCCGAGAATGTGAATCCGGAATTAGCATCTGCGTTTTATAAAGAAGGATTGCTGCAGATCTATATTCCGAAAGAAAGCGCTCCTGTTAAAACAGATGCATTACGGATCGTTGTTTATTAAATTGAAAACCACCCGATCGGGTGGTTTTTTTTTCAGTCAACCAATTCTCAATAATAATTGATCAATACGATCTTTTCATACTCCTTTAACGTTCCTTCATCTACAAATTCCACATCACCACCATTATCCAGCACACTCTCAATTACGTCGTCTACTGCATCTTTAATATAGGAGAACCGGTTGTAGGGCTCTTCCAGTTTTTCAATTACATCTGCTGCTGCACTATGCTGTGCTGGAAACATGTAATTCTTTTCCACTACCAGCAATTGACCTTTTTTATGTGAAGTGTCACGCCAAACAGCCTTCATCCCAACTGCCAGTTTCTTTTTGCCCGCTGCTTCTTCGATCTGATTGAGCAGATCTTTTTCTTTTACTTTTTTCCAATCGTTGATATACGGTTCGAGTACAGCTTTCAACTCTGCCATTGAACTTTCTTCATAATTGCCACGTATGGTTTCAACAATTGATTTCTCGTGTTTGGTAAGTTGTTTGAAATGTCCGATAATTCTGTCGGTGCCCATTACAAACAACGGAAGATGATACGCATGCAATACAATGTCCAGTGAATGATCAATATGCTGCAGAAATTTATCCATTACAATTTCTTTGCGCTCCGATGTATCGGAGAAATTAGCAGTACGCTCCGGCACTTCATTTACATAAGCATCAATATGCTCGGGCTTGTCGGAGATGATGCGAACAAGCTCACCTGTATTACCGAGGTACATACGGCTTTCTTTTCCACTTAACAGCAATACTAAATATTTATGAACTTGCTTTTTACTGTACACCAGGTCTCTGATCTCAAACGATTCATCGATAATGATCTTCGCCTCCACCTGCACATCGAGGTACAATACTTTTTCAAACACAGGCGATACAAAAAGCGCTATACTTTTCTTAAATGAATTGAAGTTGAGATTTTTTACCAGGGTATTTAATTTATTCATGACCAGTGCAGACATTTCGCCGGGGTATTGTGCCACCAGTTCATCTTCCACTTTTTTCACCGCCAGTTTCAGCGTGTACATCAACTCTGTTTTCAAATTCATTTTCGGCTCAAACGGAAGAATAATCGAAACAGAAGGTCTGTAATGAAGCGCCCCCATTACTTCACGAATTTCAGGAGCAAGATTGGCATTCATATCGTTTTCGTTTAGACAGGAAAGCTATTTCACTTGATCTATAAAAAATATGACTGCCATCACAACCGGCTTTGATGCTACTCATAAAAGACAGGGAATCTGCACGTTGCTTTTCACTCACCTTAACAGTACGATCCATGAGCAGCGAAATCGAAATTCAGGCTTCTTTTTTGATGCCAATCATAAAAAAAGCTGCTGACAGTCATTTTTTAAAAATCTGCGGCGGCTGATCTTTAACCTTCAAAATCATTCATCATGAAAAAGATTCTGCTGGCATTCGACGGAACTCATTTTTCAAACGGAGCTTTTCAATTTGCCCGTCAACTGAATGAGTTGGAACCTGCTTTGGTAACCGGTGCCTTTTTGCCACAGGCACAAGCCGCCAACTTATGGAGCTATGCCGATGGTATGAGCGGTCCTATGTTTGTACCCTTAGTAGAAGAGCGTGACACTGATGTGATCAAAGAAAACATCGAAAAATTTGAAACCCTTTGTCGTAAGAATGGAATGGATTACCGGGTGCACGAAGACCTGTATGATTTTGCCCTGCCTGAACTGAAGGCCGAAACACGTTTTGCAGATGTGCTGGTCATTGGCAGTGAAGTGTTTTATGAAAACCTGGGTGGAAAGATGAACGAATACCTGCAGGATATTTTACACAGATCAGAGTGTCCGGTGGTAGTAGTTCCTGAGAAATATGATTTTCCGAAAACAAACATTCTTTGTTATGATGGTTCCGAATCGTCTGTTTATGCCATCAAACAATTTGCATACCTGTTTCCTGAATTAACAACACAACCTACGTTGCTGGTGTATGTGCAGGAAGACGGCAAGAATGAATTCCCGCAACAGGTAAATATTGAAGAACTGGTGGCACGGCATTTCAGCGATCTCACCTTGATGAAGCTGGATATGAGCCCTGAGAAATATTTCAGCACCTGGATGAATAACCGTGAAAGTGCGTTGTTGGTAACAGGTGCATTTGGACGTTCGGCAATTTCACAACTCATTCGCAAGAGCTTGGTGAAAGATGTGATCGCAGAACATAAACTACCGGTATTTATCGCACACAGATAACAGATAGATAGCAATTTGGTTGGTGATTGTTTCGGGGCCGATATCCATCGGCCCCTCTCTTTTTTATTAGCCCGGGATGATAACGATCATTGATCGCTGCAATCAGCATCATTCAATACCACATGTGCGGGAGGTAGGTTTACAGCAGCATGGCAATCAACAAAAAAACAACCGCAAAATTTCTGCTCATCTGTTTGTTATGCGTAGGATTTGTTGTTGCAATTGCCTTGCTGATAGAATTTTTTCAATCATAAAACACATTATATGAAAAAGAACATGGGGAATGCCGATCGTATCATTCGTCTTTGTATAGCAGGTATACTTGCTTTGCTTTGGTTTCAGAATATTGTTACCGGCACTTGGGGCATCGTAGCACTGGTTGTTGCGGCTGTATTTGTACTTACAAGTCTTGTAAGCTTTTGTCCGTTGTACGCAATATTTGGCATCAGCAGTTGCCCGGCAAAGAAAACAAGCGCCTAACAAAAACAAAAAATCACTGGTATTCTATTCATCACACATCCAATTCAATTGAACTGGATGTTATACTCATATCTATGAAACTCAATAAAGAATGGCATCTGCAACATCGCATGCCAAAAAATCCAACGATGGATGAGCGTATTGCCTGGCATATCGAACATGCAAAACATTGTACTTGCAGAGAAATGCCTGCTGCCATCAAAGAAGAAATCAAAAAGCGCAGAATAAAAATTCTATCCGCATGAAATACATATTTGCTTTTTTGATGATGGCACATGGCCTCATCCAGCTCATGGGTTTTACAAATAGTTTTGGAATGAGTAAGCTGCCCGCACTTACGAAATATATTTCCAAACCAATGGGTATGCTGTGGCTGTTTGCAGCCATGCTTTTTACAACAGCTGCCGTTTACTACTTGTTGAAAAAAGAAAACTGGAGCCTGTTTGCATTTGTGGCGGTGTTTATTTCACAAGTGCTGATCATTTGGTATTGGAAAGATGCAAAGATTGGAACGGTTGCAAATATCATAGTTCTGCTTGTTGCAGTTCCTTCATTTGCTCAGTGGCAATTTAATCGCATGTACAGGAAAGAAGTAAACCAACTTCTCTCACTACCACTCAGTTCAGCGAATTCGCTCATTACAAACGAACAAATCAAATCGTTACCTTACCCCGTACAAAAATGGTTGCAGGTGAGTGGCGTAGTTGGCCGGCCAGCCATTCAACGTGTGCATTTACAGCAGAAAGGTGAAATGAGAAACAAACCCAATGGCGAGTGGATTCCATTTGCTGCCGAGCAGTACTTCAGTATCGATCAACCTTCCTTTCTCTGGAATACAACCATTCAACCATCAACGTTTCTATTTATTAATGGAAGAGATCAATACAAAGAAGGCAAAGGCAACATGCTCATTAAAGCATACGGACTGTTTACCATTGCCGCCAGCAAAGGGTCCACAACTGATCAGGGAACATTGTTGCGCTACCTTGCTGAAACCTGTTGGTTTCCGTCTGCAGCGCTCAGCGGTTATATTAAATGGGAAGCCATTGATGAACACAGTGCAAAAGCAACCATGCAGTATGGTGGTACAACAGCATCGGGTATTTTCTATTTCACAACGAACGGTGATGTTGAAAAATTTGAAGCAGATCGCTATTACATCAATAAAAATGAATCATCGCTTGAAAAGTGGCAGGTAACTTGTATTGCTTACAAAACGTTTGATGGCATCCGTATTCCGGTTAAGAATAATGTAACCTGGAAATTGCGTGATGGAGATTTTACATGGCTTGAACTTGAAATTACCGACATTCAGTTTACTTTCACGCCATAATCAACTGCATGGATTCAATTACACATATAGCGTTAGGTGCCTGTATTGGCGAAGCTTTTTTTGAAAAAGGCTTTGGCAAAAAAGCAATGCTTTGGGGCGCATTGGCGCAGAGTATTCCGGATATTGATTTCGTTGCTTCGTTCTGGATGGGTACAGCTGATGATTTGCTGGCACATCGTGGCTTTACACATTCACTTTTATTTGCTGTACTCATTGTGCCCATCATGGCCATGGCTGCTGAAAAAATTCACCGGCCGCATAATATCAGCTTCAAAAAGTGGGCATTGTTTTTTGCAGTAGAAGTATTGATGCATTTGTTTCTGGATGCATTTAATAATTATGGTATCGGCTGGTTGATTCCATTCGATGATCACCGGTTTTCATTTAATACATTGTATGTGGCCGATATCTTCTTTTCAATATGGCCTGGCATTGCATTTGCTGCACTCCTGCTGCTCAACCGTTTTCATCCACTTCGTCCGCTGTGGTGGAAGATCGGCATTTTCATGCCCTTTCTCTATCTCACCTATTGCAGCTACAATAAGTTCTCTATTGATAAAGAAGTAAAAGAAATTTTTGTAAAGCAGAATATTCCGCATCAACGTTATTTCACCACTCCTACTCCGCTCAACAACTGGCTATGGTATGTGGTTGCAGGGAACGACAGTGGTTATTACATTGGCTACCGCTCCATATTTGATCAAAACCCGGGAATGGATTTTAATTTCTTTCCACGCAACGATTCATTATTGAATCCGGTTGATCAATTTGAAGACATGCAAAAATTAGTTCGTTTCTCACAACAATTTTATACGCTGGAAAAATGGGGCGACACGCTGGTGTTTAACGATCTTCGTTTTGGACAGATCCTCGGCTGGCACAATCCGAAAGAACGGTTTGTGTTTCATTATTTCCTGCAATATCCCAGTGAAAATAAATTAGTAGTACAGCGTGGACGGTTTACCGGCTGGAGCAAAGAAGAAATTAAATTTCTGCTTAATCGAATGAAGGGAAATAGATGAAGATGAGTAATGAGTAATGAATGATGAGTAATGAGTAAGTATCTGTTGTTGGGAAAGTATAAGTAGTTGTTGACAGTTTGTATTCCTTTGCTAGCAGGTCGAAGCTTTCCCTAGCTTTTCTGTCTGAAATAAAATGTAAACAGAAAAAACAAAAAGCGGATGATCTCATAACAAATGCGTTGCCAGATCCGTTTGAGAATGGTATTGTGTTTTTCAAATTCCTTTTCAGTAATCAGGATACAATCCCGCTCCATAATTTCTGCTAAGGTTTCTTCCACTTTCAGTGCGAAAGCTTTGTTCTGAACATCAAGATTAAGTTCAATACTGGCATATGCACTCAGGTTATTGACGTTGTAAGAACCTACGGTTACAAATTTACTGTCGTAGGTACTGAGTTTTCCATGCAATACATTGGGCTGATATTCGTACAACTCAATATTCATTTTCAACATGCGGCGGTAGAGATAACGTTCGGCATGTTTGGCCAATGAAATATCACTGGTACCGGCAGCGATCACTTTTATTTTTACGCCCCGCTTTGCAGCAAAGGCCATGTTTCGCCGAAACGCACGACCCGGTAAAAAATAACTCGACATAATGGTAATATGCGATTCAGCTTTGCGGAACATTTCCAGGTAACTGCGGCTGATCTGATTTTTCCTTCGCACCCAATCATTCCTCCGCACCCGCACCAAGCACTCTTCACCATGCGAATGAATGGATGCTTCTGTTTTCAACAGCTGGTGCTTCTTTTTTCCCCAGCCCGATTTATTCCATACATCCACGCAAAGATTGTAGATCTCTGCACTTACTTCGCCTTTACTGTACAGGGCCCAGTCGAGCCAGGCTGGTTGCCCCGGCATATCGTTATAACGATTGGAAATATTTACACCGCCAATTAAACTATGCAATGCATCTGTTACTAAAATTTTATGATGCATGCGTCGGCCAAAATAAAAATACCGGCCTTTAAAAACCGGTTCGAACCAACGGAACTGTACACCGTTTGCTTTTAGTTCTGCAATAAAATCATCCGGTAAATTTTGAGAAGCATATCCATCCAGCAACAGGTACACCTGCACTCCACGTTTGGCTGCTTTCATCAATGCATCCGCAACGGCCACACCCGTTTCATCATCTTCAAAAATATAGATCTGCAAATGAATGGTGAACCGGGCTTCTTCCACCAGTTGAAACAGCCTGTCAAAATAATCATGACCACCCCTAACCAACTCAACCTGGTTATAGTTGCTGTATGCTGAAGAAATAGAAAGCTCTTTGCCTGCCACCATCAAGGCCAAGTTAGCATTTATCTTTTTTCAAACCTTCCTGTTTTTTGAGCAATGGAAATACGATACATCACACGCTTCAGGCGGTTGCTATCGTCGAGCTCCGATTCTACTTCGTGTTGTTCACCATCAATCGTTGCACTTGTCATCATCGGAAACACCCGGTTCTTCAAAATCGTACGGGCATTTTCTGCATCCTCGTCTGTTAATTCTTCAAATGTTCCTTTCACAATCACGCTTTGCCAGTTGGCCATATTGGTCATTGCATCCACTTCAAAACAAACATTGGGATTATTGCGCAACAAATTCAACTTCATCCCTTCATTTGTTTGTCCGTAAATGTACGTGCCATCAAAAGCATACGTAACCGGTACAAGATATGGTTGTGTTGAATCTGTACAGGCGAGCCGGCCCACCACCTGACTGGCAAGCAGATTGTTCATTTGTTGTTCGTTGAGTTGTCCAAGCATAGCAAATCGTTAAGAAGATGAAATGATCATTTAAAGTTACTGATGCATGCAAGCGGGCTTACTGATGAACATCAACTGCATGGTTGACTGTTCTCATAGCAATCGATGTTATAAAAAACTAGCTTTGGTTTAATGAGCAACTTTGAGTCACATATCTACGGAAGTAAACCGGTGGTAGTTGATTTTTTTGCAGAATGGTGTGGACCATGCAAGTTGATGACGCCGGTGCTGCAGCAAGTGAAAGCAGCTGCGGGCGACCGTGTGACGGTTCTGAAGATGGATATCGACAAGAATCCGGGTTTTACTCATCGCTACAGCGTGCAGGCAGTTCCTACCCTTATCATCTTTAAAGATGGCCAGGTGATCTGGCGGAAAAGCGGTGTGGTTCCTGCCCATGAAATTCTGGAGCACCTGAATACGGTGATGAGCTGAATTGCTTCGAACCAGGTTGTTATTGCCGGGCTTTGTGCCCGGCTTTTTTTATACTGAATAATTATTACCTTGATTGTTCATGGAAGTATCGTTTGATATCTGGAAAATACTTGCAGGCGTTGCCATCTTTTTGTTAGGGATGAATATGCTGGAAGAAGCATTACAGTATTTAGCAGGCCGCCCGTTCAAATTATTTCTGCGAAAACATACGCAACATAAATTAAAAGCCATTGGTGCAGGTGCCATTGTTACTGCGTTGTTGCAAAGCAGCAGTATTGTAAACCTGATGTTGCTTGCATTTGTTGGCAGCGGTATTATTCAAATGCAAAATGGTTTGGCGATGATGCTGGGCAGTAATATCGGCACAACGTTCACCAGTTGGATCGTAGCAACTGTTGGGTTTGAATTCAACATTGAAAGTTTTGCATTGCCCGTTACAGGTATTGCCGGTATTGCTATGGTATTACTTAACAAACACAGCAAATGGTTTCAGCTAAGTAAATTCTTTTTTGGTTTCAGTTTTTTGTTTGTGGGGTTGAATTTTATGAAAACGGCTGTTGAAGCAATGGTGCAACAAACCGATCTCAGCCGCTTTAATGAATACCCTGTATTACTGTTTTTATTGATCGGCATATTGATCACCGCACTTATACAGGCAAGCTCGGCCACCATTGCATTGGTACTTGCTGCATTGCATGCAAACGCTATTGAACTTGAACCTGCCATGGCTATTGTATTAGGTGCTGAGGTTGGCACTACAATCAAACTCTTGTTGGCATCGGCCAAGGGAATTCCTGCAAAAAAACAGGTAGCACTCGGAAATTTTTTGATGAATGTTATTATCTCACTTCTCCTTGTGTTCTTTCTCGACCCATTTGCATTGTTTATCAGCGAAACCATAGGTGTCAAAAATCATGTACTTGCATTGGTGGTGTTTCAAACATTGGTGAATATCATCAGTATTGTACTGTTCTATCCGTTTTTGAATCCGTTCGGAAAATTTTTATCAAACCGGTTTGCAAAAAACAGCGATGAAACATTATTCATTCACAAAATAAAACCTGCAGAAACAGAACTGGCACTGCAGGCCATGCAACAGGAAACTGCTCATTTTCTGCAACTCATCATTGCTTATACCAAGCATATTTTTGAACTGAAGCCGGAGCAAAAGAACGGCAATGAATTTTATAAAAAATCGCCGGAAGAAAAATACGAGTTCATTAAACACCTGCACGGTGATATACTTGCGTTTTATGTGAAGATGCAGGCTAACCAAATGCAACCGGAAGAAACTGCACGGTTTCAATTATTGATTTCTTCGGTACGTAACGGCATGTATGCAGCCAAGAGTCTGAAAGATGCATGGCATGATGCACTCATTCTCAAAAACTCATCGAACGATAAAAAATTCACCTATTATGAAGAAAGCCGCAACCGCACGGCGCATTTCATTTCAACCATCGGCGAGGTGCTTACTGCAAACAAACCTGCGCCGGCAAATGCCGATGCATTGATTGCTCTTTATCGTGAAATAATAAAAGGTTATACAGAGGAACTGAGTCATTTGTATAAACAGGGTACAATCGATCACCTGAATGAAACAGAGATCTCCACCATTATTAACTACAACCGTGAATTATATACCGCTTACAAATCGTTGATCCTTGCAACAAAAGATCTGTTACTCACAGATGCTGAAGCAGTAGCCTTCGACGAATTACCCGGCTTCATCCGGTAGTAATGAGGAACATCAAAACAGTGCCTGACATTCATCATCGTTCAACAAGAAGTAACAGAATACTTTTGGTTTTCCGTTAAAGATTGTTGCCATGCTGGGAAAATTAACCACATCCGAAATAGATGAGCTGCTGTACAGTGCTAATCTGGGTCGCATAGGTTGCAGCTTCAATGGTAAAACCTATGTTGTACCTGTTAACTATGTGTACGACGGACGTTCGATTATTGCACATTCGGTGGAAGGAATGAAGGTGAAGATGATGCGACTCAATGCCGAAGTTTGCTTTGAAGTAGATGAAGTACAAAACAATAAAAACTGGAAAAGTGTAATTGCATGGGGAACGTACCAGGAAATTACCGGTGAGCGGGAACGCTACGATGCCATGAAATTATTTGTAGACCGCATGCTGAAACTGAAGATCAGTACTACGGCGCATCCGCCTGAATTAAGTGCCGAACGTTTACGCAGCGGCAGCCACAGTGTAAAGCCGGTGATCTACCGCATTCTCCTTTCTGAAAAAACCGGTCGTTACGAAAAAGAATGATCCATTCTCATTGCAAACCATGATGAGCATCATTGGAATGGCTTGCTGTAAATCCTACCTTAGAAACGAAAGAAAAATCATTCTTCACTTCAAACATTTTTACATGAACACTATTGGAAAAATTGCTATTGCGGCTGCAGCAGGTGTTGTGGCTGGTGGCGTACTGGGCATTTTGTTTGCGCCAGATAAAGGTGTGAACACCCGTAAAAAAATTACTGACAGTGGAAAAAAACTTACTGACACTGTGAAAGAAAAAATGAGTGGTTTAAAAGTAAACATCCGCAGCAAAGCAGATGCTGTGCGTGAAGAGATGGAAGAAATGGCATAAGCTTAAAACGGGCAACATGGAAGAAACATTTGTCAAAGCAGAAGAACTGGCGGAACATGTAAAAGAGTATATCAACAACCGCATGGATGCGGTGAAGTTGAATACAGCTGAAAAAAGTTCAAAGCTATTAGCAACCGTGATTGCGTCGGTTGTTGTGGCGATGTTCTTTATCACCTTTCTGTTTTTCGCCAGTACTGCTTTGGCATTTGTTTTTTCTCGTATTACAGGAGCGTTGTCGTGGGGCTTTTTAATTGTTGGTGGCATTTACCTGTTGCTTGGTGTGCTTGTATGGCTGCTGAAAGATCGTATACTGCAACTGCCCATTATGAATGCATTACTGCGGCAACTATTTACTGATGAAGATGACTACGAAGATGAATAAGATCCGATCCATAAAACAATTAAAAGTCCGGCAAAAAAAACTGGAGCAACGAAAAGTGGAACTGGAAAAAGCGATCCGTTACGACTGGCTGGATGTGAAAAAAAGTTTGAAGCCAACGAACGTAGCTGGCCAGATTTTTGCGCATCTTTTTGCAAAAGAACATCAGAACGGAGATTCATCTTTAGCTGATTCACTTTCGCAAATAGCAGCCGTACTTACAAAGATCGGCGTGGAAAAAGCAGAAGAAAAGGTAGCGGAGTGGATGTCGAAGAAATAATATGCTCAAATAATTTTTCGCTGATTACTCTCACCACTTCGCTTGATGCAGGTTCTTGAAATCCGCTACTCAGTAAACTATCTTTAAACAAGTGAAAATTATTTACTCATCATAAAACAAGGAGGTGTATATGTCAACCAGAGCGATTTCAAAACCCGGTATGCTGCCAACAGTATTTGATGAATTTTTTAAACCATGGAATGAATGGTTTGATAACGGCAGTTCATTTTTCGGACGTGTAATGACCGTACCTGCAGTAAATATTCTTGAAAATAAAAATGACTACAACGTATCATTGGCTGTACCCGGCATGAAGAAAGAAGACTTCAACATTGATGTAGAAGGAAACATGCTGACCATCAGTTGTGAAAAGGAAGTAAGCAAAGAGGAAAAGGAAGAGCAATTCACAAGAAAAGAATACAACTACTCTTCTTTCAGCCGCAGTTTTACTTTGCCTGAAGAGGTGAACAAAGAAAAAATTGAAGCGAAGTATGAAGATGGTGTATTGAAACTGATGCTTCCAAAAAAAGAGGAAGCCAAGAAGCTGGCAGCGGGCAAACATATCGCTGTGAAATAGTCTCACCGATGGTGGGATTGTAACCCGAGCCCTGTCGCAATTGATTTGTGGCAGGGTTTTTATTTTAATGAGGATGATCAGTCCATTTTCTGACGTTGGTCAGAAAGCAGCAACAGCACCGGGTTTATTTTGCAGCCTGTTATGGACTTGTCTTCTCATACAACTGTAAAATGTTATCACTGTGGTGATGAATGCATCACCGAACAAATTCAACTCGCCGGCAAAACATTTTGCTGCCAGGGTTGCAAAACCGTATATCAGGTGCTCAACCAAAGTGATCTGTGCGATTACTACGAGCTGAATCAAAACCCCGGCACCAGTCAACGCATTACAGTCCGGCAAGACAAATTCTCTTTTCTGGATGATGACAAGATCCAGCAACAACTTATCTCCTTCCGAAACGATGAACAAACGCATGTAACGTTTTATTTACCGCAGATCCACTGCAGTTCGTGTTTATGGCTGTTGGAAAATCTGCATCGGTTGAATGCAGCCGTAGTTTCATCCCGTGTGAACTTTACAAGCAAAGAAGTAGCGATCGTGTTTAACCACAGGGCAACTTCCCTGCGAAGCATTGCAGAATTGCTTACCAGTATTGGTTATGAGCCGTACATCAGTCTGCAAAATCTGCAACAGGCAAAACCACGTATTCAACGCAGCCTCATTTATCAATTGGGTGTGGCAGGATTTTGTTTTGCCAACATCATGCTCATGAGTTTTCCGGAATACCTGGGACTGGATGGCATTGAAAAAGAAATGCAGTCAACCTTCCGGTATTTCAATCTCATATTATCGTTACCTGTTCTGCTCTACAGTTCACTGCCCTTTTACCAAAGTGCATGGGGAAGTTTGAAACATAATTTTCTGAACATTGATGCGCCTATTGCACTCGCTATCATTATGACCTTTGGCAGAAGTTTATACGAGGTACTCACCAATACGGGTGGTGGTTATTTTGATTCCATGAGCGGTATTGTATTCTTTATGCTGGTGGGCCGTGTGCTGCAGGAAAAAACTTATCAGCAATTATCGTTTGAACGGGATTACACTTCTTACTTTCCTATTGCTGTAACTGTTTTAAAAAACGAGGAAGAAATTCCAACCGCCTTACCCGACATTAAAGTGGGCGATACCATTCTTCTGCATAACGAAGAATTGATTCCGGTTGATGGATTACTAACCAGAGGAAAAGCATTGATCGATTATAGTTTTGTTACCGGCGAATCCATTCCTGTGCTTAAAGAAATGGGCGAGTTGTTGTATGCAGGTGGAAAACAAACCGGCGGCAATATCGAATTGCTGGTAATGAAAGAAGTGGCGCAGAGTTATTTAACCAGCCTGTGGAATAAAGACGAAAAACAAAAACCACAACAGGTTTCGTTTGTAAATACACTCAGCCGTTATTTTACATGGATTGTTTTTGCATTGGCGGCAGCCGGTGCGTTGTACTGGAGCTTTTACGATGGCGGCCGTGCATGGAATGTTGTTACCACCATTCTTATTGTTGCCTGCCCTTGCGCCTTGTTGTTATCCAATAGTTTTACAAATGGCAACGTGCTCCGCATCCTCGGCAATAACAAATTCTATTTACGAAACGCACAGGCAATTGAAGAAATGGCGAATGCCGATCATATTGTATTTGATAAAACCGGAACGCTTACCACTACCGAAGAACAGGACATTCGTTATTCCGGAAAACATCTCAGCACTGAATTAACCGGACAAATTGCAGCCCTTGCCGCACAAAGCACACATCCTTTGAGTAAGCTGCTGGCAAAGCAGGCGGCGCATTATGGAAAGTACAATGTGCAACAGTTTCATGAACTTACCGGCAAAGGCATCAGCGGTATTGTTGATCAACAGATCATTGCAATTGGATCGGCTGAATTTGTAACCGGCAGAGTAACCCGGCAAATCAATGGCAGTTCTGTGTATGTTTCGGTTGACGGTGAGTTGATGGGTTTTTATACCATTCGTAACCATTACCGCCCTGCAATTTTTAAACAGATCCTGCAACTCAAAAAAAATTACGGCATTTCCATTTTATCCGGCGATAATGAAAGTGAACGAAGTATTCTGCAAAAAGAGTTGGGGGATGATGTGCAATTGCATTTCTATCAAAAACCGGAAGATAAACTCCGTTATATAAAACGCTTACAGGAAAATGGCCATAAAGTGATCATGATCGGTGATGGGTTGAACGATGCAGGCGCTTTGAAACAAAGCGATGCCGGTATTGCTGTAACCGAAAGCACCAACAACTTTACACCTGCCAGCGATGGTATTCTGGAAGCAGATAAATTAAGACGCCTCTCCTCCTATCTCCTGTTTACCAAAGCCAATAAAAAAGTGGTGATCGCAAGTTTCGTCCTGTCGATCCTCTACAATATTGTTGGGCTGAGTTTTGCGTTGCAGGGAATCTTATCTCCATTAGTGGCAGCGATCCTGATGCCGTCCAGTTCCATCAGCATCATCCTCTTAACCTTCGGGGCTTCCTCGTTGTATGCCCGTCGTCTCCATTTGAATTAAAAAAGCTGACCAAAGTCATCATGGGTTTGATGAATGTCAACCCTTTCTCTGATTTGCGTCAGGTTCTGCGTCCGTACTCGCCAATAGTTTTACACCCGAAAACATACTCATATGAGCGTCATCATTTTATTACTAATCGCCAGTGTATCAGTGGCCGCACTTTTCCTCGGCGCATTTCTGTGGAGCGTGAAAAGCGGGCAGTACGACGATGAAACATCGCCACCGCTGCGCATTTTATTTGATGACAAGCCTTCATCCAAAACAACAACCAAGACCACGTCCGTAGAAAAGACCAACTCTAAACCATAGACAAACAGATATTATGCAACTCGAAAAATTTCAGTACGACAACAAGATCGTAAAATACTTTGCCAATGCAACCGCCATCTGGGGCCTGGTAGGTATGACCGCCGGTTTATGGGTAGCCATTCAGTTTTATTTGCCCGCTGCATCACTCGATTATCCGGGTACAACGTTTGGCCGCCTTCGTCCCATTCATACCAACGCCATCATTTTTGCATTTGTTGGCAACTGTATGTTTACTGGTATTTATTATTCACTCCAACGCTTGTGTAAGGCACGCATGTTCAGCGATAAATTAAGCTGGATCCATTTCTGGGGATGGCAATCGATCATTGTTGCCGCAGCCGTTACACTCTTTCTTGGTTTTACTACCGGTAAAGAATATGCGGAGTTAGAATGGCCTATCGACATCATGATCACATTAGTGTGGGTAGTGTTTGGTGTAAATATGTTTGGTACTATTTTCAAAAGAAGAGAACGTCATTTATATGTTGCTATCTGGTTTTACATCGCAACATGGATCACGGTTGCTATGCTGCACATTGTGAACTCATTTGAAATTCCTGTATCGCTGTTTAAAAGTTACAGCTGGTATGCAGGTGTGCAGGATGCGTTGGTACAATGGTGGTATGGGCACAATGCCGTTGCATTCTTTTTAACAACGCCGATCCTCGGTTTGATGTATTACTTCTTACCCAAAGCTGCAAACAGACCCGTTTACTCATATCGTTTATCCATCATCCACTTCTGGGCCCTCATTTTTATTTATATATGGGCGGGCCCGCACCATTTGTTGTATACCGCCCTGCCAGACTGGGCACAATCACTTGGCGTTGTGTTTAGCGTTATGTTGATTGCTCCGAGTTGGGGCGGTATGCTCAATGGTTTGTTTACACTGCGTGGTGCATGGGATAAAGTACGTGAAGAACCGGTGTTGAAATTTTTTGTAGTAGCCGTTACCTGTTATGGTATGGCAACGTTTGAAGGACCGATGATGAGTTTGAAGAGCGTGAATGCCATTGCACACTTTACTGATTGGGTGATCGGGCACGTTCATATTGGCGGACTAGGATGGAATGGTTTCATGGCCTTTGGTATGTTGTACTGGCTTATTCCAAGAATGTGGGGAACGACATTGTATTCAAAAAAATTAGCCACTAATCACTTTTGGTTAGGCACCATTGGTATTGTGATCTATGCGATTCCATTATACTGGGCAGGTTTTGCACAAGCCGATATGTGGAAGACGTTTACTGAATCAGGTCAATTAAAATTCCAGTTCCTGGAAACTGTTACCAGTATCATCCCCATGTATATCACACGCAGCGTTGGTGGTACACTCTACCTCATTGGTGCATTCATGATGGTGTACAACTTATACAAAACAGCCAAACAAGGAACTTTTATTCCAAACGAAGATGCGGAAGCGGCACCATTGGTAAAAGAAACATCGCATGTAAAAGAATACTGGCACCGTTGGATCGAACGCAGACCGGCAACGTTATTAGTATTCAGTTTGATCGTAGTTGCCATTGGTGGTATTCTTGAATTAGTTCCTACGTTCCTCATCAAATCAAACATACCAACCATCACCAGTGTAAAACCATACACTGCACTTGAACTGCAGGGTCGTGATATTTATATACGTGAAGGTTGTTATACCTGTCACTCACAAATGGTGCGTCCGTTCCGTGATGAAGTGGCACGCTATGGTGAATATTCCAAAGCGGGTGAATTTATCTATGATCATCCGTTCCAGTGGGGAAGTAAACGTACAGGACCAGATCTTGCACGACTCGGTGGAAAATATCCCGACAGCTGGCATTATAATCATATGATGGAGCCATCGTTGATGTCGCCCGGCTCCATTATGCCACGCTATGGCTGGTTACTGGATAACAATCTTGATACAGCATCAACTCCTGCCAAGATAAGAGCCATGCAAACACTCGGTGTGCCGTATGCAAAAGGATACGATCAACAAGCCAACAAAGATCTGATGACGCAAGCCAACAGCATCCGCATCAGTTTAAAAATGGATAAGATCGAAACACCGGCGAACAAAGAGATCATTGCATTGATCGCTTATCTGCAACGGTTAGGTAAAGACATTAAAGCAGAAAAGAAAACAGAAACTGCTTCGGCTGAATAAAAAAAATTGTCCAGGGCTGCAAGGCCCTGTACATCAAATCATACAACAATGAAATTTATCAACTACCTCGAAAAGATCAGCAACGTAAGCGTTTACGGCTTAAGCTCGTTTCTCATCTTCTTTATTTTCTTCTGTGCTGTGTTTATTTATGTGATGCGTGCAAGTAAGAAAGAAATGAATGAACGCAGTCGTATTCCATTGGATTAAACAATCAAAACAACAGAGTTATGTTCACATATAAACCACAGTCTGCTAAAAACTATTTCCTACGAATCCTGTTGCTCCTTCCCTTCTTGCTTACAGGCGCAATGGCTTCAGCACAACAAACATCAAGTGCACCTCCTCCATCTATCTGGGATAATCCACTGGCATTAACCATGCTGGCTGTTATTCTTGTATTGTTATTGGTGATCGGGTTACTGGCCAATGTAGTGTTGGGCACCGCAGGATTGTTTCTTGAAAAAGAAAAAAAGAAAACCGATACGACCATTCCAACAACAATCGTCATCATCTTATTGCTTCTTTCTCCATTGATGAGCATAGCACAAGAAGAAGCGGCCGTTGCTGCAGCACCAACTTCTATTGGTGGTTTGTCTGCCACTACGTTTTGGTTATTAGCAACCGTCATTATTATAGAATTGCTGGTAATCATTGTACTGGGATTGTTTGTAAAAAGTTTTCTGGCAAAAGAAAAAGCAGTTGTTGCAGCAGTGGATGCAGCGGAGAAGAAAACATTTTCATTCAAAGAATTCTGGGATAAGTTCAATAAGTTAAAACCAATTGAGCAAGAAACTGATATTGATCTGGGACACGATTATGATGGCATCCGTGAACTGGACAACCGTTTACCACCCTGGTGGTTGTATGGTTTTTATGTAAGCATACTCGTTGCTGCAATTTATATCTGGCGTTACCATATTGCTGAAACTGCACCATTGAGCAAACAGGAGTTTGAAATTGCCATGCAGAAAGCTGAAGTACAAAAAGCAGCTTATCTCGCAAAAACGGCCAGCAATGTAGATGAAAATACCGTTGTGTTTTTGAATGAACCAACTGCATTAGATGCTGGTAAAAATAATTTTGTACAAATGTGTGCAGCTTGTCATGGAAAAGAAGGACAAGGTGGTGTAGGCCCCAACTTAACGGATGATTACTGGATCAACGGTGGAAGTATGAGTGATATTTTCAAAACGATCAAATACGGTAAGCCTGAAAAAGGAATGAAGAGCTGGCAGGATGATTACTCACCGGTGCAAATTGCACAACTGGCCAGCTTTATCAAATCACTGCACGGCACCAAACCCCCGAATCCAAAAGAACAACAAGGCGAATTATACAAAGAAGCAGCACCAAAAGCAGATTCAACAGCAACAGTAAGTACAGCAACGAATTAATTGATCGTTGACGGGAACTATCATGAATAAAGAACAAAAACAAGAAGAACAATCATTCCGTGACAGGATCGCAACCGTAGATGCGAAGGGAAAACGCAAATGGATCTTTGCGCAAAAACCGAAAGGAAAATTCTACTCTATCCGCAGCTATGTAAGTTGGTTCTTCTTTGCATTGTTTGTAGCGCTTCCGTTTATTCATATCAACGGACGTCCGCTCTTTCTGTTCAATGTGGTAAAAGCAAAGTTTATCATTTTCGGAAAAGTATTCTGGCCACAGGATTTTTTCATCTTCGGTATCATCATGATCACATTCATTGTGTTCATCATTTTGTTTACCGCTGCGTTCGGTCGTTTATTCTGCGGATGGGTTTGCCCGCAAACCATCTTTATGGAAATGCTATTCCGCAAAATCGAATACATTATTGAAGGAGATGCTGCACATCAAAAATTACTGGCAGCAGGTCCGTGGACAACAGAAAAAATTATTCGGAAATCTTCAAAGCATATTGTTTTTTATCTACTGGCATTTATCATTGCGAATTTATTTCTTGCCTACATCATTGGAGTAAAGGAGCTGTGGGTTATGATCCAGCAGCCTTCTGCAAACATTGGCACCATCGCTTCGCTTATGGTGTTCTCCTTTGTGTTTTATGCAGTGTATGCATTCTTCCGGGAACAGGTTTGTACAGTCATCTGTCCATACGGTCGATTGCAAGGTGTATTGCTTGATAAAAATTCGATGGTTGTTGCATACGATTACAAGCGTGGTGAAGAGCGCAAAAAAATCAATAAAAGTGAAGTGCGCACAGCAGGCGATTGTATCGATTGTTTTCAATGTGTAAAGGTTTGCCCTACAGGTATTGATATCCGCAACGGTACACAAATGGAATGTGTGGGTTGTACGGCTTGTATTGATGCATGCGATCACATGATGGAAAGTGTAGGTCTTGCAAAAGGATTGGTACGGTATGCGAGTGAGAACGGCATTGCCAATCATGAAAAGCTGCGTTATACACGTCGAATGAAAATGTACACGGCGTTGCTGATCGTCTTAACGGGTTTGTTAACCACTTTACTTGTAACCAGAAAAGATATTACGGCTACCGTAATGCGTACACCGGGTTTACTCTTTCAGGAAAAAGGGACCGACAGTGTTTCGAATCTTTACAATATTAAAGTAGTAAATAAAACGGTGGAAGATATTCCACTCACCGTAAAACTCGAAGATGCAAACGGCACGGTACAGTTGGTTGGTAATAACATTCATGTGCAGAAAGAAGGACAAGGTGCGGGCTCCTTTTTTATTACGCTACCGAAAAGCCGAATCACACAACGGAAAACTGTTTTGCAGATAGGGCTTTATCAGGGCGATAAAAAAATTGACGTGGTGAAAACAAGTTTCCTCGGACCACTTTACAGTAACAATTAAAAACGAATTGATATGACATTTAACTGGGGACATAAACTAACACTCGCATTTTCTGCTTTTGTAGTGTTCATTTTTGTGATGGTATACAAAGCAGTGAATACCGATTTTCAATTAGTAACCAAAGAATATTACAAAGATGAATTGGCTTACCAGGAAGTGATTGATGGCACCAATAAGGCAAATCAACTCAGCACTGCAGTATCCATTCAACAGGTAAACGATCAACTCATCATTCAATTACCGGAAGAAATGAAACAGCAAACAGTAACCGGTACTATCTGGCTTTACTGTCCTTCAGAAGATAAGAATGACCGCAAACTTGTTTTAACAGTGAATGAAGAAGGAAAACAATTCATCTCTACCAAAACAATTGCAGCAGCCGGATACCTGGCGAAGATCAGGTGGAAAGCAAATGATCAAACTTATTATACCGAACAACGCATCACGATCAAATGATAACAGAAGCAATTACAGGAGGTTTAGTACTAGGTGCATTCAGCAGCCTGCATTGCATTGGCATGTGTGGACCACTTGCTCTTGCATTGCCCGTACAGCACTTACCTGTTTGGCAACAACGCTTTGCTGCATTGATGTATAATGCGGGACGCATTGTTACCTATGCATTGTTTGGTGTTGCGTTTGGGCTTGCAGGTCGTGGCCTTTACATTGCCGGTTTGCAACAATGGTTGTCCATCATCACCGGCGCAGTGATCCTTGCATTCATTGTTCACTATTATGTGTTGCGTAAAACATGGCAACCAACATGGATCACCAAACTGCATTCAACCATTCAACAACTGATGATCCGTTTACTGCAAACCGACAAGAAAGAAGTCTTCTTTTTATTTGGAATGATCAATGGATTGTTACCCTGCGGAATGGTGTATGTAGCACTGGCCGCTTCCTTAAATTTTCATGAAGTACAAAACAGCGTATTGTTCATGACGGCTTTTGGAACCGGTACTTTTCCAATGATGATGTTGTTAACCATTGTTGGGCATCGTCTTTCGTTCTCTGTACGATCGACCATCCGGAAGGCTGTTCCTTATCTGATGACCGCTATGGCTGTGCTGCTGATCCTGCGTGGTATGAACCTTGGTATTCCTTTCATCAGCCCGGTTATGGCAGGCCCGGGCGCAACACCTGTAACATGTCACTGACCAAAATCATGTATATGACAGGTATCAGCCGTGAAATTGATGGCAGTTCTTTACAACGGCTCTTGCAAAATATAGTTTTGCTTCTTAGTGAGACTCATTTGTTCACACTGAAATACAATGATCACAATCGTTATGGCGCACAATAAAAAATATTTACAGTATCGTCACGAAACAGATACGTGGAAACGTTACCTGCATTTTATTCAGCAGGAGAACAATCATTTAAAGAATCGCCTGTCGCAGGTACTGCAACACGATACGGATGAGCAATTCCTGGAACGTGCTGAATATTTTCAGAACAAATTTGTTGCTGAAGATGACACGGTGAATATGCTGCGTCAGGATATTCAGGAACTGGATCATTTATTAACAAAAGAAAGTGGCGAGGATGGAACTATGTTGAAAGATCTGCAGAAGAAATTAAAAAAGATGCAGAAGGATATGGAAATTGTAGAACGTCAATTCAGCAAACTGAAATCCGATTTTAATTTTTATTTGGCAGAAAGTTTATAAAAAAACAACCGGAACGAAAACGGCATCTTCCACACAATTGTGTAAAAGATGCCGTTCTTTATTTTAGTATTCTTTAGTTCAGTAAATTCTCCAGCTTCTTCTCATTAAGAATCACAATATGTCCGTCTTTAATATCAATTAATTTTTCGGAACGGAAATCGCCCAATGTTCGAATAAGTGATTCAGTAGCTGTACCGGCTATACTCGCCAGGTTTTCACGACTGATGTTAATGGAGAAATGACCTTCGCCCGTTTGGTATTTTTTCTGCAGACTGATCAACGCATCCGCTACTTTTTTACGCAATGAATTGTAAGCAAGCCCTAACAGATGATCTTCTTTCTCCGCCACATTCCTTGCCAGCAGTTGAATAAATTTTTGCGACACCTGACTGTTGCTGTGCATCAGTTCATCAAAATCAGCCTTGGGAATAATGGCCAGCTCACTGTCTTCCATTGCTTCAGCGGTTTCTTTGTACGAGCCGCCTTCGAGCAACGCTACATATCCTAAAAAATCTCCTTCGTTATACAAACCAACAACAAGTTCTTTACCATCATCGTTGGTTTTAAATGTTTTTACTTTTCCCTTCACCACATAAAACAAACGGGCGGCACGGTTGCCTTCGTTATAAACTGTTTGCTTCTTTTTGTATTTATTGATGTCACGGTCGGTTGTTAACGATTCCAACGCATCTTTCGATCCGCTTGCCGCCAACAGTTTACTCATCCCATCCAAACCCGATGTATATTCTTCTTTCAGCAGATCCGCTTTTTTCAACCGTCCTTCAATGGCATTCAGTAATTCTGTTCCGCTGAAAGGTTTGGTAATATAATCGTCGGCACCTAATTCCATTCCACGTCGCAGATCACTTCGTTCAGTCTTCGCCGTTAGAAAAATAAAGGGAATATTTTTTACCGATTCGTTTTTGTGCAGTGTATGCAACACGCCGTATCCATCCAATACCGGCATCATGATATCGCATACGATCAGATCGGGTTGTTCAGCAAGAGCTGTTTCAATTCCCAGCTTGCCATTGGGCGCTGTTACTACTTTGTAATTTGCCAGTTCCAATATCTCAGCGGTATTTTCCCTGATGTCGTCGTTGTCTTCGATTAAAAGAATTTTTTTCATGTGTTCATTTCGTTTAAAACCACATGGTTCGTCTCTGAAAAAAGTCCATGTGCTGCGTCTTGGTTGTTTATGAGGTGCTGTTACTTCTGAAAAGTTATGGTAAATTCTGTTCCTTTCTCCATTTCGCTCTTACAGAAAATACGTCCGTTCATCAATTCTGCATATTTCGACACAATATGCAGGCCCAAACCCGTACCCTGTATATTGATGGCGTTGGTGGCCCTGAAAAAACGTTCAAACAAATGTGCCTGATCCTCTTTTGAAATTCCAATACCGCTGTCTTTCACCCGCAGTTCAATTTTCGTTGGCGCTACAGCCGAGTGAATTTCAATTACTGCATTCTCCGGTGAAAATTTAATAGCATTCGATAGCAAATTTAAACTGATATGTTTGAACATGCCGGGATCAAGCTCCACTTCCGTTTCGCCACTGTGTTCATATTTGATCTGCTGACCGGCCTTACTTACACTCTGCATTTCAGCAATGGTGTCGGTCATATTTTTCTTGAGATCAAAGCGGCTGTACCGTGCCTGTATTTTTCCTTCTTCAATTTTTCCTACACTCAAAAAGTCGTTGAGTATATCTGTAAGCAGATTAACCGATGAAATGATGCGTTGAATATGCTTTTCCCGCTTGGGTTGATCCTCTGTATTGGTATATTTCTGCAGCAGGTACACACTTGATAGAACTGTACTGAGCGGAGTACGAAACTCATGCGATGCAACGGAAACAAATCTCGACTTCAATTCACCCAGTTCTTTTTCTTTGTCCAGGGCTGCCCGAAGCTCTTTATCCTTTTCTTCTGTTTCCCTGATCTGCTCATTCAATTTACCAACTGTTTCCTGCAAAGAGATGGTTCGGTCTTCTACTTTCTGCTCCAGCTCTTCATTTAAACGAATGATCACATTTTCGGCTTCTTTGCGTAACGTAATATCATTCACAAATGCCACTACAAATTTATTTCCTTCAATAAAGTAATTTCCAAGGCTGATCTCCACCGGAAATTCACTGCCGTCTTTTTTAACTGCAAACAGATCCAAACCAATACCCATTGGCCGGTTCTTCGGATCGTGCAAATAACCATCTCTGTGTTTTTCATGCCGGTGATGAAAACGGGCGGGAATCAACATTTCGATTTTCTTGCCAAAAACTTCTTCCCGTTCCGCATAACCAAACTGATGTAAAGCAAACCGATTGATAGAAATAATTTCAGCTTTTTCATCCACTACAATAATTCCGATGCTGGCATGATCAAAGATGGTTTGGAAAAGCTGTGAATCTGCTATGGATTGCATGTAAATAAGATATTCAAAAACAGGTGGCGTCTCCCGTAAATGAGTAGGTTGTGGTTGAAATTTTTTAACGGCTTAAAGGTACGATTTAACTGTTAGTAAATAGAGTGAAATCATGCTTTCTTTCTAACAGGAGTTCATTAATTTGAGTGAAAATTACCAAACTTGCTGCAACGTATCTCCAAAGACCCCGGCCTCTGGTTTTTAGTGCTGATGAATAGTTATCTGATTTACTATTACCTGCAACAGCCCGACGAATTCAATACTATTATCTGGATCTACTGGCTGCAAAGCATCCTCATCGGTTTTTTTAATTTCATTGATCTGATGACCGTAAAAAATCCCGATGAAAGCAGTATGAAAATGAACAACCAGCCGGTTACAAAAAGTAATATGGGATGTGCTGCCTGGTTCTTTCTGTTTCACTTCGGGTTCTTTCATTTTGTATATGCCATTTTTCTTTTAACCAGTAACCTCAAGGGAGCGAACGGAAAAATCATACTCATTAGTGCAGGTATTTTTTTGGCAGAAAGTACCATTCAGCTGATCCGTAAAAAAAGAAAACCCGAAACTGAAAAAGTAAACGTAGGAAAGATGTTTATGACTCCCTATCTCCGGATTGTACCGATGCATCTGGTAATACTCCTGCCTTCTTTTCTGGGAATTGCCGGCAGTCTTATTTTTCTTGTACTGAAAATGATCGCCGATGTTGGGATGTATCTGCTCACTACACAAAAAGATTTTTCATTGACGCAAACCTTAAAGCGATTAACGTAAACTTGCAAAAAGAAACAACACATGTCAACCGAAATAAAATGCCCGAACTGTGGACACGAATTTGAGCCTACCGACAGCATCCGTGAGGAAGTGCAGAAAGAGCTGCGTAGTAAAATGGCAGAGTGGCAAAAACAACAGCAGCAGAAATTTGATATGCAGTTGATGGAAGAAAAAAAGAAAACACAACAACAAACCGAAGAAACCATACGCAAATCCATTGCATCTGATTTTGAAAATAAACTCCGGATGCTGGAAGAAAATAATAAAGACACGCAGGAAAAATTAAAGCTGGCACGTGAAAAAGAAATTGAATTTCTGAAAAAAGAGCAGGCACTGCTTTCCAAAGAACAGGAACTTGACTTGCAATTACAGAAAATGTTATTGGAAGAACGGAATAAGTTAGCCGAAGTAATTCGCAAAGAAGAAGCAGAAAAAATTTCGTTGCGTGAAACAGAATATCAACTCAAGAACAGAGAGCTGGAAGAAAAACTGGAAGCACAGAAGAAGCTGGTGGATGAAATGAAACGCAAATCGGAGCAGGGCTCTATGCAATTGCAGGGTGAAGCGCAGGAGTTGATACTGGAAGATCTGTTGCGCCAGTCGTTTCCGTACGATAGTATTGAAGAAGTAGGTAAAGGAGTGAAAGGCGCTGATTGTATCTTGGTTGTCCGGAATAAATTCGGACAGGAATGTGGCAAAATCATTTTTGAGAGTAAACGCACCAAAGATTTTTCAGATCAATGGATCGAAAAGTTAAAAGCTGATATGCGCAGCCAGGCTGCTGTTGTTGCTGTAATTGTAACACAGGCAATGCCGAAAGGAATGGATCGGTTTGGTGAAAAAGATGGTGTATGGGTTTGCAGCTTTGCTGAAGTAAAAGCGCTCACCTACGTGTTGCGGGATGGAATTGTACGCATTGCACAAGCTACCACCGGTCAGGAAAACAAAGGTGAAAAAATGCACATGCTCTACGACTACTTAACCGGTAACGAATTTGCAGAGCAATGGAAAGCCATACGTGAAGGTTTTATGAGTATGAAAATGTCTATTCAGAAAGAACGTGATGCGATGGAAAAATTATGGAAGCAACGGGAAAAGCAATTAGAAAAAGTATTGCTCAATGCAGCACATATCCGTGGTTCGGTTGAAGGTATTGCCGGCACGGATGTAAATATTAATTTGCTGGAAGACGAAGACAACGATCAGTTAACTGAAGAATAAGCATGCCGCAAGATTCTGTATCTGTTAAGCTTACCTTTAAAGACTCCACTTTCACTGTATATTCATTGGAAGAATACAATGCATTGCCCGATTCGTTGAAAGGCAGTCCGGAGCAACAATACTTAGTTGATTCGTTTTACAATGCATTTACGTTGGTTGAACCGCCGGGAGCAGTTGATGTAGAAGATAATTATGCCGATGATGAAATTCCCGTGCCTGTTATTCTTTTTTTTATTTTTATCGGCATCGTTGTTTTCCGCCAAATGTGGAAACACAATGCAGAGCCGGAAACTGCAGCAACTATTTCCACCAACGAATTAGAAGGAGGTATTACCTGCCATACCTATCCCGGCCGCACATTGAAATTCAGCACCGAAGAAATTCACCGTGTTTGTAAAAAGTACAATCCCTACTTTCAAAAACTGGGCATTGAAGATCAACTGTTGTTTACAGAGCGGGTGCAGCGCTTTATCCGCAGCAAAGATTTTTATATTTATTCGCCGAAAGGATATCGGGAAATGCCGATTCTTGTTTCGGCTGCTGCTATACAGATCACATTTGGGTTACGGGATTATTTACTCCCGCATTTTTCAAACATCATTATTCATCCGGAAGAATACATTGCTTACGATCCGCTGCGGGTATTGATGGGAAATGTGCAGGGAAGATCGATCACACTTTCGTGGAAACATTTTCTGGAAGATTATCAACAACCTACCGACGGAAAGAATGTGGGCTTGCATGAAATGGCACATGCGCTCCAGGTGCAATACCTGTTCCGCAAACCCAATCGCAGCAATGCTTTCAAAGAAGATTTTGAGCACTACGATCGGGTTGATGATGAAGTATTGAACGCTGAAAAAAATAAGACCAGCAATCTATTTGATGCAAATGCACTCAGCAATAAAAATGAATTCTGGGCAACATCTGTTGAATTGTTTTTTGAAAAGCCTATTGCTTTAAAGGAGCAATACCCGCACTTGTACAACAGTATTTGTGTGGTGTTGAATCAGGATCCTGCAGCTATGTAACTAAAAAAGGCGACACAAAATTGTATCGCCCTTTTCTATTAATTTAAATCGTCGCTATCAAAATCTTCCTCTTCTTCGCCGCCCTTTGTATTCAGATTAATGATACTTCCCATCAGATCATTGAATTCAATACGTCCTTCCACTACTTTTTTACTGATGATGGAATAAGCAGCCAACCCATGCAGTACAAACTCCATTAAAAGCGCTGACTGTTTTTCATTGGCACCTTTGAAATATTTTTTCACAAGCGGATACAATCCATCAACACTGTACAACTGCTGAATTTTTGCTTCATCTTTTGTATTCATCAATAAGCTTAACTGATTGCCTTTGTCGAACCAATTGCTAATTGATTTATAAGGATTATCGGTTGCCGCTTCGCCTCTGCGTTTTTTAATTTGCTCGGGGTTGGGAAAGTATTGCAGAAACTGCGTACGGATGGCTTTATCCAACAAATGAAACGCCACCTGGTATGGACCTTCCTGTTCGCCTTCATATACTAATTCAATTTTTCCGGTGATCGACGGAATTACACCGATCAAATCACTCATCCACACTTGTGTTTGTTTTTCTTTATTCTGAATGGCACGAAGCTCTGCCGTACTCACTGCATTTTCATACGCAGAGATCGTTAACCTCGCACTCACACCACTCTTCTTATCGACGTACTCACTGTTTCTTGCTTCAAACGCAACTTGCTCAATAATGCGTTTCATCAAATCGCCGATCTCTACTTTCTTCGATTGCTCCGGATGAATGGCTGCTTCCTGTTCCGTGATCGCCAATCCTACATCAATTGTTTTTGGATAGTGTGTGAGGATCTGGCTTTCGATACGATCTTTCAACGGCGTTACAATTGATCCACGGTTGGTATAATCTTCCGGGTTGGCTGTAAACACAAACAGAATGTCTAGTGGTAAACGTAATTTAAAACCACGTATCTGCACATCGCCTTCTTCCAAAATGTTGAACAACGAAACCTGGATGCGTGCCTGCAGATCGGGAATTTCATTGATCACAAACACCGAACGGTTGCTGCGTGGAATAATGCCGTAATGGATCACCCGTTCATCTGCAAAACTCAATTTCAGATTCGCAGCTTTGATGGGATCAATATCACCAATAAGATCGGCCACACTTACATCAGGCGTTGCTAATTTTTCGCCATAACGTTTTGAACGATGGATCCACTCAATCGGCGTTGCATCACCTTTCTCTGCAATTAATTCTTTTGCAAAATGAGAAATGGGATGAAACGGATCATCATTTACTTCACTACCTGCAACAACGGGAATATATTCATCGAGTAACTCCGTCATCAAACGGGCCATTCTTGTTTTTGCCTGTCCACGCAAGCCAAGAAACAAAATGTTGTGACGTGATAATAAAGCACGCTCAACATCAGGGATTACTGAATCTTCATAACCCAATATGCCATGAAATACATTTTCGTTTTGCTGAAGCTTGGCAATTAAATTTTGCCGCACTTCTTCTTTGATACTCTTTGATTGATAGCCGCTTTTCTTTAATTCACCTAGTGTCTGAACCATGATTTGGGTGGATTTTATTGATTATTTTGATTATTGATTGATACGTATTTTGAATTTTCAAGTCTTTTGAATTGCAAGCTGATGCTGCCAAAATTGATGAGTAACCCAACCTGAACATTATATGCTTCAAGATAATTTTTTGCTTGAGCTAAATGAACATTTTCTAACTGAATGATTGCTTTTAATTCTACCATAATTTTCTCCTCAATGAAAAAGTCAACTCGCCTCATTCCTATTTCGATACCCTTATAAAATATTGGCATTTCCAACTCCCGCTTAAATTGCACACCGGAATCTGCCAACTCAATTTCCAACGCCCGTTGATAAATTACTTCCTGAAACCCGTTGCCGAGAGCTGAATGAACTTTCATTGCTGCACCAATGATTTTCTCTGTTATCTCTTTGTATTTATAGTCTGGTTGCGCCATCATTCAGGTAATTCTTAGGTTATATAAAAAGCGTAGCTACTCTATTCTGTATACTTCTCTTCTTCATCTTCCAAATCCACCCAAATCATGGTTCTGACTAGTAAACTGTCTTCCTCTTACCGCTTTCAAAATCCTTAAAAATAAATGCTCCCAGTTTATCCAGCGATGCAAAGAATGCTTTGCCATGATTGGTTTCTGTAAACTCCTGTACAAAACGTTGCAGATAAGGATCGGTTGCGATCATAAACGTAGTAATGGGTATTTTCAGTTTTTTACATTGTGCCGCCAGATTGATACAACGGTTCACCACTTTACGATCTAAGCCAAAACTATTTTTATAATATTTCTTACCGATCTTCAAACAGGTTGGCTTACCATCGGTGATCATGAAGATCTGTTTGTTCGGATTTTTTCGACGGCGTAAAATCTCCATGGCCAATTCAAGTCCTGCAACAGTGTTGGTATGATAAGGACCTACCTGCAAATACGGTAAATCTTTTACTTCGATCGACCATGCATCATTTCCAAACACCACAATGTCCAGTGTATCTTTCGGATAACGTGTGGTAATCAATTCACTCAGCGCCATTGCTACTTTTTTTGCCGGCGTAATTCTGTCTTCACCATACAAGATCATTGAATGTGAAATATCGATCATCAGCACAGTAGATGTTTGTGTTTTGAAATCTGTTTCACGAATTTCCAGATCATCTTCCCGCATCTGAAAACTATCAATACCATGGTTGATCTGTGCATTGCGGATAGAACTTGTAAAATCAATTTGCTCCAATGTATCACCAAACTGGAAGGGCCTTGTTTCAGGATTGATCTCATCGCCCATGCCCGGCTTAAACGTTGTATGATTGCCTTGTTTTGTTTTTTTGAGTTTGCCGAAAATTTCTTCCAGCGATTGCCGACGAATAGTTTGTTCTGTTTTGGAGGTGATATTGAATTGTCCGGTGATCTGGTTTTCTTCGAGATAACCTTTCTCTTTCAGCTCTTCAATAAAATCGCCCATGCCATATTCATCGTTGGTAAGTTGAAATTTACGGTCGAGTTGATTCAGCCAATCCATTGCTTCTGTTACATCACCACTGGTATAAGTCAACAATTGTGTAAACAGATCGAGCAATTGCTCAAACTTTGATTTACTGTTTTCTGATGGATCGTATTTGGAAAAGAAGTGTCCTATCATAGTATACAATTTACTTTAAAATCAGTTACCGGCTTTGTGGCCAATGTTAACTTCAGGAGAGATAACAAAAACTGAACCCGAAAAGTTCTTGACATATTTTCCGGTGTTTTCTTAATTTACCGGCAGAAAAAACACATATTCATGTTGAAGCACACCCATTTTGTCATTTTCGCTTTCCTTGGAATTCTTCTATTCAGCTCCTGCAGGCAGCAAAAAATGCTGCTGAAGCCAACTGCATCGATCGATACCCTGCATCTTGAACTGGACCTGCGCCTTATTCAACAATACGAATACAAACAGGCGCTGCTGCAAAAAATGACCAAGTTTGTGGAGGTGTATAATACGGAAGAGCATCCGTTCAAATTGTCGCTGAACAGTGGTGTGCAAACAACCAACTGCCATATTAAAGTAGCGAAGGTGAAATTTATTGGCCGTAAAGAAAATCTGATCGGTACAGCCATCAGCTTAGCCGGTATTGGAACAGCCGCTACACTCATTGCAACCGGATTTGCAGTTCCGTTTGGGTGGATCTATATTCCCAGCTCCAGAACAAGTCTTGAACCAAAACTCAGCAGCGATATTAGTGAAGTGATAAAATTTCAACGGGTAGCCATTACTTCAACAGGCATGTATCGCTCTCTCAACAAACAGATCGACTTGCAAAGCACTAAGTTTGTAAAGTATGCTGTCTCGGTTGTCCAAAGCGTGGAGAATGAATACAGGAAGAATAAACAACAATAGCTAAAAATAAACCCCCGAAAATTTCGGGGGTTTATTTTTTATTTCTGCGAATCTGTTGTGTTTTTGATTGTTTGCGGTACTTCTTTATTTTGAAGTGTGTCTTGCGGAGCTGTTCCGCCCGCCTGTGTGTATTGCTTTAACGCATTGTCAATTCCTTCAACCAATTGTTTTGCCATTTGGTATTCGTATTCCGATGGTGTTGCACCATCAGCACTTGTAATAGATTCGTAGAATGCCATTTGCTGTTGTGCATCTTTTTTCACTGCTTCCATAATACGCTTTCCTAATTCAAGATCACCTGCCTGGAAAGCAGTTACAGCAAAATAGAAACTCTTCTCGTTATGATCGTTACCATAACGTGATGCCATAGCATAAGGCACATTCTTATCTTTCATCATCTGATCGGCACGTTGCAACACTTTCTTCGCATCTTCTTTACGTCCTGCAGCGATCAGGTTCATTGCAAGAACGGTATGTGCATTACGGATGTTCACCATATGCCTGCGGTTCTCTTCATCAAAATAAACATTCTCTTTTTGCGCACCGCCATATTTGAACTTGTTCATCACCTTATCAAACATCCAGTCAACATTTGCTGTGCCTCTTGCATTTGGTACAGGTACCAAACGGAAGGTTAAACCATCCTGGCGCAAAAACTCATCAAAGCCAAGCTGATAGGGTTGCGTAAAGTAGATCGGACGCTTCCATTTATTAGCAGCAATAATGTTGAGGATCGCTGCGTCGTTTTTGAAGAGGTAACTTTTTGGAACAGTAAAACGCATTTCACTCAACACACTGTCTTTTGCCGTTACAGTTCCGTTTTGGCGAACAATGTTCGGATCAACCGGTACTTTAAAACGATTAGCAGGGAAATAGTTGATGAGTTCGCCACCCTGTGAACGATACATTTTGCTTTCTGCATCGCTGCCTACCTGATCTTTCATCATGGTGTACAGGTCATAATACGCAGTATCCGTTTGTGACACCGGAATATGATAGGTTACATTGCGTTTGTCGCCGGCAATTTGATCTTCATTCCAAATCACATCGATCACATCACTTTCGTTTACTTTATAACGAAGCTGATTGATATACCAATCGGTTCCTAATAAACTTGTATTGATAACTCGCACATCGGGGCGAATACCTTTTACTTCCTGTGCATACCAAAGCGGATACGTATCGTTATCACCTACTGTAAATAAAATGGCGTTGGGTGCGCAACTTTCAAGATAGTTGGTTGCCAGATCTGGAGCAATTGTTTTTTTGCTGCGATCATGATCATCCCAGTTTTGAACAGCCATTAAGAGTGGCACAGCCAAACAAATAATAGAGGTTGCTAATACAAGCGATTTTTCATTCTTGCCATTTCCAGACATGGCTTTTAGTAAGAAATACAAAAGGGCAATAACAGCTGCAAAAATAATTGTACTACTAAGTGAGGAGCCAAATGAACCTGCGAAAGAACCCGAAAGAGTACTCATTATAAGAGCAAGAAATGTTATTACAGCGCCTGATAAAAGCATTGTTAGAAACTCCTGCCTGCTACGTTTTACAGATTCAACAAGTCCAACAACAGACAAGCCAATCCAGATTGCAAATGCGTAAAAACTTCCTACGTATGCATAATCACGTTCACGTGGTTGCGGACCCGCCTGGTTCAAATACAATACAATGGCCAAACCGGTAAATAAGAATAACAAACCTACAATCAACCCATCTTTATTTTTCCGTGTGAATTGAAATACTAATCCAAAAACGCCCAAAAAGAATGGCAATAAAAAATACTTATTATTTGCCGGACTATTTTTTAAGCTGTCTGGCATCAACTTTTGATTTCCCAATCTCGTGTCATCAACAAATGAAATACCGCTGATCCAGTTACTGTTTCGGCGTTCGCCCAAACCTTGCACGTCATTTTGCTTTCCTGCAAAATTCCACATGAAATAACGGAAGTACATGATGTTTACCTGGTAGCCAAAGAAGAATTTAAAGTTATCGGCCATATCAGGATCACGCTCGTAAGAAACTTTTCCTGTTTGACGATCCTGGTATTTGCCAATACCAAGAAACTGTGCATAATAATCTGCATGTCCCTGATCGTTACTTGCATCCCATACACGTGGAAACACCATCGTTTTATCAGCAGGATAAACTGCTTTTCTTTTTTTACCTGTTACTTCATAACGATCGCCCACACGCTGGTACGAATCACCTTCTTCTGCATACTCTTCTGCTTCTGCTGTAAACATTTGGCCTTTCAACAATGGCACATCACCATATTGCTCACGACTGAGATAGCTTACTAATGAAATAGGATTGTTCACATCGTTCATATCAATACCGGGATTGGCATTGGAACGGATCATGGTAGTTAAGTAAGCTGAATATCCGATGAGCATAAACGTTAAACACCACAAGCCCAAACGCAAAAAACGATTGTGATTGGCTTGTGCCCAACGTAAACCAAACCAGATACCAACACCCAGCAACACAAAGAAGAAAATAAATCCACTGAAGAATGGTAAGCCGAAACTGTTTACAAATAAACGATCGAACCAACCGGCACTGCCAATACTCCACTGAATAACGGCTTTCTGAATAACACCGGTAATTACACAACCAATAAGGAAGGCAATAATGCCACCCGTCCATGTTGGTTTATATCTGCGGAAATAATACACCATTACAATGGCAGGAATAGTAAGGAGGTTCAATAAGTGAACTCCAATACTTAATCCCATCATAAAGAACGTCAACACGATCCAGCGTTCTGCACGTGTACGTTTAATATCATCCTCACCCGCTCTTGAATCTTCATGTTCCCATTTCAGGATCATCCAGAATACAATGGCTGTAAAGAAAGATGACAAGGCATATACTTCACCTTCTACCGCACTGTACCAAAACGAATCGCTGAATGTATAAGCTAATGCGCCGATAACACCGGCTGCCATCACCGTAAATAATTGATTGCCCTGTAATTCTTCATCTCCTTTCTGCACCAGTCTGCGGCCAAAATGTGTAATGGTCCAGAACAGGAACATAATGGTGAAACCACTTGATAAAGCGGAAAGAAGGTTTACACCAATCGCAGCATCACCCGGCGTAAACAAGGTAAATAAGCGGCCGAGCATAATAAACAACGGTGCGCCCGGAGGATGTGGAATACCTAATTTGTATGCACAGGAAATAAATTCACCTGTATCCCACAAACTACCTGTAGGTTCCATGGTTAACACGTACACAGCGCAGGCCACAAGACCAATAATCCAGCCTGTAATGTTGTTGAGCTTTTGAAAATTCATATGAAGCGTTGGTTTTGAAGTTCCCGGTTAAAGTGGGAGGAGGCAAAAATAAGGAGATGAGGGTAGAAACGAGTATTTAACAATTGTTTTAACAGGATAATTTGATGGGCTGCTTTTACTCAAAGTAAACCCTCACTGTTTGATAAAACAACCGGCTTTGCGTGTACTGGCTTGTGCTTTTTTCAGAAAATCCCTGCAAGCCAAACAGCCCGGCAGCATTTCCTTTGTTGATAGCGATCTCGAGGTAACCTGCTGAATTAAAGAGCGCCAGCTTTTCTCCTTCCGGCACGTCGGCATAAGTTTCACTTACACGGTCGATCACTTCATCACGTTTGAACACAATCTTAAACCTGCGGCCTTTTCGCTGTGCTTCAAATTCTTCGTGTGTAATGTTTACGATCACATTTTCAAAATGATCAATGGAAATAATTTGCCCTTCGATGTACTGACTGGTGCTGATGGGTCGCAACGGATTCCGCACCTGGATCGATACTGATGCATCGCCCAACTGTTTCATTGCTGTACCGGCAGCCACTTCTTTAATGGCCCGGCCAAATACTTCGGCACAA
This sequence comes from Lacibacter sp. H407, assembly GCF_037892605.1. Classification (NCBI taxonomy): domain Bacteria; kingdom Pseudomonadati; phylum Bacteroidota; class Chitinophagia; order Chitinophagales; family Chitinophagaceae; genus Lacibacter; species Lacibacter koreensis. The sequence continues at coordinate 2,349,257 of NZ_JBBKTU010000001.1, read as the reverse complement.
GCCAAAGTGTTTCGTGCAATGGATTTATCCAATGGTAACGCCACCACTTCATCCGGTGTTTCTTCAAGGATCATGGTGATGAGTCCGTTATCGGCCATACAGAAATACTGATCGTTATGTCGCACCATCAACAAGTGTTCAGGCTTGTATTGAAACAAATTCACCAGGATGATATGAAATGTACCCTGCGGAAATTGTTTAGTAGCGTTGCGGATAATGTAAGCGGCTTGCGGATCATTGTTTGGTGAAAGCTGATGGGTAATATCCAGTAATTGAAAAGTTGGATCCTGCCGTAACAAAACAGCTTTTACTGCCCCGGCCAGGTAGTCCTGCTCACCAATGTCAGATGTAAGGGTTAGTAACGCCATTCAGAAATAAACAATTAAAAACGAAAGATAAAAAATAATCGATAGGAAGCAGAAGGAAACTGCATGCTGTATTGATTGCAGCACTTGCAACAACCAGATTACTTAATGAGTTTCCCTTCCTTAAAGAAAAACTTATGAATGTATTTATCTGCAATGCCCGGTAAAAATTTACTCATCCATACAGTTGCCTTACCGGTAACCGTTAGTACAATGGAACGTTTCCGTTTTGCAATTGCAGTAAGTATATGCATTGCACATTCTTCAGGGCTCATCAGTTTCGATTCATCCATCGGTGTTTCACCAATGGGTTTACCTTCTGCATTCAATGCTACTGAACGGATATTGGTTGCAATAAAACCGGGCGACACCCACAATACATTTACACCATGATGAAACATTTCTACACGCAGTGCTTCCAGCCAACCTTGCATTGCAAATTTAGATGCTGAATAAGCACTGCGGCCGGGTATACCTCTGTTTCCAACAATAGAAGAAATACCGGCGATGCTTCCTTTTCGTTCAATGATATAGGGTAATGCAGCCTTGGTTGTATAAACAGTGCCCCAGAAATTTACATCCATCAAGCGCTTGAATGCCTGCACATCCGAATCAACAATTAAAGCACGCATCGATAATCCTGCATTGTTGATGAGAATATCAATACCGTCAAATGCAGTTACAGTTGAGCTGATGAAACGTTTACAATCGTCTTCATTGCTTACATCAGCAACGGATGTATGTAACGAGGCGCCTGCAAATTGTTGCTGCAATGAATATAACTTATCATGATTACGGCCGCAGGTTGCAACCTTTGCTCCTTTTTGCAATAAGATCTCCACCAATGCTTTTCCTATTCCATCACTGCCCCCTGTAATTACCACTACTTTATTTGTAAACTCCATTCAAAATTGATTAGAAAACAAAAATACGTCAGCCACATCCAATGCCACTGAATTGATTTTTATAAAAAAGAAAACATTTTTTGATAAAAGTTGGGAGCGAAATGTAATTACCCTATTTTTGCACTCCCAAAAAACAAATAATTTTTTGGAACGATTCCGTAGCTCAGTTGGTAGAGCACGACACTTTTAATGTTGGGGTCCTGGGTTCGAGTCCCAGCGGGATCACAGAAAAACTAAAGCCTCCTTTCGGAGGCTTTTCTGTTTTTTATAAGTTTATATCAGCTTGCTTCTTCGCCTTCCTCACTCACAAATTTTTCTTTCATCTTCTCCAGCAGTTTTGTTTCGATCATTTTTGTGGCTAAATGAATCATATTACGGTAGGCCTTTGGAGTAGAAATGCCATGACCAACAATCACCGGCTTGTCAACACCTAAAATGGGTGTGCCGCCATAGGTTTCGAAATTGAACCGCTTGAAATAATCATCTTCATCAAGGTTGCGTGATTTTGAAATATCAAAGATCGATTCTCCCAGTTTCAGGATCACATTACCGGTAAAGCCGTCACACACCATTACATCTGCCTTACCTGTAAGTATTTCACGCCCTTCAATATTCCCGATAAAATTGATCAGCTTATTTTCTTTCAGCAAGCGATAGGCCGCCTGTGCCAGCAGGTTTCCTTTTCCCTCTTCTTCTCCGATATTGATCAGTGCAACTGATGGATTTTCGATCTCCAGAATGGTTTGTGCATAGATGCTGCCGAGAATAGCATTTTGCAACAGATTTTCGGGTTTACAATCGGCTTGTAATCCCACATCCAGAATCAACCCATAACCACCTTGTACTTTTGGAATAACGGTTGAAATGGTTGGACGCAATACTCCTTCAATGGCTTTGATGGTATAAAATACACCCACCATCATAGCGCCTGTGTTACCAGCGCTTACAAATGCATCCACATTGCCTTTGGCCAGCAAGTCGAAACCAATGTTCATCGATGAACCCGGTTTATCACGCAGGGCACGTGTGGGCGGTTCGTGCATATCGATCACCTCGGTTGCATGCACAAACGAAACAGAAGGAGGAAGTGTGGAAAAATGTTCACGCAGCACTTGCTCATTCCCGATCAACACCAGTTCAATTCCGGGAACAGCATCGGCTAAAAACAAATCTACGCCCAACAGCGATTGCTGAGGGGCGTAGTCGCCACCCATCATGTCAATACCTATGACCATGCAGGTAAGTTAGTTATAAAAGCTTACGCTTTAGCAGGAGCTTTCTCAGCTACTAATTTTCCTTTGTAGTACAACTTACCTTCACTCACATGCGCACGGTGACGTGGATGTGTTTCGCCGGTAGTGCTGTCCTTTGTTAAGGTAACTTGCACGGCGGTGTAGTGTGTACGACGCTTTGCACTGCGTTGCTGCGAATGTCTGCGTTTTGGATTCGGCATATCTTTAAATTTTACTCGTTTCTGAATTTATCCAACCCTTTCCAGATGGATGTGTTATTACTATCGTTTGGCTGCGGGTTGAGTTGAGCAAGACGAGCCAGCACTTCTTTGTTGCAATGCGGTCCGCCCATTTCACTTTCCCTGCACATTTTTTGCATGGGGATGCTGAGTATGATGAACTCATAGATCCAGTTCTTCACGTGTAAATGACTTTCGGTTCGGGAGATATAATGCACATCGGGGCTCTCCTCTTCTTCATTCATCTTCTCCGGTTCATCGGTCATTTTCACCAGCATCTCGAATTCGTCCCACAGTTCTAAAGGTAAATCGTTACCGCAGCGGTCGCAAAGAACGCCGGCTGTACCGCCCACCTCAAACTTCAGCATCATAAAACCGGTATTCTTTTCCAGCTCCAGCTTTACGTTTGCCTTACAGTTTTCAAAGTCCTGTTTCCCGAATTCTTCAAAGAACCTGTCATCAATTTCATACTGAAACTCATGTATGCCGGGCTTCAATCCCACAAAAGCTATTTCATATTCCCGGCGAGTTCCCATATCACCCTATTTTAAAGAGTTTGCAAAGGTAGCCGAAATTCAAGTATCAGCCAAACGAAAAAGCGGGTTTATTTTTAAGAGCAGAAGCCTTCGGTTCCCTGCGTGGGCAGCGGTTTCCCGCCCTTTGTTCCTGCTCCGCTGTAAAAGCCGTTTCAACCCACTGCAAAGCTAAGATTTTGATTGATTGTCAGCACAAGCGCAAAGCCTTCGGGGCATCCACGACGGTCGGGGCTAAGCCGGGCAATAGGCAATTGGCAATAAGCAATTGGCAAAAAGCCAAATACCCAAATCCCTAATTCCAAATTCCCAATCCCTTTCCGTCTTGCCTATTGACCATTGCCTATTGCTAATTACCTATTTAATATTGACTATTGCCAATTGCCTATTGAATATTGGCCATTCCCCTTCCTCCCTTAATTTTGAATCTGATGACCTACGGTAAACTTATACGCATTTCACTTGTCAGTGCCCTGTCCATCCTTGCCCTGTTTATCTTTTTCATATCCGGCAACCACGATTGGATCGAGAAAAATTATGCCACCGGCTTTTATCCGAAGCTGGCCAGCACCTTACGCATCCTGTTTGGCTGGATGCCGTTTAGTTTTGGCGACATCATTTATTCCATTGTAACTATCAGTGTATTGTGGCAACTCGGCAAATTTGTGGTGCGGTTGTTTCATAAAACAGACAGTTGGAAGAAAAAGCTCACGCCTCTTTTTACTGCCGGCATCATTCTGCTGTTTGTGTATGTGTATTTCTATTTGTTCTGGGGGTTGAATTATTATCGCAATGGGATCGAATATCAGCTGGCCTTGGAAAACGGAAAGTTTGAAAAACAACAGTTGATTGAGCTCAACCAATTTCTCCTGCAGAAAATGAACAACAGCAAAGAAATTTGTTTGCAGCGAAAAGATACCGTGATGAGCAGGGAACGGATGTTCCAATCGGCACGTGAAGGTTATAAGAACGTTGAAAACTCATTTCCGTTTATCCGTTACCGTCATGCATCCATGAAAGCTTCCATGTTTGGTATTATTGGAAACTATGTGGGCTTCCAGGGATATTACAATCCCTTTACCGGCGAAGGACAGGTGAATACAGCTATCCCGAATTTTCTGCAACCTTATGTAACCTGTCATGAAATGGCACATCAGGTTGGTTATGCCAGCGAAAGTGAAGCCAACTTTGTAGGTTTTATGGCCGCTACCAATTCATCCGATACATTACTGCAATATTCTTCTTACTTCGATATGTTTTTGTATGCATGGAACAACCTGAAAATGGTTGATTCAACGGCTGCCAAAGAAATGGGAAAACAAATTCATCCCGGTGCAAGAAGGGACATGAGGGCGTATGCTGCGTATATCAAAAAACATCGCTCTTTCCTCAGCGATTGGACCGACGCATTATACGATTACTATCTCAAACAAAACCGTCAACGGAAAGGCATTGAAAGTTATGGTGAAGTAACGGGCTGGTTGATTGCGTACAGGAAGAAGTATCAGGAGAAGGGAAGTTGAAAAATTAAAAGGTTGAAAAGTTGACGACGCTCCCAATCAACTTTTCAACCTTTCAACTTAGTTGCCTACGAACCTAGAATTTATTCTTCCACATCATACTCTCTACCGGCTTGTTGTGTTGCCCACTATATTTTGCATTTGCCTTTTGATTGTACTTCACTTCAATTTCTCCATCAACAGGAAAATAAATAAGCTGACCAATGGGCATCCCTTTATAAATTTTTACGGGTTGCTTTACGGATATTTCCAATGTCCAGTTTCCACAAAAACCAACATCGCCTTTTCCTGCTGTTGCATGAATATCGATACCCAAACGACCTGTTGAGGATTTACCTTCGAGGAAGGGAACATGTGCATGTGTTTCCGTGTATTCCAAAGTAACACCTAAATAAAAAATATGCGGATACAACACAAATCCCTCTTCAGGAATTTCAATGTATTCGATCTGGTTGTGCTTTTTTGCATCGATCATATGTTCAGTGTACGTTGCCAGCGTACTTCCCAAATGCACATCGTAACTGTTACTGCCTAAACACTCACGATCGTAAGGTTCAACTTTAATGGTACCTTTTTCGATCTCTTCTAAAATGCGCTTATCACTTAAAATCATTTTGTTCTCTTTAGCTTTGCGTGAATGTATGAATCTAAAACCTGCAATCTAAAATCTTAAATCTGAATTTGCCGCTCGTTTATCAACATACTATCAACAGCAACACCAAAGCAGGGCTTTGGCACATTGAAGAACCCGAAGATTTTTTCCTTGAAAAGGTTCCGTTAAAGCGTGATGTTTCGCATCCGCATAAGCGGCTGCAACACTTGGCCGGGCGTTATTTGCTGCCTTTGCTGTTTGAAGATTTTCCGTTGCATGAGATTCTGATCGCTGATACAAGAAAGCCGTTTCTGCCCGATGAGAAATACCATTTTTCTATTTCGCATTGCGGCAATTATGCGGCAGCTATTGTAAGTTCCAATCAACGGGTGGGTGTGGATATTGAACAACCAACCGATAAAATTCTCCGCATCAGCCACAAATTTTTAACGCTCCATGAAAAAATGTTTCTGGACGAACAAATGAGTACGGCTCAACTGTTACAGCTTGCCACTTTGTTATGGAGTACCAAGGAATCGATGTTCAAATGGTTTGGAGATGGTGGTGTGGATTTTCGTGAGCACATGCATATTCAAAATATTGAAGGCAACGATGAAGAAGGAAAACTCATTTGCAGTTTCCAAAAATTTGATCCGCTGCCGTTAACTGTTCACTATCGTTTTATGAAAGAGTTGGTGATGAGTTGGGTGGTAAGTTGAGAAGAAAGCTGCGAGCTGTGACCCTTTAGCTGCGAGTTTTGCGTGATGTTTGATTCCTAATTTCTTTGAATTTCATTTTTTCTTCAGCGGAAGAATGATCCAGTCGAGACCACCGTAAATTGTAACCGGACTGTTCACTCCAAAATATCTCTGTTTCAAACTGCTGCTGTGGAAAATAGGCGAAAAGAATATCCGCAACTTTGGCGACTTTGTAATGTAATACGCAAAAGAAGCATAACCTGCAAGAGATGGGCGGTCATTCAAAATAACAAAAGGGATTGCGCCAGCTCCTACTTCAAACCTGGACGACTTTGAAAAATTATAATGCAATCCAACGGGTATTGTGAGAAACAGCGGACCTCTTATCGAATCACGAATTCCTCCGCCTGCTCCCAGTCCAACACGAAAAAAAAGCCCGTTCGTTTCATTCACATTCAAAATCTTTTGTTGATAATTTATGCTGGCTTGAAAACCGGGGCCAAAAAACTCAACAAAAATTGCCTTATCAAGTTTTTTAAATAAACTATCCTGTGCATTCACAGCAATACCTAAACATAGAACCAAAAGAAGTAGAATAGATGATTTCATATCGTTGATATTATTGAGCAAGATTTGTTGTAATAAAAAGCTCCGACTTGTTTCAACTCCTGCATTTGCTTGTAACTTCTACATAATATTCACTTCTCTCTCCAGCTCCACACCAAATTTCTGCTTCACACTTTGCATGATCTCTTCACTTAAATCAAAAATCTCTTTACCTGTTGCTGTACCATAATTTACCAGCACCAATGCCTGTTTTGCATGACAACCTGCATCACCTTTCCGATAGCCTTTCCAGCCACATTTTTCAATCAACCATCCGGCCGCCAGTTTCATTGTTCCATCCGGATTTACAAACGCAACCAGCGACGAAAATTCATTTTTCAACTGATCAAATTGTTCCTTATTCACCGATGGGTTTTTGAAAAAGCTTCCTGCATTACCAATCACTTTGGGGTCGGGTAATTTCGACGAACGGATATTGATCACCGCTTGGGATATAGCTGCTACAGATAATTCTTTTATACCCATCTGCTCCAACTCCTGATTGATAGGGCCATAACTTGTATTGAATACGGGCTGCTTGCGAAGCTTAAACGTTACATTCAAAATCACAAACTGATCTTTATACTGTCGCTTGAATACGCTTTCTCTGTAACCAAATGCGCAATCATTATTCGAGAACGTTATTGTCTTTTTATCGTTGAGATGATATGCTTCCAGTTCTTCAAACACATCTTTGATCTCTACACCATATGCACCAATATTCTGCATGGGACTGGCACCAACATTTCCGGGTATCAAACTTAAATTCTCTACGCCGCCCCAACCCTGCTGCACACAATGTTGTACGAAGCCATGCCAGTTAACACCTGCGCCAACCTTGAGATACACGAATGCATCATCTTCTTTAATTATTCGGATGCCTCCGATTTCGTTTTTCAGTACCAGGCCATTTACATCTTTCGTGAATAATAAATTGCTGCCGCCGCCAAGAATAAATCTTGCACTACGTGGTGATAACTGATGTACGTATTTGATTATTTCCTGTAACTCATCTGCTGATGAAAAATCAGCAAATAGTTTTGCTTTTACATCAATTCCAAATGTATTGTATTGCCGGAGTGAAAGATTTTCGTGAATTTGCATCTGGATGCAAAATAAACAAATTATAAACGGACAAACTGCTGTTGTGTTAGGTGCCACCGGATTAATCGGTTCTTCACTGGTGGAACAACTGTTAAACGATGATGCGTTTTCAACCGTACGTGTGCTGGTGCGCCGACCGATTGCAATACAACATCCGAAACTGGAAGTATGCATCACCGATTTTTCAGATTACGAAGCGTACAAAAAAAATATCGGCACCGGCGATTGTATTTTTTCCTGTATCGGCACTACCAATGCAAATGTAAAAGGCGATAAGCTGTTGTATCGTTCCATTGATTTTGACATACCTGTAAATGCAGCAAGGTTTGGCAGTGAAGCAGGTTTCAAACAGTATCTATTGGTATCGGCCATTGGCGCAGATGCGCATTCACGCATTTTTTATTCTCGGTTGAAAGGTGAAGTGGAAGAAGTGATCGCTACATTTCCTTTTGATGGATTACATATTTTTCGTCCGTCGTTATTGGTTGGCGAACGAAAAGAAAAACGATTGGGTGAAGTGATCGGCACCGTAATTTTTCGGATATTCTCCTTTCTCCTTCCATCAAAATACAAAGCTATCGAAGGCAAAACTGTTGCCAAAGCAATGTTGCTGGCTGCAAAAGCAAATAAGCCGGGAATAAACCTTTACGATTACAATGCCATGACCCGTTTTTGACAGATCGGTCTTTTTCCTGATAATCTCCATCAAATATGCACGGCGAAAGCAATAGTTAAGTAGATTTACAAAAAATATTTGTAATGAATTTATTTGTTGCCGGCCTACCCTATGATGTAGATGACGCCGAATTAGAAGAAATTTTTGAAAAATTTGGTAAAGTAGTTTCTGCGAAAGTATCGATCGATCGTGAAACAGGAAAAAGCCGCGGCTTTGGTTTTGTAACGATGCAGGAAGAACAAGATGGTAAAGATGCAATTGAATTGCTCAATGATATTACATTAGGTCGCAGCAGAAAACCATTGGTGGTGAAGCAGGCCGAAGATCGCCCAGGTGGTGGTGGTGGTAACAGAGGTGGCGGTGGCTACAGTGGAGGAAGACCAGGTGGCGGAGGCGGCTATGGTGGTGGACGTCCAAGTGGCGGTGGTGGCTACGGCGGCGGAAGCGGTGGCGGCGGTGGTTATAGTGGTGGCGGAGGCGGTGGCCGACGTTATTAATTTGTACGCAAGTAAACTACATTTATACAATCCCTCTTACCGGAGGGATTTTTTTTGCGTGTACCGATACAAGGCTGATGAATAAAAATAATATGTCGTAAAACCACGATGGAAATTTCCGCAAAAAAATCGGTCAAATGTACCCGAGCAACTATTCAAAACTCTTCCGACTTTTACATCAGTAATTAAGAATCCAATACCTGATAGAAAAATCCGTACTCTATTCGAACTAACAGAAATTTAAATCCTTTGAAAACTAAACAGAATTCGTATCCATGAAACCGATGATCCATCAACCCTATTAAAAAACACGACAAGAGACACATTTACCGAATTGATGGAACAAAATTCCTGCACGTCCCTCCGCTAAAACGGAGGGATTTGCTTTTGTGATATTCAGCATGATTAAGATGTAAAGAGATTGCAAAAAGAAGACCATGCAAGAATATCTTTCAGTGCTGGCCGTTATGCAATAACATGAAATTGTTTAAGCGATTTATTCTTGGCGCAGCTGTTATACTTGTTTTGGGATTTCTTATACCCGAAAGGTTTGTGAACCCGGTTAAAAGTGCAACTAAACAAAGTTATAATCAACAATCATTCTGGGCATATCCATGGGGAACGTCTGTAACACATAAAGGTGTTGATATATTTTCGAAAGAAGGAACTGATGTTGTTGCCTCGACTGGAGGCTTGGTTCTTTACACAGGTGAAATCAAAAAAGGCGGCAACATTGTATTGATACTTGGACCAAAATGGAGATTGCATTACTATGCACATCTGAAAGAAATAAAAACTTCAACACTTACATGGACAAATCGTAAAGAAGTAATTGGCACTGTTGGAACAACAGGTAATGCAAAAGGCAAAGCACCTCATTTGCATTATACGATCCGATCAATTTTACCATTACCCTGGAGAAAAGATGATTCCATTCAAGGATGGAAAAAGATGTTTTATTTGAACCCGATCGATTATTTGAATACGGCTCAACGTTGAGATACAAATTTTAACGTTCAGCCCGCTTAAAGCGTCCCGACCGTATTATATCTTATCTACATCCGGTATAATCACCACACTCTTCAAATTCGGATGATTATGTAAATGTATTTCTTGTGCAAGGATCATCTCTTTACATTGATGAATCAACTGTGCATCTTTCGGTAATTTAAACAGCAGCTCCATGATGTATTGATTACGGATGCGGTTCACCACCGGTTCTGCCGGTCCAACCATATAATTTGCAAACAGTGGTTTCATATTTTCTGCCACGAGTTGTGCCGCCGCTTCCACTACTTCCTTGTGTTTATGCCGAAACGTAAGTTGAATGATACGTGAAAACGGCGGATAAAAAAACTGCCGCCTGCCTTGTATCTCTTCTGCATAAAACGATTTGTAATCATGCGCTACCACATACTTTAAAACCGGGTGATTGGTGTTAGCTACCTGTATCAATACTTTGCCATGTGCATCTTTTCGTCCGGCACGACCACTCACCTGCTCCATCAATTGAAAACCACGTTCGTTCACACGAAAATCAGCAAAGCTTAATAAGCTATCTGCATCGAGTATACCAACGAGATTCACATGTTCAAAATCCAATCCCTTCACCACCATTTGCGTACCAACCAATACATCAATACGATGCTGCTCAAAATTTTGTATCAACTGATCGTGGGCTGTTTTACCACTCACTGTATCATAATCCATGCGTGCAATTTTTGCATGCGGAATTAATTCCTGTAATTGCTCTTCCACTTTTTCGGTACCAAAATTCTGCTGCATAAAATCGTGACTGCCGCAGGCTTCGCAAGTTGTAACAGTTGGATAAATTGTTCCGCAGTAATGGCACTGTAATTTATTTTTGAATTTGTGATAGGTTAAACTCACATCACAATACCTGCAATTCGGGATCCAGCCACAGGCTTTACATACCTGGTGAGGCGTATAACCTCTCCTGTTTTGAAACAGGATCACTTGTTTCTTTTTTTCTAATGATTCTTCAATGGCTTTTTGCAAAGCCGGTGCAATCATTACTTTTTCTTTTGTTTGTTTGAAGAGTGGCTTGGTATCGATCAGTTCAATGGCAGGTAACTCACCTTCACCATAACGTTCATTCAATTCAACCAGGCTATACTTTTCTGTTTGTGTGTTGTAATAGGTTTCAATGGAAGGTGTGCCACTTCCCAATAATACTTTCGCACCAAACACAGTTGCATAATAAACTGCTGCATCACGGGAATTATAACGTGGAGCAGGTTGCTGTTGCTTGTAACTGCTGTCGTGCTCTTCATCACAAACAATTAGACCAAGATCTGCAAAGGGAAGAAACAAGGAACTTCTTGCACCCAGCACCACTTTCATTTCACCACTCTTGATCTTGTTCCATATCTCTATACGTTCGTTCTGGTTAAACTTGCTGTGATAAATACCAATGTAACCACCAAAATGCTTTTGCAGTCGACGAATGATCTGTGCAGTGAGGGCAATCTCCGGTAACAGATACAATACCTGTTTCCCCTTTTTAATATACTCTTCAATGAGTTTAATGTAGAGCAATGTTTTCCCACTGCCAGTTACTCCATGCAACAGACAAACCGATTTCGCTTCAAACGATTTTCGTATCTCCTCCAATGATGTTTGTTGTGCAGCTGTTAATTCAAAATCGATTGATACATTTCTCGGCAGGTTCTGCAAACGATCGACCGAACACTTTTCTAAGAACAAAATATTCTTCTCAACCAACCCTTTCAACTGAGCATCACTTGCACCACTCTTTTTCAACAGCGCTGTTTTACTTACTTCACCTTCTGTTTTGATTAGGTGCAGATAGCTTAACAGCAATTCCATTTGCTTGGGTGCACGGCTCCAGTTGTTGAGCAACTCGCTTAACTGATCTTCATTATCATATTGCGGATTCAGCAAAACAAATGTTTCTTTCTTAGCTGAGTACGTTTCTTTCAGTGATTCCCACACAAAGCAAACACGCTTTTCAATCAACCGTTTCACTACAGGATACACATGTGATGTATCAAGTATTTGTTGTACTTCGGGCAACTTCAATTCTTTGCGTATCAACAATGCTTCAGCCACTAAATATTCATCGTGATCGAGTGTAGTAAAATCTTCACCAATCTCTTCATTATAAACTAAAATAGTTTCGCTGCTGAGTTTAAAATGTGCAGGCAATGCAGCTGCCATCACTTCACCTTCGGTACACAAATAATAGTCTGCTATCCATTGCCACAACTTTAATTGCTCTTCATGAATGATAGGTTCAACATCCAAGACATTCAAAATGTACTTTGGATCAAAAGCCGCTGGTTTATTATTGTGCAATGTTTTTATAACACCTGCATACCGTTTCTTGCGCAACTCCACTTCTACACGTACGCCCACACGCACCTGTTCCTGCAAACGTTCAGGAATGCTCCAGGTATAGTTTTTGGGGAGAGCAAGTGGTATGATGACTTCAGCGAACACGTGTGAATGGTCAATAGTGAATGGTGAATATGCAATTTAAAGAGTATAGAGCGAATTAGACAGTAAAAATTATCGAACACCTACTCACGACTCACCACTTTCGATCCAGCTTGCTTTATATTCAATCAACTTTTTCTCCATCAGATCATATACTTTCTTTTTCAATTGATCTGCATCAAAGGGAGTATAACCTTCAGGAGAAATTTCTTCGAGATAAACCGTTCTTAATTTACCCGGAGTCATTGCAAAAACGCTGCTCCAATGTAAACGATCAACCGAATCGAGAAACAACATCGGCTTAATGGGTGTTTCCGTTTCGATAGCGAGGCGAAATGCGCCATCATAAAAATCGATCAACGGTTTATCGGTCATATTAAATGTTCCTTCAGGAGCAATATAAATGGAGATCTCTTTGCTTAACACGCTTTTTAATGTCTTTACACTTTTCGCTCTGTTTTGAGCACTTCCTCTCAGCACCGTTACTACTGCTGCATTATAAATGATTCCGAAGAGCGGTATTTTACCTGTTTCCGCTTTGCCCAAAATGCGTAATGGACTGCGGATTGCTTTCAACATCTGCGGAATATCCATATACGAATTATGATTGCTCACAAAAATATAAGGCTGATGCTTTTTTATTTCTTGCTCAACAATACGCACATGAAAAATACCGATCATGAATAACCACACATCGGCCCACCAATGTACAATGCGCATAACAGCGTTGCCACCTTTGATCTTTCCAAAGAAAGAAGCAATGATCACAAAGGGAATAACGATGAACATCGTTACCACAAAAAGAATCATGGCATAGATGACGTAGATGATTTGCAGTGGTTTGAGTAAAATTTTCATGTATTTATTGTCATGTCGACGAAGGAGACATCTGTTTGGCTATGTGCAAATGACCGGCAGATCCCTCCTTCGTCGGGATGACAGATCATCATTTACAACTCGGGCACTCCCACTCTTCATCAAGATCGATCACGGTTACAATCGTTAAATGCCGTTGCTTCGGTGCTACAATGATACGTATACGTTGATTATCTCTCGATGTTATTCCTTCCAACGCATACTTTGGTCCTGGTGCTGCATCGAGTTCACTCTTCTTATAATTCACATCTGCTTTCTGCACAATTTCTTTTACTTCTTCCTGTGTGATGTGGCGACATTTCATTCGGCAACGTGCATGCTTGGTGAAATAAAATTCTGAAGTAGGGTCACGAAACACATCAAGATTTGATTTCTGATTATCCGTTTTCGCCTCTTCACGTTTGGTATCTTCTGTACGGTCTTTTGTTTTTTGATTATCGCTTACATTGTCCGTGTTGTTGCAACGACGGATCATAACTGCTGCGAGCAGCAATATGATGAGCAAGAGATAAGGAAGTGATTTTTTCATTTTTGTATTTGCTGTACAATAATATTGTTTTTTGATGAAACCCACCCCCGAACGATGTTCCTAACCTTCGCTTCGCTCGTTTACCTCCAAGGAAGGGATAACACCCTGATGAACGATTCTACAAATTATCTGAACTGTAGTTTCAAGATCAGAGTTCATCACAACATCTTCTGAATCCTAAAAATCCTATAAATCATGGTTCAGACAATTATTCCAACAAATACTTAATATCATCCAGCGTTAAACTCTTGACAAATCCCTCTTCAGCTGTAATAAGATCTTCGGCTAATTTCTTTTTACCCGCAGCCATCTTCATGATCTTTTCTTCAATACTGTCTTTACAGATCATTCGGTAGGCAAATACCTGGGATTGCTGACCGATACGATGTGTTCGGTCAATGGCCTGGTTTTCCACAGCCGTATTCCACCAGGGATCAAAGAGGAAGACATAATCCGCAGCGGTTAAAGTCAAACCGGCATTACCTGCTTTCAAACTCAACAGGAACACGGCTACATCACTCTCTTCATTCTGAAATTCTGTAACCAGTTCCTGGCGTTCTGAAATTTTTGTTTGTCCATCAAGGCGGATGTATTTAATGTTTTCTTTTTGCAAATCACGTTCCAGCAGATCAAGCATGGAAGTAAATTGACTGAACACCAATGCACGGTGTTGCGGTATGATCGTCTTTAATTCATCAATGAGCACTTTTGTTTTTATACTGTCGTACACAAATACATCTTCATCATTCACCAATTCGCAACTATTACAGATCTGACGGAGTTTTGTCAAGCCAGCCAGCACACTCATCTTGCCTTTGTTCAATCCATTCTCGCTGATGTCCATTAAAATATTTCCACGCACATTTTCTTTGATGCTTTCGTAAGCTGCACGTTGATCGGTTTCCATTTCGCACCAGAGAATCGATTCTGTTTTTGCAGGAAGATCAGGCGCAGCCTGTTCTTTGGTTCTGCGCAATACAAACGGACGAATGAGTTTTTGTAAAGCCGCTGCTTTCTCTGCATCGCCTTTCTGCTCAATGGGAATAGCATATTCTCTTCTGAAAAACTCGTTGCTGCCCAATAAACCAGGTAAGAGAAAATGCATCTGGCTGAAGAGATCGCCAGTGCCATTCATCACCGGCGTACCACTCAAAGCAATTTTTGTTTTCGCAACGAGTTGCCAGGTTGCTTTTGTTATTTGTGCAGATGGGTTTTTAATATTCTGACTTTCATCAATCACCACTGTATTCCACGGAATAGTTTGCAACAACTCAATATCCTGTCGTAACGTACCATAACTGGTGATGATGATTCTGTTTGTTTCATCTCTCAACTCTTCTTCATCTCTTCCGGCACCATGAAACACAACTGCCTTTACAACGGGTGCAAATTTTTCTAATTCCTTTTGCCAGTTGTACAACAAACTTGCAGGAGCAACAACCAAGTGCTGATCGGTTGGTTGTTCTTCAATTTTATGTAAAAGGAATGTGATCGTTTGTAATGTTTTACCCAAACCCATATCATCGGCCAAACAACCGCTACCGCCAATCTCCGATAGCAAACGCAACCACTCATATCCTTTTTGCTGATAAGGTCGTAGTTGTTCAACAGTTAATCCTTTCGGCAATGCATACAATGCATCTTCCTGCTTTTCCCATTGTTTCCATTTGCTGTACCATGTTGCGCTGATATCTGTTTTAATCGATGCATCTGCTTCTGTTTCGCCTGCTGCTTCACTCATCAGCAACCACTTTGGCACCAGCAATTCTTCTTTGCGCACTTTACCATGACGGATCATCATGCCGTATTGCTTCAACCATTCTTCGCCCAACACACCCAAACTTCCATCTTTCAACATCACGGCTTTCTGTCCGTTCATTAAACTTTTCTGTAAGTAGTTTAATGGTATCGCTTCCTTCCCAAACTTCACCGTCATAGCTACACAGATCCAGTTGCCTTCCACTTCCTGTTTGCTGATTACTGTCTCTGCAATATGCGGTGAGTAACGGAAATGCTTCATCAGATCAATACCAAGCAGATCGATATTCAGCTCGAGCAACTTGTGATAGACTTTCAGAAACCAACCTTTCTTCTGCGCTTCTGCAAAATTGAGATAGAAGAATCCATTGCTTTGATTCGCAAACTTTTCATGCAGCGAACGAAGAAACTCCACCAACTCTTCTTCTTTCTGTTTATGACGAACAATGGAAATTATTTTATCCCCTGATGATTGTTTGGTTACTTCTTCAAACGGGCCATCCACCACATACCCATCGTACACAAATCGTGGTTCGAGTTTTAAGAATGTGTTATTAAGTTCACTGAGCATTACCTGTGGCTGCGGCTCTGCAATCAACTCTTCACCTTTTGCAATGACGGATGCATCTACTTTCAACTCCCACTCTCTTAATTTATTCAACACCTGTTCAAATGCAGCAGGATCGTTGGTTGTCCACTTCGTTGCATCATGTTGCTGCAACCATTCAATGGCATCATGACTTTTTGAAGTAAGTTGATAATAACAGGATTCTGTTTCCACTAAAAAATGATAACGCTTGAATTCTGTCAACGGCATGCGCTCTTTTCCTTTCACCACATATACTTCAAGCTTGTATTGATCTTCATTTGTTGTTGCATGAAAAGCCAATTCAACAGGATACGCATAAAAAACGCATTTCACTGTTTGAGCAGCAGGATGATAAAACTCAACGCCCTGCAATTGCCGCACTGCACTCATCATCGATTGCAGTTTACGGGTCATTGCTTTTTTCTGCATCAAGGCCCGTTCCTTTTCATCTTTGATGTATTGCGATTGGCCAACGATATCTGCTTCTGTTTTCTGCCATTCCCATTTTGAAAAACTCAGCAGCGTTTTCATTCCGTCATCAGTTAGGTTGGGAAAGAAAACTTTTAGCTGTGCACGGTTCAGCGGTTGTTCACCCGGCGTAACACCGGTAGGTGTTTTGATCAATTGCCTGATTTCCAGCATCGGTCGCCTGGTAAACAGATGTTTCGGCTGAAAGAGTAAATATGTTTTGGTATTACGGTTGTCCATAGAAAAGAAGGCGGCAAAAATAAGGGGTTGTCCAGTGGTTGCCAACCTTTTGGAGGTCAGCAAGCATTTTAGTTTTTCCACAGCGGAATATCTATCCCCTCCTTGGGAGGGGCATCGGCGTGTTACACACTAGTAAAGACAGCAAGGGGTGGGTTTTCGATCATTCATTACAATCCTTTCTCTGTTCTTTGCTATCTTTGCAACCCTTTATGGCAGCAGCAAAATCAGTCGCATTTCACACACTCGGTTGTAAACTCAACTACTCCGAAACTTCCACCATCAGTCGCCTGATGGAAAATGAAGGTTTTGAGAAGAAAGAGTTTGATGACCTGGCCGATGTATATGTGATCAACACCTGTTCGGTTACTGATAATGCTGATAAAGAATGTCGTCAGCTGGTGCGTCGCATTCAACGTAAATCGCCGGAAAGTTTAGTAGTGATCACCGGTTGTTATGCGCAATTAAAACCAAAAGAAATAGCAGAGATTCCAGGTGTTGATTTAGTGCTGGGTGCTGCAGAAAAATTCAATATTGTTTCGCACATTAAAGAACTGGCGAAAGGCGATAGTGCAAAGATCAGCAGTTGCGAAATTGAAGATGTAAGTGGTTTCAATGCTTCTTATTCCATCAACGACCGTACACGTACATTTTTAAAAGTACAGGACGGTTGCGATTATACCTGTTCGTTCTGCACCATTCCGCAGGCACGTGGCAAAAGCAGAAGTGATAATGTGGCGAACGTGATTGCCAATGCAAAAGAAATTGCAGATGGTGGCAGCAAAGAAATTGTATTGACGGGTGTGAACCTTGGTGATTTTGGTAAAGGTGCCGATGGCAATGGTTCCCTTTCGATCCATAACCGTGAAGAAAACTTCTTCGACCTCATTCAGCAGTTAGATGAAGTGGAAGGTATTGAACGTTACCGCATCTCTTCCATTGAACCCAACCTGCTTACCAACGAGATCATTGAATTTGTAAGCAGGAGCAAAAAGTTCATGCCGCATTTTCATATTCCCTTGCAAAGTGGAAGCAATACCATTTTAGGTATGATGCGCCGCCGTTACAAGCGTGAACTCTATACCGAACGTGTGGCATTGATTAAAGAACTGATGCCGCATTGCTGTATTGGTGTGGATGTAATTGTTGGTTTCCCCGGCGAAACAGACGAACTCTTTCAGGAAACATTTGAATTCCTGCACTCACTCGATGTATCGTATTTGCATGTGTTCACTTATTCTGAACGTGATAACACACATGCATTAACACTTGATCCTGTTGTACCAATGACCACACGCTACGAACGTAACAAAACACTCCGCAACCTTTCTTACATGAAGATGCAATACTTCACTGAGCAACATGCAGGCGAAACAAGACCTGTGCTGTTTGAAGGGCACAGCAAAAACGGCATGATGGAAGGTTATACCGATAACTATATTAAGATCACTGCACCTGAGAAGAAAGAATGGGTGAATGAGATTGTGGATTGGAAAATATAAAAGAAAAAGGCTTTCAGATTTGAAAGCCTTTTTTAATATAATGATTTTGTTCTTACTTCAACAACTCCTCCACATTTCGCTGCAATATCGCTTCCAGTTTCAATTCTACTTCCTTTTCATTCACCATCAAATCTTTCAGCGTTAATTTATTGAGGAGATTATCAAGGGTGTACTGGATCATTTTCCACAAAGAACGTGTACTGCAATCAACCGAGTTGGTACACAAACGTCCAAGACCTGTATGTGTATCACAAAACTGCTGATCGAACAACATACCACCCAATGCTTTCAACACATCATTAATGATGATCTGTTCAGCAGGTTTCGCCAACACATAACCGCCTTTATAACCGGGCGTGCTGTTGATGAAGCCTTCCATACGCAATGTGCGGCAGATCTTTGCCACATGCGGCTCGGTAAGCTTCTCTGCTTCACTCAACTGCGGAATACTCAATCCTTCAACGGGATTAGCCGATGCAATGCGGATGAGGATCCTGATACCGTACTCTTCTGATGAAGTAATTTTCATGTGAGATGGTTTATGCTTGTGTTGCTAATGGATCTACCTGGTATAAATTTTTGAAATAAGTTCTTAACTCTTCACGCTCTGCTTCGGTTGATTGCTTTGTGCAGTGTTCGTTGTAAGCAGTGATCAATGCATCGGCAATGGTACCGGCATCAGTTGTTTCGATCTGGTGACGTTGCAGGTGCAACAATACTTTTCCATCTTTCAACAACAACACATTGGGCGAAGAAGGTGTAACACCGTTCAGGTATTTTGCACGGAAATGCACAACTGCTTCTTTTTCCATCCCTGCAAACAAGGTTGCTTTAACATCAGGTACCACATGATTAAAGAAACTCAGTAATGCACCAGGGCGACTTACTCTTGCGCTGCAACCACATACGCTGTTCAATACAACCAATATTGTTTTTCCGGGATTACCTGCCAGTACTTTTTCTACATCTTCCACTGTCATCATTTGTTCAAAACCTGCATCCACCAGCTCTTTACGGTAAGGTGCTGCTATTTGTTCGGGATAGCTGGAACCTTCATTGCCCATTAAACTATCTAAAGAGATCTTTGCCATAATTTATTTGTTTCTCACAGATTTCACTGATGAACACAGATGAAATCTGTTTGGGTGATTGTTATTGTTTTAAAAGCTCATTGATCAGCAGAAAAGTATCTGTGTTTATCTGCGTAATCTGTGAGCAACTCTACATAAATCCTAATTCCAATGCTGCCACTTCACTCATCATACTCTTCTCCCACTTGGGTGTCCAGGTGATCATCACATTTGCATCCGTCACTCCTTCTACTTCTCTTGTCTTTTGATCTACTTCAACGGGTAATGATTGTGCGGCCGGACAACTTGGTGCGGTTAATGTCATCGTGATATTCGCATATCCCTTGTCATTCACATCAATATTATAGATCAATCCAAGATCATAAATATTCACCGGCAACTCGGGATCGAATACCGTTTGCAGTTTTTCGATGATCTTTTCTTTGATATCTTCTTTGTTTAAACTCATCAGTTCTTACTTGCTTGTTGTGCTAAATAAACTGTTGCATCTAATTTCATTTGTTTCACCATGCTCAGCAAACCATTGCTTCTTGTCTGCGCCAGGTGTTGCTTCATACCGATCTTATCAATAAAATCCAGCTTTGCATCAATGATCTCCTTCGGTGCATGTCCGCTCAATACACGAATGAGCATACTCACCAAACCCTTTACGATCACGGCATCACTTTCTGCACGGTAATATACTTTCCCATCTTTCAACTCACTCACCATCCATACAGTACTCTGACAACCTTTAATCTTATTCTCGTCTTTCTTGTGTTCATCTTCCAATGGCTTCAACTTCTTCCCCATGTCGATGATGTATTCATACTTTTCATCCCATGTATCAAACAGGGAAAAATCATCAACTATTTCTTCTTCTATTTCTGCTATCGATTTCACTTCACTCATCTTAATAACTTAATTGCTTTATGTAACCCTGCAATCATCACATCAATTTCGTCTTTGGTATTGTACATCGCAAAACTTGCTCTTGTAGTGCCGGGGATACCAAAGCGGTTCATTAATGGCTGTGTGCAATGGTGACCTGTACGTACCGCCACACCTTGATTATCCAACAGAATACCTAAGTCCTGTGGATGAACTCCTTCCACGACAAATGATGCAACACTTACTTTCTGCTTTGCCTGTCCAATTAAACGGATGCCATCAATATTTTGTAATTCTTTTGTTGCATACCGTAACAGTTCTTCTTCGTGTAAACGGATCTGCTTCTTGCCGATGCGCTGTACAAAATCGATCGCTGCTTTTAATGCAACAGTATCAGCAATATTGGGTGTACCTGCTTCAAACTTATAAGGCAATTCGTTCCAGGTTGTTTTTTCAAACGTAACGTCTTTGATCATTTCACCACCGCCCATGAAGGGAGGCATGGCCTCGAGCAAAGCTCTTTTGCCATACAACACACCAATACCTGTGGGGCCATATACTTTATGTGAACTGATGGCAAAGAAATCACAATCGAGTTCCTCCACATCAATATCTAAATGAACAGTTGATTGTGCACCATCCAGCATTACAATTGCTCCAATCTTATGTGCTGCATCAATCATTTCTTTTACAGGGTTGATAGTACCAAGTGAATTGGATGCATGCACTACAGAAACCAGCTTCACTTTTTCGCTCAGCAGTTTGTGAAATTCATCCATCATCAATTCACCATTATCATCAACAGGAATCACTTTCAGTTTTGCACCTGTCATTTCAGTGATCAACTGCCAGGGAACAATATTGCTGTGATGTTCCATTCCGCTGATGATGATCTCATCACCGGCTTTCAGATTTGTACGTGCCCATGTATATGCAACGAGATTGATGCTTTCAGTTACACCTCTTGTGAAAATGATTTCTTCACGTTGCTTGGCATTAATGAATTGTTGCACCGTATCTCTTGTTGCTTCGTAAGCTGCAGTTGCTTCTTCAGCGAGTGAGTGAATACCACGGTGGATATTTGCATTAAAATATTGATAGTAGCTTGATAACGCATCAATCACTTCTACAGGTTTCTGTGTAGTGGCTGCATTATCAAAATAGACCAAGGGCTTTCCTTTTACCTCACGCTTCAATATCGGAAAGTGTCTTCTTACCTGATCTACATCAAACGCAATATGTAAAGCTGTTGCTGACATAAGTTTCTATTTATGCGACTTACACTTCAATTATATTTCAAAATCCAAACGCTCAGAAATGATCTGATCTACATACTGGCGGATCGGCTCCAGTTCAATCTTCTCCAAAATCTCAATAGCGAACGCATGCAGTAATAAAGCTTTTGCAGCTTTATCACCAATACCTCTTGATTGCAGGTAAAACAATGCCTCATCATCCAGTCTGCCAATGGTACAACCGTGAGAACATTTTACATCATCAGCAAAAATCTCCAGCTGTGGTTTGGTGTTCACGGTTGCAGTATCGCTCAATAAAATATTCTTATTGCTTTGATAAGCGTTTGTCTTTTGTGCATCCTGACGTACAAAAATCTTACCATTGAACACCGCCGTTGCATTTTCATCAATAATGCCTTTGTACAATTCATTGCTTAAACTGTTAGGCATTTTGTTGTCAACGATGGTATGATTATCTACATGTGTATCACCTTTCACGCAATACAATCCATACATATTGCTTTCGCAACCCGGCGCTTCTAAAATAAAGTTGAGGTTGTTTCGGATAACACCACCATTGAGTGTAATGGTTACAGAATTCACCTTGCTCACCCCTACCTGGCGCACATGGGTTGTTTTTACGCAACTGCTGTGACTGTCCTCGTTCTGAATTTTATATAAATGCACCTGTGCATTTTCTTCAACAACAATTTCAGAGATCTTATTGATGAATGAATCACTTGTACCAATCGTTACTTCTTCTTCAACGATCTTTACTTCTGCATTCACTGCCACGTGAATCAACGTACGTGGTTGCGATAACACATTCACTGTTCTTGCATCGTTAATATAATAGCAATACAAAGGATGCTCTACAGATTTGTTTTTCTTTACAGAAATAAACAAGCCCTGGTAAGCAAACGCATTGTTCAAGGCATTGATCCCATCTTTATGATAACCGGCGCTATGACCAAGATTGCTGTCAACAATCGATTTGTATTCGCCTTTCACTGCTTCACTCAACGGAAGAATCACCAACTCGTCAACAGATGATTGGATATTAGAAAGTTCTGCATGATAAATGCCGTTTACAAATACCAATTCGTTGGCTGCTTCATGACCCGGCAAACGAAACTCTTCCACGTCCTTTGCAGTGATTGCTGTTGCACCTTCTGCATAAGAAAAATCTTTGTTGAGCACAGCACTGATACGTGTATACTTCCACTCTTCATGCTTTACCGTTGGAATGCCCTGCTCATTGAACAGTTCCAATCCTTTTTGACTCAAAGCCTTTAATGAACCATTCCCACTGAACGATTCTTTATTGAGCTTATCCTGTATTAATTCTTTTAATTCTGACATCTTGATTTTTTTTCTCTCACTGATTTCACTGATGACCACAGAAAAAATCTGTGTAAATCTCTTTAATCTGTGAGCAATGTTTACGCTTCTACTTCTTCTCCCAATTCTTCTTTAATGAAATCGTATCCTTTTTCTTCCAGTTCAAGTGCTAATTCTTTACCACCTGTTTTTACAATACGTCCTTTGTAGAGGATGTGTACATAATCAGGAACGATATAATCGAGCAAGCGTTGGTAGTGCGTAATCACCAATGTAGCGTTGTCTTTTGATTTGAGTTTGTTTACACCTTCTGCAACAATACGCAGGGCATCAATATCCAAACCACTATCTGTTTCATCCAGGATCGCCAGCTTTGGTTCAAGCATCGCCATCTGGAAAATTTCATTACGTTTCTTTTCACCACCGCTGAAACCTTCGTTCAATGAACGGCTTAACAAAGCCTGGTCAATATTCACAAGCTTCATTCTTTCTTTCATCAGCTTTAAGAAAGCAACTGCATCCATTGGTTCTTCACCACGATACTTTCGAATTTCGTTCACCGCTGTTTTTACAAAGTTGGTGGTGCTTACACCGGGAATTTCAATTGGGTATTGAAATGCAAGGAACACACCTTCACGTGCACGATCTTCAGGAGAAAGCTCTAACAGATCTTTTCCCAAGAACTCAACACTGCCGGCGGTTACTTCGTAATCAGCACGACCAGCCAATACAGAAGCTAATGTAGATTTACCGCTACCGTTTGGTCCCATGATGGCATGTACTTCACCTGGTTTAATATCAAGATTGATACCTTTTAAGATTTCCTTCTCTTCAATCCTTGCCTGTAAATTTTTTATTGATAACATATACTTTGAAAATTGTGAATTTGAAAATTTGATTAACCAACACTTCCTTCTAATGAGATCGCCAACAGTTTCTGTGCTTCCACAGCAAACTCCATCGGCAACTGATTCATTACTTCTTTAGCAAAACCATTAATGATCAATGCAACTGCAGTTTCTGTATCCAAGCCACGTTGATTGCAATAGAAGATCTGGTCTTCACCAATTTTAGAAGTGGTGGCTTCATGCTCTACCTGAGCAGTGCTGTTCTTTACTTCAATGTAAGGGAAAGTGTGTGCACCACATTTATCGCCGAGCAACAAACTATCACACTGTGAAAAGTTTCTTGCATTAACAGCATTCTTACCAACCTGCACCAAGCCACGATAGGAGTTTTGACTGAAGCCTGCAGAAATACCTTTCGATACAATGCGGCTTCTTGTGTTCTTACCAATGTGCATCATCTTGGTACCGGTATCGGCTTGCTGATGATTGTTGGTAACAGCAACAGAATAAAATTCACCCTGGCTGTTATCACCTTTCAGAATTACTGAAGGATATTTCCATGTTACAGCAGAACCAGTTTCAACCTGTGTCCAGCTGATCTTTGAATTTACACCTGCACAAATACCACGCTTCGTAACGAAGTTGTAGATACCACCTTTACCATCTTTATCGCCAGGGTACCAGTTTTGTACGGTTGAATATTTTACTTCAGCATTATCGAGTGCAACAATTTCAACCACCGCAGCGTGCAATTGATTTTCATCACGCATAGGAGCAGTACAACCTTCGAGGTAACTTACATAGCTGCCTTCTTCGGCAACGATCAATGTACGCTCAAACTGTCCCGTGTTTTCGGCGTTGATGCGGAAGTACGTACTCAACTCCATCGGACTTTTTACACCTTTTGGAATGTAGCAGAAACTACCATCGCTGAACACCGCACTGTTCAATGCAGAGAAATAATTGTCTGTCATCGGCACAACCGAACCCAACCATTTTTTGATGAGTTCAGGATGTTCCTGTACCGCTTCACTCATGCTGCAGAAAATAATACCGAGCTCAGCAAGTTCTTTTTTAAATGTTGTTGCAATAGAAACGGAATCGATCACCGCATCCACCGCCACATTACTCAAACGCTTTTGCTCATCCAAAGAAATGCCCAGCTTTTCAAACGTAGCCCGTAATTCAGGGTCTACCTCGTCTAAACTGTTGAGCGTTTTCTTTTGCTTGGGAGCGCTGTAATATTTAATGGAATTGTAATCAACCTTTGGGTATTTCACATTGGCCCATTCCGGCTCGGTCATTTTTAACCAATGACGGTAGGCTTTAAGTCTCCATTCCAGCATCCACTCGGGTTCGTTCTTTTTGGCGCTGATGAAACGCACAATGTCTTCGCTTAGTCCGGGAGGCGCCTCGTCGGCTTCAATGTCGGTTACCCAACCATATTTGTACTCACTCAGGGCCGTTTGCTCCAGTGTATTGAGCATCTCACTCATGATTCGATTTGTTTAATCTGTTTACCTAAAATCTTGAACAATTACTATCTATACACAAAAGTACAGATTAATCTATACGAAAAAGTATAGATAATGTTCGAAAAGCGGAAAAATTGGCAATTTGGGGAATGGATGTGGGGAAATTGGGGCTGGGCCGGCCTGAAGTTTTGGGGAATTAGGATTGGGGCTGTGACCTTTAGGGCTTTGGGCGACAGTAGTTCCGGCTTTTCGCTGTACCTCCGCTACGCTGCGGTGCCGCTGCAATCCGGCAGCCCGTGGGCGGAATATTTCTATCAGCCATTATTTTTTCCTAAACCCAATCCTCTCCCGCTCATCCCACTTCCGGTCCGCAGCTTTTTCATCAAGCAGATTTTCCATCGCATCGTAAATCTGGTTGAGTTGCACATCATGTTCGCCCAATCGTTCCTTGATTTCTTTTAGTTGTTCTTTCAAATCATTTTCTTTCAGCAATATTCTTCTGATTTCTACAAAAGCCCGCATGATGGCAATGTTCATTTGAATGGCATTGTCGCTACTAAGGATGCCGCTGAGCATAGCTACACCTTGTTCGGTGAAGGCGTAAGGCATATATTTCCTGTTATGCCCACGGCCAGTTTTCAAGGTCACAATTTGTGACCTTGAAGAATTAGATGCCTCCAGTGTTTCTACCTGAAAACGAATGGATTCATAATCCTCAACAGTCAGTTGAAACATAAAATCTTTGGGAAATCTTGCAATATTCCGCTTTACGGACTGATTAAGGACTTTTGTAGGAACATCATAAAGGGCTGCCAGGTCAAAATCTAACATTACCCGTTCTCCCCTTATTTCATAAATGCGGTTTTGAATACTTCTGATGACTTGCATAGGCTGCTATTTATCCGTTAATATAAAATCAAAAAAGAAAATCTGCAAGCAGGTAAGAGCGAAACTGCAGCCTTACTTCATCTTTTCATAACCTTCCCGTCATATTCCCTTAACAATCTCCCGCTACCATTGCCGCTCAACTAATAAACTTACAAAATGAGAAAATCCCTTTTACTCATCAGCAGCATTGTATTACTGAATGCCTGTACAAAGCTTGGTACAGACCAACAAGATTCGAAACAGAATACTGGCTTTGCCGCACGCCAGGAGTCAAGCAGCTTTTCAGAAATAGGCAGTCTTGCCATTGGTGGCGGACTTGGTGCTGCCGAGATCAGTACCTACGATGCCGATACAAAAAAACTATTTGTGGTAAACAACAGCGCAGGTAATAATCGTATTGAAGTTGTTGATCTAAGTAATCCTGCATCGCCTGTAGTTACAGGAAATATCAATATTGCCATTTATGGTGGATTGGTAAATAGTGTGAGTGTGAGCAATGGCAAACTTGCAGCAGCAATTGAAGCAATTCCTAAAACAAATAATGGTAAAGTGGTTGTATTTAATACAACAACATATGATGCTATTGCCGTTGTAACTGTTGGTGCATTACCTGATATGATCACGTTTACACCCGATGGTAATTTTATTCTTACAGCAAACGAAGGTGAGCCAAATGATTCCTATACCATTGACCCGCTGGGCACAGTTTCAATTATTGATGTAAATAATAACTACACAGCCACAACAATTGACTTCAGCAAGTTTGCTACAAGAGCGGCTGAATTAAAAACAAAAGGCTTTCGTTTGTTTGGCAAAAATGCAAGTTTTGAACAGGATGTAGAACCTGAATACATTGCAGTTGCAAGCAACAGCCAAACTGCATGGGTTACCTTGCAGGAGAACAATGGTATTGCTAAAATTGATCTCACTACAAAAACCATTACGGATATTTTTCCATTAGGGTTTAAGGATTACAACAACCCGATGAATACAATTGATCCAAGTGACAGAGATGGTGGTGTTATTTTCGGAAACTGGCCGGTAAAAGGAATGTATTTACCTGATGCGATTGCTGTAAACAGTCACAATGGTGTTCCGTTTATTTACTCTGCCAATGAAGGAGATGCCAGAGAATATGCAGGCTTTTCAGAAATAAGACGCATCCATGAACCAAATTTACCACCTATTCTATTGGATGCACTTGCATTTCCTGATGCTGCAGCATTAAAAACAAATCCACAACTTGGTCGTTTAAATATCACCACTACATTGGGCGATACCGATGGCGATGGTGATTATGATGAATTGTATTCTTATGGTGCACGCTCATTCAGCATCTGGAATGGTTTAACTGGTCAATTGGTTTATGATAGCAAAAACCAGATCGATCTGAAAGCAAATGAACTTGGCAAATATCCTGATGGAAGAAGCGATGATAAAGGTTGCGAACCGGAAGGCATTACCACCGGTCGTGTTGGAAACAAGAGCCTGTTGTTTGTTGGTTTGGAAAGAGCCAATGCCGTAATGATCTACGATATTACAAACCCAACTAAACCGGTGTTCAGTCAATGGCTCAATACAGGCGTTGGACCTGAAGGTGTGTTATTTGTATCAGCCGATAAAAGCCCAAATGGTAAAAGTTTATTTATTGCCAGCAGCGAAACGGATGGTTTTATTAAAGTATATACAACAAATTGATAGAAGCATTTGCTTTCAATACGAAAAGGCCACATTACTGTGGCCTTTTCGATTTATGCTGATTGATTATTATTTCTGCGGCTCTAACAATTTAAAGAACTGATCTAACTGTGGAAGAATCACAATTCTTGTTCTCCTGTTCAATGCCTTTCCTTCTTTTGTATCATTAGTCCCTACTGGGTGATATTCACCACGACCGGCAGCTGCCATTTTCGCCGGATCTAAACCATATTGTTTCTGCAATAAACGAACAATAGCAGTTGCACGTTTTACACTTAAATCCCAATTGTCGATCAATGATGCATTACCACGGAAAGGAACGTTATCGGTATGTCCTTCCACCATAAATTCAATATCGGGTTGATTCTTTAATACCAATGCAACTTTACCTAATACTTCTTTTGCCCGATCTGTTACATCATAGCTGCCACTCTTGAATAATAATTTATCGGAGATATCAATGTACACTACCCCTTTATCTACTTTAATATTAATGTCTTCATCTTCAATATTGCCAATAGCTCCTTTCAAATTCATCACCAATACCATATTGAGCGAATCTTTATAAGCCATTTGTTGTTGCAAGGTTTGAATGTAAGCGTCTTTTGCACCAATGTTCTGCAAAGATTGTTTAATACTTTCGGCCTGTTGTTTGGAGATTACCGACAGATTTTCTAATTGCATTACAGCCTGTGTATAATTCTGCTTGATGTTTTCAATTTCTTTGTTGAGATCGGCAATGCGTTTGTTGAGATCTGCTTTTTCCCGCTCCAGTCCGGCTTTCTGGTTATTACAATCAGCCAATGTTCCCTCAAGCGTTACATAACGGGTTTGCAATTGTGCATAGTCGGCCTGCGATTTTTTAAACTTCTTACTGCTAACACAAGATGTAAATAATAGTGCGGCGCAGATAACTGCTACCAGGTAATTCAGTTTCATAACATTCTTTTTAATAAATGATTAATGCAGATGCTTTTCGGGCATGCAGACGTAATTCCATAAATAATTTTATCGATGAAAATGTATCAACATACATTCATCAATGATTACTTATGCGCCTGTACAGATAGATTCGGCAATTACAATTGCTGTGCTGCACAAAGAAGGATAAAAACCTTGCCAAACTTTAAATGGAACCGTCAAAAACTACAAAATCCAAGAATCCGTTTCTTATTTTGAATTCCTATTGAAATGTCTACGCCTTATTGCAAAGTATGCCTATCTGAAGTGGAATTTCCTTCCCACAATCACAATAATCCATGACTTCGCTCACTGGAAAACAGGGTATCATAACTGTATCTTCAATAGTTAACCGTTTATTCAATTAAAACTAATTTTTATGTTCAACGAAATAGAAAACCCAACTGCAATCAGTATGCCACGCATCGGCGATCCAGCTCCTTCGTTTACTGCAGTAACCACACAAGGCAATATTCATTTCCCCAACGATTATCAAGGTAAATGGATCGTACTGTTTAGCCATCCGGCCGACTTTACACCCGTCTGCACCTCTGAGTTTATGACCTTCGCTAAAATGGAGCCTGAATTTGCAAAACTCAATACACAATTAGTGGGATTGAGTGTGGATGGATTATACAGTCATATTGCATGGCTACGAACTATCAAAGATAAAATTGAATTTCGTGGTTGGAAAGATGTAGAAGTAAAGTTTCCTTTGATTGAAGATATTACAATGGAAATTGCCAAAATGTATGGCATGATACAACCCGGAGAAAGTTCTACTAAAGCAGTGAGAGCTGTGTTCTTCATTGATCCAAAGGGCATCATCAGAGCCATCATCTATTATCCACTTTCATTAGGTCGCAATTTTAAAGAATTGAAACGTGTATTGATGGGCCTACAAACAGCCGACAAACATGCAGTGGCACTTCCTGCCGATTGGATTCCGGGTGAAGATGTGATAGTGCCACCGGCTAACAGTTGTGGTGTTGCAAAGGAACGCATGGCTGGTAAAGAAAAGGATGTGTATTGTAAAGATTGGTTCTTCTGTATGAAACCATTGCCAAAAGAAGAACTGGAATTAGAAGCTGAATTGGTTTAATTGTCAGCGTTCAAATAAAAATCCCGGTTGTAGTAACCGGGATTTTTTATTGCATTATAATTTCATTTTTCAAAATGTCATCTCAGGTATTTCACCTTCTACGATCAACTTTCCTGCGGTCTTTGAAACAATTTCTTCCACTGAAACACCGGGAGCACGTTCCAGTAATTTAAATCCATCGGGAGTTACATCCAAAACGGCGAGATCGCTGACGATTTTCTTGACGCATTTTGTTCCTGTTAAAGGCAAGGCACATTGCGGTAACAATTTGCTTTCGCCTTTTGGATTGGTATGCATCATGGCCACAATAATATTTTTTGCACTTGCAACAAGATCCATGGCTCCACCCATTCCTTTCACCATCTTGCCCGGAATTTTCCAATTGGCAATATCACCTTGCTCACTTACTTCCATTGCCCCAAGTACCGTGAGATCAACTTTTCCTGCACGGATCATTCCAAAGCTCATGGCGCTATCAAAAAAAGCAGAGCCGGGTAATGTGGTGATGGTTTGTTTACCTGCGTTGATGAGATCGGGATCCTCTTCCCCTTCAAATGGAAAGGGTCCCATGCCCAGCAATCCATTTTCACTTTGTAATTCTACATGAATGCCTGCAGGAATATAATTCGCCACCAAGGTTGGAATTCCAATGCCAAGGTTTACATAGAATCCATCTTTTAATTCTTTGGCGATGCGTTGGGCAATTTGTTCTTTTGTTAAAGCCATATGATAATTTTTGAACCACGAAGACTCCAAGGCGCAAAGTTCCACAAAGGCTTCGTGCTGCTTTGTGTCTCTGTGGCTTTGTGGTTTATTTCTTTCTTACTGTCTTCTGTTCAATCCGCTTTTCATAATTCGTTCCTTTGAAAATGCGATGCACATAAATGCCCGGTGTGTGAATTTCGTTTGCATCTAACACTCCCGGTTCAACCAATTCTTCCACTTCAGCAATAGTGATCTTGCCTGCCATTGCCATTAATGGATTAAAGTTTCTTGCGGTGTCTTTAAATATGAGATTGCCCATTGTATCGCCCTTCCATGCTTTTACAATGGCATAGTCTGCATCAAACGCATATTCAAGTAAATAATCTTTCCCGTTGAAATTCCGGACTTCTTTTCCCTCGGCTACTTCTGTTCCAACTCCGGCTGGTGTATAAATAGCAGGCATTCCATAACCGGCTGCCATGCATCGGGTAGCCAATGTTCCTTGGGGAATTAGTTCTACTTCCAATTCACCACTCAGCAACTGGCGTTCAAATTCTGCATTTTCACCAACATAAGAGGAGATCATTTTTTTTACCTGCTTTTGTTTCAGCATTAAGCCAATACCAAAATCATCAACACCTGCATTGTTGGAAATGCATGTAAGGTGTTTTGTTCCTTTTTTTACTAAAGCGGAAATACAGTTTTCGGGAATGCCGCACAAACCAAAACCACCAAGCATAAGGGTTGCTCCATCGGGAATATCTTTTATTGCTTCATCGGCATTGGAAACAACTTTGTTCATTGCAATCGTATTTGATTGCAAGATAAGCGAAGAATAGAAATCATACAGTTAATACTAATCTGGTGGACCACCCAAAAAATACAGGCGGGTGACCGACCCTTGAAAGCGAGTGACTCAAAAAGATTAAGCGGCGGCAAGATATTCCCGCAGTTCCTGCAATACTACCTGCACAGAATTATCAATTTCATCGATCAGATGTTTGATTTGCTCTTTCTCAGCAGTAACAGAAATATCTCCTTTTTCAATCAAAATTACTTTTCCGGATATATCTTCTGCTACGCCTAATATGCGTAATGTAGATTTCATATTATGCGCCACTTCTTTCAGTAATGCCGGATCTTCAGCTGCGAAGGATTCCTGTAATTTTTTTATTTCGCCCGGTAAAAAATCAAAGGCTTTTGCAAGTAGATCTTCAATATTTTCTTTTTTACCGCCGGTGAGTCGTTGCAGGTATTCAATATTCACCAGTTTGAGTTGTGTATTATTTTTTTGTGCCGGTTGTGTATCCCAATCGTTGTAGTGATTCAGCAGTTCGAATAATTTTACTTCATCCACAGGCTTGGTGAGGTAAGCATTCATACCCGAATTAATCGCTGCCTGTTGTTCTTCAGCCTGGCAAAATGCACTTAAGCCAATGATTGGTGTTTGCAACTTTAATTCAGCCCTGATCCGTTTGGTTGTTTCAATTCCACTTATGCCGGGCATTTGAATATCCATTAAAATAAAATCAAAGCTATGTTGCTGTAACATTTGCAAAGCAATGATCCCATTCTCTGCTTTTTCATATTGGAAATGATGTTCTTTGAGTAAATAGCCCATCAGGTCACGGTTCATTTCATTGTCATCAACAATCAAAATACGCTTTGATACTAAAGGTTGTTGATTCCTTTCTGTTATAGTTATTTCAGCTTCAACAATAGGTGATTGATTCAATGCAAATGGCAGCAATACTTCGAACCTTGTTCCTTCGCCCGGAATTGAACTTGCACTGATCTCACCACCCTGCATTTCCACTAACTGCTTTACAATAGGCAGGCCTAATCCTGTTCCGAAATATTTTTTTGAAGTACCCGATTCAACCTGGTAAAACCGTTCGAATACATGTGGAAGTTTTTCCTCATCAATACCAATACCTGTATCCTGTACCACAAAGCTGATCCACGCTTTGTCGTTTCCATTCTTTAGCAATGATGCCTGTACTTTCACAGTTCCCTCTTCTGTAAATTTGATGGAGTTACCGGTGAGGTTTACCAAAATTTGCATTAGTTTTTTCTCATCGCCTAACAAATGCATGGGCACATCGTTCTCCATTTCCACAACCAGTGAAAGATTTTTACTTTCCGCTCTATTCAGTAAAACGTTGTATAAATTATCCATTACCGTATTCAACTGTAATGGTTCTTTTGCAAATTGCAGATGACCCGATTCCAGTTTAGAATAATCCAGCACATCATTGATCACTTCCATTAATAAATTGCCCGATATTTTCATTGATTGGATCCACTGCCTGTTCTCAGGTGTATGTTCCTTCTTCAATAACAGGTTTGTATAACCGATAATGGAGTTGAGCGGTGTACGTAGTTCATGTGTAACGTTGGAGATGAACTGATCTTTCACCAATTGCGCCTGCTGTTCTTTCTGAATAGCTACAGAAAGGTTTTCGTTAAGTCTGTTTGTTTCGATCATTTTATACAATACCAGCAAGGCGATGATTGACATAAAGATCAGCGAAACAATATTCCACTTTTTATCAAGGCTCAGCATTTCTGCTTTTTCGGCACCGATCGCTTTATTGAGTTGTGCAATTTCCAATCCCAATGCACCAATCAACTCTTGCGCACCCAGTGTTATTTGCTTTAAAGATGATTTGTATTGTTCGCCATCGATCAAAGCAAGTGCATTCGACTGCCCTTCGTTGTCATACACACTGAGAATAGTTTTATTCATCTCAATTCTATTCGCTGCTTTATGTACAAAAATGTTCACCAGGTATTTCGGCACATAACCGGCATAAGTACTTTTGACTTCCGTTAAGTTTTGTTCAATAGCTGTGATATTTTTCGAAAACCCTTCTTTCTTGGAAAGCGCCCCGGTTTGCAGATAATCTTCGAGATTGTGATCGCTCTGTGTAATGAGAAACATTGTTTTTTCCACGATCTGTTGGTATTGCTGGTGCTTACTAACAGAATCGCTTTGTGCAGTATGTTCCTTTACCGATCGAAGTACTTTTGACTCAATCATGAAATTCATACCGATGCCTGCAAATAGAATTAATCCTACTGCGGCAAATACAAAAACCTGTTTAAAACGGGGATTGCCCTTTAGTGAAGGAAGTACTGGTTTCATAGTTCTGGATTTTGAGGACTTTTGAGACTGAAAAAGTACTTCTAATAACTGTAAATTCCAATTCCAGCGCTTTGTTTATGTACTCAAATGCGTACGTAATACTACAAGGGAAATATACGTGTTTCTCTTTTATTTGATCATTCGCCAGCACCAGCGTTGTAGTTTTCCTTCAAAGTCGAAGGGTGTGGTTGCTTTCGTAATGTCCTTAATTGACGATGCCTGAATTTCTGCTTCCTGCAATTCAAACTTCCGGGCATTATTGCTGAAATATAAAACAGCACCGGGCTTCATTGCTTTCAATGTTTGATTCAACAACTCAACATGATCCTGCTGGATATCCAGAAAATCTTTCATCTTTTTACTGTTGCTGAACGTAGGAGGATCCATCACCACCAGATCGAATGTGTTCGGTGTAAGCGTTTGTAAATATTGTTTTACATCTGCCACTTCAAATTTGTATTTCTTTTGATCAATAAGAAAATTAGTTTCAAAATTTTTCTTCGCCCAGTCGATATAGGTATTCGACAGGTCAACGGTTATTACTTCTTCTGCACCTCCAGCAGCAGCATACACGCTGAAAGAACCGGTATAAGCAAACAGGTTCAATACTTTTTTTCCGGTTGCTTCTTCCATCACCATTTTTCTTGTAGTGCGGTGATCTAGAAACAAACCTGTGTCCAGATAATCAGAAAGGTTCACCAAAAATTTCAACCCATTTTCCTGCACTTCAAAAAACTCTTTTTCTTCGGCAGTTTTTTGATACTGGGCATGCCGATCGCTTTTTCTTCTTCGTTCTTTTGTATATATCTGTTCATCACTGATCTGCAATACGTTTGCAATTACCTGCACCGTTCCATCCAGCCAATCCAGATGTTCTTCTTCTGTAAGATTATGTTTCGCTTTGTATTCGCTCACACAAACCCTGCTGTCATATAGATCAATGCTCACAGGAAATTCAGGAAGATCTTTATCGTACAACCTGTAACAACTGATGCCCATACGTTTAGCCTGTTTACTCCGGTGTTTGTACACTTTCGTTAACCGGTTCTGAAACATTTGTAATTTATCTGAGAGCATGGTGATGAGTGATGAATAATGAGTGATGAGTTATAGATCTTGTGCTTTTCATTCTCCCTAAGTGTTTCTGTATTTTCGACTTCCCACTTTCGATTTCCCTACAGTGCCAGCAAACTGCAGCCTCTGATATCGCTGTTATCCATACGGCCAAGGATACGAAAACTGCCATCTTCAAATACTTCGCCCACATCATCCGTAGCAATAAAGCAGCAGGAATAAATATTGGCAAGGTCAATAATATTAATAGCTCCTTTCCCTTTTGTGCGGATATGCAGCGGATCGTCTTCATCACGCACCAATACTTTCATCCACGGTGGACAACGAAAAATTCCATCACCTGTTGAATAGGCCTGGCTTAATAATTCCGTCATACCGTATTCTGAATGGATCGATGGCAACCCAAAACTTTTTTTCAATTGCAAATGAACCTCTTCACGTGTCAACTCTTCTCTACGTCCTTTCATACCACCTGTTTCCAAAATAGTTGTGTACCGAAGAGGTAATTCAAATTGTTCAGCAAAATCAAGCAATGCAAACGTAACACCAAATAATAACGTTGGCTGCTTCTTTTCTTCAAGCTCCATTATTGTATTTGCCAACCTTTTAAACTCATGCAGGTAAAACCCATTGGCAGGATGTGCACTTTTATCCATCAGGCGTTTCACCATATAAACCAGCGAAGAATGACTTCGTTCAAGATAAGAAGGCAATAATCCCAGTATACAGAATTGTTCCGGGGCTCCATACTGCAAGTCAAATCCATTGAAAAATGCCTGCTCGTACAAAGCAATACTTTTTACATAATGCCGGCTTTGAATAGTTTGCGTAGTGCCACTGCTTTCAAAAACAGCTTCCGGCTCAAATATGGTACTCATCAGCTGCTTTGTTTTGAAGAAACCAATTGGCAAAAAGGGAATGCTGGTATAATCAGGTATATTATTTGCCTGAAACTGGAGTGCGTCACAAAAACGACGGTACACTTCGTTGGTTTCATACTGAAAACGAAAGCCATCAAGGGCCGCTTTGTTGAAAGAAGCGGGTCCTACCTCAAAAAGATTGTTAACAAACGATGGAATCAATTTTTTAGTGGATTATTAATGCTTAAATTTGAAACAGAATATTTCCGCATGAAAGCAAAACTATTATATCTTTTTTTATTCGCTGCGCTCTTTACGGCCTGTAAGAAAGACAACTTTACGACAAAGCCACAGATCAAGCTAAAAGAAATAAAAACTGCGAACGTACAAAGCGGCGGGGGAACAAACGGTGCCATTCTGGAATTTGAACTTGAAGTGACCGATGCCGAAGGAGATGTGCAGGGTGAAATTTATATTGACAAAGTGTATGCGGGACAAAATCCGACCTGCACAACCAGCAGTACCATTATCGGACTTATTTACCCTGTACCTGAATACCCAGGCAGTGCAAACCAAAAAGTATTGCTCCGTGTAAAATTTGCGAACATTTCATTACCCGGTTACGCTATCATTACCAATCAATGTACCGATCCTGACACTTCTTACTTTAATTTCGCCATTACTGATAAGGCAGGAAATACCAGCGATACATTACGCACCGAAGCTATACTTTTGCCTTTTTAGTAAATGTATGCAAGGGCACTAATGCAAAAGTTGTTCCGTTTTGTACTATTTCATCATATTATTATAGCACTTTGTGCCGCTGCTCTATGCGTACAAACCAAATTATTCTATTCTTTATTTGAATATCCGCTTACACTGATCGCCTTCGTTTTCTTTGCAACATTACTCAGTTACAATGCCCATTTCAGCTTTGCTGCTGCCAAAAGCAATGCATCCGAACAACTGCAATGGTTCAACGAAACAAAACGTTTCACTTTTGTTTTGAATATTTTATCGCTGCTGGCTACTCTGTGGTTCTGGTGGAAGATCAAAAGCATCAATACACATATTGTACTTGCCATTGTTTTCAATGCAGCCTATACAGCACCGTTATTACTTCGAAAGCCCATCAAACTGCCATCGTTCCTCACCTTCATCAAAAGTTATTTTATAGGTTTTGTGTGGGCTTATGCCACTGTAGTTTTGCCGCTTGCTTTTTTTGAAGTGGAGCCAAACATCAACGAAGTGTTTCTGTTTATCAGCCGGCTTCTATTGGTAGCAATTGCCACTATGATCTTTGACTATCGTGACCGGCTAAGGGATTTTGAAATGGGCGTACACACGCCGGCCAATATTATGAATGAGCAACAGTTTCAGGTGTTCTTTATCGTAAACGTAATACTGTATTCGTTCTCTGTTATTTTCTTAGCTATCCGCTTTGATACTTATGTACACTTGCTCCAATTGATACCTGGAGTTGTTGCCATGTATCTGCTTCGGATTTCGAAAAAACAGAATAGCGATTACTTCTATCTTGGCTGGGTCGATGGCCTGCTTATTCTCTCATCCATTCTCAGTTTGCTTCTCCTGCTCTGACCAACCCGGGCGAGACGTTGGTAAAAAGTAATACTGCCCGGCTATTTAAAAGAACTGAACCCGTACATTTGCTGAAAGCACTCATACGATGGCAAAAGCAACAAAATCAGCAAAGAAGAAATCCATTCTCACCAACACTTCACTCGACTTTTTAAAGAACTATCATAATACACATTCGCCGGTTGGTTTTGAAACCAGCGGACAAAAAGTATGGCTCGAATATCTGAAGCCATATATTGATACACACTTTACTGATCCGTATGGTTCAGCAGTAGGTGTTATTAATCCGCAACATACTTTCAAAGTAGTAATTGAAGCGCATGCTGATGAGATCAGCTGGTTTGTAAATTATATTACAGCAGAAGGATTGATTTATCTGAAACGAAATGGCGGTGTGGATCATCAGATCGCCCCCGCTAAACGTGTGTTGATCCATGGTAAAAAAGGAATTATAAAAGCGGTGTTTGGATGGCCTGCTATCCATACCCGTCTTGGTAATCCTGATGCTAAAGAACCGCAACCAAGAGTTGATAACCTGTGGCTCGATTGCGGTGCACGTACCAAAAAAGAAGTTGAAGAATTAGGTATTAAAGTAGGTTGTGTGGTTACCTACGAAGAAGGGTTTGATGAACTGGCACATGACTATTACATCGCCCGTGCATTTGATAACCGCATTGGTGGTTTTATGATCGCTGAAGTAGCACGTTTGCTGAAAGAAAACAAAAAAACACTTCCATACGGATTATACATTGTAAATGCGGTACAGGAAGAAATTGGCTTACGTGGTGCAGAAATGATCGCCCGCCGTATTAAACCGGATATTGCCATTGTTACTGATGTTACACATGATACCACAACACCAATGATCAGTAAAATTGTAGAAGGTGATATCAGTTGCGGTAAAGGACCATCGCTTGCAACAGCTCCGGCTGTTCATAATAAATTACTTGACTTTGTAACAGATGTTGCTGAGAAGAAAAAAATTCCGGTGCAATGGCGTTCACTAAGCCGGAGCACTGGCACTGATACTGATTCGTTTGCTTATGCAAATGATGGATGTCCATCTGTGCTTATCAGTATTCCATTGCGTTACATGCATACAACAGTAGAAATGTTGCACAAAAGCGACATTGAAAACACCATTCATCTGATGTATGAGACGTTACTGGCGCTATCTCCAAAAACCAACCTACGATATTTATGATGCAACTCTTATACCTTGATCCCGGTAGTGGCAGTTACCTCATTCAGGTGATTATTGCTGCTGTGCTTGGTGTTATCTTCTATTTCAAAACCGGATGGAACTGGATCAAAAGTTTTTTCAGCAAACCCAAACCTGAAACAGAAGAAGAAAAAAATGAGTCAACTGATTAATCATCATCCTGCTTCGTTTCGTGACCCTTCCGGTTTTATCTATGAAAAAGAGGGAACGGTGTACAGGTTTGTTTCGTCGCTGTATAAAGCGCATTATGAGTTGTTGCAATCCTCTGGGTTATCGGATGAGTTACTCAAGAAAAAATTATTGCTTCCCTACACTGCGTTACAGGAAAATCATACAGGCCGTGCAGATTGGTATCTAACACTTGTGCCGCAATATATTCCTCTGTTGTCATATGCATGGGAGTGGAGTTTTAGCCAGTTGAAAGATGCGGCATTGACAACGCTTTCCATTTGCAAAGCAGCTTTGCAAAAAGGAATGATCCTGAAAGATGCAACGCATACAAATATTCAGTTTGTTGATGGGAAAGCAAAGCTGATCGATACGCTTTCCTTTGAGCGATATGAGCAAGGTGAAGCATGGGTTGCGTATCGTCAGTTCTGCGAATGCTTTTTAAATCCACTATTGCTTGCACAGTACACCGGTTTTGAAGTTCACAAGTTGATGTTGAGTTATCCCGATGGAGTTCCAGCCAACATCACGTCGAAATTGCTACCACTTAAGACAAAGCTGAAACCATCTATTTATCTGCATGTTCATCTTCATGCAAACATGTCTGGTAAAGCAACCGGAACCGCAAACGGGTCAACCAAAAAAATTTCACAGAAAAATATTGAGCAAATTCTACAGAATCTTGAAGATTGTATCAGTAACTTGAAACTGCCCAGCACAACAACTACCTGGAATAATTATTACGACGAAACAATTTTGAGTGATGACTATCTGTCTGCTAAAAAAGAAATTGTTTCCTCCTTATTGGGAAGCTTGAACTATTCCTCAGTAATTGATCTTGGTGCAAACGAAGGTGAATTTTCGTTACTCTGTAAAAAAGAGGCGATGGTGGTTTCTACTGATTTTGACAGTGCCTGTATTGATTCACTTTATCAGCGGTTGAAAAAAGAAAAGCAACAGCACATTTTACCTTTGGTTGTTGACCTTACTTACCCTAGCCCGGGTATGGGCTGGACGAATGCCGAACGCACTTCTTTTTTTCAACGAA
Organism: Lacibacter sp. H407; assembly: GCF_037892605.1. NCBI lineage: Bacteria > Pseudomonadati > Bacteroidota > Chitinophagia > Chitinophagales > Chitinophagaceae > Lacibacter > Lacibacter koreensis. The sequence goes on along the minus strand of NZ_JBBKTU010000001.1, from coordinate 2,309,519 downwards.
AATCATTCGATGTCTGTTTGGCGCTGGCCTTGATCCATCACCTTGCAATTGCTAAAAATATTTCGTTTGAACAACTTGCATCCTTCTTTGCTTCTATCTGTAAAACCCTTATTATTGAATTTGTGCCGAAAACAGATCCGAAAGTAGTGGGCATGTTGCAATGGCGGAAAGATATTTTCGAAGGGTATACAGAAGATCAATTTGAGGTAGCATTTGAAGAACGGTTTATACTGAAGCAAAAAACAGATGTTCCCGGTTCAAAAAGAACAATGTTTGTTTATCAAAAAAAATAATTCCGTCCTTTTTAACGCATGAAAAAAAAATTGAAAATAAAACTTCAACAAAAAGCATACTTCTTGGCATTACTCCCACTTGTGTTTATTCTGCATGGGAACAATGCCTTTTTCGGTTTTTTCCCGGCCTCGTTTGTAATTCTGAACTTATCAATCGTACTTCTTACTTCACTTTTACTTTATGCATGTTGCTACATTTTTATAAGGAACAAAAGAAAAGCCGTAATTCTCAGTTTTTGGTTACTACTATTTATTTTGTCATTTGGTTTTTTACATGATAGCACTAAGAAAATAATGGGTGACGGATTTTTCAGTAGCTACAAATTTATATTTGTGATTTCCCTTTTTCTTCTTGTTGTATTCTTTGTACTTATCAAAAAAAGGAATAGCCTGTTTCAACGCCATTTTTTTTTTATAAATACGTTGATCTTCTCATTGCTGCTGTATGAACTAGTTGACAGTATTATTCAATTTTCAAACTACAAGAATGAAAAAAAATTACTTGATAACCGCTTTAATGCCAGTAAACAGGCTAGGATTAATACAACTATCCCCGACTCGATAAAACCAGATATTTATTTTCTGGTTTTTGATGCTCTTCCATCTTCAATTGCCATGAAGTCCGAATGGGGGTTTGACAATAGTTTTCTAGACAGCTTTCTACTAAAAGAAAAATTCTATGTCCATTCAAAATCCAAAAGCAATTACAACCTAACTGTTTTGTCTGTAAGCAGCACGCTCAATATGGACTACACCCCTGCTGTTAATCTTTATCAGGATGAAGCAAAAATGTACTTCAAAGCCACAGCTTCATTACTTGACAACTCACTGACCCGCATACTAGAGCAGCAGAATTATGAAATCAAACAATACCAACCGATTTCGTTTGCTAATAAAGACTGGCATGGCAAATTATTCTTTGGCAATATACTGTATATGAATTATTTCTATCAAACACTACCCGGCAGAGTTTATCGTGACCTCGGCTGGAATGTTTCTCGGTTAAATATGAAAATATTAAATAACCGAAATTTCAAAAAATATCATAGTCGAAATCTTACTCTTCAAAACGATTTGCTGCAAACAAAACTACTGGTAAAAAAAAGCTGTTCGCTGACTAAAGAAAAAAAACAATTTGTATATGCGCATTTCCAACTGCCACATGATCCTTTTATTTTTGACAGTTCAGGAAAACTAAAGCCAACGGAAAAAACGATTTTATATTCAGAGGAGGAACAGCCGGCAGCGTTTATTGAACAAGTGAAATTCGCTAACAAAATTATTCAAGAACTCGTGGTGCACATCAAAAAAACTAACCGTCAGAATACTGTCATAATTATAGAAGGCGACCATGGCTACAGGAATATTACTGGCAAGAAAGGGTATATGATATTTGACAACTTCAATAGTGTTTATCTTCCCGATAATGATTACACGCAACACTATAGCACGATGAGTCCTGTAAACTCTTTTCGGTTGGTTTTGAATAAATTCTTTACTGCGAACCTTCCATTATTAAAAGATAGCAGTATTTTCATCCCTTACACTTTACCTGGCGAAAAATAAGTCAATGAAAAGGTTTTATCTGAAATTGAAACATTTTTTTAGCACATGGCCATTATTCCTTGTACTGTTACCTTTATTTTTTATTTACAGCGGTTACAATGAATTATTTGGCTTTCTTTCGTTGAAATATGTCTTCATAAATTTGTTAGTTGTACTCGTTTGTGCATTCGTTTTATGTTTCATTTCTTTTAAGCTGTTTCGTAACTTCAAAAAAGCAGCTATATCTACTTTTATCATCAGCCTATGCTGTCTTGCTTTTGGTTATCTGCACGACAGTTTAAAACAGCTTCTTCCTCAGAGCTACGTTTCGAAATTCATAGTTGTAATTCCTGCAACTTTTCTTCTGTTTTTGATTATATTTTTGATCTTAAAAAAAAGAAAAAGAACGTTTGATGATGCATATTTATTCCTGAACCTGTTATTTACCATTTTAATTCTTTCAGAAATACCAAATAGCATTAAGCGGTATCAAATTGACAAAAGTGTTGACAACCTTATTGATTTTCGCTTTAATGTATTCAATGACTATCAGCCTTCGAAAACGCTGCCAGATTCCTTGAAGCCAGATATTTACTTTCTTGTATTTGATGCGTTAGCTTCATCAAAAAGTATGCAACAAAATTTCAAAAAGAATACCTATCAATTAGATTCTCATTTACTGAAAAAAGGATTTTATGTTGTTACGAATGGCGCAGCGAATTACAACTGGACAATTCATTCACTTACCAGCACATTTAACATGGAGTATCTGCCACCTTGGATAGCTCCAGTTATGAATGACCCAAAAGTATATTTCTGGGGGTCCTCTTCAATACTAAATAATTCATTATTTCAAATTCTTAAAAAAGAAAAATACAATATTCATAACTATCAACCTATCTCATTTGATAATGAAGACTGGCCAGGAGATTCTTACTTCTTAAATATGAGACAACATCATTATTCTTTCAAAACACTTCCTGGACGTATTTACAGAGATATTTTTTGGAATTATAACCGCATCGACGTGCCTTTTATAAAAAATCGACAATTTAAAATAATCGATAAAAGGAATGCTGATAAGAAGAACTATTTTGACACGACAATTTCGATGATTAAAAACAGCTGTTCATTAACAGGTAAGCAAAAATTTGTTTACGGCCATTTTATGCTGCCACATGACCCATATATATTTGACAGCACTGGTAAAGTAAAAACTGCTGAAAAAACAATACTTAAAGTTGGCCCAGGAAATTCAGATTCATACTACCATCAAGTTGTGTATGCTGGCAAAATAATCAGAGAATTAACAAACTACATTCAATTACATAATAAAAAAAATACCATTATAATTATTGAAGGCGACCATGGTTTTCGTTCTCAAGAGGGCGATAAAGAAGGTTATACATTCCAAAATTTCAACTCTATTTATTTCCCTGACCAGAACTATGAACTTTTGTATGATTCACTTTCGCCGGTTAACACCTTTCGAATAGTACTAAATAAATATTTCGGCGCAAATCTAAATCTATTAAAAGATAGCAGCACATTAGTAACTGCTCAAAAAGAAACAGTTATAAAATCTGAAAAGATTCAACTAAATAAAATCAATTAAAATATTTATAACGACTTCCTTAAACAAAAAATATATTCTTTAGTTACAAGTATGAAAACTGAAAAATATATAACAAGGTTATTATAATGAAACTACTTCATAAAATACTGCCGAATTTTCTTCATTGCTTTTCAATACCAGTATTTTTCATACTTCATAACTATATTGATTTTGCAGGCTTAATTGATTTAGGGAAAATATCCGGTCTAATAATTGCATGGATAACAGCGCCAGCAGTTTTACTTTTTTTTTATTGGTTAATCCTCAGAGACTTGTCAAAGTCGGCATTATTAACCTCTATATTACTTTCAGTTTATTTTTTTGCAGCACCGTTTATGAAGGAAATCAAGGCTGTCCCTTTTCTATGTTATTTCTCTAGATATTCCATTTTTCTTCCGCTCCTATTTATTTCCCTCATATTAACTCATCATTTTGTTCATAAAACAAGGAAAAAGATTGAAAGAGCGCACTTGTTCTTAAATGTTACGATACTAATATTATTGAGTTATGAAATATTTCAACTTTCTATATACGGATTCGCTTCACTCAAGGAACGAAATGCAATAGTTACCCAAAATAACACGGTGCTAAATAAAATAGAAATAAAAGAACAAATTAAGCCGGATATTTTTTTTCTAATATTTGATGAACATCCCAGTACTAAATCACTTCATACACTATTCAACTATAATAATAACTCATTGGATAGTAGTTTGAGTAAACTTGATTTTAGAGTTTCGGCTGGCGCAACCAGCGCATATCACCATACTGTTGCGTGCATTTATTCACTACTTGGGCTCACTGAATTTTCGCCCAAAAACAGTAATGAACTTATTTTAAAACAACAGTATGCAATAAATATCAAACTCGCAGAAAATAGACTGGTCCCGTTCTTACAAACTAATGGTTACACATTTATTAATGCTAGCATGTTCGACTTTAAGGATAATAAATCATTGGTACGAAAGTATATCCATTGGAATTCTCCTGAAGATATGATTCAAAACCAAACTATTTTGAGAAAAGTAAAACAGGATATTGGTTGGAATTTTACTAGCTTTTATAAAAAGGCTTTTATTACTGATTTTAACCGACGAATCAATGATGAGGTAATATATACTAAAAGAATCAATCAATTAATCGACTCTTCATTAACCATCGATACTATTAAACCCAAGTTTTTCTATGGACACTTTTTTTTACCACATGATCCTTTCAAATTTGACGAAAAAGGCAATACAATTAATTGGAGCTATGAATCATACAAAAATCAATACCATACAACAGCGACCTATCTAAACCAAGTAAAGTATGCAAACAAAACAATCATTGAACTGGCTAATAAAATACTTAGAAACAATAAACGTCCTTCAATTATAATAATCCAAGGCGATCATGGTAACAGACGCTTCGATCTTAATAAATTCCCACAAGATCACAAACAAAAAATCCTATCTGCAATATACTTCCCTGATAAAGATTATAGCCAGATACCAGATGACCTATACTCTCCCAACACCTTCAGGATCATCCTCAATAAATACTTTCAGCAACAAATTCCGTTGCTGAAAAAGTAAACACTAGTGTAGCAGATAAAACACTCCCAACTCATACCCTTTCATCCCCAACCCAATAATACTACCGGCAGCCTTGGCACTTACATGCGACAGTTTCCGGAATTCTTCACGTGCATGTATATTGGAAATATGCACTTCCACAACAGGTGTTGTAATGGCTGCAATGGCATCGCCAATGGCAACGGAAGTATGGGTGTAGCCACCGGGATTCAGTACAATGCCATCATACGAAAATCCAACACGCTGTAGTTCATTGATCAACTCACCTTCTACATTGCTCTGATAATAATGAAACTCAACAGCAGGAAATTTTGCTTTCAGCTCTTCAAAATATTCTTCAAACGACTTGTTGCCATAAACTCCCGGCTCCCGTTTTCCAAGGAGGTTTAAGTTGGGCCCATTGATGATGGCGATCTTCTTCATAGCATAAATATAAAAAGAAATGAGGCACAAAATTTTCGAGATAGCTTAGGCAACAATCACTGAAAATTTGGTGGCGAATTCTATGTGGCAAAAAATCAATAAAAAAGAACACATGAAAAAGCCCCGATGTTGAATCGGGGCTCGGTATTAATTTAAACTGCTTTTGATCATTTGAATAAAATCATCAAACAGGTAACGGCTGTCGTGCGGGCCGGGTGTGCTCTCCGGATGATACTGCACCGAAAACGCAGGACGATCTTTCAAACGAATCCCTTCAATTGATTCATCATTCAGGTTCACATGGGTGATCTCGACATTGGCTGCTTTACGCACCGCTTCCGGATCAACACCAAATCCATGATTTTGTGTAGTGATCTCACACAATCCTGTCACCAGGTTTTTCACCGGGTGGTTTAATCCACGGTGACCATGATGCATTTTGAATGTGGAAATATCATTTGCCAACGCCAGCAACTGATGACCGAGACAGATACCAAACGTTGGCTTCTTCTCGTTGATGATCGCCTTCACTGTGTCAATGGCATAATCCATACTGGCAGGATCGCCGGGACCATTTGATATAAAGTAACCCGCAGGGTTAAACGCTTTCAGCTCTTCGATCTTTGTTTTTGCAGGGAATACTTTTAAATAAGCACCCCGATCAACCATGCATTGCAGAATGTTCAGCTTAGTACCAAAATCCATTACCGCAATACGGATCGGTGAATTTTCATCACCCATATTAAATGCTTCTGTTGTACTTACTGTGCTTGCCAACTCCAATCCTTCCATTGAGGGAACCTTTGCTAACTCTTCTTTCAGTTTTGCTTCGTCTAATATTTCCGATGAAATGATGCAGTTCATGGCGCCTTTCGTACGCACATGGGCTACCAAGGCTCTTGTATCTACATCTTCAATAGAAACAATATGCTGCTCTTCAAGGTATTGCTGCAATGATTTGTCAGCAAAATATCTTGAAAAACGATCTTCAAGATTACGGCCGATCAAACCTTTGATTTTTACACTGTTGCTTTCTACATCTTTTGCAAATGTGCCGTAGTTACCGGTATGCACATTGTTCATGATAATGATCTGGCCGGTATAACTGGGATCAGTAAATACTTCCTGGTAACCTGTCATACCTGTGTTGAAACAGATCTCACCGGTAGTAGTACCAATTTTCCCGAATGCTTTCCCGTAAAATACATTGCCATCTTCCAGCATGAGAATGGCAGTTTGAGTTCCTGTTGGCTTATGTGGTTGTGTCATAATTATTATGCAAAATAAAAGAGGCAGAACCAAATGTCCTGCCTCTGTATCAAAAACTTTTCAACATGAATATTATTCAGCTGATTTTTCTTCTTTTGTTTCTTCAGCAGCAGGAGCAGCAGCAACTTCTTCAGTTGTAGCTTCAGCCTTTTTCTTCGCACCACCGGCACGACGGGTTTTCTTAGCAGGCGCAGCAGCTTCACCTTTTCCTTTACCGTAGATCTCGTTGAAATCAACCAGTTCAATCATGGCTTTTTCTGCGTTATCACCTACACGTATACCTAATTTCAATACACGTGTATATCCACCCGGGCGGCTGGCAACTTTTTCAGCAACAGTGCTGAACAGTTCAGTAACAGCTTCTTTGTTTTGTAAGTAACTAAACACTACACGACGTGAGTGAGTAGAATTGTCTTTGGCTTTTGTAATCAGAGGCTCGATCCATGTACGTAACGCTTTTGCCTTTGTTAAGGTAGTAACGATACGTTTGTGTTGGATCAGCTCGATAGCTAGGTTAGTCAGCAACGCTTTTCTGTGAGAAGCGGTACGACTCAGATTTTTGATTTTGTCTCCGTGACGCATGACGTTTAAATTTAGAATCTTGTACCGTGTCAGGAATTACAAGACTATGTTTAAAAAAATACTCAGCTGCAGTAACTGCAGCTGAGTAAAAAATATTAATCGATATTATCCAATCCCATTTTGTGAAGATCCATACCAAAGTGTAAGCCTCTTTCGCCTAACACCTGCTCAATTTCAGCCAATGATTTTTGACCGAAGTTGCGGAACTTCATCAGGTCTTCCTGCTCGTACTGTACCAATTCACTCAATGAGTTGATCTTTGCAGCTTTCAAACAATTGAAGGCACGTACTGAAAGATCGAGATCTTCCAACGGAGTCTTCAATACCTTACGTAATTGCAGCATTTGCTCATCCACTACATCTTCTTTCTTCTCTTCCTTATTATCAAACGTGATGTTTTCATCAGTAATGATCATCAGGTGTTGAATCAAGATGCGGCTTGCTTGCTTTACTGCCTCTTCCGGATGAATTGTACCATCTGTAACAACATCCATTACTAATTTTTCGAAATCAGTACGCTGTTCCACACGTGTATTTTCGATCAGGTACTTTACGTTTTTAATGGGCGTAAAGATAGAGTCAGTAGCAATGTATCCAAATGGAGCATCTTTTGGTTTGTTATCTTCTGCAGGTACATAACCACGACCTCTTGCAATGTTGATCTCAATATCAAGCTTTGCACTTGGATCCATTGTGCAGATCAACAATTCAGGATTCATTACTTCAAAACTTGGAGAAGCTTCACCAATGTTAGCAGCAGTAAATTCTGTTTTATTTTTCAGACTTAACGTGATCTTTTCGTGACTTACTTCGTGCTCAACTTTTTTCTTAAAACGAACCTGCTTCAGGTTGAGGATAATTTCCACAACATCTTCGCTGATTCCTTTTACAGTACCAAACTCATGGTCAGCTCCCTCTATCTTAATACCTACAATTGCATATCCTTCCAATGAATTCAGCAACACACGGCGCAGTGCGTTACCAATGGTAACACCATAACCGGGTTCAAGCGGACGAAATTCAAATTGTGCTTCAAAGTCTGTTGCTTTCTGAAGAACAATTTTATCGGGTTTTACGAAATTCAAAATAGCCATATTGAAGTTTCTGTTTTACATTTTTGTAATCGGCTGTTACGCCTTGATGATTCTGCTGTTGCGTCGCACTCTTGTACGCTTTGTAACTGTATTGACCATTGATTACTCATCACTGATCACTCATTATTACTTGCTGTACAATTCCACAATCAGTTGCTCCTTGATATTCTCAGGAACGTTCTCACGCTCTGGATATGCAATGAACGTACCTTTCATTTCAGCTTCATTCCAGTCTAACCAGCTGAACTTTGGATTTTTACCTGCCAGTTTGCCTGTTACAGATGCATTATCCTTGCTCTTATCTTTTAAGCTGATTACGTCGCCGGGTTGTAATTGATACGAAGGAACATTCACTACTTCACCATTCACGGTAATGTGTTTGTGACTTACGAGCTGGCGTGCACCCGGACGACTTGGAGAAATACCTAAACGGTAAACTGCATTGTCCAAACGTGCTTCCAGTAAGCGGATCAGGTTTTCACCTGTTACGCCCTTGATACGGGCAGCTTCATCAAATGTTTTACGGAATTGTTTCTCCAATAAGCCATAAGTGTATTTGGCTTTTTGTTTTTCACGGAGCTGTAAAGCGTATTCACCTAACGTTTTACGTTTACGTTGTGCGCCGTGCTGGCCAGGAGGGTTGCTGTTCTTACCCAACCATTTGCCATTTCCTAAAATTGGCTCACCGAAAATACGGGAGATCTTGGTCTTTGGACCTGTGTAACGTGCCATAGTTTTTATTCATTTACGCTTTTTAGAAACCGGTGAACTGATCGGTAAAAGCGTTAAAAAATTAATCAGTCACCCTTTATTAAATGAATGAATCTTGGCGATTCAAATATGTCTTAACAACGAAGTAAGAAGTACGAGGTACGAAAAACGTACGTTGTACTTCACACTCCATATTTATTTCTAATTAAACTCTTCTCTTTTTCGGAGGACGACAACCATTGTGTGGTAAAGGCGTAACATCTTTGATCATTGCTACTTCAATACCTGATTGTGATAAAGCACGGATGGCGCTTTCACGACCAGAACCCGGACCTTTTACAAATACGTCCACACGTTTTACACCTGCATCAAATGCTTTTTTCGCAGCTTCAGCAGATGCTACCTGAGCAGCATAAGGAGTGTTTTTCTTGGAACCTTTAAAGCCCATTTTACCGGCGCTGCTCCATGAAATAACCTGACCTTGCTTGTTGGTTAAACTGATAATGATGTTGTTGAACGTGGCACTGATATGTGCATCACCGTGCGAATCAACCTTTACAACTCTTTTCTTGGCGGCTGCTTTAGCGCTCACCTGTTGTGCTTTTGCCATAATTGAAAACCTAGGTAATCTTTGTGTTTAAAATAATCCCGTTTAACACGAGACCAGACCAACGCTCCGTTGCACCATACATCTGCTGCTGATCTGTAAGAACCGGTGCATATTAAAAGCTAAAAGCTGATAGCTCGTGGCTAACAGCTTTTGGCATTTATTACTTCTTAGCTGCCTTTTTCTTTCCGGCAACTGTCTTGCGTTTACCTTTCCGTGTACGGCTGTTTGTTTTGGTACGTTGACCACGAACCGGTAATCCTTTACGGTGACGTAAGCCACGGTAGCAAGCAATATCAAGCAAACGCTTGATGCTCATTTGCACCTCACTACGCAACTGACCTTCTACTTTAAACTCGTTGGTAATAACGTTACGAATTGCATTCAATTCGTCATCATTCCACTGGTTCACTTTTTTATTTACATCAATACCTGATTTCTCAAGGATGTACTTTGCAGTAGAAGGACCAATACCATAGATATAGGTAAGGCCTATTTCTCCTCTTTTGTTCTTTGGTAAATCAACACCGGCAATACGAGCCATAACTTATTATTATTTAATTTCTTTTAATTCTAACAGGCAATAGACAATTGGCAATAGGCAATTTGCGTATTGCTGATTGCATATTGAATTATCCCTGGCGCTGCTTAAAGCGGGGATTCTTCTTGTTAATCACATAAAGGCGGCCCTTTCTGCGAACAATTTTGCAGTCAACGCTGCGCTTTTTGATGGATGCTCTAACTTTCATCGTTTTTATTTTTACTGCCCTCAGCCTTTAGCCTACAGCGTTAAACTTTACTTATACCTGAAAATAATACGACCCCTGCTCAAATCGTAGGGACTCATTTCTACACCAACTTTATCGCCCGGAAGGATTCGGATGTAGTGCATCCTCATTTTTCCTGAGATCGTGGCCAGAATTTCGTGCCCGTTTTCAAGCTGTACCCGAAACATAGCATTGCTCAATGCTTCTAAAATTTTACCGTCTTGCTTAATAAGTGCTTGTTTCGCCATACTTTTTGGGGTCGCAAAGATAGGAGGATTTCTGGAAAAGAATACAAAAAAATCAGCCCCGGCAGGCATTTTCAAAAAAAAATTACCACACCGGGGCCAAAAATAGAATTTTCTGCTATTTAAATTGCTTCTGCTGTAAGATGTACCTTGGTCATATCCAAATAATAATTCTGCAACTGATGGAGTGCAATCGGTTGATTTACATGGCGTTTATCTTCCCTGTACCAAAAGCTTATATTGCTGAAATCATCTTTTCTATCGAGATGAACCCTGAAAGCACCTTTCAGGTATTTTACCGACCCGTCCGGCTGATCTTCCCGCCGGAAATTAATTTTTTGCAGCGCTGCATCACTTAAGGGGATGGGGTTCAGCACTTCGCCTGCATACCAAAATTCATTTTGCCCGTTAGTGAGCACTTTTGCCAGTTTTTGGCCATTGTTTACTTCCAGCACCTCTCCTTCCATGAGTGTGCCTTCAAAATCAACCATTACAAGGTCTCCTTCTTTGAGTTCGGAAATTTTAATCATATGCAATCGTTTTTTTGTTTGCTCTAATTTAAACAAATAATGACAAAAATGCAGCCTAACTGAAAGTTGTTAGGTCCATTTGATCTTAACAGATTGTTTATAATCGAAATGGCCCTCTTTTTGTTTCTAGTATATATTAATTAAATAGAAAGGATATGAAACGATTGATCTTTCTTACAACAGCCCTGCCTTTGATGTTGCTGGTCAACTCCTGCCGCAAGGATCCTATAAAAAATTTGACTGCGGAAGAATCATGGGTGTACATCAGCAGTGGACAAAATGGAATCGCTTTTTCAAATTATCAAACATTTACATTACCCGATTCCATTATTCTGATAAGTAACCGGCAAGGCAGTAATAATTACGAAACAACCGCCCTTGCCCAATCAATGATCGCTGAAGTAAAAAGTACGTTGCAATCACGTGGTTACAGTATCACCGGCAAGGATAACAATCCCGACCTCGGTATAAGTATTGCAAGGATCGATAACAGCTATACCAATGTGGCGGCGTTTAATGGCTGGTGGGACCCCTACTATGGCTACTGGGACCCAACGTTTTGGGGCTATCCCGGTTTTGGATGGGCACCTACACAATTTGTATTCTATAACACAACTGAATCTGCATGGGCCATTGACATTATTGACTTGAAAAATACCAGTGGTAATTCATTGCAAATTCTCTGGAGCGGAACGATTCGTGGTTCTCAGATATTCAACAACCAGGCTCCGGCATTGCTTGTAAAGGGATTGTTTGATATTGCTCCATACATCAGCAGAAATTAATTTTCACACTGAAAGAAAAATAATATGAAAAAAGTATCCCTTTTATTTATTTGCTTCGGTATTAGTTATGCGGCTTCCGCTCAGCAGGGACTATCGAAAATAAGTGCACAGCAATCAACACATCTTCCACTCGGCAGTGTGCGTGCATCGGTTGACAAGCCGACTTTCCGTGGATTTGTTGCCGATTACAGTTACTTTCTTACAAACGAATTTTCCATTGGTGTTACAGGAGGATTCAACGATCTGTATGCAAAAAAAGACCGGAAAACATATGCATTGAATGAGGTGGATGTTTCAGCTGTAAAATCATATTCAATCCAAACCATTCCGATGATGTTGAAAGGAAGTTACAGTAAGATCAAAGAAGGCTCGCTGTTTCAACCATACGTTGGAATTGCCGCCGGCGCAAGTTTGGTGAACTATCAAGAATGGTATGGAACACTGGTAGATGAAAAAAGTGGATTACGTTTTTCCATTGCACCTGAAATCGGAACACGTATTTCTTTTAGTAAATACTCACTTGCAGGAGCCGACCTTAGTTTACGTTACCACTACACGGCGTTTAAATATAATGATGTAAACAATTTGCAAACGCTATCGCTAAACCTTGGGGTGTTTTTCTTTAACAGGAATTAAAGTATTTCGTCTCATTCTTGTTTACAAGAAATTACAGTAAGTAATCGTAGCTGACAATTGATTCTGGCTTGGATTTTGCCATTCCAGTGTATCCACACATGATGCACATCAAAAAAATCATCTATATCGCTTTTCTTCCTCTTGCTATGGCGGCCTGCACAGGATCGAAGACAACTACGTCAGCTCCAACAACAGTTAAGAAAAAGACAGTTACAACAAAGACTGTGAGTGGTTACCAACTCCAGGTACTGAATACCACCGACAGAACTGAAGCCATTAATGCAAAATCACTGCTGCTTTCAACATATCCGCAACAGAAAACATTCCTGATGTATCAAAGTCCGTATTATAAAATACGTTTTGGAAATTTTTTAACCAAGAGCGAAGCAGTCAGTTACCAGAAAAAAGTGAAGGCTGATTTTGCCAATGTATTTGTGATACCGGCGAAGTTTGAAATAAAGGTGGTTGAATAAACATATTCTTCATAAGAAAGAAAAGAGCCTTTTTGAAGCTCCTTTCTTTCTTTTTTTATGCCTCTCTTATTCCGCCCAACTCATTACATAATTTCCGTTTTCAATTTCCAATGCCTGTTTGGTTAGCATCAACGGCCGGAAAGTATCCACCATCACCGCCAATTCTTTTGTTTCCTTCGCACCAATACTTTTTTCAACAGCACCGGGATGAGGGCCATGTGGAATACCGGCAGGATGCAACGTGATCATTCCTCTTGTTACATTCTTCCTGCTCATAAAATCGCCATCCACATAATAGATCACTTCGTCACTATCAATATTACTGTGATTGTACGGAGCAGGAATTGCGTTTGGATGATAATCATATAACCTCGGTACAAACGAGCAAACCACAAATGCATTCGTTTCAAATGTTTGGTGAACTGGTGGCGGCTGATGTACACGACCAGTGATAGGTTCAAAATCATGAATGGAAAAAATATATGGATAACAACATCCATCCCAACCTACAACATCAAATGGATGTGTGCCGTAATGCAAACCATATAACATGCCCTTCTTTTTTGCCCGGATGAGAAAATCGCCATGCTCATCATGCGTTTTGAGATCTTGTGGTTTACGGATATCCCGTTCGCAATAAGGAGCATGCTCCATCAACTGTCCAAACTTACTCATGTAACGTTTTGGATAACGTAGTGGTGTAAACGATTCTACAATAAACAGGCGGTTGTTCGCATCATTGAATTCAATTTGATAGATGGTTCCTCTTGGCAATACAATGTAATCACCATAACCGAACGGCAATTCACCATATTGTGTTTTCACGGTGCCGCTCCCTTCATGTACAAAGATCATTTCATCTGCATCTGTATTTTTATAGAAATAACCGTTTGTTCCACTGGTTGGTGCTGCTAAAACAATATGGCAATCGCCATTCACTAAAACAGGAACACGGCTTTCTAAAAATTCACCGCCAGGTTTTAAATGAAACCCTTCAAAACAACGGTGCTGCAACATTTTTTCTTCTGCAATCTGCGGACTTACATCAATCTGCGGCTCTGTTTTAATGATCTGCGTTGGCGGATGACAATGGTACAGCAACGAATAATCATCACTAAAACCTTCGGTTGAAAATAATTGTTCGCTGTACAAACCACCATCGGGCTTGCGGAACTGTGTATGACGTTTGTGGGGAATATTTCCCAATGTATAATAATGTGCCATAAAATAACTGATAATTGGTTAATTGATAATTTCGAACACTTGTCAATTATCAATTCTTGCAAAGTTCTAACGATGCCAGCAGAAAAATATATTTCCACTTCCGTTTATCGATCCAATATGTGAAATTGCGGTTGAAAGGCATAGCATCATTTCAGGAAATCAAATCTACTAAACTTTACTTACAACATTGACAAGCATTGGACTTATATCCGACACGCATGGTTTCCTTGACGAAACTGTCTTCGATCATTTTAAAAATTGCGATGAAATATGGCATGCAGGTGATTTTGGAACTATTGAATTAGCTAATCGTCTGGCAACTCAAAGTGGCAAATCGATACGAGGTGTTTACGGCAATATTGATGGACAGGATGTTCGATCTATTTATCCCGAACAATTGATTTTTTATTGTGAAGAAGTGAAAGTGATGATCCGGCATATTGGTGGTGCGCCGCCCAAATACAACCCCGACACAAGAAAGGAATTGCAACTGCATCAACCCAACCTGTTCATTGCCGGTCATTCACATATTTTAAAAGTGATCTATGATGACAAGATCAATTGTCTGCACATGAATCCCGGTGCAGCAGGCAAACAAGGCTGGCACAAAGTGCGTACGCTGATCCGTTTTGTGATCGACGGATCAGATATGAAAAACTGCGAAATAATAGAGCTGGGCAACCGTTGACTCAATTCCCGTAGCCGGAAAAATATTTTTGAATTAACTTTCAGAACTAAAACAAACAGCTATGCAACGTCGTGATCTGTTGAAACAAACCGCTCTTACATTGGCCGCCTTCTCTTTTAGCCGGGATCTGTTTGCCGCCGAAGCAGAAAAATTTATTCAGCTCCCCGATGTTGACAAAGTCATCAAATTAAGTTCCAACGAAAATCCGCACGGTCCATCGCCAGCATCACGCAAAGCAATGATGGATGCTGTGAATGGCAGTAACCGCTATCCCTGGGATGTTACTACTAAACTGAGAGAAGAAATTGGCGCACTCACAGGACATACCAAAGAACATATTGTAATTGGAGCAGGGTCATCGGAATTGCTGGGCTTAACTGCAGTATGGGCCGCCACGCAAAAAGGGAATGCGGTTGCTCCCGATCCTACTTTTCGTTTATGGATGCCGGCTGCACGTAAAACTGGACTCGACATTAAACTCGTTCCGCTAACAGAAAAAAAGGAAACTGATCTGCAGCGCATGAAAGAGGCCATGAATGCAGAAACTAAAATGGTTTATCTGTGTAACCCCGGCAACCCCACCGGCACTATTATTCCTGCTAATGAACTCGAAGCATTTATAAAAGAAGTAGCACCCAAAGTAATTGTGTTACTCGATGAAGCCTATACCGAATTTTGTGATGAACCCAGCATGGCACATCTGGTAAACGATTATCCAAATCTTGTAATTGCTAAAACATTTTCAAAAGTATACGGCATGGCAGGTGCAAGGGTTGGCTATGTATTGGCACATCCTGCAACCGTTAAAAAATTAAATGAACTTCAGCCGTGGGCCAATGCGGGCGCAAGTGCTGTTTCATTGGCGGGTGCATTGGCAGCAATTAAAGACAAAGTGTTTATTGATTATTGTAAAAAAGAAAATGCAGCAGCCCGTGCTATATTTTACAAAGCATTGGAGAAGGCCGGCATTCCGTATATTCCATCGCACACAAGTTTTGTGTATTTCAACACGGCAAATTTCGGAAAAGATGTAAAAGCCATGCTGGAAGCAAAAGGCATTGTTGGTGCACGCTCATTTGAAGAAGGAACAAAGTGGTTACGGTTAAGCATAGGTACACAGGATGAAATGAAAAAAGCGGCCGCGGCTTTATTAAGTTGATAAATTCAAGTTTGTAGTTAGTGGTTTGTAATTGCTACCACACTTGTGCTATGTGCCTTATGCTTTGTCTCGCCAATCGTTCAACACAGCATCTTTCCATTCACAGATTTTTAACGAAGTAATTACAATTGATCTGTTTATTTTTCTTCAAACAAAAAAATTATGAAACCAATTCTCCTGATCATCGGCATCCTTTTTATTCATAGTTATGTAAAGGCGCAGGCTGATGCACAAACTATCAAAGACATTGAAACTGTTTGTAATTATTATTTGATTGGTGGCACCAACGGCGACAGTGTGATGTTTTCAAAAGCGTTTGACCCTGCCGGACAAATGCGTTATATGCGGAACGATACCTTGATGAATGTTTCATTGAAGGATTTTATGGCACGCACAAGAAATACAGGTGTAAAACAAAACCGCACCACGAAGATCGATCGGATAGAAGTATTTGGAAATGCTGCTACGGCCAAACTAACCATAGAGTATCCTACTTTTTACTTTCACGACATGATGAGCCTGATCAAAACTAAAGAAGGCTGGAAGATCGTTAGTAAAATATTTTACCGGGAAGACAAAAAGAAATAAACATAAAAGGCCTCCTATCGGAGGCCTTTTTATTATGAGTTACATACCGGGAAACCACGGCCTTGCAATTCCTTCACGGAATGGCCAGGGCACAGCCGCAATAATCAATACGAGAGCAATTACATACAACCACGATGCAGCGCCAAAGTTTTGTTTCTTTACTTTACCTCTTGCTACAGTGATCATTACAATAGCAAGGATCATTGCCGAAATATGTTCAACAACCCAGAAACGGGCGAAACTGTCTTTCATTACATTTCCGAAACCACCAAGTCGTTCGATCATGTGAAAGCCTACTGCTTCATTGTTGAAATATTGAAACAATCCGAGCAACAACGTAATGTGTGCAGCAATCAGCAAAAATAAACTGGTCTTTTGCAAGCCGCCTTTTTTTGTGAAAGCCTGAAACAATGCAATGAGTAATAAAATAAGAATAACCCAGCGGAGCACATTGTGCAGATGAAGCAATCCGGTATACATGGTAATTTGAAAATTTGAAGATGAAGAAATTATAACGATTCCTTTACAAAGTAAGGCGCAGAAAAGGACTTTGCAAAACTGTTTTTACAGAAAAATAACTATCTTGAAATGTCTTAATTAGCAGCTATGAAGAAACTTCTGATCACACTTGTAACTTTTTGCACAGCACAATCAGTGTTTGCACAATCCGATAAACTTTTTGTAAGCGATTCAAGCAAGCCAATTCTTCTACAACAATTACTTTTTCCCAACAGGATCATCGGCAAAACAAACAACGGAACCATTTATGCATTGCCGCAGGATAATATGCCCGTGTTTGTACCCGATAGTTCATTTACATCGAACATGCCGGTGAGTGGACGAACAAATCCACTCAGTACGGTTATGCCGAATCCTTATTATCCAAAGAAAAATTACGGAAACGGGTCAACGCAAAAGGTTGATTCCCTCATTCAAAAAACTCCGTTTAAGATATATCAATACAAGCAGCGGCCTGCTCCAAAAGAAAAGATTGAACGGTAAGCGAAGCAGATATCTACAAAACGATAAATAGAAGCGTCAATCTCGACTCCCGCTTGATACGGGTTCGCTCAGGACTGATTACTCATCATTCATTACTCATCATTCCTCCCAATCAGCAATAAAAATATTGGTATCTCTTGTACCACCGTTGTTGCGGTTGCTGCAGAAAACGATCTTCTTTCCATCGGGGCTAAACATCGGAAATGCATCAAACCCTTTATCTCTGCTGATCTTGGTGAGATTGCTACCGTCTTCATTCATTGTATATAAATTGAACGGAAAGCCACGTTTGTATTCATGATTGCTGGCGAAGATGATGCGCTTGTTATCGGGCATGTAGGCCGGTGCCCAGTTCGCTTGTCCAAAAGAAGAAACCTGTTTGGCATTTGTGCCATCCGCATTTGCTACCCACACTTCCATATTCGTAGGAGCAACTAATCCCTGTGCCAACAACTCTTTGTATTCTTTGATCTCTGCTTCTGTTTTTGGACGACTTGCACGCCAGATAAGTTTTTTACCATCAGGACTAAACCAGCCACCACCATCATAACCCAACAGGTTGGTCACTTTAATTTCTTTCCCTGTTTTCAAGTCCATCACATACATATCAATATCACCATCTTTCGTACTCGTGTATAACATTTTCTTTCCATCGGGAGAAAGTGTTGCTTCAGCATCATAACCTTTGCTGTTGGTGAGTTGCTTTACAATTTTTCCATTCAGATCGGCGATAAAAATATCGTAGCTGTCGTACAAAGGCCAGATGTATTTGTTGCCATATTTACTGCGGTCAGGAATGGGAGGACAATCGCCACTACCTAAATGTGTAGATGCATAAATAATGTGTTTACCATCTTTCATAAAAGCCCCACAGGTTGTGCGTCCTTTGCCAGTGCTTACCAGTTTAGGAGTAAACTTTTCACCAGCTTTTGTTGGAACTTTTGCGATATACATCTGGTCGCAGGATATACCCTCTTTTGCATAGGTCTTTTGGAAGATGAGCCATTTGCCATCAAAACTGAAATAAGCTTCAGCATTATCGCCGCCAAATGTGAGCTGCTGAATATTTTTAAAATGCTTTTCGTCGGGGTAAAGAATTGTGTCATTGGTTGTTGCTGTTTTTTCAGCAACTCCTTTACTCCCATTTTTAAACGACAACATTACAACCAAGGCAAAAGGTAAGGCAAACAACAGAGCGGACTTGTGCATATTACAGATTTTGAGCAAATGTAGTTTTTGAAATGCCCGCAAATGTCAGGAAAATGTAAGAACCAGCAGCCTAAAATAATTTAGCTTTGCGCCATGCAGTTGAAAGCCGCTTTGCTCACCGGATTTGTGACCCTCAGTTTATTTGCCTGTACCAACGATTCCCCCAAATCCAAGGCACAGGAACCAACTTCCGCAACCACCACCGATACTAAACTACAGGAACTGGAAAACAAACTGCAACAGGAACCACAGGTGGATAGTATTCGTGAAGAATTTGTGGAACAGCTTGTACAAAATGATGAGTACGATAACGCATTGCTGCAAATTGAACAACTTCTGCAAAAACAACCCAACAACCCGGCCTACTTATTTATGAAAGCTGATGCACTGGAGCGCAAAGGCGATACATCCAATGCAATAGCAACCTATGAGCAATCTATTGGGGCAGCAGGTTTGTTTACCCAGGCTGAGTTGCGGCTGGCATCTCTGTACGCCGAAACCGGTAATCAAAAAGCACTGGTTTTGTGTGATGCGTTGTTGAAAGATGCAGCTGCCGTTCAATTCCGAAGCGATATTCTTTTTATAAAAGCAGCTTACCATACGAAAGTAAAAGAGTCATCAAAAGCAATGGCTGTTTACAACCAGATCATCCGGGAAGATTATACTTACCTCGATGCATACATTGAAAAAGGATTGATCTATTACGATCAGAAAAAATTTGATGAGGCCCACAAAGTTTTTACACAAAGTACCAATGTAAGTAACAAATTTGCCGATGGTTATTTCTGGATGGCAAAAACGGAAGAAAAACTCAACCGCAAAACTGAAGCCATTGATAACTATAAACGTTCCCTCGCACTCGATCAAAGTATTACTGAAGCGAAAGATGCGTTGAAGAGATTGGGAGTCGTAAAATGATGAGTGATGAATGATGAGCAATGAGTAGAATACAACTAACTATAAACTATCAACTACAAACTTTGAATTTTTTATGCCGATTGTAGCCCCTTCTTTATTAAGTGCCAACTATATTCATCTACAGGCCGATTGTGATATGCTCAATGCGAGTGAAGCGGATTGGTATCACCTCGATGTAATGGATGGCCGCTTTGTACCCAATATCAGCTTTGGGCCCATGATCATCGAGTTCTTTCGCAAAGCCACCACCAAAGTGTGTGATGTGCATTTGATGATCGAAGAGCCGGAGAAATATGCTGAAGCATTTCAAAAAGCCGGTGCCGATATTCTCACGGTGCATTACGAAGCATGCACCCATTTGCACCGCAATATTCAACAGATCAAAGGGCTGGGTATGAAAGCAGGGATTGCATTGAATCCGCATACACCTGTTTCATTGTTGAAAGATGTATTGGCCGATATTGATATGGTTTGTTTGATGAGTGTGAATCCCGGTTTTGGCGGACAGGCATTTATTCCGCAAACGCTCAACAAGATCAAAGAACTCCGTAACATGATCGATGAAAAAGGATTGAACGTAGAGATTGAAATTGATGGCGGTGTTACGCTTGCAAATGCACAAAGTATTGTGGATGCCGGCGCAACGGTGTTGGTGGCAGGAAACACCGTGTTCAAAGCACCCAACCCAACGGAGATGATCTCATTGTTGAAGAAGATATAATTCGGAAGTCAAAAAGCGGGCAATTCAGAAAAGTCTGAATGAAACCACTCTGCCATTGGGTGGTTTCACATTTATGCAGCGCTTTCCAATATATTTTAGTCAATCAAATATGAAACAACTCGCCTATACTATTATTCTCCTTTTTCTGCTTAGCAGTTGTACGTATCCTTGCGGAAAATCTGACGGCTTCATCATTAATTTCATCTCCTATACTGAGCAGGAAGCAAGCACCTACACTGTAAAGAGATATTCGAAAGGAAGCAGCTTTAGTAACTTGATTGACTCTATGATCCTTGATGCTTCTGTAATAAGCTACAGGCTTAGTAACGATACATTGCAATGGACATCTTCGTCAAGTGTTGCAAATCTCAGGTCTGATTTCGACTACCGGATTTTGATTCCAGCTACCGGCAGCCAATACCAAATAACAGAAGTTCTTGAACCGCAACAGGAAGGCCGCAAGTCAATGAAAAAGCCATATTGCAGAAATGGCATTGTGTCCTGTAAGGTAAATGGAGTGGAAACAAATCTTTCTTTCGATAATCTTTACCTGAAAAAATAACTTGTACCGCTTTTCGTTTTAACAGAAAGGCTTAGTTTTATCTACCATGAAGGCAACCAAAACCTGCTTCCTCCTTGTAATGCTGCTGGCATCTGTTGTTTCTTTTGCCCAAAAGAAATCAGCTACCGTAACCGGTAAGGTGCTCGATGAAAATGAAAATCCGCTCAGTAATGTATCGGTTGTTATTCTTGGCCGCAGTGCAGGCGTTACCACAAACGATTCCGGTTATTTCAGCATTAAAGTTCCATCGGGCAAAGCCGTTGCATTAATTTTTTCATACACCTCCTACCGTTCAGAACAACGGAATTTCTTTTTAAATGATGATGAAGAAGAACGAATGGTGATGCGGCTCGAACGGGGCAGCAAAGAATTGCAGGAAGTAACGGTAACCGACAACCGCATACGATCCGAAGCATCGGCCATCCGCATCAATCCGAAAAATGCATTGCTACTTCCATCGGCTGTTGGCGGTGTGGAAGGATTATTAAAAATATTTGTGGGCAGCAATAACGAACTCACTTCACAATATTCTGTACGTGGGGGCAATTATGATGAGAATCTTATTTACGTAAACGATTTTGAAGTGTTCCGTCCTTATCTCGTTCGACAAGGGCAACAGGAAGGGTTGAGTTTTATCAATCCTGAAATGGTTCGCAGTCTTACATTTTACAACGGAGGCTTTCAGTCACGCTATGGTGATAAGATGAGTAGTGTGCTGGATATTCAATACAAACGTGCAAAGAAATTCGGCGGCTCAGCGTATGTTTCTTTACTCGAACAGGGATTGCATTTTGAAGGTGGCTCCAAAGATGAAAAAGTAAGTTTTACTGTTGGTGCACGTAACAGAAGCAATCAAAATTTATTAAGCAGTCAGCAAACAAAAGGGAATTATGTTCCTTCCAGTAACGACCTGCAGGGCTATGTTACCTGGCAACCAAATATCAAATGGATGTTTGAAGCAATGGGTAATTATTCCCGTACACAATTCAAATTAAATCCTAAATTCAGCAGCCAGACAGCATCTGTGTTCTCACCATTCTTCACTGCCAATCTTGGTTTGGATATTTATTTTGCAGGTGGTGAACGTGATCGTTACAGCACAGCAATGGCCGGCATTGCAACTACTTTTCAGCCGCATAAAAATTTGAAGTTGAAATGGATGCTGAGTCATTTCAGTAATAACGAAGAAGAATCGTTCGATATACAAGGTGCGTATTTATTTGGTGAACGTGATTTTGATCGCAGCCGTTCAAGTTTTGGTTTAATTGTAAATCCGTTGGGTGCCGGAGTGTTCCAGAATTTTGCACGCAACCAACTCAACATTCAAATTCAAAACGCCACGCACAAAGGCAGTTTGGAAAAAGGAAACCATTTTATTCAGTGGGGCCATAGTCTCGAACGCCAAAGCATCAACGATAAGTTGAATGAATGGGAACTGACGGATAGCGCCGGTTATACCTTACCGTTTGATCCCAATCAACTGCAGTTAACAAAAGTCATCAAATCAAAATCAGATCTTGTTTTCTTCCGCACAACAGGTTATGTGCAGGATAACATTATTCTGAACGATTCATTGAACATGACGCTGCAGATCGGTGTACGTTACAATTATAACACACTCAACAACGAGGTATTGATTCAACCAAGAGTGCAGTTTGCGATGCAGCCACTCGGTAAAAAAGATATTGTATTTCGTGCAGCAGCAGGTGCCTATCATCAACCACCCTTCTACCGTGAACTGCGTCGGTATGATGGTACTGTAAACGAATCAGTAAAAGCGCAAAAAAGTTGGCAGGTGGTAGCAGGCTTTGATTATAATTTCAAAGGCTGGGGCAATCGACCATTTAAACTGCAGGCCGAAGCGTATTACAAACACATGTATGATATTGTGCCGTATGATGTAGATAATGTTCGCATCCGCTATTTCGGCAGCAACAGTGCCAAAGCTTATGCAACAGGTATTGAAGCCCGTTTGTTTGGTGAGTTGGTGAAAGATGCTGAAAGCTGGGTAAGTATTGGCTTGATGCGCACACGTGAAAATTTAGATAACGATCAGTGGTATAATTATGCATTGGATTCGTTGAACCAACCCATCGATAGTACCTTGGTGCAAGGTGGCTGGATCAGACGACCAACCGATCGCTTCCTTACATTCGGTATGTTCTACCAGGATTATCTTTCAACCAATAAGAACTTTAAATTCTCCATGAACTTTTTATATGGCACCAATCTTCCTTACAATATTCCCAACAGTGCGAAGTACAGAAATGCATTGACCATCGATCCATACATCCGTGTCGATTTTGGTTTCAGTGCCTTGTTGCTTGATGGTGAAAAAAGCAAACGCCGCAGCCGCAATCCTTTTCGTGAGTTCAATAATGTCTGGGCCAGCTTAGAAATTTTTAATGTGATCGATCGACCCAATACCATTTCCTATTTGCTCATCAAAGATTTCAGCAACACGATTTTTTCAATTCCGAATCGTTTAACACCGAGACTGATCAATTTCAAGATTGTGGCGAGGTGGTAGAAGCAGCCTGTAGTTGATAGTTTGCCGAGCTGCAGAATGTTTATACACTTTAGGGAGATGTGTTAAAATGTTAAACAAAAGTGCTGCTGAAAGGGGTGGATGAAAAATTGCTTTTGTCACCCCACCGACTTTGATTCCACCCAATCCCAACCTATCTTTATATCGTAAATTCAGGAGTATGAAAACATTCATCACCGCCATCGTATTTTTCTTTACAGCTGTAACTGGTTTTGCGCAGGTAAATGATCCGTATCTCGTATTTCCGATTGAACTGAAATTTTTTCAGGCGCAAAAAATAAGTCAGTTCAATGTGTTGCGTTGGCTGGCACCATGCACATCCGATTTTGCTGCATTTGAAGTACAACATTCGAGCGACAATCAAAATTTTACTGTCCTCCATAGTTTTACTGCCGACCAGATCCGCTGTGCTGAACCGTTTGATTATACCGATCTGCAACGCCGTGAAGGAACAAACTATTACCGCATTAAACTTACTACACCCGCCAATACATCTGTCAACTCATTTATTGTTGCCGTGCTCAACGGAAGCAAAGGGTTTGCATTAAATGCATTGTTACCATCACTGGTGCAATCAAATGCCGTGCTCAGTATTTCATCAGCAGAAACAGATCGATTGCAGCTTACTATTACCGACATCAGCGGCAAACGCCATTCAGTTCGTCAGGAACAATTACAGGCAGGAAGCAACCAAGTGCAACTGAATCTTCAAAGCTTGCCGGCCGGTCAATACATTTTACAGGCGAGCAACAGCAAAGGTCATCAGCAACAACTGCGTTTTCTTAAACAATAAAAGGTTGATAAACCTGACCATCGTCAGTCAGATTTTCGCATGCAATAAAAACAAGCCATTGTTTTCGTGATGCTGCATTTAATTCAGTAGATTAGATCACCAAAACGATTGTCATGCACAAATCCACACCCCTGCATCAGTTCCTGAAAAACGAACAGGAATATTCAAACGATATTTTTTTACGTCAACCTTTCAATGGTGAATGGACTACTTGGACATGGAAACAAGCAGCTGATGAAAGCCGACGTATTGCCACGGCATTGCATTCAATGCAATTACCAAAAGGTTCGCATATAGCCATTCTGTCAAAGAACTGTGCACATTGGATGATGGCTGATATGGCGATCATGATGGCGGGCTGCATTTCGATTCCCATCTATCCCACATTAACAGCCGCATCCATTCAACCAATTCTGGAACACAGCGATGCAAAAGCAATTTTCATTGGTAAACTGGATGATTTTAAATCGCAGGAACATGGCATTCCACCTCAACTGATCCGCATTGGTTTTGATGCATATGAACGAAACGAACGTTACAACTGGAGTGAATTGATACAGCAACATCAACCGTTACAACATACGCATGAATGGCAGCAGGATGAATTAATGACGATCATTTATACATCGGGCACCACAGGCAAACCAAAAGGTGTAATGCACACGGCCGGTAATTTTGATCGTGTATTGCAAACGGCAACTGCTGAATTGCGTTTACCACATCGTTCTGCGTTGATCTCCTATTTACCTCTCAGCCATATTGCAGAACGTGTGGGAATTGAAATGAACGGACTTTACAATGGATCTGTTATTTCGTTTGCAGAATCGGTTGATACGTTTGCAAAAAATGTAGCGGAAGTTCAACCTGAATTATTTTTTGCTGTGCCGAGATTGTGGGGCAAGTTCAGAGAAGGTATTCTGAAAAAACTACCACAAAAGAAATTGGATCTGTTACTGTCGATACCCATCATCAACAACATCATTAAAAAAAGTATCAAGAAAAAACTGGGCTTAGCAAGGGCTTCTCATATTTACAGCGCCTCTGCTCCTATCGCTGTTGATCTGTTGAAATGGTTTTATAAACTGGATGTAAAAGTCATTCAGGCATTGGGCATGACGGAGGATTGTGTGTACGCACACTTTGAACGGCCGTTTGATTTTCGTCATGGTTCAGTTGGAAAACCATTCAGCGGTTTGCAGGTGAAAATTTCTGATGAAGGTGAATTACGGGTGAAGAGTGAAAGTAATATGATTGGTTATTACAAAGAACCGGAGATGACTGCCGAAATGTTTGATGAAGAGGGATTTTTAAAAACAGGTGATATCTGCGAATACGATCATGATGGATTTTTGTTTGTAACCGGTCGTTTGAAAGATCAATTCAAAACAGATAAAGGAAAATATATTTCGCCGGCACCGATCGAAATGAAAATACTGGCCAATGCTGACATTGAACAAACCTGTGTAGTAGGCATGGCTATTCCGCAGCCGATTGCGTTGGTTACATTGTCTGACATTGGTAAACAAAAAACAAAAGAAGAGATCAGTGAAAGTCTTGCTGCATCATTGGCTGCTATCAACCCGCATCTTGAAAAACATGAACGGATCGAAAAAGCAGTAGTAATGAAAGAGAACTGGACCATTGAAAATGGATTACTTACTCCTACAATGAAAGTAAAACGAAACCAGGTGGAAAAAATTCATCAGGCGTTTTATCCGAAATGGTTTGCCGTTGAAGGAAAAGTGATCTGGGAATAGTATTTCAAATTTGGGCTGCAACTTTATTATTTAGCAGTCTTCCATTTGAGAGATGTCTCGTGTCTCGACATGACGTACTTACGATTTTGAGTATTTGTAAACAGCCTAAACTTACAGAGACTCGTCATGTCGAAGCACGAGACATCTCCACTCACACAGGACGAAAACATTTCATCAACATCTTTCCCAAAAAATTATCGCAGGCCTTTACTTTGCAGCAATGGAATTTCAAACAACATTTCAACCGTTCCGGTTTGGCGATTACGAAGTAAAAGCAATTGTTCCCGATCCATTGGTATTGCAGCAATGGTATACAAAACAACTGCAAACAGATCCAACAACACCCACACCTTACTGGGCACAGGTGTGGCCATCAGCCTATGCACTTTGCGAATTCATAGCTTCACAACCCGATTGGCTGCAAAATAAAAAAGTATTGGAACTGGCAGCAGGCCTGGGATTACCTTCTCTTTTAGCTGCCCAATTTGCATCAGAAATAGTATGCAGCGATCATGTGCCCGCTGCAGTTGAACTCATGCAGCAATCGATTGAAAAAAATCAACTCACGAATATCAAAGCAACTGTAATTGATTGGAACAATGTACCCGATGATCTGTCGTGTGATGTATTATTGCTCAGCGATATAAATTACGAACCACAGGTATTTGAAACGGTATTCAATGTAATTGTATCGTTTATGCGAAAAGGAACAACAGTGCTTCTGTCTACACCGCAACGGCTGATGGCAAAACCATTCATTGATCGAATTTTACCTTACAGTATTTTTTGGGATGAAAAATTTGTAAGCAACTCAACTCCCATTGTAGCCTGTTCTATTTATGTGCTGCGGGAAGAGTGATCTTATTTCTTCAATACTTTTTCCAATCGTTTGAGATCGGTGATCTCTGCAGAAGATAAAACTTCGTTGTTGTCGTATTTATTTTTTAAGAACAGTACTTGCTTGTGTAAAGGATATTTTACAAGAATTGCATCTAATACTGCACCAATCGCTTCATCTTTTGTAAAGAAAGCGGTAGGTGCCGATGCAGCAGCTCGTTCTCTCGTCGGTTTTTTCAGAATGATGGCTTCGAGTGTAGCAAGTTTGTGCTCCGGCACTTCCGGAACTTTTGCTGCTTTTTGCAGTAGACCCTCCAGTTGTTTTTTACTCAATCCACCACGCTCTTCATATTGAAATGCAAGACTTTTAATGAACGTTGAATCGGGCCTTGCGACCAACATTTGTTGTAACACATCCCGCACCACATCCACATCTGCTTTTTTTCGTTGCATACTGTAAGTTACTGAAAAGCTCACCGCCAGTTATGAACCAACTATTTCGCTTTTTATTTTATCAATCAAATCCCTGATCACAACCGATGCAGTTACTGCACCAAACACAGCCGGTAAATACGAGATGGTACCATACGCCGACTTCTTGTAATTTTTTCCATCGGTCAACATCAAACTTTCTTTGATAGGTGCTTCCGGTGAAAACACAACTTTTACGCCTTTACGAATACCATGTCCCTTCAATGTTTTACGCACTTGTTGAGCAAACGGACAGTTATAGGTTTTGGAAATATCAACTACTCTCAATTGTGTAGGATCCAGTTTTGCGCCGGCACCCATACTGCTTACCAACGGCAATCCACTTTCATAAGCAAGACGAATAAATGTCAGCTTCGGCGTAACACTATCAATGGCATCAATAATATAATCCGGCTTTGCTGCAAGCAATTGCAACACCATCTCAGGATTCACAAATTGTTTCACCACATTCAATTCTAATTCTGGATTGATTGCTTTCAATCGCTCCGCCATGATCTCTGCTTTTGATACACCATGGTTGGTAGCCAATGCAGGCAACTGACGATTACGATTGGTTGGATCAACCACATCACCGTCAATAATGGTCATGATACCAATACCGCTACGGGCAATAAATTCTGCAGCAAAGGAACCTACACCACCCAACCCAACGATCATTACATGTTTGGTTGTGAGCGCACGCAGCGTTTCTGCGCCGATTAATAAACTGGTGCGTGAAAGCCAGGAAAGATCATTCATCATACTGTTGTAAGCGCAGCGCCAAAAACGGTGGCTGCATTTTTGTAAAGTTGCAAACTAAGTGAATCTTCCTGAATCTGAAAAGCGGAAGCTGCCAATGTGTAGAGTTGTTGTATCGAAATTTCGCTTTTATCTGTTTCCAAAAATAGTTGCTTCTTTGGTACAGCCGTCATTACCTCTGCTATAGAACTCTTTTCAATGTCTTTGCCAAACGACAGATAATATCCATGTGAAGTAAGCTGCAATGCCAGTTCTTTACTTTTATTAAACCCATGAAAAATAACCGGCATTTTATTCTGATGAATTGTAAGCAACTGCATCACTTCGGCATGTGCCCTCACACAATGAACGATCAATGGTTTCCGAATCTCGTTGGCCCATTGAATATGTGCTGCAAATATTTTCTTCTGCAACTCCATATCCGTTTCACATACTTTATCTAAACCTGCTTCACCAATTGCCAACACATGTTGTTCGACACTCCACTTTTTTACTTCACCAAATTCATGCGCCCATGTTTCTTCATTGAGGAACCAGGGGTGCAGTCCAACAGAAAAATAACCATCGGATGTAACGGATGGAAAGTTTTTATACAGATTCTGTATTGTAAGAACTCCTGCAACAATTTCGGCTTGATGACTATGAACGTTGATGTACATGCTGTTTCTCTGCTGAATTAAAATAACGACAACTGCGATTCATTCCTCGTTTGCTTATTACCCGCTTTCAGTGATTTGCGAACTGCCACCTTTACTCCATCAATGCTATACAAAGGAGATTCTTCATAACGGGAGGCCACAATAATCGTTGTGTTGCCTGCATGCGGTTGAAACAACGCCTCAACCAACTCGGGCTTGTTATTATTTTTTGAAAGATGCGATAAGATGAGGTGACTTAATTGTTTCGGACGGTGATGCAAAAACAGATCAAGTGCCTGTTTATTGGACAGATGCCCTTCATCGCCACTGATACGTTTTTTCAAATAGTAAGGATAGCTGCCATTCGCCAACATATCATCACAATAATTAGCTTCAAGAAATGACACATGGCTTTGCTTGAAAAAATGCAGCACTTGTTTGCAGGGATAACCAATATCAGTGATCACAGAAATATTAACTGATTGTGTGCTGATCATAAAACTATGTGGATCGGCAGCATCATGCGATTTGCTGAAACATTTTACCTGCATACCACCAACAGCAATTGTTTCATCTTTTCGAAAATAACGGATGAATTGCTCGTCAAGAACCAGATTTGAATTGGCTAATGTTTTTTGTGTGATGTAAACCGGAAGCTGATACTTTTTGCTGAGTGTTTGTATGCCGGTAATATGATCGCTGTGTTCGTGAGAAATAAAAACAGCTTTCAGGCTTTCCATCTTCAACCCAAGCCGCTGCATCCGCTTTTCGGTTTCCTTACAGGATAACCCTGCATCAACAAGTATTGCCTCGTTGCCATTACCGATATAATAGCAATTGGCATTACTGCCCGAATTCAACGAAGAAAAATAAACCGCCATGATAGTGTAAAAATAAGGGATCGGCAGGCAGGTTCAACATTCGTTTAACTGCTTTATGAAGGCTTCTTCTGTTATTCCTTCTGCGCTTTTTTGATGCGTAACCGTTTGCCCGGTTTTAATTTCTTCAGCAGAATACCTGCAGTAGCTTCAGCATGAATGATAAAATGAATCCCTTCCGCTCCCATTGAAATTTCACAACGGTGTACAGCAAGGTGCTCAAACTCAAGGTCAATTTTATCGCTCGACTTTCCTTTCGCAATCGCTGTTTCTACCAGTTGAGGAACAGTATCGATCAAAGCACGCATGCCAATGATCAAACGGGAAGCAATCGTATCTTTTACCTGTTGATGCAACAGCATATCACCTGCGTTGACCAGTGTGTTGTTACTGCTTACGGAATAATCAAAATTCCTGATCATTAATGACTGCGTTTCCGGATCAAATTCCAGTTTTCCACTTGCGATCAATTTTCCTTTCACATCTCTGCTGGTTTGTATTTCAATAGAAAGACCTGCTTCTGAAGCATATGCATTGATACCTTTTACACTCAGAGAATAACCTTCTGCATTAAATATTTTTTCTTTCAACTGACTGTTTAATTCCTCATTTATTTCTGCAAACGAAGTGAAGGCATATAAATGAATATCCGATTCGGTTGATGCATCTTTTAGTAAATGGTAGGCTGGTAATGGACTTGCTGCCGGCATTGCAGTGGTATCAGTAATAATTTTTGTTGTTGCCCTTACTCTTGTTTCACAGGTAATGGTTGATGGACCTAATACAATTTTTCCTTCAATCGATTCACAGTTGAACGTTAGCCAAACATTCGGTTGCTTTTTGTGAATGATAATTGGCTTTTGCAGATCCTTCCACACCTTTTCCAATGGCGGCTCCATTGATACGGTTTTATTGATTTCCCGATCCATGATCTTCGTGAGCATATCTTCATTTTCCTCCAGCCATTCGTTGATCTTCTTTTTCAGATTCTTTTTAAACGGGCCGATTTGAAAAACAGGTTCTTTGATCCATTGCAACTTTTCTATTTCAAAAGCTGTTACAAGATTCCAGTTTTTATCTAACGAAACAGGAGTGGATAACTCAATGTTCACTGTTGTAAGCACTGTGTCTGCTGAATTAGTAAGCCCCTTCCCCATCCTGCTTTTCAACAACACAGCTTCTAACTGCAATGGAACTAAGCAAATCAATTTTTTCCCATTTGAACTTACCCGGATCGTTCCTGTCTTTGTTAAAATCAATCGTGCTTCATCCCGTTTATCGTTGAGCGGATTGATAACTGTTTCAAGAAATTTCCCTTTGATCACCTGGTTGATCCATATTTCAAAATTCTGGAGATCGTACCGCACAGGAATATTAAAAATGGATAGCGGCAGATCAACCGTTATGCTATCTGTTACAGGTTGCGGCTTCACAACAACACTTCTTTGAAAACAACCATTGCAGCCCTGCAATAAAAGTGCAAGTAAGAAAACAAGTGATATGGCAGGTGCTAATTTCATATAAGTTCATACAGCGTAACTCAACAATTTAATACTTTCTTTCTGGATCTTCTGTTTTTATATTGAGGTGCTCATAACAGTTACTATTACTATGCCAATTCAGTTGATTGATTGGTGATGAACGGTTTGTATTTTTTCAACAGATCATTGCAGTTTCATTTACGTAAATAACTACCGCCGGTATTGCACGTACCGAAAAATATTCTTCACCCGGCGTTAACGTTTCCACATCCTGTGAATAAGTACCTTTATGAAAATCTGTTTTCAATGATTAATATTGGTAACAGATGGATTGGTTAGAAGTATCATAACCCAAATGCTACTTTATTGTGAACATGGTTTGGTTCTGAAATCGTACTGCTACGCAAAGGCCACACGTAGTAAACATTATTCCGGTACCGACCGCTAAACTGAAAAAACTTTGACTGAAACAATCATTAACCTCGAAACCGTTAACCCGATTGAATTTTTTGGTGTAAACAACGGCAAGCTCGATCTCCTCAAAAAGAAATTCCCGCTCTTAAAAATTTTATCTCGTGGCACACAGATCAAACTTAGCGGCAGCCCCGAACAGGTTGACCAGGCAAAAGAAAAAATTGATCTGCTGATTGCTTATCTGGAGCGGAACGGTCAACTCAGCGAAAATTATTTTGAACAAATTCTTGGCGGCGACGACCAGGAAACAGTAGATGCATTTGTAGAACGTAATCCCAGCGAAGTGTTGGTGTTTGGGCCCAATGGCCGCACCGTTCGTGCACGTACCCAAAACCAGAAACGGATGGTAGGTGCTGTTGATAAAAATGATATTGTATTTGCAATAGGGCCAGCAGGTACCGGCAAAACCTATACCGCTGTTGCACTTGCAGTACGTGCATTAAAAAACAAATTGGTGAAGAAGATCATACTTACACGACCTGCTGTTGAAGCTGGTGAAAGTCTTGGTTTCTTACCCGGAGATTTGAAAGAAAAGATCGATCCATATCTCCGTCCGTTATACGATGCGTTGGATGATATGATCCCTGCTGATAAACTTGGTTATTACATGAGCACACGTGTAATTGAAATTGCACCGTTGGCTTACATGCGTGGACGTACATTGGATAATGCATTCATCATTTTAGATGAGGCACAGAATACAACTGATCTGCAGTTGAAAATGTTCCTTACCCGTATTGGTGCAAATGCAAAAGCCATCATTACAGGTGATATGACACAGGTGGATCTGCCAAAGAACCAGCGTAGTGGTTTGGAAAAAGGGATCCGCATTTTAAAGAACATCGATGGTATAAGTCATATTGAATTGGATGAAGAAGATGTGGTTCGTCACCGTTTGGTGAAAGCCATTATCAGGGCGTATGATAAGGATCACAAGATCGATCAGGAGCAACCGAATGGCAACCGTCGATAGTATTTTGGTACTTACACCCCAGCATATAGAACTGTAAAATTCATTTGTTGGCTCAACAGCTGGCAACCCTGAATGAATGCAGCAGTTCAACCTTTCCCGTTTCAGTGATGAGACGGGATTTTTTTGAACAGAGTGTTCGCCACTTAATATATTTGCTAAAAAATTTGCCTTCTACTCGGCTTAAACAAACTTATTTTCCAAACCTTGACGCCTTGAGAGGGATTGCCGCAATTTTTGTGGTTTTAGGACATATTGAATTTTTAAAACCTGGGTTTAGATTAAAAAGGATTCCGCTATATTCCATATTTGACATCGGCGCAAATATAGCCGTAACTTTATTCTTTGTTCTTAGTGGCTTTCTGATTACCTATCTGCTTGTAAACGAGAAAGAGGAAAAACAAAAAATTTTTTTGAAAGAATTTTACATACGTCGAACACTCAGAATATGGCCGCTATTTTACCTTACCCTTTTTATTTCTTATATTATTGTTCCCCAATTCTTCCCTTCTTATAGTCGTTATGCCTATACTTCCTCGTTCGTTTTAAATGCTCTTTTTCTCACAAATATTACATACGCCTTACATAAGCCCCCACCGTTGGGTACGCCAGTTTGGTCCATTGGAATAGAAGAGCAATTTTATATTTTTTGGCCTTGGGTTTTGATAAAGACCAGATTAGAATCATTAATGAAAAGGCTTTTGCTTATTATACTGTCCATCTTTATTTTCAAAGCGGCTTTACTTTATTTCAGCAACCCCGGAAATTTCATTCACAAAATATGGATTCTTGTAAATATTACACGATACGATTGTTTATTTATTGGGGCTATTGCGGCTCTCTTATACAAGGGGCACAGCATTAAAATCGGAAGGCTTCAAATCAATTATTACTCTTTCGCCAACTATACAGCACAGGTAATTACATACACTCTGCTTATTTTAACCATACTTGCAAATTTATTTTATAAGTTGCCCATTATTCACCAATGGTATTCATTTCTTTTTATGTCAATGATTTTAAGTATGGCTACATATGAAAAATCTATTGTTAGAATTGATAATCGAATTTTGAATTACCTGGGGAAAATTTCTTACAGCATTTACCTGCTTCATATGTTTGTAATTGCTGTGTTATATAAATTCGTGATTTCTAACTTGCCGGATATTGATATTATTAGCCAGAATTTTATCATTTACAGCATGGTTATTTTATCAACCATAATAGTGGCGTCAGCTAGTTATTATTTCATAGAAAAACCTTTCCTTAAGCTTAAAGAAAAATTCCGATAATTGTAAACAGTCCCTTTCAAAAAATCAACCGTAATGTGTTAAAACGTTCTTTTCTATTCAATCCCTTTTGTACATTTGGGCATGATGAAGAAACTTGTATTGTTCCTTATTGTCGCACTGAGCGTGTATGCCTGCCAGCAAAAAAGAGAACGCCCTGCTGAAGCGTTGGACACAGCCCGTGAATTCATCCGCAGTTCCCTGGATGGCGATTATGATTGGGCACGTGAGCTGATGATCAAAGACAGTCTGAATTTATATGAACTGGACATCATCGAAAAAAAATACAACGACGAAATGAGCAAGAAGGATAAAGAGGGATACAAAAGTTCTTCCATCATTATCCATTCCATTGATAACGTAAGCGACACGGTGGTGATCGTTAACTATTCGAATTCTTACAAAAAGAAACAAATGCCGGTGAAAGTGATCAAGCGTGATGGTATTTGGCAGGTTGATTTCAATTATACATTTACGGGGAACCTATAAGAAAGCCGATAGCCGGAAGCCAGTAGATGGTAGCCATATACCATTAATAACTATCGGCTAACAACTAACTACTTGCACAATGCTGAAAAATTTTTTACTTGTTGGTCTTGGTGGTGCGGCGGGCAGTATGTTACGTTATGCGTTTTCAGTTTGGTTGAAACATGCATCGTTCCCGCTTGCAACTTTTTTGGTGAATATCATTGGCAGTTTTGTGATTGGACTTGTGTTTGCCTATGCCCTTCGCAGCGAAAGCTTTGCCATCAACTGGCGGTTGTTTCTGGCAGCAGGCATCTGCGGCGGCTTTACTACTTTCTCCGCTTTTTCATTGGAAAGTTTATCATTGTTGCAACAGCAACGGATCGGTATGTTTTTTCTATATGTGATTGGAAGTTTATTGCTGGGATTAGCGGCAACATGGCTGGGTTATAGTTTGCTCAAGTAATTACATAATAATTTCATGGTAACTGAAATCAACAAAAAGCAATTATGGTTACAATTGGATTCGTATCATTTCAACCATATTGTTCCTCCGAATGTTTGGAATAAGATCACAGAATTATTTGGCGGTGAAGACGCTTCGACGAAAGCATTTGCTGACAAAATAAAAAGAAAACATAACTGGACAAGCAATTTT
Source organism: Lacibacter sp. H407 (assembly GCF_037892605.1). Taxonomy (NCBI): domain Bacteria; kingdom Pseudomonadati; phylum Bacteroidota; class Chitinophagia; order Chitinophagales; family Chitinophagaceae; genus Lacibacter; species Lacibacter koreensis. The sequence goes on along the minus strand of NZ_JBBKTU010000001.1, from coordinate 2,274,278 downwards.
GCTTTGCATGCTATCCACGAGTATAAAAAATTTGTTTACCTGGGTGTTATCAGCAATTTTCAGGTAACTCCTTCCAAGATCATCGATATTGTTTGGCATGAGCATTTGCTTTTCACAAAACCCTATCGTCAATTTTGTGACGAAGTGATTCAATACAATTTCGATCATCATCCTGAGCATATACCGTTTGATGATCAAACGGAAGCATTCGCCGAACAGTATATAAAAACACTTTTACTCTACCGTGCTGAATTTGGTTTTGATGCCCCGGTTGCAATTTGGGATTTGCCAAAGTTTAGTGAGAATCAGCTTAGCGTTGCTAAAAAAAACTACCAACGGCAATTGAATACCGTTTACAGTGACGGTGGCAATTCAGGTTATGGAAACGAAGCACCGTTATCGAGTTATTTTAACGATCCTCACTTTTCTGATTTTAACGGTGGTGATTTTGGCGGCGGAGGTGCAGGTGGCGACTTTGGTGATGCCAATGATGGCGGGAGCTCAAGTTGTGGTTCAAGTTGCAGTAGCGGATGTGGCGGAGGTGATTAGTAAGCGCTTTCCGCAGTCCAACAGCAGCTCTTAAGCTAAGCACTATGCGACTAAAAACTAACCACTATCCACTACCAACTTTCCCATCTTGTTTTTTGGTTTTTTTTCAGGTACTTCGCAGACTGTAACAACACGATAATATGTCTACCCCCGGAAAAAAAGATGCGTTAGGAAAAGGAATCCGTTCATTGCTGCAAAGTATTGATGAAGATCTGAAAACAACGGCTGGCCAGTTGAAACCAACTGTAACAGAGGCCGTTACAGGGATCATTCGTATTCCAATCAGTGATATTGACATCAACCCCAAACAACCCCGTCGGGATTTTGACGAACAGGCTCTCAAAGAACTGGCCGACAGCATCAAGATGCACGACATCATTCAGCCGGTTACAGTTTCAAAGGTCAGCACCGGAAAGTACCGGTTGATCTCCGGTGAACGCAGATGGCGGGCTTCCAAAATGGCGGGTCTTGTTGATATTCCGGCGTACATCCGCCAGGCCAACGATCAGGAACTGCTGGAACTGGCCCTGCTCGAAAACCTGCAACGTGAAAACCTGAATGCAGTGGAAATTGCCCTCAGCTACAAACGACTGATGGAAGAACTGGATTACACACAGGAACAGGTGGCCGAACGCATGGGGAAAGACAGAACTACGGTTACCAACTATATCCGCTTACTGAAACTCCCGCCCGATATTCAACTGGCTGTTCGCACCGGTGATCTGAGTATGGGCCATGCTCGTGCCTTGATCAATGTAGATACAATCGACAAGCAATTGTATGTGTTTCATCATATCAAAGAAAAAGGGTTATCGGTTCGCCAAACTGAAAGCCTTGTTCGGCAATTATATAAATCAGCTCCTGTTAAAAATGCCGTAAAGGGCAGTTTGCCTGAGGCATTTAAACGGATTGAAGATAACTTAGCATCGCAATTCGGCACCAAAGTAAAACTCAGCCATAGCAAAAAAGGAAACGGAAGTATTTTTATTGAGTATTACTCGCTTGAACAATTCAACCAGATATTGAAGCAACTGGGTACCGATGTTGAATGACACATGAGGCAATTCGTTTTTTTTATATTATTACAATGCTGTTGGTTAACACAGTTACATGCACAGGAAACTGTTGCAGCTGATACAACCATCAAGGGCACACAAACAGATACAACACAGGCATCAACAACAGCAGTGTTGATGAAAGAACATTCGCCCCGCAAAGCCACCATCCGCTCAGCCATTCTTCCCGGTTGGGGACAGGCTTACAATAAAAAGTATTGGAAAATTCCCATTGTATACGGAGCACTTGGAACAGCAGTTGGCTTCTTTGTTTATAATAACAGAGAATACATTGATGCAAGAGATGCCTACCGGAACATGAAAGACAACGACCCATCAAATGATTATCTCATTAAACCGAGATTCAGTCAACGGGATCCGGAAGCAGTGCGACAATACAGAATCGGCGTACGTCAATATGTAGATTATTCAGTACTTGCCTTTCTTTTATTGTGGGGATTGAATGTGGTGGATGCAACGGTTGACGGACATTTGAAAGCATTTGAAGTAAGTGATAACTTATCAATGCAGATCAATCCTACGTATGTGCCGCAAACAAAACAGGCAGCAGTAGGTTTGGTCTTCAACTTCGGTAAAAAATATACAGCGAAGTAATTTACTTTTCTGATAAGCATATAACCAACAACTAAACTAACGGAATGAACATTGCATTGATCGGCTATGGAAAAATGGGGAAAGCCATTCATGAAATTGCAAAACAACGTGGACATGAAGCGGTGTTGATCATTGATGCAGATAACCTGCACGATCTTACTCCCGAAAATATAAAGAAGGCCGATGTGGTAATTGAGTTTACCAGTCCGCATACCGCATTTAAAAACGTAACCTTTTGTTTGCAGCAAAGCGTACCGGTTGTATGTGGTTCAACCGGATGGCTCGACAAACTGGACGAAGCAAAAGCAATTGCAGAAGCTGCAAGAACAGGATTGATCGTTGCCAGTAACTTCAGCGTTGGTGTAAACATTTTCTTTGAAGTAAACAAACGCCTGGCACAACTCATGGCCGGGCAGGATAGTTATGATGTATCATTAAAAGAAATTCATCATACCGCAAAAAAAGATGCACCAAGTGGCACCGCCATATCGTTAGCTGAACAGGTATTGGATGCTGTACCACGAAAAGAAAAATGGGTGAACGATGAAAGCAGTAACGAATCTGACCTCTCCATCATCAGCGAACGCATTGATCCGGCACCCGGCACTCACTTTGTAAAATACAGTTCGGCAGTTGATGATATTGAAATTATCCATACCGCCCATAACCGCACCGGCTTTGCATTAGGCGCTGTATTGGCTGCTGAATTTTTAAAAAATAAAACCGGTTTCTTCGGAATGAAAGAAGTGCTTAACTTGTAAGCACCATGTGGCTGAACCCAAGATCTGCTTTACTTACCCTACTGCTCTTCTGTTGTACCCTGTTCGCTTTTTCGCAGGATACAACGATCGATAGCTTACGTGCAACTGTGCAATCATCTGCTAAAGATGAAACTAAGCTGAAAGCGTATGTGTTGCTCACCGGCAAACTAAGTCTCATCAGTTTTAACGAAACCATCCGCATTGGTGATGAAGGTTTACAACTGGCTGCCAAACTCAACGATTCATTGGCGTATGCCGAGTTGAACCGTTATATCGGTATGGCCAATTACTTTAAAGGCGATTATGAAAAAGCAGCTGCCAGTTATTATGTAGCAGCAGGAGTTTACGAACGCAGCGGCGATCAAAAAGCAGTAGGATATGTGTATAACGATATTGCCAAACTCTACCGTAAAACAAGAGATCTGAAACGGGCTGCTGAAAACTATGAAAAAGCATTAGCAGTGTTCAGAGCTATGAACGATTCAAGTGGTATACAGATGGTGATGAACGAAAGTGGTGTAGTGTACGAATACCAGGGAAATCTTGAAGAAGCGATCCGTCGTTACAAAGCATCGTTACAAATTGCAGAGAATTTAAAAGATGAGGCTGGCAAAGGTTGGTCGCTTTCATTTCTTGCCGGTATTTATACATTGCAAAGTAAATTTTTACTTGCTGAAGATTACAATCTTCAAACCTTAGGCATCCGCCAAAAATTAAAAGACACGTTTGCCATTACAGTCAGCTATGCTGATCTTGGTGTGATGTACAGCGCCTGGGGCAAATATGAACGGGCTGTGTATTATCTCGAAGAAAGCAGTAAGCTGGCTGAAAAAATGCAATACAAAGAATTAATGTCGAACAATTATGCAGAGCTAAGCCGCATTGCCAATGTTACCGGCGATTACAAACGGGCACTTGATTATTACACCTGGCATACACAATTGAAAGATTCGTTGTTCAATGCGCAAAAAACAAGACAAATTGAAGAGCTGAGTACTTTGTATGAAACCAATAAAAAAGAACAGCAGATACAGGTACAGCAACTCACCATAAAAAAAAGAAATAACCTCATCTTCCTCATACTTGGCATTGTACTGCTCGCTGCTGTTATTGCTTATCTTTTTTACAACCGTTACCGTTGGAAACAACAGGTAAAACTGCAAAATGAGATCATGCTGCAACAGGAGTTGGCTGCCAGATCAGTATTGGAAGCAGAAGAAAAAGAACGAAGCCGGATTGCCAAAGACCTGCACGATGGTGTAGGACAAATGATGAGTGCCGCACGTATGAATCTCTCATCGTATTACAACACGGCAAACATTCCGGACCAGGAACAAAACCAATCACTGCAGAATATTATTCAACTGGTAGATGATAGTTGTAAAGAAGTAAGAGCCGTATCGCATAGTATGATGCCGGCCGCTTTATTAAGCAAAGGCTTGCCCGATGCAGTAGCTGAGCTAACTTCAAAAGTGAGCAGCGATGCGTTGAAACTGAATTTTTACAGCGAAGGATTTACTGAACGCTTTAACTCTAACACCGAAACCATTCTCTACCGCATTATTCAGGAATGTGTGAACAATACCATCAAACATGCTGAAGCAACAGATCTGGATATTTCACTCATCAATGATGAAGATGGCATTAGTGTTACCATTGAAGACAATGGGAAAGGATTTGCGTACGATCCGCAGCAGGAGAATGAAGGCATTGGGTTGAGCAATATCCGAAGCCGTATCCAGTTCTTAAAAGGTACTGTTGATTTCGATTCAGCACCCGGAAAAGGAACATTGGTTGCCATTCATGTACCGCATCAAGTAAACGTATAATTTCAACTACTGAAACCATATGCTTTTAAAACATTTCCTGATCATTCCTGTTCTGCTGATTTGCTCAACCTTATTGCATGCGCAGAAAAATAAATCTGTGATCGATAGTCTCGAAAAAATGGTAGCTGTAACCAAAGACAGTCAACTTGTAAAAATTTACAATGATCTTACCTGGGAGTATCGGCTTGTAGATCGTGACAAAGCCATGAACTATGGGTACAAAGCTATTGCACAGGCAAAAAAATCAAACTACCCATCAGGGATCGCACAAGCGTATAATGATCTCGGTATTTTATTATACGATCAGGAGAAGTACGACAGCGCCATTGTCTTTTACCAGGAATCAAATAAGATCAGAAAACAGTTAAACGATGGACTCGGCATTGCAAAATTGTATAACAAGATCGGTATCGTGTATCAGAAAAAGGGTGCGTTTGATAAAGCGTTGGAGAATCAATTGCAAGCCCTCGCACTTTTTTCACAATACAAAAACGATATCGGTGTTTCCTATTCATTAAATAATATCGGTATCCTCAATCAAAATCTTGGCCGGTACGATGAAGCCATTAAATACCAGTTACAGTCAATTGAGATCAAAGAAAAATTAAAGGACAATTACGGTCTTGCCGGTTCGTTTGTAAACATCGCCAACATTTACAAGATCAAAGGCAACGATGCAAAAGCAATTGAGTTTTATAAGAAAGCCATTACCATTAGTCGTGAACTGGGCGATAAAGAATACCTGGCCAATGGTTTAAACAATATCGGATCGCTTTACATTAACCGGCAATTGTACAAGGAAGCACTTGAGGCCATTAATGAATCGCTTCAATTACGTAAAGATCTCAACGATACAAAAGGACAGGTTAGCTGCATGAATAACCTCGGCCTTCTTTTACAGGAACAACGATTATTCGATTCTTCATTAGCCGTTTTAAATGCAGCATTAACGATCGGGAAACCGGCCGACAACTGTTTGCCGGAGATCAATCAAACCTATCTCGCCCTTTCCAGATCGTATGAAGCATTGAATAGAGATGATGAAGCACTGTTAATGTATAAATCGTACGCCAGTACAAAAGATTCGCTGTTTACCGACAACCTCGGCGATAAATTTGCTGAACTTGAAACAAAATATCAAACACTCGAAAAAGAAAAAGAGATCGAACGGCAACAGCATGTGATCGCTGTAAAAAATTATTGGATATCCGGCATTTTGGTTGTCGGCATTCTTCTTGCCTTGTTGATCTTCTCCTATTACCGCCGTAAAAAAATTCAACAGGAAGCAAAGATGCAAAAAGCCGTTTTTGAACAGCAGCAATTAGCGGCAGCGGCTGTAATGGAAGCTGAAGAAAAAGAACGGCAACGCATTGCTAAAGATCTGCACGATGGTGTGGGCCAAATGATGAGTGCTGCTAAAATGAATTTATCTGCATTTGAACAAGACATGCAGTTTCAAAACCCTGAGCATAAGCTTTCGTTTGAACGCATCATCAGCCTTGTTGATGAAAGTGTAAAGGAGGTACGCACCGTATCACACCAGATGATGCCGAACATGTTACTGAAATCGGGTCTTGCAAAAGCAGTAGCTGAATTTCTTGATAAGATCGATCAACGCATCATCAAAGTAAATCTCTACACAGAAGGATTAAATGAGCGGATCGAAGAAAACAGTGAAATTGTATTATACCGTGTAATGCAGGAATGTGTGAACAACGTGATCAAACATTCGGCTGCAACAGAACTGGATATTTCGCTCATTAAAGATAAAGATGGTGTAAGTGTAACAATCGAAGACAATGGAAAAGGATTCGATAAAGATCAATTACCCGAAGAAGCAGGCATGGGACTTAAAAACATGAAAGCACGAATTGACTATTTGCATGGCAGTATCGATTTTGATACGGCGCCAGGCAAAGGAACGTTAGTAGCCATTCATTTACCTGCAGGTAAGAACAAAACAGTTGAACAGTAATTTTTTAATATCTTCGGTCAACCTCACGTATTATGTCTGCCACAAAATATAAATTAGCTATTGTTGATGACCATCAGATCGTGATCGATGGATTACGTTCACTTTTGAAAGGATATGATCAATACGAGATCGTCATTGAATCCAATCATCCCGAAACAATTCCATCGCTGTTACAACAGCAGCAGGTTGATATGATGCTTACCGATGTAATGATGCCGGTAATGACGGGTGTGGAACTTGCAAGAACGGTGAAAAAGGATTTCCCTTCCGTCAAGATCATTGCATTATCGATGAATGGTGAAGGCAGCCTGGTAAACCAGATGATTGAAGAAAGCGACATCAGCGGTTACCTGTTGAAAAATATTGGACAAACAGAATTTATTACGGCCCTTAATAAAATTGCAGCAGGTGGAATTTATTTCAGCGATGAAGTGCTGCAGGAAATGCTCAAAGCCAGCGAACGTAAACAGGTGAACGATGAGAGTAAACTCACCAACCGTGAAGTAGAGATCGTACGCCTCATTGAAAAGGAATACAGCAATAAAAAAATTGCGGAAGAATTATTCCTGAGCGAACGTACCGTTGAAACACACAGAAAAAATATCTTCCGCAAAACAAAAACCAATTCAGTGATCGGGTTAATTAAATATGCCTACGAGCACAAGCTTGTTTAGCGAATGGCAATACCCAGCTTCAGTAATACCGAATTTGATCCGCCATTGGTATTTTTCTTCTGCCATCCATCGTAGTGTACACTTGCATTAAAAATAGAAAAGCTCAACCCCGCACCCACATCATACGCAAAGCGGCTTTCCCGTGCATCAATGGTTTCATCTTTTATCAATCCAACACCGGCATTACCAGTAAGAAATAAATTTTTGATTGGATAAAAACGCACACCCGCTTTCAACGGCACCATTGTTATTTTACCATACGGGTTATAGGTTTCCGGTGCGTACGATTGAAACCCAATGGTACCGGTAATGTACACACTCTCAGCCACACCAAATCCGGCCAATCCTTCGATACCAAATACACTTCTGTAATCGTTTCGCAGATCGCCGAGTGGTGCACCAACAATTACATTACCACCAAAGATGGTATTGCCTTTTTGTGCAAATGTTATGGGCATCAAACCAAGAAAGGCTGCAAGAAGGGAAAACAACATTTTTTGTTTCATAACGTGATTTTAGAAAGCTGTTTTGCCAATATTGTACCAAACACAAAAAGCTGCAAGGCTTGTAATTTCTTTAACAAGACCTTGCAGCTTTTGGAAATAACCGGCAGCAATTATTTTAAGGCCAACCCAAGTTTGAGTAATACCGAGCCAGTATAACCGTTTGTATTTTGTCGTTTCCAGGCATCGTAGTGTACGCTGATCTGTCCAAGAATAATATGCAGACCAACACCCGCATCATACACAAATCTTGTTTCACGGGAATTCATGGTCTCATCTTTCAAAAAACCAACACCGGCATTACCGGTCAGGAATAACATATTAGTGGGGTAAACACGGATACCTGCTTTCAACGGGATCACTGTAATTTTTCCAAACTGGTTACCCTCTTTTTCTTTGTACGACATGTAGCCCAATGTTCCCAGTACAATGAATTTGGAACTGCCGAGGCCCATGGAGCCTTCAATACCGGTGGCACGTTTGTAGCCATTTTTAAAATCACCACTGGGAAAACCAACAATGAGGTTGCCACCCAGAAAGAGATTTGTTTTTTGCGCTCTTGCAGTTTGAAACGAGGCGGCCACGAATATCAGGGCCAGTAAAAATGTGGATTTTGGCATATAGTGAATTTTAAAAATAAAAATAGCAACTTTGCCAACAGACAAAATACCCGCTTCCACTTAGTTTTAAACGAATACAATACGATGCTTTCAAAAAAAACACAGTACGCATTCCAGGCACTGAGCTATATGGCCCAGCAAAAAAACAATGAGCCGTTGTTGATCGCTGATATTGCGAAGAAGAAAAAGATACCGCTCAAATTCTTAGAGAACATTTTATTGCTGATGCGGAAAGATGGCATCCTGGAAAGTAAAAAAGGAAAAGGCGGCGGTTACTATTTTAAAATGAAACCATCGCAGATCACACTGGCACGGGTGATCCGTTTGCTGGATGGCCCCATTGCTCCCCTCTCCTGCGTGAGCTTGCACTTTTACGAACGTTGCAAAAACTGCGATGAAAAACATTGCGGCCTGCACGATATGATGATCACTGTACGGGATGCCAATTTAAAGATCCTGGAAAAGCGAACCGTAGCCGATATTGTGTAATGCAAAAAACAGTAGCCATAACCGTTAGAGGAAAGGTGCAGGGCGTTTGGTTTCGCCGGTATACACTTGAGAAAGCGCAACAATTACAACTTACCGGCACCGTGCGCAACACGGATGATGGCGATGTGGCGGTTGTTGCCACCGGCACCGAAGATCAATTAGCCGATTTTATTGAATGGTGCTGGATGGGCTCGCCCAAGAGCAAGGTTACTTCTGTTACAGTTGATGAGAGAGAGTTGAAGGCATTTGTAGGGTTTGAGGTGGTGAGATGAATTGTTTGCGGACTTGAGTGTACTAACGACAATCTAAAAAATTGAATACTATACGATGGATTTTCAATTATAGTATTTTTCAAGAAATAACATCTTATATAAGGTATATTTTTGTTGCTTGCAACTTTATGAAGATCATAACTTTCATATTGTCATTACCTTTTTTTGGCTGCAATAGTCAAACAAATAATCCTTCAAAACAGTTTGATACAATCGTTGTTAAGAACCAAGCATCAATCGACAAATCTCAAATATATGCAAAAGGAGACAGTGTAATTATATCATCAAAACACTTTGACACAATCAAATATTCAAAAGAGCATTTTAATCAAATAGTTGACAATTTCCCGTCATTATATTCTTCAATTCCCGTAAACCCTGACATTTCCTATGCACAAAGTGGCTACTTCAAAGATATTGTTGAAGATAACGGCAGAAAAAAGCATTTAACATTTGGAAGTGAACAAGGGCAAGATACTTACTACATTTTATACTCGTACTTTTTGAGGCAAAAGCAAAATGAGAAAAGTTTGGATACAGTCAGGGAAAATCTGATAACCATTTACCAAACAATAAATGACATTTTTGGCTACTTACAATATGGTGGAACTTTCTTTGTACATCAATTCAACCGAATAAATGGCTATGCCGAGTATGGAGTTTACGAATACAAGTCGTTTTCGGACATCGATAATAAGCTGGTTGATATTAGAAAACTGAAAAAAAATTACTTAAACTCTTTGAAAGAAATAATTCACAGAGAAATAGAAGCGGACAATGAAATTCCTCAAAGAATCAATAAGAAAGAAAGAGAAAATGAACTTTTAAAGCATGTTGCAACTTTGGACAAATTAATTGACAATAATTTTTATTTAAAGAAAGCTCAGCAGTTTCAATATTCTTATTACTGACGGGAAAAAACCGCTACGCCAACTCTTCTTTCCCAGCACTGTATCCGAATTGACAAGATGAGAACCTTTACCAAAGCATAATGGGGACGGTGCGTAGTAAGGATTCAATACCACATTTACATTGGCACCCGAAAAATAAAAAAAGTTAAATTGTACCATGCAACGTCCTGCCTTGGCTTTTGTACAAGTAATTTTCCAGGTGCAAGCAGAGACGTTGCTCAGAAAAGGAGATGTACTATGCGTTTTACATGTCCCAATTTTAAAGTGCTATTAGTGATCGAATTGTAACCATGACAGAAACAGAAGCTAAAAAAATTGGTAGTCGGCAAGGGCTGGTTTGCGCTGGACTTGGCTTATTTATAGCCCAGCTAACTATGACAACGATGATTTCATCTGACCAAAATCTTTTTAAAGCATTCTTTTGGTTTACAAGAGTAAACTACAAACTGAACCTGTTTATTGGCGTCATTATCTTACTTCTTTGTGGGCACTTCTACGGACAACTTGCAGGCAAAGCTATTTTGATCAAAAAAAGAAATCCCATTTTAGTTGGGTTCTTATGCGGTATGACTGTTTTATTTACAACCGCTTTTGCTTCGAGCTGGACAGGCTTTTTTCAAGAAGGCATTGACAATATTGGCACAAATGACAATCCTTTTGAAGACTACATTTTCAAGCCACTTTATTGGGTGACACTCTTTGGAATTATTCCAGCTTTATTAGTTGGCATTTGGTTCGGTAGACAGATAAAACGAAAGGGACAAAAGCACAACACACAACAAGTGCATCTGCAATAGCATGGCTGACGGAATAAACTTCCTTTGCAGCACTGTATCCCAATAGATAAAGATAAGTGCCTGTACCAAAGCAAAATGGGGCGGTGCTTAGTAAGAATTAAACACATCATTCCCACTCATCACTGAAAAATAAAAAAGCTAAATTGTAGCACGCAAAGTCCTGCGACATTTTCTTTACAAATAACTTATGCTTTGCGGGCAGAAACATTGCTGAGAATATTCATCAACTACCAGGTTACAACTAATGGGAAATATTTTTTGGACAGGCTACACCAACGAAGAACGACATGCATCCATCAACACAATAAAAACGGTGGTAGCAACGCATGGTGACATCGTCGATTTCAAACTCTTTTCTGATATTTCGTTAACAATGACGATTGAAGTGGGCGAAATCAACATAGACCAACTGTACAACGAATTGGCAGCTACGATCAGCATGGATAAATTTGAATACCTGCACTCCTCTTCAAAAAAAGAACGAACCGTTTATTTGAATATTACATTTACCAAAAGCACCGGCAATTTGATCATTGAAACACCTGCTGTGCCGGGTTGAAAATGCGATGCAACGAAAAATTCGGCAGAAGAAGCTTTATAAATTTATCCGTACATCCCTCAAATCTTTTTTGTACTTTTTAGCAAAGAAAACCGCTCATGAAACGAAGTGATTTTTTACAAACATCCGCTGCACTTGTTGGCAGCAGTCTCCTGCCTTTTCACAGCTCAGCAGAAAACAGTAAAACAGGTAAGATACGCTTTGCCTATGTCACCGATATTCATGTAAAACCTGATGCTGTTGCTGAAGCAGGTATGGCAAAAGCGTTTCAACATGTGCAATCATTAAAAGAAAAAGTTGATTTTATTATCAATGGCGGTGACTCCATTATGGATTCACTGGATGCAGATAAACAAAAAACAAAAACACAATGGGATCTGTTTCACTCGATCCTGAAGAAAGAAAACAGTCTGCCGGTTTATCATTGTATCGGCAACCACGATGTGTGGGGCTGGTTCATTAAAAACGACCGGCCCGAAGCAGATAAGCTGTATGGCAAACAATGGGTGGTTGAAACATTGGCGTTGCCAAAACGCTATTATAGCTTTACAAAAAACAAATGGCAGTTTATTATACTTGACAGTACACAACTAAATCCTGCGGGCGGCTATATTGCTTATGTTGATCCTGCGCAACTGGATTGGCTGCAACAGGAACTGAACAATGCAAAAGATAAATTCATCTGTATTGTTTCGCACATCCCCATTTTATCAATTTGTGCAGGTTTATTCTTTAATAAAACAGAAGCCAATGGCGACCTGAAGATCCAACGCAACCTGATGCACACCGATTTTTTTGCGTTGAAGAAACTATTCCTGGGAAATCCCAATATTAAAGTCTGCTTAAGCGGTCATATTCACTTACAGGATGAGGTGGATTATCTCGGTGTGAAATATTTTTGCAACGGAGCCGTTTCAGGCAATTGGTGGAAAGGTGCGTTCCAGGAATTTGAACCTGCCTATGCAGTGTTTGATTTTTATGATGACGGAACGTTCGCCAGAAAAATGATGAAGCTTTCGTAACTAAAAAATCAGTTGATCATTTCCAGTAAGCATGCAGAAATTCAAAGCAACCATTGAACTGATCGGGATCAACCCATTTGTATTTGTTCCTGAAAAAATACTTGCTGCTGTTTTGCAGGAAGCAGGCAAAGAAAAAGGACCCATCCCAATAAAAGGTGTGATCAATAAAACCCCTTACCGACAAACATTGGTAAAGTATGCCGGGCATTGGCGCTTATACATCAACACCATCATGTTAAAAGATTCACCGAAACGAATTGGTGAAACCGTATCCATCAGTATTGCATTTGATCCCGCCGACAGGAAATTAAATATGCACGAAGGACTTGAGAAAGCATTGGCAAAGAATAAAACGGCAAACAAAAATTTCAAACAGCTACCTGCATCCCGTCAACAGGAGATCATCCGTTATATTTCCAATTTAAAAACAGCAGCAAGTGTTGAACGAAATATTACAAGAGCCATCAACTTTTTGAGTGGCAACGGAAGTTTTGTTGGCAGGGAGTCGCTTTGATAGGGTCGGGGCGCTAAAAGCGACCTGAACCATCTATCCGTTCCAATCGTTCAGGCCGGCGAAACCGTCCAGATTGTAATAAAAAAATCCCTCAGCAAATGCTGAGGGATTTCTATTTCAAATGATCGGAATTTCGACTATCACTCAGGATTAACCAAGCTTTGCTTTCAGGTTTGCATCAATTGCATCCAGGAATTCTTCTGTATACAAATAATGATCGCCGTGATTTACTTTGTTGCCATGCACACATACAGCAAGATCTTTTGTCATCTTACCGCTTTCTACTGTTTCAATACAAACAGCTTCCAATGCATTTGCAAAATTGATCAACGGTTGGTTGCCATCTAATTTGCCACGGAAAGCCAACCCACGTGTCCATGCAAAAATAGATGCAATCGGATTTGTAGAAGTTGGACGACCTTTCTGGTGCTCACGGTAGTGACGTGTTACGGTACCATGTGCAGCTTCTGCTTCCATTGTTTTACCATCAGGTGTAACCAATACAGAAGTCATTAAACCAAGTGAACCGAAACCTTGTGCAACGGTATCACTTTGTACATCACCATCATAGTTCTTACAAGCCCATACAAAATTGCCGTTCCATTTCAATGCACTCGCAACCATGTCATCAATTAAACGATGTTCGTACACGATGCCTGCTTCAACAAACTGTGCTTTGAATTCGTTTTGATAGATCTCTTCAAAAATATCTTTGAAACGTCCATCATATTTTTTCAGGATGGTATTTTTTGTAGAAAGATACAACGGCCATTTTTTGCTAAGCGCCATATTGAAACAGCTGCGTGCAAAACCCATGATACTTTCATCGGTATTGTACATGCTCATTGCAACACCATCGCCTTTGAAATTATATACTTCAAAAGTTTGTGGTTCGCCACCACCTTCCGGTGTAAAGGTCATGGTTAACTTTCCTTTGCCTTTGATCACCGTATCAGTTGCACGGTATTGATCACCAAATGCATGACGACCAACAATGATGGGTGCTGTCCAGTTTGTAACCAAACGTGGGATATTATTGATAACGATCGGCTCACGGAATACTGTACCATCTAAGATGTTGCGGATAGTTCCGTTCGGGCTCTTCCACATTTGTTTGAGTTTAAACTCTTCTACACGTTGCTCATCTGGAGTAATGGTAGCGCATTTGATACCAACGCCATATTGTTTAATTGCATTTGCAGCATCGATCGTTACCTGGTCATTGGTTTCATCTCTGTACTCAACACCAAGGTCGTAGTATTTAATATCCAGTTCGAGATAAGGAAGAATTAATTTCTCTTTAATAAATTTCCAGATGATCCTTGTCATCTCATCACCATCCAGTTCAACAACCGGGTTGGCTACTTTAATTTTCGCTGCCATCAGTTTAGTCTTTAAATGTTAAGTAATTCAAACAATATGATTGTTCACAGCAACCTTTACATGCAGGTGGTTGATGCCCCTGTTTTTTCAGGGTCAGCAAAGATAGTTGTGTAACACGAAAAAGTAAGCGGTTATTCTGCCAGTAAGGAGCGGATGGTACGATAAAACTCAGCTTTATACTCGGTATAGAAATCGCCTGTGCCCGGGCCATAGAAGCCTTGGTGAATTTTGGCAACGTTCCCGTTCTTTGAAAGAAAGATCGTTGTTGGAAACGAACGAATAGGAGTTAGCTGCGGTAATGTTTTTTCTGTCCGTTGTTCATCACTTGTAGTTGTGGGAGTAATAAGCACAGGATATTGAATACCGAAGCGTTTAATGAACTTTTGTACACTTGCTTTGGAACGGTTGAAATCGGTACTGTATTCATAAGCCAGTGCTATCACTTCAACTCCTTTGTTTTTATATTCCTTGTAAAAGCTGCTAAGGAATTTACTTTCGTCCATACAGTTGGGGCACCAGCTTCCCATGATCTGTATTACCACTACTTTATTCTTAAACCGTGCATCATTGATGGAAATATTTTTTTCATTCACATCTTTGAACGTGAAATTCAATTTGCTTTCTCCGGGCTTAAGCTCCGTAGTCTGCGTAGTATCGGGTAAGACCGCTTTTTCGTTTTTTGTTGCACGCCATTTTTCAGCGGGTACAGCACTGCTGTAATATATACCGTTCTTTATTTCGTTACCGCTGATGGTTGCAGTAAAAAGATAGGCATGACTACCATCGAAACAACTCAGCAATAAACTATCACCATCTACAACGCCTTCTAAAAAACGATAGTCGCCGCTTGGTGTTAAAAACGTTCCGGTTAATGCAGAACCTTTTTGTTGAAACTCTGCAATGGCCGGGCGGTCTGTTCCATTGGGCCTTGTAAAGGAAACCTGCCAACGACCGGTACTGTTTTCAGTAGCAGCCTTTGTTACAGCGAAACGTTCTTTATTTCCATACACAAACTCAACGGGAAACTCGAGCAGTTTTAAACTTCCTGCTTTAAACCACTTGCCAACCAGTTTTCCATCTTTCTGTATTTGCAAGCGAAAGAATGATTCAAAGAAGGGCATTTCAATGTTTACGGAATCGCCTTTCAGTTTAATATCATCCACCAATAAACGCTCTGCAGCATTGCGGATATACATCACCTGTTTTCCATTCTTCAATTGCACTTCTGCATTGAAAATAATTTCTGCACCATCTTCACGAACAATAGTAGCACGATACCAACCTGTGAGCAGTTTGCTCGTAGATTGAGTAAACACTGTTGTACTGAAAAAAAGAGCCACTATTATTGAAAGTAAAACTTGCTTCATGTAAATACCAGATTTTTCGCTCATGCTTATCATTAAAAAACGAAGCTGCAAGGTAAGGCTTGCAGCTTTCTCATATGGTCATGGCTCCGACAGCTTCTTTGCAGAACTGTGAAGGTTCTTATAAATTTTCAAACATGTCCTTTGTCATCTCAGGTAATTCATAGTCGTGTTTCCAACCCCAATCCCTTCTTGCAACACTGTCATCAATGCTTTGTGGCCAGCTGTTGGCGATCTGCTGACGGTAATCGGGTTTGTAGGTCATTTCAAAACCCGGACGATGTTTCACCACTTCTGCAGCAATTTCCTTCGGCGAAAAACTCATCGAAGAAATATTGTAGGAATGGCGAATAGAGATCTTCTCTGCCGGTGCTTCCATCAACTCAATAGTTGCACGGATAGCATCGGGCATATACATCATTGGCAGGTAAGTATCTTCCTGTAAAAAGCATTCGTATTTATTTTCTTCTAATGCTTCATGAAAAATTTCCACCGCATAATCGGTGGTGCCGCCGCCGGGAGCCGATTTATAAGAGATCAAACCGGGATAACGCAGACTTCTTACATCAACCCCATAGCGTTGAAAATAATAGTTGCACCAAAACTCTCCTGCATATTTGCTGATGCCGTAAACAGTTGTTGGCTCAATAATGGTTTGTTGCGGACAATTTTGTTTGGGTGATGTTGGACCGAATACCGCAATGGAGCTTGGCCAATAAACCTTGTGCAGTTTTTCTTCACGTGCTATGTCCAATACATTCAATAAACCTGTCATGTTGAGATTCCATGCGAGGTTGGGATTTTTTTCACCAGTTGCCGAAAGAATTGCCGCCAGCAAATAGATCTGTGTGATGTTTTGACGGATGACCTGCACATGCAGCATCTCTTTGTTCATGACATCAAGACTTACGTAAGGACCTGTGCCTTCAAGCAAAGGATTTTGCTCACGCAGATCCGAAGCGATCACATTTGCATTACCATACAGTTTACGCAGTGCCAATGTTAACTCAACACCTATCTGACCGGAAGCGCCAATCACTAATATTTTTTCTTTTACCATAGCAATAATCAATTGAGTGCCAAAATTAGGTGGAAAAACAAATAGACGAACATTCATTCGTTTGCGCAATTGTCTGAATCATGGTTTGGATAGATTAAACTGATTTGCCTGATTAAAATATACCGAGTTGCTAACTGCCTTACAAATCAGCCATCCTAAATCATCCATCAGAGATCATCCGTACTTCGTACCTCCTACTTCTAACTTCCCACTTCCCATTATCTTTGCCGCATGGAACAATTTCTGAAAGACCTGTTTGCCAACCAATCGTACGACGAAAAAAACTTTTTCCTCATTGCCGGACCATGTGTAGTTGAAAGTGAAGAACTGGTGATGGAAGTAGCAGATAAAGTGTCAACTATTTGCAAAGAGTTGGGCATTCCTTATGTGTTCAAAGCATCTTACAGAAAAGCCAACAGAACAAGTGCCGCTTCGTTCACGGGCTTAGGCGATGATACAGGTTTGAGTTTGATTGATAAAGTAAGAAAGAAATATAACCTCCCCGCAACATCAGATATTCATGCACATGAAGAAGCTGCAATGGCTTCTCCTTATATTGATATTTTACAGATACCTGCATTTCTTTGCCGCCAAACCGATCTGTTGGAAGCGGCTGCAGAAACAGGAAAAATAGTGAACGTAAAAAAAGGTCAGTTCCTGAGTGGACCTTCGATGAAGTTTGCAGTTGAGAAGATCCGCAAAGCAGGCAATAATAATATCATGCTTACTGAAAGAGGAAACACATTTGGTTATACTGATCTGGTGGTTGACTACCGCAACATTACCTGGATGAAAGAATTGAATGTTCCGGTGATCATGGATTGCACACATTCATTGCAGCAACCCAACCAAACAACCGGCGTTACCGGAGGTAATCCTCAACTCATCGGCACTATTGCCAAAGCCGCCATTGCAACAGGTGTTGATGGATTGTTTATTGAAACACACCCCAACCCTGCAGTAGCAAAAAGCGATGGCGCAAATATGTTACAGCTAGATAAACTGAAAGGTTTACTGGAGCAATTAGTGAAGCTCAGAAAAGCAATTTAATTTTTGTTGCCGTTCTCATTTTCAGCTTTTATTTAACAATAAGTTTCACGAACTTTAAAGAGCATCAAAAGCTCTTTATATGAAAAAAACTTTACTCATCATTACAGGCTCCTGCCTGTACCTTACATCATTTGCACAATTAGAATTGGGATTTGGTTACAGCAATCAAACGCCGCTCGGCAATATGGCTGAAAACATAAGTCCGGCACATGGCTTTAACTTCCAGGTGGGGTACCGACTCCCGTTTGCAGGAAAACAATTTGTGGCTTCGTTTGAAACAGGAAACGGCCGTTACGGCAAACAAAAAGTAACACAGAGCTTTCAGAATGAAGATATGAGCACCGCCGCTGAGTACCCGGTGAACTATATCAACTTCGCCAGCTTTAATCATCTCAATTTGCGGTATGAGCTCGTGAAGAATAAAAACATTACGCCGTATGTACAAATGTTGGGCGGACGTCAATCCTTAGGCACCAGAGTACGCATTAATGTGTATGATGAAAATAATCGTGACGATTGTGCACCACTTGAAAATGAAGTAACCTATCGCAAAGGCACAATGGTATGGGGCTACGGTGCAGGCTTGTTAATGAAGCTTGGCACACGCAGTAAATGCAGTCAACAAAGTGGCACATCATTGAACCTTTCTGTTACACGCATCCACGGTGGACGAATTGATTATGTAAATGTAAAGCAGCTGGAAGAACCCATTGCAACACAACCTGCACCCGACGATAGTAAACCGTTGACGATGCAATTTGTAAATATCAATACCAACCGCATTCACAACCATACAGTGGCACGGCTTTATAACAGTCCATTGCAACAACTGCAAGTGAAGTTGGGCCTTCTTTTTGACTTATAATTTTCTCGTCGGAATAAAAAAATTGAGGCTCTTATGCAAGAGCCTCTTTTTTGTGGGGGATGGATAAACTTGCGTCTTCATCAGGATGCAACGACAAAGGTTTCCTGTAACGCATGGGCATTACATGGACAGACAGGAATGATTCATATGCAACTATGAAACGCTTTACAGTGTGTGGGATTGGGGCTCAGAGGATGCAAGAATTAAAAACGAACCGGATGTTGTAACAGGAGGTTAGAAGCCTTCGCTTGAGTTGTTCTTTAAATGTAAGAAAAATAATAATAAATGAAATAAAATTTCTATACCTGGCTGGGAAGTATCCCGAATTCCTTTCTGAACGCCAGTGAAAAGTTACTGAGGTTGGTATAGCCCAGTTGTGTACCCACTTCTTTTACATTGTATTGGCCGGTGAGCAACATTGAGCGTGCTTTTTGCATACGGTTCTTCTGGAAATATTCATAAATACCCGTGCCGTACACCCGCTTATAGGCAGATTTTAGTTTTGATACACTCATGCCGGTTCGTGCTGCTAACGATACTATGGTAGGGGGAGGTTTGCTGAAATCGCTTACCAGCAACGATTCAATTTCCATCAACTTACTCATATCCGTTGCCTTGATCTTGCGGGGAGGTACATCGGTTTCCTGCTGCATTTTCCGGTAGATCTTCGACAGGAAATGTTCTAACAGCAACATGATACGGTTCTTAACGATCATTGTATGCAACGGGTTTCCCTGTTCGGGTTGAAACACCTCATCAAACAAAATTCTGTTTTGCGCATCAAAAGGCTCAGGATGCGTTAACGTATTACGTAGCGAATTGTAACGTGACAGTACCTGCAACTCGTTATACTTATTGAGATTTTCATTGATCCATTTGCCGGGCAGCAAAATGTTTATGCTCTTTGCTTTTGTATTGGCCTTTACCGTAATACTTATATCATTTGCACTGGAACTCATGGCCACTCCTGCCCTTCTTACACTTTTGTCGAACAGTTGTTTCCCGTTTCGTATAAAATGAAGGGGGTCGCTTATCTCAACATCATTAAAATGAAGAATACAGAAATAATCATCCGTTTTTTCCCGTTTATAAGTAACATCTGTTTTGTATCGGATATCAGACAGCAATGCTTCTAATCCATTGGGAAGCTCCACTACCTGTAAATATCCATCGCCTGCAGTTGAAGGCAAATACAGATATCCATCTTTCACATCAACATTCAATTGTTGCGAAATACTTTGCAATACTGCTGAATAGCTGGTATGTTTTAACTGTAACGTGATCACAGAAAAAAATTAAATACGTGTAT
Organism: Lacibacter sp. H407; assembly: GCF_037892605.1. Taxonomy (NCBI): domain Bacteria; kingdom Pseudomonadati; phylum Bacteroidota; class Chitinophagia; order Chitinophagales; family Chitinophagaceae; genus Lacibacter; species Lacibacter koreensis. The sequence continues at coordinate 2,254,102 of NZ_JBBKTU010000001.1, read as the reverse complement.
ACAGTTTTCAGTTCGCACTAAACTCAGATGGTTCCTGCTTCATGTACTTTCTGAACGCTGTGGTAAAATTGCTCATGTTACTGTAACCAATAATGCCTGCTACCTGCTTTACCGAATACTTACCGGTTGCCAGCAATTCGCCGGCACGTTCCATACGTTTTTGTTGGTAGTATTCGTAAATAGGCACACCAAAAACAGATTTAAAAATCTTTTTCAGTTTGGTAGAACTCATGGTTGCTTTGCGGGAAAGTTCTTCGATGGATCTGGGTTTGTGCGAAAAATTTTCAACCAGCAATTTTTCAATTTCCAGTACGGTATAGATATCATCGGGTTTGATATTACTTTGTACATCGGCCAGTGAAACACGTGAATGGATGCGTGTAAAAAAACGCTCCATCAACAACTGCACCCTGTTTTCAATATAGAGATGAGGAAAGGCGGCATCCGGTTCTTCATCCATGATCTCACGCATCAGTTTATAATAGACCGCATCCAGCGGTTCCATTGTAAAACTGCGGCTTTTCAATGCAATGTAAGCCGGCAGTATATCATCAAAGATTTCAATGCCCATTAACTTACCCAGCCATTCTTTCGGAATTAAAATATTAACGCCTTTAAAATGTGTACCCTTGGTACCATGATAGTACCAATCGAACAGGGAACTGGTAAGGTAGGCAACAGCAATGGTTTCTTTTTTCTTTTCCACCACATCTGTATCAATGCCAATGCTGATCTCCTTTTCAACCGTTAATTCATCAAATCGAAGCGTGTAATATTCTTCCTTGTCGCCTTTACGTTTCAAAAACCAATCCGTGTTGATCCGGCAATTCACAATATTTACATCCAGTCCGTTTGATAATTGCAATACTCTGTAATATCCACTTGCAATTTCTTCAGGAAAAAATAACCAGTTGTCCTTGAGTTTTACCTGCAGTTGTGCCGCAAGATCCCTGATCATATCGCTGTAACTGGAATGTATATACTCAAATGAGAACATGATCGGCTTACTCCCTCAAATTAAACAAAGGAAATCGCAAATACAATGATCCTGGTTATTTTAATAACGTAAGGGATTTCGTTTTCTGAACCAAATGTATTGGCGGATGTTCATCCAGAAAGCAACAAAGAAATAGATGATCAGAGGTGACCCCATGGTGAGGAAGGAGATATAGATAAAGTATTTACGGATGGTACTTGTAGCAATCCCCATGCGTTCGCCCAGCCAGCTGCAAACCCCAAACACATTCCACTCAATAAGATGACGTAAACGACCCATGCTTTTCATTTATACTGTGAAATTACTTTATTATACAATTCTTTCGCCCACTTGGTTCAAAAAGTTCCTGATAAATCGGTAAATTCGCACCCCAATCAATTACAGAATTGCAACTGCGGCTTACAGACCAGCCAACTATCAACCGGGCACCCCTTTAATCTGCAGTGAATATTTCGAAAAATCTTAAATTCTTACACATGGCATTTGATTTAGACCTCATCAAAAAATTGTATAGTGAAATGCCTGCCAAAGTGGATGCTGCCCGTAACGCACTGGGCCGCCCGTTAACATTGGCAGAAAAAATATTGTTCTCCCATTTGTGGAAGGGAGTAGATGTACAGGATTTCGAGCGTGGAAAAGCGTATGTTGATTTTGCACCCGATCGTGTGGCAATGCAGGATGCAACAGCTCAAATGGCCTTGCTGCAGTTTGACACAACGGGGCGTAAAAAAGTAGCAGTTCCTTCAACTGTGCATTGCGATCACCTGATCGTTGCAAAAACAGAAGGGAAAGAAGACCTGGTAAAAGCTGTCACTGATAATGAAGAGGTGTACAACTTCCTTTCATCGATCTCAAATAAATATGGCATTGGATTCTGGAAACCGGGTGCCGGTATCATACACCAGGTAGTTTTGGAAAACTATGCATTCCCGGGTGGTATGATGATTGGTACCGATAGCCATACGGTAAATGCCGGTGGTTTGGGTATGGTGGCGATTGGTGTAGGTGGTGCTGATGCTTGTGATGTTATGGCCGGCCTTAGCTGGGAATTGTTGATGCCGAAATTGATCGGCGTTAAGTTAACCGGCAAACTTAATGGCTGGACAGCTCCAAAAGATGTAATTCTGAAAGTGGCTGGTATCTTAACTGTAAAAGGTGGTACGAATGCAATTGTTGAATATTTTGGAGAAGGTGCAACAAGCATGAGCTGTACTGGTAAAGGAACCATTTGTAATATGGGTGCTGAAATTGGCGCTACCACTTCAACATTCGGTTACGATGAAAGCATGAGCCGTTACCTGAAAGCAACCGGTCGTGCAGAAGTTGCTGATGCAGCAGATAAAATCAAGGATTATTTAACAGGCGATGCTGATGTATATGCAAACCCTGAAAAATATTTCGATAAAGTAATTGAGATCAACCTCAGTGAATTGGAACCGCACTTGAACGGGCCTTTCACTCCGGATTTAGCAACACCAATTTCTCAAATGAAAGAAGCTGCTGCTAAAAACGGATGGCCTACAAAAATTGAAGTGGGTTTAATTGGCAGCTGTACCAACTCTTCTTACGAAGACATCAGCCGTGCAGTAAGTCTTGCAGAACAGGTAAGTGATAAAGGATTGAAGTTGAAATCTGAATTCACGATCACTCCAGGTAGCGAGCTCGTTCGTTATACCATTGAGCGTGATGGTTACTTAGGTGTGTTTGAAAAAATTGGTGCGACTGTATTTGCAAATGCATGCGGACCTTGTATTGGTATGTGGGACAGGGTTGGTGCTGAAAAAGCAGAACGCAATACCATCGTTCATTCATTCAATAGAAACTTTGCAAAACGTGCTGACGGCAATCCAAACACATTGGCGTTTGTTGCAAGTCCTGAATTGGTAACGGCATTGGCAATTGCAGGTGATCTTACATTTAACCCGCTTACTGATACATTAACCAATGATAAAGGTGAGCAGGTAAAACTCGATCCTCCAAGTGGTGATGAATTGCCAACTAAAGGATTTGCGGTTGAAGATGCCGGTTACCAGGCTCCTGCTGAAGATGGAAGCACTGTTGTATTAGATGTGAAATCAGATAGCAAACGTCTGCAATTATTATATCCGTTCTCTGCATGGGAAGGTGTTGATATCAAAGGATTGAAACTCCTCATCAAAGCAAAAGGGAAATGTACTACTGATCATATTTCAATGGCAGGCCCATGGTTGAAATTCCGTGGACACTTAGATAATATCAGTAACAACCTGTTGATTGGTGCTACCAATTTCTTCAATGAAAAAACTGATAGCGTAAAAAATCAGTTGACCAGCGAATACGGTACGGTACCAAATACACAACGTGCTTACAAAGCAGCCGGTGTTGGATCAATTGTAGTGGGTGATGAAAACTATGGTGAAGGTTCAAGTCGTGAACATGCAGCAATGGAGCCTCGTCATTTGGGTGTACGTGTGGTATTGGTGAAATCATTTGCACGTATTCACGAAACAAACCTGAAGAAGCAAGGTATGTTGGCGTTGACTTTTGCGAACAAAGAAGATTACGATAAGATCCTTGAAGATGACAGCATTGATGTGATAGGTTTAACTTCATTCACTCCTGGAGTGCCATTAGAGTTGGTATTGAATCATGCTGATGGAAGCAGTGAAACCATTACTGTTAACCACAGCTACAATGCGCAGCAGATCGAATGGTTTAAAGCAGGTGGTGCGTTGAACGTAATCAGAGCAGAATTTGCAAAAGGATAATCATTGATTCCGGCCGGAGCGCTTAAAGCGACCTGAACGATAATAAAATTAAATCCCCCGTTTTGAAACGGGGGATTTTTTATCTGAACAACTTTAATAAAAAGCGATGTCTCAATTTGTAACTAAAGAAGATTTTATGCGTGAAGCTATCCGGCTTTCCATTGACAACGTTGAGAGCGGAAAAGGCGGTCCTTTTGCAGCTGTGATTGTAAAAGATGGTAAGATCATAGCAAGTGGTGTAAATGAAGTTACCAGCAGTAAAGATCCTACTGCTCATGCTGAAGTAGTAGCTATCCGAAAGGCATGTTCAACATTACATTCCTTTCAATTAGATGGATGTGAAATTTATTGCAGTTGCGAACCCTGCCCCATGTGCCTCGGTGCCATCTATTGGGCACGGGCTGCAAAAATTTATTTTGCCAACACAAAAGAAGATGCAGCATCTGCTGACTTTGATGATAAATTTATTTATGATGAGATCGACCTTTCACATACCGGAAGAAAACTTACCACTCAACAATTGTTACGTGAAGAAGCATTGATTGCATTTGAGAAATGGAAAACAAGTCCGTTAAAGATGAAATATTGAAGCTATAAAAGCAATGAGCAACTTTATTGGAGAATGAGTGATGAGCAAAAGATGGTTTCGATATCAACCACCCGCCGAAAATGGACAAAATAATTTTCGAGGTAATAAAACGTCCATGAATTTAAACACCTAACAAAAAGGTAAACCCATTAATTGAGGATATGTTTTTGTTCGATCGGGAAAAATGGATTTTCTCTTCCAGCCAACAACGATAATACAATCACCGCCAGCACAATGATCATGGTAATTTCAAGATAAGTGTGCAACACCGTTTCACTGATAATTGCTTTTGAACTTCGTTGCAACAAGCTACCCTCTGTTGCCTGTATGGTATTCAGTTGATTCAACGCCAACTGGGCATTAATAAAACTTGCCTCCATTACTTTAGTTTGTAACTCCACCTCTTTATCTTCAGCAAGTTGGTATGCTGCCATACTTTGTAACAACTTATTCCAATGTTGTTTTTCGGCTGCGGTAAGGTAGGTTGCTTCGTATGCCTTTACAAGTTTTGCTATTGAGAGATCATGTTGCTGTAATTGTTGCTTCAGGTCAGTTGCAGGAATTCGTTCATCCATATGCAGCAATTGTTTCTGATACAGGTGATCGCTGATCTGAAACAGATAACCGGCAGGCATCAATCGATCGTTATAGATCGATGACATGTTTCTATCAAGCTTATCATAATCCTTGCTGTTAAAAAACATGTTCAAAAGAATTACTGCCAGCACAACAAACAGCGCTACGGCTGCTTTCTTTTTTTCTTTCAGTGATACGATCCATTTCATAGTCACACTTTTATTTATTTGCAAGCAATCAACTTCTTCAATTTACGAATAAAAGTCCGCAAAGCCGGTTTCAGGCAAACTGATCGCAGTAATTATTTCTGCTATTTGTCATCACCACCTGGTCTGGTATTGCAGCCGTTCATCCAATCATCATCGATAAACTTATTCTATCCCTAACTTTAAGTATTAAATTCTTCAGCATGAGACTCCTTCTTCTTTTAGCAGTTGCCGTTTCGGCACAATGCAGCTTTGCACAGCAAACACAAAAGCCGGTTCTACACGGCAAAAACTGGATGGCTATTACAGGTAAACCGTTAGCTGCAACTGCCGGCAGTATGGTGTTTCAGAAAGGTGGCAATGCAGTTGATGCTGCATGCGCTATGTTGGCGGCCACATGTACCATGTGGGATGTGCTGAGTTGGGGAGGCGAAACGCAGGCACTTATTTACAATCCAAAAACCGGAAAAGTAATTGGCATCAATGCATTGGGTGTTGCACCAACGGGCGCTACTGCAGAATTTTATAAAAGCAAAGGTTATAATTTCCCGCCGGAGTATGGGCCGTTAGCAGCGGTTACGCCAGGCACACCAGGTGGCATCTGTCATATGTTGGCGAATTACGGTACCATGAGTTTGAAAGAAGTGTTGGCGCCTGCAATGGAGTTAGCGGCAGGTTATCCCATTGAAGCGCAAACTGCCAACAGCATGGAGCGTGGAAAAGAACGCATCAAACAATGGCCGTACAGTAAAAAAGTTTTTCTTCCACATCTTGGTGAAAAACGGGAAGCACCTGAAGCGGGTGAAATTTTTGTTCAAAAAGATCTGTTGGAAACGCTTACCAAAATGGTACAGGCGGAGCAAGACGCATTAAAAAAAGGCAAGAGCAGAAAAGAAGCGATAATGGCGGCGTATGATCGGTTTTACAAAGGTGATATTGCCAAAGAATTTGTGCGTGGTTGCCAGGAACAAGGCGGTTTAATTACAATGAATGATCTGGCCAACTGGAAGCCGCTTGAAGAAGAACCCATGCACGTTAATTACAAAGGCATTGAAGTTTATAAACTGCAGCAATGGACGCAAGGACCGATGTTATTACAGAGTTTAAACATCCTTGAGAATTTTGATTTGAAGAGCATGGGTTATAACAGTGCAAAATATATTCATACTGTTTACCAAACCATGAATATGACATTTGCCGACCGTGATTTTTATTATGGCGACCCTGCCTTTCCTCCTGCTGAGCCAATGCAAGGTTTGTTAAGTAAAGAATATGCAAAATACAGAGCAAAGCAAATTTCAATGGAACGGAATATGCCAAACATTGGTCCGGGCGATCCATATCCGTTTGAAGGAAAAACAAATCCATTTATGGATGTGTTGAAGAAACGTGGATTCAATATGGATACAACATCAATACAAACACGAAATTTTGCCCCTGCACATGATGTCCGAAATGAAGCTGTGGCCGCTGCCGATGCTGAATACATGGACCGTTTATGGAGAGGAACAACTACAGTTGAAGCAGCCGATGCAGAAGGCTGGGTTGTTTCCATTACGCCGTCGGGTGGATGGTTGCCGGCAACCATTGCTGGTAATACAGGTGTAGGTATGAGTCAGCGTGGACAAAGTTTTGTACTTGATCCTGCACTCAATCCATTCAATGTAATTGAACCAGGCAAACGCCCCAGAGTAACATTAACTCCAACCATGGCATTGAAAGATGGAAAGCCGTATTTATCATTTGCTGTACAGGGAGGCGATACGCAGGATCAAAATTTATTGCAGTTCTTTTTAAACATCGTTGAATTTGGCATGAACGTGCAGGAAGCATGTGAAGCAGCAAACATTAACAGCAACCAACTTTGGTTATCACTAGGTGGAAGTAAAACAGAAGACCGAAAACCGAAACCCGGACATTTGTTATTACATACCAATACTTCCGAATGGGTGAGAAAAGAACTACGAAAAATGGGTTATACACTCTTTTTTGAGGACAGAACAAGTGGCCCAATCAATGCGATTTGGTTTGATTGGAAACACAAAAGTTTTTGGGGTGGCAGCAGTAATCATGGAGAAGACTATGGCATTGGTTGGTAAATAAAACAAATGCACGCATATCTTATTCCTTTGATAAAACAGTTTGAACAGGAAGCAAATCCTGTTCATGCGCAGGGTATGAAAGCATATATGCTAAACCAATTTGACTTTTATGGTTTAAAAGCTCCTGTTTGGCGAAAACTCAGCAAAGAATATTTTAAACAGTCGTTACCAGCGTTTGAAAGACTTCAAGCAATCATTAAAGACTGTTGGCAACATCCCAAACGGGAGATGCAATATGTTGCAATAGAATTACTGGCCTGCTATCAAAAAGAATGGAAGAAAGAAACGATTGATATGATCGAATACATCCTTACACACAAAAGCTGGTGGGAAACAGTTGATCACGCAGCCAGTTCTTTAACCGGACCTTATTTTCAAAAATTTCCGGAGCAACAAGTAAAGATCACAACCAAGTGGAACAAGAGTAAGAATATCTGGTTACAACGCAGCAGTATTATGTTTCAGAAAGCGTATAAAGAACAAACTGATACAGCCCTACTTTCAAAACACATTCTTCAGCTAAAAAAATCAAAGGAGTTTTTTATTCAGAAGGCCATTGGTTGGGCATTACGTGAATATTCCAAAACCGCTGCAACATGGGTACAGGCATTTGTAAAAAAACATTCCCTTTCACCGTTAAGTGAAAGGGAAGCATTGAAAAGAATAATTATCTAAAACTTATTGTTTGCTGAACTGTGTATAGTACCGCTTACCCGTTTGCGGTTGATACAATTCCATAAAGTAAGAACCTGTTTGCAGTGTTTTAATATTCACAGTTGGGTTTGCTGCTGATACATTTGTTACTTGCACCATACGTCCTTCTGTACTATACATTCTGCAAACAAACATGCCATTGCTTACCGGCAGATTAATGCGTAACGATTCACTGCTTGGATTAGGGAATACTTTAACGGTTACATTTTGCTCGCTTCCTAACCGTATTTTTCTAACATCGCTGTAAGTAATCACTTTATCGTTATTGATCACTTTGATCCTGTATGATGGTTCAATATCCCGTGCTGTAATTTTATCCTTGAATTCGTATTGAACAGCCTCGGTGCCCTCTTTGCCCATTACTAATCCGACGGTTTTAAATTCGCCGTTCCCGTCTTTACGTTGCACTTCGAAGTAATCTACCAATTGATTGTACTCAGATTTCCATTGTACCAAAACGTGATTGTCTTTATCCTGTACATTAGCTTCAATTGCTTTACCAGCAAGAATACCGTTAATTGGGGTAATAAATTTCACCGTGGAGTCCTTTTCAATAGTTACTGGGTTCACATTTGAACCATTGCAGTTACTTAAGTCAAAAGGTTGGTAAGCGTTTTCAGGATTTGCGTTTCGTATCAACACAATCGCTATATCCTTATGATTATCTTTTAATGTCTCACTATGACCACTCAATCCTTGTGCAATAAACTCGTCGGTATCAAACCCATAACCCGGTTGATTTAACTTGTAATAGGATATGTCTGCAATGTTTACCAACGTAAAATAAAAGTCAACCATCAATCGGTACGTATGTGGAGGGACCGGCCATATTTCTGTACAACTACTGGTTGATCTTTGAAAAAAACGCATTTGCATTGTTTTTGTTCCACCTGTCGCAACGGGTGCGTCTCTTGTTTGGTTTGTACTACCCCCTTTGATCCCCACTCCTAAAACAGAACCATTGCCAGGGTCAGGACCTATGTATAAAAATGGATTAGGTCCTGAATCCGCTCCAAACGTCGGAGCTAAAAAACTAGCATCGTTCAATGACGAAGATTGATTGCCATTATTATAAAAGTAGCTTTTATAACCAGCGAATGAAACTTTTGGAGAATGGTATTGCAATCCAATGCATATACCTACAATTTCAAAGTTGGTAATAGTTGCTGTATTATTTCTGATCGCTAATCGCACCACAACACGATTATTGGCGTTGTCATAAAAAGCATTTGCTAAAATATCAGCTTGTTGTCCGTAAGATGTGTTTTGCAGGATTGTTGTAACAACCAGCAACAAGAGTAACTTTCTAATCATATAGAATAGTTTAAATTGTTAACTGGTTTCCGTAGGTGAGGGAGATTAAAGGTGCGGTTTTTTCAAGGAAGTTGTAGGGCAAAAGTAGCATCCATTCTGCAAGAAAGCAACTTTAATCATAACTATTTTATGAATCAGGCATACGTAAATCTACGACAGCAGCGCATTTCAGCCTACTACATCAAACCAAACTTTTGTTTCATCGTTCCAGGTTCCGTTGTAATTGATCGTCACCTCTTCACCTGCTGCAATGGGCCAAACGGTTTTTACAAACATCTGCTCAGTTTCAAAATCCATGTAATACTCTGCATTGCTCTGGTAAGAATGGTTGTACACCGAAATCCAGCCAAGCGCCATCGCACATTGATCATTATCATCGCCCCACACAAAAATATAATCGTGCAGTCGGGTTTGGTCGATCAGTTTGCGCTCTTCGCCCGTCATCACGATCACCGGTGCTGTTTCCAGCAACGTGCCTGCTTCCAATGCCTCATTCGTAAACACAGCCCGGCCTTTCTGTTCTGTTTCTGCAATAAATAAACAAGGTAAACGCATCATGAAGTTTTTAATGGAGAAGTGCTCTTTCAGTCAAAGAAACTAACTTTAGCCAAATTGCAGAAATCAAGCATCTATCTTACAAAAAACAGTTGAATTATGAGTCTTGAACTGGAACAGGAAGTATCATTAAAGGAGCAGTTTGAAGCCTTAATGGTACGTGAAGATAAATTGGAAATCCAGGAGTTCCTCAATAACCAGAACATCAGCGATGTGGCCGAACTGGTGTACGAATTTCCCGATTATGAAAGCCAGATGCTGGCCAATATGAGCGTACACAGGGCGGTGAGTGTGTTTAAAATCCTTGATCTGCCTACTCAAAAACAGATCATTAAAGAACTGCCGCCTTTCAAAACAGCCGAGCTGTTGAATGAGCTCCCTGCGGATGATCGTACATCCTTCCTCGAAGAATTACCAAGTAGTGTTGTACGTGAGCTAATCAAATTGCTGAACCCAGAAGAACGGAAGATCACCCTGTCGCTTCTGGGTTATCCTGAAAACAGTATGGGCCGTTTGATGACGCCGGATTATGTGTATATCTATCCGCACAATACTGTTGTTGAAGTATTTGATACCATCCGTAAATATGGGAAAGACAGTGAAACCATCAACGTTCTGTACATCATTAATGAAAAAGGTGAATTGATCGATGACATCCGCATCCGTGATATTATTCTGGCTGCACCTGATAAACGGGTGGAAGAACTAATTGATGGACGCTTCATTGCACTCAATGTTTTTGACGATCAGGAAACTGCTAACGAAGCGTTTAAAATGAATAACCGGGATGCACTGCCGGTGGTAAGTAATACCAATAAGCTATTGGGCATTGTTACCATTGATGACGTATTGTGGGTAGCCAATGAAGAGTTTAGTGAAGACATGCAGAAAATGGGAGGTACCGCCGCACTCGATGAACCTTATATTGAGATCCCGATCTTCAAATTATTTCAGAAACGGGTGGTATGGCTCATCATATTGTTTTTTGGAGAGCTGCTCACTATTTCGGCTATGCAGGGCTACCAGGACGAAATTGCGAAAGTGGTAATACTTGCGACATTTATTCCCCTCATTATTTCCAGCGGTGGAAACAGCGGATCGCAAACATCTACCCTCATTATACAAGCCATGGCATTGGGTGAAATCAGCATTGCTGATTGGTGGCGCATCATGAAGCGTGAAATTGCATCCGGTTTATTACTGGGAACATCACTTTGCATCATTGCATTGACTATGATCTTTATCTGGAGCTCTTTCAGTACAACATTTGGCGATCATTCACTGCGGATTGGTTTAACGGTAGGCTGCTCACTTATTGGTATTGTGCTGTGGGGCACTTTAATGGGCTCTATGTTACCATTGTTGCTGAAGAAGTTCGGAGCAGATCCTGCCACTTCTTCTACCCCTTTTGTAGCAACATTAGTAGATGTAACAGGGCTCTTGATCTATTTTTCAATGGCATACCTGTTTTTGAATGGCGTGTTGTTGTAAAAATTGAACTTGCTTAATTACGTTTTATGGATACCAAAGATTATGATCAATTGTTCTCGATTGAAAACGAACATCTCAGCAAACTGCACAGTATTGTAAAACAAACAATGAAAGATGAAGAACTCATCATCAACAACCTGATGCATCCGCCCGAAGAAAATCTTACAGCCGGACAAAGTTTATCGGATAAAATCGCCCGGTTCGGAGGCAGCTGGATGTTCATCATTCTGTTTTTTGTGGTACTGATCAGCTGGATCGTGCTAAACAGTTTGTTGCCGGCGGGCGAAACGTTTGACCCTTATCCTTTTATTCTGATGAATCTTGTGTTATCCTGCATTGCAGCTTTGCAGGCACCCATTATTATGATGAGCCAAAACCGGCAGGAAGAAAAAGACAGGCAACGGGCTCAAAACGATTATCTCATCAACCTGAAAGCTGAACTGGAGATTCGTAGTCTTCACCAAAAATTCGACCTGGTGATCGAAGAACAATTAAAAACGTTGTTTGAAATTCAGCAGCAACAGTTAGAGTTGTTGAAGCAGATCCATTCCTCAACTCAAAAGCAGGAATAACCGCTTGTCCGTTCATCTAAAATAAATTCATCACCACGCAATTTGCTTATTTTTGACCGATGGAAGTAAACCATGCGTTAATTGATAAACTCAGCTTGCTGGCCCGCCTTGAAATTAAGCCGGATGAAAAAGACAAGCTGCGGGATGATCTGCAACAGATGATCGGTTTTATTGAAAAGCTGCAGGAACTCGACACAACAGGCATTGAACCGCTCATGCATTTAACAGAAGAGATCAATGTGCTTCGGCCCGATGAAGTAAAAGGTTCTGTTTCAAGAGAAGAAGCATTACAAAATGCACAACTCAAAAACAACAGCTTCTTTATGGTACCAAAAGTGATCAAAAAATAATTCTATATTCAACATTATGCAATCTGTTATTCACCTCGAACAACTCCGTAAAAGTTATTATCTCGGCAAGCAGGAATTACCGGTGCTAAAAGGCATTGACCTTGACATTCAAAAAAATGAATTTGTGGCGTTGATGGGCCCATCGGGTTCCGGTAAAAGTACCTTGATGAATATCCTCGGATGTTTAGATACATTGAGCGATGGTAAATATGTATTGAATGGAAATGATGTGAGCCAAATGAACGATAATGAACTGGCCGAGATCAGAAACCAGGAGATCGGGTTTGTGTTTCAACAATTCAACCTCCTGCCACGCTTATCTGCATTGGAAAATGTGGCGTTGCCATTGATCTATGCAGGGGTACCCAAAAAAGAACGTACAGAACGTGCATTGGAAATGTTAGAGAAAGTAAATCTCGCTGATCGATCGCATCACAAACCAAATGAATTAAGTGGTGGACAAATTCAACGTGTGGCCATTGCCCGTGCGTTGGTGAATAATCCTTCTATTATTCTTGCCGATGAACCAACGGGTAATCTTGATTCAAAAACATCGGTTGAAATTATGGGGCTTATTACAGATATTCACAAGCTTGGCAATACCGTTGTACTTGTTACACACGAAGAAGATATTGCACATTATGCCAAACGTGTTGTGCGTTTGCGTGATGGACTGGTTGAAACGGATATGTTGCAAGAGCAATTGGTTGCCCGGTAAGAATCTTTTTTTGAAATGAAAATGTGGAGAGTTTTTAACTCTCCTTTTTTATTTACAACCTTTTGGAGTCTACTTTTGTTAACAGCAGAATTGAAATAACTATATGGCATCAAAAATATATACCAAAACAGGTGACCTTGGCAAAACAAGTTTAATTGGCGGAACCAAAGTGCCCAAAAGTCATATACGTATTGAAACCTATGGCACTGTTGACGAGTTGAATTCTTACATTGGTCTTGTTACCGATCATGTAAGCGACATTCATACAAAAGCTGTTTTGAAGGAAATACAAGATCGTTTGTTTACCATTGGTTCGTCTCTTGCATGTGATCCGGAGAAAGAACCGAAGATGAAAATTCCTGATCTCAAAGAAAAAGATGTGGCCTTGCTTGAAAAGGAAATGGATAAAATGAATGACGCTATTCCGCCTATGAAATTCTTTGTTTTACCGGGCGGACATGTTTCTGTAAGTACAATGCACGTAGCCCGTTGTGTATGCCGCCGCTGCGAACGTTTATGCGTACACATGCAACAGGAAGAAATGTTTGTTGAACCGCTTGTGATCAAATACATTAATCGCCTTAGTGATTATTTATTTGTACTTGCCCGTTATACCGGTCATCAATTGGGTGTAGAAGAAATCCCGTGGAAGCCGAGAGTTTGAAGAAAAGTGGAAAGTGAAAAGTTGAAAGTACAAAGTAGCGACGCTACCATCATCAATAACTAAAGTGCTCCGAAGAAGTTGTACTTCTTACCTCGTTCTTCTTAATTCGTAGCTCCAACAACTATTCTCCCATCTTTCATATGCACAGTTCTGTCGCACTGAGCAGCTAACTCTTCGTTATGCGTTACAATTAAAAACGTTTGATTGAATTGTTTACGCAAATCAAAAAACAGTTGGTGTAACTCACGGGCATGCGTACTGTCTAAATTGCCGGTTGGCTCATCGGCCATGATAATGTCAGGGTTGTTGATCAAAGCACGTGCTACTGCCACCCGTTGCTGCTCTCCGCCCGAAAGTTCCGAGGGTTTGTTTTCCACGCGGCTTTCAAGGCCCAGCATTTTCAACAATTCTTTTGCCCGTTCTTCCACTTCTTTCTTTTTGCGGTTGCCCAGCCATCCGGGAATACAAACATTTTCCAAAGCTGTAAACTCCGGCAATAAATGATGAAACTGGAAAACAAAGCCAATATGTTTGTTTCGGAACGATGCCAGTTGATTTCCTTTCAACTGGTTCATTTGCACATTATTCAGCCAAACCTGTCCCCCATCCGCTTCATCCAATGTGCCGAGGATGTGCAGCAAAGTGCTTTTGCCGGCGCCGCTGCTGCCTACAAGACTCACAATTTCGCCTTTTTCAATCTGCAAATCCACGCCCTTCAACACTTCCAGGCTGCCATAACGTTTGGTGATCTGTTTACAACTTAGCATAGTTTGTTCTCCGTTTTACAAACCTAAGGCTTTGCATTTTGATGCAGCAGCGCCAAAAGCTAAAAATCTGAAAAACAGTTTATTCACAGCCTTAACAAAGCAGATTTGGTTATTTCCGCAGGAAAGTTACTTTTGCGGAAAATTAAAGGGTTTTCCTTATGTTCTGGACACTTGAATTAGCCTCGTACCTCGAAGATGCTCCCTGGCCTGCTACCAAGGACGAACTGATCGATTATTCTATTCGCAGTGGTGCTCCCATTGAAGTAGTGGAGAATTTACAGGAACTGGACGACGAGGGCGAAATTTATGAAAGCATTGATGACATCTGGCCGGATTACCCGAGCCAGGAAGATTTCTTTTTTAATGAAGATGAGTATTAAGAAGCTGTGAGCTACGAGCTTTTAGCTGTGAGTGAAATACATTGAACCCTGCCTTCAACGGCGGGGTTTGTTTTTAACCCTGAGCGAAGTCGAAGGAGTTTCATTCGAATCGAGCGCAGTCGAGGTACGTATGTTGAAACCCGTTTCTCAAACCGTCAATTCAATCCTGTTTTTCTCCGGATCAAGAATTACACTTTCGTAATATCCATCGCCCGTAGTTCTCGGGCCATCCAACACTTCAAATCCATCGTTTCGAAATTGTGCTGTCATCTCGTCTACTTTTTCTTTGCTCCCCAGCGATATAGCAAAATGAATCAACCCGGTAAACTGATCATACACATCATCTTTCGAATCAGGAACAGAAGGCATCTGCATCAACTCCAATCGTGGACCACCATCGAACGAAAGAAAATACGATCGAAATTGTTTTGTGTTGTTGAGGTATTGATCATTTGCAGTTGCATGAAAGTACTTGCAAAAGAATGCTTTCATTGCTTCGATATCTTTCACCCAAATTGCAATGTGCTCAATGTGCATATTTACTTTTTAAACGAGATCTTAAAATATAAAAGTACAAGTGATAATAAAAAGATGAACCCATTGCACAATACTACAGGCAGCAGCAATGGTTCATTGAAAAAACCGTAGACCAACCAAACCAATGTACTGCTCGAAACAATCAGAATGGTGTAAATACTGAGGTCGCCTACACTTTTGCTTCGCCATGCTTTGTACACTTGCGGCACAAACGTAATACTGCTTAGAAACGATCCAAAAAGACCAACAACCTCTACCCAAAATGGTGTCATGAAATTTGGTTTAAACATTAAAAAGTTGACAGGATACCCATCAACTTTTCAAACTGTAAATTTTATAGTAGAGAGATGAACAGGAACACATCGTGCCTCGCACATCAAACATCGTACTTCATACCTGGCTTACTTTTCCATCTGCTCAATCACTTCAGCCGTTACACCGGTAAAGCTGAATCCTCCATCGTGGAAAAGATTTTGCATGGTTACCATCCGGGTAAGATCGCTGAACATCACTGCCACATAATTTGCACAATCTTCACTGCTGGCATTTCCCAACGGACTCATCTTTTCTGCATAATTAATAAAGCCATCAAATCCTTTTACACCACTGCCGGCTGTTGTACGTGTTGGTGATTGTGAAATAGTGTTTACACGTACTTTCTTTTTTACTGCATAATGATAACCGAAGCTGCGTGTTACACTTTCCAGTAATGATTTTGCATCCGCCATTTCATTGTAATCGGGGAATACACGTTGTGCAGCAATATAAGTGAGTGCTACTACGCTACCCCATTCATTGATCGCATCGAGATCCCAGGCGGTGCGTAATACACGGTGCAAACTCATCGCAGAAATATCAAGAGTTTTGGTATTCCACTCGTAATTGAGTTCAGTATAATGTTTGCCTTTCCGCACATTCAGGCTCATACCAATTGAATGCAGCACAAAATCAACCTTTCCACCAAAATGCTCCATTGATTTTTCAAACAGATTTTTCAGATCATCCATATTGGTTACATCGGCACCAATAACGGGAGCGTTACCACAAGCTTCAGCCAGCTTATTGATCTCGCCCATACGCAAGGCAACCGGCGCATTGGTCAATACGATCTGTGCTCCTTCTTCATAACATTTCAACGCCGTTTTCCAGGCAATTGATTTTTCATCTAATGCACCGAAGATGATGCCCTTTTTTCCTTTCAGTAATTGATGACTCATATCGTTGATTTGTGTCAAAAGTAAGGAAGATGAGGGAAATCACATCAGCCGTAAAGTTTAGCAGTAACGGAAGGATGTTGCAAAAGGAAAGTTCGATATTTTTACAACCAATCATAAAATTTCGAACAAACGTGAATCATCAACTGGCAGAACAAACCCGATCGGCTTTTCTTCAACGCTTTTCAAAAGAACCTTCACTCTATTTTTCACCGGGTCGTATTAATTTATTGGGTGAACACGTTGATTACAATGATGGTTTTGTATTGCCTGCAGCCATTGACAAAGGCGTGTATTATGCCATTGCAACAAACGGCACAAGTGATTGTAATTTTTTCAGTATTGATTTTAATGAAGCGTACAGTACAGCAATATCATCATTAACCCCTGCAGGCGAATGGAAAAATTATGTATTGAGTGTTGTGAAGCAATTTGTACAAGCAGGAAAACAAATTCACGGATTTGATTGTGTGCTGGCGGGCGATATTCCACGTGGCTCCGGCATCTCTTCATCAGCAGCAGTGGAAGGAGGATTGGCCTTTGCATTAAACGAATTGTTTGATGCTGGCTACAACCGAAAAGAACTGGCCTTGCTTTGCCAACGTGCCGAACATGATTTCCCCAATGTAAAATGCGGCATTATGGATCAGTTTGCCAATATGCATGGAAAAAAAGATGCGGTTATTTTACTCGATTGCCAATCGCTGGAACATCAACATTTTCCTTTGCAATTGGATGGATATTCAATTGTACTCATCAATACAAAAGTGCATCATTCACTTGCATCATCTGCTTACAACCGTCGCAGGCAGGAATGTGAAGAAGGGCTGCTACTGATGCAGAGCGATAGCCCTGTGCGTTCGTTTCGTGATGTAACAAAGTGGGAAGATCTGATCGCTTATGAACCAACCATGGGCGAAGAAGTATTCAACCGTTGTTTGTTTGTGGTGCAGGAGATTGCACGTACACAGGAAGCGGCCAAATTATTGCAGCAACATGATCTGCCTGGCTTTGGCAAACTGATGTTTCAAACACATGAAGGCTTAAGCAAATTATACGAAGTGAGTTGTACCGAACTTGATTTTTTGGTGGAACTGGCAAAAGCCAATAACAATGTTCTGGGTGCAAGAATGATGGGTGGAGGTTTTGGCGGATGCACGATCAACATTATAGCGAATAATACAGTGCAGCCGTTTATTGACGAAGCTCTTGCTGCGTACAAAGAAAAATTCGGAATTGATGCAGAAGCTTACGTCGTGCAAACATCAGACGGAACAAACAAGATCAGTTAAAGCATTGCGGATAACGATGCATTGATACAACAACTTCTTATCACTATTTTTTATTCTAATAATATTACGAAATGGAGATTCTACAATCCGACGACGGAAAAAAAGGAGCATTTTACATTGAAGAAAACGGCGAACGACTTGCTGAGATGACGTATGTGTGGGCGGGCGATGCTAAATTCATTATTGACCACACCGAAGTAAGCGACAAGCTTGCAGGGAAAGGCGCAGGCAAACAATTAGTGGCAAAAGCTGTTGAGTTTGCAAGAGAGAAGGGATTGAAAATTATGCCGCTGTGCCCCTTTGCAAACAGTGTGTTCAAAAAAGTAGCGGAGTACAGCGATGTACTTTGACCTTAATCATCAACAACCTCATTAAAACAAACAGCCATCATTGATCAATGATGGCTGTTTGTTTATTCACTCAATTGTCAGTCACCTTTCAGGTGAGCAGACAACAACTATTTACTGTGCTAAACTGATATTCACCTGCAATCCTGCTCTTGTATTTACAACAGGCGGCGGTGTGGCGATATAACCTACTACCCTGTTCTGCTCAAAGAACAAACGCAAACGGATGCGATTGTTTAGTACATAATCGATGGAAGGATTGATCGACAATATTTTTTGTCCACCGGTTGGTATGGTGTTCCGCTGATCAAGAATATTATTGGATGTTGCATTATCTCGATAGGTCATATCAAAACGGAAACTCAGATCGTTTGATAATGTTTTTGAATCATCTTTTGTGAATGGTATTTTAAACGGCAGCTTCAAACCACGCTTACGCCATCCCGCACCAACGGTAATTTCAATGCTGCGTACTTCACTCACCTGGAAGTCGATCAAACTTAAACTGATCGTCCGGCTGCGTCCATAATCAACTTTGAAGTTGAGCTGATTGGTCATTTGTACATCCACACCAATCAATGGAGAAAAACGTTCGCTGATGGTTAAGTTGGGTACAATGAAGAACGGCACAAAGTTGTTCGACACCGGATCAACAAACGATGGGAAACCATATCCAAACTGATCTGCATACAACAAAGCAGATGTAAAATTATTCATACTCAGATTACTGCTGTAACCATGTGTAATTGTAAAGTTGGTGAAGATGCGATCGAGGCCCGGCAATCTGGACAAACCATTATAGGTTAACCGCCAGTTAGGTTTTGGTAAATAACGTTTGAACGGATTATCGTTTACACGTCGGTTGTTCTGATCAAGCAATCCTACTTTCAATGGATCCTGATTGGTATAAGCTGCAATAAACGCAGGTATCAACACATCCTGTGCATATCGGCCGTAACCTTTGTAATAACCATCGGGATTAATTTGGCCTAACGTGTATGGATTTGCATCGCCCAATCGCTGTGATAAGAGTAAACGGTTTTGTTCAAACTGCAGGAACGATTCGCCCGGCGTTGTAGCCGAATATTTCCTGAACATGGTTTGATAAGAGATGAACGAAATATCAAAACCACCGGCTGCTAACGGACTCAAATGACCGAAGTCGCCGTTACCGGTAGTGTCCTTGAACAGTTGCGAATAATTTTTACTGAAGGAACGTGTGAGGTTGAGATCAATGGTGAAGTCACGCATTGGCTCTACCGTTGCTTCCATTTTCAATTCCTGACGATAGCTTTGTGTAAACAGGAAGTTGAAGTTGGTGTCTCTCGTAACCCATCTTTTTGAAGCTGCTTCATCGAGCCATCGATTATCGGGCTGTTTGCCAAATACATAAGCAAGGCTCGGTGCACGGGTACCCCAGTTCTGTCCAAGGATCTGCGTACTGTCGGTGTAGCCCGGCAGTCGTGAATTGAACGACTCGTTATAATTTATGTTTATGTTTTTAACTGAGGTCAGCATTCGTCCAAAGAACTTTAAAGCATCGCCCGGTTCAACCTGCAGACTGTTATCTTTCTTCGCTTCCAATCGATTTAAACGACGGAATAATTTTGCTACATATTTCTTACTCTTTCCAACCGTATCTTTTGGATTGAATTTAATATTGGGCGATGCAAGCACTGGTTTTGCATTCGGGTCTTTCTCAGTTTCAAGCGAACGAAGGAATTTTGATTTCTGGTATAACCTTACAAAATCAAGCTGGCCGGTAAATACTCTTGTTTGTGAATTCTCGATCGTGTTACCTAAACTCACTGCTAAACGTGATGCGCCGATCCAGTTATACGTGGTGTTATAATTGAATCGTGCAGTTGTCCAATCAAGTGCAGGAATTTTTGCCAATGGCAAATTATAGGATGCATTGGCGGTTTGACGATAGATCACATTCCGTCCGCCGTCAAATAAATTTCTGCGAACACTGTCTTTCTTTTGTTTCGTATCAATTCGTCCAATCGGTTCATCTACACGTGCATTGTTGGTAGCGCTGAAATCAATATTAATGGAACGTGTTACATCCCAACGCATATTGTACACACGATCAAACACAAAATACTTATCGTAGGTCTCAGGAATTTTAAAAGGACTTGGTGCCACACCCGGTATGGTTACTTCTCTTGCACGTACTGCACCAAACTGACGATTCACATCTGCACGGAAACTTAACAGGCTTGGACGATAGTTGAAGTTGAAATCCTTTACAATATTCCACCAAGGGCTGCGGTATTTAATGAGCTTTTTGAATGGCTCTATAAACTTCGGTTGCGGGGCATAGTTATATCCTACACCGCCATAGTGTTTTTCAATCACATCATTTTCGATCAATGGATTGCGACGTTCGGTTTTTGTGTACGAATAGCTTACATCAAAATTCGAAACATCATAAATTTTGGCAGGCTTGCCATTGGTTTTATTTTTCCGCATGTTGGTTACGTTCACCGTTGTAATCGCAGAAAAATCCTGTGCAATATTTTTGATGGAATCTTTATTATTTACAGTTGCCAGTTTATCCTTGAACTTAATATCCTGATCGTATGGATCATATTCAGGATTCATCACTGTTTGTGAATAGCTGGCGTAAAAAGGAATTTCAAGTGCAGCTTTTTTCGGCAATAATTTTCCGAGTTGCAGATTAGTAGCAACATCAAACTGATAAAAGTTTTCCCTGCTACGTTCGTTCACACGTTGTTCAATGGTACCAAAGCCGGCACTACGTGCAGAACCTGAAACGGAAATGGTACCAAGGTCTGCCAGTTGAATATCAATCCGTCCGGTTGCAGCCCATCCACCTTTTTCATCAAGACCGCTTAAGCGAAGCTCATTGATCCAAACTTCAGCACAAATATTAGACGTATTGTCGTTGTTGTTATTTTCAACCCCAACAAGAAAGCCTTTTACTTCACCGAGATTTGGATTTCCCATCACAGCCCAACGGATACCATTGCCTCTGTCTTCGGAGTAAGCAGTATTTACACCACCTGTACGACGCAGTTTAAACCGCACCAAATCTTCGAGGTTTACATCAAACTGATTTGCACCCGGCCAAACAGCCGAAGTATCATCAGGGTTTATCGGACTTGGGTAACTTCCCCATCGTGTTGCTTTCAATGGCATCCGCACTTCATAATAATTATTAATGAAGTCGGTACCAAAACGGATCACAGCAATGGCTTCTCCATCCTGCAGATTGTCTGTTTTACCTCTTGATTCTGCATGCATGAACATACGCACACGCTTGTATTGACGAAGATCAAGATTGGTTGTTTTAAATACAGCACGGCTGTCACCATCCTGCAAATCACAAACCTGCATACTTAATGAAGCTTCATTTTGCAAAAGGTTGATACCGTTGTTACTCAATTGTTGTACACGCTCAATACCCGGTGGTATTACATAATTCACCGGCACACGTCTATCGTTTTCTTCTACGTTAACAGCCGTTACATTAAACGAAGTGATACCTTGGTTTTGGAGGGGCCTGTACTGGCCGGTTGTATCCAGATCAAATGTATGAGTACGCCACATGTTACGCACCAATTCCAACTTACCAAAACGTACAACCAATGAATCTTCAAAACCCGTCATAAACATCCTCATAAAACGGATCGATTTGAAATCGGGAATATTTCCAACTTTTGATTCGTATTCTTTTACAGGAATACGGAAGAGGAACCAGGTTTCTTTTCTTGTATTACCATCAGCAAGTTTCACATCCACTTCTCTTCTGTCAGCAATATAATTCTGACCTACCTGCATTAACGGATCATCTTTAGGACGAAGCTCTAAATGATACTGGAAATATTCTTCCACTTCATTCAACGTATTGTCTCTGTTGAGATCTTCATTATCCGGATACAACGTAGAGGCAGACGTATATTGAATATCGTTGCTGGCAACAGGGCTGTTACCGTGCGGATTATTAAAATCTTTGTAACGATTCAAGATGCTTGCATTATCCGGTTGATCAACACGGAAGTGTTTGTAATTATCACTACTAGGATCAGTTGCTAAACGCTGATAAGCTGCTCCTGTACCAAAATTGTTTCTGTATTGTGTGAGGAACGAATTAAACACCCGTGCTTCCGCACTATCTGATCTCCCATCTAAACCAACATCCTGTTGCGGACGCTCTTCAACAATATTACTGAACGCCTGTGCGATCTGGATCGGGTTACGTGGTACACGAGCCCAGTTACTTTCATCTTCACGTGCAGGAGTTTGTGTGGTGCTTAATCCGTTTTCATAAAAACGGCGGCCATCCTTTAAAATATCTTCAGAAATATTGCCAAGGTTGAAATACATCTGTCCGCCCGTACTCACAGGGTTGAGTATGAACGGATCCTGTACCCACATTTCAATAAACTCGATATTGTTTGTTTCAAAATCAATTTGATCGATGGCACGCATAATACCACCCCATCTGTTCCGTGGATTTAACAAATTTCCATTTGCAGGATTGATGCTTCCGTTCGCTGCATCAAAATTATAAGGACCACGTTGTGTTGGATAAAAAGCCATGTCGAATGTGATCAACTGGTTCTGTCCGAGATCGGGCGTTACCTGCGGAAATATTTCCTGACGATTTACAAAACGAACACGTGGATCAGACAGCTCTGCAATGTTATCGCCCAACGGATTGTTTGGATCACGACGTTGCTGTAATACCGGTTCAATATTATACCATGCAAGTTTTGCTCTGTTATAACCATATTGCAGATCATCGGTCAACTTCGCCTCCGGAAATAATTCAACGCCAAAACGATCTCTTGCTTCAAATGGTGTTGATGCCAACGACCATGCAATAAATGGAAAGCGCAGATCGATCCCATTTCTCGTTCCTTCAAAATCATCAATATAAATTAAACCACCGCCACCTTTTTCAGGACGGATCTGTTTTGCTGTACTTGGAATAATTTGTGCCGCTTCACCATATACATTGATGTTTGATGTTTGTCTTGTAGAATAGAATGGCAATCCATCCAGCCACTTGGTCATTCGTTTCCAATCGCTGCGG
Organism: Lacibacter sp. H407; assembly: GCF_037892605.1. Taxonomy (NCBI): domain Bacteria; kingdom Pseudomonadati; phylum Bacteroidota; class Chitinophagia; order Chitinophagales; family Chitinophagaceae; genus Lacibacter; species Lacibacter koreensis. Next base: position 2,230,905 of record NZ_JBBKTU010000001.1, on the reverse strand, counting down.
TAATTGATATCAGCACCGATCATGGTGTTACGAATAGGATCGTCACCGTAATTCATTTTTGTAAAGAAGGGACGCTCGCCCAACTTCATCACCGCTGCACCAATGTTCAGTTGTTTGGTTTGCTTTTCAAATGCTTTATAATCCAAACGCAACGCCATAAAGTTGCGGTTCTGCATACCGAATGTTGCATTGTTTTCAAACCCAACATTGATCGGCACACCTGAATTAACAATGGCCTGGTTAATAATTTTTACAGTACCTAAATTATAATCAACTGTGTAATCAACATTTTCACGCAACACTTGTCCGCCTGCAGAAACGGTAACAGAACCTTGCGGTACATTGAAGGCACCCAGCGGAATATCGCCACCGCCTCCAGCACTACGGGAAGCCCCTCTAAAAATATATCGATTCAATTGTGGCGATTGCTGTGCCACCCATTTGATTGAATCGTAAAGCGGATAGAATAAATATTTCTGACGTAGTTCAACAGAGTCGACTCCTCGGAAAATATATTCAAGGTCTTTCCCGAATGGTTCAAGCAACGGAAAAATAACACGACTCATTTGCGAGTTAACCGTAAAGCCTTCTATATAATCAAACACGCCATCGGGCTGTGGATCATTTTGATTGTTCAGTCGATCCAGATTCACCAATTCAATTATTGGTCGTCCTTTTTCTTCGCCTTCAGGAATATATCTTTTTTCACCACCACCCGGTTCCTGGTAAAGAATATTCAATTTGAAATCACGACGCTCCAATTGACCAAAGCCAACAGAGTACACATTCTTCATCATCAAATCCCAGATCGGTAACGACGGACGTTGTGAAGTTGCTTTCAGCATTTTCAAGAACAACACCTTCTGTGTACCGCTGTTGCCGGCTGTTGTATCGGGTGTTACATCATTTGAAAATTCACCTACCTGATAAATTTTTCCGTTTACAGCGTATTGAAATGCAATACCCAATACTTCGTCGGGCTGCAAGGTTGTATTGAGTGAAAGAAAACCAATTTGCGGATTGAAATAATATTCTTCAGGTCGTAGCTTACGGGCAAACGTGCGTTCGAAATCCTGCACAGCCGTTAAACCAAAACTGCTTAAGCGATTTGTTACCAAGGCAGCATCTCTTGTTGCCGGATCGTTTGCCAACCGTTGATACAGATCGTTCGCATCGTTGTACGGAAGAGGTGCCGTCGTAAGTGAAAAAACGTTCGGATTAAATGGTTCGCTTTCGCCAAGGTCCATCAATGCTACCACATTCCTGTTTTCGGTGGTAGAACCTGTACGGTTGGTAACCCACACTTCCACCCGCATGATCTGCACCGGCGTAATCACAGCCGGGATATTTTTCATGCTCGTGTTGTAATTCTTCTTAAAATACTGAGCTAGTAAGAAGTGGCGGTTTTCTTCGTATTCATCCGCCTTTACATTAAACTGTTGTAAACCGGAGCCACCAGCCAACTGCATCTGCTGGCGATTGGAATTTTGATTGGCCACTACAGCCGTTACATACAACTTGCCAAACTGCAATTCTGTTTTCAAACCAAATAAGGCAGAAGCACCGGGCATCAATGTTCCTTTTGCCGGGAAAGCGATATTACCCGCCTCGATCCGTTTGATGATGGCATCGGTATTACCAACATAATCCAGCTTGAGTTGATTTTCAAATTGGAAATTGGCAAGGGTATTATACGTTACGGGGAAATTCAGTTTGTCGCCGATCTTGGCATTCAAACCAAAATTGGCATTCATGTCAAAATCAAAACCACCATTTTTTCTTGCACGTTCGGGTAAGGTTGGGTTCTTAATATTTTGGCCGAGGTAGCCGGCAGTTAGTGTTACATCACCCTGCGGACGTATCTCCACTTTTGGAATACCGCTGTTGCTGAATAGGCGGTTGAAAAAGCTCGGACGCACCTGCAGCTTTGGATCTAATATTTTTCGGTTAAGATTTAAAGTTGTGTTGAGCCGGCGTTGAAAATAATCCCGTTCGTTCTGGCGGTTTTTGTACGCCACCATTTCATCGAAGGTGAGGTAGCTTGGTTTGCGGAACCAGCTACGGCCGATCTTTTCGTAGATGTAATATCTTTTTGTAACCGGATCGTACGCAATGGAATCTTTGATACTCGATGGCCGATGCAGATCAAATGTATTGCGATTGGGTTCTGTAAACGCATCGCCTCTGCGATCGGTTAATGGAAAACGTAAACTGTCTTTTCCGGGGATTGTATCACGAGCCGGTGTTTGAAATGCAGGAATACCACCATAACTCACCGTTGAGGAAAGGGTTATTACAATGGTCAGAAGGGCCACGATGGCGGATATGGTGCGTTGCATCCGGGTCAAAGTCTCAAAGCAAAGATTAAGTTGTTGGTTAAAGACACTTCAATGCCGCCTTAATCAGCTCTTGCACTTCAACAAATTCCGTATTTGTTTGCCGGGCTTTTTTTATGGCCGATTCGGCTGCATTTCGGGCTATGCCCAAAGCAGTCATAGCAGTTAACGCATCTTGTTCTAAAGTATTGTGAGTCAGTGCAGAAATATTCGCATCAATTGGCGACTTCGAAAGCTTGTCCCGCAGCTCTAAAACAATTCGCTGCGCCGTCTTTTTTCCAATCCCTTTTACGCTTTCCAATAAACCCTCATTTCCTGAAAGAATAGCTCGTACTACCTCTTCGGCCTGCAACGACGAAAGCATGATCCGTGCGGTGGAAGCACCAACCCCACTTACACTGAGCAGGTGAAGAAATACTTCTTTTTCGGAGCGTTCATAAAAACCGTAGAGAATATGAGCGTCTTCACGCACCAACAAATGGGTAAATAATGTTCCTTCCTGCAGGTTCTGGATCTTGGAATAGGTGTTCAAACTCACCTGTACTTCATAGCCGACACCATGTACATCAATGTGAACAACAGTTGGGGTTTTGAGGGTAAATGCTCCTTTGAGATATGCAAACATGGAACGAAAATAGAGTTTTTTACAAAGGATTGAGCAAAGGGTTGCCAACCTTTCGCTAACCGCACAAGTCTTCGTCACCCCGTACAAAGGTTAGCAACCCTACCGCTTCAACCTTAAACCATCTGCCTTCAACCCTGCGCTGCAAGTCTTATATTTGCACCCTGTCAAGCGGGCCTTTACCCGCTCCCTTTAAATACAAAGTATAAATGAGTAACAAAATCACTGCAGCCATTACGGCTGTTGCCGGATGGGTTCCTGAAGACCGGCTTACCAATTTTGATCTGGAGAAGATGGTTGATACCAACGACGAATGGATCCGCACACGTACCGGTATTTCTGAACGGAGAATTTTAAAAGGCGAAGGACTTGCTACTTCCGACATGATCGTCCCCGCTGTGCTTGATCTCTGCAAAAAACGTGGCATCGAACCATCAGAAATTGATTGCATGATCGTTGGAACGGTTACGCCTGATATGGTGTTTCCTTCCACTGCGAATGTGGTGTGCGATAAGATCGGTGCCGTGAATGCATGGGGTTTTGATTTGAGTGCTGCCTGCAGCGGATTTCTTTTTTCACTCACGACGGGCGCATCATATATCGAAAGTGGCCGCTATAAAAAAGTAGTAGTGGTTGGTGCAGATAAAATGAGTGCCATTATTGATTATACCGATCGCAACACTTGCGTGATCTTTGGCGATGGTGCTGCCTGTGTGTTGTTGGAACCCAATGAAGAAGGTTTTGGTGTACAAGACAGCATTTTAAAAAGCGACGGAGCCGGCAGAAATTTCCTGAACATGAAAGCTGGTGGCAGTCTTCGTCCCGCAAGTATGGAAACAGTTGCCAACCGGGAACATTTTGCTTACCAGGAAGGACAAACGGTTTTCAAGTTTGCAGTAAAAGGCATGGCCGATGTGAGTGCTGAATTATTAGAGCGCAACAATTTAACAGGTGAAGATATTGCATGGCTGGTACCACACCAGGCCAACCTCCGCATCATTGATGCAACAGCCAACCGCATGGGTTTGCCAAAAGAAAAAGTAATGATCAACATTGAAAAGTTTGGCAATACCACTGCCGGCACGATTCCTCTTTGTTTGTGGGAATGGGAACCGCAATTAAAGAAAGGCGATAACATTGTGCTGGCTGCATTTGGCGGCGGGTTTACTTGGGGCGCTACGTGGATCAAGTGGGCGTATGATGGAAAACAAAATTAGAATTGAAAAATATAGAAGAAAAGCGGTTGTGAAAGCAACCGTTTTTTTGTTTAATTTTTGATTTATGATATTGGTTATTCTTCAAGAAAAAGGCAAATTAGATAACATTAAGTTTTCTACATGAAATATTCTTATATAATTTTAATCTTGGCGCTATTCGCATCAAATACTTTTAGTCAGGTGAGAAACATAAAAACTGATACTTTTTATTTATCACAAGACCTGATGTTTTCGAGACTTCTTCTCTGTAGCGACTCTACCTTTTTCATTGTGACTGGCGGTTGCGTTGACGCTGGCATCTCAAAAGGCAAATGGATTAGAACTGCCAACAAGATTCTATTAAATGGAGTTTCTGAATGTGAGACTGAATTAAAGACAACTATAACTACACAGTTATTTAAAGAAGATAGTTTAGTCACTTTTACTTTCGTTGACATACTAAATCAAAAATTCGCAAACTACGCCGTAGTATTTTTTGATTCAAGCTTCAAGGAGACTAGGCTTTATACCGATATAAATGGAATTATTAAAACCAAACGAGGGGAATATGTTGCATTTTATACACAGAATGAAGAACAAAACGTAAATATTGGCGACGCAATTAATGACAAAATTCATTACTTGTGGAATAAATTGACCAGATATACGATAATGCTAAATTATCCAACTAGTGTTTTGACAGACAGGGGAATCACTGAAATTTACCAGTTTGGTAAAAGAGAATTCACTGTAAAAGGAATGGAGCTAATTGATAAGAAAAACAAACTCATCTATAAGTCTAATTAGCTTCGACAATCTCATTTTAGTATAATTATTCTCATGCCATTTCGACCTTTTTCATCTAATTAACAACATTTCTCTCAATCGTACCTACGGCACGAGAGCCCCTAATTACTATCTTTCTACCAATCAATTGTTCCTACGGAACATAGCGAATTAAAATTTGTTCTTCGAGACTTCAGACACGTGTACGATACCAATGAATAAAATCTGTTGCAGGAATTTCAGTAACACCTAACTCCCGCATCATCGTTACCAGTTGTCCACGGTGATAAGTACCATGATTGAACAAGTGATGTGTTACCTGCCACACTGCTGAACGGAACGAATCACCTTTCAGATTTTTATAATAAAATTCACGTTGCAGATTTTCTTCTGTGGTGCTGGTTATAAACCTTTCCCACTCTCCTGCCTGTTGCAGTAAGCCATTCACCGCTTCTTTCATGGTTGGATTAAATTGTTTGCTGGGTATCACCATTTGCTGATGCCCTTCCATTCGCTGCCACCAAATGCTTTCTGCATCCCATAAATGGAGAATTGTTGCGTACAAATTCGGGAAACTGCTTTTCACGATCTGTTGGTGCAGATGCTCATCCATTTGAAGGATGGTATCTGTAAGCGTTTGATAGGCCCACCGATTATATGCAGCATAAGCTGAAAGTAATTCTTTCATGTCAATATGTTTTTGTAGCTCAAATTAATGAATATATCTTCTGCCCGTAAAATCGCAAAGCACAGATTACGTACATTTATCCACGGATTACAAATACAACGGCATATGGAATTTTCAACACGCATTATACACGAAGACAATATTAAAGACGGAAGCGGTGCAGTAATGTCGCCCATTATTTTATCCACCACATTCGAACGTGGTGAAGACGGTATCAGTTACCCCAGTGGCTTCTTCTATTCTCGATACGACAACCCCAATCGTCATTCGCTTGAACAAAAACTGGCGAAGATGGAAAACGGCGTGGGCTGTGTAAGTTTTGCATCCGGACTTGCAGCAGCAACTGTAGTATTTCAAAGTTTAAAAACAGGCGATCACATTATTTTACCGGATGATACGTATTTCTCCATCCGTACGATTCTTGATACCATGTTTTCCGGTTTCGGTTTATCGTACACGTTAGTAGATATGACGGATCATGCTGCGTTGCGAAAAGCAATTCAACCCAATACAAAACTGGTATGGACCGAAACACCTTCTAATCCGTTGATCAAAGTAACCGACCTTGCGGCTGTTGTAGCTATTGCAAAAGAACACAACTGTTTTACAGTTGCTGATAATACATGGGCCACTCCTTACTATACCAAACCCATTGAACTGGGGATTGATATCGTATTACATTCAACCACAAAATATCTTGGCGGACATAGTGATATTTTAGGAGGCGCTTTAATTTTTGGAGAGAATAACCAACGCTATGAATTTATTAAAGCCTGCCAGAGACTTGGAGGCGCCGTTCCATCGCCTTACGATTGCTGGTTGTTGTGCAGAAGCTTAACAACGTTTACAGCACGTATGCCGATTCATTCAAACAATGCCATGCAATTAGCAACGTATCTTGAAGCACATCCAAAAATTGAACGTGTGTTGTATCCCGGCCTTGCATCGCATCCGCAATATGAAGTGGCGGCACGACAAATGACAAACGGATTTGGCGGCATGCTTTCCATTCTTGTAAAAGGTGATCGTACAACAGCATTGAAATTAGCAGATAAGCTGCAGTTGTTTACACATGCAACAAGTCTTGGAGGTGTAGAGAGTTTAATTGAGCACCGTAAATCAATTGAAGGCGATCTTTCACCAACACCTGATAACTTGTTACGCATTTCAGTTGGCATTGAAGATGTGAAAGATCTGATCAATGATTTTGAACAGGCATTGCTTTTCGTCTGACGCCCTCGTCTGACGAAAAAATAAAAATAATGCCATCAGACGAAGGCGTCAGATGGCTATAAAACCAAAATAACGCTACATGAAAAAAATGTCCCTTCTCTGCATTACTGTATTACTCCTGCAATCGGTAACTGCACAAACAACAGACAAACGTTTAGCTGGTCTTGACACATTCATCAATCGCATTTTAAAAGAATGGAGTGCAGCAGGTGTAACGGTAGCTGTGGTTGAAAAAAACAAAGTGATCCTGGCAAAAGGGTTTGGTTATAAAGATTACGAAAACAAAGTACCGGTTACTGAAAATACATTGTTTGCCATTGGCAGTTGCACCAAAGCATTTACATCTTCCTTACTTGCCTTCCCGATGAAAGAAGGGAAACTTGATCTAGATAAGCCCGTTACACAATATTTGCCCGAGCTTCGATTTATTGATGACGATTTGAACAACAATGTGACAGCAAGAGATATGATGAGCCACCGTACTGGCTTACCACGTCATGATCTTGCTTGGTATGGTGCGCCTACAAGAAGAGACAGTTTAATTTACATTATCCGCTATTTTGAAAAAACTGCACCGCTGCGCAGACTATGGCAATACAACAACTTTATGTTTCTTACACAAGGTGTGCTGGCAGAAAAATTAAGCGGCAAGAGTTGGGAAACATTAGTTAAAGAACAACTCTTTACCCCACTGAGCATGACAGCATCCAACACATCTATGAATGATCATGTGAAGGCACTGGATTATTCATTTGGCTACAACGAGAAAGATGGAGCAATAACAAAAATGAAATTTATGAATATTGATGGCATTGGTCCGGCTGGTTCCATTAACTCCAATGCAAAAGATATGGCGAATTGGGTAATGATGTGGGTGAATGGAGGTAAGTTTAACGGTAAAGAAATTTTACCTGCTTCGTATTACAATCAAGCTATCAGTTCACAAATGATCATTGGTGCAGGATTACCAACCAAAGAACAACCGGATGTATTCTTCAGCAATTATGGTCTTGCATGGTTCCTTGCAAACTACCGTGGTCATTATCGTGTAGAGCACGGAGGAAATATTGACGGTTTCAGCAGCAGCACATCATTTTTTCCAACTGATAGTATTGGCATTTTTATATCGGTAAATCAAAATGGATCACCTATTCCCGGTATCATCCGCAATACAATTGCTGATAGATTACTCGGATTGAAATATAAAGACTGGCACCGCACCCAAAAAAATGCCGTTGATAAAGCAAAAGCTGCTGCAAAAGAAAAACTGAAAGCCGACAGTACACAACGTAAGCGGGGAACAAGACCCACACATACAATTACGGACTATACCGGAACTTTTACCAACGAAGGGTATGGCACTTTAAAAATTGACTTACAAAAAGATTCATTGATTGGTAAATACAATGGGCTCAACTTTAAGATCAAGCATTATCATTTCAATTACTTCAACTTTATTCCGTACGATGAAGAATTGGGTACTGCCGAAGAAGATGATGCGATGAAAGGGCAATTCAATATTAATATCAAGGGCGAAATTGAATCATTGTCGTTGCCTTTGCAGGCTGGGGTAAAAGATATCGTATTCACAAAAAAAGTGGAAACAATTGATGTTAGTAAAGCTGATCTTGAAAAATATGTTGGCGAGTACGAATTACCCGGACCAACTCTCGTGAAAGTTTATATCAAAGGAGAGAACACATTGATTGCATTTGTAACCGGTCAAACAGATTATGAATTAGTGCCTGTAAAGCCCGATGTGTTCAATTTAAAAATTGCATCCGGTTACAGTGTTCGTTTTGAGAAAAATGAGGCAGGTGAAATCATTGCTCTATCATTTTTACAACCAAACGGAACGTTTAAAGCAACAAGAAAAAAATAAACTTCGTCGGTACGGCTGAAAGCCGTCAGACGTAAATTAATAGAAGTATGATTATCAGAAGAGCTGTAAAAGAAGATTGTCCCCGCTTACTGGAACTTATAAAAGAGCTGGCGCTTTATGAAAAAGCACCGGAAGAAGTAACAGTTACGTTAGAACATTTTGTTGACAGCGGTTTTGGAACAAATCCCGTTTGGCGGGCATTTGTAGCAGAAGAAAATGATGTTGTGCTGGGTTTTGCATTGTATTATATCCGCTACTCTACATGGAAAGGTCAACGTATGTACTTAGAAGATATTCTTGTAACCGAACAGGCAAGAGGAAAAGGCATCGGTAAATTATTATTCGATCAACTGATCGTTGAAGCTAAAGAAAAAAAGTTCAGCGGTATTGTATGGCAGGTATTGGAATGGAACGAACCTGCCATTAATTTCTATAAAAAATATAACAGCAACTTTGATCCTGAGTGGATCAATTGCAGCATACCCGTTTAAAAAAGAAAGAGGCCGCAACAATTTGCGGCCTCTTTCTTTTATCGTACATCTTACTTCGTACATCAATTAATTCACTCCTTCCACCACCATTTCTTTATTGATCTTTTGTACCAACCCTTGTAATACTTTACCCGGACCAACTTCTGTAAACTTGCTTGCACCATCGGCGATCATCGATTGCACACTTTGTGTCCAACGTACAGCACCGGTTAACTGATCAATTAAATTTTGTTTAATCTCATCTTTGTCCAATACAGCTTTCGCAACTACGTTTTGGTAAATGGCGCATTGCGGTGTATAGAAATTTGTGCTTTCAATTTTTGCTTTTAATTCTTCACGTGCAGGTTCCATCAGCGGACTATGAAACGCACCACCAACCGGTAATACCAATGCACGTTTTGCACCAGCCGCTTTCATCCGTTCGCAGGCAATATCAATTCCTTTGAGTGAACCGCTGATCACTAATTGTCCGGGACAATTGTAATTTGCTGGCACTACAACTTCACCTGTTTCTTCCTGCACCTGCTTACAAACTTCTTCTACTTTCTCATCTGCCAATGCCAGTACTGCAGCCATGGTTGAAGGATTTAGTTCACAAGCTTTTTGCATAGCCGTTGCACGAACGCTTACTAACTGCAATGCATCTTCAAAACTCAACACACCATTCGCCACCAATGCACTGAACTCACCCAACGAATGTCCTGCAACCATATCCGGCTTTGCCGATTCAATTGTTTTGTATGCTATTGCCGAATGCAAGAACACAGCAGGCTGTGTTACATTCGTCTGCTTCAGGTCTTCGTCTGTTCCATTGAACATGATATCAGAAATACGAAAACCTAAAATTTCATTGGCTAATTCAAACAATCGTTGGGCCGATACTCCTGCATCATACAAATTCTTCCCCATACCGCTAAACTGAGAACCCTGACCCGGAAAAACAAACGCATGTTTCATAATGAATATTTAATGGCCAAAAATAAAGAAGTCTGTTGCAATAATTACAACAGACTTCCACTATCAAAAAAGAAAATTTAATTGAATTTACCTGAGATCAGTTTCAGGAACTCACTTCGTGTTGCCTGTTTCTGAAACTCACCTGAAAAAGCTGAAGTGGTTGTTACAGAATTTTGCTTTTGCACACCACGCATCATCATACATAGATGTTGTGCTTCTACGACTACCGCCACCCCCATTGGATTCAACGATTCCTTAATTGCTTCAAGTATCTGTGTGGTTAATCGCTCCTGCACCTGCAAACGGCGACTATACACATCCACCACTCTTGCAAGTTTGCTCAACCCAGTGATATAGCCGTTGGGGATATAAGCAATATGCGCCTTACCAAAGAAAGGCAGCATATGGTGTTCACACATACTATACAGCTCAATATCTTTTACAATCACCATCTCACTCACTTCTTCATGAAATTTGGCGCTTTCAAGAATTGCTTTTGCATCCATCTGGTAGCCCTGCGTCATGTACTGCATTGCTTTTGCAACACGCTCCGGTGTTTTTATGAGGCCTTCACGTTCAGGATCTTCACCCAACAACTCAAGCGCACTTTTGTAACTGTCCACTAATCCCAACGTTACTTTCTCTTCGTATTCTTCTGTTTTTTTATAAGCCATGTTCGATATTTAAAATTGATCATTATATTTTTCCAACTCCGTCGTGTAATTGACAAATCATGCCGGATATTCCACAAAATTTCTTGGTGTTTCGTACAAACGTATCTGCAAATCTTTCTCTGCATCGATGTGTGGACGTAACAAATCATGAATCACAATGGCAATATGTTCTGCTGTTGGGTTGAGATGTTTGAACTCAACCGTATCAAGATTCAGATTTTTATGATCGAAACGTTCAAGAATTTCTCTCTTTATTAAATCACTCAATACTTTCAGATCCATCACATAGCCGGTGTCTTTATCAGGCACACCGGTGATCTTTACCACCAGTTCATAATTATGACCATGAAACGATGGGTTGTTGCATTTGCCAAATACGGCATCGTTCCGCTCATTTGTCCATTCCGGATTGTATAAACGATGGGCAGCGTTAAAATGTTCGTGACGAAAGACGGATACTTTTTTTTCCATGACAGAAAACCTGATTACATTTTACCTGCCATGAACTTTCATTAAAGCACCTTGCAGGGCGAGTGAAGAACTATAACAAGGTACGCCGCAAAAGGTTTATTCTCCAAAATATTCAACGTAAATGCGGGGCGTTTCGTAGAGTTTAATGCAGTGAAGCAACACTTCAGCAGGCAGATGTGGTTGTAATTGTTGCCAGATGGCTTTTGCCAGATTTTCAGTAGAACACATTTTTCCCTGCATGAAATCAACATCCATATTCAGGTTCTTGTGATCGAGTTTTTCCAGCACATGAATTTTGATGAGCTCACTTAGTTTCTTTACATCAAACAAAAAACCGGTGTCTTCATTCACTTGTCCTTTAATAGTAACAAACAGATCATAATTATGCCCATGCCAGTTTTCGTTGGCACATTTGCCGAACATAGCTTCATTCTTCTCCAGACTCCAGTTTGGATTGTAGAGCTTGTGCGCCGCATTAAAATGTTCTAATCGTGTTAAGTAAACCATTGCCGAACCCTTCAAATTGTTGGGCCGCAAAGGTAATAAGAATGCTGCATTTTGATGTTATTCCCTGATTTGTTTTATTCTTCCCGAAATTTGCCCCATGAATTGTTTAGTTGTTTCAGCCACCGTATTGGAAATCAAACCCTTTATTCAACATTGCCGCACCACTAACAAGCTGGATTATATTGATTTACAGCTCGATTTTCTGGTTACAGGCGTTGGTTCTATCAATACCACTTATGCGTTGATGAAGCATTTACAAGTGAAAAAGCCCGATATCGTGATAATGGCTGGTATTGCCGGTGCGTTTGACCAGTCCTTGAATTTAGGTGATGTGGTTGCTGTAAAGCAAGAAGCCTTGGCCGATTTGGGCGTGCAGGAAATAGATGGTTATAAAGATGTGTTTGATTTAAAACTGTTATCCGCCAATGAATTTCCTTTCAAACAAAAAAAGCTGGTGAATCCGTTTACCATGTTGATGGAACGTACAAAATTGCCATTGGTGGGAAGTGTTACGGTGAATCAAATTACATCTGCCAAAAAAACAGCTGAACTTTATCAAACAAAATATAAAGCGAAGATCGAGAATATGGAAGGTGCTGCGTTGCATCTCGTTTGTATGAAAGAAAACATTCCGTTTGTCCAGATCAGAAGTATTTCAAATTACGTAGGCGAACGCAACAAACAGAAATGGAAATTAAAAGAAGCTGTGCAGAACCTGAATAAAGAATTGATTCGTTTGGTTGAAGGTTTATAAATAGTAATTCATGACAACTTACACACTTGGCTTTTCGCCTTGTCCCAATGACACATTCATCTTCGATGCGTTGGTGAATGGCAAAATTGATTCGGAAGGTTTATCGTTTGATGTACAGTTGGAGGATGTGCAAACGTTGAACGAATGGGCAAAGCAAGGCAAACTTGATTTTTCAAAGATCAGTTACGGTGTTTATCCGCTTATTCGTCATCAATATCATTTATTAAAAAGCGGTGGTGCATTGGGCAAAGGTGTAGGACCTCTTTTAATTACAAAGAACGAAGCAGTAAGTACAAAGGTTGAAGAACTTCAGCAATTGGTGAATGATTCAACCATTGCAATACCCGGCACAAATACCACGGCTCATTTTTTATTTTCACAGGCATTCCCCAATGCAAAACAAAAACAGTTCATGGTCTTTCATGAAATTGAAGAAGCTGTATTGAGTGATAAAGTAGACATGGGTGTAATCATTCATGAAAACCGTTTTACTTATCAGCATAAAGGATTGCATAAGCTGATGGATCTTGGTGAATATTGGGAAACAACAACCGGTTATCCGATTCCGTTAGGTGGTATTGTTGCACATCAACGAATTGATGTTGAGCTGAAAAATAAAGTAGATCGATTGATTCGTAAAAGTTTGGAGTATGCTTTCAGCAATTATCCGCTCATAACAGATTATGTAAAACAACATTCACAGGAGATGAGTGAAGAAGTAATGCGCCAACACATTGATCTGTATGTGAACAACTATTCACTTGATTTAGGTGAAGATGGTATGCAGGCAGTAGAACAAATGCTGCAGACAGCCACGCAACATACGTGATCTATTTTTTCAATGCTTTGCTGTACACTTCGAGGCAACGTTTACGAGCAAGTTCATGTTGCACGATCGGTTTTACATAATCAAACCCTTCAAACTCCGGCACCCACTTGCGAATGTATTGCAACTTCGGATCAAACTTCTGCGTTTGCAAATAGGGATTGAAAATGCGGAAATAAGGTGCAGCATCACAACCACTTCCTGCCGCCCATTGCCAGCCGCCGTTGTTGGCAGCCAGATCAAAGTCCAGTAATTTTTTTGCGAAATACGCCTCGCCCCATCGCCAATCGAGTAGTAAATGTTTGGTGAGAAATGATGCAACGATCATTCGCACACGATTGTGCATAAAGCCCGTTGTGTTGAGTTCACGCATGCCTGCATCAACAATTGGGTAGCCTGTTTGTCCATCACACCATTTTTGAAAATCATTTTCGTTGTGTCGCCATTCAATAAAATCATATTCCTTTTTGAATGCTTTGCCTTCTCCTACTTGTGGGAAATGCCAAAGGATCATATGATAGAAATCACGCCAGATCAGTTCATTCAAAAATCCTTCATTTAATCCTTGTGCTTCTCTTGCAAGATCACGGATGCTGATGGTACCAAAACGTAAATGCACACTCAGTCTGCTTGTGCCATCAATCGCTGGAAAATCCCTTTGCTCTTTATACTTTTTGATAATTTCTTTCCTTGTTTCAGCAGATGGAAATAGTAAGCCGACTGCTTCAAAACCCATTTCCTTTAATGAAGGAATAGCTACCGGTGCCTGTTTGAAAAAGTTAGTTGTATATTCCTCTACAGGATAACTCTTCAAATAGAAATCATTGAGTTTGGCTTTCCATTTGCGGCTGTAAGGAGTAAAGACCGTGTAAGGTTTCCCATCATCTTTGAGCACTTCATCTTTTTCAAAAATCACCTGGTCTTTGAAAGTATGAAATGAAACACCTGCATCATTTAGTTGATGCTGAATGGCTGCATCTCTTGTTTGGGCATACGACTCATAATCATGATTGGTAAATACTTTATTGATTGAATATTTTTCAATCAGCTTTGCAAACACTTCGGCCGGGAAACCATGATACACTTCCATGCTGCTGCCCATACTTTGCAGTTGCTCTTGTATATCTGTAATGGCATGATGAATAAATTCAACACGGCGGTCAGTTTTATCTTCCAGTTTATCCAGGATTGCCTTATCAAAAACAAAAATGGGCACAACAGGCAAACCATCTTTCAATGCATGATATAAAGCTGCGTTATCATGTAACCGGAGATCTCTCCGAAACCAGCAGATATTTATTTTTTGTTTTGCCATGTTTGTATAACGATTCCGCCCGCAGAATGTTTACGGAAATAAAGGTGAAATAAAGCGATGGAAAATGGTTGAGGATTGCCGAAACTGATAGGCTCTGTCGCCCCATAGTTTTACCCATCGCAAACCATACATGGCATTGCTTAAGAAAATCTCATCGGCATCAGCAATTTCATCGGGCAAATAAGCCCCTTCTTTTACCTGGAAGCCTGCGTTATGAAGTTGATCCAGCAGGAAACTACGCATCACCCCATTGATGCATCCTTCTTCTAGTTGTGGAGTATAAATGATCCCATCCTTACTGAAAAACACATTGGCAATGGTGGCATCGCATATACGACCATGCTGGTTGAGCACCAAACATTCATTTAGCTTTTCAGCTTTTGCATATTGTGCAGCCAATGCATACAGCAGGTAATTATTAGTTTTAAGATTGGAAAAACTATCGCATGATTTTCTTCCGGCTTCAAATAAACCAATATCCAATCCATTTTCATTTATGCTAAATTCCTTTTTCTCCAGAGGCCAGCATTGTACTAAGCAATGAAACGGAGAACTTGGCCGTTCCCAAATGCCACCTTCGCCTTTAAAAAAAGTTATCCGCACTCTTGCAGCATCCACGCAATGATTTCGTTTTGCCACACGAAGAATCTCTTCTTTCAATTCAACTTCGTTAAAATGCGGAGGTAATTCAAAATATAATTTGGGTAACGATTCTATCAAGCGTTTCCAATGCAAATTCCATAATGGTATTTCGCCTTTATGCAAACGAATTGTTTCAAACAATCCTTCACCGTAACGAAAGGAACGGTTGTCAGGGTGAATACGCAGTTCATCTTCTGCAAAAATCTTCTTATCAAGGCTAAAGTAAAGTGACATGCAAAGCGAAAGTAAAACAAAAAAAGAGGCGACACTTTTCAGTATCGCCTATGCGGTTAGTTTTGGTTGAAAGTATTTTTTAACCTTCGATCAGGTTGTGTTTTACTGCGTACAAAATAAGACCTGCGGTAGATCTTGCGCCGATCTTTGATTTCAGTTTATCACGAATGGCCTCCACTGTTCTTGGACTGAGGTCAACGATATCTGCAATCTCCTTTGTACTCTTTTCTTCACACATCAAACGAAGGATATTGATCTCTTTATCGTTCAACTTCACATCATGCCCCATCATTGCATCACCCTGACGTTTCATTTTCAAACCGTCGATCAATGCTTTGTTGGTAAGTGTATTGAAGAAATACTCCTGCTCATGACAGGTTTTGATGGCTTCGTAGATCACTTCACTATCAGAATTCTTAGTAAGGTATGAGTTAGCGCCGAGTTCCATCAATCTGGTGATCATGGTATGTTCATCATGCATGGTAAGCATAATGATCTTAATATCAGGATAAAGCTTTTTTACTTCAGGGAGAGTAGCAATGCCGTCCATTATGGGCATTTGTACATCGAGCAGAATTACATCGGGCTGAATGGATTTAAGCATATTCAACAGGTGCATGCCATTGTCGGCTTCAAAAATTACCTGGATATCCTTTTTCATACCCAAAGCAGTCTTCACTCCGGCACGGTATAATACGTGGTCGTCTGTGATCGCTACTTTAATTAAGTCAGTGGTTGGTTCTACTGGTTTTACGGTTTTCATTGTGTACATAGGATATGTATGTTAAAGACAGAGTACTAATTTATCTGAGTGCAAGTTGTTAAATATTTTGTCATTTTCACAGGTAGTAGTACCTGACTTTCAACTTGTGGTTTTTACGGTCTACTCAATTAGCCGGTTCCGCATGCCGTAAACGATAAGCCCGGCAATAGTCTTTGCACCCACCCTGTTCTTCATATTCTGTCGAATGGTTTCAATCGTTCGTGGGCTGAGAAATACGATCTTGGATATTTCTTCGGTTGTCTTGTCTTCGGCCAGGAGTTTCAGTATCTGAATTTCCTTTTCGGAGAATTTGGTTGAATTGGGATAGAATTGCTTGACTGTTTTTTTATAATTCAATTTTAGCAGAACAGCCTGATTTACAAGCTCATTAAAATAAAAATCCTCATTCATGCAGGTGAGGATCGCATCGTAAATTTCGTTGGGATCAGTTGTTTTGGTGAGGTAAGCATTGGCACCCATTTCCATCATTTTGCTCACCATTTGCTGATCATCGTACATACTCAGCACGACGATCTTCACTTCTTCATACTCTTTTCGAATAAGTTGAAGTGCATTAATGCCGTCCAATTCAGGCATTCGAATATCCATAAGTAAAATGTCGGGCTTTTTGATGGTAAGCTTGTGCATCATGTCCTTACCGTCCTCAGCTTCCCAGATCAATTTGAGATGGGGTCTTCCGCCGAGCGCCATTTTAATACCGTCACGGAAAATTTTGTGATCGTCAGCAATGGCAAACTTAATGTTAGAGTCTACAGACATGGGATATTGTGGTTTTTGAGGTTCATGCAATTTACTTCAGAGTTTTGACACTTCAAAGAATACGTAACTGAAAATGGGGCCAAAACAATAATAATCCGGCACATTTACTGCGAAAAAGTAGTGAAATTTCATAAAATATCGTATTCTATGCCACTAAAAAAATGGTTAGTTCTTCTCTTGTAAACGTCAATAACGACGAGTACATTTGTATGATATCCTCTGAAACCAAAAGAAAGTTGTGAGCATTTGACCAAATTCACGAATTTTTGCAATGCTAAAGGCTCGCCACAAATCATAAAATAAAACACCTAAAGTCCCGTTTTTAAAATCCAGAACGTGCACATTCTAAGTGTTTTCACTTATGCACATTTTTTTCACAACGCACTCTTACTTGCAACATTTCCGCTTCTAAACATCGTTAAAGCCCTTAATTACGAATCGTAATTTTACGCAAAATTATTCGTATTATTGCTTTAGTCTTTTTACCTATTTGTATAAAATACAACTATATTGAATTGATTAAAAGCAATTTATGATTTATTTGACTAGTTATTCACATAGATGCCTATTGCATAGGGATTCAATTTTTGAAAATTTAGAGTCTTAAACTCACTTCTAAACCTACAACTATGCAAAAAGAATTACTTCAAAAACCACAGGTAGAAACTATTGGTAAGCACATTGGCTTTGAAGCCGGTGAAGAAATGGCTAAGCGCTTTTTCGATAAGCATCCAGAGCAGCAGTATGGCAACACAATGGGAAGAGAAATGATTGAAAAAATTCTCGCTCAGCCTGGATGTGTTGGTGTTACAATTGTTCCTGGCTATAACGAGCAAGGTGTTCGTCAAGCCATTCTTGTTGGCGTTGATGCAAACATGAACCCAATTCTCAATTACAACGTTGTGAACGCAACAGGTGAATTGGAAACAGAAGAAGGTTTAGTGAGCGATCAGACCTTCAAAACTGCCGGCTGGTAATTTAAAGGGAGTTTATACAAGTCTTTAAACTTCATTATATTTGACTCCAAAACTGGTATTTGGAGTTTTTAGAAACTATAGCAAGATTTTCACTATTACTACCCTGTTTTCTCTTTCTTCTTCGCAAAAGAAGTCAAAGTAGAGAAAACTGGGTAGTTTTTTTATTTGTGATATTTTCCATTTTACAACAGGCTACCTTTATACTAAGTGCCAAAACCAATCACTTGGAAGTTGCCGAAATAATCAGCTTCTTTAATCCAATAAGCTACCTGATTTTTATTTATTTCTTTTTCCAACAAGTATTGGTTGCTCCGGTTGATAAAAGGGTAGTTTTAATTTGTACGATTGCTTACATCGCCCTTCAATTAATTCCATTTCTTTTTGAAACAACTTCAACAGTTACTTCAATTTTAACAACTGTCAATACAGTATTAATTCTCCTGTTTTGCTTATTATACTTTTTTGAGCAAATACGCTTTCCGAAAACAATGTTCATTTATACTCAGAGTTCCTTTTGGTCAATTGTAGGTTTTTTGGTGTTTTCGGCAGGTACATTTTTTATTTTCTGGTATAACAACATTATAAAACAATCAGAGGTATTTGAAAATCAGTACATCATTATTCATGCTTTGATTTTTATCGTCAGGAATTTGTTATTTTCAATTGCCTTTGTAATAAAACCCGATAAGCAACCTCTTACAAACTTATCCCTAACCTAACCGAACACGAACCAAAACTACTGCCAAAACCCATGTTTTTTTTACAAGCCACAAACTCCACTAATGTAACCTATGTTGTGTACTTCGGTACTTTCGGCATGTTGCTGTTGGCAATAGGGCTCATTGTTTTTATTGTATTTCATCAACGAAAAGTGATTTACTTCCAGCTCCGCATGAAGAAAATGCAGGAAGAACAACAGCAGATGATGCTGCAGGCATCCATCCAAAGCCAGGAAGAAGAACGCCAGCGGATTGCTGCTGATCTGCACGATGATGCAGGGCCCTTACTTGCAACCGTCCGACTATATTTAAATGAGAACCTGATTCATCAGGATCAAGGTACACAGTTGCAAAGTATTTATAACGCCAAACAAATCATTGATGATACCATTCAACTTATCAGGAACATGTCTCACAGCCTGATTCCGCCAACATTGAAAAACTTTGGATTAGAAAGTGCGGTCAACGACATGTTTCAGAAAATTAATGGCAGCGGTTCAATCAGCGCAAGTGCCCGTTTTCATGATTATAAGCGTCGATTGAAACTGGAATATGAGTTATCTATTTTCCGTGTGTTACAGGAACTCGTAAATAACACGATCAAACATAGCCGTTCAAGTTTCATTCACTTAACACAAAATAAAACAGATCAGTATATTTATATCCGGATGCACCATGATGGCGAAGGATTGACACAAACCGAGTACGAAAAACTGAGAGATACACCCCAAGGCATGGGATTGAAGAATATTTACAGCCGGGTTAAGATATTAAATTCAAAAATTTTATTTGAAAAGGACCCATCTAACACGTATTACAAGGTTACCATTGAGATTCCGGTGGAAGCCATGTTATAATAGATTGAAAACACTAACTTTACAATCCTTGATCTTATGAGCCAGATTAAAGTTGCAATAGCTGATGACCATCAAATATTCAGAAAGGGTGTAATCCTTTCATTGAGGTCGTACACAAATATCAAATTCGTTTTGGAAGCTGAGAACGGCGAAGAATTATTAGCAGGTTTAGCGGAGGCTGAGCCTGATGTAATTTTAATGGATTTGCGTATGCCTGGTAAAGATGGCATTGAAACAACGAAAGCTGTGAATAAAATGTTTCCGAATATTCATGTATTGGTATTAACCATGTATGAAGATGAACGTTTTGTAACTCACCTGATGGAAAACGGTGCCAATGGGTACTTATTAAAAAGCTCAGACCCCTCCGAAATCAAAA
Source organism: Lacibacter sp. H407 (assembly GCF_037892605.1). NCBI lineage: Bacteria > Pseudomonadati > Bacteroidota > Chitinophagia > Chitinophagales > Chitinophagaceae > Lacibacter > Lacibacter koreensis. Next base: position 2,210,816 of record NZ_JBBKTU010000001.1, on the reverse strand, counting down.
AAGCCATTCTTGAAGTTTATACAAAAGGATATTACCTCAACAACTTTGTTAACAGAATACTACTAAAAAAGTCGCATAATAAAGTAAAATCAATTCCAACTCTTAATAGTGAGATACAGATCTCAGATAAAGAAAAACAGGTGATCCGACTCCTTTGTATGGAATACACAGCACAGGAAATAGCCAAGGAAATGGAAATCAGCCCACGCACTGTTGAGGCGATCAAAGACAGGCTGATGGAGCGTTTTGGTGTTAAGAATTCGGTAGGGTTAGTGTTTTTCGCAATGAAAAATTCATTGATCGATTAAGTTAGCATCGTTCTGATATGTTGCATAGCCAGCGACTTCTTGAAGAAGTCCTCGATATAACTCGCTAATTTCGGATTTACTTTCTCCAATATTGCTAAATCCTGCATGCCAAAATCGTAAGCCTGCTTTACAGCGTTTGCGTCATCACCCAACTCAAGAATCATATTCTCTTCTTTCTTTTGCCGATCTTCTTCAAGGTCTTTAAAATCATCAAGAAGTAAAATTGGTCTTGCTAATGAATACCATAAAGGCAAAAAAGTCTTTACCCATTCATCAGATAGATCAAGATCTACCAGCGTAAATAAAAAACTATCGGATCTGGCCAAAGCTTTATGCTTTGTTTCAAACTCAAAATATTTAGTGTCGTTATTGGATAACACTGCGAATAGATCAGCAGCTAAGTGAAATTGTTTTATTCTTCCGTGTAATAACTCTTTGCATTGGGAAAGAAACTCGCCAAATGAAATTTCATTATTTTCATAAAGACCTACTTTATCAAACCCTTCTTCCATCAACGTAATATGGTCCTCTTGCAACAATATGTCTGTTGAAATGCCACATTTATGAACAAGATCAAACATAAAGGGGATTGCCTGAAACCCCAAACCAAAAGAAATATAAACCCGCTTATTTCTCCAGTAAGCATTCTCTGCAGGCACTTTTCGTACATTGGCAAAATAGTGAGCAATGTCACTATTTATTCCCATTTCCAGCTCCAGTTTTCTTGAAGTTATTACCATTCGGTTTAGGTTTGGAAGTATCTATTGAAAGTTGAAGGTTCCTTTGATTAAGTACAGACGAGATAGAGTCTGTAATAACTTTGAGAAGATCCGGGCGCTGCAGGTAAAAATTATAACTCTTCATAAAGTCATTCTTACTCACAGCATGCAACTCAAATACTTTCAGAAAATATTTTGCATTTTCGTCGGTGATCTTGATGGCAGTATCCTTGAACGATCGTTCAAGGCTTAATCCATCAGCCAGCAAAACATCGGTAAGTACAGCTTGAAATTTTTCTGGCTGCATTATATTTGAAGGGATACGCCGGTTATCTGAACATGCCATCAATATCAGCAGCATCCATCCAATTAACACAAATTGTCTCATTTCAGTTCCTGTTTGTACTTATTGGAATTTGTAACATCGAGCCTGCTTACAATTTCGACGACTTTGGTTTTTTCAGGCGGCGCTGCTTTTTTGAACATATTAATGATCTCATCGGCTTTACCTAACATAAAGAACTGCACTACCATCAGGTTGGGTGTTTCTCTGTTTAAATTATCAAGATAAACAAGCGCATTGATCACTTCTGTCCTTGCCGCAGTTTCATTTTCGTACATCAGATCAAATCCTTTTCGGTAGTAATTGTAATACACATCATGAATAACAGTATAACGGTTGTTAATGAGATTTTCGGTTAACCAATAACGATTCCGGTTATTGTTCTCAAACGATTTCCAACCAGAAATTTTACTTCCGTCGGGTGCATTGTTTACAATGTTCAGGGCTTTCTGGAAATAGGGATCGCCGCCACGTGTTGAGAACGAAGCATAATCAAACCCAACAATGATGTAGGCGTAGTAAGCCAACACAGCAGTTAAATTCGAAACCAAGGGATCAGATCCTGACACTCGGTTTTCATTAAATTCAAGCGGCTGCGATTCAACGTACTTAAAATCAAAACTGGCATCTTTGAAATTTATAATAGGAGAAACATAAGACGTAGCATAAACAGGACGTGCAGCTTGTATGGTAATGCTCGCTGAAAAAATATTAGGCTCGGGCATCGTTTCCAGATTGATCAGGAACTGACAATTGATTTTTTCATTTGGCTTAAAGTTATCAGCCGACCATTTTCGATTATTTAAAAAATTGGTAAGTGATGCTTCAAGCGTCCTGAATATTTTCCGATCAATTGTTGTTGGTATCTGATTGTCAACTACACGTACTCTTGCATTTAACTCCTGGGAAATAATTTCCTGTGAAAGCAAACAACTTAAAATAAAAGCAAACAAGGCTTTATACATGCATCTGTAGTTTAATGGTATTCGCAATATCTGTAGCAACTTCTCTTTTGCTTTTTACTGTAAACGTATATTCCTGCTTGTTCTTACAAAAAATACTGACTTTATTTGTATCACCACCAAATCCGGCACCGGCATCTTTCAGCGAATTCAATACGATCATATCAGCATTTTTCGACTCGAGTTTACCCAGCGCATATTCCTTTTCATTTGTGGTTTCCAAAGCAAAGCCCACCAACCATTGTCCTTTTTTCTTCATAGAGCCCAGCGTCGCTAAAATATCTTTAGTACGTTTCAATTCGATCTGCATGCCGCCGTCATCCTGCTTTTTTATTTTATCTACAGCGATTTGTATGGGAGAGTAATCAGCAACCGCAGCCGACATAACAGCAAGTTGGCAATCCGGATAATGCTGTACGCTTGCTTCATACATTTCTTCGGCACTTTTTACATTCACCAACTTATACAAACGGTTGCTTATCTGTTGTGAGGACGGTCCAAGTACCAAAATCACATCGGCACCTCTTTTTGTCAACTCTTCTGCAATAGCGATCCCCATTTTCCCACTGGAATGATTGCCAATGAACCGAACAGGATCAATTGCTTCATAAGTTGGTCCTGCTGTTACAAGCACCTTCATTCCTTTAAAATCGGTTTGGGTCAAAAAAAAACCTACTACCGTGTTCATGATCTGCTCAGGCTCAGCCATTCTGCCTTCGCCAATTAAACCGCTGGCTAACTCACCGGCTTCAACAGGAATGATATGATTGCCGTATGATCGAAGTGTTTCGATGTTATGTTTCGTGGATGGGTGCTTCCACATGTCCTCGTCCATAGCTGGTGCAATCATTACCGGGCATGTTGCTGATAGATAAACAGCGATTAGTAAATTATCACACATTCCATGGGCAATTTTTGCAAGTGTATTGCAGCTTAGCGGCGCAATCAGCAATAGATCGGCCCATCGCCCTAACTCAACGTGGTTGGCCCAACTGTTTTCATCAAACAAATCAATCAGAACATTATTTTTTGATAAAGTTGAAAGTACCAAAGGCGACACGAAATCTTTCGCTGAGGGGGTAAGAATCACTTTTACCTCTGCGCCTTCTTTCACCAACAGCCGAACAAGTGAAATTGATTTGTAAGCAGCTATACTGCCCGTTATCCCTACTGCAACTTTTTTTCCTTGAAGTTTCATCGCAAATGAAAATAGAGTAAAATATTCAATTAAAAAACAGCAATGGCGGTCTGTTACGACCGCCATTCAAATACAGTAAATTTAATTCAGTTAAGAAAACAGATCATTATCAGCTCTACGGTGATATACTTTATCATCTACAAATTCCTGTGTTGCCAATAACGCCGGGTTGGGCATACGTTCGTAGGCCTTAGAAATTTCGATCTGCTCTTTATTCTCATGAATTTCTTCCAGGCTATCTGTATGACTTGCAAACTCTTCCAGTTTATTATGCAACTCTTCTTTCAGAGAGATATTGATCTGGTTGGCACGCTTAGCTATAACAGCAATTGATTCATACACATTACCTGTTTTAGCCTTCAAGTCAGCTACATTTTTTGTTTCAACAACATTGCTGGTGTTGGCGCTAACTTTTCGTATCAGTCTGCTCATTTTTATTTGCTTTTATATTGTTAGAAGAAAGATTAAAATATTTTTCAGCTTCTTTTAAAAGGCCACTTTCGGGAAACCGATCTACAAAGTCGTAGTACTCTTCAACCACTTTGGCAAACCGTTCTTTTTGCTTTTCTTCAATGCTCATTCCCGCATATTGATAATACGACTTAATGATCATCAATTTATATTCATCTGCCCGTTTCGATTCCGGATAGTTATTCAGCAAAGTAGTGAATGTAATTGCGGCAGCTCTGTAAGAGCCAACGTTGTAATACAATTCAGCACTTTTTTGTTCCTTTAATTCAAGTTTTGCAAAGCACTCGTCAATAATTTTTCTTGCTTCTGCTGCTTTTGACGATTCCGGGTAATTGTTAAGATGCGCCTGCATCGAACCTATGGCCTTTTGTGTTGGTGTTTGATCTAACTCCACTCTTGGCGACTGCTTATAATAACAGAAAGCCTTCATGTAATCCACCTCTGCAGCCCTTGGACTTTTTGGAAAAACTTCCAAAAATCCTTTGAATAAATTCTCAGCACTCAGATAATCTTTCTGATAAAAACCACAGTACGCATATTTATAGTAAAGATCTTCAAAGCGGGGATCATTTCTCAAAAGCGGGAACAGATCTTCATAAAGTATTTGAGCCTTGCTATATTTTTTATTGGCATAATACTGCTCTGCCATTCCAAGCTTATATTCTACATCTTTACTCTTGAGAATATTCGTAATCGTTTTCTTATTACACCCTGTAAGTGCTCCAAAAACTAAAACAACAAATAATAAACGGGTAATCAAATTCATAAAAGCCAGCAAAGTTAAGATTTTTGGGCAAATTAGCCTTATCCTTTTTGTAACACACTAAAAGGCGGTTAATCTTTTCCTAAAGAAAAGCCCCCCGGAAGACCGGAGGGCTATATAAGCAATTAGTCTATATTAATTTACTTCTGTTCTGCACGGAGCTCAACTACTGAAGGATCACCTTCATGACAATCGTACTGAGCTATTACACGGTCAGCGCTGATACCTTGTACTTCTACGAGGTACTTAACGATTGCGTCTACACGCTTCTGACCTAATGCCTGACCAGATTTGCTCTTCGCTGCGCTACCGCAAACTGTAAGCTTACATTCTGGATTACCACGCAATGAAGTTGCAACGCTACCAACCAATGCTTTTGCTTCAGCACTCAATACACTTGAGTTACCACCGAAGTTTATGCTCGGAAGATCAACCAGATTACATGCCGGAGGAGCAACTACTGGATTTTTGCAACACTCAGGATCTGGGCACTTACCAACACCATCAGCATCTACTGGCTGACACTGTGTAGGAGTGATCAATTCCTTATCCTTACAATCAGGAACACCATCACCATCAGTATCACGGCTTACACCATGTGTATCAACTGGACATCCTGCAGGAGTGTTTGGCTCATTATCAAACTGATCTGTTACGCCATCGCCATCAGCATCGTCCAAAACTGGTTTTGGAAGCTTCATGTGACGTGGAGCATTCAATTCGTTGTAAGCATAGTCCAATGGATTCAACCACCAAAGAGGCTCAACTGATTTAGAACCAAGGCTGTAGTTGAAATTGAGGTTTGTATAATGCCATGAATCGAAATCACGAGTTAAAACGGCGTCGCCCATTGCATGTTCCTGCCAACGCTGACCATCTAACAAATCATCCTTAGCAATAGTCAACACTTCTTCGATACCAATGCTGAAACGCTTTCCAACTTTAAATGCAACACCGGCACCAACTTGCGCCATTGGTCTGAAAGTCATATCAAACAATTTCGGACGGCGTAAATTTTGGCCTTCTGCTGCTGTTTCATACTTCTTGTCCATTCCGGCTTTCAGATCACGACGGATATCACGCTTATTTTTATTTGAAACCTGATATGAATTATAAACAGTACTAAACAACCCAGCATAAGAATTGCCGTTAGCATCCAATGCATCAACTGTAGTTTCATAAATCATACCGCCAACACCACCAAGACCGTAAACAATAAAGCTTGTTTTAGATTTATGGAAACGAATATTATTTAATGTGATAATACCTTGTAAAGACAATTGATGAGAAACAGTCCTGTTGTTATAATATACAACATCTTGATTATCCTCATTGTAAGGAACATAGTTTCCTAATGCAAAATCTCTTGATCCTAATTGATAAAGCTCACCAGGAGCCCCGTTCGGAAGACCAGGAACTGTACCAGCCGCGCCCGTATAACGATAGTTCATTGGTGCGTTGTATTCGCTTGTCCAAGCTGTATTTTTTGCAAAATTGAAAGCTGGAGTCCAGTTTAAGCCTTTAGCAATACCGCCCGCATATTGCAATCTTGCAGAAAAAATGTAACCAAAAGCCTTACGAACATGGGCGCCCCAACCAATTTGTGGAACTACAGGTGTAACGTCTCCTGCAATCAGAACGTTACCAACACTCAAACCAATTTCCCACTGGTTACGAGGTTTCGCAGGGAAGGGTTGTTGATTCTGTAAAAACTCGTTGTGCTGAGCCTGAGATTTCTTAGGAATCAGAGAGGAGTCTTTCCAATCGTAGCTCTGAGCAGATAGGTTTGTTAAGATAAAACATAGGGCCCCAAGTAAGAGGGTGTACTTTTTGCTTGCCATAGTTGTTGTAATTAAGTTTCGAAAATTCCTGATGATTATTGCAAAAATAGAGATCAGATGTTAAAAAGCAATTTTTTTTGCAATTTATTTACAATCAAATAGTCATATATGACCCATTCAACTAAATAATCGCTGCATATTACGCATAATAATTTGAAACAGCCCTATTTAATGTAAATTGCCGCCTCATGAATTCTTCCACATCTATTCAATTGCTGGTTAAAGACGAACTACAGGAGTTTGAAGAAAAATTCAGGCAAGCTGTTAAAAGTAGGGTTTCGTTGCTCGACAGGATCATGCAATATATCATCAAGCGAAAAGGCAAACAGGTAAGACCCATGTTCGTTTTCCTGAGCGCCAAGCTTTTTGGCCCTGTTTCCGAAAGCACCCACCGGGCAGCAGCATTGGTAGAACTCCTGCATACAGCTACACTGGTGCATGATGATGTAGTGGATGAATCAATGGAGCGGCGTGGTTTTTTCTCCATCAATGCCCTTTGGAAAAACAAAATCGCCGTTTTGGTGGGCGATTACCTCCTATCAAAAGGGTTATTACTTTCTTTAAAAAACAACGATTTCAACACCTTGAAAATACTATCGGAAGCCGTGGAACAAATGAGCGAAGGCGAGCTTTTGCAGATTGAAAAAACAAGAAAGCTCAATCTTAGTGAAGATGTTTATTTTGAAATTATCAAGAACAAAACTGCTTCCCTCCTTTCATCTGCCTGTGCTGCCGGAACTTGGTCGACAACGATGGATCTGGAAAAAACCGAACAAATGAAACTGTTTGGTGAAAAAGCAGGTATCGCTTTTCAAATCAAAGACGATCTGTTTGATTATGGCAGTGCGTCGATCGGAAAGCCTACGGGGAACGACATTAAAGAAAAAAAACTCACATTACCACTTATTTACACGCTCAATACCGTTGATCCGGCTAAAAAGAAACAACTTATTTATATTCTCAAAAACGAGAACCGGCAAAAGAAAAACGTGCAATGGGTGATCAACGAAGTGGTTGAAGCCGGCGGCATTACTTACGCCGAACAGGTAATGAATAAATACCGGGATGAAGCAATCAGTTTGCTTCATCAGTTTCCGAAGAATGAGATCAGAGATGGTCTTGAAGCATTGGTACGTTATACAACCGACCGAAAATATTAATTATGCAAAAAAGATGGACTCTTTTAGAGGCAAATAAAACTGCCACTGAAGCGCTACTCGACAAGCTGAAGATCCATCCTGTTCTCTGCAAAATATTGGCTCAACGAGGTTATGATACATTTGAAAAAGCGAAAGAATATTTCCGGCCACAAATAAGTGAGCTGCATGATCCCTGGCTGATGAAAGACATGCAAAAAGCTGTAACCAGAATTCAAACCGCTTTTCAACAAAAAGAAAAAATTCTGGTATTTGGAGATTATGATGTGGATGGTACCACAAGTGTAGCCTGCATGTTTCAATTCCTTTGTTCCATTTACGAGAAACAGTTACTCGATTTTTATATCCCACATCGATACAGGGAAGGATATGGTATCTCCAAACAAGGTATTGATTTTGCAAAAGCAAATGGATTCACGCTGATCATTTCATTAGACTGTGGAATCAAATCTGTTGAGTTGATCGCTTATGCCAAAGAATTGGGTATCGACTTTATTGTTTGCGATCATCACCTACCCGACGCCGTTATTCCCAATGCTGTGGCCATTCTTAATCCGAAACAAATTGATTGCCCTTATCCGTATAAGGAATTATGCGGTTGCGGTGTTGGCTTTAAACTCATTACTGCATTGGCACAAACGCTGCAAATGGAGAATGAGCAGACTTATCGTTATCTCGATCTCGTTGCAACAGCAATTGCGGCCGACATTGTTCCAATGACAGGCGAAAACAGAATCCTCGCCTTTCATGGATTGAAACGGGTCAATGAAAATCCTTCAAACGGAATTAAAGCATTGATGTTTTTAGGTGGCGCTACCACCACCATGCACATCAACAATCTTGTGTTCATGATTGCCCCAAGAGTAAATGCAGCCGGGCGTATGGACGATGCAAAAAAAGCCGTACAGATGTTCATTGCTTCTACCTATGAAGAAGCACTAACATTTGCTGAAATGTTACATGCGGATAATGATGAACGCAAAGAAGCCGACTCATCCATTTCTGAAGAAGCATTGGCGATCATTAACGGTGACGAACAACTGAAGATTAGAAAATCAACAGTACTATATCAACCGCATTGGCATAAAGGAGTTGTAGGTATTGTTGCATCCCGTTTAACAGAACATTTCTATCGCCCCACAATTGTGCTTACAAAAAGTGGCGATTATGTTGCAGGTAGTGCAAGAAGTGTAAACGGCTTTAATTTATACGAAGCGATACATGCCTGTAGGGAACACTTGCTCGGCTATGGCGGGCATTTTGCCGCAGCAGGACTTACTTTGATGCCGGAAAATATTGATGCGTTTGCAGCAGCCTTCGAACAGGAAGTTGCACGTACAATAAAACCTGAACAACTGATCCCTGAAATTATTATTGATAGTGAACTTTCATTTGCTGATATCAAACCGAACTTCTACAACATCATTAAACAGATGGAACCGTTTGGACCGGAGAATATGCGACCGGTTTTTGTATCACGAAATGTAACGGATAACGGCTACAGTAAAATCGTAAAAGAGCAACATCTGCGATTGGTAGTAAAGCAAGGCGACGCCGTCATTACAGGTATTTGTTTTCGTGCAGCACATTTATTTCCAATTGTTCAACAGGGACCGTTTGATGTTGTATATACCATTGATGAAAACGAATGGAATGGCAGCGTTAGTCTTCAGCTGAAAGTAATTGACATCAGACCATCAACTGCTTGAAACTATTTCAACACATAAAATATTTTTTGTACATCGCAACCAACTGGGGATTGCAAATTGCACTATTCACGCTTCGACAGGAATGGAGAGGTGAAAAAAAATACCGGATCAATACTACTTCATTCAGCGATCTCTCCCGTTTTAAAATCACCGGCAATCAACTCACTCATGCTACGGAATATATGCCGGTCAATTATTTTACAATTGAACATCTGTTCACTCATCTTCCGAAACAAGCAACACAACGATCGCTGCTTGATATTGGATGTGGTAAAGGAAGGGCGATGTGCGTTGCTGCATCCTATGGCTTTCAAAAAGTAATTGGAATTGACTTTGCAAAAGAAATGATCGATGCAGCAGAAAAAAATCTTGTTGTCACAAAAAATATACACCCATCTCTGCAATATCAATTAACATGGGCCGACATCAGTTCTTTGGAAATAGGTAAAGATGTCCAAACCATTTTTCTGTTCAACCCGTTCGATGAAATATTGCTGAAGGCAGTTGTTCAGAAAATTGAAGCCTCACTAAAAGCATATCCACGTGAGTTGTACGTTTTGTATGCAAGCCCCCGGCACGAGGATGTTTTCTTTGCAGCGGGATACGATGTCTTGTACAGAGTAAAAAAATATAAATTCCTCGAAGGAATCATTCTTACAAAAAAGAACTAACAAATTTATTATCCTTCAACCCGGGATTGTTAATAAATATTTCATCTCTATTTTAATTGTTGGAACATAGAATCAGCCTACATTTAATCTTCTATTATCCTACCGAATAATCCGATCCTTTTCCTGTCTTCTTCCACATTTTTTAAGAATCGTAAACTAAAGCAATGAGAAAATCAGTACAATTTTCATGTTTTGTCATGTTCGCCATGTTGTTGCTTCCATTAAGCATATGGAGCCAAAGCTTTTCGGCCATTTACAATTTTGCAAACGTAACGGCAACAACGGGAACAACAGACCCCACACCAGTTCCATCAGCGGCAGGTGTAATTTTTAGCTCCTTTACCGCAGTTGGTCAAACAACACTTAATCCAAACGCATCGGCCCGCTTCAGTTTTACCGGCCAACCGTTAGGTGCAGTAACCGCTTCAGATGTATTTACCGGATCAATCAACACAAACCAGTATTACGAAGTAACTGTAACTCCAACACCTGGCACTACACTTGATTTAAATTCAATCAAGTTTACGCTGCAACGATCAGGAACCGGAATAAGGCAATATGCAGTAAGATCAAGTTTTGATTACACAACAAATCTTCCCGCAAGTATATTCCCCGCTAATTCAGATCTTTCAGTAGTTGCAACAAATGTTTTCCAGGTTGTTGATCCTACAACAGCTGCTGAAGAAGGCAGTACTATTACGTTGGGATCATCTTTTGATGCAATTACTTCAGCTGTAACATTTCGATTCTACGGGTGGAATGCTGAAGCATCAGGAGGCACGTTTAGCATTGACAATGTAACGATCAATGGAACTGCAATACAAGTAACAGGGCTGCCTTCAGTTAACCTGTCGGTAAGCTCTAATACGGGAACTGAAGCCGGAACAACTGCCATCACAGTTACTGCCACAGCAAGCGAAGCAGTAACAATAAATCAAACAGTTGATCTTACTGTAACCGGAACAAATATCAATACGGGCGATTATTCTTTGAGTAGCAATATTGTTACCATCCCTGCGGGTCAAACATCAGGTTCAGTAACTTTTACAGTAATTGACGATCTGCTTTTCGAAGGAGAAGAAACTGCTATTCTCAGCATTAGTAATCCTTCCGAAGGAATTAGCCTCGGAAATACAACTACTCAAAACATTGTTGTAACAGACAATGAAGCTGCTCCACCAGTAGAAATTGTAATTAATGAAGTGTATGGTGGCGGTGGTAACGGCGGCTCTAATTTCAGAAACGATTTCATCGAATTATATAACAACAGTAATAGCCCTTTCAACCTTTCCGGCTGGTCAGTGCAATATAATTCAGCTGCCGGCATCGCAGCATGGCAGGTCACAAATCTTTCGGGGATTATTCCTGCGCATGGTTATTATCTGATTCAACAGGCAGCAGGTGCAGGCGGTATAGCCAACCTTCCAACACCAGATGCTACAGGCGCTATTGCAATGGCAGCCGGAGCCGGTAAAGTTGCGTTGGTAAATAATACTGTTGCGTTAGTCGGGCAAAATCCAACAAGCGTATCAATTATTGATAAAGTTGCCTATGGCTCAGTTACAGGTGGAGGTTTTGAAGGAACAGCTTCAGCACCGGCTCCATCTGCAGTGAATTCTATTCAACGAACACCAATTGGGTTCGACTCCGATAATAACAATACAGATTTCACATCCGGACTTCCAACTCCGAAAAATTCGGTAACTGATGTTACCGCTCCTGTAGTAACTGCATTTACTCCTTCTAATAGTTCTGCAAATGTTTCCACTTCTTTTATAGCAGTTATTGCTTTTAATGAAAATGTAGAAAAAGGAACAGGCACAATCACATTCAAAAAAACTTCTGATGGCAGCATCGTAAAAACATTTGATGTATCGAGTGCTGATGTAACAGTTGCAGGAAATACAGCTTCGTTTTTAATCCAAGGACTTGCATTTTCAACATCCTATTATTTTGAAGTAAGCAATGCTGCAATAAAAGATCCTTCAGGAAATAATTTTGCCGGCTTCTCCAGCAACAGTACATGGAGCTTTACAACAAGAAGCCAGCCACTTGGTATCGTTGGTAATCTTTACAACTTCAACACTTGTACAACTGGATTAACCGATGGCTTTAGCTTCTTCAGTTCCGTTGGTGCACAAGTTTGGGCTTGTACTGAATTTGGACGAAATGCTGCAGACCTTCCATTAGGTAGTGCACCGAATGGTGTTCAGATCAACGGGTTTGCAGGTGGCACTAATGTACCAAATGTTGATTGGTTGATTTCACCATCATTTGATTTAACTACCACAACCTATCCATTACTTTCATTCTGGAGCAGGGTTAGATTCAACGGTCAGCCTTTGAAATTAAAAGTTTCTACAGACTATGTAAGCGGAGACCCATCATCGGCAACATGGATAGACCTCAATGGCAAGTTCCCTGGCGCCACATCTGACACTTGGACCTTATCGGAGAATATAAATTTGACTGCTTATAAACAATCAAATGTGCATTTTGCATTTGTTTATTATTCAGATGAAGATGAAGGTGCACGTTGGACAGTGGATGATATCAGCCTCGGTAATTCACCTGTACCACCACCACCAAGTTTAACGGTAAGTACAACTGATGTTCAGTTTGCATTTGCAGCAAGCGGAACAACGGCAACTAAAACATTCAACTTTATCGGCAACGATTTAACGAATGATCTTACACTAACTTCAACAGGTGCGTTCAGCTTATCGAAAGACGGAATTAGTTTCAGTTCTTCTATCAACTATACCATTGCAGAAGCAAATAATGTTTCAAAAACAGTCCACGTTCGTTTTTCGCCGACACAAAACAACCGGGATTTTACCGGCAACATAACAATTACAACAGGTGCAATTTCTGAAATTGTTAGTCTTGGTGGAACAAGCATTGATCCTGTTACTACACTCGAAGTAGTGAACTGGAACATCGAATGGTTCGGCAGCACAGGCAACGGACCGACCAATGATCCGCAACAGGAACAGAATGTAAAAACCATTTTCGAAAATCTGAATGCCGACGTATATGCTCTCACTGAAATTGTAAGTGAAGAACGTTTAGCAGCAGTTGTGGCACAAATGCCGGGCTACGCTTATACGATCAGCAACTACGGATCGCACTCGAACACGAGTGTAAATCCTGCATCAGCGTTAGCAACAGCTCAAAAGATGGCCTTCATTTATAAAACAGATGTGTTGAGTAATGTAAGCACAACAGCATTGCTTTCACAAGGCATCAATTCTGCTGCTGATCTAAGCAATCCTGCTTACAACTATTGGGCAAGCGGACGTTTCCCTTACATGCTCACTGCTGATGTAACGTTAAATTGCGTTACCAAACAAGTACGTTTTGTATTGGTACACGGTAAAGCAAATACATCTCCTACATTAGAATCATATAACAGGAGAAAGCGTGGTGCAGATACATTGCATTATACCTTACAGCAGAATTATGCAAATGACAATATCATCATACTTGGTGATTATAATGATGATCTGGATGTAACCATTACAGCAGGTATTAACCCACCTGTAACATCCTACTCCATCTTTACTAACGATGCGGCTAATTTCACACCGGTTACATTGGCATTGAGTTTGGCTGGTAAGAAATCAACCGTAAGTTATAACGATGTAATTGATCATGTAACCGTTTCAAATGAATTGAACGGAGATTATCTTCCCGGAAGCGCAAACATCCTTACTGATGTTACATCACTTGTTTCAAACTATGGTTCTACAACTTCTGACCACTATCCTGTTTTCAGTCGTTTCAGATTCAATAACACAACTGCACCTGTAGTTACAACTTGCACAGCAACAGTTAGCTTCTGCGCTGTTACGAGCAACAGTTATACAATCCCTGTTTTTGCTGCAACGGATGATTGTGGCGATGCGATCGCATATGCTTACAGCATCAAGGGTGCAACGGAACGCAGCGGTTCAAGCAATGATGCCAGCGGCACATTCAACATCGGCACAAGTTTGATTGTATGGACAGCAACCGACTCATGGGGTAACGCTGCAACCTGCAGCACAACAGTTGTGATCAATGCCAATCCAACAGTTACCATTGCTGATGCGTATGCATTGCCAACAGGAACATTGGCCAACACCGTTTACATTGGATATGCACCGGCTTCATCCATCACGTTAACGGCTGCTGCAGGCGGCGGCACACCTGCTTACACTTACAGTTGGACGAGTGGTTCACTGGCAGCTACAACAACAGTAAGTCCGGTTACAGCAACCAACTACTCAGTTACAGTAACTGATGCCAACGGTTGCAAGGCTACTGCAGATAAAACAGTTGATGTACTTGATATCAGAAGTGGTAAGAAATTGGATAAAGTAACCATTTGCCACAAAGGCAATGGTATCAGCATTAGCCAAACAGATGTGCCGGATCATATGGCACATGGCGATATGCTCGGCGGTTGCAGCATCACTTCTCCTGCAGCCAATGCAAGAGCTGGCGAAGCGGCCATCAGTAAGTTTTCGGTTCAGGTATTGCCCAACCCTTCACCGGTTGAGTTTACACTTTTGATCAGTGGACTGAACCCGACCGAAAAGGCAAACTTGCGGATCATGGATATTCAGGGTCGCATCCTTGAACAGCGGACTAATATCAACCCCAGCCAGAAACTCATCGTTGGAGAAGGTTTCAGAGCAGGTGTTTATTTCGCTGAAATCACGCAGGGAAGCGAACGAAAAGTGATCAAGCTCCTGAAATTATAAGGCATTCTTCCGAATAAATGCAAACGCCCCCGATCGCTCGGGGGCGTTTTTTTGTTAAATGGCTGAGGATTAATCATCGATCAAAAGATCCGCAGATCTTTGCCAGTATTGATTTTCGCTGAAAAATAATCACTTTGACTGCGCCATTTTCAGCCCTATTCCCCTACCTTTGCAGCCCCAAATCTGTATTGGCAGATTTCCCGATCGAAAGACTGGGATCCGATGGGCAAACCCAATTATTAATTTTTAAATCACAAACTGTAATGAACAATTACGAAATGATGGTGATTTTTACCCCTGTTCTGTCTGACGAAGAGTTTAAGGCAGCACAAAAACGCTACACCGATTTACTTGCTGCTAATGGCGGCGAAGTGGTGCACAGCAATCCATGGGGTTTAAAATCTCTCGCTTATCCAATCGAGAAAAAAACAACCGGTATTTACTGGGTAATTGAGTACAAAGCTGCGTCAGATTTTAACGCAAAGCTGAATATTCAACTTCACCGTGATGAGCAAGTGCTCCGTCACATGTACACTGCACTCGACAAATATGCCGTTGAGTACAACGACCGGAAGAAAAAAGGCATTCCTACTGGTAATCAAAAAGCGGAGGCTTAAGTTATGGCAAAGAATGAAATTAAATACCTGACAGCGATCAAAACTGATAAGCCCAGGAAGAAGTATTGCCGTTTCAAAAAGTACGGTATCCGTTACATTGACTACAAAGATGTTGAGTTCCTGAAAAAATTTGTAAACGATCAGGGTAAGATCCTTCCCCGCCGTTTAACAGGTACTTCACTCAAGTATCAGCGTAAATTATCAGATGCAGTGAAAAAGGCCCGCCAAATGGCATTGATGCCTTACGTAACTGATTTATTGAAATAAGAAAATTAGTAACCTTTCCCTAACTCCCGGCCTTTCGGGAAGACAGTTGAACAACTGGGTTTCGGAAACTAAAAACAAACAAAATGGACGTTATTTTAATTCAGGATGTAAACACACTTGGTGGTAAAAACGAAGTGGTGAAAGTAAAGAACGGTTACGCCCGTAACTTTTTGATTCCTCAAAAATTTGCTGTTGAAGCTTCACCTTCAAACGTGAAGCAATTAGCTGAGCGCATGAAAGTACAGAAGAAGAAAGAAGATGCAATGTTGGCTGAAATTAAATCAGTAATTGCAAAACTTACTGAAGCTCCTGTAAAGCTGACTGCAAAAACAGGAACAAGCGGAAAGATCTTCGGAAGCATTACTACTGTAATGGTTGCCCGTGCTATTCGTGAGCAAAAAGGTTATGAAATTGACCGTCGGAAGATCCACATCGTAGACGAAGTGAAAGAGCTTGGTACATACAAAGCAAAAATTGATTTTGCAAATGGTACTGATGCTGAAATTGAACTGGAAGTGGTAGCTGAAGCTTAATTTCTTTTGAACTAAATACAAAGTCCTGCTTTTTTAAGCAGGACTTTTTTATTTTCATCCTGTTAAACATGACTATGCCCAACAGAATACTGTCAGCTGCCTGCACTTTACTCGTTCTTCTTTCGATCAACTTCTCCGCTTGTCGTTCAACGAACGGCAAAGAAAAAGAGGTTGCAGTTGATTCTATCCCGAAACCTGCAAATGATATTACCCTGCCTGGTAATTTCAGCAACCAAACAAAACTAAAGTTTGACAGTACTGCTATCCCTACCTTCTTTCAACAATACCCACAACTAAAAGCGTTTGAAAAGGAGCTGCAGGTATTTTACAGAAACCGGAAATTTACATATGCCTGGTTTGATCAGAAAGGCTTGATCGAACAAGCAAGTAATCTCTATAACAGAATTGAAAACATCTCCGACGAAGGAGTACCCGTTCAGTTGTTGTACGAAGATGAATTTCACAAGATGATGGATAACGATTCAACCGAAAATCTCACTGACAAAGCGAACCCAACGGTTGAATTAATGCTTACCGCTCAGTATTTTTTTTATGCGAAGAAAATCTGGACAGGACTTGGAATAAAAGGAATGAAGGAAAGCAATTGGGAACTGCCACGAAAAAAACTAGCGTATGATGCGTTCCTCGACTCATTGCTGGAAGCGCCTTCATCATCATTTATGAAAAACGAACCCGTGTTCCGGCAATATGGTTTGTTGAAATCGTTTTTGAAACAATATCGTTCAATTGAAGAAAGCGGCAAATGGAAAACGATCAAGCCCGATAAGAAAACATACAGACTTGGCGATAGCAGTAAAGTTGTACCAGAGATACGGGAGCATCTTTTTTTATTGGGCGATCTTGCATCGAACAATCAATCGCATTTATTTGATGCAGAACTTGAGATGGCTGTAAAACGTTTTCAACAACGGTATGGAATCAAAGATGATGGTATTGTTGGCCCCGGGATGATCAACGAACTAAACTATCCATTGTCCAAACGTGTAGAACAGATCATTGTGAATATGGAACGCTGCCGGTGGTTACCAGTTGCTTTAAACACCGATTATATTGTTGTAAACATTCCTGAATACAAATTCCATGCATTTGAAAACGATTCGCTTGAATGGAGCATGAATGTGGTGGTTGGTACTGTGTTGAATAAAACAGCCATCTTTAATGGCATGATGAATAACGTAGTATTTAGCCCTTACTGGAATGTGCCAACCAGTATAAAAAATAAAGAAATACTACCGGCCCTCCGTCGTAACAGCAATTATCTTGCACGCAACCACATGGAATGGAATGGAAATAATATCCGTCAAATACCGGGGCCATGGAATGCATTGGGGAAAGTGAAATTTTTATTTCCTAACAGCCACAGCATTTATTTGCACGACACTCCATCAAAATCATTATTCAGTCAGGATAAACGTGCATTCAGTCATGGTTGTATTCGTGTAGAAGATCCAAAACGTTTAGCGATGTATGTGTTACGTCATCAACCCGAATGGACAGAAGCACGAATTGATTCAGCCATGAATGCAGAAAAAGAACTGTATGTGAAAATAGCAAAGCCCATCCCTGTATTTATTGCTTACTTCACTTCGTGGGTTGATCGGGAAGGACGGCTCAACTTCCGTAACGATATTTACAAGCGTGACGGACGACTTGCAGAAATGATCATTGAAAATTCAAAACTGAAATAATGTATTCAAGAATTATTGCGGGTACAATGAAATGGGGAGCATGGGGCGCAAGGTTTGACACTGCGGCCTATGCACAAATGATCAACGATTGCCTGGCAGCCGGCGTTACTTCATTTGACCATGCAGATATTTATGGCGATTATACTACTGAAGAAGAGTTTGGAAAAGTTCTGCAGCAACAACCATCGCTTCGCCAACAAATGCAGTTGATCACAAAATGCGGAATACAGATGGTTTCAGCCAACAGGCCTCATCATAAAATAAAATCGTACGATACATCGTTTGAACACATCATTGCATCGGTTGAAACTTCACTTAAGAATTTAGCCACTGATTATATTGACTGTTTGCTTATTCATCGCCCTGATCCTTTGTTTCATGCAGATGAAGTAGCGAAAGCGTTTGAACAATTAAAGCAGCAAGGGAAAGTATTGGAGTTCGGTGTTTCGAATTTCAGAAAGTGGCAGGTTGATCTGCTCAGAAGTCGTTTCCCTGTTGCAGTGAATCAAGTGGAATGTTCGTTGCTTCATCTGGAACCATTTGGTGATGGCACATTGGATCAATGCCAGCAACACAACATTATCCCGATGGCATGGAGCCCTATGGGGGGTGGCAATTTATTTATTACAGACGATGATGATGAACGGAACAAACGCATCATTGCTGTGGCCAATATTCTTGCTGAAAAATATGTAACAAGTGCTGATATGATCATACTGAGTTGGTTAATGACGCACCCTTCCGGCATTCTTCCGGTACTGGGTACGTCCAGAATTGAACGTATACATGCAGCAGTAGCGGCAAGCACTTTAAAACTTGAACGTGAAGAATGGTTTATGTTGTGGCGGGCAAGTACAGGAAGAGAAGTTGCATAAGTTATATCATCATCAAAAAAACGAATGTAGTTTCGTGCTTTCACCAGGTAATTGTTGTACATGAATAAAACAAACATAGCCGTTCTTTTTGCACTGATCTGTGCCGTTTATTTTATTGGCATTGCTGTTGACACAATGGATGTAGATGCATCGCAATACGCAGCCATGAGCCGTGAAATGAAAGAGAGTGGCAGTTACCTGCAGGTGTATGAGCATGGTAAAGACTATTTAGATAAACCACCGTTTCTCTTTTGGGTATCTGCCATATCAATGAAAATATTTGGTGAGAATAATCTTGGTTATAAATTCCCATCTATTCTCTTTGCCATCTTTGCCGTGTTTGCAACATTTCGTTTTGCAAAACTATTTTACGACAGAACAATTGCTTTATTATCTGCTGCCGTGTTAGCAACCTGTCAGGCAATTTTCCTGATCACCAGCGATATACGTACTGATACCATTTTAATGAGCTGGGTAATTATTGCCATGTGGCAACTGGCAGAATGGTACAAATCAAGAAAACTACTGCATTTTATTTTAGGTGCCGCTGCTATTGGTGCCGGTATGGTCACTAAAGGACCGATCGCACTGTTCGTTCCAATCTTTGCATTCGGCAGTCATTTTATATTGAAACGAGAGTGGAAACAAATTTTACAACCGATCTATTTATTGGGCATAGTAGTAATAGTAATTATGTTGATACCAATGAGTATTGGCTTGTACCAGCAATTCGATCTGCATCCGGAAAAAACCGTGAATGGATTTAAGAATGTATCGGGTTTAAAATTCTTTTACTGGACACAAAGCTTTGGCCGTATTACCGGTGAAAATGTTTGGAATAATAATGCACCTTTCAGCTTCTTATTTGAAAATTTACTGTGGGGCATGTTACCATGGACCTTGTTCTTTGTTGCAGGACTTGTGTACGAGATCATCCGGATCATACGTAATCGTTTTTTTGTTGGCAGGAACGAAGAATTTTTAACAACAGGTGGTTTTATTCTTAGCTATTGTTCATTGGGTATTTCAAAATATCAACTACCGCATTATATCTATGTGGTGTTGCCATTCATCGCCATCATCACAGCAAAAATGATGTACCAATTATTTTGGGAGAACAAACTTCCTTTGCTGCGTACGATTCTAACACCTGTTCAATGGATAGTATGTGCGGCTTTAGTAATTGCTCCGGTAATGATTCTTCTATACAGCTTTCCAACAACATCTGTGTGGCCATGGATCATTCCTGTCATAAGCCTCATTGCAGCAATTGCATTGTTGTTGAATAAACAGGTAAACAAAAAACTCATCGCTATATCGCTTGCATTGATCGTTGGATTAAATGTTTTTCTCAGCTCCTGGTTTTATCCGCAGCTGTTGCAATATCAGTCGGGCAGTGTTGTGGGACGATATATTGTTGAGCAGAAAATTCCTGCCGATAAATTTTTCTTTTACAAGTTTACCGGCAGCGGCAAGTCCATTCACTTTTATGCAAAGCATATTATTGGAACGATCGATTCGCTTGATGCTGCTGTAACAGGAACCTATCTGTACACATCCGATGAAGGACTAAAAGAAATTCAACAAAGCGGAAAACTGCATGTAATAGAAAAAGAAGGACTCGATTATCATGTAACGGCATTAACAGGAAAATTCCTCAACAAGAATACAAGAGAAGAGCAGTGCGGAAAATATTATGTGGTGAAGATGCTGTAAATACTATCGAAATAAATTGTATTTCAGGATGCACCAGATAGCACGGAAACCATCTTTCCAGTTGATCTTCTTTCCTTCGGCATATGTACGTCCGTAATAAGAAATACCAACTTCATAAATACGTATATCCGGCTGGCGTGAAATTTTGGCTGTTACCTCGGGTTCAAAACCGAAACGTGTTTCTTTCAGATCAATTTTCTGAATGATATCACGGCGGAATAATTTATAACAGGTCTCCATATCTGTTAGGTTCAGATTCGTAAACATGTTTGATAATGTGGTAAGTACTTTATTACCGATGCTGTGCCAGAAGAATAAAATACGGTGTGCATTGCCACCCATGAAACGTGAACCATACACCACATCAGCAAAACCATCGAGTACCGGTTTCAGCAACACATTGAACTCCTGTGGATCGTATTCAAGATCGGCATCCTGTATCACCACCAATTCACCCGTAGCTTGCTTAATACCTGTATGTAATGCAGCGCCCTTGCCTTTGTTCACCTCATGATTGTATAACACGATCGGCAACGTTGATTGCTGCATGTAACGTTCAATGGCAGCCTTGGTATCGTCACTGCTGCAATCATTTACAATGATCACTTCCTTTTCAATATTGTTGAGCAATTGCACCGCATTGATCTTATCCAAGATCAGGTGAATTGTTCTTGCTTCATTATAAGCAGGTATTACAATCGAAAGTTTATGAATGGTTGCTGTCATGTAGTTGGTCTGTTCCAATTAAGCTGCAAGATTACAGAATTCCTTGGCTGATTAATGAAAAATCTATGCTTCCTGCAATGGTATTGATGTTTGAGATACCGGCTCATTCTGCATTTTACGAAACAATCTTCTCGCCAGGAAGTAACAGATGAGCAAGATCACAATACTCAGATAACCCAGCCATTCATAACGTAAGATCTTTCCTCCGGTTCCCTGTAACACAACCACACCCGAAATAAAAGAAGCAGATGCCGTTCCCAATTGCTGTACACTACTATTGAAACTCATAAAGCTTCCCCGATGTTGCGGGCTTACCACATTGCTGATCATTGCCTGAGCTGCTACCCCTCTGCCTGTTGCCAATACAAACCAGATGGCGAAGAGAGAAAGCATCGCTGCAACATGAACAGGTGGCAGGTTTGTGATGATCCATACAAAAATAAGAGAACTGAGAACCGATGTAGAAAACACAGTGAGCTTACCATACTTATCCGATAACTTACCTAAAATATTCGCAGCGAAGAAAGATGAGATACCACCAACCAGATAGATCATTGGCGTAACAGCTTTTGAATAGCCATTATTAAACTCCATATAGGGATTGATGAATGGAATAATCAAAAAGTGCCCCATCATCATTAAAAAAGAAAATAATAATGCAAGCCGCTGCGTAGGATTTTGTACTACTACCTGCAACACTTCAAATTTATTTCTGGTTTCATCTCTTTCTTTAATATGCCCACTCATAGCAGGAATATATTTCCAAACCAATGGAATAACGGCAATACCTACAATACCTACTAACAGAAAAGGTGCATGCCAACTGATAATATTGGCAAGATAAAGGGAAAATGGAACACCGAATGTTGAAGCCACTGCAAACGCACTCATGATAGCGCCCATTGCCGCACCTCTTCTTTCGTAAGGAATAATATCTGCTACTATCGACAATACCTGCGCCGCAATTAATCCTCCAAACAAACCTGCCAGTATGCGTGCTGCAAGTAACAACTCATATTTTGGTGCAATACCGCAGGCAACCGTGCCGATCAGGAATCCAATATACCCAAACAGCAATACTTTCTTCCGGTCGAATTGATTTACAAAAAACGCTGCTGTAAAACCGGATATGCCTGCCGTTAAGGTATAAGCCCCCACCAGAAAGGTGAATTGCTGTGGCGTAATTTTAAAATAAGGCATCAGGTAATTTCCCAAGGGCATCATGATCATAAAATCAAGAATGTGGGTGAAATTGATCGATGCCAGCAAAACAATGATCAGCCGTTCATTTTTACTCATACTTGTTCCAACTTTTATTTCCGTTTTGCAGCAGGGGAAGGTGTTCACGGGACATGTCACATATCAGAGTTCAGCGAAGATGATTTCCCGTAGAAGCAGCAAATTTACAGAAAGACGAAACAATGGCGGCTTATCCTTTACACAAGCGGAAAATAGTATGGGCAAACGATTGAGCGTTCGCTTTTCTCAATTTCATTATTACCTATCTTTAAACACAACAATTCCTGTCATACAAACAAATCGATTGTACAATGTCTGGTAACAATTATTCAAGAAGAAAATTTTTAAGAGATGCACTCTTAGCTTCGGCCGCAGCAGCCACTCCCGGTTTACTAATGGGAAGAGGTTTTGGAAGTGCAGATAAAGTAAACCTCGCCTGTATTGGTATTGGCAACCGTGGTGCGGAAATTATAAAAGCTTTATACGATACGGGGTTAGCCAATATCGTTGCGCTTTGCGATGTGGATATGGAAGCGCCTCACACATTGGGTATATTAAAACAGTTTCCGAATGTGCCACGCTTTAAAGACTTCCGCCAGATGTTCGATAAAATGGGCAACCAGATCGAAGCTGTTTCAATTGGTACTCCTGATTTTGCTCACTTCCCAATGACTATGATGGCGATTGGATTAGGCAAGCATGTGTATGTGGAAAAACCGATGGCCAGAACTTTCCAGGAAGTAGAGTTGATGATGAAGGCCGCTGCGAAATATCCGAAAGTTGTAACACAGATGGGCAACCAGGGACATTCAGAAGCAAATTATTTCCAATTCAAAACATGGAAAGAAGCGGGCATTATTAAAGATGTAACAGCGATTACTGCACATATGAACTCTGCAAGGCGTTGGCATGGATGGAATCCAAAGATCACTTCGTTTCCTGCAGCAGAACCTATTCCATCAACACTTGATTGGGATGTTTGGCAAATGCAAACACAAGGTCATCAGTTCAACAAAGATTTTGTGAACGGTCAATGGCGTTGCTGGTTCGACTTTGGTATGGGTGCCTTAGGCGATTGGGGTGCACATATTCTTGACACCGCACATGAGTTCCTTGATCTTGGTCTTCCATATGAAGTTGATCCATTGAGATTGGATGGACATAATAATTTCTTCTACCCAATGTCAACAACACTTTCATTTAAATTTCCAAAACGTGGTGCAATGCCGCCGGTTGAAATAAAATGGTATGATGGCATTGACAATCTTCCTCCAATACCGGCTGGTTATGGTGTGCAAGGTCTTGATCCAAGTATTCCACCACCGAGCACAGGTGCAATGCAACCGGCTAAATTGAATCCCGGTAAAATTATTTACAGCAAGGATCTTACATTCAAAGGTGGATCACATGCAAGTACATTATCAATTATTCCGGAAGAGAAAGCAAAAGAAATGGCGTCGAAGTTGCCAACTGTTCCAACAACTCCATCGAATCACTTTGCAAACTTTTTGAAAGCATGTAAAGGCGAAGAAAAAACAAGATCATCATTTGCAATTGCAGGTCCGTTAAGCCAGGTATTCTGTTTAGGAGTGTTGGCACAATGGACCGGTGAAAAAATTGTGTTCGACAGAACAAAGAAAATTGTTACCAGCAGTAAACGTGCAAATGAATTATTGATTGGTCCACCGCCACGGAAAGGTTGGGAGCAGTATTATAAAGTATAAGTTTCGTTAGATTTGCTGTCAGCACGTTTATCATCTTACCAGATTTGAAAATTAAGTATGTAAACTCTGATTTTTCTGCATCATAACATCACTATGTTACGACTGTTCATGATTTTAATCGTTTTGATTTTTTCACTAGGCACATTTGGACAAACCAATTGTTGTTTAACAGATACAATTTCAACTGGCGGACAAATCTTACAAAGATTAAAAGCAGATGGTATTGCAGGTTTAATAGTTACAAATAAAAATTCAGGAAAAAAATACCAAGGTTATAGAGTTTGCGAACATCATTATCTTCAAATTGACAGCTTAAATGAAATTCTTACTTACTCACAAGTTGACAGCTTACTAAATTGCGAGAATGGGACTTTAAAAACTACCGCTTTTATCTTATTCGCAAAGCGACACAATAACAAAGACAGTGTTATTAAGAAACTAAAAGAAATTCTAAATCAAGAATATATTGTTATGACAACAAGTTGCTCGGACGCAATACAAACTACAAGTTTGGGAAAGTTAAACTATGATCTGTTAATTAAGCCTAATTCCCTTTTTAAGCCAAGTTTTAGATTAACAAAGCAAGATCAAGCACTAATTGAGCTTGATCTTGCTTATTACGAACTACTGATGAAATCAAATTAACGATTGCCAGATACCAACAAAAGGCCTGGCCCTTATCGATAAAAGAAGAAGCCAACTGTAATCAGTTGGCTTCTTCTTTTATGATATGATTCAAAGGACGAGTTACTCATCATTCATCACTCATCATTTCAACTCTCTTATCTTAATGCTCTTAAACCAAACTTCATTGCCATGATCCTGCAACAGAATATGTCCTTTCGGTGCTTCACCAAAATCTTTCCATACTTTGTATTTACTGATGGCAACAAGATCACGAAAAGCTTGTGAACCCCGATCGTATTCCAACACTTTCACACCATTGAGATAATGTTCTACATGATTATTGGGATAAACAATAATTCGTGCGGTGTTCCATTTACCCGGCTGACGAATAAAACGTGTTGTCTTTTGAGCTTTGATTAGATCATATAACGAAGCCAGTGTGCGGTTTCCATCACGCCCCGCTTTTGCATCAGGATGCAGTGTGTCATCCAGCAACTGATACTCTAATCCAATGGCAGAGCCCTGCGTTTGTTCACTGAGGGTAACAAAATATTTCAACCCGCTGTTTGCGCCGGGTGTGAGTTTAAATTCGAAAGAAAGATCGAACGCACTGTACTGTTCTGTTGTAACAATATCACCACCATTGGTTGATTCTCCACCATTGGAAGCTACTACTTTCAAAATGCCCTCTTTTACTTCCCATCCTTTTGCAGGGAATGTGGTTTTGCCTGCCCCTTTCCAACCTTTTGTACTTACGCCATCAAACAATAATTTCCAACCGCTCTGTTCCTCGTAAGGAGTGAGTTTATTTGGAACTAAATTTGAAACATACAAACCTTTCGGGAAAGGCATTGCTTTGATATTCTTTGTTTGTATGCGGATGTTTTTCCAAAACATTTTAATGCCGGCAAGTTCAGGTTTGCCGATAGAATGCACCTGCAGCCCGATGATTCCTTCGTTCTCCGTTAATGTATCAACAAGGTAAGAAACAGGTACACCATCCAACCACGTTTTGGTTGTATTACCAATACATTCGATCCTTACTTTGTGATATACATTCGGTGAAAAAAAGATCTGCCCTTGGGGATTATTGGAAACAGCATACAACCACTCTCTTCTTCCTTCATCATAAATTCCACCACTCCACTTGCGTGATGATGGATCAAAATCGTATTGATAACCGTACACACGACCTTTCCCATTCATGGCCTTGGGATCAAAATTACTTTTGAACTGAACACCTGAGTTAGTGGTTGTATCAGTCATCATCGCTTCCAGTTCCAATACAAAATCGCCGGTAAAGCGTTGATCACTTACTAAAAAAGAATTGGGTGAGCCTGGTATTGTGGTGCCAACAATTTGTCCGTTCTCAACTGCATAGGGTGCAGAGCCCGTCATTTGTTTCCAGCCGTTGAGCGACTTGCCATCAAACAAAGATTGCCAGTTATTGCCTTGCGCAAAGCTGGTGGTTGTGAGCAATAAAAATGTAACAACAAATACTTTTTTCATTTTGATTGTTTATGCGAGATTAAATTCTGGTTTCCACGTTTCAATGGAATGTTTATAGATCGATTGGTTCATCAGGTGCACGCAAAAAGCTGTAGTTGCACCGGTGATCACATTTGATACAGGCTTTGAATTTTCTGTGATGGTTTTATAAAATTCCTGCAAAGCATACCAACTGCCATCTTTTGATTTCTCATTCAAAATAGGAATACCACCTTCTTTTGTCCATTCAATTTTTGTGGCACCGGTAACTCCATCAACTGTTTCCAATTCTTTCTTGGTTTGCTTTTCAGGAAAGAAGACACCATCATCTACCAATAACTGAATAGTTCCTTTTGTGCCTTTCAGTTTAAATAGATAACCATCTTTCTCATTGCCACAAGTAGCACCAAAGTTGCCGATCATGCCGTCTTTATTGTAACGCAAAATAGTTTGCACATTATCGAAGGTTTCTCTTCCGTCTTTATAATAATCAATACCACCTGTTCCAAGCACTTCATCTGGATGTGTATTAAAAGCCCAGTTAATAAAATCTACCTGGTGCGATAATAACTCTGCAGGCAATCCCCCGGAATATTCTTTGTACATGCGCCAGTTCACCTGCCTGTCAGTATACCCTGCAGGCACAGGTCTTCTCCAATTCCAGTTACGATCCCATCTGCAATCGATCTGTGTTACTTTACCGAGATACCCTTTATCGATCATCTCTTTCACTTTAAAATAAAGCGGTGTATAACGATATTGATGACCAACCTGTAACACCTGTTTTGGATATTGCTTCGTCAACTTCACTAATGCAAGTGCCTGCTCCGCATTATACGTCATTGTTTTTTCAAGATATACCTGCTTACCTGCTTTGATGGCCGCTGCTGCAATTTCATAATGATTATGCAGTGGTGTAGCAATGATCACTGCATCAATGGTTTTGTCATCGAGTAGTTTTCGGTAATCATTTTCGTAACGGAGATTATTTTGCTTATCAAGCTTTTTTGCCTGCTCCAGACGAAAAGCCAACACATCACAAACTGCTTTTAATTTAAACTGTGCAGGCATATTATTCAACACATAACCAAGACCAACACCTCTATCGCCACAACCAATAATACCAATGGAAATAATTTTATCTGCAGTTAATGTAGTTGCACCCAGCAATTGCTGATGCAATAAAAAACCGGCTGTAAGCAATCCCGATTGACGGATAAAATTTCTACGTTGCATGAGTAGGCTAAGTTACGGATTCATGAGTTTTAAAAATGCAGAACTTGCCGTGTCTGCGATGTTTCCATTGGCATTCTTATAAACAAAATAAGCAGCAAGGTCTTTTCGGCGCTCAACGAATACTAACGCTTGTTTTAAACCCATCAGCATAAGTGCATTATCATAGGCATCGGCTGTTATTGCATCTTTTGCATAAACAGTTACACTGATCAATTCATTCTTATGCGGATAACCTGTTTTTGGATTGATAAGATGGGTGATCTTTTCACCTTTACTTTCATAATACTTACGGTAGCTGCCCGATGTGGTGATGGCACCTCCATCCAGTTCAATGATCTTTTGCAGCGGATGATTTTCAAACGCATCTTCATTGGGTGATTCGATCCCGATCTTCATTTTTTCACCGGAAGGTTGTTTCCGTCCTTTCATGCTGATTTCACCACCTAACTCAACAATGTAATTTTTTATGCCATACTTTTCCAGCAATCCCGCCAATACATCTACAGAATAGCCTTGTGCAATTCCGTTGAGATCAATTTTTACACAAGGCTTTGCTTTAATCAACCTGTTTCCTTTCAACCGCAACAATTTTGTATTTACACAAGAGAGTATATTTTTAATGGCGGTTGCATCAGGAACAGTGTTTGTTTTTGTAACACCAAAGCCCCATGCGTTCACCAATGGCTGCACGGTGATATCAAACAACCCGTTTGTGGCTTTGTAAGTAGCAATTGATTTTTTTACAACTTCCCGTAAATGGTTGTCAATGGTTATGCCTTTTGCAGAATTATTGAATTGATTGATGCGTGAATAGGGTTTGTATAGAGAAAGTGAACTATCGAGACTCATAAGCACACTGTCAATCACTGATTTTGTAACCGCACTGTCTTCTGCATAATAACTAATAGAATAAGTCGTGCCCTGCGCAGTACCTGTAATAGTATAACGTTTCCATTCAACAGAACGATGCGCACCTAATACCACAATAAACAGAAGAAGAAACAACCGCATAGATCAAATGTACCAAAGAGCTTGTTTGGTAATTGTGAAAAGATAGGAAGAATTTGTAAGGCAGCTATCAAAGTATGCTGCGCAAACGATTACATAATTTTATTTATGGAATGATTGACGGGTAAGCAAAATCGGTATAAATGTCAAATTCATTTTTTCATCCGATCCAACTTCTTTTAATGTTGCTGCTTGTTTGCGAGCCTTAATGTAAAACTGATTTATATGATATTGAATAGCCTTAATAACAGTATCGGGTTGAAACTTTGCCATATGATGTCCGCTGTTGGTAATGATCTCATATTTCAGATTTGGTCTTTTCTTTGCCCATTTCTCCAATTCTTCTATCCATGCTTTATTCATAGGATTAGAAGGATCTCTATCCTGTCCTCCTTCTGCTTTACCAGCGGCTATTAATAATGTTGTTGGAGTTGAATGAAGTTTATCTGATCTTCTTGCCTGATTCATACTTGAATCATACATCCGCATTTCTTCCCTTTCACCCGGCCGGGTTTTACTATTCAATATTTCCTTAATGTATTTTTCATCTTCTTTCATCATCTCAGGAAATTCCTTTTCTAACCGGGCATATACTTCTTCAGGTGCAGGATCAACCAACACCATTCCGATAACATCGTTAGGATAAAGTCCGGCAAACACTCTTACTAATGATCCACCATATGACCACCCGGCGAATATATACGGGGGAAGAATATTGGCTTTTGTCAATGCTTCTTTCAATTCCTTTGTAATGGTGATCGCATCTCTGGGCGATGTACATGTATCAGAATTTAAATAACCGGGGCGGTCGTATGAAACAACTCTGGCAGAGTTTGCTAATTTAGGTTGAACCAATTGCCATGTTCTATGACTGGAGCCGCCTCCTGCTTCTAATATGACTGTTGGTTTACCTTTTCCAGATCCATAGAGTGTCATGACATGATCATGCACTTTTACTTTGATGGTATCAACTTGTTGCGCATTTGAAACACAGGCAAGTAATATACATATGAAAAACAAAGAATTCGACCGACTCATACTCAAGCTTTAAAATGAGAAAATAATTTTCTTTCAAAGGGGACGGTTTATTGTTCAACTAATTCAATCTGCAATCCATCCACCGCTTCAGGCAATATAAAAATACTGTTCGAATGTACATTACCTAAAAGCTTTTTTGATTCGAGAAATACTTTAGCATTCTTAATAGACTCTACTACGATCACAATTTTTGGTATCCGGTTTTTTGCATCTTGTTGTAACCTCAAATCAGGACCTTCACTGAATGAGAATAACCCGGCTTTTTGCTTTTTTACACCGGGCAGCTTTACAAACTGTTCATCATATTTCTTAAACTCAATAGTGCTTACTACAATTTCCTTTAAATAAAGAACTCCTAATTTGCCACCATTGATTTCTTTTAATTTATCTGCTGCTTTTTTTCGGTTGTCGCTAATGCGTTGCCTGTTCTTATAATCACATACAAACAAATTGGCTTCATTCGGCAACAAATCTTTTGGTGTAAACAACGACCAGCCATTTAAAGCACCGGTTGAATCTTTTGACACATTGCTGTTATCAATGGTATCATGTGCAATACTTAGCTGATCAAGTTCCTTTTCAAATTCTTCCATTGAATGGAATGGCTCCAATGCAATTCCATTGAAAGAAGTTGTGTCTGCACCTTTAAACGTTACCAGTTCAAAAACAACATTACCAAGTGTAACTCCGCCACTTGCAAAATCGCCCCAGGATTTATAGGGCCATACCACCGGCAACTCTAACTCTTTTGAAAAAAAATGAAATAATCGCTCTGCCTTGGGAGAGCTGGCAAAGAAATGTTCGATCTTATTTACCTGTGCATTGGTTTTAGCATATATGCTGATAAACGCAATTGTTAATACAAAAAAGAATTTCATAACAAGTAATTTACTTTTTTAATGGCAACCTTTTCCCGTAAGTCAACTGCCGCCATATCCATTCAACAGGACCGTAATTAAAATAACGCATCCACCAATAGCTATAGAAGAGCTGAAAACAATAAAATGCAAAAAAGATTGGCAGATAAAATGTTGGCCCCATTGCTCCACCAAATCCTAATCCAATTCCGTAGAAAAAGAATACCGCAAAGAACGATTGCATTAAATAATTAGTAAGCCCCATCCTTCCGGCTGCTGCCAACGTACTCAATAGTGGTTGCTTATTATTGTTAATCCAAATCAATGCAATGGTTGATGTATACGCAAGACATAAGGGAACAACATTTAATGCATAGCTCAACGTATCCAGTAAACCTGCTGCTTTAGGCAAACGCAGTTGATCGTTCTGAAAATAAGCCAAAGCTATTCTTGTAGGCAGACCAATAAGAAAACCCCAACGTTGTATTTTTTTAAATAACAGTTTGTGTTGTGCCAGTTGAAGATGCATCTGTCTTCTGCCAACATAATAACCTAATAAAAACATGGCTAACACCTTTGGAACACGGTTACTGTCGAGTCGCAGTTGCCAACCCCATAGAAAGCCTGAATGATTCCATCGAAGCATATCGCTATAATGATCATTGACAATCAACCATGTGCCGTAATTACTGGGAACAAGTCCATAGTGTTTGTCGGTAGCTTCTACTTGTACAAGAACCGGGTTGGCGACATTCCATTTTCCGTTACTGATAACTTTAATAAAATCAAAAAGAAGAGGCGATAACAACAATGCCATTACAAGGATAAGAATTGTTTTGTCGCTGCAGTTACGAAACAGCGGCAACAACATGCCGGCAACAGCATAAAAAAAGAGGATATCACCATCCCACAATAAAAAAGAATGTGCAAGACCAAAACAAAGAAGAACAATTAACCTGCGATAAAAAATAATCAATCCATTTCCTTGTTGTTGCCTGCGTGTAAGAATAATAGAAAAGCCAATTCCAAATAGTAAGGAGAATAAGGAGTAAAACTTCCCTTCTACCAATGCCGTTATAAAATAGTGAAGCCAATTATCAACAGCGCTTGTAGTAAAAGCCTTCTGAGTTTCCGGTGTTTGATAAACGTATAACGAAAACACCGCATAGTTGGCAATACCAATACCCAGCAATGCAAAACCACGCAGCATGTCGAGTATGGCAGCTCTTTCGTTTGCTGAAACTGGTATAGCAGTATTGGCCATTGAATTCATGTTAGTTTTTAAAGAATGCTTCAGCATTCAGGTGAAATATCTTTTCTTTCTGTTTTGCTGAAAGAAACTTCAGTTCTTCAACAGCGGCAATACAGGTTTTAATATCTGCATTATCCGATCCAAACAGTAATCTGTCCTCAAACCCTGCATCAATAAATGCCCTCATGATTGATGCAAAATCTTTTGCCGGAATAATGTAGGGGTTATTCAATACTGAAATATCTGTGTAAAGTCCCGGGTATGTCTTCATCATCTCAATACATTCTTTTACAAAAGGTGCTCCACCATGCATGAGCCATACTTTGAGCTTAGGGAATTTAATAAGTGTTTCTTTCAGCAACAAAGGATTACCCATCTCCTCTTTAAAGTTGGGACAACCATGATCAGGGCCGGCAGAACCTGTGTGAATGCCAACAGGCAAATTATATTTTTCAGCTAATGCGTAGTAGGGATACATCAATGAATCAGAAGATGAGATGCCATGATATTGTGTAAGTACTTCACCAATGAAATCAATTTTCTCGTCTTTGATTTGTTGCTCCACCCAGTTTACATCGGGCCATTCTTTCCCATCGTCAAAACACTGTTGCAAACTGTAAGGCACTTTTCCATTTGGGCATGGTACAAATAAACCGTGTGAAATTTTCAAGTCCTTGCTGCTTTGATAAGCTTGTTGTTGTGTCCAGGAAGTGCTGATGACAATTGTGTACACACCATTAATTGCAAGATTGCTAAGTTGTTTTTCCGGCTCAGGATCGCCATGAAGATGCACATCAAAAACCTTCAAGCCACCCCTTTTTTCATTGCATGTAATAAACAAAACGAATCCAATTAACAGTAAGGCGACTTTCATATTACTAATTTTTGGCTTTAGAATTCCAGAGTACCGATCAATCTATTCAAACGCTCATTAACGAACAACTTTCTCAAACCTGTGATGCATCATACGAACATGCTGCATATTGATACCGTCTATTCTTCCATTTTTGTCTTTGGTAAACACAGCAACTACATACCAGCTATCGCCACCAGCTTCCATTTCAAACAGAAATCTGTTTTCGCCATCCGGTACCAATTCTTTATCCGAAATCGTTGGCCGTCTAATGACTAATTGATTGCTTTCATTGAGAACGATCCTGCAATAAAAATCAAGATGCTTACTATGATATTCGCCAGTAAACTGTTTCAGGTATTCTTTTGAAAAGTTAGTGGCCGTATTCACTTTTACTAAATTTATGATACTGCCATCGGTTGGCCAGGCCTGTATTTTCATTGCTGAATCAGGGTGAGGTTTTGTAATTTTTATTATAGTGCCAAAATCAGGATCCTTAAACAAATCTTTTCCAACGGGAATCATTGTGAAATACTCGTTGGAAGTATAATAAAAATGCAGGCTGTCATCTACCTGTTTAATATCACAAAATCTGATATTGGTTAAATGACTGCTGTGTCCAACTGGTCTTTGTTCAAAATAACGGCCGGTATATTTTGCCAGCTCGTTTTTATTTATTGTTACCGGGTTAGTTGATATGAGTGGAGCTGTTATTTTGGAATCAGCTTTTTTGTTCAATAAAATATTAGAGAGGCTCATTACCACACTCATATTTTCAAATGCATTTCCAAAACCAATAATGGTTATTTTTTTGGATGGAATGTGGGTCATATAAAAATCCTCGTTAACACCGCCATGCTTTACGATATCTGTGTTTTCGATTTTATGCCATTCATGACCGAAGACGTAATGAATTTGTGGAGAAAGCACAGGAATCGGTCTTGCATTTCTATA
The DNA here is from genome assembly GCF_037892605.1 of Lacibacter sp. H407. Lineage (NCBI taxonomy): Bacteria > Pseudomonadati > Bacteroidota > Chitinophagia > Chitinophagales > Chitinophagaceae > Lacibacter > Lacibacter koreensis. Next base: position 2,177,207 of record NZ_JBBKTU010000001.1, on the reverse strand, counting down.
CAACCTGCGAAATGCTTTTGCTGCAACAGAAGTAGAGTCCTCCAATGCGATTGCCCATTTTTCCAGATCGGATGCTGTAGTAACGATCCGGTAATTGCCGCCAGGAGAAGTTTTTACACCAACTTGTTTAAAATATTTTTCACTACCATAATATTTATCTGCCAACCCCGGTATGATTTCATCGAGATAATCATTCATAAAGGTTGCGTTCATTCCTGACGGTGCAAACAGTTTCAGTTGCAAATAATCAGGTAAACTTTTTTCGGATGCTTTTTCCATGATCATTCGCAACAACGCAAAGTCTGAATTGGAATACATGTATCCTTTCCCGGGCTCCACCTGTGGTTTGGGTTGATTGTATAACAGGGTTAGCAATTGTTCTTTATCAACCCTGTTATCCATATTTGCCTGCATCAACAACATGGTTGCCCATTCGTCATCAAAGCCACTGCTGTGATTTAACAGGTCCTGTATGGTTACATCAGCACTCCATGCCGGTAGTTTTGGAAAATATTTTTTCACTTTATCATCAAATCGTAACAGCCCTTCTGCTTCCATTAATGCCAATCCTGCACACATAAACTCTCTTGCACCTGAGTAACCAAGCCGAACCGGTGTTTGATGTGTAAAAGCAACCTTATGCTCAAGGTTGGCCATGCCAAAATCTTTACTGGCTATTATTTTACCATCGTGAATAACGGTAACGGATATGCCGGGAGATCTGTCGTTATTGATTCGTTGAAATAATGAATCTATTTTTTGTTCAAGCGTTTGTTTGTCAGGTATTAGTTGTGCCTGTGATTGTACTAAAAATAACACTACAACTAATGAAAGCAATGTTTTCTTTCTCATAATCGTTATTTAGCAATTTGATTATTTATTTGTTCAATCACCATCTCTTTGCCCTTAACATGAATACTGTATATATTCCCCAGCTGTATTTTCCGTTCAGCCGTTGATCAGACGATTCGATTTCTATTCGTTTATATTTCGGCACTACATTCGTGTCTGTAATGCTGTAGTAAAATTCCGAATTATGACCGTAGATAAAATAATCATTATGATATGTGTACCCAACGGCACGCAGAGAAGATTCCATTTCACTAAACTTCTGATTTGTAATTTGTAGACGTACTGATTTTACTTTACGGAATAATTTCGTTTGTGAAGAAGAACCCCGGATACGCATAAACTCCTGCATGCAATTATATTTTTTTGGTTACAATCTGCATTTAAATCGCTTTACTTTTCTTTACTACTCCGGTAGTAAACAATCCAACCAAAAGAACCAAGAAAGCGCCTGTTACAGTCATAACCTTCGGAAGTGTACCTACAAATTCGGTTAGCGGCTGAATAAGGCTGTACTTATGTAACAGTTTACCAATGCTGTCATTGATAACAAAAAAGGAACCCGATAGCAGTATCGGCCAACCATTTCTTCTGTCCTTCAAAAAGAAGAGAAAGCCAATAACTAGAGTAATATACATACCATATCCGATCAGTTGGGGAGCTACGGCGAGGAACAAAAAGAATATACTAATGCCATTCATCAGAACAATTGTACTGAAAAGAAAAGCTCCGTGGATCTTTCTTCTTTTTTTCAAGATAAATGCCATTAAAATGATGAAGCCCAATTCTATTGTTCCAAATACATTTTGCACGATCAAAAAATCTCCTTGCCCGGAAACCAGGCCTTTATGAGCTGAATGAATGGCCAAGAGTACGGCGTGCGCAAATAGCATAGGGCCAAAAAATAAAATGGAGAACCCAACCCTTTGGTGTTTTGCGCCTTGATTACTTCCGATAAGGCTGAGCTGGTACAGCATCAGAAACAACCAGCTGAAATTAACGATCACATGAAGCGCTTGATACGGTGTGGGTTTTGCATCAGTTCCCAAAAAGATATTCCAAAACCCTGAAACGGTTAATGCTATTGTAATGATAATGAGCAGGTATTCAAAAATGTATTTTTTAATATTGATCATCATTCTGTTTTGTTTTAAGATTTGTTATTCACTAAAAAGTTTATACACTTATAAGGTCTTAAATCCTTTTAGGATAGTTTATTTGACATAGAGGTATTTATCAAAAAATGGAAGTAACTCATTAAATATCCGTCCATCAAAACCACCAAGCATGTTTCCATGATCGCCAATATATTCTTCAGCAAAATGTTTAATGCGGTAGGCTTCCAGTTTCTTACTGAATTCTAAACTTGTGTAAGGGATATGAGAAAACTCTTCATTACGCCCCCAATCTAATTTCAACGCAGTAAGGCTGCGTAACTGTGGCAGATAATGATCGATCATATAAAATGGAAATTGTGCTTCCCATTCAGTGATCACGTTCGGGTGATAAACCGCACTGTCCTTAACATACGAAACAGGAAAATCTGCAAGCAATTCTTTTTTTGTTGTATTGGCCGAATACACCCTTGCCATAGCAGTGAGTACTGCGGCAAAAAATGCATTGAAATCGCCGGTCTGATCAAATTCATTCAACCCTTTTATAATTGCATCTTCGTTATTTAATTTGCTGATCTGTTTGAACCCACCACTCCTTAAGGTAAAATCTCCATACCAATTCAATACTGCCGGACTAAGTGCATATACCGCACTGAATGTATCTGCAAATTGCATCCCTAATTTTAAAGCACCATTACCTCCCATTGAATGCCCGCAGAGTCCACGGCTTTTGCGATCAGGTATTGTTCTGAAATTTTTATCCATGTATTGCACCACATCTTTTGCAATATAATCGGCCCAGTTACCTGTAACAGAAGAGTTGGTATAAAAACTTCCCTGCAGTTTTGTATTGCTGTTTGGTGCCACTACAATCATGGGACGCATCTTTCCCGTTTTAATCGCTTCATCAAGTAGTTTTTTAAAATTGATCCATACGCCCATCATTACACTATCGGTTCCGCCATAGCCATGCAACACATAAATAACCGGGTAACGTTGTGTTCCTTGTTCATAATCGGGAGGCAGATATACCGTTAGCTGACGCAAAGGATCTTCGCCTGCTTTATTATTTTGCAAAGAAGCAGCCGTGAACTCACGCCTCAGCAATTTCCCTTGGGCAATACTGGTTGTTGATATAATCAGCAACAGCAAGCCAACTAGAATTTTTCTCATGTTGATATTTTGTATTGATGATGAGAATAAGATCAGAAACGCTTTCATATTTCCAGGTTTAAGTATCCGATTGAATTACTTATCAACCACATTTTTTTATGTTAATTGCGATACTAAATCAGTTGATTTATTCATGATGGTTTGCTTTGGAATGTTCCTCTTTGCTTTTAAATGTATAGGCTACCGATGGCCACCATATCATGAGGATCTCAACCACAATCAATGGCACAAACGAAAAGAAATATTCATTCACTACTCTTCTGAAAGTGGAATCATTTATTTCTCCAAATAAGAAGTTTAGAGAGAACATATCATCGATCCTCACCGCTACAAAAGCAATCACACATACATAACTCCGCACCATCATTTGCCGGTGGACTTTCGTATTCCTTGTTTTAATGGCTCTCCATGCAAACCAAGTGCTGAGTACAGCAAATACAGTCAATAAAAAAAGTGAGATGCGGCAGGGTACACAACTGCTGATCAACGAGAGTCTTCCTGCTGAAATACCAATCAATGCAATTCCTGCCATATAAATTTTGCCAGACAATCGATGAAAGGAAACAAATCGCTTACGCATAAATGGCCAGAACTGCATGGGGCCTAATAGCAACGCCATGCTTCCGCCAATCATATGCATTACTACCCATAGTTGATTATGAAATAATGTCTCTCCAAACATGCGGCTTCGATAACCGTAGAAATAGGCAATTACATTGTCAAAAAAGAAGTAAAGAGAAAGGGAGATAACAGACGACCATAATGTAACTAAAGCAATTGATCGAAACGTAAACATAAGCGGTTGGTTGGTCTTGGAATATACAGCAGTTTTTCTGCAAGTACAAAATTCCGCCAATTATACCAACCATAAAATCACCAATATGGGCGCTACAAGCCAAGCTTGAAGAAAGAAAAAATAGTGAAAAGTAATTCTGGAAAACAAAAAAGCCCCTCAGTAAACTGAAGGGCTTAAATAAATATGGCAGCTACCTACTCTCCCGCATTGTTGTGCAGTACCATCGGCCATGAAGGGCTTAACTTCTCTGTTCGGTATGGGAAGAGGTGAACACCTTCGGCAAAACCACCATAAAATCTTAAATAATATAACATATTGGGAAGTTGTAATTGCAAGTAGCAATTTAAAAAAAATTAAAGCTTACGGGTAATTAGTACTACTCGACTTTACTGTTACCAGTTTTACATCTGTAGCCTATCAACGTCATCGTCTTTGACGGCCCTTAAAAGTAAACTCATCTTAAGGAAGGTTTCACGCTTAGATGCTTTCAGCGTTTATCCTGGCCACACGTAGCTACTCTGCATTGCACCTGGCGGCACAACAGATACACCAGCGGTGTGTACGACCCGGTCCTCTCGTACTAAGGTCATGTCCTTTCAATTTACTAACGCCCACCACAGATAGGGACCGAACTGTCTTGCGACGTTCTGAACCCAGTTCACGTGCCACTTTAATCGGCGAACAGCCGAACCCTTGGGACCTTCTCCAGCCCCAGGATGTGACGAACCGACATCGAGGTGCCAAACCTCCCCGTCGATATGAGCTCTTGGGGGAGATCAGCCTGTTATCCCCGGAGTACCTTTTATCCTTTGAGCGACGGCCCTTCCATGCAGAACCGCCGGATCACTTTAGCCAGCTTTCGCTCCTGCTCGGCCTGTATGCCTCACAGTCAAGCACCCTTATACTAATGCGCTCTTCGTACGATTACCAACCGTACTGAGGGTACCTTTGCAAGCCTCCGTTACTTTTTAGGAGGCGACCACCCCAGTCAAACTACCCACCATGCACTGTCTCCCGTTAGGGATTAGATTCTAAATCAAAGAAGGTTGGTATTTCAACGACCGCTCCACAACTGCTGGCGCAGCTGCTTCAAAGCGTCCCAACTATTCTACACATCCGTAATTCAAAATCAATGCAAAGTTGTAGTGAAGGTTCACGGGGTCTTTCCGTCCCGTGGCGGGTAACCGGCATCTTCACCGATACTACAATTTCACCGGGCTCATGGAGGAGACAGTGTTCAACTCATTAGACCATTCGTGCAGGTCGGAACTTACCCGACAAGGAATTTCGCTACCTTAGGACCGTTATAGTTACGGCCGCCGTTTACTGGGGCTTCAGTCAGAAGCTTTGGCTTGCGCCGAACATCCTTCCTTAACCTTCCAGCACCGGGCAGGTATCAGGCTCTATACGTCATCTTTCGATTTTGCAGGGCCCTGTGTTTTTGCTAAACAGTTGGTTGAACCATTTTACTGAGACCATCCGAAGATGGTACGCTTTATCCCGAAGTTACAGCGTCAATTTGCCTAGTTCCTTCTCCATGGCTCACCCGAGCGCCTTAGAATATTCATCTCGTCCACCTGTGTCGGATTACGGTACGGGTTGCTTAAGCCTAACCTTAGAAGTTTTTCTCGGAGGTCTGATTAGGATCACTATCCACGCAGCCGAAGCTTTGCGGTACTATCACGTTCGACATTCTCTGCGGATTTACCTGCAAAAAATATATCTACACGCTTTAACGGACACTTCCGTACGTCCGCGGATCTTTCACTACCCCGTCACTCCATCGAAACAAAAGCAAGTGTTGGAATATTAACCAACTTTCCATCAGGTGCGCCTTTCGGCTTTCCCTAAGGACCCGACTAACCCTGATCTGATTAACATTGATCAGGAAACCTTGGACTTTCGGCGAAGTAGTTTTTCACTACTTTTATCGCTACTCATTCCTACATTTTCTTTTGAAATCGCTCCAGCATCCATCACCAGACACCTTCGCAGCAGATTTCAATGCTCCCCTACCAATTGTACAAGTACAATTTTAGAACTTCGGTTCGTAGTTTGATGCCCGATCATTTTCCGCGCAAGACCTCTCGACCAGTGAGCTGTTACGCACTCTTTAAATGAATTGCTGCTTCCAAGCAAACATCCTGGCTGTTATAGAAGTCTCACCTCGTTTGTTCAACTTAACTACGTATTAGGGACCTTAGTTGCTAATCTGGGTTATTTCCCTCTCGGCCACGGACCTTAGCGCCCGCAGCCTCACTCCCGGAGATATGTGTTAGCATTCGGAGTTTGTCAGGGTTTGGTAGGCGGTGAAGCCCCCTAGCCCAATCAGTAGCTCTACCTCTAACACACTTCTTAAATCCGAGGCTGTTCCTAAAAACATTTCGGGGAGAACGAGCTATCTCTCAGTTTGATTGGCCTTTCACCCCTATCCACAGGTCATCCCAGAGCTTTTCAACGCTCATGAGTTCGGTCCTCCATTCTGTGTTACCAGAACTTCAACCTGCCCATGGATAGATCACAAAGTTTCGCGTCTACCCCCACTGACTAAGCGCCCTATTCGGACTCGCTTTCGCTTCGGCTCCGTTACTTAAGAACTTAACCTCGCCAGTGAGGAGTAACTCGTAGGATCATTATGCAAAAGGCACGCCGTCATCCATTGCTGGACTCCGACCGCTTGTAGGCGTACGGTTTCAGGTACTATTTCACTCCCCTGTTTCGGGGTACTTTTCACCTTTCCCTTACGGTACTGGTTCACTATCGGTGTCTGAGGAGTATTTAGCCTTACCGGATGGTGCCGGCAGATTCAGGCAGGATTCCTCCGGTCCCGCCTTACTCAGGATACTGCTCGTCCTTCTCAATTTCTATCTACAGGGCTATCACCTGCTATGGCCCAACTTTCCAGAAGGTTCAATTTGATGAGAATTTCTAAATGCAGTCCTACAACCCTCAAGCGGCACGCCGCTCAAGTTTGGGCTCTTCCCGTTTCGCTCGCCACTACTCAGGGAATCATTGTTATTTTCTTTTCCTCTCCCTACTTAGATGTTTCAGTTCAGGAGGTTGGCTTCCTTTCGGATAACACACCTTCAGTGTGCTGGGTTTTCCCATTCGGAAATCTTCGGATATAATGCTTGTGTGCAGCTCCCCGAAGCTTATCGCAGCTTACCACGTCCTTCATCGCCTCTCAGACCCTAGGCATCCACCATACGCCCTTATTCGCTTTAAAAGAGTTATTACTAAAATCGCCTTACTAAACAATTACAACTTGTTTTATCCCAATATGTCAAAGAACTTAATCAATCAAACTCACGTTCAAATGAAAAGCTGATGTTATGATTACGAATCATCAGACCTGAAAGTCAACATCAAATAAAGAACTAATTTTCGTGGAGGATATCGGAGTCGAACCGATGACCCTCTGCGTGCAAGGCAGATGCTCTAGCCAACTGAGCTAACCCCCCGAGGTTATTGTAGACCCGCCCAGATTTGAACTGGGGACCCCTACATTATCAGTGTAGTGCTCTAACCAGGCTGAGCTACGGATCTATTTAACAATAGCCAATTGGCCTCTACGAATCCATAGCAACTGGCCGAATAATACATATAAGAACTTAATGTTTGAAAGAAGAAAAGCAACAGCAGTAAAAAAGCGTACTCTAAAAAGGAGGTATTCCAGCCGCACCTTCCGGTACGGCTACCTTGTTACGACTTAGCCCCAGTCACTAGTTTTACCCTAGGCGGCTCCTTGCGGTTACCGACTTTAGGTACACCCAGCTTCCATGGCTTGACGGGCGGTGTGTGCAAGGTCCGGGAACGTATTCACCGTATCATTGCTGATATACGATTACTAGTGATTCCAGCTTCATGGAGTCGAGTTGCAGACTCCAATCTGAACTGAGAGAGGGTTTTTGGGATTAGCTCCTTATCGCTAAGTGGCAGCCCTTTGTCCCCCCCATTGTAGCACGTGTGTAGCCCTGGGCATAAAGGCCATGATGACTTGACATCATCCCCTCCTTCCTCACGTCTTACGACGGCAGTTTCTTTAGAGTTCCCAGCATTACCTGATGGCAACTAAAGATAGGGGTTGCGCTCGTTGCGGGACTTAACCCAACACCTCACGGCACGAGCTGACGACAGCCATGCAGCACCTTACAAATTGTGTATTGCTACAAAACAGGCTTTCACCTGCGGTCAAAATGCATTCTAGCCCAGGTAAGGTTCCTCGCGTATCATCGAATTAAACCACATGCTCCACCACTTGTGCGGACCCCCGCCAATTCCTTTGAGTTTCAACCTTGCGGTCGTACTTCCCAGGTGGATTACTTAATGCTTTCGCTTAGACACTAACAGTAATATCGCTAATGTCGAGTAATCATCGTTTAGGGCGTGGACTACCAGGGTATCTAATCCTGTTTGATCCCCACGCTTTCGTGCCTCAGTGTCAATGTCTCCGTAGTAAGCTGCCTTCGCAATGGGTGTTCTATGTCATATCTAAGCATTTCACCGCTACATGACATATTCCGCTTACCTCCAGAGAATTCAAGACAAATAGTATCAATGGCAGTTTTCGGGTTAAGCCCAAAGATTTCACCACTGACTTAAATGTCCACCTACGCACCCTTTAAACCCAGTGAATCCGGATAACGCTTGCACCCTCCGTATTACCGCGGCTGCTGGCACGGAGTTAGCCGGTGCTTATTCCTCTGGTACCGTCAGGCCCTGTGGATACAGGGGGTTTCGTCCCAGAGAAAAGAAGTTTACAATCCAGAGGACCTTAATCCTTCACGCGGCATGGCTGGTTCAGACTTGCGTCCATTGACCAATATTCCTTACTGCTGCCTCCCGTAGGAGTCGGGCCCGTGTCTCAGTGCCCGTGTGGCTGATCATGCTCTCACATCAGCTACTGATCGCAGGCTTGGTGGGCCGTTACCCCGCCAACTACCTAATCAGACGCACGCCCATCTCTAACCGCCGGAGCTTTAATATCAAAGTGATGCCACTCTAATATGTTATGGAGTATTAATCCACCTTTCGGTGGGCTATCTTCCAGTTGGAGGGAGGTTGCGTACGTGTTCCGCACCCGTTTGCCGGTCGCCAGCATCTGTATTGCTACAAACCTGCTGCCCCACGACTTGCATGTATTAAGCCTGCCGCTAGCGTTCATCCTGAGCCAGGATCAAACTCTCCATTGTAAATGTTGTTTGATACTGACTATTAATTCTCAAGAATTAACAGTTCAAATTCGAATTATGTTACACTTAAAATTTACCCGTTCTAATTAATTAAAACGTTGCTGTTGCTTTCAAACTTTCAAAGATCTTTTTTCGTTTTTCGTTTCCCATTTTTTGAATGGGAGTGCAAAGGTAAGTGGCTAATTTTATTCACCAAATTTTTCTTTGTTTATTTTCAACTTTTTTTGTCGAATTACACTGTAGAAAAATTCGTTTTGTTGTGAATTGTTTTGCAGAAAACCTTTTGAAGAACTTTCGCTTTTTTCAAAGCGGGTTGCAAAGGTAAGCGGCTTTTCGAATCCACCAAATTTTTCTTTGTTTATTTTCAATTTATTTTCTGATAAATGATTCAGAAACAATGTTGTAATAGAGAAAGAAGAGATCACCTTTTGAAGAACTATTCCCCTTTTTTCGAAGCGGGTTGCAAAGGTAAGGGCTAGGTGATTTACAATCCAAACTTTTTTGCTTCTTTTTTACAGAAAAAGCTGAAATCCTTTACTGGCAAGGCTTGCAGTTGAAACTTTTTTTTCAGGGGTTTACAAACAAGGTGGCAGGATAGCTCACATGCATCAAAAACAAGCCTTTTGCAGGTGCCGAAAAATCTGCGGCGGAATACTCACCCCCCCGCAATAGTGCTTCAAACTCATCCAATTTCATCCCTCCACGTGCTACCCGGAGCATTGTTCCTACCAATCCTCGCACCATACCTCGCAAAAATCGGTTTGCTTCTACATTGTATACCAAACAACCATTCTCCTCATGCCAATAGCTTTCAACTATCTGGCAATGAAAGGTTTTCACCTGTGTATTCCGCTTTGAAAAGGCCAGGAAATTTTGATTTTGCCGCACCATTCCAGCACATTGATCCAATAATTCTTTGTTTACCGGGTAGGGGAAATACCAGGCTCTGTCCTGCAAAAAAGGGTTTTTGGTATGATAGATATAATACTGATACGTTCGTGCCGTAGCATGGAAGCGGCAATGAGCATCGGGGGTTACCTCCCGAACTGAGCGTACCACAATATCGTTGTGGAGGATGGCATTGAGATTATAAATCGCCTCTTGGGGAAAGGGTTTCTCCCGATCAAAATGGAAAAAATTCTGCAGTGCATGCACACCCGCATCAGTACGTGAGGAACCCGTAAGGGCTATGTTCTCCCGAAAAAAGACGTGTAAAGCACGCTCCATTTCAGATTGAATGGTTACAGCATTGTGTTGCACCTGGAAGCCACTAAAGTGCTCTCCCCTGTAACCGAGTTCCAGAAAATAACGTGGCATAAGCTTATTGATTGGGGAGCAGCGCTAAAAAACGCTTCTTATAATACTCATCCAGAATTGTTTCGCCCAGACTTTTGAAGTTGGAGAAATCAGTTACAAAGGGCATGGCCGCATCAAAGAAACGGTAACGGCCCTCATCACTGAGGAAAAGAACAGAGAGGTTCTTCAACTGGGCTGAAGTAAAACAATTCTTCTGAAAAGCTTTCTTCGCCTCATTGATCATTTGTTCATCTTTGCTTTGCGAAGCCATTCTGCGGCGGAGTTTGATCAAATCATCTTCGGTTGCAAAGTTCTTGCAGTTACTATTTGGCAATCCTTGCGGCTCTGTTTTTTGAACAGGAGGAACAACCGGTTGAACAATTTCTTCTTTCTTTTCAACCGTTTCCTCTTTTTTGGGAACTACTACCTGAATTGAATCTTTTTTCGCTTCAACCTTTACAGGTTCTTCTTTGGTTTGTGGAGGCACAACAGCAACGGTATCTTTCACAACTTCGGGTTGGACCGGTACTACCACCTGCGGAATGGGGGTACTGTCCTTTTCAATAAACAACCGTACGGTATCTCTTACGCCGTTGGATTCCTGTACTTCAAACACATAATCATTTCCTTCACGACTTTCAAACTTACGGATTTGTTTTACCGGCGTTTTTGCCGGGGCTATCCATACAGGTTCGTTGACAACCGGCTGCTCCTTTGGCTTTTCAGATTCCGTAGTTGTTTGTATAGTTGTAATTGAATCTTTTACAGGGGTTGTTGCAGGTGTCGTTACCACAGGCGTTGGGACATTCACAACGGCAGGCTTTTCCACTACCGGCTCCTTTACAACATTCACTGTTTTGACTGTGCTATCCTGTGTAACTTTTGAAAGCATATTGGAAAACGGATCGTTCGCAGGTGGTACCGAAACATTACTGGTATTGATTTTGGGGTCTGTTTTTACAGCCGCATAAAGTACAGAGGAACTCTGCAAGTCGTACAGCCCCCACCCTTTTTCATTAAAATTCTTGATCAGAAATCCTTTATCGGCCTGTTCAATATTACATTGAAACTGCTGCTCCTGCTGATCTGACTTCGGAAACCCGACCGCAAAATCAACCTGACCGCCTTTCAACTTCGACAGAATCAGGTACCCCGTTGCGGAGGAGCTGATGATCCGGTTGTTATATTTCACATAGAACGGCTGCTGATTATCTGTTTGTAGATAAATGAAATGATTCAACTGCGCCTGCGCCTGTATTCCAACTGCGGCTAACAACAACGCCACGAGTACAAATCTGCTGATCAATAACTTTCGCATAGTAACAAAGCTAATTTTTTTTGTTTATCCGATTCACAAACCATTTGTCAATTTCTGAAACCTGTAACATGTGCCCCTTTATCTTTACAATCCAAATTTCAAAAAAAGTCATTCCAAATTCAAAGACCGCATTCGATGCGTTTTGGATGACAACGATCTTGATCAACAAAAACACAATGAAAAAAGCGATGAAAAGAAATCTTACCGTTATTGGCTTGCTAATGCTATCGGTTGCAACAAGCTACGCACAGGCACCCGAACAAGCTGATACAAGCTGGAAAAAACTGTACCGTGCTACCCCCGAAAAAACACATGCACTACAACACACCAAATTAGAGGCCAGCTTTGATGTACCCAATGCACAACTCAATGGCAAGGTATGGCTCACATTGAAACCACATTTCTACCCAAGCAATACATTGGTGCTTGATGCAAAAGGAATGGACATCAATGATGTTGCTGTACAGAAAGGAACCGCACGAATAAAACTGAAATACGACTATGATGGTTTGTTATTGAAAGTAACACTCGACAAAGTTTACAAAGGAGGCGAAGCTTACACCGTATACATTCAGTACACAGCAAAACCGAACGACTTTAAAACTGCCGGTAGTGCCGCCATTACTGATGCAAAAGGTTTGTACTTCATCAATCCAAAAGGAGAAGAAAAAGACAAGCCTACACAAATATGGACACAAGGTGAAACAGAAGCTACCAGTGTATGGTGTCCAACGATCGATAAGACCAATCAAAAAACCACACAGGAATTTTATTTAACCGTTCCTGCTAAATGGGTTACACTCAGCAATGGTAAACTCGTGAGTCAAAAACCTGCGGGCAATGGTACACGTACCGATTACTGGAAAATGGACCAACCCCATTCGCCCTATCTGTTTTTTGTAGGTGCCGGTGATTTTGCCGTGATCAAAGAAACATGGAAAGGAAAAGAAGTGAGTTACTATGTAGATAAAGAGTATGCATCGGTTGCTAAAAAAATATTCGGTAACACTCCGGAGATGATGACATATTTCTCAAAGATCACAGGAGTTGAATACCCTTGGGTAAAATACGGACAAATGGTGGGACGTGATTATGTTAGTGGTGCTATGGAAAATACAACCGCTACTCTCCATCAGGAAAGTGCACAACAGGATGCCCGTGAATTGTTGGATGGAAATGCATGGGAAGGAACCATTGCACACGAATTGTTTCACCAATGGTTTGGTGATTATGTAACTACTGAAAGCTGGGGCAACTTAACACTCAACGAATCGTTTGCCAACTACAGCGAATACCTGTGGGATGAATACAAATACGGCAAAGACAAAGCCGATGCAACGCATTACAGTGCCATGCAAGGTTATTTGGGAAGTGGCAGCGAACAAAAAGATCTGGTTCGTTTTTACTACAGCGATAAAGAAGATATGTTTGATGCCGTAAGCTATAACAAAGGCGGACGCATTTTACACATGCTGCGGAATTATGTTGGCGACAGTGCGTTCTTTAAATCGCTCAACTTGTATTTAACGACACACAAATACAAAACAGCAGAAGCACATCAATTGCGTTTGGCATTTGAAGAAGTGACCGGTAAAGATCTGAACTGGTTCTTTAACCAATGGTATTTTGGTGCTGGACATCCAATGCTCGACATTAACTACAGTTATAATGAAGCAACCAAACAAGTAAACGTAATTGTAAAACAAACGCAAAAAGATAAACTGTTTCAATTGCCGGTTGCTATTGACATTTATAACGGAAGCAAGAAAACACGTGAGCAGGTTTGGGTGAAAAATGCAGTGGATACATTCTCATTCACTGTTTCAACAAAACCTGATCTGGTGAATTTTGACGGCGACAAAGTATTACTTGCCGTTAAGAAAGAAAACAAAACACTGGACGAATATATCCATCAATACAAACACGCAGGTTTGTATCTCGACAGAAGAGAAGCGATTGATTTTGCAGCGAAGAAACAAGATGATGAAAAAGCTGTTGCTCTATTAAGAGAAGCAATCAATGATAAGTACAGTGGCCTTCGCAATTTTGCATTGGGCAAAGTAGATCTCAAAAAATCATCGGTACTTGAAGCTACTGAAACAATGATTGCATCAATGGCACAAAAAGATGCAAGCCGTATTGTACGGAGCAAAGCGATAGAAGTATTGGGTAACCTGAAGAAACCGAATTACAAAAATCTGTTCCAGTCGGCCGTTAACGATTCGTCGTATTCAGTAAGTGCTGCCGCTTTACTGGCGTTGGAAAAATTGGATCCGCCTGCTGCTTTAACAGAGGCGAAACGTTTAGCGAAACAACCGATGAAAGGGAATTTGCTGGAAGCAGTTGCCACCACATTGATCAAAAGTGGCGATGAAAATTCGTTTGACGAAATTACCAAAGCATACAGCAGCATGGGCTTATCGCAGGCGAAGTTTAATTTAACTGCCACCTACGCCAACTTACTCGGCAATATGAAGAATACCGAAAAAGTAAAACGTGGTGTGGATGAAATTGTAAAGTTCCGTGAAGCCATTCCGGAGCAATATGGCTTGGGTCCTGTGTTTGAGAACTTTCTCAAAACCATTATCGGTAAAAAAGAAACCTTGAAGAAAGCAGGTGAAGATGTGAATGCATTGCAGGAACAGATTGATTATATTAAGAGTAAGATGAAGTGATGAATAACGAATGACGAGTAAAAGGCGGTTCTTGCGAACCGCCTTTTTGTTTGGATAAGGTTGTTTGCAGTTTATGATTCTTATCGCAGCGTCGGAACACGTTCGGCGGTGAGTTCCACAAAAACAACACACGGGCCTATCTGACACATCGCATGTGAAAGTTCAAGTTGGGAGACTCTGCGTCGAAAAACTTTTCGACTTCATAGCCTTGATCTCGTTGTTGGTGAAAAACACGCAACAACGGCTGCGGTAGTTTTAATCGGCAGCAATACCAACAGCAACACAAAAAAATAGCGGCGCCGTGTCCGCTATTTTTTTGTGTTGCTAATAAGCCATGCCCCAATGCTGCAGCAAAAAAGCTGATTAATTTGAGCTGCGTCTGGATAATCTTGAAACCAACGGTGCGGCGTACTTGTATCATTAGCATACCAAAAAGCGGCAAAAGACTTCTCCACCTATTTACATCAAGTGCCACCAACCAAATACACAAGACCTCCTGACACTCGCCCATTAAGTAGGACGGCAATTACCCTACTTAATTTCATATTCTAAAATTGTCCGTATTGTATTTGCAATAATAACGCCTCCATAGGTGTCAGGATTATTATCATTTTGCCGAGTAGAAAAACGAATTGGGGTAAAAAATTTATCCTCATTACTTGGACCCAAATAGGCAACTATTACAATTTTATTCTTTAAAAAACTCCAATGTTCTTTTGTAGTTAATACTCCCCCATTAAAATGAATAAATTGCTCCAAAGTTCTCGTGAATTTAATTGGAATAACTTGATTCACTTTAATACGATGCTTAAATCCTGTCTTCCACCTTTCAATAATTTTTAATTCGAATGATTTATGAATAGTAGTATCAATAACTCCGAGTGGAGTTTTAAAACTTGCTATACCCTCCAATGCTTGAACATTCGCAAGACCCACGTCAGTTACAAACGAACTAAACTTAACAATAGGCATTATGGGTTTTCCTGCTGAATCAAGTTTGCACGCCAAAATATCATTGTCAATCTCCTTAAAAGCTTGCATTAATATTGAATCCTGAATTGGATCCTTTTCGATTTCAAAAAACACATCAATTCCAATTAAAATTGGTTTACAACTATCTACAATTTTAAGTAGCTTACCAATAAATGCTCTGTCCTCCTCTTCTACATTGATTAAAACAATATCAGGGTCAATTTTCTCAGTTAGACTACCAAAATTCTTTTTGATAACTTTCTTTTGAGATGGACAGCTTAGCAAATAAATACAAACAATAATAGTTATTAAGACCAGAGCAATTATTACTTTTTTATACTTCATCCCGCTTAACAGATTTATCTTTATTAATCGAACTGCCAATTTTTCTTCGCCACCGAGTCTTCGCACTTCTAAGGCAACGTCTGGCAGCTCCGACTCGCAGTGAACGTTTTGGTGTGGAAGACTCGTCTGTGAAAGAATCTTCCTATTAAATATAGAGATGAATTTCGGGCTTTTGTCGTGTTATGAAAGCTGTCTGTTGTGGCAAACTACAGACAGCTTTCAGCTTTTTATTCATTACTCATCTTCAACCATTACCAGCTTTATGTGGCTGGAACAATCGAGATGAACGTGTACTTGAAATAAAAATGCCCATGTAAACCATGGGCATTTTTTTCAATTTTTTTTACCAGCTACCTCCGGCTCCACCGCCGCCAAAACTTCCACCACCAAAGCCGCCAAATCCTCCTCCGCCACCGCCGCTGCTTCCGCCGCCCCAGCCGCCGCCACCTCCGCCAAACCAGATAGGCGGAACACTATTCTCCCAACGGCGATACCCTCTGCGGCTCATCATACCACCGCCGCCACGTTTGTTGATGTTGGAAATGATGATCATAATGACGATGAACATGATCATGGCGCCCAGTATACTGCCGCCACCTTTTCCTTTTTTACGATTGCTGTAACCGGCCGGTGCTTTGTATTCACCTGCTGCTGCACGCATCAGGTCGCTGGTACCTTCGTCCAGTCCACGGTAAATATCATTGGCTTTAAAATTGGGAATGATATCGGCTTCAATAATTTTCTTTGCTGTAATATCAGGAATAGCACCTTCCAATCCATAACCTGTAGCGATCCACACCTGCCGCTTGCGTCCATCGGTTGGGATCAACACCACAAGCACCAATCCGTTATCGAATTCCTTACCGCCCACGCCCCACTTACGGCCAAGGGCAACCGCAAAATCGGCTATATCATAATCGCCAATGTCGCCAATGGTGATGATTACAAACTGGTTCGATGTACTGTCGTCGTAGGCCACCAGCTTTTGTTCAAGCGCCTGTTCCTGCTCGGGTGTAAGCACATCAATATAATCGTTCACCAGCTTTGCAGGGTTGGGAACCGTCGGGATATACTTTTCGATTCCCTGCGCCTGTAACGTTAAGCCGAAGGCAAGGAATAAAAAAGAAAGTATGGTTAATTGGAAAATCTTCATGTGTTGCTATCGTCCAAAAACGATGTCGTCTGGTAATTCATTCCTGTCTTCATTCTCGTAGGGGAAATGGGCTACTAATGCATCACCAATGTCGGTAATGATTTTTACAATCCCTTCCGCATAACTGTGTTTGCTGAAACTCGAAAGCATTTGCTGTACTTCGTTGTTCCAGAAAGCGGTACCTACTTTTTCGTGAATACCACTGTCGCCAAACACCGCCAGTTGATGGTCTTTCATGGCAATGTAAAGCAACACACCATTACGGTCATCTGTTTTTTCCATCTTCAATCCAAAAAACACTTCAGCAGCACGGTCAACAGGATCAACAAAACTGCAGCGGCTTTCCACGAACACACGGATCTCTCCGGATGTACGTTTCTCCGAAACACGGATCGCATTTACAATGGATGCGTGCTCTTCGGGTGTAAACCAGTCTTGCTTTTTACTGAAGAAAGAAAAAATGCCCATATTGCTGTTATCAGAATTTTACTTCAGGTGCTTTATCGCTGCCGGGATCTGCCGCAAAACCTTCTTTTGTTTTGAAACCAAACATACCCGCAAACAAATTCATGGGGAATGAACGTACACCTGTGTTGTAAACTCTTACCGCTTCATTAAATTCGTTGCGTGCAACTTTAATTCGGTTCTCCGTTCCTTCCAGCTGTGTTTGCAGGTTGCGGAAACCTTCATTGGCTTTGAGGTTGGGATAATTTTCAACCACTGCCAATAAACGGCTCAAGGCACTGCTTACACCACTTTGTGCCTGTTGAAATTCAGCAAGCTTTTCAGGAGTAATATTTGAAGGGTCTACTTTTACACTGGTTGCTTTGGAACGTGCTTCAATTACATTGATCAATGTTTGCTGTTCAAAGTTTGCCTCGCCTTTTACTGTGTTCACCAAATTGGGGATCAGATCAGCACGGCGCTGGTAATCACTTTGCACGTTGTTCCATTTCTCTTTTACTACTTCGTCTTGCTTTACCAATCCATTGTAACCGCTGCAGCCTCTGAAGCCAATAAAGGCTACAAGTACTAATACGACGATGGTGATGATACTTCCGGTTTTCATGTTCTGTTTGTTTATTTAATGATGAGTGTGATAATTGTTGTAAATGTTACAATGCTGTTTGTAAAATGCTTCCACTTGATACGGCGTTGTTTCGTCGCATTAAATTTAATCGAAACATTTTACTTGCAACGATGAATTTTACTGAACACAAAGGGTGCCGACTTTAAAAAGCTGACACCCTGTCGTTGTATAAACGCAATTCGATTCAATTTACTTTCCGGATACAAACGAAATGGTACTCATCCACTTTCTGTACATTATAAAATGCGCCTGAATAGAGGTATTTTGATACAGCCTGTGTTCCGTTGGCCTCCGTAGATGTCCACAAACTAATCCGTTCCTCAAAACCGAATTTTGTGATATTATCAAATACTGCATCTACTTCGCTTTTAGATGGCAGGTACCAGTCTGTTTTACCGGCATACCGGGAAGTATCACAAACCTTTGCTGCGTAAGCCTTTCCATCAAAACCTTTATTAGCCCCCACAAATTTTACAATTGCCTGCGTGTTGGCTGCACCATCATCTTCACTGCGCACAGCATCGCCAATTTCATCATATCCACCCCAGGTTATTTTTCCTGTTTGGGTCATATCAAGCACTTCGTACTTTTTGCCGTTGTGCTCAATTGACACAATACGTTGCGCCCCGGCAAATACGGGCAGCAACAAAAACATCAGTTTAACGAAAATTTTGTTCATTGTTTTTATGAACAAAATAGGGCCATCCGCTCAGCTGTAAAACCCGCAAAAGGGTGAGTATGCGATCATTTAATTGCAGCAATGCCCGGCAGTTGTTTTCCTTCAAAAAACTCCAGCATGGCACCGCCACCGGTTGAGATATAACTTACCTTATCAGTGTATCCGAAATCGTTTACCGCCGCCACACTATCGCCACCACCTACTAACGAAAATGCGCCATTGCTGGTAGCTTCAGCCACAGCCTGTGCAATGGTTTTTGTTCCGTGTTGGAATTTCTCCATTTCAAATACACCCATTGGGCCGTTCCATAAAATGGTTTTTGAATGCAGCAATACATTGCGAAACTGCTCACATGCATTGGTACCAATATCAAGCCCCATCCATCCATCAGGGATATGATTACTCGGAGCGGTTGACGTATTGGCATCGGCTGCAAACTTGTCGGCAATTACAGAATCGCTGGGAAGATGAATGCGAACACCTTTGGCCTCTGCTTTTTCAAGAATATCCTTCGCTGTATCTAACCGGTCATCTTCACATAACGAATTACCAATTACACCACCCATGGCTTTCATAAACGTATAGGCCATACCTCCGCCAATGATAATATCGGTTGCCCGTTCCAGTAAGTTTTCAATGATCAGAATTTTATCGCTCACCTTAGCGCCACCAATAATGGCGGTAAAAGGCTTCTCAGCTTTCAGCAATACTTTTTCAGCTGCCATCACTTCGCCTTCCATCAGTAAGCCGAACATTTTTTTATCGGCAGCAAAATAGTCGGCTATTACGGCAGTAGATGCATGTGCACGGTGAGCTGTACCAAATGCATCATTTACATATACATCGCCCAGCTTGCTGAGTTTTTCAGCAAATGCTTTATCGCCTTTTTCTTCTTCTTTGTAAAACCGGAGATTCTCCAGCAACAATACTTCGCCGGGTTTCATCATGCTTGCGGTTAAGTACGCCTGCTCTCCAATACAATCGTTGGCAAACAGCACGGGTGTGTTGCCGCCAAGTAGTGCAGCCAAATGACTGATGACATGTTTTAAGGAATACTTTTCTTCCGGTCCTTCTTTTGGCCGGCCGAGATGACTCATTAAAATAACACTTCCACCGTCGTTCAGAATTTTTTTGATGGTGGGAATAGCGGCTGTCATTCTTGTATCATCAGTGATCGCTTGTGTCTGCTTATCAAGCGGCACGTTAAAGTCAACACGGATCAATGCTTTTTGTCCGGAGAAATTATGGTTTGAAAATGTACTCATATGCAATAGTTTTTTATTTGAATAAGTGTTGAGCGAAGTTATTCCTTGCCCGATGAAAATACCAGAGCTAATTTATGATTGTATTGTTTTTAATAATTGTTGCAGGCAGTTGATGTTACGACGCACATCATCTTCGCCTTCGATCTTTACCTTCATCAACGCACCACTGATGAGTTGATATCCTTTCACTGCATCTTCTTTACTGAAAAAACAACTGTACCAATCGCTCAGTTCATTTTCATACGCCATACTCACTTTGTTGCTGTAAAATTTGATGGGCTGCGGATACCAGTTGCCACCCGGATTTTCCAGATCGTTATCGGCCGCATGTTGATATAATGCCAACATAAATTGCAGATAAGCAACAACCCGTTGTTTGATCTGTGCTTCAGTTTCCTGCTGCGTTGGTTTTGATCGCCATTTATGCATTTCTGCTTTGAACGGATCAGCAGCGGAACGATTGGTGATGGCAAACACATTCACGAGTTCATCCGGGTTTGCTTTATCGGGTGGATAGGTTTGGAAGAAGCTGAATTGTGTTTTGCCTGCATCCGGTTTCTGATCGAGCAGATAGCGTTCCGTAAGTTCTTCTGTTTTGATAGCGGGAACAAGCACCAGGATTTTTTTTGCTGCGTCGTACGACCATTTGCCCTGCTCAAACAACAGATCGGCACAGAGCGTGTACGTTCCATCAGGATAAAAACGAAGCGCATACAAGCCCAGTTTATTACCGGTGGTTGTTTCCTTTTTTTCCTGCTTTACATACCACTCACAGTTCTTGGGATCGGGTGGTAAAAAAGCAGCAGTACTTGGCCCATCGTTACAGGCCAGTATGAAAAAAGGGATACTCCATAAGAAATATCCCTTTAACAGTTTTGTATTCACCAACATATTTACTTGATCAATTTTGCAAAATAGTGAAGTGTACGAACCAACTGGCTTACATAACTCATTTCATTATCGTACCAGCTAACCACACGCACCAATTGTGTTTCGCCTACATTCTGCACTTTTGTTTGTGTTGCATCAAACAACGAACCGAAGCTTGTGCCAATGATATCGCTGCTCACAAGTTCATCTTCAGTATAACCAAAGCTTTCGTTTGCTGCTGCTTTCATTGCTGCATTAATTTCTTCCACCGTTACTTTTTTACCCAACAAGGCAGTTACTTCTGTTAATGAACCGGTAAGTGTTGGTACACGTTGTGCACTGCCATCCAGTTTACCTTTCAGGCTTGGCAATACCAATCCAATTGCTTTGGCTGCACCTGTGCTGTTCGGTACAATGTTTTGAGCGGCTGCACGTGCACGACGAAGATCCCCTTTTGGATGTGGAGCATCCTGTGTATTCTGATCATTTGTATAAGCGTGTACAGTTGTCATTAAACCATTCACAATACCATATTTCTCTTCCAGCACCTGTGCCATTGGAGCCAAACAGTTTGTTGTACAGCTTGCACAGCTGATCACTGTTTCGCTTCCATCAAGAATACTGTGGTTTACATTAAATACAATCGTTTTGAGATCACCTGTTGCAGGTGCACTGATCACCACTTTCTTTGCACCGGCTGCAATATGTCCTTCAGCTTTTGCTTTATCAGCAAAGAAACCTGTACACTCAAGCACTACATCTACCTGGTGTGCGCCCCATGGAATTTGTGCAGGATCTTTTTGTGCATAGATCTTGATCTCATCGCCGTTTACGATAATGGAGTTTTCGGTGCTCTTTACATCTGCATCAAAGCGACCCTGTGCAGTATCATATTTCAATAAATGTCCTAATACCTTGGGAGAAGTAAGATCGTTGATCGCCACTACATCAATGCCTTCCATTTTAGAGATCTGGCGGTAAACCAGTCGTCCGATACGTCCAAATCCATTAATCGCAACTTTAACTGTGCTCATGAGAAATTAAATTTAGTAGTTATAAAAATGCGCTGCGAAGGTAACGAGATTACAGATTAAACACCGTTAGTTTTTGGATTGAAGCAGATAAACATGTTCACACAAACGATTCCGTTCATTGGAATAGATGTGCAGGTTTAGGATGCTTGCCAAGGGCTGGAATAAAATCTTGAAAATTGTTTGGGAGGTAACATGCCCAATCCTATCTTTGCACTCCCAAAAAACAACGCCGCGTTGGTCAAGGGGTTAAGACGCCTCCCTTTCACGGAGGAATCACGGGTTCGAATCCCGTACGTGGTACAAAGCCCCGCAAACAGCGGGGCTTTTTTGTTTAAGAACCCTCGTCTACCCGGAACTCCAGATTAATACAGGCAAAACTTCCATTTCTTTCTAAACTGAATTACACAGGTTCTTTACAAATCAACTCTCATCCTGTTCATGTTTCCTCACTCAACTCACTCCTCCTGAAATAATACGGTGATGTTGGGAAAAACAACAGCATAATTACAACACCTCCCCAGTTTTTACGTGGTGAATTTTGCAGAAAATGAACACTAAAATGTATCGCAAGCACCCAGGTTTCAGGATTTTTCAAAATACTTTTCAACTATTTTTAAATTTTTCTTCGATCATATCGCTTGATTTTCAATGCATTTGATGTGTGAAAATTACGGTTGCGTAGTTTAACGTATACCAAGTCGTAGTTCTACTATTGCACATGTTAAAAACTCGGTGCAACTTTGTTCCAGATAAGCAGATACCCTTAGACGAATTGATAGTTAATCCAGCAGACGAGTAGTAAGAATCATTAGATCCGTTCCAAAAGGCCTGTACCGATTCGATCCCTATTAAAACAAAAAATAATGTCGTACCTCTACCCAACAGTAAAAAGAGCCGTAGCGCTCGTACTTTCTCTAACCGTAATTTTTCAGGTTAGTTTCTCCCAATTAGCATTTAACAACCCGGTATTAGTGAGTGGCACCGACCTTGAACAGGGCGCTGTTTATCGCTATGACAATGTGGCTCCGTTCGTAAGAGCGTTTGTAACCATCAGCCATATCGAAAACGGAAGCACCATTTTACACATGGATGAAAACGGGTTTGGTTATAATGGCGGTTTTCAGCCACTGATCAAATCAGGTGGACATGGTGAATCGTTTGTAACCTTCACATTTGCGTTTGAAAATACTACAACCGGTCTTCCGTTTTTGTTTCCCACATTGAATGCCAACATTCTTGATATTGATGGAAGCAATCAAGTGAAAGAGTTTGCCGAATTGAACATGAATAACGGCGTATCAACCTTAATGAATGCGGTGTCACACATTGAACTGGAGAACAGCACCAACCGTGTAATTGCCCGTAATACAGCTGGAGTTGAAATTGGCGGCATCAGCACTTCAGCAACAGAAGTAATGTTCCAGGTGAGCGGTATCAACATCTCAACATTTGATGTAAAATTCGGAACAAATTCAACCACAGGTTCGCATGCTTCCAGACAATACAGTTTATACTTCTTCAACTATACACTGCCTTCTTCATTACCGGTTTCATTAATAAACTTCCAGGCAACGCTGCGTGATAAAAATGCAACATTGGGCTGGACCACAACGAACCACTATAACTTCAGTCACTTTGTAATTGAAAAAAGTACAGATGCAAGAAGTTTTACTGAAGCTGCCGTTCTGTTTACTGAACAAAACACTTCAAATGCAGAATACAGCTACAAGTACAAAGACAATTTACAGAACAGCACAGCAAAAATTGTGTACTACCGCTTGAAAATGGTTGATGTTGATGGAACATTCACTTATTCTGAAACAAGAATGGTGCGTTTGACAAGTGAAGAAACAAAAGTACTCATCAGCACATTCCCTAACCCGGTTGCAAACGAAGTGCGTGTAATGATCCCAACCGAGTGGCAGGATAAAGCTGTAACCTACGAGGTATTTAACAGCAGCGGTTTATTGATGCAACGTTTCCAAACGAAGAATGCTGCACAGGTACAACAGTTGCAGGTACAACAGCTCAACAGCGGAACTTATATTTTGAAAGTGAGCAGCTCTATTGCCTCCACCACTTCGAAATTTATAAAATATTAATTGGTCTCTTGGTACGGACAAACAAGTTGCTAACCACCTACACCTTTTACCCAAACCACAACTTGTTTACCCAAACTCTACATTGTAAAACTTAAAAATATTATTTGGTCTCTTGGTACGGACAAACAAAGTTGCTAACCACCTACACCTTTTACTCAAACCACAACTTGTTTACCCAAACTCTACAAAACATGAAATCGATCACAACAACAATAAAGAACGTGCTGGACCTTATCAACAACAAGTTGGCTAACCCACACAGTTATTCCAATCTGCAACCGGTTTACGTAAGAACTACAAAACAAATTCGCCCGTAAAAAATATTCATTGGTCTCTTGGTACGGACAAACAAAGTTGCTAACCGCCTACACCTTTTACTCAAAAAACACAACTTGTTTACGCAAGATCCGCATCGTAGAACAACAACACCTGAACGCCTTTTTGCATAGAAGTGAATGTTGTTAACCGCCTGACCTGTTTTATGATGCTGCTGGTTCTGGTATAATTATGACAGTTGCTAACCTGCTACCTCTTGCTAACCTTTTACAAGTTTACCCAAAATCCTCATTGGATTTTTCAATTGGGCCCCTGGTTTACCGGGGGCTTTCTGTTATATCCCTATTTCAAAATGCATTTCCGGAATTACTACATCTGTAAATCCTTTACGCATTAAGCGTTGCTGAAAGGCATGCTGCACATCGTACTCGCCATGCACAAGAAATAATTTGTCGACGAGTTTTGGATCCTGGCATGCCAGCCATTGACTCATATCTTCATAATCACCATGTGCACTCATGCTGCGAATTTGTCCGATCTCTGCATGCACTTCTTTTTCTACGCCGAATATCTTCACTTCTTTTCGTCCATCTAATAACTTTCCACCTAATGAACGTGGTTCACAATACCCCGTGAGCAAAATAGTATTACGGCTGTTTTCAATTGTGTTATTGATGTGATGTTTTACTCGTCCTGCATCGGCCATACCACTTGCACTGATCACCACATATGGGCCGCTTTTAAAGTTTAATAATTTTGATTCCTCTACTGATTTCACAAACTTCAATCCTTTAAATCCAAATGGATCATTGTCGGTTTGTAATACTTTTTGAATACGCTTATTGAAATAGCCGGGATAACTCTTTACAATTTGTGTTGCTTCAATACTCAGCGGACTATCTACAAAGTACTCAAGATCAGGTAAGCGTCGTTCCAGTTCCAGTTGATTCAGATCGTATAATAATTCCTGCGTACGTCCAACGCTAAATGCAGGTACAATCAGCTTACCTTTCTTTTGCAAACAGGCTTTTTCAATCCATCGTAACAACTGATCGGGTGTTGACACCGCATTATCGTGCAGGCTGTTACCGTAGGTTGACTCCATGATAATAACATCAGCTTGTGGAAATACTTCCGGTGATTTTAAGATCACATCCCGATAACGGCCTATATCACCCGAAAATGTAATACACTTTGTTTTACCGTTCTCCGTTACTCTAATATGTACACAGGAACTGCCAATAATATGTCCTGCATCTGTAAACATGGCTTCAATGCCTTCGCCTACTTTAAACCAAACTCCATATCGTTGCTGCACAAAGCGCCCCAAGGCTGCTTTTGCATCTTCAATGGTGTACAAGGGTTGCAGATAAGGCATGTTTGAAGCAGCCCGGCGTTTGTTTTCATATTTCACTTCGTCTTCCTGTATCTCAGCACTGTCTTCCAACAACACGGATGTAAGCGTTGCCGTTGCATCGGTACAATGTATATCACCTTTGTATCCGTCTTTGCATAGTTTCGGAATCAATCCGCTGTGATCGATATGTGCATGACTCAGGATCATGTAATCAATTTCTGCCGGATCAAAACCCCAATGACGGTTCATTGCATCGGTATCTTTCCCCATGCCTTGAAACAGTCCGCAATCGAGTAATAATTTTTTCCCGTTAACGAGTGTAAGAATATGCTTGCTGCCTGTAACACAACGTGCAGCTCCGTGAAATGAAAGCTTCATAAAGACAATTTGAAAAATGATTCAATTTGAAAATTTGAAAATGCAAATACATTTTCAAACGATCCTTTTAGTTAACTCTTTGCTTTGAATGACCATGTAATATAGAACTCTGCAACAATCTCTCCAGCTTTGTTTCGGCCAACAGATTTTGCTTTGATACTTCTTGCTTCACCTGTTGCAATGGCTTCATCTACCAACTGTTCAATTGCTTTCCCATCTTCACATACAAAGGTTGTTACATCCGTTGCTTTTTTAAAATAATTTGCTTCTAATGATACCACTAACATTGATACGGATGGTTTGCGTCCCATGATCTGCATCAATCCCAATACACCGGTCGTCATTTCAGCTGCCATCGCCAAGCAGGCGAAATATATTGAACGGAATGGATTCTGCGAAAACCACTTATACGGCACCGTTACTACACATCGTTCTTCATCAATGGATTGAATACGGACGCCGCTGAAAAAAGCAGAGGGGAGTTTCAGCAACAGAAACAACTTTCCTTTTACCGGATGTTTGATTTGCCTGATGAACTGTGCGGCGGATTCTTTCATGAATTTATTTTGTTACCTCAACTATACAAGCTACTACATTGTTAGCATCGCCTGTTACATCAAAACGCATAGCACCTTTTCCGGTTGCGGAGTAACGCACATTTCGTATCAATGAACTTCCTAAGGCATTGTTTAATCTTGTGCCAAAATCAGCTGATGGGTTCGCACTGATCTGTTGATTAAGTTGATACCAATCGAGTTCTTTTTTACTGATCACCACAGCAATCACATCTCGTCCACCCATACCAATACTGTCAGGGGTCATACTTTTATCTTTTGGAAATAAACGTACACCGGTAATACCGCAGAACGGAGAATATTTTGTTTTCGTTGGATCATCAGTTCGTGGATAAGGGAACAATGTATAACTCGTGCCATCTACTTCTTTACCGAACACATATACATAACATTCCGTTGTATTCTTCAACTCCATTTTAAACTTATCGCCCGGACGAACGGGTGATGTTGTTTCAAAACGATTGCCTCCGATACTTCGCAACGAAATATAATCGCCTGCCACTGTTTTCTTGCCATCATACTGCACGCTCACCAAACCCACTTCACATGCAAACTGCTGCGCACTTTCATTTCCTGCATGCATTGGGTTTACTCCATAGGCTTCACGCACATAAGTTTGGAAATCGCCGTAACGCACCCATCCAAATCCATTCGTGCCCCACTCCTGTCCCCAACTGTTCATAATTAAAAATGCACCGCCATATTTTTTATCATCATAACCAACCACACACATGGCATGGCCGCCAAACCCCATCATACTTCTATCTCCACTTGCTGGTATCCACACATCCTGTCCCATCATTGGTTGCATAAAACTTTGTCCCACCATCATACCAATTACAACAGGTGCACCTTGTGCAAGATTTTCTTTGATGGCTCGCAGATCAACTGCATCATTCCGATCGCCTAAACTCAAACGGTTAAAACCACGCATCCGAAATTGCGTGGCTTGTTGTTGCAAACTATTATCCGGTTGACGTTCACAATCCTGATCAGTATAAGGAAACTGATCGTACGGCACATCACCACGCTTGGTCATAAACTCCATTGCACGGATGATATATGAACCTTGACAACCTTCTAATCCAATCTGGTTGTACATAAATGAAGGAGAGAACGCAACATCGTTTGGTTGCTTACCTGTTCGTGCCGATTCAAGAATGGTATGTGCTGCAAACGCACTGCTCCAGGCAACACAACTTCCCTGCGATCCCTGATTTTGTGGTGTGGGACAAAAACGCTGCAGATTTGCTGATTCCGGTAATGGATTTTTTGTATTATCATCGGCCAACGGTTCATAGATCTCTGCTTTTTCAAATTGCTTGGGATCCAAAAAACCGCCGGTTGTTAAACTTGCAATATCACTGATGTTACAACCTCCTTTACCCAATACAAAATAAGCACCCACTGCTACAACCAGTAACAATAAAATTCCTTTCCCTTTACCACCACCTTTCCCAAACAAACTCAAAAGCAATGGTAACAGGCTGAGTAAACCTCCGCCACCTCCACCTCTTCCTCCGCCACCGGGAAAACCTCCACCGCCTCCACCATCGTTACTTTGATGTTCCTGTTGATCCTGCGGATCGTCTGTCATACGTATTGGCATAGCTAAGTGTTTTATGTTATACTAAAATAGGAATAAAGAACATGGAAGTAGAATTAAATTTATACATTACACGCACCCAAACCAATTCGTATGTTGTGTAAAAAACCGTTCCGGTTATTATTCATTTTTGCATCCTTTTTTTGTTTTGCTTTTTCTTCCCATCAGCCAAGAAAAGGACCGGGCGTTAAAGGGATAAAAAAATCGTATACCTATGTCATTAGCATTGGAGTGGATGAGCCGCCGCTTTTTTTTGATCATAAACAAGTAACGAAATTAGCAGGTTGCAGTAATGATGTTGAGCAGGTTGCAAATTACTATTACTACAAAACAGATTCTGCTTTCAATAATGGCCCGCTTTTTATTAAAAACACCAGTACACCGGGTGGTACAGTAAAACATCTTTCGCAGGATTCATCTGCCATCATTTTTACATTATCGAATTCAAACGCTACGTTTAAACAACTGCAACAAGTTTTCGACGAAATAAAACACATGGCCAAACCGGAGGATGTTCTGGTATTTCATTATGCTGGCTTTGCATTTAATTTAAAGAACGAGACACTTGGCTCTACCTGTATTTTGCCTCTTTACGACCGGGTAAATGTGGAATCAAAGCAATCGCAAAAAGGAGATTATATTTCATTCGATCAATTGTCAAGAACACTCAACAGTTTTACGTTAAAATCTTTCCTTGCAGATATTCAATGCAATAAGCAGCTATTAATATTTGACGCAGGCTATGGAGAAAATTTTATTCCCGAATTTTTGAAACTTGTTATTGAAAAAGATCCGGCAAAGATGGCCTTGAACACCAAACAAAGATGTTTTATTTATAACAATGGCCTTGGTATGGAAACCAGAAATAAAGATGGTTTAACCGGCGGCTTGTTGACCACTGCATTTGTTGGAACACCCCGTGCCTCTATGTATAATTTTTTGAACGAACGAATGAAATTTGAAGCGGGCATTTACAATTCTTTTCTCTCATACGCCAAGCAAACATCTACTAAACAAATTGTACGTGTGAGTTATGAAAAGGATTTTGAATACTTTTTTACAAACGATGCCAAATCGCAAACCCGTGGATCTGGAGAAGAAGAAACAACTGCGCCAACAAAACAGATCACGATAAAAAACCAGGCACTTATTATTGGTACAAACCAGTATAGCAACAAAGGATGGAGCCAGTTAAGCAACCCGGTAAATGATGCCGGTACAATTGAAAAGGAATTAAGAGAGAATTTTTCTTTCAAAACAGAATTTCTTCGAAACCCAACAAGAGCAGAAATTCTGAAAGCACTATTGAAATACAAAAAAGAATTTCAATACGATTCCACCAGTCAGCTTTTTATCTTTATAGCCGGCCATGGCGGTTACGATGATCTTGTAAATGGTTTCATTGCCTGTAAAGATTCGAAAAGCAAAGAAGACGATCCACTAAGAGACTCATACATTACACATAGCTTTTTGAGAGACATTATAAATAATATTGACTGCAAGCACATCATGGTTGTACTCGACGTTTGTTTTGGAGGCACATTTGATGGCGGCGGCAGCCGAAATGAAGAGGATGCGTTGTACGAAGATCAGGATAGAAATGAATTCATTGCCGATAAATTACAATACAAATCAAGACTCTACTTAACATCGGGCGGCAAAGAATATGTGCCGGACGGAAGACCGGGATTTCACTCACCTTTTGCCTATCGCTTTATTGAAACATTGCGTACAAAAGGCGGCAAGGATAACATTATAACATGGAGTGAGCTTACGGCTGGTGTTGAAAAAGCAAAACCAGGCCCCAAGTTTGGTAACTTTGGCGATAATCAACCGGGAGGTAATTTTTTGTTTATAGCAAAATGATGAACATGAAAACGGGACTCATAATTACGATACTTCTACTAAACAATCTTTCGACCTTATCTGCAAAACCGAACCTGTGTTTTTCAGACACTGCTATTGCCGCAACAAAAGATGTGGAAACAGTGGATGCAATTATCGCTGCTTTATACGATGTGATCAGCGGACCTGCAGGCGAAGCAAGAAACTGGAACCGCATGCGAAGTTTATTTTTACCCGAAGGAAAATTAGTGGCAACTGCAGTTCGTCCAACCGGTGAAGTAGTGAAACGTGTATTAACAGTAGAAGAATATATTACAAGTAGTGGACCCACGTTAGAAAAAAATGGCTTCTTTGAGAAAGAGATCAGCCGCAAGCAGGAAGTATACGGACATATTGCTCATTGCTTCAGCACTTATGAAGCAAGAAGAACCGCAACCGATGCCGAACCGTTTATGCGTGGCATCAACAGCATTCAATTATACAATGATGGAAAACGTTGGTGGATACTTACTGTATTCTGGCAAACAGAGAATAAAGATCTGTTGATACCGAAGGAATATTTGAAACAGTAAACTACGGCTCCACTGTACTTCCCAACCAAGCCATCATCGCCATTCCTGTTTCAATTGCATCTTCATCAATATTAAAAGTAGGTGTATGCACACCACTGTTGATTCCTTTTTCGTTGTTCATCACTCCCAATCGAAAGAAACAACCGGGAATTACCTGTGAGTAATAACCAAAATCTTCAGCACCCATGCGAAGTTCGGTTTCTTCCACATGTGCAGCTCCTAATAAGTCAGCTGCTTTGGTTTTTGTTTTTTCGTTGAGTGCTTCGTTGTTGTAAACAGTTGGATAACCAACATCAATATGCAGATCCAGTTCACCACCCATGCTTTGCACTAATTGTGTTGCATTGCGGCGAATTAATTCGTGTGCTTCAAAACGCCATGCCTCATCCATTGCACGGAAAGTGCCCATCAACTTTACTTCGTTGGGAATTACATTGGTGGTTGTACCTGCATTGAATGCGGTTATTGATAAAACTGATGGATTATGCGGATTTCGATTACGGCTGATGATCTGCTGCAGACTTACTACCAAATGCGATGCGATCAAGATCGGATCAACGGATAAATGTGGCGAAGCTGCATGTCCGCCCTTACCCTTCACCGTTAGATACAGTTCATCGGCACTTGCCATTACTTTACCGGCACGAAAACTTAACTGACCCAATTGTAAACCGGGATGCACATGCAATCCAAAAATGCATTGTGGTTTTGGGTTTTCCAACACACCTTCTTTGATCATGATACTGGCACCACCGGGATTTTTTTCTTCACCCGGTTGAAAGATGAGCTTCACCGTTCCTTCCCACTCTGCTTTTAATTCGTTGAGAATTTTTGCTGCGCCAAGTAAACAGGTGGTGTGCACATCATGTCCGCAGGCATGCATCACCCCATCTACTTTCGATTTATACGGCACATCATTTTCTTCCAGTATCGGCAATGCATCCATATCAGCACGGAGTGCAATGATCTTTGCAGATGGATTCTTTCCTTCGATGATACCAACTACTCCTGTTTCAGCCATTACTGTAAACGGAATACCAAACTCGGTGAGCTTTGCCTGTACAAATTTTGATGTTTCAAATTCCTTGTAACTGAGTTCGGGATTTGCATGCAGGTGTTGACGCACGGCAATAAACTCTTCTTTGTATAGTTTGGCGAGTGATTGTATCTGATCTTTTAACATAGAAGCGCAAAAATACAAAAACCTGCAACGCTGCAGGCTTTCTTGATAACGGTTCACCTGAAAGGTGACAATTCATCATTTTCTTTGCGTTGTAAAGTCACCTTTCAGATGTACAGACAACTAGTAATCCGTCAGACGAGGGCGTCTGACGTGGCGTGTTGTCATTTGATCGTTTCTTCTTTTTCCGGAGGCGCTTTGTATTCAATTTCACTGGGGATCACAAACACACCGGTTGGAAACATACGGGCCATTTCCTTTTTCAGATCATCGGCTTCCGACTTCTCAACAAAATTGCCGATCCGTATTTTAAAATAAGGAGCCTGGTACATGAGATAGGTTTTATGTTCAGGATACTCCGTTAATAATTTTGATTTGATGGCCAGCGCCTGATTCCGATCGGTAGTGTTCAACACCTGGATGCGAAAACCTTTGGTTGGCTTTTTGGCATCAGCCGCCTTTTTATTGATCTCTGCTTTCTTTTTTGTTAGCAGATCAAAGCGACTGTCCTTCATTACAAATACTGTACTACTCACCGTATCAACCACCATCTGGGCATTGGCAACAGCAGCAACACTAATAATAAAACAAAACAGGAAAAGCTTTTTCATATTTTTTAATCGTTCAAACTTTCTTTTACGATCACTACACTGGCACTGCATCCCAACCTGTTTGCTCCTGCTTCCACCAATTGTTTGGCAAAAGCGAAATTCCGGATGCCGCCCGATGCTTTGATTTGGATGTTAGACGGTAAATGCTTCCTCATCAGTTGCACCGCTTCTATTGTTGCTCCTTTTTCTGCATACCCGGTTGAAGTTTTAACAAAATCTGCGCCAAGTTCGGCATAGATCTCACAACAACGGATGATCTCTTCATCGGTTAAAACGCCGCTTTCAATAATTACTTTGATATGCTTCTCTTTTTTATGCGCCATCGGAATCAGCACTTCTCCTTCATGCTTGATAAAGTTCCAATCACCATTTTTAATGGCCGAAATATTGGCCACCATATCAATCTCATCTACCCCATCTACAATCGCTAACAATGTTTCGGTCACTTTGGCTTCGATGGCAGAGTAGCCAAACGGGAATCCGATCACGGTTGCTGTTTTTACATTCGTTCCACCCAATAAACCTTTTGCAAATTTTGTAAAAGGCGGTGGCACACATACTGCCGCAAAATTGTACATGGTTGCTTCGGTACACAATTGCTCAATATCACTGATGAGTGTTGTTGGCTTGAGAATAGTATGATCGATATAAGAAGCAATATTCATGGCGCAAATGTATTTTTTTAATGGGTAGAAACAAGTTTAATGGCGGTTGTTTTCAATTTCCAAAAGAAGCTAAAAAAACCTCCCGAAGGAGGTTCGCTCTTATAAATCTTTACCGTGACATTGTTTGTATTTCTTACCGCTGCCGCAAGGACAAGGATCATTGCGTCCGATCTTTGGACCGGCGATGATCGGTTCCTGTTTTACATTTTCGGAAGGATCGTAGTAATCCGGTGTTTCCATCAGTTCAGAACCGGCACCTGCAGCAACCATATCTTCTTTGCGTTGGCGCATTTTGCTCATGTCGGTTTTTTGCTGACGACCTTCACGGATCTGCACGTTCGATGATTCCTCAACCGGTAAACCTGCATGTGAAAGGAAGGAAACTATATTTTTATTGATCTCGTTGTTCAATTGCTCAAACAAGGTGTATGCTTCCACTTTATAAATTACCAACGGATCTTTTTGCTCATACGTGGCGTTCTGTACCGATGTACGCAGATCATCCATTGCACGCAGATGTTCCTTCCATGCTTCATCAATAAACGCCAATGTAGATGTACGTTCCAAAGCATTCACCAATTCAACACCGTTTGTTTCGAGTGTTTTGTTCATTGGTGTTAACACCTGCAAGCCACGTTTACCATCACTGAACGGCACAAACACATTTTCAATATGTGCACCTTGCGTGGCTTTGATATTCTGGAATACCGGCATTGCATCTTTTTTCAATGCATCAGCTTTACGCAGGTAAGCGGTTTTTGCTTCTGTATAAAGCGCCTGTGCCAATGTATTACTATCAGTTTTATCCAATTGCTCAGCTGTAATTTCGGTATCGATACCGAAGCTGATGATACAAGCCATTTTAAATCCTTCGTGATCATTTTGTTCTTTGAACGAAGCGATCAAACCATCGGCCACTGTATAATAAGCATTGTCTATATCCAATGCCAAACGCTCTCCACTTAATGCATGGTTACGTCGTGTGTAAACAGCCGAACGTTGTTTGTTCATCACATCATCATACTCCAGCAAACGCTTCCGGATACCAAAGTTGTTTTCTTCTACTTTCTTTTGTGCACGCTCAATTGATTTCGTGATCATGCTATGCTGGATCACTTCGCCTTCTTTGTAGCCAAGTTTGTCCATCATACCGGCAATACGATCACTACCAAACATCCGCATCAGATCATCTTCCAACGACACATAGAATTGTGATGAACCGGGATCGCCTTGGCGACCGGCACGACCACGCAACTGACGATCGACACGACGGCTATCGTGACGTTCTGTACCAAGAATTGCCAAGCCTCCCGATTCTTTTACACCAGGTCCCAGTTTAATATCTGTACCACGACCGGCCATGTTGGTTGCTATGGTTATCATTCCCGCAAGACCCGCTTCGGCAACTACCTGTGCTTCACGGGCATGTTGTTTTGCGTTCAAAACATTGTGTGGAATTTTTTTCACCTGCAACATCTTGCCTAACAATTCACTCACCTCAACTGATGTTGTACCAACCAGTACCGGACGACCGGCTGCACGCAGTATTTCAATTTCATCAATAACTGCCTTATACTTTTCACGCTTTGTTTTGTAAACAAGATCCTGCTTATCATCACGCACCATGTTGAGATTGGTCGGAATTTTTACAACATCCAATTTGTAAATATCCCAGAACTCGCCTGCTTCTGTTTCGGCAGTACCCGTCATACCACAAAGTTTGTGATACATACGGAAGTAGTTTTGTAACGTGATGGTAGCATAGGTTTGCGTTGCCGCTTCAATATGCACATTTTCTTTTGCTTCAATAGCCTGATGCAAACCATCGCTGTAACGGCGGCCATCAAGAATACGACCGGTTTGTTCATCAACAATTTTCACTTGTCCATCTAACACCACGTATTCGATATCTTTTTCAAACAGCGAATATGCTTTCAGCATTTGCAGGACGGTATGTATACGATCTGCTTTCGCTGAATATTCAGTTAAGAAACTTTCTTTCTTTTGTAATTTTTCTTCAGCAGGAGCATCACTTTTATCAATGGCCGCTAATGCAGTACTGATATCAGGCAACACAAAGAAGTTTGGATCTTCATTATCCTTTGTGATCATGCTCAAACCTTTATCTGTAAGATCTACCGAGTTACTTTTTTCATCAATATGAAACAGTAATCCTTCATCCACCTTCGGCATTTCTTTTTGCTGATCGGCGAGATAATAGTTTTCTGCTTTCTGCAATTTCACTTTAATACCGGGCTCACTTAAGTATTTGATCAACGGACCATACTTCGGTAAACCTCTCCAGGCACGCATCAATGCAAGGCCACCACTCTTTGGATCATCATCACCTTCTGCAATTGATTTCTTTGCTTCATTCAAATATTGCTGCGCCAATCGTTTTTGGGCATCGATTAATTTTTCGATCCGTGGTTTCATGTTCTGGAACTGCTGCTCGTTGCTGCCTGTTCCAACCGGACCTGCAATGATCAATGGCGTACGTGCCTCATCGATCAAAATACTATCTACCTCATCCACCATGGCAAAATGCAATTTGCGTTGCACTTTCTCGGTTGTGTTCACCACCATGTTATCACGGAGATAATCGAAACCAAATTCGTTGTTGGTTCCGTAAACGATATCAGCCAGATATGCTTTGCGACGATCTTCGCTGTTTGGCTGATGTTTATCAATACAATCAACAGTCAATCCTAAAAATTCAAACAGGGTTCCGTTCCATTCACTATCACGACGGGCGAGATAATCATTCACTGTTACAAGATGCACACCTTCACCGGGCAAGGCATTTAAATAAGCAGGTAATGTTGATACAAGCGTTTTACCTTCACCGGTAGCCATCTCAGCAATTTTCCCTTGATGCAAAACACTACCACCGATCAACTGCACATCGTAATGCACCATATTCCACACTACTTCCGATCCACCTGCAAGCCATGCTTTTTTATAAAACACCTGATCGCCTTCAATACGCATATGCGCACGCTTTATCACAAGGTCTTTATCTAACTGAGTAGCTGTCGCCTGTAATTCCTCATTGTTGGTGAAACGGCGGGCCGCTTCTTTTACCACAGCAAAAGCTTCGGCCTGAATTTGTTCCAGTATCTCTTCGATCTTACTGTCACGCTCTTTTTTCAGCTTATCAATTTCCTGGTAAGTAAGGTCTTTGTCCTGGATCTGATCTTCGCCATATGCATCGGCTTGTGAAGTAAGTACCGAAATTTCCTTATCAATTACAGCGAGGTATTCTTTGATACGCACCCGGAACTCCTGCGTTTTATTACGGAGTTCATCGTTTGAAAGGCTTTGATATTGCTGAAAGTATTGATTGATCTTTTCAACGATGGGAGCAAGTTTCTGTACATCCTTTTCACTTTTACTTCCACCAAACAGTTTCGATAAGAATCCTAACATATTTATAGATTAATAAGTCAATTATTTTGATTGATGCCTCAACATGTCAAATACAATGCAAGTTTTTATTCAAGCCAATTTGACAGCTTTACCCACTTTTCAGGAAGGCCGACAAAGGTAATGTTTTAAGTGCTGTATGTTGTAGACAGTGCAGTGAATTTTGAGGACAGACACAGGGTTGAAAGAGGAAATTCCGTTCATCAATTAGATTCAGAACGAGGAACTTATATATTTCTAACCCCGTTAACCGAATCACAATAAGTGCCTCCATCCAGGATATACCCTCGAATACGGACAAATCCCTTCCATTGAACCAATAGTTTTACCTTTTATAACGATTCTGATGGGGAGAGCAATCTTTTTGTAACAATGCCGTCTGAACAATTAACATTTAGAAAATCAAAATATTGACGAAAAAATTCGTATTTCGCATTTCAAACAAGTTTATGAAGCATTTACTACTCATTGTCCTTATCATCACTGCAACCTTACCCGCTCTGGCGCAAACAAATGGCATTTCCGGAAAAGTGACCGACTCAACCGGTTCCAAGGGCTTAGACAAAGCCACCGTTAAACTGGTAGAGAAAGCTACTCCATCTGATACGCTACGCACAAGTACCAATGAAAAAGGTGAGTTCAGCTTTGCAAAAATTCCATCGTCTGCTTATTCGATCGTGATCAGCTACAGTGGCTACAAGCCAATGGTGAAAGAGTTTTTCAAACCATCTGCTGGTGTATCCAACATCGATCTTGGCGAGTTGATCCTTGTCAATTCATACCTTGATCTGCAGGAAATCGTGATCGAAGCGCCAGCTGTTACCATGAAAGAAGATACAGTTGAATTTCGTGCAAGTGCCTTTCAAACAAAGCCCAACGCTGCAACCGAAGACCTGTTGAAAAAATTACCTGGTGTACAGGTTGACCGGGACGGAAATGTTACCGCACAGGGTAAAGCTGTAACACGTATAAAGGTAAATGGTAAAGATTTCTTTACAGGCGATCCAAAAACAGCCACGAAAGAAATTCCGGCCGATATGATCGATAAAGTACAGGTGATCGATGATTATGGTGATCAATCGAGTGTTTCAGGGATACGTGACGGGGAACCGGAAAAAGTAATTAATCTTCAACTGAAAAAAGATAAGAACAAAGGCGTATTTGGCCGTGCACAGGCAGGCTACGGCACAAATGACCGTTACATGGGTGCCCTTACCGTTAACCGGTTTAATAACAGCAAGCAGCTTTCACTCATTGCCAATAGTAATAATATCAATACATCCACTTTTCAACAGGAAGCAAGCAGTGGCGGCAGCGGTGCAAGTTTTGGTGGTGCAGGTGGTGGCCGTGGAGGTGGTGGTATGAGTTTTGGCGGCGGTAATAATAATAACAACGCCAACCAAAATGGTATTACTAAACTAAACTCCATCGGTTTAAACTACCGGAACGACTTTGGAAAACGCAACTCGTTCTATGGAAGTTATACTTACACACACCGGTCAACTACAATTGAACAATTTACAGCACAGCAGAATATTGGCCGTGCCGGTTCCGGTTCATTATTGACCAATACAGATCGCAACTCATTAAATAAAAGTGGCGCCCATCGTGCTTTTGCCAACCTGGAATTGTGGGTCGATTCATTTAATT
Organism: Lacibacter sp. H407; assembly: GCF_037892605.1. NCBI lineage: Bacteria > Pseudomonadati > Bacteroidota > Chitinophagia > Chitinophagales > Chitinophagaceae > Lacibacter > Lacibacter koreensis. The sequence goes on along the minus strand of NZ_JBBKTU010000001.1, from coordinate 2,139,142 downwards.
ACATCAAGTTCAGCCCAAGTTTTACAATGAGCGAAAGCAATAACTTCACTTCCAGTTTGTTCGATATTTCGAATGATGATGGGTTGTTGCAGGATGGTGACAACAAGAATCGCTCCTTGAGCGATCGGCCAAATTTCAGAAGTAATTTATTGTACAACCATCGTTTCAAAAAGCGTGGCCGTAACTTTTCGTTCAACAGCGATCTTAATTTTTCATCAAGCCTCAGCGATCAGTTTACCAATAACGAATCGATCTTTTACTTAACAAACGGCACAAAAGATTCAACACTGAATCAAAATATTCTGCAGGATAATGTTACCCGTAATATCAACGTACGAGCAACTTACACCGAGCCACTTTCAACTGACCGTTTCCTGGATCTGAGTTATAATTTCAATAAGAATTTTGGCAGCAACGACCGCCGCAACTTTATTCAGTTGCCAAACAACGGGGATTATACATTTATTGATTCACTGAGTAACGCATACGAAAACAACTTTGATTTTAACCGTTTTGGTGCCAGCGTACGTACCGTTAAGAAGAAATACAATTATACATTGGGTGTTATTTTTCAACCGGTTGTTTTAAATGGCTATAGCTTGACGAAAGACAGTGCGTACAAGCCCATTACCAATTTCAACTGGTTCCCGGTAGCAAGGTTTACGTATAATTTCGCCCGTACAAAATCACTCAACTTCAATTATAACGGTAATGCCAGACAACCTGATTTTGAACAACTGCAACCTGTAATTGATCAAAGTAATCCCCAATATTTGACAGAGGGTAATCCATTGTTGCGTCCTTCAACCAGTCATAACTTCAATACGAACTTCAACAATTTTAATTTTGGTACCGGTCGTATTTTCCTGATCAACTTAGGTTTCAATTTTGTTGACAACCAAATTGTAAACAATGTGATTCGGTTTAAAGATGCAAACGACAAACTTACCGGCCAGCAGTTGACCCGCCCTGAAAACGTAGACGGTTATTATAATACCAACTTGTTTGTTACTTATGCACGGCCTTTTAAAAACAGAAAGTATGTGATCAGCACCAACAGCTTGGTTAACTATAACAATAACATCAGCCTGGTTGATAATGAGCGTACCATTGGTCGTAACTGGTTATACAGTCAAGGTGCTAATTTCGAATTCAATATTCCATGGCTTGAATTGGTGACGGGTGTGCGTTATAACCTCAACTATGCAGATTTCAGAGATGCCGGACAATCCATCACCCGCCAAAGTACATGGACGCTCAGCAGTGATGCACGATTTGATTTTGGTGCAGGCTTTATTTTCCGTTGGGATTTTGATTACCTGTTAAACCAAGGGTTAGCAGCAGGTGTGCAGCAAAACGTAGCATTGCTGAATGCATCGCTGGAAAAAGAGATCTTTAAAAGCAAAAACGGAATTATCCGTTTGGCAGGTTTCGACATTTTGAAACAAAATACCAGCGTTAGCCGTAACATCAGTACCAACTTTATTACTGATACAAGAACCAACAGGCTTACACAATATTTCATGCTCAGCTTTACATATCGCTTGAACAAATTCAAAGGCACACAAGCTCCACAACAGGAAAACAATATGCGCAGAATGGGCGGACGAAGCATGATGATGAACGACAATTAATCAATACAAACTTTCTATTTTGTAAAGCAGCCTCAACAGGCTGCTTTATTTTTTGGAGTGGAAAAAATAAAAGTAAATAAAGTACGTACCAGTAATTAAAAGCATTGTTGCGATCTGAGTAAATATAGTTGAGAGAACCCCTTTCAGAAACGATATGGATCTTCGTCCGTTATAAAATTGTGAGCAGGCCCAGCCATAATAGCAACTCCAGCAAAGCAAATAAATCGCAAGAAATACATAATAAGGCGGATGAAAGAGCAGCCACACCGGCGCAATGATCAAACTGAAAAAGATCGATCGCTCACCTGATGTAAACGCTGCCAGCACCAGGTTTTCTGAATAGTTTGTGTTTGCACGCCGAAACAGCAACCGGTTAAAAAGTGCAAGCAGCGGTATATTCAGAAAAATCAGCAGGTTAATATGCTTGTCCAGAAACGGAGAGATCGGATTCTTGGGCATCGCTGAATTTCCCGAAAAGCTGGTAAAGCCTGAGCTGATGAGAATTACAGAAGCAAACCCCACGATCAAGATTACAAACGTAAACGGGTTGAAATATTTTTTCCGTTTGCCATCCACATATTCCCGTGCAACTATTCCCGGACGAACAGCTAAATGCCCGACGAGTGAAAAGATCCCTTTATCAGCATGGGTAAATGCATGGATCAGGTCGTGCCAGATATGGCTGAAATTCAGACGGTGCGTATCGGCTTTTTGCCCGCATTGCGGACAAAAAAGCACTTCGGGCGAAAGCCCGGCACCACAATTTAAACAGTTGGTTGAATGCATAAGCAGATTTGGCTTTGGTGAAAATAATAAAATACTTCATCTCCCCTGCTTTCGGTTCTTCATTCATCGCCCAGCGGTCGCCCATAATCCGGATTTTGCTTTTCCACAAATTCAAATGGGGCTTGTGGTTGTAAGCCTGTTTCCATTACCTTTGCGCCCTGAAATTAAACGTATAAAAACATGCCCGGACAATTAAAAGAGGTACGTAACAGGATTAAGAGTGTGCAGAGCACCCAGCAGATCACAAAAGCAATGAAAATGGTGAGTGCGGCCAAGCTCCGCAGAGCACAGGATGCCATCATTCAAATGCGTCCGTATGCACAAAAATTGCAGGAAATGCTGAGCAACATCGTTAGCAACAGCGATGGAAGTGTGAGCATGAAACTCGCTGCTGAACGTCCGGTGAATAAAGTACTGATTATTCTGGTTACCAGCGATCGTGGTTTGTGCGGCGGTTACAATGCCAACCTCGTAAAGCTTGCCAAGCAGGCAGTAGCTGAAAAATATGCCGAGCAAAACGGCAAAGGCAATGTAGAAGTTTGGGGTATTGGTAAAAAAGGAACCGAAGCAATGATTCGTGCCGGTTTTAAAACCAGCGAAACATATAAAGATATTTTCCTGCAACTCTCCTTTGAGAATGTGCAAAAAGCGGCGGCGGCGGCCATGGAAGCGTTTGTAAGAGGTGATTATGATGTAGTAGAACTGGTGTACAGCCAATTTAAAAATGCCGCTACACAGGAATTTAAACTGGAACGTTTTCTGCCTATTCCAAAAGTGGTGAACACCGGGGCTGCAGCCAAAACCAAAGCAGACTTTATTTTCGAACCGGGCAAAGAAGAACTCGTAGCCGAGTTAATGCCGAAAATCCTCAATACACAATTATTCAAAGCTGTACTTGACGCCAACGCATCTGAACACGGTGCACGTATGACGGCGATGGATAAAGCCAGCGATAATGCCAACGAATTGTTGCGTTCACTCCGCATCAGTTATAACCGTGCACGCCAGGCCGCCATTACAACCGAACTTACAGAAATCGTAAGTGGTGCAGCAGCATTGAACGGGTAAGTTCAAAATTGATAATTGATAATGGACAGCATTATCAATTATGCATTATCAATTATTAATTAATCAGATGGAACTAAGTGTCATTATCCCACATATTGAAGCGCTGATTTTTGCGGCCGAACGTCCACTCACTACATTGGAGTTGTGCGATCTGGTAAACAATGCGCTTGGTTTTATTGAAGACCGTGCTACACTCGACCAGACAGAAGCAGCAGTAGAAGCCATCAAAGAAAAATACGCATCCGAATTTTATCCATTTGAAATCAGAGAAAGTGGCGGTGGTTTGCAGTTTCTTACAAAAAAAGAATACCACAAAACGGTTGCCCAGATCAACGGCGATAAATTCCTGAAACGTTTAAGTACAGCAGCATTGGAAACATTGTCCATTATTGCCTACAAGCAACCCATCACCAAAGGTGAAATGGAAGCCATCCGTGGCGTGAATTGTGATTATGCCGTACAGAAATTATTAGAGAAAGAATTGATCGTGATATTGGGACGGAATGAAAAAATGCCCGGACATCCATTGATCTATGGCACTTCCCGTTCGTTCATGGATTATTTTGGCATCAACTCACCGGAAGATCTGCCGAAGATCAAAGAAATCATTGGTGCTGAATTAACTGAACCAACCGGCGTACAAAGTGATACATTACATGTTGCAGGTGAAGAAGAACAGGAACTTGTTTCTACTGAAGCGTTGGTAGTAACTGAAGATGGAAGTTTGGTGGAACAGCCGCTTGATGAAGTTGCTGCTGAAGAAACAGAAATTGAAACAGACGAAACGGTTGTTGAAGAAATAACGGAAGAAGAGAATCTCACAGACGATGTTACAATAGAAGAAGAAATCATTGAAGTGGTGATTGATGAAGAAGAATTACCTGCAGATGAAGAAGAAATTATTGAAACCGAAGAAGAAGCTGAAGAAACATCCGACGAAAGTGATGTAGAAGAGCAGGACGAAGAAGAAAAAAATGACTGACAATTATAAAATGAATCCCCGCTACTTGCGGGGATTTTTATTTGCTACTCAGCTGCTGATGGATCGTTCAGGCCGCTTTAGCGTCCCGACCGTTTTTTCAACTAAATTCGCAGCCTAGCAACATCGACACATGAATCTTTCTATCTCCAAAGAACAATTGATCAGCATTGCACAGCAATACGGCACTCCTGTATATGTTTATGATGCAGAAAAAATAAAACAGCAATACGAAACATTGGTGAATGCGTTTTCTGTATTGGACACACGTATTTTTTATGCATCCAAAGCATTGACGAATATTCACATTGTACGTTACATCAACAGCCTTGGTTGTAATATCGATTGCAGCAGCATTAACGAAGTAAAGCTGGCATTGCATGCAGGTGTGGCTCCTGAAAATGTGTTGTACACCAGCAACGGTATTTCATTTGTTGAAATTGAAGAAGCAGTGGCAGCAGGTGTACATGTAAACATCGACAGTTTATCGAACCTTGAAAAGTTTGGAAAAAAGTATGGTCATAGTTATCCTGTTGGTGTTCGTCTTCGTCCAAACATCATGGCAGGTGGCAATCTCAAAATTTCAACAGGACATAATAAGAGCAAGTTTGGTATTGCTGTCGAGCAGATCGGCGAACTGGAAGCCATTGTGAAAGCAAATAATATTTTTATCCGCACTTTGCACATTCATACCGGCAGTGAAATTAAAGATGCCGATGTATTTGTAAAAGGCATTGAAGTGTTGTTCGATCTCATCCCACATTTTCCCGAACTGGAAGTAATTGATCTTGGCGGTGGTTTTAAAGTACCATATATCCCCGGAGAAAAAACAGCCGATGTGGCATTGCTTGGACAAAAATTAAAACAGGCCTTTGATGCGCATCCATTGGCGAATAATAAAAAATTGCAGATCTGGTTTGAGCCGGGGAAATTTTTAGTAAGTGAATGTGGTTATTTACTGGCTGAAGTAAATGTGCTGAAACAAAATGGCGAAACGATCATTGCAGGAGTAAATACCGGATTGAATCATTTGATTCGACCCATGATGTATGATGCGTATCATCACATCAGCAATTTATCGAACCCAACAGGCGAAGAAAAAAAATACATGGTCACCGGGTATATCTGCGAAACAGATACGTTTGCGAGTGATCGTTTATTACCTGAAATAAAAGAAGGCGACTTGCTTTGCTTCCATAATGCAGGTGCTTATGGCTATGAAATGAGCAGTAATTATAACTCACGATACCGCCCGGCAGAAGTGTTGTTGAAAGATGGCGAAGCGATCTTGATCCGCAAACGGGAAAGCTTTGAGGATCTGTTGAAGAATATAACTGACTAATATTCACGTATTATTTTCTCCATTTTTTCTTTGACCTGCTTTGTTACCGCAGATGGAACTTTTTCTTTTAACCGCAACGTTTCATTTGCCCAAAACTTTGCCTTATTTACACTTCTTGTTGAAACATAAAAATCTACAAGCATTTCACGACTTTTAAAGCGGTTGGGCACTATGTAAACAGCCTTTAGTAAATGGTTTTCAGCCAGACTATCCAAACCATTCTCATGGTATAATTGACCTATTTGTCGATGCAGTTCATAATCGTTCTTAAACGTTACCGATTGTTTATAATAATAAAGTGCTGAATCAATTTGATTAACGGACTGGTATGCGTTACCCATTGCAAATAAAAAATCTCCATTATCCTTTAAAATTGAATAGCCCGAAAGCATTGAAGATAATGCTGCTCTTTTGTAGCCAACCTGTTGTAACTCTACAGCTTCTTTCCATTTCGTACGGGCACTGTACTGTTGATAAAATATAAACCCAATTAACAGCACTAAAATGCAAACTAATATAGTCTTTACCATTTTTGGCACTACTGCCCAACTCTGAAAATTTGCTAATTTAAACACCCAAGCATATAAACACCCAAAAAGTAGTAAAGAAGGTAAATAGAAAAAAGGATAAGAGAATAATGTAGCAATAAATAAAGCCCCGAAAGCAGCAACAATTCTTTTTTCGGGCAGTGAATCACTATCCCGGCTATTTTTATGTGCTTTTAAAAACGTATAAACAATTGCTAAAAGGATGCAAATAGTCAGCGGCACTCCAATTTCAATAGCCAGTTGAATCCATTCGTTAAACGCATAATAAACATTGTCTGCCAGCATAGTTTCCTTATTATCAAATCCATGTTGACGAAACCAGTTTGCCTGTTGCTCGTTGTAAGCAAAACGAAACTTACCCCACCCAACACCTTGTAACCAGTTGTTTGAAAGAACAGCCATACAATTTTTCCAGATAAACCAGCGCCCTTCTGTTGATTCAAATTTATAATACGAGAGAACCAAAAAAGAACTTGCTAAAAGCGCAAAAAGGAACAAAAGCGGCTTTACGTTATAACTTCGCTTTCGTGTAAAAAACAGTAAGTAACCTGCCCCAAATGAAAGAAGCGCTGTTCTGCTTTGCAGAAGAATGATTGTGATTGCTGCAAACAAAACCCATACTGCAAAAAAGAAACGCCTGTCTGTATTGGGTATAAATAAAAATAATATAGCCGCTACGGTAATCGCAAATAGAGCGCTATTGTAATTAATAAAAGGCGAGGTGGCAGGGTTTAATTGAAATGAATAATAGCAGCATATAATTACACATGCTGCTATTAAAAATATATTGCCCTTTTGGAGACTTAAACCCTTCACTTCTAAAGGCTATGAATTTGTACAATTACATATGTATATACAAGATGATTTCTACTACTTATTTAACCTTCTCTAATTCTTGAATGATATTTTTCATAACGATACTTAATTCAGGATATTTATTTATCGCCATTTTCAAGTTAGATATAACTTCTTCCTTATCGTCAATTCTATTAATTTTTAAGAGCCGACCAAATAAAACTTTTCCTTTATCTCCGCTAACAACTTTTTCACTAATGACAATCGGCTCTATATATCTAAAGCATTCTTGTCCTTTTTTTTGAAGCACTTTGATCTCAATATTATGAAAATTAAATCCCTGCAATAATTCTATTTTTTGTGAGTAGTACCCAATTGAACTAACGTTTAACGAAATTGGACGATAAGTAACAGGAACTGATATACTCAAATTTTGGCTATTCGAAACTGGTTTTACTATTTTTTTCTTATTACCAATTGTATCTAATTGAATTTCTAAAAACCAACTATTAATACTATCTGAAACCTTGCACTGGATGTACACAGAATCCCTACTTATATAGTTTTTTACATTATAAATTACTTCTGACCTCAACCTTAAATAATCGTAAGTAGTTTTTCCGAAAGATAATATTAACTCATTTGTTTTGCTAATCATCCAACGGCCTTCCCCAAAATAATTAGGGTTTACGTCCATAGCGTCACAATCAATTACAGATTGCCATAATGGCGAAAAGAAAATAAAAGTAGAATCTTGTTTAAGTAGATAATAACCACCTCCTACCCACTCAGAAACAGTTTGGCCAAAAAAATAAAAACCTGGTTTAAGCGAAGCTGATCTGTTTTTTTGAGCTACACATGCAGTCGAAAAAACAAAAAAGAATAGAATTACAACATAAGGTTTGATATGCTTCATTTCAAAATTTTTTATTTATAACTATTAATTGCAGGGTTTACCTTTGGCAGAATTATTAGAGGAATTTATTCCATTGATATTATTTGGATCCTTTTCGGCTGCGATTCTGTCTATAATTCGTCCTTTTTCACTTCCAGACAAACTCTGAAAAGCCTGAGAATCGGAACACCCAGACCATGCAAGATCATTAGCATAGCCAGATGGCAAATTAATGCCATTTTGAACTGCGAATGTGTTTATTGCATCCGCAATGAGCCCTCTATACATCGTTGCTATTGCTTGGTGATGAGCTGTATTTGTAGGAACTCCAGAATTATTTTGCAACCAATCAGCAAAAACGGTTGGGAAAAGATACCCATAGTTATCATAAAGTTGCCGTACATAACCTGAATCATTATTGTAAGTTCTAACTTCATTCATTAAATGAGCATGAAATACCTCATGAATAATGGTAGTTACAGTTGACAAATCAGTGGCATCACTATATAATGAGTTTATGTAAATACTAAAAGTTGAACTTTGCAAGTTTGAAATCGTCCAACCACCAGGAGCCGGAATAATGTCACCATTATTATTAGAAGTGTGATTTCGAAGCCCTGAACGTATAATGGGACTAAATTGAGGGTTTTTCCCAAAAAAGTCCCTTACTAACTTAGGGAGCGAACTCTGCATAGCTGACAAATCACTAAGAACAGAGTCAATGCAAGGTTTATTTGTGCTATCCTTAATCTCGTCATTCCAATTATCATCGAAATTACCGCCATCCCCAGGTGGATCATCTTCGCCTTGGCATCCAACACCGTAAACCAGACAATTACAGTAATCATTATCATTCCCCATTTGGATACATTCTGTAAAAGGATCAATTTCTTCCTCTTCACATGGTATATACTCCCAATTTTCGTCTGTGTACTCTTGCCATTCTGTACATGTCGGATCGCCGGGAGGCACATCACCCGATGACCCGTTGGTAGAAACACAATATTGTACAACTGTAGTTGTTATTACCCACCCACATTCAGAGGAACTACTCAGCAATTCAATACCAGTGTCGTTGTTTGCAGTCTTCTTAAACTTACTAATTTTAATTTTTCGGGTGTACTTCGCATTTTTAATTTCGAACAGATTGATCAGTCCGCCCTGCCAGTCCTGAACCATTAAAAAACCTTCAAAACTTCCATCGGGCTTCTTTAGATTATTGTCACTGATATCAAATTTTTTTGCTTTAAGATATTGTAAAGTGGGTATAAGAGTCACTATTCGTGTTGTGATAGCCCCATCTGTCTGTTTGAAAAAAAGCAATTTTGTTATGCTTCCTTCAGCAATCGTAGTTTTCTCCAATTTTGACAAATGCTGCATTCCTGGTAAAACGAGTGCTTTCTCTTCAAGCTGCAATGGCATTTCAACAACCTGTAAACTTCCCAAGCTATAATTGATTGCCTTATTCCAGTAGGGGTATTTTTTGTAGAAGGTCTTAGAAGTTTGTTGGCGTCCTATATACACCCCACTGGTAACAAACGGAGCTATTGCATTTTTATCACTTACAATAGTAAATGCATCACTTTTCTTAAATACACCATAATACCATTCTTTAGCATCCTCCACTTTAAATTCTTTCGAGGTCTTTCCAAAAAAATCATATTTCCGGCAAGCCTGAATAATAAAAATCATGGTAAGAAAACTAAGAATAAGCAGGAGTTTTGTTTCAGTTGCATGTTTTGATGTTTTCACAATTATACAGTAAACATATTAAAAAAAAATACTACAAAGCGGGTATAGCCGGATTCTTAACGTACAGGTAACTTATAAATCCACTTTTCATTCTTTTCGTACCTTGCCGCACTTAGCAAGGCTAAAAAACGATTGTTTGATTAACTATTACGTATGAACAAAGAAGAACTACGCCGGCAACAGGCATTGGAATATCATGCCAAAGGAAGACCGGGGAAAATTGAAGTAATTCCTACCAAAGAAGCCAAAACACAGCGTGATCTATCACTGGCATATTCGCCAGGTGTTGCGGTGCCCTGCATGGAAATTTTTAATAATCCCGAAGACGTTTACAAATACACAGCGAAGGGAAACCTGGTTGCTGTGATCAGTAACGGTACTGCCGTTTTGGGCTTGGGCGATATTGGCCCCGAAGCTGGTAAGCCGGTGATGGAAGGAAAAGGAGTACTCTTCAAGATCTTTGCAGACATTGATGTGTTTGATATTGAGATCAATGAAAAAGATCCGGAGAAATTCGTGCAGATCGTTAAAGCGCTTGAACCAACCTTTGGTGGTATCAATCTTGAAGACATTAAATCTCCCGAATGCTTTTACATTGAACAGCGGTTGAAAGAGGAAATGAAAATTCCGTTGATGCACGATGATCAGCATGGCACAGCCATCATCAGCGCTGCTGCTTTGTTGAACGCATTGGAAATACAAGGAAAGAAAATTGAAAAAGCAAAGTTCGTTGTAAATGGCGCAGGCGCTGCTGCTATGGCTTGTGTATTGTTATATGAAAGCTTGGGTGCCAAACACGAAAACTTTTTAATGTTCGATCGCAAAGGTGTGATCCATGATCAACGGGATGACCTTGATGAGAACAAGAAAAAATTTGCAGCCCATGTAAAACATCCTGACATGACATTGGCTGATGCCATCAAAAATGCGGATGTATTTATTGGTTTAAGCGTGGGCAATGTTATTACCGGTGAAATGGTGAAGAGCATGGCCAAGAAACCGATCGTGTTTGCTATGGCCAATCCTGATCCTGAGATCAGTTACGAAGAAGCAACAGCTGCTCGTGCTGATGTAATTATGGCAACAGGCCGCAGCGATTATCCCAACCAGGTGAATAATGTATTGGGCTTCCCGTACATTTTCCGTGGTGCATTGGATGTGCGTGCCACCAAGATCAACGAAGCCATGAAACTGGCGGCTGTAAAAGCATTAGCTGAATTAGCAAAAACGCCAGTACCGGATATCGTAAACATGGCGTACAACGAAAAGAATATTTCGTTTGGTGCAACTTATATTATTCCAAAACCACTTGATCCACGTTTGTTGAGTTATGTAGCTCCTGCTGTTGCAAAAGCGGCTATGGAAAGTGGCGTAGCACAGCACCCCATCACCGATTGGGAAAAGTATGAAGACATCCTCAATCATCGGTTAGGTATCGACAATCAATTGATGCGTGCAATTGGCAGCAAGGCACGCAAAGATCCCAAACGTGTGGTGTTTGTAGATGCCGAAAATGTGAAAGTGTTGAAAGCTGCACAATTGGCGTATGAAGAAGGAATCGCTTACCCGATACTGTTAGGTGATGAAAAAACGATTCGTGAAAAAGCAGACGCAAATGCGATTGATCTGGAAGGAATTCCTGTATTAGATCCAAAGAGCAAAGAGCAGGAAGAAATGCGCCAGAAGTTTGGTGAACAGTTTTTTCAGAAGCGCCAACGCAAAGGATTGAACCGTTACGAAGCGGCAAAAGCGATGAAAGAACGTACACATTTTGGCTGTATGATGGTGGAAACCGGCGAAGCAGATGCTATGATCAGCGGATTGAGTCGCAAGTATTCCGATACCATTCGTCCGGCATTACAAATTATTGGCAAAGATGAGAACGTTCGCAAAATTGCCGGTATGTACATCATGCTCACCAAGCGTGGACCGTTGTTCCTGGCTGATGCAACGGTCAACTTTAATCCACGTGCCGATGAACTGGCTGATATAACCCAACTCGTAGCAAAAGAAGTGCGTGCCTTTGGTATTACTCCACGTGTTGCTATGCTGAGCTATTCAAACTTTGGCAGCAGCGACAGCAGCGAGGCCAAGTTAGTAGCAAGAGCCAGAGAGATTGTGAAAGAGCGTGAGCCCAATCTTGTGTGCGATGGCGAAATACAACCGCTTGTGGCGTTCAACCGGGAAATATTAAAAGAAAATTATCCGTTCAGTGAATTGGTGAATGGCGAACCGAATGTGCTCATCTTCCCTAATCTTGCCAGCGGCAATATTGCCTACAACCTGTTGCAGGAAGTAGGAGATGCAGATGCCATTGGCCCGATTTTGTTGGGATTGAAAAAACCGGTGCACATTCTGCAGTTGGGAAGTTCAGTCCGCTCCATCTTTAACATGGTGCTCATTGCTGTAGTGGATGCACAAATGAAAAGCAAAGGCAACACACAGGAAACAGTAAAAAAATCACCGTGGTGGAAACGGTTTCGCAAGGTGAGCCATGAAATATAACTGGCAATAAGCAATTGCCAATAGGCAAATTATCAAAACAGTCAAATCTCAAGTTTGGGTTAACTTACAGTCCTGAACTTGAGATTTGCATTTTGAATTGTATCTTCAACGTCTGTAAATTTTATTGACTATTGACTATTGACTATTGACTATTGACTATTGACTATTGACTATTGACTATTGACTATTGACTATTGACTATTGACCATTGATATCACGCTATGGATTTTTTTACACACTTCGGCCGTTACCTTTTAATGATCAAAGGCATGTTTTCCAAACCGGAAAATATGCGCCTGTACTGGAAAGAGCTCATGCACCAATGCAACGAGATCGGTATCCGGTCGGTTGGTATTGTGGTCATCATTTCTGTATTTCTTGGAGCGGTAACAACGGTGCAAACGGCCTATCAGCTCATCACACCATTAATTCCAAAAACAGTTATTGCAGTAATTGTAAGAGATAATATCATTCTTGAATTAGCACCTACGCTTATTTGTGTGGTATTGGCAGGTGTTGTTGGTTCACGTATTGCTTCAGAGCTTGGCAACATGCGCATCAGCGAACAAATTGATGCGTTGGAAATTATGGGCATCAATACCAAAGCATACCTCATTATGCCAAAAATTATTGCCGCCTTATTGGTAGTTCCCTGTTTGGTTATTCTGGCGGCTGTGTTAGGTATCTGGGGTGGTAAAATGGCCGGCTCTATGTCGGGCATACTTCCTCCTGAAATTTATAACGATGGTTTGCTGGAAGATTTTATTCCATACAATGTATTTTTTGCGTTGAGTAAAACGTACACTTATGCGTTTATTATTTCCAGTATCCCGGCTTACTATGGTTATCATGTACAAGGTGGCTCATTGGAAATTGGAAGGGCCAGTACAAAATCAGTAATTGTAAGTTGTATTTTAATTTTATTGGCGGATTACGCATTGGCCGCTCTACTATTATAACAACATGATAGAGATCAAAAACATACACAAAGGCTTTGATGGCAAAACAGTAATTGAAGACGTATCAGCTTCGCTGGAAACGGGCAAATGCAATTTGATCATTGGCGCCAGCGGCAGCGGTAAAACGGTATTGATGAAATGTCTTGTTGGATTGTTTGAACCCGACAGTGGCGAAGTGTTGTACGATGGTGAAAGTATCACCAACATGAACGAAGAAGACAGGAAGCAATTACGTCAACAGATCGGCATGTTATTCCAGGGATCAGCATTATTTGATTCAATGACGGTGGAACAAAACGTAATGTTTCCGTTGGATATGTTCACCAAACTCAATCTCAAGCAGAAGCACGAAAAAGTAAATGAAGTGCTGGCAAGAGTAAACCTGACAGGCGCCAATGATAAATTTCCGGCAGAGATCAGTGGTGGTATGAAAAAGCGTGTAGGCATTGCACGTGCCATTGTATTGAATCCTAAGTTTTTGTTTTGTGATGAGCCGAACTCCGGTCTTGATCCCAAAACCTCGTTGGTCATTGATAAACTCATCAAAGAAATTACTATTGAATATGGCATGACGACGGTGGTGAATACACACGACATGAACAGTGTTATGGAAATTGGCGATAAAATTATTTTCATGCACAAGGGCCGTAAAGAATGGGAAGGCACCAACAAAGACATCATCTTCAGCAAGAATGAAGAATTGAATCAATTCATTTTTGCTTCCGACTTTTTACAGGATGCCAAAGACATGCGCATGCTCGAAGCCAAAGGAAAAATAAGCGACGACAGAGATATGGATAAACTGTTGAAGTAAACAGCCAAATCACTTGCGGGAGAGAAATAACAGAGCTTTTTTAATTGAATGATATGAAGTTAAAATACAAGCTTACTTATTTACTTATTTTACTTCTTCTTGCACCCGTACTTGCACATGAGTTTTGGCTGGAGCCGCAGCAATACATTTTTTCACGGGCCGAAGAGATCAATATCCGCTTCAGAGTTGGGGAAGCATTTACAGGCGACAACTGGAAAGGCAACCGTGATAAAGTGAATGAACTCAAATTATACTATGCCGATATTGTTGATGATCTGTCCGATGCATTAACGGAAGACGAAGGCGACTCACTTCAATTTTCCATACATGAAGAAGGAACGGCCATGGTTACGTTCAACAACATCAATTCGTTTATTGAACTGGAGGCAGAAAAATTCAATGCATACTTGGCTGAAGATGGTTTGCAATCAGCTATTGATTACCGTAAGCAACAAAACGAAACGGATTCCATGGGCCGTGAGTTATACCAACGTTCTGTAAAAACCATTGTGCAGGTTGGAACTTTAAAAACAGCCGTATATAAAAAGCAAACCAATCTACCGATCGATATTATTCCCCTCTCCCATCCCTATCAATTAAAAGATGGCGACACGCTCACTGTAAAAATTTTATTCAAAGGTGAGCCCTTGCAGAATACCAAAATCCGTACCTGGCATAAACTGCCAGGCACTGTAACCGATATTTCGATGATGAGTAATGAAAAAGGTGAGATCAGTTTTCCTGTAACTACAAGCGGCGAATGGATGGTAAGCTGTGTTACTATGATTCGCCTTACCGATGATCCCCATGCTCAATGGCAAAGCTATTGGGGAAGTGTAACCTGGGGTTATACAGGAAAGAATAAGAGTACGTCGGTGGCAAGATAATTTTTGATTGCAGATATGCGATTGTAGATTTTCAATGATCAAGCGTTTCAAATAGTCAATCAAGTTACTTTAACAAGCATTTACACTCCCAAATAAACCAATGGCATAAAGTATGAGGTGATATAAGAAACACTTTGCTTATGCTAAAACTATACGCTATACTTCTTTTAATTCTTAGCTCCTGTGCAACAAAGATCAGTTACGTTGGTGCAAAAACAAACCCGGTTGCTGCAACCGATGTATTCGTAACTGAAACGAATATTCAACGACCTTATAAAATAATGGGTAAGGGATTTGTAAAGCCTGGCAGCTTTGATCGAAACTTTGAAGAAACCATGCAGCGCAAATCAGTGAAGCAAGCAAAAAAGATTGGTGCAGATGCAGTGTTGTTTCTTGACTACGCTGTTCAACATCCTGTTGGAACAATCAGCTCAGTAATCAGAACCGATTCTATTGCCAATGGCAGTTATAGTGTTGGACAAACAACACTTGCCCCAACTATTTCATACGGATTTACAATTCTCTTTTTGAAGTATCTCGACTGAAATTACCGGATGACAGGAAGGCAAAAAAGCTTCAGCATAAAATGAGTTTTTATTCCAACCTTTCGGGGTTTAGATTTTTTTGTACCACATTTATGCTACCATCCCTTAGGGATTTTAAAACTTCGAAGATGTAACAGAAATCGCTGATCTATCTAATCTAATGCTGACGGGCTGCCGGATTGAAGCGGCACCGCAGCGAAGCGGAGGTATAGCGAAAAGCCGGAACAATTGTTCGTTTTTGTACTGCCGTTAAAAGCCCCAAATCTTACGGTTTAATTCCAAAATCCTAAAGCATCATCCCTTATCTTTGCGGCCTACTAAAGTATTTCACATGAGCATCCTCGTTAATAAAAATTCTAAAGTAATTGTGCAGGGTTTTACGGGAACAGAAGGCACGTTCCATGCAACACAAATGATCGAATACGGTACCAACCTCGTTGGTGGTGTTACACCGGGAAAAGGTGGTACAACCCATCTCGATCGTCCGGTGTTTAATACAGTAGAAGAAGCTGTACAAAAAGCAGGTGCGAATGTGAGTATCATTTTTGTACCACCGGCATTTGCTGCTGATGCAATTATGGAAGCTGCGAATGCAGGTATTGAACTGGTGGTTTGTATTACGGAAGGTATTCCCGTGCAGGACATGGTGAAAGCAAAAAACTATTTAGTTGGAACGAATACACGTTTGATCGGGCCAAACTGTCCGGGTGTAATTACAGCTGGTGAATGTAAAGTAGGTATCATGCCGGGCTTTGTATTTATCCCTGGCCGTATTGGTATTGTATCAAAAAGCGGAACGCTTACTTACGAAGCTGCTGACCAGGTTGCAAAAGCCGGCTTGGGCGTGAGCACTGCGGTTGGTATTGGTGGTGATCCTATCATTGGCACTACCACCAAAGAAGCATTGGAATTATTTATGAACGATGAGAATACAGATGCAGTTGTAATGATCGGTGAAATTGGTGGTGGTATGGAAGCTGAAGCTGCACGTTGGTACAAAGAGAATGCAAAGAAACCGGTTGTTGGTTTTATTGCCGGACAAACAGCGCCTCCCGGTCGTCGTATGGGACATGCGGGTGCAATCATTGGTGGTGCTGAAGATACGGCTGCTGCAAAAATGCAGATCATGACGGAGTGTGGTATTCATGTAGTAGCAAGTCCTGCTGACATTGGTAAAACAATGGCGGCGGTGTTGAAGAAATAATCGGAAGCAGATGTGTTTGTTCACCAGCAAGGTAACTGACACATAAGTATATTTTATAGCCCCGCAATGCGGGGCTTCTTTTTAGTAGTAACAGCACTGAGACAGACCTGAAAAGAGAACGATAAACTTTTATTACTTTAGTTTCATGGAAAGAGCGTACGAAGAAGACAAGCAGTTTGAAGGCGTTGATTATACCATCAAAAAATTACCCGTTGGTGATTACGAGAACTGCCACTTTACCAATTGCAATTTTGCAGAAACCGATCTTTCAAAGATCACCTTCATCGATTGTGTATTTGATAACTGCAACCTGAGCGCAGCAAATATCAACGGTACTTCTTTCCAGGAAACAAAATTTGTGAATTGCAAATTACTGGGATTGCATTTTGAAAACTGTAACAGCTTTTTGTTTACGGTACAGTTCGATCATTGCCTGCTCAACCTGTCGGGATTTTTTAAAATGAATTTGAAAGCATTTCAATTTATCCATTGCAGTTTACAGGAAGTTGATTTTACAGAAGCTGATCTTTCAGGTGCAGTTTTTCATGAATGTAATTTATTGGGAGCCATGTTTGACCAAACCAATCTTGAAAAAGCCGATCTGCGAACCGCCATTAATTTCTCTATCGACCCAGAACTAAACAAACTGAAAAAAGCAAAGTTTTCAATGACAGGATTGATCGGCCTGTTACACAAGTATGATCTTACAGTTTCATAAATCATTTATATGAACGAAGTACAACAAGCCTACAACAGTTGGGCGCAACAATACGACAGTAACGAAAATAAAACACGTGATCTGGAAGCAAAATCATTGCGGGAGACGTTAGCACCGCTCACATTTGCACATTGTTTGGAAATTGGTTGCGGCACCGGCAAGAATACGGTATGGCTTTTAGAAAAAGCAGCAACTGTTACGGCTGTTGATTTGAGTGAAGAAATGCTGAGCAAAGCAAAAGAGAAGATTACCGGATCTAATGTCAGCTTCGTACAGGCTGATATTATGCAGCCATGGACATTCGCCACCAAAGCCTACGATCTGGTTGGCTTTAGTTTGATTTTAGAGCATATCGAAGAACTGCAACCGGTGTTTGCAAAAGTTGCTGCTGTGTTGAAATCCGGCGGTTATCTCTACATCAGCGAATTGCACCCTTTCAAACAATACAACGGCAGTAAAGCAAGATTTGAAACAGCCAATGGAACACAGGTTGTAACCTGCTTTAATCATCACATTAGCGATTTTATAAATGCCGCAAAAACAACAGGTTTCGAATTAATTACACTTACAGAATATTTTGATGATGTTGACTCTAATAATCTTCCAAGATTGCTGACATTACTCTTTACCAAAAAACCTTAGCTGCAAAGGCTTGAATTTGGCAAAAATAATTTCTATCTTTTATAAAACTATTTCAATGCCACGGCTCCTGCTCATTCTTACATGTACTCTTCTGCTTCATTCAGCAACCCAAGCACAAACTTTCTGCTACTCGTCTTCTTTAATTGTAACTGAGCCTGTGAATGGCATGATTAAACAGCCACAATTAAAAAAACCGACATTCAAAGAGGTTCTTCTTAAAAAAATACTAGACCGTAAAATCAGGAAAGCAGCAGATGACGACAAAGCAAAACGTTTGGTTAACAAACTTGGCATCATGTCGCTGGTAGCAAGCATAGCGGCACCTCTTATACTAATCCTTTTGTGGGCTATCGGAAATTATGCGATCGTTCAGGTACTATTTATTCTTGCATTGGCCCTCATGGTCACTGCAACCATAACAGGAATCATCAGTCTTTTAAAAAGAAAAAAACTTGCCGATAAAAAAGGCACTCACAATATTCCGGCTATTCTGGGTATTATTTTTGGTGGAGGTTTGCTTCTGCTGCTTATTCTCATAGCAGCAACTTTTTCATTCAACTATTAAATAAGAAATCCCCCGGAATTGCCAGGGGATTCTTGTAATAGATGCTTCTGCTTAGTAAGTTTCAACAGGGTTAATCTCTGTACGTAGAAATATATCGTGTAAGTTCTGTTTTGCTGCTTCCGAAGTTAAAGACGTCGTTCACTACAAAATAGTTGCCTCTGTCGGAAGTATATCTGTAAGCGAACTTTGCCAACTCTAATCTTGCATTTTCAAAGCTGATGAGATAAGCCAGTTCACGCACCTGTTGTGCTGTAACACGGTTGTTGGGCAATATTGACCGCAGCAGATCCATTTTGTTTTTATCGAAGCTTTCACGTTCAATAGATTGTTTCAGCTGTTGAAAACGTTCATAGTTCATCGGTTGTCCCCAACTGTTGTTGTTGTCACGATTCCAATTATCATTGTCCCTGTTCCAGTTATCATTGTTACGATCGTTGTTCCAGTCATTGTCGCTCCAGGTATCATCATAACGATTATCCATGCGTTGCTCATCTGTAAATACTTTACCGAAACGGTTGATCACAATATCGGTATGTGTTCCCCTGCGGAGATTCACATTGCCGTTGTAGATCATTTCATCACGGTTGTTTCTGAATACACCTCGTCCTTGCTTTTGATTGATCCTGTAGATCTGGATGCGGTGATTACCCGGGCTGAGATTGCTGATACGGTACTCTTTGTTGGCCTGTTGTACCTGACGTCCATCGATCAGTACCCGGATGGGTGTGTTGCTCATGCTGGAAATACTCAACCTTGCTTCGTTGAGGTTGGCAAATGTTGCAGCACTTAAAAAGAGAAGAGAAATGAGGGTAAAAATTTTCTTCATAGAAACCTCCTTTGTTTTATTTAACTGATAGATGCCAAACAAAATGCCACGGCAATAAAAAAGCTGATAAAGATTCGTTAAAGGATTTTTGGTATCGGGACATCGCAGACGTCAGATACCTTGATTGGTGTACGTTAAAATGTCTGACGTCTTCGACGTCCTGACACTTCTTTATGCAATAACCTGTTTCTTTGCATCAAAGCATCACAGTAATTTTTTACCTTACATAAAATGAAACGCACATGTTGCTGAAACGTATTTTACTTGTTAACCTTTTTCTACTTTCATTCACAAGCATGTTACAGGCTCAAAATAAGTTCAACTATACAGCTGCCTGGAAAAAGGTAGATGATCTTGTTACAAAAAAAGGATTGACCGAGTCTGCATTGAAAGATGTGCAGCTGATCTATACTGCTGCAAAAAAGGAGAAGAACAACGGACAATTATTAAAAGCACTTCTCTTTCGTTTAAGTCTCCAACAAATGAAAGAAGAAGATGCAGATATCAAAACCATCAACGACATTGAAAAAGAAATCAGCACTGCTGCTGAACCGTTGAAATCAGTGCTCACCAATTATGCAGCAGAAGCATACTGGCAATACTTTCAGAATAACCGCTGGAAATTTTACGACCGCACCAATACTGTTGGTTATAAAAAAGACGATGTAAGCACATGGACCATTGATGATCTGCATAAAAAGATCAGCAGCTACTATCTTGCTTCGCTTCAAAACAAAAAAATCTTACAACAAACCAGGCTGGATGCATACGAGCCCGTGATCAACAAAGGCAATGCACGTCACCTGCGACCAACTTTATATGATCTCCTCGCACACCGTGCCATTGATTATTTTCAAAACGATGAACGCAGCATTACAAAACCTGCTGAAGCATTTGAATTGAATATGGCAGCAGCATACGATCCTGCTGCAGATTTTGTAACACGCAAATTTCCAACGAGCGATTCCATGTCGCTTACACAAAAGGCTTTACTGCTTTACCAGGAACTGATTCGCTTTCATCTCACTGATAAAAAAGCAGATGCCTTGATGGATGTTGACTTGTTGCGTTTGCAATTTGTACACCGCTATTCAACCCATGAAAATAAAACAGCGTTGTACAGGATGTCGTTGAATCATTTGCTTCATCAATACAATCAGCAACCCATCGTTTCGCAAGCTGCTTTTTTGCTGGCAAGAGACTATGCTGATTATGCTGCTACGTACGATTTTAAAAAACATAAAACAAACGATTCACTCAACCCACGCTATTATTATCAAAAGGCTATTGCGATCTGCAAACAGGTAATTGCACAAACTACTTTAACGGAAGGCAGAGCAAACTGTAACAACCTGTTACAGGAAATCGAATCAAAATCAATTTCTGTTACATCTGAAAAAGTAAATATTCCTAATAAACCTTTCCGCTCCTTGTTGCAATACCGCAACACTCCAAAAGCATGGTTTCGCATCATAAAGATTGATCCGAAAGCGTGGACCGATATGGAGAACCAACGTTGGGAAGATGCGTATTGGAAAAAATTAACCGCTTTACAACCTGCAACTTCATTCGCTTACAATCTGCCCGCAACAGACGATCTGCAAACTCATAGCACCGAAATAAAAGTAAACAGTTTACCGGTTGGCAGCTATTTGTTATTGGTGAGTGCTGATGAAAAATTCACACTTTCCAAAAATGTATTGGCGGTGCAGTTTTTTCATGTGAGCAATATTGCATGGATGAATAATGGAAATGCATTTTTTGTAGTGAATCGTGAAAGCGGTCAACCATTGCCGAAAGCCAACATCACATTGTGGGAGCAATCGTACAACTATGACCAGCGGAAAAATGTGGCGGTGAAAGCAGACAGCTATTCAACTGATGCCAATGGATTTTTCCGCATAACAAAAGCACCGGACAAAAATGCATACAACCGAACGATTGAAGTGACGTATCAAAATGATCAGCTTCATCTCGACGACCGTGCATACGCTTACGTGTATCGTGGTGAAAAAGAACCCATTGATGAAACAAAAACACGCCGTACATTTTTCTTTACAGATCGTTCGATTTACCGTCCCGGTCAAACATTGTACTTCAAAGGAATTGTTACAGCAAAAGATGCTGCAACCGGAAAACCTAAAACGGTTGTTGGTTTAAAAACAACGATTACACTGTATGATGCCAATCATCAGAAAGTTGATTCCATCAACGTAAGCAGCAGTGAGTATGGTTCTTATTCGGGAACCTTTGTATTACCTGTTGGCCGCATGACCGGTACTTATTATTTACAGGAATCTGCAACAGGTGGCTCAGTATATGTTTCAGTAGAAGAATATAAGCGACCGAAATTTTTTGTAGAATATCAACCCATCAAACAAAGCTTCCGTGTAAACGATCAAATTGTTGTTACCGGAAATGCAAAAGCCTATGCAGGCAATAATGTAGATGGCGCAAAAGTAAAATACCGTGTTGTTCGTCAGCCCCGACTCTTGTATCCATGGCTTAGCTGGAAATGGGGATGGCCGGTGATGCAGGAACAGGAAATTACACATGGCGAAATAACCAGTAAAGCAGACGGCAGTTTTGAAATTTCGTTTACAGCTATTCCTGACAAACAGGTACGTAAGGAATTAGAACCTGTGTTTGATTACAGGATCATTTCTGATGTAACTGACTTGAATGGTGAAACAAGAACCGGTGAAACAACCATAACGGTTGGTTATACTTCACTACAGCTACAAATCAGCTTACCGAAAGGTGAATTGCAAACAACAACGCAATTCAACAGCATCAATCTGCTTACACAAAACATGATGGGTGAGTTTGTGAAAAGCAGCGTTACAGTTCGCATGTATCAACTCAATGCACCCGACAGGTTAATACGGGATCGTTATTGGGAACAGCCTGATCAATTCATTATGAACGAAAAAGAGTACCGTGCTGATTTTCCCAACGATGAATACAACAATGAAACAGAGAAAGAGAGTTGGGAGAAAGGGAAACTGGTTTATGAGAAGAAGGATAGCTCGGGCAGCAATGGGCAATGGGGAATAGACAATAAGCAATTGCAGCCCGGTTGGTATATAATAGAAGCGTCTACAACTGATAAAGATGGCAAGGAAGTAAAGAACCAAACCTATGTACAGTTAACGGATGAAAAAACAAACCGTCTTTCATCGCCGGAATATGTTTGGCAATTGCCGTCAGCCGTTACAGCAGAGCCTGGCACTAAAGCCACTATAGGCTTTGGCAGCAGCGCCAGTGATGTGTATGTGGTGCAGATCGATCCCAATACCGAAAACAAAAATCCTGTTTACCATCAGCTCACGAATGAACAGAAACAATTCAATGTTCCGGTAAGTGAAGAGCAGCGTGGTGGATTTGGTTTTGCATATTCGTTTGTAAAACACAATCGCTTTTACAGTTTTACAAGATATGTTGGTGTACCATGGACCAACAAAGAACTCAAGATCAGTTATGAAACTTTCCGTGATAAAACATTACCGGGTAGTGAAGAACAATGGAAGATCAAGATCAGTGGTTACAAAGGCGATAAAGTAGCAGCGGAATTATTGGCGAGTATGTACGATGCATCATTGGATCAATTCAAAGCACATCAATTGAGCAAGCCTGATTTGTTTCCTGTGAACTATTTGCAGAGTAATTGGAATGGTGGCGGGTTTACAACAATCAATACATGGGAAAAGAGATGGGAAAAAGAATCTTTGATCTCGTTTGAGAAGGAGTATGATGAATTAAACTCGTTTGATATCGAATATGACAATCCACGTCATATGAAAATGAAGACAGAGGCGGTTGCGTTAGCAGCTCCGGCGCCAATGCAAGATGACGCACTCAATGAAGTTGTTGTTACCGGAGTGGCAGATTCAACTTCTATGACAAAAGAAGAAGAAAAAAAATCAGTAACAGAAAGCGGAGATATTCAAGTCCGCAAAAATTTTAATGAAACCGCCTTCTTCTTCCCCGATCTCAAAACAGATGCGGAAGGAAATATTACGTTCAGCTTTACCATGCCTGAATCGCTAACCAAATGGAAGGCACAGTTGCTGGCACATACTAAAGATCTGTCGCTGGGATTGAGTGAACAAAGCATCATCACACAAAAAGATCTGATGGTACAACCATTTGCACCACGCTTTTTACGTGAAGGTGATCGTTTTGAATTTACTGCCAAGATCAGCAACCTGACCGATAAAGAAATTACCGGTACCAGCAATCTTGAATTGCTGAACACATCCACCATGCAATCAGTTGATGGATGGTTTCAGAATACATTTTCGGTACAACACTTTACTGTGGGCGCCAATCAAAGTACCGTAGTGAAATTCCGTACAGAAGTGCCTTATAATTTCAATGAAGCACTTACCTATCGCATTACAGCAAAAGCTGACAATAAAACTGATGGTGAAGAAGCAACATTACCTGTCCTTACGAATCGTATGCTGGTAACAGAATCGCTTCCATTAAATATGCGTGGTGATGGCACAAAGAATTTTACATTCAGCAAATTACTCAACTCCGAACAATCGGAAAGCTTAACGCATCATCGTTTTACCATTGAGTTTACAAGTAATCCTGTTTGGTATGCAGTACAGGCTTTGCCTTACTTAATGGAATATCCATACGACTGTGCCGAGCAAACATGGAACAGGTTTTATGCAAATGCATTGGCATCACATATCACCAATAAACTTCCACGTATTAAGCAGGTAATGGAACATTGGAAATTGAAAGACACGGCTGCTTTGATGAGCAACCTGCAAAAGAATGAAGAATTGAAAGCGGCATTACTGCAGGAAACACCGTGGGTATTACAGGCAAAGAACGAAGAGCAACAAAAGAAAAACATTGCTTTGCTGTTTGACATGGTGAAGATGAATAGTGAACTCAGCAAAACACTTGCGCAGTTGCAACAAATGCAATCATCGAACGGTGGATTTGTATGGTTCAAAGGCGGGCCTGATGATCGTTATATTACACAATACATTGTAACAGGGATTGGCCATTTGAAAAAGCTCAATGCATTGCCAGCAGAACAGGAAAAAGCAATTAATCAAATTGTAACAAAGGCCCTCACCTATCTTGACAAAAAACTGAAAGAAGATTATGACCAACTGTTGAAATACAAAACACCGTTAAAGAATCAAAACATCAGTTCGATCCAGATCCAGTATTTGTACATGCGTAGCTTCTTTCCTGAAACGGTGCAAACAAAAGGAACGGAAGTGGCATATAAATATTACTATGGTCAAAGTCAGCAGTTCTGGATAAAACAAAGCCGTTACATGCAGGGAATGATCGCTCTGGCATTGCATCGCAGTAGCGATGTAAAAACAGCAACAGCCATTGTAAAATCGCTGAAAGAAAATGCATTGACGAGTGAAGAGATGGGTATGTACTGGAAAGAATTCAATGCCGGTTATTACTGGTACCAGGCGCCGGTACAATCGCAGGCCTTGATGATCGAAGTATTTAATGATATCAGCAAGGATCAACAAACCGTTGCCGATTTGAAAACATGGTTGCTCAAACAAAAGCAAACACAAAACTGGAGAACAACCATCGCCACTGCTGAAGCCTGTTATGCATTGCTCTTGCAAGGCGGCTCATGGATCGCTGCAGAGCCTGTTGTTGAGATCAAAGCAGGCAATCAGTTGTTCAGTACATCAACTGAAAAAACAGAAGCAGGTACAGGTTATTTCAAACGCAGTATTGATGGCAATTTCGTACAACCTTCGTTTGGAAATATCAATGTGAGTGTCAGCAAATCAAATGGGCAACAGAGTTGGGGTGCGGCTTACTGGCAGTATTTTGAAAATTTAGATAAGATCACTTCAGCAGAAACTCCATTGAAATTGCAGAAGAAATATTTTGTTGAACGCAATACAGCCAACGGACCGGTACTTACTCCGGTAAATGAAGGCGACGAATTAAAAGTGGGTGACAAAATAAAAGTGCGTATTGAATTACGGGTTGATCGCAGCATGGAATATGTGCACATGAAAGATATGCGCCCAAGCTGTATGGAGCCGGTGAATGTTATCAGCCAATACAAATGGCAAGGCGGACTTGGCTATTATGAAACCACCAAAGATGCCAGCACCAATTTCTTCTTTAGTTGGTTAAACAAAGGCACTTACGTATTCGAATACCCGCTGTTTATTACCCATGCCGGCAACTACAGCAGTGGTATTACAAGTATTCAATGTATGTATGCTCCTGAATTCACGAGTCATAGCGAAGGAGTGAGAGTGAAAGTGAATGAATGATGAGTAACGAGTGATGAGTATAGGAAACGGGCAGCTTCGCTGCCCGTTTCCATTTTATGCTAGATGGGAAATACAGATATACCAGCCATCCACCGCTCATCCATTCCGTTCGGTGGACATGCCGATGCTGCTTATCTTTAAAGCATCAGCATGAGAAGCCGGGCATTACTGTCTCTTCTCCATTATTTACATCAAAACTTTCTGCATGAGATCCGTTTTTGTTTCACTGCTGTTGCTCATCGGCACTGCCCTTTACGCACAGAATCTTCCTTCGCCAAAACAACATTTTGGTTTCAACATTGGCGACAATTATCAGTTGGCCACGTACACACAAACTGAAGCCTATTTCAAAAAGCTTGCTGCTGCATCCGACAGAGTGAAGCTGGTTGATATTGGCAAAACAGAAGAAGGGCGTACGCAATACATGGTGATCGTTTCTTCACCTGCTAACCTCAAACAACTTGAAAAATACAAGAGCATTTCACAACGGTTGGCACGTGCAGAAAATTTGACTACTGCACAAGCACATGATCTGGCAAAAGAAGGAAAAGCAATTGTGTGGGTTGATGGTGGTTTGCATGCAACTGAAACAGTTGGTGCACATCAGTTGATTGAAACCATCTGGCAGTTTGTTAGTCGCAATGATGAAGAAACGCAACGCATCC
This sequence comes from Lacibacter sp. H407, assembly GCF_037892605.1. NCBI lineage: Bacteria > Pseudomonadati > Bacteroidota > Chitinophagia > Chitinophagales > Chitinophagaceae > Lacibacter > Lacibacter koreensis. The sequence goes on along the minus strand of NZ_JBBKTU010000001.1, from coordinate 2,112,720 downwards.
TCAATGATGCCATCATTCTGTTTGTGCATGCAAACCCTGACGGACAGGAACTTGTTTCAAACTGGTATATGCGCAATGCAGATACGTTGAAACGCTCACTCAACAATCTTCCACGTTTGTATCAGAAATATATTGGTCATGATAACAACCGTGATTTCTTCATGAACAACATGAGCGAAACAAGGAACATGAGTCGTCAACAATACATTGAGTGGATGCCGCAGATATTATACAATCACCATCAAGCCGGTCCGGCAGGTTCTGTTGTTGCAGGCCCTCCTTATCGTGATCCATTCAATTTTGCGTTTGATCCGTTATTGGTAACAGGCATCGATGGAGTTGGTGCAGCAATGATCAACCGGTTGAATGTGGAAGACAAACCAGGTTACACACAACGTGCAGGTTCTGTTTTTTCAACCTGGTGGAACGGCGGATTACGCACCACCGCATATTTTCATAACATTATTGGTTTGCTTACGGAGATCATTGGTAATCCAACTCCTGCAAGAGTTCCATTGGTAACTGCACGACTTATTCCGAATGCAGCAACACCAAACCCGGTAACGCCACAACGTTGGTTGTTCCGCCAGTCGATCGATTATTCTGTTTCATTGAACTATGCAGTACTTGATTATGCAGTACGTAACCGTGAACACTTGTTGTATAATATTTACAAGATGGGAAAGAATTCGATCGATAAAGGAAACAGAGATCATTGGTCATTATCGCCCAACAAAGTAGAAGCGATCAAAGAAGCATTCCAAAAAGATCAACGTCCATCACAAAACAACAATCAGAATTTTGTTGATACCATTCCGTTGAAATATTATGATGCCGTATTTAAAGATCCGGCCAAGCGTGATCCAAGAGGTTTTATTATTCCTGCTGATCAGCCCGATCTCAGTTCTGCAGTGAAGTTTGTGAATGCATTGATTCTTTCGGGTATTAAAGTTGAAAAAGCAACTGCAAACTTTACTGTTGCCGGTAAAGAATATCCAGCAGGTTCGTATGTGGTGAAAGCAAACCAGGCTTTTCGTCCGCATGTAATTGATATGTTTGAACCACAGGATCATCCGAATGATTTCTTATACCCCGGTGGACCTCCTGTTCGTCCGTATGATGCTGCAGGCTGGACTCCTGCCTTTACCATGGGTTTCCGTTTTGATCGCATCATGAACGGATTTGACGGACCGTTTGAAACCATTGCGTATGGCGCAGAACAAATGGCGCCGGGCAAATTTAGCAACAGTGCAAACGGTTATGTATTGAATGCTGCAGGTAATGCATCGTTTATTGCGGTGAATGATCTGTTGCAGGCTGGAGTGGAAGTAATACGTATTACCGATGCTACTGCAAGTGGTGCAGCACAAGGTTCATTCTTTATAAAAGCAAATGCAAAATCAAAATCAATTCTTGAAAAAGCAGCAAAGGAATATGGTGCGCAGGCAATTGCTGTAAACAAACAACCTGCCGGCACTGCAAAGAAAATAAAATCATTGCGTGTTGGTTTGTGGGATGTATACGGCGGCTCCATGGCTTCAGGCTGGATGCGTTGGATCTTTGAACAGCATCATTTCCCTTACACACTTATTTATGCAAAAGATATTGACGCAGGCAAACTCATTGATCAGTTTGATGTGATCGTATTTGTAAGCGAAGCAATTCCCGGCGTTAGTAGCGGTGGTCGTGGTGGTTTTGGCGGTCGTGGGCCAACAGCTGCTGAAGTACCTGCTGAATATCATAAAACATTAGGAAGAATTACACCTGATACTTCGATAGCCCAATTAAAATCATTTGTTGAAGCAGGTGGAAACATTGTTACGATTGGTAACAGTGCCAACCTTGCATATCATTTCAAACTACCGGTAAAAAATGCATTGGTTGAAATGAATAACGGTGTTGAACGTACGCTACCCGGTGAAAAATATTATATCCCCGGCAGTGTATTGCGTGTACGTGTTGATTCAACCTTACAATCAGCATGGGGAATGAACAGTGAAGCAGATGTATTTGTATCGAGCAGTCCGGTATTTAAATTATCGCCTGCTGCCATTGCAAGTGGTGAGGTAACTCCTATTGCCTGGTATGCAGCTGCCAAACCATTACGCAGCGGCTGGGCATGGGGACAGGAATATTTGCAGGATGGCATTGCTGCCTTTTCTGCAAAAGTGGGTAAAGGAAATTTATATGTATTTGGACCGGAGATCACTTTCCGATCGCAAACACACGGCACATTCAAATTCCTGTTTAATCACTTAACAGGAAGTAAATAAAAAACAAGAAGGGCAGCGATCGCTGCCCTTCTTGTTTCTATACAACTCGTCACTATGTTTTCTTAGAAAAGAATGATCTCTTCTTTCTTTTCCTTTTTCCTGAACCAACGCTTCCGTTGCTTCACCGGCTTGTATAATTCTTTTGCTGTTTTTACTAATTGTAGCATTTCGCTTTGCAGATAATCAGCAGGATCAACACATGTTTGCAGCAGATTGATCAACACATCCCAGTTATTTACTTTGATATACGAGGACTGCTTCAACATCAATCCAAACATGGCAACTCCCGCAGCAAAGCGATAAGTACTGTCAACAGCTAAAATAGAATTGTAGTTATTCGCTAACGAAAATTTTTCCGTGATACGATCTTTATTTTCAACGGGATGATAACTCAACTCTGCATCTGCCAAAACAAATGAACGCTCAACAGTTGTGTTTACCTCCACCTCAAATACAGCCGTAACAGTATGCCCGGTGCCAATCTCCCCTCCTTCCAATATACTGTTGCTGTCGGCCAATACATCTTTACGATTGTCGAAACCGATCAACCGGTATTGCTTTACATTCGATGGAAGAAAATTCATATTCAGGTACGCATCATCCACTACAACATATAACGTCTGCATTAATTCCTTCACCAATACTTTTTCTGCTTCCATTACATTGTCGAGATAGGCAAAATTTCCATTACCCTTTTTTGCCAATGCTTCCAGCTTTGAATCTTTATAGTTACCCATCCCAACACCAAGACAGGTTAAATAAATTCCTGTCTGCTGTTTTTGGGTGATGAGTTGAATCAACGCTTCTTCACTTACTTCACCCACATTAAAATCACCATCAGTTGCAAGTATCACACGGTTATTCCCGCCAACAATGAACTGGCTTTGTGCCAATCGATATGCCTGTCGCAAGGCTGATTCACCCGGTGTATCACCACCTGCACCCAATGAATCAATTACCGCCATGATCTTCTCTTTTTCATTACCTGCAGTTGGTTGCAATACAATGCCAACTGTGCCGCCGTACACCATCATCGAAACAGTATCAATGGGACGAAGATTCTCCACCATCATACGGAATGCAGTTTTTAAGAGTGGTAATCGGTTTGGCAGATCCATCGAACCACTCACATCAATGAGGAATACAAAATTGCTCGGCGGCAAAAAATCGTAGTTGATCTTTTTTGCCTGCAATTGCAAAAACAATAATTTATTTGTAGGATTCCATGGGCAATCTGTTAATTGCGATTGTACATGAAAGGATTTATCAGCAGCCGGCGCATTATATTTCTGCGGAAAATAATTCAGCATTTCTTCAATACGTACCGCATCAACCGGCACACGTGATCTCATATTTATAAACCGACGGATATTACTGTACGATGCTTTGTCAACATTCATTGCAAAACCAACTGATGGATATTCACCTGCCACATTAAAACTATTCTCTACCTGCGAAGAATAGGTTTCACCCGAAACTGTATTCAACCTGTTTCTGTCTTCCGTTTTATTCTTTGTTACAGATAATAATTTTCGTTTCGGATTACTGATAGCTGAACTGGGCTTTAGTACAACGGTGTTGTATTCATTGCTGTTAAGCACCACTACTTTTTCTTCATATCCATGCAGAAAAAAACTCACGGTATCTTTTGTAATGGCAGAAGGAATTCCGAAGCCGCCGGTAGAACCTGAATAATAAAATGAATTGGAGGAATACACATGAATTCGAACCAGCGATAAGGTAACATTGGAAGCATCTCTCACTTCACCACGAAAATAGAATTGTGCATCCGCTGTTGCAGCGCATAGAAGCAAGCATACCAAAGCAATGCACCTTAGGTTCATAGTTGTATCCTGCTTTACCGGGTTAGTAAGTGGTAAATCAGGAAGGAGATTCCGTCAACTGGTAAATTTCTTTCAGGTTACGGCCTAATCCATCGTAATCTAATCCATAACCCAATAAAAATTTATCCGGTACCGAAAAACCTAAATAATCAATCGTGATAGGGTACGCTGTAGCTTCCGGTTTGTGTAACAATGCAGCGATCTTTAGTGAAGCCGGTTGCTGATTTTGTAATTGCGGTAAAAACTCACTCATGGTTTTACCTGTATCGATAATATCTTCCAACACCACCACATGCCTGTCAACAATATCTGTATCAAGTCCAATGGCCGTGATAACTTGTCCGGTTGATTTTGTGCCTTTATACGATGCCAGTTTAATAAAACAGATCTCTGCTTCAATGCTGATGTATTTAAACAGATCGGAAGCAAACATGAACGAGCCGTTTAAAATGGCAATGAACAAAGGCTTCTTTCCCGCATAATCTTTATCGATCTGTTCTGCCAGTTGAGCAATTCGCTCCAGCACGGTTACCTCCGTCATATAAGGAACAAAATACTTATCGTGGACTTTGATGATGTCTGCCATTCGTTTTATTTATTGATGATGAGCTCTGTTCCTTCCTTTAATTCTGTACCGGCTAATTTATTCCATTGCTGAATCTGCTCTTGCGATACCGCATATTTTTTTGAAATACCGTACAATGTTTCCTTTGGTTGTACCAAATGTACAATTACAGCATTTGATGCAACAGCATTGTGTTCAACAACTGTTGATCCGTTTGCTGCACCAATTGATACCGTGTTTAACTTAGGTGCAACAGGTGCAGGCGATTGTAAATACAATTGCTCACCTGCCAGCGGTTGTTTATTGACAGGAATCTGATTCAACTTCAACAACGCTTCCAAACGAATACCTTGCGCCTGCGCAATATCATACAGCGTTTCGCCGGTTGCTACTACATGAAACGGATTGGCACCAACAAGACGTTTGCGTTGCAGAAAAATGAGTTGATCCTGTTCGAGCACTTCTGCTTCTTTGAGATCATTAAAATCAAACAACCATTTCAACTGCACGTTATATTTTTGAGCAATCGCAAGAAATGCCGTGCCCTGTTTTGCATACACCACTTTTGTTTCGTTGATCTTAAACTCACCGGATGGATAATTTACAACAGGCTTCTTGATCGTTTCTTTTACAACATCGCTTGTTTGTTGAATCTGAGCTTGTGTTATTGGTTGCTGTACCTGTGTTGTAACAGGTTGTTCTGTTTTCGCAAAAATCGGTTCCTCTGCTTTTTTCTTACCGAGAGCGATCAATGAATATTCGTTGAGATTGTATTTTTCAATGTACCTGATCAGCATTTGCGGATAAGCAGGATTGGTTGCATAACCGGCTTTCTTCAACCCATATGCCCATGCTTTGTAATCAGCCGGGTCAAGACCAAAGAGAAAATCATAATGTTTGCGTGTGCGCAAGAAATCAGAATGATCAACATATGATTGTTCAGCATTTTCATACTTCCGGAAACACTCACCCCGTGCATCGTCATCATGACTTACTGTTGGGCCTGTCCATGTTTCCTTACACTTGATACCAAAATGATTGTTTGATTTTTTTACCAGCTTACTGTTACCGCTTTCTGTTTCTACAATTCCCTGTGCCAGGGTAATCGAAGCAGGAACGCCGGTGCGGATCATTTCCTTAATGGCAATTTCTTTAAAGGTGTTGATATACTCTTCAATCGTAATGTTCTGCGCATGCAGTGCTGTTACAGACAAAAGGGTAATGAACAAATAAACCAGTCGCTTCATATGATATTTATTTTTTCCGGATGAGAAACAATCCGTCTCTCAACGTTAACATGATTTTTTCTACTTCATCATCAGCACTCACCATTTCATTAAATGCATGAATGGCCTTTGCATTTTTTCCTTTAATGGGTTCGTCCAGCACATCGCCATGAAAGAGCACATTATCGGCTAGTATCAATCCACCACTTCTTAAACGAGGTTTCACTATGCTGTAGTATTGATCGTAGCCTGTTTTATCGGCATCAATAAATACCAGATCCCATGTTTCATTCAACTGCGGAAGAATATCCAATGCATTCCCAACGTGCAATTGAATTCTATCACTCAACCCAGCCCGGATAAAATTGTTTTTTGCAATAGCTGCATCCTGTTCACGCATTTCAATGGTATGTAATATTCCATCGGCAGCCAGTCCTTTTGCAAGACAAATACTGCTGTAGCCAACCATGGTACCAATTTCTAAAATGCGTTTTGGCTGAATAAGTTTGCTGATGATTTCAAGGAACTGACCCTGGAGCTGTCCGCTCAACATGTGTGGTTGTGCGTGCGATTGTTCCGTTTCCGCAGCAATGTTTTTGAGTACGTCATCTTCCTGTGTAGAAAAGATGCTTGCATATGCTTCGGCCTTCGGATGAATCAGCTCCAAGTAAAAACGTTTCGGCAAAGATAAAACAGATGATTGGAAAATAGGCAATTAGCAACGGGCAATTGGCAAAGCTTTAATGAGCATTTCATTTGTCTATTGCCTGCTGCGTATTAGATATTGCTTATTACCTATTGGCTGTTGCCTGTTGATTCTCTTGTTTATGCGAGATCAACCACAGCCCAATAAAGGTTAAAAGTCCATTGATAATGAGTAGTTCGAGACCTACTTCAAATGAACCAAACAATTGCTTTTGAAATTTATCAATGAAGAAGCAAATGACGGGGGCGATGATACAAACGAATGGAACAAACTTATCCTTAACCGCCCGTTTGGTAATAATGCCAAATGTAAACAAGCCCAGCAAAGGACCGTATGTGTAGGCTGCTACTTTTAAAATAACGCCGATCATGCTTGGCTCATTCACCCATTTGTACACCATCACCAATACTAAAAATACAGCAGCGAATACCAGCTGCACCCTTTGACGCATTTTTTTCTTTTCTGCATCCGTTAGATCTGCTCTGCGTTGCATTCCAATGATATCGATACAAAACGATGAAGTGAGTGCTGTTATGGCACCATCGGCACTCGGAAACAACGCTGATATTAATGCAATGATAAAGATCACCGATACAATAGGCGGCATGTGATTCAACGCAATTGCAGGGAATAGTTTATCGCCAACAGCAGTAATTCCTTGCTGCTCTGCATACAATAACAATACGCCTCCAAGAAACAGGAATAACATCAACACCACCATTAATATCACACCAAGTGTAAGTACATTTTTCTGCGAATCCTTTAATGTTTTTACGGAGATATTTTTCTGCATCATTTCCTGATCCATACCGGTCATGGTAATAGTGATGAAAGCACCCGCCAATATCTGTTTTAGAAAAAATAATTTACTGCCCGGATCAGTAAAAAAGATCTTTGAATACCCTTTTTCATTCATAGCAACAAGACTGTCGCCAAAACTCAAATCCATTTGATTGAGAAGATAACCCACACAAATAACAAGTCCGGCCAGCATACAAGTTGTTTGCAATGTATCGGTCCATACAATTGTTTTTACACCACCCTCGTAGGTGTAAAGCAGGATCATAATAAGGATCACCAGTGTAGTTACCCAAAACGGGATACTTACCGATGCAGGTAATGCATCCTGCAAAATCTTTACCACCAGGTATAAGCGTGCAGTTGCACCTAAGGTTCTTGAGAGAATGAAAAACGAAGCACCTGTTTTATATGATTTGAAACCGAGCCGTCCGCTCAGGTAATTATAAATGGATGTAAGATTGAGTTTGTAATACAACGGCAGTAATACATACGCAATGGTGATGTAGCCGATGAGATAACCGATCGTGATCTGGAAATAAGCAAACGATTCTTTTGCTACTGCACCGGGTACGCTCACAAACGTAACACCGCTCAACGAAGTACCGATCATACCAAATGCCACCAGCATCCAGTTGCTGCTTCGGTTACCTATAAAAAAAGATTCGTTGTTTGAGTTTTTAGATGTGTACCAGGCTACTACAAGCAGCACTAAAAAATAGCCAAACACAAATGAGAACAGCAAGACTGGTGACATAAGGACTTGTTTAAAAATGAAGATAAAGAATTAATCGAACGGTGAACCAGTTTGCTTACTTTGCGGCATATTTTATCGTTATGCAATTTTCTTCGTTAGCTGTTTTTTGCGGTTCAAAAGCCGGCGCTGATCCCATCTTTCTGCAACACGCAAAAGAGTTGGGCCATTTGCTGGCAGAAAAGAATATTAAACTCATTTATGGAGGCGGTGGCAAAGGCATTATGGGTGCAGTGGCTGATGCAGTGATGGAGGGAAAGGGCAACGTTGTGGGAATCATTCCTGAAATACTGTTAGAATGGGAAGCACAACACAAAGCCATTACGGAATTGCATGTGGTAACGGATATGCATGTACGCAAAAAAATGATGTATGAATTATGTGATGCAGCTGTTATTCTATCCGGCGGCTATGGTACGTTGGACGAATTGTTTGAAATGCTTACCTGGAACACGTTGAAGATCCACAGCAAAAAAATATTTCTCGTAAACAGCAATGGCTTTTACGATCATTTAATTGCACATATACGACACATGTACAAAGAAGATTTTTTGTATGAAACCTTAGAGGATAGAATTGTAGTGGTTACGGAACCTTCTGCTATTTTTACTAACGTTCCCGTTTAGGCTTCAAATAAAAAAGAAAGGTGGTGCGAAAAACCGGCTGCAGGCGGTTGAACTGATCAATGTAGGGCGACTTCGGATCACGCAATACATCCACCATAATACTTGTATAGAATTGTGAGCGGCCAATCAATCGGTTTCCATACCCGCCTCCAACTAATATACTTGGTGCCGTGTAATTTGTTCTGCCCATAACAGTTCCGTTGTCTTTTACACTGAAAGCAATTCGATTGAATTCAAATTGACCTCCCAGAAAAATCATATTCACCGGCCACACTCTTACGAAAGGTCCGCCACCAATAACAAACTGTCTGTAGGTGATCGGTGCATTTATTTCGTTTTGCGTAATATAATTCACATTAACACCTACACCCACATCTACAAAACGGTTTAAACTATATCCTACTTCAGGATTTAATCCCAAAATAAACCCATTAAAAAAACCGAGGTTGATACCGGAACCGATGAATAGTTGATCCCGTTTGAATCCTTTTTCCTTTTCTTCTTCTTCGTACTGTGCAAATACAGCAACAGAACTGATGAGTAACGTAAACAGCAACAATGATTTTTTCATGATTAACAGGTTTATTGCAGATCAAATATTTTGCCCGGGTTTAAAATATTATTTGGATCAAAGGCTCGCTTAATATCACGCATCAAACGAAGGTTGGCTTCTTTCATCACGATGTTCATGTAGCTTTTTTGAATCAAACCAACACCATGTTCGCCACTGATGGTTCCGCCAAGCTGATGCACTAATTCAAACAAAGCTCGCAAACATTGGTTCATGGCTGCATCACCGTAACTATTGGGCGTTCCTTCTTTATAAATGCGGATGTGCAGATTACCATCGCCTGCATGACCATAGCACACCACATTAAAATCGTATTGCTTACCCAATGCTTTTACTCCTTTTATCAAGGCTGGCAATTCAGCTCTCGGAACCACCGTATCTTCTTCAATTGTGTAGCCAACTAACTTCACAGCCTCTGCAACACGTCGACGCAGTTTCCACAACTCCGCTTTCTGCTGTGCATCATCTGCAAAGTACAATTCGCCAATATCATATTTCGTTAAGAGTTCGCTAATTGCTTCCATGTCTTTCATCAACACATCCACATCATTCCCATCTACTTCAATAATAAGATGTGCCGCTGTATCATCTGTAACCGGTACAGCTGAACTATCCACCATTTTACTTACGATCTTCAATGCATCGATCTCCACCAACTCCAATCCACTTGGTACAAATCCTGCACGGAAAATTTCACTCACCGCTTCACCTGCCTGTTCTAAATTCCTGAACGGCACCAACATCAGCAAATCATATTTCGGCAATGGAATTAAACGCAAAACAATTTTTGTAACAATACCCAGTGTTCCTTCGCTGCCAACTATGAGATGTGTAAGATTATATCCGGTTGAATTCTTCAACACATTCGCACCTGTCCATATCACTTCTCCATTAGGCAATACAACTTCAAGGTTCAATACATAATCACGTACTACACCATACTTCACTGCTTTGGGTCCGCCACTGTTGGCTGAAATATTTCCTCCAATAAAACAACTGCCTCTGCTGCTTGGGTCGGGCGGATAAAACAATCCCACTTTCTTTACTTCTTCCATCAACACTTCTGTAATAACACCCGGCTCTGTTGTAACCTGGTGGTTACGTTCGTCTATTTTCAAAATGGAATTCAACCGTTCGGTCGAGAGTAATACGCCGCCTTTATCGGCCAATGCAGCACCTGCTAAACCGGTACCTGCCCCACGTGGTGTTACGGGAATGAGTGCATCGTTACACAATTTCATGATCCGGCTGATCTCTTCTGTTGTACGTGGCTTTACCACTACCTCTGGCGGAAAATGCAGATTCTCTGTTTCATCATGTGCATAGTTGCTGAGTGATTCTTCATCAACAAAAACAAACTGTTCACCAACAATGGCTTTCAGTTGCTGTACAATTTCCAGATCAACTTTTGCATAATTATCAACAGAGGTCATGTGCAGTATTTTGGGCGAAATTCGGAAAGGATGGGGAGGGCGCAAAATCTAATCAATCTTTACTTTAGAAGGTAGGTTCCCGCTAACTTTGGACTTTGAGTGAAATTTGAAATCAAAAAAATACTATAAGCACACGATCAATAACAACCGCTGTTGCACTAAAACCTCGGACACAAACTCTGCCTCCGCTGGCTTTTATCGCCAAAGGACTCGTTATAATATCCATTCTTGATCAGTGAAAATTCATATGCACCATTTGCTCCGTTGAAGCGGGTTAAGTTGCTCATCGTAGCATCGTATGTAAATGTAAACCGGATGTCTTTCCACTCCAGCCCGATCATTGCAATGGCAGCATCAGACCAGCGATAATACGCTCCTCCAAATACAACTACACTTCCATCGCCCATTGCATTGTAAGCCAGATTTCCACCTAACACAAATTCATTTGCTTTGGCCTGTGATGAGAAATATGCATTTGGATTTACGATCCAATCATCATTCACCTTAAAACTGCCATTGAGGAAGCCGATATACCGGCGTGGTACTTCATTAGTTCCATTTGTAAAGAATGTTTCTTTCGGTTGATTGATATGATGTACAGAAGCACCTGCATTGATGTACGTATTCTCGGTTGGAAAGTATGCATAGTTTAAGCCCACCTGCAAATCAAAATAAGAAGAACTGGGGTTGGTCAACAAGGCTTCACCATTGGGCGCACCTGCATCAAAGAATTTTCCATTCCATTGATTATCGAATGTAAACTTGGTTACATCGATCCGCTTATTCGCATAACCTGCATTAAAACCTGCACTCAGCAAACTGCTCAACCCGATCATTTGATGATACGCAACCGATGCATATACTTTATTGGAACGCAGATTACCACGGCCTGCCACATCATTCAACAACAAGGCACCAACACCTACCCAGCCATTATCGATTTTGTTGCGGAGTATCTGCACATCGCCCCACACACTGGCCGTCTTATACGGCACAGGGATCGATGTCCACTGGCTGCGGAAGTTGCCGCCGATCCTGTAATCAGCTTCCGGAATAAAACCTGTGTTCGCCGGATTGGTTGTTAACGGCGAATTCATGAATTGAGAGAAATGCAGATCCTGTGCGGCAGCAGTTTGTTGCAGCAGCAATAAGATAAAGACAGCCCCAATGATACGGTTACACTTCATAGCTCTTCGTTTAAGCGTTTAGTACAAGCTGATGGTTCTGGTTCTTTCAAACAGGATCGATCGGGTATGGTATAAATAATGTGATGATTATCGTATCAACGTAACATCACCTTTCTTTTTAAATTTCTCTCCGGTAAAATATTCTACATCCAACGTCCATGCGTAGGCATCCATTGGCTGTGGTATTCCTTTATAGGTTCCGTCCCATCCAATGCTTTGAGAACGGCTTTCAAATACCATCAATCCCTGTCTGTTAAACACACGCAAGGTCATTTTTGTTATGCCAAATCCACGTACAAAGAACAGATCATTCACACCATCGCCATTTGGTGTAAAGGCCGACGGAAGATCATTCACTACATTGATGATCGCTTCTACCGGAATACATATTGAATCAACACAACCTGCCTGGTTAGTTACTGTTTGACAAACAGTATTACTGCCCGGTGCTGTGTATTGATGAAGCGGATCACGTTGTGTTGATGTGTTACCATCACCAAAATCCCAAAGCCATGACACAACATCTTCAGACGCTGTACTGGTAAACCGTGTAGGTGTATTTTCCTGCGATGGGTTTGGATTGTAGAAGAACCCTGCGGTAGGTGGACCCACTGCCTGGAAAAACCGGGTAGTAGAATCTACAAGATTACAGCTATTGGGATTATAGATATACTGTGTAATACTGTATGGACCTGCAGTATTATAAATGAACGCCGGAACAGGATCGGTTGATGTTTGCCCATCGCTGCTAACCCATAAATAGGTAAGAGCACCCCTTGACGTATCAACAATAGGAATGGTATCGGGCACGCACACACTTCCTACACTGAAGCCTGCACGTATGTTGTCAATTACCTGGAAGTTGATGATACTGTCTGCATCGCCAAGGTTACAATAATTTGAATCGATCAAAACCAAACGAACATTGTATGAACCAATGCCAGGGAATGTATGCGATATAGGAGGCGCAAAAGCCGGAACGGTATCATTCCTTGAACCATCGCCCCAAACCCACATAAACGAACGTGGACCGAATGGTGTGGATGAAGTGAGAATATTACTGGTGTTAGTAAATTGAAATGTAAGACTGTTACAATCCTGCCGTGCAAAATTGAAATCAACATCCACCGAATCGGTTGTAACACGAATACGCATCATGGCAGAATCTTTCACGTTACAGGAGTTACTGTCGATACCAATCACTTTTACATCAAAGAAGCCAACACTGTTGTACGTATGTGCGAAGGGATTGATTGTTGTAGTATCATTCGGAGTTCCATCGCCCCATATCCAAATGTATTGTTTTGCTTCCCGAATGGTATCTGTAAACTGTACCGTTGCCGGTAAACAAAAATTCAATTGCCTTGCTCCCACTGCCCGAAGTGATACATCAATACCTGACAGATCGAAATTTATTTTTACCATACCGAGGTTACAACCGCTGCCGCCTGCCGGATTTGTATTTCCATACACACCCGCAGTAATGGGAAATGGTGCAGAGAGCGGAACATTACTTGCCACATTTTTACAGTTGGCACACATGGCCTGATAAATTGTACCGGTAGCATCAAAACGACTTGTACCTCCATCCACATGTTCCAAAGCACCGCCACCACCTAACTGGCCGAAGAAGCTTCCATATAATTGAGATGCTGCATTTTTCTGCAATACGAAAAAGTAAAAATCACTGCCATCTGTATTCCGTTGAAATGCATCGGGCGTTACAGGCATACCTGCGGTGCCGGCAGAAGGATAACCGCCACCGAAATTATTTGCACCACCACCCCAACCGGATACATAAACATTTTCGCAATTATCAACCAAGAATGCAACAGGCGAAATATTTGGATTAAGTGCACCATTTGTGCCAAACGTTGTAGAGTAAACATAACCACTGAGATCGGCTCGCAACTTCGCAATAAACTGTCTTGAATTGGCAACTGAATAAGCTGCATTTATTACAGGCCAGTTACCCGTTGTTGTTCCCATTACATAGGGGAAACCCATCGCATCGAACTGCACACCATACACCATATCAATGTTTCCTGTTCCAAGGTATGAGGAACGAACCATTGACACCGAAGCTCCATTATCCCGCACATGTGCAATGTAACCGTCTGCAAGTCCACCGCTAAATGTTGGTTGCAATACACCTGCTCCGGTTCCCGGAAAATCTGCGCTGGCAGTACCACCACCCACATAGATATTGGAAGGGCTTGTTGGATTTATAGCTAACACAAACCCGGCATCGTTCGCCGCACCACCCATATATGTACTCCAGATCAAAGCGGTTGCATTAGCGTTAAATTTGAGTAAGACCGCATCCTGCAAACCACCACCAGAACTAGCCTGAAATCCACCTACTGTTGGAAAATTTGTTGATTGAGTAGACGATGCCACTAAAATATTCCCTGCTCCATCGAGTATTACTTCGCTTCTTCCATCATCACCATAAAAACGTTGTAATGAGTTGGCACCTCCTCTTGTATCTGTAATATTAACACCGTCATTTCCTGCGCCGCCAATACGTGATGAACCAATTATGGCTGTACCGGTTGCGTTGATCTTTGTTACAAAAATATCATACCCTCCACCGGCACTACCGGCGGGAACTAATGAACCTGGAAAAGAGGAACCTGAATTTGTACGACCAGCGATCACCAGATTTCCTGCACCATCCGCTACCAGACTATGCGGCTGATCTAAACCATTACCGCCAAGGTAAGTGGCGTAGATCCGGTTTCTTCCATCGGGTGATAATTTGATGATGGCGATATCGGGAGGCACGCCTCCTGTTCCACTACCGCCACCACCTGTGCTTTGAATGGCACCGGCAGTTACAGGAAAACCTGTTGGCTGTGCAATACCTCCACCAAAAAAACTACCATCGGCTCCGTATGTTGCTGTAAAGCCCCAGTTATCGGCAGTACTTCTGCTGAACGAAGAAAACACCAACGAAGGATCGATGACCAACGTGGTGGACTTGTTATATGCTTTTACATCAAAGCTTACGGTATTACCCGTGATCTTATATTTATTTCCAACAGTTTCACGCTTACCGTTTACAAATTGATAGGTATAAGGCCTTAACTCACGGGCTTCCCCAACCGAAGTTGATACCACCAGTTCGTTATCACGGATGCTTAATTTTTCTGCCCCTTCGTAGCGCATTTGAATTTTCGATATATCTGCGCCGGGATAAACTACCAGATCGTATTTCAACTGATCGTCCTGGACGTAATAACGTACATCCACATTTGGATATACATTCTTATAAGTGATCGCCTGGTACAGGCGAACATCACTTGCCCATTTTGAAGGATCGTTTCCAATGAAATAATTCTCTACTCCCGGTATGGGTTTTTCCACAATTGGTTTTGAGTTGAAGTTGCCACCGAGGAATTTTACACGAAACGCATGTGCCCGCATTTTTTCGGGTAGCGCAACTCTTGAATTACGTCGTACAGTTGAATCAAAGCCATGACCATGATTAAATTCTGCAAGCCGCATATAGTCTTCGGGATGATTCATGAGAATGGTGTAACCATCCTTTGTAAGAAAAAAAGCACTGTTGCCCGATTCTGTTTTAAAATGTACCTGCTGATCCCATTGGCCTTTATTCTCTGCAAAAGAGAGCTGACCAAAACCAATCAGTGGAAAAGCTATCAGCAATGCTGGTACGAGGAAGATTCGGAGTACTTTCATGTGATTTTTTTCTGTGCTACGGGACTTTGAATTTAGTCAATTAAAACGGAAATAACTACCGCTTATTATCACTATGCTACCTTACTCCACACGGTTTTACCTTTTTTTGACAACAGGTAGTTTTTTAACAGCAAATTTTCGGCCGAAGAAAGTTCAGGATCATCCTGCAGCAACTGATCACTGATTATTTTCGCCGTTTCCAGTAATTCTCTATCCTGAACAATACTTGCCAGCTTAAAGTTCAGTAATCCACTCTGCCGGGTACCTTCAATATCGCCCGGGCCGCGGATCTCCAGATCTTTTTCTGCTATTACAAAACCATCATTTGTTGCACACATTATCTTTAACCGTTCCCGGGCATCATTCGTTAATTTGCTCCCTGTTAAAAGAATGCAAAAACTCTGTTCACTACCTCTTCCTACTCTTCCACGGAGCTGATGCAACTGCGATAAACCAAAGCGCTCTGCGCTTTCCATCACCATTACACTTGCGTTTGGCACATCTACTCCTACTTCAATTACAGTAGTTGCTACCATGATCTGTGTATCATTTTTTTTGAAGCGCATCATGTTGGTATCTTTTACCTCTGCTTTTTGTTTTCCATGCACCATACTTATGTAAAACTTCGGTTCCGGAAAAAAAGCTTTCACTTCTTCATATCCTTTCATCAGGTTTTCAAAATCCATTTTTGAACTTTCTTCGATCAATGGATAAATAAAATAAGCCTGACGTCCTTTGGCTATTTCCTGTTTTACAAAATCCATGACCGATGGCCGTGCCGTTTCATAACGATGAACGGTTGTAATGGGTTTACGACCTGGTGGCAATTCATCCATTACACTATAATCAAGATCACCATAGGCCGTCATCGCCATGGTGCGTGGAATAGGCGTGGCCGTCATTACCAGTACATGCGGCGGTATGGCACCCTTTGTTTGCAATTCGGCCCTTTGCGCCACACCAAAGCGATGCTGCTCATCTACAATGGCTAAACCTAAATTTTTAAATTGTACCACTTGTTCGATCAACGCATGAGTACCTACGATCATCTGGATGTCGCCAGATTGCAAACCACTCAGTATCTTTTCCCGTTCTGCTTTTTTGGTTGATCCGGTGAGCAGACGGATACTTATATTCATCTCTTTCAACAAACTTGATATACTGTTGAAATGTTGTTGTGCCAATATTTCGGTTGGCGCCATTAAACAACTCTGGTAATTATTATCAGCCGCCAATAACATCGTTAACAATGCCACAATGGTTTTACCACTGCCCACATCGCCTTGTAACAAACGGTTCATCTGGTGGCCACGTGCTGTATCCTGCCGTATTTCTTTCAGCACTCTTTTCTGTGCACCGGTCAATTGAAACGGAAGATGATCGTTGTAAAATGTATTGAACAGATCGCCTACTTTATCAAACACAACACCTTTTGAAAAACGGTGACGGTTACTCTTGATCATACCCATACGCAGTTGTGCGAAAAATAATTCCTCAAACTTCAGGCGTTGCAACGCAGCTTCGTATTGAGCAGCATCCGCAGGAAAATGAATGAACCGATATGCTTCATAGCGAGATGGAAAATTCAACTGAGCAATTATTTTCTCCGGCAAATTTTCAGGAAGATCTTTGGGGTGTAATTGCGGCAATAACACAGCGGTCAGCTTTGCAATACTTCTTCCATTCAATCCTCTTGCCTTTAATTTTTCTGTTGTAGGATAGATTGGTTCCAGCAACGATTTACCCTCTGCGTTTTCATGCGTACGTACTTCCAGTTCGGGATGTACGATCTGCGGCTTCCCCATAAAAAAACCAAGCTTGCCAAAAACAAGAAATTCCTGTCCGATCGCTAATAATTTTTCCACCCAGTTAATTCCCTGGAACCATGTAAGCTCCATGCTGCCGCTTGCATCACGGATATGTGCCACCAAACGTTTTCCTCTTTTTTCACCGATCAGTTCAAAATCTGTTAAGCGTCCGGCCACCTGCACATAGTCCATCCCCATGTTCACCTGTGCAATGGGCGTTACTTTTGTTTTATCGATGTGCCGGTAGGGGAAATGTTCCAATAAATCACCAAACGTAAAAATGTTGAGTTCTTTTTTCAACAGATCAGCACGCAGCGGACCAACACCTTTCAGGTATTCAACAGGACTGCTTAATATGGTAGAGGAAGATTGACTCAACGTAATAAAAACATGAAATTATTGAAGAAACGAGTAACAATGTTCAACGCTTTGCTTTTTCCCAGAGCACCGATTGTTTACCGGATGCATAACCCATCATTCCCGCCAGCATCGCTGCATGCATAAACACAATGTAAAACGGAATGTTGAATAAAAAGAAAGATCGTTTTTGTTTCACCATCACCCAGCCTGCAAATGCCAACATGTAAAAGAGCAATTGCAAAATTAACAGCCATGTGTATAGTTCGCTTGTCTGTTGGTTAACAAGCAGCATGTTTATCAGTAACAAAAAAACAAATGCAGGTGCGCATGCGATCCAACGCATTACCCTGTGCGAAAAAAATTGGAACGCAAGTAGTGGATACCGAAATGGATCGAGCGCTGCACGTAACACAAATAACGATTGTATTCCACCTGCTGCAATTCGAACTTTACGTTTCCATTCATCAGTAAGTGATAACGAAGCAGTTTCAGAACTGATGGCATCCGCTACATATGCCAGCTTACGATGTTGCAGGTTGATCGATAAGGAAATAAAAAAATCATCCGTTATGGTTTTCTCAGGTATTGTTACAAACAATTCTTTTCGGAAAGCAACCAATTCGCCTGCCGCACCTACAACGGTATAAAATTTTGTTTCCTGTTGTTTCAACCATGATTCGTATCGCCAATACAATCCTTCACCCGATGCTATTGCACCTTCGGTCGATACTACTTTCTTTTCACCTGCCACAGCTCCCACTTTTTGTTGCGAAAAAGGTGCGACCAGTTGATCGATCGTTTGTTTCGATAACGTACTGTTTGCATCTGTGAGCACAATAATCTCATTTGTGGCAAATGTGACGGCTTTATTAATGGCTGCTGCTTTTCCCTTTCGTAATGGTTCATGTAAAACCAGAACAGCGGAGAACGATGATGCAATACGTACCGTATCGTCGGTTGATCCATCAGCTGCTACAATGATCTGGAGTTTGTGTGCAAGATAATCAAGTGAAAGTGTATTGTGAAGTTTGGCTTCTATTACACGCTCTTCATTAAATGCCGCAATGATGATGGTGACTGATGGCAGGTGGGCAGGTGCATCTTTTTTATTTACCCGTTTGTAAAAAGAAAACAGGTACAACAATGCCGGATAGCCGACATACGTATATAAAATTGCCCCTGCACAACAATAAAACAGAACAGCCCACATGCGTTAAAAATAGAAAGAATGACGCAATCAGCCGAATTAAGAATAAACAAGTAAAACTGAAAAATACCTTCAAGTGGGTATAGAAACTTTTCGCCCGTCATCTTAATATTGCTACTGTAACAGGAATCATTAACTTCCTGCTCCCAATATGAAATCAATCCTGCTTTTTGTTCTTGTTCTACTGCTGCAGCAGGCATCCGCCCAGGTCCCTGAAAAGTATGCGCTCATTGTAGCCATATCCAATTATGCGCCGAGCACCGGATGGAATAAACTCAATTCAGCAAACGATATCCCATTAATTAAAGAATCGTTGAAACGGCAGGGATTTAAGGAAGAGAATATCCGCATCATGCGTGATAAAGAAGGAACCAAAACCGGAATTCTTACAGCCATGCAACAACAGTTTCTTGGCAAAGCAAAGCCGGGAGATATTTGTGTGTTTCATTTTAGTGGCCATGGTCAACAGGTAATGGATGATAATGGTGATGAAGCGGATGGCTATGATGAGGCATTGGTTACGTACGACTCACCCATGGACTACGAACCCGGCGTTGAAAAACATTTACGGGATGATGCATTTGGAACAGAGCTGGAAAAAATAAGAAAACATCTTGGTAACGATGGTAATCTGTTAGTGATCGTAGATGCCTGCCATAGCGGCACCAGCACACGATCAGGCCTTGGAAATTACAGAGGCACTACCAACAAATATGCGCCGAAGGGTTATAAACCTGCAGCGAATTCAAAGATCATTAATGAAGGTTTGTTTAGTTTGGGTGAATCAAAACCCGGGCTTGCACCCATGAGTGCCTTCTTTGCTTCAGCAGCATCGGAACTCAACCAGGAATGTGGTGATGAACATTGCGGAAGTCTTTCGTTAGCTTTTTCAAAAGCATTGGCCAAAGCCGACAGCAAAACAAGCTACCGTGGATTGTTTGACAACATCCGTTTAGAAATGAGCAAATCAGTACCCGGACAAACGCCGAATGCAGAAGGTGATCTTGACAAAGAAATTTTTGGCGGCAAAGCATTGGGTAAGCCAAACTACTATGTAATTGAAAAAGCAACTGATAAAAAGAAAGTAACCATTGCCTGCGGAAAAATTTATAGTGTATTTGCAGGAACAACTGTATCGGTTTATCCATCCAACACCTATAATAAAGAAACTGCTAAACCAATTGCAAAAGGAACAATCATTACAGCAGGTGATTACAGTAGTGAAGTAGAATTGGATACTGAACTGAATGCTGATCAATTAAAAACAGCATGGATCTTTTTGGAAGAAGTAAGCTTTGGCGATTTGGTTGTACCGGTTACAGTAAAAGCAAAAGATGCAACATTGTTTACTACCATGAAAGGAATTGTAGCCAATAACAAACAGGCAAAATTGACCGACGCACAAGGCGATGTTTTTATTGAACAGGGAGCAGATGGTTTTAGTGCTGATTCGATTTACATTTCTACATCCGGCGATTACCGATTAGGAGTTTGCAGTAAGTCCTTAGCACCTGATCAACTGGCATCATTTATCGGCTCAAAAATTGCCGGATATGGTCGTGCCGCTTATCTTCGTAATCTCAACATGAAGAACGAAGAACTGAATGTGGTTTTTGAATTTGTACCAATTGATTACAAACCTGCTGCCGGAAATAACAATGCGATGATCACTGATCTCCCTGAAAAAACGATCAAAGATCCATCGGGCAATATCAGCTTCCAGCATAACGACCGGTATAATCTCCGTGTGATCAATAATGGACAGGAGCGCCTGTATTACAACATTCTTGAAATTCAGCCCGACAACTTAGTGAATGTATTATTCCCTGCCAGTAATCAGCAGCCAATGGATTGTTTTATCAATCCCGGTGATACTGTGCGGCTCACAAGAATTTTCCGGATCGGACCACCTGATGGAATGAATGTAATTAAACTTGTTGCTGCAAAAGCTCCATTAAATCTTCGCCAGATATTTGTTGTACAAGGTAACAGCCGGGGAGAACAACCCAAGGCAAACAATCCGTTTGAAAAACTGATGCAGGGTATTAACCGTACCGATGGCATTCAAACAAGAGGCAGTGGTGAAGAAACCATTCAGCCAGATGCAGTAAATATTTTTTCAGTCCCTTATAAAATCGTTCCAAAAAAACAATAAACTTTTAACCATCATTTTTCACAAATCAACAAAAACAAACAGTATGAAAAAGTTAGTATTCCTTACTCTGACTATCATTGGTTTAACCGTTGCTTTTGGCAACAAAGCAACCGCACAAGCTGCACCTAAAAAGAAAGTAGCAGTAGTTGCACAGGAAGTAAAAGAAAAGAAAGACCTGCCTGGTCCTGATGGCGGTCCCCGTGAAAAGAAAACACGTGGCTATTGCTATGCTTACTTCGACAACTATACTGGTCACTATGTAGACATCTGGGTAGAAGGTATTTATCAAGGTCGTCTTTCTCCATATGCTACATCAGTTCGTATTGATGTATGGGTACCGGGTAACTGGACAAAATGGTATGCTGAAACTACAGACAAAAGTCTTTACTGGAGCAACAGCAGCTATTGCAACGACAGCCGCATCTTTACGCTTAACCTGAAGCGTTAATCGAATATGTATTTACAGAAAGGGTATAAACAAATGTTTATACCCTTTCTTATTTTTATGCATCTTTACCCAACTACTGCATGCGATCACTCAAACGTTTTTTTGGCGAATACCTGCTGCTCAATTGTTTTATTTTTGGGTGCGTATCACTGCTTAGCTTAGTGATCCTGAATGTTTCCTTCTTCGATCCGTTTACCGAAGCATTTCATGATTTTACACTCACCGATCTTTACTATACAAAAGCAAAAGACAGGAACACGATCTACAAAGACAATATTGTATTGGTAAATCTTGAGAACAGGAACCGTAAAGAAATTGCCTTGCTGTTGCAGCAACTCCAAACAGGAAAACCAAAAACCATTGCTATTGATGCAGTATTTGCCGGTCGGAAAAATGAAGCCGACAGTTTACTGCAGCAAACCTTTCAGCTAAACAACAATTACATAGTGAGCTATATTGCTGATTTTGAAAAACCGGAACAAAGCATCTATTCCGATTCGTTCTTTACGAACCAGAAAGATGGGTATGCAAATATTGTTGGTGATGCTGCGGAATTTTCAACCATTCGCTATTACTATCCTTTTTCGAATGATCAGGAAGCCTTTTCAAGTTCCATCCTCAAGCACTACGATTCCACAACGTATCAAAAATTAAAAAAACGTGCTGGTCAAAAAACCGAGATCCATTATTTTGGTAACCTGTCGAATTTTCAATTCTATGATTTTGATGAAGTGATGGACCCTGCATTTGCAGTTGAACTTGTAAAAGATAAAATCGTATTGATTGGTTTTCTTGGACTGCCTTCGAAGCGAAATACGGTGCAGCTTGATGAAGACAAATTATTTACGCCACTCAACCCCCGACTGTCCGGCCGAAGCTATCCGGATATGTATGGTACAGTGATCCATGCAAACATTCTGCGAATGGCATTGGAAGATGATCATATCCGTGTAATACCATCATGGCTTACTGCCATCATTTCATTTCTCTTGATCTGGTTTATTCTTCCTTTGATCTGTGGTTTGTTTTTTAAAGGCGACCTGTGGTTCAATTCTGTTGGCACTTTGCTGCAATTGATAGGTGGTGTTGTGATTGTTTTTATTACCCTTATCAGCTACAGCAGCTTTCGATTAAAATTTGATCCGGGATTGGTGCTTGCCTGCCTTGTATTATTGCCAACTTTCATAAATTTATACGAAGTTTTGCTTAACTTTTTACGGCACAAACTAAAGCTCCGCTTTAATTCTGCTTTCCTTGGAACAAATAAACATGACTAAACTACTTTTTTTACTCCTGCTGTTACAACACGCTTTTGCCCAGGCTGCTGAACAAAAGTACCTGCTGTATAATGTAAACAATGATGTACACTGGGTGCATGATGGTAAAAAAGAAAAAGCAAAAAGAGGCATGTTCCTGTTGGCATCCCAAAGTATTATTCTTCCGCAAAAGGCTGAAGTAATGCTAATTCAACACGACGGGCAATCACTGCTGCTAAGTAAATCCGGCACCTACAGTTTTACACGTATTCAACAATTATTCAGCAGTTCAGAAAAAAGATCGGTATCAACTGCATTCTTCAGCTATGTATTTGAAAAATTTTTAAGCAACGATGATGCGGAAGAAAAACAAAAAGTAAGTGCCTCTGTATTCAGAGGGAAAAAAGCCATGCAATTACCGGCCGACAGTACATTCATCCTATCGTTTCCTATCTCACTGCAATGGAAACCTGAGCAAAAAAATATTCCGTACAAACTAACGGTTCATTACAAGCAAATAAAGATCGATACTGTTCTTCTTTCAAAAAATACCTTTACGTTACCTGAGAGTATTACAGCTGATAGCACTGCTGCATTGCTGAGTTGGACAGCCATACCATCGGACAGTAAACAAAAGCCAACTTTTTTTCTTGCCATTATTCCTGCCGTTATTGACATGGATATTATTCAACAACAATTAAAGCAGCTGCGGCTTGCTTACAGTAAGCAACCTGATATGCTTCGGCTGATGGAAAAAGATCTGTTTGAACGATGGATGGAACTTTACCAACTTCAACCGCCAACCGAAAAACTACCGGCCCAATAAAAATGTAATTGGAATGTGCAGACGCTTTTGCCATGCATTTTCAGAATGATCTTCGCCGGGAAATTCTTTAGTGATCCAGTTCTTGTTGTTGTATCCCTTCGATCTCATTACTTCATCTGCCTGCAATTGAAAAGGCTTGTACAACGAGTCGAGTGTGGCAGTACCATAATCGAAATAAATTTTGTGTGTTGCGGGATCAGGTAAACGTTGTTTCAGGTAATTTATAAATGCCTGAGGTATGAGATTATTATCTGCAGTAAATATTCCCGGCCAATGAGTAGATAAACAGGCGGCTCCGCCAAAAACAGCAGGGTATTCACAAACTGCATACATGGAAATAAGTCCGCCCATACTCGACCCGGCTATGAATGTATTTGAACGATCGGTTGCAACTGAAAATGTTGAATCAATAAATGGCTTCAGTTCTGTGACCACAAATTTCAAATAAGCATCTGACTGAACAGGAACCGGAAACAATGCATAGTCAGTTCCTTTTGTTACAGCATAAATTGAATCCTGCTGTTTTGTTGAAAGAGAAAGAAATGGTTTTTGCGGAAAATAATCTGCATGCCGTTCAGCTCCTGTGTTCCAGACGGCTACTACAATGCAATCCTTAATCTTTTTTTGTTGCAGCAACAAACTCATGGTTTCATCTACACCCCACTCCTGTTTATTCCATGTGCTGTTTCCATCAAACAACATTTGCCCGTCGTGCATATAAAGAACGCTGTATTTTTTTGCAGAAGAATAGCCAGCCGGAAGCCATACATCTACGTTCCTTGCTTTTACAAAAGCCGATGGGAATGCAGTAAACCGTTGCAAAGTACCGCTACTTACGAATGGCAACGATTCCTGCGCCTTTACGTTTGCAGTTAGGAACAAGAGAATGAAAAAAATTACTTGCCTGACCATAAAATAAATGTACTTACTTCAGGTCAATTTGAAAACGTTAATAAGAAAGGGAAACGGCCTGCAGTATTAATTCGAAGGACCGATCATATTGCCGAGAATAGCTGAAATTTTTTCAAAGTCGGAGCTTTTATCAAGGAAATATTCTGCCCCCAATTCAATGCATTTTTTCCGATAACTGTCGAAGGCATGATTGGTGATCATGATCACGCGGCAGTCTTTATTTTCCTTTTTGATATAATTGAGAATATCAATGCCGCTTTTGCCGGGCAAATTAATATCGAGCATGGCAACCTGTGGATTCAATTCTTCAATGAGTGTGGTTGCTTCATCATAAGAACCGGCGGTGTGAAAACTTGCTGTACTAAAATCCTCTGAGAGGATAGAGACTATCCGCTCAACATAGCTAACATTATCGTCAACAATGAGGACCAAAGGTTTCAAGATGAATTAATTATGTAGCAAATTAAGTCGATTAAATTCGGCAGAGTATAGGTCTTTTCACATACTCTTTGTAGAATAATTAAATGTAGAAAGTAGTAAAACGACTACAAGATTTACCGTTACAGGCTAAATGAGTTTCTTTTCCAGTGCGTAACGGGTAAGGTCTGCATTGGACTTCATGCCCATTTTTTCGAGTACACGTGAACGGTAGGTACTAACCGTAGTTACGCTTAATGCAAACTGATTGGCAATTTCGCTGACGGCTTTTCCGCTGGCCAGCATTTTGAACACATCAAACTCCCGATCAGAAAGTTTTTCGTGAAGCTGATCAGTGGTATCTACTTCAAAAGCTTTCGCTAATTTTTCTGCAATGGTGGGTGTAATGAATTTTTTACCCAGTTGAACGGTCTGGATAGCTTTTACAATATCATCATGAATGGTTTCTTTTCCAAGGTAACCAGCCGCTCCTGCTTTTAACACACGCAGGGCATATTGATCTTCGGGATACATACTCATGATAAGTACGGGCAATTTCGGTGCAATTTGTTTGATCTGCGACAACGCATCCAAACCACTACGGCCAGGCATACTGATATCACATATCACCACATCCCATTCCTGCTGAATGATCTTATTCACAAGAGTTTCCGCATCTCCAGCTTCTCCAATTTCAGCCGATGGGTATTCTTCGAGCAAGAGTAAACGCAGTCCTCTCCTTACAATGGCATGGTCGTCAGCAATTAAAATTCTCTTCATAAAGAAATTTCAAAGTAGTGAACATAGATTTAACTTAATGGAACCCGCACTTTAACCATAGTTCCGCTATTCGGCTTGCTTTCAATCAGAAACTCACCCTTCATCATCAAGGTACGCTCTTTCATGCCTAACAACCCAAGTGTTTTTATTTGTGTTGATTGATTCTTATCAAAGCCAACCCCATTATCCTCAATGTACAAAATAAATTCTTTCTTATTATTTTCCAAATGTATAACTATTTGACTTGCATTAGCATGGCGTGCAATATTGGTAAGTGACTCCTGGATGATCCGGAACAAACCTGTTGTATGCTCGTCAGGAATTTGAAGATCGTTGGCAATTTCAAGTTTAATTGGTATGCCGGTTCGTTTTGTAAACAACTCCGCTTGCCATTCAATTGTTGCGATCAATCCAATATCATCCAGCAAGCTTGGCCTTAACTCGGTTGATATGCGTCGTACCGATGCAACTGTTCCATCCAACAGTTCCATTAACTCATCCATTTTAGGAGGAACCACTTCTGTATCTCCTGCATTGATCTTCTTTTTCATCCAGGAAATATCCATTTTCATTACAGTCAGCTGTTGCCCCAACTCATCATGAATTTCACGGGCAATATGTGTACGTTCTTCTTCCCTCACATTTTGCAGATGCGCTGTTAATCTGCGTATTTGCTCATACGATTCCTGCACTTCTGCTTCTGCACGTTTGCGTTCTGTTATGTCTCTTATAATTGTATTCGTTCTTGTTTCACCACTGGCATTTCTGAATTTTACAGATGCAACCTCAGCTAAAAAAACTGTTCCGTCTTTCCGGAAATGCCGAAGCTCCGCCTTTGCTTTTCCGGTACGGCTACGCTCTTCAAAAAATACTGCCCAGTTAGGATCCGATTCATCAAGAATTGCTATTCGCCCACCTGTGCAAATTTCTTCCTCCGTCATTCCAAAAATTTCACATGCTGCAGGATTGGCTGCATATATTTCACCTTTACTGTTGGTAAGCAAAATACCATCTAAACTATTTTCAAAAAATAAACGATACTTCTCTTCGCTGGAATGCAATTCCAGCAATGCATTTTTTCTTGTACTGATGTCTCTTAGATAAACCGACAACCCTGATGCCGACGGATAAATATTTAACTCAAACCATTTTTTAAATTTATCTAACCAAGCTTCGAGGTACACATATTCACGTGTTTCAAATGCCTGGCGGATGGCAACGGCTGCCTCACCATCCTGATCAGAAAAAAGATGATGCACTTCACTGCCTAAAAGCTGTTTTGCATCGTTCCCAAATAACAGTTCGGCTTTTTTATTGGCATACACGATCTGATACTGGTTATCGACACCTAAAAACGCATCGGAAATACGCTCAAACACCTCACGGAGTTCGGTTGTTTTTTCCAACACTTGCTGTTCAAGTTGTTGATTAAACTCACGAAGCTGCTGTTCTAATTGCCTACGCTCCGAAATATCCCGATGCACAGCCACATAACCGGTAATACTTCCGAATTTATCTTTTAATACTGTAACAGATGCCTGCACATAAATTGGCTGATTATACTTATCATAAAAAACATATTCAGCATTATAATAACCTTTATTATTTAAATCGATCAACAGGCGTTGCGATGTTTCAGGATCGAGGTCGCTTTTAAGAAAAGAGCCTAACGGTTTGCCCAGAATCTCTTCTTTTTTAAATCCGTAAATTTCTTCAGCCCCTTTGTTCCAGCTTTTAATATTCAATGAAACATCTGTTGATAGCACAGCATCGCTCGTTTGCTCAACAAGGTTGGCCAGGTAATTTTTTTCTGCTACTATTTCTTCCTGGTTAAATTCACGCCGGTTGAGTAATAATGTATTCATCCAGATGAGTGCAAGGAAAACGAGGATCATACTGGTTACAAATAAAGCGGAACCAAATTCAAGGTTATACAACCCCGAACGCTGACCCCATAACCGAAATAAGCCAATGAATATTGGTAATAAAAAAGCAGGTATCAGTAAACGCCATGCTACAAAACTACCACTGTAAATACTGGTAAACTGCTGCATAATGCCTTGATCGGGTACTGCAAAGAACAATGCCAACGCCAGCATAAAAAAACAGATGGCCGAATGAATGGCCATTGGTATAAAATTCTGCACCTCATAAAACTCTTCTGCCCCAAACACATAACCTAAAATAGAAAATACAGCTACCAGCAGCACCAATACATTTGATAATTGTGATAGCAATATTGCGAAACGATGGCGGTTATATGTACATATGATCGCCCCGGCACACATTAAAAAACAAAAAGCGGTGTTAGGTGCCATATTATTAGTAAACCCACCTGTTACATCTGTATTTACTTTTTGTGCAAATAATAATTGATCGAGAATATAATTTGATTGTTGCGTTAGTGCCAGTATTTTCCAACCGCTAACAACCATTACCGACAGACAGATAATAGCAGCTATCCGTTGAACAGCAACATTTGTTTTGTTTCGCTGTTTGGCTATAAAAACAATTCCCAATAACAGAAAACAAATACAGGTAAGGGGATTCATTGCCACATAACCGGGTACAGGATGTTTCAACACTTCAATAGAAAAAGCCCATCCAAATAATACAAGCGTAGCAATTCCTATAATGGCAATCAAAAAAAGTTGCGACCAGTAGATGAGTTTTTTTTGAAATGGAATGTCGGGGGTAAATCGAATCATTTTATTCGGCAATTTTTTTTGGGTTGGTATTTCTTCATAGTTTATTTAATATGAAAACAATATCAGAATATATCACTCGTATCATCCTGCAACAACGGCACGTTTACTTCTACCTTCATTCCACGATCGGGGTTGCGGCGTATTCTGAACTTTCCTCCCATCATTACGGTTCTTTCCTGCATACCTAACACACCCAATGTTTTTTTGCGCCCTACGGACGTAACATCAAAGCCCTTCCCATTATCGGTTATGGTCATTGCAATTGCATTTTCCTCAATAAAAAGTTCTACAACTACTTCTGTTGCTTCAGAATGCCGGGCAACATTGGTTACACTTTCCTGGTAAATACGAAACAAGCCGGTTGCCAGTGGTTGCGGAATTTCAATGTTTGTCTCTACTGTAATAAAATCGGTTTTGATACCGGATCGTTTCCCAAACTCGATCAAATGCCATTCAACAGCTGCAGCTAATCCAAGGTCGTCCAGAAGACCGGGGCGCAGATCAGATGATATCCGTCGTACTGAATTCACAGTATCGTTCAGCATTTGTACGATCTCTTCTGTTTTAACCACCAACGTTGGCTGATCGAGTGCTTTAATTTTTTTATTGAGCCATGAAATATCCATTTTCAATACGGTCAGTTGCTGACCTAATTCATCATGTATTTCACGTGCAATATGGATACGCTCCTCTTCTCTTGCATTTTGCAAATGAGAAGTAAGTTTACGAATGGCCCTGTACGAGTTATTGATTTCTTCTTCAGCCTTTTTACGTTCTGTTATATCACGAATAAATGCAAGAAAGCGACCATCTGATAAAAATTTTGCATTGATCTCGATATCAATTGCTGATCCATCTTTTCTCTTCAGCTTACGTTCCGAACGTGCGCCCTGTTCACTTTTCATTGCTTCAAACTGAAAGGGATTTGTTTTCAATTCTTGATGGTCGGCTAAATCGTAGATGGTCATCTTCGCCAATTCTTCATGACTGTATTGAGAGAGTTTTGCACCGGCTGAGTTGACAATAATGAACCGGCCTGTATGATCCGCAATAAAAATTCCATCGTTCGCCTGCTCAACAAGTGTGCGGTATTTTTCTTCGCTTTGCTGTAATGCCTTCTCCGCTTTTTTCCGTTCTGTAATATCCATCATACTACCCATCATACGAATAGGTTTCCCATGTTCGTCCCGCACAATATAAGTACGGTCATAAATATCGATGATCTCACCATTTCCTTTAATGAAACGATATTCAGTTACCCAAATATTTCGTTTTGATTTCAAGGTAGCATCCAGGCTTTTCAGAATTTTCTCTCTATCGTCGGGATAAAGATGGTTACACCAATCATCATAGGTAGGCACAGGGTCTTGCATGGTAAGACCGTACAACGAATGATTCATTTCGTTACCCCATGACTCATGTGTGATAAGATCGTTTTCCCACACGGCATCGTTGGTGGTTTTTGCAATCAACTCAAAGCGTTCATTGGAATGTTTAATGGCTTCATCCGCTTGTTTTTGAGCGGTTACATCCATCATACTACCGAGCATGCGGATTGGATTCCCCTCAGCATCCCGTTCAATATAACATCGGTCGAAGATATTTTTATAAGTACCGTTTGATTGAAACCTGTATTCAGAAATAAATACATTGGTATCGGATGCCAACGCATCGTCCTGCAATTGGAGAATGGATTGCCGGTCTTCCGGATGCAACCTTGCTGCCCATTCCTGTGAACTTGGCACAGGATCATTGATGGTAAGTCCATAAAGTTGTTGATGCATTTCGTTACTCCACAACTTTCCGGTTTTTAATTCCCATTCCCATACAGCATCATTGGTAGTGCTTGTAATGCGAAGGAACCGCTCATTAGAATGCTTTAATTCTGTTTCGGATTTAAGCCGCTCTGTTACATCACGCACATACGTGCATAAAAAATCTTCACCATCATTTTTGATTTCCCTGATCACCAGTTCAGCCATAAATTCTTCGCCATTGGCACGAACGGCGGGCAAATGCATTACATTATTCAATACAATACTCTTGCCTGTGGTAAGATATTTTGTAAACCCCGCAGCATGCTTAGTATGATAACGTTTGTGAATAACAAGTTCAGATAATTTTTTACCGATCGCTTCTTCTTGCTTCCATCCAAATATTACTTCGGCTTGCGGGTTCCATGTGAAGATGACTTCATCCCTGGTAACACAAATAATTGCATCGAGTGCCGAATCCATGATCAGCTCCCGAATATCTTCACTGCGACGGAGTTGTTCTTCATTTTTTTTGCGTGCCGTAACATCACGTGTAACTCCCAATGCATTGCTGATGTTGCCTTCTGTATTTCTGTAAGGAACAACGTTGATCTCGCACCATCTGTGTGTTCCTTTTAAAGTGCGCATTTCAAATTCAAGCTGTCCCGATTTACCTTCAAACGCAAGCCGCACAAGTTCAGCTGCCTTTGTTCGATAAGGAATTTCGACAACGCTCAATATCGATTGTCCTTTTATTGCTTCAAAATCATCGATGTCCATCATGTCCATTCCCGCCTTGTTTACTTCATACAATTCACAATTGGGCCCAAGGAGTTTAATGCATTCGGGATCTGTATTTAAGATGGTGCGTAAACGGTGTTCACTTTCAATAAGGGCCATTTCATTTTTCTTACGTTCAATGCTGTACTGAATACTGCGGCTGAGCATACGTTCATCAAACTCACCTTTCACCAGGTAATCCTGTGCACCTGATTGCAACGCTTCGAGTGCCAGTTGCAGATCGTTCATACCACTCAGTACAATAATTGGAGAAGAAGGAAACAGCCCATTGATCTCAGCAAGCGACGAAAGCCCGAAACTATCCGGCAACATAAGATCAAGAAATATGAGCGAGGGATGAAGTGATCCTTTTTGTTGATGTACCAGTTGAAGATTGGACAGATTGATGATTTTTTCGATTTGCAGGTCGCCATGTTCAAGCACATCTTTCAGCAAAAAGAAATCGCCTTCATTATCTTCTATCACCAATATGGATTCAACATTTTGCATAGTGTCAACTTTCACGATAAGGGACGTTTGCTCATTCTAAAAAGCATGTCCGGCTCAGGTTGTATGCCTCTTCACAAATCCATCTTCACTGTCCGACTGACGTACAAATTCATTAATGACTGCTGGTTCTAATAATAACTGTTGGTAGTATGCTGCAACAGGGTTTTCAGAGGTTATGTTATTTCCGTTAGCTGAAACCGTTCCTGTAGCAGTGTTTGGCTTAACTGTACCGAACAGAACCTGAGTTCCAAAATACTGATTTTATTCGTCTGCTTTTCTACTATTTCAACAAATTTCAATTCGAAAACAAACAGGCGTTGCTAAAACTAATGGTTTCTACTCATCTGTTCTAAAGAGAGTTCGCAAAAAGAGCATATCACTTGATGAAAAATTATCTATGTAGATATCCTACTACATGTTGTCCACAGGAAGTATGACCTTAAGTTGAGGCGTGGCTCTATTGCCCGCACGGCTTAAAAATTGTCTCTTTGTATCAACAAACAAACGAGATTTTTGAAAAACCTCAACCATAATTTCAGAACCCGATGAGCTCAATATTCATTGTCACTTCTGAAACCACAATTGATCCAAGCCTGTGAAAAATGTTGAAAATTTTTGATGATGTTTAAGTTTGATGATTGATGATGATCCTATCCTTGAAAACCACCGAATCCAGATCCTATTGAAAACAAACCTATTGAACCCGGCAGCAGTGTTTTAAAACATTCGTTTCCGGGTTTTGTTTTTCCATTATTATTTTATTTACAGGTTACAAGCTGTGAAAAACTACATTAAGCTGGCAGCCCTTGCCGGGTGCACTTTTTATTGTTACAGCACCATTTACAAGCGAAGCTCTTGTACGGATGTTCAGTAATCCCACACCACCTGTTTTCTGTGTTACATCAAAGCCAATTCCATTATCAGTTATTTGTAAAACGACACGATCTGCCACCTGTTCAATTTTAAGTTGAACATTACTGGCCTTTGCGTATTTCAGAATATTATTCATTTGCTCTTGCAAAATTCGATAGATCGTCAATTTCAACTGTTCAGACATGATGGAGCTATCCATATTATCAAGTTGCGTTTCCACTTCCATGCCACTGCCTTCCTGCACAATTGTAATGAGCGAAGCGATTGATTTTTCTAGGCTCGCTTCTGTCATAGCCGGAGGAATTAATGAGTGCGACAGCTGACGAATTTCCCTTATAGCGCTATCGATCAGCAGATCCGATTCTTCAATATAGGATTTGTATGCAGTACCGTTTGATTTTACAAGACCGAGATACAAACGGGAGCTGGCTAATATCTGGTTTACATTATCGTGCAGCTCTCGTCCTATTTCTTCACGTTCTTTTTCCTGAGCACTTATCACGGCCCTGGTAATTTCCAATTCACGCTGCTCCTGTTCTTTGATCAGTTGTTTTTCAAGTTTGATCTTTTCTGTTATATCAATTGAAATGGCCATGATAGACGGATGCCCTTTATAATTTATGCGGGTCGAAGAAATTTGCATAAACAACTCTTCGCCGGTTTTTGAAGTATGCCGCCATACTTTATTCATGGAAAACCATTCGTCAGCCAATGCTTCCTTTACAAACTCTTTAATGTATTGGTAATCCTGCGGAGGGCGAAGATCAAGCGTTGTAAGTTGCAGCAATTCTTCTTTTGTGTAACCGTATGTTACTGCTGCCACATCGTTTATTTCAAGTATCTGGAAGTCGTGCAGTCGCCAAATAAAAATACTTGCCGGGATGCTGTTAAAAAAGGAACGGTATTTTTCTTCTGAAATACGAAGTTGCTCCTCTGCCTTTTTTTGTTCAGTAATATTGCGAAGCGCCCCAATGATACGAATAATTTTTCCTTCCTTATCCCGTACTACATAGCCTTTGTCTGAAACATAAATGTATTCATCTTCGCCGGTAAGAAACCGGTATTCTTCTTCAAATTGATTTTTTACTGAATCTCCTTCCAGCTCATTCAACAACTTACTGTTTACGTATTGATCTTCCGGGTGGATACGGCTAAGCCAAAACTCACTTCCGCCATCTTTTAAATGAGCGGGCAGTTTCAGAATTTTTACAAACTGTTCTTCATTACGATATACTTTGTTGTTTACATAATCCCAATCCCACACCATATCGTTGGTGGCTTTACTTACCAATTCATACCGTTCATTACTAAGCCGTAGTTCCTGTAAATTCCGTTTCCGTTCAATACTATACAAAATAGTTTTTTCAAGCAATCGTTCATTAAACTCTCCTTTGAGTAAGAAATCCTGTGCACCTAAAGAGATGGCATCGGTGGCCGTGGCTGTATCGCTTAAACCGGAAAGTATAACAATGGGTAACGCCTTTGCATAATGATTGACCCGGAGAAACGATTCGATCCCATATGAATCCGGCAGCGAAAGATCGAGTAATATCAAATCTACCCGCTTCTGTTGTAATATGTCAATTGCTGCTGCAACTGTATCGGCTTTCTCAATGGCACGGATATCCAGCATGGTATCACGCAACAGCTCCTCTACCAGAAAAAGATCGCCCGGATTATCATCTACTACTAAAATATGTAATGAACTATCTGTCATTTATATAGCTTTTTTGTAGGATGTCCAGAATTGTTCAATGGTATACACCGCATCGAAATAATGTTGCAACTCAGCCGGCTTTTGTAAGTATAGATCAGCCTTTAGTTCTCTTGTTTCATTTACATCTTTATCGTTAACGGATGAAGAAAAAATAACCACAGGTAAATGTTGCAGATCGACATCAGACCGAATGAGCTGTAACACTTGTTTACCATCCAGCTTTGGCAAGTTAATATCCAGTATTATAAGATCAGGTAATTGGCTGATGCATTTCTTTGCTATTGCTTTGAGATAACGGATGGCTTCTTCACCATCGCCAACTGAACTGATCCTGTTTTTAGTATCCCAATTGAGCAACGCTTCCTGCGTGAGCAGCACATCGCCGCTATTATCTTCTACTAATAAAATTTCAACTTCTTTCATAGGAAAAACCTGATTTTTCAGCAACTAAATGTTTACTGATGGTAAAATAAAAAACACTTCCTTTTCCGGTTTCTGATTCAACACGGATGTTACCTCCATGCCTGTCAACAATTTTTTTACAAATTGCAAGACCAATACCGGTTCCGGAATATTCCGCTTTATTATGCAGCCGTTGAAAGATCACAAAGATCTTTTCAGCAAACTTTTGATCAAATCCAATTCCATTATCTTTTACAGCAAACAGCCATTCATCAGTTCTTTCCTCAGCAGTAATTTGTACTACCGGGGTTTCATCACTTGAATACTTCAATGCATTGCCCACAAGGTTTTGTAACAATTGCGCCATCTGTGTTTTATCGGCCCAGGTTAGCAGAGGCATTGCGCCCACATCAATTGTTGCATGTTTCTCCTGAATTTGTAACCCCAGGTTTTGCAACACTTCCTTCACCACCTCCTGCATATCCACTTTTTCCAATTCCTGTTTGCGGGTAGTAACTCTTGAATAGTCTAACAGATCGTTGATCAACCTTTTCATACGAACAGAACCATCCACTGCAAAGCGGATATACTCTTGTCCCTTTTCATCAATTGAGTTGTTGTATTTTTTTTGCAACAGTTGTAGAAAACTGCTTACCATCCGTAAAGGTTCCTGTAAGTCGTGTGAAGCAATGTAGGCAAACCGTTCCAATTCCCTGTTCGATACTTCCAACTCAGATGCCCGTTGCTCCAATTGCGTAAACAATTCTTTTAATTGGAGCTCTGCTTCTTTTTGCAGTGTAATATCTTTTGCAATACCATATACACCTGTAATGATTCCATCAACTACAATAGGCATATTACTGATCGACAAATACCTGCTGTTTCCTTTTTGCGTAATAGCTCTTACATTGTAGGTTTGCGGGTCGCCTTGCAATACGTTTTGAAAATGCCCCATCGTTTTTTCCAGATCGGCCGGATGGCAGAATGGGATAAATGTTTTTGCCTGAAACAACTCATACCGATCACATTCCAACAGCTTTTCAAGACCGGGATTAAAACTTATAAAATTGCCATCTTTATCAAGCGAATAAACTGCATCCGGATTTTGATCGAACAATGATTTATATTCCTGTTGGCTGATGGCTAATGATTGTTCAATTGCTTTTAGCTCGGTAATATCATTTACAGAACCCACCAGCCTGATACAATTTCCTTCACTATCAAAAATGGGAGTGGCGGTTACTATGCCTACTTTTACACCGGTAGGATACGCTGATGTTTCCTGCCATACAACAGACTGCTTTGTTCGTATTGCTTCTTTATATTTTTCAAGCACAAGAGATAATGAAGGCTCTGGAATTACTTCTTCTACATATTTGCCAAACACATCATCAGCAGCTACGCCAATCGTTGTAAGACCTGCGTTATTCATAGAAATAAAACGAAACTTATGCTCATTCTCAACTCCCAGCAGAAAAATAATGCCTGCCGTGGAATTATAAATAAGATTCAACTGCTCTTCATTCACTTTCAGCGCAAGTGCTGCATTTTTAGCTTCGGTAATATCCTGTATAGTACCCTCTACAAGCACGGGTTCGTCTTGTTCGTTAAAAATAACAGTGCCTTTTTGAATAACGTATTTTATATCTCCATTTGGCAATACTATTCGATGTTCGTGATCCAGAGGTGCATCTCCTTTGAGAATACGTTGTTGCCCTTCAAGAAATCCTTGCTGATCTTCGGGGTGTACCCGACGGAAAAAAGAATTAAAATCTCCATTGAATGCTTGCTCTTCCAATCCAAAAATTGTGTACACCTCCTTTGACCAGAATAAAACATCGTTCTTCAAATCATGCGACCAATAGCCCAGCTTTGCAATTTGCTGTGCCATTTCCAACTGGTTATTGATGGTCAATAACTCCCGTTGATAATTTTTATTTTGTGTTATATCTCTACCCCGGCATGCTACACCAATTACGTCTCCATTTTTAGTAATGGGGTTGAAGATGATCTCATCCCAATGTTCATCCACCGCTCCTCTTTCCGCCGTATGTAATTCTATCGTGAACGATTCCCCTGTTAAAGCACGGGCATAGTGCTGACGCCAGAACGTTACATTTTCTTCTGAAAATACAGACGGAATTAAAACATCATCACCTGGCTTCAGGAATAAATCATCCGATAATTTCAAGCTTTCCAGGAAAGCCTTGTTGGCTGCAAGCAATTTATAATCGCTGCTAACGCTCCATATAAGATCGGTGGTGGTGTTAATGAGCGCTTCCTTATCGAGACGATCAAATTCTTTTTGTTGTTCGTATTTCTTTTGCTCGGTAATATCCCAGCTAACACCAATAATACCTGTTAATTTTCCATTTGTGTCAGTTACAGGCGAATTATATATCTGAGCAGTAAATGGTCCTTTGGTTCTATGCATTACCAAAAACTCACCCGACCAACTCTCACCTTGCGAAAGCCTGGCCATTATTTCAGCACCTTGTTCAATCGACATTTCTGTTGGTGTTACCTCCATAATGTTGATGCCAACAACATCTTCTCTTTTCCAACCGTATAATTTTTCAGCAAACCCGTTCCAAAATATGATCGTTCCATCCAGTTTTGTAACGATCACAGATTGCTGAATGGTATTCAGTAAATGGGATTGAAACTCCAATTCCTGTTCGTACAAATTTTCAATCGTAATATCTTTTAACACACCATACACACCCGTTATCTCCTGTTGAATATAGATGGGCATAAGAATCACATTCACCGACTTCCGTACGTTGGTGCTGGTAATAATAACTGTTTCGAAACGTTGTGTTTTTCCATTGACAACTTCCAGAAAATAGTTGATGATATCACCTGCTTTATCAACATCAATATACTGTACAAAATCACTTTTCAGCAATTGCTCACGTGATGCCTCTGCCAACTCTAATGCACCATCATTTACACTGGTGAATTTTCCTGTTAAATCAAATGATACCACCGCATCGGGGTGTTGCTCAAACAACGTTTTGTATTCCTGCTGGCTGATCGCCAACTCACGCTCTACTTCTTTTAGTTCAGTAATATCATGAAATACGCCAACCAACCGCACTGCATTTCCCTCGTTATTCAAAATTATTTTTGCCTTCGATACAATGTAGCGGATACTACCGTCGGGTCGTACAAATCGCTTGTTGGCAGCGTAGTCCCGTTTATTCTGTATTGCCTGTTGCATTTCTTCAACTGAAGAAGCTTGGTCATCAGGATGAATTACCTCCAATCCTTTTTCGAATGTTACTTCAAATGCTCCGGGCTGGTAACCGCAAATGCGAAACACCTCATCGGACCAATGCAATGTATTTGTTGTAAGATCAAGTTCCCAACTGCCAACATGCGCAATTGCTTCTGCCTGGGTTAAAAGCTCTCGCTTACTGATGATCGCCTTCAGTGCATTTTCTTCTACCGTTATTTCACGTACACTTACCATGAACCGATCACATAAACCATCATCACTCACAACTGGTAAATAGGAAAGTTGCAGAGTAGCTGTTTCGCCATTTTTCGATATTGTGTGTTTGTAACGGATCGTTTCACCGTTCAATACACGATCGTATATATTTTTCAGAATTTGATACCGTTCCGGATCTGCCCACTTCAACAGACTGTCTCCACGTTTCAATGGCATGGCCAACAGTTCGGCCGAACGTTCTTCGGCAGCTTTGTTATAGTTCACTAAGCGATATTCACGATCAATGATCATGAATATTTCTTCCGTATTGTTGAGGATGGAAGCCATTTCTTCCTGCGACTGACGCAACTTCAATTCCTGTTCCTTACGATCAGAAATATCTGCAATTACTGTACTGGTTCGTTCTTCTCCGTTTTTATCAATAAAAACATAGGATGAGAACTCAATTGGAAAATGCTGGCCATTTTTTCGAATGCCCGTCAGCTCACCGGAGGCAACCCCTGTTGCACTGCGTTCTTTTAGTTTTTCAGTTAGCCGTATATCAGTATGATCAATAATTGCCTGCCTTCCCAACTTGCACAATTCCTCTTCAGTATAACCAAACATTTCACAAGCAGCTCTGTTTGCTTCTAAAATAGTGCCATCAGGTTTTGTAAGAAAAAATGCCTGTAAGGAATTTTCAAAGATCGATTCAAATTTTATACGGCTGGCTTCAAGCAGTTTTTCTGTTTTCCGTTCATTGGTAACATCACGTATCGATTTTACTTTGAACCGTTGCCCGTTATCCTGTAACAGCAAATTTGCACTGTATGAAACAATGATCTTCTCCTTATTTTTTGTGATGCCTGTCCATTCTTTTTCACCGTCGCTATCCTGTCCGTTAAAAAAAGTAACATGTGCTTCGATGGCTGCCTGTATTTCTTCTTCAATATGAAGAATTGTATGCGGCTTACCCAGTAACTCATTACGCTCATAGCCAAACATTTTACAAATGCGGTCATTTACTTCCACCAGGCTACCGGCTTCATCCACTACAACAATACCAATGGCTGTGATATTAAAGACAGCTTTCAGTAACTGATCGTTACTTTGCAAACCGGCTGTATGCTGATCGTCTATATTACTTGATATGGATTTTGAAAAAGGCACGTTTACTTATTGCGTTTGCTTATGTTAAATTCGTTATGATCATATTCTGCTAACAGTTCTTCTCTTTCACTAAAAAATTCCCGCTGGAAGTTGTTCTACTTTGTAGCGAACATCTTCCAACAACTACAGCAATTGTTTTTCTTAGCCTTGTAAACAATTACCTGCATTGTCAACATGAAGTATTTTAAACAGAAGCGGTACAGCAGTCAGTTTTATGCTCATTACAGGTATAATAACAGATCGATCCTCTTGAATGACTGCATCCGGATGATCTGGCTCGTTTAAATGTGGATTTTGGGTCGTCATTCGCCGAATTTAAAGAGTTACGCCGTTATCTGAACTTGCTGAACAGGTTAATTCTTTTAAATTGGTAATGCTTTTACAAAAGTGCATAGAAACCCTTAGGTAAAGTATAGTGTAACAGCCTGATATAATGTAGTGTAGATTCTACAAGTTGTAAGCAAGACACAGAAAGAAGAGAATTAGCTGTAAACCCTTAGTATGTAAGATGTTTGGAGATGATTACCATCGGCGGGCTTTTACTCCGATTTAGTTGAATTGAGAATTGAACAGACGCACACAAACAATGAATGAACGTTCCCTATTCGTCACAACAACAAAAAAGCCCGGAATAATTACCGGGCCTGCATTCGTGTTTTTGAAAGGTCAGTTTGCGGTTGCATTGATCATGGCATCAGCCAGTGCAGTGTAACATTTGGTCCATGCTTCCTTTACTTCCGGTGTATAATCTTTTCCGAGCCCTTGTTCCAATGTCCACAACAGGGCTTCTCCTACTTTTTGGTATTGTGCCGGTTTTACACCATATGCTACATGACGTTGCGCCATTGCAGCTATATCGCTTGATAATTCTTCCAGATTGTCGAGCCGGCCTACTATTGTGCTGAGCATATCGATTAACTTCTGATATTGCTGATTCATTTCCTTTGGAAACATTTTACGTACCGATGGATTCTCAAGAAAAAGTTTCGAATAAAATGTATCACCCACAACAACCGGGTTAATTTCCCGGAAGAGCTTCCATGTACGTTTGATCAATATGATTTCTTCCTTTGTCATCTCTGTTCATTTTCTTCAACTGTAAAATTGCATGAAAGTAAAAAACAAGCA
Source organism: Lacibacter sp. H407 (assembly GCF_037892605.1). Lineage (NCBI taxonomy): Bacteria > Pseudomonadati > Bacteroidota > Chitinophagia > Chitinophagales > Chitinophagaceae > Lacibacter > Lacibacter koreensis. Next base: position 2,072,385 of record NZ_JBBKTU010000001.1, on the reverse strand, counting down.
AAAAATAAGTGAGTGAAGTGTAGCAAAAATTGATTGAAGTGTAAAAGCCCCCGATTTATATCGGGGGCAGCATCAAACCTTATATACCAGGAGAACCAATTATGCACGTTCAGGTGCTTCAGCCGTTGCTTCCAACATAGCTGATGCCAATAGATTATAGCAGTTAGCCCAAGCCTGTTTTACTTCGTCAGTAAATAGGTTTGCCAATGCCTGCGCTAATGTCCATAACAAAGCACTGCCTACAATTTCATAATGCTCTTCCTGCACTCCATATTTCACGCGACGCTTTGCTAATTGTTTTACATCTTCAAGAATTGTATCCAGCTTATCAAGCCTGTTGATCACATAACCGATCATAGCCATCAATTTTTTTGATTGCACAGGAATTGATTCGCTGAACATTGGCTTTAAATAAGGTGCCGATTCAAAAAGACGTTTGTAAAAGATTCCACCTGCCACTACAGGATCAATACGTTCAACAACCGACCAGGAATACTTTACGAGGTGAGTTTCGTTAGCTGTCATTTTTATTTATTTTAAAGTGATAATTAAACAATTAAAATTCTTGAAAGGTCATCAGGGCAATAGCGGATGTGTACCAAATCGCCAACGTGTGGCTTCTGCTCTTTGTTGAGAAGAGTTTGCATGTGCCTGTAAGTAACAACACCTTTGATCTTCAACATGACCCACAGGCGTAGTTGCACATAACCAAGTAATTGGTCATTCTCTTCCACTATATCAAGAATATGTGCTGTTGCAGGAACACCGGTGCGTAACAGAAAGCGCTGCCATTGCAGTTGCTCGTATATCAAGCGCCTGTTATTTTTCTGAAGTAAACGATTGAACCATTGTAGCAACATATCCTTTGTTTTGCTTACAAATATTCAATCAGATGAGGGGGATTAAAAATTTATCCTGTTGAAGCGTATTGAAATTAAACTGAAGTGTTGTGTTATAACAAAACAAATTATTTGTCTACCCATTTTTTAAACACCGGCGCTTTTTCCCGGCTCATATCAATTTCAAATTTATGATTGGGTTCTTTCAGGCGGATAGTGAGCTTTGAATTCTCCATTGGCTTCACTGTTTGAATAGCATCGATGTTAATGATGTATTGGCGATTGGCCCTGTAAAACTGATCTGGGTTAAGCACCTCCTCAACATCATCCAGTGTAGAAAAATCAAGCATATAGCGATCGCCATTAAACAGGTACACATAGTTGAGCGCTTCTTTGGCGAAGCAGGCAATGTCACTTGTAGCAATGGGCATCCACTGGTTGCGGATGTTTACAAGGAATCGTTCCTTGTACTTATTCACCGACTGTTGCGGATTGGCCAATGCTTTCATTAACTCAGTGAAATCGGTAGCAACCGGATTCTTTCGTTCAATAATAGCTTTGCATTTATTAATCGCTCTTGTTAACTCCTCTTCATCAACTGGTTTCAATAAATAATCAACTCCGTTCACTTTAAAAGCACGAATGGCATACTCATCATAAGCTGTGGTGAATACAATGGGGCAATTGAGTTTAAAATGCTCAAGCAGTTCGAAACTTACACCATCGCTCAATTGAATATCCATAAATAAGATATCAGGCTCGGCATTATTGAAAAACCATTTCTTTGCCACTTTCAAACTGGGGATGATTTCAACTACATCAATGGAAGGGTCAACATTTTTGATCTTGCCTTGCAATACACGTGCAATGATGTCTTCGTCTTCAATAATAACTGCTTTCATATAACTGTTTTAAAATGTGATCAGATCAACGGAATACGGATAATGAATTCACTTGTTGTTTCTTCAATTAACACCGGTCTTCTGCTCAGGTATTGATACAATGATTGTAAGCTGGCAAGCCCCTGCTTGTTGGATGTTTCCACCAAATTCTTCTTCTGCAGATTATTCTTCACCAACAAGTAACCATCTTCGCTTACTATTTCAATGATCAATGGCGTATCAAGATCAATGATGTTATGCTTCATGGCATTCTCTACTAAGTTCTGCAACGTAACAGGTGCAATTTTTTTATGGAGTTCCTCTTCGCTTACATTCATCTTTACCTGCAAGCCTTCTTTGAATCGTGTTTTTTGCAGGTTGATGTACACCTGTACAAAAGCGAGTTCTTCTTTTAAACTCACCAGCTCACTATCCCTGTTCTTTAAAATGTAGCGATAGATCTTCGACATCTGCTCCAGGAAATTACCCGCCATCTTTTGATCGGTTTGGATAAGTCCTGATAAAGATGTTAATGAGTTAAACAGAAAATGCGGATTCAACTGTTGCCGTAAGCTTTCATACATCACCATTACTTTTTCTTTTTCCAGCAATTGTGCCTTCCCTTGCAGCTCCAGCAACTTTTGTTGCTGACGAATACGGTAGCGATAGAATACATACACAAGAGCAATAGCTATTAAAAAGATCATCAACCGAAACCACCATGTTTTATAGAAAACAGTAGCAATGTGAATGTTGATCGTTTTCTCTGTGCAATTCCATTCCATACGATCATCCGATGCTTTTACATGAAACGTATAATTGCCGCCGGGCAGTTTTGTATAATCAGCAAACCGGTTTTGTGTATACTTCCAGTCTTTATCTACTCCATCTAACTTGTATGCATACCAGGTGCCCGATGCATTTTCATAATTGATCGCCGCAAAACCGATCGTGAAAAAATTCTCATCGTGCTTCAATACGATCTCATCCTGCAACAGGGCTTGTGCCTGTTTGCCCGACAATGCAAATGAAGTAAAGAAGGGTACCAACTGCTTATGCTCTTTTGTAAATTGCTGTGGTGAAAAACGCACAAAGCCGTTTTGCGTAGGCATCATCACATCACCATCAGACAATACGGAAGCAGCATGCTCGGGAAATTCAATAGAGGGCAATCCGTGCTGCAATCCAAACGATGTAAAATAAGTGCGACTGCTATCCAGCATCATTAAACCAGCTCCCGTTGCGATCCATAACCTGTTTTGTACATCAACAGCAATTGCACTGGCACTGTTATTAATAAGTCCGTTGGTTTGATTATAATTTTTGATGGTTTTCGTTTCCGGATCAATCGACGTTAACCCGGTAAACGTACTGATCCATACAATTCCTTTCTTATCCTCTGTAATATCAACAATGCTGTTACCTGAAATACCTTGTTGCCCGTTTGTTGAAGCAACCCAATGATGAGAAGTATCTGCTGCTGCATCATACATGGCCAAACCACTTCCATTAAAGCCAAGCCAGTAACGTCCCTTACTGTCGTGAAATAATTTTCGTCCGCCGTTCCCTGCAAATCTGCTCAATCCCGGAAACGAACGGATGCTGTGAAATTTTTTTTCTTTTGTATTGTAATAGTAAAAACCGTCTCCGTCTCTTGTGGAAAACCAGAAGTTACCGCTTCGGTCTTTATCGGCAGAGAAATAAAAAACTGCTGGGATCGAATCTTTCGAAGTGTAAAAAATCATTTTATTTTCCTTCTGCAAGTATTGATTGATGCCTCTGCCGGTTGCGATCCAGATATTATTCTCATCATCACACAACAAACCACGAACAGAATTGAAATGGATCATTGGTGCTTGATCATCTCTGTTATTCCATTCACGATATTCGTTTGTAACAGGATCGTACTTCACCAATCCGTCAATTGTTCCAAACCATAGTTTGCCATTCTTGTCTTCGGTTGCTATCCTTGCCACGCGGCGGTTGCGGATGTCTACGTCTTTATTAAATACCGGGATAATGTGAAACAGATTTTTATCTGGATTGAAGTAATTAACACCGTTGTTACCTGCTATCCACATTACACCATCCTTGTCGCAGTAAGCACTGCTGTGCAGGTTGGTTGAAGGCGTCCATACTTTTAACGGATCGTGAAGAATGCGTTCAAACTTATTCAAACGTTCATTATAAAACAACAATCCATCTAATTGTGTGGTGATCCAGATCCTTCCTTTTTTATCGGAGATCATTGAGGTAAAATTTCCAATGGTATTTTTTCCTGATTCAAAAAACTCGCTGTACACTTCGTACTGTTGCAGATCAGGCGATACTTTTATCACCGCTTCTTTATCATTCACCACCAGCCAGTAATTCTTTTTGTGATCGATCGTCATAGCCATTAACGGCTTGCCTTCAATAAACGGGATACTGATCTTATTCACTTGCTCCGTTGTGGTATTGAACCTGTACAAACCGTCGGTACTTATAAAAAACAGGAAATTTTCTTTCCGCTCAAATGAAAACACCCGTCCCTTCAACACTTCAACTGGCCCATCTTTATAGTAGTATGCTTTTTTTGTTACGGGATTGTATTTCACCAATCCTTTACGGGTGGAAATAAATACAGTGGTTTTATTAATGGGTTCAATTTGAAACACCCATGTTCCCTCCAATGCCTTTACCGGTGTAAACCGATCAGTATTTGCATTGTACTCCAGCATGCCGTCTTCAAGACCTACGAGGAACCCGCCGCTGCTATCGGGCGACATAGCACGTGAAAGCGAAGTTGGTAGCGAAGTACTATCGCCGGCTATGTAGCTGTAACTTTTAACTGAATAACCATCGAATCTGTTAAGCCCGGCTCTTGTTGAAAACCAAATAAAACCCCTGCTATCCTGAGAAAGCGCAAGTATACCGCCGTCGTTCAGGCCATCAGCTACTGTAAGCTTCTTGAAAAAGAAACGGCTCTGCTGTGCAGATGCATCGCTTAACAGGAAAATGGAGAACAGGATGGAAAGAAGGATTTTCATGCGTCCTCAAATTTATTATTCCTGCGCTGATATGGAAATATATCGCTGAAAAACTGCAGAATGGGAGTTGAAGTGTAGGGAAAACGGGTTGAAACGTAAAAGCCCGGAATAACCGGGCTTTGATCTCTGTATTCTTTCAAATCCAATATTGGTGATTTCAATAACTGTAACTGTATGTACCAGATGCATTATTGATCTGATCATTTTCAGTAATTTTCACGATGCGGCCAAGTGCATCGTATTGCTGCACAAATTTATAGTGACTACTGAGTGTGCCGTTGGCGTTGAATAATTTGTTTTCTGTGTACGGATTCCTGACTGTTTTTCCAAATAACGTATAAGACGGCCAGCGATAAAATGGTGTTTCAGGAACACTGGTCAGCTTTGTAACATCGTATTGTACCTCATAATTGTAAACATGCGACCCTTTATACCAATACTTTCCCGAAACAACATTTCCATTTGACCATGAATATTCACGATCGTAAACATTTCCGTTAAGCGGATACTCGTCTTTCATTTTCGTCATGTAGCCTTCTGCATTATACGTGAATGTAAGAATTTCTGACACCTTACCATCCGGCAGAGTCAACTTCATGGAAGTAATAGCACCGGCATTATTTAACACTGCCTCAAAGGTCGATTTTAGTTCACCTGTTGTTTTATTTTTTCTTTTCACCAACATAGAATTGCTTGAAGGATATGTAAACTCATCCATTTCGTTATTAAATGCAAACACACTAATTCTTCCCTTATCATCGTAAGCAATGGTGCGCATGCTTGAATAATTCGGTTCCTGGTATTCGATCTTTGTGATCTTTTGATTGGCTGGTTGTTGCGCAGGAGAATCTACACTCTTCTTACATGATGAGATAATAAGCAATGTTGCAAATGCAAAAAAAACCTTTTTCATAATTTTTGTTTTTAGATGTTTTTTAATTGATAGTGCAAAATGCAATCACAAACTGCCGGTAAAAAATAAATACAAGCTATCCGAGGGAATTTACAGTTAAGGTGTAGAAGAATCAATTTTATTTGTAAGCAGTGCTTACTTAAATCAGATGAGACAAAAACGTAAAAAGCCCTGCATGATGCAGGGCTTTGATTTTGCAACATTTCTCTTACTGAAAAGAAAAGGTGTAAGTTATTGTACCTTGCCCGTTTAATGAATAGATCATCGTTTTAATGTACCCTTCAGCATCTGTTGCGTAACTGAGATTAAGCTCAACAAAATGCTGTCCGGAAGCATCATAAAGTTTAACGTTTTTTAGCAGGTTTTTCGATTGCTTTCCAAATTGAGCATCGGTTACAAATTCTATTCGTTTAAAGTCAAACAGATCAAATTGAATCGGATTACTGAGGTTTGTGTAATAATCAAAAACAAACGAGCCCATTTTTATACCGCCTATATAAAGCGATATTGAAGTAAGGTTTCCGTTTTGGTAGTCGTATACAGATTTTTCGAAAGTATTTGAACTTGTTAGACTAATTGTCTGTTCAATAAGATAACCTTCGGCATTGTATTTAAATTCCTGTTTAGAGATTAGTGCACCTGATTTGTAACGCTCAAGTTTTGTAACCCTGCCCTGCGCATCCTGTACCGCATTTTTATATTCACTTACAGAACCCAATGCTGTTTTCTTAGCCGAGAAAGGAATACCGGGTTTATAACTTATGCTCATTTCGTTATTTTTAAACGATAGCAGTTTGCGATCGTTTGCATAAAACATTGTCCATTCACTTTGGCCGGGAGCTGAAACAGAAATAAGATTCTTTTTAAATGCAGATATTGTATCTGCGGGTGCTTTGTCTTTTTTACAACTGCTGAAAAATGCAGCAAGAAGTCCGAATAATACTAATCTTTTCATTTTGTTTTTTTTAGATGTTTGTAAATTAATTTGCCAGTTAACACACTTTACAGATTTATGTAATCGTAAAATTGTTGAATACAGATTGACTTGATTATAAAAGGATACATAACAGTTATTCAAATTTGAATGTGTATTTCACATTATAATTATTTGCTTTCTCATCTAGCGAAACAGGATATCCTTCCGCATCAAGTATAAAATTGAATTGTGTTTCTGTAAAGACGTTTCCGTTTTTATCCAATACTTTATACTTTTTGATAAGATTTTTGCTGAATTTCCCGAATTGATCATCTGTAATATGGCCAATTTGATTAAATTCATACCAATCCAGCTGAAGAGGATTTAATGTGTTGAGGTCATATTCATACAGGTATGTATTTGTAAGCTGACCATTAGAATGGTTTGTGATTTTTACAAGATTTCCATTTTCATAAAAAAAGAAAAGTTCTGTTTTGCTTACTGCGCCATCTTTACTCCAGGAAGCTTTTGTAAGATAACCATCAGGGGAATAGTTCAGTTCAACTTTTGAAAAGAGTATTCCATTCTGGAATCGTTCCGCATAAATAATCTTTCCGGAAGCATTGCGTACTGTATTTTTTAAATCATAAACATTACCGCTGCTTAAATATGTATGTTTTGATTCAAAGGCCTTTTGCTGCTGATAAACAGTAGTGGTGAACTTTCCTGATGCGTTAGTAATAAGCCCCGCATTGTTATATGAAAAGTTATAATAACCGCCATTTGAAAGTTTCATTTCTGTTAGCTTTTTGTTGAAAGCTGTTGTTTGTTTGTCTTTTTTACAGGATAACAGTACTACTGCCGCTGTTACTGCGATGATTAGATGTTTCATAAATTTTAACTGATGTTTTAATTAATACTGTAAAAATGCAATTACAAACAGCCTGCAAAAATTTTATATCATCAATGCGAAAGAATTTGCAGTTAAGGTGTAGGAGAATAGATTTTATCTGTAACCAGTTTTGTTTATAAGTGCTGTTAGATATATCGCAAATAAAAAAAGCCCGGTTGAAACCGGGCTGCCGTACCAAGAGAACTGAACTATTGAAAAATGAAATTGTACTTCCTTATCGCTTCGTTACTGGTTTCAATCTCCATCGACTTCACATATCCATCTGCATCTGTCTTATAGATGTATTGAAATGCTATCCCTACCTGTTCATTGGGGATCACTGCCTTTATACTTTTTACAAGGTTTTTCGATTGTTTACCAAACTGTGCATCGGTTATAAATCCGATCTGCTTGAAATCAAAGAGATCAATGGCCACAGAATTGAAACGGTTATTATCGTATTCCATTAGTAATGTGGATTTCAGTACCGCATCTTCGTATTCCTCTATCTTAACCAGGTTACCCGCATCATACGTATAAATAAACTCCTGAACTATACCGGACCCTTCAACACTTAGCTTTCGCTTACTTAAAAATCCATCGCTGTTGTAAGTAAACTCTATGGTGGCTTCGGCAACATCCGCACTGAATTTTTCGAGTTGAATAATTCTGTTGTGTACATCCCGTTGCGCATGCTTATAGATAATTTTTTTGTTGGTCTCTTTCAACAACTCAGTAAGAAAATGATCGCTGCCGGGTTTGTAATAATAAACAGCAGTTCCTGTTGTATGTACAAGCAGCTGCCCATGCTCATCGTATAACAAATTGAACGTTTCGCCATGATCGGTGAGGATAGTTGCCGGTTGTTTTGCAGCAACAGGTGTTATATCTGTCACAGGTGTTATTCTGCTCTTTTTGCAATTCAACAGCAACAATGCCGCTGCCAGAAAAACAATAACCAATTTCATAGATTCTGTTTTGAGGCTGTAAAAATGCATCGTCGGCTGTGCGAATAAAAATAGAACTGAGTCAACGGTAAGTTTTGTTTATTCAAAGGTGGCAAAAGTCAAATAGAGTGCTTATACTTAATCGAAGCAATCGATTATTGACTTCTGTCTTGCATTACTACGTTCAACATTTTTTCAATAAACTATTCAACTGTCATTTTCTACTATTCAAAAGCAAACCCCCACACCAACAGGAGATAAGTTTTTAAATAGGTTGATTGTTTTCCATTTTTGATCCGTCAAACAAAAAATCATTTCATCATCAACACAAAACATCTATTTATGAAACAGTTTTTCACTTCAATTTTTTTACTATTATTTACGGCAGCTGTCTGGGCACAGGCTCCGCAGGCAATCAACTACCAGGGCGTTGCCCGCAATGCAAGTGGTGTAGCTTATGCGGGGCAACAAATCAATGTAAGATTATCAATTCATACAGGTACGCCTGAAGGAAACATTGAATACAGTGAAACACGCAGTGTAACTACCAACCAGTTTGGTTTATTTAATGTACAGATCGGCAGTGCAGGCGCATCTGCAATTCAGGGAAATTTTACAACCATCAACTGGGCAGCAGGTGCAAAATTTTTACAAACAGAAATAAGTGTAAATGGCCAGCCGTATGCAAATCTTGGCACTACACAAATGATGAGTGTGCCGTTTGCTATACACAGTTTACAGGCAAAACAGTTGGTCTTTCCATTCGACACAACTGTAAACAGCAATTCTTCACCGGTTTTTACGATTAAAAATAACGCTGTGGGTCAACTTCCGGCGATTAACGGAGAAAGTATTAACGGCGTTGGTATTGTTGGTGTGTCACAAACAAAAAGTGGTATTTCCGGCTACAGCTATACAACGGGAGTGGGTGGTGTAACAGGTGTAAACGGAACAATGGGTGGCTATGGAGTTCATGGATATACATCCGGATCAAATACAACGGGAGCTGGAGTTTTAGGACAAGCTTTGAATGGCTCGGGAATAAAAGGAGAAACTGCATTTGGTAACGGTATTTTTGGTGTTGCAACAGCCGAGGGAACAGGTGTTCGTGCAATGGCTAACGACCTGGGGTATGGTGTGTATTCTTCAGCTGGTAATGGTACTGCAATCTTTGGTATTGCTACAGGTAATTCAGGAGTAGCGGGGAAGTTTTTTCAAACAAACTCGGGAGGCAAAGCACTGGAAGTTGTAGGAAATGTAAAAATAAGCGGAGGCAATACAAACCCAAGTGCTGGTAAAGTATTAACAAGTGATGCTGCTGGTAATGCCACTTGGCAAAATTTACCACCCGCACCTACAGCTCCGCCTAAAGTTGCTTTTAAAGTTTCAGGGGTTTATCCCGGCGGACTTAATAATTACAGTGAAATTAACTGGTTTAAAGTTTTCTTTAATAATGTTGATTATGATTATGGAAACACGATTAGTGTTGGTGGTACAGCGGCAAATTCTGTTTTCACAGCACCTCACAGCGGTGTATATCATTTTGATGCCTCTGTTGGCATTAGATCCGATGGCGTTGTTGGCTGGGCTGAATTAGTTCGGGTAAACAGTACCGGACAAATAAGCAGCTTGAAGGTTTCCGCTTATGCTGAAACATTGATGGATAACCCTGACAATATTGGTCAAAGACAAAACTATTCCGTAAGTACCGATGCAAAACTTTCAGCCGGTGATAAAGTTTATGTACGATTCAGATGGTTCAATGGTGAATTTAATGATCCTGAATTAACAGGTGTATCAGCATCACAGGGCGGTGCATCGTATGTAAATGTTACACAGTTTTCAGGACACCTGGTATTTGCAGATTAATAAAGACCAATAAATCAGAAAAAATGAAATCAACTTTTTTGTCTGCTACACTATTGGTTATGATTGTTTTTTCAAAAGCCCAAACAATTCAACCAACCGTATTAAACAGCAGCGGCTCATCTGGCATAGCCAATAACATTCACTTTGAATTTAATCTCGGCGAAAGCTTTACAACAACCATCGGCAATGGAACTTTTATTACACAAGGTTTGTTGCAACCGATAACACTTGCACAAGCCCCTCTTCCTGTTCTCGGCCTCGAATTCAATGCCAAACGCATCAACAACAGTAAGGTGCAACTCGATTGGAAAACGGTGCAGGAAATCGACAACAAAGGTTTTTATGTGGAGTGGAAAAAAGAAAACGAAATCAACTTTACCCAACTCCACTTTGTAAAATCGGCAGCGCCCAATGGTAATTCATCATCACCACTTAACTATTCGCATGTTGATGCAAACGACTTCAGAGGTAAAACCTATTATCGTTTGAAGCAGGAAGATATTGATGGTAAGTTTATGTATTCAATTGTGCGGTTAGTAAATGGAAATAATGGAAAAGTGATTTCAATGAAAGCATGGCCCATTCCATCCACAGGGCCTGTAAACATCAGTGCAGACGGGATAGAAAACGATGTATTATTCGTATTTGATAACAACGGACGGTTGATGAAACAGCTAACCATAACGGCACAAACACCTGTTCAACTCACAGGACTTGCACCGGGTACTTACATTGTAAAACTTGGTTCGCAAAAAGAGCTGTACCAGAAAATAATTGTACAGTAGAAAAAAGAGGCACAATAACGTGCCTCTTTTTTATTTGGCTGCAATAGGAATAAAACAACCCCAACTATATCTGCAGCTTATTCAACACAATCGCAAAAAATAGATTTTTCGGGTACTCTTATGCCTGCAGTAAACAAAAAATTAATCGAAAACTACAGTTTAAATAATTTTTATATCCGTAACTTAGGAGAGATTGGAGCACGTTTGACTAAAACCAAAACCCAACTGTTACTACTAAAACCAATATCATTTATTGCTAAGTTGATGATGTATGGAACATTGATTTGCGTTACAAGCAAATCTGTTTCTGCTGCTGACAGTATCCGTATTCATCTGAAATGGTGGCATCAGTTTCAGTTTGCAGGTTACTATGCAGCTCAACTCAAAGGGTTTTATACCGATGAAGGGTTAAACGTAAAAATTATTCCTGCCGACAAAGATCATCCGCCTGTTGCAGCGGTACTCAATGGTACTGCTGATTTTGGCATTACCGGTTCTGATCTCATTCTCAACCATGCGATGGGACAAAAGATAGTGGTGCTTGGCACTGTGTTTCAGCACTCACCCTACACCGTTATTTCACCTGCTGCGGCAAATATTAATTTTCCATCTGATCTCATAGGAAAAAAGATCATGGCTTCACAGGATCAGGGATGGGTACAGCTGCAGGCGTTGTTCTTGAAAGAAGGTATCCCATTAGATTCTCTGCGGGTTATTCCTCATACCTGGAACAATGCCGATCTTTTGAATGGCCATGCTGATGCAATGACAGGCTACATTTCTGTAGAGCCCCGTCAATTGGAACTCACCGGTATTAAAGTAAACACAATTCTTCCTGTAAATTATGGGATCGATTTTTATGGCGACTTGCTGTTTACCACACAGGAAATGGCGAAAGAAAACCCTTTGCTTACAGAAAAAATAAGAAAAGCCAGTTTTAAAGGATGGGATTATGCATTGGCACACCCCGAAGAAATTGCTGAATATATTTTAACACTGCCCGGCGTGAAAGAGCGGAATGTTAGAAGAGAAGCATTGCTGTTTGAAGCGGCAGAAATGAGAAAGCTGATCCTTCCAATGTTTGTGGAGATCGGGCATCAGAACGAAGGCAGATGGCAGCATATACTTGATGTACATAAATCACTTGGAATTATTGATTCCGCTGTTACATTGGACGGATTTATTTACAATCCCGGCAAATCAGAATCAGGACGATTGTGGCGCATTATATTCATCAGCGGTATTGTAACCGCATTTATCATTACAATGTTCTTTGCATATGGCATTACCCTTCGCAAAGCAGTGCGTAAGCGAACACGTGAATTAGAGCTGGAGGTAAAAGAACGAACACGTGCACAGGAACAACTGCTCATTAATAAAGAACGATTAAAAATGGCGGTGCAGGCTGCAGGCATTGGCATTTGGGACCTTGATCTTGACAACGATACTGTTTCTCTGGGCGATTCATTTGCAACAAATCTTGGATACGATTCAAATGAGCTTGCAAACGACAGGAATTTTTTACGTTCACAGGTTCACCCGGATGATTTGCCAGAATTAGCCCAAACATTTCGAGCTCAAATTGAAACATCAATTGAAAGTCCTGGTATTATCATACGTTTAAAAACAAAATCAGGGGAATGGAAATGGTGCCTGCTGATCAGCAGAGTACTGAAAAGAGATCATAAAAACCGGGCTACACATTTAACAGGCATCTACCTGGATGTGGATGATCTGAAGAAAAAAGAAGTTGAATTGAGCGACTTGTCTTCTACTTTATTGAAACGAAATAGTGAATTACAACAGTTTGCATACATCACCTCTCACAATCTTCGGTCGCCTGTAGCAAATTTATTGAGCCTTACACGATTATTTAAAAAAGATGAACTGGGTGAAATAAACAGCTCCTATTTTTCAAAGATCACAGAGTGTGTTTTTATTCTGCATGAAACATTGAATGATGTAAATGAAATACTTTCCTTTCGCACTGCAGCAGAAGAAAAGCCCGAAACTGTACAATTAGAACAACTACTCAAAACAGTAATTACTTCAATTGGGGAATGGATACAACGAACAGAAACGAAGATCACGCATGAATTTGCGGTGCAGGAAATTGCATTTCCAAAACGAATTCTGCATAGTGTATTTCAGAATCTTATTACGAATGCCATCAAATACAGAAAACCCGGTTCAATAGCCGAAATACATATTACCACAACAGAATCAAAAGATTCGTATACGATCGCTTTTACTGATAACGGCTCAGGTATCGATCTGGAAAAGTATGGCGCTAAAATGTTTCAGCTTTTTCAGCGTTTTCATACTGGTGTCGATGGTAAAGGAATGGGACTGTATATTGTAAAATCACAACTTGAATCGCACAACGGCAGTATCCATGTAAGCAGCAAAAAAGATCACGGTACCGTATTTACCATCACCCTGCCAAAAACACCTGGAACAATATGAGCAAGGGGAATAAACATATTCTTTTGATTGATGATGATGAGATCAATAATTTTCTGAGCAGGGAAATTATCAGCATGTATATGCCTCTCACAAAAATTGATTCGTTTACCAACCCTGAAGAAGCGCTGGAATACATTCGTGAAAAATTAAAACTACAACAACCGCTGCCCGATATTATTCTGCTGGACATCAATATGCCATTGATGGATGGATGGGAATTTCTGAAAGCAATTGACAAACTTGAACAACGAAATCATTTTAACACAACTGTGTATTTGTACACTTCTTCCGTGTATCACGAAGACAAACTAAAAGCAAAAAACTTTTCCATCGTAAAAAAACTATTCACCAAGCCACTTACGGCTGAAGCAATTGAAGAAATGGACAGATAGTCTTGTTGTTTCGTATCTTACATATTCTACTATATTATTTCTGTTGCATTTCGCTTAGATCCTGAACTTGCAATTTCTGTTTTACGCTTCAACATTCGTTTACCACATTTCGATCTATTTGTACTGCATCTCAGTCAGTAATATTTTATGCTGCTATTTAACTGTTGCATTTTTACAATGTTAAACTGATATGAACATGCTGCTATCTATGATTTTACAGGATACTCAAAACAGAAAACACCGGAATGCATGGTCAATGCTGCTGAAAAACTCCTTTTCGATCTTTAAACAAGCGTTGCAGGTACCGACGGGTTTACTGCCGGTACTTTCTTCGCTGTTGTTGATCCTTTTTTTCTCTGCCTGCTCGATGAATAAAACTGCAGGTGTAAAAAAAGATCTTACAACCGGTCTTACTTCTACATATCAAAACATGGAGTTGGAGAAAGCAATACTGATGATGAATAATGAAATACTGAATCATACAGATATTCCGATTGGTGAAAGTTTTCTCCTCATCAATGAAAATGTAACGGGTATGCAGGAGAAAGATGGAAAGGTTTCTGTTGGCTGTTCCCTTCGCATCAGCGATGAAAACGGGAAAGTGCTGTTTCAGGATAAAGATCTGTTTGCAGGTAATGATGTATTTGAAAAAGAGGAAGCAACAAGATTAAAATGTACCATCAATACCGGCAAGCCCATGGAATGGGAAAAGAATTATAACATACAAGTGATTTTTTGGGATAAATATGGCGATGGGAAAATTGTGAACGAATGTACCATCCGGAGTATCGACATTCCCTGACCGTCTCATGCAGTTGTTTTGGTTTCAGCGTTGCTTATATTGGCGACGCTTTTTACTTTCCGATACAGAACTTACTGAAAATATAATCCAACCGGTCTTCATTGGTGATCTCTCCGGTGATCTCTCCGAGAAAATGCAAACATCGTCTGATGTCCAAGGAAAGCAGATCCCCTGAAAGTTTATTATCAAGTCCTGCTTTTATATCAACAAGCGATTTTTCTACTTCCTGTAACGCTGCATAATGCCTGGCATTGGTAACAATCGTATTCTCCGGCTGAATGGTTCCCTGTACAATTTTATCAACCAACCTTTCTTTCAATACATCAATGTGCTTATTTGATTTGGCAGCTATAAAAAATACGCCATCGCCTGAAAATTTTTGTTGTGCATTTTCTTCTCCCAGCAGATCAACTTTATTGCCGATCAACAAGTAACTTTTATTCTGCTCCTGCACTTGCTGTAATGCCGTTTCTAACTCAGCTTGTGATTCACTGTTCACATCAAACAGGTAAAGAACAAGATCGGCCTGCTGCATTTTTTCCATACTCTTTTCAACACCGATCACTTCAATTGCATCTGTACTTTTACGGATGCCTGCTGTATCAATTAAACGAAATAAAATTCCGTTGATATTGATGATCTCTTCAATCGTATCCCTCGTTGTACCTGCTATTTCACTTACAATAGCACGGTTTTCATTGAGCAGTGTATTCAACAACGTGGATTTGCCTGCGTTGGGTTTGCCCACAATAGCAACACTTACACCGTTCTTGATCACATTCCCTAACTGGAACGATTGCAAGAGGTCGGTAGTTACTTTTTGTGATCGGTGAATGAGTTCGTAAAATTTTGTACGGTCGGCAAACTCCACATCTTCCTGCGAAAAATCAAGCTCCAGTTCGATCAATGCAGAAAATGTGATCAGTTGTTCCCGCAATTCTTTTAATACCAATGAAAAACCGCCACGTATATTATGCAGCGCTGTTTTTTGCGATGCTTCTGTATTACTGGCTATAAGATCGGCCACTGCTTCCGCCTGAGTAAGATCAAGCTTGCCTTTCAAAAAAGCACGTTGTGTAAATTCACCCGGCTTTGCCAAACGTGCTCCGTGCTTTACAAGTGTGTTGATGACTTGTTCCTGTATAAATGGAGACCCGTGACAGGAAATTTCGATCACATCTTCGCCGGTATAACTTTTCGGATTTTTAAATAACGACACTACTACTTCGTCCAACACATGTTCTCCATCTTTCAACAACCCAACATGAATCGTGTGTGATGCTTGTTTTGACAGATCCTTCGAAGGGAATAATTGATTAACGATGTCAATTGTTTTTGGTCCGCTTAAACGGATCACTCCAATTGCCCCAACACCGTGCGGAGTAGCCAATGCAACGATCGTATCATCCCAGCCTACTAATTTTCCAAGCATAATGCAAAAATAGCCCGATGGAAGAGAATAGCCACATCCCTAATTTGCTTTATCCTGCAACAGCACATATTTTTTAATACCGGTGATGGTCATTTCATCCAATACATCCACCATTTCTTTGTAATTCGTTTGTGATGTTGGTTGAATGAGCACGGTGTATTGTTCATCAGAACCGAGTTGTTCAATGATACGTTCTCGCTTTTCAAGCAAATGCTTACGCAACGATTGTTGCTGATACAAATGTGTGCTGCCCTTGGTCAATACATGTGCTTCACTGCCTTCCAGATAATCAATACGTCCGTTTTCCAATAGGGTTAGTGTAATGGTTGCAGATAAGGGTGCCTGCGTTTCTATACCATCTTCCGGCATATGCAAACCAAATGCCTTTGGCTCCATTAAGGAAGTAGTAAAAACAAAAAAGGTAATGAGCAAAAATCCAAGGTCAACCATTGGTGCAAAGTCGATGCGGACGGCCCGTTTGTCGTTTGTATTTTCTATTGCAGACATAAGCGTTGTTTTATACTGAGATGATAACAACAACAAAATCCATAACAACAAAAAATTTTTACTGTCAACAAAAACCGTCGGACAAAAACAAAAATCCCCATCGGAAAAACCGATGGGGAACTTGCTTGTATATTCCTTCTTGAAAAGGTCTTAGGGTTGTTCGTCTGGCAGACGGAACGTAATTTTTTGACGACGCCATGCTTTTACCTGACGGCCGTTTTGAATAGCGGGAATCCATTTAGGTCCTTTGCGGATCGCATCTGTTGCAATACGTGCAAGTACCGAACCTTTCATGGTTAATGCTTCTACATTACTTACGTTACCTTCTCTGTCCACGATGAATTGAACCTCACATGTACCAGCCTGACCATCATCAACGAGGTCGTCAATATTTTTTTCAACGGCACGTTGTACATATTGGTTCCATTTACCTTCACCACCGGGAAACTGGGCTTCCACTTCCACTTTGGTAAATACCTGGTTGGGATCTTCTTTTGGAGCTTCCACTACTTTTGTTTCTTCTTCCACTTTAGGAGGATTCACAATTTCGGGATCCTTAATACCTTCCTGGTCAATTTTACCTACGTTGGTAATTTCTTCCTGTTCCTTCACTTCGTTTTTCTCTTCAAACTTTTCGTCTTCAACGATTTTTGGAGGAGTAAACTTGGTGATCTCAATTTTTGGTGGCTCCTGCTTAGGAGGTGGCGGGGGTGGCGGTTCAATTTTAACCGGCTCTTCCTGCTTAATCTCTGAAAGAGTAACATCGGTTGACTTAACCTTTGTTTTCTCATTGGCCGATACGCTGCGGCTCACGATCACCGCTACAAAGATCAACAAGGCCAATCCGGCCGTAATTGCCAATGCAGTTGTTAACCGCTTGCGGTAGTTTCTGCGGAGTTCATAAGCACCATATTCCTTATTCCTGCCATCGAACAGGATGTCGAGAAAATCGGCGCTTAATATTTTGTTTACTTCCATAATTAACGGTTTTAATATTAGATGCTGCAATCAGAAAATTCCATACGTACCATTACTTGCCACCGGCAGGAGTACCTTCGGTAACGCCAATCAAGGCATTTTCACCCTCGGCAATATCCACTACTGCATAACGCTTAATTTCCAGGATCTGCATTTCATCCAGCATATCTACTACGTTTTTGTAACTGGCCTGTTCATTTGGTTTAATGATCACTACGAAATCTTTTTCCGGAGTGTTGGCCTTTTTACGCAGGAGCTCTGCACGGATTTCCTTGAAATTGGACGACTTAAAGTTTTTTCCTTCAGCGTCTAACTGGCCTTCGTAGAAATACACATGATTTTCTTTACTGAGCAATACCGTAAACGCACCCGAAGCTTTTGCTTCTGTTTGCTCTTCGTCCTTGGCAGTATCGTCAGGAACGTTCAGCTTAAACGCTTTGGGCGTGCTCATTGTCGTTGTAAACACGAAGAAAGTGATAAGCAAGAATCCGAGATCCACCATGGGTGTCATGTCCACCTTGGTATCCTTACGGGTTTGTTTCTTGACCCCCGGGCCTTTTTTATGACCCCCACCTTCCGGTGCTGATACATCTGCTCCCATTGTTCAGTGATTTAATGTTAACTAAATTATTTTTTATTCTGTGTTTTGTACAAAGGTGTGCCCGAAGGAACCCCTTCTAGCGATGTTACCAACTTAAACGAGAAAATACCATTCTTTTTAAATGCAGCTAATACATTTTTGAAGTAGGGATATTTTGTTGCGTTATCGCCATTTAACATCACATTTGCCGGGCGACGGCCGCCGGTTCCGGTTAACATTGCACCCAGATAATCGTTCAACTGATTGTTCAATGTATCTGATACAGGTATACCGGGCTGTTGAAACGACTTGTACTCATCATCACTGAAAGCCAGAAAGCTTTTCAGATTTTGAACGGGTACACCGATACCGCCTACCGAGAATTTGATAAAATTGGAAATTTCAGTTGGTGTAAGACCCAAGCCTTTCTGCCGGCTGAGCACCTCTGCTGTAAGCTGGGCTTTTTCTTTGCCATCCTTATCGTTACTAAAACTGATGAATACTCTTCCGTCCTTATCAAACGATACTTTTAAAACATCTTTATCTTTCACGTTCTCAGAAGAAACCGACTTTGGATTCTCAATTTTAACCACTTCAGGTGGCTTAAATTTTGTTGCCAGCATGAAGAACGACAGGATAAGGAACGCTACGTCCACAAAGGCCGTCATATCCACCCATGTACTCTTCCTGGCTATTTTATTGAGTTTAGACATTACTTGAAAGTTTTGAAATATGAAGATTCAATTTCAGCTAAATTCCACACCATCATTCCGATTATTTTTTCGGAAGATTGGTTTGATTATTTATACTGAGTAGCAAAACTCTGTGTTAATGTGAAACTTGTTTCGTCGATACCGTATGTGATCGAATCGATTTTTGTTGTAAAGATATTGTACATGATGAGGGCGAACGACGAAGTGGCAATACCCAAAGCTGTGTTGTACAAGGCTTCAGAGATACCAAGGGCCAAGGCACCTGCATCACCACCACCACCTTCTTTACCAAGAGCGGCAAATGAACGGATCATACCTAATACCGTACCCAACAAGGCGATCAATGTACCGAGTGAAGTGATGGTAGATAAGAACACGAGGTTCTTTGAAAGCATTGGCAATTCAAGTGCGGTAGCTTCTTCTACTTCTTTTTGAATAGCGCCTACTTTTTGATCATGATCCAAATCTGTTGCAGATGTCATTTCACGATACTTTCTTAAACCTGCCTTCATTACGTTTGCAACAGAACCTTTTTGCTTGTCGCACTCTGCCAAAGCAGCATCAACATTTTTATTAGCAAGATGATATTGCACTTTGCGGATAAAATCAGTTACGTTACCTGCACCCATTGCCTTGCTGATGGTAAGGAAACGCTCAATAGAAAATACAAATACCATTAAGAACAATCCGATCAGAAACGGTACAATGATACCACCTTCATAAATCGCATTCAATGCACCTTTTGGTTTGTGATGTTTCGGCCAGAACCAACCTTCCGTTGCGGGCTCATCAAAACCACTTGGGTTACCTAAAATAAAACGCCAGATAGAGTAACCGGCAATGATACACACGATTGGTGCGATCCACGAAATAACGTTGCTGCTCTGCTTTGCTTGACCTGAAGTTGCAGCCTTTGCTGCCGTTGGTTTAGTTTCAGCCATGACAATTGATTTTTTGGTTTTTAATTAAGTAAGTTTTTAAAATCTTTAATAGTGGTACAATTCTATGAAATTTTCCTTTTCAAAAAATCAAACCATTTCCCTCATGCAGGGTGGCACAAGTTAGGGAAATATTTATTTTCCGCAACTCCCAAACATTTTAATTTTTTCTTTTCTCTATCAATCGTTTGCACCATTTATCACAATTCGCCGTCTGTCCTTAACTTTTTCCACTCGTTGGTTGTATAACTCAGGTTTCGGTTATTCCAATTACCTTCAATCGATTTTTTTAAACCCCATAAAAAGTATGATGAAAAATGTAAAATCGTTATGCCTGCTCGTTTTCCTGAGCGGTGCTTTAACTACTGTGGCACAAAACAGGCCCGGCAACCCGCCAACCGGCAATGGTACACAACCTCCAACCGGTATGATGCCCCCGGCGGCTCAACGTCCAACTGCAGGGCCAAAGCCATACAAAGAAGTAATCACCGATAAAGCCAAAACCGACGACGGTTTATTTAAGGTGCACACGGTTGACGACAAATCGTATTTCGAACTACCAGATTCTTTGCTGAACAGAGATATCCTTATTGTTACACGTATTTCAAAATCGGCAAGCGGCCTCAGCAATGGCTTTTCTGGTTATGCAGGTGATATTGTAAATAACAACGTGATCCGTTTTGAAAAAGGCCCGAATAACCGGGTGTTTTTAAGAAGAGTTTCTTACGATCAACGTGGAAGCGATGCAGAAGGCATGTTCAATGCGGTTGTGAATTCAAACATTCAACCCATTATGCAGTCGTTTGCAGTAAGTGCCTATGGCAGAGATTCGGTTACCAATACACGTTCTACTGTTATTGATATGACAGAATATATTGCTGGCGATAACGATGTATTATTTTTTAATACAGGTTCCAAAGCAAGTCTTCAATTGGGCGCTATTCAATCCGACAAATCTTATACCGTTGGTATCAAGTCATACCCGATGAATGTTGAAATTAAAACGGTAAAAACATTCGGCCGTGGTGCTGCTGCCCCCGGTGCACAAACAAATCCGTTTGCTGCTGCTGCCCGTAGTGCAAACTTCACATTGGAATTAAACAGCTCAATGTTATTGTTGCCAAAAACACCTGCAAAGCCTCGCTATTTCGATCCACGAGTTGGTTTCTTTACAAGACGCTATACCGATTTCGATGCAAACCCACAGGGTGTAAAAGAAATTCAAATGGCGGTTCGCTGGAAACTCGAACCAAAAGATGAAGACATCGAAAAATACAAGCGTGGCGAATTGGTGGAGCCTAAAAATCCGATCATTTATTACATCGATCCTGCAACACCTAAAAAATGGGTGAAGTATTTGATCGATGGTGTAAACGACTGGCAGGTTGCGTTTGAAAAAGCAGGATTTAAAAATGCCATCATGGGTAAAATGGCTCCTACAAAACAAGAAGACAGTACCTGGAGTTTGGAAGATGCACGTTTCAGTGCCATTGTTTATAAACCAAGTGAAGTTGCGAACGCAAGCGGACCAAATGTACACGATCCACGCAGCGGACAAATTCTGGAAAGTCATATCAACTGGTATCACAATGTAATGAGCCTTTTACGCAACTGGTATTTCATACAAACAGCTGCTGTTGATCCGGGTTCACGCACAATGGTGCTCGATGATGATTTAATGGGACAGTTGATCCGTTTTGTATCATCACACGAAGTTGGTCATACATTAGGCCTTCGTCATAACTATGGTTCTTCTTCAACAGTTCCTGTTGACAGCCTTCGTAATAAAGCATGGGTTGAAGCAAATGGCCATACGCCATCTATTATGGATTATGCACGTTTCAACTACGTAGCACAACCGGAAGATAATATATCAAGACTGGGCTTGTTCCCACGTATTGGTGATTATGATAAATGGGCGATCGAATGGGGTTACCGCTGGATGCCTGATTACAAAACAGCAGAAGCAGAAGTTCCTGTGTTGCAAAAAATGACCACTGAGCGTTTGAAAAACAAACGTCTTTGGTTTGGTACAGAAACAAATCCTGACGATCCACGTTCACAAAACGAAGATTTGGGTAACGATGCAATGAAAGCAAGTGGTTATGGTATCAAGAACCTGCAACGTATTGTGCCGAACTTAATCAACTGGACCAAACAACCAAACGAAAGCTATGAAGGTTTGGATGAAATGTACAATCAGGTGCAAACACAATTCGGACGTTACATGGGTCATGTTGCAAAAAACATTGGCGGTATTTATGAAACACCAAAAATGACTGAGCAAGCAGGACCTGTGTATGAGTTTACGCCAAAAGCAACGCAAAAAGAAGCAATGAATTTCTTAAACCAGCAGTTGTTTGCAACCCCAACCTGGTTGATCAATAACGATATCTTCAGCCGTACAGGTATCAATCCGCAGATCATAATTGCAAACAGACAGGAATCTGTTTTGAATCGTATCATCAGCGGATCAACCATGACCAAACTGTTTGAAGCAGAAGCTACATTAGGTAACAGTGCATACAAAGCAACAGAAGTAATGGACGATCTTCGTCGTTCGATCTTCAGCGAAGTGTATACACGTAAAGCAACCGATGTATATCGTCGTAATCTGCAGAAAATGTTTGTAGAACGAATCATTACTCTGTTACCGGGTGGGGCTTCTCCGCTAACACTTGGTGGCATTGGTATTTCATTCCAGGTTTCACCTTCATTGAATATCAAGAATACCGATGCTTACTCAATTCTGAAAGGAACATTGCGTACGCTGAAGAATGATATTAAAGTTGCATTGCCTCTTACTACAGATGCAATGACGAAACTGCACTTGCAGGATTTGAGCGATCGTATCACCAATATTCTTGAACCAAGATAAGGAACAAGTGTTGATCATTATAAAAAGAGAGCCGCTTCATTTGAAGCGGCTCTCTTTTATATTTGAACAGATGCATTCAATTTACTCATAGCGTAATGCAGTAATGGGATCCAATTTCGATGCTTTCATAGCAGGATATAAACCTGCCAGTAAACCGGTAACAAAACAGATCAGCACACCCGCAATGATCCAGAGCCAGGGCACTATAAATCCTGTTTTTAAGAATACCGCTGCAAGGTTACCAACAGAAATTCCCAATACGATACCAAAGAAAGCACCGAGCAAACTGATGAGAATGCTTTCCCATAAAAACTGTGTACGGATGGTTCCACTTTTTGCGCCCAATGATTTTGATAATCCGATCTCACGTGTACGTTCGCTCACCGCCACCAGCATAATATTGGTTAAACCAATTGCCGCTCCAATAAGTGTAATAATACCAATGACCATGGCGGCTAAACGCACATACCGTAATGTATTTTTCAGTGTTTCAACAATGCTGTCACTTCGGTCCACATAAAAATTATCAGCTTCTTTAATATTGAGCTTACGAGCCTGCCTGAACACACCGGTGGCTTCTCCCACTGCCGCATCCATTTGTTTAAAGTCGTTTGCCCTGATGGTGATGCTGTAGCTTCCGGTGCTGCTGAACACCCGGCGAACGTTGTTGTAAGTAATGAGCGCAAGATTGTCCAACGATAAGAACGAACTTGCACCTCTTGCTTTTAAAACGCCGATGATCCTGTATCGGTTTGATCCGATACGGATCAATTTTCCGATGGCATAATTTGCCCTTCCCTTAAATAATTTTGTTGCCAGATCGCTTCCAATGATCACCACATTCCGTCCACTCTCCACATCCAGTTTATTAAAATCTCTCCCCTGGTCTAACACATACCCGCTATTGATCAGGTAATTTTCATCGCCACCGATCACCCGTACGGTAGGGTTTGTTTTTTGATCTTCAAACACAACGGTTGCATTTCCGCTGGCAAACTTTGAAATACTTACCGTTGCAGGAAATCCAAACTGATTTTTAAAACGGCGTGCTTCTTCAAAGCTGATCACCCGGTCGAGATTTGAGTTTCGTTCACGATTACCGCCTTTCTTTGATTTAGTCAGATCGGTACGGGAGCGGTTGCCACCGAAACGGATGTTACGTTCCTTAAAACGAATGCTGAATGAATTAGCTCCCAGTATCGAGAAGTTCTCATACAAACTCTGGTTCATTGCTTCGATGGCCGTAATAATGCCAATAAGCGCCATAATACCAAATGCAATAATTGAAACGGTAATACCTGTCCGTAACCTGTTGGATCGAATGGTGCGCCAGGCAAGCCGTAAAATGTCAGAGAATGTCATATTGAATAGATGATAAAAACAGAAGTTTGTTTTCAAACGTTCTATTTCACTCCGAAATTAAGAAAGCCTGCACGAAAAACAAGTTCTTTCTATGAGTGGTTGCCCTGCACTACGTAAACGGGCACTTCACCTGAAGAATGAAAAAAGCGACAAATAAATACCGTCACTGAAACTTAATAGATCGTGAGCCAGTTGAGCAAGATGCTTGGGTACACACCTAACAGAATAATAACGGCTGCCACAACAATCAACAAACCTTTAAAGGGAGCAGATACTTCCAATTCCTGCCCTTCACCTTCTTTGAAATACATTGCCTGGATCACACGGAAATAATAGTACACACTCACAGCTGCCATTACAACTGCGAAGATCACCAACCACAAGTAAGTACCTGTTTTAACAGCTGCTGCCAGCACAAAATATTTAGCGAAGAAACCGGCGGTTGAAGGAATACCTGCCAGAGAGAGTAAACAAACAGTTAATACCAATGCTACCAACGGTTGCTTTTTAGCAAGGCCATTGAAACCATCGAACGTATAATCTTTCATTTTCACCAACACGGCAAATATGCCGATAGTAGCAAAACAATAAGCAGCTGCGTACAACAACAATCCTTGTTTCGACATGTCGTTAATAGCAAACACCGCAAACATCATAAAGCCTGCCTGTGCAATACTGGAGTAGGCCAACATACGCTTTACGCTTTGCTGATAAACCGCCGTAATATTTCCAATGAACAAGGTTAATGCCGTTATAATAGCGATCGTCATTTGCCAGTTAGCTGTTTTATCGCCAAAGGCATTTGCAAATAAATTCAGGAATCCAATGAACACCGCTGCTTTTACAATGGTTGCCATGAAAGAAGTGAATACGGTTGGTGCACCATCGTACACATCAGGCGTCCAA
Organism: Lacibacter sp. H407; assembly: GCF_037892605.1. Lineage (NCBI taxonomy): Bacteria > Pseudomonadati > Bacteroidota > Chitinophagia > Chitinophagales > Chitinophagaceae > Lacibacter > Lacibacter koreensis. Next base: position 2,047,360 of record NZ_JBBKTU010000001.1, on the reverse strand, counting down.
AAATGAAACGGAGCTGCTGATACTTTAAAGGCTAATGCTACCATGATCATTACAATGCCGATCAACATGAAGACCTGATAATCATCCTGTGCAGTTACCAATAATTGTTCCAACTGGAAAGAACCTGTTGCGCCATAAAGAAATGCAATACCCATGAGCATGATACCTGTTGAGAATGATCCCATAAGGAAATACTTCAATGCAGCTTCATTGCCCTTGAGGTTTCGTTTATCGGACCCTGTAAGAATGTATAAAGGAATAGAAATGATCTCAATACCAATGAAAAGAATCAGCAGGTTATTGAACAAGGCCACTAAACCTGCACCACTCATGACAAAAAAGATCAAAGCAAAATATTCAAACGGATGATTGCCCACGGCTTCTACATCTTTACCGCTGAGCAGGATGTACATGATAAGCGCAAGCACAAGAACAGTTAAGAACAACAAACCAAAACGTTCGTATTGCAGCATACCATTAAAGTTGCTGTCGATGATCATTTTGCCGGAAAGATCAAAAAAGTTACCAATCAGTAAAGCGATCGATCCAATCAATGCAACAGTTTTTGCAGACGATTTGTCTTTTAAAAACAAACCGCTGAACATCATCACAATACCCCAAATCGCCGAAATTAAAATCAGGTTCATCGTTCTTCGTTGAATAAATTATTTAAACACACTCAGTATCAAGGTCACAGTATCTGTAGTTAATTCAAATACCGGTTTGGGATAAACTCCCATTACAAAAATGGCCACAACAATTACAGCAAGACTTGCTTTTTCAAACCATGTAATATCTTCTCCCTTTGCTGTTAATGTATTTTCGTTGCCGTAGAATACTTTCTGGATCATACGCAACGTATAGATCGCACTCAGAATAATGCTCAATCCGCCAACTGCTGCATACCAAACATTGAATTTGAACAAGCCGTTGAACATTAAGAATTCACCAATGAATGCATTGGTGAGTGGCAATGCCACGTTTGCTAAGGCAACAATCACCAACAAAATAGTCAAGCCCGGAGCTTTCTGCGCCAGTCCACCCAACTCGCTCATCTTGCGTGTACCGAACCTGCGTTCGATCAATTCAATTACGATCCACATACCTAACACATTCACACCATGACTGAACAACTGGATCATGGCACCTTGCAAACCGCTTTCGTTGTTTACAAATAATGCAGCGGCCATCAAACCAATATGTGCAATGGAAGAATAAGCGATCAAACGTTTAATATCATCTTGCTGCATGGCAAGAATGCTGGCGTAGATCATACCGATCACACTTAAACCAATCACTACATTATCATATTGCACAGCAGCATCGGGGAACAACGGCAATAACCAACGGATCACTGCAAATAAACCCATCTTCACCATCAATGCACTCAACACCATTGTTACAGCTGTTGGTGATTGCTCGTATGTATCGGGCTGCCATGTATGAAAAGGAAACACAGGCATCTTAACCGCAAATGCAATAAAGAATAACCAGAACAACCAGGATTGTTGATCGCCGCTCAATTTCACTGCATACAATGATTGCATAGAGAATGATAGATCAGCGGTTTGATAGTACATGTACAACAAACCAACCAACATCAACAGTGAACCTATGAATGTATAAATGAAGAATTTGAATGTAACTGCAATTCGTTTTTCACCACCCCATTTGCTGCAGAGAAAGTAAACAGGTATTAATGCCAACTCCCAGAAGAAGTAGAATAACAATCCATCAGCGGCAAGAAATACACCCGTGATGCCCGCTTGCGCCAGTAACATCAATCCATAAAAACTATTGGGTGATGCATAACTGCTTTTCCATGTAGAAGCAAAGATGATGGGATAACAAAGTGCGGTAAGGAAACAAAGTAATGTGCTTGCACCATCCATTTGTAAAGCAAATGATGAGCCAAGCATCGGTAACCATTCTGCTGTAAAGCTTCTGCCAGCTTCATCATGCATCAACAGGTTAACACTCATTGCTGCCAACGTAACCAACGATACCACAAAGCTCCACAGCTTTGCCTGGCTTTCCTGTTTCACAAAAAATGTAACAAGACCACCAATTAACGGAACCAATATCAACAATAATGCAGTCATAAACAGTTTTAACCCGATTTATTTAAGGATTGTAATTGTGATCACAAATAATATTAAAATACCCAACACCATCCAGAGCACATAAGAACCAACTTGTCCGCTTTGCATTAAACGCAATTGACGACCTCCCCACTGTACACTCTTGCCAACACCATTTACAATTCCATCGATACCACTCTTCTCAATAAAACGATTGGCGAATACGCCCAAACCATTCAATGGTTTTGTGATGATGCTGTTGTACAATTCATCTACATACCATTTGTTGGCCAATACTTTTCCAAAACCTTCTGCTTCGCCAGTTTCTGGTTTTTTACTGAAGCGATTCAACGCATAAAAAATGGAAACAACAATGAGCGTTATACTCACAGCTAATAAAATATATTCAGTTTTATGATCAACGTGATGTGCTTCTGCAATTTCTGTTGATGCTTTAAACACAGGCGCTAAATAATGTTCCAGCTTATGTGCATCAGCCGCAAACAATTCAGGAATACCAACAAAACCTGCAACGATCGCTAACACTGCCAGCACCACTAACGGCATCGTCATCTGCCAGGGACTTTCATGTAAGTGATGTTCCTGTTCATGTGTGCCACGGAATGTACCTCTGAAGGTCATTGCATATAAACGGAACATATAGAACGCAGTCATCAATGCACCTGCTAAACCAATTACATAGTAAACTGGGTTCGCAGCAAATGCATGTACCAAAATTTCATCTTTTGAAAAGAAACCACTGAACGGAGGAATACCGGCGATGGCAATACAACCGGCTAAGAATGTCCAATGTGTTGTAGGAAGTTTTTTCGCCAGGCCACCCATTTTACGAATGTCTTGCTCGTGATGCATGGCATGAATAACAGAACCTGCACCTAAGAACAACAATGCTTTGAAGAAGGCATGTGTCATTACATGAAACACTGCACCTGTGTAAGCACCTACACCTAAACCAAGGAACATATAACCTAGCTGACTTACTGTAGAATAAGCCAGTACTTTTTTAATATCGTTTTGTTTGAGGGCAATTGTTGCAGCAAGAATAGCTGTTGCCAAACCTATTACTGCCACTACTGTTTGTGAAACAGGAGCAAGCGTGTACAAAATGTTACTGCGTGCAATCATGTAGATACCTGCGGTAACCATCGTTGCAGCATGGATCAATGCAGATACAGGTGTTGGACCAGCCATCGCATCGGGCAACCAAGTGTACAAAGGAATTTGTGCACTCTTACCTGTAGCACCAACAAACAATAACAAGGTGATTACAGTTAAAATAGCTGTATCTGTTCCTTGTGCATTAGCAAATACCTCACTGTATGTTAATGACCCAAACTGTTGAATGATGAAGAATAAGCCCAACAAAAATCCAAGATCACCAATCCTATTCATCACAAAGGCTTTGCGTGCTGCATTGCCGTATTCGTTATTCTTAAACCAATAACCGATGAGTAAATAAGAACAAAGACCAACACCTTCCCATCCAATAAACATGATGAGGTAGTTAGCACCCAACACCAGCAACAACATGCTAAACACAAACAGATTCAGGTAAGCGAAGTAGCGTGCATAATGATGCGGCGCTTCTTCGTGCATATAAGAAGTGGAATACACGTGAATCAAAAAACCAACACCGGTGATGATCAACAGGAATAAAGCAGATAACTGATCAACCTGGAAAGCAAACGGAATGTTGAGTCCGGCTACATTAATAAACTCAAACAGGTTTACTGTTGTTGCTATAAAACCTTCTGCTCTTGTTTCGTTAAAGATCAACAGGCTCACAATAAACGACGCAAGAATTACTCCACTGCCGATAATGCCGCTGAGCGATTTGCTTAAATTTTTTCTTCCCAATCCATTGATCAAAAAACCAATCAACGGAAACAATGGAACCAAATAAACCAGGTCAATAATACTCTTCATAATATTAAGTACGAGGTACAAAGTACGAAGTACACCATCCGTAGATCGTACTTCGTATTTCGTACTTGCTGCTTTAGTGTTTAAGTCTGTTCAAAAAGTTTACATCCACGCTGTGAATATTCCTGTACATCATTACAATAATGGCAAGTCCCACACTTACTTCTGCTGCTGCCACCACCATAATAAAGAATACAAACAATTGTGCTTCTGTTCCAACAATTGAAGATGGGTCAACTGCTGCTGCATTAGCATAATGCATTTTTGAAAATGCAACGAGCAACAGGTTCACCGCATTCAGCATTAATTCAATACACATAAAAATGATGATAGCATTGCGGCGTGTTAACACACCCGCTACTCCAATGCTGAATAACGCAACTGCTAAATAGATATAATTATTGATCGGCATAACTCAATTTGAAAATTTCTCAATTTGAAAATTTGAAAATTGTCAATCAGTTCATCATTTTCAAATTCTCAAATTTTCTAATTATTAATTTCTTAATCTCCCTTCTTTCCTATTACCACCGCACCTACCATTGCACTCAAAAACAACACACTGCTTATTTCAAATGGTAATACATAATCAGTAAACAATGTTTTACCTAATGTTTTAATTAACCCTGCTTCACCTCCCATGTTTACTTGCTGTTCCTGCAAGATTTCAGTTTGGCGTAATGCTGCGATAAACACCAGCATCAAACTGCCCCCTGCGACGGTACCAGCAATTTTCAGCCATTTATTTTTTTGTGGCTCTGTCTCTGCGTTCATATTCATGAGCATGATCACGAAAAGGAACAATACCATGATAGCGCCTGCATACACAATGATGTTCACCACGGCAAGAAACTGTGCGTTCAATAAAATATAATGACCGGAAATAGCAAAGAATACAACAATCAACCACAGTACACTGTACACCGGGTTTTTGCTGGTAACCATCATCAAGGCTCCAAATACTGCAAGAATTGCGAGAAACCAGAATAAAATTTGAGTAATCTCCATAATCTTTTAAGTTCGAAGTAGGAAGTAGGAAGTACGTAATTCGCACCTCGTAGTTCGTACTTCTGTATTTTTACATCTGTTGATTGGCTTTCGCCTTTCGTTCGTCAATTAATCCTTTTGCTTTGGTAAATGCTTCCGGGTTTTCCTTTGGATGAGGAATCACCAGGTTGTCTTTACCATATATAAAACTTTGTCTGCTGTAATTCGCAGGCGCAAATGTTTCCGTTAAATAAATTGCATCTTTCGGACAAGCCTCTTCACACAAACCACAGAAAATACAACGCAGCATATTGATCTCGTACTTCGCTGCATATTTTTCTTCACGATATAAATGTTCTTCGCCTGGCAAACGTTCTGCTGCATCCATTGTAATGGCTTCTGCCGGACAAGCAACTGCACACAAACCACAAGCCGTACAATTTTCACGTCCCTCTTCATCACGGTTCAGGATATGCAAACCACGAAACACAGGACTGAATGGTCTTGTTTGTTCAGGGTATTGAATCGTTACCTTCTTTTTAAAAATATGCGAAAACGTGATCCCCATTCCTTTGAAAATTGCAGGCAGATAAATCTTTTCTGCAATGCTCATCGGTTTACGGTCTACCAGTTTTGCTTTGTTTGTTAATTGCATCAACGTTTTTTATAAAAGTTTGCAAATATATTTTTTGTCATCCACTTCAACTCTCTCTTCTTCTGTTGTTGCGTCGCACTCTTGTACTGCAACAATTTTATTCATCAATCCGCCCCTTCAATCTTTCTCACTTTCTAATTTCCTGCACGCTCCGCATCGTTCACTCATCACTGATCATTCATCACTCATCTTATCATTTCTTCAAAAACAAAATCACTGCCGCTGTAACCAACATATTAAACAAGGCTAAAGGAATCAATCCTTTCCAACCAAGGTTCATCAACTGATCGTAACGGAACCTTGGAACCGTCCAACGTACCCACATGAATATGAAAATGAACACAAGAATTTTAAAGAATAATGCAGCGGCACCTAACAAGGCCATGATGTTAGCAGAGAAACCCCATGCACTTTCATCATAGAAAGGAATAATATCATAGCCGCCAAAATACAAGGTAGCCATCACCGCACTGCTGATGAACATATTGATGTATTCAGCAAACAAATAGAAACCCAATTTCAAACTTGAATATTCTGAGTGGTAACCACCGATCAATTCATTCTCTGCTTCAGCAAGGTCAAATGGTGTACGGTTACATTCTGCAAATGCACATACTAAGAATATAAAAAAGCCGAGAGGTTGAACAAAAAAGTTCCACCAACCTTCCTGCTGTTGCTTCACCATTTCACCAAGGCTCAATGTTCCGGTGATCATGATCAAAGCGATCAATGCAATACCCATCGCCAGTTCATATGAAATGATCTGTGAGGCTGCACGCAAACCACCCATTAACGAGAATTTGTTGTTACTCGCCCATGAACCGATCATGATACCATATACGCCTAAACTTAAAATACCAAACACATACAGGATACCAATATTTACATCAGCAATTTGCAATGAGATGGTACGTCCGAATAATTCTACTTTGTCGCCCCATGGAATAACAGCGCTGGTTAACATGGCTGTTATCATGGCTAAAGATGGACCGAGAATAAATAAAATTTTATTGGAAGAAGTGGGGATGATCTCCTCTTTGAAAAACATTTTCAAACCATCGGCAAGCGGTTGTAAAATACCAAACGGGCCTGCACGGTTGGGACCAACACGATCCTGTATCCATGCCGCCACTTTGCGTTCGCCGAACGTCATGTACAGCGCAACCACCAATGAAACGGTGATGATGAATGCGATGAAGATGAATTTCTCCAGCACCAATGCCCAATCAACTGCTAATAAAATCATATCCTTTAATTTCCTTTCTCTATTTGTTTAAATGACTCCGACGTTGCCGGGCCTTTTATTTCACTCAACTCCACCTGGTTCACTTCAGTTACATCTTTAATGTTCATGAGCAACTTCGGATCTCTTCCACCCATTACTTTCTTAATTGTTTCATTCGGTTTCACTCCATTCTCATAATGCCCTTGTGAGATCACTGAGTGACGGTTAACATGTGATGGTCCTTCAATGATCCAGTCGCTTGCTTTTTTACGTTCAAAGCGACAAGTATTACAGATCCATCCTGTTTCACCTTTTGTTGTATCTTTTACTTCACCCCATTCATCTTTACGTGCAGTTACACGAAGTACTTCATCGCCACGCATCCACAGTTGCACTTCACCACTACATTTATCACAGTTGCAATGTGCATCAACCGGCTTTGTAAACCACACACGGTTTTTGAAACGGAATGTTCTGTCGGTTAATGCACCTACAGGACAAACATCAATTACGTTACCGATGAAATCATTATCTAAACTCTTCTCGATATAAGTTGCAATTTCAGAATGATCGCCACGCATTAAAATACCATGTTTGCGTTCATTCGTTACCTGGTCGGCAGTGTACACACAACGATAGCAAAGAATGCAACGTGTCATGTGCAACTGAATGTATGGACCAAGATCATGCTTATCAAATGTTCTGCGTTTGAACTCGTAACGGCTGGCACCTTTGCCATGTTCGTAACTGAGATCCTGCAAATGACATTCACCTGCCTGGTCGCAGATGGGGCAATCCAACGGATGATTGATTAATAAAAATTCAACCACACCATTTCTTGCATCAATCACACGATCGCTGGTAATATTTTTCACCACCATTCCGTCCATTACATTGGTACGGCAACTTGCCACCAACTTTGGCATTGGTCGTGGATCAGCCGCAGAACCTGCAGCCACTTCCACTAAGCAAGTACGGCACTTACCACCACTATCTTTCAGCTTTGTGTAATAACACATCGCCGGCGGCGCCACATCACCACCTACTTTACGTGCAGCCTGCAGGATAGTTGTTCCCGGCTCCACTTCAACGGTGATGTTGTCGATGGTTACTGTAAATAATTTCTTTTCGTCAGCCATATAAAAGGTCAAAAGTTATAATTCAAAACCAAAAACTAATCTGGTTTCTTCAGTTTAATAATTGTAGCAGCCAAAATCTTCGATAGCTCATCTGCTTCTTTCAAAATTGCCTTCAACTCATCCGATGTTTCGTCAAACCCATCTCGTAATAAACAAATCCAATATTTCGATTCATTCGCCGATTTCAATGCAATCTCATAATATCGTTTAAATTCAAGTCTTGAAGAACTGTTCTTCGCTTCTGTAACATTCGCACCAACCGACACAGAAGAACGCATCAGTTGCTTAACGATTACAAGACTCAAACTATCCCACTTCTTACTTTTTAAGAACTTTATCATCTGAAGTGAAAAACGATAACATCTATATTTCAGATCGTTTTCCACTTTTTGCTTTTCATTTTTAACTTTTGCGTTATACTGCTGCAATCTCTAATGGTTTCGCATAATTCGCTAAACCATAATTCCTCTTCAATGCATCTGCAGGATTTGTTACATGCCATTCAAACTCATCACGGAAATGACGGATAGCTGCTGCCACCGGCCATGCTGCTGCATCACCTAACGGACAAATTGTATTTCCTTCGATCTTGCGTTGAATATCCCACAACAGATCAATATCACTCATCTTGCCTTTTCCGTTTTCAATGTTGAGCAGAATTTTTTCCATCCAACCTGTTCCCTCTCTGCAAGGTGAACATTGTCCGCAACTTTCATGACGATAGAAACGGGCTAAGGTATAAGTGTGTTTCACCACGCACTGATCTTCATCCATTGCAATAAAACCACCACTACCCATCATACTACCGGTCGCAAAACCACCATCACTCAAACTTTCATAGGTCATCATCCTAGTTTCGCCCTTTGCTGTTTTCAACAAAAGATTTGCAGGTAGAATCGGAACCGATGAACCACCGGGAATACATGCTTTCAATCTTTTATTATTAGCAATGCCTCCGCAGTACTCGTCACTGTAAATAAATTCTTCAACCGAAATATTCATTTCAATTTCATACACACCGGGCTTATTTAAGTTACCGCATGCAGAAATCAATTTTGTCCCTGTTGATTTACCAATACCAATCTTCGCATACTCATCACCACCATCATTTACAATCGGCACCACAGCTGCAATGGTTTCCACATTGTTCACCACAGTCGGGCAACCCCACAAACCTTTTACCGCAGGGAATGGAGGTTTAATACGTGGATTACCACGCTTGCCTTCCAAGCTTTCGATCAATGCAGTTTCTTCACCGCAGATATAAGCACCGGCACCAGGTTGTACAAATATGTCGCAATCAAATCCGCTGCCTAAAATATTTTTTCCTAACCAACCTGCATTGCGTGCTTCCTGTACCGCTACTTCTAAAATTTCTTTCACCCACCAGTATTCACCACGGATGTAGATATATGAAACATTACTTCCCAATGCATACGATGCTGTGATCATACCTTCAATTAACAGATGCGGAATAAATTCCATCAGGTAACGATCTTTAAACGTACCCGGCTCACTCTCATCTGCATTCACTACAAGGTAACGGGGAACTCCTTCCGGCTTTGCCAGAAAACTCCATTTCATGCCCGTAGGAAAACCTGCACCACCTCTTCCACGCAACCCGCTTTTCTTTACTTCTTCTGTTACAGCTTCGGGAGCCATTGTTTTCAATGCTTTCTCCACGCTGCGGTAACCACCTTCACGGCGATACACATCATAATGCCTGATGCCTTCAATATGTGCTTTGTCTAAAAGTAATTTTCTTCCCATATACCTCTGTCTCCTAGAGGAGAATGTTTTTAATTTTTTGTTATCAGCAATATTACTCCTGTTAAGCTGCTGTTGCGTCGCACTCTTGTACGATCTCAATTCTATTCAACATTATTATCCTTAAACCAATCGGGTTTAAAACGAATCAGGTTTCTGAGAACTAATGAACCAAGCGCCAATCCAATTCCCACAAACATCATTGGGCGCATGGTTTCTTTATCGTCAGCCATCAGGAATACAATGATCACCACCATCGCTGATGTGGACAATAAAAACCCAATGATCATCGCCATTTTCTTTGTCATCTTAGTTGGCTTTTGTTTTTCCTTCTGCAATCAATGCATCGATCTTTTCTTTTGTGAGATGTTCACGGTAATCGGGGCCCAATTGCATCATCGGAGCATACCCACAGGCGCCCAAGCATTCTACTGTTTTCAACGTAAACAAACCATCCTCCGTTGTTTGTCCGGGTTTGATGCCCAGCTTCTCGTAGATATAATCTACAATTCCATCACTGCCTCTCAACATACAAGGGCCTGTTTGACAAACTTCAAATATTGTTTTACCAACGGGCTGTAAATTATACATGCTATAGAACGTAGCTACTTCATACACTTCAATGGGAGCGATCTTCAACAACTCTGCTGTATAGTCCATTGCTTCCGAACTTAACCATCCGCCATTTTCCTTCTGCACAAAATGCAGCAATGGAAGCAACGCACTTTTTTGTTTGCCTTCGGGGTAATGAGAGATCATCTCATCTACTTTCTTCAACTGTTCTTCTGAAAACTTCATTCTTCTATTTTCAAATTTTCAAATCAATTAATTTTCAAATTGCGTTTATGCGTCTAACTCTCCAGCAATCAAATTCAAACTACTCATCACTACAATCGCATCACTCAACATACTTCCTTTCACCAATTCCTCAAATGCCTGGTAATAAATAAAACATGGACGGCGGAAATGTAAACGATAAGGAGTTCTGCCACCATCACTGATGAAATAATAACCTAACTCACCATTTGCACCTTCTACACTATTATACACTTCACCTTTCGGCATTTCAATTTCACCCATGATGATCTTGAAGTGCCAGATCAGCGCTTCCATACTGGTGTACACTTCTTTCTTCTTAGGCAAATAATATTCAGGTACATGCGCATGATATACTTCTGCATCGGCACCTTTGAAATCCTGTATCTTTTGATACGCCTGCTCAATAATGCTTAAGCTTTCCCACATTTCAACATTGCGAACGAGATATCGATCGTATGTATCGCCGGTTGTTCCAACAGGAACAATAAAATTAAAATCTTCGTAAGATGAATAAGGTGTATGAACACGCACATCATAATCTACACCGGCAGCACGCAGGTTCGGACCAGTGAAACCATAGTTCAATGCACGTTCTGCAGAAATAGGACCGCAACCAATGGTACGATCCATGAAAATCCGGTTACGGGTGAACAGGTTTTCAAATTCTTTTAATGCCTTTGGATATTCTTTGAGGAACTTTTCTAATTTTTCCCAGGCAACCGGTGTGAAGTTTCGTTCGAAACCACCAATGCGCCCAATGTTTGTTGTTAAACGGCTGCCGCAGATCTCTTCATAAATTTCATAGATCAATTCACGGAACTCCATTAGATAAACGAAACCTGAGAAGGCACCCGTATCAACACCTAAAATTGAATTACAAATCAGGTGATCGCTGATGCGTGCAAGCTCCATGAGAATGACACGCAGGTAATCAACACGCTTGGGCGTTTGAATACCTAATAATTTTTCGCAGGTAAGATGCCAGCCAATATTATTAATAGGGCTGCTGCAATAATTCAGACGATCAGTAATGGGTGTGATCTGGTAAAGCGGACGACGTTCGGCCAGCTTTTCAAATGCACGGTGAATATAGCCTACTGTTGATTCAGAAGACATCACCCGCTCACCATCCATCTCCATGATGTTTTGAAACACACCATGTGTGGCAGGATGCGTTGGCCCTACATTGAGCGTGATCGTTTGCTTCTCAATGGAACCTTCCGGTAATAATATATTTTGAACGTCACTCATTATTCATTACGCATTATTCATTAATTAATACTTCCTCCTCGTCCAAACATCTCATCATCTTTATCAATACGTGTCTGATCTTCCAACGGAAATTCTTTTCGCATCGGGAAATAATCCATCTCATCTACATTCAAAATGCGTTTGAGATTCGGATGCCCAACGAAATTCACACCGAAGAAATCATATGTTTCACGTTCCATCCAGTTGGCTGATGAATACAACTGCGTTGCTGTAAATACATCAGGAGTATTGATATCAGTAAATACTTTGAAACGGATACGCACATTATCAACCAGGTTGTGTAAGTGATACACCACTGCTAATTCACGCCCTTTATCGGTTGGATAATGCACCGCCTGCAAATCGGTAAGGAAACGAAACTGCAACGTTTCGTCATCAAATAAGAACTGGAGAACTTTTAAATTCAAATCTTTTGGCGCTTCAAATGTAAGCATGCCATACGGCTCTGAGAAAGCAGATACCTGCTCTCCAAATCTCTCTATCAGTTTGTTTTGAATCTGTTCGTTGGTTAAACTCATAAACGCTTCACGCTTTTCGCTGCTTGCTGCACGCCAAAGCTTGAAGCTAATAGCGTGAGGCTGGCAGCCTTATTGTATTCCGTAACTATCCAATAATTTTTGATAATGCTCGCTGTTACGACGGCGGAGACTTTCCTGCCCCACTAACTCCTGCACTTTCATCAAACCATCCAGAATTGCTTCCGGACGTGGAGGACAGCCCGGTACATATACATCTACCGGAACTACCTGATCAATACCCTGTAACACACTGTATGTATCGAAAATACCTCCGCTGCTGGCACACGCACCCACAGCCATTACCCAACGGGGTTCAGCCATTTGCAGGTACACCTGTTTTACAACGGGTCCCATTTTTTTAGAAATTGTACCCATCACCATCATCAGATCGCACTGGCGTGGGGTAAAGGCCATACGCTCAGAACCAAAACGACCAAGATCGTAATGGGCAGCCGCAGTTGCCATGAACTCGATACCGCAGCAGGATGTTGCAAATGGCAAAGGCCAGATTGAATTCTTGCGGGCCAGCCCCACTACTTCGCTGAGCTTGGTAGCAAAAAATCCTTCACCCATGTGACCATCGGGCATACCAACCATGCTGATGTGACCTTTGTAGTCGGTTGGTATAGGATTGATATTAAATTGTACCGGACGTGACATAATATTTTTAGTTGAAGATTTGAAATGAAATGCTCTCTACCCGTCTAACAACAACTACTGCACCACAAAGTTTGCTCAGCAGCAAGTTTCACTTTTCAAATCGTGATTGTTCAGCTTAATCTTCCCAGTTCAACGCACCTTTCTTGATAATATAATAGAACCCACACAGGAAAAATCCTACAAACATCAATACAGCCATGAATCCGCTCCATCCCAGCTCACGAAAATTCACCGCATAAGGATAGAAAAAGATCACCTCCACATCAAACAACACAAACAAAATAGCCACGAGGAAGTATTTCACCGCCATTGGCTGACGGGCATTACCATGAATTTCAATACCACTTTCAAAGTTCTCTAATTTTTGTGCTGTGGGACGTTTGGGGCCGAGTAAATGGGTAAGCACCATCATTACGGCTACAAAACCAACTGCAAACAAGATCTGAATACCTATCGGGAAGTAATTGCCCGAATCATTTACCGCCTGGGTAACGGGGGCAGCAGGATTGGACTGTAAAAAGAAAAACCATTGCATGTAAAGACGGTTTTGAATGCCGCAAAAATAAGGCAGGGTAACCGAAATTCCCTGATATAAAATAAAAATCCCCCCGCTGATGCGGAGGGATATAAGAATATGCTGATTTCTGATTCAGTTAACTGTATAATACCTTAATCCGTTCGGAATTTGTTGTTACCGAATTGCTGTTTACTCGGCCGGTTGCCTTATTGTTACCATTGCCTGTGGCCTGCGACTTATTACCAGTCAACTGGCGTTTGTATTCAGTTGCTTCGGCATCAGTTGGATCGATTGCCAGTATCTTATCACAAAACTCAATTGCTACCTTGTAATCTTTTTTTACGAAGATATTATAGCCGATGAAGTATTTGTAAGCAAGTTTCACCTGCGGACGGAAGGAAACAGAATCTTTGCTGGCCGATGCTACCTGAACAAATTTTTCAAAATGAGGGTTTGCCATTCCATTCACCATGCTGGTATCAATGCTCCAGTTGGCACGAGCACGCCAGTAGTAACCATATGCCTGCTCAGGATATTGTTGTGTATATACTGCAAACACACTGTCGGATTTTGCATAATAGTTGAAATCACCTTCGCCCCCTGCATCAAAAAAGGCACGACCTAAATTATACAGATCCACATTGCTTGGAGTTTTTTTAGCATGATATTGTTTTTCAAGCCAATAAGCTGTTGCTCTTTTATCACCTTTACGTTTTGCAAAGTCAACTGCTTTTTGCAAATACGAAGCTTTGTTTTCCTGAGCAGTATCGGCGTTCATTGCTTTTTCATAAAATGAATAAGCCTGTGCTTCACTCCCGGGTGTGCCAGCCAGCACATCACCCACTAACTCATAATCTTTCGGAACAATTTCCTCGGGCTTTGCCTTTGCAAAAAACTCATCAATACTTCTTTTTGCGTTTGCAAACTGAGTTACTGCAGTGATAGAATCTTTCTCTTTTGCAGCTTTTTCAGCCAGTGATTTGTAGCTATATGCTTTTAAACGATGGATACGTGGTCTGATCACATTGGCACCAACACGCTTGATCAAGTCATCACTTTGTGAAATCGCTTCAGCAAACTGGCCAGATGCATATTTCAGATCTATACGGTAGTAATCGTTCTGCGGATCGCTGTCGATCACTGCAATGTATTTATTGAGATATTGCTCTGCTTTTGTTACATCTCTGAAATACCAGTAGGCATACAAAGAATAGTGTGCAGGTCCATAATTAGGATCCATTGTTACTGCTTCTTCAAACGCAGGAAGAAAATACTCACGGTTTTTCTGACTTTCGTAGATCAAGCCTTCTTTATGTTTCGCTGCTGCATATTTTGGATTCAAATTCAATGCATTTTTAAACGCTAACACAGCATTACCACCGTCAACCAGTTTCCTGTACGAATCACCAATTACAACAAAAATTGCCGGTTCGTTGAATTTCTTAATGGTGGTTGCTTTTTGCAGTTGGGTAATTCCATAATTGGCATCACCTGCTTTTGCGTAAGCGTTTGCACGACCTACAGCCAATAACACTTCAATATCTTTTGACTTACTGCCATTTACTGCCATGTCAAAATGGTTACGGGCATCCGTTGTTTTATTTTCCAATAATTCAACATGACCCATACCCGCCAATAAAATGGGTGATGTAGTGTTTGTTTGCAAACCTGTTTGATAGGTTTGCTTTGCCTTTGCTACATCTTCCAGCCCCAAATAAGCCTGACCCAACCAATAGGCTGCTTCTTCATTTTTAGGATTGGCAGTAACCAGTTTTTCAAACACATCTTTTGCGCTGTTAAACCGTTCGTAGTAGATGAATTGTTTTCCCTCATCCAGCGATTGCGCAAACAACTGCTGCATAAAAAACATTCCCACAAATGCTAAACTTAGTGATCGTTTCATTTTTTCTTTCTTTGGTTTAAGTAATCGGTTGCTCAGGGCTGGTAAAAATATTAAAATTATTGCTTTACAGGTGGTACTAATTTCAACTGGGTTTCCCGCAGCATAAAAATCCTTCTTGCCGGAACAAGATACCCTCTTCGAAAGATCAGTTGCCCCCTGTCGCTGTTCATAAAATTCACAAATGCTTTTCCCATACCTGCGTGATTTTCTTTTAAGACGTAATAGATCTCCCTCGTGTAGGGATAACGCTTTGTTAAAATATCTTCTTGCCAGGGTTTGGTATATGTTCCCGCTTCGTCGCAACTATCACATGGCAACCAGGCGATCCGCACTTTTTTCAACTGTTCCAATTGCTGCACATCCTCAGGGTTCCCGATCCAACTTACACCTACAAATCCAACATAACCGGGGTTTTCAGCAATATACTCCACTACTTCTTTACTGCTCCGGGCTGCTGTTATCACCGACGTATTCAGCATTTTACCTTTTAAAATACTATCGATGGCAAAACGTACCGTACTGGTTGCATTCACCCCATCAAAAACCGGTTTATAAGGTAGTTTACCTGTGCCAAGCAACATTCCTGCCACTTCTTCTTTTGTAAAAACAGAATCAGGAGCATTTCTGTTCACTACCAATGTAACTGCATCGCTGGCAAGCAATTCACTTTTTGGATATAAACCTAAGGAATCGAAATAATAACGGGCTTCGTCCTGTGTTATCTTTTTTGTAACAACCACCATGCGGATACTGTCGTTCAAAAGATCCTTCCAGCATTCTGCTTCAGGCTTGTAATGGGCAATAATTTTTGCTTTGGGGTAAGATGACTGGAATACCAGTATCTGTTCTTCAATAATAGGCTTGAACGATTCATCAACACTAATATGAATGGTGCCTTTTGTAGAAGTATCTGTTGGCTGAGGCTTTTTTTCTTTACAGGAAAAAAGGAAAACAGCCGCTGTTACACACAAGATCAAACTCCACTTTATCATGCGTTACGAAGGATTATTGTAGGTTTTGACGCCCCGGAAAATCCGGAAAGCACCGTAAAGAAAAGCTGCAATACCAAATATCATTACCGATTGAGGCGGCGGAAATGTTATTTCCAACCCGATGTACTTCGACAATGCCAACGCTCCCCCAACAAGTACATACACAATACCCATTACAATATCAAATACTGCTTTTACATTGATGGGCTTATTTTTTTTCCTGAAATCTTCCTGTATGGACATGTACATGTTTTAGGGAGCGGGCAAGTTAATTAATTTTTATTCTTCAGGTGCTGTAAAGGTTACCGGTTGTGTAAAATACGAGGCTACTGGTTTACCACGTTGTTTTCCAGGTTTCCATTTGGGCATATGGCCAATTACCCGCAGCACTTCTTTGTCGAACTCTTTGCCTGCACTTTGGCTAATCACAACGTCTGTTACTTCACCGTTTAAATTCACAACAAATTTCACCCGAACGGTTTTGCGGTCGCCCGATTCCAGTTCGTCGGGTACACGAAGCATCCGCTGCAGGTATTTTGTCCAGGCAGCCATGCCACCGGGGAACTCAGGGTTTTCATCGGGATGCTCGACGATAGCTGGTTCTTCAGGGGCGGGTGTTTGGGGTGGTGTGGGAGTGATATTTATTTCAGCTCCCTTATTGGCCTGAATCAACTCTTCTCCACCAGGTGTACCAGGGTCTTCAATTGGTCCGGGATTATATTTGGCTGTATCGGTTCTATCCGGCACTTCATTTACAACCTTATCATCATCCACAATTTTCGGCACAAAGTCGGGCTTTGTAGGAGGCTGTTCGGCCACAGTTCGTTCCTCTGTTTTTTTCTCCTTTGGCTTTTCAATTTCTTTTACTTTATCAAATTCGTGATCGGGCTTCAGATGAATTGTAACAGCTCTGTCAACCGGTTTTTTTGGCTGACTCATTACAATCACGGAGGCAACACCTACCAACAGCAACATAGTTGCCATCGCCTTTTTCAAATGTGACGGATAAGCCTTTCGGATGGAATAAGCACCATATGCTTTGTTTCTGTTTTCAAATAAAATATCCAACAGATCGGCGGTAAGAATTTGTTCGCTTTTCATGTTTTTACAGTTTGGTTGTGAAAAATGAACAGGCTATGAGTGCACACGCCTCATCAAATGCTCTGTTCGTGTTTTACTACTTCATGAAAAACAAAAGTTCATTGCATGTACGTCGGCCGACTGATGTTGAAACGATTGTTTAGAGAACAGTACTTGATTTTTTCTGTTCTGTAGTGAGATGCGTTGCTGAAATAAATCCACAAAACAAGTACGATGTCAGAAGCTCGAAGTACAAACCTGAAACTTGTATCCTGTAACTTGTAACTCTCAATTATCTTTGCGCCCATGCGTATTTTAATGGTTTGTTTGGGAAATATTTGCAGAAGTCCGTTGGCAGAAGGTGTGCTGCAACACAAAGCATGGAAAGCAGGGTTACAGTGGAGTGTGGAAAGTGCGGGTACAGGAGCATGGCATGCAGGTGAGCCACCGCATCATTTAAGCATAAAAGTGGCAAAGCTGAATGGTGTTGATATCGGTAACCAACGTGCACGGCAATTTGTGAAAGATGATTTTCTGAACTACGATTTTATTTATGTAATGGACAGCAGCAATTACATCGATGTAAAACAAATGAGCGGCAAGTTGTGGCAAGAAGAAAAAGTAGATCTGCTGTTGAATGAATTATATCCCGGTGAAAACAGAGCAGTTCCTGATCCGTGGTACGGTAAAGAGGATGGCTATCACAAAGTGTATGAAATGATTGATAAGGCATGTGAGAAAATAATACAGAAGCACCTTATAGGAAATACGAAGTATGAGGTAAGAAGTACGAAGTAAGAAGATGTCGGATGTATGATTGCTGATTTATGATTGAATGCAACAACAATAAACTATAAACAATAATTGAAGAATGGCAAAGGTGAATGTATCACTACCGCAAGGTACAAGAGATTTTGGAGCAGATGTTGTTCGCAAACGCAATTACATTTTTAATACCATCAAATCTGTTTTTGAATTATATGGTTTTGAACCATTGGAAACCCCTGCCATGGAAAATCTTGATACGTTGATGGGCAAGTATGGTGAGGAAGGAGATAAACTGATCTTCAAAATTTTGAACAATGGTTTAGATAATCCTGCCAAACAACAACAAACGAAAGATGAATTTGAAAAAATACTTGCCGGCAAAAATTCAAGTGCAATTACTGAACGTGCTTTGAAATATGATCTTACAATTCCGTTTGCACGTTATGTAGCCATGAATCACAATCAACTCACGATGCCGTTCAAACGCTATCAGGTGCAGCCGGTTTGGAGGGCTGATCGTCCGCAGAAAGGACGTTACCGTGAGTTTTATCAATGTGATGCGGATGTGGTGGGCAGTAAATCATTGTTAAATGAAGTGGAGCTGACCAATATATACGCTACTGTTTTTCAAAAGCTCGGGGTTGATGTAGAAATAAAGATCAACAGCCGGAAAATTTTAGCTGCATTAGCTGAAGTATGTGGTGGCAGCGAAAAGATGGTAGATATTACAATCGCCATTGACAAGTTGGATAAGATCGGTTTAGAAAAAGTAAAAGAAGAATTGGCACACCGTGGATTAACTGTTGAGCAGATTACCATCATTGAAAAATATTTACTCATCACAGGTAGTAATGAAGAAAAACTGCAACAGATCAAATCATTGCTGGGTGAAACGGAACTAGGTAAGCAGGGCATTGAAGAATTGGAAACTGTTAGTCTGCAATCAGCAATTGGCAATCTGCAATTCGACTTTACCCTTGCTCGTGGATTAAATTATTATACCGGTATCATCTTCGAAGTAAAAGCAACGAATGTACAGATGGGAAGTATTGGCGGCGGCGGCCGTTACGACGATCTTACGGGATTATTTGGTGTACCCAATATTCCTGGTGTTGGTATTTCGTTTGGCGTTGATCGCATTTACGATGTAATGGAAGAATTAAAACTCTTCCCGGCAGGCGTACATACTGGTACAAAAATTTTGTTTTTCAATCTGGGAGATGCGGAAAGCAAAAAAGCATTTGAGCTGATGCAGCAACTCCGCAGCAAAGGCATTGCCTGCGAACTGTTTCACGAGAACAGCAAATTCGATAAGCAATTCAAGTATGCCGAGAAAAAACAAATTCCGTTTATTGTGATCATTGGCACCAAAGAACTGGAGAGCGGCACCTGCAATGTAAAGGACCTTTCATCAGGTTTACAGGAAACCTTACGCTTCGAAGAATTGCTGACGAAGTTTTCTTAAAAGTTGTTTTACAAATCATTAAAACAAATCATTTTTCTTTTTTTGGGTTGTATGGGTGCGAATCTTTATTTTTGCCACCCTTAAAATTTCAGTCGGTGAGGTGGATGAGTGGCTGAAATCAGTAGTTTGCTAAACTGCCGTACGGGTAACTCTGTACCGCGGGTTCGAATCCCGCCCTCACCGCAAAAACCATCGCTCTGGCGATGGTTTTTTGTTTTACCTGATTCCACTTCTTTCTGTCGGCATCAATACACAATACAGCTATTTCAGCCGAAAATTCATAACTTACTACTCTAATTTCAATACATTACGTATGCGTAAAACAGCCTACCTGACTTTTGCAGCAATTTTGGTTCTTGTTTCGAGCCTGTTGATTTATCATTTTACAAAAACTGAGGTTCATAACGATAAGCAGTCAATAAGTCTTATTGTTGATCGTGAAGAAGAAAAAGAAGAGGGGGGCTATAAAAAACGATTGTATGAATGGAAAATGCTACATGACCCTGCTACCGGTGAAATACCAAAAGATATCCGTATCAAGGAAGCGGAATTCTTAGCTGCTATCAAAAGCCAACAAAGCGGCATCGGTTTCCGGCAAACAATTAACAATAGTTATACCGCTGCCGGCCCTTCACAAAACGGAGGGCGCACAAGAGCGATCGCCTATGATATACGTAATAACAACGTGGTACTCGCCGCCGGAGTTTCAGGTGGAATTTTTCGTTCAACAGATGGAGGAGCAACATGGAATTATGTACACCCGGCAGTTAGCCTCGCTAATATCAATAATGTAAGAAATGTCAGTTGTCTTGCGCAAGATCCACGACCGGGTTTTCAGGATACATGGTATGCGGGAACAGGTGAACTTCTCGGCTCGTCCCCATCATATCCAAATTCGTTTGTATTTGGTGATGGCATTTATAAATCAACCAACAATGGTCTATCGTGGAGTAAGCTGCCTGTAACATCGGGAGGATACCCTTTCAATTTCATTTTCAACATGAAAGTTGCCCCTAATGGATTCCTGTACGTAGCTGCACTCAATTATATTTTACTCACCAACGATGGTGGAACAACTTGGTTCTATGCCCTTCGCACTGTATCCAATCAGAATACAGAAGGAATGATCACCGACATCGCAATTTCGAATGACGGAAGCCGCTACTATGCAAGTTTTTCAGGTATTAATTCCAGACGTGATACCGTTGGTGTTTGGACCTCAACCACAGGAACAAGTGGTTGGTCAAGAATTGCAGGTGGTGTTAATGGACAGCCGGATTCAGTTGCTGGTTGGAAGGCTTATAACAGTAATCTAAATAATGGAACAGGTTGGGGAAGAACAATTTTAACTGTTGCTCCAAGCAATCCCAATATTTTATATGTAATGTATCAAAATTCGTTAAGTGCCGGTTCGGCTCAATCTGAAGCAGATCTGTTCCGGGCGGATTTAACTTCGTTCCCGACAGTTAATTGGACAGCCAACAGAGGGCCCAATTTAACGGCAACCAGAATACGTCCGCCAATAGTGGGAGGAGGGTCGGTTACAACATATATGGAAACACAAGAAGGTTACAATATGCTCTTAGCTGTACACCCAACCAATCCGAATTTGGTTGTGGCGGGCGGCGTAAATCTCTATAAGTCTACGGATGCTTTTGCAACTCAAGGTAGTTTTATTGGTGGTCTCACTTCTACAACCTATACAGATCCCGATCTAACAAGCCATGTGGATTTTCATTCGTTTGCATTTCACCCAGGTACGCCCAACCGTTTTGTTACAGGACATGATGGAGGACTGAGTGTTACAAACGATATCACGGCTGGAACTATTAGTTGGAGTAATTTAAACGGCCAATATCAAACCCTCCAGTATTATCATGTTGCGATTGACCCAACCCCCGGTTCGCTTACTTTTGCCGGTGGTGCGCAGGATAATTCAACGACCTATCGTGACTCTAAAAGTTTATTGAGTGGATCTCCTTTACCTGCACCAACTGAAGCAAACGATCATTATGTTGTAATTGGGGGAGATGGTGGATCAGTTGGCCTGTCCGCAAGTACAACTACACAATATCTTTATGCAAGTGTTCAGGAAGGAGCTTTATATCGTCTTTTTGCAAATGGTTTAGGCAGCACTCAATCCAGCTCAATTGCTCCGTCGGGTTCACCGGGAAGTGAGTTTATTACCTATTTTCATCATGATCCTGACAACACAAATACCATTTATTATGCTGGGTTAAATACGCTTTGGCGCACCACCAGTGCAACTACAGCAAGCGCCGCAGGTGGGTGGACCCAGATGACAGGAGTAAGCAATCTTGTGGGAGTGGGAAACAGCATATTTGCTTTGGCAACTTCACGAGGTACATATGCCAGTAACAGTAGCTATCTTTTTATTGGAACCGATAATGGAAAAATTTATCGTTTACAAAATCCAAAAGATGGTGCAGCTTCCACAACGCCAGTTGACATTTCTCCTCTTTCTTTTTTGGGTATGACAAATGAGTCGCTTGTACGAGACATTGCAGTAAACCCACGCAATCCTGATACAGTACTTGCAGTGGTATCGAACTATGGTGTAGTAAGTGCCTTTTGGACCGGAAATGCTTTGTCTGCTTCTCCTACCTGGGAGGTAGCAGAAGGAAATATCAGTTTGCCTTCTTTCAGATCCTGCGCCATTGTTGCAACTGCAACCGGCGTCGAGTATTACGTAGGTACATCAATTGGTTTATTCAGCACAACCACGATCAATGGTTCTGCCTCTCCAGTTTGGGCATTGGAAGGTTCCGCAGTACTGCAAGGTGCAATTGTGAATGACCTTGCTTTACGCCCCGCTGACAATACGCTGCTGGTTGGTACCCACGGTAATGGTATGTTTTACAGTGTTATCGGCAATGTGGCAACTTCTGTTCCGGACGTGATCACAAATGACAAACGTTTTATCACATCTGTATTTCCAACCATCGCCAGCAATAATATTTATTTCCGGAAGGGGAATTTAACAGGTATTCAAACCATCAATATTCGAATTACGAGCACCAATGGACAAGTGGTAGCCCAACAACGGCAAAGCTACCAGAACGGATCTCTTTCAACACGGCAGTTAGCCAGCGGTAATTATGTTTTGGAGATATGGAGTGATGACAGAAAATATAAACATGTACAACAATTTGTGAAATCGAAATAACGGCCTATGTAAACCAACAATGCGCTGCATCCATTCTTAAAGTTGAACAGATGATAAAATATTTTGCATCACTAATGCTATTTGTGCTTTGCAGTTCGTTTCTGCACCCCGGAAAATATCCTGTGGTAAAATTATATGCATACGAACAGAAAGTGAGCGGAGGTGCGAATTTCTCATCCGACACAAAAGGAAGAGCTGTAATGAGGCAATATGTTTATCTGTTGGTACGAAATGAGCGAACAATCGAAATTGAAAAGGTGTGGATCAATGGAAGCGAAACAGCTGTAACAACCGACATCGTCCAATCGCCGGTTACCATTGAAAAGTCGATCAAGTTCGGTAACGAAGCAGCGTTTGAAACACTTGTTCCTACAACCGACCATCGTGTGATGCAGCTACTTTTTACAACTGAACCTGGCGTTGAAAAAACAATTCCTTCACGCTACCGGCAATACCCGTTACTGATTGCTTACAAGGAAGCAGGAAAACTATATTATCTCGGATCAAAAAGCTGGCAACAGTTAAGCCCGCAAGTAAATCAATAGAATTAAAAAAAATGCCTCCCTTTCAGGAGGCATTTTTTTTAATGATTCATTTCATAAATCACTGCTGCACCTTGCCCCACTCCCACACACATGGTAGCCAATCCATATTTACTTTTTCTTCTTTTCATTTCGTGCAACAATGTGGTAGAGATACGCACACCGCTGCAACCAAGCGGATGACCAATTGCGATGGCGCCTCCATTTACATTTACTTTTTCGATATCAAGACCAAGATCATGGATACAAGCAATACTTTGGGAAGCAAACGCTTCATTTAGCTCGATCAGATCAAGATCACTAACGGCAAGCCCTGCACGCAGTAATGCTTTTTGTGTTGCCGGTACAGGACCTACACCCATGACGGATGGATCCACTCCCGCCACAGCCATTGATCTTATTTTCGCCAACGGTTTCAAGTTATATTTCTTTACCGCTTCTTCGCTGGCTAATAACATTGCCGCCGCACCATCATTGATGCCACTTGAATTCCCTGCTGTAACCGTTCCTTCGTTTGCAAAAGCAGGTTTTAATTTTGCCAGTTGTTCAATACTTGTTTCCCGTGGATGTTCATCACCTTCTACAACGATTACCTGCTTCCCCTGCACAGCGTCAACTGGAATAATTTCATCGGCCCATTTGCCTGCCACTTTCGCTGCTGCATATTTTGCCTGGCTTTCCAATGCAAATTGATCTTGAGCAAGCCGTGAAATATTCCACTGCTTCGCCACATTTTCTGCCGTTTCACCCATGCTGTAAGGATGATATAATTCAGAAAGACGGGAATTCAAAAACCGCCAGCCCAATGTTGTATCGTACAATTCTGTTTTGCGGCCAAATGCATCGCTTTGTTTCGGCATTACAAATGGCGCACGACTCATACTTTCAACGCCACCTGCAATCATCAATTCGGCATCTCCATTGGAAATAGCCCTTGCACTATCCATGATCGCCTGCAAACCACTTGCACATAAACGATTTACGGTGTTCCCGGCGACCGTTACGGGTAAGCCGGCAAGGAGCGCCGCCATTCGGGCCACATTGCGATTATCTTCTCCACTTTGATTAGCAGCGCCAGCGATCACTTCTTCAATAGCATTTACATCAATGGATGCATTGCGATGTACCAATGCCTTAATCACATGAGCAAGCAGATCATCAGGGCGAACTGTAGCTAAAGCACCACCATATCTGCCGATGGGCGTGCGGAGGCAATCGATAATGTAAACTGGGTTCATATGTAATTATAAAAGTCAAATGTAAAGAACTCAATTCAATCCATTTTTGCTTTGTACCTTTGCCGCTATGCAAGTAGCGAACGAGCGAAATATCCGCCACTTAAGTCTTGAAGAAATCACGGATTTCTTCGAAAGCATGGGGGAAAAGAAATTCAGGGCAAAACAGGTGTATGAATGGCTTTGGCAGAAGCATGCCCACAGCTTTGCCGACATGACCAATCTCAGCAAAGAACTCCGTCAAAAACTCGGCGAAACATTTACACTTCCGGCATTAGCTGTTGATGCCACACAGTATTCTGCCGATGGAACGGTAAAGTCAAGATTCCGCACACATGAAGGTCATTTGGTGGAAGGTGTATTGATTCCAACCGACGAACGCAAAACAGCATGCGTTTCTTCACAGATAGGTTGTTCACTCAGTTGTAAATTTTGTGCTACCGGCTATATCGATCGGAAACGTAATTTGAATTATGATGAGATCTATGATGAAGTGGTACTCATCAATCAGCAAAGTGAGCGTGTGTATGAAAAGAAATTGACCAATATTGTGTTTATGGGTATGGGCGAGCCTTTGCTCAATTATAAAAATGTGTTGAAGGCCATTGAAAAAATCACTTCACCTGATGGGTTGGGCATGAGTCCACGCCGTATCACAGTATCAACTGCCGGTGTAGCAAAACAGATCAGACAATTGGGTGATGATGAAGTGCGTTTTAAACTGGCGTTAAGCTTACATGCGGCAACAGATGAGAAGCGTCATGAGATCATGCCCATCAATGATACCAACAACATCAAATCATTGATCGAAGCACTGAATCATTTCTATAAGAAAACAGGAAATCAGATAACGTTTGAATATATCCTCTTTAAAGATTTTAATGATTCATTGAAGGATGCAGATGATCTGATCAAAATTTACCGACAGGTGCCGGCCGACCTCATTAACATCATTGAATATAATCCAATCGACTTAGCGAAATTTCAAAAGCCAGAGGAAGAAGTGACGAATAAATTCATGGCTTATTTAGAAAAACACAAAGTAAATGCCCGTTTAAGAAGAAGCCGTGGGAAAGATATTGATGCCGCTTGCGGACAACTAGCAAATAAAGAAGGGATCAATCATTAATCGATTCTTACAACAAGTATATTTTACAAATCAGCCCCGCAGTTTTTGTGGGGCTGATTTGTATTGAGACGTGATGCTATTTTGACTACAGTCTGTTCCTGCTGGCAGCGGGTCTGCCTCCGGTCCCATTTCCACCAGTACGTCGGCCACCCGTTGCTCCGCCAAACTTGCGGGGGAAATATGAAATCGTCAACATATAAAATTGCTGCAGCCCATTGGTAACCGTAGTAGTGACGGTGTTATTACTTGAACCGATATTGATGTTTTGATTTTGCCGTAAAATGTCCATCGCTGAAAGTTTCGCCTCGAGTTGTTTGGCTTTAAAGAAACGATAGCTGATAAACGCATTCCAAAGAGCCGAGCTTTGGTTAGTTGTATTATTCTTTACATAATTCAACGTGTTGCTGAAAGTCATATCCTTCGGATACTGAAGATTAATATTTGCACCCGTTACATAGTTGGTGTTTTTAAACGAACGCAGGTTGGCCCCTGTTTGTATACTGTTACTCATATTCACACCTTGTGAAACAGAGAAGTTCACAATTTCGCCCAGTGCAAAATATATTCCCAGCGAGTTATTAATATTCTGCGAACGGGAAACCGAGAAAATATCATCAATATAATTGGGCGATTGACTGTTGTTGATCGATCCGTTATAAGAAAACTGCAACACATTCTTTTTGTTCAAACGTATTGAGGTGTTGATGTTGCCACCGATGTTCCAGTTTCTGCGACCGTCAATATTGATGAGGTAAACATTTTTCCGGCCCAGATCATCGTAAAAACTACTATCGGCAATATCATCTTTTACAATGCCTACATTGCCATTCAATCCAAAATTAATATCCGCTTTTTTGTTTCTGTTATTGCCTCTGTTATAGGTGAAATTAACGCCAAAGTTATTTGAGCTGTATGGATTTAAAAACGCATTCCCATAGTTGAACGAATAAAGATTGGCACTATCAATAATAGGAAACAATTGATCGAGGCCGGGGATCGAATAATTTTTATTGTGCGAAATAGCTGCATTGATATTATACCCATTTGCCTTTTGATAATAATAGTTGAGGCTTGTGTTTGGTGTAAAGAATGAAAAATTCCGATTCAAATTACGCTTGTTGAAATTTGACTGATCTTTTTCCCATAAAAACTGTCCACCAAGATTTGTGGAAATGGTAATTGCACGTGTATAACGGTTGGATAATCGCTTTGTAAACGACTTTGATAAATTAAGTGCCGGCTCTTCACTTACCCTGTTATGTTTATGCAGGTTGGTGATGCTTGTATTGGGCGTAAAGAATTTTCCAACAGAATCAAAATCGCTTACATTATACCGTAGGTCCGATTGGCTGACGGTAATGTTATTTGTAAGCCGGATATTGATATTCCAGAGATTATTGCTTCCAAACAGCAATCGCTTTAGCGCATTATATGTAACATTCATTGAGTTGTTCCAGTTACTGGAGTTGGTGTTGTACAATCGATTAAATGAAGTATTTCGTGCCGGATTCTCAAACGATTCAAAATCACTTAACGTATTTCGCACATTCTCACTTTCACTATAAGTTGTATTGAACCGCAATGAAAAACTTTTCAGGTTTCGTTCATCACTATCCTTATTCAGAAAATTAGCACCCAGGTGTAAGCTGCGGTTTTTCGTTTCTGCTTCAGACGATTCGTTGCTTTCGCTCACAAGGCCTTTGTCTTCGCTTTCAGTAATAGTAGCGCCCCCTGAACTGGTTCTGGATATAAAGTCGGCCAATGATGCAACAACATTGATATCCCGGTCAACATCCCGTTTATTATAATTTACTGCAAATGTTTTTGAATCATTTTCCGTTGTTGTATTACGCTGGGATGATTTAAAAAAGGAATTACCACCTGCACTGGTCTCAGCATCTGACTGCGAAAAAATATTCGTCAAACTACCACGGCCAGTCACATCAAAGGTTAACTGGTTCGTTTGTTGATTGTTGGTGGTTTCAAGAAAACTGTGCTGTACATTCGCTCCAAGAAAATAGGTATTACTAATTCCTCTTCCTCCAAAATTTGCCACATACCTGTTGCGTGGATTAAAGCTGCGGAACGTGGTTTCGCCCAATAAGGATTGCAGATTCTCCACACTTTTATTGATGTTGTTAATAGCACCACCAAGACCAAGCCTTGTTTTTTTATTATATGCCTGTAAGCCAAAGTCGGCTTCAAATCGTTTATCAGTGCCAATGCCCGCACCACCTTTTCCAAAATAGCCACGCTTCTTATCTTCTTTTAGCTTAATGTTCATTGTAAGTAACGAATCAGATGCAGTTCGCTCTGCTGCGGTTTTCGTCCGGTCTTCTTCCGTGTACACCTGTATTTTTTCGATCGCATTCTTCGGAAGATTTTGTGTAGCAATTGCTGGATCGTTCCCAAAAAAAGGTTTGCCATCTACATATACATTGGTTACCTGTTTTCCGTTTACCGTTACCGTACCATCACCCCACAATGTAATACCCGGCACTTTCCGCAGCATATCTTCCACCACTGCATTTGAATCTAGCTTGAATGCTGCCGGATTTATTTCCAACGTATCGCCATTCATTCGGATCGGCAATACTGCTTCAATAACGATTTCTCCAAGGTTTTTGAAATTGGTACCAAGTTGAATCGTTCCAAAATTATACAATGCGTTTACACTATCAAGTTTGATCGTTTTTGAAAAGGATCCGTAGCCTGATGACGTAAGGCTTATCAGCAAAGAAACATTCAGCGGTAATTTTTGAAAATTAAATTCACCCGATGTATTGGTCAATTGATAATTGAGTAAAGTAGAATCGCTTTTCTTATAGACAAGTACAGTAACAGATTCAAGTACATAATCATTGGCAGAATCTTTCACGATACCCATAACAGTTCCACCGACAACACTTGTTTTTTCCTGAGAAATAGCCAGACAAGGTAACAGCAACAGCAGGATGGTTATAAATTTCATTTGGTTTTTGCAGATGGTTTCAGGATGATGATAACAGGGTTGGATGATGGTTTACTTTTTTCGAAATAAGTATTCAATACGTCGGTGTACACAGGGTTTCTGTGTTTTTCTGCATCTCTCGAACGGAACATTGCATCAGAAGAAATACTGCTGTACAGAGTTGTATTGTCGTGGTACTGAATACCCCAACCCATTACCGGCAGAAACGCATTGGCACTGTCGGCCGAAATTTTATTGACGTTATAAAAGCGGTTGCTGTTTTTATCAAACAAAAAACGGCGGTCACGTTTTTGATAATCCAGTGAGAAAAATAAATAGTTATGAATTGGTACAATGCCATTGATGCGCCAAACATATGCCGGATTTAATTGCTTGTAACTACGCAATTCGTTTCGACTGAAATCAGTTGTAAAAAAAGTTTTGGGCACTGTATTCTCAAATGGCAATACAAAATTGTAGAGTGGTGTTACGCTGTCAAAAGTTAATTGATAAATAGTATAATAATAAGGCCTTGTAAAGAACAATGTACCCGGTTTGCCGGTAGTATAAAATTCAATATTTCCCGGATCAGCTAAATAAGATGATGTGCGTTTGGCAAATGGAAAATAAGCACCCGTTGTTTTGCTGCCATCAGATAGTTTTAATTCATAGTCAACAGAATCTTTTGCGCTTTTATCGGCCAGTACCATACTGTAAGCCCAATGATTGGGAGCAAAGTAATTGGGGTTGGTCATTGCAATTGTAAAATCAGGAATTACCGTGATCTGCTCTTTCGCAATATCAGCCAGGCTATAAAAAACCGATCGTCCGTATTTCATACTGCTTTTTGAAAACGGATTTCGAACAAGTTCATCACGTTCCTGTTCAGTTGGCCGGTAGTTTCGGTTGATCTGCAACAAATAAAGGGCATTCTCTTTTTCCATCAATTGCATCGATGCAATCGTGTATTTATCATCTTTATACTTTTTAATAAACTTCCCGGTCTTATCGAAAAAATAAAGGCCCTGTGTATCGAAATCAAAAATGATGAAATACTGCTGCGTTACCACCAACCGGCTGATTTGTCCGAAGAGGCTTTGTTTGGTTGTTTCAAGCGGTATATACGTGATGTTTTCAAACAACCTTGATGCCGGGGCACCCACGGTGGAAGCCGGATCGAAATAAAGTGTTTTAGGTGTTTGCCCTGCGAGTAGATCCGTAATCAATAAAAAAAGGGCCACAAGTACATGCTTCATAGATCAATTTGACGAGTTGTTTCAATAATTCCTGCAATATAATTTTTGAAATGTAGGATGTTACTGTTTCAATGGATGAGCGGTAGTGCAACCGTTTGGGCAGCAGGAGATTGCCAACTCAACACCCAGAGGAAAAATCGTATAAAAAACTAATGACTGTTTATCATTCACAGTACAGACTTCATACACATTTCCCGCCCTAACGCATTTCAGTTACCTTTGCGCTTCATCCTGTTGCAAAACAGCAAATTCAACAAACATGGCAAAAAGCAGCTTCGGCAATTTTCAAAGTCAGAAAACCAACGCACAAAAGAAAGAAGAGTTCCGTCAGGAAAAGAAAAAGGCAAGAACCGAAAAGAACGAATATTTTGCCAAAAAGAAAGCAGAAGAAAACAGCTATCGGGCACAGGACACACGCATAAAGAAAAAAGATGCACCTGCTGCTGCCAAAGCACAAACTCCCGCACAACCGGTTACATTCAAACGTGAAAATACAACTGGCGAAATGCCATTGAATAAATACCTCGCACATTGCGATGTATGCAGCCGTAGAGAAGCTGCCGAAGTGATCAAGAAAGGAACGGTTGTAGTAAACGGAACGGTGATCACCGAACCCGGTCATAAAGTAACTGATAAAGATGAGGTGAAAGTAAACGGCAAAAAGATCACTATTCAAAAAGAGCTGATCTATATTCTGCTCAATAAACCGAAAGATTATATTACTACATCAGAAGATCCGCAGGGAAGAAGAACCATTATGGATCTGATGAGAGGAGTGTCTACACAACGCATCTATCCGGTTGGCCGTTTAGACAGAAATACAACTGGTGTAATTTTATTGACCAATGATGGCGAACTCACCCAAAAACTATCGCACCCAAGCTACCAGGTAAAGAAAGTGTACGAGGTAACATTGGACAAAAATCTGGAGAAACGTGATTTTGAAAAATTATTAAGTGGTGTTACACTGGAAGATGGATTTATTGCGCCGGATGCTCTAGGCTATGCTGATCCAAAAAATAAAAAAATAATTGGTATTGAAATTCATAGTGGACGTAACCGCATCGTACGCCGTATGTTTGAATCGCTTGGTTATGATGTGAAGGGACTGGATCGTGTTCTGTTCGGCAATCTTACAAAGAAAAATGTGGACCGTGGCAAATGGCGCTACCTCAACGAAAAAGAAGTGCGTTTGCTGAAGTTCCTCAATAAGTCGTTTGTAAAAAAGAAAGAAGAAAAAAATGGCAAGAACAGAGATGAAGAATAAAGTGGAGATCATTGCCGAAACGGATCATTGGATCGCACTGAACAAACCATCGGGTTTATTGTCGATACCTGATCGTATGCAAAGCGAACCATCGTTGAAAGATTGGTTGAATGAAAAATACGGGAAAGTATGGATCGTTCACCGGTTAGATAAATTCACAAGCGGTTTGATCGTATTTGCAAAAGATGAAGAAACGCATAAACTTCTCTCGAAGCAATTTGAAGACCGTACGGTTGAAAAATTTTATCTGGGATTGGTGAATGGCATTTTAATGAATAAGGAAGGAAGTGTGGATGCGCCTATTATGGAACACTCTGTAAAAAAAGGCACCTACGTTATCAATACAAAAGGCAAAGCTTCGCTTACCGATTACAAAGTATTGGAAGAACATGGACAATACTCCTGGCTGCAGTTTCAAATTCATACCGGGCGTACGCACCAGATACGTGTACACATGAAACATATCGGTCATCCAATTGTGTGCGATGATGTATATGGAAGTATTGCACCCATTTTACTTTCTTCCATCAAACGGAAAAAATTCAAATTAGCAAAAGCAGAAGATGAAGAGCGACCGTTGCTCAACCGCCTTGCTTTACATGCGTGGAAGCTTTCGTTTGGAGATACCAATGGCACAAGGGTTGAATTAGAAGCGCCGGTATCAAAAGATCTGAAAGCCTTGTTGCAACAATTTGAGAAATGGATCAAATAAAGCTGTAAGCTACTCGCTGCAAACAAATACTACGCACGAAGAAATCAATAAGAAAAGCCCCTGATAAATCAGGGGCTTTCTATTGCAAAAATCAGATTCGATTAACCAATTCTTAAACTTACTTATTGGGTTGCGGAGTATAACGTAAATAAGGTTTGATCACTTTTACGCCCTTGGGGAATTTTTCGATCGCTGCTTCTGTGCTTACTGCAGGTACGACAATTACATCTTCTCCTTCTTTCCAATCGGCTGGTGTTGCTACACTGTAATTTGCTGTTAACTGCAATGAATCAATTACACGCAACACTTCATAAAAATTACGGCCTGTTGAAGCAGGGTATGTAATAAACAGTTTTACTTTTTTATCGGGACCAATGATGAACAATGAACGAACGGTAAATGTTTCCGATGCATTGGGATGAATCATATCATACAAATTCGCCACCTTCCTGTCTTCATCAGCAATGATCGGGAATTCAACACTTGTGTTTTGTGTTTCATTGATATCGCTGATCCAGCCTTTGTGACGATCCAGTCCATCTACACTTAACGCCAATACTTTTACATTACGTTTTTCAAACTCACTTTTCAGCAAAGCTGTTTTTCCCAGCTCGGTTGTACATACAGGTGTATAATCTGCAGGATGCGAAAACAAAACACCCCAGCCATCACCTAAGTAGTCATACAGATCTATATCACCAATGCTTGTTTTTGCCTGAAAATTCGGCGCTACATCACCTAAACGTAAACTCATAAAACAGAATTAAAAAAGTGAACAATAAAATTTGAGTGACAAATATAACATTTCCCTACTTATCAGATAGACTTAATAGGCAAAAATTTTACCCCACGAACATCAGTTAGGAAACACCGGGCAATTCATTGTCTTCTGCTTTGCGTTTGGCATTGCGACCTTTTGTTAGTAACGCTTTCCCGAAACGTTCTTTTACCTGATCAATGGCTTTGTATAGTTCATTTTTTTTCTGCACATCCTGGAATAGATTTGTTTGCGAAGCTTCGTCGGTTAACTCACTTAACTTAACCCCTAGCAAACGTACCGGTTGTCCTTTTTTATAGAGTTGATGAAATAACTGCTTTGCATTGTAGATCAGTTCATCATCATAAAACGTATACGGAATAGAGGCCTGGCGTTGTTGTGTTTCAAAATTGGGGTAACGGATCTTTACGGATACACAACCCGCCATTTTATTTTCCTGCCGCAGTTCATGTGCAATTTTTTCTGTTAAGCGAACGATCTCAGCTTCAAGAAACGGCAGATCGTTTCTGTTTTCATGAAACGTATTTTCGCTGGAAATCGATTTTGATTCATGATACGCATTTACTTCACTACTGCTGATGCCCTGCGAACGCAGCCACAGATCCCGCCCATGCTTGCCCAACTGTTGTTCCAGCATCACCGGATTTACATTTTGCAGATCGCCAATTGTTTCAATACCCAGATCCAGTAATGTGTGATAGGCCTTCTCTCCTATTCCCGGAATTTTATTCACACGAAGCGGCGCTAAAAATTCTTTTTCCTTTCCATATTCAACAACAATATAATTGTTGGGCTTTGCCAGATCGGTTCCAATTTTTGCAACGAGTTTATTGGACGCCATCGCAAACGAGATGGGCAATTGTGTGGTATCAATGATTTCCTGTCGAAGATCAACTGTCCATTTCACCGGATCAAAGAACCGATCCATACCTGTAAGATCAATATAAAACTCATCGATCGATGCTTTTTGAAACAGTGGTGCTTTTGCTGCAATAATATCGGTAACCCAACGTGAATAGCGACTGTAATCGCCACGTGTACCCTGCGTAACAATTGCATGCGGACAAAGTTTCATCGCCTGCGCCATCGGCATACCGCTGTGCACACCAAATGCACGTGTTTCATAACTGCAAGTACTCACTACGCCTCTTTCCTTTGTACCGCCAACGATCACAGGTTTGCCGATGAGTGAAGGATCGTTCAATCGCTCAACTGATACAAAGAATGTATCAAGATCGAAATGTGCTATGATACGTTTATGTGCCAATTCTACACGGTTATGAAACAGCAAGATACGACATTGAAAAAAAGGTTATTTTGCAACAAATAGTATCTCATGAAATTGTTGAAAATCACACCCTTATTTCTTTTACTCATCACTCTAATCAGTTCGTGTACAAAAGAAAAATCAATTGATACGAATGGCACTACGCCAACTTCCGGCACCGGCGCTGATATACGTGGAGATTGGCGGCTTATTTCGATTGCCGGCTCTTCGAATGTAAAAGACAGTTTTGATTTAGGAGGAATGAAATATGTTGGCATAAGCCTTTACAGCTATACATCAAAAACTGCATCGGGAACATATACAATTACTGCAACTGAATTTATTGGTAAAAACATAACGTATAGTGTAGATGGCAAACTCGTAATGGATGTTTATCTGGATGGGCAGTTGCTGAATCATATTGATACAATCACTACTGCTGTAGTACCGATTACAAATTCAAGTGCCCCTTATACAAAACAAGGATCCGATTCACTTTATTTTACAAGCGGAGGTGTTATTAGTGTGCAGGGTAGCCCTACTAATGCAGTTGTTCCGGGTGGTCTGAAATACAAACTTGAAGGCAACAAGCTTACGCTGACGATGAAGCAGACACAGAATGAAACGATTGTTGAAAACGGAGTATCCATCATTCGAAAACTAAATGCCAGTGCCACTATTGTACTTCAAAAACAATAAATCATTTTCCTGATTCGATGATCAAAGGCCACTTTAAAGAGTGGTCTTTTCTTTTTTGCCTGTTTTAAACAGAGGGTTTGCAATTCAGAAATGAACCCATAATTTTAGTTCATGAACCTCGATTGGCTGAAAAGCGGCATTGCACCTTTAGATAACCTCATCTCCTTTCTGCACAAGCAATCAAAAACAAATGATGTGCTGAAGAAGCAGGTGTTGATGGAACTGCGCAACAATCTCAACATTTTTAAAAATGCGTTTCTCAATGAAGTATCGCCCGATACCATCATTGATCTGCTGAGCAATGATGCCATTCAGGAAGCAGTAAAAGATAATTTCGCTTTCAAGAAACTGAAGGCAGGTGGTATTGAGCCCTACCATGTTTACGACGACCGAAATAAAAAATATATTGGCTGGACGGCAGAGCGATTGATCGATAAAATTGATGAAAAGATCGTGGAGCTGAAGTTGCTAAAAAAAATGAATAACGGTTCTGTTGCCCAACTGAAAAACAATGTACCGTTGATGATCAGTAATCTCTATTTCAGAATGAAATTGTTGGTTGACTTTATCAGAAGTGATTTTAAATAAAGAAGTCCCCCATTGCTGAGGGACTTTGTTTCATAGTACAGATGTTTTCGACGGATGAACAACGGACCTTACTTAGTATTCAATTGTTGTATCAGAGAAAGCAACTGGGCTTCGGTTACTTCGGTGAGGTTAAATGTTACACCATAATATGTTTTACCACTTGCAGGCGCACCTACTGTTACATCCTGCATCTCAGCATAAATTTTATTGTCTTTAAAAGTGATGGCAAGGAATGTACCTTCAATACCGATCGGGAAACTGTTCTGGTAACTTAACAATCCTTCTTTACCTGCTGGTGCATTCACGATCTTGTTATACAATTTCACCAGTGTGTTTTGTTGTTTCACTTTAAAGAAGAGCATGCTTGGTTCACCACCCATATAGCTTGTACTTGTTGCAGAGTTCCACTGGTTGCTGAAATAACCAAGCACTGTTGTTTTCGGACGTGGGTCACCCATCAACGCATCACAGTTGCGCCATACACCAAGACTATCAAGGTTGAAAGTAGATGTACCATTGTTATTATTCACCGCAAAGCTTCCATTCTGTACCCAGTTGATGCCACGTGGCACATAACCGGTTTGTGAAAGTGTTACGGGAAGATTTTCATGATCGTTACCATTGATCGAATAAGTAACAGCACTATCGCCACTCCACATAGGAACTTCACGTAAGAACTGTCCGTTAGCCCCAGCTTTTGGTGCAGCAGGCACTACTACCTGCGCAGGTGCATTCAATTGTAATTCATCAGCACCTTGATTTGCTTTTACTGTCATCTCACCATAAGAGACCAGCATTTGTCCACCTGCTTCTGTTGGTCTGTTACCTAACAGCATATCGCTTGCCTGGTGAATATCTTTTACCTGTACAGTTACACTTCCGGTCACAATTTGTCCGTTTGATTTTTTAAATGCATTTGCGGGGAAGTTGATCTTTGTGCCTTTGCTGGTTAATAACATGCCACCTGTTGATGCATCGATCGTAAACGCTTCATACTTTGGTGCGTTGGCATCGAAGAAGGTTTTTACTTTTTGTTCGAATACGTGTGGCAGTACCATTGTTTTATTTTCTTTTTTACAAGCAGTAAAACTGATAGCTGCTGCAATGGCGATAGTTGAGAAGATTGACTGTTTCATAATAAGAAGTTTTAATTGTTTTTGTTTGTTGTTTGCAGGTATATCCGCAGCAGTGAAAGATTGTTACCCAGTTTGGGAAATAAATTTTCAATTTTTTTCTAACTCGCTGATTTCAAGAAGATTGGAGGAGGAATATTTTTGGGTAACAGGCTGTCGGATTTCTATGGAGCTGTTGTTGCGTCGCTCACTTGTACACCTGATCTTCCATGTATCATTCAAAAACAGGTATCACTAAGTGCACAAAGGAAGCACGGAGTACACAAAGCTTTGTACTTTTTGTGAAACCCTCTGTGTTCGTTGTGCTACAAAAACTATTGCTTCAACTTTCGGAACAAATGAAAACCAATTGGAAATATTAACAGGAGCACCAACCAATACCAATTGAAAGAAGATGTTTGCAATTCGATCTGCTGGTCAACTCCTATATAACTGAAGCCGGCCCATAGTAAAGGATCTTTCTGCGCAAGATTCGTTGTGTTATGCAGGTATTGTTTTCTTGCTTCATACAAAGCTGTAACAGGTGAATGTTGTTGTTGCAATGAAGAATAAAATGAGTGAATAAATACCGGCGCAACCGCATCATCCACTTTCCATCTGCTTGCAACAACAGCCTTCACTCCTTTGCTGATAAAAGTCCTTCCAATACTTGCAACGCCTTCCCCATCCTGCAATGAACCGGCAGCCGTTTCGCAGGCAGTCAATACTACCAAGGGTGAAGCTGTAACAATATATTGCAACTGTCCCAGGTAAAACTTCTGCTTTAAAACAAGATATGGTTGTTGAGCACTGTCTGCCACCGCATGCGAGGCGATATGCAAAACAGAAGATGATTGAATTGATTGCGTAAATGCAGCTTCAGTTGTTGATGTTGCAGCAGTTACTGTTGCTTTGTATTCTTTTTGCAATTGCTTTGCTTCTAAAACCGAATTAGGCAAAGCTGTAAATCCAGCATGTTGCTGTGAAAAAGTGTAAACTGTAACAGGCGATTTTTGCTTATTGTCTTTAGTTGTTTGTACATACTGCAGAAATGAATATACATAGCTTACTGCATTTGCTTCACCAAGAAATTGTTGTTTTCCATCAACACTTAATGCCTCAAAAGGCAAACGATGTAATATTGCGTCAGCAGAAACGATCAACGGTTGATTACCTGTTTCAAAAGGCAGCAACTGTTTTAGCAGTTGATTTGATGTTGTAAAATAAGCAGCCGGGTTATTGGCAAATGCAGATGAACCGTATGAAAAATAGACCTGCATAAATGAATCCACCTGTTGCACCATTGAAGCTGCAGAAATTGTTGCACTTTGTATTTTTCCATTTGCTGCAAACAGCACATGGAAAAAATCTCCAGATAAACTATAACTCACAAACGAACTGGTGGATGTTACCTCTCTTAGCTTCTTCTGAAAAACTTCAAACGATGGTAGTTCCAGTAATTGTGCAAACCTGTTTTCCTGCAACCCCAATTCAAGCTCCTGCTGACGTATCCGTTCGCTGATCTGCGATTTGATTGTTACATCTTTTGCCTCTGCTAATAATAAGTAATCGTTACGCAACTCAGCAAATAGTTGTTGACGGTTGTTTTGCGTGCTATCCTGTTGCCATTGCCTGCTGCGGTTTTGCTCGTTCAGCAACTTTCTTCCCTTCGATAACTCCATTAACCACAATTGCTGTTCAAGCAGGAGAATGTTTTTTGTTTGCTGATAACGTTCCTGGAAAAATGCAATCGCTTTTTCATGCATTGCATCATTGTTTATACTACTCTGCAAACTGTTTGCTGATGAACTGATCAATTGGTTGCAGTAATAATCATTGGCAATTGCAGCCTGGTAATAATACAAACTACTGTCGGGTTGCAGTTGTTTGAACGAACGGGCAAGTCCCTCATACAAAGCAGTGACCGTATGATCAGGAAAGAAGCCCTTGTTGTCGATGGAGAAAAATTGTAACCCTTCTTTAAAATTGCGTGTACTGCTATCGGTTTGGTTTAACTGCAGGAATAAGTTTCCTTTTTCCGCTTTCAATTTAGCTTTATCCCGTTGCCTGCTGTCGGGATAAGTTTGTTCTAATATTTTTTCTGCATTCTGCAATTTCAATACGGCTGCTTTCCATTGCTTTTGATCGGCCAGAAGCTTTGCAGATAATTGCAATGCACTCACTATCCAGGAAGCATCGGCATCTGCAGCATCAGCTGATTTATAAAAGGAAATTGCTTTTTGATTGTAGTAAGATGAACTGTCTTTATCGCCTGCTGCATAAAATGCATCGGCTTTTACATTGTACAATAAACCGGTGATGGTCTTTTGAAATGAAACATATTGCAATCCGTTGTTGCACTGTTCCTGTGTAGCTGTATAATTTCCTAACCAGAAATAACTGATCGCAAGGTTGCTATATAAAGATGGAAGCAGTTCGTATTTATTTCCTGTAGTTGCCTGTTGTATGGCCGTTTGCTGCAATGCCACTGCTTTATCATAATCACCCAGCCGAACATAATTGTTGCCAAGCGGCTTAACAATGTATTCTTCCTGTTCGTAGGAAATATTTTGTTTTTGTTGATAGTTCAATCCTTTTTCATACCAACGTGTACTTGCTTGTATTTGTCCCTGCTGTAGTAAATGATAAGCGATATTTAAGACAAAATCGAGATAAGCAATTCGCTCTTCTTTCAACTTTGGTTTGCGCCACAAGGTTTGTTCAAGAGAATCTGCTTTGTTGGAAAGATAGAATGGCTGTTCATCTGTAAGATCATACAGCTTTTCAAGATACGCCTGCAACAGATCCTTGGGTTGATATACTTCTACCCATCTTGCTTTTTGAGAAGGCTTTTCATCACCCGAAAAAAATAAGAAAAGAAATACCAAGCTGCACGGAATGAGCAGTTGATTAATGGATCGTCGATATGATTTTCTTACAGTCGCCAGGATGCATAAAAATAGAGATAAGATCGGTTTGTTCCGCCATAATAAAAACGGGTGCCTATCTGCGGACCAAGACGCACTTTGCCAAACTGCACATCAACAAAGGGAAGAAACTGCGCATTGGAGAATGTTTTTATCGAAGCATTTCTTTTCAGATCGTACGGGAAGTTCACCTGTCCATTGAAATTGCTTAACAGATAAGTGCGGCTTGTATCAATTGAACCTGCAAAGTCTGCATCAACACGAACACCTGCACCAGCCGACAACAGATCGTTGAAATTATAACGCAGATGCAGCGGCACTAAACCGATACGAGTGATACGTGATTGCATTTGCTCTCGGTAACCACGGTAATCATAATTCTTTCCATCGATCACAACCACACCTTGTCGTTGAAATGTTTGCTGAGCCGAAGTGGTTTGATAATATTTCCCGAATAACTCAAACTGGAAATAAGGTTTGTAAGGTGCAAGCCTGGCAATACCTACACCAACATTTACACCATCACTCAAACCATTAGCACCGAGGTTCATTTCATAACCCGCCATTATAATTGGTGAAAGTGCAGGTTTGAATTTTCCTGTAGCGAAATTGGTAATTACGGGTTCATTCTTATCAAAATAAATAGCTGTTCTTCCTTTAAACGGAAGGTTATCTAATTTCTTTTTTGTTTTTACATCAAACTCCACAAAACCTTTGGTGCTGTCTTTATCATTCACACCTTTTTGATTGGTGCCCGGTAAATAGATACCGTTGAAGATAAATGCCGCACTGTCTTTATTGGTGACCAACTCCCAACAACCCGTTCTTGTGGGCACACTATCGCAGGGTAAACAATAAGGCGACATGTCTTTGATGCTGATCGTTTGTGGGTCCATTGCAGAAGGAAGTGTGATAGCCAGTTTAATTTTTCGTGCCGGACCTTCACCATCATTCTGGAAACGGATCTTATAACTGAGCGATTTACTTTTCTTGAGCGTGCGGTAATTCAATCGACCATGTTTCAGATTCATCTTGTTGGGATCATGCGACGTAACAATAGGAATGTTTAGCTGGTGCATGTACACGCCACCGGTATCAGGCACAAATAAACCGGTAATGATGATGGTGGCATTTGTATCCTTGATCATACCCGGTGTTACATATAAATTCGTGAACATGAACTGTGCATCCGTAGTTGCCTGTTTTATATCCACTGCAAATACATTGCTGTATCCTTTCAATGTATTCATCAAAAACGTTTTGCTTTCTGCACCGCTGAACTTTTTTTCTTCTTTAAAATTTGATGCAGGACTACCACTACTTGTGAGTAACAGATTGTCAAACGGACGAACAGCAGCAATTGCATTCTTATCGTTGATCAAGGCAGCATCGTTGTACAAACGAAACCCTGCTGTATCAAAACTGTTTTGTCCGAATTGTTTTTCGTTGATGAAGAGATACACTTTGCCATTTACTGCCACATCGTTTTTCCAGCCGGCCATCAAAACCATTGTATCGTCGGGCTTGGCCATGCAGTTATACTTCAGTTCAAAAAAACCGTTTGCCTTAAAGAAATTCTGTTCCGATGGCGATATTGTTGCGAGATAGGATTTGTTCACTTGCTTCACCGCTACCTTTTTTGGTTTACGGCCGGGCTTCTTGCCATCATCATAATTATTCACTGCATATAAAACTGCTTCGTAATCTCCTTCTCTTGCATAAATGTGTTCCGGATTTTCTTCAGTGCTGAAATGCCCATCGCCAAAATCCCATAAATAAGTATAGAAAGGTTTAGGAGCGCCGGGTATTTGCGTTAACGGCGGCAGGCCCGCTTTAAAAGCCACCTTGTTTTCTTTCTGCTGAACCACAACCGAGGTGTCGGTTTGTGCCGAAGCAGTAAAGCATGCAAACAGGAGGACAATATGGACGATTATTTTTTTCATGATGATACAGGTGTATATCAATAAGGCGAGGCATCTGTTACCCTAAATATAAAAATCTTATTTTTAACCAACTACTAAACCATTGCCCTTGCACGCCGACCAGAAATATATAACTGCTTTGCTCCATCACGATCAACGGCTCATCAGTGATATCTATCAACGATTTGCACCCAATATGAAGGCTTACCTGCTTTCCCGTGGCTGCAGTGAAGATGATGCCGGTGATGTGTTTCAGGAAGCATTGATTGACATTTATAAACTGGCGAACGACAAACAGTTTGTGCTTACCTGTCCGTTTGAAGCGTTTCTGTTATTACTCTGCAAACGCAAATTCATCAACAAAACGAAAAAAACTTCGCTCACTGTGGTAACAAACGGCGAGGAAGATGCATATGCTCATATACCGGGTGATGCCAACGCTGGTGCTTCCGAACATGTGGTGCAGGTAGAAAAAGAACAACTCGTTATGTTAGTGCTCGATGAAATGGGCAATTGCAAAGAAGTGATCTTAAAAAGTCTGCTGAAAAAACCGCAGGAAGAAATTGCAGAAGAGCTAGGTATGACGTATGCATACTACCGTAAACGGAAAAGTAATTGCATGGGTGAGTTGGCAGAACTGGTACGTAATCATTCACGGTTTAAAGAAATTGTATCATGACCTACACGTACTCTGATATTGATGCCTACCTCAACGGCGAACTGACTGCTGAAGAACAGCAACGGTTTGAAGAGGAACTCCGCAGCAACAAACAATTGCAGGAGCAGGTAAACGCATATCGTTTACTCAACAGTACGGTAGGCAAACATCAGCAAGCCGAACAAACACTACCGGAGCTGAAGCAAATTCTTGATCCGCTTACACATCAATACTTTAAAAGAGAAAAAGCAAAGGTGTTTACGATGAAGCGGACGATGTATATGCTGGCCGCTGCCGCTTCAGTTGTGTTGATCCTGATGCTTGCATTGCCGGGCACTTCACCGGATGGATACAGCATTGATAATATGCCCGGCGCCATTGTACGTGGTACAGAAGATGAAAAGGCAAAAGCCGCACAACTCTTCAATAATAAACAGTATGCAGAAGCTGCAATGGCTTTTACAAAATTAAAAGTAACTGCTCCCGCCGATGCAACGGTTGATTTTTACCTCGGCATCAGTCTGCTAAAAACAGAACAATATCCTGAGGCATTGCCTTTGTTTGAGACATTGGCAAACGGCACATCGGTTTATGCTGAAGATGCCAACTTCTTTGCTGCGTTGAGTGCGTATCATTTGCAACAGAATGACAAAGCAAAACAATATGCAGAGAAGGTGAAAGAAGGAAGCAGGTATTGGAAGAATGCCAAGGCGATCAAAAAGAAGTTGAAATAGTAAAAGTCACGATACACGGATTACTCAAACTGTCGTTATGCCGACGCAGGAGGCATCTCTCGAAAATCAAGTTGTGGTTATTTGATCGGGTTAACAGAATTTAAATATTTTACTTAAGTAGAGATTTCACCTTCGTCGAAATGACGACTCCCAAAATTGAATCATTTTCACAAGTAAGCTTACTTCACCTCTCCCAAAAACTCA
This sequence comes from Lacibacter sp. H407, assembly GCF_037892605.1. Taxonomy (NCBI): domain Bacteria; kingdom Pseudomonadati; phylum Bacteroidota; class Chitinophagia; order Chitinophagales; family Chitinophagaceae; genus Lacibacter; species Lacibacter koreensis. Next base: position 2,004,401 of record NZ_JBBKTU010000001.1, on the reverse strand, counting down.
AACGCATTCGCCACCGCCTGATGAAAAATGTTTCCATGCATTTTGTTGCCGATGAAATCAAACTTCAACGAAAGATTACTGCCTTTTACTTTTAATAGTTCATGTAATGCTTTTGCATCATCTTCCATGATCTTACCTTCTTTACCGACGGCGATGTATACTGTTGTTTTCCTTTTAAACGAAGTAAGTTTTGTTTTCAGCAGCGATTCTTTATCCCACCACAAACTAGGACTTACAATTACATATTGTGAAAACAAGTCCGGCTTTTTCAATAATACTTCAGTTGCCAGCAAACCGCCCAGCGATTGACCGATCAGCATATTGTGACCATTTGTTTTGAATGAACTATTGATGTACAGCTGTAATTCTTTTTCAAGAAAGCGGATAAACTTTTCGGAGCCGCCTGTTGTAGGAAAATCCATTTTATCTTTTTCAATAGTTGTAGGAAATGTAAAATCTCTTCGCCGATCAACATTGGCAACACCCACCACAATTGAGTTGGGCAATACATTCACCCATGGAAATGTATAGAATTGTACAAGCCCCGCCACATGAATAAAATCCTCGTCAGCAGAACCATCGAGTAGATAAATAACAGGATAGCTGGAATCGTTATTGTATCCTTCTGGCAAATAAATATTGAGTGTACGGTTTTCATTTAACTCAACTGAATGCAGTTGCCGGATAATGCCCAGTGGAAAAATTTTTTCTTCTGCTTTGATTTGAGCAACGGATGTTGTTGATGAATATAAAAGTGTGATAAAAAAGAAAAAGCGATTTAGCATTTGCTGATTGTGTAATTAATTTATGAGAGAGTTTAAAAATACAAGATGCCCGTACCTCTAACTTCGTATTTCGTACTTATCCTAAATACACTTCCAGCAATCCATCCGGCAATTCCACTACTACCTGTTTCTTTTTATGATTAATGCTGCGGATGGTTTCTTCGTGCAGCGGTATCAATACTTCTTTGCTTTCAATTTCCAATCTGCATAAGATCTGCAGCGGCTGTTCAATTACTTCCAATACATTGCCCAGTTCTTTGGTGCCATCGATCATCATATAACCGATCAATGAAATAGGTGCAGTTTTACCGGCTTGCTTGTGAAAATCTTCTTCCCGCAACCACACTTTTTTCGGCGACAGTTTTTTTGCTGCTTCTTTGGTGCTGATGCCATCAATGGCAATGTATACTTCCTCTTCGTTCTTGATCTTAGTGCCGGTAATGAAGTAAGGAAGAAATTTATCTTTCGCTTCTTCAATAAATAATACTTCCAATCCTTTGAGTGATGTCTTTTTACCCAAATTATGTTTGAGTACCACTTCTCCGTTTAATCCGAATGTGCCGAGTATTTGTCCAATGCTGAAGTATTGTTCCATAAGGCAAAGATATTGTTAAGTACTAAGTTAGAAGTAGGAAGTACGAGGTAAGAAAACCCCGGCAGCGGTCGCAACCCTGTCAGTAGTTAAGAATTGATGATTTGAAAATCAGACGTACAAGAGTGCGACGCAACAATTGCTCAATAGTAGCAATACAGCCCGGAAAATAATTTATTGCCACTAAGTCACAAAGGCGCTAAGTGGAGAAGCCCTTTGTGTTTCTTCCTGTCTTCGAGCCTTTGCGGCAAATCGATTGCATAAAAAAATCCCCCGCAAAAATGCGGGGGACTTTTATGAAGACTAATTTAAAATTATTCTCCTGCAGCCGGTGCTGGTGCTTCTGACTCGCCACCTTCCTGCCTTCTTGGGGCCATCGGACGACGTTGGTAGTTACCACCACTGCGCTGTTTGAAACGGCTACGGCGTGCTTCTTCTCTTTTCTTCGCTTCAGTTGCTTCGTGCTCAGTATGCCATGCCTGGAATTTTTCCATAGCAGTAGCCTGATCGAACAAATTGAGGCTTACACCACGTAACAAATGTTTCAGGTACAATACACCTTTGGTTGAAAGGATCTTGCGAACTGTATCAGTTGGCTGTGCTCCTTTTGTTAACCACTCCAAAGCTTTCTGACGATCGATCTGGATCACAGCAGGCTCTGTAACAGGATTGTAAGTACCAATTTTCTGAATGAATTTTCCATCTCTTGGGGCTCTTGCGTCGGCCACTACGATGAAATAGAAAGGTCTCTTTTTAGACCCGTGTCTTTGCAGTCGGATTTTAACTGGCATCGTAAATTAAAATTTAAATGCGTGAATAAATAAAGGTTAACTAAAATTAGAACAGCAAATGTACAGGCAAAAGTGCAAAATTCCAATCTCTTAACTTAAATTTTACCTTCTGCCCATTCCTGGCATCATGCGGCCACCCATGGGCATTTTGTTCATCATGCTCATCATCTGTTTCATTTGCTCAAACTGCTTCATAAATGCGTTTACTTCGGCAATATCTTTTCCGCTGCCCATTGCAATTCGCTTGCGGCGGCTTTGATCGATCAGGTCTGGGTTGCTGCGTTCCTGTGGTGTCATGGAATTGATGATCGCTTCCACACCTTTGAACGAATCATCACTGATGTCCACATCCTTCATGGCTTTGCCCATACCGGGAATCATGCCCATCAGGTCTTTCAGGTTACCCATTTTCTTGATCTGCTCCAGTTGTTGTTTGAAATCTTCAAAATCGAACTGGTTTTTGCGGATCTTCTTCTCCAGCTTTTTGGCCTGCTCTTCATCAAACTGCGCCTGTGCTTTTTCCACGAGTGAGGTAATATCACCCATGCCCAAAATACGCTGGGCCATACGATCGGGATAAAATACATCGAGCGTGTCCATCTTCTCTCCGCTGCTCACAAACTTAATTGGTTTGTTCACCGTGTATTTAATAGAGAGCGCCGCACCACCTCTGGTATCACCGTCAAGTTTGGTGAGCACAACACCTGTAAAGTTCAGTCGGTCGTTGAAAGCTTTGGCCGTGTTCACCGCATCCTGACCCGTCATACTATCTACGACAAACAGGATCTCGTTGGGATTAACAGCAGCTTTAATATCAGCCACTTCCTTCATCAACACTTCGTCGATCGCCAGGCGACCGGCCGTATCAATAATAACTACATTCTTGTTTTTTGCTTTTGCTTCTTTTAAAGCGTTCTGCACGATGGAAACGGCATCTTTGTTCTCCCGTTCGCTGTACACATCCACACCAATTTGCCCCGCCAACACCGTCAATTGATCAATGGCCGCCGGACGGTAAATATCAGCCGCCACCAGCAAAGGCGATTTTCCTTTCTGTGTTTTGAGGTAATTGGCAAGTTTTCCGCTGAAGGTGGTTTTACCACTACCCTGCAAACCAGCGATGAGAATCACCGCAGGCAAACCTTTCAGATCAAGCTCACTTTCGGTGCCGCCCATTAATTCCGTGAGCTCATCCTGCACAATCTTCACCATTTGCTGACCGGGGTTCACCGCCAGCAATACTTTGGCGCCTTGCGCTTTGTCCTTCACCGTATCGGTAAAGTCCTTGGCAATTTTATAGTTTACGTCGGCATCTACCAATGCACGGCGGATATCTTTTACGGTTGCCGCAATATTGAGATCAGTAATACGGCCTTCGCCTTTAATATTTTTAAACGCACTCTCTAAACGTTCACTTAAATTCTGAAACATAATTCACTTTATTTCGGGCAGCAAATGTACACCCATTCGCCTAAAGGCGGAAATGCGAAGATTTGGGTTCCGGCAGCAGAACTTTGGGCATCGTCTGTTGTGTCACTCACTTGTGCATTCTGTTTTCAAGGCATCAAGACCTCACCTCCCTTCCTCCTCTCCTTTAGAGAGGAGGCGGCACAGCTCATAGCTACCAAACATTCGAACGTCCAATTCAACTTCATAACATTCATGTACACATTTCGATCTTTTCAGGTAGATGCAGCCGCTTTATTAATTGACTTTGAGTCGGGCAAGCTTGGCGGAGTTTTCGTACCTCGTATTTCTTACTTCGTACTTACCATTATCTTTGCCCCCTTTAAATCGCTTTATCGCATGTTCAACAACAAAAAAGTAGTGGTGGTTTTGCCGGCTTACAATGCCGCAAAAACATTGGAGATCACGTACAACGAGATCCCGTTCGATATTGTGGATGAAGTGGTATTGGTAGATGATGCCAGTAAAGATGAGACCGTTGCCAAAGCAAAAGAACTCGGCATCAAACATATTGTGAGCCACGAAAACAACAAAGGCTACGGCGGTAATCAAAAAAGCTGTTACAAAAAAGCATTGGAGCTGGGCGGCGATATTGTGATCATGCTGCACCCCGATTATCAGTACACGCCACAACTCATCCATGCCATGACGAGTATTATTGGCAACGATGTGTATCCTGTGGTATTCGGCAGTCGCATTTTAGGAAACGGTGCATTGAAAGGTGGTATGCCCGTTTACAAATATATCGCCAACCGTTTTTTAACGCTTACTCAAAATATATTACTCGGTCAAAAGTTATCAGAATATCATACAGGCTACCGTGCATTTAGTAAAGAAGTGCTTGAAGCAGTAAAACTGGATGCCTGCGATGATGACTTTATTTTTGACAATGAAATGGTCTCACAGATCTTTTACAAAGGTTACCAGATCGGCGAAGTAACCTGCCCTACTAAATATTTTGAGGAAGCCAGCAGCATCAACTTCAGCCGCAGTATGAAGTATGGACTTGGTTGTTTGAAGGTGTCTGTGATCTATCGTCTTTGCAAATGGGGATTGATGAAGAGTAAATTGTACTAAGCTTGCATTTCAGCTGTAAGCTGTTTATCTTTAACCCGCAAGTGAAAAAAATCTATCCTATATTTTTTCTGTCTGTGTTCTTCCTGTTTCAATATGGGAAGATGATCGATTATATGGAATGCCGCATCACTGCAGTTATTGAATCAACAAAAGATTGTGGTTGTGATACCAAACTTCAACCCACAGCTAATGATCAGAATCCTGCACTTCCGTTTCATCAGCATCATTTAAAAAATTATACAGAAGAATTTTTTGATCATACATCGCTGCAAACGCCGGCGATCGTTACGAATTACAACCCCGTTTACATAAACATTACTGCACCGCAACAACTGAGCGGCCATTTGCAGAAAGTATTGCAACCACCCCGCTGCTGATCGTTTCTCCATTTATGATTTTCATTTTTGTTTCCTGTACGGGATCTGTTTGCTATTGCATTAAGGCAATTGCATGATCTGTAAGGGTTACATGTATTTCTTTCTTTTAAAACCATTTTTATGAAACGATTCATTCTTTTCATCAGCATACTTGTATGTGCAATATTCACTATTGCACAACCACTCAATCAAATAGTGAAAGACAGAAACGGCAACCCCATGTTGGTTGGTTGCTGTACAAAAGAAGCATTGATGCAGGAACCGTTTGCATCATGGTTTGTACCAACTTATACGAATTACAGGATCGATACTGTTGTTGCCAATAACATCAAAGAGCATATCAGTAACCGTGAGTTTGTAATTTTCCTCGGCACCTGGTGTGGCGACAGCAAACGTGAAGTTCCCCGTTTGTACAAAGTACTGGAGTATTGTGGTGTACAACCTGAACAGATCCGATTAATCATGGTGAGCAATCATGATACGGCTTACAAGCAAAGTCCAACACATGAAGAACAGGGACTGAATATTCTGCGGGTACCTACGCTGCTTGTGTTAGAGAATCGAGTTGAACTGAATCGTATTGTTGAATACCCGGTTGAAAGTTTAGAAAAGGATCTGCTCAAAATTTTACGCAGTAATGAGTATAAACATGCGTACTTACGAACATCAAAGTAAAAAAAAACAAAAAAGCCCTGCTGAGTTTCAGCAGGGCTTTTAACAAACATGAAGATTATTCATCTTTCATGTTGATAATTTTATCAACTACATACACGGAGTGTCCACGCCAGGGAATTGTACCCATGTATTCTTTATAATGCAGTTCAAATACTTTGCCGCTATTGAGCATCAGAATATTGGCAATGCTGTCGTTGGTTACGCTGAATTCAAATTCATAACTCGCCACGGTGCCGGGTGTACGGGAACGCAATCCCGATTGGATCAACTTGCCTTCGTATGTTTTAAAAACATAGCCTTTCTTCACCATGTAATTTAATTCCCCGGCTTTTACACCTTCACCAAACACATAATAATAACGCCAGAAAATAAAAATCCCGAGTACAAGAACAATGATCAATGAAAAGATGCCGAGAAACTTACGCATACAAAAGGTTTAGGTTACTAATATAATCAACTTCCATGTGATTAAACCAATTGAAAACGATCACCATCAAACAAGCCCATGTCGCTCAGTTTTAAATGTGGTATTACCAGCAAGCCCATGAACGAAAGTGTCATAAATGGTGCGGCCAAAGCAGAGCCCAGTTCCTTCGCTGCCATATCAATGTTACTATAAGCTTCGGCTACTTTATAACCATCATCTGCACTCATTAAACCGGCAACCGGTAATGACAGCAGTTGTTGGCTTGCTTCGTTTACAACACTTACTCCCCCTTTTGAACGAATAATCAAATTAACTGCATGGCAAATACTTTCAGCATCAACACCTACTGCAATAATATTATGACTGTCGTGTGCAACAGAAGAAGCAATGGCGCCTTTTTTTAATCCAAAGTTTTTAACGAAGCACTTTGCCACCGGTGAATTGTTGTAACGGTTTACCACTACCATGTAGAGAAAATCCTTTTCTGTATTTGCCTCGATGATCTCTTCTGCAACAGTAAAGGATGTAATGGGAACGATCAGTTTGTTGGTGATCAATTGTCCATCCATTGCTTCCACCACATACACCTGCTCAATATTTTCTGCATCGGCATTGCCAAATTTGTTGAGATGAAATTCAAATTCAGTGATTGTTTTTTCATCGCATTGAAAATTATTGATCACAGATGATGGTTTGCTGACGATGAGCGACTTCCCGTTCTCTGCAACCAATTCACCATTGATGAAAGTTTGTTGAACATGGAAGTTTTTCAAATCATCTACCACAATAAAATCAGCTGCATCAGCTTCACGTAACAATCCCACATCTAATTTATAATGTGCCACCGGAGTAACGCAGGCAGCCTTTAATACATTGAACACATTCAAACCTTTGTTGACCGCTCTGGCACAAAGCTGGTTAATATGTCCCTCCACCAAACTATCCGGATGTTTATCATCGCTGCAAAGCATGATCATATCGGGATACTCATCGATGAGTTCAGCCAGTGCTTCAAAATTCTTGGCTGCACTTCCTTCCCGGATAATGATCTTCATTCCATATTTCAACTTATCCAGTGCTTCTTCTTTGGTAAAACATTCATGGTCGGTACTTATTCCCGCAGCAATATATTTCTTCGCATCTTCACCTCTCAATCCCGGTGCATGTCCATCAACCGGCTTGCCCAATGCTTGTGCTGCAGCGATCTTTTGTATCACTTCTTCATCGCTAAACAACACGCCCGGGAAATTCATCATTTCACTCAGGTACTTGATCTCCTCTTTTTGCAGCAACGCTTTCACATCAGCTGCATTCAATACGGCGCCTGCCGTTTCAAAGCCAGTAGCCGGCACACAACTGGGTGCTCCGAAATTGAATTTAAAGGGAACCGTCTTGCCGTTTTCAATCATGTATTCTACGCCGGCCAAACCACATACATTCGCAATTTCATGTGGATCGCTAACAGTTGCTACTGTTCCGTGCACCACCGCCAGTTTTGCAAATTCAGACGGCACCAGCATCGAACTTTCAATATGCACATGGCTATCAATAAAGCCTGGCAGAAGGTATGGTTCTCCGGGCTTTTCACCTGGCTCAATTACCTCAATAGTCGAAATTTTGCCCGCTTCGATAGTAAGTTGTCCAAAGTTTATTTTGTTTGAGAAAAGATCAACGATATTGCCCGATACTTTAACAGCAGCCATAATTTACGCAATAGAAGGTTAAAATTCCGACCAAGATACTTGATGCAGTAGCCTTAGGGAAATTTTTCTCGTCTGATGGAATGGCAGCAGCAAAGGAATCCTTTGCGTTTCCTTGACACATATAAAAAAATTCGCCCTGCTTCTGTAACAATTTTCTTTTCTTTACAACCTATATTAAAAATAAAAAACAATGAAGACCTTGAAATTATTCAGCCTGTTTGTTGCTACCGCATTCAGCCTAACCGCTGTAAAAGCACAAACTGCAGACGAAGTAGTAAACAAACATATTGAAGCCATTGGTGGCGTTGATAACTGGAAAAAAGTAACCAGCATGGTGCAAAGCGGAAACATGAGTATCCAGGGAGCAGATATCGTGGTAGTGCGTACAGTAGTACATGCAAAAGGGTCAAGACAGGATATTTCATTAATGGGTATGAACGGTTACATGATCGTTACACCTACTGCCGGTTGGAATTTTTTACCCTTCCAGGGACAAACCGCTCCTGAAGCGATGACAGCAGAGGACCTGAAGCAAAGCCAGGACGATCTGGATGCGCAAGGAAGTTTGATCGACTATAAAGCAAAAGGACACAGCATTGAATTACTCGGTAGCGAAGATGTTGATGGAACTGATTGTTTCAAAGTAAAAATCAGCTTAAAAAGCGGACGCAGTGAAACCATGTTCATTGAAAAGAAAGGTTACACACTGATCAAATCAGTAGGCAGCCGTTCTGCAAACGGACAGGAAATGGAATTGACTACAACCTACAGCAACTATCAAAAATTACCTGAAGGCATTATTGTTCCAATGAGCATCAACGTTCCTCTCGGTCCCGGTGTAAATGCTGACTTTGTTATTTCAAAAGTGGAAGTAAATAAAACAATTGAAGACGCTGTTTTCAAACCAGCAAACTAATACCAAATTATCAATCACAACCCGACCTGAAACGTCGGGTTTTTTTATTCAACAATTATGAGAAAAATATTTCTGAGCACTGCTGTACTGTTGTTATGCGCAACTTACAGTCAGGCACAAATCAATGCCTCCACATTTGGAATGATGGAAGCAAGGCAACTCGGCCCAGGCACCATGAGTGGACGTATAACTGATATTGCCGGTGTAAACAGCGATGGAAAAACACTTTACATTGGAACTGCCGGTGGTGGTGTTTGGAAAAGTACCAATGCAGGCGCATCCTTCAAACCAATCTTCGATAAATACATTCAAAGTATTGGCGCTATTGCTATCGATCAAAAGAATCCAAAAGTGATCTATGTAGGAACAGGTGAAAGCAATATGCGGAATTCAGTTTCTATTGGTGATGGCATGTACAAATCAACCGATGGCGGTGATAACTGGACAAAGATCGGCCTCGACAGTACTGAGCATATTTCGAAAGTAATTGTTGATCCAGCCAACTCTTCCATCATTTATGTTGCAGCACCCGGCCCGCTTTGGAGCAGCAGCAAACATCGTGGATTGTACAAATCAATTGATGCAGGTAAAACATGGGAAATGATTTTATACATCAATGAGAATGCAGGTGTGGCCGACGTTGAAATTGATCCCACTAACTCAAATGTTTTATATGCCACATCATGGGAGTTCCGTCGTTTGCCGTATGCATTCAACAGTGGTGGCACGGGAAGTGGAATGTTTAAATCAACGGATGCAGGCAAAACATGGAAAGAGTTAAGCAATGGTTTACCGAAAAAACCATTTGGTCGTGTAGCGTTGGCATTGGCTCCATCATCTCCACAAAATCTGTGGGCGATCATTGAAAGTGAAAACACCGGATTATATATTTCAGCCGATGCCGGTGAAACATGGAAGCAACAAAGTGCAACGAGCAATATCACTTCACGCCCATTTTATTTTTCAACATTGGAAGTAGATCCCAAAGATCCGAAGAGAGTATATCGTCCTGCCTTTTCATTTTCATATTCAAATGATGGCGGCTTTTCATTTGCTGATGCAAGCAATGAAGGTGGATGGGTGCACAGCGATCATCATGCATTATGGATCAATCCAAATAATACAAACCTGATGTATGTTGGCACAGATGGTGGTGTGTATTTCAGTTTGGATCGTGGTGCCACCTGGAAGTTCTGTAACAATTTACCGGTTGGGCAATTCTATCATGTGAGTGTTGATCAGCAAGAACCCTATCGTATTTATGGAGGCTTGCAGGACAACGGAAGTTGGTTTGCACCGAGTAAAGCACCAGGAGGTGTAACGAACGGCGACTGGAAATCGGTATTCGGTGGCGATGGTTTCTGGACACAGCCCGACCCGAACGATGCCAACATCGTGTATGCGGAAGCACAAGGTGGAAATATGTCGAGGATCAATATGCGGACGAATGCGTCGGTTACTATTAAACCACAAGCTGTAACGGGAGAAGAAGCACTTCGCTACAACTGGAACACGCCGATTGTAACAGGTACACACAATAAAAAGAATCTTTATACCGGTGCACAGTACTTGTACAAGAGCACAGACAGAGGAAGTAACTGGACACGCATTTCACCTGACCTAACGACCAACGATAAACGAAAACAGGAACAGGAAAAAAGTGGTGGTGTTACAATGGACGTTACCAGTGCCGAAAATCATTGTACCATCTTTACCATTGCAGAATCGCCTATCGATGAAAAGATCATTTGGGTAGGAACGGATGATGGTAATCTCCAATACACAACAGATGCCGGTAAAACATGGACGAATGTTGCAGCGAATTATGCAACGGCAGGCATTCCAAAACAAACATGGGTGAGCAGCATTGAACCATCGCAGTACGACAAGAATAAAGTGTATGCAACGTTTGACAATCATGCATACGGCGATCACAAAACCTATATTGCCATGAGTAACGACATGGGCAAAACATGGAAGAAGTTTGAAAGCAGTGAGTTTACCGGGTTTGCACACAAGATCAAAGAAGACATCATCAACAAAAATTTATTATTCGCCGGCACAGAAATGGGATTGTTTGCCAGTGTGGATGGAGGAAACGAATGGTTCCGGATGAAAAACAATATTCCCTGGTATGCATTGGTGCGTGATATTAAAATTCAGGAACAAACAAACGATCTGGTATTGGCGACACATGGCCGTGGTATCATCATCATTGAAGATATTACACCCATGCGTACGATCACTGCAGATGTTGCTGCCAATGATGTAGTGATGCTCAATAAGAAACCCATCACACTTACGATGGGAAAATATGGTGGCCAATTTGAAAATGCAGCCGGCGATTGGAATGGCGGCATTGGAACAATTATTCCGCCTATTCAATACTACCTGAAAGAGCGGGCCAATAATCTTCTATTGGAAGTGTATGACAAAGATGGCAAGCTGGTGCAGAAATTAACACCCAGCAATCGTAAAGGTTACAACAAAGTAACCTGGAATCAACGCATGATGCCGGCCAAAACAGCGAAGGGTGGTAACCAACTCGAGTTTGCTGCATTCACGTCGCCACAGGTATTGCCCGGCGATTATACGATCAAGATGAAAGTGAATGGAAAAGAATACAATCATACCATTACGTTGATCCATGATGAAAAGAACAAAGACTTTACAGTAGAAGATCGCCAATTGCAATACAAAACCGGTATGGAATTATATGCAATGAATGAGCAACTTGCCCGGTTGGTGGATAGCATTGATGGCAAACAAAAATTGCTGAAGAAGCATATTGATTCCACACAAGACAAGAAAACAAAAACTTTATTACAGGATTACAACAACAAACTGGAAACATTACGACTTACATTGGTACCACCGATTGTAAAAGGCACTGCTGATCTCAAACGCTTACGTACTGATTTGAGCGATGTATATGGTGCTGTTGTAACGCAGGAAGCAAGACCAAGTAATCTGCAGGTGCAGCGTGTTGCCTTCTTAAAAACAGAGATCGGTAAAGCCGAACAACAATATGAACTATTGAACAAACAATTTGAACAAAAAGCCATGCAGGCCATTGCCAAAGAGTTATTGAAAAAACCGACGGTGAAGAAGAGCAATAAGAATTGATAATATCGTAAAGCGTATAAAAGAGCGTCCCGCAAAACGGGACGTTCTTTTTATTACTTCTTCTTCCCCCATTTCTTAATATCAAGATAATCGAGAAAGTAGATCACTTTTAAAGACAGGTTATTATTTTGATCAGCATCCAACGTATTACCGAAGTTTTTAAAATAGTCCGGCTCAACAAGTCGTGTAAACTGCTGAATCGAATTTTTCCAAACAATATTGATAAAACTGCCGGGTGCAAACTGCCAGGTGTACACCATGTCAATATTAAACAGATTGAGGTTCTGGTTTACATCGCCTGTGAAACCGGGTAAGGGTTGGAGTTTTCCATTCGACTGCAGTTGAAAAAAATCTTTGTTATCAACTGTACTCACATAATGGCGCATGCGGAATGTAAGCCACATCATATTTGTAAAACTGTACTTCACATTCAGAATATTCTCGATGGTGTTTACCTGACGACGAGCAAACACTACATCGTTCCCTGAAAGAGTAGTGAAGCCCATATTATTAAATCGTGGATGAAAACTTACCCTGTGCGATACAGAGAATTTACTGTTGAAACGGAGTGTTTGATTCACCGTTGCATCAGCACCCAACTGATTGTAAAAGTTGATATGCCGACGTGCAAAAACTTCTGACCAGAATGAATATTTCTTTGCCTGGTTGCTGTTGATCCAGCTGCCAACAGCTACGCTTTGGTTACGTGTAAAGTACATCCCGGTTTTACGGGGTTCATAAAAATCATTTTGCTTTGTGTTGTAACCAAGATAAGCACCAACCCACCAGAGTTTTTTTGTTTGTAACTCTGCATTGAAATTGACACTACCGTTTTGATAAGTTTCTTTTACACCTGCAAACGGAGTAAATAATTTGCTCACTCTTCCATTCAGATTCAGAAAAATATTATTGTACCAACTTTTGGGTTCGATCCATTTGTAATTGACTCTTCCGCCATGATCGAGGAAGTTGTTATTGGTGAAATAGCCAAGATCACGGTGTGCATATTTTGTATCCGTCAATTCCTGCCAAACGTTAAAATTGAAACGGCCGCTTGTTTTACCAAAGTAAATATTATGACTGTAGCCATTTTCATTCGCTCCGTCTTTTCCATAGCCCATCAACTGACTTACTGCAAATTTTCCACCTACATTCCAGGTATTCTTTTTATCGTTCAGATCAAACAAACCGGCTGTAACATTTGCATCGTAATCAGCGCCGCTGCGGGTAACATTGGTATTGATCAATGAAACACTGCTGTTGTTCTTCATTGATTGATTGAGTACGATGATATTGTAATTGGTCAACGGATCAGTTACAATTTTCCGTTGATCTTTTGTATTGACATCTTCAATGGTGGCGTACTGTGTTTTTGTAACTGCATTTAAAATGCCAATTCCCAATCCGCTTTGTGTACGACCGGATATTTTCGATGCATTGATCAGTTTCGACTCGGATGGATTCTTTAATAATTTTTCTGTTGCGCCTACCTGCGATGATGCTTTACCGTAATGAATGGGTGTACCTCCAATACGGCGTGAGTAAAACAAACCGCCTTTACTGAAGAGTTCGGTTCCTTCTGTAAAGAAATTACGATACTCATTGAATTGCACTTCAAACGGGGACAGGTTGAGCACCTGGTTATCACTTTGCACTTGTCCGAAATCGGGGATCAATGTTGCATCGAGTGTAAACGCCTGGTTCAATCCATACTTTACATCCAAACCACCATTCACCTGGCTGGTTAAATTTTTAACACCCGGTTGATTAATTGGAAAATGATTGGCATACACAGAAAAATAAGGAGAGAATTGTAAACGCACCGGTGGCTTAATATTCGTAATGCCGGTCCAGAAACCTTCCTGTGTTAAAAATCCATTGACGTTTGGGTCAATGGGGTTCCATGTGTACTGCTGACCTGTTTTCTGACGACGACGTGTCATATTCACACCCCAATCCTGTATATCTTTTTTACCAAAGCGAATAGCGCCATAAGGGATGAACATTTCAAAACTCCAGCCATTATCATGCATTACTACCGCACTTTGCCACACTGCATTCCAGCTAAAATCTTCGCTGTTACCATTTGCATTCGGTGCCATCTTTGCATCCCATTGTTCATTGAGTGGAGTAACAAAATATTCAAAGCCGTTGAGGTTGTCTTTATAAGTATCGAAAATGATCCCCACATAATCATTCATCCCAAATCCATCACGGCCTTTTAATTCTCTGGCAATACTATCACGGCTGCGTTCATAACAATAGCCGGCAAAATAAATGCCTTCATCAGAATAAAGGAGATAAGAAACTGTTTTTGTTTCTTCCGCTTCCTTTACGCCCACTGCCGGTCTGAATTCAACATAGTCTGTTGCAAGCGGTGCATCTTTCCAAGCCGAGTCATTCAGTGATCCATCGATCTTGATCGATTGCGTTGTTCGCATCGCCGGCAATAATTTGGGAGGAGCTTTTTCTGTAAACTTTGGAGTGATTGGTTTTGACGTTTGTGCACGCACGAACACACATAAAACCAGGGCACAAGCAGTAAGCATTGGACGTAACATGATGAAAAGGTTTAAGTATAATACGGATGGAAAGATAAATAGGTTACGAGGCAGCCATGAAAAAATTAGACGAACGGTTGCTTATTGACAACGTTCGTTTTTGCGTCTGCTTCTCATTTTGAAATATCGCTGATGAACGGAAGAAATCAAGGATGGTGGCAATCCGAAATACGAACCCGTCAATCATATCCGTATTTCCGGATTGTGTAGCTTTCACTAATGTTTTTATAAAATAGATGAGCGGCCGTTCATCACATCCATTCTACAGTTGCAGCTTTGCAAGCAAAACCTTTGTAATTTCCCTGTTCAACCAATTGTACTGAACATGAGAAAATCAATCTTGCTTGCAGGTACGCTTTTGAGCGTACTGTTTTCGTTTGCGCAAAAGAAGCAAACATCAACCCCCTCTGCCTCAAATGAAGAAGCTGTTTACAGCTCACTAAAGTATCGTTCCATTGGGCCTTACCGTGGCGGACGAAGTGCTGCAGTAGCTGGCAGCTATTCCAACAAAACAACTTTTTACATGGGAGCTACCGGAGGTGGTGTTTGGAAAACAACCGATGGTGGTAACAACTGGAAAAATATCAGCGATAAATATTTTGGCTCGTCGATTGGCGTTGTTGCTGTTGCACCAAGTGATGAAAGTATTGTGTATGTGGGTGAAGGTGAAAACACCATGCGTGGAAATGTGAGCGAAGGTTTAGGCGGTATGTGGCGCAGCGATGATGGTGGACGAAGCTGGAAAAATATTGGTTTGAAAGATGGTCGTCATATCATTCGCATTCTCATTCATCCAAAAAATCCGGATGTTGTTTGGGTTGCAGTAGTTGGTCATTTGTTTGGACCAAATGAAGAACGTGGCGTGTACAAAACAACTGATGGTGGTAAAACATGGAAACGCACATTGTTTGTAAATAATCAAACTGGTGCTTCTGATTTAGTGATGGAGCCTGAAAATCCATTGGTACTCTATGCAGGTATGTGGCGTGTAATTCGCACGCCGCACAGTTTGGAAAGTGGTGGTGAAGGAAGTGGTTTGTATAAATCAACGGATGGTGGTGAAACATGGACGAATGTTTCTGCCAAAAAAGGATTACCAAAAGGAACATGGGGAATTGTGGGTGTGGCATTCGCACCATCAAATCCGGAACGCATTTATACTATTCTTGAAAATGCAAACGGTGGATTGTTTCGCAGTGATGATGCAGGAGAAACATGGCAACTGATGAGCAGCGATAACAACATCCGCCAACGTGCATGGTATTACAGCAAAGTATTTGTTGACCCAAAAAACCCTGATCTGGTTTATTGCCCCAATGTAAATTTCATGTACAGCCGTGATGGCGGACGGACGTTTCAATCGCTCCGCACACCTCATGGCGATCATCATGATCTGTGGATCGATCCGAATGATGGCAAACGTATGATCGTTGCAGATGATGGTGGCGGTCAGGTTAGTTATGATGGTGGTACAAACTGGAGTACCTATATGAATCAACCAACGGGTCAATTCTATCGTGTATCAACCGATAATAGTTTTCCCTATCGCATTTTGGGTGCACAACAGGATAATTCAACAGTTCGTATCAAAAGCAGAACAAGTGGCGCAGGTATTACCGAACAGGATTGGGAAGAAACAGCTGGCAGTGAAAGTGGTTATGTAGTAGCCGATCCAACCAATCCGGATATTGTGTATGGTGGCAACTATGGTGGTTATCTATCACGCCTTGATCATAAGACAGGCGAGAACAGAGCCATCAGTGTTTGGCCCGATAACCCGATGGGTGCAGGTGCAGATGTGTTGAAGTATCGTTTTCAATGGAACTTCCCGATCTTCTTTTCACCACATAATCCAAAGAAACTTTATACAGCAGGCAATGTGTTGTTTGCAACAGAAGATGAAGGACAAACATGGACCGCACTTTCTCCAGACTTAACAACAAATGATAAATCAAAACAAAAATCAAGTGGCGGACCAATTACACAAGACAATACAAGTGTTGAATATTACTGTACCATTTTTACAGGAACAGAAAGTTTTGTTGAGAAAGATCTATTATGGACAGGTAGTGATGATGGCTTGATCAATGTAAGTAAAGACGGTGGCAAGAATTGGGAGAACGTTACTCCGAAAGATGCGCCCAAATTTATGATGTGGAATTGTGTAGATGTTGATCCGTTTAAAAAAGGCGCTGCTTATTTTGTCGGCACACGTTACAAGCTGGATGATTACACGCCGTACCTCTACAAAACAGAGGACTATGGTAAAACATGGAAACTCATTACCAATGGTATCAACAAAATGCATTTCACAAGAGCGATGCGTGCAGATCATAAACGTCCGGGATTGTTGTATGCAGGTACAGAATTCGGTATGTATATTTCATTTGATGATGGTGCCAACTGGAAACCATTCCAATTGAATATGCCGGTTGTTCCTATTACCGACATGACCATCAAAGAAAATGATCTCATTGTTGCTACACAAGGAAGAGGTTTTTATGTGATCGATGATTTGACAGTTTTACAACAAGTAAAAGCAGATGTTGCCAATAAAAATTTACATGTGTTTGATGTGAATCCGGGATGGCGTATGCCGATGAACCGGTTTGGCCGTCGCTTTGGTGTACCACAGAATGTTGGTGAAAATCCTGCAGGTCCGTTGGTGATCACTTACTATTCAAACGCTGTAACTGATTCTACGAAAGCATCCATCAGCATTATGGATAAAAACAAAAAGACAATCAAAACATTCAGTACCGATGGTAAAGACAAACTCGACATTAAAAAAGGATTGAACAAATTTGCATGGGATCTTCAATATCCTCCTGCGGAGCCAAGCGAAGGCATGATACTCTGGAACGGAGCGCCCGGGACTATTACTGCAGCACCCGGCAATTATTTCGCCATGGTGAAAGTAGGTACTGATTCAACTGTTGTTCCATTCAGCATAAAAGCCGATCCGAATTACCGGATGACACAGGAAGCATACGAAGAACAATTCAATTTCCTGTTGAGTGTGCAGCAAAAGTTCAACGATGTACAGAAAGGCATTAAAGACATCCGTGCATTACGTACACAGATCAATGAGTTCATAGGAAGACAAGGTAAAGATGTTCCGAAAGAAATTAAAGACATGGCGACGGCAATAACAAAAGACTTGACTTCGATTGAAGAAACCTTGTATCAAACAAAATCGAAGAGCGGACAAGACCCGTTAAACTATCCGATCCGCATTAACGATAAACTGAGTGGTGTGTTTGATGCTGCAAATAGTGGTATAAACGCTCCGAGCAAACAATCGAAAGAAGTGTTTGCCGAGCTAAGCAAACAGGCCGATGAACAATTGAACAAGCTGAAGAAAATAATGAGTGAAGATGTGCCGAAATTTAACCAACTCATCCGGGAAAAAAGTTTGCCGGTGATTGGGGTGAAATAATTGATTTGTACAATGAATAATTTGTTGCGGCGGCCTTTGGCCGCCGCAACTGTTTTAATACAACAGCAAAGCCCTGATTTTTACTTATTTTGCACGCAATCAAAACCGAATGAAGAAATTAGCTGTTCCGATAATTTGCGTACTGCTGCTCGGCTCTTGTTCAGAGCAAACATCTCCACACACGTTCACCAACGATTACGAACAAAGTTTTGGCTGGCAAAACGTTCCTGTAATAAAAGGAAATGCACATAGCGGATCATATGCTGAAGCAATTACACCCGACCGTGAGTTCAGTGCTACGTTCCTCGCAAGTTTTTCACAAATTGAACCGGCTGAATTATTACCATCTGTTATGGCGAATGTGTGGGTGTATGGCAGTAAGTTATCGCAACCTGTTTCATTGGTATTACATGTAACTGATCCGACAGATGGGCGAACCATTGCTTACAAAAGCTCGGACCTAAATCCACAAGATGCAAACGGCAAATGGTTTAACCTTATATTGGCTCATACATTACCCGCCGACATTCGGGGCAACTATGTTTGCAAAGTTTATTTATGGAATGCCAACAAACAGAATGTGTTGGCTGATGATTTTCAGATCGTCTTTGAAAAATAACTGAGTTGATCGTAACAAATCCCGACATACCAGACTGTGCTGTTATTTTACCGGTTTATAATCCGGCGGAAAGTTGGCACAGCAATGTGACGGAGCAATACAATCATTTCTTACAATTGGCTGGCAGTGAAAAAATTTTACTGGTGATCGTCAACGATGGGTCTGTTGGCGCAGCAGTAAAAGATGGGATCATTCATCTACAGCAACAATTCCCCGATCTGCTGTTTCTCGAAAACGAAATGAACAAAGGAAAAGGAAATGCACTTCGCAAAGCTGTAACGGCTGTAACTGCAAAGTCGTATCTGCTTACTGATATTGATTTCCCATACCGTGCAGAAAGTATGGTTGCCGTCTATAAGCAAGTAAGTTCAACTGCTGTTGATATTGCAGCAGGAAGCAGAAACAAAGTGTACTACAATAAGATCGGAACAGGTCGTCAGCTTCTGTCAAAAATGCTGCGCTTTGGCATACGTTCTTTATTCAGCATCAGTATTGATGATACACAGTGCGGGTTAAAAGGATTTTCTGAGAAAGCAAAACCTGTATTTTTAAACTGTGTTACCAACCGCTACTTATACGATCTTGAATTTATTGTTCGGGCACACAAAGAAAAAGAACTTCGTATCGCTGCTGTGCCTGTTCAACTAAGAGAAGGAATTGAATTACGGAAGATGGCGCTACACATCATATTGCAGGAAATAAAAAGCTTTTTCAACATTTTGAAAATCCGTTATAGCTGATGAGCAGGGAAAACAAAACAGGCTTACTGGTTTTTATAGCAGCAGTACTGCTGTTGTTTGTTTTTTTTCCAAGTGTAATGCTTCACCCCAACAGTTCGATGTTTTCAATAGAAGGTGATGGTCTGAAAAATTATTTCAGCGTTGTGTACTACTTGCAGAACGATCTGGGACTGCACTTCACCGGCATGAATTATCCATTCGGTGAACATCTTTCGTTTGCAGACGGGCAGGTAGCATTGGCAGTTCCGTTTCAATATCTTTCTGCATTATTTCCGCAACTGAAGAATTATGGATTTGCACTCATCAATATTAGTGCATTATTAAGTTTTGCAGTTGGAGTTTGGTTTACCTACAAGATTCTTCTTTTTTACAAAGTGCAACCGCTTTTTGCAGCTGTGGGTGCATTATTCGTTATCTTTTTTTCACCACAACTCATCCGCATACAGGCCCATTACGGATTAAGTTATGCTTGCTTTTTTCCAATCACATGGTATTTGTCTATTCAAATAAACAACAGTAGCAAACTGATTAAGTGGAGTGTTATTTCGGTTTTATCAATACTATTTTTTGGTCTGCTGCATTTTTATCTAGCAGCATTGAGTGCGATGTTTCTTTTTTGTTTTGCGCTATTGAAACTGCTCTTTGCGTTTCGAAAAATTTCTTACAGGCAACATCTTGCAAATTGGCTTACACCTGCATTGGGTTTACTCCTGTTGCAACTGTTCATGTTTATTACGGATGTTATTACAGACCGGCCTCCACGCCCCTGGGGTTTCTTTTATGCAATTGCTGACTGGACAAGTATTTTCCTACCACATCCAACAGATCTGTTCGGTAATCCATCACGTGAACTTTCACGTTTTGGTGAAGGATTCGCTTACATAGGGCTGATCCCTATTCTTGCCCTTCTTTTTATACTCATTCGACTGATCAGAAATCTCATTGTATTGAGATTTAAAACGATCAGATATCGATTACAAAAAGACACATCCTTATTTTTTCTGAGCTCCATTCCGGTACTGCTCTTCTCCATGTGCATCCCGTTTATCTGGGGATTAGAGAAGTTGGTTGATTATCTTCCGTTCCTCCGGCAGTTCAGAGTACTCGGTCGCTTTGCATGGGTTTTTTATTATGTGGCGGCTGTGCAGGCAGTGAGTTTCTTTTTTGTTTGTTATCGTTTATATGCACAACGCCGGTTAAAACAAACTGCTTATACCTTATTTACATTAGCGGCTGTTGTTTGGGGAGCCGAAACATTTACCAGAACAAAAGCAATTCGTCAACGCATCGAACCCGTACAATCGAAATATGACGGGTTCACAGAAAATAGTTTTTTGAGTCAACTGGGTGAATCCGGTCATTATGCCTCCGAGTTCCAGGCCATTCTTGCTTTTCCTTTTTTCCATCAGGGCAGCGAACAATTTTCCATTGAGTACGGTCCGGCCCAATACAGTGCCATGAAAGCAGCTTATCAATTGAAGATGCCAATGGTAAATGTGGTGATGTCAAGAACATCACTTGCGCAAAGTTGTGATGTAATGCAACTGCTGAGCGATTCGTTGATCGATAAAAAGATACTGAAGCATTTTAATAACAAACCGCTGTTGCTCATTACAAGCGGTACTGTTTTTTCTGAACAGGAAGCACAACTGATTGCGAAAGCACAACTACTCAGCAAAGTTGATGAAACAGCGATCTATCTTTTACCTGTCAGCGCCTTTCAATCGGATAAAAACTTAGTAAGGCAACGATTTCAGGAAAAGCAAATAAATTTAGTTGAACATAGCGGATACTGGTCAACGCTTGACAGCAGCTCCGTTCAGCTTTTACATTCCGGCAGTAGCAAACAACCGCTTGCTGCCTTCAAATCAACAGCAGCAAACGAAAACACAATGTTATTCGAAGGACGGTTGAATAATTGTTCCGCAGGCGATACGATCGAATTCAGCATCTGGGCCAAAATTGTTCCTGCGAATGAAACCCTGCCATTTATTTTGTTTGAACGAAAAAATAAAAACGGAGCTGTAGAACAAAATGAAACCATTCTCTTTAAAGAACAAACAACAATTTATGAAGGTTGTGTGATGCTGAAACGTCAGTTCATTCTGCAAGAGGCAGATGATATTATTTCATTGCGATTGGCAGGCAAAGGATTGTACAGTAATCTATTGATCCGCAAGAAACAGGAAGATGTGTTTCAGGAAATTCCCGGCTTTGGTTTCTATTTCAACAATATTCCGGTTAAAGAAAAATAAGCATTGTCCTTTTATTCATCCAGCAGATCAGGTCTGCGTTCTTTGGTGCGTTGCAACGCTTGCTCATGCCGCCACTCTTCAATTTTTTTAAGATCACCACTCAATAATATGTCGGGAATTTTCCAGCCATTGTAATCGGCTGGCCGGGTATAAACAGGTGGTGCTAATAAATGATCTTGAAATGAATCGGTCAATGCTGATGTTTCATCATTCAATACGCCGGGAATAATGCGGCCGATAGCATCTACTAATACAGCAGCCGCTAATTCTCCACCGCTCAACACATAATCACCAATGGAAATTTCCATGGTTACATACTGTTGGCGTATGCGTTCATCAATGCCTTTGTAATGACCACAGATGAGTAATAAATTTTCTTTGAGTGAAAGACGATTCGCTGTTTGCTGTTTCAGCGTAACACCATCCGGAGTGAGATAAATAATTTCATCAAACTTCTTTTCCTGCTGCAATTCAAGAATGGCTTTCTCCAAAGGTTCGCACATCATCACCATGCCGGCGCCACCGCCATATTGATAATCGTCCACTTGCCCGTATTCATTCACCGCCCATTTGCGCAGGTGATGAACCGTAACAGTCAACAGTCCTTTTTCTTTGGCCCGTTTCATGATTGAATGGTTCAACGGACTATCCAGCAATTCAGGAACAATGGAAAGAATATGAATGTGCATGGGTGCAAAGATAAGCGTGATGCAGGAAGTACGAAGTACGAAAACCAATCGATCAATCGCCCTTCTCTAAAATGAAGATTTCTTCCACTTTTTTGTTGAGCAGCTTTGCAATTTTCAATGCAAGCGTAGTTGTAGGAACATATTTACCGGTTTCAATGGCATGAATGGTTTGCCTGGAAACCGATAACTGATCTGCAAATTCTGTTTGAGCGAACTCTTGCTTCAGCCGTTCCTCTTTTACTTTATTTTTCATATTCTCTTCTGAACGATTTCGAAAAATAAAGGATGCTGTTGAAACGAATAAAATACACGAGCCAAAATAATAGAATCAGCAGTATCGCCATTTTTTCAAATACCAGCTTTCCGAATCTGTTTTCAAAAAAAATTACCAGAAAGGTTAATGAAAGAAGAATAAAAAATTGGAACATGGCCGCAAATTGGTATGACTCTAATCTTACCTTCTGCGTGTATTCATCTTCTGTTTTTTCTCTTGATAAAACAAGAAATATCAAGCCAATCAAAAAACTAAAAAAAGCTGTTGCCAGAATGATCGTCTTGATTCCTTGTTCTTCAATCTGAATGATGTTTTTCTGAATCAATACCCAAACAACAAACCCCAATGGCGCCATCAAAACACCAGCCCTTTTAAATTTGGCAGGAAAAAGAAAACGTAATTTCATAAGTGTAAAGTTTACTTGACAAATTAAATGTAAAGTATACCTTACACAATTCATAGCAATTCCAGAAAATAATTGTTAATCTTCCATAAATCCATCCAGATCTCTACGCTCCCGTTTGGTTGGCCGTCCCACTTTACTCAAGCGCTTACCGGTGTGGAACGAAGAAGCAACAGACTTAATACGATCTAATTCATCGGCCGGGGTAATATCAATATAATGTTTGATGGCTTCGCTGTATTGTACACGTTTATACAACAGGTCGGTTACTTTAATACGCCAGCGTTTGGCTTCGGTCTTAACTTCATATTCATCGCCAATACTTACGTTCTTTGAGGCTTTACAGGCATCGCCATTGAATTTCACCTTCCCGCCATCGCAGGCGGCCCCGGCCTGGCTACGTGTTTTAAACAGGCGGATGGCCCAGAGATATTTATCGATGCGGAGTTTTTCTTTCTCTTCCATAACGGTTGCAAGTTATACCAAAAGCAAGTAATAATCTGATACAGCATTGATGTAGTGGTGTCCGATGTTACAATTATTCAGTTCAATGAAATTGGGTATTACGATTTGTGTTTTGATTATATTCGAATACTCAAATCAACAATTATGAAGAAGGTATTTCTTGGATTTTGTTTTTTGGTCTTTGGACTTTTCGCAATCGCCCAGTTTAAACCGGATAAGATCAAGTGGACAAAAGACGGCAACGGCAGTTATGAAAACGACAAGAACAATATTGTAAAGGTCAATTTCAAAACAGGCGCACAAACTGTACTGGTTGCGGCCGACGTTTTAAAAACAAACAGCAACAAACTCACCGTTGCTGATTTTGAAGTAAATAATAACGATCAGGGCGTGTTGATCTTCACAAACACTGCAAGGGTGTGGCGCTACAATACACGTGGTGATTACTGGTATTATCATATTCCTGCAAAACAGTTGCAGCAGATCGGAAAAGATCGTCCCGCACAAAGTCTGCTCTACGCTAAAATTTCTCCAAACGGAGAACTGGCAGCATATGTTTCCGAAAACAATCTCTATGTGGAAGAATTAGCTTCGGGAAAATCGAAAGCGATCACTTCTACCAACAATACCAAAAAACTCATCAATGGCACATTTGATTGGGTGTACGAAGAAGAGTTTGGCTGCAGAGATGGTTTTCGCTGGAGCAGTGATAGCAAGAGTATCGCATATTGGCAGGTAGATGCCAACCAGATCAAAGATTACTTTATGCTCAATACAACCGATGGAAATTATTCAAAAGTAATTCCGGTTGAATATCCGAAAGTGGGTGAACAACCTTCGCCGGTGAAGATCGGTGTTGTGAACGTGCAATCAGGTGAAACTAAGTGGATGAATATTCCCGGCGATCCTGCAAATAATTATCTGCCTCGTATGGAATGGAGCGGCACCAATGAACTGATTGTACAGCAACTCAACCGAAAACAAAACGAAAGCAAATTATATTTCTGTAATGCGTCAACAGGCGAAGCAAAACTTTTTCATAACGAAACAGATAAAGCCTGGATCGATATCAAAAGCCGCTGGAACGATGATGACCCACGTGGCTGGGAGTTTATCGAAAACGGAAAGTCGTTTTTATGGGTGAGCGAAAAAGATGGCTGGCGTCATATCTACAAGGTAACACGTGATGGAAAAGAAACATTGCTCACGATCGGCAACTATGATATTGCAACCATCAGTGCAGTAGATGAAGCAAAGAATGAATTGTATTTTATTGCATCACCTGATAATGCAACGCAACGTTATCTCTACAAAGTAACCATGGATGGCAAAAGTAAAGCTGTACGTGTAACACCTGCAGGTTATGACGGTACGAATGGTTATGAACTGGCGCCGAATGGTTTGGTTGGCGTACATCGTTTCACCAGTCGCACAGTTGCTCCATCTTCACAGATCATTAGTTTGCCGGCGCACAAGCCCATTGCAGGTGATGACCTGTTGAAGAAAATAAAGCCCGTTCAAAAAGACAATCTCGAATTTTTTACCATCACTACTGAAGATGGTGTAACGATGGATGGATGGATCAGCAAACCGAAAAATTATGATCCTGCAAAAAAATATCCTGTTGTATTGTATGTGTACAGCGAGCCTGCAGCAACAACTGTAGAAGATGATTTTTATGCAGGCAACAACTTTCTGTTTAGTGGCGATATGAATGCACAGGGCTATTTCTATGTATCGTTCAACAGCCGTGGTACACCCACATTAAAAGGTGCGGAGTGGAGAAAAAGTATTTACAAACAAATTGGCCGTATCAACATCCGTGACCAGGCAATGGGCATGAAAAAATTATTGGCCGATCGTTCTTATCTCGACCCAAGCCGTGTTGCTGTTTGGGGCTGGAGTGGTGGCGGGTCATCAACCCTGCATCTGCTGTTTCAATATCCTGATTTGTTTCAAACCGGTATTTCTGTTGCAGCAGTAGGCAATCAATTGTTTTACGACAATATTTACCAGGAACGTTACATGGGTTTGCCGCAGGAGAATAAGGATGATTTCATCAAAGGCTCTCCTATTACCTATGCAAAAAATCTGAAAGGAAATTTATTGTACATCCATGGAACAGGTGACGACAATGTGCATTACAGTAATGCTGAAGTATTGGTGAATGAATTGATCAAACAAGGCAAGCTGTTTCAGTTCATGCCGTATCCAAATCGTACACACAGCATCAGCGAAGGAGCCGGTACGTTTCAACATTTATCGAAACTGTATACTGCGTATTTAAAAGAAAAGTGTCCGCCGGAGGCAAGATAAAAAGATCGAAAAAGGGATAGCACAATCGCTATCCCTTTTTTATTATTCTGCTTTTGGTTCTTCTTTCTTCAACAACTCCAGCTTATACAAATCATGTCTTCTGTCTTTCAGAATTTGTACACTGCCGTATTCATGTAACTCCTGCAGTAACGACAGATCCACATCACTTACCACGATCATTTCTGTATTGGGTGATGCTTCTGCTTTGATACCATTTACAGGAAAAGCAAAATCAGACGGTGTAAAAACAGCTGATTGCGCAAACTGCAGATCCATATTATGCACTTTCGGCAGGTTACCTACGTTACCTGCAATTGCTACATAACATTCATTTTCGATTGCTCTTGCCTGTGCACAGTAACGTACACGGTTATACGCATTCTGCGTATCGGTAAGGAAAGGAACAAACAAAATCTTCATCCCCTGATCTGCCAGTAAACGTGCCAGTTCAGGAAACTCTACATCATAACAAACAAGCACACCAACTTTCCCGCAATCGGTATCAAATACTTTCAGTTTGTTACCACCTTCAATACCCCACTCATATTCTTCGGAAGGTGTGGGATGAATTTTATCGTAACAATCGATGCGGCCATCTCTGTGCAGAAAATAACAGGCGTTGTATAATTTGCCATCCCTTAAGTCGGGCATGCTACCTGCAATAATATTTACGTTATACGAAATCGCCAGTCGTGAAATTTCTTTTACCAGCGGTGCAGTATACTGGGCCAGCTCACGGATGGCTTTATGCCCGGGCAAATGATTGTATTTGCCCATCAGAGGCGCATTAAACAATTCAGGTAGTACGGCAAAGTCAGATTGGTAATCACTCACAGCGTCAATAAAATATTCAACGTTGTTTACCAGTTCTTCCAGTTTATCGTAAGGACGCATCTGCCACTGGATCAAACCGATCCGCACCATTTCTTTTTTCCCTTTCATGGGATTAAAAGCACGCTCATAAAAAACATTGTACCATACTAACAGTGTAGCATACCCCATCGACTCATTATCTTCCGGCAAATAATTATGAATCACTTTTTTGATCTGAAAGTCGTTGGCCAGTTGAAAACTCAGGGTCTGATCATGCAATTCCCGTTTCTTTACCTTTTCAATGTATTGTTTAGGTGTAAGCTCTGCGGCATACTTGCTGTAACTCGGAAGCCGTCCGCCAGCCATAATGGCCCGCAGGTTGAGACTCTCACAAATAATTTTTCGTGTATCATATAATCGTCGTGCTAAACGAAGGCCTCTGTATTCGGGATGAATAAATACTTCGATCCCATACAACACATCACCATCCGGATCATGTGTACCAAACGAATAATCACCGGTGATCTGCCGATAGGTATGGTTATCTCCAAAGCGGTTAATATCCACTACCAGGGAGAGTGCACAACCCACTACTTTCTGATCCACTGTTACACAGATCTGTCCATCAGGAAATTTTTCAATGAGTTTGGCAAGTGATTCTTCTTTCCAGTACTGTCCGCCTAAACTGGCATAAGCCTGTATCATCGAATCTTTCAATTGCTGATAATCATCGATCGTTAATTTTCGTACTTCTATTGTTGCTGTATCCATAATTTTAGAATAAATAATGATTGAGAATGCCATTTATCAATTGGTAACGGAAAACGATAACCTGTACAGTTATCGGGAGTAAGTTATCTGCATCTGGTCACCGGCTTGAGATCCTGATGACGAAAAAAACAGCATCAATGGTTGCCTCAATCGTAAAACTGAATGTACAAGATAAGCGAAAGAATGCTCATTCTTCCTTTTCGTTGACCGTTACCACCTAACAAACATGTTTGGCTGCTGCATCGTTGCCATACTTCCATCAAAAAAATACTATCTTCCGTCAACAACAATTGCATATGAGAAAAATCAGTTTAACTACACTTACATTCCTCCTGTTTCTGTTACAGGTAACAGCACAACGCACATTGATCCATTGCGGAAAACTTATTGATACAAAAGATGGAAAGGTTGTAAACAACGTTACCATTATTGTACAAAACAATCTGATCACCGATGTGGTGAATGGTTTTGCAACTGCTGCTGCGCAAGACAAAGTGATCGATCTCAAAAACAAAACCGTGATGCCCGGCCTCATGGATATGCATGTGCACATGGAGAGTGAAACAAAAAAAGGCGGAGCGGCCGATCGCTTTACCATGAATCCATCCGACATTGCTTTTCAAAGTACAGTGTATGCACATACGACGTTGATGGCTGGTTTTACAACGGTTCGTGATCTTGGTGGATCGCTGGTGAATCTTTCACTTCGTAATTCGATCAACAAAGGATTGGTAATTGGTCCCCGCATTTTTTCTGCAGGTAAATCCATTGCTACAACAGGCGGACATGCTGATCCCACGAATTCATATCGAAAAGATCTGATGGGCGACCCCGGTCCCAATGATGGTGTCATCAACGGACCAGCAGAAGCGGCACATGCAGTTCGTCAACGCTACAAAGATGGAAGTGATTGTATCAAGATCACTGCAACAGGTGGTGTATTGAGCCAGGCAAAAGATGGATCGAGTCCGCAGTTTACCATTGAAGAGATTAAAGCCATTGTTACTACTGCAAAAGATTATGGTTTTACTGTAGCTGCACATGCACATGGTGCCGAAGGTATCAAACGTGCCATTAAAGGTGGCGTTACAAGTATTGAACATGGTACTTACATGGATGATGAAGGCATTGCATTGGCGAAAGAATACGGCACCTGGTTAGTACCTACCATCATTGCCGGCAAATCAACAGCCGACAGTGCAAAAATTCCCGGCTATTATACAAGTATTGTAACACCCAAAGCATTGGAAGTAGGTCCGAAAATACAAGCAACCTTTGCAAGAGCATACAAAGGCGGTGTAAAGATCGCTTTTGGCACCGATGCCGGTGTATTTGCCCATGGTAAAAACTGGATCGAATTTGTGTACATGACCGAAGCAGGTATGCCGGCGATGGAAGCCATTCAAAGTGCAACCAAGAGCGGGGCATTGTTATTGGGTATTTGGGATAAACTCGGCAGCATTGAAAAAGGAAAGATCGCTGATATTATTGCAGTAGATGGCGACCCGATCAACAATATAAAATCGATGGAAAAAGTTGTATTTGTAATGAAGGAAGGGAAAGTGTATAAGAAAGATGGGATGCAGGTGTTGTAAGATTTTTTTCTGATGACAACAATCGAACGGCTCGGGCAAATGTCCGAGCCGTTCCTTATTCAACGATACGATGACGTCAATTTATAATTGCGTTTTAATAATAAATCCTGCAAAAAGATTTATCGCCGATCAAGTCACCTCCTGCGTTTCGTGCTTCTTCTACCAGCTCGATCCATTGAATGACAGAATGAAATTTTTTAGTTGTGCCATCAAAATACCAATCCTGGTAAATTTTAATTCCGATTACATGATCGGCTGTACGCAACGGCTGCAAAATATTCGTTTGAACAATATTGCCTGTACTGTCAACCACCTGTTCTGTCACCGTTTCAATGCGCCATGTAAAAATTTCTTTAGCGGGGATCGGTTGATTGGTTTGTACATCTACAGCTTTGATGGTTCCTTTTTCAATGGCCGTAAGAAGAAGTTGTGGAACGGATTCTCCTGTTGCAGTTGCAGCCAACGGTTTTATGATCCATTTACATTCATCTGCACGTAAAAGAAGTGTATCATGTTTTACAAACTGTGCAGTTGATTTTTTGGTTTGTGCAGAAGATGAACTGATAAAACAAAGAACAGCAAAAAGCGTGATGAAGATTTTCATACAATACGAATGTTTCACCAAATATAAATTGTTTGTCATTGCTGATCGCCTCACCAATAAATAAGGCAGCAGCTCTGCGCCTTTGTTGGTCGCCTGACCAACCAGTGAATTTCAGACATTTTTCATTTATAGAGATGTCTCCCCCGTTCAGTTGAGGCAGGAAACGAAGCCATAAAATACAAAAGCTGTAAACAAAAAAAGGCACGAAGAAAATTCTTCATGCCTTTGTGTCTTAATGCCCTTGTGGCAAAAATTACGCTTCAGAAAAATGTTTATGGAAATACGGAATGGTTTCAATGCCTTTATAAAAATTAAAAATATCGTACTTCTCATTCGGGCTGTGCAGATTATCACTATCCAATCCAAAACCAATGAACACAATTTTAATTCCCAGCTCCTGTTCAAACAATGCACAAATAGGAATACTTCCACCACCACGTACCGGTATCGGATCTTTTCCAAATGTATCCTTAATAGCAGCAGCAGCAGCTTTGTACGCTTTGCTATCAACCGGCGTCATGTATGGTTCGCCACCATGATGTTCGTGTGCTTCCACTGTTACACCGGCCGGTGCAATGGATTTGAAATAGGTCAACAGTTTTTCGGTAATTTTTTCTGAAGACTGATTTGGAACCAAACGTGCCGAAATTTTTGCAAATGCTTTTGAAGGCAAAACTGTTTTTGCACCTTCACCCGTATAACCACCCCACATACCGTTTACTTCCAGTGTTGGACGAATGCCCGTGCGTTCATTGGTTGTAAATCCTTTTTCACCCCAGAGTTCTGTTACACCCAGATCGTCACTGTATTCTTTTTCATCGTACGGCGCAGCTGCCATCAGCTTACGTTCTTCCGGTGTTGCTTCTACCACATCATCATAAAAACCGGGAATGGTGATATGATTATTTTCATCGTGACAACTGGCGATCATCTTTGCTAAAATAGTAATTGGATTTGCAACTGCACCACCGTATACACCACTGTGCAAATCACGGTTAGGTCCTGTTACTTCCACTTCAATATAACTAAGACCTCTTACGCCCACATCAAGCGAAGGATGTTCCATGCTGAGCATAGCTGTATCGCTGATGAGTACTACATCGGCCTTTAATAATTCTTTGTTCGCTTTTACAAACGTTGCCAAATTCGGACTGCCCACTTCTTCTTCCCCTTCAATACAGAATTTAATATTGTTGGTGAGCGAATTGGTTTGAAGCATTATTTCCAACGCTTTTACATGCATGTAAAACTGTCCCTTATCATCGCAGGCACCACGTGCAAATATTTTTCCGTCTTTGATCACAGGTTCAAACGGCGGACTGTTCCACAAATTCAACGGATCGGCCGGTTGCACATCATAATGTCCATACACCAACACGGTTGGTTTGGATGGATCAATGATCTTTTCGCCATACACCAATGGATGACCTGCTGTTTCATAAATCGTTACTGTATCAGCACCGGCTTCCAGCAAACGCTGTTTCACCACTTCTGCACAACGGATCATGTCGGCCTTGTTTTCAGTTTTGGCGCTGATCGAAGGGATGCGGAGAAGGTCAAGCAATTCGTTTAAAAAACGGTCTTTGTGTTGTTCCTGGTAATCTTTCCAAGCCTGCATAAATAATAATTTGAGTTTAGAAGTTCCGGATTTCAAATCGGGGTACGAAAGTAGGGGTTCGTACGGTGGTTGCCAAGTTTTGCCGAACTCTCTGTTTGAATGGCGATCGTATTGCAGAACATTGACAATTTTTGCGCCAGAGGTTAAAGAAATGTAAAGAAAAATGAATGTTTAAAACTTGTGCAACTTTGAACTGGTTCCTTCGTTAATATTGCATCCATAACAGCCTCTGCAGATTCTACTTCCCGCTTGCTTGCTTTGTGAAGATGTTTTCTGCAGGGGCTGTGACTATTTAATAGCTTCCTGCTTCTCTGCAAGTCTTTTTTGATTTTTCTTTATTACAGTTTTATTGTGATGGCAACGGGGCAATGATCGGATGCACCTTGTTTATCGGTAACATTTGTAAACCGGGCCCCGGTGTAAAGTGTTGCTTTGGTGATCAGTCCTTTTCGAACAATAAGTGGCACAGCAGCAGGATTTGTTGTTGCCAGTTGTTTTGAAAGAAAAATATAATCGATCTGTTTGTAGCGCTCTTCAATGGGAACAGTTGTTGTATCCCAGTAATGCGTCCATTGTTCAGCAACATCTGTGATTCTCGTTTGCACAACGTTTTCCATCCACGCACTATTCAGCATTTCTTTCAAGCTTGTTTTATCATCGGGGTAATCGTTCAAATCACCCACTACAACCCAATTATCCTTCTCAGGATTGTTTTTATATTTCTGTTTGATAATATTGAGCAGCGCTTGTGTTTGCAGTTCACGCCGGGCTGCTGTTTTTGCTCTTTTTTGTGCAGGTGAAAGATTACTTGCATCATACATCGATTTGAAATGATTCACAAAAACAGTCAGCGGTTTTCCCGCAATCAAAAATTCCACTTCAAGACAATCTCTTGAAAAAACAGCACTGCTTCCGCTTTTTAAGTACTGATGTGTTTTTACATAGTCGAAAGGAATTTTGCTGATGATGGCTACATCGATGAGGCGTGGATCGTTAGCATCAATTAGCATTCTGTATTTATACCCGCTTGATGAAAGATATTCTGAAACGAAGTTTTTCAATGTATCAAGATTCTCTACTTCCTGCAAACAAACAATATCTGCTTTAGTGGCCTTAATAGCATCTGCTGTTAATTTCCGTTCTGTTTGGTTAACGGTTGATAAAACAGATTTATCAATAATAAAACCATCAGCAATCCGCTTCTCTATTTGTTCTTTTGTGAGATTTTTATTGAACCTGTAACGGCGAAATAGATTTTCGCAATTGAATGTAGCAATGGTAACCGTGCTCATGATGCAGTAGTTTATCCATCAAGGTAACGCTTCCTTACAGTCATTGCAATACTGCAAAGTGGGAAATAAGTATAAGGAAAATTACAATGAAGCAAAACGTTGTTGTACAAAATCCCAGTTCACGACTTTCCACCAGGCAGCAATATAATCCGGACGTTTGTTCTGGTATTTGAGATAATACGCATGTTCCCACACATCGAGCCCTAGCAACGGTGTACCTTTTATATCACTTACATTCATAAGGGGATTGTCCTGATTAGGTGTAGAACCAATACGCAGTTTCTTATCTGCATCAACAAACAACCAGGCCCATCCGCTGCCAAAACGGTTTTTCCCTGCATCGGTAAACTGTGTTTGAAATGCTTCAACACTTCCAAACGATTGATTGATGGAAGTGAGCAATTGTCCGGTAGGTTGCCCGCCACCGTTAGGCTTCATACAACGCCAGAATAATTCGTGGTTGTAATGGCCGCCGGCATTATTACGCATCTTGGCAGAATAAGCAGAGATATTACTGAAAATGGATTCCAGTGGTTTCGACTTATCGACGTTTTCTGCCTTTGCTGCATCGTTGAGATTGCTGGCATATGCTGCAGCATGTTTGCTGTAATGGATTTCCATCGTCAGGGCATCGATCACCGGCTCCAGATCTTTGTATGCATACGGCAATGGCGTTTGTTCAAACCCAACAAATGCTGCTGAGCCACCCACTACTTTTGGTGAAACACAACCTGCTAACAGATCGGCCCCTGCAATACCTGCTGCGGTTACAGCAACTGTTGTTTTTGTTGACTGACTTAGAAAACGGCGGCGTGAAATATGTTGTGGCATAATAAACTGATTTGTATGTACAAGGTACAACCTAATGCGTTGAACCCTACTGTTGCTTTTCTTTCAGAAATCGATTGAGTTTCAACTTTCGCAGGGTACGGTAATAAAACTCTGCATTGAACAGGTTTGAATCCTGCATGGCTTTCCATGTAAGAAAAATTCCGATCGGTATCAATATGGCTGTAGACAGCCACATACCGGCCATTGGTTGCATGGCATCTTCCTTTACTAATTTTTCACCGGTAGTGTTCACAATATGAAATACGATAAAAAAGAATACCGATATCACCAGCGGAAGGCCCAGCCCACCTTTACGGATAATAGAACCAAGTGGTGCTCCAATTAAAAACAAAACAATACAGGCAAATGACAACGTGAATTTGCGATGCCGTTCCAACTTATGCAAGCGCAACTGTTTTTGTTGTTCAGCATAATCGTACGATAAAAATTCAACCGAGCTTTTTGCCGATGAAATTTTTGACATGGCATACGAATACACATTACGACGTAATGAATCCGGGATCAGTTCTTCCATCGTCTTTACTTTCTTAGCAACAGGTTTATGTTTTTTCCAAACACTATCCGGCACCGATTGCAACGGAAGTGTTGGCCTCAAATCACGACGGGACTTTACATGCAGGCTTTTTACTTTATCCTGCAACGAATCCACCACCGTATTCAGCTGTGTTAAGCTGAGCATTTTGTAATAGGTCTTGAAAGTGGAATCCGCTGTTTTATTAAGTTTGAACGAACTGAGATCAAATACTTTTTTGTACTCACGAAATCCTAGTCGATAATATTCTGTTTCGGTTGTACCTGCATTCCCTTTTTCCTGGTAACGCCATCCGTTTTTGAGATTAAACGCAAGAAAGCGTTGATCGGGTGAAATGGTCATGGTGCCTCTTTCTGCCAGAATAATATTATCCTGCAGTGAATAGTTGTGCTCGTAGATCACCACATTGTAAATGATGGAATCGTTTTCTTTCCGGCCGATCTTGATCGTATATCCATCCAGCTTCTTATAAAAAATTCCTTCTTTGATATCAAAGGCGGGTTTGGCTACACGTATATCATACAATAGTGTGCGCATTTTTAATTCAGCAACGGGAATTACATAGTTGGCAAATGCAAACGCCACCAAGCCCAGTAATGCAGATACAACCAGCACCGGCCGCATAAAGCGTATAAGCGGAATACCGGCACTCTTAATGGCAACCAACTCAAACGATTCACCAAGGTTACCAAATGTCATGATAGAAGATAATAACACACCTAGCGGCAATGCAAGCGGCACCAGCGTGGTACTTACATAAGCTATGAATTGCAGTAATGTAAACGTATCGATCCCCTTCCCAACAAAATCATCAATGTATAACCAGAAGAATTGAACAACCAGGATAAACAAAGCAATAAAGAATGTGGCAAGAAAGGGCCCGATAAATGCTTTTATAATAAGTTTGTCTAACTTTTTAATCACTGATCTTCTTTTTTATGCAGGATTCAGCAAATGTAAGTCTTTCGGCTTTTGAGCAGCAATTAGTAGCAGATGCTGAATGGATTTTAACAAAGAACCGGATCATCGAAAAAGTATATGTGTTGTTTGGGAAACTGAGTGAACAGTATCAGGCACATTCACCGCTGCAACTATTACCTGCTGAAACACTATTAGCATCGCCCAAAATATCCAAAGGAGAAAATTATGAAGGCCTTCCCTATGTGATGCTGGATTATCCACGTTGTTTTGGAAAAGAAAACGTGTTGGCTATCCGTACGTTTTTCTGGTGGGGAAATTTTTTCAGTATTACACTGCAATTGAAAGGAATGTATCTCGAACAATTCAGAAGTAATATACAGCAGCAACTGCTTGCCACATCTTACAACAATGCATGGATCAATGTGGGTGATGAGGAATGGATGCATCATTTCAGAAGCGATAACATGCAGCCCGTAAGAAATAATGCAACTGACCTTTCAGAAAAAAGGATACTGAAGATCGCATTTCAACACAGTTTTGCAGAATGGGAAAATGCAGAAAACTTACTGGAACAATCGTTTCAGCAATTGATGCAGCTCCTTTATGAAAATTAAAAGCTACCGATGCGGTGAAACAGATCTTTCACCTGGTATTCCCATAACCTGCTCTGGTCTTTGATTTCCTTTTTATCAGCAAAATCTTTGATCAGCAAAATAGTTTGGTTGGAAATCTCTGTGCGTTCTATTCTGAATTCAAAATATTCGTCTTTGGCCATATGCAACCAACGATAACGTACAAATTTATCCTGCTCACTTTCCAGCATTTCAGCTTTTTCGTCTGAGCCTTCCCAATTAAAAGAATAAATACCATCACGTTCATCAACCCTGTCAGCAAACCATTCCTGGAGCCCTGAGGGTGTAGCTAAAAATTCATATAAAATACCGGGCGAACACCGTACGGGAAATTCCAGTGTGTATAAAACTTTCTTACTCATTTTCAGTTTCGCAAAGCGATTTGGTGCAATAATAAAAAAATAACTCAGTAATCAAAATTTTAAATTCTAAATCCTGTTTAACCTAAACTTTGAAACAGTTAAACAAAACCAAGTATTTTTCCCGTAATTCAAGCCAGACGGGGCTTTTTTTTGGCTGATTTAGCAAATAAGGTTAAATTAGGAGTCAGTTTTAAGGCCAAATACTCAGGTAATGTAAAGGTTTTTCTTTGTGATTTATTACATAATCTGGGAAAAGTGGTCCGGAACTATGAAACACATCAATGTAACCTAAAACCAAAGCTTATGAGCATGCGCCAACTCAAAATCACAAAATCTATCACTAACCGTGAATCGCAGAGTCTTGAAAAGTATCTGCAGGAAATCGGGAAAGTGGAATTAATTACTCCGGAAGAGGAAGTAAAACTTGCTGAACGAATTAAACAAGGTGACCAACGTGCACTCGATCGTTTAACAAAAGCTAATCTTCGATTTGTTGTATCTGTTGCAAAACAATACCAGAATCAAGGCCTCTCACTCCCCGATCTTATCAATGAAGGAAATTTAGGATTGATCAAAGCGGCACAACGTTTTGATGAGACCCGTGGTTTCAAATTTATTTCCTATGCCGTTTGGTGGATCCGTCAAAGTATTCTGCAGGCATTGGCCGAGCAATCACGTATTGTTCGTTTGCCGCTGAATAAAGTGGGATTAACCAATCGCATCAACAAAGCTTTTTCGCAACTGGAACAGGAGTACGAACGTGAACCTTCAGCTGAGGAACTGGCAGAAATGCTGGAACTGGAAATTGAAGAAGTATCATCAACTCTCAGTATTTCATCCCGCCATTTAAGTATGGATTCGCCATTGAGTGATGGTGAAGAAAATACATTGATGGATGTGATGGAAAATCCAAATGCCGGAGCAACAGATGGTGCACTGGATCACACAGAATCATTGCAAACAGAGATCACACGGTCGCTTAAAACATTGACCGAGCGCCAGCAGGATGTGATCCGTTATTTCTTTGGTATTGGTGTTGATCATCCATTGAGCCTGGAAGATATTGGCGAACGCTTTAACTTAACACGTGAGCGTGTACGCCAGATCAAAGACAAGGCCATCAGTAAATTAAAGACCAACAGCCGTTGTAAACTCTTAAAAGGATATCTAGGCTAATGAAATAAACTTTACGCAATTGGAACGGGAGCTTTCAGCTCCCGTTTTTTTTATTGAGGAAATTTAGTCAGGGTTGCCAACCTTAAGGATTAGAATGAAATAATACACTTGCAAAAAGCTTGGCAACCCTTTGTACAAAAAGGCTGGCAACCTTTCATGAACGTTCAGTTTCTTTATCTTCGTAATTACCATGAACCGTCTTGCATCGTATTTACTCATTGCAGTAGTTGCTGCGTTATTATTTTTTCATTCGCTTGGCAATGTGCCGTTGTTTGATTGGGACGAGATCAACTTTGCTGAGAGTGCACGTGAAATGATCGAGACCAACAACTACATGCAGGTGCAGATCAACTATGAACCCTTCTGGGAAAAACCACCCTTATTTTTTTGGATGCAGGTGGCAGCAATGAAACTATTTGGTGTAAATGAATTTGCTGCACGGCTCCCGAATGCACTTTGCGGTATAGCAACACTCTTAATTCTTTTTGGAATTGGCAAACGATTACATAATGAACGGTTTGCCTTTTGGTGGGTGTTGATCTATGCCGGAACATTTTTGCCGCACCTGTATTTCAAAAGTGGCATCATCGATCCGTGGTTCAACCTGTTTATTTTTCTGGGCATTTATTTTCTCAGTCGTTTTCTTTCTGCGAAAGAGGAGCGACAAAACTTTATGTCGCATTTGGTTTTATCAGGGTTCTTTACAGGCGTTGCTATTTTAACCAAAGGCCCGGTTGCAATGCTGGTGGTATTACTGAGTTATGGTTTGTTTCTTCTCTTTAATCGATGGAAAGGTTGGGTATCGATCAAATATTATCTTAGTTGGGGATTGATCGTTTTGTTGGTAACGATGATCTGGTTTGGCTTAGAGATCGCTCAGCATGGCTGGTGGTTTGTAAATGAATTTATCACTTACCAGATTCGTTTGTTCAAAACAAAAGATGCAGGGCACGGTGGATTTTTGTTGTATCATTTTGTGGTGGTGCTCATCGGTTGCTTTCCTGCTTCGTTGCTGATCTTCCGTTATAAAAATCAACTGCACGAAAACAGGCATCAGCAATATTTCCGCATGTTTATGATCGCATCGTTGATCGTGATATTGGTCGTTTTCACCATCGTAAAAACAAAGATCGTCCATTATTCATCCTTCACTTATTTACCCATTGGCTATTTAGCTGCATCAACTGTGTATGGTTTAGTCAATCGTACAGCACAATTGAAAGGCTGGCAAAAGTTTGGTTTGCTATTCATTGGTATTATCTGGAGTATTCTGTTCATTGCATTGCCACTGATCGGCAACAATATCGACTGGATCAAACCATTGCTCACCAAGGATGCATTTGCAATGGGCAATGTGGAAGCTGATGTAAAATGGAATTATTTCTTAATGATCCCGGGTGTGTTATTTTTTATTGCAGTAATTGTAAGCGCCGTTTGGTTGCAACAAAAGAAATTTCAAAAAGCAATTTTTCTATTACTCATTGCCTGTATTGGTGCCATGCAGGTATTACTCACCTTGTTTACACCACGCATTGAAAAATACTCGCAGCATGCGGCCATTGAATTTTACGAATCATTACAGGGAAAAGATGTATACATCAAAACACTGGGCTATAAAAGCTATGCGCAATATTTCTACACACGCATCAAACCCGATCTGCGCAAAGAAGCAAAAGATGAGAACTGGCTATTGACCGGCAATGTAGATAAGCCTACATACTTTATCAGTAAGAATACATTTGAAAAAGAAGTGATGGAGAAACACGGAGACAAAGTAGAAGTGATTGGAAGAAAGAATGGGTTTGTGTTTTATAAACGGAAGTAAATGGTTATGAGTTAAGGGTTAAGAGTTATGGGTTCTCAAGATCTATCAGTCTCTAACATTCTCAATAACATTTAACCCATAACTTTCAACTCGCAACTTGTTTTATTTATCCCATCAGACAAAAAATCACAGGAATTTTATGCAGATCCGGAATTTGTTTTTTCCACTCAGCCACTGTTTTGGTTTGAATTACTTCATTGGCTGCTGTTAAATTTGCTGCAATACAAATACGTGTCTGCGGTTTGCAGGCTTTCAAGATTGTTTCCAGCAGTTGATTGTTACGGTAAGGTGTTTCAATGAATACCTGTGTACTTTGTTGCCTTGCAGATAATTCTTCCAGTTGATTCAACTTGCGTTTGCGATTCGGTTCTTCAATGGGCAAATAACCGACAAATGAAAATTGTTGCCCGTTCATCCCACTTCCCATCAATGCCAATAAAATAGAACTTGGTCCTACCAATGGTTTGATGGTTGCTCCCTGTTGATGTGCAGTTTCAACCAATATTTGTCCGGGATCGGCAATGCCTGGGCAACCTGCTTCACTAATGATGCCGATGGTTTTACCGGCTTTCAGCTTTTGCATCAACTGATTCTTTACCTGCGCTTCTGCTTTATGAATCACGATCCAGTCGTAATCATCAATCACCAGCGTCTTATCCAGTTTCTTGAGATAACGACGTGCTGTGCGATCGTTCTCTACAAAAAACACATTGCATTGTTTTACTGCTTCCAGCACATAAGCCGGAATTACTTGCACACTTTCTTCGTCTAACGGAGCGGGAATTAAATAAACAACTGACAAGTGAATAGAGTTTTATTGATCAATCTTTGAGCTCTTGGTGAAATCCTTTGTGATCTCTGTGATATTATCTGTTACACAAAGAACACAAAGTAAATGTTCAGCAAACATAGCAATAAGAGATGAAGTACTACGGATTATCATCGGGATGATACAAACTCAACGTAGCTGCAATTACCGCATACGCCGGTGCCAACACCCAACCAATAAAGGGAACAAGATGCATCAGAAAGAACACCATACCATTACCGATCGCTAATCCTTTCCTGTTGCTGATGAACGTAATACTTTGAGCCGGATTCAATTTATGACGTTCTGCACTATAATCAAGCATGGAGAAACCGTAGTAATAGCATTCTACTAAAAATGCCACCAACGGACTGATCCAACCTACAACGGGAATCAGCGAAAGCAGCAAGATGCTGATGATATAAACCGTTTGCCACAACGTGTTTCGCAAAGCCAGTCGAATAGCACGCCAGCTATCGATCATCAATTGCTTTGTGCTGAACGGATAATCGTTGCCATCAATGATACTTTCTGTTTTTTCACTCAAATAGGCAAACACCGGCGAACCAATGATGAGAAATAAAAATTTAAACAGCGAAAAATAAAAGAATAAAAGAATGAGTCGCACAATGATGCTGCCGGTGATGAACAGGAAATTCAGAAAGCTGTTGTCCATTGCATCTAACCATGTTTTGATGCCCACCACATTGAACAACCAATCAAGAAAGTCGCTGCTGGAACTCCAGAACAACCACATCCCCCCCATGAACATCAACATATAAATGAAGCCCGGAATCAATATCCATTTCCATAACTTGTGGCGCACAATAAATTGATGCGCCCTGAAGTAAGCCTGTACCGATATAACAAGTTCCTTTAGCAAACGATCTGTTTTAGTTGAATGAATTCGGTGTACTTAACAGGCCAAGGCGGCAAAATACAACAAAATGCAAAAGCTCAGCACAGATTTTTATGAGCGTGATGATGTGGCGCAGATCGCAAAGGATCTGTTAGGGAAATATATCATCACAACATTTGAGCAACAAACTACTGTTGGGCTCATTGTTGAAACAGAAGCCTATGCAGGTATCATCGATAAAGCATCGCATGCATATAACAACCGACGAACTGCAAGAACAGAAGTGATGTTCGGCCCCGCAGGGTTTTCATATGTTTACTTGTGTTATGGTATTCATCATTTGTTTAATGTAGTTTGTAATGTAAGAGACAAACCCGATGCTGTTCTCATTCGTGGTATTGAACCTGTAGAAGGCATTAATACCATGTTGAACAGGTTCAAAAAACAAAAACCCGACAGCAGTATCGGTCGTGGCCCCGGCAATGTAAGTAAGGCATTGGGCATCTCCACACAACATACAGGATTGCAATTGCAAAGCAACGAAATCTGGTTGGCAGAAGACAATGCATCAACCTTCTTCAACATTCTTACTTCTCCACGTATTGGAGTTGATTATGCAGCCGAACATGCGAAATGGCTGTATCGTTTCTTTATTGGAGATCATCCTCAAGTAAGTAAACATGCGCTTAATAAAATTGCCATCCCATTATCCAACTTCTAGAACTTCAGAACTAAAAACTATATTTATCGCATGGAGTTCGTTAAAAAAAATCAATACCGGATATCTCTTTTATCGGGCATTATTTTATCACTTGCTGCGTATCTCTTTAACCCATTCGGGTTAGATGCAACCGCAAACAAAGCCGTAGCCGTTGCCGTTCTTATGATCACGTGGTGGATCAGCGAAGCATTACCCATGCCCGCTGTCGCACTCGTTCCTTTAGTGATGTTGCCATTGCTCAACATCAGCAGCATGGAGGAAACCACAAAAGCGTACAGCAACCCGGTGATCTTTTTATTCATGGGTGGATTCATGATCGGGCTTGCCATTGAAAAATGGAATCTGCATAAACGCATTGCCTTACGCATTGTACAAAAAACCGGAACAAGCGGCAACCGCATTATCCTCGGGTTTATTATTGCCACCGCATTCTTAAGCATGTGGCTGAGTAATACAGCTACAACCATGATGATGTTTCCCATTGCATTAAGTGTAATTGCTGTAATGAAAGATCATCAGCAGGAAGGCACCAGTCTTCCGAATTTTTCATTGGCATTGATGTTGGTAGTTGCATACGCCAGTAATATCGGCGGTATATCAACCATTATTGGTACGCCGCCAAATGTTGCCTTTGTTGCGTTTATTGAAAAGAAATACAATTACGATATTCAGTTTATTGATTGGATGATGATATGTACGCCCATCGCAATCCTGTTGCTCATTGCGTTATATGTTATATTGGTAAAGTGGATGTTTCCCAGCCGCATCAGCAACAGTGCCGAAGCCAACCGATACATCAACGATGAGATCAAAGCATTGGGCAAAATGTCGGTTGCAGAAAAAAGAGTGCTGTTTATTTTTATCGGCACGGCGTTGTTGTGGATCACCAAAGATCTGTTGAATCAAATCGGATGGTTCAAATTGAATGACAGTATGATCGCACTCATCGGTGCATTGTTTTTATTTGCCACACCTGCCGGTAAAAAAGCAGATGATAAAATATCTATGTTACTAACGTGGAGCGATACCTCAAAAATGGCTTGGGGTATTTTATTATTGTTTGGCGGTGGCATCGCATTGGCTAACTCATTAGAGCAGGTGGGTGTAATGGCACAGGTAGGCAAATGGCTGGCAGGTTTCAGCAATATGCACGGACTGGTTCTTGTATTGGTGATCGTTGTTATCTGTATTTTCTTAAGTGAGGTAATGAGTAATGTAGCGCAGGTAATTGTATTAGCACCGGTGCTCGGTTCGTTGGCTGATGCATTGCATCTTGATCCGCTGTTGCTTGGACTGCCTATGACGCTGGCTGCAAGTGCTGCATCAATGATGCCGATGGGCACACCGCCCAATGCCATTGTGTTCAGCAGTGGTCATATCAAATTGAAAGACATGATGAAAGTGGGGTTGGTTATGAATATTGTAAGCATTATTCTCATTACGCTATTCTGCTGGTATGTATTGCCGTTAGTGATGGGTGTGATGAAGTAAATTCTTTGTTAATCGTTTGGTTTTTCGTTTTGAATTATCAATTAATTCATTTCACCTTGGCCGATCTAAGTAGCCTGACTGAACTAAAATCCCCGCTTATCGGCGGGGATTTTTATTGCTGTTAAATATTCGATGCAGATTGTATTGCCACTTTATAAACAAAAATCGTAAAAGCACTATTGTCGTCGTCAATTTTTTGAGGCATCTTTGAATTCATCATTGTCGAATTTTTTTTTAGATAAAGAAATTCGAGCGGCCGGCTCTTTATAGAGCTGGCCTTTTTTATTTATTCATGCTTGTCGGTTGGCTGCTGCTATGTCACATCGGAACAATTCGTGGATAGCTGTTATAAACTTGTGTGATTTCGTTCCGTAGAAACGATTGATCAACACCCGGACAGACCATGCTGAGGCATGGGCCGACCGGGTGGTCCATTATTGATGTTTCGTTTGATCGTTGAATTGCCACAACACGTTTACAATTTTCCAGGTGCCATTGAGTTTGGTAAGATGCATGTAATCGATCCAGTCATCAGCAATAAGTTTGATGGAAGCAGTGCGGTCGCTTACATCAAGCAGCTTCACTTCTTTTTTTGGATTAGCCGGAAACTTATCGCCTTTGGCATTGTAGCGCTCGGCAAGGATGATC
Source organism: Lacibacter sp. H407 (assembly GCF_037892605.1). NCBI lineage: Bacteria > Pseudomonadati > Bacteroidota > Chitinophagia > Chitinophagales > Chitinophagaceae > Lacibacter > Lacibacter koreensis. Next base: position 1,961,184 of record NZ_JBBKTU010000001.1, on the reverse strand, counting down.
ATGTTTTCTGCAAAATATTCGTAGAGAAAATCTTTACCTGTTGCTTTGTCGTTCCAGAAGGTGCGCTTCACCAAACGCTGGTGCAATGCCCGTTCCATTTGTGAAGCGTTGGGTTTGTGTTGCGATTCAATATAATCCAATGCTGCACGAGTAATTGCTGCACTGTCTTCTTTTGTTTGAGCGGTTGCTGAAAAGCAAAGAATAAGAAATAATCCGGGCAGAAGATGAAAAGGTTTGAACATGTTTTTATTTGTTGATGAATGATAAGGTGGGCAAAAATAAAAACAGCTTCGTTGTGAAAGATGTGATAATGATGTGGTTTTATTGTTCGTTTGTGTGATCTGGCTAGCAGGGTTGCCAACCTTTTGAAGGTTGGCAACCCTATTATCAACCAATCTAAAAAACTCATATAGCAACTCTTGAAAAATCAAACAGTTGGAAATATTGATTCTTGGAAGAGTTGTGTACTTTAGCGTCTTGTAGGTAACATAACATTATGAACAGAACGTCATACTTTGAAAAAATTAATTCCGTGACATCTCCTTTGCTGTTACTGCCTGACCAGTTTGACACCGTTATTAAAGAAAGGACAAATAACTTAATTGAAACCATTGACACTTATTTGAATTTTGCTGACCAACTTTCGGAACTTAACAGTGACGCCGCAAAAACAAGAGCTTCATTTATCAGAATGCAATGTGGCGGCAATGACACAAAAGAATTTTTTGAACAGCATCGGGAAAGTTGGGGCATTCCAAAGTTTGAAGAAGAGCTTGTTACTTTTGAAGATTTTAAAAATGGTTTCCTTTATACGTTTCGTGACCATTCTACTTCATGGTGTGAAGATGGTGAAGCAAGAGATTGGTTTTTCAAATCCGTTGAAGCAAGGTTTGTGAGACAATATCAGTTTTGGGCTTGCGATAACGGACCCGAAGAAATTCTATTAAGCACAAGCGGTGATTACAAAAGCATCATGTGGGCAATTGTAAGAGACTATCAGGACTATTCAGCTTTGGTAAGTCCCATTTTCACAAAGCAAGACCTGCAAGACTTTTACAACGACTTTGACGAACAGAAAGGCGACTACGAAAAAGAAGATTTGTTAGAAATGATTGAAGAAAACCCTAATTGGTGAAAGGATGAAAGGCTGCCTTCAATAAGGGTTTTATGCAACTGTGGCAGCAAGTTAAAAATTAGGCGAAAGAACATCACGTCATTAGTATATTTTTAAAGAACAGGAGCGCTGCCTATTCCAACCCCTTTCGCCCATCTTGGCATGCCTGCTGAATAAAAAGCAACACAGCCGTTGTTCGGGATACTGAGCTTGCCGAAGTATCACCAACAACGAAATCAGGGAAACGAAGCTAATAATATCGATATTCTGATCGGTTGGTGAGGACACACAACCGAGGCGTGCTTCGTTCGTTAGCAAACTAAAAACGGAAATGCATTTTTATCACCCCTCCAGGGTTTTACCTCATTCCTATAAATCATCTTCTATAATAATTTCATCCCTTCGGGATTATGCAACCTCGAAGAGGTGACAGTATTATAGAAACAAAACACAATTCGTTCAACAAACCCCGAAGAGGTGATATAAAAAACTGTTGATCGCTTGAATGAATTGATGACGGGCTGCCGGATACGAAGGGGCAGTGCGTAGCACCGGAGCGAAGCGGAGCCCGAAGAAGCCGGAGCTACTGCTGCCACAAACACTACTGCTCACAGCCCCAACTTCAAACAATAAACAATGTCTTACACAACCATGTACAGCAGTCCGTTCTTCCCGTATATTTAGCATACCATTTAACTACTGCATATGAAACGTAGAGATTTTCTCCGCAACAGTACATTGGCCGGTGCCACCACGTTAGTTGCTGCTGCCTGTACCACGAATACAAACGAAACGAAAACAAACACCGAAACAGCAGCTGATGATGATGTATTTGAATTGAACGAACTCACAATCGATGAACTGCAACAAAAAATGGTGGCGGGCACCTACTCAAGTGAACAACTCACCAACTTATACCTGCAACGTATTGCGGCTATTGATAAAAGCGGACCAACGCTCAACTCGGTGATTGAACTGAACCCTGATGCAGTGTCGATCGCAAAACAAATGGATGCAGAACGTAAAGCCGGTAAACTGCGAGGACCCTTGCATGGCATTCCGGTGTTGATCAAAGACAATATTGATACAGCCGATAAAATGATGACAACAGCGGGTTCGCTTGCATTGGCCGGACATGTTGCAACGAAGGATGCATTTATTGTTGCGAAGTTGCGTGATGCAGGTGCGGTGTTACTTGGCAAAACAAATTTATCGGAGTGGGCAAATTTCAGATCAACCAAATCCTGTTCGGGTTGGAGCAGTCGTGGCGGACAAACAAAAAATCCTTACATCCTCGATCATAATCCATGTGGTTCAAGTTCGGGTTCGGGTGTTGCGGTTGCTGCTAATTTATGTGCAGTGGCGGTGGGTACTGAAACAGATGGTTCGGTTACCTGTCCTGCATCGGTGAACGGAACGGTGGGTATTAAACCAACAGTTGGTTTGCTGAGCCGCAGCGGTATCATTCCAATTTCTGCAACGCAGGATACGGCTGGTCCGCTTGCACGTACGGTAAAAGATGCGGCAATTTTATTGGGAGCATTAACGGGTGTTGATGCGAATGATGCCATCACCAAAGAAAGCGAAGGTAAAGCAGCAACTGATTATACGAAGTTTTTAGATGCAAATGCATTGAAGGGAAAACGATTGGGAGTGGAGAAAAAGAAATATGAAAACCAGTTTTTGAATCGACTGCAGGAGAATGCTATTGCACTCATGAAACAACAAGGTGCAGAAATAATTGAACTGGAGTACTTAGATAAACTGAATGCATTAGGCGACGCAGAATATGAATTGATGAAGTTTGAATTTAAAGATGGATTGAATAAATATTTGTCGACAGCAAATGCCAATGTAAAAACCATTGCTGATGTAATTGCCTTCAACAAAGCAAGTGAAGACAAAATCATGCCTACGTTTAAACAAGAGAATATGGTGATGAGTGAAGCAAAAGCCGGGCTCGACAGTAAAGATTATAAAGAAGCGTTTGAAAAAAGTCATATCGGATCAAAGAAAATCATTGATGCAGTGCTACAGGAAAATAAACTCGATGCATTGTTTGGTTTAACGATGGGACCTGCGTGCAGTATTGATACGATATATGGCGACCGCTGGGGCGATGTGTTTCTCACATCACCTGCAGCCATGAGTGGTTACCCACACATCAGTGTACCATGCGGCTTGGTGTATGCATTGCCGGTTGGTCTTTCATTTTTCAGCACTGCTTATAAAGAAGCTGAATTGATTGGGTTGGCTTATGCATTTGAACAGGCGGGCAAGCACAGGCAAAAGCCGGCGTTTAAGAAAGCGTTTCTCGATGAACTTCCCACAGCATAAATGATTTTGTAGCGTTGTTTGATGCAACAGCCTTTACATTCCTTGTACTTAACTGAATTATTTTAAAAAATAATTTCAGCTTCTGTAAGTTTTTGTTCCCATATCGCAACCTATGGTTTAGAAAGTCTAACTTTTACAGGTTAGAAAGAAAGGAGCAACATGGAGCAGGCATTTCTAAAAGACATTCAGCAGCATCAAAACATCATTTACAAGGTTTGCAACTTGTATCGTGATCGTCGTGAAGATCAGGAAGACCTGTTCCAGGAGATCGTGTATCAACTTTGGAAAGCTTACCCCGGTTTTAAAGGCGAGGCGAAGCTAAGTACATGGATGTACAGAATTGCATTGAACACTGCCATTGCTGCATATCGTAAACCAAAGATCGATATTACATATCCCGAAGAACTGCCTGATCACGTTCAGTATGCGACTGATACAAATAGCTCAGAAAATGAACAGCGGTTGTTTCGTGCACTGCGCAGCTTAACAGATGCTGAGAAAGCAGTGATCTCACTTTATCTCGAAGATTATAGTTACCAGGAAATTGCTGCCATTACCGGGTTAACTGAAAGCAATGTTGGTGTAAGACTCAACCGTATTAAAACAAAATTAAAAGAACGCTTAAACTGAATTTTATGGAACTGAATGAATTAAAATCGGGCTGGCAAAATGCCGGCGGCAATTACAGAACAGAAGCTGATCTGGTACGTATGACCAAACTCAATCAACACCCCACATTGAAACGCATACGCACCAAGCTGATCATTGAAACTCTTCTGCTTTCGTTTTTCTTAATTGTGTATTACGATTGGTTTGACGGCGATAAAAAACCATTATACGCTAACCTGCTTTTGTTTGCGTCTGTACTGCTGTACATTTTGAATGGTGTGATGGGTTATATCTCCTTAGCAAGACCGGTAATGAAAGAAAACCTACGGTCATCTGTTCAGCATTTGTTAAGTAAGGTGAAACGATTGTCGATGCTGTCGCTTGTTGTTTCGTTTTCATACAGTGTTTGTTTGCTTGCCTTTTTTCTATCGGTGATCACATTCACCAAAGAGAAGAGTTTTATTCTGCTGGGGGTGATCCTGGTGCTTGTGCAGGTAACACATATCTCTTATAAAGTGTGGCGCAACTGGATCGCAAAACTGGAATTGCAGGCAACTGATTTTGCAAAAGAAGATTAATGTCTCCTCTACTATCCTTCTCACATTATTGTTAAAAAAAGTAAGCCCCCGTTTTGGGCGGGGGCTTTAATGACTTCAATGCTTTTTGGTCTTGTCCGTGTTATCCTTTTCGCAGGGTACAGAAGTCACTTGGTTTTCATAGAGCCGTAATTTAAAACGGGCGGCTTTTGGATCTTTGGTTTTCAATGCTGCTTTTCAGCAGGGTTCGGATTTGGATGTTGGTTTTTAGGTTTGGATTTGGATCTTCGTTCTTGGGTTTGGATTTTTTTCGGTCTTTCTAATTGGATATTGTTTTCTGCTTCGATGATGTAAAAGTACATCCGCCAAACCCACGCCCCAACTATTTTGCAACTGTATTTTCAAAAACAAACAGCAGCATGCACCGCTTCTAAGTGGCTGTACTTAGTGGGTGTGTAAAGAAAGTACACGTGTTAAAATCAACTACAAAGTGGATAGCAGGATGTACTACAATTACCCGAAAAACAAACGACGGACATTACATCAATTTGCTCATACAGGCCCCATTTCTTGTGCCATTCTAAGAATCTGTTGCCTGTAAATACATATTTTAAACAATCACTCAGGTTTATTCGTTTCTTTTCAATGGCCATTAATAAGCTGAATTTTACCATTGTGGCAGGCCTTTTCATGTTGTTACAGCATGAGGTGCAGGCGCAGCAGTTTTCGACGCATGGAAATGCTTCGCAAACTGGTGCGTATACCTACATTATCACACCTAATGAATTTTCGCAGGCGGGTATGGCTACCAACCTGTACCCTCTCGATCTCACCCAAAATTTTACACTCAATTTCCTGTTGAATTTTGGATTGAATGATGCAACGGGTGCTGATGGTTTTGCTTTTTTGATGAGCAATATTTGTAACCCACAGCTTACAACCGGCAATGGGCTGGGAGTAAAAGGCATTCCCAATTCTCTAATTGTCGAATTTGACAGCTGGAATGATCTTCCTGCTTTTCATGATATCAACAACGATCATTTAGGTATTTATGCAGATGGAATTTTAGATGCAACAGGTTTCATAATGGACGGGAATACATTGCCTATATGCTTGCTGAATGATTGCAGCAATGTTGAAAATGGAAGATGGTATTCCGTTGCGATCAAATGGGAATATATCAGCGCTTCGGTACAGAAAATAAATGTTTATTTCAGCGATGTTCTCAGGGCCAGTTCAACCGGCAACCATATTGCGAACCGTTTCAATAACAGCAATCTTGTTTTTTGGTCGATCGCCGGAGCAACAGGCACTTCAAAAAATCTCCAGCAGTTCGGGATCGAAAGTAATAACAACAATAACCTCAATGTTTGTGAGGGAAGCAATTTCACTCTTACTGCCCCTGCATTGGCCACTAATTATTCATGGAGCAATGGTTCCACTTCAACAACCCGGACCGCTACGTTTACAGCAATAAAAAACGAAGTGATCACCTGCAACTACATCGACTACTGCGGAAATCCCCGCACTGTTTTTTTTACAATCACGGTAAACCCAAACCCCATCGTTTCGGTAAACAACCCTTCTACATGTGAAGTGAATCCGGCACTCCTCATAGCCACACCTGCAGTAAGTGCTCTTTATGTTTATAATTGGACGGTGCCGTCAGGAGTTACAAACCCCGGTAACGTAGCATCATTTCCTGTAACCACTTCCGGTCAATATTCGGTTGCCATTACAAATTCTGAAACCGGTTGCAGCAGCACTACCGAAAAAGCAACTGTCGTTACAGGCTCGCCCATTGAAGCATTGTTTTCAATTGCAGATACAATTTGCAAAGACGAAACGATCACTGCCTTGCCAACAATTTCACTGAATGGTATCAGGGGCACCTGGCAACCGGAGTTGAACAATCAGCGAACAACTACTTATAGCTTTTTACCTGATACAGGGCAATGCTCTCCAACTCTTACAAAAACTATTACCGTTGTAGAATATCCTGTTGTAAAACTAACTTCCAATGAAAAAATTTGTACGTGGGAATCAATTTTATTGAATCCTGTTACAACTGGTACAGACCTGCAATTTTTATGGCAGGATGGTAGTTCTGATTCTGTTTTAAACGCCACACAACCGGGAATTTATACAGTTATAGTTACAAATACATGTGGCAACGATACGGCAACTGCTTTACTGGAAATAACAAATTGCGGTACATATATACCATCTGCTTTTACTCCAAATGAAGATGGATTAAATGATGTATTTCGCATCAACGGCTCAGCGAATACAACTGCATTCAGTATGCGAATCTATAATCGATGGGGAACTCTGTTATACAATTCAAAAGATCCATTACAAGGATGGGATGGCAGTTTCAACGGATCGAAACAACCGCCCGGTGTTTATGTTTATCAAATAGCATTTGTTAATCCACAAACCGGTAAACAAATCCGTCTTCGGGGAAACTTCAGTTTACTACAATAAGAAAGATCCGCTTTCGATCCATTACAATTTTCATAAATATACTTCACATAAAAAAGAACTATTCAACAACAAATGCAACAATTATATTTTGTTGCATTTGTTGCATTGTCTGCTCAACAAGTATATGAGCATTGAAATTGTTTAGTCCATGTACATATCTTCATTTTTTAATTCGATTTCTGTATCAAAAAAAAAGAGTTAATTTGACATTAGTAAACCAAACTCCCCAAAATCTACATTACAATGAAACAACTACTGCTTTCATTTCTTTCTCTCGTGCTGTTCCATCAACTTTCTGCTCAATGTACAGGCATGGGAAGCATCAACTATCAACAATGGAATAACGTTACCGGTGGCAACATCAGTAATCTTACTTCCAATGCCAATTATCCAAACAATCCATCTGTAACGGGCACACGAACAACGTTTGAGATGCCAACCAACTTTGGCAACAACATTGGCATCAGGATGAATGGCTATCTCTGCGTGCCTACAACGGGCACATATTATTTCTGGATAGCTGCTGACAATGCAGGCGAATTATGGCTAAGCAGTACAGCTCTTCCGCTGAATAAAACAAGAATTGCATATACTTCTAAAGCGTGTAAATATCGTCAATGGAATGCTTCAACTTCACAAAAATCGGCGGGCATTGTATTGGTTGCCGGTGTAAAATATTATGTGGAAGCATTGATGAAAGAAACAACCGGAAACGACAATCTTTCTGTTGGTTGGGCAAAGCCGGGTCAAAGCAGTGCTGCACCCAGTGAAGTAATTCCGGGCAGCAGTCTTTCCACTCAGTTAGTAACTGATAGCGAAGCCCCATCTGCCCCATCAAATGTTTCAGCTGATTTTATTACCAACACATCGTTTGTATTAAAATGGAACGCATCAACCGATAATGTTGCAGTAACCGGATATGATGTATACCGCAATGGAGTAAAGATGAATAGCGCTGCATTGATTGGCACTTCATATAGTGTTACCGGTCTTGCTGCAAACACAACGTATAACATGACGGTTCGTGCAAAAGATGCCGTTGGGAACGAATCAACCAGTGCTGTGTTTCCTGTTACTACACTTTCTGCAACGCTTGCATCAGAATCATTCAGTGTACGTACCGTTATAGCACGACAGCGCATGCCGCATGATCTTGTATATGGACCGGATGATAATCTCTGGTACACTGAGCGGTTTGGCGGCACCGTTAGTTTTGTGAATCCAACAACAGGAGTTAAACGTATTGTATTAACACTTGGTTCCAAGATGGTTCGTGTTGGCGGACAAGATGGCTTGATGGGCCTTGCATTGCACCCGGCCTTCCTCACCGGCAAACCATTTGTCTATATCGCTTACACATATCAATCGCTCAGCTCAACCGTACGAAGAATGCGGATCGAGCGTTACACGTATGATGCATTTACTCAAACATTAATTGAGCCGGTTACAATCCTCGAAAATATTCCCGGCAGTAACGATCATAATTCAGCACGACTTGCCATTGGCCCCGATGAGAAATTATATTTCAGTGTGGGTGATATGGGTGCCGGACAGTTTGATAATATCAGCCGTGTAAATAATTCACAAAACCTTTCTATCCTGGAAGGAAAAATTCTTCGCTTCAATACAGAATTAGTAAGTGGCTCCTGGATCCCTGCTGATAATCCGTTTACAAGTGGCGGACAACCGACTGCGGTATATTCTCTCGGCCATCGTAATCCGCAAGGCTTGGTGTGGGGCAATGTAAACGGAACAAACTTCTTATACAGTACCGAACACGGTCCTTTCAGTGATGACGAAGTAAACATCATTGAGAACGGGCGCAATTTTGGCTGGCCGCAAGTAGCAGGTTATTGCGATGGTAATTACAATGGCAGAAACATTGGCGGCTTCAATGTTGTGAACGAGCAATTGAATTGTGCAACCTTAAACGCAAAAGAACCGTTGCGTTCTATTTTCCCTTCTGTGAATCCTCCAACCGGTGGCGATAATATGTTGTGGCCATCGATGGCTCCATCGGGTACTGAGTTTTACGGCAGCTCTGCGATTCCGGGTTGGCAAAATTCTTTACTTGTAGCAATGTTGAAAGCTGGCACCATTACCCGTTATCAATTAAGTAATGATGGTTCGCAAATTATTTCCGATACCATTAATTATTTCCGTGGAATGGGTCGCTTTCGTGATGTGGTAGTAAGTGCCGATGGATTAAAAATTTATGTGGCTTGTGATTCAAGTGGCTCCACCTCCGGACCAACGGGCAATGTAACAACTGCTCCGGCAAACCCTGGCAGTATCATGGAGTTTACCTTCAACAATGGTTCGTTCCGTCAATATGTTCAAACTACCCAACCTGTGCAGGAAGAGAAAAAGGATAAAACAATTGATATTTATCCGAACCCTGCCACCAACTTTATTGTTGTGTATAATTACAGCAACGAAGCAGGACGTCTTATTGAATTGTTTGATGTGAAGGGACGCAAAGTGAAGCAGCAGGCAGCAAACGGAGTTGCAACCCGTATGGAAACAAGTGAATTACCAGGTGGCATGTATGTGCTCCGTATTACAACGGCAAGTGGTACTATTTTACGAACAGAGAAATTGATGATCAATAAATAGTTCTTTTCCTGATGAACGATGATAGGCTGGCTCAGAAATGAGTCAGCCTTTTTTGTTTTTTCCTGAAAGGAAAATCTGTATGCCTCTGTTCTTCGTACCTAAGTTCTAAACTCACACGTATGAAGAAGACAACTCAACTCGTTGCCCTCATTGTAATTCTTTGCTCCGTACTTACGATCAGCTGTAGCAAGATCAATGATGGTAATAAAAATGGCAAAGGCCCCAAGATCGAATTTTATGCATTGATCAACACAAACACCCTTGCAAAATTTGATGCATCAAAACCTGAAACTGCAATTTCAAGCGTATCGATCTCAGGTATGCAATCGGCTGAAACAATGCTGGCAATTGATTTTCGTCCGGCAACCGGACAACTTTACGGTGTTGGCAGCAGCAGCCGCATTTATGTAATTAACACTACCACAGGCGAAGCAAGAGCCATCGGCACAGGTGCATTTACACCTGCATTGGCCGGCGATGTAGCTGCTTTCGATTTTAATCCAACAGTTGACCGTATCCGTTTAATTTCTACGGGAGGTCAAAATCTTCGTTTAAATCCAGAAACAGGAACAGTTGCATTCACCGATGGATCGTTGAATATTGGCGGCACAGCAAATGCAAATATTTCTTCTGCAGCCTATACTGAAAATAAAGCAGGCGCTTCTGCTACTGTGTTATTTGATATTGATGTAAACAATGATATTCTTTATAAACAAGATCCTCCAAATGCAGGAGGTTTAATGGCCGTTGGTAACCTGGGTATTGATTTGTCAGGAACAGGAGAGTTTGATATTGCAGCAGCAGAAAATATTGGCTTGGCAGTTTACAACAGTGGCAGCACACCTTCTGTTTTCACTATTGATCTTTCAACCGGTAAAGCAACCAATGTTGGAATGCTTGGCGGAGCAACAAGTGTTAGAGGCATTGCGATTCCTACACTTCCTGTTGCGTATGCAGTACAAAACGGAAACACCTTACTCATTTTAAATCCTGATGCACCAGTTACCGTGAGTAAATCAATTACAGGTACTGCAATGGGCGAAACAATTGTTGGTATCGATTTTCGTCCTGCAAACGGACAACTCTATGCATTGGGCAGCCAAAGCAATTTGTACACTATCAATACATCAAACGGTGCAGCAGCAAAAGTAGGTACGCAGTTTTCAACATTGCTTACAGGGACTGATTTTGGTTTTGATTTTAATCCAACCGTTGACCGCATTCGCATTGTAAGTAATGTTGGATTAAATCTTCGGGTACATCCTGTAACTGGTTTAGTTGCATTTGTAGATGGAAGCTTAACGGAAGGCGCTTCTGTAGGTGGTGCAGCTTATACAAATAATTTTGCAGGAGCAACAACAACGGTGTTGTTTGATATTGATCCGGCAGCAGATAAATTATACAAACAGGATCCGCCAAATAGTGGAACACTGGTTGCTATTGGTGACCTTGGTTTAAATACAACAGCAGTAGGTGGTTTTGACATTGGTGGCACGAGTGGAAATGCCTGGGCAGTTTTAACTGTTGATGGAAAAACACGTTTACATAAAATCAATTTAAGCAACGGATCGGCTTCTCCTTCACCGGCTAATTTTGAATTCACCGGCGGTGCAATTACCGCTTTCGCAATCGGTTTAGGATTTTAAGCTTGATGGTGAGTAGTTTTTAGTAAGAGCAGGGCAAAGGCCCTGCTTTTTTATTTGCTGCATGTTGATGATGCTAACTGATGCATTGCTTGAAAGGTACTGCCAGCGAAATGTGTTGTATATTCAGTTAACAAATTTTAAACAGCATGACGGCTTCAACAACCAAAACAGAAAAAATATTGCTTTGGTTAAGTTTATTTACATGCCTCTTCTGGTTATTGATACAGTTGGTTGATGTATATCAGTTCAAAGTAACCGGTATCTTTTATGAGATAGTTTCCATACCCATGTTATTGATGTTAGTTGTACTGCCTATCGTATTAATTGTACAACTCATTCGGCACAAACCGAAGTTTCGTTCACTTTACCTGTTATCGCTCAGCTTGCTTTTTGTTACTTTGATCATACTGCTATTCATCGGATAATGTAAACAGATCAAACCTGTCAATCATGAAGATCATTCTATTTGGCGCCACAGGCAACCTTGGTAAATGCATTGCATCAGAAGCTGTAAAACAGGGCTATGATGTAACTGCAGTTGTTCGTAATACAACAAAAGGAGAAATACTGCAGCAAACAGTCAACTGTAAACTACTTGTAGCAGATGTAACAAAAGCTTCATCACTTGAGCATTGCTGCAATGGCTTTGATGTGGTGATCTCAGCATTGGGAAAATCTGTTTCCATCAATGATAACAGTGCAGCTTCTTTTATGGATATTGATCTTACCGCCAATACACTAATTCTTGCAGAAGCACTAAAAGCCGGAGTGAAAAAATTTATTTATGTCTCTGCGTTTCATGCAGAGCGTTATCCTCATCTCACCTATTTTCATGTACACCAGCAATTTGCTGAACGGCTGATGCGATCTGGCCTTAATTATACCATTGTAAAACCTCCAGCCCTCTTCAGTGCTTTTATTGATTTGTTTGAACTGGCAGAAAAAGGAAGATTGATAAACATCGGCAAAGGCGATAAACTCACCAATCCTGTTTATGAAGCTGATGTGGCAGCTGTATGCATCAATGCCATTACACAAGATGTAAGTACAATTGAAATCGGAGGACCCGAAGTAGTAAGCCGCAAACAGATCAATGAAATTATACAGAAAGTAATTAAGCCGGAAAAAAAGATCAGAACCATTCCATTGGGCCTTGTAAAATCGATGTTGCCTTTACTGAAACTGTTCAATAAAAACATGCATGACAAGTTTGCATTTTTTCTAGAAGTGATGCAGCATGATACAATTGCACCCAAGTTGGGAAAACTGCAATTAGCTGACTATATAAAAATGAAGCTAAAAAAATCTGCTTAGAATCTTGGACAATTCAACTTCTTACGATTTGGATCAACATATTTTTTGATCCAGATCAATGAAATTTCCATACCGCCTCTGCGTTGCGATGCAGCTGCAAGACGTGATACATTCACATCGTACGAAATACCTAAACGATAATTGCCAAATTCTAATCCGGCGTAAGGAATCAATGCATCACCATAACGGAAAAATGCACCGGCATATACATCGGTAGGACTTTCAAAATCCTGGTTCACGGTAAATCCAACAGCCGCACCAAAAATGGTTTCTGTTGCACCGGCTTGGCGTTGATGGTTGGCACTCACAAATAAAGTAGTAGCATCAGCAATGGGAAAATAACCACCGCCATGAATGGTAAAGCGGGGATTCATAATATAATCTGCTCCCAAAAAACTTACTTTGGGTCGATTGATATGATACACCGAAGCACCAATATAGAAATTATTATACTCGTTGGTAGCGCCATTGTAAATAACACCTGCATTTACATCCGCATAATTGATATTTAAGAACCCGGTATTAATGCCATTAAGTTCCGCCGTATTGCCTGTAAAACCAAGGCTTGTAAGCTCATCTTCAAAATCAAGCTTACCGAAATCTAACCGGCGTTGTGCGTATGAACCGCTGAAGCCCACACCGATCTGGTGGAAGCCATCTTCATCAATTCCTTTGTGATACGCCACCGATCCGGAGAAGAAACTGTTCTTCATCACACCATCACCATTCACATCATACATACCCATTACACCAACACCAAACTGATCAAACTCAGGTATACGGTTACCCAATATTCCAAAATCAACAGAGGCTGTTCCGGTACGGAAGGCATTATTGATCGTTGGCCACTGGTTCCGGTAGTTACCTGCTACACGTACCTGTCCATTAAACTTGCCTGTTAAAGCAGGATTTAATGTAAGAGGCGATGCAAAGAATTGTGAAAAGTTAGGATCCTGTGCATAGGATTGCAACACGATCACGAGCAGAGGTAGTAGTATAAGTTTTCTCATCAGAGCAATTGTTATGAAAGACGTTTTTCAGCGTTCAAATGCTGCTTTCGCTTTGGTTAAGGTTATTGGTTTTAAAAAAGTCGATTTATTTGGTTCTGTCTTTTGTTTTGGTTGTTCTGTTACATCTGCAATTTCGTTCCGTAAGCCAGGTCGCCGGCGTCGCCTAAACCCGGCACAATATAACCCTTCGCTGTTAATTCATCGTCAATGGCGCCGCACCAGATCTTTACTTTGGGCTCGTTGCGATGTACATATTCGATCCCCACGGTACAGGCAATGGCACACACAATATGAATTTCCGACGGCAATCCCTCATCCCGCAGGTATTGCACCGTTTTTACCAATGAACTACCCGTTGCCAACATGGGATCTGCAATGATCACTACTCTGTTCTCTATACTGGGGCAACTGATATAATCCAGGCTGATTTCAAACGTTCCATCCCGGTGATGTTTACGATAAGCTGAGATGAACGCATTATCGGCACGGTCGAAATAATTCAACAATCCCTGATGTAACGGCAAACCTGCCCTCAAAATTGTGGCCAGTACCGGTTGATTCTTCAACATTTTTGATGGAGCCGTACCCAACGGGGTGGTGATCTCTATTTCTTCCCATGCCAGCTCCTTGCTGATTTCGTAGGCAGCCACTTCGCCAATCCGCTCCAGGTTACGGCGAAAACGCATACGATCGGTCTGAATTTCGGTATCCCGTAACTCGGCTACCCAGTTGCTTACCAACGAATGTTCCTTACTTAAATTGATCACCATGGGTTGAAAATTTCGATTGATGACAGTGGTTGAAAGATGGTTTCTCCTTGCGTAACGCATCAATCTTGAAGCCGCTATCGTACTTTTACAAATCTAACAGATAAATTGTGAACAGGATTGCCGGACGAATAAAATCTGCAATCGAAAATTTTTATACGGAATGGTTTACCGGGCTTTGGGAATTGCCAGCAATGCATCAGCACAACAACTGGAACTGGTTTTCGCCTCTTTTGAAGTAAGCGGACAGAAATGGGCCGTTGAAATTCGTCAAACAGCTTCTATTCCCTACCCACAGGAATTGTGGGGTCGATTGGAAAAAGCTGCTACACTTCCGGCTGTTGATTACATGCAACTGCATGTTGATTATGGGCACTGGATCGCCGCAACGGCCAACGAATTTATTATCGCCAATCAATTGGAATACCAGGTACAGTTGATTGGATTGTATGGCCACACGGCTATTGATTCGCCTGCCACAAAACTCACGCACCAGTTGGGCGATGCCGCTGCCGTTGCTGCAATTACAGGAGTGAACGTAGTGAGTGAGTTGAAGCAGATCGATCTGGCACTGGGCGGACAAGCATCCTCGTTTTATATTTCGGCCGAACAATTACTTCCGTTAACAGAGGGTGTACACAAAGAAGCATTTTATGCAGCCTTTTTTGCATTACTCCGCTGGCGTGAAGAAAATAATATCAAAGCGGCTGACAGCAATGCTGTTCGTGATAGTATTGGCGGTGCTGTTTGGGTGGGGCAGGAATGGTGATTGACGAAAGTGGGAGGCGCAAAGGTGGAAGTACAAAGTATGCTCAATGTACCGTCGAAATCCATCAAATTTCAGCAGATCTAATTTTTTAATTTCCAAAGATTTTTTTATTCGTTGCAGGTTCTTTTATTTTATTTAAGCTATCTACTTTCTTTGCTGACTCAATATTTGGTGAAACAAAAAGTATATTAAGGATCATAAGAAACGCCATTACAATAAGCAAAAAAAAGGTAAGCTTTATAGACAAACTCCTGTACTTGTTATAAAGATACCAGCCACTCATATTTTGATTCTATTTTTTTGATAATCGATAGTATTTTCGACGTTAGCTTCAACACGAAAAATGTAGGTTCAAGTAAATGAGCTTATTGTACCGACATAAGCTAATTAAAGTTATTAATAATGTCAGGACTACAACCCCAACATCACCTTCAACTTCGGATACCCTGCACGGCTCACCGGAATTTTTGCACCCGAACGTAATACGGCTACATGATTCTCTTTTTCATACGGATCAATGCGGGTGATCTCCTGTACACGCACCATAAATGAACGATGAGTACGTACAAAAGAAGACGCATTGAGTGTCTCTTCAAAATAACTCATGGTTTGTTTTTTCAGAAAGCTGCCGGTTGCAGTGATGATCTTTACATAATCATCTGCTGCTTCTAAGTATTGAATATCCTGCACCGGAATAATGGTGATCTTGGTTCCGTTCTTTACAACAACACGTTCTGCCTGCGCCGGATGTTTGGCTGCATCTTTCAACACCTGTTCGGTAGCTGCAACTGTTATTGCTTTATCCTGTTCCATCCATCGGCTGATGGCTTTATCAAACCGCTGTTGTGAAAACGGCTTTAATAAATAATCAACTGCATTTTTTTCAAACGCCTGCACAGCATATTCATCAAACGCTGTGGTGAAAATAACAGCCGGTGGTTCTTCCAACAGTTCCAGCATTTCAAAGCCGGAGATCTTTGGCATTTGTATATCAAGGAAAATAAGATCGGGACTGTGTTGCTGTATGGCTTTCACTCCTTCAAATCCATTGCTGCATTCTTCCACAACAATTAACTGCGGATGTGTCTGCAAATATTCATTGACCATACTGCGGGCCAGCGGTTCATCATCAATAATTAAAACTCTGTATTGCATTGCTTATAAATTATATGATCTGACACTTATCGTACCTCATACTTCGTACTTCAAATATATCAGACACCCGTTGGTTGTGGTATCAACAGCTTTGTGATAAAGATATTTTCTTTTGTACTTGTTTGCAGCAAATCATTGCGCCCAAACATTAAATACAATCTGCGCTGTACCGAACTTAATCCAAAGCCAGTTCCTTTCTGCGCAGCTGCCGTTTCAACATCAAATGGATTTTCAACGGTTATCATGAGTTGTCCATCTGCTGCATCTGCTTTCAGGTAAATTCGTGCTTCACCTGTTGTATCATACAAGCCAAACTTGATGGCATTCTCCACCAATGGTTGCAGTAACAATGCCGGCACCTGCATTTTCCATGCAGTTGCATCGAATTCCAGTTGCGTATGTAACCGGTGACCGAACCGCACTTTTTCAATTTCAAGATATAATTGCAAAGAATGAATTTCATCTTCCAGTTGTATCCATTGTTGCTCTTCTTTTTTCAACGTAGTGCGTAAAAAATCAGAAAGTTGCTGCACCATTTCTCTTGCTTCGCCCGGTCTTGTACCAATCAACGCATTGATTGAATTGAGTGCATTGAATAAAAAATGCGGTTGCAGTTGTTGGCGCAGTTTGTACAATTCAGCTTCCTTACTTAATTGCTCGGCCTCTGTTTTTTTCTTTTCTGTTTCAGCACGTTCCTGCCAGTTGAAATAAGCATAACCAATTACACTGATGCATCCATTGATCAAAAAACCAATGGCAAAACGAATGGGCCATGTATTATTTACAATTGACTGGTAGTGTTGATTCGTTCCATAGATCCAATCGAGTAATTTATCAGTTGCAAAGAACCAACCTGTTGTAAGTAATATCACCCACATAAAAAGATTCAACACACTGTTGGTGCGGGGTAAATAAAACCGTAGAATGGTGAACATCAACATCGAGACATAAATCAGCAAACTATTACTTACAATGCTATCGGTTAACGCTTCAAACCAGGTTAATCCCATTTGGTACAACGCCAATTCCTGCACACTGATCCATATGAACCAACTGATGCAGAAGGGAATCATGAATTGCCGTGTACGAAAAGGTGAAATAGCCACTTACAGTTGTTTAGGATTGATAAATACCGGCGATGCGTTCCGCAACATCAGTCGACCGCATCTGCATCGTATGTATAAACGATGCAGCTTGTTCTTCTTCACTGATACGTGAAAAAATTTCTGCTCCATCCAGCTCTGCATTAAACGGATAGATGTCGGTGACAGCGATCAGTTTCCAGCAAACAGTTTGTTGCGCATGATTGAAGAACATTTGCTCTTCCTTTTTCCCAAGCAGCGTTGCTTTGTTTACAGCTCCGTTTGCATCAGCAGCCTGAATTAAACGTAATTGTTCTTCAAACTGTGCTGTATGTTTTCCATTACCGCAAATGATTTGAAAAACCATTTTAACTAGATACCAGTTCATGAATGCAGTTGATTAGATGATAAAGGTTAATGGTTAACAGAAGTACGTATTTCTAACTTCGACATTCGTACTTGAACTAAAAATTGTTCATTTGAAAATATGCAGTGTTTACAATCAGATCGATTTGATATCAATGCCGCCAAACATCACAAAGCCTTCGATCACTAATATTTTATCTGTACTTACGCCGGCAGGTCGCTGACGCTTATCTTCAATGGCACCAAAAATGGCCACTACTTCGCTACGTATTTGCCAATGCGCCGGAACAAATAAGGTAGTGCCTCCAAAAACATTCACCACTTCCAGTTTTACTGTGCCGTTAAAATCAGCATGGGCCAGGTTAATTTCAGAACCACCAAACACAGCCACTGATTCGCCTCCTTTGAAATTCTTTGAATACACATTTCGTTTTACCGCTCCAAAAACTGCTGCCACATCAATCTTATCTTCGTCTTCAACAGCAGTGGTTCCGGAAGTGGAACTATCGGTTGTATAAGGAATCGTTTCCGTTGTAATGGAATCTTTTCGCTTATCAATAATGAACCCGCCTTTCCTGCGGAACAAAAAACTTAAGCCAATCGCAATGAGAATAGCCGGTGCAATGAATATACGCAGGTTCCATTCCGGATGTGTTTTTATAAACAGGAAGAAGGCACCCAATCCCATCAGGATGATCCACGAATTCCCTTTAAAATTATCCTTCAGTGCTACCACTAAGCCGATAGCAATTAAGATCATTGGCCAGGAGAAGAAAACCGTTGGAATCGGAAGATTGAGATTGCGTAACAGAATCAGTACACCTACTCCAAGTATTGTTAACCCGATCCACTTTTCGTTTGATCTATTGTTTGTTCCCATACAATTGCTTGTCATTTTTATGAATTTAGAACAAAACTATCATCACATCAAACAATGGGCAACAGTTGATAGAGAAGCAGCCGCTAAAAATCGGTGAACGACAGTATCCCGTCGGTAAGCTGCAACCTGTTACTTTGCCTGTTTAGCAGCAGGCTTGACTTCCTGTTGTTCATTTTATATATTGTGGGATGCCCAACATTATTCAGCAACACCCGCACACAGCAATTGCACCTGCATCGGTGCATACACTTTCTGCAAATGAGAAAGAGCTATTCAACAAACTGAAAGATCAACTCGGTGAACAATTCAGAACAACGTTCCCTGATAAACTGGCTGCAAAAACTGTTGTGGTCATTCCAAGCCTTACGCTCGATCATACCATCCTTTCAAAAGTAAAAGGACATGTGTTTTATGAAGAGCGTTTGCTTTGCTTACTGATGTTGCTGCGTATGCCCCGTACACGTGTTATTTATGTAACCAGTGTACCGATCGATCCTGCAATTATTGACTACTACCTGCATCTGTTACCCGGCATTACAGGTTATCACGCAAGGCAACGGCTTACTTTATTGAGTTGCTTTGATTCTTCATCTGTTCCACTCACTGAAAAAATTTTGAACAGGCCTCGTTTGATCGAACGGATCAGAAATCATATTGACCCGCATGCGCCTGCGCATATCACTTGTTTTAATGTTACGGAATATGAACAATCGCTTGCATTGAAATTGAATATTCCCATCTATGGTTGCGATCCTGATCTGAATTACTTAGGAACTAAAAGTGCAGGCAGGAAATTATTCAAATCGCTAAACATCCGTACACCCGATGGTTTTGAAGATGTAAAAAATAAAACTGAAGTGATCGATTGTCTTGTGCTGCTGAAACAACGCCACCCCGCATTACAGAAAGCGGTTGTAAAAATGAATGATGGTTTTTCCGGTGAAGGTAACGCCGTGTTTTCTTACAAGAATGCACCTGCCGATGATTCATTGTATAGCTGGATCAGCGAACATCTTGATGAACAATTGAAAATTGTTGCAGCAAATCTTACAAGTGAAGTGTTCTTTCAAAAGTTTGAAGAAATGGAAGGCATTGTGGAAGAATTTCTGGAAGCAGAACTTGTTACATCACCTTCTGTACAATGCCGTATTAACCCGTTGGGTAATGTGACTGTATTATCAACACACGATCAAATGCTTGGCGGCGATAATAACCAGATCTTTTTAGGTGCTACTTTTCCTGCTGATAAAGCCTATGCAACAGAAATTGGTCGCTTGGGCCATCGCATTGCAGAAGGTATGAAAGAGTTGGGTGTTCTTGGACGATTCGGGATTGATTTCATGAGTACAAAAACAGGCGATAGCTTTACTCATTACGCACTTGAGATCAACTTACGAAAAGGCGGCACCACACACCCCTATCTCATGTTGCAATTTTTAACTGAAGGAGATTATGATCCTGAAAAAGGAGAATACTTTATGCCCGATGGAAAGAAGCGCTATTATTTTACAACAGATAATTTGCAACGTGATTGCTACAAAGGTCTTACTCCACACGACCTGATTGAAATTGCAATGATCAATGGCTTACACTACAGCAATGCGTTGGAAGAAGGTGTGATGTTTCACTTGATCAGTGCGTTGTCGCAATACGGAAAAGTAGGACTTGTTTCCATTGGCAGCACACCTGAACGGGCCGTTGAATATTACAATAAAGTAGTAGAAGTATTGAACAATGAATGTGAATGAGGATCACTCATTCACATTCATTGTTTTGTTATAATCCATATTGATCAACTACGTATAACAGCAATACCATATTGATAGCACCTAACTCCAGCTCACGCTTGCTTACCATTTCAAATACATCGTTCGCAGCATGATGATGATCGAAGTAACGCTGTGAATCAGGACGTAAGCCTGCCAGTGTTGTACCTAATGGACGCAACGGACCAATATCAGCTCCGCCACCACCGGCAGAAAATTCATACACACCATATGGTTTAAACAGCGGCACCCAATTACGGAGTTTATTTAACACTGATTCTTCTGCAGTAAAACCAAATGCTCTCGGCGTAAAGCCTCCTGCATCACTTTCCAATGCAAAAATGAATTTCTTATTTTTTTCAGCAGTTGCTACTTCAGCATATTTACGTCCACCACGTAATCCGTTTTCTTCGTTCATAAACATCACTACACGAATGGTACGCTTCGGTTTAATTCCAAGTTGTTTGTACACTCGAATCACTTCCATACTCTGTACACAACCTGCACCATCATCATGCGCACCTTCACCCAGATCCCATGAGTCCAAATGACCGCCAACAGTAATGATCTCATTGGGAAATTCTGTTCCTTTTATTTCTGCAATTACATTATGACTTTTTACATCTGCCAGCATCACACACTCTGTGCGGAAATACAATTGAAATCTTTTTTTCTTTTTCAATTCACTGCTTACATATTCTGCATGGCGGGTTGAAACAGCAATGGCTGGAATTTTTGGAAATGAATCGTTGTACGTGGTTGTACCCGTATGCGGATAGTCATCAATATTACTTGCCAATGAACGAACCATTACACCAACAGCGCCATACTTGGCAGCCATTGAAGGGCCACGTCCACGAAATTGTCCTGCTTCACCATACGAACGAAAGGTTTCAACATTGGTTGGGTTCATCGGAAAATTATAGAAGACAATTTTCCCTTTCACCCCTTTTTCACCTAACTCATCCAGTTCTTTGAACGAGCGTACTTCGATCACTTCGGCTTTTATACCCTGCTTACCTGTGCCAACACTATTGCCCAATGCACACACATTCAGTGAAACGGTTGCACCTTTTTCATCCACCAATAAAGCACTTTCTTTTGCACCACGTACCCAATGCGGCACCATGCACTCCTGCAGGTACACTGTATCGGCACCCATTTCTTTCATCATACGATAAGTTTCCTTCACCGATTTTTCTGCCTGCGGCGATCCACTTAAACGTGGCCCTACCTGTTTACATAGGAAACGCAGATTATCGTAAGCTGTGCTGTGATAAAACACATTATCAGCAATGCGTTTAAACATTGCAGAATCATTTTTTTGCGCAGCAGCTGTTAATGCCATAAAACTGAAGGCGATGGCGAATTGAATTGTTCTCATGCTTTTAGAAAAGTTGATTGGAATGCCCAAAATAGAACAACTCTGCAAACCCACAAAAAGAGATGTTGCTGTAAAAACTGCTTTTTTACAAGCGGTAGCCATTCAAAAATGCGGGTTGTCTGAAAATGCTAACTTCGTAGCTGTAACCTGTCAAATCATCAGTGGCAAACCCTCTGGCATGATAAATGACACTTGTCCTATCAATTAAACAATCCTCCCAGAGGTTTGTAACTATAAAAAAGAATCAATGAAAATAGGTATTGTATGTTATCCCACGTTTGGCGGAAGTGGAGTATTGGCTACGGAGTTGGGAAAAGCATTGGCAGAGAAAGGCCATTCTGTACATTTTATCACGTATCAACTACCGGTACGGCTGAGTGGTTTTTTTACAAATATATTTTATCACGAAGTACGTGTACCGCATTATCCCTTGTTTGATTATCCGCCGTATGAAACCACGTTGGCAAGTACAATGGTGGATGTGGTGATCAATAACGATCTGGATCTGCTGCATGTGCATTATGCCATTCCGCATGCATCAGCGGCTTATATGGCCAAACAGATCTTGAAGAAAAAAGGAAAAGATATTCCCGTGATTACAACGCTGCACGGAACGGACATAACACTGGTTGGAAAAGACAAAACCTTTGAACCGGTTGTTACATTTTCGATCAACGAAAGCGATGCCATTACTGCAGTATCGCACAACCTTCGGAAAGAAACCTATCATTCATTTCATATTGAAAAAGAAATTGAAGTGATTCACAACTTTGTGGATGTAAAACGCTTTGATAAAAAACCATTGGATGCATTCCGCAAAGTGCTGGCTCCAAACGGCGAACGTATTATTGCACACGCCAGTAACTTTCGTAAAGTAAAACGTGTTAATGATATCATTCACATTTTTGATCAGATCAACAAAGCTGTTCCTTCTAAATTACTGATGGTGGGTGATGGCCCTGATCGTCCGGGTGCAGAAGAACTTTGCCGTGAGTTGGGCATTTGTGATGATGTACGCTTTCTTGGCAAGCAACAGGAAATGGAAGAGATCCTTGCTATTTCAGACTTGTTTATTCTTACATCGGAATATGAAAGCTTTGGTTTATCTGCCCTCGAAGCAATGGCGGCAGGTGTACCGGTGTTATCAAGCAATGCAGGTGGTATTCCGGAAATCAATATTCATGGCGAAACAGGTTACATGGCAAATATTGGCGATGTAAATGAATTGAGCCGTTTGGGTATTGGGTTACTGAAGAATGAAGAGCAGTTGCAACTATTTAAACAAAATGCAAAGGAACAAGCAGCAAAATTTGATATTCACTACATTGTTCCTTTGTATGAAGAATTATATGAGCGTTTTGTAAACGTATCAGCGACCTCTTAACCAAGGTGCCGGATTGATCATTTGATTTTCTCGTGCCAGAATAAAATTCAATTCACCATCCCCATCAAGGTTAGTTCCCACACGGCCAATTACCTGGCCTGTTTTGATCGTTTGCCCTTTGCTCACTGTTGTTGAACTGAGATTACTGTATGTGGTAAAGTATTTCCCATGACGAACCATTACAGCGGTGTTGCCACCCACATCAAACACACTCACAACTTCACCTTCGAAACAAGCTTTTACTGATGTTCCCGGCGGCGAAGCGATGGTGATAAAATCCTGACTGGTTTTTAGAGTAGTACCGGGGATAGTATATGATCCAAAGTTGATCGAAACAAATCCATTATCTACCGGAAAGGGAAGCTTCCCCTTGTTTACTTCAAAACTATTACCCAATGCAAGATCTTCTTTGTTGTATTCGAGATAACTTACTTTCTTTTCTGGTGCAGCCGGTTTTTCAACGGGTGCAGCAACAACAGGTGCCGTTGTAGCACCCGGGTTATTCTTCGCATTTTCTTTTGCTATACGGTCAGCTTCTTTTTTTGCATTGGCAATACGGTCTCTCTCTGCTTTTGCTTTTGTGTCGGCCTCTTTTTTAGCAGCTGCTATTTCACGGTTAATGATCGCCTGAATGGATGCCTGCATTTGTTGTGCCTGTTTCCGTTTAGCTGCAATGTTACTATTGATCTCTTTTTCTTTCTTTTTCAGTTGGTTTACTACGCTGGCCTGTTCTTCTTTATCTTTTACCAGTTCGCCCATTTCTTTACTTTGATCTTTCAGTACCGTACTTTTTTCTTTGCGGTTATTGGTGAGCTGTACAATTTTGTCTTTGTACAACGCTTCTGTTTTATGAATAACTGCTAATTGATCGGCCCTGTAACTACGATAGGCTTTCATGTATGCAATACGTCGAATAGCATCATTGAAATTAGTAGCCGAGAAAATAAAATTGAGTACATCGTAACTGCTGCGGTTTTTATACGCATACACTACATTGTGGGCATAGGTTAATTTCAATGTATCAAGATCTTTTTTCAGTCGACGCATCTCAATATACGATGCATTGATATCCTGTTCAATGGTTCGCACCTGCTTATTAATGTTATTGATCACTTCGTTCCGAAGCTGTATCTTTTTCTGAATAAGGGTGAGTTGTCCAATACTTTGTTTCGTATTCTTCTTCACATCACTGTACTGCTTGTTGAGCACATCGATCTCCTGAAGCGTTTGTTTCCGCTTTTTCTCCAGTTCTGCTTTATCCTGCGCTACCAGCGCTAACGTGAGCAATGTGCAAACAGAGAGCAATATGATTTTCAGCATAGGTATCGTGTTTGATTCGTTACAAAAATAAGGTTTGAGGCCCGAAAAGAGTTAACGCCCTGTTTTCTAAAAACGTATAGCAGGTCAGATTCTTTTGAATTTTTTAGGAATTGCAAAAGGATACGTCATCTCTTCATTGAACTTGTAGTCCTTGAATTTCAACTCTACATCCAGTTTAGTTTGCTGCAAAATAGTTATCTGGCGTTGCGTAGAGAAGTTTACGCCTGTTTTGGATTCGTAATTACTATAGATGAGATCGCAGGTGCGGTTCAATGCAGGATCATTATCATCCAGCTTGCTTTTCTGGATCATATAATCAGATCCTATCGATAACAGGTTCTTAAATAACGATGCATAACTCAACAGCGTATAACCGTTGGCGTTATTGGTATAAGTTGTAATACTGTCTTTATTAAAAAAGATCGGATTCCCGATCAACAGATTTTGCAGATCAGCAAATGAAAAAGGTATTTGGCTGAGTTCCTGTATATGACTCAATGGACGAACCTGATAGGTATTTGCTAATTTATCCAGGACTTTAATACTGTCTTTGCTGATCAACACACGTATTCCTTCAATTCCAATATCATTCCCAAGTGATACCCAGATAAGGCTGTCCTTTAACATGCGGACATTTGCCACAAAATCAGGTTGTTTCCCTTTGCTGTTACTGTAATCAACTTTTATTTTAGCGGAGAAGGTGCGGAAATCAATATACTTCTGCTGCACATTGTTTAATACATCATTCACCATCCTCATGGTATCTTCATGTGTCGGAAGTTTTTCAGCAGGCACTTCAGGAACAGCAACGGTATCTTTTTTTACCATTGCCTGCTGAATTGTTTTGGTTGACTTACAGGCCGAAAAAGCCAATAGCAGAACCAATGCAAAGAGTACTGAAAAAAAATGCTTCATTGTTGTTTATTGTTTTCCTGTGCTGCCAAAGCCACCATCACTGCGTTCTGTTTGTTCCAGTTCAACGGCAAGGCTCCAATCAATTTTTTCTACTTTCTGGATAACCATTTGTGCAATGCGGTCTCCATTATTAACAGACTGTATTTCGTTACTGAGGTTGATTAAAATTATCTTAATTTCTCCACGGTAATCTGCATCAATGGTGCCGGGTGTATTTAAACAGGTAATTCCCTGTTTAATTGCTAATCCGCTTCTTGGCCGTATCTGTGCTTCATATCCATCTTCCAATGCAATAAATAATCCGGTAGGGACCAATGCCCGTTCCAATGGTTGAAGTGTAACCGGTTCGGTAACAAATGCACGAATATCCATACCGCTGCTGCCTTCGGTTGCGTACGCCGGTAATGGATTGTTTGATTGATTAATGATCTTAACGGTCATGCGATTTTATTTTTCCAACAATACTGTTGCATAGGCCACCACCCCTTCTTCTCTTCCTACAAAACCCATTTGTTCAGTAGTAGTTGCTTTTACTGATACAGCATCTGTATCCAACTCAAGTATCGCAGCAATGGTTGACTGCATTGTTGCAATATAAGGTTTGATCTTAGGCGCCTGCAAACAAAGTGTACTGTCTACATTCACTACACGGTAGCCTTTCTCCTTGATCTTATCAAAACTTTGCTGCAACAAAATCTTACTGTCAATGTCTTTGTACGCAGCAGATGTATCAGGAAAATGTGTACCAATATCGCCTAACGCTAACGCTCCCAGCATTGCATCGCAGATGGCATGTAGCAATACATCTGCATCACTATGCCCCACCGAACCTTTGTGATGTGGTATTTCAACACCGCCGATAAAAAGTTTTCTACCTTCTGCCAATTGATGATAATCAACGCCTGAACCAATTCTGAATGCCATAATGTAAATAAAAAAGCGAAGGTAAACTACCTCCGCTTCTGACAAAATCTTTTCTATATGTGAATTATTCAACGGTTCCGCTGCCATCGCCACCCAAATCAAACAACAAACTGAAGCGTGTTGTATTACTTAAAGGATTACGATTAATTCCCTGACCTGTTGGTACTAAGTACGAGAAGTTAAAACCAAGTTTATTGTATTTGACACCGGCACCTACACTAAAGAAGCGACGGTTCCCTTTTGTTTTTGCTTCATAAAAATAACCTGCACGTGCAAAAAACTGATTATTGTAACCGTACTCAAGACCAGTAGAGATCTGGAACTCTTTTAACTCTTCGCCAAATCCACCCGGTGCATCACCGAATGAAGAGAACCAACTGCCCACCACACTTTTATTACGATAATTATCTCTCGCTGCACCCGATGTATCAGTTGGAGGAGTAGGCACTAACAGTTTATTGATATCAATACCAAAACTGATAGAGTTGATCTCGTCAATTGCTTTGGTGTACATACCGCCAATACCAAGATTTGCAGGAATATAATCTTTACCACGTGCATCGTTGGTGTAAGCAATCTTACTTCCCAGGTTACTCATTACAGCTCCGGCTGTAAAACCTGTACCAACATCATTCAATCCATTATAGTAAAATGAGATATCGCCGGCAACTGCAGTACCGGGCTTGTAAGTAACACCATTGGTATTACCATTTGCCAGATTTGAATAAATGAATCGTAAAGCAATACCAATACCGATCTGATCACTCAGTTTGCGGCTATAGCCTGCATCTAACGACCACTCACGAGGTCGGAATTGTTGCAGATCGTTACCGGCAAAATCGGTAAACTGGATATTACCAAGATTGAAATAACGCATTGAACCGGAAATTGCCTGGAGTTCATCTATTTGATGATACCCGGCAACTGTGGCAATGAATACATCATTCAGTCCAAGATCTTTTAACCATGGTGTATATGTGAGAGCGATCGCTGAACGTTCTTTTGCAAACGGAATTTTTGCCTGGTTCCAAAACGATGAATTTGCATCAGGTGATGTGGCAATTCCCATATCACCCATACCACCTGCACGTGCATCGGGCGAAATACGCAGCATAGGTACAGCAGTGGTTACAACATTGATCGGTTGTTGGGCAAAGGTTTGAACGGACATGCCAAGCAGCATGCTGCATAAAAGATATGCGTTTCTTTTTCTCATAAGAGTTGAAATTAGAGCCATAAAATTAGAAGAAAATTAAATAAGCAATCAATAATAGATTTTGGTTTATCAGAGCAGAACCAACTTTTGTATGGCGGTTTGTTTTTTACCATTTGAATCTTTTACTTCCAGTTGGTAGATATATACACCCCGACCAATTTTTGCACCGTAATCATCACGACCGTCCCACTCAATGTCAAAAGAACGGTTTCCGTCATTATTTATTGTACGTTGAATTGTTTTTACAATTTTTCCTGATACAGAAAAAATGCGGATGAGTACTTGCAGGTTATCGCCGGGTCTGTTGTGCTCAAACATAAAGGTGGTTCGTGTAGTAAACGGATTGGGATAATTGTATACACGTTCCAGTTTTAATTCTTGATCTTTCACTACACGAAATTCAAGACGGTATTCATTGCTGTTGTTTTGTACATCCCATGCTTTTATCTTCAACACATGCAAGCCTTCCGTTAATACAGGCAGTTGAAAGCGAACTGTTCCCTGCTGATAGCTATCTGCATCGGCTTCATAATAATCATTCAATACAAAGAACTGACTGTTATCATCATCCAATGTTGCTGTAAGATCGTGTCCTATGCCCGTTCCTACAGTATTGATACCACTTGAATCAGAGAGCTTTAGAAACAAAACTGGCGTTTCATTTGTGATACCACCGTTTACAAATTTTTCATCGTTGAGGTATGCTTTTATTCCCGGTCCGTTATTATCTGTTACAGGATTTTCACTTGCTCCACCAACAACAATTGTTGTTTCGGCACCGTTGCCGTCAACGTTGCCATTCTCTGCATAATAACTGATCTTGCCATTTCCAAATTGATAGTTGATATCTTTTGGCACAACAAAACTGTAACTGAATTCACCATTTGTAACTTTTGCTTTGCCTTTGAAAATGATGTTTGATTGCTGATCAAAATCTGTTACAACACTTCCGGCATCGTTGCCGATTGTTTTTACCTGTTGCACTTTATCATAAATAACAGGATATACGTTACCGTTAAAATTATTGATACGGTTACCGGCTGCATCTGTTACTTCACCTTTAATTGTATATCTGTCCAATGCTTTTAATGTATCTGCAACAGGTAGTTGGTTATTGATAGCAGTTGTTTTTACTTTCAACGTTGGAAATCCTAAACGAACAGCAGGATCGCCCAGCAATGTGAATTTTCTGTTGTTAATAATATCTCCAAACGTTTGATACGTAAAATTCTTTGCCCGTTTCATCGCTTCTCCTAATGTTGGAAAAACGCCATTTGCATCAGGTTGCAAGGCCTGCTTGAAATAATTGTTATTCATGATGCGGTTGCTGAATGCAAATACCACTCTAGTGGTGGTCATCAATGCAATTGCACCTGTGCGTTCCCGTAATAAAATATTTTCACCCAGAGAATTTATTAAAGGATTATCGTAAGGCGCAAAATCGCAGGTAGCGGTAATAAACAATGGCAGTTTATTCGGATTATTCCATGTATTGACCATGTCCTGATCAAGGATGGCTTCGCCTGCCAGGCGCCTGCTGCCACCATGTCCGCTGTAATTCCAGATTAAAGTACCCGCAAATACTTTACTGTTGATGGCTTGGTTTACATCGGGGTATCGACTACCGCCACTTCCACTCTGTTGACGATATGCATCCAGGTAAATTTTGGGAACATTGAATGTTTTGTTTTGCTGAATTACTGATGCATGCAGCTCCGCATCATCCAAATGAATATTGTTATCCTCATCATCAGCCACCAATGTGATATCATTCCGCCACGGGCCAAAACTTTCTTTGGCATGATAACGGATGATCTTATCCACCACAGATTTCGCTTCTGCTAAAGTCTTCGCAGGAATACGACCAATGCCGATATCTAACAGACTTACAGGAAAGGAACGATTGATGTCATCTTGGTCATCCAGCAAACCAAAAAAATCATCTGAAGTGTACGTTGCCAAGGGGTCTAATGATGCTTCACTTTCATAACATGGAACAAGGTTGGTATTGCCATTGATGCGGTTAAGATAATCGTACGACGCATCTCCAAACAACAATAAATAACGTGGGCGTTTTGTAGTATCTGCGCCGGCACGATCATAAAACATTTTTACAAAATTGCGGATCGCTGCAGCATCCGGCGAACCGGAAGCGAATTCATTATATACTTGTTCCGTACTTACTGCTATTACCGTAAGGCTTTGATTTTGGCGATGCCAGTTTGCCAGCCGCTGCGCTTCCTGCAGTAATGAGGGATGCGCTACAATAATGTAATTTGTTGTTGGTGCGCCATGTAAATCCTGGTTTGCAATTTTTCCTACGGCAACCGGTTGTAAAAAATTCTGCTGATTGAAAGCAACATATTCACGCAGACGTTCTGCTGTATTGACAAACCTTAATTCATTGCCGCTTAGTAAACCGGTCATGTTCTGTGGACGCAACGGATCGGTTATATCCCACACCAACGTATTACTTACGGCACCCTGTAGCCGAAATTCGGCAACGTTGCCGGACCCGACAGTTTCCCAATCTCTGAACAGTAATTGATCAACTGAATTCATACTAAGTTGACGCTGCGGAAACAATTCGAACCAATTGAGCCAGCCCTGTGCATTAACACTGCCTGTTTGGTAATTGTATTGTAATGCGATCGTTGATTGCGACGCATTGAAAGAGGTAACGACTTGATGTGCCGACGCCACCGGATCGTAGGTGCCCGTACCTACAGATGAAACGGTATGCTGTGCAACAGCCGCATTATTGACTCTTATTAAAAAAGAACTGGACGCACCGTTACTCCGGGCAGCCACATTAGAAACCAACTGCACAGGCGCAGGCAATAGATTTGGCACATTGATCGAAAACGTTCTTGTGGTTGTACTACCGGGTGTGTTGCTGAATTCTTCGCCATACCACTCTTTTCCACTCCGTAAAAAATTGATGGTATCCTGTTCATGAAAATAGCGGTCTTGAAAAGCCGTAACAATTCGGTTGGGAGCTCCACCAAATGTTCGGTTTTGAATACGCAACCCACTACCACCGATATTGATGAAATAGAAAGCTTCGTTACTGTATAAATTCTTTCGATGGCTGAAGCGCTTGTTCGTTGAATCTTTGATCCATTGCTGCGGACCATTGCTGTAAAACAGAAAATAATCGCTGCCATTCATCACAGCGTCGCCGCCGTCCACTACCTGGATGGCATTTTCTGTGAGATCGTCCAACAGAATAATGGTATTCTGTTCCGGCAACATTTCCCCGCCATTTCCATACAGCCGGATACTACTGCTTTGCAGATTGCTGACATTTACCCCCAACGACTGCAGCAAAGAAATATTGACCCTGTACACCCCGGGTTCTTTTACAGATATCTTATACCATTCTCCGCTTGCCAATACGGAATTGCTGCGATAGATGCGCTGAGCAGTACCGGAAAAAAATAAAATGCAGCCAAGTAACAGGGCAGTGGTGTATCGCATAAAAAGAGAGATTCAAAGATACCTGAAAATGGTTCCCCAAATTGTTGGTTAAAGAGAGCTGTTGATGGTTGAAAGCTGCAGCCCTGCGTAATTTCACGGCATGCTAAGCAGAAATACTAAAAAATGGATACAGAGGCCCGCTTTGTTTCAAAAATCCAAAAGATTAAACTATGTTTGTTGCCAGCCCAATTTAAAATTTGGGTCGGGAAATCCAATACAATATTTTTGAACTTCACCCGTTAACTAACAAAACGAAAAGATGAAAAACCTTTTCCGCATTCAGAATCTAGGTATCCTATTAATTGGGGCTACACTTATTACCTCTTGTAATTTATTCAAGAAGAAACCGGAGAAATCGGCTTCAACCGGATGGACGTACAATGATCCAAACGGTAGCGGTTTCCGTGTATCAAAAGAAAAGGAGCAGAAAACTGGTCCCGGACTCGTGTTTGTTGAAGGTGGAACCTTCACCATGGGTGCTGTTGAAGAAGATGTGATGCGTGACTGGAATAACATTCCACGTCGTGTAACCGTCGCTTCATTTTATATGGACGAATCAGAAGTTGCGAATGTTCACTACCGTGAATATCTCTTTTGGCTCGACCGTGTGTTCATGGATACAGCCATCACCAACCGTGCTTTACCCGATACTTTAGTTTGGAGAAGCGAGCTGGCATACAACGAACCTTACGTTGAATACTATTTCCGCCACCCTTCTTACAACCTATACCCTGTGGTGGGCGTAAGCTGGAAACAAGCTTACGACTATTGCTTGTGGCGTAGTGATCGCGTAAACGAAAACATCCTTTACGAAAAAGGTATCACCAACAAAAAAGCTGAGCTGCAAAAACAAATGCAAGGCGGCGGACAGGATAACTTTAATACAAAAGCATATCTGTTAGGTGAATACCAGGCAACTCCCGGCAAAAACATCAAAAATTATAAAGATCCGATCACGAAGCAGGTTCCGACAAGTATCAGCTTTGAAGAAGGTCTGATTTTACCTGATTACCGTCTGCCTACAGAGGCAGAGTGGGAATATGCCGCATATGGTTATATCGCACAAAACCCGAACCCACGTCGTAGCGAAAAGAAACGTGGTGAGGAGTTAACTGCAAACAAACAGGTATATCCTTGGGCACAGAATGTAAATGGTTTGCGTGATGCACGCAGAAGCAGCTGGCAGGGTCAATTCCTAGCTAACTTCAAGCGTGGATCTGGTGATAACATGGGTGTTGCCGGTGGTTTGAACGACCGTGCGGTAATTACCGGTCCAGTAAAAGCTTTCTATCCAAATGGTTTTGGCTTATTTAATATGGCAGGTAATGTGAGCGAGTGGGTAGCCGACGTTTACAGACCAATGACACCAAGTGATGGTGACGATTTCAACTACTATCGTGGTAATAATTTCCAGCGTATGGATTTGAGTACCGGTAAAGCTGAAAGAGATTCAATGGGCCGTATCAAATACCGTGATGAAACAGAAGACGAAGTAAAGAACCGTCGTAACTATCAAAAAGGGTATGCAATAGATTACCTTGATGGTGATTCATTAAGTGCTGTTCAATACGGATATGGCGTTACTACATTGGTAAGCGATAAGAGCCGTGTGTACAAAGGTGGTAGCTGGAACGATCGTGCTTATTGGTTAAGTCCTGGCGCACGCCGCTTCCTGGAAGAAGATCAAAGCAGTTCACAAATCGGTTTCCGTTGTGCCATGACACGTTACGGAAGTGCAGAAGGTAACGGACGCAAAACCGGTAACTGGTTTGGAAAAAGAAAACAAAACAATCGCAAAAGAAATTAATGATTTTGTAACTCATAAAAAGACCCTCCAAATGGAGGGTCTTTTGTTTATCACAGCTTTTACAGATCGTCTTTTTACAAAATAGATACAACAACTTTCTTACGAAATATCTTCCTGATTATCTTTGACGTATGCACATCGAAAAATTGTATCAACTTTTTTTGCAACACCCAAGTGTACAAACGGATACCCGTAAGCTCACAGCCGGTGATCTGTACTTTGCGCTGAAAGGTGAAAATTTCAATGGCAACAATTTTGCGAAACAGGCATTGCAAAAAGGTGCAGCCTATGCAATTGTGGATGAAAAAATTGAGCAAGCTGATCACAGAATCATTCAGGTTGAAGACGTGCTCCAAACACTTCAACAATTAGCCAAACATCATCGGCAACAATTCAACAGCTCGCCTTCCGGCAGTCAGGTTCCCTTTTTAGCGATTACCGGAAGTAATGGGAAAACAACTACTAAAGAACTGGTGCATGCAGTTTTATCATCGCATTTCAAAACCTATACCACCGAAGGAAATCTCAACAACCACATTGGCATACCACTTACCCTGTTAAAAGTAAAGGCTGATGCAGAAATTGCAGTGATAGAAATGGGCGCCAATCATCAGAAAGAAATTGCCTCCTATTGTACCTACGCTTTGCCTACCCATGGTTTGATCAACAATGTGGGCAAAGCTCACCTCGAGGGTTTTGGCGGAATTGAGGGTGTAAAAAAAGGAAAAGGAGAATTGTTTGACTTTATCCGTTCAACCAATGGCAGCATTTTTATCAATACCGACCTCGATTACCTTGAAGAGATGAGTAGAGGTATAAGCAATAAGATCACCTATGGAACCAACCATGCACAAACAACAGGCAGGCTCATCAGCAGCGAACCGTTTCTTGTGGTGAACATTGACAGTGACGAAGCCATTGGTGAAATCAATACACATTTGGTAGGCGATTATAATCTGCCGAATGTATTGGCTGCTGTTTGTGTAGGTGCACATTTTGGCGTTCCCGCACATAAAATCAAGGCTGCAATTGAGAATTACCTACCCTCCAACAGCCGTTCGCAGTTACTTGAAAAAGACAGCAATAAGATCATTCTCGATGCTTACAATGCCAATCCCAGCAGCATGAAGCTGGCTATTGAAAACTTTGCCAAATTACCCGCCGAAAAAAAGGTATTGATGCTGGGTGCCATGGCTGAGCTGGGTGATGAGAGTTCAGCCGAACACCAGGCGATTGTTGACCTGATCCAGCAATTCAACTGGGATGCAGTTGTACTGGTAGGCGGTGATTTTACAAAAATCAACCATCCATTTCTTTCTTTTTCCAACTCTACAGAAGCCGGACAATGGTTTCAAAATCAACAATTTGCCCACACCCACCTACTCATTAAGGGCTCCCGAAGCATGAAAATGGAACAGATCCTTTTATAATATACTTGCACAAGTCAAATACTTTAGTATTTTTACGGTCTTCTCTTAATATCCTTTACGAATTATCACTTAGCTGCTAACCAGTTTCTCCCTACCAATAAGTGATCCAGCCCCCTGAAACGAACCGTTAACTTATTCCGTTCAAACTATTATTAATGGTTCCGTTTATGAAGTATTTTTTACTCTCTTTATTCGTACTCTTTTGCTACTCCTCCAAAGGGCAGTACTATTTCCCACTTCCTAGTTGTTCCAACATGCCTACTAACTGTACCATTGTAGCCGTTCAAGATGGAGACTGGAATGTTGCCACCACTTGGAGCCCGCAACGAATTCCTGCAGATCTTGATAAGGTATGTATTCCTGCAGGACGAATTGTCAGAGTAAAAGGTACCCAGTACACAAAAATTGTGGATTGCCCGACAAGTATAACAAACCCTAACATTGCCATTTTTATCTGTGGTACTCTGGATTTTGATGCCAGTGGAACTTTATACCTTGGTTTTAATAGTTTAATTCAGGTTCTCGATCCTGTTGGTCCTACAACAGGATTAATAAAAGCTTCAAACGGCAATAGTGATTTGATTAAATTCGGCTGTGTGTTGAAATGGAATGGAACTTATGATATTAATGGCCCATATTATATTGGACCAGTTGATGAGGGGCCTGGCGTACTTCCCGTTGTATTCGGACACTTCAAAGCAGAACAAAAACAACCCTTTACAGTCAACCTTGAATGGAGCACGCTGCAGGAAGTAAACAATAGCAGTTTCGTAATTGAACGAAGCAATGATAAAAAAACATGGAGCGCCATTGGGTCTGTTGCATCAGAAGGCAATAGTTACACTAAGAATAATTACACCTATGTCGATAATGTCCCGGAAGCTGGTAACAATTATTATCGTTTACGACAGGTTGATTTGAATGGGCAAGTAAGTTTTTCAGAAACTGTTCGGATTGTACACATCATTAAAAAGAATATCAGCATTTTCCCAAATCCGGTGAACGCTGCCGCACAATTATATACAAAAGAAGCCTTTAAACCGGGTCAGGCAATTCAATTGATCGATGCAAAAGGCACTCGATTGAAAACGGTCAATCCAACTGGTGGGAACAGAGTGCAGATTGAAATGAATGGAATGGCTGCAGGCTTGTACCTGATTCAGTTGATGGAGAATGGACGTATCATTGAAAGTGTTTCAGTGATCAAACAATAAAAGCTTACATCCAAATACAAAGTAGCTGCTTTCGGGCGGCTATTTTTTTTCCTGACAGAGTTCAATTAATACAGCATTGGTCGATTTCGGATGAAGAAAACACACCAGCTTATTGTCAGCTCCGTTTTTTGGTTGTTCATTCAACAATACAAACCCATCCTCTTTTAATCGCTTCATTTCAGCAACAATATCTTCTACATCAAATGCAATATGATGCATCCCCTCTCCTTTCTTTTCAATGAACCGGGCAATCACCCCGTCTGCATCAGTACTCTCAAGTAATTCGATCTTTGTTTCACCCTTGCGAAAGAAAGCGGTCATCACTTGCTCTGTTTCTACTAACTCTGTTTTGTAACATCCTGTATTTAACAGCTTCTCAAACAATGGAATTGAAACCTCGAGACTTTTCACAGCAATGCCAATATGTTCCACCTTTTGCATGTAATTATTTTACGGGCAATTTACAACCATTGGTCAGAACTTTACCTGCTGAGCCAATCATCAGTTTCAAATTGACTAAATTTGCAGACAAGACGGCAGTAGAATTTCACGTGGCCCGTCAATTGCAGATACGTTAAAAAGTACATTATGATTTTTGTTACAGATAAAGCAAAAGAAAAAGTAACCCATCTGAAGCAACAGGCAAATGTGGGAACTGATGAATCCTATTTTCTGCGGGTAAGTGTAGTAGGCGGTGGGTGCAGCGGACTCAGTTACAAACTAGATTTCGACAACGAATCCAAACCCAACGATCAGGTATTTGAGGACAATGGCGTAAAGGTGGTAACCGATATGAAAAGTTTTCTCTATCTCTACAATACCACACTTGATTTCAGCGATGGATTAAATGGCAAAGGTTTTCATTTCAACAATCCTAATGCCAGCAGAACCTGTGGCTGTGGCGAAAGCTTTGCAGTATAGAAGCGAATCAGAAAAACTTTCAGCTGATTCAGCCTTTTTTCAGAGTTAAATTTTTCTACTTCGTTAAAGATGGTTTTGAACAACCGTTCTAACTCATACCTGTTAGTTAACCGCCAGTAAATTTTACTTGAAAAAATCTGCCAAAATTTTTCCTGCACCCCTACCTTTGCACCGCAATGGCAAATACGATCCTCCACAACGAATCCATTCCTTCTCAGCGTAAAAAAATTATTGTTCTCGGTAGTGGCCCCAACCGGATTGGTCAGGGTATTGAATTCGACTACTGCTGTGTTCACGGCCTGCTCGCCATCAAAGAATGTGGCTTTGAAGCCATTATGGTGAACTGCAACCCCGAAACAGTGAGTACCGATTTCGACATGGCCGACAAGCTTTACTTTGAACCAGTAAACTGGGAGCATCTCTGGGAAATTATTGAACTGGAACAACCTTATGGTGTAATTGTACAATTAGGTGGACAAACAGCCCTCAAACTCTCCAAGCGTCTGCACGAAAAAGGCATCCGTATCATTGGTTCTTCCTTCGACAGCATGGACATTGCTGAAGACCGTGGCCGTTTCAGTGATCTGCTCAAAGAAATGGAGATTCCTTATCCAAAATATGGTACAGCGTATACCACCGATGATGCCATTGAAGTGGCAAAAGAAGTGGGCTATCCGGTACTGGTTCGTCCCAGCTATGTGTTAGGCGGACAGCGCATGCGGATTGTAATCAACGAAACCGAATTGGAAAGTGCCGTATTAAGTCTCATCAAACATTTACCCGGCAACAAAATCCTCATCGATCATTTCCTTGATCGTTGTCAGGAAGCAGAGATCGATGCTATTTACGATGGTGAAAATTTCCACGTAATGGGTGTGATGGAACATATTGAACCAGCCGGTATTCACAGTGGCGACAGCCATGCAGTGTTACCTGAGTTCAATCTTTCTCCATTGATTGTTGCCACAATGGAAGAATATGCAAAACGAATTGCAAAAGCGCTCGATATACGTGGCCTCATCAATATTCAGTTTGCCATCAAAGGCGGTAAAGTGTATGTAATCGAAGCCAACCCACGAGCTTCACGCACCACACCGTTCATTGCAAAAGCGTACCAGATTCCTTACCTCAACATTGCAACGAAAGTAATGTTGGGCGAAAAGAAGCTTACTGATTTTACATACGAGAAAAAACTCACGGGTTATGCCATCAAAGAACCGGTATTCAGTTTTCACAAATTCCCGAACGTAAACAAAGAGCTCGGACCTGAAATGAAAAGTACAGGTGAAGCGATCCGTTTCATTAAAGATCTGCGTGATCCATACTTCCGTCAATTGTATAAAGACAGAAGTATGTATCTAAGTAAATAAATTTCAAACTCCGCACTTGTTGCGGAGTTTTTTTTGATACAAGCTTCACTTTTTATGGCATCAACTGTTGCCACGCTCGATTCATCGGTCCTCTTTCAATTGCGCTTTCTTTTTAACAGAATCATCATTGCATGTTCCTGCCCTTCTTCCTAACTTACAAGTATGAACAATAAAGAGGTACAATCGATCATCAGCAATCTGCA
This sequence comes from Lacibacter sp. H407, assembly GCF_037892605.1. NCBI lineage: Bacteria > Pseudomonadati > Bacteroidota > Chitinophagia > Chitinophagales > Chitinophagaceae > Lacibacter > Lacibacter koreensis. The sequence goes on along the minus strand of NZ_JBBKTU010000001.1, from coordinate 1,923,162 downwards.
ACGTGTTATCAACGGACAACCTTGGTACGGCGAAGCAGTATTACCCATGCTGCAGAAAATTCATCCGGCTGTTGTGTATATCAATCCAAAAAACTCACATGCTGCCATTGAAATTTTGTACCACATGATCAACTGGGCGCAGTTTACACTAAACCGCTTACAGCGAAAACAAGAAGAAGAATTGATGGACTCTGAAGAATCTGACTGGCGTACCATTGATCCAAAAGAACATACCTGGAAAAAAGGTTTGGCAGAGTTTGAAAGTCTGCATCAGCAAATCGTTGCTAATCTGCAAAAAAGAGATGATTCTTTTTTGGACGAGTCCGTTGATTTCCGGGATTACAATTTCCGTTTCCTGCTCAATGGCTTGATCCAACACAACATCTATCATTTGGGGCAAATAGCATTTCTTAAAAATTTACTTGGTGAGTAAGTAAAAAGGGGGAAATCCCCCTACCAGAGCACAGCTTCCGTTTTTATTTTAACGGTAACATCTGTAATAATGGTTCCTATTTGGAAAAACATCCCCTTTCTTCGTTTGTTACTGCCTTTGGCTGCAGGCATTATTTGTGGCTGGTATTTTTCACTACACTGGACACTGGCGTTATATGCAACCGTTAGTACTCTTCCCTTTCTGCTGTATTATTATTTTGCAACAGAACGCAGTCGGTTTTTCAACAACTGGATCACGGGGATCAGCATTAACATCATCCTGATCGCCTCAGGGATTGCGTTGGCATGGGCTAACCAATTACCACATCAGCCAAACTGGGCTGGTCATGCATACCAACAAGGAGATATAGTTCAGCTTCGTTTACTCGAGCCGTTAAGTGAAAGGGAAAAAACTTACAAGGCGCTGAGTGAAATCAGTATTGTTTACCACAACAACAAAGCAAAAAAAGTAACTGGTAAAGCCGTTATCTATTTCCGGAAAGACAGTTTTCCTCCGGCATTAACGTATGGAGATATTATTCTTGTTAACAAACCACTGCAGGAAATAAAGAATGCCGGAAACCCCGGAGGTTTCGACTACAAACGATATGCACTGTTCAACGGCATGACACATCAATTGTTTGTACAATCAAAAGATTATAAAAAATCAGTTCGATCAGAAACATCCTATTTCTGGAAACAGATGTATTATATAAAGGGCTATATATTAAAAACGATCCGCACTTACATTAAAGGCGATATGGAAAGCAGTGTTGCCGAAGCGTTGCTGATCGGCTACCGTGATGATCTCGACCGTGATCTGGTACAGGCCTACAGTAACACCGGCGTTGTACACGTAATTGCCATTAGTGGAATGCATTTAGGATTGATCTATGTTCTGTTGCTCTTCTTATTAAAACCACTGGAGCGCTTTAAGCGATTGAAACTATTTAAAACAATTCTTGTGATTCTGTTATTGTGGTTGTTCAGTTTATTAACCGGTGCCGGAGCATCCGTTCTCAGAGCCGTGATCATGTTCAGCTTTATTGCAGGTGCTGATCTATTTAAACGCAAAGGAAATATTTACAACAGTATGGCTGCATCCGCTTTTGTGCTGCTGTGCTACAATCCTTTTCTGTTGTGGGATGTAGGCTTTCAATTATCCTACGCAGCAGTGTTAAGTATTGTGTTATTTATGAAACCTATTTATCACTGGTTCAGCATTCAAAATAAAATACTGGATAAACTTTGGCAGTTGAATGCAGTTACATTGGCAGCACAAATCCTTACGCTGCCGCTTTGCATCTATCATTTCCATCAGGCACCAACAATATTTCTCATCAGTAATTTCTTAGCCGTACCATTATCAACGTTCATATTGTATGGATTGATTCTGCTTATGACTTGTTCATTCGTTCCATTACTTGCAAAACCTGTTGCAACTGTTGTAGCTATATTACTAAAATGGATGAATCAATTCATTCTGTGGGTCGATCATTTTACATTCTCGGTGGTAGATGGCATCAATCATCATCCCCTTCAAACAATTTTATTGTATTCGTTTATTGCAGCAACAGGTATCTGGCTCATTCAAAAACGACCGAACGCATTAAAGTGGAGCCTGGCATTTCTTTGCTTATTTTTCAGCATTCAGATCTATGTGCTGTATAAAACCAGCCGACAACAAAAACTAATCGTTTATAATCTGTCGCAACACACAGCCATTGATTTTATGCTGGGCAATCAATACCAATTCATCGGCGATTCTGTTTTACTGCAAGATGGATTTCTCCGCAACTTTCATTTAAAGCCATCAAGAATTGCGCATCGAACGTATCATTCGCCGATGTTGCAAAATCCCAACGGCAGGTTCGGTTATAATATCAATAACAAACGAATCGTCCACATCAACCAATCGTACCGGTACGATTCACTCGCTTCTCCCCTTCAAGCCGATGTAGTTATCGTATCCGGCAATCCCCGGCTTTTTATCAACGATCTGCTCAAAACAATTGATTGCAAGCTGCTGGTTTTCGACAGCTCCAACCCGCAATGGAAGGTAAATCTTTGGAAAAAAGACTGCGAACGTTTGCAACGCAACTATTTCTGCACAAGTGAGCAGGGTGCTTTTGTGATGAATTTATAGACCCCTACCTTTGCGGCTTCTAAAAGTCTTGCCACAAAGACAAAAAGTCTCCAAACACTAACGCTTTCCTCGTGTTTCTTCGTGACTTAGCGTCTGGGTGGCGCCAATCAACCACATTTATGAAGAAGATTCAAGCAGCGCTTATTTCAGTTTTTTACAAAGATGGTCTGGATTCATTAGTTCAGCTTTTACACGAACAGAATGTAACCATTTACTCAACCGGCGGTACCCAACAGTTTATTGAACAACTGGGAATCCCAGTTGTTCCCGTTGAAAACCTCACAACTTACCCTTCCATTTTGGGAGGCCGTGTGAAAACCCTGCATCCTTCTGTGTTTGGTGGTATTCTTGGAAAAAGAGATGATGAACAGCATTTAGCTGAAATGAAACAATACAATATTCCGGAACTTGATCTGGTAATTGTTGATCTCTACCCGTTTGAAGAAACCGTTGCTTCAACAACAGATGAAAAAGCGATCATTGAAAAAATTGATATCGGCGGACCATCGATGATCCGTGCTGCCGGTAAAAATCATAAAGACGTTGTGGTGTTGGCAGCAAAGAAAGAATATGCTGTATTAGAAAATATATTGCGTGAGCAAAATGGTGAAACAAGTTATGAGCAACGTAGAGCATTTGCCATCAAAGCATTTGATGTATGTACTGCATACGATACAGCGATCTCTAACTATTTCCACCAATCTGCTGTTGAAACACCTTTCAACAAAGAAGAAAAGATCATGCGTTATGGTGAGAACCCGCATCAGAGTGCAAGGTTCTTTGGTAACCTCGATGAATTATTTACACAACTGAACGGTAAAGATCTTTCGTATAATAATCTGGTTGATGTAGACGCTGCTGTGCAACTCATCAAAGAATTTACAGATACAACGTTTGCTATTATCAAACATACCAACGTATGCGGCGTTGCACAACGTGCAACAGTAAAAGACAGTTGGGATACTGCATTGGCCGGTGATCCTGAAAGTGCATTTGGCGGCGTATTAGTTTGCAATGGTGAAATTGATAAAGCAACTGCTGAAGCCATCAATGAAATTTTCTTTGAGGTATTGATTGCGCCTTCGTTTGCTGCTGATGCATTGGACGTATTAAAATCGAAGAAGAACCGTATTCTTCTTCAGTTGAAAGATCAACCGAAAACAAAAGAACAATACAAATCATTACTGAATGGAGTATTGGTGCAAGGTTTGGATGAAGGCAATTATACTGAATGGAAAGAAGCCGGTGACCGAACAACTACTGCTGCAGAAAAAGATGATCTGGTTTTTGCAAACCTCATCTGCAAACATTTAAAATCGAATGCCATTGCATTGGTAAAGAATAAACAACTGGTGGGTAAAGGTTGCGGACAAACAAGCCGTATTGATTCGCTTCGTCAATCGGTGGAGAAAGCAAAACAATTCAATTTTGATTTAACCGGTGCGGTAATGGCGAGTGATGCATTTTTCCCATTCAATGATTGTGTGCAATTAGGACATGCAGCCGGCATCACAGCTTTTATTCAACCGGGTGGTTCAATTCGTGATAATGATTCGATCGATTATTGCAAACAAAATAATCTGGCAATGGTGATAACCGGAATGCGTCACTTTAAACATTAATGCCCAAACTCGACATCAATAAAGCCTTTACATTTTCTGCTGATACCATCAAAAGTTTAGCAGTATTTAATCCTTTGACCATCCGGAAAAAAGGAACAAGAGCCAAAGCCATTTTTGCACTTGCCATTGTATGTGTGTTATGGGGTACAACATGGATCGCTTCCAAAGAAGGGGTGCGGCACATGCCTGCATTGGAGCTGGCGGGTATCCGTCAATTACTCGGCGGACTTTGTTACATGATCTTCTTTATTGCGAAAGGCGCTCAGTTTCCGAGAGGCAAAGAACTTATTCCATTATTGATATTATCTGTATTAAATTTTGTACTCAGTAATGGCTTAAGTACATGGGGTTTAAAATTTATTTCATCGGGGCTTGGTGCAATTATGGGCGCCATCTTCCCACTGTGGTTAGTGATCATTGGTTTGTTTACATCAAAAGGTAAAATTCCTGCTAAAGCAATACTTGGTTTAATGATTGGTTTTGGAGGTGTATGTGTGATCTTCTACGAACACCTGCACGATTTTTTTGATCCCGGTTTTCGCTTCGGTATTTTAATTTCACTCATCGCCACATGGACATGGGCATTCGGTTCATTGTACACCAAACAACAAGCTGCTAAGTTCAATCCCTATTTTGGTTTGGGTTTTCAAATGGTGATAGCAGGCATTGCCTTATTTGGTATTTCAGCTACTGATAAAAACTTTTTACCGCTTACTGAAATCCCCTGGCAGTCGTGGGCTGCTATTGGTTACCTGGTTGTGTTTGGTTCCGTCATTGCATTCATTTGTTACTTGTATGCACTGCAAAATTTACCAACGGAACAGGCAAGTATCTACGCTTATATTAACCCGGTAGTAGCTGTACTATTTGGTGCCATGATATTTGGAGAGAAGCTTACGCTTACATTAACAATCGGCGGCTTGGTCACATTGTTAGGCGTTTACCTCGTTAATAAAGCATTTAAGAAAACAGCTGAAGAGCAACGGGACGTTGCAGATAATTAATCCTCCTTACTTTTGACACATGGCCGAAGAGAAGATCAGTCTCAATAAATACATCAGCGCTACGGGTTACTGCTCACGTCGTGAAGCAGATAAACTGATCGATCAGGCACGTGTGGTAGTGAATGGAAATATTGCATTGACCGGCACAAGAGTTTCATCAAAAGATAAAGTGTACATTGATGATGAGTTACTGAAAGTGAAGTCAACAGCAAAGCAGGATCAGTTTATCATTGCATTCAACAAACCGTTGAACATCACTTCAACCACCGATGAAAAAGACCGCACCAATATCATCCGTTTTATCAATCATCCCAAACGAATATTTCCAATCGGTCGGTTGGATAAAGATTCGGAAGGGTTGATTTTCCTTACCAACAATGGCGATATCGTTAATAAAATTCTGCGTGCAGGCAATGAGCACGAGAAGGAATACATTGTTACAGTCAACAAAAAACTAACGCCCGATTTTGCTGCAAAGATGAGCAAGGGCGTACATATTCTCAATACCACTACGCTTCCCTGTAAGGTGCGTACGTTGAGTGGCAAAAGTTTTTCCATCATTCTCAAACAAGGATTGAACCGTCAGATCCGTCGCATGTGCGAAGCATTTGATTACGAAGTGGTGAGCCTGCGTCGTGTACGAATCATGAATATTCAATTGGGAAATATTGCTGTGGGAAAATGGCGCTACCTGAGCGATCCTGAAATGAAAGAGTTAATGCAGATGCTGGAAGGTTCGAAGAATGATCAATAAGAAAGCAAGTGGTGAGTGGTGAATGGCGAGTGCGTTGCGTACTTCTTACATCGTACCTCGTACTTCAGCTACCAATGCTTCATACATCTCCTTCCATCCGTTAAACATCGGATCAGTTCCCAACATGTGGTTGTGAAAAATTGTAATAAAAGTACCGCCAACTTTTTTCACCTCTTCTGCTAACTGTTTTGCTTCTGCCAACGCTTCTTCAGGTGAATGACGTAATTCATAAAACGAATTGGCTTCCATATATGCAAATGGATGAATACGGAGTGATGTAGATTCTTCTCTTTCTAAGTCGTACCACAAATATGAATGCGAAGTAGATGCACGGAAGCCATTCACAGTACCGTAACCCATACTGTATTCATCTGTAAAACCGGCAGCGATCAATTCCTGAAACGAATGTGGTAAATGAAAACGGATATAATGAGAACGTGTATGTTTGATTTCTTTCCGGCTGATCCATTGCAATTCATCTCGTTCTTTTAACAGCAACGCTTTGTTTACATTGCTTTGTACTGATGGATGCAGCCCAATTGTCGCTTTCTCAGCAGCAGAGCGGATCAACTGTTGCAACGGAGGTTTTGCAGGAGAAATATTTTTATCGTATTCACTTTTATCCCTTGCTACTAAAAAGAAAAAGATTGGGTTCAATTCATATTGCTGATGCAAATCGTTGATCCAATCGTATGAATCAAACGGGTCTTTTTCTTTGCCGCTTAATACACTTAATCGTTTTGGAATAGATGAAGGATGGTTAAGCGATGCACCCACACTTCGCCAAAAGCCTTTGTGTTTGTAACTCCAGGCAATATCAATATCGTAAGTGGGAACAAAGGTGAATGGTGAGTGGTGAATGGCGAGTGATGGGAACTTTATCTTTAGTCCTTTGCCGAATGCAATCAACCAAATATCAACCAATGGTTGATTTAAGAACCCTTCTTTCCATGCTAATGAATTCCAATGAGCATAGCGGCCATATTCATCCGGTTCAGATTCGGTATATTCTTCGTAACGGGTAATGAGAAAAAACACGGCAGCGAATACATCAAACCCAAGATCATCATCCGTTTGAAAAAATGCTTTAACACCGTTCCAATCAAAGCATTGTATTTTTTGCTTACGGATAAAATCCTGCTGCAATAATCCAATCGGCTTGATGTAAAACTCTGCAGCATCAATCCGCTCATCAGAATAATTCAGTTTGTTACCAGTGTATGAGCGATAATGTTCTACATCATCTGTCAACTCAGCATCTACCAATAACTGTTCATTGAAATACTGCAGAATGTAAGAAATGCGTGGAGTAATATGTGCTGTGTAAACAAGCATGCTTCAAGTTACTTCCCGTTACGTTCCTGCCAAAGCTGGTTGAAACTTTTTTCAGGGAAATTCATGGGGCCACGATGTTTAGTCCAGTCTTTCACAAATTTGTTGATCACCCAGTTTTTGATTTTGCTGTTGCCCATGTTCATCATCTTACGACTTAATGAAGCACGCTTCCATACTTTCCATGCCATGCGTTCACCGAACGAAGAGAAACCTTGTTCTACTGCTTCGTGACGATTCTCCAATAAGAGTTCATGCAAATTAATCCGCACCGGACAAACTTCTGTGCAGTTACCACAAAGCGATGATGCATAACTCAGATGTTTGTATTCATCCAGGTCATTTAAATGCGGTGTGATCACTTTTCCAATGGGTCCGCTATACGTTGCACCATAACTATGACCACCAATATTTTTATAAACAGGGCAAGCATTTAAACATGCGCCACAACGGATGCAATACAAACTTTCTCTTGTAACAGGATTCTTCAACACATTTGTCCGTCCATTGTCCAATAAGATCACCACCATTTCTTCAGGACCATCTGTTTCACCGGGTTGCTTTGGTCCGAGCACGATGCTGTTGTAGACTGTTACCTGCTGACCTGTTCCGTATGTTGCAAGCAATGGCCAGAACAAACCAAGATCATGCATGCTCGGTAACATTTTTTCAATACCAACAACAACGATATGCGTTTTCGGAAATGCACAACTCAATCTCGCATTGCCTTCATTTTCTGTTACAGCAATACCACCAACATCAGCCAGAATAAAATTGGCACCCGTTACACCTACTTCTGCCTGTACATATTTTTCACGAAGTATTTTTCGTGCAACCAACGTTAATTGTTCTGGAGTTGCTTTCGGGTCAGTTCCCAATTTTTCAGCAAATAATTTCGCCACATCTTCCTTGCTTTTATGCATGGCGGGTGTAACAATATGATAAGGCGCTTCGCCATCCAATTGCTGAATGTATTCACCCAAATCTGTTTCAACACTCTCAATATTATTTTTTTCAAGGAAATCGTTCAGGTGAATTTCTTCTGTTACCATGCTCTTACTCTTCACCAATGTTTTACAATTTCGTGCTTCACATATTTTCAGAATTTCATCGCAAGCCTGTTGTGCAGTTTCGGCCCAGATCACTTTGCCGCCACGACGTGTAAACTGCAATTCAAATTCTTCGAGTTGCTGATCCAGTGTTTCCAATGCACGCCATTTCACATTCTTTGCACGTTCACGTGCAGTAAGCATTTGTGTAAACTGCTGTTTCCCTTCCGGCACTTTTGCATTGTATTTGCCAATATTGAAATTGATCGTACGCCTGTGATCCAGGTCGGCAGACTTGATGGTACTCTTCGCTAAAAATTTATCGGCAGTCTGGCTCATGCGTTAAAGTTACTTATTTGATTTGTTGGAATAGTACTGATCTGCGATCTGCGTCAGCACTTCATAAAATTCTTCACCATACTTGCGAACGATGGCCTCTTTCAAAAAAACATACGTAGGCACTTTCAGTTTTTGTCCCAACGCACAGCCGGGGTTACACATCGGGTCACGTGGCTCGTAATTCACATATTCCTGATCGGTGTTTTCGCTCTTACTGATCTTGATCGGATACAAGTGACAAGAAATTGGTTTTTTCCACTTGATCTTTCCTTCATTGTATACTTGCTCAAACGAACACTTTACAATTCCTTGTTCATTCACTAAACCATACGCACACATTCCATTGCTGATGGTGGGCGTTACCCAGCCAAATTCCCGATCGTATGTATAATTTCCTTCTGTTTCAATTACCAGTTGTCCTTCTTTGGTAAGTAAATGTTTAACGTGTACAATAGCTGCGTTCACTTCTTCCAACTCCTCATTCGTGAGCGGTGCACCTGCATCGCCATCAATACAACAGCCGCCTTTGCATTTGTGCAGATCGCAAACAAACTGCTCCTCAACAACCTCATCGCTGATGAATATATTTTCAATCGCTATCATGCGGCAAAGATAAGTCGGTAATGGCTGATTCGTTCATTACAATAACAGGAAGAATGAGAATGAAAAAAACGGAGGAACGAGCAATTACTCAACCTCTCCACTTCAAGGTCTGTATCAAATGTTGCATGTCTTTGTAGAGAAACTGTTCAACAGGTCGGATGGAATCGTAGTTGGGGGTTGTATTAAAATATAGAGCACCTCTTAAAAAATGGCTGGTACTATCGGTCACGAAAAATTGTTTACCGGTAGCTGCATTGCCACCAATATCAAATACAAAACCCGTTACACCTGCACCACCCTGCACAGGAATTTCATCGATCGATGATGCTTTTAAACTGTGCTTACTCGTCATTTTAAAAGCATCTTCCACAAGGTTACTGAATTTGTTATTCCCTCCAATGGCTTTATAGCTGATGTGTATACGACCTGCCAGTTCAGGAAAATCAAGATTTACCCAGTATGGATTCTCGGGTTGATTTTCAAAAAAAGTACTGTCCTTTAATACATTTCCATACACAGGATATTCAAATGTGTAAGGATATCCGGGCTCATCAAAAAGCTTGTATTGTTTCTCCGGAAAATCGATCTGGAAATAACCTTTTGGTCGTGGCCGAGGATTAGAGTTGCAGGCAATAATGGAGAGAAGAAGTAAGAAGTACGAAGTAAGAAGTACGAATCTATTACCAAACTGCAACACGTTATTAATGAAATGTAAACTAAGATTGTGCAATTGCTTCATGTTAATCAATCAATGGGTTTAATGGTCACTTTCACTTTTTCAATACGGTTGCGGCTTACTTCCTGGATCGTGAATTGAAAATCGCCGGTTTCCACAACTTCATTCACCGGTGGTAAACGTTCGGCCAGTTCCAATACAAGCCCGGCCAACGATTCGCTTTCACCTCTTACTTTATCAAACGTATCAGGGGGAAGATTCATTGTACGACATACATCATGTATCATAGTGCGGCCTTCAAAAATATAATTGTGTTCGTCAACTTTCTTGTTCACACTTTCTTCATCATCAAATTCATCTTTAATATCACCAATAATTTCTTCAACCACATCTTCCATTGTTACAATACCACTGGTGCCACCAAACTCATCCACCACCACTGCAAAGTGTATCCGCTTTTGCTGAAACTCTTTCAACAGATCGTCGATCAGTTTTTGCTCAGGTACAAAGAATGGTGTGCGCATTAGCTGATGCCAATGAAACCCATCTACATCGTTAATATGTGGCAACAGATCTTTGGTTTGTAAAATGCCCACTACTTCGTCCATGTTGTTTTTATACACCGGCAACCGACTGTAATGCAGATCCTGCACACGATTGATGAGATCAGTAAATGAACTATTGTAATCGATCCCACTTACATCCAAACGGGAACGCATGATCTGCTTCACTGTTATATTGCTGAAGTTCTGAATGCCTTTGAGTATCTGCTTTTCTTTTACCGTAGCTTCTTCTTCACTCATCAGATCAATGGCATAATCCAGTTCATCTGATTTGAGCGACGATGTTTGATATCTCGACATCCGTTTTTCTATACTATCAGTATAACCTGCCAACCAGTTTCCCGTTGTTTTAAACAATGGATAAACAATGGAGTCGATCCACCAACTGGCGAAATACGCAAAGAAGATATTGTTTTGCGAGGCCCATACTTTCGGTAATATTTCGCAGAACAAAAGGATCAAGGCTGTAATGGCCGTTGCTTTTAAAACAAATTCTACCCAAAATAAATTATGCCGTAGGTTGAGCGCTTCGTCAATTAAAAAATTGGTAAGGAAGATCAAACAAAGATTGAACACTACATTAGCCGACATTAAACTGGCCATCAGAACTTTTGGTTCTTCCAGCAAATTCACAATGCGTTTGGCTGGTGCTTCCGGTCTTGTTTTGATCATGTTGAGATCTTTGTACCGCAACGAGAAAAAAGCAACCTCCGCACCACTTACAACAAACGAAAAAAACAATAACAGTAAAAACAGGATCACCAGTAAGGTTAATCCCTGGCTGTTAATTGCCAAAAGAACAGGTTTAATAGAAAGTAAAAATGAAGTGCTGACGTGGTAACAATCCAAAGCATGTAGATTAAGTGAACAATGCGCCGCTATACCGGCAAAAATAGCATTCGCAACGGTATTTCCTAAAATGGTAAATCAGCACTCGGTTCACCGATGGGTGGCAGATCATCGCCATGGTAGCCGGGCAAGGATTCAGGACCATCTGGACGGCCGGCACCTTCTGCCCTTTTATCCAGCATAATCAGGTTATCGCCAACGACCTCCGTTGCATATTTTTTAACCCCTTCTTTATCTTCCCAACTTCGGGTTTTTAAACGTCCTTCAATATAAACAAGACTTCCTTTGTGCAGGTATTTCTGTGCCAATTCTGCAAGGCCACGCCACAATACCACTGTATGCCACTCGGTTTGACTCACCAGTTTACCCGTACGATCTTTAAATGTTTCAGTTGTAGCTAATGGAAATTTTGCAACCGCAATATTTCCTTCCAGTACCTGTACATCAGGGTCTTTCCCCAGATTGCCTATAAGCATTACACGGTTAACTCCTCTCATACGTATAAGTTTTATTGCTGAATAAATGAATCAGTTCCAAACGCTTTCCGTCGTTACTCCTAAATTACGTTTTTTGCGTAACTGTTCCATTAATCAGGCCAAATAATTCAAGAACACCTGCCTTCAAAAAATCATTCAACAATTTTGGAAACGGTAATTGTTGCAATTGCCTGGCTGTTTTCCATTCCCAATCGTTTTTAATTACCGCTTTTCCTTTCAACTGCAGCAATTCCGCCGTTGCATAAATAGTTTGATGGCTTAGTTGCTGTTTGATCGGTTTTGTTATACTTACTTGTGTTGCTTTTTGTGTGATCTTTTTTTCTTTCAGCCAGGTTTCAAATGCAGTACCTCCTGTTTTTTTCCATTCCTTTTCAGAAGCAAATTCATTATTCGGAAATTCATACAAATTACTCCACACATCTTTGCCTGTTCGCTTTTGCACTGCAAACAAACCATTTTGCTCAAGAATGTAAAACCAGAACCATCTGCTTCTGATCTTGGTTTGTTTTTCTTTTACAGGCAACTCATTTACCCGTTCTGTTTGAAAAGCAACACATTGCTTTTTCATTATACAACCGCCGCATTCCGGAAGATCGGGCTTGCAAACAGTTGCACCAAAATCCATGATGGCCTGGTTATAGGAGGCCGGATCATTTGTATCCAAACATTGCTGCGCCAACTCCTGAAACTGTTTTTTCCCAATCGTACTGTCCGTAGCCGTTTCAATTCCAAACACACGACTCAGTACACGAAACACATTTCCATCAACAACAGCATACGGAAGTCCGAAGCCGAACGAAGAAATAGCAGCAGCTGTGTATGGACCAATTCCTTTCAGTTCAAGAATTGTATCATACGCATTTGGAAAATTTCCATTCAACTCAAATGCAATTTTTTGTGCAGTTGCATAAAGGTTGCGGCAACGGTTGTAATACCCCAAACCTTCCCATAATTTATACACCTCTTCAATTGGTGCGTTTGCAAGCGATTGAATAGTTGGATAAGTTTGAATGAACCGTTCATAATATTTCAACCCCTGACCCGCACGGGTTTGTTGTAAAATAATTTCACTCAGCCAGATGCGGTACACATCTTTTTCCTGCTTCCAGGGAAGCTGGCGCCTATTTTTAGTATGATGCCAATGCAGTAGTTTTTTGCGAAAAAAAGTTGAACGTTCCATAGTGCCCGTTGCCGATAAATGTTTCTGAATTTGTACAAATAAAAGCAATGAAACCCACTAAATGGGCATTTTGTTCATTATCAACAAGTTATTGAAAGAAATTTGACCAAATATTTCAGTTTTTGAAAATATTTCAGGATATTAGACCAAAATAAACTCAACCCTTAAATTATTGCCCATGAGAAAAGCAGATCTCGTGAACCAAATCTCCGAAAAAACAGGCATTCCCAAGGTGGATGTGCTTGTTACACTTGAAACCATGTTTAAAGAAGTAAAGGATTCTCTTTCTGCGGGTCAGAATATCTATATCCGTGGATTTGGGAGCTTTATCACAAAAAAACGTGCAGCCAAAATTGGTCGCAACATCAAGCGTAATACGGCGGTTCATATTCCTGAGCATTACATTCCCGCTTTTAAGCCAGCGAAAGAATTTGTGCAGGAAGTAAAAACCCAATACAAGGGAAGTTAAATTCATTTTACTTCACTAATAATCACTGGCTTCCTGTAGCTTTGCAGTTCAATTTTTTGAACAGTGAACAGGCAACAAATTATTTCTATAACTGCTGCGATCTCAGCAGTTTTTCTTTTGTATTTTTTTGGAAGAACAGTACCCAAAAAAACAGAAGATGATCATGCCGGACATGATCATTCTAAAACGGCCACTACTGCTCCTGCAGCAGGGAACACAACCTTGCTCGATTTCCCCACCATGCTTGGCTTGGCGAAGAAACGACTGAACCCGGCTCAACTGCAGAAAGTAACGGAATGGGAAAATTCGGTGGTGCGGGGCGATGTAAAAAATCAACAAATTCAGGTTTATCGCAAATTATCTGCCTTCTGGATGGATACCATTGGTGCCTTTGTGCCCTATGCCAAATACATTGCAGAAGCTGCTAAGTTGGAAAATTCGGAGAAAAACCTCACCTTTGCTGCCCATTTGTTTTTAGAGGAGCTGCAAACGGTAACGGAACAGCCTCTCCAGCTATGGATGGCAAAGGAAGCAAGAGAGTTATTTGAAAAGGCATATGAACTGAATCCCGGCAACGATTCAACCAAAGTTGGACTCGGAAGTACCTACTTTTTTGGAGCCGGCGGAAGCGAACCACCAATGAAAGGGATCGCCCTTATTCGTGAAGTAGCAGAAAAAAATCCTGACAATGCATTTGCCCAATACATGTTGGGAGTTGGTTCTTTTATCAGCGCACAATGGCCCAAAGCCATTGAACGCTTTGAAAAAGTAACACAACTGCAACCGCAAAATCTGGAAGTAAAACTCCGGTTAGCGGATGCTTATGAAAAAAGCGGTGATAAAGTGAATGCCAAAAAGTGGTACCAGCAGTTTTTAGAAACAGTAAAGTTGTTAGAATCACAAGGAAAATTCCGGAGTAACCCGGAAATGATGAAACAGATAGAAGACCACATTAAATTATTATAACATATTTTTTAACGAACGTAAAACGTATTAAACATGCCTTGCGGAAAAAAGAGAAAGCGTCATAAGATTGCTACACACAAGCGTAAGAAACGTCTTAGAAAGAACCGTCATAAGAAGAAGAATAAATAATCTTCTGAATTGAACGGAGTCCCGCTTTTAAACGGGACTCTGCTTCGCTATAGCCAATACAGAGATCTGTGTGCTTGCTTGTATACTCATGCTGTAACCGGCTCATTCCTTCCTGATCAGGTGAAGTAAGAATGGTTCAATTTTAAAGACGTATCGAGTGAATAAGGAACTGATCATTAATTCTGCCCCAACCGGGGTTGAAATAGCGTTATTAGAAGACAAGAGATTAGTAGAGCTGCATCAGGAAAGTCTTGATACCAGTTTTACTGTTGGTGATTTATATCTGGGTAAGGTAAAAAAACTGGTACCGGGTATGAATGCTGCATTTGTGGATGTTGGTTTTGAAAAAGACGGCTTTCTGCATTACACCGATCTCAGTCCGTATGTACGCTCCCTCTTAAAATTTACTGCATTATCTATCAACGAGAAATCGGAAGATATCAGCGACTTTGGTAAATTTCAAACTGAAGCTGAGATCATTAAAACCGGAAAGATCGGCGAGGTTTTGAATGGCAAGCCCAATGTATTGGTTCAGATCCTGAAAGAACCCATTGCAGCGAAAGGCCCACGCCTTAGTTGTGAAATTTCATTGCCCGGCCGTTTTGTAGTGCTTACTCCCTTTAATGATATTGTAGCGGTATCCCGCAAAATACATTCAAGCGATGAACGCAAGCGTTTGCAAAAGATCGTTGAATCGATCCGCACCAAAAACTTTGGTGTGATCGTTCGTACTGCTGCTGAAGGAAAAAATACTGCAG
Organism: Lacibacter sp. H407; assembly: GCF_037892605.1. NCBI lineage: Bacteria > Pseudomonadati > Bacteroidota > Chitinophagia > Chitinophagales > Chitinophagaceae > Lacibacter > Lacibacter koreensis. The sequence continues at coordinate 1,907,794 of NZ_JBBKTU010000001.1, read as the reverse complement.
AGCTTCACGAAGATCTCAACAACCTCATCAATATGTGGCAACAGATTCAAAAAAATCTGAAAAATGCGACTGCTCCTTCGAAAATTTTAGGTGAGACAGATAAAACCACCAGCATTCTTCGTGATCTGCTGAGTGCCGATTTTAATCGCATTGTGGTGAATGACAAAAACATTTACAACGATGCCCGTACCTACATTCAAAAAGTAGCACCGGACAAAACAGACATCGTTACCTTCTATCAAAACGGCTCTCCCATCTTCGATAATTTTGGTGTTACCAAACAGGTAAAAGGATCGTTCGGTAAAACCGTGAACCTTGCCAGTGGTGCATATCTTATTATTGAGCATACTGAAGCGTTGCATGTAATTGATGTAAACAGCGGTTATAAAAGTGTAAGCACGAATCAGGAAGAAAATGCATTGCAAACAAACCTGGAAGGTGCGGAAGAAATCGCACGTCAGTTGCGGTTGCGTGATATCGGTGGAATTATCGTGGTTGACTTTATTGATATGAAGTTGCCCGATAACAAACGTCGTTTGGCAGAAGCGATGGAAGAATTTATGCGAGCCGACAGAGCGAAGCATGCGATCCTTCCTATTTCGAAATTTGGATTGATGCAGATCACCCGCCAGCGGATGAAGCCGGAAGTGAACATCAACACCATGGAAGTGTGCCCGAGCTGCAGCGGTACCGGAAAAGTTTCAGCTACACTGATCCTCGAAGATGAAATTGAAAAGAATATCAGCTACCTGGTGATGCAAAAGCATAAAGTGCTTTCTATTGCGGTGCATCCTATTATGGAAGCATACTTACGCAAAGGATTCCCATCCAAGCGTATGAAGTGGAGCTGGAAGTACAAACAAAAAATTAAGGTGAAAGCGAATACATCGTACCACCTCACTGAATATCACTTCTTCGATAATCATGAAGAAGAAATCAGACTCTAAATAAAAACGGTTGATCAAATAATCAACCGTTTTTGTTTATGCGAAAGGCTATAGAATTATTTCACTTTTTAGTGAAGGCAGAATTAATTTACCCAATACTCTTACTACTGTTTTTATAGCCGGAAACTAATAAAAACCCTAATGGCGGAATAAAGATTGTGAGGTAGGTAAGCGCAAGTTTATTTGATTTGCTTAGAGCTAACTTATCCAGTTTGGTTAATGTAACAACAATAAGAATAATTGAAACGATCACTGCTAAGACTAAAACAATTTCCCTTGACATGTTGATTGATTTTAAATTGGTGACAAGTTTCATCCTTTGCTTACAGCTGCTCCATTACAAGTTAAAGAAAATTCTGCATAGTGAGCTTGTCTTCTACATACAATAAAAGCGTCTGGTATTACCCTGCGGCAATCATACTGATCTCAACATTTACATTTTTCGGCAATCCTTTTACAGCAACCGTTTCCCTTGCCGGAAAATCACCTTCGAAATATTTGCCGTAAATTTCATTCACTTCACTGAACAACACCATATCGCTGAGAAAGATGGTTGTCTTTACTACATTCCGAAAATCCATACCGGCTTCCTGCAATACAGCTTTCAGATTATGCATTACCTGGTGCGTTTCGGCCTGTATATCGGCATTGTTCATATCGCCTGTATCGGGCTTAATACAGATCTGCCCGGAGATAAATAAAAATCCACCTGCTGCTACTGCCTGGTTATAAGGACCAATTGGCGCAGGTGCCTGATTGGTTTGTATAATTTTCTTTTCCATTGTACCACAAACTTAGTTTTTTGCCGGTAAGAAAAAAATCAGGTTTGCTTTTTGTTCCCTGTAAATTTGCCGAACATGAATTTGCTGCTGATCAGTCCACAACCGGTTACAACATTGTTTGGCAAAACATTCCCGTTTGCAGACATTAACTGCAAGGTTGTTGCCGAACCTGCCGTTTCAGATTTTGATAATACAGATTGTGTGATAGATCTTTCGTTTGAAGAACATCCCGAAAGAATCAACCTTTATCAAACCTGTTCCATTCCTGTTCTCATCGGTTCTATTGTTTCCCGATTAAGTGATCTTGTTGTTGTTGATGGTTCACCTATTGCACGCTTTAATCACTGGCCGGTCTTCATCAACCGGAATTGTATTGAATTTGCTGCACACCCCAGTCAACGGGAATTATTTGAGCAATTGTTTATCAAACTACAGGTTCCCTTTTTTGCTACCGCCGATACACCCGGCTTTGTAAGTGCACGTACGCTGAGCATGATCATCAACGAAGCTTTTTTGGCAATGGAAGAACAGATATCAACCGAAGCTGAAATTGATACGGCTATGAAATTGGGCACAGGTTGTCCTATGGGTCCATTCGAATGGTGTCATGCAATTGGCCAGCAGCGCATTCTGGCGCTGTTGCAAAAATTAGCGGCTACGGATCAACGTTATCAACCGGCTGACTCTCTTTCTCAATCAAACATTTTTTATTGATATGGCGCTGCTGCTTTGTATTGATACTTCCACCACACATGCATCCCTTGCTTTGGCAAAGGATGCTGAACTGATTGGTATCAAAACAAATCAAAACCAAAAAGATCATGGTTCGTTTTTGCAGCCGGCCATAAAAGAATTGATGCAGGAAACCGGTTTTGCATTGACCGACCTGCAGGCCATTGCTGTTACATCGGGCCCCGGCTCCTATACCGGTTTACGTGTTGGCTTTGCATCGGCAAAGGGTTTGTGTTATGCATTGGGGTTGCCCCTTATTACAATCCCAACTACAGCTGTAATGAGTAGTGAAGCATTAAAAGAGATCACATCAATCGATACATTTTTACTTTGCCCGATGATCGATGCCCGTCGCATGGAAGTTTTTACCTGTCTGTACACAGCCAACCTCGATCCGCTTTCTTCTATTGGCGCCAAAATACTGGAACCCGGTTCGTTTGCTGCCGAACTGGCCCAGCAAATCATTTACTTTTTTGGAGATGGCGCTGCCAAATGGCAATCCATTTGCCAACACCCACATGCCCGATTCCTAACCATTGATTGGAATGCTGCGGGGATGATTGAAATGGCTGAAAAACGTTTTCAGCAGCAGGCCTTTACTTCACTCGCCTATTCAACTCCAGACTACGGTAAAGAGTTTTATTCCACCCAGTTATAAATAATGTCTTTTACGACTATTGGATACGTAATTTTACTGATAACTTTACGATTGACAGAGTTAAACCCAAATTACCCAACGACACACTAAAACTTGCTCTGGAAATGGCCACAACTAAGAAGAAAGAGAATAGTTTACCTATTCCGTTAGATTATCATGCGGTGAAGAAGGCCGCCTTGATCTTACGATCAGTAAATCACAAGCTGCGTCAACAGATCGTTCAACTCATCAACGAGAACGGGCAAATGACCGTTACAGAAATTTACGTAAAGCTAAGACTGGAACAATCCGTTGCCTCACAACATCTTGCAATTTTGCGCCGCAGCAATATTGTAAAAACGACCCGTGAAGGCAAATTCATCTGGTACACTGTAAACCACGACCGTTTGAAAGAAGTTGATCAGTTTGTTACGAGTCTGTTAGGTTAATATTTACAGAACGCTTCGCTCTACAGTAACATCCTGTTTATTCAGAGAAACGTACTTTTGCAAAAAAGCAAAGAGAATATCTATGTACGTACAACAACTCTATACAAACTGCCTTAGTGAAGCAGCGTATTATATTGAGAGCAATGGCGAATGTGCCATTATTGACCCACTTCGTGATGTAGAGGTGTACCTGAACCTGGCAAAAGAGCGTAACGCAACCATCAAATACATTTTTGAAACGCATTTTCATGCTGATTTTGTTAGCGGTCATCTCGATCTCGCCAAACATTCCAATGCACCCATTGTGTATGGTCCTGAAACTGAAACAAAGTTTCCGGTTTACGTAGCGAAAGATGGAGAACAATTCAAGATCGGTGCATTGACCATCGAAGTATTGCACACGCCCGGTCATACGTTAGAAAGTACCTGTTACTTGTTGAAAGATGAAAACGACAAAGACCACTGTGTATTTACCGGTGACACGTTGTTTGTTGGCGATGTGGGAAGGCCCGATCTTGCACAAGGCGGCGACCTTACCATGAGCGAACTCGCAGGTATGCTGTATGAATCGCTTCAGAAAAAAATCATACCATTAGCAGATGATGTAATTGTTTATCCTGCTCACGGGCCCGGCAGCTCATGTGGCAAAAATCTTGGCCCTGAAACGCACAGCACGATTGCTGAACAGAAAGCAGATAACTATGCACTGCAGCAACAATCAAAAGAAGAATTTATTAAAGCAGTTACAAACGGATTGGAAGCGCCTCCCAAATATTTTCCTGTAAATGCACGCATCAATAAAGAAGGTTATGGTTTGATGGATGTACTATTAAAAAAAGGATTAACTGCTTTGAGTGTTGAACAGTTTAAAGAACTTTCAAAAGAACCGAAAACATTGATCCTTGATACAAGACATGCAGATACGTTTACACTGGGCTTTATTCCGGGGTCGATCAGCATAGGATTAGAAGGACGTTTTGCAGAATGGGCTGGTGCATTGCTGCCGTTTGACGAAAACATTTTGCTTGTTTGTGAGGAAGGAAAAGAAGAAGAAACCATTGTACGATTGGCCCGTGTTGGATTTGATAAAGTAAGTGGTTACCTCGCAGGTGGTTTTGAAGCTTGGGCCGCTACAGGAGAAACGATTGATCTCATCATTGATGTGGAAGCAGATGAACTGGCGATGGATATGCCACATGATGATCATTTGCTGGTGGTTGATGTACGGAAAGAAACAGAGTTCGCTGATGGTCATGTAAAAGATGCCGTGAATCTTCCGTTGAGCGAAATGAACGATCCGGGACTATTGGCCAATATTGATGACAGAGATAATCTGTATGTGCATTGTGCCGGCGGTTACCGGAGTGTGATCGCATCTTCCATTATCAAAAAGCAAGGATTTCATAATCTGCGGAATGTAGTAGGAGGCTTTGCAAAAATCAAAGAACAAAAAATTCCGATACAGAAAGAAAAAAGCGTACTGAATTAAAAACTATACAAAGCCCCGATCAGATCGGGGCTTTTTTACTCCACCCACATTTTTCGATATTCATCTTTCCATTCATGTTTCCACCGTCGATGGCTCCATAAATAATTTGAAGGGCGTTGGCGAATAGAGGTTTCAATTTTATCAACAATTAACCGGGTCAACGCACCTTCTTCAAACTGATTTGGTTCGCTGGTAAGCAATTCCATTTTAAACTCATAATAACCACGCTTTACTTTGTAAAAGTCAACATAAATAACGGCGGTATTATTCCGCTTTGCACCTTTTTCAGGCCCTTTCGGAAATGGTGCTGGCTTAGTGAAAAAATTTGTCCAGTATGCTTTTGCAGGGTTACCGGGATTTTGATCGCCCACCAGAATCAATGCATATTGCTGCTTCATATATTCACGCACCTGGTTTTGAAAATCAGTTGCAGCCACCAGTTTTGTACCGGTCTTTCCTCTGAGTTCGTACACAACTTTATTCACTTCTTTATTCCGTAACGGCATGTACACAACAACAAAAGGCATTTGTGATAATGCACCTAAGCCAAGGTTAGCGATTTCCCAATTAAAATAATGACCTGACACAACCTGCACACTCTGCTCTTTGCCAACCCATTCATTCAACACTTCGATGTTTCCTGAAAATCGTTTTTTAATTTCTGCTTCATTCCATGAAAACAGTTTGATCATTTCCATAAACGTGTCGCAAAAATTACGATAGAATGCTTTCATAATTTTTTCGTGTTCCTCTTCTGATTTTTCGGGAAATGCAATGGAGAGATTATTCATAACTACCTGCCTGCGATAACCAAGTATATAAAACAATAATACATACAGCAGATCGCCAAGGAGATACAGAACAGAAAGTGGAATAAACGAGAGTAATCGCAGGAAACCATAGACGATATAGTACATGCTATCAAGATATTAATTCAAGGTTTTAGCAATTTTACAAAACAATATTCTGCAACAGCGGATGCTTTTCCGGATAATCAGTATTGAAATGCAAGCCTCTGCTTTCTTTCCGGAACGATGCACCTTTCGTAATTAAATAACCAACCGTGATCATATTCCGCAACTCCATGATCTGTGGTGATATAGAACTGCTGCGATACAAGTTTTCCGTTTCTTCCCACAACAAATCCAAACGACGCATGGCACGTTGCAAACGGATATCGTTCCGAACGATTCCTACGTAGTCACTCATCACCTGTTGTAATTCTTTCAGGCTTTGTGTAATGAGGATCATTTCTTTTGGCTGACTTGTGCCTTTTGCATTCCAATCAGGCAAAACAGTTTTCTCATCGTCCAGTTTCTTTATTTTATCAACAGCATCCATATAACTGCGATGTGAAAACACCATTGCTTCCAACAACGAATTACTTGCCAATCGGTTTGCACCATGCAAACCTGTACTTGCACATTCGCCTGATGCATATAAATTGTTGATAGATGTTCGTCCCCACTCATCCGTTTTAATTCCACCGCAACTGTAATGTGCAGCTGGGGCAACAGGGATCATATGCTGTGCAACATCAATTCCAAGACTCTTGCACTTTTCATAAATATTCGGGAAGTGATGAATGAATTTTTCCGTATCCATGTGTTTGCAATCGAGCCACACATGTTCTGTACCGCTGATCTTCATTTCACTATCGATCGCTCTCGCTACAATATCACGTGGGGCAAGATCTTTACGTTCATCGTAACGCTCCATAAATGCTTCGCCTTTATGGTTACGTAAAATACCACCATCGCCACGTACAGCTTCTGTTATTAAAAACGCCTGCCCTTTTTGACCGGCTTGGTATAATGCAGTAGGATGAAACTGGATGAACTCCATATTTTCAATCCGGCCTTTTGCACGGTACACCATCGCCACACCATCGCCACTTGCAATGGATGGATTGGTTGTGGTGCGATACACCTGGCCGTTACCCCCGGCCGCCAGCATTGTTATCTTCGATTGGATGACTTCAATTTGATTGGTGAGCAGGTTCAATGCGTACACACCATAACACTGTACATCAGGTGTTGCTTTTGTAACAAGGAAACCAAGATGATGTTGCGTGATGATGTCCACTACAAAATAATGGTTCACCAGTTGAATATTTTTACTTCTGCGGATGGTCTCAAGTAAAGCACGTTCCATTTCAGCACCCGTCACATCTTTGTGATGCAGAATACGATGTTCACTATGGCCACCTTCTTTTCCCAATGCATAGTCGCCATCTTTTTCTTTATCGAACTGTGCACCCCATTCGATAATTTCATTCACTCGCAAGGCACCTTCCTTCACTACCACTTCTACTATTTCCGGATTACATAAACCATCGCCTGCTATCAACGTGTCTTCAATATGTTTATCAAAACTATCTTTCTCCAGATCATTCACTACTGCAATGCCACCTTGTGCATACTTGGTATTGGTTTCATCTGCATTTGATTTTGTTACGATGAGCACCTGTTTATCAGGACATGCTTCCGCTACTTTAATTGCATAGGTTAAACCTGCAATACCAGAACCAATAACGAGAAAATCTGTTTGCATAAAACATTAATCAAAATGAAATATAAAACTTTGTGCTTTCCTTACTTGAAACAAGCTCCAGCATACTCGCAGAAATTACCACTGTTTTTTTATCGTCCAACAACTTGGCATTATCCCCTTTTACAATCTTCGCCGGACGTGGCAATTTAATAGTTGTGGAAATCGTGATCTGTCCGAAAAACATTTCCATGCCTTTCATGTCGCCCATTTCACCTCCCATATCTGCTTTTTCTATTCCTTCCCTGCTGATGGACGTATCTGTAATGATGTAAGCCGTTTTTGGAGTCAGCATTTTTGAAAAATCAGGTGTCTTCTGATTCAATTGCAATTCCCCTTCACCTTGAGCTTCCGGAATACTGTCTTTGTTTGCTTTTGTAATGGAATCAATTTTATGTTGGGTTGCAAAAAACTGTTGCATGTCTTTCAAATCTTTGATCGGGTAGCGTAACTGCATGGTGAACAAATTTTCTTCCATGTTCATTTTCATTTCGCCCTTTCCATTGAGGAAATACTGCAACTCTTTATCTGTAAAAAATTCACGGATCGAATCTACCTGGTTGAAAAGTGAAAAGCTGCTGTCTTTCGCACCAGCCATGCTGCTGTCTTTTAACTGATCGCCTCCGCCCATCGATTTCATCATCGTTAAAGCCTGACCCATATCTGCATCTACTTTATAATAGCCGCCGTTGGCACCACCGCTCAAATCCATCTCTTCCGAAATGGAGCAACTGCTGAACAAAGCCAGTGCCATAATAAGATTAAATACTGATTGTAATTTTTTCATGTGTTAGTTGGTTGCCGGTTCTACCCAGGCATTATTTTCTTTTAATAAATTGATGAGTTCATCTACTGCCACTTCACTATCCACACTTCGCTTTACCACTTCTTTTCCTTTGTACAATGTAATTTTCCCCGGGCCACTTCCTACATAACCAAAATCAGCATCGGCCATTTCACCGGGACCGTTTACAATACAACCCATGATAGCGATCTTCAACCCTTTCAAATGATTGGTAACTGAACGGATCTTCGCTGTTGTTTCCTGCAGATCAAACAAGGTTCGTCCGCAACTCGGGCATGAAATATACTCTGTTTTGGAAATACGTGTACGGGTAGCCTGCAAAATACTGAAGGCTGTATTGTTGATGAATTGCTCAGGAGTAAGATTCATTAAATAGTTACGGCCACTTGTACCCTGCGTTAAACTCTCCGTCTGCAACTTGTAACTATCGCTGCTCATTCCCAAACAGATTCCATCGCCCATACCATCGAGCAACAACGCACCACACTCCGTTGAATAATGAATAAGATGTTCATCGGCCGTTTGCCAGTTACTATCCGTAATTAAAACCACAGGGTTTTTAATACCACGGCTCATTAATTCAATGAACATGCGACGTACACTCTGCATGGCATTTTTATTTGTGCTGCTTAAACAAAGTACAACAGTTGGGTCATTTGCCAACGCATCGAGATATGTATAATCATTGATCGCTGTATCATCATTGTAACAATCGATCATAACAAAATTCAGCGATTCACTTTTCAACTCTGCTTCGGCATAACCGCTGTCCATAAAAATGGGAAGGTACTTCTGTTCACCTGCAACAGTTGCTTTTGATGTTTTCCATGTTTCAGGATACACGATCACTTTTAATGTTCCGGGCAATTCAAAATTCAATGTTTGATTGGCGGTGAAAATATAATCAGCTGCCATATCACCAATGCTCCACTTATCTGTTGCTTCATCATATTTATATCCTACACGCTCCAGTTCTTTTTGTGTGATGGTTCCAAGTTTGCTGAGATCCGCAATCACCACAGGCACTTGTTTACCGCCTACATTACTTACTGCATATGTTTCTCTTCGCTTGTAATCAAATGGAGAATAAGGTAACACAGCCTCCATAGCAGCTTCCTCACTTTTCGAAGATTTTGCATTTAACGCAGGCACATTACTGTGGACTATGGACTGTCGACTATCGACTGCATACCGCTTCACCAAATCTCTACACACCGGAATTTCAAACTCAGGATCTTCTGTTAAGCTTACACGAACCGTATCGCCAATACCATCTTCTAACAATGTTCCAATTCCTGCTGCACTTTTTACACGACCATCTTCTCCATCGCCGGCTTCTGTAACGCCAAGATGAAGAGGATAACATTCATTGAACTCCTCCATCATGTGATTAATGAGCATACGATATGCCTGCACCATCACCTGCGGATTACTGCTCTTCATACTCAACACAATGTTGTGATAACTTTCTGCACGGGCAATACGCAAAAACTCCATTGCACTTTCTACCATACCAATGGCTGTATCGCCATAGCGACTCATAATACGATCGCTCAATGAACCGTGATTGGTTCCGATACGCATAGCCGTACCATATTCTTTACAGATCTTCACCAATGGCGTAAAGCGTTCACGAATACGATCGATCTCTTCGATATATTCGGCGTCGGTATATTCGATCTGCTCAAATTTTTTCTTATCGACATAGTTGCCGGGGTTCACACGTACCTTCTCTACAATTCGTGCAGCAATTTCAGCAGCATTCGGTGTAAAATGAATATCGGCTACTAACGGTGTATTGTAACCTCTTTTTCGTAATTCATCTTTGATGTTTTGCAAATTCTCTGCTTCTTTTTTGGATGGAGCTGTGATACGCACTAACTCAGCACCTGCTTCAATACAACGGATGCTCTGTTCCACTGTTGCCATAGTATCCATGGTGTCAGTAGTGGTCATGGTTTGTAAACGGATGGGATGGAAATTACCCAACACCAAATCACCGATCTTTACTTCTTTTGTTGCCAGTCGTTTATAGTCAGTTAAGGAAGGAGTATAGAGAAACATTAATTTGAAAATTTGAAAATTGCTTAATTTGAAATTCCAGATAAATCATCTATGGAATTTCAGCACAAATGTAACAAAGAAAGGGCTCTAAGGTTTAGGGAAGATGCACTTCCTCACATTTTCAGATTTTCAAATTATTCCATTTTCAAATTACTACCAGTCTTTCTCGGGTTGTGAGGGTGCCCCCGTCTTTTTCTGCATTTTTTCCTGCAGTTCCCGCTCTTTTTGTTCGAGGGCTTTGAGGTATTGTTCCACCTGCTTTTTGGTGAGTTTGCTCTTTTGCGGTTTTGGTTGCTGAGGCTTAGGCTGTTCTTTTTTCTTTTCTTCTTTTGGCTTCTGCTCTTTCTGTTGTTGCTTCTTCTGTTCTTTTGGCTCCTGTTGCTTTTTGGCCATCAGTGCAAGCTGCAGATTTTTCCGTACTTCCTCATCAGAAGGTGATAAACGAAGGGCTTGTTTGTATGCTTCAATAGCTTCTGTAAGCCTGTTGTTTTTATGAAGCAATACGCCTTTGTTGTACAATGCTTTTGTTTTCAGTTCGGGATCATCGGTTGCCGCCGCTGCATCATCAAACGATTTTACTGCATCATCAATATTTTCTTTTTTGTATTGTGCGTTTCCCAGATTGTATCGTGTAACCGGGCTTTCTTTTTTACTCAATGCTTTTTGATACGCCTCTTCCGCTTTATCATACTTGCCGTCTTTGTAATAACGATTCCCTTTCACCACTTCACCTTCCTGCGCAAATGCAATGAAAAAAGAAAAGAAAGCCATTATGGTAAAACAAATCTTCATACTGTTTTTCGTTCACGAATGAATAACTCAATGAGCAAGAATAATGCCGCTGCAACTAAAAACCAGGTGAAATAGTTGTTATAATTCGTATTGCTCACTTCTCCTTCCACCCCTTTTTTTTCCAATTGATTGATTACTGCCGTGATCTCTTCCAGCATTTCATCCGTATTCTGAAGGTTGCCGTACAAGCCCCCGTTTACCGAAGCTAACTGACGCAACAATGGCTCATTTAGTTTTGTTACCACTGTTTGACCAAGATTATCTTTCTTAAAATCTTTGGTTGTAGGGTCAGCAATAGGTGAACCTTCAATGGTTCCCAATCCTATACAGAGTAACAGAATGCCACGGTCTTTCAATTGGCGGGCCATGGTAACCGCAGATTCATCATGATCTTCACCATCAGTAATGAGCAATACAATTTTATATCGTTTACTTTCCTGCGGAAAACTTTCAGATGCTAAACGCAGCGCTTCACCAATCACTGTTCCCTGTGTGGGTACTGCATCAGGAGATGCAGATTGTACAAACAGTTTTGCTGCACCTTGATCAGCCGTTAACGGCATCGGCAAATACGCTTTCCCTGCAAACCAGATCAAAGCGATCCGGTCGTCGGGCAACTGATCCATTAACTTACTCACGAATTGTTTGGATTTATCAAGACGTGTTGGTTTTACATCATCGGCCAACATGCTTTTGCTTACATCCATTGCTACAACAATGTCTCTTCCTTTTCGATTCACATTCTCAGCTTTGCCTGCTGTGCGTAAGTTGGCAGCACCCAATGCGGTCAACGCAATCGCAACGAATAAGAAATAAAATTTTGCAGAAAATTTCTTTTTGGAATGATTTGCTGTAAGCAGATTTACCAATTGCTCATCACCGATCTTTTTTCTTGTTTTCTTCTTCCATCGTCCATTCAATACAAAAAGTACTGCAACAGGTATTAATGCTGCCAGTAAAAGTAGATACTCGATATGTGCAAAGGAAAACAACGGTGCAACGGTTTAAGGTACAAGATACAAGATTACAGGAACAGAAAGAATGAAACAAAAGTTAAGCCAGACTTTCCAATAATCAATTGGCAATAGACAATAGGCAATGAACAATACTTGGTGCTGCCAACTTTGCCTATTGGCAGTTGCTTATTGCCTATTGATTTTCACTATTTCTTCCCTTGCATAAAATCGTAGTGTTTCAGAATGTCTTTCAACAAACCAAGACGGTTAGTACGCATATCATATTCTTTTTCGGGCGACTGCACTAACAGTACAAAGAAATAAGGATGGCGGTTCTCTTCGATCCATCCAACGATCCAACCTATATTGGCACCTTTTTCATCAAAACCCCAACCGGTTTTGTATGCAAGTTTGTACAATGAATTATCCTCCTGCATCATCACTTTCTTCACAATATCCTGTGTACGTTTTTGAAACGGCAATTGCTGAAAATACAACCGCTTTACCAGCCCCAATTGTTCATCGGGCGAAATTTTGATAGCATTGTTGAGCCAGAACGAATCAACGGCATTACCAATCGTTTTGTTGCCGTATTGCAACGTATCGATCCAACGCTGCATGGTATCTCTTCCAATTCTGCGGGCCACTTCCTGGTAATAAGGAACCGAAGAAACTTTGAATGCTTCTTCCATATTCATGTCTTTGTTCAACTCTTCACGTTCACGAACAACACCATCCCACTTGATCACCATCTTTTCATCAAAGATCCGTCCTGTTTCCAGCCCAATGAGCGAGTTCACTATTTTAAATGTAGATGCCGGCGTATAACGTTTCCGGAAATTAGCTGAATCGTAGATCGTAAAGTGCGCCTGTGCATTGTCGAACAAGGCAAAACTTCCCGTTGCTTTGTATTTATCAAAATATTGCTTCAGATCGTCATCGATCTCAAAATTATTGATGGAACAGGAATTAAATAATGTAACAATAGAGAACAAAACAACTGCAAAACGCATGATGGGAAATTTTGCACAAAAGTAAAGTGAGATTGTGAATAGGCTCTTAAAACTTTACGGAAAACAATAAGGCAACGAACAGGACGTTTTAAACTGACTTAAAATCAACCACCATGTCCCGTACACTTGCACTTGCGCTTTTTACGGCCAGTATCAGCATGATCGCCTGCAAAAAGAACGAAACAGGAAACAGTACTGCAAAACTCATCTTCAAATTCAAGTTTGATTCTACACAGGCCCGGTTGAATAATATCGGTCAGCCCTCGACCATACCTGCAGGCAATGCGGCTCAAAGTGGTGTGATGAATAAGATGAGTGCACATTACATTGAATTGGCACCCGGCGCACTTACATTACTGGGAAAAGGTGCAGTACTTTATCATGCCGCGGAAACAACAATTGGCGGAAGTAAAGCCATTGATTTTGAAAAAGCACCACAGGCAGGAAACAACGAAGTGTTTTATGAAGTGCCGATCAATCAAATTGCCACTGGCGAATATGAATGGCTGCGTATTTCATTGGCTTATCAAAACGGTGATGTGAAAATTCGGGTTGATACAACTATCAACGGGATTTCCATTAACCAGGACCTGAATGCTACATTGGCTTCTTTTATTGGTTACAACACTTACATTAAAAATTTTACTGTAAAAAACCAATCCATAACGGTAAATGGTAACCGCTCCCAAGGCTTCTGGGGTTTTGAAACCGCCGTGCCAGTGCTGGGTACAAACATTCCGATTGCAGAAAGCGGTCAAGCTCCGGCAGGTGCAACTACAGTTGTCAATCCATTATTCAACACATCACCCATACCTGCAGGAAGCTGTGTAGTAACAGCAGCATTTGCCAATGGAAAACTAAAGATCACCGGTAATGAAACAAAAGATATTATTGTTGAATGCAGTTTCAGCACAAATAAAAGTGTAGAGTGGAAGGACCTGAACCCGAATAGAAAATGGGAACCACTGAAAGGTGAAACATTAGTTGATATGGGTATCCGTGGTTTGATACCCACCATTAAATAACTCACTACTTCTCTCGTTTGAGTAATCCCTGCTGCAAACTCTTTACCTGATAACTATCAACGGGTGGTATTTCGTTTGAGGTACCACCCGTTGTTGTAATTGGATTTGTTGCGTAAGTAGTAAATGAAACCATCAAACCTTCCGCTGTTAATTCATACTTGCTCACAATTGTGCTACCTGATACAGCAAAGACAGAACTAAACGTGTTGCCGATAAAATATCCATCCAGCACAATTGTATTTCGTTCATCAATTTTCCAATGACCTTTTGAGGTATCAACCGGCATTAATATGTACGGACGATTATCTTTCTGCACATCACCATAAATTATCTGCCAGGTATAACGACCGCTGTCAACAGCTTGAGTATTCAACCGCATTGTAAATTGCTGTGTTGCTTTCTCAGCTCTGTTCCATGTAAGTGTACCTTTCCAGTTGCCAACAAATGACTGCGGAAATGAAAGTTGTTGTGCTGATGAAAACAAACCTATCAGCAGCAATACATGAACAAGAAAAAGTTTCCTCATGCAGTTACTTCTTTCAGTACACCCAATTCTTTGCCCACTTTTGTAAACGCAGCAATCGCTTTATCTAAATGCTGTTGATCATGCGCAGCACTTAATTGTACACGAATACGTGCCTGTCCTTTCGGAACAACCGGGAAGAAAAATCCAATCACATAAATTCCCTCTTTCAACAGTTTGGCAGCAAAATCCTGCGCCACTACTGCATCGTATAACATGATCGGAACAATCGGGTGATCGCCGGGTTTAATATCAAAACCAGCAGCAGTCATTTTACTGCGGAAATATTTTGTGTTAGCCTCAAGTTTATCACGCAATTCGGTTGTTTCACTTAACAGATCCATCACAGCAATCGATGCACCAACAATACTTGGTGCCAATGTATTACTGAAAAGATAGGGGCGTGAACGCTGGCGCAACATCTCGATGACTTCTTTACGACCACTGGTGAAACCGCCGCTTGCTCCACCAAGAGCTTTGCCCAAAGTTCCGGTGATGATATCGATCTTACCCATCACTCCACGGTATTCATGAGTACCACGACCGGTCTTTCCGAGAAAGCCGCTTGAATGACATTCATCTACCATAATGGCCGCATCATATTTTTCGGCGAGTTCCACAATTTTATCAAGCTGGGCAATAGTTCCATCCATGCTGAAACTTCCATCAGTAACAATCACACGGTTACGGGCACCTGCTGCTTCCTGAAGTTTTGCTTCAAGATCGGCCATATTATTATGCTCATAACGGAAACGTTGCGCTTTGCACAAACGCACGCCATCAATAATACTGGCATGGTTCAATGCATCGCTGATGATGGCATCCTGTTCGCCGAACAGAGGCTCAAATACTCCCCCATTGGCGTCGAAAGCGGCGGCATATAAAATGGTATCTTCTGTACCAAGGAATTTAGAAATTTTCCTTTCCAGTTCTTTATGAATGTCCTGCGTGCCACAAATGAAACGTACGCTGCTCATCCCAAAACCACGCAGGTCGATGTATTTTTTTGCCGCCTCAATAACTTTCGGGTGTGAAGACAAACCGAGATAATTATTGGCGCAGAAATTCAGCACAATCTTCCCGTTTACCATGATCTCCGGGCCTTGGGCGCTCTCAATGATCCGCTCGGTTTTAAAAAGCCCGTTGGTCTTGATCTCCTCCAATTCATTTTCAATGCGTTGTACTAATTTCTCATTCATAACAATAGGTTTAAGCGACAAAAATAAGAGGATTCACAGGTTCTTTCATGCGTAACCGATTGCATGTTCAAGAAATTCACACAAATATGTGGTGTAACTGTAACATTTTCCTTCTACCTTCGTCTTATCCTTCAAACAGGTGTTTATGAAAAAGCAAATTATCCTTCTTGGTGCTGTGGTATTAGTTACCGTTTCTGCATGGGCATTGCTTACCATTACACCTGCTAAGAAATCGGCTGCAACTTCCCCCAAATGCAGCAAAACCTGCCAGGAAAAACCTGCACCGAACAGTGCTCCTCAAACCGGTTTTTTCATTTTTGATTCTTTTTCGGGCTCGCTCTAAAAATATTTTTATTTTCCTGTAACTTTTATTTCCGGTGTCCGTAATACTGATAGTTAAACTTATCATCACGGATCACTAACTGATTTATGACCGCCAGAGAATATAATGAATGTGTGACCCGGTATGCCGACAACGTGTACCGTTTTATCCTCAAGAATTTGGGGCACGAAGAAGATGCACGGGATGTTGTGCAGAGTGCTTTCGAAAAATTGTGGGTGAATAAAGACAATGTAGATAATGAGCGCAGCAAATCATACCTGTTTACCATTGCTTACAACCAGATGATCGATCACATTCGCAAACACAAACGGGTGAGCCTGCGGGATGAATTTGCAGAAGAAGTGAGAATCCAGGACAGGCCGCAACATAATATGAAGAAGGTGTTGGAAGAAGCGCTGGCCCGGTTGAGTGAAACTGCAAGAAGTTTGGTTTTACTAAAAGATTACGAAGGATACAGTTACGACGAGATCGGTGAAATAACGGGATTGAACGAAAGCCAGGTAAAAGTTTATTTGCACAGGGCAAGATTACAGTTGAAGAATTATTTAGTTAGTATTGAAAATGTAATGTAGGTATAGCTCATAGTTGATAGTTCATGGAAAGAAGCTTTGCAATGAACCATGAACAATGAACCATTAACTTGAATAATAATGAACATTAACCGCCATAATTACGAAGAGTTTTTCCTCCTGTATGTCGACAATGAGTTGACAGCCGGGCAGCGGAAAATTGTGGAAGCATTTGTGGCGACCAATCCTGATCTGCAGGAAGAATTTGAACTGATTCAGCAATCTACTTTTACTGATGATATAAAACTGGACACAACCTTCATCAACTCTTTATTAAAACCTGTTGATGAAGAAAGCAACATCAGCGAAGAGCAATTGTTACTTTATGTTGATGGCGAATTAAGAGCCGATGAAAAAGCTGCTGTTGAAAAAGAACTGGTAGCAAATAGTTCTTTGCAAAAAGAATTGCTATGGCTCCGCCGCAGCCAGGTAACCGCTGATACTTCTATTGTATTCCCCGATAAATCTTTACTGTACAAACAAGCTGAACCTGCACGTGTGTTCTCAATGAGCATGACAGTCAGGAGATGGAGTGCTGCAGCTGCCGTTGTGGTATTGCTGGGCAGTGCGATGTGGTTGATGTTGGATGGAATAAAAACAACTGATAAACCTGACTCATTTATTGCAGCTGATAAACCAGCAGTAAAAGAAAATCAATCCATCACTCCTTTATCTCCAAAAGAATTAGTAAAAAAAGCATTGGAAGAACAAACCAATGAATTCAATGAAACAACAGCAGCTACAGAATCAACCGAACAAACAAAAACCTCTGTAACTACCAATGGTTCTGTTGCAACCGTTAACCCAACTACTAAAACAGAATCAACTACTGCTCCTGTTGTTGATGGGCAAATAGATATTGCAAAAACAGAAGCAGATGAAAAAATAATCGAAGAAAAAATTGAAGCTCCCAGTAACTTTTCTAAAACTTCAACCGTACAACCTATAGCAAACAACATCAGTTATGCTTCTTACAACAACGATGTTGCCGACGAAGAAGACAATGAACTTCTTACCGAAGAAAGGCAACGCAAAAGTGGTATAGCAGGCTTTCTGAAAAAAGCAAAACGGACGCTTGAACGTAAAACCGGTATTCAATCAAGTTCTTCCGAAGTACGCTTTGCAGTGTTTGCGGTAAACACCCAATAACAAAAAACTTTAAACGGAAATTTTTATGAAGCAGTCAATCTTATCATTGCTTGGTCTCGTTCTATGCCTCGGCCTTAATGCACAAAGCGACACCACAAAACCACAAGGTGCCGATACAATCAAAGTCGGCAACATGATCATCATCAAAAAACATGATAGTAAAGAAAAAAAGTCTGAAAAAGACAATAATGACGATGACGATGATGACGAAAGCACATCTGTAGAAATCACAAAAAGGAAAGATCACAAAAAATCAAACGTAAGTACTAACTGGCTGATTCTTGATCTTGGGTTTTCCAATGTAAATGATCAAACAAATTACGCATCACCTTCCGCTCAGGCCTTCTTTCCGGGAGGAACCGGTAGTAAAGAACAAATGTCTTTACGCAACGGTCGTTCCATCAATGTGAATGTTTGGTTCTTTATGCAACGAGTAAACATTATTAAACATGTTGTAAACCTGAAATATGGTTTAGGCGTAGAGATGAACAACTATAGCCATGAAAAAAGTGTTCGGTACAATACCGAACCCGAAACCAACATTACCTTCGATAATTTTAAGTACAAGAAAAATAAACTGGCAGCCGACTATTTAACGGTACCTGTGATGCTTGATTTCAACTTTGCCCCCAAGCGCAAAAAAGGGTATGGCTTCAGTGCAGGCGTAAGTGCAGGTTATATGTATGCAGCCCGCCAGAAAATGAAGAGTGAGCAAAACGGTAAAGAAAAAGTAAGAAGCGATTTCAACCTTGAACCATGGAAGCTTTCTGCAATTGGTGAATTAAACCTCGGTGCGGTTCGCTTATACGGAAGCTATGCACTCAACAACTTACATAAAAACGGGTTGGAGCAAACACCTTACAACTTTGGTATTAGATTTAGCAGCTGGTAATACAGCTCACGCTGTATTCTCTGGCTAACCGCTTCTCGCTTGAGGAGCGGTTTTTTTATAGAGGAGGGTTGCCAAAAAAAGGATGGCCCACCGGCTCCGAATAAACAGTTTTATAACTTTAGAATTTCTTTACTTTGCCGAAACTTAAAAAACGAACCATGAGTTATAAAGTGATCGACATTGAAGGCATCGGCAGCAACTACGCAAAACGATTGGAAACCATGGCCATTTTTACAACAGATGATCTGTTGGCACAAGGAGGAACAAAAAAAGGTCGGGTAGCGATTCATGAAGTAACAGAGATTCCTGAAAACCTGATACTTACCTGGGTGAACCATGCCGACCTCCACCGCATTAATGGTGTTGCCGGACAAACAGCCGAGTTATTGGAAGCAGCGGGAGTTGATACCGTGAAAGAACTGGCAACACGCAATGCAGAAAACCTTCACGCAAAAATGATAGAGACAAATGAAAAGTTTGGCTTAACCGGAAAAGTTCCTTCAGCTGAAAAATTAGCAGCCATGATTGCTGAAGCAAAAACACTGGAACAAAAAGTATTTCACTAAGCATTACTACGAATTATTCTCAAAGCCGCCTCATAAACAAGGCGGCTTTATTGTGTGAGCCATCAACAGGTTATTCACCACTTTTCCATCAACGGATTGTTAATTAAATTCCACAAAATAATATAGCACAATTATTGCCCGTTAATCTTGTACTGTTGAACCGGGTAAAAAAATTAATGAGCAGTTTTTACAGTACATCGATATTAATTTTTATTACGATCCTCAACTGGCAATAAAAAAATCAAAAAGAAACAGTTGAAAACAACGTGTAAATGAAAAGCCAATCAACCATTCTTATTTTTTGTTGTGTGCTCATGCTGTCCTTGTCGGGCTTCAGTTTGTTTCACCGAGGCAAAACGGCGGTGTACAAACCCGTTGCAAAAAAATCGGCTTATTACAAGGTAGTGATCGATAAAAGCAACTATGAGTTGAAAGTGTATGACGAGGAAGGCTGGTTGTTTACCTATCCGGTTGTTTTTGGCACCAGTGAAAAAACAGATAAGATGATGGAAGGCGACCGCCGCACCCCTGAAGGCAATTACCGGATCATCGCTAAAAAAATACATGCAGAATGGGGTCATTTTTTATTGCTCGATTACCCCACACAGACCGATATTGAAAAATTTAATGCACGAAAATCGCAAGGTATTATTCCTCCCTACGCTAAACCGGGTGGCGGCATCGGCATCCATGCAACACGCCGCAACGAAGACCGCTTTGTAGATTATTATTACAACTGGACGCTTGGTTGCATCTCCACCAAGCGTGAGTACGCCAAAGAGCTTTATGATCTGCTACCTGTAGGCACAGAAGTAACCATCTTACGTTAAAATACCGTCTTAAGGGTATACCATTAGCAAACAGGAAGTGCTTTATTTGATTTCAAACTCCACAACATGAAATCAATGAATTTGCTGTTACTCCTGTTTATGGGTAGCAGTCTTACAGTCAATGCTCAAAAACTTTCCAAAGAAGGCACCCACGAAATTTCTAAGAAAGCAAATAAAGGTTATTTGTATGAACCTACTGTCGATGAAGCAAAGAACGAGGTAACCATGAACTATGTTACCAAAGCATCGGGGCGAAAAGCTAAATTTGAAACCTACAAATTTGATCTCGAATTCAACTTTAAAGGAATGGAAGAAAGCGAAGTTCCATTAGAAAAAATCAAAGGGTTTAAAGCAGATAAAGGCGAAGAATATACTGTTGAAGCTGTAACGGTTGAGCCCAACATGTTGGGAACATTGATTCTGAAAAGCAAAACTTACAAACGCAAATGGAACTGGTTTTGGGGTGGCTACGATACCAAAGTTAGTTTTGGAGAAAAAATAAAACCCAAAAGTGATGATGGCGGAAAGTTTCAATACATCGCCCATTCGGAGCAACAGGAAAGCGGCAACATTTTAATTTTTGCCGGCGATAAGGGAACAGGACTCGGTAATGCATTAAAGATGACAACTGAAATTCATATTCTTCGGTTTGATCATGACTTGAATAAGATAAGCGACAATTTGTTGAAGTTTGACTATCCTCAAACTGTGGTTGCCGTTAACACAGATGATCAGGATGATGATAATGATACAGACAGTGATGTATTGCTTCTGTTTGCACCAATGGGTGGGAAAGCTTACAAAAAATCAGCCGATCCTGTTGCAACCAATTACACATTTGTACGGGTAGGAAAAGATGGCACAGTTAAAGAACGCATCAGTGTTGCATCAAAAGCAGGCATCTTCAACGGCAATATGTTTGTAACCATTGGAAGCGATGTACTGATCATGGGAGCCACAGGTGAAAAGACGGATGATTACTTTGATGAAAAATTTGCTGCGCCTGTAAATATGCGTGATGATGAAGTTGAAAAATTCAAAGCCAAGGGATTCCAGGTTGTGAAAATTTCAAACGGAAAAACAGCATTTGTTAGCAACAATACATTGGAAGATTTCGATAAAAAATCGCAATCACCTCCCTCACAAAAAAAGAATCCTGAATACACCGGACGGAAATTCAAAGTGGCTGATATTAAACTTTTAAGCAACGGTGATATTTTATTAGCAGGCCAGAAATATACCAAAGCAAAAGGTGGCGGACATGTAATGAAGTTTGGCAACCTTGGTTCCGTTGGCGGCGGCGGTGGCGGCGCTGAATACGAAGATATCATTATGATGCATTTTGGAAGTAGCGGTGTACTTAAAGCTTCTTACGGAGTAAGAAGAGAAGAAAATGACAAAGAAGCAAAATCATCGCCTAACAATCAATTGATCATGGAAAGCAGCGATGGAAAAACGGTTTACTGGACGATCATGGAAATGAAAGGCTGGAGACAGGAAAAAGAATTGGGTGAAAGCAAGTATAAGTTCCTGATGTATCCCAACGTTGCGAAGATCGATGTTAGCAGTGCGAAAATTGGTGACTTCGTGCAAATGGGACAAGGCAAATCAGACTACTATGTAAATAATAAATATCCATCACTTCCAATTGGTAAAGGGCAAATTGTTTTCCTCGGCGAAAATAAAAGCGGAAAAACATTATGGTTTGCGAAAATGCCGCTGGAATAAAATATACCTCTAATTAAAAATCTTACACGGATCAATATCCAAAATCCACATGTAAGAAAGAGCCCCGACGTAGGTTTCGGGGCTTCTCTTTTTTATAACTTTCCGTTTTTAATTTCATCAACAACTCCTGGATCAAGCAAGGTTGATGTGTCACCAAGATTACTGAGATCGTTCTCAGCGATCTTTCTTAAAATACGCCGCATGATCTTACCGCTTCTTGTTTTGGGTAAGCCACTTACAAACTGAATCTTATCAGGCTTTGCAATAGGGCCGATGATGCGTGTAACTGTTTGCAGAATATCTTTTCGTGTAAGATCTTCATCGCCATGCATGTGTCCATACACAACATAGGCATACACGCCTTGTCCTTTTACATCATGCGGGTAACCAACTACTGCACTTTCAACCACACCTGCATGCATGTTCAATGCGTTTTCAATTTCAGCTGTACCTAAGCGGTGACCACTTACATTCAACACATCATCTACCCTTCCTGTAATGCGATAAAATCCTTCCTCATCTTTCAATGCACCATCACCCGTGAAATATAAATTTTCATACGTTGCAAAATAATTGGTACGGCAACGTTCATGATCACCATACGTTGTGCGAAGTATAGCAGGCCATGGTGCTTTGATACAAAGGTTACCTTTCAAATGACCATGCTCATCTTTCTCTGTTACTTCTTTACCATTCTCATCAACCAATATTGGTTGCACACCCGGCATAGGCAACGTTGCCCAACTTGGTTTAGAAGGTGTAACACCAGCCATATTTGAAATTAAACAACCACCTGTTTCTGTTTGCCACCATGTATCAACAATGGGGCATTTGCCTTTGCCAATATGTTCATCATACCAATGCCATGCTTCTTCGTTAATAGGTTCGCCAACAGTACCCAGTATTTTTAATGAGGAAAGATCTTTTCCTTTCAACGGATCTAAACCAAAGCCCATCAAACTGCGGATGGCTGTTGGTGCCGTGTACAAAATATTTACTTTGTGTTTATCAACAATATCCCAGAAACGTCCTGCATCAGGAAATGTAGGAATACCTTCAAACATCAATGAAGTTGCACCGGCACTTAACGGACCATATAAAATATAACTATGCCCGGTGATCCAGCCAATATCAGCAGTACAAAAATGCACATCACCTTTGTTGTATTGAAATGTATTCACGAATGTATAATTCGTCCAGATCATATACCCTGCACTGCTATGTACTACCCCCTTCGGTTTACCTGTTGATCCGCTTGTGTATAAAATGAACAATGGATCCTCTGCATCCATCTCCTCCGCAGGAAAACTTACCACACCGTTTTTCTCCACCTGGTGTTCTGCAAATTCCATTTCATCTTCCCACCACACATCTCTTCCTTTCAACATTGATACAGGTGTGCGTGTGCGTGTATATACAATTACTTTCTTCACCGTTCTGTTACCGATCAATGCATCATCAATTACACTTTTCAACGGAATATCTTTATTGCCCCGGTATGCACCATCGCATGTAACAATAAATTCTGCCTGCGCATCATACAAACGATCAGCAATACTTTGTGCACTAAAACCACCGAAGATCACACTATGTATTGCACCAATGCGTGCACAACCTAATACAGCGTATGCTAACTCAGGCACCATACCCATATAAATACAAACACGATCACCTTTTTTTACACCATTGTTAATTAACACTTGTGCAAATTGACAAACACGTTTGTGCAATCGGTTATAGGTTACAACACGTACACGTTCTTCCGGATTATTTGGTTCCCAAATAATGGCGGGCTTATCGCCCATTGTTTCCAAATGCCGATCGATACAATTTTCAGTGATGTTCAGTTTGGCTCCTTTGAACCATTCTACTTTTGGTTCTCTGAAATTCCATTCCAATACGCTGTCCCATTTCTTTTTCCATTGAAAATGTTCAGCAATTGAACCCCAGAATGCATCCGGTTCTTCAACACTTTTTTGATAAGCTGCTTTATACTCGTCGTAAGATTTAATTTGGTAAGGATATGACATCATTCATTATTTGGGCCATAAATATAAAAATATTGCAGCCGTATGCAGCGAATTTTATTCAGCAACGGTCTTTTACTTGAAAGAACACAGACAATACCCTATTGATCTGTTCGATGTCTGTTCATATGGTTGGTTTTTTATGAAAGCCCTTGTTGTTTAGCAAGGGCTTTTTGTTTGTAAAGATTCGAATGGTTACTTTTAGCCCTCTTAAGCAAACGATGTTCAAAGCCACTTCTCTCAAAAATTTAATAGCAGTTGTTAGTTTTTTGTTACTCAATCAACAATTGATCGCACAGTGTTCGGGCAACGTATTGTTTTATGAAAATTTTGGCGGAGGTATCAGTTCTCCGTTAACAGGACCAAGACTTCCTGCGGGTGTTACCACTTATAGCTTTGATTCCTTGGGACTTGTTGATGATGGACAATACGGAATTCGAAAGACCACAGCTGATATTGCAACAGGTGGCCGACAATTTGGAGTTTGGCATATTGGTACAGATCGTTCATCAGGCGGCAATATGATGATCGTGAATGCCGATTACACCGCAGGAAAATTTTATGAAACAACTGTAGCCAATCTTTGCTCCGGATCGCAATTGTATTTTTCTGCATGGATCGCTAACCTCATACCTCTTGGTTCTAACAATCCATTGGATCCCATTATTCGCTTTGAGATCAGCAGTGCTACATCAGGCAACGTGTTACAGACGTTTAATACGCCCTCTATTTCACGCTTTAGCAACTTTACCTGGGAGAGATTCGGCTTTCTGTTTGCATTACCTGCCGGTGAAACATCGGTTATCCTACGTATTTTTAATAACCAGGTAGGCGGGCTCGGTAACGATCTTGCACTAGATGATATCGAATTCACCTTATGCGGGCCAACCATGTCATCTTCTGTTAGCGGAACATTACTCAATACAAATGATGCCTGTGTGGGAAGTACTGTTGACCTTAACATCAATGTAGCCGGTGGGTTTTATTCAAACCCTGCTTATCAATGGCAGTTTAATAACGGTACCGGCTGGACGAATATTCCTGCTGCCACTACACCTAACTTATCACTTAGTAATATTCAGAAAGCCGACAGCGGCAATTACCGCTTGCTTGTAGCAGAAGCAGTGAATATCAATTCTAACAACTGCCGCTCTGTTTCACCAATTATTCCGGTAAATGTATTTGCACCCGTTTCACCCATGCTGCAAAGCAATGCACCTGTGTGTGAAACAAAAGATCTGATACTGAATGTTCCTGTTGATGCCATTGCCTATATCTGGACCGCTGATGGAACTCCTTTAAACATGAGCAACGATACGTTGCGTGTAGTAAATGCAACAACCGGAAACAGTGGAATGTATCATGTACGCCTGATCACCAAAGGCGGTTGCTCAAGTGCAGATTCAGTTGCGGTAGTGGTACAATCAAACTTATTACAACGTACGATCCCATTGGATACATTGCTTTGCGATGCGCAAACATTGGATGTAGATGCACAACAACCCACTGCTGTATCGTATTTGTGGAACGATGGGACAACCGCCGCACAACGAACGCTTACTAATACAGGAAGCTATTCATTGCTTACAAGCGATGGGGTGTGCAGCCGCACTGATAGTTTTGTCATCACAAGAAATTTTACACCCACTGTTCAACTTATTGGAGATACAACGCTTTGTGTAAACGAACCCTTAGTATTGAATGCAACGCATCCGTTAGCTGAATTTTATTTATGGAATAATAATGCAACCGACAGCAGCATTACAGTTACGTTGCCCGGCATTTATTCTGTTGCTGTAGGAAACGGATGCGGCATTGCTATTGATGATATTACCGTTGATTATAAAGATTGTGCGGATGTGATTTTTGTACCCAATGCTTTTACACCAAATGGCGACCGGTTGAACGATGTACTCAAAGCAAAAGTTTATTTCCGTATTGATGAATTTGAATTCAGGATCTTTAACCGCTGGGGGCAACTGATCTTTTCAACCAATGATGTAGCCGCAGGCTGGGATGGATTCATCAATAGCCAGAAAGCCCCTCCCGGACAATATGTTTGGACCATCCGTTACAAACGCAACGACAAATCCTTTAACCAAAAAGGAACGGTGCTGCTTATTCCCTGATGCCAATAACAGCAACCAACTGAGTGTGCTGCAATTCATTTATTTTTGACACAAACAAGCGTATGTCGATCGAGGTAAAAAATCTGTTGAAAGTATATGGCACACAAAAAGCTGTGAATGATATTTCTTTTTCTGTGAAGAAGGGAGAGATCGTTGGTTTCCTTGGTCCGAATGGTGCGGGCAAAAGCACTACCATGAAAATGATCACCGGTTACCTGCAGCCGAGCAGTGGAGAAGCCATTGTGTGTGATGTGAAAGTGAATGAAAATCCCATCGACACCAAACAGAAGATCGGCTACTTACCTGAGAGCAATGCGTTGTACTATGAAATGTATGTACGGGAATATCTTGCTTTTATTGCGGAAGTACACAAGGTTGTTACTCCAAAACAAAAAATCGAACATGTGATTCAGCAGGTTGGTTTAACACCCGAAGCACATAAAAAAATAGGGCAGCTTTCAAAAGGATACAAACAGCGTGTTGGTTTGGCTGCCGCACTCATTCATGATCCTGAAGTATTGATCTTAGATGAACCAACAAGTGGACTTGATCCCAACCAGATCATTGAGATACGGGATGTGATCAAACAACTTGGTCAAAACAAAACCGTTTTATTTTCTTCGCATATTTTACAGGAAGTACAAGCTATTTGCGATCGTGTGATCATCATCAACAAAGGAAGTATTGTGGCAGACGATCAGTTATCGAATTTGTTGAAAAAAGTTCATGCAGGCGAAGTGATCCTTGAATTAAAAGAAGAAGTGGATGAATCGTTGTTTCAATCTATTCAAAACTGTATTCGCTTAAACAGCACTACCTGGAAATTCAAAACAGATAATCCTGATGCTGTGAAGAAACAACTGTTACAACTTTCGATCGAAAAAAATCTGAATGTGCTTTCGCTGAAGAGTGATGAGAATTCGTTGGAAGATGTGTTCAGGAGTTTGACAAACTGACGTTGTCTGTTCACCTCCGCAATCTCCCCACCCCCTTCACCAATATCCATCCAATCAACAGCAACATAAGCAAAGCAATAATCACCGGTGCAATAAAACTCAACGCTGTTCCTCCAATTGCTGCTGCATTCTCACCCGTAGATACCACCACATTGCCAGTACCTGCTGTGGCCTTGGAAGAAAACAAACGCAACAATCCGGTCCCGGCTTGCACTGTTCCCGCAGCACCACCTCCGGCAACAATCGCCAATATCCATTTCAACAACGGAGTAAATTCTGCAATCGGTAAAAATGATGCAGCTAAAATTGTTCCTGCTGCAACAGCTAACGGAGTAGCGATCGTATCCAGCAGGTTATCGACAAACGGAATATAATAAGCACCAATTTCTAACACCGCTGCTGTTCCAAAACAAAGTACGGCCGGCAAGCTGCCCACCCATTGCATATCAGCAGGCAGGTTGAACCATTGCTGCCATGCAGCAAAGCTGGCACCCAACATAGGCACAAATACCCGAAAGCCACAGCATGCGCTGAGAGCAATGCCCATTGCAACAGAAGTAAGTAATGTTGTATCCATACAATCGTTTGTTGTACTTAAAAATAATCATTTCACTGCTCATAACTCTTTGCTGCTGCCGCTGAAAGTCTTTTCTTTGCAGCGAAAAGAAAGCTGCACGCTCTTTGCTACATGCTGCACGCTTTGTAACAACTGCAAACATTAACTACAAACTGAATTTTATGAGCTTTATCGCCGACATTCATGCAAGACAAATTCTCGACAGCCGTGGTAACCCAACTGTTGAAGTAGATGTAATTACCGAAAACGGAATTCTTGGCCGTGCTGCTGTTCCAAGCGGTGCAAGCACTGGTATACATGAGGCAGTTGAACTGCGTGATGGAGATAAAAGCAAATACATGGGTCGTGGTGTATTGAAAGCTGTAACAAATGTGAATGAAGTTATTGCCGATCAACTCATCGGTATTGATGTTACACGCCAGGCGTATATCGATTCACTTCTGCTGAAAATTGACGGTACTGATAACAAAAGCAATCTTGGTGCAAACGCAACATTGGCTGTAAGTATGGCCGTTGCAAAAGCAGCCGCTGAAGAAAGTGGATTACCCTTGTACCGTTACCTCGGTGGTGTAAACAGTACTGTGTTACCTATTCCCATGATGAATATCATGAACGGTGGTGCACATGCCGATAACAAAATTGATTTCCAGGAATTCATGGTGATCCCTGTTGGTGCTACATCATTCAGTGAAGGATTACGTTGGGGTGTGGAGATTTTCCATCACCTGAAATCTGTATTAAAGAAAAAAGGATTCAGTACAAACGTAGGTGATGAAGGTGGTTTTGCTCCTGAAATTCAAAGCAACGAAGAAGCGATTGAAACTGTACTGGAAGCGATCACTGCGGCAGGTTACAAACCGGGCGAGCAAGTAGCGATTGGTATGGATGCTGCTTCCAGCGAAATGTATGATGGTGCTACAAAAACCTATAAGTTTTACAAAAGCAATCCTTCGAAAGTGATCAGCAGCGATGAAATGGTTGCATACTGGACAGAGTGGGTGAATAAATATCCCATCATTTCAATTGAAGATGGTATGGCAGAAGAAGATTGGGAAGGATGGAAAAAACACACCGATGCAATTGGCAGCAGAATTCAATTAGTAGGTGATGATCTGTTTGTAACGAATACCAAAATTTTAAAAAGAGGAATTGATACAGGAACTGCTAACGCTATCCTGATCAAAGTAAACCAGATCGGTACCGTTACGGAAACCATCAACGCTGTACAAATGGCGCAGAATGCAGGTTACAATACGGTGATGAGTCATAGAAGTGGTGAAACAGAAGATACAACAATTGCTGACCTGGCAGTTGCATTGAATTGCGGACAGATCAAAACCGGTTCAGCTTCTCGTACCGACCGTATGGCGAAGTACAACCAACTCATCCGCATCGAAGAAATGCTGGGTGAGAATGCAATTTATCCAAACGGAAAGATTAAATTTGGTAAGTAACTTTAGTTGATAGTTCATGGTTCATAGCAGAACACTATGAACCATGAACTATCAACCATTAACAAAATGAAATTTCTAACTCACATACCGCCCATTCTGAAAAACAAATACGTTTTAACCATTATTGGTTTTGCGGTGTGGATGTTATTTGTGGACCGGAACGATTTTCTCACACAGGTGAACCGTTACCGCAAACTGTCTGAACTGAAGAGCAATACTTCTTATTTCAACCAGAAGATCGAAACGGCCAAAACCGAGCTGGAAAACAGGCAAAAAGACCCGGCCGCCTACGAGCGCCTTGCCCGTGAGAAGTATTACATGAAAAAGGATAATGAGGACGTTTTCCTCTTTGAGGAATAAAAACAGCCCGCCCCGTACAATACAAGTTTACCAACAGCGTTTAATAGCAAAGCAGATCCTTTGAGAAGCCCCTACGCATAAAAACAGGATTGCTTATGACACATAAATTTACGCCGGAAGACTTGTTACAATATCTCTACAAAGAAACAACCGCTGAACAGAATGCCGCTATCGAACAGGCAATGGCTGAAGACTGGACCCTCCGGGAAAAGTTTGAGGTAATCAAAAAAGCGGCACAACGGCTTACCAATTTCAGATTTTCACCCCGTACAGAAACGGTGTTGAATGTGCTGAAATATGCCAACAAGGACATGGCAGCCACTGATCTTTCTGCATCAAACTGATCTTTCCCTAATTTCGCCGTCATTCCAAATTCAGAATGACAACTAAAGAGCGTTACCAATCGGTTATTGATTATTTTTCGGTACATGCACCCGATGCGGAAACGGAGTTGCTGTACGATAATCCTTTTCAGTTACTCGTGGCCGTTATTCTTAGTGCCCAATGCACCGATAAACGGGTAAACCTGACAACTCCTTCCATCTTCGAAAAATATCCTGATGCTGAAAGCATGAGCAAGGCAACCTTTGATGAATTGTTTCCTCTCATTAAGAGCATTTCGTACCCCAATAATAAAACCAAACACTTGATCGGTATGGCACAAAAGCTCGTGCATGAGTTTAACGGTGAAGTGCCGTTAACTGTTGAGGAATTGATCAAATTACCGGGTGTTGGACGAAAAACAGCCAACGTCATTACTTCTGTGGTGGATGCACAACCAAATATGGCGGTGGATACACATGTGTTTCGTGTGAGTAAGCGCATTGGACTGGTGAAACAAACGGCTACTACTCCGTTAGCAGTAGAAAAAGAGCTCATCAAACATTTCCCTACCGAGCTGGTGTACAAAGCACATCATTGGCTCATTTTACATGGCCGTTATATTTGTATAGCACGAAATCCCAAATGCAGGGAATGTGGCTTGCAGCAAGCCTGTAAGTATTTTCAAAAGAATAATAAATAGTTCCGCTTTTTTCTCCGTGTACTTTGTGCATTATTTCGTTTGCTTTGTAATACAAATTAGCACAGCGAACACAAAGGCTTTTCACAAAGGACACAAAGAAGAACGACAAATCTATTGTTTCGGGAAATGTGCAATCAACTCCACTTCCAGTTTTGCATCGGGCATAAATAACCGAACAATTTGCACCCAGGTAGCTGCAGGGAAATCGCCTTTGTAAAATTGCTTGCGTACATGGTTGAGTAGTTTCATCGCTTCTATATCAGTCGTGTATAAATTTTCTTTTACTACATGCTGAAAGGTTAATCCATATTGTTTGAGTGAACGTTCCAAACCTGCATATACCTGCTTGACTCCTTTTTCACTTAGTTCAGTAGTTACAGTTCCGGAGAGATATAACACATCCCCTACTTTCAATGTCTGCGCATATCCGGCCGATGTATCCTGTTTGTTGGGATTGCCCCAATGCCATTTTTCTTTTATAATAGGGGCGGTTGTTTGTTGCGCCGAAGCTGTTATTGAAAAGACCACGGCAACGACGAAAATGAAATAGCTGTTCATGACGATAGGTTTTAACTGTAAAGTAAAAAATTGCAGCCGGTAACAAAAACAAAAAATCCATCAGCGGTTCACTGATGGATTCAAGACTTATGTAAAGTAAGAACAATTACAAATACTGTTGCAACTCTTCGATCAATTCACCTTTTGTAATAGGTACACCTTTGATCTTGTTGTAACCTTTTGCATCTACAAAATAAACGTCACGAATAATTTTGATCAACTGTCCGTTATTGATCTCGGGGATCAATACGGTTTCATAATTGCTCAATATTTCTCCAAGGTTGCGTGGGAACGGACGGATATAACGGAGATGTGCATGCGCTACCGATTTCCCCTGCACCTGTAATTCTGCACAGGCACTTTTAATAGCACCGTACGTACTGCCCCATCCAAGGATGAGCACTTTTCCTTTTTCAGGACCACTGTCTAATTGCTGTACAGGAATATGATCAGCAATTTTATCAACCTTTGCCTGTCTTGTTTTCACCATGTGCTGGTGGTTATCAGCATCGTAACTGATGTTACCGGTAATATCCTGTTTTTCCAATCCGCCAATGCGATGTTCCAAGCCGGGTGTACCGGGTATGGCCCATGGACGAACTAATTTATCATCACGTTTGTACGGTTGTAATTTTTCTTCGCCTTCATCCAATCCCTGTTTGAATTTTACATGGATCTCAGGAAGGTCGGCGCTTTGCGGAAACTTCCACGGTTCAGCACCGTTCGCAATATACCCATCGCTTAAAAAGATAACAGGCGTCATGTGCTGTACCGAAATTCGGGCCGCTTCATACACCGCATCAAAACAATCGGCAGGTGTGGAAGCAGAAATGATCGGCATCGGACATTCGCCATTGCGTCCGTAATACGCCTGCATCAGATCACTTTGTTCTGTTTTGGTGGGTAAACCGGTTGACGGTCCGCCACGTTGGATATTAATAATGAGCAACGGAATTTCAAGCATCACTGCCAAACCCATCGCTTCACCTTTTAATGCAATACCGGGACCACTGCTGGTAGTTACTGCCAGCGATCCGCCATAGGCTGCACCAATTGCTGACGTAATAGCTGCGATTTCATCTTCGGCCTGGAATGTTTTTACACCAAACGATTTGTACTTACTCAGGTCGTGCAAAATATCAGAAGCCGGAGTAATGGGGTACGAACCGAGGAATAATTGCAGTCCGCTTTTTTGCGAAGCAGCGATCAACCCAAAGCTTACTGCCTGGTTACCCATCACGGAACGGTACATGCCCGGTTCCATTTTTGCCTTCTCTACTTTATAGGTGGTGGTAAATGTTTCGGTAGTATCGCCATAATTATAACCGGCCTGTAATACACGAATGTTGCTTTCCAGTATTTCCGGTTTCTTACCAAACTTCTCCCGCAGGAATGAAATGGTATTCTCCATATCACGGTTGTACATCCAGTACAAAAAGCCCAGCACAAACATATTTTTTGCACGGTCTTTTTCTTTCATGCCCATCGTAATATCGGCCAATGCTTCACGTGTAAGCTTTGTAACATCGATCTTAATCACCTCATAGTTAGTGAGACTGTCGTTTTCGAGTGGGTTTACACCTTCGGGATAATTTGCAAGGCGCAAATTTTTTGCATCGAAGCCATCTGTATTGGCAATGATCTTTCCACCTTTTTTAATAGCGGTAAGATTTGCTTTGAGGGCAGCTGCATTCATGGCCACCAACACATCGCACTCATCGCCGGGGGTAAACACATTATCACTGCTGAAACGCAGTTGATAACCACTTACACCAGCCAGGGTTCCTTGTGGGGCACGAATTTCGGCAGGAAAATCGGGGAAGGTGGCAAGGTCAATTCCCATCAACGCCGTATTATTGGTAAACTGGCTGCCTGTTAACTGCATACCATCACCACTGTCTCCTGCAAACTTGATAACTACATCGTTTAATACTTCCTGAGTTCTTGTCATAGCAACGCAAAGTTAGGTGTGCCCAAGCTATGAAAAAATTTAACTCGTCTGTTATTATCCTGATTTTTTTCATAGGTCAGGTAATTGAAAACCTGTAATTTCCCAGCATACGGGTTGCCGGGAATTCTGCGGGCAATTACAGGGCTTCCGTTGTTTATATTGATAATGCAAGGTCATGGGTAAACAAGACTCCGAAACATTGGTAGAAAAAGCAATGAGGGTACGAAGCAATCGTACAAACCCTGATGCACCACTTACTCCGTATGAAAAAGCAAAAGCTTATCGTGAACGGCGCATTTCGTTTTATGCGTTATTGAAAGATGCTTTTCTGATGTTGATAGGAATTTTCTCTGCCGCCTTTGGCTTAAAAGGATTTTTAATACCTAACCGGTTTATTGATGGTGGCGCCACCGGTATTGCCCTGCTTACCAACGAACTTTCAAAAATTCCATTTCCGCTGTTGCTGCTGCTGGTAAACGCCCCTTTTGTTTTGTTTGGTTACCGCATACTCGGCAAAGTATTTTTTATCAAAACAACCATCGCCATTATTACACTGGCATTGGTAACAGCTTTTGTAAGTTTTCCGCAGGTAACCGATGATAAATTATTGGTGGCCATTTTTGGTGGATTCTTTTTAGGTGCCGGTATTGGCTTTGCTATTCGTGGTGGATCGGTGATCGATGGTACGGAAGTAATGGCGTTGTTTGTAAGTAAAAAGATCGGTGGGTCGGTGGGTGATGTGATCCTGATCATTAATGTAATGGTGTTTTCAGTTGCCGCTTATATTCTGTCGATCGATACAGCGATGTATGCACTTATTACTTACCTCGCCGCTGCAAAAACAGTTGATTTTGTGGCCGAAGGAATTGAAGAATACACAGGTGTTACCATTATTTCAACACATAGTGAAGAGATCAGCCGTATGGTGACGCATCAACTTGGACGTGGTGTAACAGTGTATAAAGGGAAAGGTGGTTTTGGCACGAAAGGATATGCTGATGAACGTGATATTATTTATTCGGTTGTTACACGTTTGGAAATTAACCGCATTAAAACAGAAGTACATAAAATTGATCCCAACGCTTTCATGGTGATGAGCAGTATTAAAGATGTAAAAGGCGGATTGATCAAGAAACGCCGGTTGAAAGGGAATTAACTATGAACGCTCTACTTTTTATTACTGATTGCGTGCAACAGCAATCTTAAATACCCGCATAGAATCATTATTAACTGCAGCAAGGATTCTTTTTTCTCCGTTTGTTAAGCGAATGAGCGACATGTCCTTTACATCACCATTTAAAATAAACCCACTTTTTGCAGGGGGAACTGACTGAAAGGATCTATTACTACTTCCGCGAAGAAAACAACCGTAAGACGCATCATATCTTCCTGTGATTACCTCGGTTTGGTATTCATTACCTGCCAGCAAAAGGTCTTTGAATCCATCGTTATCGATATCATCACAGATAATGGCATTAACCGGCGAAAATTGTGCTTCTACCGGCAACACATGTTTCACAAATTTACCATTGCCCGTATTTTCAAAATAACAAGTCCTTGTTTCATTACAATGCAACTGCAAAATTTTATCGGCTGCTTTTCCTTTAAATATATCTTGGTAAGTAGCGTGTGCATAATCCTTATTGAAAAGAAATTGTTTTTTTATAGCAGGTACCTGCTCAGCAAAGCGGCCCCTGCTGACGGCGGGATACAAATGCTTCACAGCATCCGCTCCTTTTATGTAGTAGAATAAAAAAGGATCGATACTGCCGTTACCATCAAAATCAGTTGCAAATAATTGCATGGGTTCATTCGGACTAACCTTGTATTCACAATTCAATCCAAGGTTGCCTGCAACAAGATCCATGTCTCCATCATTATCCATATCGCTGGCAATTAAACTACGCCACATTCCATTTATTTGAGTTAGCCCCGTAGCAGCTGTTACATCAATTAATTTTCCTTGAGTGTTTTTAAAAAATTGTACGGGCATCCATTCTCCTGCAATAACAAGGTCTGTTTGCTGATCATTATCAAAATCAGTCCACACCGCAGCAGTAACCATTCCGGGTGTTTGCAAAGCGGGACAAACTTTTGCAGTAACATCGGCAAAAATGCCACGGTTATTGTGGAGTAAAAAACTTTTAGGAGACTGTGGATATTTTTTCGACACCCTGCCTGCAATGAATAGATCGGGGTAGCCATCGCCGTCATAATCACCAACGCTTACACAGCCCGCAATCGTTCTTACTGAATCAGGAATGGCGCTACTCTGCAATGTGAAATTACCCTTGCCATCATTTGTATATAACCGTGGTTTATAGTAAACTGAATTTTCTTCAAATTGCATACCGCCGTACGTAACCAATAAGTCGTTATCACCATCTTTATCTGCATCAAATAAAATACAATCCTGTTCTTCTTCAAACTTAATACTGTCGGTAAGATTTTTTGAAATAAATATTGCTCCGGGCTTTTGTATGAAAAATTTTCCGGAAAAGTTAAATGCAGCACCAATA
Organism: Lacibacter sp. H407; assembly: GCF_037892605.1. Taxonomy (NCBI): domain Bacteria; kingdom Pseudomonadati; phylum Bacteroidota; class Chitinophagia; order Chitinophagales; family Chitinophagaceae; genus Lacibacter; species Lacibacter koreensis. The sequence continues at coordinate 1,872,199 of NZ_JBBKTU010000001.1, read as the reverse complement.
AAAAAATCTGTTGTGCCATCATTATTGATATCGCCGGTAGTAATAAACGGCCCCATTTGAGAATATTTTTGCGGCAATAATTGTTGAGATGTATAATCGTTAAAGGGATTTTCCTGATGTTTATAGAACAAATCGCTCTGCCCTGTTATATCTGAAAAAAGATACGATGGAAATACTACATCAACCTCATCAACAACAGCGTTTTTCCATGCAAGTACAATCGTTGTATCAGCCTTTACATTTTCTAAGACCTGTTTTTTCCCATCGGGCCACACGATCACAAGTGAATCTGCATGATCATGTTGTCCTAATCCAAAAACAAGTTGCTGATCTACTGATGAGAAATATCCACGAACAGGATTTTGTTCCTGCAGTTGCACTTTGCCGCCTGTATGTACAAACAGTTTTGCGCCAAATCCTTTCCTGTTAAGACTGTCTCCGTTTAATTGCACACTTAAGGAATGAGAAGTTGGAGCTTTGTTTTTTTGATAGGTATTGTTAATGAAAACAAATGCCGCTTTATTAATATTATTTACAACCAGGTCGAGATCGCCATCATTATCCAAATCGGCATAAGCTGCACCATTCGACATGGAAGGTTCGTTCACTCCTGCACTTTCAGAGTGATCTGAAAAGCTGAGATCTTTATTGTTGATGTATAAATAATTTGGCAGGTTAACATTTTCTAATGAAGCCAGTTTTTTTCTGATCGCTTTTTGTTGTTCTTCTCTTGTTTGGTTGCTATTGAATATCCCATTACTGAACTCCAGAAAATCGGCATCAATAAAATCTCTCCCAATACCATTGGTGACATGCATATCTTTCCACCCATCATTATTAAAATCAGCCAGCAATACACTCCAGCTCCAATCGGTTGCATGTATTCCGCTCAATCTTCCTATTTCACTAAAAAAAGGAATACCGGTAGTTCCTGAGTTTAAGTTACCATTATTCAACTGTAGCATGTTGCGCATAAATTCCGGTTCATAACCCATCCTTCTTTCCGATTCATACCGATCATAATTCATGAACGAGAGAGAGGTCTTTTTCCGTTCATTCGTTTCCGGCAGCATATCCAGTGTAACGATATCTGTTAAGGCATCATTATTCATATCAGCAGCATCAGATCCCATACTTGAATACGACTGATGCTGAATTGCCTTGTCGATACAATTGGTAAAACTTCCGTTGCGGTTATTAAGCCATAATTCGTCGTTGGATATAAAATCATTTGCTACATAAATATCCGGCCAGCCATCATTATTAAAATCACTAACGGATACGCCCAACCCATATCCATCTTCTTTTATTCCCGCCGCAATTGATACATCGGTAAAAACAGGATGTCCTGTATTTGCACTATCGCCCTCATTGCGGTAGAGTTTATCATTCGCAGGTGAAAATCCGCTTTTATCTCTCGGGAAAATCGTATTCGAATTTTTTGTACTCAGCAAGTAATTTACAAGAAACATATCCAGGTCGCCATCTCTGTCATAATCAAAAAAAGCTGCCTGTGTTGAGTAACCGACATCTGCAAGTCCATATGCTTCTGCTTCTTCTTTAAATGTAAGATTCCCTTGGTTGATGAATAAGAGATTTTTTGAACGATGCATCAGATCCTTACCAAATACACAAACATAGATATCATCGAAGCCATCCTGGTTAACATCAACAATGCTTACACCTGTACACCAGACATTGGTACCAATGCCTGCTTTTTTTGTGATATCATCAAACTGATTGTTTCCTTTATTGATGTACAACTGGCTGCTTACCTGGTTTCCGGCGAAAAAAATATCCTTTAATCCATCATTATTAAAATCGCCAATGCCCACACCGCCGCCCATATAACCAAACTCGTTGATGAAAGAGTAGGAAGAGTCGTTGTCGTGGATATCATTACTAAAATTGATACCCGACGCTGTTGCCGAAAGCTGTGTAAACAACGTGTCTTTTTGTTGGCGATTACACGACAGTAATAAAATGATGCCGATAAAAAAAATAAACTGTTTCGAATAGTTGACAAGCTCTTTCATGCAGGACGACAAGTTATAGTTTAAAAAATCAGGGCGAGAGACCGGTAAAAAAAATAGAGGCTAAGAATAGCCTCTATGAAAATTAAACTATGCCATTTAATTTATCAAAGGATTTGTTGACGTTTCACTGGAAGGAATTGGAAACATATCTACCTGGTTCGGTACGGGATCTGGTTTCAATAAAGGGAAATAACCTTTTTTCCTCCAGCGTAAAACATCTATACTGGCTACTTCTTCGGCACCTAATTCAACTGCACGTTCATGCATCACTGCTTTTAATGCATCGTTTTTTGTTAACGGCGTAACAGGTGGCATTGCTACACCCGGGCGGCTCCGCACTTCATTGATATAGATTGCTGCCTGTGCCGGCGTTCCTGCTTCTGCTTCACATTCTGCCAACATCAGCAATACATCTGCATAACGTATTACACGCTGATTAATACCGCCGGGGTGGAAACCGGAGTTTACATATTCATAAATACTGTACTTGCGGAAGAAACGCTTCTTCGTTACACCGTTCTTTGTGCTTGGCGCAATGTTCATTGCCGCAGCTGTAAGTTGTAAAGGAGGTGTTGCTGCCGGGTTATTAATATTATCAACTGCACCCGGAGCTGTAAGTATGTTATCACCCTCTTCATAAATCGTAAATCTATATCTCGGATCGTTGGCTTCAAATTCATTTAAAAACCTGTCCGATGGAATCACATTTCCCCAGGTAATACCATACTCCTGGTTACGTACTGTACTCAATGGACTGGTTGAACCTTCACCATTATATCCCCAGTTAAAATTATTATCACCCTTATCAACAAACACTACTTCAAAAATAGATTCAGCATTAAATTCATGACCAGCTGTAATGGTTACCCCACCATCACTCTTTATATCGCCATCAAAATTCCACAGGTAATTTGGTACAAGTGAGTATTTGCCATACACTTTCAGCAAAGCAGTTTTAGCAGCAGCATAATCACCTTTTTGCATCAGCACTTTGCCCAGCAAAGAATTAGCGGCTCCACTTGTGGCCCTGCCATTATCAGATGCTCCGTAGCTCGCCGGCAATGCCGCCGCTGCTTCAGTAAGATCCTTTATTATGAAAGCATAAATATCTGCAACAGGCGATTTGCCTTTAAACCCAATTGCAGAAGTAACCGTTTCTGTATACAGCGGAACTTCGCCCCACTGTGCTACCAATTCAAAATAAGCCCAACCTCTTAAAAATTTTGCTTCTCCCACCACACGATCTCTTAATGCTGTGTTATCTGTTATTTCCGGTGCTTTACCAATTACAAGGTTAGCCCTGTTGATCATTTGATAACTACCAGTCCACACATTCGTCATTACAGAATTTGATGGAGCAGGTGATGGTTGTTTTAACAACTCAGCTCTTGGTGCTTCTAACTGATCGCCACCGGCCCAGCATTCACCGCCTCTCATATCATGTGTAAAAAACCATTCCCGACCAACCAGTTGAGCCGATCTTAAAGTAGAGTAAACAGCATTTACACCGTTCTGCAATTCAAGTGCTGTTTTAAAATAACTTTCTGTTGTTGGATTGTTTTCGTCCAACACCTCCAGTTTTTTGATACAGCCCAGCATAGTGGTAACTGCCAATGTTGTTACTATAATTGATTTTATATTTTGTTTCATATCCTTAGAATTGTTTTATAAAATAAACGTGGGATAATTTCATTAAAAACTTACCTGAATACCTGCCTGGAACGACTTAGGCTGTGGATACACTGCAAAGTCGATACCATTGGTTAATGATGAACCGGGAGTTCTGTTACCCACTTCCGGATCGTATCCGCTATATTTTGTAAACGTTAGTACATTTTGTGCTGATACGTAAACCCGTAAACTCTTTACGGATCCTTTTGTATGTGTGTTTAAAAAATTTACCGGCACCGTATATCCTAACATTACATTTTTCAGACGCAGAAATGAACCGTCTTCAAGAAACCTTGTAGAAGGACGGGCGTTTCTGTTAGGATCTGAAGAAACAGCACGTGGAATATTTGTATTAGTATTGGTTGGCGTCCATGCGTTCAACACCTGTGTGCCGGCATTAAAGAAACGAACCATGCCTTCGGTAATAACCCTTGTAGCGTTATAAATTTTGTTGCCCTGAACTCCCTGGAAGAAAAGTGATGCATCAAAATTTTTGTAGTTGCCGCCAAGGTTAAATGCATACGTAACCTTAGGAATAAAACTTCCGAGAAACTGGCGGTCATCATTATCAATTTTTCCATCCTTGTTAAGGTCTTTAAACTTCAAGTCGCCGGGAGCTGTAGCAGCTGATTGTGTAGCATGGCTGCTAACTTCTGCTGTACTTTGAAAAATACCTTCTACCACCCAACCGTAGAAACCCTGAACAGAATATCCCGGTGCAGTATTAGTAATATTATCACCACCAAAATCTGCATCATTACCACGCTCAATTTTTGTAACACCTTCAGCTAACCTGGTTACCTGGTTTGTAACAAAACTCATGTTTGTGCTTGCATACCATTTAAACGCACCTTCTCGTTTATTGTAACCCAATTGAAATTCAAATCCGTTGTTATTCATTGCACCAACGTTTTGAAATACTGTGCTGTTGATATATCCAAAAGAAGGGGGAACAGGTACTTCCAAAATCAGGTTATCTGTTTTTCGCTGATAATACTCAGCCGATAAAGTGATCTTATTTTTAAATAATCCAAGATCCAGACCGATGTTTATCTGTTTTGTTTTTTCCCATTCCAACTCCTGGTTGCCCAATCCCGGAATAGTAGAACCTGGTCCGCCGGTAATTGAATTACCAAGAGGGTACGATGAACTATTTGCAAGCACACTCACTAACCAAGGTGTGTTACCCAATACCAACCCGTTAAGACCGGTAATTCCATATCCAACTCTCAATTTCAATTCAGAAATTTTAGGCATGTTCCGCATAAAATCTTCCTGATCAACTCTCCAGCCTACAGAAGCTGAGGGGAATGTTGCCCATTTTTTTCCGGGAGCCCAAACAGAAAGTCCATCACGTCGTATAGCTACACTTACGATGTATTTGCTTTGATAATCGTAATTCACACGTCCAAGGAAGGATAACAATGTATTTTCTCCAACCAATGTTTGTGCAGAGATATTCGTTGCATTGTTCAGTGTGCGCAGGTCGTTTGATGGTTGGTTACCGCTTGCATTTTCCTGCTTTGTTTGCTGGCTCTGTTGTTCGTAAACTGCAATTACATTGAGATGATGGTTGCCAAACGTTTTATCGAACGTAAGTTGTTCAGTAAATAATTTTACAGTGGAAACATTCCGGTTATTTGTAATCGTTGCCTGTGTAGCGCTTGAACCGGCAACAGCACCGTTGTTATTAAAAATAGGTGCAAAACGATAATCTAACCCAGTAGCATAATCAATACCAAACGTAGATTTAAATTTCAGCCAGCTGGTGATGTTGGCTTCGAGAAAAGCAGTACCAAAAATCTTTACGGTTGATCGTTTACCTGGATTTTTCAATGCTGCATCTTCTACCGGGTTGGTTGGATCGCCACCATCTTTTGTAGCATCTACACCTCTGTAACCTCCGTTAGATGTTGGATCAAAAACAGGTATATGTGGCATCATTCGTATCACATTCACCAGGTTGGTTCTGGAGCCGGTTTCATTATTATCATAGTTCTGAATTCCGGAAGCGATGTACAGGTTTTCACCGAACGTAAAAACTTTGTTGATGATATGATCTGAGTTAATGCGGAAATTATAACGACGATAAGCCACACTTGGTGCAATACCCTGCTGATCAGTATAACCGGCAGAAGCATGAAATCGTGATACTTCATTACCGCCGCTCAAGCCAATGTTATGCTGATTCATACCGCCTTTTTTGAAATAAGCATCCTGCCAATCAGTATTAGTTTGGCCATAGGTTTGTGTTGCCCCGGCATGAGTGGGTTGACTTATTTGTGGTTCTGTAAGTCTCGGTACCTGGTTGCCTCTGTAAGCAAGCGCATATTGTTTGAACTGTTCTGTATTAAGGAGTGAAAGGCGACTTGTTACTTCCTGTATGCCAAAATAGGAATCAAGCGTAACACTCATTTTCCCATCTCTTCTTCCTTTTTTTGTATTGATGATGATTACACCACTGGTTGCTCTTGAACCATAGATCGCTGCAGCAGATGCATCTTTCAATACGTCTACCGATTCAATATCTTTTACATCAATTGCGGAAAGGTTTCCTGTAGGAAATCCATCTACCACATATAATGGATCTGAAGCAAAACTAATTGAGCTGATACCTCTGATACGTACAATGGGTTCGGTACCCGGGCTACCATTATTGGTTACCTGTAAACCTGCAACACGACCCTGTAATGCCTGCGAAATACTTATGGCCGGCAGTTCATTCAATGTTTTACTGCTTACAGTTGAAACTGCACCGGTTACCAATGTTCTTTTCTGCGTACCATAACCTATCACCACCACTTCATTTAATGCCTTGTCTAATAAAGACATTACCACTTTTACGGAGCTTTTACCTTCGATATTTACTTCTTGGGTAACCATTCCAATAAAAGACAAGACTAATACTTTAGCATTGTCTTCTACCTCAATTGTAAATGAACCACTATTGTCTGTAGTAGTAGCTTTAGTAGTTCCCTTTACCTGCACTGTTACGCCTGCGAGTGGTTCTCCTCCATCACCAGCTACAGTGCCATTGATCGTACGCATTACTACAGCATCTTCAGCATGATCTTTTTTCTCTGAAATAATAAAAACACCGGATGTTTCGTCGAACCTGTATTTAAGGTTGGTTTGCTGCAGCACCGCATCCATTACCTCTGATAAGGGCGTATCTTTTGCTTTCACGGTTACGATCCTTCCGGGCGGAATAATATCATTTGAAAATGTAAACCGGTAGTTGGTTTCCTTTTCGATGACTTTAAAAAACGTCGTCAGTTTTACCCCATTTAGCGAAAGGGTCACTTTCACATTTTGGGAGAACCCGCCGGCATGTACCATCAGGCTACATACAAACAGAAAAATTACAGTCAGTTTCATAATTTTAAGCAGCTTCGTTAAAGATGGGTTCGCAATACCCCACCTGTAAGGATGATTTTTTTTCATACCTTTAGTTTGGTTTTAAATTAAAAAATAGAAACCCTTTTTAGTAGTAAAAAGTGTTTCAAAATTTTGGATACAGGTAGAATGCTGCAACATTCTCCTGTATTTTTTTATTTTGACAGATTTATGGTTAATGTTTCTCCTTCTTCAATTGTATAATTAAAATTTTTAGATTCTTTCATGTAATCAAGCACTGTATTCAGATCTTCCTTTTCGTATGTTCCTGTAAACCGGTAGTTGCGAATGGGGGCATCTTTAAAATTAATTTTTGCACCGTACCACCTTTCCAATAAAATGGCGATGTCTTCAAACTCTTCATCATCAAAGATCAATTTGTTTTCTTTCCAGGCTATTTCCTTGATATCACCAGTACTCGTTACCACCAGTTTTTTCTTGAGGCTGTCGGTTTCATTTAAAAGAGTTTCGTTATTTACATTGGCTACGTTTTTACCGGGAGTGTTGGTATTTCCATGTTTCCATTCAATTTTTTGATTCGGATAAAGCAACATCTTCAGGTTATTAATTTCTTTAAGTGTTACCTCTACCAATCCACTTATCAAAGATGTTTGCGTGTTTTTTTCATTCAGATACGCCTTTACATTAAATGCTGTACCAAGTGCTTTTACATCCATTACCGGAGTGTGCACAATAAATGGAAGAGTGGAATCATGCTTCACCTCAAAAAAAGCTTCTCCTTCCAGGTAAACATCCCGTGTAGCTACACCATATTTTTCATTGATCTTGATATTGCTTCCTGCATTTAATGTAACAACTGAACCATCGGGTAACTGAATATTTTTTCTTTCACCATAAACCGCAGCATAGGTTTTGACCTTGTTATCTCTGCCTGTAACAAAATAGTTGATCGTAAAAAACAGGCCTGCCACAATCACTGCAGCTGCAGTAATTCGAAGCAATAGCGGCAAAACCTTACCCCGCTTTTCTTTTTCAAATTGCTCCATCTGTATAACCACTGTACTCTCTTTCTCCTCAAGGCTGTTTTTTAAACGGGCCGACTGCTCATCAAAGTCGGCAAGGGCCAACGCATTGAACAGCTGAATATATTGTTCTTTGGCGTGCTCCACCAATAAAGCCTTATCGGGATTTTGTTGTTTATAATTCTCCCAAAAAGCAATGTCCTCAGGCGAAACCCCTTTGCAGTAATTAATAAACGATTCGTCAGAAAGTAGTTCCTCTATGCTCATTTTATCAGCGTACATAATCAAGTATTAGTATATCAATTATAAAGCAGAGTATGCTGCAGGAATTTTTTACCCGTTTTTTAAAAAATAAACGAAAAGAAAATTAAGAAACCAACGTTAGTATTTATTGAGCCGAAGTAATAGTGGCAGCAGATGCCAAAACCTGGAGTAAGGATAGTAGTGCAGCACTTTGCGGATACTGACTTTTGACGATATCCAATTTGAGTTTTTTTAACCCTTCATGTATTTTATTATAGACAGTGCGATGTGATAAGCCGGTTCTTTGTACAATTTCCTGGTAAGTAAGGCCTTCGTAAAACTTAAGCGTTATCAATTCTTTTTGTCGGTTCGGCAGTTCATTGATGCGCTCCATCAATAGTTTAAACAAATGGCTTTGTTCGTCTTTACGGATCAATTTTTCCTCGGGGTTTGGTTGCTGATCTTCAGGGTAGCTGCTCCACACCACTTCTAAAACTCCCGATTGTTTATTTTTTTTCCAATCAGCAGTAAGTTTTCGTAAGAAGGAAGTAATCAGGTAGGATTTTACATCTCTTGCATCTTGTATTGTTTCCCTTTTTTCCCACAGGTATAAAAATAATTGCTGGATGATATCTTTTACCAAATGAGCATCCTTCATCTCCTTCACACCAATGAAAAAGAGTGTATGGTAATACTTTTTATATAAGGCTAAAAACATTTCTTTATCGCCCTGTTTCAGCCCTTGCCATAAAATGTTATCATTATCCATAAGCAATCGTAGAGAACCTGCTGTATACTTTCTCTTAACGGAAACATCCTTCTCCGGATACAAAGTATAACATATTTTGTAATTTGGAAAACCTAAATGCAGCAGTTCTTAGGCTAAAGATATTGAATGTAAGTATTGAAAAACGGTAAACTGCAAACACTAAAGTCAATTTTAAAAGAATGTCGTATTGACAACAAGTATTAAACTGGACTGATAATTGATATAATTCATTTAAACTTACAACTATGGTCAACCCCAAACACATCGCAACGTTTCTGCTGGGTGCAGCAGCCGGTTATGCATTGTTCAAATACAACAGTATGACCGATGAAGAAAAAGAAAAAATGTACGCTGATCTCAAAGAGAAAGCCAACAAACTGAAAGAGGAAGCAGAAAAATCGTTTAACAAAGCCGGCGATTATTTTGAAGAGCTGAAAACAAAGGGCTCAGAAAATATGAAAGATTATATGAGTGAAGCCGAAGGTATCTTCAACGACGTCTTTAAGAAAAAAAACGACGGCGAAAAAGGTACAACTGCTGTTTAAAACAACACACATTATTTGCAAACCTCACAGAAAAATTTTTGTGAGGTTTTTTCATTTACAGAATCTTTAACGAAAGCGTACTTGCAAAGCAATTTGCCACCTGCTATCTTCATATTCAAATCAAATCAACAATTATTTTTTATGAAACAAACTGAATCATCGTCAGCCGACGATGAAGGCGAGCCTAAAAACTCAGCCAACTATCTCCCCCACTTTTTTCTTCTTGTTTTTTTCAGCAGCTGTACATTCAACAGTACCAACAATGAATTGCCGATGGCAATCACGCCCGTTGTACAAGCCATGCCGGCACCGGAAAAAGAAGCACCGCCTCCACCAAAAAAGAAAAAGAAGATCTACATCACCTTCGATGATGGGCCTAACAAAGGAACACGGCAAGTTCTTCGTGTAATTAACGAAGAACAGGTGCCTGTGAGTTTCTTTGTTGTTGGCGAGCATGTGTATGGCAGTAAAGAGCAACAGGCAACCTGGGACAGCTTACAACAAAGTGAATGGGTTGAAATTTGCAACCACAGTTACACACATGCACACAACAGGTTTTCAAAATTCTACAGTAACGATAGTGCTGTAGTTGCTGATTTTAAACGAACGGACGACTCCTTACAACTCAACAACAAAATTGCACGAACGCCCGGCCGGAATATCTGGCGAACAGCAGCCGTTAATGCAACAGACATTGTAAAAAGCAAAGCTGCCGCCGATTCGCTTTACAATGCAGGGTTTGTTGTGGTGGGCTGGGATATTGAATGGCACTTTAACGATTCGCTGAAGTTGAAACAAAGCAGTGAAGAATTGATCAAACAGGTAGACAGTGCTTTTTTTCATAACCGAACCAAAACACCTGATCATATGGTGCTGTTAACACACGACCAGGCTTTTGCTGATTCAACGGATGTAGCCTCACTTCGCCATTTTATTCAACACATCAAAACAAAAAGCGATTATCAGATCGAATTTGTGAGCCGCTATCCCGGACTGAAGCAATAAAAAATTATCCGTTAACTTTACAATCCTAAAATTTTTACACCATGTCTTTATTCAAGTCAGGTAATCCTACTCTCAGTGAAAAGCAATTTCAAACAACCGACACTGTTTTCAGCGGCGAAACCATGACCGTTCGTGGTACCATGAACAAGTTTGGCTTCTTAATGCTGATGGTGATGGCAGGCGCAGCATTTGCCTGGCAGTGGTTTGATGCAGGAAAAAATATTATGCCCATGGTGATCGGTGGTGCGTTGGGTGGTTTGGTAATTGCATTGGTGATCACGTTCAAAAAAGAATGGAGTCCGTTCCTTGCTCCGGCTTATGCCATTGTGGAAGGTTTATTTGTTGGAGGCATTTCAGCCTACTTCAATTTTATGTTCCAGGAAAAATATCCCGGCATTATTACACATGCAGTGTTGCTCACGTTTGCAGTAGCGGCAAGTATGTACCTCCTGTTTACATTACGCATCATTAAAGTAACTGAGCGTTTCCGTTCCATCATATTTGTAGCAACAGCAAGTATTGCTGTGTTCTATCTCCTTACATGGATCCTCGGCTTTTTTGGAATTAACTTCTCCTTCATGTCTTCTACCAATGGTTCGATGTTCAGCATTATTTTTTCGCTGGCTGTGATTGCCATTGCTGCATTGAATTTGATCCTTGATTTTGATATGATCGAAAAAGGAAGTGAAATGGGCGCACCGAAATTTATGGAATGGTACGGCGCATTTGGCTTGCTGGTAACATTAGTATGGTTGTATTTAGAAATTCTTCGTTTACTGGCTAAGATGAACAGTCGTAAATAAGTTACACATACATTTTTTCAAAAGGCTCGCCAATGGCGGGCTTTTTTGTGTACATCCCTTTCTAAACTGTGCTAAAGTTTTTCCTATCTTCCTTATCCTAAACTAAAAGCCATATGTCTGATCAAAAATTTCAACCCTTTGTTCCTGATGAAAGTAAGATGGCCGAATTCACCGTTAAAAGTGTACTGGTTGGTGCTGCTTTCGGAATTCTTTTTGGCGCTTCAACAGTTTATCTCGCTTTAAAAGCAGGACTTACAGTAAGTGCATCCATCCCCATTGCAGTCATCGCTATTACATTAGGCCGTCGCTTTTTAAAAACAACGATTCTTGAAAACAACATTATTCAAACAACAGGAAGTGCAGGCGAAAGTATTGCAGCCGGTGTGGTGTTTACTTTACCGGGCTTTTTGTTTTTAAGTGAAAAGGACAGTTCGCAGTTTTTCAACTATTTCACTATTCTTACACTCGCCATTCTGGGTGGTATCCTTGGCACATTGATGATGATCCCATTACGCCGGGCTTTGATTGTAAAAGAACATGGTGTGCTTCCCTATCCAGAAGGAACAGCCTGCGCCAGTGTATTAAAAGCAGGTGAGCGGGGTGGCAATTTTGCCAAGACTGCATTCATGGGTTTGGGCTTTGCATTTGGTTATGCGTTTTTACAAAAGATTTTTCATGTAATTGCCGAAACACCTTTCTGGATGACCCAACAGGCAAACAAATTTTTTCCATCAGCAAAGGTGAGTGGAGAAATTACACCAGAGTATTTAGGTGTTGGTTACATCATTGGCCCAAAGATCAGTGGTGTGCTGGTAGCCGGTGGTGTTATTGCATGGTTTGCTTTTACTCCTTTGCTTGCGTCACTGGTTCCTCCCGATACTATCGCTGCCCAATTGGTGAAGCTGGGCTATTTAGGCGGACTGGATAAAACAGGTGGGCCAGGTGGATGGGATCCCATCAATCATACATTCACCGATTTTTCAACAGCCATTTATCGGGCATATATCAGGCAGATAGGTGCCGGTGCAGTTGCTGCCGGTGGTTTTATTACGTTGATCAAAACTATTCCAACCATCATCTCTTCCTTCAAAAGCAGTATTGGCTCTATGAAGAAACAGGAAGGCGAACCTATAGAAGTAAAAAGAACAGAAAGAGATTTGAATATTAAAATTGTAGGCATTGGAAGCCTGGTATTAATTATTCTCATGGCCTTAATGCCACAGATTCCGGGAGAAAGTATTGGCAGTAAATTACTATTGGGATTACTCGTTGTCATCTTCGGAGCTTTCTTTGTCACCGTATCATCCCGAATTGTTGGTTTGATTGGCTCTTCCAACAATCCTATCAGTGGTATGACCATTGCTACAATTATGGGTACCTGTCTGATTTTTATTGCTGTTGGCTGGACGGGTAAAGTCTATGAACCCATGGCGCTGGTTGTTGGCGGTATGATTTGTATTGCTGCCGCCAATGCAGGTGCAACATCACAGGATCTTAAGACAGGTTATATTGTTGGAGCTACACCAAAATATCAACAGATTGCATTGTTTATTGGTGCCATTGTTTCATCCATTGCCATTGGGGCAACCATTAAAATTCTGGACAAACCAAGTGCTGAAATGTTAGCACAGGGTGTAACACATTTGATAGGTACAGATAAATATCCTGCACCACAGGGAACATTGATGGCCACCCTCATTAAAGGAATTCTTTCCTTTAATCTTGACTGGCAGTTTGTTTTGGTTGGAGTGTTTATTGCTTTTACAATGGAACTATGCGGAATAAAATCATTAAGCTTTGCTGTTGGTTTATACTTACCATTATCCACAACACTTCCCATTTTTGCTGGTGGTGCCATTCGTGGGTTGGTTGACAGGAAAAAGAAAAAAAGTGGTGAAGTATTAACTGCTGAAGAAGAAGATCTGGGAAAAGGAAACTTATTTGCCACAGGTTTAGTTGCCGGAGGTGCGTTAGCAGGTGTATTGATCGCATTTTTCTCGGCTCCAGATGCCACACAGGCATTCCTGCAAAAAATAAATTTAGAACATGGCTTGGTTGGGTGGTTTGGTGAGAACGGATATTTCCTGTTAGGTGTTTTGTTCTTTGCTATAATGGGCTTTACACTTTACAGGATCGGCATTAAGAAAACAGAAAAGATCCAGGAATAATTGTCTGACGCTCTCTTCTGACAATGAAAAAGAAAACGTTCCGTCAGATGGAAAATATAAAAAGCCTCCGAATGGAGGCTTTTATTTTTAACTACAACTAACTACTATAAGAACGGGTAAGTAAGTACAAGGTTGTTTTAAACTAATCCAAGAAAAGAAGCAGCCGCTTTTGCCTGGCGGAACATAAAAAATTCAGAAGCAGGTTGCGTAGCAATTTCTTCATACAACGCCGTGTACTTATTGGTGATGTTGTCGATGCTGTATTTGTAACGCATTTTCCAACCATTGTTCACCAACTGGTCACGGTATGTTTCATTCTCGATCACCTTTAATACACCACGACGGATATCAAGTACATTGTAAGGATTTACTTTGCAAGCTGCATCGTCTGCAATTTCATCCATTGGAGAAATACGGCTCGTCACTAACGGACGACCAACTGCACATGCTTCCAAAATCGGCAAACCAAAACCTTCATAGGTTGAAGCAAACACGACCATATCGCAAAGGATGTATTGACGTTTCAATTCATCAAATGAAAGATTAGTGTGTGTTTTAAAGTCGATCTTATTTTCCTGCAGTACAAGTTGTGTTTCCACATCAAGGCTGCCGATAATATGTAATTCACAATTCACACCTTTCAATGCTTTCGCCAGGTTGTGAATGTTTTTATTTTCTTTTGTTCCGATCTGCAGAATGCGTGGCTTCTGTGTGTTGAATTGTTTCGGTGCAAATTCAAAACGTGGATCAAAAAAGTTTGGAACCACTTTTACTTTATCGGCTCTTACACCGGTTAAGTTCATGAGTTCACGTTTTGTTTTCTCGCTGATCACCGTAATGGTGCTTGCACGCCACATAGGTAACTGGTACCAGAAGAATTTAAACATCCAGTATTTCAGGTTCCATTTGTTATACTTCGTTAAAAACACACAGTCGTGAATTGTGAGAACAGTGTTGCGTTTTTTCATACCAAGCGATACATAATGAATATCACCGGTGATATGATTAACAGTGCCCTGACTGCTGCGTGACTTGAAAATGTTTACAAAAATGTTTCTGATAGAAGGAACCTCAATTTTGTTGGCCTTGAAACTTGTTGTTTCAGCCACCTGTGCCTGTACATTATCGAATAACGATTCGATACTGAAGGCATGAAGCCTTTTTTTACGGAAGAAGTATGATACTTCCATAGGAATTGGAGGATGTTTGATTTTTCAAATAATTGGACAATACAAATATACCCTTGCATTCCGCCTCAAACAATAGGAGTTTTCACCTAATCTTTCTACGGTAATTTTACGCAACAGAGCCGCCCGGTTTGGGCGGCTCTGTTCCCTCATCAAGTCAACTCTGGCTGAGTAGCAACGAGTTGATGGCTTATATAAAACTTAGTGGCTGAATGTTTTGCTGCAAAATGGCATTGGCATCAGCACCGAGCCAGTTATTCAAAACCGTGGCATATACCTGTTTGAAATCGAGCTGAAATTTCACATCGCCATCATCGAGATTTGTAAGATCGGGTAATGGATTATAAATACCCTGCTGTTTCAATCCGCCTCCAATAAAAAACATATTATTTGCCTTTCCATGATCAGTGCCATTGCTGGCATTCTGTGCTACTCTTCTTCCGAATTCAGAAAATGTAAACAGCAATACGTCATCAAAGCGATTGTTGGCTTTCAGATCTTTTACAAATGCTTTTACAGCATCATTCAATTCTGTAAACAAACGTTTCTGCTGCCCTTCCTGGTTGATATGTGTATCAAAACTTCCCAAGGAGATATAATACACTTTGGTATTGATCTCACTGAAGATGAGTGAAGCAATTGTTTTCAAGCCTTTTCCCAAATCAGAATTCGGATACGATTCTGCTGACGGACGTTGTTTGCTTTGTTTAAAAATATAATCGGCACTGGAAATAGTTTCAGCCATTGTTTTGTACAAATAGTCAACCGGCTGTTCGTGTTCATGCTTGTGTTGTGCTAATATTTCTTTGAAATAACGTTCCTGGCTGCTGGTATATAAACGGCGTGGATCTTCCACTGCAATGCCTTTGATCTGATCTCCTTTTAAGGCAAGACTCAATACATCATCAATTTCCAATGCCTGTGTTGGTTTATCACAACCCTTGCATTGCGCATCTAAATAACGGCCTACCCAACCGGTGTTCCAGTAATCACGGCTATCGCTTGCAGTATGCCAGATATCCATACTGCGGAAATGACTTTTATCCGGATTGGGATAACCCACACTGTTGAATATCCCCATGCTGCCCTCATCATACAACTCTTTAAACGCAGTAAGCGATGGATGCAAACCTGCTTCATCGGTTAGTGCCAATGCAGCATTGCGTTGAATTCCCAACCGTGGACGATTGCTGTAATACAAATCGTTTCGGTAAGGGATCACTGTATTCAATCCATCGTTACCGCCACTCAATTGAATGATAACGGTTACTTTATTTCCCGGAGGAACAAACTTACCCGATTCAAATGCCTTTAAAAATTGCGGCATCAACATCGATGCTGTTGCAAGTGAACCGAGCTGGAGAAATTCTTTACGCTTAAAATACATAGTATAAGATTGATGTAAGAGATAAGATGCAGGAGGTAAGATTCGTACCTCGTACTTCTTACTTCAAACTTTTGTTTAGCACATTTGATATTCCGGTGTACACATCAACTGTATAATCGATGTTTGTACATAACGGTCACGACTGGACGCATCTACAAATTTTTCCACCATTGGCTTATTCAACTTAGCTGCGTCTGTTTGCCAAATAATTGACGCAACATTGCTGAGTAATTGTTCCCGCTGCACTTTTTCCAGTTGTTTAAATGCTTGTTCCCATTGAATGGTTGTATTTACAACTCGACCGGGCATTCGTCCTGCACGACCCATCTCCTGATCGTCATCATTTTTTGCTTTGAATTGAAATGCTTCTTTATTCGCCATGAGCTGCGGAATACGCATACGGAACATCAACGATGAACTATCGATCCAGTTCAAACCACCCGGCCATCCTGCCACATTTGGCGGATAGAATAATATTTGTCCCAGTACTTTTTGCAAAAACAATTGCGCATCTTCATTTTCGATCTGCATTGGCATCGAACGACGAATACCCACCAACAGATCAACCGGCGACTTTACTCGGGTGCCAATATTCTTTTCTTCATAAAACCAGTCGCTTGTAAAAATATCTTTCAAAACAGTTTTGATCTCATAATCGCTTTTGTAAAATCGATCGGCTAACCACTCTACTCTTTTTTCATCCACCTGTTCATTCACAAAAAAGCGATACATTTTTCGGGTGATATACAGCGCTGTTTGCTTTTGTTTCAATAAAAGATCAAGGATATCATCACCATCAAAATTTCCTGTTTGTCCCAACACCGTTTTGGAACCTGTATCGTGCAGGTTGGCTCTAAAAATAAATTCACCATTCAGTTTAAACTGCCAACCGGTAAATGCACGTGCAGCTTCTTTAATATCCTTTTCAGTATAGTTGCCACGACCCATGGTAAACAACTCCATCACTTCACGGGCAAAGTTTTCGTTGGGTTTTTGCTTGCGGTTCTGTTGATTATTAAGGAAAGCAAGCATGGCCGCACTACGGCTCACTTCTTTTAACAAGGTTCCGAAATTTCCAATTGCATTCTTGCGGATGATGTGCAAGAGGTCCTGCTGATATAAAGCATTCAGATTACGGCAAGCAAAATGTCCATGCCAGAAGAACGCCAGTTTTTCACGGAGCTGTTGTTCGCTGTTCACCATTTCATCGAGCCACTCTAGGTTTAGATTGCGGATCTCTTCTCTTGATTTTTTTTGCATGGCTTGTACCTGTTCCCGATTCATTTCGGTTCGGCGAACGCCATCAACTCCATTCATCAAACCCTCCACAAAATTCGTTGCCACTTTCAATGGCATCGGTTCTTTGCGGGAGGCTTTTTCAAGTGCTTCGTACAATTTTGCCGGAGATGCTTTCGTAAGATCGTTCCACTGTTCAACGGCGGGGCCAAAACCTGCCCGCCATAAAAGATGCTGATTTTTCAACTGTACAGATGCTGCCATGTAAAAAATTATTGCGTTAAGACTTGCTGAAGTTCCGATAGTTTAATGGTAAACGAAAGAAATGAAAAAATCGTTTGTCCAGAGCTTCTTCTTACATTTAAAACATGAAGATTGGCCCATATAAATACCTCAGTCCATTTATTTTGTTTGTGGCAGCATGGTATGCATTTAACAGCACGGGATGGATCACTTTTATTCCGGTGATCTATGCATTTGCATTTATTCCATTGATCGAATTATTTATACGGCCCGATATCAGTAATCTCAATGTAGCAGAAGAAGAATTAGCAAAAGCAGATAAAACTTACGATTATATTCTGTACCTCATTTTGCCGTTGCAGTATGTTTTGCTTATTACATTTTTATTTTCACTACAACACGATGGTCTCACTACGTTTGATAAAGCAGGCCGCATCATCAGCATGGGTTTGCTTTGTGGTGTGTTTGGAATTAATGTGGCACATGAACTGGGGCATCGGGTGAACAAGACAGAACAATTGATGGCAAAAGCATTACTGCTTACATCGCTTTACACGCATTTTTTTATTGAGCATAATAAGGGACATCATAAAAATGTAGCCACCCACGAAGATCCTTCAAGCGCAAGATTTAATGAGAGTGTGTTTGCGTTTTACCCACGTACTTTATTATTTACCTACTTAAGTGCATGGAAAATTGCCAATGCGGATGTTCAGAAAAAAGGGAAATCGAAATTCAGTTTACACAATGAAATGCTGCAACTCCAACTACTTCAGTTTGCACTTATTACAACGATAATTGTTGTGTTTGGATGGAAGATACTTGCTGCGTTCTTATTTTCGGCGTTGATCGGAATGTTACTGTTGGAATGTGTCAACTATATTGAACATTATGGGTTAAGCCGCAAACAAACTGCAAGCGGACAGTATGAACGTACCATGCCACATCATAGCTGGAACAGTAACCATGTGGTTGGACGATTGATGTTGTTTGAATTGAGCAGACATAGCGATCATCATTATCTTGCCAGCAGAAAATACCAGGTATTACGTCATCACGATCATTCGATGCAGATGCCAACCGGTTATCCCGGTATGATGATACTGGCGCATATTCCGCCGCTTTGGTTTTACATTATGAACAAGCGCATAAAAAAAGAGGCACCGGTTGCGATGCCCCTTGCAGGGTAAATAGGCGTTCTTGTAATATGTTTATTTGATAATCCAGCGGGCACCAATACCGATGTTGTACAGGTAACCAAGACCTAAACTGGATCCTACGTTAAAATTTTTCGTTTCAATTGCAGTAGCTCCCATGTTGCTTCTTTGTTCTGTATAATTTATACTAAGAAGATCTGAAAATCTTATATCTAACAAAAAACTGCTGTTCCATTTGTAAGCCAGCCCGGGATAAATACCGGCACTCACCCCAAGCCTATTATTTTCTATTAAGTCAGAGGTGGTATTTTTTGTTTCAGCAGCATTTATGCCGGTTCGTAAGTCACCAAAAACAAAAAAATTACCAGCAAGTTTTTTGTAATTACGGACAAATAAACCGCCGCCCACGTTATATAATTTACTTTTAAACGTAGTGGGTAAGGGATTCCTGTACTCTGTTTCATTCGTTCCCAATCCTCCACTCAGGTAAAACCCTACAACAAGATTCTGTTTTGTTGCAAATCCTAATTCTGTTGAAATACTGGAAAACTCCTCTTTACTTATTTGCGTAAAGTTGTTCTCTTGCCGTTGTAAACTTGAGGAGTTAACATTCAAGCCTAAACCAAGCAATTTATCCCCTTTTTGAAATTGGGCATTTGCGGACGCAATAAAAGTGGATGCAAGAAGAAGCACAATGATTTTTTTCATAGCAATTAATTTAGTTTGAAGCAATGTTAAAGCATCGAAGGCAGGTAAATTCCTAATGGAATGTTTCTTAGGAAATCCTTAAGAACTGCCTGAGATCGTAGTTTTACGAACTCATTATCAGTTATTTGTCATATAACACAGCTATCCCTTTATTTGCAGCGCCGTTACAAAAAAAATTATGAGTTTGCTAACATATGTCAGTTAAAAAATTATAAATTCACCAGTCACTTTTTTTCACCTAAACCTAAACAACAACAAATGAAGAAAGTATCGGTATTGGCAGCGGCATCGCTGTTATTGTTTTTTGGATGCAGTAAATCCGTATCAGACAAAGAACAAATGGAAGAGGAAGTTGAATTAACCCAGGCCTCTGCCCGTAGCTGTTATAGTTATGAAGTATTGCAGGCAAACATGAAAGCAGATCCCTCACTCAAAAAAAGAATGGATGAAATTGAAGCGTTTACACAGAGAGTAATGGCTGATCCATCCGCTTATAGAATCGTGAATGGAGTAATGGAATTACCAGTTCATGTAAATGTTTTATACAAAACAGCTGCTGAAAATGTTTCTAATGCGCAAATTCAATCACAGATCGACGTGTTAAATGAAGATTTTGCTGCAAGCAATACTGATTATAGTTTAACACCTTCCATATTTCAGGGAGTTCGCTCAGGTGACATTCAAATTAGATTTGTTTGGACCACAGCAAATGTTACACGTAAGTCAACTACCAAAACAAGCTGGCGCACAAATGATGATATGAAGAGAAGTTCCCGTGGTGGTATCAGCCCAACTTCACCAGAAACTACTTTAAACATTTGGGTATGTAACCTCAGCAACAGCATATTAGGATATGCGCAATTTCCCGGCGGCAGTCTTGCTACCGATGGTGTTGTAATTGATAACAATGCATTTGGAAGAGGAAACTATCCTTTATTTACTTCATTTAACAAAGGAAGAACAGCTACCCATGAAGTAGGTCATTATTTCAATCTTCGCCATATCTGGGGTGATGCAACTTGCGGTAATGATCAGGTTGGTGATACTCCACAACATAACACATCAAATGGCGGATGCCCGGCATATCCACACTATAGCACTTGCAGCGGAAGCCCCATTGAAATGACTATGAATTATATGGATTATACATACGATGCATGTATGTATATGTTTACTGCCGGACAGGCAGCACGTATGCAGGCAACTTACGTAGCAGGTGGTCCAAGAGCAAGTTTACGCTAAAAGGCAATCACGCATGAGAAAACCTGACCCGCCAAATGGCGGGTCTTTTTATTTATGAAACCTGTCGTTTTGCTTTTAATCTTCAGTATAAGATTGTAACTTATAAGACTCAAATCATTTCATACACCTCAACTAAAACACATGAAAACTTTTCATTTCATATTGACACTTTCCTTTCTTGTTTTGATCGGCTGTGAGCGGAAAAATGATCAAACAGATATAGCAGAGAAAAACAAGATGAACGAGCGACATGGAAGATTATGCAAAACCTACGAAGTTTTTGAAGAGCAATTAAAAAAAGATCCATCACTCCAAAAAAGAATGGATGAGATCGAAAACTTTACGCAACGATATATGAAAGACCCGGCTGCTTATCGTTTACTGGCCGATGGCACATTAGAATTACCGGTAGTGGTAAATGTGCTTTACAACACAGCAGCACAAAATATTTCTGAAAGACAGATCAACTCACAAATTGATGTGTTGAATGAAGATTTTGCAGCAACTAACAAAGACCTGTTTTCAACATCAACGTACAACAGCGTAAAATCAGGTGACATTAAAATAAAATTTGTGTTGCAACAGGTTGTAAGAAAAAATACAGCAATCACCGCTTTCTATACCGATAATGCAATGAAAAATTCAAAGCGTGGCGGCATTGATGCAACAAGCCCTGAAACAACTTTAAACATATGGGTTTGTAATATGGTAGGTGGCATTCTTGGCTATGCACAATTTCCCGGTGGCAACAAGGCCACAGATGGTGTAGTTATTACAACACTTGCGTTTGGAAGAGGTCGTTCTTACAATTTGTATGAGGAGTTTGATCTTGGTCGCACTACTACACATGAAGTTGGTCACTACTTTAATCTTTCGCATATATGGGGCGATCGCAAATGTGGCAACGATCGTGTGGATGATACACCTCTTCATGGAACGTACAATTTTGGTTGCCCTCCTGCTAATAAGATCAGTGTTTGTGATGGCAGTATTGAAATGACGATGAACTATATGGATTACACTGATGATGCCTGTATGTATATGTTCACACAAAAGCAGGCGTTGCGTATGCAGGCAACATATGCTGTTGGTGGACCAAGAGAAACATTAAGATAATTTCCTGCTAACTAAAAAAAGACCCCTGCAATAACTGCAAGGGTCTTTTCATTTATATATCATTCCAATTTTAGTTCAGGATATCTGCTCCAAAATAGGATTGCAGTACTTCAGGTATTTTAATTCCATTTTCTGTTTGATTATTCTCCAACAAGGATGCAAGAATTCTTGGTAGAGCCAGTGAGCTTCCGTTCAATGAATGCACCAATTGCATTTTACCATGCTCATCTTTAAACCGAACTTTCATACGGTTGGTCTGGTAATTTTCAAAATTACTTACGCTGCTGCATTCCAACCATTTCTTTTGTGCAGCACTCCACACTTCAAAATCGTAGGTAAGTGCAGAAGTGAAGCCCATATCGCCACCGCATAAACGAAGGATACGGTATTTCAAGCCGAGATTCTGTAACAGCTTCTCAACATGTGCTACCATTTCATCCAGCACTTCATAACTTTTATCAGGATGCACCAATTGAATGATCTCCACTTTATCGAACTGGTGCACACGATTCAAACCACGAACATCTGCACCAAAACTTCCGGCTTCTCTGCGGAAACAAGGCGTGTAAGCTGTCATCTTGATCGGCAACTCACTTTCCTTTACGATCTCATCACGATAAATATTAGTAACAGGTACTTCAGCAGTTGGGATCATGAAAAAATTATCTTCCTGCATATGATACATCTGTCCTTCTTTATCGGGCAGTTGACCGGTGCCGTAAGCAGATGCTTCATTCACCATATAAGGCGGAATATATTCAGTATAACCGGCCGCAGTATTATAATCAAGAAAATAACTGATGAGTGCACGTTGCAACTTTGCACCTTTGCCTTTGTACACCGGAAATCCTCTGCCTGTGATCTTTACACCCAGTTCAAAGTTTACAATATCGTATTGCTCGATCAACTCCCAATGTGGTTTTGCATCAGCACTTAATACTGGTTC
This sequence comes from Lacibacter sp. H407, assembly GCF_037892605.1. Lineage (NCBI taxonomy): Bacteria > Pseudomonadati > Bacteroidota > Chitinophagia > Chitinophagales > Chitinophagaceae > Lacibacter > Lacibacter koreensis. The sequence continues at coordinate 1,849,358 of NZ_JBBKTU010000001.1, read as the reverse complement.
AGTACCACTTTCTTTTACATTCACATTGTCTTCTGCTGTTTTACCAACAGGCACTAATGCAGATGGAAGATTTGGCAAACGCACCAACAGCTCATTTACCTTTTGTTCAAATGATGCGAGCTCCTCTGCAATTTGTTTGGATGATTCTTTAAACTGAGATACTTCAGTTTTCTTTTGCTCGGCTTCTGCTTTTTGTCCCTTGCCCATGAGCATACCAATTTCTTTGGAAGCTGCATTTACTTTTGCTGCCAGGTCATCATTCTCCAGCTGCTTTTTACGACGCTGTTCATCTACTGCAATAATTTCATCAACCAGATCAAGGTTTGCAAAGTTTTTCACGGCCAAGCGTTCTTTCACCAACTCCCTGTTCTGGCGGATAAATGCCAATTGTAACATAACTCAAAAATTTGTGGCAAAGATATGATTCGCTGCAAAGTATACCATAACGGAGTTTGGCAACTAAAAAACAGACCGTTTAGGTCTGTTCATATTTTGTACATCATCATGTTTATTAGCTACCCAGCTGCTTCTGAAAATCAGCATGATCCCAGCTGATATGAATACTGTCGATCTTGTTGTGTGGGTTTAAATGAAAGATGAAAATGTGGTCACTATCAAAGTGCTTGCCTTTGTTTTCAATACCGGCAAAGTCTTTTTCCTGTGTTCCACTTATCACCACCTGGCAACGTACAGTGTTTTCTTCTTCAGCAACGGCCGCATCTAACGTGTTGTCAATATCGGGGAAGCTATCAATTAATCCGGACCAGATAGCTCTGCCTAATTCTCCGATTTTTCCTTTACCGGCATCGCCTAAGGGAATAAAATTTACTTTGCCGTCTTCATCGCAAAGACTAAGCATCTTTTCTACATTCTTTTGCTGGTAGGCAAACATAAATTCAACACAGGCGTTTTTTAAACTCAGTTCGTGTTGTTGTTTTACAAGAGTGTCCATAATAAAGATTTAATGAATGAAACGATTATTGTAAACTGTCTACAGATATTTTGTTTTTGTAATCCCAGAAAGAAGATACATTGGCAATTTTCCATTGTCCGTTTTCCTTTTCCATAATCCGCTGATCTTTACTTAATGTAAAAAACTTATTCTCCTGATCCGCATTGTACTGATCCCAAACCAGGAAGGCCAGTGAATCGGTAAAAAATGTTATCGCCATATTTCTTCGCTCAACACGTGGGTGTGAACTTCCTCCTTCTTTAACCGGATTGTTTTTAATGTACTCACCAATTCGTTTATCGATTGCCTGCCAACCCACCGACGCATCAAACGTAGCATCATCATTGCTCCAGCCTTGAAAAGCGTAATCTTTCTGAATATAGTTTTGTTTCCATCCTTCATAATCACGTCTATAAAAGGAAGATGTTTCATTTTCAATGGTTTTCATAATAGCAGCCTTTTCTGCTTCTTCATTAAAGTCAGCTGCGGAAACTATTTCTTTTTGTTCTGTTTGATTACAGGCCAAGAACAGCAACAATGTAAACGAAAGAACTATTTTTTTCATAACAGTAATATTTACTGCTAAAGTATTGGACAACTATCAGCATCAATTGTAAGGATGCGACAAGCTATTGTAAAACTGCGACAGTTTATTGCATGGGCTTTGTGACAGGCTTATCCAGATAATTGGCGAGTTCTGTATTTTCCTTCAGATACTGCTGGGGTGTGCGACCTGTAAACTCTTCAAAGTCTTTGATAAAATGCGCCTGGTCGTAAAACTCACATTCGTAAAAAATTTTTGACCAGTCTACTTTCTTTTTACCTGCAATTAAATTGCAGAGATACCCAATGCGACGGATGCGTGCATAATACTTTGGGCTTAATCCCACCTTTTGAAAAAACCTGCGTTCAAACGTACGGCGACTCATAAAACTCTCTTTCAGCAAATCAGTAACCTGCAGCATTCCGTTGTGCTCAACAATAAAATTTGCAGCCTGATCGATATAATCAGGTTCAGGTTTTTGCACATGGTATTGCTGCATGATGAATTCTTCCAGCACTCGTACCCGTTGCGTTTCGTCACCTGCCGATTTTATTTTTAAAATCGTTTCATCAATTACCTGCTTTTTAAATACACGATACAGATCGATCCGTTCTTCTGTGTACTCATACATGGGCAATCCGAAAATGGTAGCGAGGGCTGCGGGTTTGAAAACGATACCTGCAATACCAATCTGCCCTTGTAAAAACAGTCTATAACTATAAATACTTAACCCGGCAACAAACTGCATTGGCACAGCAAGACGATCATACTTCTTATTCTGCAAAAAATAGGGATCACCATAATTGAATACGATCGAGCAAAAACTATTGGGAGGAGATTCTATCACCATCGCTTCCTCCATTGGGCCTTCTGAATCCCAAATGAAATAACACTCCACAAAAGGAGCCAATACAGACGATGGTTGATATTTGCGATAATACATGCGGAAAGGTCAATTCTTTAAAATTCCGCATTTAATTAAAGAAATGCAAGCTAATTCTGAGTAGAGGCGTAACTATTGCTTTTTATAAATATCCGGACGATGTATCTGCATCCATCGTTCGGGAAAAGTAAGTTCCGTAAACCCAAACTGTGTATACAAGCCATGTGCATCACGGGTAGCCAGCATCATTCTTCGTAACCCTTGCAGATCCGGGTGAGCCATGATCTCTTCCATCAGCCATTTGCTTAAGCCCTGTCCTCGATAAGCTTCATCAATAAATACATCGGCAAGGTATGCAAAGGTTGTTTTATCGCTAATGACTCTTGCAAAGCCGATCTGCCGACCTAAATGAAACACACCAAAGCAAAGTGAATTGTCGATCGATCGTTGAACAGTTTCAAGTGGAATATTTTCTGCCCAATAAGATTTCGACAGAAAAGCATGAATAAATTCAACATTGAAAAAACTTGTTTCCGTTGTGATAGCGAAACCTTCCCGTTGCATGCTTATAAATTTTATGAAAGATATTTTCCTACGATTGGCACTCTCCTGCCCACTCCAAATGCTTTTGGCGAAACACGAATAATGGGACAGAACTGATTACGTTTGTATTCATTCACATTCACCATTTTCAAAATACGATCAACCAACGCTGCATCATAACCCATTGCTTTGATCTCTTTCGGCCCTTGACGGCGTTCGATGTATTGATACAACACTTTATCAAGAATGGAATAATCAGGTAATGAATCAGAATCTTTTTGTCCGGGCCTTAACTCTGCACTTGGTGGTTTGCTAATGATATTTGTTGGAATAATTTCTTCATTCCGGTTGATGTACTTCGCCAGTTCATATACCTGCAATTTGTAACAATCGCCCAGGACACCAATACCACCGGCCATATCACCATAGAGCGTTCCGTAACCGGTTGCCAGCTCACTTTTATTAGATGTGTTGAGCAGAATGTATCCAAACTTATTCGCAATAGCCATCAACAAATTTCCACGGCTACGGCTTTGAATGTTTTCTTCTGCCAATGAAAAAGGTAAATCGTTAAAGATGGGTTTCAACTCTGTCAAGAATGCATCATAAATATTTTTGATGGGCACTATATCATACGGGTTACCGAGATTTTTACTCAGTTGTTCTGCATCGCTTATACTATGATCTGTTGAATACTGTGATGGCAATAAAACAGCACGCACATTTTCTTTACCCAATGCTGTGCATGCCAATGCTAACGTTACAGCACTGTCAATACCTCCGCTACTTCCGAGAATGGCTTTGCTGAAACCCATCTTTTGAAAATAATCCCTGATGCCGAGTACAATGGCATTGTGTATTTCAGCAATGCACAAAGTTTCATCTAAATGTGCCGGACTAAATTCTTCGTTGGGTAATGTATCAGCGGTTGCAACAACCGGTTCTGCAAATGTGCCATCATCGTTCAACTCAAAACCCACCAGTTCTTCATCAAACAAGGATAAATGTTTGATCATGTTTGCATGCTTATCAAACACCAGCGAACCTCCATCAAAAACAATTTCTGTTTGGCTGCCTACACAATTGCAATACAGCATCGGCAGTTTGTATTTCTGCACATTCAGTTTTACAATTGCTTTCCGATCTTCAACATGGGTATAATCAAACGGAGATGCAGAGATATTCAACATCACATCCGGTTGATATTTCATCAATTCATCCATTGGACAAATACGATACAACGGATTATCGCCGAGGTTCCAGATATCTTCACAAATAGTGATCGCCAATTTCTTTCCTTTAAACTCTACAATGTTCCAATCGTAAGCCGGTTCGAAATAACGGTACTCATCAAACACATCATAATTGGGCAAACATGTTTTATGAACAACAGCCTTTACTTCTTTTTCATAGAGAAAGTAAGCAGCATTATGCAGATCTTTTCCTTCAACACGTTTGTTATGATCGGGTGCACCAATGATCACTGCTATTGTATCTGCATGTTGCCTGATTTGATCAATAGCGTCATTGCATTTATTGAGAAAGTCGTTGAACTCTAAAAAATCTCTGGGCGGATAGCCACATACACTCAACTCACTAAACATGATCAATTCACCACCTTGTGCTTTTGCCGCTTGGATCGCTTCAATAATCTTTTGCGTATTGCTCTCGAAATTTCCAATATGATAATTTTGCTGGGCAAGAAATATCTTCATTCGCTTGTATATTATTGTTTTTTACTCCCGATAATTATCGGGATTATTCGTCAAATTTCACGAATTTCAGCCACAGAACCGCACAACAATCATATGAAATAACCATAAAAATGGCCAAACTAACATATATCCAAAGAGATAATAATTTTTATGGTTATACTATGTGGCCAAAAAGCAATAACAATTAACACATTAATATTCCGTTAGTGAGCAACATGAAAAATCTCATCCCCATTTTCTTCATTTTCACACTCATTGCCTGTAACAATCAAACCAATGTACCGGATGTATCGGGTATCAAGGTTGATCTGAAGGTTGAGCGATTTGAACAGGATTTTTTTGGCATTGATAGCAACAATACAAAGTCCGGTTTGGCACAGGTGCAACAGAAGCACCCTCAATTTTTGCCTTTGTTTGTGAATCATGTGCTGGGGTTAGGACCTTTGGTGGATAGCAACTTCCTGGTGTATGATGGAAGCAAACGTTTTCTACACCTGAATCAACCGGTATATGAAGCGTCGCAGAAGTTGTATAAAAATTTCAGCAACACAGCAGAAGAACTCACAAACGGTTTCCGGTATGTGAAGCATTATTTCCCATCGTATCAAATTCCAACGGTCATTACAACTGTTGGACCAATGGATGCATTAGCACCCATGAGTAATAATGAACCAAGCCCTAATTATCTCGGAGAAAATTTTCTGGCTATCGGATTGCAATTTTACTTAGGGAAAGATTATTCGATCTATAATGATCAAGGTTATATCAGCAGCATTGCTCCCCAATACCGCAGCCGCAGGTTCAGCAAGGAGTTTATTGCAAGTGATGTATTTACATTAGTGATTGATGATTTATACCCCGACAGTAGCAACCGCTATCCGTTGATCGAACGTTTTGTAGAAAAAGGAAAACGTTTGTACCTGTTGAACCAATTCCTGCCAAACAGTAACGATACATTGTTGATCGGCTATACAGGCAAACAACTCAACTGGTGTAAAGAAAATGAACGAAGCATTTACAATTTCTTCATCCAGCAAAATCTGCTTTACGAAATTGATCCTTCACGTATCCAGAATTTTATTACAGATGGGCCAACAACGCAGGGAATGCCTGAACAAAGCCCGGGTAATATTGGAGCCTTTCTCGGTTGGGAAATTGTACGATCGTACATGGAGAAAAATCCTGCAGTTACTTTACCACAGTTGATGAAAACATCGAACAAGACCATCTTCAACGAATCAGATTACAAACCGCATTAAGCTGTTTGCGGCGGACGACCCATTTGTTTCATCATCTTGAAGTGAGATACAATCGCTGCTCTCATCGTTTTAATTGAATTATAAGGCAGTTTATATTCCTTACACTTCTGTTCTACTATTTTACTGATAGCAGGGTAATGAATGTGGCTGATACGGGGGAAAAGATGATGCTCCACCTGGTAATTCAAACCACCTGCAAACCATGAAACAATTCTATTACGTGGTGCAAAGTTTGAAGTTGTTTTTATCTGGTGTACAGCCCATTCGTTTTCAATAAGCAATGCTTCATTAGGTCCGGCATATTCAAATTCCGTTTCTTCCACCACATGTGCCAGTTGAAACACGATAGCCAAAACAAAGCCGAGTACAATTTCCATTACAAGGTATCCAACCAACCAAGGCACAAAGCCAACAACCATAATTGGTAAAGCGATATAGAAGAAAGCATACAATAGTTTACTCACCCAAAAAACAACATGATCATTCACGCTCATTTTCTGCATGGGCGTATTATTCACTTTCTTTTTGAAGTATTTATCAAAATCAAGATATGCGGCCCAGGCTAACGAAGAGATCGCATAAAGAAACACAACGTAAATATGTTGATACTTATGAGCCGGTTTCCATATTTGCGACTGGCATTGACGCATTAACGGGCTTCGTGCAATATCATCATCCACACCATCTACGTTGGTATAAGTATGATGAATAATGTTATGCTTGAACTTCCAGATAAATGCATTTCCACCCAGCGCATTGATGGTATAACCTAATAAGCTGTTTACCCATTTTTTACTGCTGTAACTACCATGATTCGCATCGTGCATTACATTAAATCCAATGCTTGCAAACACAATACCCAACACCGCACACAATGTCAACGACAACCATACCGGCATAGATACTGTTAATAACAATATGTAAATGAGTAGTGCTGCGGGAATTAAAACAATTGTTTTAAGATAAAGCTTGAAATTGCCCGTTTTTCGTGTATTTGTTTGCGAAAAATAATTCTCTACTGCTTGTTTGAGATCAGAAAAAAATACAGAATTCTTGTTGTTGAAAGTAACTTTTGCCATTGAAAAAGCTGCCTTTTATGTACAGAAAATGCAGTGGTCAAAGATACATTAAAAAAGCAAGGAAATAGTTTTGTAGAAGGCTGTTATAGCCCCAATACTGTTAAATTCAACACTTAATTATTTTTGAAGGGAGCGATCATCTCAAACATCGGGATGTTTACTTTGAATTGCTTTTTTGTGTGCATGTTTTCCATGCTGTAATTACCTTCCATTTTACCCATCTCGGTTTTCAGGTTACAACCACTTACATATTGGTACTGATCGCCTGGAAGAATCACCGGTTGAACACCCACTACTCCTTCGCCATCAATTTCTTTATAAGATCCATTGCTATCGAAAATATTCCAGTGACGTTGCAGAAGCTTTACGGGAAAGGTGTTGTTGTTTTCAATGGTAATGCGGTAGGCAAACATAAATTCAGCAGCAACCGGATCGCTGTAATCCGGTTGGTAGTAAGTTTCCACACTTACCTTAACGCCTTCTGAAATTTTGAAAACCATGTATTAATTTGCTATAAAAATAATCGAATTTTAGAGAACTGCAGCCATTGAGATGAAGAATGGCTTAAAAACAACAAAGATCAATATGCCAAAGTCAACGCATAAATACAAAAACGGAGAAGTAACCATTGTTTGGAAACCTGATTCTTGTATCCATTCCACACTTTGCTGGAAAGGATTGAGAGATGTGTTTAACCCTGGTAAACGCCCGTGGATAGACCCAAATGGAGCCTCAACCGAACAAATTATTGCGCAGGTAAGTAAATGTCCAAGCGGGGCTCTCAGCTATTTTATGAATGATGCGGAAGATGCAGAAAAAGAATGATGTTTACTTGTCGAACCACCAGCCCACATTTGTCTTGCTCATCAGCCATGTAACTGACATGCCTGCTACCAATACAGAGGAGATGACCATGAGAATGATGGCCCGCTTTTTCTTGCGGCGGCGGCTGCTTGATCCGGAAGCATCGTAAAACAGAAAAAAGCTCCAGATCAAAGCTCCGAATGACAGAAAGAAGAAGAACTTAAACAGTTCAAGTCTTGCTGTATATGCGCCTAACAGAATAATTGACATCACGGGTTAGATGGTTTGGTTGACTTATCGTGTTCTTGTAAAAATAATTAAAACCCTGTTTGCTTCAACAGAAAACATCAGCCGGCCTTTTTTGTTTTGCTGTATCCATTTTTCAATAAGTATTGTACTACTTTTTCACGGTGGTCACCCTGTACAATAATTTCACCGTCCTTCACCGATCCACCGCTGCCACATTGATTCTTTAATTGTTTACCCAGCTTTTCTGCATCCTCGTCGGTTCCCACAAATCCATCAACCAATGTAACCGTTTTTCCTGCACGATGTTTTGTTTCCAGTTTTACACGGAGATTTTGTTGTGCGGGCGGTAAGGTTGCCTGTGGCACCCGTTCCTCATCTTCAAAACGAAAGTTTGGATCGGTACTAAAAACAAATCCGCCTTTATCGGGTTTAAATTTTTTACTCATGATTTCTTCTTTTACTGTTCAACAACTGCTTTTAAACTCAGATCAAGACTGCGTGCCTGGTGGATCAATGCACCTACACTCACATAATCCACACCTGCAGCTGCATATGTTTGAATGTTTGAAAGATTTATTCCTCCGCTTGCCTCTGTTTCAACTTGCTCACCTATTAAAGCAACTGCTTCTTTTATCTGTTCTGCTGTAAAGTTATCTAACATGATGCGGTTTACTTTACCCGTTGCCAGTACTTTTTTTACATCATCCAGGCTTCTTGTTTCTACTTCTATTTTTAAACCAGGTTTTACCTCTTGTACATATTTATATGCTTTTTCAATGGCTGCTTCAATGCCACCACAATAATCAATATGATTATCTTTCAGCATGATCATATCGTACAATGCAAACCGATGATTATGTCCTCCCCCAATTGCTACTGCTTCTTTCTCGAGTAAGCGGAAATTAGGTGTTGTTTTACGTGTATCGAGAATACGTGTTTTATAACCGGCTAATTTATCGGAATAGGTTTTTGTAAGCGTTGCAATTCCGCTCATACGTTGCATACAGTTCAACACCAGCCGTTCGCATTGTAAAATTGTATGAACAGTTGCTTCCACATCAAACGCAATGTCACCAAACTTCATCTGATCACCATCCTTCATATATGCATGAAAAACAATATCGGGTTGTTGAAAACGAAAAATAGCTTCAGCCACTTTCATGCCGGCAAGAATTCCGGCTTCTTTAATTTTCAAAACAGCTTTCCCTTTTGTTTCGGGTGAAATACAACTGAGTGTTGAATGATCGCCTTCACCAATATCTTCTTTTAATGCCGAAGCAATGAGCTGTTGTAACAGTTCATTATAGTTTGCTACCATGCCACAAACGTACATGAAATTTTTGTTCACTGTTATGCACAAAAAAGCCCTCCGCATATCGGAGGGCTCATCATATTATCTTTTCCGTTTGCTTAATTCTTCTGTTCAAATTCAACACCCTGGATCAATTGCTTATCACCTTTTGTACGCATGTAAACAGTTGTGCGATAGGTACCTCCTGCCGAAGTGAGTGTTCCAATAATAAAATTGGATGATGGATTGCTGCCCGAGTGCTGCACTTCAAAGTTTCGTACTTTATTCAGGTTAAAGAAATCTCTGATCACCAGCTCCGCCTGTCCTTTACTGAAGGAATTACTTTTACCCGGAACTGTTACATCCACTGTATTATCAAAATACTTCGCCATTTTTTCTACGCTACCTGTTTTCAAGGCAGCCACAATATCATCTTTCTGTGTAAACGAATACAAAAAAACAGTCAGGGAAAGCAAAAAAGTCATTTGTAAAAAATACCTCATTTTCATATCAATAGGTTTAGGACATCATAATTGCTAAAAACATGCCAACTAACAATTATACAGACGTATAAAGTTAACCAATCGTTGCCTAACGTTTGTAATCAAATGATTTTGACCCAAATAAAGTAATTTTGGTCGTATGACAAAGAATAAAGCAATTCTCGTAATAATGGACGGATGGGGTCTAGGACCGGTAAAAACGGCTGATGCCATCCAAAATGCCAATGTGCCTTTTGTTAGCAGTCTTTACGCTCAGTTCCCGAACACAACATTAATTACCTGTGGTGAAGCTGTAGGCTTACCGGACGGACAGATGGGGAATAGTGAAGTTGGTCATCTCAACCTGGGTGCCGGCCGTATTGTATACCAGGAGTTACAGCGTATTCACGTTGCTGTTCGCAGTGGTGAATTTGTGGCCAACAAAATATTGAATGAAAGTATTGATTATGCAATTGCCAATCAAAAACCCCTGCACATCATTGGTTTGGTGAGCGATGGCGGTGTACACTCGCACACCAGTCATTTGAAAGCCATTACCACTTTGTGCAAAACAAAAGGACTAAGTAACGTTTTCATCCATGCATTTACCGATGGCAGAGATACCGACCCCAAAAGTGGATTGGGATATTTGACCGATCTGCAGCAACATCTTGATACAAGCGTTGGAATAATTGCGTCTGTTACAGGCCGTTACTATGCAATGGACCGAGATAAACGTTGGGAGCGTGTAAAACTTGCATACGATGCATTGGTGAATGGTATTGGTGAAACAACAACAGATGTTTTAAAAGCACTCGCTGCTTCCTATGAAAACGGCATTACAGATGAATTTCTGAAACCGCTTATCAATTCGAACGCAGTCAATTCTACTATCAAAGATGGTGATGCAGTAATCTGTTTCAACTTCCGCACCGATCGTTGTCGTGAAATAACGCAGGTACTTACGCAAATTGATATGCCCGAACATGGAATGCATAAACGCAACCTGCATTATACCACTATGACGGAGTATGATAAAACATATAATAATGTGCATGTAGTTTTTGAAACGGATAACCTAAGTAAAACATTAGGTGAAGTGTTAGAATTACATGGGCGTACACAAATACGTATAGCTGAAACTGAAAAATATCCGCATGTAAGTTTTTTCTTTAGTGGCGGGCGTGAAAAGCCGTTTGAAGGTGAGAAACGCATTATGATCCAATCGCCCAAGGTTGCTACTTACGATCTGCAACCGGAAATGAGTGCAGTAGAAGTTACTGATGCCATTGTTCCTGAAATTGAAGATGAAACTGCTGATTTTATTTGTTTGAACTATGCAAACGCAGATATGGTGGGCCACACCGGCGTATTCCCGGCGGCTATTAAAGCTGTTGAAACGGTGGATGCTTGTGTTAAGCGTGTTGTTACTGCGGCATTGGAACACGGCTATACTGTTTTTCTTACAGCCGATCATGGAAACGCAGATTATATGATCAATGAAGACGGCACACCCAATACCGCACATACATTAAACCCAGTTCCCCTGTTTGTGATCAGCCGTTCATGGAAAGGAAATCTGAAAGCCGGAAAATTGGGAGATATTGCACCGTCCATCTTAACTATTATGGGATTGCCGGTACCAAAAGAAATGACCGGCGATGTATTGATCGATCAATAATGTACTTCATCAGAACGATAACAGCCGCATGCTTACTCATTGGTTTATGTGTGCCCATGTTATCGCCTGTAATATTACAACTCAAACAACTGCATGTTCAACACGAAATGCTGGAGAAACTGGAAAAACAGGAACTCATCAGCATTCGTGTAAAAACAAATTCCATTCATTGGGTAAAGCCAAAGAAAGAATGTGTACTTGGAACTGAAATGTTTGATGTAAAGAAAATAGTGGTTGATGGAGATGAACTTGTTCTTACCGGATTGTATGATGCAAAAGAGAAAGAATTAAAGCGGATGATCCGTCAACAGTCGGAACAACAATCGAAACAATCAAAACAAACAGTACAGTTATTAGCTGCTTTAGCATTACCGGTTGACGCAGCGAACATCTTTTCATACAGAGCCGAACCAGTTGTTTTAAAAAATCTGTTCCGGCAATCTTTTTATCACTCCCCTTTTTTGGGCTTTCTTACTCCCCCGCCCCGATTTGTATAAATATATTTCAATCGACAGATTTTGAACATGAACCTGCAATAAGATGAATCGATCAATCTTGTTGTCAGGTAATTGGTATTTATATTTTATCAAACTAAACAAATGAGAAGAACAGCATTTGCTTTCCTGGCAAGTTTTGCCGGCTTGTGGGCGCATGCGCAGGAAACAGCAAGCGATAGTACGTTAAAAGAATTGTCAGAAGTGGTGATCAGTGCCAGTAAGTTTCCCGAAAAGAAATTAAATATTGCACAACGTATTGATGTCATCAGTTCAAAATATATCAGCAGGGTGAACGCACAGAATACAGGCGATCTGTTGATCAATACTGGAAATGTGTTTGTACAAAAAAGTCAACAAGGCGGCAGCAGCCCGGTTATCCGCGGCTTTGAAGCAAGCCGTGTATTGTTGGTAGTAGATGGTGTACGATTGAACAATCTGATCTATCGTGCAGGTCATTTACAGAACGCAATTACGGTTGACCAGAATATGTTAAGCAGTATGGAAGTATTGTATGGGCCTGCATCAACCATTTATGGCAGTGATGCATTAGGTGGGGTTGTACATTTTCGTACCAAAGCACCCATACTTGCAACAGAGGGTAAAAAAATGTTAGTGAAAGGAAGTGGCTTTGCACGTTACAGTTCTGCTAACAATGAAAAAACAATTCATGCAGATATTAATCTTGGCTGGAAAAAATTTGCCTGGTTACAATCGTACACCTTCAGTGATTTTGGTGATGTGAAAATGGGAAAGAATTATCCTGATGATTATCCAACATTCGGGCGCAGAGATTCTTTTATGACACGCATCAACGGTATTGATTCTGTTGTAAAAAACCCGGATCCACAGGTACAGAAATTTTCCGGTTACAAGCAATGGGATATGTTGCAGAAACTGTTGTTCAAGCAATCAGAAAAAGTATCGCACATGTTGAATGTGCAATACTCAAATACTACCAATGTTCCCCGTTATGATCGTTTGCAGGATAAACGCAATGGCACATTACGTTATGCAGAATGGTATTATGGGCCACAGGAACGTTTACTTACTTCGTATGAAGTAAGTATTGGCAAAGCAGGTTGGTTCGATAATATTAACCTGAATGTAAACTACCAGGCAATTGAGGAAAGCCGTTACACGAGAGATTATCGTCGTTACGATCGTTTGGATGGAAGAGTGGAAAATGTGCAGGTAGCGGGCTTTGTTTTGGATACACGTAAAATCTGGGGTGGTAATGAATTAACATTGGGTACAGATGGACAGTTCAACACATTAAAGTCAACTGCGTCACGAGTAAACATCAATACCGGGGCAGCAACAAAAATCGATACGAGATATCCGAACGGAAAGAATACCCAATTAAATGCAGGTTTGTTTGCACAACACGTTTTCAAATTCAAAAATAAAAAGTGGATATTGAATGATGGTTTGCGTGTACAAACAATTCGCCTTCATTCAACCATTGCTGATAACTCATTTTTAAATCTGCCTTTTACCGAGATCAATCAAAACAACACAACTGTTACCGGAAATATCGGCTTAGTGTATTTACCGGTTGCGGGTTCAAAGTTGAGTGCAAATGTGGCTAGTGGTTTCCGTGCACCAAATGTTGATGATCTTGCAAAGATCTTCGAGTCAAGTACAGCCGCCCGTCAGGTAGTTGTGCCGAATGCCGATATTAAACCGGAACGAACATATAATGTTGATCTTGGCCTTAGTCAAAATATTGGCAAGAATGTACGCTTTGAGGTAAGTGCTTTTTACACATGGTTCCGTAATGCATTGGTAAAAGCCCCGTATCGATTAAATGGCGAGGACTCTATTGATTATAACGGCATAAGAAGTCAGGTTCTTGCCAATACAAATGCAAACAAAGCATACTTGTATGGTTTCTCTGCTTCTCTGTATGCAACTTTTGCGAAGTATATAACCTTCAGCAGCCAGATCAATTTTACCAGAGGCCGTTTTGAAACCGACGATACAAAAAACTCATCGGTATACGAGAAACAAAGCAATGGCAGCTATGCATTGGTAAGCAAAAAAGTATCATCCAAACCACTTGATCACATTCCACCCGTGTTTGGCAAAACAAGTATCAGCTATCAAAAAGATAAAGTGATGGCTGAATTGTTTGCATTATACAATGGCTGGAAAAAACTTGATGCGTACAATGCAGATGGAGAAGACAATGCTCAATATGCAACTGCCGATGGAATGCCGGGCTGGGTTACATTTAATCTTCGTACTTCGTATAGCTTTGAGTTTGCAACACTGCAATTTGCTGTAGAAAACATCTTTGATCGCAACTATCGAAATTTTGCTTCGGGTTTTTCTGCGCCCGGCAGAAATTTCATTGTTGCAGCAAGAGTCAATTTTTAAACCAAGTAACAATGTCCCAAACAATTGTAAAACGAACCAGATGGTATCGCAAAATTCATCGCTGGATCGGCTCGGGTTTGTTTATCTTTTTCTTTTTTATTGCGGCCACCGGTTTACTCCTTGGCTGGAAAAAGAACAGCAATGGTTATTTATTGGCTAATTCCTATCAGGGAACAACCGCTGATGTAAAGCAATGGCTGTCGTTTGATTCGTTACAATCAATTGCCATCAAAACGATTCACGACAGTATATCCCTGGACCTATCTGCAACTATTGACCGGATCGATGCACGGCCGGGTAAGGGAATGGTGAAATTTGTATTCAAGGATCATTACTGGGCCGTACAACTCGATTGCACAACCGGGAATGTGCTCCATATTGAGAAACGACGGGCTGATTTCATTGAGCATTTACACGATGGTTCTATACTCGACAATCTCATCAAAAACAACAATGGACTGTTGAAACTTTCCTATACAACCTTCATGGGTGTTAGCCTGCTCCTGCTCACCTTCACAGGTTTCTGGCTTTGGTATAATCCCAAACGGATCAGGAATAAAAAAGAAAAAAGGCAGGATTGATCCTGCCTTTTTTAAACGTTGAACTAGTTTCTGAAAATGGACTTCAAACGATTGACAGACCTTGATTTCCTTGCTTTATTTTGACACTAAAGCAGCAGTAGTTTCAAAGAATTTGTCTAACTTGAGGGTTGCAAACCCATCTGTGAATGTCTGAGGAAGCAATCTTACAAGGATGTCTTAAAAATCAACCGGCTGCACAGCAGGAATTGTATAGTAAGTACAGTCCTAAAATGTTATCCGTTTGTTACCGTTTTGCCCGCAACCGGGAAGATGCGGAAGATATGTTGCAAGAAGGTTTTATCAGGGTATTCACTCAAATTCATCAGTTTCAAAGTAAAGGCTCTTTTGAAGGTTGGATCAGGCGGATTATCGTGCACACCTGCATTAATCACTTAAAGAAACACAAGAAGTTTAATGACAGTGTTGACATTGCACAAGCCCACACCTTACATGTAAGGGAAGATAGTGTGCCTTCGATCATCCAGGCCAAGCAGGTAGTTGAATGTATCAGAATGCTGCCCATTGGCTACCGAACGGTGTTAAACCTGTTTGCAATAGACGGGTACACACATCGGGAAATTGCCGGTATGCTGGATATTGAAGAAAGTACCAGCCGATCGCAATACACAAGAGCCAAAGCCATGCTGGAGCAGATCTTGATTCAGAAAAAAATCATTTTCCGGCCGCAGAAACAAGGTGAATGGGTGGCAGCAGCCCATGCTCGGTTTTAAATTATCCGTACTACTACCAAACCAAAACTGATTATGGAGCGCTACATGTACAAGGACGAATCTTTTGAAGGAATGCTGAAGGAAAAGGCAGATGAGTATAAAATGTACCCATCCCAACAGTCGTGGGAAAATATTCAAAAACGCATCCGTCATCAAAACCGCATCATCAATTTCAAGTCCATTGGTTTAAGTGCATTGCTTCTTATTGGTATCTCTGTTTCTCTTTCCAACGATCAAACAACAAACAAACAATCCGATTTCACCTCTTTTATAGCCTCAGTTTCTGAACAAAATCCGGCTGTAAGCACAGCATCGGTTAGTATATCTGTACAAAGAACACCGGCTAAAATAATTCCGATAACAACTACTGTTCCGGCAATCGAAAAATCTGAGCAGCCGGTTGTGTTCAATACAACAGCAGTAGCTGAAGAAATTGCTTCACAAAATAATACACAAGAGACCTCACAAGTTTCATCGAAAGAAGTAAGTCCTGCAGTGTTACCTGAGGAAACAGTTGTTACAACCAACCCAACAGAGCAATCATTACAAAAAGCTACTATACATATTGAAGCTCCATCGATCAAGCCTGAAGTAAGGATCAAAGCACCAGGCGAAATCGAGCCTCTTGTTGCTTCAGAAACAATTGCTACAACAGATTTAGTGCCTGAAACAATGCTCACCGATGCTGAATTGAATTATGAAGTGAATGTCCCGATGATCAGCAGCAGAAAAGATAAAAAACTATTGCAGTTCCATATTACACCTTCGGCGAGTTACCGTGTTTTATACAGCGACAATAAATTTACATTCGGCAACTTTCCTCAACAAACCCCTGAAAATGTAGTAAGGCATCGTCCTTTAATAGGGCTGGAGGCCGGAGCATCTGTTTTGTTCCCTGTTTCAAAAAATGTGAAGTTCAGAACCGGTTTGCAGTTTAATTATACCCGTCATAACGTGGAAGTTTTCAGAGCAGCGCCGCAGTTAGCAACTGTTGTGCTTAATTATTCTTCCACCATTCAGCGTGTGAGTTCATTGAATACAGATGGCAACCGTTATCTAATGACTGAAGTGGCGAACGAAACATACCAGGTTTCAATACCTGTTGGTCTGGAATTAAAATTAACAGGCAGGCAGAAATTGCAGTGGCATATGGCAGCGAATGTTCAGCCAACTTACCTGATCGCAGCTTCCGGCTACCTGCTTACAAACGATTTAAAGAAATATATCAAAGCACCCGATCTGTTAAGCAACTTAAATCTGAATACAGCCCTTGAAACATTTCTTCGGTGGGATATCAACAATGTGCAATTCCAGGCTGGTCCTCAGTTGCGTTATCAGCTTTTCTCAAATGTAAGAGGCGATTATCCCATCAAAGAACATTTAGTTGATTATGGATTCCGTATTGGCATTGTTAAAACCCTAAGGTGATTTTCTGCCGAACATTTTCGGCGCACATTCCCATTATAGTTTTCGATATTTTTACGGCATGATACGTATTATGTTCGCTGCTGCATTTCTGGCAGTTTTATTTACATTCTCCAGCTGTAAAAACAAGAAACAGGAACCAAAGAATTATATTGATGTAAGCTCCTACATGAAGGGGCAACTGAAATATATTGATACGGTCCCTTTTGCTTTTTTAAAAGTAGTACAGCAAGACAGCATTTATACCGACTCCCAATTTATCAGCAAAGAGCAGGTGAAAGCAATTGTACAGCCCTTTCTTGTAAAAGAACTGGAGAAGAAAAATTTTGAAGAGAACTTCAAAGAGATATCTTTTGCTGATGCCACCATTGAAACAGTTACCATTACTTATGATGCAGTGAACGAAAAATCGCCTGTGTCCAGAGTTGATATTTATGTGAACCCTGAAAAAGAACGGATCAGTCAATTATACCTGATCCGTCATGAACAAAAAGGCGATTCATCAGTTACACAACAATTACTTTGGAAACACAATAAAAGTTTTGTACTCATTACTTCCACCGCTAAAAAAGATCAGCCGGAAAAAGTGATTACCGAGAAAGTGATTTGGGATGAACGAGAAGATTATTAACGATGACCGACGTTGAATTAAAAAAAGTATTACCCGGCATACCTACACAGCCCGGCATTTATAAATATTATGATGCTGACAAGAAACTATTGTATGTAGGTAAAGCCAAACATTTACGTAAGCGTGTTTCTTCTTATTTCACGAAAACGCTGCAATCATACAAAACACAGGAACTGGTACGGCGCATCAACAGCATTGAGTTTACAGTAGTGAATTCAGAACAGGATGCTTTTTTCCTCGAGAATTCATTGATCAAACAATTTCAGCCTGTATTTAATATTGATCTGAAAGATGATAAAAGCTATCCCTTTATCGTTATCAAAAAAGAACCATTCCCAAGAGTTTTTCTAACACGAAGAAAAATACAAGATGGCTCAACCTATCTTGGCCCGTTTACATCCGTTGCAAAAGTGAGAGATCTGATCGATTTCATCAGACAGCACATTCCCATCCGAAATTGCAAACTAAACCTCAGCGAAAGCAATATTAAAAAAGGAAAGTTCAAAGTATGTCTTGAATATCATTTGGGAAATTGTAAGGGACCCTGCGAAGGATTGCAATCGCTGGAAGATTATCAGAACGATCTGGAGCAAGTCAAAAATATTCTAAAGGGAAATCTTTCGCCGGTGATCCGTCATTTGAAAGAAGAGATGAAGCAATTTGCAAAGGAGATGAATTTTGAGCGGGCCGAGATCAATCGTAAAAAAATTGAACATCTCGAAAACTATCGTGCTACTTCTACGGTAGTAAACCCACGCTTAGGAGATGCAGATGTTATCTCCATCATTATACAGGAAGAAAAAGCATTCCTCAACTATATGATGGTGCAAAACGGAAGTATTATTCAAACAGAAAATCTGCAACTCGAAAGTCATTTAGGTGAAACAGAAAAAGAAATTCTTGAATTTGCAGTGAGTTATATCCGCAACCGTTTTGAAAGTCTTTCACCTGAATTGATCGTGCCTGTTGAATTGGAACTATTAGATGAACAGTTAAAAATAACTGTTCCGAAATCTGGTGAAAAGAAAAAATTGCTGGAGCTATCGCAAAAAAACGTAGCGATCTTTTTTGAAGAATACAAACGAAAGAAAGCATTGCAGCTTACTGATAAACGAAAAGAAAACAGCATCAAGATCATTGAACAGTTGCAACAAGATCTTCATCTGCAACAATTACCAACGCATATTGAATGCTTTGATAACTCCAATTTCCAGGGAGCCTACCCGGTGGCTGCCATGGTTTGTTTCAAAAACGGCGAGCCCAGCAAAAATGATTACAGAAAATTCAATATCAAAACAGTAACCGGAATCAACGATTTTGCATCGATGAAGGAAGTGGTAATGCGACGTTATAAACGATTACTTGAAGAACAAGCTCCATTGCCTCAATTGGTAATTATTGATGGCGGTAAAGGTCAATTATCTTCTGCTATGGAAAGCATTCGTGAATTAAAGCTGCATAAACAAATGACAGTTGTTGGGCTTGCGAAGAATGTAGAAGAATTATTTTTTCCGGGAGATAATGAATCGTTGAAGCTGGATTACAATGGTGAATCATTACGCCTGATACGTACAATACGGGATGAAGTACATCGCTTTGGTATTACATTCCACCGGCAAAAAAGAAGCAAGGGTGCATTTAAAACGCAATTGGATGACATTAAAGGCATCGGTAAAGAAACCATTGATGTGTTGATGAAAGAGTTTAAATCGATCAATAATATCAGCAATGCTTCTGCAGAAGCGATTGCAAATGTAATTGGAGAAAGCAGGGCGAAGTTGATCAAACAGGCATTGGAGAAGAATGAAGAGTGAGAGCAAAAAAAATGGGGCCAGGATAGAAATCCAGCCCCGTCTTTAAAATCCAATATCCTATGAAAAACCGAAACGAAGATACAAACACTTCCTATAAAAGCAATACCCTAATACGGGTATTTTAAAAAAAAGTTGCGTATTTTTTCTGTTGCAATTTTCAAATTTCTCTATCGTAATCACTTGTAATTCAATTATAATATTATCAACAGGCAATAAAAAAACCGCCCTGACGGGGCGGTTTTTTTATACAATATATTTTTACCTTAGTACGACCATAGATCCTGCTCGTAATTGAAAATTTTGTCTTTGATATTCTCCCCTTCTAATAAGCGAAGGATCGGATCTTTGATATAATCTTTCAAACGACGATCATACGGATTATCCATAGTTGTTTTGGTAATATAGCTGCTGAACATGCGGTTTTCAAACAATTCTTCCCATGTCATACGTGCACCAAAGTTTTTGCCATTGAATGCTTCGTAACGTGAAAGAACGCTGCGGGCATCAGGATAATAAATCCAGAACAATGGAATCATTCCCACAAATACACCTGACGAAGTATACTGAGGTTTGATTGGGCAAATTCCTAAGATCCGCACAAACATGCGTGATGATTCTTTATCAAATACCCACTCTTCTTTTATACGGAACTGGTAAATGCTATCCGGATCAAATTCACGAGTACGTACTTCGTATTTTTCAATATTTCCCTGCATGTCATATACTGGCACTGTATCAACGCCACCTGAAAAAGATTGCATTACTTTATCAGGAGTAAGCGGAGTAGTGAATCGATCATCAAGAGATGCATCAAACGCAGTAACTTCCCTGTCACGTATTGCTTTCAAAATAATTGAAATGAAACGTTGGTTGCCATTATCCTCGTCCGCAGCATAGCGGAAAGGCAGATTCATTTTTTCACGAGTATCTAACTCTCTCCATACACGCTGGCGGTATACCGCATCATCCTCACGGATATGTTCATATGCCAACGGTTGACGATCTTTTATAAGATTACGCTCAATGGATGCATCATTACGCAAGGAAGGTATAATCGTATCCATTGCTGAATTACCGGTAGATTGAACAACTACAATTGGAATATTTACTAAAGGCTGATTTGTTTGTTGCTGCTGGTTATTATTACCATACGCAGAATTCTGCTGTGGTTGTTGCTGAGTTGGTGGTGTACCATAACCCGATGAGCCATAGCCGGATGTTTGTTGCTTCGGCGGTGTAGTTTTACGTGTTGTTTTCTTCCGCTGTTGAGCAGAAACAACACCCGAAACCATCAGGGATGCAACCAATAGACCAACGCCAAGGTTTTTCATTTTCATTTTACCGGTTTTATACTGTTTAAACGCAGATTTTATCGAAATAATATACAAGTCTTAATAAAGATTGAAAAACGGACCAGGAATTTTTCTGCGACCACCCGGACCAGATACCTGAATTTCATCAAGCGTAATGGTCGTACCTGGCTTTGCCTTATTGATCAAGTCCTGAACTGCATCAAATGAGTTACCATTTACCTGACGGAACTGAGGATCAGGAAAACCTGCACCGGTTAAGTAGATCACAAACCCTGTAACTGTAAATTGTACGCCTTCAAATACAAAGTTCTCCAAATCGGCTCTGATGCCTCGTTGTGCCTTGAAAATGTTTGATTGAATACGGCCACCTTTACTTGCACCAACCATTGCAACCGGATCCGGAACTGTTTTTACCCTGAATTCAAAGCTGCTTGGTTTACCATCGGAATTAACAGTAACGATTGCTTTACCAGGTGTATTTGGTTTTGCAATATATCGACCCGGGCCGATTTTGCTAAGCGAACCATTATTGATGCTGACAGTTACTTTTTCGTCACCCACGCTTCCACCACTCACAGCGAGCTCATTATCTAAACCGATATACAATACTTTCACTTTTTCAGCACTCACAAAAGCGCCGGTTGCAGTACCTACAGTATAATTAAGATTTGTTTCTTTTGATTGAGGGTTACCATCCTGATCTGTATAGTTTACAACTACTTTTACAGAACCACTTGTACTTCCAACTTTAAATTTCCTTACAGCCATTCCCTTCTCGTTCAGTTCAACAGGCGAACCCGCAATTGAAACAGTAGGGAGCTTGCTTTTACTGAATGCACCTAAACCGGCTGTGATTTCCATTTCCTGTCCTGGAAACAGGTAAGTAGTGTTAGCACCTACAATTGGTTCAAAGGCATCGAAACGAACAACAACCTGACCAACTTGATTATGAAACTCATTTACCAAACGGCTTTCGGTTGTCTTCACATCGTTCTGGAATTTGCTCAGCATGGTTAATGCCGCAACAGTTGGAGTCATGTGGAAGTATGCAGAAGCCCACGTTACTTTACCCATTTTGCGGGTAGTTGACTTAGGTATCTCGGTGTTGATCGGCAGGTTCTTTTCAAACAACTTTCCGATTGCCGGATCAATCGCCAACATCTTTGTTCTGTATTCTTCCAGTTTTTTACGAAGTTTTTCACCTTCGCCTTGCTTATCCATGATGCGGGTAGCAATGTCAACATTATCTTCTTTAAATGTTGAGTTCGGATCTTTTGGGTCGTAACCTCCCTCAACTTTAATTTTAAGTTTCAGTTGCTCAATATAATCAGTTACCTCTTTTGTAAGACGAACAGCCGTTTCAGCCTTTGGCATCCATATCTCGGCTTTTACTCTTGATTCAGGTGCAGCGAGCTTAATTTTGAACGATTCCATGATCGTTTCTGTAGAACGGTTTACGACTGTATTGGTAGTGGTAAGACTATTGTCAACTACTTTGAAGGCGTTAATGATCTCTGCAGATACGTTCAATGCTAACAGTGCTGTTAACACGAGGTACATGAGGTTGATCATCTTCTGCCGGGGCTCTTTAGGTAGTGCCATGATTCTCGGATTTTGGTTTTAAATCAGGTAATTAGTTTTGATTCGTCTGTTGTTTATCTTCCTTGCATTGCGTTGATCATATTACCATACACATTGTTCAATGTGCCGAGATTTTTGGCAAGCGCAGCAATTTGCTCCTGTGCACGTTTTGCATCATCTACACTACCCAACATAGCATCAGATGCCTGTGTGAGGTTACCGTAGAATTTGTTCATTGCTTTCAGGTGATTATTGGTATCCTGTAATTCCAATTCGTAGATCGTATTTAAAGAACCAAGGTTCTTGGTCATTACCTGTACTTGCTCATGGTATGCTTTTGTACCTTCTGCAGCGAGGTTGAAAGAAGTTACAGTTGCAGCAGCCTGTTGGTAAGCATCTTTCATGCCGCCCAACACTTGTGCTGCTTCTTTTGATTTTGCACTTAATTCACCGGTTGATGCAACTACATCACTTACATCTTTAATTCCACCAACTGTGTTGTTCAGTTTCTGGAAATTATCGCCCAGGCTTTTGAGACTGGTTGGAGTAATGTTCGCTTCATTCATCATTTTATCTAGAGAAGCTAACGCAGGTGTTCCTGCGGGAGCTGCAGCTTTATGTTCCTCGTGCATACCATATCCTTGCGACGCCAGGTAAGCATATACTAAGAAGATACCTGCTTCGGTCAACAGACCTACAGTAAGCATCATGTCAGCAAAAGAAAGGTGGAGAATTTTGGCCCACGCTCCGAAGATTACAACGGCGGCACCAGCGGATACGATAATGTTTGTGATTTTTTCGGTTGATTTAGAGACTGCCATAAAAGTTGGTTTTAAAAAAGGTAAATCATTGATGGTTTGAGATCAGCTCAAAAAACTAGGTTTTTGGACTAAAAGGTAAATATTGGGATACAAAATTTAAATGGTTGAGGCATTAACGCTTCTTCATCATTGGTGGAAGGTTAATCACACAGCGGAAGCCGATATACGATTTCGCTGTATCCTGGTACTCATAGTTGCGGGTACTTGTTTGCAGGAAGTAACCAACACTCTGCCAGCTACCACCACGAACCACTTTACGTTTCATACGTGGAGGATCGCTGTCCTTCGCATTATAACGGATATCGGGGTTCATGTCGTGTGCAAAGTTGTAAGCACCTTCGTAGTAAAGAGAACCTGTCCACTCTGCAACGTTACCGGCCATGTTATATAAGCCGAAATCGTTTGGCCAATAAGCATCGGCACGCACAGTATAGAAACCACCGTCTTCAGGATAGTTACCACGACCGGGTTTGAAGTTGGCCATTAAACAACCTTTACGGTTACGGAGATAATAGTTACCCCAAGGGAACATCGATTGTGAACGTCCGCCACGGGCTGCATATTCCCACTCAGCTTCAGATGGCAAGCGGTAGCTTGATTCTGTTGCATAACCTTTTGCGTCGTTGAAATTATTGAGGTGACGTGTACGCCAGTTACAAAATGCATTTGCCTGTTTCCATGTGGTACCAACCACAGGATAGTTTGCGAACGCAGGGTGTGCAAAGTAACGCTGACTCATTGGCTCATTGTAGCTGTATGAGAAATCACGTACCCACACCAATGTATCGGGATATACTTTAATCGGATTCTTGATAATGAATTTTGAACGAGGTTCGTTTGGTTTGCGGTAAGCAGCAGCTTTGTAATCCACATATTCTTCCTGATAAATCAATTTGTCAGGATCGATTTCCATTTTACCGAAGATGCGATCATCCGGTGCCATCATCATCTGGCCCAGTTTTTCATATACATTCTTCTCTTTCCAGATACCGGCTGCTTTTTTCCAGTCGATCGAATTTGTTTTCGGATCGATGTAGTTCAACACAGTAGCTGCAATGGAATCACGTACGTAGAAGATAAATTGCTTGTACTCGCTATTGGTGATCTCGGTGGCATCCATCCAGAAGCCACTGATCGACACCTGGCGGTTACGTGCAGTGTATGCGTAGTTGATGTCCTCATCACTTGGACCCATATGAAAGGTCCCTTGAGGAATCATCACCATTCCCATATGCGTGTTGTTGTTTTGCTTGGCCCCATAGGCTGCACCAACAAGTTGACCGTTGTTTGCTGATTTCGAAGAAGACTTCGATTTACCGCAGCTGACAGCTAGTACGGATAGGGCGGCGATTGTTAGGCAACTTAACAGTTGGTTCTTCATTTGTTAAGAATTTAATTTTCTTGATTAAGGTATTGGACAAATTTAAGTACTCCTTTCAGGAATCACCTTAAAATTCATCGCAATGCTAATAATTAATTTTTAAATATTCAAAATGTTTTTATAGCTCGTCAACGATAACGGGCATTTAATTATTTTATTGTTTTACCCTGTAACTGAGGCCAAAACTTCCCGTATTTCCTGTGTTTCAGCGGTTGGTTTGAGGCATGCATACCCTTTACATAAGTAGTAAAAGGTGGTACCCGGCGGAGGCTCCCTATTGAATAATAGCGGGAAACTACTATTCATTTCTGCGGAAGACTGCAGAATTAAATTCGGCTGATACCAACTCAATACCTCGTCTTTTTTGCTTTCATACTCCTTTCCAACAATTGCCAGCTCCTGAAAACCCTTGATCTGGTTCAAAAAAAGGCCTGCCCAAACCCCAAAAGAACCCGGGTAACGCAGTACAGCATCCTGCAAACCCAACAACATACGGGTACTTCGTTCACGCCAATCGGGTTGATCATACACTATACCAAGGTAATGCAGGTTAACTGCCATCACGGAATTGCCCGAAGGCACAGCCCCATCGTATACTTCTTTTTTCCGGACAACGATATCAGCCTGGTTTGCTTTGGTAAAGAAGAAATAACCCGTTTCCTCTTCTGAAAAATGAGTGGTCACATAAGCAACAAGCTCTTTTGCTTTTTCGAGATAACCGGTATCGGCCGTTATTTCCTGTAAATGAATGAGCGACTGAATAAGAAACGCATAATCATCGAGAAAAGCCGGGTATTTTGCCATGCCTTCCTTATATACATGCCACATGCCTTCACTGCTTTGAAATACTTTCAACAGAAGTTGCATATTGCTGATAGCTTTTTTTCTGTATTCTTCTTTCCCGGTGGCAGCAAAGGCTTTGCTATAGGCACTGTTCATTAATGCGTTCCAGCCAAGAATGATCTTATCGTCGAGTAAAGGACGAATACGCTTTTCTCTTACTGCCAATAATTGATCAAGACAGGTAAGCATTTTTGCTTCAAAAGCACTTAACTCCAACCCATTCTCATTACAAAAATCAGTTGCGGTCTGTTTGGTACGAAGAATATTTACTTGCTCCCAATTGCCATGTGCTGTAACATCATAAAACTTACAGAAGAGTTCTGCATCGTTTTGTAAAACGGCATCCACTTCTTCCTTCAGCCATGTATAGTATTTCCCTTCCACTCCTTCACTGTCTGCATCTAATGCAGAATAAAATCCATTTTCAGGAGAAGTCATCTCCCGTTCAATAAACTGCAATGTTTCTTCTATCGCCCGTTTATAATGTGGCTGTTTGGTAAGTTTATATGCATCGCTCAATACAATTACAAGCAATGCATTATCGTACAACATTTTTTCAAAATGCGGTGCCAACCATTCGGTATCGGTGCTGTAACGTGAAAAGCCTCCACCTGCATGATCATAAATTCCTCCCTGGATCATTTTATCAAGGCTGAGACATGCCTGTTTCAAGGCTTCATTGTTGTTACTGAAATAAGCATACTGCAATAACCATGAAATGGTGAATGTTTGAGGGAACTTCGGCGCTCCTCCAAAACCGCCCCATGTTTTGTCGGCCGATTTCATACTGTTTTCAAACATGAGCTCTCCTTGCTTTTTAACAAACAACTCTTCATTGGGAAAATCAAGCGTAATTACTTTTTGCGTGCCAAAGGAATTTGCATTTTGCAAATGTTGCAGCAATTCATCTGCCTGCGAATTGATCTCATCTCTGCGTTCAGTAAATGCATTCGCAACACCGTACAACACTTCTTTCCAGGAACTACGGTTGTATGCCTTTACTGGAGGAAAATAAGTGCCGCCATAAAACGGTTTCAGATCGGGTGTAAGAAAAACATTGAGCGGCCATCCTCCACTACCCGTCATCGCCTGTACAGCATCCATATAAATATGATCAAGATCCGGCCGTTCTTCCCGATCAATTTTAATATTCACAAAATGCCGGTTCATGATAGCAGCAGTTGCTTCATCTTCAAAACTTTCACGTTCCATTACATGGCACCAATGGCAGGAAGAATAACCAATACTTACAAGAATAGGTTTGTCTTCTGCAATTGCTTTTTGCAATGCTTCATTACCCCAGGGAAACCAATCAACCGGATTGTGTGCATGTTGCAATAAATATGGACTGTTCTCTTGTGCTAAACGATTGTTGTGTTGCATAAAACCTCAGCACAATTTGTGCAACAGCAAACCTACTTTGTTTGCGGAGAAAAAAGAAAATGAAATTACTTAGTAGCCTGTGCTAAAAATTTGTCCAATGCAGAAACCATACTTGGTGCCTGCGGATCGGGAGCTTTGATCTGTAATTGCAGCCCGGCTTCTTCTACAGCTTTGAACGTATTAACGCCAAATGCACCAATGAAGGTTCCGTTCTGTTTGTATTTGGGAAGGTTTTCGATTAAGCTTTTTACACCGCTTGGCGTAAAAA
This sequence comes from Lacibacter sp. H407, assembly GCF_037892605.1. Taxonomy (NCBI): domain Bacteria; kingdom Pseudomonadati; phylum Bacteroidota; class Chitinophagia; order Chitinophagales; family Chitinophagaceae; genus Lacibacter; species Lacibacter koreensis. The sequence continues at coordinate 1,822,228 of NZ_JBBKTU010000001.1, read as the reverse complement.
AACAAATGATGTCAAAATCACCGGTCGTAACCAGGTCTTTTACATCATTGCTAACTGTCTTATAAAGGATGGGTGTTTCAAATTCGCAGTTATGATTCCGCAACCAGGTAGTGATCTCGTTATCGAGATTTTCGCTGCAGGGATACAGAAAGCGTTCGTTGCCTTTGTGCTTGTTCACTACATCAAACAAACTTTTATTGGTACCATCGGCACCATAAAATACTTTGCGTTTGCGGTAAAGAATAAATTTCTGAAGATACAAGGCCACCGCTTCTGTGATGCAGAAATATTTTGTTTCCTGTGAAACTACGATCCGCATTTCTTCGCAAATGCGAAAAAAATGATCAATAGCGTTTCGGCTGGTGAATATCACAGCGGAGAAACTGGTAATGTCAATTTTTTGCTTGCGGAAATCTTTTGAGGGAATGCCTTCAATGCGTATAAAGGGCTGAAACGACAATTCAAGATTGTACTTCCGGGCAAGTTCGTAGTATGGAGACTTCTCGGATTCCGGCTTGGGCTGCGTTATCAGAATAGTCTTGATCGCTTTTTCTTTTTGGGGCTTCATACCGGTTTTTTCCTTGCGTGTATTTGGAAAATTTCTGCAAAGGTAAGCACATTTTCTTACAAAAAACCAAGGATCACCTTGTAGATCAGTAGCAGGGGGGCAATTTCAAAAGCCAGGAAAAAGATGAAAAAATGAAAGCGCCCCACTTTGATCTCAGACTGAACAGGTCCGTACGCCCGCAAAAACCGGTACAGAAATAATGCGGTAATAATTGACAGGGAAATAGTTATAGCAACCCCTGCCAAACCCCGTTCGGCAAAAGCGATCACAAACAGGAAAGGCAACAAAATAATGCCGATGATCTTATTGATCAAAAACACAACAAACGAATAGGTTTCGGCCGCCGTTTTCATACTGAATAACCAGCCGCTGAAATGAAGGAAAATATATTTGCCAAGGTATAATAACGCAATTACCCCCGCAGTGATCAGCGGAATGAACAACTCCGGCACCTGGATAGATACGTCAAAATAATCAATGAGTAAATAAACATAAGTGCCTGCTGCAACTGCAAAAAACAAATTAAACAATAACGACTGCAGGCCCGATTGCACCAACTGTTCCCGTATCTGGTTTACCCGTAAGGAGGTGCGGAAAAAAACACGGAACATGTCGTTGAAGTATCGGAGATAACTCAAACGCAACAAACCAAACAACAACGAAAGTCCGAGGATATAATAAAACAGCCATTCTTTTTGCAGCAATTGCTTTTCTTTTTCAATTTGAAATTGAGGGGATGCAAACAACTTCAACTTTGATTGCTGCAGCACGCTTCGGTAACAGGAATCAAAAGGAACAACAGGAGTTGGCGCAACAACATTTGTAATGGGCGCAATTGTTAACCCGGGTAACAACGAATCAGCCGGTTGCTTTACAACAGGTGAATCCTGTGCGTTGGCAACAATGTTGAACAACAAAAAAAGAAAGAGTAGATAATAGCGCATGCGTTGATTGCAAAAATACTATTACGGTTGTAACCAACACAACAAACTTCACTGTTCACAAAACAAATTTCTGTAACAGAAAATTTGAATTGTTGTCCATCAGAAAAAATTCACATAGCCGAAATGAATTTTACTCTGCCGAAGATTGAACGGAAGATCATCCCGCTTACCCGCCGCAAATGCAATATTGAAAATGCCGGCCTTTGTTTCAAACGCCAAGCCAAGCCCAGAACCGATATATGTATTGCTCGTATTAGCAAACTGGCTGTTGTTCCTTGCCCATCCGCCGTCTGCAAACGCATAGATATAACTGTTCAATCCAATAAGTATTCGATACTCCGCCGTTGCCACTGCATAGGCAGATGCAAAAATGCTCTCTTCATCAAACCCACGCAACAATCGAAATCCACCTAACTGATATAACTCATTTCTGAAAATGCGTGGGCTTTGGACCAAGCCGGCATTCACGGCTGTTTTGATCGTGGTTTGTTTTCCGGTTTTAAAATACTTCGCTATACTTCCCCGCAATCGGAAAGTGTATGCCCGAAGACCAACAGAATCGTACAGCGATTGATAATTGAAACCGGGATTGAATGGATCTTTCAGGTTTGAAATATTATTGTTGGGTCGTATTCGACGGATACCTGCCGAACCGGTGAACTTCATATCAAAACCTTTGCGTGGATTGAATCGGTAATCGGTGGTAAACCATTCGTATTCCAACCCAATATTTGAGGTAGTTTGATCGATCTGATCGGGCAATCGTTTGCTGTTGCGGATAGCATTGGTATCAACATCCAGCAGCGTTGAAATAAACTGCTGATAAAAAATCTTTCCGCTGCGGTTGCCGCCAAATGCATATTGCACGCCCATCTGCAAATTGATGTTGAGAAAGCTGCTGTCTTTTTTAAAACCGTCAAATGAAAAATCAACGCCAAAGGGAGAACCAAATAAAAATGGTTGCTGATAACCTAATTGCAAGCGAGGCGATTGTACCTGTATTTGCTGAAACACAATACTCAACGCTTCTCCTAAACCAAAGCCGTTTTTGAGGTTAAGATTAAAATCACCTGTTATTAATAATTTACTGCCGCCTAATTGATCGTTCGATGGAAGAAAACCAATCAAACCATTGATCTGGCTGCTCTTTCGCTCTTTGAGATAAAGATTCACAATTGAACCCGTTCCCAGGAAACTCATGTTCCACTTTTGTTCTTCCAGCAAGTAAGGTAATTGCAATAAACGTGGACTGATGTTTAATAATTTTTGTTTTTGATAAATGGAACCATCTTGTATTTCAAGATACCGTTGCAGAAAACGGTTACTGATCTTTACATCGCCATACACACGAATACTATCTATTTTATACAAGGGCCCTTCATCGATTTTCAGCACTGCATTGATACCATCATTTTGCAATTCAAAACTATCCAGGTACACATTAGCAAACGGATAGCCGGTGTTTTCCAAACGGTCGAGTAATTTTGTTTGTAATTGCTGAACAGCGATATAATCAAGTGGTTGCAGTTTAAAGTTTTTATCACGATAACCTGCTGCGTTGAGTAGTTCTTGCGGAATAGAATCTGCATTCAGTTTTGCCCAACGATAACTTTGCCCGAGAAATAGCAACACATCTGCTTTTGTTGAATCCATTTGTACCGAATCAACAGAAGCTGTAACAAATCCTTTTTTCTGTAACAACTTCGGCAAGTCAAAAATGTATTGCGAACAACTGATCCTGTCAAAAAATTCCTGTTGTAATCCTAACGAAGTGGATACGTCGGTTGTATCAATAAAACGATATTGCAATTGGTACTTGGTTTGTGCACCTACGGTGAATAACAGCAGGCAAAAGCTACCGATAAGAAAAACAGTTTTATAAAATGCTGAACGTTTTTGATGCACGAACGGTTAGTTTTGCAATGTCGAAATTAAGCTTTCATTTGACTGAAACTTCGATTCCTTTTTTCTTTTATTGATCGGTTGTACAGAAACATGGCAGGCAATTATATTCATAATCCTTTTTACAGGCAGGTTCTGCGGGAAAGTAAAATCATATTACAGTAGGCTAAAAATAGAGTTAAAATGCTTTGAGCGTTTTAATACGCCTTCACTGCCCGTTCAGTCTGATGGTTGCTATATTCCCCATGAAAAATCGGGAGCTATCGTTTCAATCTTTAATCGCAAAATAAATCGCATCCGGAACTTAAAATAAATCAATTTGACAGGTTCATGGCTCCTTTTGAATGCGATGGACCCAACCTTGGTTTTCCAACAATTTATTTTTGATTAATTATAAACCAAAAAGAACGACTTCTCTTCATTGAAAAACTCCCAGCGGCGGCATTTGGTGAATTTTAAGATTACTTCCCAAATCGTAACTAGCGCACTACTACAAAGTCAAATTACATTTCTCAGAGAATTGTTTGTTGTCTATTTATATACAGATTCTGTTAGGGTAATTTCCAAAATCGTGGTTGCTGGATTTAAGGAATAATCAACTCCACTAATCGTGATTGTTTTATCGTTATTTTTTACCCATTTAAGTTCGTTGCCGTCATAAAGATTGACCACTTTGCTCACTTTTTTATTTCCTAAAGACTGGGGCGTAAATGTTCTTGTGTTAAGATTGCGATAGCCTTGATAAACGTGACAATAAATTTTGTTCTCTTTAAACGTAAATCCATATTCACCAAAAAGCGGCTGCCATGGTCCACCTCTGGTGCCATAAATGCCTTGCCCTACTTTCGATAGCCAATCACCTGTTTGACGTAACACTTTCTGTTGGTTTTCAGGAATAACGCCTTCTCTATCTGGTGCCACATTCAATAATAAATTGATATTTCGAACCACACAGTTAGACAAGAAAACCGCCACATCTTCAAAACTATAAACATCTCTATTAGGTCTGTAACCCCAGCCACCTTTTTGAAGACTCACGCATTTTTCGCCATAATGTTCAAAGCGAATATCGCCAGATGTAGCACTACCGCCTTCTTCCGCATGCACATCACCAATCCATGAAAAGCGTTCATTCACCACCAAATCGGGTTGGAATTTACGGACCAATCCCATGATGCCTAAAGGTTTACCGGTTGCATCGTCTTTGGTGATATATTTTTCATTAATTGGCCATTCATTATCTGGATTTTGATACTTTCCAGGATCCCAAAAAGCTCTTTCCAATTCTGGGTTAATGGTCTGCCCTAACCAGCCGCCGTCCCAAAACATATAATCTATTTTGCCATAATCTTTTAAGATTGTTGTTACTTGCTCATAGACTTCCTCTTTCATGTCACGGGCATCTTCTTTATGCCAGGCAGCTGTTTTGTAGCCCCAAACATTGGGTTTTACATCTTTTCCGGTCACATCATAATAGCCTGGATAACGCCAACTCATAGGCGAATAATACATGCCCACACGAAGTCCAGCCGCTCTTACTGCAGCAGTATACTCTCTGACAAAATCACGTCCTAAATCTTTTTGACTTGTCCAACTAAAAGGGTGCTTGCTATCAAAAAGGGCGTATCCATCATGATGCCTTGTGGTTAAGGCCATGTATTTCATACCCGCTTTTTTTGCCAAAGATGCCCATTCATTGGCATCGAATTTTGAAGCTGTAAAACCCGTTTTGGGGTTTCTTGCCCGCCTTTGATAGTATTCAAATCCCCATGCTTCTTGGTGTCTTATCCATTCAGCGCCTTCATCCATGGCAGCATAAACTCCCCAATGGATAAACATGCCAAATTTGTCATCAAGAAACCAATCCATTTTGTTGTTTGGTAATTGCCTAACACCACCTTCTTCTTTAAGCACTCTTTCAGGAATTTTTACGAATTCCTGTATTTTGGGTGCGGGTGCTTCGCCTAAATAGATCAATTCAATTTGATCAGCATAACCACTGCCATTTCCTGAAGGATGGATTAACGATATTAATAACTTATCTGTACTAAAAGCTGTTTGAAAGTCAACACTCACTTTGCTGTATTCGGTAAGCGCACTTGAAACAGATTTTGCAGGACCCCCAAAATCACTGACTACTAATTGAACTTCTTCGGCGCCTGACTGTGTTTTTACAAAAGCTGAAATTCTGTAAAGGCTGTTGGGTCTTACTTTAGTTTCCTGAATACAAAACCCTCTTTCTGGTCCGATTTTAATGGCATATTTTCCTGAATATGCTTCGTTAGTGATGACGGAATTTTTTGTTTTCCAGTGTTTCCAACCATCTAAATTACCTGTTTCAAAATCTGAATTGACGATTAATTTGGTATCATTTTGAATTGACGTTTTAGAAGTTTGGGCGTTTATAGTTAGTGTAATGATTAATAAAAAAACTAAAACAACTTTGTTTTTTGATACACTTAAAAGATAGTTTAGTTCCATTTTATTTTTATAAGTATCCTTTTGATTGAATAATTAATTTTTGACCTTTTATACTTTCCGGAGACGATTCATTCAATGCAATAAAGAGAATCCAGTAAGGATTGGTGCCAAAAACAAACCGATCTATATACCTTCCTGCATTAATAGACGCATCAATAATTTGCCATAAACATGTTGAGTTTAGCCAGAACCTTTTATTGAATTATAATTTTCCTGGTAAACTTTTTTTCGCCGATCGTTACTTTAAGAGCAACAATTGTATTCTCTCTTAAATCATACTCATTCAAATTAATTTGAACAAGGGTTTTCCCTGCATTTACTTGTCTATTTTCATTTTTGATGATTCTTCCATCAAGTCCATAAATCTGAATAATAGCTTGTCTATTAACTTTGGAAGAAATTAATAAATTCAAGATTCCATTTTTACTGACAGGATTGGGATAAATCACTTCCAAATAATCCGGAATATCTTCTTCTGAAAAAGAAGTTGTTTTATTAGAAATTTTAGTGCACTCTTTCGTGTCATTTTTTGTGATACCTAATTTCCCTTTTTCATCGTTCCACGATATTTCAAGAGTTTGAATATCCATACCCATTACTTTTTGTGTTTCGATGAAACTATCTCCGGGAAGGGCAAGTATTGATCCTGTTTCACCAGATTCCAATACCTTCCAATTAACTAATACCGAAAAATCATTTGGGTTCTTAACAGCCCACTTGACAGTATTTTCAGAAGGGGCACCACAATCTGCCACTACAATCAACTTATCAACTTTTAAACCTTTTCCAGCATACGCACCAATTGGCGTGAGCGGCGCTCCATATTCATCAAAAAGGGAATTCCCAAAGAAATCTGTAGTTGGTTCCTCAGAAATATGGGCAAAGATACCGGTGCCGGCTGCCGGAAAAGAGGGGTGCGGTTTTTCTTCCCTATTCTTAAGGGCCGGACTATTTTTGAAAAGCCTGTAGCCAGCAGCCTCCAATTTTCCTGGCTCCACATATTTTGGATCAGCTATTACCGCTTTTGTATCAAGACCCTTAAAAACAGTATTTATATCCCCATCAAAAATGTTATTTGAAATATCTAAGGTTCCTTCTTTAGTATCCAAAATATATTCCTCTCCTATTTTTGAGCCATTAACCGACTGGAATATATTGTTATATATGTAAGCATCATTGGATTCTATGGAAATATCGGGCGTTAAACCGTTCCCCACGTAAACTGAATTATTATAAATATAATTTTTGGAAGACCTAATACTTCTGGTACCAGCAAAATCTGATATCCATAACGTATTTCCTTTTCGTTGCCTCAACCCGTCATTCACACTAATGTTATATCTCCAGATACTGTTAATATTGTCACCCAATATTTCCACAAAGCCACCTTCAGAATCTTCAGAGTAGTTATACTGAAATAAAATATTTTTATTACCATAATCAATATGCATTCCATAAGAGTCATTACTTCCACGGGCATGTCTGGAAATATTATATTGAGCAACGACATCGGTACTCTGAAAAAACCAAGCACCGCTGCCACGGGCAGTCATTTTATTTGGAACAACCCCTGAACCTGTGAACTCAAAAATATTAGATTCCACAAGCGCATTCGCTGTGCTTGACAGTACAATACCAGACCCCCCATTTTCAAAAACAGTATTGTTTCTGAAAATAACATCACGATTTTTTATGGATTCCCTGTCAAGGATTTCATTGGGTGAAAATATCCGTCTCGACCAAAAACCTAACTTCCCAATTCTGGAGAAATAACAATCTTCGACCAAAACATCTTCAATATACTTTACAGAGCCCGGGTGACTATTGTCCGTTTCAGCAAAAATACCTGTTACCCTTATTGCATCAAAAGGAACATCATTAATATTCGAAACAGAAAAAACATTGGTAATGGTAAGATTTTTAAATACAAAATTCTCCAATTTTTCAGTTCCTGAGTTTAACAGGTAAATGCCGAAGCTTTCCGAATCAGGGACGCCTTCACGGGAACTACTTCTTGGATTTGTGATGGCTAAATTTTTAATTTGAATATTATCCCGATTTTCAACACGAATAACTTCCAGATACGAACCTTTACCATCGGGAGCATTACTTCCATTCAATAACGGTTTATCTCCTTCACCGTAACTGCTTACCACAATCGGATCGTTTTCAACTCCGCTGGCAGAAATAACCAATTGGCCGTTAAAAACATCGCCGGTTTTAAAAAGAATATCGTCACCGGTAATTTGACCCAATTCGGTAACCCTTGCAAGTGTTTTTAACGGAGTTGCTTCCGATTTACCATCATTACTATCGTCACCTTCAGAAGAGCTAACATAAAAAGTTTTAGGAATAGTGGTAATTTCAGCATTATTACTTAGCCTGTTACCCAGCACCACATCTTTTGAAGTAGTTCCCGTTAATGTTATTTGTATTGATTTCTCACCAATTCCTTTATTTGGCGTAAAAGAAACAGCACCTACAGATTTTCCTAACCCAATAATTATTTCAGTATTGCTAACCGAATAGTCTGACGGATCGATTCCCGTTATACTAAATTGAAAAGAATTGTCTCCATTCACAGGGATATCACTTTTCGCCATAATAACAATGGTTTCACCGGGCATCAAACGTTGCTTTGTCAAAGCAAGATTAATGGTAGCAGGAGTAAATTTAATTAACTCCAACCAGTCGATAGAAGGCGTGGTTACGTTGCCACCAATAGGTTTAAATTCCAAAGTGTTGACACCTGCATTAAATTCAATTAAAACACTTTCAAACAAAGCTCCACCATCCCTACACAGACTTCCGGTTTTAATTGAAGAAATTGTTTTTGAGCTTCCATTCACCAAAACATTCAAGCTTTGCCCTTCAGTAATCCCGAAATAAGCAAAGTTTAATTTGTAATAGCCAGCCTCCGGTACAGTAACATTATTAAACGACAAACGATTATTTGTTGATCCGTACAAGTTGACAAAAGAACTGTTCGAGGCATTTGTACAGCCTGTTATGATTTGCGAACCAGCACCGGACAGAGAACCTGCTTCAGCTTCAGAAAACCAATCGTTCACAGGTTTTTCACTTAGCTCAAATCGGTCTAAAAATGGTGAAGGTTTTCCTTGAGATGGGGCAACCTTAATCGAATTGATTCCCTTTTTGAGTGGCAATTCAACCCTGGTGGACGTTGCAGGCGCCTGAAAGCACCAAGGTGCTTGTTTTACCAAAACCTGCTTTACAAAAACCCCATTTACAAAAAAGGATAAATAGCTATCGCCCCCGTTATAAAAATACTTCGTGTTAAGGCTGTAGGTACCTGCCTCACTCACCGAAACATCATTAAAAGTTAAGGTATTTCCACTTTCTTTTTCTAAGTTCACAAATGAACCACCGGATGCGTTGGTACATCCCGAAGTTGCAGAGGCATTACCAGCAAGTACACCAAGTTCAGCTTCAGATTGCCAATAACCCAATGTTTTGCTATCCACAAATACATTGTCCAACATAAAACTGTTTATCCCAAACTGATAAATCTGTAATTGTGCCTTGGTTTGCCCCGGAGGAGCTATAAATGTAACTGTTGTGGTACCAAACACATTAGGTGTCAGGTTTTCTATTCTTGACGCATTTGCATTGTTTACCGTGCCATTGGTAGTACTTAAGCTAACCCCTGAAATAGGCATAAGGGTATTGTTTCCAAGATTGTCTTCCGTACGTATACGAATAAGATAAACGGCATTCGACAAAGAAATATCAAACTTGATTGTATAACTTTTTCCACCTTGTATTTCAAATAACGGAGATCTTAAAAAATGATCGCCGCCAACGGAGTTTGAAGCCAAAAGAACCTTTGAAGTATTGCCGACACTGCCTTGAACCACTCTACTAGCTCCCCTGTCAAAGAAACTGTTCCAGCCTAACAGACTACCATTATCCCCGATGTTTGCAGACTCAAAATCTTCCCGATAAACCTGTTGTGCTGAGCTATACAGACAGGCAATCGCAAATAATACAAAAAGTAATTTTTTCTTCATAATAATATATTAGGTAATAAAAAAGTTGAACTCAGAAAAAACATAACATTGTATCTTCTATTTATAAAAAGAAAATCTGCTTTGTCACTGATATAACAGCGGAAATTGAATTCGTACATTTCCAAATTCTATATTTTGCTAAATGCCGTGGGCATGATTTTGATTTTTTCCCTTAGTTATAAGCAATTGATAGATATTAGGTGTAGTAATATCTTGGCTACCCTATAGATTGAATCCTATCAGGGTTTCACTTTTCACACATGTAAATTGAATTAATTTGAACTAAACTGAAGGGATAAACAGTTCATAGTGCGGGTATAAAAAGGTCACGAGTCTCCAGGAGAATTAAGTACCGTTAACTATAGAAGCAAAAACTTTGGATTGTTTTTTAAAGGCATACGATTAAAAGCTTGTCGTATCTGCGGGTTTCCACTCGAAGGATTACATTTTGCATATTGCAGGCATTCATCCAGTTAGTTCAGCAAATTGTAATTTATACTTTCCGAAGCTTTGTATCCATGCTGTAAAAAAATCAGCTGATACTCTGTTATTCATGATTGATTGAATCGGCTTTCGTAGTTCCTTATCTGCCTCTGCAATCCGCTTCACTTTCTTCGGGCAATCCTTATCAACCTGAATATTTAAAAACTCATAATTGCGCATACCTTTGATAGTACTTTTGGGTATATATCTAAGTAAGATCCAAACTTAACGGATTTAATTTTTTTATCGAACTGTTATCATGATACTTTGTTACTCGGCGTATTTAAAAAGAATCAGGGCATTATATACCAGTTTATAACTAATCAAAGCAATGGCTGGTATTTATATTCATATTCCGTTTTGCAGACAGGCATGCAATTACTGTAATTTTCATTTCAGTACAAGTCTGCACTATAAGAACGATTTTGTTGAGGCTTTATTGAAAGAGATCGAACTTCAATCGAAAGCCGGCTATCTCCAGGGTCAAACTGTCGAAACAATTTATTTCGGAGGAGGTACACCCAGCATTCTGCAAATTGATGAATTGAAAATGATCATGCAGCAACTTCATCAGCATTTTAGCATTGATCCATCTGCTGAAATTACATTAGAAGCAAACCCCGATGATGTAAATGATGATAAGCTGAAAGGTTGGAAACAACTCGGCATCAATCGTCTCAGTATTGGTATCCAATCGTTGTTTGAGGAAGATCTTCGCTGGATGAACCGTGCACATACCTCTGATGAAGCAAAACAAGTGATCAGCAAAGCAAGAGCCGCAGGATTCGATAGTTTTACGGTTGATCTGATCTATGGTACTCCCGGACTAACTGATGAGAAGTGGTTATATAATTTAAACTGGGTGTTGCAACAAAACATCAATCATCTTTCCTGCTATGCATTAACGGTTGAAGAAAAAACACCGTTAGATAAACAGATACGTCAGCATCAAAAACAGGATGTTGACCCCGAACAACAAAGTCGCCAGTTTTTATTGCTGATGGATCATCTGCAACAAGCAGGTTTTGAACATTACGAAATATCCAATTTTGCAAAACCCGGCCACCGAAGCAAACACAACAGCAGTTATTGGCACGGTACACATTATCTTGGTCTTGGACCATCGGCACATTCGTTCAACGGCAACAGCCGGCAATGGAATGTTGCCAATAATCAGCAATACATTCAATCGTTGGAACAAGCGATCATCCCGTTTGAAAAAGAAGAACTGACTGAAACGCAACAGTTGAATGAATACATCATGACGAGCTTACGGTTGATGGAAGGTTGTGATCTGAACCATATTACAAAGAAATTTGGACAAGAGAAAATAACTGAATTAAGTCGTAATGCAGCAGACCATATCAGTAAAGGCTTACTTGTATTGAGAAGCAATCACCTAATACTTACTAAAACTGGCAAATTGTTTGCTGACAATATTTCGGCAAGTTGCTTTTTCACATCTTAGCATAAGTTTTCAGCTTCAAACTGTCACTCAGAAATCTATTTATAGCCTCTTCATTAGGTATTTTTTCCGTTTCAACCAATTCCCATATCATCTGTCGCATAGGTATTATACGGGGACTATAAGTAACTTCATCCTCTTTGAATGAATACTCAACTCTATTTATTTTCATTTTTTGTTTATCTTCTAAAAAAGTAGAAAACGAAATAAAATCGTTATACGTACGCTTTGTAAAATGAAATCGCAAAGTATCAATTTTTTCCTTACTTGTACTATTTGTAGGTAAATATGTATTTACTATACTTTCATCAGAGAAAGTTTCTGATTTCACCTCCTTGTATAACTCAGGATCAAAAAAATCTACTCCTTTGAATAGTTTTACCCTGTAGAACGAGTCACTAGAAAAAGATCTAATATTAGATAACTTCATATCATAATATCGATTACCAAGACTGTCACTTTTCTTAATGACATTAAGAATATATTTTCTTGTTTGACCACCCATAGCACTTTGTCCTAAAAAATTTCCAGCCCTATCAAAATCCAATCTGGATGTGCTTTCTAATACTGAAGTCAATATCACTCGAAATCCATGATACTCCTTAATAAAAACACTATCCTCTATTTTGTTTACAAACACAGTATCATTTTTTATCCCTACAACCGTAAACTGTGTTCTTAATATGAAAGTTCTGTTTTCAATTTTCATTTTTTTTGCATTATAGCAAGAGCCACTAATCAGATAACCAAGCACTAGTAAAATCAAAAACAGAACTTTCATATTGAATTCACATTAATCATTAATATTAATATATGCCGTTGTATTATACTCCATTGACCAAGAGATGGGGGATTTATTGGGAATTATACACGAGTAATTTGTTGTAAATGCTAGAGACATGGCTGAATTATAAGTGCCAATAGTGGGGTATCCAATATCATTTGTAATACTAACAGACCCCCCTATAATAATTCCGAGAACCTGAACCCTTTCATGTGCTAAAGATTTCCAAGTCCAGTTGCTAACATTCGGACCTGATCTCCTATGATGACCTATTTCTGAACTTTGAGCTACTATAGTGGCTGCTTCTGCCGCAATCCACTTGTATCGTTTTACTCTAAGCGTATCATTTACAGAAATAGTTGTTGAAACGATATCTTTTGCGGTAGCTATCATTTCGAAATTCTCCTTAAAGTTATTTAAAATAATTTCGTCGACATCTTCGAATGCACCGCCACTTCCACCTGAATTTGGGCAAGTATTAACTTCTTGAGAGTTCACTAAAGTCCATTCACTGCAATAATTATCAAAACATGTACGCTCATAAGTATCAACTATATATGTTATACAGTCATTATTGGGATCGTCAATTCTACTGTTAACCTTTTTTCCAATTGGTTTTATTTGTCTAGTTGTGCCACCATTTTTATACTCCCAGCCACAAATAATTTGATTCTTTAAACTTGAGAAAAATACTGATCCAGAAAAATCTTTCGGAACATTTTTATAAAAACCTTGGTTATACTCACTTGTGGTATTAGATTGAATATTCATTTTTATACAAAAAATATTTCCCTTTTTTTTATCCTTTAAAATCAATAACCTTGGTTCGCTTTCGTGAAAATCATCATTCCTGAATTTCAAATAATGTACTGTGGATTCCAATAAAGGTGATTCGACTACCCAAAATTCATCATCTTCAAAGGCATGTGATTTGTCCCATACTACTTCAATATGGCTAAATTCTTTTTTTTGATTTTTTAAACCAATTGAAGAATTGCCTTGTTGGTAAATATTATTAAACCACTCTCTAGCAATAGATATTGTCAATTTGGAACCAGATTCCTGAGTCAAGAGGTCATGATGTCGTGAGTTTTTTTGACAAGAAGATATCAAAGTGAAAGTAAAAAAAAACAGCAAAAGCTGCTTGGAGATGTTTTTTCATAATTGTTAGGTTTAGATACTAAACTTAAAAACTCCTTTTCAATTTTCCTAATATTTTTTACTTTTTTTCATCAGCTTTCATTCTCACCCTCTTGCAACAACGAAGGTTATTTCGTAAATTGAAGAAGCCGCGATGATCTCTCACTGTAAAACCAAGATCGCTCATGCTTCAGCCAGCTGCTGATATTTCCCGTATGCCGGGTGTTGAATGGTTTGGCATCACCATACTTGAACCGTTTACGGTTCTTACAAATCTTATTATTGCGGCCGTTTGTTTTTATGCATACTATGGTTTACGAAAAAAACAGCTCACTCAATTTTCGCCGGTACACAGGTATATCAGTTTGTTTTTTCTGTTGATGGGAATTGCTACAATTGTTGGCGGCGTAGTTGGACATGCGTTTCTGTATGCCACCGGCATGTATGGAAAAGTACCGGGATGGTATTTGAGTATGGCTGCAGTAGCCTTTTTTGAACGGGCTGCTATCCGTCATGGACGCACTGTACTGCCCTTTTCAGTCGGCCGTTTTTTTTCAACGCTGAATTATATAGAGATCCTTGCATTTATGTTTCTTTCGCTCTATACATTAAACTTTGTGTACGTGATTCTGCATGCCATCTACGGTTTGTTTGTAGTTGTATTCTGCTTTATGTTTTACATGTATCTCAAAACAAAAGATCCCGGTTTGGTAAACCTATTTATTGCCACAGGATGGGGAATCGCAGCAATGCTCTGTCATGCATTTCAACTGGGCATTAACGAGTGGTTTAATTACAACGATGTAAGTCATCTGGCAATGACGGCTGCCATTTACTATTACTACAAAGCAGCTTACAGCATGCAAACCGAAATCAGCAAAGAATTAACGCCATCAAATAATAAATAAAAAAGAAGTACTTAGAAGAAGTGTTTTTTTGGCTTTCTGTTTGAAAGTACATGCTGAACAATGCCCACCACCAGCATCAGTAGTAATACCCAGGCGCCAAAACCGGTAAAAGAAACAGGCATCGTTTTTTTGTTTGTATAAAGTTACAAAGAGAAAAGAAAGCTTTTACTGCAAGAACGAATTTTAACAAGGCTTCCTGTTCTTTTGACAAATGTGTCAGGTATTTTCAGATGTGTCGACACAACTCAAATCAACACCAGCTCTAACTGCTCAAACGCAACGGCCGGTTGTACATTTTCCCAAAGAATAGAATAGATCGCTGTAGCAATCGGCATATCAGCACCTACTTCTTTATTGATATGAAAAAAACATTTGCTGGCATTGTAACCTTCGGCCACCATATTCATTTCCAGTTGTGCAGCTTTTACACTAAACCCTTTACCGATCATATTTCCAAACGTACGGTTACGGCTGTACAGTGAATAACAGGTAACCAACAGATCGCCCATGTACACACTGGCAGCATAGTTGGCCGATTTACGGAGCGATGTTTTCATTAACTGTACACCGGGTATCGGCTCTTTGTGTACACCCACTTCCATATTGCGGATACCTACTTTGCGCAGAAAGCCCGCCATCTCATCGGCCGCATTGGCGATGAGTACACTTAAAAAATTATCGCCATACTCAAGACCATGTGCAATACCACTTCCTAACGCATAAATATTTTTGAGGATAGCGGCAAACTGCACACCATATACATCATCATTAATAACAGTATTGATATAATGATTGCGGAACTGATCGGCGATCCATTGTGAAGTGGTTTGATTGATGCCGGTAAACGTGAGGTAGGATAATTTTTCAGATGCCACTTCTTCTGCATGACATGGGCCCATGATGGTGTAATAATCATTCACATCAAAGCCAAACTCATTTTTCAGATGATCGTTGAGCAATATATTTCCACGAGGCATAATGCCCTTGATAGCTGAGATGATCTTTTTACCATGAAAAATATCTTTGGGCAGCGTATCCAACACTTCTTCTGTATAGGCTGATGGAATAGCAAGTATAATGTAATCGGCCTGCTGAATGGTTTCCTCCAGATTCGTGCTAAGCGATAAGAGATTGTTTTGAAATGTAGCCGACCGCAGATAACTGGGATTGTGACCATATTTTTTTACATGATCAATGATATGCTGGCTACGCACACACCAATGCAAATGCACACCGTTTCCATTAAGGATCTTGGCAAGGGCGGTGGCAAAACTGCCGCTCCCGATCATCGCAAAACGTTGATTCTGTTCTTCTTTTTTCAAGCAGTTGATTTTCAGTTCATCTAAAATAAAAGAATCCCGCCTGTTGGCGGGATTTTAGCTTTACTTTTTTCGAATTTATTTTTCGTCGTATACTTTATCTTTTGGCACCACCAACACTTTCATGCCATCTTTCAGTGTTTTACTGATGGTATTATACGGTGCACTTACCACTTCATCTCCTTCTTTCAATCCACTCATTACTTCAATGTATTCATTATCCTGAATATTGGTACGAATGGCTACCTTCTTAACAGTTCCATCAGCTTTTATTACAAATACCACTTCTTCCATTTCATCGGTCACCACGGCATTGTTGGTAGTTGTTACTTCCTGACCCTGTGCTTTCTTTTTATCCTGCTCTTCTTTTGCTTTTGCTACGGCGCTTGCTTCATTCTTATCTCTTGTTGTTACCGCAAGGATGGGAACTGCCAACACATTTTCCTGGCGTGTAGTCATAATATCTGCACTTGCACTCATACCCGGACGGAAGGGAAGATTTCTTCCTTTTACCGGATCAATTAAATCGGCATAGGATGATTGATCGATACGGATGTACACTTTGTAATTGGTTACATCACCTGTAGCGGTGGCTGCAACTGATTGTGCTGATGTACTGCTGCTGGATATTTGTGTAACCACACCCATGAACTTGCGATCATTGTATGCATCCACTTCAATAATGGCACTGTCGCCGATCTTCACTTTTGGAATATCATTCTCACCCACATCAACCCGCACTTCAATTTTACTCATATCAGCAACACGCATAATTTCAGTACCAAGGCTAAAACTATTACCTGCTACACGTTCACCTTTCTTTACCGCCAACAATGAAACAATACCATCCATTGGTGAAATGATGCCTGTACGTGAGAGATTTTTTTGTGCCTCTGTTAAACTGGCCTGTGCACTTTGCACACTTGCTTTACCGCTGCGGATGGTTTGTCTTGCTGCATCCAGATCAGCTTTTGCAGTGAGGTAAGCACTTTCTGCCTGTTCAAACTCAGCTCTTGAAATTACTTTTTCATCAAACAGTTTTTTCTGGCGATCGTAGCTTTGTTTCGCTTGTGTTAATCTAGCTTCAAATGCTTTGAGTGATGCTTCTGTATTACCTACCTGTGCCTGTTGCTGATTTACAACTGATGCTGCACGGTCTTTCGCAGAAGTTAACACATCGGCAAATACTTTCGCCAACAGTTGACCTTTCCGTACACTGTCGCCTTCCTCCACATACATTTCTACTACTTCCCCACTCACATCGGAGCTTACTTTACGTTCATCTTCAGGATACACTTTACCACTTGCACTAACTGTTTCAATAATGGTTCGACGGATGATTTTTTCAGTGGCAACTTTTACTGCTTCTTTTTTTCCAATGATCTCTTTTTTCTTCAGGATGAGAAGGGTGGTGGCTACTACCAGGAGAATTCCAATGGTCCACCAGATTTTCTTATTCATATTCGGTTGTTAATTCCTTATTTAAAATAGTGATTCGCTTATAAACGTAAACCAAGTCCTTTGTAAAACTCCAGCACTTTCATGCGGAATACATAATCAAACTGATCTGAAATATTTTGAATGCGTGCACGGAATAAATTATTCTGGTTCGTGATCAATTCAATTGTTTGCAGCAATCCTGCTTCATAACGTTTTTGCGCCAATACATTTGCACGTTCTGTTACCTCGAGGGTTTTCTTACTTGCATTAAATCGTTGCATTGCATTTACAGCAGCATTGTAAGCCTGATAAATATCATTTTTCAATTGCATATCGGCCTGTTCCTTTATCAGCTTTGCATTTTGCACTTCAAGTTTTGAACGATTGTAATTGGTACGTACCGTTGCTCCGTTGAAGATGGGAACAGATATCTGAATCCCGATATTTTGACGGAAGTTCTGATTCATTTGAGTACCCCATCCTGACCACATTTCTCCAAAACCTTTTTTAGAAGATAGTATGGCAACATCAGGACTTTGAACAAAATAATTGGTACCTCCTACATTCACAATTGGCGAAAGCGGCGTAATGGGATCATATCCGAGGAAGTTAAATCCGGTTACTTTACTGTTGGGGCTGGCAAAATTGGTTCCCAATCCTCCAAATGCAGAAATGGATGGATAAAACTGGCCACGGATCGATTTTACATTTGCTTCAAGAGACTTGATACGAAGATCGTTTACACGTTGCCGTGGTTGTGTTTGCAAAGCCATATTATACACAACATCCGGCTGCAGATCACCAATATTTTCAACCGGTATCATTGCAACCGGTGGCTCTGTAATATCAAATGGTTGCGCTGCATCAAGATTCAAGGTTGCCTTCAGCGTAAGCAACGTTTGTTGCGCTGTAGTAGAAGCATTAATGAAATTCGCACTATCCGCAGCATATTGCGACTCCAGTTCCAATGCATTTAACTCAGGCAAGGAGCCTGCATCTACCCGTTTGCGTGTATCGGTTAAACGTGCTCTTGTTAATTGCATCTGTACTTCTGCAATTTTTGCCTGCTCTTTTGAAAGCAATGCCTGCAAGTAGGTTGTAGCTACCGATAAGGCAATGTCGTTTTTTGTACTCTCAACAGAGGCATTGGCTGCAGCCACATTATATTTTGAACTGAGGATGCCGTTTTTTACACTGTTCCAGTTAAACAACAATGCATTTACATTCAACCCATATTGCTGGAACAACAATGTTGTGTTTTCAAATAAGTTAGTAGTAGGGTTTACGGCACGACCAAAGTTTGTTCCGGTAGAAGTGGTGAAATTCGCGTTGGGGTATTGGGCAAGTCTGCTTTGCTTGTAGGTAAGATCAGCTAAACGAGCCTGCACATCGGCCTGGCGCACAGATACATTATTTGCAATGGCATACTCTACGCAACGAACGAGATCCCATTTTTCCTGAGCTTGCAACGTAGTTCCGATAAAAACAAGGATGGATGATAAGAGTAAAACCGGTGAAATCTTCTTCATATATAGTTTAAAATGACAATATAGTGACGTTTGGGGCACGAATTTATTGATTTTTGACCAGCGGGCACATGATGGTTTGAGTTTTCTGAAATTATTCAACTACATCAACCCAATCCTGCTTTTTCGAATGCCTGTTTCAGATCGCTGATCAGATATCCGGCCTCTTCTAATCCAACATACAACCGGATCATCTGATGCTCCTTATTCGCTGTATCAAAGTCCTCATCCCGAATACCGGCGCACTTTGGTAACAGCAAACTTTCATGGCCTCCCCAACTTACTGCCATTTGTATATGTAGCAAACTTTCGCAAAAGGTTACAATCTGTTGCCGGGATACAGCTTTTATATAAAAGGTAAACAGCCCCGGCGCCTCCTTCATTTGTTGTTTGGCTAACTTGTATTGGTCAAAGCTTTCATCAAACGGATAGATAATGCCGCTAATTGCCGGATGATGCTTTATAAAATCGACGACTTGCCGGGTAGTTTGGTTGATACGCTCCAGCCTTGTTGGCAACGTTCGCAGCCCCCTTATCAGCAGCCAGGCGTTGAAGGGTTGAATTCCGCTGCCGATGTTGAGGTACTCGCTGTCGAAGATCTTTTTCATCATGGCATGAGTGCCACTCAGTACACCGCCCAATGTATCACTATGTCCGCCGATATACTTGGTGGCAGTTTGCATCGCCAGATCAATGCCCATTTCGATGGGTTTTTGATAAAGGGGTGTACAATAGCTGTTATCGATCAACGTAGTGATGTTGTGTTGTTTGGCATAGGCAGCAATAGCACGTATATCCTGCATAGCAAAATCCCAACTGTTGGGACTTTCCAGATAATAAAACGTAGTGTTGGGCTTTGTAGCTTCGAAGTAGTTCTCGGTTCGCCGTCCATCAACATAGGTTGTAAAAACGCCAAACCTTGGCAAGATCACATCGAACAAACGTTGCACCCAAGTATAGGGCTTGCTCACACTTACAATATGATCGCCTGCTTTTACATTAGCCAGTACGCCTGCAAAGATGGCGGCTGCTCCGTTGTTGAATACCAAACAATCTTCTGCTCCATCCAATGCTGCTAACTTTTTGCGAAGAATATCAACTGTTGGGTTTAATCCACGACTGTAGAGATAGGTACTCATCTCATCGGCAAATGCAGCACGCAATTCATCTACTTTATTAAAACGAAAATTACTTGTCTGTATAATGGGTGGCGCAATGGCATTGAAATAATGCTCACGGTCTTCGCCCAGTTCGTTGAGGATATATGAAATGTCCATTATAAAATATTATGCGCCGGTTATAAATCCAATATGATTGCCGAATGGATCTTCTACAATTGCTACTTCTATTGTGCCGCCAACATTGTGTACAGGATCAATAATGGTTGCACCAATTGACACTGCTTTTTCAACGGCTGACTGTATATCATCAACAGTCCAATAGGCAGTACTGTGATTGCCTTTTTGTGTGTTGCTCATATCAGGATCAAGCCCCAATTCAAAACCATTGATATCAAAACCCACATAAAATACTTCATCAAAATAAGGTTCTTTACCTGTTAGTGAAGTGTACCAGCTTTTGGCTGCGTCAAGATCGTTGGTATGATAAATAACTGTGCGGAGTTTCTGCAGCATACTGTTATTTTTTTCGATGAAAAATAAAATAAATGATGATAAATGTTACCAATACGCCAAGCCCCGTTAACGCTGCTGTTGGATCGGCAATCGCAATACTTGTTCCTACAAACAAATAAGCTGCTATAAAAATGATGGGCATCAATGGAAATAGTTTCATTTTATAAATACCTGTACCATCTAAATGCTTTGTCTTTTTACGGAACCAGAAAATAGTAGCGCTGCTCAATACCATTCCAAAACAATCAAGAAAAATAGTGAAGGCCAATATTTTTTCAAACTCCTGCGCAAAGAATAAGATGATGATGCAAAGAGCTGCAAACACCGTTAACGAAAATGTAAGCACATTGGTCTTTTCATTTTGTTTGGCAAAGATTTTTGGCAAACTTCCATCATCGCCCATTGCATACATCACCCGAGGATTGCTCATGAGTAAACCGTTTACGTACGCCAACACACCTAAAAATAAAAAGGCTGAGAAAACGGTAGCACCGGTTGATCCGAATATTTTATCGATCACCACGTAAGCAATTTCACGTTCGCCTTTCATTTGTTGAAAGCCTACCAGATTATAATAACTCATATTCACCAGCAAGTACAAGCCAATGATGATGGCAATACCCATGAAAATACCACGTGGAATATTTTTGGTGGGGTTTTGTACTTCATTCCCGAAGTTGATGGTTTGCTGGTAACCACCATAGGTAAATGAAACAGCGATCAAACTCACACCAAGACTTTTGATCCAGTCCATATTACTGAATGTTGTTACTGCAGTAGTTGTTTCCTGTACAGCATATTTATCGGGGAAGAATAACGCAGCGATCAACACCAATATCATTCCGATCTTGATGATCATTAAAATATTCTGCGCCATTGAACTCAACTTCAAACCACGCAGGTTAATAAAATAAAAGATAGCGATCGCCGCACAGCTCACCAACGCCTTATGAATATCTGTCCATTCACCGGGAAATAATTTTAATAAGTAACCGCTACCGATCAATGCCACACCACTTAAGCTTGCTGCATTACTAACTAAGATCAAACAGTTAATAGCAAAGGCAATACTTGGATGATAGGCTTGTGCAAACACTTTATAATAACCACCTGTTACGGGAAAGCGGCTGCCGATCTCTGCATAAGTTAATGCACCACATAAGGCCACCAAACCACCAATAAGCCATGCACTAAAGTAAACCGATGGATCAATGGCATCTTTTGCACTCGTGGCTGCTGTACGGAAAATACCCATACCGATCACCAGACCTACAACGATCATGGTAAACGAAAACAGGTTGAGTTTGTTGGTTGAAGTTTTCATGCTTTTTCTTCTGGCGTTGAAGATAACTTTTCTATGTATTCTAAAAACAAAAACACAGGAAAGATGTCGGATGTATGATTGCTGATGTGTGATTTATTCGTCCCCACCTCATTAATTTGCCTGTTGCACATTAACGATTGCTTATTGGCTTCCTCTTTTGCTTATTTTTACTCCATGAAGAACCAATCACTAACTCTGCTTGCAACAGTTGCTGCACTTTTTTCATTTGCACAGTCTCAACCCGACTCCAGTTCCAAAGAATTAGGCGAGGTCGTTATCACAGCGTTTGAACAGAACCGTAAGCTCATGGATGTTCCCGCAGCTATCAGTTATGTGGGCCAGAAACAATTGAACCGATTCAGTAACGCATCGATTGTTCCAGCTCTGAATGCGGCACCCGGTGTACGCATGGAAGAACGAAGTCCCGGCAGTTACCGATTAAATATTCGTGGCAGTTCATTGCGTTCGCCGTTTGGTGTGCGCAATGTAAAAGTATACCTCAACGATATTCCGTTTACCGAACCCGGCGGCTCCACTTATTTAAACCTGTTGGGTTTTTATAATATCAACTCGGTTGAAGTATTGAAAGGACCATCAAGCAGTTTGTATGGTGGCGGCAGCGGTGGTGCCGTGTTACTGAAAACAAATGGCAACAACCAACCTTCAGGTGTTGGTATTGATTATACAGGTGGCATTTTTGGTTTGAGTAATGTAAATGCTGTTGTACGTATTGGCGAAGGTGCAACGCAACAAACCATCAGCTATAATCGACTGCACAGTGATGGCTATCGTGACTGGACAAAACTCGACCGCACAGTTTTTAGTTGGGACAGCCGCTTTGCACTCAACGAAAAACAAAGCATCCGTACGTATGTGATGTATGCTGATCTTTCGTATCAAACTCCCGGCGGATTAACTCCTGCTGAGTTTGCGGCCAATCCAAGACAGGCAAGGCCAAGGGTGGGTGCTACTCCTTCGAGTGCGCAAGCTAATGCAAGTGTGAACCAGGAAACATTCTTTGCAGGATTGAGTCATGACTTCCAGATCACGGAAACGTTTAAGAATACCACTTCTTTATATGGAGCTTATTCACAGTTTGCAAACCCAACCGTTCGCAACTTCGAACGCCGCAGCGAGCCTCATGCCGGTGGAAGAACAGTATTAGCGTTTACTCCACGCAATGTAATTGGTGAATTAAAGTTTGTTGCCGGCGCCGAATTGCAACGAGGCTGGTATAACATTCGTGTATATAAGAATGTGAATGGCACAAGCGATAGCCTGCAAACTGAGGATGAAGTGAATCCATTCTTATGGAATGTATTTGCACAAGCCGATTGGAAATTACCACAAGGCTGGATCATTACTGCAGGCGCAAGCATTAACCAGAATAAGATCGAGATCATAAGGCTGAATAAATTCCCTTTGAATCCGCAACGCAGAACGTATGATAATGAAATTGCACCACGACTTTCTGTTTTGAAAAAGATCAAAGAAGAATTGTCGTTGTATGCGTCTGTTGCCAAAGGGTTCTCTGCCCCCACTTCTGCTGAAGTGTTGCCTTCTACCGGCGTTATCTCTACCAACCTGAATGCAGAAGAAGGATGGAACTATGAAGCTGGTATCCGTTTCAACTACAAACGCAAATTATTTTTGGATGTAAATGGCTTTCTCTTTAACCTCAGCAATACAATTGTGCAACGCAGAGATGGTGGCGGCGCCGATTTTTTTGTGAATGCCGGCAGCACACGGCAACATGGTGTGGAAACATTTGCCCGCTATGCAATTGTTGATGATGAAAAAACGTTTCTTTCAACAGCAAATGTTTGGTTGAGTTATTCCTATAACGATTTTACCTATAAAGATTTTAAACAGCTCACCAACGATTTCAGTGGCAAGCAACTACCCAGTGTACCAAAACATATCGTTGCCGCAGGAGTTGATATAACCCTAAAGCCCGGTATTTATCTCAACGTTACTTATAACTACAATGAGAAAACGCCGTTGAATGATGCCAATACGTTTTATGGTGGT
Organism: Lacibacter sp. H407; assembly: GCF_037892605.1. Taxonomy (NCBI): domain Bacteria; kingdom Pseudomonadati; phylum Bacteroidota; class Chitinophagia; order Chitinophagales; family Chitinophagaceae; genus Lacibacter; species Lacibacter koreensis. The sequence continues at coordinate 1,798,248 of NZ_JBBKTU010000001.1, read as the reverse complement.
GATTTTCATTTGCTGGGTGCAAGACTTGGCTACAAACAATTATACTTTGGAAAACTTCGTGCTGAAGTATTTGTTGGTGCCGATAATCTCTTTAATGAAACCTACAGTTTAGGAAATGACATCAACGCCGCTGTAAATCGCTTTTACAATGTAGCACCGGGACGGAATTACTATGCAGGGATTTCTGTTTTTCAGGGATGTAAGAAGAAGTAACTGGTTCATTTTATTCAGCAGTTTGAAATTGCAGAGATTTCTCTTTCGTAGAAATGATGAGACGCTGAAAATTTGCATCTCTAACTTTACTTAAACTAACCGAACCGTCATGTCGAGGAACTAGACATCTCTACACAATTAGAGAGTTGCAAACAAGTTTAACTCTTTTATTCGTAGGCGAGTCTCCTAAAAGGGACTTGCCGTAATACATCCACAAATTTTGCAGCATGTAAATTATACCCTAATAGCAACTGGTATGTTTTATTGAAACAAATAAAAGCAAAGGTTGCCGAATAACATTCAACAAACGATAATCCCGCTATTTCTGTTTCAAGCAAACAACACTATCGCACCGGCGGACAATCCCAACTGTTCTTCCGGCCGAAGCGATAGATCAATCCAACAGCGATATTGTAATAATGATCCTTCCGTTCGGAGTTGGCAGCACGGCTGAATCCATCCAAATAATCAGTAAACAAAAAACGATACGAAGCTTCTGCATTCAATACTATCGTTGGCGAAATGGAATAGCGAATTCCCACTCCAACAGGCACTGCTGGTAGCAACCGTGGTGTACGTGTTGAGAGATCGGTTGCCAACTCCAACAACAATTCCGGCTCTGCTTCAAAATAAGCAGCATTGAATGCACTTGCATCTCTCCGGATGCGCACTAAACTTAATGCTGCACCGCCAAATACATAGGGCGACAATTGTTTTCCTGCATCGGCCCAACCAAGCGGACTCCATACAAATTGCGGCGAAAGTTCAATTAATGACGTACGAAAATTAAAATTGCGTTGCTGTCGGTAAGTAGGGTTGTTATACTTCGCATCATCGCCATGTAATGATGCAATTGATAATTGTAAACGCAGCGCCATTGTACGATTCAACAGGCGTGAGCCATACAGCACCAACCCCGGCCGGATGGTTTTCCAGGAACCAAAACGGCTGGGTGTAAGGTCGCCTTGATAAACAAAGGCACCTGCAGCCGCACCTACTTCATACTTCGGTTGCGTGATCTGCGCCTTTACCTGTGTACATATACTGATAAGAACAAGAATGCACTTGCTGATGAAACGGATCATAAACATTGGTTTAATTGGTAACGATCAATGTTTCTGATAAGCCCAGTTTGGAGAATTGCGAATAGAGAGATCAGCAGGTTGTTGTATTAACGGAGAGAAACTCATGTGCGTATCTGTAAATTGTTAAAGTCATGCGAAGAGAAAACGCATCATTTCATATATAGAATTTTATTTATTCAGATGCCATGTGAACAATTCAGGTAAAACAAATTTGCAACTGCACAACGGCTCCCCTACTTTTGCTCCCGTAGCGGTTTCCGATGTTCATAGTCGGGATTAAAAGGGAAGTCCGGTGCAAATCCGGCGCTATCCCCGTAGCTGTAAGTTCTAATTGTGAATGGTCAATCGTCAATGGTGAATGATTCTCTTAAGGGAATCCCACTCACTATTCACAACCCTCCACTCACCTGCTGATTCTACATACCACTGTTCATGAAAGGTGTTTGCCACACGAACGGGAAGGTGCTCAGCAGCGAACGAGCCAGAAGACCTGCCGATACTATTTCATTAATCATTTGCTTTCGGGTGAAAGGCAGGAGGTGTAACGGCTCGTTAGCTTTTATATTTTCTATTTCTTTTTCTGAAAGCAGTCACAACAAACCCTTTTTTCAACACATGAAAAAGAATTTATTTGTAGTGGCTGCCGGATTATTCATCAGCAGTCAACTAAATGCCCAGGACAGTACCGCAAAATCATTAGGCGAAGTATTTGTAACTGCCAACCGCATTGAACAGAAACAACGTACAACAGGTAAGGTAGTAACAGTGATCGATCAGGCAACCATTCAACGCAATGCAGGTCGTACCGTTTCCGAGATCATTAATCAGCAAGCAAGTGTATTCATCAACGGCGCCAACAATACATTAGGCACCAACCAGGATGTTTATTTCCGTGGTGCTGTAAGTGGTAATGTATTGATCCTGATAGATGGTGTTCCTGTTGGCGATGCATCACAAGTGAACAATGCATTTGATCTGAATCATATCAGCACAGGCATGGTAGAACGCATTGAGATTTTAAAAGGCGCACAAAGCACCATGTGGGGTAGCGATGCGGTTGCCGGTGTGATCAATATCATCACAAAAAAAGCAGGACGCAAAAAGGCAGAAGTAAATGGTTTGCTTAGCTATGGCAGTTACAATACATTGCGTGCAAATGCAGGTGTTGGCGGCAAGTTGAACGCCTTTTCTTATAATGTGAATTATAATTTTACTGACAGCAAAGGCTTTTCTTCTGCACAGGATACAACCGGCACAAAGAATTTTGATAATGATGGATTCAAGCAACACAACTTTGTTGCCAACCTTCGCTACGATCTCAGCAAAAACTTTTCAGTGAAAGGCTTTAGTAATTTCGGTCAATATGTCAATGGCATTGATGCCGGCGCATATAATGATGATGCTGATAATAATGTAACGCAGAAGAACAGGAACAACGGCCTTTCATTCCTGTACAACAATAAAAAGTTGAGCCTTACTTTATCACAAAACTTCCTCACCAATACAAGAGTTTATTTAGATGACAGTGCAAGTGTTGGTGGTTTTGCAAAATATTCAAGAGGTTCGTACGAAGGCAACAGCAGTATTACTGAATTAAGCGGTAACTACCGCTTCATCGATCAGTTATCGTTGGTGGCTGGTGTTCAAAATTTAGCTCAGAACACAACTCAATCTTATAAAAGCATTAGTGTGTATGGTCCGTATGAGTCCGCTTTAGGCGATTCAGCCAAGGCAAATAACTTTTCGTTCTATGCCTCTTTGCTTGCAACCGAACTTGCAGGTTTTAATGTGGAAGCAGGTTTCCGTATTAACAGCCACAGCATTTATGGAACAAATGCAACTTATACCTTCAACCCTTCATACAACATTGATGATAAAACAAGAGTATTTGTAAACATTTCATCAGGTTACAAAATACCATCGCTCTACCAATTGTATAGCGAATACGGTAATAAAGAACTGAAACCTGAAGCAACGCAGAATTATGAAATAGGTGTACAATCATTTAGTGCAGATAGAAAGAACTCTATCCGTTTTGTAGCATTCAAACGTGATATTAAGAATCTCATCATTTTCTATACTGACATGACAACCTACGCAAGTCAGTACATTAACCGTGACGAGCAACATGATTATGGTTTTGAAGTAGAAAGCAGCATTGGTCTTGGAAAGATCGGCAACTGGACAAATAACTTCACCTACATTGATGGTGAAGGAAAAAACGACAATGTGAAAGTGAAGAATCTATTCCGTCGTCCAAACTTCAGCTTCAACAGTGCACTTACACTTGAGCCAATTAAAGGATTAACTGTTATGCCTTCGTTCCGTTTCATTAGTACAAGATTAAAGGGTGCATATGATCCGGGACCAACGCAAATGCCTGCTTATTACACGATCGATCTATATACCGGCTACCAGGCAACAAAAAATCTGCGTGTATTTGTTGATCTGCGTAACGTTACCGATCAGGAGTATTATGATGTGCCGGGTTATAACAGCCGCAAGTTTAATGTAACAGGAGGCGTAAGCTTTCAATTTTAATAATCAGTGATGAGTAATGAGTGATCAGTTGAACCCACTCATTACTCATCATTCATCAATCATTACAAATGTCAATACAAAAAATCAATCCCCGTTTTGCAGTACTGGCCATTATTATGGTTGCAGTAGCAGCCTTACGTATTCCCAATGCTGCACAGCTTGGACCATTGAGTAATTTCACACCCATCGGCGCTATGGGTTTATTTGGTGCAGCATATTTCAGTAAAAACTGGAAAGCATTTGGTTTTCCATTACTCACTTTACTTGCAAGCGATCTCATCATAAACATTTTTGTTTATGACGGGCAGTATGGCATTATGTATGGTAGTTGGTATTGGGTGTATGGTGGTTTTGTGTTGATTGTTTTATTAGGAAGATTATTACTGAAAAAAGTATCAGTAAAATCGGTAGTGTTCACCGGCGTTGCTGCAACATTGATTTACTGGCTGGTTGTTGATTTTGGTGTGTTCTTTTTTGGATGTACTGATATTACTACCGGCCAAACCATGGATCACAGTTTTGCAAGTCTTATTAAATGCTATGCGCAAGGTGCACCATACATGAAAAACTTTCTGATCGGCACATTGGTTTACAGTGGTATCATGTTTGGTGCATTTGAATGGATGAAAGCTAAAAACACTTCCTTCCAGATAGCATAACCATTAACCATTTAACCTTATTCAACTCATGATGAAAGCATGCTCCTTTTTACCAGCCGCTACGCAAATGATCTACGACATGGGTTTGCAACATCTGCTCCATGGCGTTACGTTTGAATGTTCTGCTACAGCATTAAGCGAAAAACAAAAAGTTGTTCGTTGTGTAATGGAAGGAAAAAATTACAGCAGTGAAGAGATCGATAAAATATTTTCTGCCAGCAAAGCGCAAGGCAAGAGTTTATATTATGTGGATGAAGATGTATTACAAAACATACAACCCGATGTGATCTTTACACAGGATGTATGTGAAGTATGCCAGATCGATACCGCCTGCACAGCGGCAGCCGTTGCGAACCTTGAAAAACAACCTACGCTTATCACGCTGACGCCGCAAACACTCGACGATGTGTATTATACGGCCGTAACTATTGCTACAGCGTTGGGCCATGAATCGGCAGCCTATCATTATCTCGCAGGTTTGCAAAAAAGAACAACGCATATTCTTGAAAAACTCCGTCGCCATCAAATGCCGATGAAACGTGTGTTGCTGATGGAATGGATCGCACCGGTTTATAATTGCGGCCATTGGATCCCTTTCCAAGTGGCACAGGCAGGCGGTATTGATATGTTAAGTAATCCCGGTGGCGACAGCATCGTTACCAGCTGGGAAAAAATTGTAAAGTATAATCCGGAGATATTAGTGATCGCTCCTTGTGGTTTCCATGTGGATCGCAGCAGAGAAGAACTGCATCTCTTAACTGATAAACCAGAATGGCAACAACTGGAAGCTGTAAAGAATAACGCCGTGTTCATTTGTGATTACGATCTGTTTACACAACCATCTGCTTCAACATTAGTTGATGGTATTGAATTATTAGCGGCGTTATTTCATCCTTCCTTGTTTCGTGTACCCAAGCACCTGCAAACAAAATACTTTCACTTCTCAACCAGGTTAGAGCATGTGTAAGCATGAACAAAAAAACTGTCCACGTTGTGGTCAAGGTTTTGAATGTAAAGTGGGCGATGTTACCAATTGCCAATGCTACGGTATTGAGTTGAGCGTGGAAGAAGAAGCATTCATCACAAAACAATTTGCCGATTGTTTATGCCGCAACTGTCTGCAGCAATTGAAGAGCAGATACACATTATTTGTAGAACAGAAAGATCTATACAGCAATCGTTGATATGGCGAAAGAAAAGAATTGCAGCAGATGTGGTATTGCTTTCGGATGCAGTACAGAAGATAACGGCAACAGTTGCTGGTGCAATCAATATCCTCCGCTATTTACTCCTGACCCTGTCGTCAATTGCATGTGCCCGGAATGTCTGCACAACGCAACCAAAGAAAAAATCGATGTGTATGTTGCTGAGATGACGGTTGAAAAAGCATTGAATCATAACATAGCGAAAGATCTTGCACCTGCAAAACAATTAATAGAAGGGATTGACTACTATATGGAGAATACAAACTTTGTGTTCACTGCGTGGCATCATTTACGCAGGGGATATTGTTGCAGGAGCGGATGCAGGTATTGTCCGTACGGCTTTAAAAAACAAACAGCATGATCATTTTTATAACAGGTGGTGCAAGAAGTGGTAAGAGTAAGTATGCACAGGAGATGGCTTTATCACTAAGTGACAGTCCTGTGTATGTAGCTACTGCCAAAGTGTGGGATGATGATTTTGAGAAACGGGTGAAGCGGCATCAGAACGATCGGGATGAACGTTGGACGAATATGGAAGAACAACGCAGTGTAAGTACACTACCCATTGTGAACCGTGTTTGCGTTATTGATTGTGTAACATTGTGGCTCACCAATTTTTTTGTGGATACAAAGAACGATGTGGAAGCATCACTTGCATTGCTGAAAAAAGAAATTGATGCGTTGTGTACAAAGCCCGGCACGTTTATCATCATCAGTAACGAAATTGGAATGGGTGTGCATGCTGATACAGAGATCGGTCGTAAGTTCACCGATCTGCAGGGATGGGCCAACCAATACATTGCTGCATATGCACATACAGCAGTATTAATGGTAAGCGGGATTGCTGTCAAGATAAAGTAAGTAGTAAGTAGTGAATAGCAAGTAAAAAACAATCGCACTCACCACCTACAACTCATCACTCATTATTCACCACTCATCATATGATCCCATCGATATTTTGTTGGAGCGGAGGAAAAGACAGCAGCTATGCATTGCATAAAGTGTTGCAGGAAGGCGTGTATGATGTAAAGTATTTACTCAGCACATTTAACGGTAATTACAAACGCTTATCCATGCATGGAGTAAGAGAAGAGTTGATCGAAGCACAAGCTGCATCTATCGGTATTCCGCTATTGAAAGCGTATGTGTACGAAGCGAGCAATGTAGAGTATGAACAACAGATGAAAAGCATTTTGCTGCAGGCAAAAGCAGAAGGCATCAATCATGTGTTGTATGGTGATTTATTTTTAGAAGACCTGCGTGCTTACCGTGAAAGAAAAATGAACGAACTCGATATGCATTGTGTCTTCCCTATCTGGAAAACCGATACACAATGGATGATCAATGATTTTGTAGCGAAAGGTTTTCAATCTGTTCTTTGCTGCATCAACGATGGTTACTTAGATGAAAGCTGGGTTGGAAGAACCATCGATCAGCAATTTATCAACGAACTTCCATCAACTGTTGATCCATGTGGAGAGAATGGAGAGTTTCATTCTTTCTGTTTCAGTGGCCCTGTCTTTAAACAACCAATACCTGTTACTACCGGTGAAAAAACATACAAAGCTTTAGAAATAAAAACCAGTGATCACCCCACTCCTATTAAAGATGTGGGCACAAAAGGTTTCTGGTTTTGTGACCTTCTTTTACAAACAAACAACGCATGACACTCAAAGAACAACTGCAACACAAGATCAACAATAAAACCAAGCCACTTGGTGCGTTAGGTATGCTGGAGGAACTGGCATTGAAGATCGGTGTAATTCAAAACAGTTTATCACCTGCTATCAGCAAACCGCATATTGTTGTGTTTGCAGGCGATCATGGTATTGCTGCCACAGGAAAAGTAAATCCTTATCCGCAGGCAGTAACCGCACAAATGGTTTTGAATTTTGTAAATGGCGGTGCAGCTATTAATGTATTCACCAAACAACACAACATTGGTTTAACAGTGGTTGATGCAGGTGTGAATGTTGATTTTGATGCTTCGTTACCAATTGTGCATGCAAAGATCAATCATAGTACAGCCGATTACAGTGAATTCAATGCAATGAGTATTGATGAAGTAAATGCGGCGATTGAAAAAGGTCGCAGTATTGTACAAGATTTATTTGATGATGGTTGTAATACAATCGGCTTTGGTGAAATGGGCATTGGTAATACTTCCTCTGCATCACTTATCATGCATCACATACTAAATCTTCCATTGAGTGAATGTGTGGGAAGAGGAACGGGTTCTACTGATGAACAACTCCAACGCAAACTTGTTACATTAGAAGATGTCAGTCGTTTACATGAATTGAATCGCTATGACATTACGCCGCATCAATTGCTTTGTCGTATCGGTGGATTTGAAATTGCAATGATGGTGGGCGCTTATCACAAAGCAGCTGAACTGAACATGGTCATTGTTGTGGATGGTTTTATTGCAACCGCTGCTTTACTGGTAGCAAAACAATACGATCAAACAATTACCGATCATTGTGTATTTGCACATTGCTCTGATGAGAACGGACATCGTAAAATGCTGGAACATCTCAATGCAAAACCAATCTTACAATTGGGTATGCGACTGGGAGAAGGAACAGGGGCAGCATTAGCGATCCCTTTATTACAAAGCGCTGTTCAGTTTTTAAATGAAATGGCTAGTTTTGAAAGCGCCGGTGTATCCGGTAAAGAATAAGTATGGAAAAAATAATGAATGCCGGTATTCAGGTTGTACCGGTCAATATCGTTGATCCAACCTACAGTATTGTTGACAAGGCCATTGCTGTTATTCAGCAATCGGGTATGGAATATACTGTTACTCCATTTGAAACAGTGGTGAATGGAACCACGGAACAGATCCTTCAACTCATTGCACAATTAAAAACTACAGCTGAAGAAGCAGGCGCTGATGAACTCATCATCAATACCCGTTTCCACAGTAAGAAAACAGCAGATAATATTTTCAACAGCAAAATCAATAAGTTTTGAGGAAGCAGATTGAAATATTTTTTACAGCATTGATGTTTTATACAAGGATCCCTTGCCCGAAATGGGTAACACATGATCCGGAATATCTCAACAAAGCCACACGTTACTTTCCACTCATGGGTTGGATCGTTGGCGGCATTTGTGCTCTGGTGTTCATCGGCACAGATTTTTATGTAGGTACTCCTGTTGCCATTTTATTATCAATGATAGCAGGGGTTTTGACCACTGGTGCGTTTCATGAAGATGGATTTGCAGATGTATGTGATGCGTTTGGTGGAGGATGGACCAAACAAAAGATCCTCGACATTATGAAAGACAGCAGGGTTGGCGCATACGGTGCCATTGGCATGATCCTGATCCTGTTGTTGAAATATACATCATTGAGTTCTATTCCATTCAGCCTGATGTGGATCGTGTTATTGGCAGCACATAGCTTTTCCCGTTTGTGTGCAGTACTTATTGTTGCAACGAGCAAATACGTACGGGAGAATGATGATGCAAAAGCAAAGCCACTGGCTAAATCGATCACTGCAAAAGAAATTATTCCGGCAGTGGTATTTGGATTAGCACCACTATTGCTTTTTCAACGTATTGAAATTTTATATGTGCTCATTCTCCCATTGCTCGGTACATTCTTTTTACGTCGGTATTTTCATAAATGGATCGGTGGCTACACGGGCGATTGCTTAGGCGCTACCCAACAGGTAGCCGAAGTTTTGTTCTACCTGAACCTGTTGGTATTTTGGAAAATAGAATATAACTTTTTATAAACGTTTTAATCAAGTCTGAATCGTACATGGAAATATATCTCATCCGACATACAACACCTGCTGTTGAAAAAGGGACCTGTTACGGCCAGGCTGATCTTGATGTAACAGAAAGTTTTTATGATGAAGCGGCACTGATTAAACAATGTTTACCTGCAAGTATAAAATCGGTTTATGCAAGTCCGTTACAACGTTGCAGTAAATTGGCACAACATTTATTTCCTTCACACAACATTTTTTTTCACGACGATTTGAAAGAGATCAACTGTGGCGAATGGGAGCTTCGCAAGTGGGATGATATTCCTCAAGAAATTGTAATGCCTTGGATGAATGATTTTGTGAATGTGCGGATACCCGGCGGCGAAAGCTATCTCGATCTGTTTGCACGCACCACAACCATTTTTCAAAACATTGCGGAGAAAAAAGAAAGTGCTGCCATCGTTTCGCATGGTGGTGTGCTACGGAGCATTCTTTCTCATCTTACCAATACTGCATTGATCGATTCATTCAATGTATTTAAACTGCAATATGGTTGTGTTGTAAAATTATACTTGCAAGATGATCGGTTTGAACATGACGTATTACATAATGTACAAAGCACATCGGAGCAACATAAACCAAGCTTTAAGTAATCCCTTTTGCCGATGAGTTAACCTTGAAGAAAACAGGTGACTCACCAGCCTAATCGTTGCATAAATGCAGGCTTAAAAGAAAAGTTATCTTTGCCGAAACAATCGCTATGAACTTCGACTTCAGCCTCAGCCAGCTGCTTACTGTTTCGTTTACTTTATTTGCCGTTATTGATATCATCGGGTCTATTCCTCTGCTGATTGCCATGAAGGATAAGATGGGTGCTATCCGGGAATTCAAAGCCACACTCATCTCCGGTGCATTGATGATCCTGTTTTTATTTGTAGGCGAATCGTTTTTGCAGATGCTGGGTGTCGATCGTCGTTCGTTTGCTGTGGCCGGTTCAATTGTGATCTTTGTGTTGGGCTTGGAAATGGTATTGGGGCATGAGTTTTTCAAAAGTGATAAAAATGCAAAGAGCGGAACAGTGGTACCGATCGCCTTCCCTATTATTGCCGGAAGCGGAACGCTTACTACCATTATGTCGCTGGGTGCCAACTATTCTGATTTAGTGATTCTTGTAGCAATACTTTTGAACCTGGTGTTGGTATTCTTTGTCCTCAAATCTTTAAAGTGGATCGAGAAATTGCTAGGTCCTGCAGGTTTACTTGCTGTGCGAAAATTTTTCGGCGTAATATTGCTGGCCATTGCCGTAAAAATATTTGCTGGTAATGCAGGTGGATTGATCAAATAATTTAAAAATGAATAGAACTGTCATTGTCAAATTCATTCATTTTTAAATATCCCGGCCTCGTAGTACAATGGATAGTATAAGGGCCTCCGAAGCCCCAGATACAGGTTCGATTCCTGTCGAGGCTACAAAAACAAAGAGTCGCATTGCTGCGACTCTTTTTCATTCAACCTCATCATCATCAACCTATTTTAACCGATGTCATCGTTAACGAGCCGCCAACGGCTTTGTCATTAAAAAATGATACATCTTCTTTACTGTTTTGTAACCCCAATGTGTACAACAAGGGCAGATAATGTTCAGGGGTTGGAATTGAAAGCTGTGCTTCTTTTCCAAGCAATGAATAATTGATCAGCTTATCGTGTGTTTTATTTCCAATCAATTCTTTGAACTTATTGTTCATGTGCAAAGCCCAATCATAACCATATGCAGGAGCATCTAATTTATCCCACGCCACCATACGTAAATTATGTACCATGTTGCCACTGCCAATGATCAACACACCTTTCTTACGTAAACTGTACAACTCTTTTGCGAGATCATAATGGTATTGCGGACCTTTGGTATAATCAATACTTAACTGCAGCACAGGAATATCTGCTTTGGGATACATATGACGAATGATGGTCCACGTTCCATGATCCAATCCCCAGTCGTGACTTAAGCCAACATCTGCCGAATGAATCAACGACTTTGTTTCTTTTGCCAATTCAGGCGAACCGGGTGCAGGATACTGCACATCGAACAACGCCTGCGGAAAACCGCCAAAGTCGTGAATGGTTTCAGGAAAATCCATTGCAGTAATATGTGTTCCTTTCGAAAACCAATGCGCCGATACAACCAACACTGCTTTTGGTATTGGAATTTCAGTAGCCATCTTCGCCCATCTTCTGCTGAACTCATTGTCTTCAATTCCATTCATGGGCGAACCATGACCAATGAACAACACCGGCATCAATTGATCTTCTTCTTTCAACTCATCTGTAAAGCGATTGAACGCTGCCAAGCCTGTCATACCTGCTGCTCCTGTTAATACTGTTGTTATAAATTGTTTCCGTTGCATGAACGATCGCTTGATTAATATGCAACTGTAAAACGTTGTTGAATATGTTGCTTCTGCTCCACTTCATCTGCAATGGCAATCGCCATATCTTCTACTGAAATAACACTTCTGTTATTTTCATCAAACACAGGTGTATCATTTCCTTTTCTGTAGGTTCCCTTACGTTCACCTGAAGTTCCCTGGTGCATTTCCAAAGCTGGACTTAAAAATGTCCACTTCAAATCTTTTTCTTCTCTGATCACATTCAGGTAATCTCTTGCTGCCAATGCACCCGGTTTCCATTCCGCAGGAAATTGTGGAAGATCAACAAACTGTTCGCCTGTTGCTGTATGCAAACTGCCGCCACCACCAACTACAAACAAATGTTGCACACCAGATTTTTTCACTGCAGATTGAATGCGTTTTGATCCTTCCAGGAAATCATTATACAGGTTTGGATTTGTCCATCCTGCATTGTATGAACTGATAACCGTATCATGTCCTTCCACTGCGTTGATCAATTCGTCTTCCTTATTAATATCTGCTTTTACTGCCGTTACGTTCTCTGCTGAAGGAAGTTTGTCTGTATTACGTGCAATAGCTGTTATCTGATGTCCTCTATGCTTTAATTCATTTACGATTGCCGAGCCAACAAAACCTGTTGCGCCTATCACTGCTATTTTCATGCTTATTCTGTTTAAGTGTTTAGTTATCTGTTTGTCCACGCAAGCGATGATTGTTTGCGTTGCAACAAATAATCAATTGAATATTTACCACTGCCGGTAATGAAGAGTATCACATAAAGTATGAGATATTGAATACCCGGTTCTTGTTTTGCAAAGGGATCAGCTGAATGGATATACAATACTGCTACCAGCATGGTAATGATCAACGGTACCACTGCCAGTCTTGTACCCAATCCGAACAGGACAAATACCGAACAACCCACTTCTGCAAATACGGTTAATGTTAATGATAGTTCCCCGCTCATACCAAGTACTGCAGGAAATTGATTTCCATTACCTGAGAACAACATTCCCAGTTTTGGTAACCCATGCGACAGCATTAATGCAGCAGCTGTAATACGGGTGAGGAGTATAGCCAGGTCAATCCCTTTTTGGCTGATGTGAATACTTGTTAATTTTTTCATTGTTTAGTATTTAGATTATTTATTGTGCAAACTCACCATCTGCTTTAATGATCACTTCATCGCTGATCATTGGTGCAGGGAAACCACTACCCAATGTAAAGTCTGAACGTTTGATAATACCTGATAACTGGAAACCTGCTGTTGGCTTTTTACTCATTGGGTTTTCAATGATGCCTCTGTACTCAAGATCTAATACAACAGATTTGGTAATGCCTTTTAAAGTAAGATCACCACTGAGTTTGTATTTGTTCTTACCAACGCTTTTAATTCCCGTGCTTTTAAAAGCTATCTCAGGATATTTCGCTACATCAAAAAAGTCGACGCTTTTTAGATGGTTATCTCTCATTTCAATACGTGTATCAATGGATGCTGTTTTTGCCGAGAGCGTAAAAGAAGCATCACTGAAATCCGGTTTTGATGATTTTACTTCCACATCAAAATCGTTGAATGTACCTGATACATCAGAAACACCTAAGTGTGTAACTGTAAATGCAAGTTGAGAATGTGCTTTGTCATTTTTCCACACGGCAACAGTTGTAAAGGCAGTTGCTAAAAAGAATACCGAAAGAATAATTGCTGCTTTTTTCATTTTTTGTTTTTTGTTTATGTTGATGAATGTTTACTTATTGATGCAGGATCTTCCAACCTGCGAGCCAGTTATAGTTATATTTCATGGTAAGTTGTATCAGCAATAACTGCATTGCTTCCAGTGTACGACTTACAGAGAGTTTACCTGCTATGATGGGATTGAAACCGGTGGTCTTCACCAATTCTGCTGTTGTTTCCAAAGCAGCATCGTTGTTACCCGCAATAAATGCATCGGCCTGTTTGCCATCGATAACTGTTTGCGCAAAATTCGCAGCGTAAGTAGTATTAAATGCCTTCACCACTTTGGCATGTGGTAACAAAGCCTGCAATTCTTCAGCTGCACTTGTCTCTGGATTGGTAACAAGCGCATCGTATGATGCATTGAGTGGGTTTGCAATACTGATTACTATTTTTTGATTGGCTACCTGTCGGATGGAATCAGCAATTTCTGCCTGCGCCTCATAAGGCGTAGCGAGTATAATAATATCGGCTTCCCAGCTTGCATGCATGGGGCAAGTCATACCGTCAATATCTGCTAACGGATATTCACTTGTGATCGCTGCCTTTAATGCTTCCACTTTGTCAAGCTCTTTGCTGAACAGCAATAACCTGTCGTTCCCTTTTGCAAGTGACTTGGCAATAGCAGAGCCCATGTTACCGGAAGCTCCTATAATTGCGATGGTTCTTTTTGTTTGCATATCAATGAATTTGATAATGCAAAACTACCGTGAGCAAGCTCCTTGCTCCAATGACATGTGATAAGAAAAGGCATTGACATCGGATAAGAAAAATCTTGACATATGTCAAGAGAAATTACCGGGAGGCCATCTGCTTGCGGATGCGACTGAGTGTTTCGGGAGTAATTCCTAAGTAAGAAGCAATCAAATGTTGGGGCACACGATTTACAATGGTAGAGTATTGATCAACAAGGTGCGAATACTTTTCTTCAGCAGTAAGTCCAATTGTTCCTTCCAATCGTTGCTGCAATGCCACATAAGCATTCTGGTATAAAATGCGGATATAAGTTTCGTACTGACGTACGTTCTTTAACAGGTTTTCGTGTTGTTCATGATCAAGCAGCAACAGTTCACAATCTTCCAATGCTTCGATATTGAGTTTCGATTCTTCTCTTGTAAAAAAACTATACAGATCCGAGATCCAAAATCCCTCAAAAGCAAACTGCATTACACGCTGACCGCCTTTTGCATCGGTAGTGTAAGAATATAAAGCACCTTTCTCAACAAAAGCCATGCGGTTGCATATATCACCTTCCTGTAACAAGAATTGTTTGCGGCGCAGCTTCTTGGGTGTAAAATAGGTTTTACACAAATGCAGATCTTCTTCTGAAGATGGTACTTTATCCTGTATACTTTTTATAAGAAGTTCAAACATGATCACCCGATTGAGCGTTCAAATGTACGGCTTTGTACTGTAGTGATAAGAAAGAGGAAATCCGGAAACTATTAATGACAGATATTTTACGATGCAGATCTGGAGATGACTTTCGTTCTGCTCCCTCCTGCAGATGCTCTTTGTATTACCTTTAATAGTGCATCTGCTTGATCAATGAATTATTGCTCAGCAATCAATACAAGACATGGAAATCATTATCATTACCATCGCTGCATTCCTGGTTGCCATCCTTACGTTCTTTTCAGGTTTTGGTTTGGGTACGATCCTCACGCCTGTTTTCATGTTGTTCTTCCCGGTTGAACTGGCGATTGCGTTAACAGGCATTGTTCATTTCTGCAACAATCTGTTTAAACTTTTCCTGGTTGGCGCAAAAGCAGATAAAGAGGTGCTACTAAGGTTTGGTGTACCTGCTGTAGTTGCAGCGTTTGCTGGCGCATGGTTACTTTTACAAATTACCGATCTGCAACCATTGTTCTCTTACAGCATTGGCAGTAAAACTATCGATGTGTTTCCAGTAAAGTTTTTCGTTTCGCTTTTACTACTCACATTCGCCATCATTGAATTGCTTCCTTATTTTAAACATCTGCAGTTCAATAAAAACAAATTACCGATCGGTGGAATACTGAGCGGCTTCTTTGGCGGACTATCCGGTAACCAAGGAGCATTACGCAGCGCCTTTCTCATTAAAGCAGGTTTATCAAAAGAAACATTCATCGGTACAGCAGTTGTTGTATCAACCTTTGTTGATTTTACAAGGTTGTCTGTTTATGCAAGCAGATTCAGCAAAGTGGGGATTGAAGAAAATATTGTGTTGATCGTTTGTGCAGTAGCCGGTGGCATTACCGGTTCTTATATTGGTTTGAAATTACTGAAGAAAGTAACGTTGGCTTTTATTCAAAAATTAGTTGCAGTGCTACTGATCGTTCTTTCAATTGCATTAGGCTCAGGGCTTATTTAATTAATCATGCTCTCTCCCAACGATCTTTCCATTGCGCCAGTTATTATTCAACTCTTCAAATTCTTTCAACTCTTCAGCAGTAAATTCTTTATTGCTGAGTTTTTTCAGATCAGGCTGACCAGCATTGATCCATGCAGTATACCAAAAACTTGCAACTGCAAAAATGCTTTGACGCATGCGCCGTTCAATCATTCCATTCAACTTATTATTATAGGTAGTAGTAAAAGCTGTTGAATAGGTTCTTATTGTTATGCCATTTCTGTTTTCAAATGAATATTTCTGATCAGCAGGAAAACTTTGAGTCAATTCTTTTTCATAACGTAACACAGTATCGGCAGCCGCAGCACTTTCCAATACACGTGCCCAAATAAACTGTCCCGGATTTTTAATATGCTCTGCCTTATCCATCCAGAAATCAAATTCTTTTTCGGCCAACAACTCCGGTACACGGCTTTCCCAAAAACCATGAATACCGTTTTGATTGGTGAATTGTCCATTATGATTATGCGAAGCATGTAACGGTACATGTGCGTCGGCAATGTAATGGCCTATCTCTGCACTAAGCTTTAAAATTTTTACCTGGTTCTTTTCTTTGAAGGCAGAGGTTAAACGCCACAACATAGTTTGCACCCACCATGGAACAATGCCATACGTATTCACTGTATCGGCACTGAATTTTGCAACAGCACTATCGTAGTTATGTGGTAATTCAGAAAAAGGAAATGAACCGTAATGATCAATATCTATATAATGGCGTGGCCCTTCTTCCGGAATTGCGTAGCGGCGTTTATCCGGATCAACTGAATGTTCTGTAAGAAAATCAATATGTGTTTTATAAAACCCGATCATATCAGGTGGTAACAGAAACACCGCCTGGTAATTGATCTTGCGGTGTCCATAAAACCCCCAGCAGAAACATTGTTCTGTAACCAGTAATAAAATAATAACGAATAAAGTCTTCCGCATGAAACCTATTTCTTGAGTGCGTTGTCTTCTTTCAAAATCTCCTCTTCAATCTCTTCATCCATTTTAGTAACACCACCACTAATTGCAAACTTCATAGCTTCTGTGCCGGTCAAGTGTCCTTCCAACGATTTAATTCTGTTCGCCGGTATCAAATAAACGTTCCCTGCAATCGAATAACTCATGGGCACGTATACAGCTACATAATCTTTCAAACCAAAATCTTCCGTATCATCTCTCGTTAAAAAACCTACACGCCACACATCGTTATCATCAATATTTGCCAGCACCGGGCGGTTGAACTTTTTTTTCTCACCTGCAAATGCCTCAAAGAAATCTTTTACCGTAGTATAAATAAACTTGATGCCAGGTACTTTTTCCAGCCAATGATCAAACAAATTGAAAATGCGGCTTTGAATAAAGAATGTACTCAGGTAGCCAACCAGGCAAATGGCACCTATAATAATAAGGAAGCCCAAGCCAAAGTTGCGGACAATTACTTTTCCTTCATCATCCGTAAAAGTAAAAATGGGGATGAGTTCGTCTATACTCGTTATAATCCAGAATAACGCATATCCGGTTACTACAACGGGGGCTAACACCAGTAAGCCTTGTAAGAAATACTGAAGTAATTGTTTGTAATTGAATGATTTGAACATGTTGATGGATTTGCCTTTTCAAAAATACAGCTTTCGACAGCGGTGGGTGCAGGTTAATTTATTATGATAAATGGTAAAAAAAAGAGATGGAAACTTTGGCAACGATAAAAGTTTCCATAGTTTTGCGTCCGATTTGCAATTATGGAGACAAAAGAACGAATACAAAAAAAGGCCCACGAGCTGTTTCTGCGTTACGGCATACGTTCCGTTTCAATGGACGATATCGCCACGCAGCTTGGCATGAGCAAAAAAACCATTTATCAGTTCTTTTCCGAAAAAGATGAACTGGTGAATGCCGTAATGGACGATGAGGTTACACAAACCCAGCACGACTGTGAATTCTGTAAGAAAAATGCAAAAGATGCAGTGGATGAGATCTTTCTTACGCTGGAACAGTTGTACGATCAGTTTTCGCAATTAAACCCGATGGTGTTGTACGATGCCGAAAAATTTCATCCGAAAGCATTTGAAAAATTCAGGAAGATGAAAGAAGTGTATTTGATGGAAGTAGTGGCCCACAATATACGCAGAGGTATTGCTGAAGAATTGTATCGGGCAGATATCAGTGTTGAAATGATGAGCCGTTACCGGGTAGAAACCATGATGGTTCCTTTTGCAATGGCAGCAACGGCACCGAGCAAATTTAACCTTGCTGATGTAACAAGAGAAACCATGGAGCATTTTCTTTTCGGGCTTGCAACGTTAAAGGGATTTAAGTTGATCAGCAAGTACAAAGAGGAGTATCATAAAAAACGAAACAATAAACCTTAACATTCATCCTGCTGATCATTCAACAAAAGAAATCGACAGGATCACACAATCACAAACTAAAGACAAGCAATGAAAAAAAATCAAAGAAACAAGTGGCTGCTGGTTGCAACCATGCTGCTTGGTTTCACTGTTGCAAATGCGCAAACTGAATACCGACTAACCGTGAAAGAAGCCGTGAATATGGCCTTGAATAATGTAGCCGATATTAAAAACCTTCGCATCGATTCATTGAAACAGGAAGCACAGAACAAAGAGATCCTTGGTTCTGCATTACCACAGGTTACCGGAAGTGGACAAGTGGCACACTATCTTACCTTACCAAAAATTTTATTTCCCAGTGCAGGTAAAACAGATGTTTATACTGTATTGAACCAGGAAGGCGTAAAAGACGGAAATGGCGCCACCATTCAGCCAAAAAATGAATTTACCGTTCAGGAATTCAGCTTTGTACAACCGTGGAGTATTACCGCAGGTGTAAGTTTGAATCAATTGTTATTTCAACCGGATGTATTTGTTGGCTTGATCGCTCGCAAAACTTCTATTGAATATGCAAAAGAAAACATCAAAGTACAGGAAGATAAAACACGTGAGCAGGTGCAGAAAGCATACTACCAGGTGTTGATCGCTGAGCAGCAGTTGAAAACCCTTCAGCAAAGTTTACAACGCTTCGAAAAATTACTGAGCGATCAGGAACAATTGTTCAAGAATGGTTTTATTGAAAAACTGGACATTGATAAAACAACAGTAAGCTTCAATAATACTAAGTCGAGCGAAACACAGTTAAAAAATATTATTGAACTGGGTTATGCGTCACTGAAGTTTACCATGGGTCTTGCACAAAACGATAAGATCGTTCTTACAGACCAGTTGAACAACGAATCTGTAAAAGAAAATGTGTTGGATGATGGCACTGTTAACTACAACAACCGTAGCGAAGTGCGTTTACTCAACACCGTACAAAAATTACAGGAGCTGGATGTTCGCCGTAACAAATTAGGGTACGCACCTACACTGGCATTCTTCTATCAGTTTCAACAGCAAGGTCAGTTGAATAAAAACTTCTCTGCTTTTACAGGGCAAAACTGGTTCTGGTTTAACTCCAACTTGATTGGATTAAACCTGTCGATTCCCATTTTTGATGGCTTTCAGCGCAAGTATAAAATTCAACAGGCGAAATATACACTCGACAAAACAACTAATACCATCGAGAATATTAAGAAGGCGATCGATTTTGAACAAAACGCTGCAAAGATCAATTTGCGTAACGCCATTATTAATATGGATGCACAGCAAAAAAATCTGGAGTTGGCAGAGCGGGTGTACAACACTACCAAGAAAAAATATGAGCAGGGTGTTGGCAGCAGTTTCGAAATATTACAATCAGATACAGAGCTGCAACGTGCACAAGGAAATTATTTTGACGCACTGTACAACGCAGTTGTTGCCAAAATCAGTTACTTAAAAGCTATCGGACAATTAAACTAATCATCAACCATTACTATAAATTAAACAACATGAAACGCATTTTGCAATACACATTCATCGCTGGTTTTGCTCTTGTTCTCGCTTCTTGCGGCGCAGGTGCAAAAGAAAAAAAGGGATCACTTGGCGAAAAGAAAGCCGAGCTTGAGAAACTGAAAACGGAGCAGATCACACTTGCTACAAAAATCAAAACGCTTGAAGAAGAAATTACAAAGCTCGATACTGCTGCAGGTAAAAGCGATAAAGCAAAGCTGATCGCTATAACACCTGTGTTGACAGAAGATTTTTCGCATTATATTGATCTGCAGGGATCAATTGATGCAGATAATATTTCTTATATCGCTCCGCCAAACGGCCAAGGCGGTCTTGTAACTGATCTTTACATTAAAGAAGGACAGTTTGTGAAGAAAGGACAGCTTATTTTAAAAATGGATGATAAAGTGTTACGTCAGCAAGTAAAAATTTCTGAAACACAATTGGCATTGGCAAAAGATCTGTACCAGCGTCAGAAAAATTTATGGGATCAGAACATTGGCAGCGAAGTACAATTAATTTCTGCCAAAACAAATGTAGAAGCACTGGAACGCCAGATCGCTACTGCTTATGAGCAGATCAAACTATTTACCGTTTACTCGCCGGCAAGTGGTATTGCAGATGTGGTAGCAGTTAAAGTAGGTGAATTCTTTTCGGGTGTAATGGGCGTATCCCCGCAAATACGTATTGTCAATAACAGCACTTTAAAAGCGGTGGTTCAGGTGCCTGAAAATTACATGACACGTGTACGTTTAGGTAGCCCTGTTATTGTTACGATCCCGGATATGAACAAGTCGTTCAATTCTTCTGTGAAGCTTTCTTCGCAAACCATCAATCCTTCAACAAGAACATTTACAGTTGAAGCAGCTATTCCCGGTGGCGGTGTTCGTCCAAATTCAATGGCAACAGTACGCATTAAAGATTATAGTGCACCAAATGCATTGGTAATTCCTGTTAATCTCATTCAAACAGATGATAAAGGTAAGTACGTGTACATTGTAGAAAAAGACAGCAAAGGACGTTCTGTAGCTGTTAAAAAACCAGTTGTAGTTGGCGAATCATATGGCGACAAGATCGAGATCAAAGCAGGTTTACAATCGGGCCAGCAATTGATCTCTGAGGGTTACCAAAGTGTTTACGACAGGCAGGTTGTAACGATCGGATAAAGACATCATCAGTAGAATATCATTATTAAATGATGTTCTACTGATCAACTAAAACAAGTGCTGACTACATAATCTTATTATATGCAATCAAATTTTTTAGAAGGTCTCAGCAAAAAGTTCAAGGAATTTAAACCTACGAGCTGGAGTGTTGACAATCGCACGGCCATCTATATCATCACCATTTTAATTACTGCGTATGGGTTGTATAAATTCAACACCATGCCTAAGGAGCAATACCCGGATATTGTGGTACCTACTATTTCTGTAGCTACTATTTATGTAGGTAACTCTCCTGCTGATATTGAAAATTTAGTAACACGGCCCATTGAAAAACAACTGAAGAGCATCAGTGGTGCAAGGGTTATTAAAGTACAATCATCATCACAACAGGATTTTTCGTTGATCGTTGTTGAGTTTGATACAGATGTAAAAACCGATCTCGCCAAACAAAAAGTAAAAGATGCAGTTGACAAAGCAAGAACTGATCTTCCGCAAGACCTTACAGCCGAACCGGATGTACAGGAGTTTGCATTCAGTGAAATGCCCATCATGTTCGTAAACATCAGTGGTGATTACGATCCGGTGAAACTGAAACAATATGCAGATAAAATGCAGGATCGTTTCGAAGAACTTAAAGAGATCACCCGTGCTGATATTGTTGGTGCACCAGAAAGAGAGATACAGGTAAATGTTGATCCTTACCGTATGGCAAGTGCAAGACTTACGTTCACTGATATTGAAAATGCAATTGCACGTGAGAACAACGACATTACAGGTGGACAGGTTGAGATCGGTACCATGAAACGTACAGTACGTGTTCGTGGACAGTTCAACAGTTCATTTGATCTCAATAATATTATTGTGAAAGGAGTAAGTGGTTCACCCGTTTACCTGAGAGATATTGCTACAATAAAAGATACGGTTAAAGAAAAAGAAAGTTTTGCCCGTTTGGATGGCAAGAACGTTATCACCCTCAACATTGTAAAACGTAGTGGTGAAAACCTGATCAACGCAGCGGACAATGTAAAAGCTGCTGTAAAAGAAATGCAGGACAATGATATTCTGCCGAAAGATCTGAAGGTAACATTGACAGGCGATCAAAGTAAACAAACAAAAACATCCTTCAATGAATTGGTAAATACAATTGTGATCGGTTTTATACTTGTATTACTTATCCTCATGTTCTTTATGGGAGTAACCAACGCCTTCTTTGTGGCATTGAGTGTACCGTTGAGTGTGTTTGTGGCCTTTCTCTTTTTACCGGTTGCCGATCTTATTATTGGTACGGGCGTTACGCTCAACTTCATTGTATTGTTTGCGCTGTTGTTTGGGCTCGGTATTATTGTGGATGATGCCATTGTGGTAATTGAAAATACCCACCGTATCTATCATAATGGAAAAGTGCCGATTATACGAAGTGCAAAAGAAGCTGCAGGTGAAGTATTTATTCCGGTACTTGCAGGTACAGCAACAACGCTTGCTCCATTCTTCCCGTTGATCTTCTGGAAAGGAATCATTGGTAAGTTCATGATCTATCTGCCGGTGATGTTGATCTTAACATTGGCTGCATCATTGATCGTTGCCTTTATCATCAACCCAGTATTTGCCGTAAGCTTTATGAAACCTGAAGGCCGTGCTTACGATGATAAGAAAAGCAACATCTTCCGCAAATGGTATTGGTGGGCATTCTGGATCATTGGCATCATCAATCATGTGATCGGAAATCATGGCACCGGTAACTTCCTGTTCTTTATGGCACTGGTTGGTATTCTTAACCGTTATGTATTGCGTGATGCGATCTATTTCTTCCAGGAAAAGGCATTACCAAAACTCATGAACAGTTATGAAAAAATGTTACGCTGGGTGTTGAAAGGATGGAGACCGGTATGGGCACTTGTATTGTTATTCGTACTTTTTCCAATTGCAGTATTTATGCTGATAGCACGTGGCAATCCATCTACCTTCTTCCCGAGTGGTGATCCAAACTTTATTTATGTGTATTTGAAAATGCCGGTAGGTACAGATGTAAAGCAAACCGATTCGATTACACAACTGCTCGAAAAGAAAGTTTATAAAGTACTGGAGAAAGAAAAACCGGGCGAAGAAGGTTCTATTGTTGAAAGTATTATTACAAACGTTGCGGTGAGTGCTAACAAACCTGAAGATAATAACCGTAGTACACAACCAAACTTAGGTCGTATCCAGGTTTCATTTGTTGAGTTTGAAAAACGTCATGGTAAATCAACAAAGGTTTATATCGATGAAATTCGTGAAAATATAAAAGGTATTCCGGGTGCAAGCATTAGTGTTGAGCAGGAAGGCGGTGGCCCTCCTACTGATCCTCCGGTGAATATTGAAATTGTGGGCGACAACTTCAACAACATTGCGAAAGTTGCAACTGAGTTATACAATTATCTCGATACAAACCGTGTGGATGGTATTGATAACCTGTTGATGGATGTTGATCTGAATAATCCTGAAATCACCGTTAGTGTTGACCGTGAACGTGCATTAATTGAAGGTGTAAGCACGGCTCAGGTGGGAATGGAATTACGTACTGCATTATTTGGTAAAGAAGTAAGCAAGCTGAAAGAAGGTGAAGATGAATACAAGATCCAGCTTCGCTACAGCGAAATGCAACGTAACAATATCATTAACTTGATGAATATGAAGATCACGTTCCGTGATTTTAATACAGGACAAATTAAGCAGGTGCCCATTAATGCCGTTGCTAAGTTTGATTATACAAGCACAACAGGTGGTGTAAAACGGAAAAATCTGAAGCGTACAATTCAGCTCCAGTCAAATGTTGCTGATCCTACACAGGCAGGACCTATCAATGCAATGCTGAAGAGTAAGATCGATGACTTTAAAAATAAAGTACGTATTCCTGAAGATGTAACCATTCGTCAAAGCGGACAAAGTGAACAGGAAGCAGAAACAAATGCGTTTTTGGGGACTGCTCTTATTATCGCCATTGGCCTCATCTTCCTCATTCTTGTGTTACAGTTTAACAGTATCAGTAAACCGTTCATTGTAATTACGGAGATCTTCTTCAGCATTATTGGTGTATTGTTGGGTTATGCCATTACAGGTAAAGTAATTGCAACCATCATGTTGGGAGTAGGTATCATTGGTTTGGCCGGTATCGTAATTAAGAACGGTATCCTGTTGATCGAATTCACAGATGAATTACGTGGCCGTGGTTACAAAACCAGAGAAGCAGCTATCCAGGCAGGCAGGATCAGGATCATTCCTGTATTGTTAACTGCATTGGCAACCATGCTTGGTTTGTTACCATTGGCTGTTGGTTTCAATATCGATTTCGTATCGCTCTTCCAGCATCTTGATCCAAAGATCTTCTTTGGTGGCGATAGTGTTGTTTTCTGGGGACCATTAAGCTGGACGATCATCTATGGTTTGGTTTTCGCTTTCTTCTTAACACTGATGATGGTACCGAGTATGTATATTATCTCCGAACGTTTAAGAAGACCAATGGAAAGTTTCTATGGCACCAAGTATGTTGCATTATTTGGTTTCCTTGGTCCGCTCTTCTTCATCTTTGTAGGTATTATGTACCTTGTAAGAGCCATACAAGGCAAGAAGGTTTGGGTGGGACAACAACGTAAAACAGTTCCTTCGAAAATTTAAGATAATCAGTAACCTTTTTCTAAAACCCTCTTCTAATACGAAGAGGGTTTTTCTTTTCAGTTTACCAAAAAAGTGATCGTTATTTGACAGCAGCAATTTAATTTCACAAAAAAAATTATCATCATGGCAACAGCACACGAAATTGATTACCGCATTGTAGGCGAGGAAATGCAGTATGTAGAAATTGAACTTGATCCCAATGAAACAGCCATTGCAGAAGCAGGTAGTTTCATGTTGATGGATGAAGGCATCCAGATGGAAACTATTTTTGGCGATGGCAGTGCAAACCAGGGCACAGGTGTATTAGGTAAATTATTTTCAGCAGGAAAGCGATTACTCACTGGTGAAAGTTTATTCATGACTGCTTATACCAACATCGGTCAAGGAAAAAAGATGGTGAGTTTTGCATCGCCTTATCCCGGTAAAATTATTCCACTCGATCTGATGCGTTTAGGCGGACCAATCGTTTGTCAGAAAGATGCGTTTCTCTGCGCTGCAAAAGGCGTAAGCGTTGGTATTGCATTGCAACGTAAACTCGGCACCGGCTTATTCGGAGGCGAAGGTTTTATTATGCAGAAACTTGAAGGCGATGGATTAGCCTTTGTACACGCAGGTGGTCATGTGTTTGAACGTGAGCTGAAACCCGGCGAAGTTCTGAAGATCGATACAGGTTGTGTGGTAGCATACACACACCAGGTTGATTTTGATATCCAGTTTGTAGGTGGTATCAAGAATACCATTTTTGGTGGTGAAGGATTATTCTTTGCTACACTCCGTGGCCCGGGTAAAGTATGGATCCAAACATTACCTATTTCAAGATTGGCCAGCCGTATTCTTTCTTATGGAAGAGGTGCACGTAAAGAGGAAGGAAGCTTGCTGGGTGGTTTGGGTAATTTGCTTGACGGAGACGGTAGATAATAAAGCTCATTATAACTGTCATCCCGGGGAATGATGGATCTGCAGAACATTTGTACTAAAGCCCAACAGATCCCTCCTTCGTCGGGATGACAAAAAACAAAAAGCCGGAAAAATTTTTCCGGCTTTTTGTTTGGAAATCTGAAATGCTTAATCGTATATTTGCGATATAAAATAAACAAGACGAACAAATCGTCTTTTTGTTTGAACATATTCATCGCAAAAACACGATAAACAAAATGGCCATCCACAAGAAAGAAGAATTCAGTACAAAAGAGCAACACCTGGCAGCATTTGCCAAAGCCATCAGTCACCCTGCCCGTATTGCCATCCTGAGTGTATTGGCAAAACGCAATCAATGTATTTGTGGTGAGATCGTTGAGATATTACCACTGGCACAAAGCACCGTAAGTCAGCACCTGAAAGAATTAAAAAATGCAGGACTCATCGATGGCGAAACCGATGGACCACGCAGTTGTTATTGCATCAACTGGAAAGCCTTTGAAAAATTCAATGCTGATTTTAATTCGCTCTTTGAAAAACTAAAAGAAGCGAATGCCAAATGCTGTTAATTATCATCATTAAACCATAGCAATATGCAGCCATTATCATTATCCCTTATCAGTATCATCATCACTCAATTTGTTTTTGCTCAAAGTGCACAACCGAAACAAGGCCCTGTTCCAATAGCGTGGGGTCACTATCTAAAATTGCAACAACTACCTTCATCAGCACAAGCTGGACAGGAAGCAACAGATGCACGCCGCTTTGAATTAACTACCGCACACAAAAAGGTAACCGATCTTTCCGTTACTGAAGTATTTGGATTTCGTTTACGTAAGCCGTTTTATTTAAAAGGAACAGAAACATTTTCCATTGCTCCACCACCGGCCAACAGCTCAGCACAAACAAGAGCAGAATTGAATTTTTTACTGCAACTGCAACAACGCCGTTCTGAAGAAGATATCCGTGCATCAAAATATTATGCAACGGTTTATTACAACACCGAAACAAAACCTGGTGATGCAGATTATGAAAGAATGCAACGCAATCTTTTTCATATTGGTCGATCTATTGGCACATGGTTCAATGCAGATTCGTTACCAGTCACTGCAGCATTAGCCGTCAATGTTTGGAAAGATGCAAGTTTTGTAATCTGGAAATACAAGAATTATTTTCTCCGCATCAGACCGGGTAAACTTGAACCCGAATTAAAGTATCTCGAAGAAACTCCCTGGGCTGCTTACCCCAGCGGACATGCAACAAACTCATACGTAAACGCCTATCTCTATGCTGCACTGATTCCTGAATTTGAATCATTCTTTTTAAAAGATGCGTTTGATATGGCCCATTCAAGAGAGATCATTGGTGTGCATTACCCCAGCGATTCAGAAAGTGGTCGTTTGCTGGCTTATGAACTTATTCAACGCTTAATGAAGAACGAACAGTTTCAAAAAGATTTTGCAGCTGCAAAAGCAGAGATCAAAGAAATAAAAAATACAAAAGGATTCTAAACATATAAACTTACAGGCCATGACAACAGAAACACAACTCAAAGAAATTGTAAAACAGAAGTACAGCGAAATTGCTTTGCAGGATAAAGAAACCAATCAATCTTCCTGCTGCGGTGCAGGTGGATGCTCAACTGAAGTATATAACATCATGAGTGATGATTATACAAATCTGAAAGGCTACAACCCTGATGCTGATCTTGGTTTAGGTTGCGGCTTGCCAACACAGTTTGCAAAAATTCGTCCCGGTGATACAGTCATTGATTTAGGAAGCGGCGCAGGCAACGATTGTTTTATTGCTGTTGCAGAAACAGGGCCAACCGGCAAAGTGATCGGCATTGATTTTACGCCTGCTATGATCGACAAAGCAAGAACCAATGCAGAAAAAAGAGGATTGAATAATGTGGAGTTCCGTCAAGGCGATATTGAACATATGCCTGTTACTGCAAACACCGCAGATGTGGTTGTGAGCAACTGTGTGTTGAATTTAGTACCGAATAAAGATGGCGTGTTCAAAGATATTTTTCGGGTGCTGAAAGCAGGTGGTCATTTCAGTATTTCAGATGTGGTGTTGGTTGGAAATCTTCCTGATGCATTACGGAAAGATGCGGAGATGTATGCAGGTTGTGTGTCAGGCGCCATTCAAAAAGAAGTGTATCTCGAACTGATCCAGCAAAATGGATTTGAACATATTACCATCCAGAAAGAAAAAGCAATTGTTATTCCCGATGATATTCTAAAAAATTATTTAAACGAACAAGAGTTGGCCGATTTCAAACAAGGAAACACCGGCATCTTCTCTATCACAGTATTTGCACAAAAGCCTGCCTGCTGTGCACCCGGCAGCGGCTGTTGTTAATTATTTTTTTCACATATAAACCTTAGCATCATGAACACAAATCAAAATGATCCCGGGTGTTGCGCAGGCAACAATGATTGTTGCGGCGGCATCACCGACATGGGATGTTGTTAAAACTAAACGGAGCCCTGCAAATGCGGGGCTCCGTTCTTATTTCATACAATTCGAAAATTTATAACGTTGATCTTACTGCGCCTCCATCAACCATAATGGTTTGTCCCGTTACAAACCGGCTTTGCTTACTCAACAACCAAACAGCAAGTGATGCAAAATCATCTGCTTCACCCAATGCACCGACAGGGATCTGTTGAATTGCATTCTTCTTTACTTCATCAAAAGGTAAGCCCGTCTGCTCACTTTTCTTGTAATACAACCGATCAATGGCTGGTGTGCTATGGCTACCCGGACCAAGTATATTCAACGTAACACCACTCTTTGCAATTTCCTGGCTTAATGTTTTCACCAACCCAACTACTGCCAAACGCAGAGATGTACTCAGCACTAAATTTTCAATCGGCTGTTTTACACTGGAGCTTTCAATAAACACAACACGGCCATATCCTGCCTTGACCATGGCAGGAACAAATGTTTGGGTCAGTTCAACTTTCCAACGTAATAGTTTTTGATAAGCATCATCCCAATCAGCCAACGTAGTTTCTAATACTGTTTTGGCAGGAGGGCCACCTGCATTTACCAGCATGCCATGCAGTTGACGATCGCCAACAATTGCTTTCAACTGTTCAATTACTTCATGTTGCGTAATGTCGCCTGTAACTATTTCTGCATTTGCTGTTGATCCATATTGTTCGTTGAGCTTCTCTTCGCCTCTTGCTACCACAATTACCTTTGCTCCTTCATGTAATAATGCAGTGGCAATGGCTTTGCCAAAACCACTTGTTGCACCACCAACGATAAAGAGCTGATCAGTTAATTCAAGATTCATAAAAAATATTTTTTGTTCAGGCCGCTCAAAGCGTCCTGACCATCGTTTCTACTGTACTAGTTTGTTTGCATGTCGGCTAACCAGCAACCAACCGTTCTGCCGCTTCGCATAAACTTCTGTATAGAGCAGATAAATGTCAACCGGTTTGCCGTCCATCAACACATTAAAAGTTCCTTTACCATTTACAATCACAAAACCTTTGTACACTCTTGCCGATGCCTCCGTAACGGTAACATTGTTCATCGTTAATTTTCCCGAGCGTATGTCATCAATTACTTCTTTCTTGTTTTGTACCCATCCGTTTGAGTGAACATATTGAATACGATCGTCCAATAGATTATTGAGCGAGTCAAGTTTCTTCTGCACCATCCAGCGAAACTTTGCATCATGCAATTTCAACACAAATTTCTCTGTGGCAGATTCTTCTTTTGTTTTTTGTGCAACAGCAGCAAATGCAAAAAAGAGAAAGAAAATAAAAAAGAGTTGTTTCATGCAAAGTGATTTATCCAAAACAAATGTAAAGCGGGGGAAGCGGAAAGACGGAAAGAAAAATCAGGTACATAAAAAACCCCGGCATTTCTGCCGGGGTTAAGTCAATATCTGTAAAGCATTACGCCTCCCTGCCCGACTAAGTCATTCAGGCGGGCATATGTACTTCAATTTCCTTTTGCAACGATTCGAAAATTTCATCGATCGTTCCTTCACCTTCAATTTCGGCGAGTTTATCAAACTGTTTGTAGTAATCTGCAACAACAGATGTTTTGGTGCGGTACTCCACAATTCTTGCACGGATGATCTCTTCGTTTGTATCATCGCTGCGTCCACTTGTTTTACCACGGTTGAGTAAACGCTTCACCAGTTCTTCTTCACTCACCAGCATCGAGATCATGGCATGGATCTGTGTGCCCTTCAGCTTCAATAATTTGTCCAACGCTTCGGCCTGGGCTACGGTGCGGGGAAAACCATCAAACAAAAAACCTTTGGCTTGTGGATTGCTATCCAATGCAGAGCTGATCATCCCGATCACCACTTCATCCGGCACCAACTGGCCTTTATCCATCAGCTTTTTTGCTTCCAGACCCAACGGCGTTTGCCCTGCAATTTCGCTACGCAGCAAATCGCCCGTGCTCAGGTGCTTCAGACCATATTTTGTAATTAATTTCTCTGACTGGGTTCCTTTACCACTGCCCGGAGGGCCAAATAAGATCAAATTAAACATATGCAGAATGTAAGCTTGATGAAGTTGTAAATATAAACAGCATGATTTAAAAATCTGCAATCTGAACCTATTTTGATTGCAATTTGTTTAATAAAAGAGTTTGTTAAGATC
This sequence comes from Lacibacter sp. H407, assembly GCF_037892605.1. Taxonomy (NCBI): domain Bacteria; kingdom Pseudomonadati; phylum Bacteroidota; class Chitinophagia; order Chitinophagales; family Chitinophagaceae; genus Lacibacter; species Lacibacter koreensis. The sequence goes on along the minus strand of NZ_JBBKTU010000001.1, from coordinate 1,768,047 downwards.
AAAATACTGTCGTTAAACAGACATCCGTTAGCCTGCAGGCTTTCGTAACTTTAGCAACTAAACAGAAATGAACATGATGAAGCTATTGATGATTCTTGCCTTCGCACAGCTTACATTTGTTAGCTGCGAAGCGCAAACCAGTCAAACCAAAGAAAAAAAGAATACTATGAGTGAAACAAAGAAAAACCCGGTTTATTCAAAAAATGATTCTTCCAAAGTGAATTTGAGCGAAGAAGAATGGAAAAAAATTCTGCCTTCTGATGTGTATTATATCGCACGCCAAAAAGGTACCGAGCGCCCATGGACCAGCAAGTTTGAAAAATTTGAAGAAGTAGGAACATATTACTGTGCTGCCTGCGGTAACTCATTGTTTAAAAGTGATACCAAATTCGATAGTGGTTGCGGATGGCCCAGCTTTTACGAACCCATCAGCAAAAGCTCCATCATTTACACACCCGATAACACACTTGGTATGCAGCGTACCGAAGTACAGTGTGGACGATGCAAAGCACATTTAGGTCATGTGTTTGAAGATGGTCCGCCTCCAACAGGTTTGCGTTATTGCATTAACGGTGTGATCCTTGATTTCGAAAAAGCAAAAGAGACCGAGAAGAAATTCAACGAGAAGAAAGGATAAATTTTTAGTTTCGATAATTATCAAAAGAAACGAATCAGCAATGGTTCGTTTTTTTATTTGATACTTAGTCTGACACAGATTAGAATATAGTTGTTGTTTGTTGATGACTCATTCACTAACTCACTTATTCATTTCTTTGATCCATTTACTGATCAAAGCCACTCCTTCTTTATGAATTCGGTTGCGGCCAATTTCAGGCATGGCAATACCGGGATCGATACTGCTCATTCTGTACACTAAAAAAGATTGATTGGGTTTGCCGGGTTCGATCGCAAATGAAAGATTACCACTTCCTCTCCCTGCTGCTACAGGTGTTTTGTTGATACCGAGTGCAGTTGTATTGGTTGTATGAATATCGAGTAACAAGCCCGATGTATTTGCCGGACCGTTTGCATTGTGGCAATGACCGCAATTAATATCAAGATATGCCCGTGCACGATCGTTCAAACTGCCGCTTTGTTCATTGTTCCATTTTGCATTTGCAGGGATAGTTGCTGATGGAAGATCGATCATGCCCAACTGTTGCCAATATTGCAATTGATTTTTTGTACCGCTTGTATAACTATAATCACCATTGAGATGCCGTGCTGCAATTCCGATCGGGACGATGGTGTCATTCCGGTTGTGGCATCCTTTGCACTGCGGTTGACTGGGCACCACATAATCTGCTTTGATCTTTTTTCCTGCCCCATCAATGTATTCAACAGTTGTAACATCGCCGATCGGTTCAAACACGGCTTCTGTTTGTTCCTCGTTCCAGATGTATTGATAGGTATGCCAGCCATCCTGCATGTTTGCCAGCAACCGTGTTTCAATGATGCGTCGGCCGAGTTCCGGTTTTCGAACATCGTTGTAATAATAAAAGTTTTTAATGAGCACCGTGCCTAATGGCAAATCGAATACTGATGCAGCGTTGTAATTGATCTTTTTGCCAGCAGGTAATTTGATGAAGCGGGCTTTCTCTGCATAATTGGTAAACAACGGCGTGTTGAGATCGTACGGAAGAATTTCGTCAACGGGTTGAAGTAGTTTGAGTTCGCCTTTAAAGAAATTGTACTCACTCAAATTTTCATGAAACTGAAAATATGGATCGGTTTTTTGTTGATTGAATGAAAGAACAATCAACATACAACTTAAAACAACTCCTGTAATAAACAGTTTCTTCATGCTCCGAATGTATAAATTTCAATGCTTACTTCAACGATCAATGTGTTGGGCTTTGTATTGTTGATGAGCAGATCCCTCCTGCGTCGGGATGACAAACGCATTTCATCAATTCTTCAACTCCACTTTGGGTACAGCTTCTAACGTACAATCATGTTTCGATGCATCACGACTGATATTTTTAAATCCGTTCTCTGCATCAAGGTTTGCAAAACTTTGATTACTGTTATTGCGGATGCAAATTTGTGCCGGTTGTTTTTTATCGGTAATACCATCGTATTGAATGTGTGGTACATTTTTTCCAAACCGCAATTTGAAACGATACATTTTTCCCATTCGTCCTTTACCGGTTGTTCGCACCGCTTCACGTTCGTAGTTGTTATTATAAATATTGATCTGCGTAGGGAATGGATAATAACTGCTGTCGTTGATAGGGTTCTCTGTAATATAATAACTTACAACAGCTGTACTGGCGGTAATATTATTGCTGATCTTATTTTCAAACACATCTACATGATTGGTTGCAAGAATCATTACACCTGTGCCCTGCGGAACTTTGCCTACAATATTTCCTTTGGGTGCAAAGTTGAGATGGTTGTTATGATGCACATTGTTTCGAAACACACGGATATATCCTCCTTTCTTTTGTACCAGATCGGGCAAATCAAAAATGAGGATACCACCGGTATTATTGGTTGCTTCATTATCGAACACATCTGCATACATTGAATTTTCAATTTCAATACCGGCCACATTCTCCGTTGCTTTTGAATTTTTTACAATGATGTAATTACTCTGGCCCACGTAAATCCCTGCATCGCTTGCGCCTCTTGCTTCGCAGCCATCGATCAACACATTGGTACACTGCACCGGGTACAGTCCATACGCACCATTCTTACTGTTGGCACCACGTGTCCATTCTGCTCTTACATTTTTGAACGTAATTCCATTTACATGTTGCGTTTTAATGGCATCGCCTTTTGTATCCTGCACGGTGAGATCTTGCAGTGTAATATTTTGTCCGTTAGTAACTTTAATTCCTTCGGCACCACTTACCTGATTGGTGAAATTGAGAATGGTTTTGTCCATTCCTTTTCCTTTGATGATGACGTTTTTCTTACCGTCGAGCCACAGGCTTACGTTGAGTTGAAATGTTCCTTCCGGTAATTCAACTGTAGACTTATCAGTTGCTGTAACAAAAAGGCGCTGTAGTTTTTTCTGTTCTGTATCCTGGGCTTGCAATTGAAAAGAGCAGCAAAAAAACGTTGCGATGAACAACCATTGTAAAGCCGATTTTGCTGAGTAATGATAAGATTGCACAAGAGCGTCCTTCGACAAGCTCAGTATAAACTGCAAGCAAAGCATAATAGTAGTACTTAGGTTGGGAACAAATTACAAATTCTTTTCTACGCATGGTCTGCTTTCATTAACTTTCCTTACTAAATTATTTGCTATGTCATTCAATGGAAAAACAGTGTTTATTACCGGTGCATCGAGAGGAATTGGAAAAGCGATGGGATTAAAGCTTGCAAAGGAAGGCGCCAATGTAGTAGTGGCTGCAAAGAGCGTGGAAGAAAATCCGAAACTCGGCGGCACCATTTTTTCAGCTGCCGATGAAATGACGGCCGCCGGTGGAAAAGGATTAGCGATTCAGGTAGATATTCGGTTCGAAGAACAGATACAGGCAGCGGTTGATAAAACAGTTGAAACGTTTGGCGGCATTGATATTTTGATCAATAATGCATCGGCGATTTCACTAACGCCCACCGAACAAACCGAAGCCAAACGTTTTGATCTGATGCACAGCATCAATGTGCGTGGTACGTTTTTAATGACGAAAGCCTGTATTCCGCATTTACGCAAAGGGAAGAATCCGCATATATTGACGTTATCGCCACCGGTGAATTTAAAACCTAAATGGCTGGCCGGACATATTGCATACACGCTTACCAAATTCAACATGAGTATGATGACGCTTGGCTGGGCAGAAGAATTAAAAAAAGATGGCATTGCTGCCAATGCATTGTGGCCACGCACAACAATTGATACAGCTGCTGTACGAAACCTGTTAGGTGGTGAAGCATTGGCGAACATGAGCCGAACAGTTGATGTATTGGCCGATGCTGCACATATTATTTTAAGCAAACCATCGAATGAATGCAGCGGTAATTTGTTTGTGGATGAACAGGTATTTGCTGCGGAAGGAATTACTGATCTCAGCAAATACAGTGTGGTGCCGGGTGGAAAGTTGTTTACAGATTTGTTTGTAGACTGATCGCCACAAAGACACGAAGACAGAAAGGAACACAAAGAAATCCCAACTCATCTTCCGGTATCAAATTATCATTCTTCTTTGTGCATCTTGCGCCTTACCGTCTTTTGAAAAAAATGAAATACTTATCTATACTGCTACTATTCATCGCATGTAAAACAAAACCAACCATGCAAACTGATGAAGTAAAAATGCATGCCTTCCGTTTAAAACCGGGACAGGATCTGAAAAAAGAAATTGCAGCGTACGTGCAGTTGCACAAGATCGAAGCAGGCTGGATCGTTACCTGCGTGGGCAGTGTTACGCAATACAATCTTCGTTTTGCCAATATGCCCGAAGGCAAAAAAGCCAATGGCCATTTTGAAATTGTAAGCCTGGTGGGTACCGTGAGCATTAATGGTTCGCATTTGCATTTAAGTGTGAGCGATAGTACAGGCACCACCATCGGCGGTCATTTACTGGACGAAAATATCGTTTACACAACAGCCGAAATCGTTATTGGCGAAGGCAAACAACTTGTGTTTACACGGGAAAAAGATGGAACAACTGAATGGGAAGAGTTACAGGTAAAACCAAAACAATAGTTATGTTTCCACTCAGCCGGTTGCAGGTGATCACTTTGTTTTATACCCTTGCGCTTCTTTTATTTACGGTGTACTGGGCGTTCTATTACCACACCTATCCAACGACGAAAGGCGATGAATTGTTTACTGCGTTAACCGTGCTTTTGCTCATCACGTATTTTTATTTTGTTGCATTGCAATTTGCCATTGAGCGAACCAACTGGGCATTGGCCTTGCTACTGCCCGTGTTGAATACCATCATTTCATTTTTAATTACCGTTGTGGTATTGTGGCTTGGCGGATTTGATGGAGCGCCGAAAGAAGTGATCCTGATTTTCGGAATTGTGTTTACACTGCTTTCGGGGATGGAGGGGTTGGTGTTGTGGAATAAAATCGATTAACAAAAAATCAATTAATGTAAATTATGGAACTCCTAGATCAAGAAATAAGTTTTTCTGGGGATGACTGGAGAACAAGATTTGTACTGTATAGTAAGGCAGAACTTGAAGACGAGTTATATGGAGTTAGAGACAACATAATAAGAATAGTTTCAGACAAAAAATTCTCTCACCCTTATTACATTGCTGATGTTTTCATAAAAAAGAATCAATTTGACGACATACGTAAAAGCATGTATTATAGTATTGATATCATTAATGAATTTGTTAGCCAAGTTGCTGTGATTTCATATGGAGAATGTGATTTGATTGAAATAATTTCTACCACCCCTTATATTGTTAAGCCTGGAATTCCTTTTGAAATGCTCTTAGTACAAGGAGATTTCCATCTTAAAAAAATACAAATTTTTAGAGCTGATATTAAGTCTTATTCTGCAAGAAGTGATAAACTTAAGTATGTTAACTTACTTACTATTATTAAAGATGCAATTAATGCAGAATCCCTAGAAACTAAGTTTATAAACTACTTTTCTGTTCTAGATTATGTCGCACAACAAGAAACCACTGAAATGGTTTTTTTAGAATGTAAAAATTGTAACAGTATGACGCCGACCCAAAAAGCAACATCAAAATTTTTAGCAAATCTTTTTAGTACTTATGGAATTAATAATAAACAATATCAAGAAATAAGAAAGCTGCGATCTAAAATTGCACATGGATCAGGTATTAGAAACAGTGAGTTTTATTCTGAAATAAGACGAAGTTTATCTTCACTAGAATCAATCGCATTGCAAGAAATAAGCAAAAGAACGGGTGTAACAATAAAAAGAAGAAGCAGCTTTGTTATGGATTTGCCATTACTTAAATTGTTATGTATTAAGAAAAGCAACCCGATATGGATGATTCCATCTACATTTCGCATTCAAAATGTTTCTTGGTCAACTACTCTTTCCTTCAGTGGTATAAAAAATTCCTCTGATAATTCTGCAGAACTTGATGGAGATTTTGGACCAGTTGGTAACCCTTCTAGACCAAAGGTTCCTAACATTGCTTGGCCATACTAATGCTTACAAAAAAACCGGAGCTCATCACTCCGGTTTTCGTTTAGATCAACTCAACATCTTATCGCACCACTTCCTTCGGTACTTCTCTTTCCAGCAAATGCTTATAAATAAATAAATTGTTTTCATTCGTGCTGTGTGCGTCCTGGTTGGGCAGGTTACGCCATCCATGGCGTCCGCCGGGATACAGCATAAACTCAAAATGCTTTTTCTTCTCCTGTAATTTTTTTACCAGTTGCATACTGTTCTGCATATGTACATTGTCGTCCATTGTACCATGATAGATACGAAGCAACCCTTTGTACTTATCAATGTGCGTATAAACAGAAGATGATTTATAACCTTCCGGGTTTTCTTTTGGTGTGTCCATAAAACGTTCGGTGTAATGACTGTCGTACAAACTCCAGTCGGTTACGCTACCACCTGCCAAACCATGTGTAAAATAATCAGCACCGTACGTCAATGCATAGGCGCTCATATAACCACCATAGCTGAAACCGCTGATGGCAACTTTATTTTTATCTACGCTTGCATTTTCAATCAACCATTTTACGATCGTGATCCAGTCTTTCATTTCCCAGTAACCAAGATTGCGATGCATGTAATTGATCCCTTCTTTTCCAAAGTGGCCACTGGCACGATGATCCATTGCTACCTGGATCAATCCTTCTTTTGCCCACCACTGTTGCTGCATATTCAAGGCCCAACCATCTGAAACAGTTCCTGCATTTGGACCACCATAAATGCTGATCATGATCGGATACTTTTTATTCTTATCGTAGTTCAACGGCCAAACGATCCGCAACGGCAGATCATATTTTCCATCTTCACTTTTTACACGAAGCAATTCTGTTTTTGCCAATGCAGTTGTAGCAAATGCTTCGCCTTTTGCATTGCCTAATTCACGGATCAGTTTTCCTTTGTTGTTTACCACCACCATTACATCGGGTGTAGCAACATTGGAATAAGATGTTACAAAATGAGTTCCGTTGGGTGATACACGGATATTGCGATGGGTGTAGTCACCAAATGTCAATCGCATTAAACCACTGCCATCGAATTTCACTTTGTACAGATCGAACCGTGCACTGTTATCTTTCCGGCAAGTGAAATAAACGAGTTTATTTTTTTCATCAACAAGATTTACGGATGTAACAGTGTACGAACCGCTGGTGATGGCATTGATGCGGTTGCCACTCATATCGTGCAGATACAAATGATTCCATCCGCTTGCATCACTTTGCAGAATGAACTGCTTTCCGTTTTGTAAAAATGTAATACGGTTTTGATCGTCGAGATCAACCCATGTTTTTTGTGTTTCATCATACACCACTTTCTTGCTGCCATCAGTCAAATTCATTTCATACACTTTCAGGTTGTCCTGCGTACGTGGCATCCACTGGATCCACAAGGCACTGCCGTCCGGCTTCCACAACGGCATACCAAAATACTGATCATCCTTCTGGTTAAAATCGGCCCATACCGTTGCACCACCATCAGGACCAACCACACCTACTTTTACTTCAGGATTTTTATCTCCCGCTTTTGGATAACGTGTGCGCTCAATAAAACCATGCTGACCTTCTTCGCTGTAGATCGGGAACATCGGCACTTCGCTTTCATCCATGCGCATGTAAGCAATCTTCTTACTATCGGGGCTCCACCAAAACGATTTGTAACGGGTAGCACGACCAAGAATTTCTTCAAAATACACCCAGCTTGCATAACCGTTTAAGATCACATCTGTACCGTCGTTGGTAAGCTGTGTTTCTTTTTTTGTAGCAAGATTGATCGTGAAGAGATTGTTGTTTCTTGTAAAAGCAACATATTGTTTATCGGGCGAAAGAACAGGATTCTTTTCTTCCTCTTTATTATTGGTGAGACGGGTTTCTTCGTTCGCCATTTTAAGGTAGAGATCATTTCCTTTATTAATGATCTCAGGAATCACCACCATGATCTGCATATCGGGTGCTTTGTAGTCGGTTTCCTTTCCGGTTTTAATGTCGTGTACATATTGTTTTCCTTCACGACGGATAATGAAACTGTTGTCACCAGCCCAATCTACAAATTGCGGTAACGGCTTTGTTATACTTTGCTTTGCTCCTTTGAGCATCTGATCATTGGTCAAAGCTGTTTGTGCCGACACTGAACCTGTAGCTACGATCCATAACAGCAACAATCCTGTTTTTCTCATGCTTGAAATTTTTAAGGGGATGAAGATAATTTTTTTAGGCAAACGAAAACTGCTATTTGGATGAATGGAATAAAAAAGCCGCAGTTTCTTTTACTGCGGCTCAAAAGCTATGTTTGGAGTTACTTCTTACCTAAATTGACCTGCACACCAAAATTTAAGTTCATTGTTTTCGACGAATAAGTATAGCCGTTCCAATTTCTGTCATAAGTAAGTTGCGAAAACAAGGCAACACGTGACGATGCAAACCAGGCAACACCTACACCAGCATTTGCACTCCAGTAATTCGTTTTATATGTAACTGTATTGGCATCTACATAATATGTATTATTTGCAAACCAATTGTATCGAGTTCCAGCTGTTATGTAAGGTTTCACCGCACCTTTTCCGAAATAATACTTTGAGTAGATCTGCAGGCCTATGTTATTAGAGCTATACTTTTCCGGATTATTTGGAAATATCTCTCTGTATCTGGATTGACTGGTGCTAAGTGCAACACCTCCACCAATCTCCCAATTGTTTTTTATAAAATATCCAACATTCGGGCTTAATTGAAGCGAAAAAGTTCTTACTAAATTTCCAGATGAAACCTGCCCATCTCCACCACGATTGGAGCCGAATTGTCCATTGATATTGATCGTGCCTTTTTGTGTTTGTGCAGTTACAGCGATGCATGATGTTAGCAGCAGTGTAGCCAGGTAAAATGTTTTCATGTGTTGTTTTTTGTTGTTTTTAATTGGTTACATGTTATTCGCTCTAAAAAATTCGTTACCGATTCGTGTTCGAATGAATATTTTTAAAGTTCAGTTCATGCTTTTAATTTTCAGCAAAGAAAATAGTGGGCATTGTTATAAAAAAGCAAACAAACGAATATGATTTTATTTTAACATATTCCAAGGAAAGAAATAAGCCGCAGCTTTTCAAAACTGCGGCTTACTTTTTATTAAACTATTCATCAACTATTAACTACAAACTACCTCACTCCACCGTCTTCTCCGGTCTCATCATCGGGAACAACAACACATCCTGAATACTTGGCTGATTGGTCATCAACATACACAAACGATCGATCCCTATACCAATACCGCTTGTGGGCGGCATACCATATTCCAATGCACGTAAAAAATCATAATCAATAAACATCGCTTCATCATCACCACGTTCTTTCAGTTTCACCTGGTCTTCGAAACGGTCACGCTGATCAATTGGATCATTCAACTCCGTATATGCATTCGCTACTTCTTTTCCGTTGATCATTAATTCAAAACGTTCTACCAGTCCGGGTTTGCTGCGGTGTTTCTTCGTAAGCGGACTCATCTCCACCGGATAATCAATAATGAATGTTGGCTGAATACATTTTGCTTCACTTGTTTCGCTAAACAGTTCATCGATCAACTTTCCTTTCCCCATTGTTGTATCTACATGAATGTTGAGTTGTTTACATACATCACGTAAACCATCTTCTTCCAAGCCACTTACATCAATGCCTGTGTTTTCTTTAATGGCATCGAAAATAGAAATACGTTTGAACGGTGCTTTAAAGCTGATGGTTTTATCTCCCACCGTAACATCAGTTGTACCATGCAATGCAATGGCAATTTGTTCCAGTAGTTTTTCAGTCACATTCATCATCCAGAAATAATCTTTGTAAGCTGTGTACCATTCAAGAATCGTAAACTCAGGATTATGTGTGCGATCCATTCCTTCGTTACGGAAGTTGCGGCTGAACTCATATACCCAATCAAATCCACCAACAATCAAACGTTTTAAATACAGTTCATTGGCAATACGCATGTACATGGGTACATCCAATGCATTGTGATGCGTACTGAACGGCCTGGCTGTTGCACCACCGGGAATAGTTTGCAATACAGGTGTATCAACTTCCAATGCACCATGTGCATTTAAATATTCACGAATGGTATTGATCATGATGGTACGTTTTACAAACGTATCCTTCACCTGCGGATTAATAATGAGATCAGCATAACGCTGACGGTATTTGAATTCCGGATCAGTTACTGCATCAAAGGTTTGTCCTTCTGCTTCTTTCACTACCGGCAATGGTTTCAGAGATTTTGTAAGCACGGTCAATTCTTTTACATGCAAACTTGTTTCACCTGTTTTGGTGGTAAACACAAGTCCTTTCACACCAATAATATCACCAATGTCTAATAATTTTTTAAACACAACATCGTATAATGTTTTGTCTTCGTCCGGGCAAATATCATCCCTGCGTACATATACTTGCAGGCGGCCGTGGCTATCCTGAATCACAGCAAAACAAGCCTTCCCCATATCTCGTACACTCATAATACGGCCTGCCATACAAACTTCTTTGTACTCTTCTTTTGTTTCTTCGTTAAACCCTGCTTTAACCGCAGTAGAGTAATGTGAAACGGGGTATAAAGGAGCCGGATAAGCATCAATACCCAACTTGTTGAGTTCGGCTAATTTTTCCCGGCGAATGATCTCTTGCTCAGATAAATGTGTACTCATAATTATTGGCTGTAATTCTCCCAAATCAGGGCGTTGCTGCACCTGCTTGAATTTTAACAGGTCGCAAATTTACCGGAAGTACGCCACATCAGCAAAGAGAGTATCTTCGGCATGATGTATGCAACTCTTTTAGCTATAAATCCGTTTAATGTATAAAACCGATAATTTATGATCAAGCGTTACCTTTTAATTTTGTCCGTTACCTTGTTTTTTACCTCCTGTGAAGTGTTGAGTCAACTGCCAAACGCCATGGGAACAGGCGTTACAGAAGCTGAAGCCGGCCAGGGAATCAAAGAGGCATTGGGCCAGGGCCTTACCCGTGCTGTATCGAATCTCAATAAAACCGATGCATTTTTTGGCAATGCTTTCTACAAAATACTGTTACCACCCGAAGTTCAGAAAGTGGAACGTACACTCCGCAACATCGGGCTTGGACAAACCGTTGACAAAGCTATTCTGCAGATCAACCGTGGTGCCGAAGATGCGGTAGGATTTGCCACACCCATTTTTGTGAATGCCATCAAGCAAATGAGCATTTCGGATGCCATTAATATCATACGGGGTCCGAAAGATGGTGCTACCAATTTTTTCCGGGAGAAAACAAGTGCGGCGTTGATCGCTGCGTTCTCACCTTCCGTAAAAGCATCGTTAGACAAAGTGGAAGCAACGAAATATTATGGCGACCTGGTTAATGGATACAATCGCTTACCCACAACAAGGAACAAACTCAACCCTGATCTAACGGCCTATGTGGTTGGTAAAACAGTGGATGCTTTGTTTGATCAGATTGCAAAAGAAGAGTTGGAAATTCGTGAAAATCCAGTGAAGCGTACTACTGAAATACTGAAGAAAGTATTTGGTGCTACATGGAATTGATCTGAAAAAGAATCGTAATGCAAACGGGCTGTACAGTGTACAGCCCGTTTTTATTTGATACGTATTGGCTGCAAAATGCTTGCGTTTCTGAGCAAATTCACCACCCATCAAATTCTTTCTATCCGTTTTATTTTCCCGTTATCTTTAAAGCTCCACAACAATTCATGTATGAAGAAAATTATTCTGTCTGTGCTGATAGCTTTTGGCTTCAGCTTTAGTTCATTTGCCCAGTCTCCAACCTGGCTTCGTTATCCTTCTATTTCGCCAGATGGGAAAACCATTGTGTTTACGTACAAAGGCGATCTGTACAAAGTATCTTCAACAGGTGGCACAGCCACCGCATTAACCCTGCACGAAGCACATGATTTTATGCCTGTGTGGAGCAAGGATGGTAAAAGCATTGCTTTTGCCAGCGACCGCTACGGCAACTTCGATGTTTATGTAATTCCGGTTGAAGGTGGTGAAGCAAAACGCCTCACCTATCATTCATCAGCAGAATATCCGTATAGTTTTACAAACGATAACAAGAATGTAGTGTTTGGTGGCACACGGATGGATCTTCCAACAAACCGCCAATACCCTTCCGGTTATATGACGGAGCTGTACAGCGTTTCTGTTAATGGCGGACGTGTATCGCAACTCTTTACAACTCCCGCTGAAGATGTAAGATTCAGCAAAGATGGCAGCAAACTTATCTATCAAAATAAAGTAGGTGGTGAAAACATTTGGCGCAAGCATCATACATCTGCAGTAACAAGAGATATTGTTCTGTATGATTTCAAAACCAATACACACAAACAGATCACTTCGTTTAATGGAGAAGACAGAAGTCCTGTGTTTACCACCGATGAAAGTGGTTTTTATTATTTGAGTGAAGAAAGCGGATCGTACAATATTCACAAGATGAATTTGAGCGGTGGCAAATCAGAAAAACTCACTTCGTATAAAAAACATCCGGTGCGTTTTCTTACAAGCAGTAACGACGGATTGTTGAGCTATGGATACGATGGTGAAATTTATACCATGAAGCCCGGCGCATCTGCACAAAAAGTAAACATTACCATTCTGTCTGATGCACGGAATAATAAAGAACAGGTATTTCGTGTAAGCACGGGAAGTGGTATGAGTCTTTCACCCAACGGAAAAGAAATTGCGTTTCTGTATCGTGGTGAAGTATTTGTAACCAGCGTTGATGGTGGTATTACCAAACGTATTACCAACACACCCGAAGCAGAAAACAGTGTGAATTTTTCGCCCGATGGAAAAAGCATTCTCTATTGCAGCGAACGTGATGGTAAATGGAGTGTATATGAAACCAGGATGGAACGCAAAGAAGAACCGTATTTCTATGCGTCTACTATTTTGAAAGAAACAGCAGTGCTTGAAAATAAGAATACCAATACACAACCGGTGTACTCACCTGATGGAAAAGAAATTGCATTCATTGAAAACAGAAATCAATTACGCATTTACAATCTTGCATCAAAACAAAGTCGTACCATTTTAAATGGCGATTATCTTTTTGCATGGACAGAAAACGATCAATACTTCCAATGGAGCCCCGACAGCAAATGGTTGTTGTTTGATTATGCAATGCCCGGCAGTGCTGTGGGTGAAGTAGGTTTGGTAAGTGCTGACGGTAAAAAAATTGTAAACCTTACCGAAAGTGGGTTTAATGATTCCCGTCCCAAGTGGATCAATGGTGGCAAAGCCATGTTGTGGTTCAGCAACCGTGATGGTTTGCGTGGAGCAGCCATGAGCGGCGGCGCACAAAGTGATGCGTATGCGTTGTTCTTTACACAAGATGCATTCGATCGTTTTAAATTGAGCAAAGAAGATGCGGCGTTATTAAAGGAAACTGAAGAAACAAAAGCAAAAGCCGATACAACGAAAAAGAAAACGCCTGCTAAAGATTCAGTAGTGATCGATTGGGATGGACTTACACAACGTAAAACAAAACTAACGATCCATTCATCTGCAATGGGCGATGCACTCATCAGCAAAGATGGTGAAACACTCTATTACCTCGCCCGTTTTGAACGTGGAATGAATTTGTGGACCACTAATCTCCGCACAAAAGAAACAAAAATGTTGGTTCCGCTCAATGCAGGCTTTGCCAATATGGTGTGGGACAAAGAACAGAAGAGTATTTTCCTGAATACAGATGGTGGCTTTGCAAAAATTGATCCCAACAGTGGTAAGCAAGACCGCATCAGCATCAATGGCGAAATGATCGTTGACGGATTGAAAGAACGTCAATACCAATTTGATCATGTATGGCGCAGAACAAAAAATACATTCTACACCCAATCATTCCATGGCATTGATTGGGACAGTTACAAACCTGACTATGAAAAACATTTACCAGGCATTGGCAACAATTATGAAATGAGTGAATTACTCAGTGAATTGTTGGGTGAATTAAATGTGAGCCACAGCGGTGCAGCATACGGTGGTGCTAACAATCCAACTGCTGATGCTACTGCTGCACTCGGTATTTTTTATGATGTGAATTTCAAAGGCAACGGTATCAAGATACTGGAAGTGATCAAAGATGGTCCGCTGGATAAAGCCGGCATGAATGTAAAGGCAGGGATGATCATTGAGTCGATCGATGGCGAATTGATCACTCCTGATAAAGACATTGCTCAATACCTCAATCGTAAAGCAGGAAAAAATACATTGCTTGTATTGGTGGATGGCACAACGAAAAAAGAATTGATCGTAAAGCCTGTTACCATCGGCGAAGAAAGCCGTTTACTTTATGCACGTTGGGTAAAACGCAATGCGGATGAAGTTGATAAGATGAGCAACGGCACATTGGGTTATGTACATATTCCCGGTATGAACGATGGTGCGTTCCGTACAACGTATGAAGAGATCATGGGTAAACATTTCCAGAAGAAAGGAATTGTAGTTGACACCCGTAATAACGGTGGTGGTGATCTTGTTGCAGATCTGGCGATGTTCCTGAGCGGTAAAAAGTTTATGGACTATGCAACAGATACACGCAGCAATGGATTTGAACCAAACTTCCGCTGGACCAAGCCAAGTATTTCATTGGCAAATGAAGGCAATTACAGTGATGGACATTGTTATGCTTATATGGTGAAGGAAGTTGGTATTGGCAAACTGGTTGGTATGCCGGTGCCCGGCACTTGTAGTTTTGCTGCATGGGAAAGTTTGATGGATACCGGTATCCGTTGGGGTGCACCAACTGTTGGTTGTAAAGATTCCAATGGTAAGTATTTAGAGAACGCACAAACAGAACCTGACATTAAAGTGAAACCGGAAAATGAAAAAGTAAGTATGGGTAATGACCAGCAATTAGAAGTTGCGGTGAAGGAATTGATGAAAGAAACAAAGTAAGAACGAGATAAGAAGATAAAAGTACTTAATGACGCCACTGCAGAAATGTAGTGGCGTTGTTGTTTATTACAATTTCTTCTTCCCGGTTGTAAAACTCTGCTAAATGAATTAACTTGACCCTTCCTTTCCATTCGCACTCAGTAAAACGTTAATAGCTAACCGCAACGATCCTGAAACAGTTTTTTGACACAAATAAAAAATATACATGACCACTAACCGTGAAGCAGCCATTGAAATGAACCAGGAAGAGTTCAAACAAATGGGCTACAAATTAATTGACAGCATTGCTGATTTCATCAGCAACATTGATCAAAAACCAGTGACCACCGGCGAAACACCGCAACAGATTCAACAGTTATTAGGTACTGCCTCTTTACCTGAGCAAGGAACAAATGCCTCTGCGTTACTTGAGAGGGCAACCGAATTAATGATGAATCATTCACTGCTCAATGGTCATCCGAAATTCATGGGTTATATCACTTCGTCTGCTGCGCCAATTGGTGCATTGGCAGATTTACTTGCAGCAACTGTGAATCCGAATGTTGGCGCCAACATTTTAAGCCCCATGGCCACTGCTATTGAAAAGCAAACTGTACGATGGTTAGCGGAGTTGATTGGTGTTTCTCCATCGTATGGTGGTGTGTTGGTGAGTGGTGGCAATATGGCCAACTTCACTGCATTCCTTGCAGCAAGAACAGCCAAAGCACCAAAGAATTTGAAAGCGGAAGGTCTTGCAAAAGCCGGAGCTGAACTGGTATTGTATTGTCCAAAAACAACACATACATGGATCGAAAAAGCAGCGGTGTTATTTGGTCATGGTATGAATGCGATCCGTTGGATTGAGACGGATGCAAATAACAAAATGAACAACGATGTGCTGATCGAAACCATTGAAGCTGATCTGCAGAATGGCAAGAAACCATTCCTTGTAGTTGGTACTGCCGGCGATGTGAGCACCGGTGTTGTGGATGATCTGAAAGGCATTGCTGCTATTTGCAAAAAGTATGATCTGTGGTTTCATATTGATGGGGCTTATGGTATACCTGCTGCGGTTATTCCTGAACAAAAAGAATTATTTGCCGGCATTGAAGATGCGGATTCCATTGCACTTGATCCGCATAAATGGTTATACAGTCCGTTGGAAGCAGGCTGTACGTTAGTAAAAGATCCCAATCACTTGATCGATACTTACAGTTCGCATCCTGTTTATTACAATTTCGGCAATAATGATGAAGCTCTTACCCAAAACTTTTATGAGTATGGCTTACAGAACTCCCGTGGTTTCCGTGCATTGAAAGTCTGGATGATGTTGCAACAGGTAGGTCGCAGTGGTTATATCAAAATGATTGATGATGATATTCAATTATCGAAATTGTTTTTTGATTTAGCTGATCAGCATCCCGAGCTGGAAGCAGTAACACAAAACCTGAGCATTACTACGCTTCGTTATGTTCCATTGAATTTTGAAAACTACAGTGAAGTAACCGCAACCTATTTAAACAAACTGAACGAAGCATTGCTGAACGATCTGCAACAAGGCGGCGAGGTGTTCTTATCCAATGCAGTTATCGCCGGCAAGTATTGTTTACGAGGATGCATTGTCAACTTCCGTACATCAAAGAAAGATATTGAAGAGATCATTGAGATCATTGTAAAGGAAGGACGAAAAGTGCAGGCACAAATGAAGAATGAAGAACCAAGTATGCAGCTTTGATCTGCTCTTGATTCTTCATTCAACATGATTGTTTTATTTATTACTGCACCTTCATCTTGAAACGTTTTACCTGTTCGCTAATAATTCGTTCCACTTCTGTTTCAAGTGTTGAAACTGTTGTGCCACCACCATTCTTTTTCTGATCGTTGATGTATTGCTGACGCTGCTGATTCAATGCAATGATCTTTGTTTGAATAGCAGCACGTTCTTTCTTCTTTTGATTCACGATCACTTTCAGTTGTGCTGTTGTTTTGTTCTGTAAACTGTCGGGTAATGTTTTCTTGTCGATCTTTTCAATTTCTGCTTCATTCTCTCCTGCACGATCAACCAGGTCCCAACCTGCATTGTTATATACTTTCGAATTACTTTTTGTTTCGGCACGTTTGATGGCAGCTTTTTTACTCATAGCTTCATTCGCCACATCCATTTGCTGTTGCTTGCTATAGTACTCCTGACCTCTTGCCCCATAGGTGATATAAGTGCCGTTCAATTTCTCATTGAGTTTAAAGATCTCATCATCATAAGGTGTCGCAATGTCTTCGATCTTATGATCCTGGTTGATGTTGCTGAAGCTGCCGTTACCACATTCCCCAACCAGATTCCAGTATTCACGAATACCCTGCTGACGATCGCCGCAATAAATGGTGTTCACGATCACGCCTTTACTTTTTGCTTCCGTACAAGCCTGTGTAAAACTCACATTGCCTTGGCGGAAACTTTCATTCCCTGCAATAAAAACAACTTTGTATGAATTGGGGTTTGCATCCCACTTTAGTTGCTGTATTGATTTGAAAATAACATGGCCACAATATTCATCACCACCATTGGTAGTTAAGGCAAACAGATTTTCAGAAAGCGAATCAAGATCAGTAATGAAATTATTGATCTGTTTGATATAACCACTACGCACATCATTCCGTGGTGTACCATATTCATACAAAGCAATTTCAATTTTTGGATTGGCTTTGTTATCGCAATGTACACGACCGAGTGTATTCACCATTGTCCAGAGTTGAGCTTTTGCCTGATCGATTAGTCCATCCATACTATTACTTACATCAAGCAAAATAGCGACCTGTATTTTTTGATCGGTTGTTGGAGGAGGAAGTGTTTCATTTTGTGCCGATTGCGTTTGCGTTTGCAAAGATGGTGTTTGAACGGCTGAAGGATGTGGTTGAGTCTGAGTTTGTGTTTGTGTTTGTGTAATTACTTGTTTACGTTTTTTAGGTTCATTAAATGCTGACACGGTAACAATAGCTGCGAGTATAACTACAGCAGCCAGTAATGGTTTGCGATACGATTGCATAGCGTTGATTTTTCAATTGGATGCAGTGGCTTGTAAAAATGCACAAGATGAGAAAACTGTTTGCATTGTTTTAACAGTAAGCCTTTTTATTTTTTCGAAATAAAAAGGCCGCCCGTAGAAACAGGCGGCCTCACTTTACTTAAACCAATAAAATTATCGACGTATCAATTTTACTGCCTTACTATTCTTCCCTTGTTGTACCATAATAAAGTACATACCGGGAATGTATCGATCACCAAAGCGGATGGTGGTGCCAGACATCACATTTTCTTTTTGTTCTACCACTCTGCCCAGTTCATCCATTACACGTACCAAAATGCGATCGGTTGTGTTACTGCTTTTCACGGTTAAGGTGAAGTAACTGTCGCTCGGGTTTGGTGCGGTGATGACTTCGAAGGTTTCGGTTGTAAACTCACCTTCACGTTTGGTTGGTTTACCTCCACCACCTGTACTGCCGCCTCCACTTGTTGCATCAGGGTTTACGATGGTAACAACGCTTCCCGCTTTTACAACCGTTATTGGGTCAATATCATCGCTTGCTCCCGGTTGATTATCGTAGAACACTTCACCGGTATTCTTATTGAAGATCTTCATACGAATTTTATCAATGCCTGTTCCATTTAACTCACCATCTACAACTGTCATAATAAAGCTCACACCACTTTGTCCATTCGTGATCTTGCCACTTCCTCTGAACTGTGCTTTGGCTCCTGAGATGGCGAGGTACTCGTAGTTGAGCGCATTGAATTCGAAGTCGCCTACTTTAAACTCCAGTTGTGTTTCACCTTTTGGATAAGTAGCCGTTTTGAAGTAGTTGCTCTGGAAGCCATAGCTCACCATTCCCTTTGCGGACGGGTTGGCTGTTTGTGCTCCTGCCTCTGAGTAAAACTTACCACCACCAAATGCATAGCCTCCGTTTGGATCATAGATCACCACAATGGCATCCATATCGCCATTGGTATTAGCATAGCTTACATTACCGTTCTGATCGATGATTTCCATTTTCAGTTTGTACACACCTGCTGTGCTGAATTTATAACTACCGGTAACCGTTCCGTTTTTCAATCCACTTGGTTCGGCTGTTACTCGGCCTGTAACAGTGCTGTTATCAATTACCCAACGGGCGGTGTGCTTGTTACCTGGTACATCCCAGAAGGTGCCCGCAAAACTTACGGTGCTTCCGATTTTGTAGGACGAGCCACTCATTGGTGCAGTAATATTATGTGCTACGATGACATTGGTTGTTGACTGTGTTGGGTTGCCCGATGCATCTTTACATTCAACTGTTATCGTATAAATTCTACCATTACCCGAACCAGACCGTTCTGCACGCAGGTTAACGGTATTATTGCTTGTGATTTGCCAATCACCTGCAACATCATCATCACCTGTTCCTTCCTGTGGTTCGTTACTGCTTACACTGATGATCTTACAATCGGGTGTGCCACAATTATCGGTGCTCACGGTTGTTACAGTTACGGCTTTCATTTTATGGTTTGGAGGCCAGAGTGATGAAGGACTGGCTTTAACACTGCTGATTGTTGGCGCTATATTGTCAACCACTGTTACTGTGGCTGTTGCACTGGCTTCATTTCCATTTACATCTTTTACTGTTAATGTAACCGTGTTCGCTCCAACATTGGCACATGTGAAGCTGGTAATATTTAGTACTCGTGTGGCAATAGCGCAATTATCAGTTGAACCATTGTCAACTTGTGCGGCCGTTACATTTGCGTTGCCATTTGCATCCAGGTAAACGGTTACAGATTGGGTTTTAACTGTTGGTTTGATATCATCAACAACAGTTATTGTGGCTGTTGCACTTGCTTCATTTCCATTTACATCTTTCACTGTTAAGGTTACCGTGTTCGCTCCAACATTTGCACAGGTGAAGCTGCTTATATCCAAAGTTCGTGTTGCAATACCACAGTTGTCGGTTGATCCATTGTCAATCTGGGCTACTGTTACACTTGCTGTACCTGCTGCATTCAGATACACGATTGCAGATTGCGTGTTAACCGTTGGCGGCTCACTGTCAGCAACTGTTACTGAGAATGTGCTTCTACTGACACCGCAATCATTTTCAGCGACCAGCAGTACATCAGTTGTGCCCACGTTAAAAAAGGAACCACTGCCAGTGCCCGGACCTGATCCATTGGTAGCACCCGAAAACTGATAGGTAACTACGGGTGCAGGGTTGCCTGTAATTGTACTTGAGTAAGTAACGGCTGCCCCGCATTGGCCGGCTGCATTCGCAACATTGAGATTTCCCGGTCCAACAATTGAAGCGGCTGTATTCACCGTTACTGTTACTGATGCACAGGTAGTGGTATTGCAAATGCCGGCATAACGTACAAAATAGGAGGTTGTGCCAGTGGGCGAAACAGTAATACTGTTACCCGTTCCAATAAGCGTGCTTGCGCATGAGCCGGCAAACCACTGTGCTGTAGCACCAGTTCCCGCTGTTCCACCTGCTATCGTTAAGGTGGTACTTTCGTCAGCACAAATAATGAGGTTACCTGATGCACCCGTTGGTGCAACGGACAACGTATTTACCGTTACTGTTCGCATTGCACACTCGGTGGTATTGCAATCACCTTTATAACGTGCATAATAAGTGGTGGTGGTAACAGGCGATACAGTAATAGCATTTGTTCCTGTTTGTATAGGTGTGCCTCCGCATGAGCCGGCAAACCATTCTACTATTGAACCAGTACCCCGTATTCCGCCAGAAGCCGTCAATGTAGTACTTCCTCCGATACAGATAATGTTTGTGCCGTTGATAGTTGGCGCCGTTGATAAACTTTTTACTATTACCGTTATAGTAGCACAGGTGGTAACATTACAAATACCGGCATAACGTACATAATAGGTTGTTGTACCCGTGGGCGAAACAGTAATGCTGTTACCTGTACCAATAGGCGTGCCTCCGCATGCACCCGTAAACCATTCTGCTGTAGCACCAGTGCCTGCAAATCCACCGGCTGCTGTTAACGTGGTGCTTTCGCCGGAGCAAATAACGAGGTTACCTGTGGCACCAGTTGGCGCTACGGATAACGTGTTAACCGTGACTGTTCGCATTGCACACTCTGTTGTATTGCAACTGCCTTTATACCGTGCATAATATGTGGTTGTAGCAGCAGGAGATACATTAATCGAATTTGTTCCTGTTTGTATAGGCGTGCCCTCACATGAGCCGGCAAACCATTCTACTATTGCACCCGTACCCGCTGTTCCACCCGAAATCGTTAATGTGGTACTTCCGCCACTGCAAATCGTGTTTGTGCCGGTAATACCTGTTGGCGCTGTTGATAAGGCTTGAACTGTTACTGTTACTGATGCACAGGTGGTGGTATTACATATTCCACTATATCTTACAAAATAGGTAGTGTTGCCCGTTGGCGAAACAGTAATGCTGTTACCAGTTCCAATAAGCGTGCTTCCGCATGAACCGCTAAACCATTGGGCTATTGCACCAGTACCCGCTGTTCCGCCCGAAATCGTCAGCGTAGTATTTCCACCGCTGCATATCGTAGTAGTGCCGGTAATACCGGTGGGCGCTGTTGATAAGGTTTGGACTGTTACCGCAACGGATGCACAAGTGGTGGTATTACATGTTCCACTATATCTTACAAAATAGGTAGTGTTGCCTGTTGGTGAAACAGTAATGCTGTTACCCGTTCCAATAAGCGTGCCTCCGCATGAACCGCTAAACCATTCTGCTATTGCACCAGTACCCGCTGTTCCACCTGAAAGCGTCAGCGTAGTACTTGCACCACTACAAATTGTAGTTGTACCGGTTATACTTGTGGGCGCTATTGATAAACTTTGAACCGTTACCGCTACCGATGCACAGGTGGTGGTATTACATGTTCCACTATATCTTACAAAATAGGTCGTGTTGCCTGTTGGCGAAACAGTAATGCTGTTACCCGTTCCAATAAGCGTGCTTCCGCATGAACCTGCAAACCATTGTGCTGTAGCAGCAGTTCCCGCTGTTCCACCCGAAAGTGTCAGCGTAGTACTTTGACCGCTGCAAATCGTGGTTGTGCCGGTTATACTTGTGGGCGGTGTTGATAAGGTATTTATCGTGACATTGACCATTTGCGCAGGTCTGCATTCAGTATTTGCCGGCACAGGCGATAACACTGCGTAGATGAACCCGTTGCCAGATGGTAGCGCAGATGTGGAAGTAGTTGCCACTGTGCCATTGTCTGTCAAACTACTGTTTGCCAAAGAGGCTATCACTGTCCCGCCTGTATAGGGATCAGTCGTTTGTTCATTAAAGTATTTAAATGTAATACCATAAGTAGCACCCATACCCATTAAGCCCGAAGCTGTGAGCGTAACATTAGTGCCTTGGCAGGATGCAGGTGTGGGGCTTGTAGTGATTGAAGAAATGGAAGGACATGGTTGAACCTGTACCTGTAGTTCATAGGCCCCCATATCAATAACACCAAACTTGCGTGGCTTAGAATCCAAGTCGAGTGAATAAATAACACCCTCCTGGTATAATTCATCACTGCCAGCATTAATTGCAGGTGAACTTGATGATAAGCGGAGATCTCCGGCAGCAGCGTTGACAAATTGAGGATCGGTTTTAAGATTACCTGTACCGAAAAATCCTGTTTGAACAATGGAGTAAGTCACTTTAATTATTCCATCTGTTATCCAATAGAAAATTTCGGGGCCTTCCTCTCCTGCAGCGTTCTCCCAAAAAATAGAGTTAACAGCCTCACAGTTGCCCGTTAAATATAAGGCTCCTCCTTTTTGAGTTGCACGATTACCATTAAAAGTTGAATTAATAACATATAAGTAGGACCCTGTATTGAAAACTGCGCCACCGTTGGTTGCCTCGTTTTTGTATAGAAGGCAGTTCACCAATTGCATTCCATAAGGAGTACCTAATGGAATATTTCTATCTTCTGAGAGCATTAATGCCCCTCCGATAGAAGCCTTGTTATTCAAAAACTTGGAGTTATAAAAAATGTTGTATGAATCTTTGCTGTAAACACCTCCTCCGTCTGCAATAGCCATATTTCCATCAAATTCACAATTTAAAAAAACAGCACCACGACCTGAAGCCGCATCAGGGGGTCCCAGATAAACTCCCCCACCGTAATAAGCCCTGTTATTTATAAACTTGCAATTCACAATGAAGGGTGTAGCTTCCAAAATATACATACCACCGCCCAAATTATTTGGCTCATAGACTGTGGATACGAAAGCGCTCCCCCCTCGTATAATAAATCCATCTAACTTACTACTCCCTGTTACACCAGCATCACCTCCATTTATAACATGATGAGAATTTTCAGACATGTTTGTAAAATTGGATGCGTCGTTTCTGTTTAAATCTCCATTTAGAATAGTTGGATTACTTTCCCAAAAGCGCTGATTTAAACTGGTTTCTGTTCCTACAAAACCTCCATATATAGAGACATCTTTTAATAGTTTAAAGGATGCTGTTCTATCATTATCAATGATACCTGTTCCTTCATCCGGATAATAAGTGCCTTTCGCTACCCAAATCTCGGTTACGCAGCCTAGATCATCGTTCAATGCATCTTGTAGATATTTATAGGCATTGCCCCAACTTGTACCATTACCATTGGCAGCCACACCAGCATTTACATAACGGATGGTACTATTTGTTGCATCATTATCGTTGCAATCAAGCGCATTGGCCACATATCCAGCGGGTGCTATGGTTGTAGTGGCTGTTGTTGAAATAGCAGGATTGCCTTTACCATCTCCATCTGCATCCCGGTAAAAAGTAAAAACGGCATCAGTCTCATCGTTTTGTCCGTTACAGTTATTGTCTATATTATCGCTAGGAATTTCTGGTGCATTGGGATATACAGCACTATTTCCATCATTGCAATCGCCACCTGCTATCAGGCCGCTGCTTCTATAGCCTGCACCAGGTGAAGTACATTTGCTAACAGATCCCGTACCTTCCTTCCAGTATCCATCCCCATCAGCATCGAGGTACCAGGTTAGAGCAGTGCACCCACCTCCACCACCTCCACCTCCACCGCCTCCAATTTCAGGATCTAAAATCAGAAACTGACCTTCCGGCCCTTCGCCCTCAACCGCTTCTCCTCCAGCAAGTGTCGTAAATGTGGCGGTTGAAGATGTACTGTTACTCAAAGCACCGGTTACCTTCCAGGTATAGGTTGTACCGGCATCAAGTGCGGTAACAGTTGTTGTGTTGGCAGAAGTGCTTATACTTTTCACCTTCAATCCCTTCCTGTATACTGTTGCTGTATACTTTTCAGCAATTGCAGATTTTGCCCAACTGAGTGTTGCCTGCGTAGCTGTAATATTCGTTGCTTTTAACTGCACAATTGAATCTGCATACGCCGGAACAGCTGTTTTGCTGAACAGGCTTTTGATAACGGTAAACTGCGAAAGGTTGGTTCCCTTTTTCGCATACAGCCCGGCAAAGGCTGCAATACTACTGCCAAGAAGCAGTAGCATAAATAAATGTTTAAAATGGACCCGCTGATTCAGCAGCAATTTTTGGCAGATGGTTTTAACCCTGTACATACATTTTAGGTTTGGTGATTAAGAAAAGTTTGGGCTAACGCAGGGTATCGGAACTGTCAGTTGATGTTATCAGGTATGGCTTCAATTCGTTTTTCGAAAATGAAATACACAAGGAGGATGAGGAACAGGACGGTGATAATCAATACCAGCAGAGTCCAGTCTTTTTTTCTCATACATGCAGTTTCAGATGAAAAAGAATATGGGTGGTAAGGTAGGTTGCAAGCAAAGGGCAATGCAAGTATTTGAAGCGACAAAAGGCTGACAGGTGGGGGTACAAAATACTGACAGGCACCGGACAAAGACCGGACAGCTTAATAAAACCCCTTTGTTATCAACGGGTTCAACTACAGGAGTTTTCAGTACTTAATTTTTAGAACAAGGTTCAAACAGAGTCTTTGTGCAACTTTAAAAAAAGAAAACCCATTAGAAAATGGGTTTTGATACTTGATCTAATCAACATGAGGAAAAAGTAAGATGCAGGTTAGAACGGCCTTAAAACGATTGATGAACCGCTTACCTGTTTTCAAGAAAGATGGTTCTACACGTTGGGTTTCGGACAAACTGCCGTGTAGCTATTTCAATCAATGAATTGTCAGGAACATGAAAATAATGCATGCCTGCATTCATCTGCATTTTTGAAGCAGGACAAAATCCGGACAATTCAAATCGGGAGTCTGTTTTGCCTGGAAAAGATTAAAGTAAATTAAATGCCTGCAATGTATTCGTCGAGATTGATATCGGAGCTTAGTTGAAGACGTTGCCTCAACCGCTGCCTTGTTTTGTGTACACTGTCAACCGAAATGCCTAACATGGCCGCCATTTGTTTGCTGGTTAACTGCATTCGTGTAAGAGCCGCCATGCGTTGCTCGGCCACTGTTATATCAGCCGAATTCTCTTTCAGTTTCTGGAAGAAGGACGGATAAATTTTTTCGAAGAGCGATTTAAATTTCAACCAATCATCTTCAGTTAATATGGTTTGTTGGCTGAGTTCGGTAATCAGCAATTGCTTTTCGGTGGATAAGCTCTTATCCTTTACCTGTTCTTCCAGCTTTTCAATAAGGCTGGTTTTCTCCACAATGTTTTCAGTAAACATAGTGAGCTGCTCACGGGCTGATGAAATCTCCAGTTGAATGCGTTGTTTATCCTGTTCCATTCGCTCGACCTGTAATTTTGCTTTCAATCGCTGTCTTGTAATTGCAAGGAATCCAACAATACCCAAGAGCACAATGGCAGCAATTAATATATTACGCAGCAGTACCTGTTTCTCTTTTTCCTTTTGTAAAGATTGGATACTGTACCTGTTTTTTTCATCGTTGGCCCTTGCTTTGGAAACAGCGATACCACTTAATGCAATCACTCTTTCCAGTGAATCGTTCAGCGCAGCATGTTTTGCATTATAATAAAAAGCACTGTCGTACTCGCCTAATGCTTTAAATACTTCTGTTGCGGTGTATAATGCATTTCTCAAATAATGTACATCGGGATTGTTTTTCAGTAGTGCCATCGCTTCCCGCAACTGTTTTAACGCCGTTGATTTATTCCCTAATTGTACTTGTGTGCGTGCTGCCCATTGCAAAGAATTAGCTGCATTATCAAACAATTCCTCTTTTGTACTGATCCGGTAATCGGTTAACAGCAAAACGAGTGCTGAGTCATATTTTTTTTGCTGATAATAAACCTGTCCCATATTTCCGCTGATGATTCCTTGCCATACTTCCAGCTTTAATTCATCTGCCAATTCCATCGCTTTCCTGTACCAGATAAAAGCTGAATCGTATTGCTGCAGGCGGTGATAACCAAGCGCTGCCGTATTACAGCTCCACATCATTCGTTTTTTTTCATTCGTCGCATTTCGCTGTTCCCATATCGTATAAGCCTTCAGACTATGCTTCACACTTTCTTTGTATTCCCTGATCTTATATAGAATTTCACCAACCACCATATGATTCGGGGGGCTGTTTTCGATGTTAAGTTTCTCATTCAGTTCCAACCCATTCAAAGCATAGGTTACGGCAAGTTCAAGTTCTTTCATAGCATAGCACCTGAGTCCGTAAACAATACTTGTTTGTGCAATAAACCGATCATCTCCGGTTAAATAGGCTTCCTGCATTGCTTTTGCAAACAGTTCCATGGCTTTTGGTTTTACTAGCGGATTGAGTTTTGGTTCGTGATTATTTGAATCGGCTTTAAGCCCTTCGAGATAAACAACTGTGGATTTGATCATGTAGAAATAGGACCAGGCGGCATGCGTTTCCATTTTTTCTTCTAAGGCCGACAAAACCGAATCTGCATTCCCGCTTTTAAAAATTTTCAAGCCTAATGATTCTGCCGAAAACCCACCTTTTTTTGAGGGATCGTTTAACAGCTTTGCTACTTCATCTACGTTAAAACTCTTTGATTGTGCATTCAACGAACACAAACAAAGCAGTGCAAATGAACTGACAATGCAGATGCGGAGTAATTGGGTTTTGAAACAACTCATAATAACAAAATATAAAAAAATAAATGGAGATAACGTCCTCAATGTAGAGGCAGCTTCGCTTATTAAATTGAAAACAGTGTGTCGTAAGATGCTTCTTTTAATGTAAGAAAGTGCATCTTCATTCTCTTGAATCGACTGCAAGCTGATACGAAATTTCGCTATACTGTATCCGGATAAGATCAAATACCGGCAATGTATTCGTCGAGATTTGTATCTGAACTCAATTGCAGGCGTTGACGCAACCGTTGCCTTGTTTTATGCACACTGTCAACCGAAATACCCAGCATGGCGGCCATTTGTTTGCTGGTTAACTGCATGCGTGTAAGAGCCGCCATGCGTTGCTCGGCCACTGTTATATCGGCCGAATTCTCTTTCAGTTTCTGGAAGAAGGACGGATAAATTTTTTCGAAGAGTGATTTAAACTTCAACCAGTCATCTTCCGTTAAGATCGTTTGCTGGCTGAGTTCGGTGATCAGCAGTTGCTGTTCGGCGGATACGCTATTGCCCTTTACCTGCTCTTCCAGTTTTTCAATGAGGCTGGTTTTCTCCACAATGTTTTCGGTAAACATGTTGAGTTGTTCACGGGCCGATGCAATTTCCTGTTGCATCCGTTGTTTTTCCTTTTCCATACGCTCTACCTGCAACTTCGCTTTCAGTCGCTGCCTTGTAATTACGAGGAAACCAACAATCCCCAACAGAATAATCGCAGCGATCAAAATATTACGCTGAAACAACTGTTTTTCTTTTTCTTTTTGGAGAGATTGAATGCTGTATCTGCTTTTTTCATCATTGGCCCTTGCTTTGGAAACGGCAATACCACTTAAGGTAATTACTCTCTCTAATGAATCGTTCAACGCATTATACTTTGTGTTGTAATAAAAAGCACTATCGTAGTTGCCCATTGCTTTGAACACATCCACGGCTGCATAGTAAGTGTTGCGGAGATAGAACATTTCCGGCGTGTGTTCCAGGAGACTGAGTGCCTCCCGTACGTATTTCAAAGCGGCAGATTTATTACCTAACTGCACCTGAATGCGTGCAGCCCACTGCAGCGAATTAGCCGCATTATCGTACAACTTTCCTTCTTTACTGAATTGATGATCTGCCAGAAATAATGCAAGTGCAGTATCGTACTTTTTTTGCTCGAAATACATCTGCCCCATGTTGCCCCCGATAATTCCTTTCCATATATCGAGCTTCAATGCAGTTGCTATTTTGAGTGATGTGTTGTACCAGAAAAAAGCTGAATCGTATTGCTGTTGGCGATGATAACCCAGCGCTGCTGTATTGCTGGTGAACAACATGCCAACAGTATCACCCGGCCGTTTCAATGTTTCAAATATGTGAAATGCCTTAACACTGTTTCTTGCGCATTCCTCATACTCTCTTATTTTATAAAATATCTCCCCCACCACCATGTAATTGTCCGGGCTGTTGGTAATACCCAGTTTCTCATTCAGCTCCAACCCGTTCATTGTGTATGTTACCGCCAACTCGAGTTCTTTCATTATCGAGCAGGAATTTCCGTAAAAAATACTTGCCACTGCAATCAAACGATCATCACCTGATAGATATGCTTCGTTCATTGTTTTTTTCCATAATTCAAGAATTTCCGATTTCGCTGCGGAACTTACCCGGTCTTCTTCTCCTAAGCTGTTGTTACTCGGATCTACATCTTCGTAATAAAGCACTCCGGCTTTCAGTCCATAGATCCGTGCCCGTAATTGATGGTTATCCGCTTTTTCTTCCAACTCACGAAAAATTGCTGCTGACTGTTTGCTTTTGGCAATCGGTTCTACCAACGCATAATCATATAAAACAGCTTTACTGGAATTTCCAGTTAATGATTTGATGATTTCATTTACAGTAGGTGCAGATGTTTCTGCCACAACCGGACAGTTGAAAAGAGAAAACAGCAGTATTGCTATGCAGATTCGGTGCCGGTTGGTTTTGGGACGATTCATAAGCGGGGCTAATATAGAAAAATAAAGCTAACACTGTATGCTGTATGTAAGCAGAAGAATTTTTAGTTAGATGACCTTGCGGACTTCTGCCGAGTTGTACCTTTAAAACAAAAAACTATGCTACTCACAACAACACCCACTATTGAAGGCAAACCCATTCAGCAATACATTGGTATTGTTACTGCCGAAGCAATTATTGGCGCTAATATTTTTAAAGACCTGTTTGCAGGCATCCGTGATATTGTGGGTGGCCGAAGCGGCACCTATGAACGTGTGATTGAAGAAGCCCGGCAAAATGCCTTGGTTGAATTGCAACAAAAAGCACAACAGCTTGGCGCCAACGCAGTAGTAGGTATTGATCTTGATTTTGAAACGGTGGGTAGTGGTGGCAGTATGCTCATGGTGGTAGCAACGGGTACAGCAGTAAAAATATAGAGGCTGTGTGATTTTATTTTTGCAACATGGCAGCAGGAATATTTTCTGTGTGCACAGTTCTATCGTTTAGTTTTGTATGGTGAAATTCATTGTTGCACTGCTTACGGTTTATTTGTTGCTGCTGAACATTTTCCCATGTCCGGAAGAAGTATTTTCATTCGAAGATGAATCAGCAGTTGTTGCAACAACACATTCTTCTGATTCAAATGAAGAGGATGATTGTCCGCCGTATTGCGACTGCGCCTGTTGCGGAGTGCAACTGATGCGTGTGTGCAATTGTGTAAACATCAAAACACCGGCACAGTTTGCCGTATTTCATCCGGTGATCAGCGATCTTCCTGTATTTGATGTTTACCGCCCTATCTGGCAACCCCCAAAGTTGAGTTAACAGCTCCTGTTATTTCTCAACTTAAATCAATCATTCAATCATGCAGAAATTATTCTTGCTGTTGATGCTGGTATGCATCGGCAGTAAAAGCATCGCACAACATTCACTTACCGTCATCGTAAAAGATCAAACAACAAAAGAAGCATTAGCATCGGCAACTGTACTACTCGTTGGTACAAAACAATCAACTGTTACCGACAGCACCGGTACAGCCACCTTCAGTAATTTGGCACAAGGAGATTATACAGTTGAAGTATCGTATGTTGGTTATGAAACAACAAAGGCAAACGTAACAATACCAACGAGCGGGCCGCTCAGCATTTTGCTCGAAGCTGAAGAAGGGGAAGAAGAAGAGATCATCATCACCTCTACACGCAGCACAAGAACCTTTCAAAACATTCCTACCAGGGTAGAGTTTATTGCCGGTGAAGAGCTGGATGAAAAAGCGAATATGAAACCGGGCGACATTCGTATGCTGCTCAATGAAAGCACAGGTATACAAACACAACAAACATCTGCCACATCAGCCAATGCATCTATTCGCATACAGGGTTTGGATGGACGCTACACGCAACTGTTGAAAGATGGATTTCCCTTATTTAACGGAGCTGCCAGCGGATTGGGTTTGTTACAAATTCCGCCGCTTGATCTGAAACAGGTGGAAGTGATCAAAGGCGCTGCCTCCACATTGTATGGTGGTGGTGCCATTGCAGGTTTGGTGAACCTGATCTCAAAAACACCTACTGCTGACCGTGAGTTGAAGTTTCATCTCAATGGCACAAATGCCTTAGGGTTGGATGTAAACATGTTTTATGGTCAGCGCTTCAGGAAATTCGGGCTCACCATTTTTACATCACGCAACAGTAACGTGGCCTATGATCCGGCAGATATTAATCTATCAGCTATTCCCGAATTTCAACGCTATACGGTTAATCCTAGTTTGTTTTTCTATCCATCTGATAAAACGACCATTGTTTGGCGCATCAATGCCGGCATTGAAAACCGGTTAGGTGGCAATATGGATTATATCAAGGAAAATACAAGCTCAGGATACTTTGAAAAAAATAAATCAGAACGGTTGTCGTCGCAGCTATCGATCGATCACGATTTTGGCGAACACAGTCATTTCAACGTTAAACAAAGTGTAAGTTATTTTAACAGACAACTCAGTTCGCCGGGTTATGTGTTTGAAGGCCGGCAGTTGAACAGTTTTACGGAAGCCAGTTATTCCCGTCGTGGAGAAATAGCTGAATGGGTAGCGGGAATGAATCTATGGAACGAAAATTTTGAAGAACGTCCTTACAGCAATTTTCCGGCACGCAACTTTCAACAAAACACCGTTGGCGCATTTGTACAAAACACGTTCAAGGCAAACGAATGGCTGCATATTGAAAGTGGTGTACGTGGCGATTATGTAACAAACTATGGCTTTGCCTTTTTACCACGTGTAGCTGTTTTACTAAAACCATCCGAATCGTTCACTTCACGTATTGGTGGCGGTATGGGTTATAAAGCGCCAACGATCTTTACAGAAGAGAGTGAACGGATCCAATACAGACAGGTGCTGCCAATCAGCGACAACAATAAACTGGAAAGAAGCTATGGTTTTAATGCAGATGTTAACTACAAAACAAAATTGTTTGATGAGATCAGTTTCAACATCAACCAACTATTCTTTTATACACGCATCAACGATCCATTATTACTTACCGGCACCAGTGGTTTCAATTATGTATTTGTAAACAGCAGCGGCCATATTGATACAAGAGGTATTGAAACAAACATCAAATTGGGTTATAAAGATTTTAAACTCTTTCTTGGTTACACGTTTACAGATACTGAAATACATGAAGGCAATAACAAACGTGTAAATCCACTTACTGCACGTAACCGCATTAATGCCGTATTGATGTATGAAGTAGAAGAAAAATGGAAAGCCGGTTTGGAAGCTTACTATTTCGATAAACAACAATTGACCGACGGAAGCACCGGCAGAGCTTATTGGATCACCGGTTTTATGGTGGAACGTTTGTGGGAGAAATTTTCAATCTATATCAACTTTGAAAATTTTCTTGATACAAGACAAACACGTTTCGACAGTATTTACACCGGTTCCATCAACAATCCCGTTTTCCGTGATGTGTATGCACCACTGGATGGTTTTGTAATTAACGGAGGTTTGAAATTCAACCTGTAGATGCATTCAGCATTATGCTTCATCATACTTTAAATAAAGAGCCACTCGTTGAGTGGCTCTTTATTATTAATGCTGTTCCGGTGCCAGCATTTCATTGGGCGAACGCCACAAAGCGCTCAACAATAACTGCCGCATGAATAAAAACTCTTTCGGTAAACGATCATATAGTTTTTCAAAGAGTTCTTCATGTCCCAGCAACTCCTGTTTCCATAATTCAGAATCAATCCGCTGCAGTTCATGAAATTCTTCACGTTTAAATTGATCAAATCCCAAACCGTTCCAATCAAGGTCACGGTAACGTGGCCGCCATCCAATGGGGCATTCAACAGCACTTGCTTTTCCGCTGCATCGTTCAACGATCCATTTCAGCACACGCATGTTTTCACCAAAGCCGGGCCACATAAATTCTCCTTTCTCATTTTTGCGAAACCAGTTCACACCAAAAATGCGAGGTGCGTTGGGAAGGTCACGACCAAACTGTAACCAATGGTTGAAATAATCGCCCATATGATAACCAAGGAATGGTAACATCGCAAACGGATCTCTTCTTACTTTTCCTAACTCGCCAAATGCAGCGGCCGTCATTTCACTACCCATTGTTGCAGCGAGGTAGACACCAAAATTCCAGTTGAACGATTGATAGACCAATGGAACAGCAGTGCTTCTTCTTCCACCAAATACAAAAGCTGAAACAATTACTCCGTTTGGATTATTCCATTCGGAATCAATTGCCGGGTTTTGATTGGATGGTGCAGTAAACCGAGCATTCGGATGTGCTGCTGGCTTTCCACTGTTTTTATCGTATGGTTTTCCATGCCAGTCAGTCAAGCCATCGGGTACTTCTTTCGTCATCCCTTCCCACCAAATATCACCATCTTTTGTAACAGCAACATTTGTAAAAATGGTGTTGGCCTTAATGCTGGCCATGGCATTGGGATTTGTTTTTTCATTAGTGCCCGGTGCCACTCCAAAATAACCTGCTTCCGGATTGATAGCATATAATTTTCCATCTTCACCTTTGTGAATCCATGCAATATCATCACCAACGGTTGTGATCTTCCAGCCATCCAATTCTTTCGGCGGGATCATCATGGCAAAATTTGTTTTACCGCAAGCACTTGGAAAAGCAGCAGCGATATATGTTTTTTCTTTCTGTGGATTTTCTACACCCATCAGCAACATGTGTTCGGCAAGCCATCCCTGGTCTCGACCCATCACCGTTGCAATACGCAAGGCAAAACATTTTTTTCCAAGCAATGCATTGCCACCATAACCACTGCCATATGAAATGATCAAACGCTCTTCAGGAAAATGTGAAATATATTTTACAGTTGGATTGCAGGGCCATTTTACATCCTGTTCTCCCTCCTGCAATGGCGCACCAAGTGTATGCATACATTTCACCCATTCACCATTGATATGTTTCAGCACGTCATCACCCATGCGTGTCATAATGCGCATGTTCACCACTACATATTCACTATCGGTTATCTGCACACCATAACGGGAAAGCGATGAACCAACGGGGCCCATACAAAACGGGATCACATACATGGTTCGGCCGTGCATACTTCCTTTCGTAATGTCTTCGAGGATATGTTTCATTTCGGATGGTTCCATCCAGTTATTCGTGGGACCAGCATCCTGTTTCCGTGTACTACAAATAAACGTGCGGTCTTCCACACGGGCCACATCGCTTGGATCACTGAAGCAGGCAAAGCTGTTCGGTCGCTTTTCGGGATTCAGTTTAATGAAGGTTCCTTTATCAACTAATTGTTGACAAAGCTCATCATATTCTTCCTGTGAACCTGTGCACCAGTGTACATTGGCGGGCTGGAAATGTTCTTCCATTCTATGAACCCACTCTTTTAATTCTGTTTTGTTAGGAGCAATCATTTTTTTGCGGGGTTTTGATGCGACAAACATAATATTCGATTTAGATATCGCAAGTAAATTCTATTGCAATTCTTAAAATATGACTCAAGTAAGTGTGCTGTCCAATCTGTATCATTCATTGGAAATTTGACCATAAACAGTCAATAAATAGATGAACGTTCAGTTCAGCAAGCAAACAATGCCAAAAAACGCTCAACTGCTTTCGTCGATTAGAAAATGAAATCTGCCGTCGCATTGATGTGGCTTGTCTACTTCCTGTTTTTTCAGTTTTGCACAGTAATAATTTTACAGTCATCAAACGATTCATCATTAAACCTTTTTATCATGCTTAACAATTTGAAGAATTTCCTTCTTGCCGCCTTCTTAATCTGTTGCAGTGTAACGGCATTTGCGCAGGAAGAAACCGTTCAACCTAGTACACCTCGTTTTGTATCCGAAAAAGGATATTGGGTGATCAAGAGCAATGTGAAACAACCCAAAGAAGCAGTTGTTTATTTTTACAATCTGCAGAACGACCTGGTGTACGAGGAAGAAGTGAAAAATGTAGCCCTCAACATCAAACGCACAAAAGTGAAGATGCGTTTGAAACGGGCATTGGAGCAAGCCATTGCAACATACGAACGGGGTGAACTTGCAATAAAAGACGAGAAAATTATTGCGTCTATCTTCCGAAAAAACTAACGAAAAAAAGAAAGGTGCCGAGGGCACCTTTCTCCATCAACGCTCAAAACCGTTTATCGACTGAATAAGACTGTTTATCGATGAACAGGTACAATCACTTCGTATTGCGTAAAGAGCTATGTAACTTTAAGCATGATGATCGAAAAATATCCCTTTATTTTTTCGGACGAACGTAGGTACCGGCTTTCAAGACACATCTGTTTCTGGGCATTCTGGTGGATATTCCAGGGTTTTTTGTATTCGTTTGTAGCGGTACGCAGCGGTTATTCTTACCCACTACGTTTACTGTCATCATCTATCGAATCGTTTATCTATTTAGTCCCGCATATTTTCCTGTCGTATTCACTTGCATATTTTGTGATACCGAGATATTTACTCAAACAAAAATATCTTGATACCGTTGTATGGGTTGTGTTGCTTTTTCTGATTACATCGGGAATGGCCGCTTTTCTTTCACTAACAATTATTGAGTGGGTTCGTGAGCAAATTATGGGGGCTGACTATATCAGCAATATCCGAAGGGGTGGCATCGGACTTTCCATCTATTTAGGGTTACTGGCCGGTTTACGTGGAGGTATTACCATTGGAGGCATTGCAGCCGCTATCAAACTAATGAAACACTGGTATGTAAAAGAACAGCGTAACCTGATTCTGCAAAAAGAAAATATGGAAGCACAGTTAGAGGTGTTGAAAGCACAGATACATCCACATTTTTTATTCAATACGCTCAATAATATTTATTCGCATACACGCAACAGCTCTCCTGTTGCTTCCAAAATGCTGATGGAATTATCGGATATGTTACGTTACATTTTATATGAGGGTAATCAGCAACAGGTTTCATTAGGCAAAGAGCTGAAAATGATTAGCGACTACATTGAATTGGAAAAACTCCGCTACGGCAACAAACTGGAAGTAACAATTGATCTGCCAACGAATGCCAACAGATATTCAATTGCACCATTATTATTGTTACCATTTGTAGAAAATTGTTTTAAACATGGCGCCAGTACAATGCTTGAACATCCGTGGGTGAGTTTACACATCAGCATCAACGACAATCTGCTTCATATGAAACTGCTGAATGGAAAAATACAAACAAATGAAATGCATCCAACAGGTATTGGATTGAAAAATGTACAGGAACGACTTCGTCTGCTATATCCCGGTAAACATGAATTACAGATCATTAATGAACCGGATGTTTTTATTGTGAATCTGAAAGCAGAACTGGAATTATTACCTGTTTCTTCAACAACTGTTTTAACTAATGAAAGAACCGTTGCCCATGCATGACCAAACGTTGATACGTTGTTTGATTGTTGATGATGAACCGCCGGCACGAGATATCATCAAACAGTACATTGCAGATACGCCGATGCTGCAACTGTCGGGCGAATGTGGCAATGCCATCCAGGCGATCAGTTTTTTACAGCAATATACCGTTGACCTTATTTTTCTTGATATACGCATGCCGCAATTGTCCGGCACCGATTTTATAAAAACATTATCGCATCCGCCAAAAGTAATTTTTACCACTGCGCATCCGGAATATGCATTGGAAAGTTATGAGTTGGATGTAATGGATTACTTATTAAAACCGATCCGCTTCGATCGTTTTTTGAAAGCAGTGAATAAAGCGTATCAACAAACTGCAACACGCAACACAACGGAACGTTCAATTGTTGAACCCGAACACAAAGATGCGTTTGTTTATTTCCGTGCCGACAGAAAGATGATGAAAGTATTGCTCTCCGATATTCTTTATATCGAAAGCATGAAAGATTATGTGAAAGTGGTAACAGGCAATGAAACCATTATCACCAAACAATCCATCAGTTCAGTAGAAGCGATGTTGCCGGAACAGAAGTTCATTCGTACGCATCGTTCGTTTATTGTTTCGGCAGCATCTATTCATTCGTTTACCAGCGAACTCATCAATATTGGAAAAACAGAGATTCCCATTGGCAGATTGTACCGCCAGCAAGTACTCAAATCACTAACCTGATCTTGCATTAAGTTTTTGTTGCTTCCAAATTTCAACCTACCTTTTCTCACTAAATCGCATTGTATGGTTGGCTGGATCACTTCGCTTTGGTGGAAAATAAACGGATGGAAAATAAACGGAACATTCCCAAATCATATACCGAAAATGGTAATAGCAGTTGGGCCACATACCAGTGCATGGGATATTGTAGTTGGCTTGGCAGCACGCTATGTTACGCCCATTCCTAAAGCGTATTTCCTTGGCAAAAAAGAATTGTTTGACGGTGCGTTCGGCTGGTTTTTTCGTGCATTGGGCGGCACGCCTGTTGATCGTTCTTCATCGCAAGGAATGGTATCGCAAGTAGCTGATAAATTTAAACAGAATGATGTGTTCCGCATTGCCATGAGTCCCGAAGGAACAAGAAAGAAAGTTGAAAAGCTGCGTACAGGGTTCTATTACATAGCGAAAGAAGCAAATGTTCCTATCCAGTTAGTGGGTTTTGATTTTAAAAATAAACAAGTGATCTATGGCCCACTCATTCATCCTTCAAACGACGAAGCAGCCGATTTTAAACAGATCACTTCTTTCTTTGCACCCATTGAAGGAAAAATCAAAGAAGCGGGAATGGCACATCTTAATTAGTATTCATTCATTTACTTCATCATACCAAAACCAATCAGCATGAGAACAATACTTACCAGCTTTCTTTCTCTTTTATTTACTTCCACATTAATTGCACAAACAAAACCCATTCCTCAAACAAAAGCAGATGCATGGAAAAAAGAAGTAATGGCTGCTGTTGATGGCAAAGCAAAAGATGCACAGGTAATGGTTGATATGGTGTTCAGTTTTGCTGAGCTTGGTTTTCAGGAAACTGAAACCAGTGCTTATCTCACAAAAATTTTAGAGCAGAATGGATTTACCATTGAACGTGGAGTTTCAGGTATGCCTACTGCATGGATTGCTAAATGGGGAAACGGCAAACCATTCATTGCATTAGGCAGTGACGTGGATTGTATTCCAAAAGCATCGCAAAAACCGGGTGTTGCTTACAAGAGTCCGATTGTAGAAGATGCGCCGGGACATGGTGAAGGACATAATTCCGGTTTACCATTGGTAATTCTTTCAGCGATTGAAGTAAAGAAAATTATGGAGCGTGAAAAGTTACCCGGCACCTTAATGATATGGCCCGGTATTGCTGAAGAACTGGTTGGAAGCAAAGCATGGTATATCCGTGATGGGCTATTTAAGAATGTTGATGCCTGCATCTTTACACATGTTGGAAACAACCTGGGGGTGAGTTGGGGCGATGCCGGTAATAATGGATTAGTGTCCGTTGAATTTCAGTTTGAAGGAAGCTCTGCACATTCTGCGGGTGCACCATGGCGTGGTAAAAGTGCTTTGGATGCAGTTGAATTGATGAATATTGGATGGAACTACAAACGGGAGCATCTCAAACCAACACAACGTTCGCATTATGTAGTTACTGACGGTGGCGATCAGCCGAATGTTGTTCCGTCGAAAGCAGCTGTATGGTATTATTTCCGTGAACGTACATACGAAGATATCAAAGCAATGTATGATGATGGTATCCGCATTGCCAATGGTGCAGCCATGATGACGAATACAACTGTAAAACATCGTTTACTCGGAACCGCATGGCCCGGTCATTTCAACAAGTCCATTGCAGAAGCCATGTATAAAAATATTAAAACAGTTGGCTTGCCCACATGGAGCAACGATGATCAGGCATTGGCAAGAGCTGTGCAAAAATTAGTGAGTGCACCTAAGAAAGATCAACGTGGAAATGCAATTGATGGGTTGGCTTTAAAGCTTGATACATTAAACGGACCCGTGCAATTCTCTTGGGGCAGTGGTAGTGATGATATTGCTGATATTGCCTGGAATGTGCCAACGGTTGTGTTACGCTATCCTTCCAATATTCCTGGTACACCGGGTCATAACTGGGCCGATGGTATTGCCATGGCAACGCCTATTGCACACAAGGGTGTTGTAAACGGAAGTAAAGTGCTTGCATCAACGTTAATTGATATGCTCACCAATCCAAAGATCATTGCAGATGCATGGGACTATCACAACAATGTGCAAACAAAAGATGTGAAGTACATTCCATTTGTTGAGAAGAATACGCCTCCTGCAACTTTTCTCAATACAAAAATTATGGAACAGTTCAGGCCACAGCTGAAGAAGTATTATTATGATCCTTCTAAATACAATACATACTTAGAACAGTTGGGTATTACTTATCCAACATTGGAGAAGAAAGATTAAACGGAGTGTAGCTTTTAAACATATCAGTGAATAATTATTTCACTTCTTCAAACATGCCTGTTTGTTTGTTTTTGCGCACATTATCCCAATTGAAGTAACGTCCATTCATGGCCACATACACCCCATGCGGTAACGATTGTGCAAAGGCCAACGCACTGCCGAGGTTAAATAAACCATCGCTACTACCAAACTTAATGGGAATCATAGCACCTGTAAGCACCACAGTTTTACCAGTCACTTTTTGTGCAATTACTTTTGCAGTTTCACTCATTGTATCTGTACCATGTGTAATGATGATCTTGTCTTCATCGCACTGGATACATTGATGAACGATCAAGTCACGGTCCTCATTGGTCATTTCAAGACTGTCCACCATCATTAATGTACGTATTTCAACCGGCACATGGCAACGGCCCATTTCCAGCAGATCGTGCATGTGTGTGTCTTTAAAAAAAAGCTGACCGGTAATTTCGTTGTATTCTTTATCGAATGTGCCGCCGGTAATGAAGATGCGAACTGCCATGTGTTTTGATTTTCTTTGTGCTGAATTAGTACAAAGAAAAACAATCTGCCGGTTCTGGCTGCAATAAAAAAGGGCTGCCTTTGCAACCCCTTCTATATTGTAGATAAGTAAGCTTAGATCACTAACCCGGATGAATTAATATAATTCACCAATGCTGCACTGTTTTTCAGGTTCAGCTTCTTCAGAATATTGTGGCGATGTACTTCCACCGTTTTCAGGGAAATATTAAGCTGTGTTGAAATTTCTTTTGATGAAAGCCCTTCTTTAATGTGTTTGATCACATCCAGCTCACGGGACGAAAGTGTGTTGGCGCCTGTACTTTCTTCTTCAAAGATCTGTTCGCTCAAAATGGTTTTTACTTCTGCGCAGATATAACGTTTGCCTTCGTGCACTGCTGCAATAGCATCAAACATTTCCTGCTGCGGAGAATTTTTGGTTACATAACCCATAGCTCCCAGTTTCAACAGCTTCTTTACATAAGCTGGTTGCGAGTGCATGGATACACCAATAATTTTAGTTGAAGGTGAAAACTTACGGATCTGTTCCGTTGCTTCAATTCCATTCATGGGTGCCATATTGATATCCAGTAATGCAATTTTCGGACGAAGTTTTTGTGCCATCTCAATTGCCTCCTCACCATTGCTGCACTGTGCAACAACCGAAAATCGTGCATCGCTGTTTAAAATGAAACTCCAGGTTTCACGGATCAGTTTATGATCATCAGCAATTAGTACAGTAATTTTTTCCATCATCATGTAGTTTTTAAAATATTAATAGGAATTTGAATAACCAATTTGCAACCGTGGCCGGGAGTTGTCAATATTTCTAATGAACCCTCCTGTAACTCTGCACGGCTTTTTATATTAATAAGACCTTGCCCTTTTTTAACTGTTCTAAGATCGAACCCTTTTCCATTGTCGGCGATGAAAAGGTACACCTTGTTTTCTTCCTGGAACATTTCCACTGACACTTTCGTTGCTTCTGCGTGCCGAACAATATTATTCAGCTGTTCCTGTAAAATACGATAAATAGTGAGCTTTACATTCGCATCCATGCGATCTTCAATTGTATTGGTAGCGTAGAACTGTAACTCAAAACTTCCTAACGCCCTGATACTGCCCATCAGATCATTTAACGATTCAACCAAACCCAGATCGTTGATACTGGTAGGTACCAATGAGCGTGAAAGATTTCTTACTTCGGTAATAATTGTATTGATGTGCTTGGTACCACGGTCAATCAATTCATCCGAATCGGCCTGTTTATTCTTCAACATTTCGAGATAAAGTTTGGTAGTAGTTAACAACTGACCAATATTATCATGTAACTCTTTGCCTATCTCAGCCCGTTCTTTCTCCTGTGCAAATACAGCGGCCTGCGCTATCTGGAACTGACGGCTGCGTTCTTTCAGCATCAATTCTTTTTCCAGTTTTTTACGTTCTGTTATATCACGCATGGCACCTACTATACGTACCGGCTTTCCTTTGTTGTTAAAGATCATGTAGCCTTTGTCAAGTACATTGGCATACGATCCATCTTTTCTGCAAAAGCGATATTCACTTTCCCAATGCGGCGTTGTATGCTGTTGCAGGAATAAATTGAAGCTATCGATCACGGCTACTCTTTCATCGGGATGAATATTTGCTTCCCAAAAATCCAATCCCTGATCTGCATCTTCAAAGCCATGACCAAACAGTATGCGATAACCTTCGCTCCAGGTCATATTGTTTATTTCAAGATCAAGATCCCAGATAGCTTCATTGGTTGCCTTTGTTACCAACTCATACCGCTCGTTACTGATTTTCAGTTTCTCAGCAAATTCTTTTTGCTCTGTTATATCCTGCATCGATCCAACAAGGCGAATTGGTAACTGATCTTTATCAACAATAAGATACCCCTTGTCCATCACAAATGCATAGTTACCATCACTTTTCAAAAACCTGTATTCACATTGCCATTGGTTCGAAACGGATTGACTAAGGAACGCATGCAGTTCATGCATTACACGTTCACGATCCTGCGGATGAAGTTTTGATTCCCAGAAATTAAGATCAGAATGTTCCTGATCCGTATCATACCCAAACAATACCTTATAACCGTTACTGCGAACAATTGCTTTTCTTACAAGGTCGTAATCCCAAATAGCCTCATTGGCTGCTCTCTTTATAAATTCATAGCGTTCATTACTGATCTGCAACGCTTCGGCTGCTTCTTTTTGTGCTGTAATATCACGATGCGATGCGATCACAATGCCTTCGCTTAACAATGGTGTTGCAGTCCATGCGATCCATTTTGTTTCGCCTGATTTAGTTACAATTCTGTTTTCAAAATAAGGAACAGCTACACCTGTGCTTAACTCCGTTAATTTTTCTAATACAGCGGGCTTATCATAATCATGCACATAACTAAGTGGATGAATATCTTTTGCCTCTTGTGAAGAGTAGCCGCTAAATTCTATAAAAGCAGGATTTACACGTTTGTAGCGCCCATCAAGTCCGGCTATTGTAAGAATATCTTTGCTGATCAGAAAAAACTGATCGAGCATTAAACTGTTTCTTCGTTTATCGATCTCGGCACCAAACAATTTTCCAAGAATGCTGATGAGATTGCCTTCGTTGCGATTGTATTTTTTTGGCTGTATATTCAAAAAGAAAAAACAACAGATCATACGCTCATCACTCATTACCGGCACCGCTAATGCTGATTGAAAACCTGCTGACAAAGCAGCTTCTTTGCGTTTAAATTTAAATTCACTGCTCACAATATCTTCTATCCAATAAGGCTTATTCGAAATATGCTCTGCCTGATTTATATAAGTTGATATCGGATAATCCGTATCGTTTGTTTGGCTAATGAAATGTAAGATCAACTCATCTGCTTCATTACTTTCAACATCTGCTACCTGGCAGGTAAGATACATGCCGTCGTAACTTGGCATCCATAATTCTGCGAGCTTCCAACCTGCAAAGCTTCTGATTTTGCTTAATGCGTTTTTCAGGTTTACGTGTAACGGGTTGGGTTGAATAAGAATTTCCGACACCTCAAAACCCAATTCATCTTCCTGTTTGGTACGATGCGTTTCTGTTACGTCGGTAACCTGCATCAAATAAGCATTCAAATTAGAATATACGATCTCATGCCGGGCAATGGTAACCAATAATTTTTCGCCTTGCTTTGTTTTATGTCCGGTTACTTTCCCTTCAGCATAAATCGTATTAATTTCTTCGCATGTAAAAGAGCCTGTAAAGAGATCACAAAATGTCAGATTCAGAAACTCATCGAGTGTGTACCCGTAGCGCTGAACAGCATATTCATTTACATCAATAATTTTCTTATGATCGTTACTTATAATAAAGAGCGGAAGAGGCAGTTGATTAAAAAATGATTTATACCGCAATTCACTCTCCTTTAACGCATCCTCCGATTGCTTGCGCAAAGAAATCTCATTCAGATTGAGCAGCATGGACTGTATATGCGGATTGCCAAACAGATTTTTACCTTTTGCCTCTGTCCATAACCAACTTCCATCTTTTTTTCTGAAGCGTATATCAACCGATTGATTCTGATCGGGATTCTGCATTTCACTCTCGAACGCATTGATGGCTATCTGAAGATCATCGGGATGTACAAATTCAAATCCATTTTTGCCAATCAAATCTTCGGTTGAATACCCAAATACTTTTGTAATGTTCGAAGAGCAATAGCTGATCTCATTCTTTTTATTCGTAAGAAAAAACACATCTACTCCGTTTGACAGGAGCTCCTGATACATTTCTTCTTTCGTTGTCATCTGCGTTTTGAACGAAGCCAATTCTTCTTTTCCGGCAAATTCTTGCATGGTATCGTAACCCACACACTGTATGTAAAGCTCTTCGTCTTCGTCTCTTTCAATACCTGTAAACTCCCACTTTGTGGATATGTAATTACCTGATGAATCCGGTTTACGAAAATCAATTGAAATGCTTTTCCCGGGTTCGTTACTGCAAAATTCAAGTGCGTCTTTGCATTCCACCCTGTCGGCGGGATGTACCCTGCTGAATGCAGGTATCTTTTGCATTGCCTCTGTCTGTAAACCAAACCGATTCAAAAAATGAGGATTTGCCATTGCATAGAAGCCATCTGCCTTTACCAGTACATAGTACAGGTGTTGGCTCAATTCGAAGGTTTCGGGTATAAGGGCAATACTATTCATTAATATTGGATACAGTACAAAAGTAAAACAATACCCTTATCGCCTTTGTAGTACAAAATGTATTTAGAAAGCGGTAAACTTTACAGTTTTTGTAGACATATTACTGCAACAGGATAAGGAATCATATCAGACTTTAATTTAAAGTAAAAAGCTTAAACAGTAAAATAAAAAGAATTTTGAACTTCATCCGCTTACAATCTTACAATTAAAAACAAAATTCTCCCACTCATCCAATCTTCCTTTTCTGATTTGTATTTTCCCTTACCTTAAGCCCTTCATTTCAAAAAAAATCAACTACAGCATGAGAAGATTAGTCCTCTTTTCCTGGCTATTGCTGGTATCAGCATTATCCAGGGCACAGGAAACATTTCCTGTAAACGGCGTAGCCGACCCCCGCAGCGGCTCTTTCGCTTTTACCAACGCAACAATTGTAAAAGATGCGTCTACTACAATCAACAACGCTACACTTGTAATTAAAGACGGGAAAATTATTGCCGTTGGAACAAGTGTAAGTATCCCTGCCGATGCAGTGGTGATCGATTGTAAAGGCAAGTACATCTACCCATCGTTTGTGGATGCCTATGCCGATTACGGTATTGCTGCACCGCAACGTCAGCAAGGTGGCTTCAACTTTAACGCTCCTGCGCAAATTGCTTCGAATCAAAAAGGAGCCTATGGCTGGAACCAGGCCATTCGCACCGATGTGCAAGGCGTACGAATTTTTACAGCCGATAACACAAAAGGAAAAGCTTTGCGTGATAACGGATTCGGTGCGGTGCTCACACACCAGCGTGATGGTATTGCACGTGGTACCGGTGTATTTGTGTCGTTAGCTGATGGAAGTGACAACAAAGCGGTGCTGAAAGAAAAAGCATCGGCTCACTATTCATTCAACAAAGGAACGTCTACACAATCGTATCCCGGTTCCATTATGGGTTCTATTGCATTGCTCCGTCAATCGTTTATTGATGCGCAATGGTA
Source organism: Lacibacter sp. H407 (assembly GCF_037892605.1). Taxonomy (NCBI): domain Bacteria; kingdom Pseudomonadati; phylum Bacteroidota; class Chitinophagia; order Chitinophagales; family Chitinophagaceae; genus Lacibacter; species Lacibacter koreensis. Next base: position 1,723,427 of record NZ_JBBKTU010000001.1, on the reverse strand, counting down.
CAAGAACAATCCTCTTTCTGAAGGTGTAAATCTTTCGCTTCGTTTTTGGAACGAGCATCAAAATCTTCCGCAGATATTTGAAGCCAATGATAAATGGGCAGTTGTACGTGCCGATAAGATCGGAGATGAATTTGGCGTACAGTATATCATGAAAGCAGGTGGTAACGAATACCAACGCATCAATGAAATGGCCGGCACTAAAGCTACTTTCATTCTCCCATTGAATTATCCTGCCGCTATGGATATTGAAGATCCGCATGATGCACGTTTTGTGGCTTTGGGCGATATGAAACATTGGGAAATGGCACCAGCCAATGCGGCCATGTTTGAAAAAGCAGGTATCAACTTTTGCTTAACTACTTCCGATTTGCGTGATGCACGCCAGTTTATGGCCAATCTTCGCAAAGCGATCGAATATGGTTTAAGTGAAACAAAAGCGCTGGAAGCATTAACAAAAATTCCCGCTACCCTTTTAGGTGTGTATGATATGGTAGGAAGTATTGAAACAGGTAAAGTAGCCAACTTCCTCGTTACCTCTGGCCCCATCTTTTCTGAAAAAACTGTGATCCATCAGAACTGGGTACAGGGTGAAAAGTATACAGTGAAGGAAGAATTATGGAACGATGTAAAAGGTGTTTATACATTAACTGTAAATATGCCTGGTGCTGCAAAAACATATACACTAGATGTTGCCAGCAGCACAAGCGCCAATGTAATTGCAGGCGATACACTAACAGGTCGCTTTACGTTTGACGGCAAACAGGTGAAACTTAATTTCCCAGATGCAAAAGGCAGTCGTACAAATATCCGCTTGAGTGGTATTGCCAATGGCAATTTATGGAGTGGTGTAGGTGATGATGCAAAAGGCAATCGCTTTACATGGACCGCTGTTTACAATAAAGAAGCAGTAGCCAAACCTGACAATACCCGTCCGAAAGTAACACCTAAACTTGGTGATGTTCCTTATCCATTTAATGGTTATGGCTTTACAGAAATGCCAAAACAGGAAACCATTTTAATTAAGAATGCAACTGTATGGACCAATGAGAAAGAAGGCATTTTACAAAATACAGATGTGCTGATCAAAAACGGAAAGATCGCTGCTGTTGGAAAAAATCTGAGTGATGCAGGTGCAAAAGTAGTTGATGGTACAGGCAAACATGTTACTGCAGGTATTATCGATGAACATTCACATATTGCTGCGGGTTCAATCAACGAAGGCGGACAAAGTGTTACATCTGAAGTTCGTATTGCTGATAATCTCAATCCCGAAGACATCAATATTTATCGCCAGTTGAGCGGTGGTGTTACCTCTTCACATATTCTGCATGGTTCTGCCAATACGATTGGTGGACAAACGCAACTGATCAAACTACGTTGGGGTGCAAATGATGAAGGATTGAAGTTCCAAAACTGGACAGGCTTTATCAAATTTGCATTGGGTGAAAATGTAAAACGTTCCGGTTCTACTCAAAACAATCGTTTCCCTGATTCACGGATGGGTGTAAGCCAGGTGTTGACAGATGCGTTTACCCGTGCAAAAGATTATGAAGCTGCTTGGAAAAAGTATGATGACGAAAAGAAGAAAAACACAAAAGCAGTTGCTCCACGTCGTGATCTGGAATTGGATGCATTGGTTGAGATCATGAATAAAAAACGTTTCATTACCTGTCACTCCTATGTGCAGAGTGAGATCACCGACATGCTTCGTGTGGCTGATCGTTTTGGTTTTACATTAAATACATTCACACACATTCTGGAAGGTTATAAAGTAGCTGATAAAATGAAAGAACATGGTGCTGCCGCTTCAACCTTCAGCGATTGGTGGAATTATAAAATGGAAGTAGTTGATGCAATGGCGTACAACGCATCTATCATGCACAAAGTGGGTGTAAACGTTGCTATTAATTCTGATGATGCAGAAATGGCCCGTCACCTGAATCATGAAGCAGCGAAGAGTGTAAAGTATGGTGGTATGAGTGAAGAAGATGCCTTGAAAATGGTTACGTTGAATCCTGCAAAAATGCTGCATGTTGACGACAGAGTAGGAAGTATCAAAGTAGGAAAAGATGCAGATATTGTTTTATGGAGCGATCATCCGTTAAGCATTTATGCAAAAGCTGAAAAAACAATCGTAGATGGTATTGTGTACTACGATCGTGAAAAAGACAAACAGCTTCGTTTAGATATTGCCAAAGAGCGTGCACGATTGATGGCAAAAATGATCGGCGAAAAAAGAGCCGGTTCACCAACTGTTCCGTTTGCACCAAGTATGGAGATCATGCACACCTGCAGTGATCATAATCACAGCCATGGTTTGTTAGTGGTTGATGCAGATGAAGTGGATCAAAACGGTAACCAATAAAATTTACGACAATGAAGAAAATAATATTTAGTATACAACTTTTACTCGTGAGCATTCTTGCCGTTTCGCAGGAAACCGTTTACCCGGCAAAAGCACAAACAGAAACGATCACGATTACAAATGCTACCATACATGTAGGTAACGGAACGGTTATTACAAATGGCTTTGTAACATTTGAAAATGGAAAAATAAAAGCAGTTGGTCAAAGCAATCCGCCTGCCGGAGGCAAAGTGATCGATGCAAAAGGGAAACATGTTTATCCCGGTCTTATTTTATCTGTATCGCAACTCGGCTTAGTTGAGGTAAACAGCGTACGTGCAACCGTTGATCATACTGAGCTGGGCCTTTACAATCCAAACATCCGTTCAATTGTGGCGTACAACTCCGATTCAAAAGTAATTGGCACATTACGCAGCAACGGTGTATTGTTTGCAAATGTTGTTCCACAAGGAGCTACTATCAGCGGTTCATCTACCGTTGTGCAACTGGATGCATGGAACTGGGAAGATGCCACCTATAAAGCCGATGGACAAATACATATGAACATGCCCAGCTTGTTACCACGTCCCAGCCGCTTTGCTGCATTTCTTGGACAAGCTGAAAGCAGAAGCACTGCAGACCAGGTTAAAGAAGCCCTGAACCGTGTAGAAGAGATCAAACAGTTTTTTCAGCAGGCAAAAGCCTATCATAAAGAATCAACACATGCTAAAACCAATTTAAAGTTTGAGGCAACAAAAGGTTTGTTTGACAAAAAACAAAAACTGTTTGTGCATTGTGACATTGTAAAAGAAATGCTGGTTGCTATTGATTTTGCAAAAGAGTTTGGTTTTGATGTGGTGATCGTTGGTGGCAGTGAAAGCTGGCAAATAGCAGACTTGTTGAAACAAAACAATATCGCTGTGATTCTTGCTGAACGCCATGCGTTACCAACTATGACCGACGATGATGTGGACCTTCCTTACAAATCAGCTACTTATTTGCAGGATGCTGGTGTGCTGTACGCCATCAACGATGGAGATGGACAAACAAGAGGTCGTAATCTTCCATTTAATGCAGGTACGGCTGCCGGTTACGGCATCACAAAAGAACAGGCATTAAGTTCTATTACCCTCAATGCAGCCAAAATTCTGGGTATCGACAACATCACCGGTTCGATCGAAGTGGGAAAAGATGCCAACATTGTGATCAGTGAAGGCGATATTCTTGATATGAGATCAAGCATTGTTACGTATGCGTTTATCCAGGGCCGTCAGGTGAGCCTTGATGATAAACACAAACAGCTCAATGAACGTTACAAATACAAGTATGGGATAAAATAAGGAATCCCCTTATGCTTGAAAAGGTTGCCGTAAATCGGCAACCTTTTTTATTTCGTATATTATGAGCACTAAAAAATCGTTTATATCTTCACATCACCAAAATCTCTAACCTCACCATGAAGAAGCTTGTATTTTGCGTCATCCTCATTACGGTACTTATCGGTTGCCGTAAACCGCAGGATACGCCACCTCTCCAAAATATTCTTACAAACGGTACTTGGCGTGTTTCGCTTTTTAAGGACAATGGCAGTAACCTTACCTATTTGTTTTCCCCTTGGCGGTTTACATTCAGCAGCGATAAAACCCTGCAAGTAACAGATGGAACAGATACTTATACAGGTACGTGGGAGGAGAACCCGGCTGGCGATACATTTACTTTAACGATTAATACCCCTGAACTGGAATTGATTTACATCAGTCAGCTGTGGCACAATGAATTACTCAACCCCAAACAGGTATTATTTCACAACGACCGTGTGAATGTTACAAAAGAATTGCAGTTTACCAAGCTGTAGCGTTACACCAGTTTCGGATAATCAAAAAACCAGAATTCCTTTTTGGCCTTTGTAAAATCGCTCCAATTTTCAATAGGGATATGAACTGCAAATACTGAACAGGTAGGCATATTGTCAACCTGTGTGGCTGACAATGTATTCGCAAACTCAGTAATACCATTGTTGTGCGAAAAGATTGCGGCATGTGAAATGCCAGCCGGCAGTTGTTTGATGGTCTGCAAAAAAACTTCTGGCTGCGCAAGATATAATTGTGATTGGAGGATCATACTTCCTGCGTCTTTTTTAAACACTTGCATAAACAGTTCGCAGGTTTGTTTGGCCCGTTTTGCCGGGCTGCTGATAAAGGCATCAATCTTTATCTTCCGCTCTATCAACCGTTCCGCTATCATCGGTGCATCTTTTAATCCTCTTGCATTCAACGGCCTGTCAAAGTCGTTCTGCATCGGATTATCCCAACTGCTTTTAGCGTGGCGAATGAGAAGGAGCGATTTCATGTATTCATTAATATTTGATTTCAGCCACATAGTTTACCCACAAAAATTATCATCACTACTGGTCCAAGTTCGTTCCCCGCCTGAAAGACAAAGCCGGGCAGGGATAATTTTTATGGGTAATTCATTTCAATGAAAGTAAGAAATAGCAACAAAAAAACCACCTGAATATTCAGATGGCTCTCTTAAAGTATTTTCCCGGTTCGGTTTAAATAGAATTTTAAAGACGGGCACACACTACGCAGCAAAAATTCAGCCAAATCGTTGCCTGTAGTTTGTTATTTTAATAACCTCTCACATTTTTACCATCGAGGTAATTTAAAAGGGCTTTGTTACATACTCTGTTACCGCCGGGAGTTGGATAGTTGCCGGTAAAATACCAATCGCCTGTATTAGTGGGGCAACTGGCATGCAGATCTTCTATGTTTTGGTAGATGACCTGTACCGGAATGGTAAATCCTGCCGGTGTAATTAACTGTGCAATTTTATCACTGATCTCTTCTGTTGTAAATGGTTTGTACAAACGACGCACTACATTCTCCGTATGCAATTGATTGTTGCGTTGCATTTCTTTGATGGTGGTATGGGCTTCATCAATTACATCCGTCATTCCTCTTTCTTTCAACAATTCAATAGCTGCACGGAAGGCAACAAAATCGCCAAGCTTACTCATATCAATACCATAACAATCGGGATAACGTATCTGTGGCGCACTTGATACAACAATAATTTTCTTTGGACCAAGGCGACCCAACATCCGAACAATACTTTCTTTTAATGTAGTACCACGTACAATCGAATCATCGATCACTACCAATGTATCTACATCTTTCTTGACCGTGCCGTACGTAATATCATAGACGTGCTGCACCATTTCGTTCCGGCTGCTGTCTTCCGTAATGAACGTACGCAGCTTCACATCTTTGATCGCAATTTTTTCCTGCCTGATCTTACGTGTGATCATCTCGTTCAACTTCTCTTCATCAAAATCTTTCCCCCAGCTCATGATCCGTTGCACTTTGATCTGGTTGAGATATTCTTCCATCCCTTTTACCAAACCATAAAATGCCACTTCAGCTGTATTGGGAATATAGGAGAAGATGGTATTCTTCAAATCGTAATCAATATGCTCAAGTATACGTTTGCTTAATTTGTGACCAAGTGTAATGCGCTCACGATAAATTTTTTCATCGCTTCCTCTACTGAAATAAATACGTTCGAACGAACAGGCTCTGCGTTCTTTCGGTTCCAGTATCTGATCAATGTGATAGCTGCCATCTGCTTCTACGATCAATGCCTGTCCCGGCATCAATTCCAACACTTCATTTTCGCCAACGTTAAATGTTGTACGAATGGCTGCACGCTCACTTGCTGCAACGATCACTTCATTATCTACATAATAATAAGCCGGACGAATACCATGTGCATCACGCATTACAAAGCTGGCTCCGTTTCCCGTCATTCCACCAATAGTGTATCCGCCATCAAACAACGGTGTTGCTTTTCTCAACACATTTGTGATAGAAGGATTATTCGGATCACGCTCATCTTCCTTTACCAGAAAATGATGCACTACTTCCATCATTGCTGCCAGATCGCTTTGCTTTTGAAATTCACCCGGATCAATATTAATGAGATTAAACAGCTCATCGGTATTTACCAGATTGAAATTGCCTGCCAATGCCAGGTTGCGTGAAGAATGTGTATTGCGTTTGATAAAGGGATGACAGAATTCTACATTGTTTTTTCCCTGTGTGCCGTAGCGAAGATGCCCCAGCATCAACTCACCTAAAAAAGGCAAATGACCTTTCATTAAACCGGCGTGTTGCTTGATATCGGGCTGGTATTTTTCCAGCTCCTGCACTTCCTGCCCTACTTTAAAAAACAGATCGGCGATGGGTTGATTTGCACTGCTGCGTAACCGATGGAGAAAAGGATAACCTGGTTCTACATCCAGTTTAACGGCTGCAATACCTGCACCGTCTTGCCCACGGTTGTGTTGCTTTTCCATGAGCAGGTACAGCTTGTTAAGGCCATACAGCACCGAGCCATATTGTTTCTGGTAATGAGAGAAGGGTTTGCGTAAACGAATGAAGGCCAAGCCGCATTCGTGTTTTATTTCGTCGCTCATGATTGTTGTGAGAAGTCGACCTCGGTTTCCACTTTGGCCGATGAAGGCGCAAAGGTAAGAATCAATGCCAACATTACTGCATTAATTAAGGACCGTTTCGGGATGAAGACTCTCCGCCAGCCATAAAAATTCACGTATAAAAATGTCTACATTCTTTTGAAAAGCTTCATCGAGCAGGTTTCCGTCCGAATCAAATTTCTTATCAACACCGCCAATCACTAACATATGTGGACTGGCAATACCGAATAATGCATTGATCAACAGCTGCATTTGCTGTGTGGCCCTGATGCCGCCCATCATACCCGGGCTGGCTGTAACAATTCCAAACGCCTTGTGACTTTGCTTAGGATAATGATCCAGCAAATTTTTCATGGCCGATGTATACGTTCCATTGTACTCCGGAGTAGCCAGTATAAATGCATGTGCATTGAACATACGGGTGCTCAATGGCTTAAACTCTTCCGGTGTTGCATCAACTGATACAAACACATTTTGAAGCAAAGGAAGTTCCCACTCCCGAACGTCAATGATGTTGACCGTATGTGAAGTACGTTCCGTTAATATTTTTTTGAGGAACAATGCCACACGATGAGTTACACTATTCTCTCTGGGGCTGCCTGCTATTATTTCGATGTTCATTTTTTAATGATTGATTGGTGCTTCAATGATGATGAATTCTGTTTCTTTTACAAACCGGAGCTCCACTTGTTCAGTTTCCCACAAGCCCACTGCATCTCTTCTGCCAATTTTGATGCCGTTTACTTCGGCTTCGCCTTCCATCAGAAATACAAAAATACCTTTATTCACAGGATTGAATTGATAAGTAACCGACTTCTCTGCTTCAAACCAACCGAGACTGAGCTTTGCATTCTGATTGATCCAGCAATGTTGCTGCCCTTCTTCATTACTCACCACCGTTACCAATTGATTCTTCCGTTGATCTTTTGGAAAATTTCTTCTTTGATAACGTGGGTTGATATTTTGCAGCTTGGGTTCGATCCATATCTGCAGAAAATTCACTTCATCGGTTCCTACGTTGTATTCTTCATGTCGTAATCCGCTACCGGCGCTCATGATCTGCACCCAGTCTTTTTCCACTACATCCGCATAACCCAGACTGTCTTTGTGATTCATTTGTCCGTTCAGCATAATGCTGATAATCTCCATATTCTGATGTGGATGCAAGCCGAAGCCTTTGCCGGCTTCCACAAAATCATCGTTGAACACTTTCAATAAACCAAATCCATTCTTCGATGGATTATAATAAGATGAAAATGAAAACGTGAAATTGCTTTTCAACCAACCAATATCTTTCACTCCTCTTTCCGAACCGTTGAATAAAATATGTTGCATATATTTTAGTTGATCTGTACGTTTAATTCCGATGCCGCTCCCAATGTTTTTGATACCGGGCAATTTTTGGCAACCTGGATCAAACGCTGTTGTTGTTCATTAGTTAGTGGATGTTGAAATTTCAATTTCCTTGTGATGATGGTTTTGCCTTCTTCACGTTTCAATAAAACAGAAATATCAATTGCTCCTACATTCCATTGCTTATGATCGGTGTACATTCGTAAGGTAACTAAGGTGCAACTGGCCAATGCTGATTCTAACAACTCATCAGGTGTTGGCGCAGTATCCATTCCTCCTTTGTCAACCGGTTCATCAGCATAAAACTGGTGACGGCCATTGCTATGTGTTACTTTGTATTTTTCTACGCCAATGAATGAGTTGATCATTTGTATTAATTAAGATGCCCAAATTTACCGGCATTGTAATCATCGATCGCCTGCATAATTTCCTGCTGTGTATTCATTACAAACGGACCATAAGCTGCTACCGGTTCTGTGATCGGTTCGCCACTTAGTAATAACAAGTGTGTTTCATTGTTTGTTTGAATATGAATGTTCTCTCCGGTATTCTCAAATACCAGCATTTCACCTTCACGTGCTGTTTTGTCATCATTGATAAGAACAGTTCCTTTCAAAACAAGCAGTGTTGTATGATCGCCATCCACAACATTCAGATCAAATGATGCATCTGCTTTCGCATGTGCATCAAAAATGTTAATACGAGTGAATGTATTCGCAGGACCCTTTATCCCATTCATTTCTCCGGCAATGATGCGGATCTTTCCTTTGTCTTCTCCGATTTGTATCTCGGGAATATTGTTCGAACGGATGTCCTGGTAAGCAGGTGCTGTTGATTTATTTTTTGAAGGAAGATTTACCCAAAGCTGGGCACCATGCAATACCCCACCTTTCTTACTAAACTCTTCTTCATGAAATTCTTTGTGAAGAATACCAGCACCGGCTGTCATCCATTGTACATCTCCTGCAAAAATTTTGCCTTTACCACCGCTGCTGTCTTCATGTGCCAATGCACCTTCCCATAAAATACTCACTGTTTCAAATCCTTTATGCGGATGCACATCCACGCCACGGGGATGATCGGTAGGTAAATATTCTGTAGGTTCAATGTAATCAAGCATCAGGAAAGGGCTCATGTCCTTCCACATCGCCGAAGAAATAAATGTTCTTACTTTAAACCCGTCGCCTACCATATGAGCAGGAGCCGCTTTCCTTGTATACCTGATCTGTTTCATGTTTTACGATTGCTTTTTAAAACGGGCGTTGCCCGTTTTCATTATTGCTTTACAAACTGAACGTGGAACTGGAGTTTCACATCATCACTTACTACCACACCACCAGCTTCAGTTACAGCATCCCAGCCTAAACCAAATTCTTTACGCTTGATTTTTCCTTCTGCTTCAAAACCTACTTTTGTTTGTCCCCAAGGATCAACTACTACACCATTGAAATCTGCTTTCAATTCAACTGGTTTTGTTACATCACGGATCGTAAGATCACCTTTCAAAACCAACCCGTCATCTTTCTTACTAACTGATGTAGAAACAAACTTTAATTCAGGATATTTTTCTGCAGCAAAAAAGTCGTCACTTTTCAGATGTGTATCTCTTTGTTCGCTGCGTGTATCTACACTATTGATATCTGCAGTAAAGGTTACTACTGCATCACTGAAATCTTCTGCATCAGCAGATAATGTAGCATCAAAGCTTTTGAATTGTCCTGTTACGGTCGTGATCATCAGGTGTTTTACCTTGAAGATAATGTCACTGTGCGATGCGTCAATTTTGTACGTTGCCATTTTGTTTGTGTTTAGATTTTTGTTTTTATGAATTGTTGATTTAAACGTTTAGTTGAGCATGGGTACTTCCATCAGTAGTAATCTTGCATCAGAATCTGCTGTAATGTTGAGTGTATCTGTTTCGCTGATACCGAGACCATCTCTTTTGTTAAGCGCTTCACCATTGATGGTTACATCGCCTTCCAGTACAAAAGCATATACCCCGGTATTTGTTCCTTTCAGTTTATAATCGGTTGCAAAGCCTTTATCCAGATTTCCTAAACTGAACCATGCATCCTGGTGGATCCATACGCCTTCATCATCTGCGTTTGGACTAAGCACCTGCAGTAGATTGTTCTTCATTTTGTTTTCATCCAACGTAATTTGTCCGTAACGTGGCTGCACATTTTTCCTGTTTGGGAAAACCCATATCTGTAAAAATTTTACCTCTTTGTCTTTGTTAGCATTCATTTCACTGTGTGAAATACCTGTGCCTGCACTCATCACCTGTATATCGCCTTGCTTGATGGTTGCTTCTGTACCCATGCTGTCTTTGTGTTTCAAATCTCCACTTAACGGAATGGAAATAATTTCCATGTTATCGTGTGGATGTGTACCAAAGCCCATACCTGCTGCTACCGAATCATCATTCAATACACGGAGTGCACCAAAATGGATCCGCTCAGGGTTGTAATAACCGGCAAAGCTGAAACTATGGTAGCTGTTGAGCCAGCCGTGATTGGCGTGGCCCCTTGTTGCTGCTTTATGAATTACTGCTTTCATGACTTCTTATTTATTACATGTACATACATGTATTTGTTTAAAAAAATATCAACTTTCTTTTGCCCTGATCTGCTCCAGTAACTGATTGAGCAAACCCGCATCGGCTTCCGTAATTTGAAGGGTTGCATCAAACACATTGTTGATCCGCTGTGTACTCAGTTCCAGGATATTTAACCCGGCTCCTGTTAACGCCATTACCGTGTGCCTTTTGTCGTTTGCATCAGTGGTTCTCTTCACCAGCTTTTTCAGCACCAAACGATCAATGATCCTTGGTACATTCGAGCTTTTTTCGATCATTCGACCTGCAATATCCTTCACACACATTTCATCGGGTGACTTACCTTTAAGGATACGCAGTACATTGTATTGCTCATGCGTTAAGCCAAAGTCTTTCAACTCCCGGCTCATCAGGGTCTTTAACCACCAGGCTGTATATAATATATTCAGCCCCGCTTTATGGGTTTCGTTTTTAAAATTCACACTTTGTATTGCTTGTTCCAGTTTCACTATGCAAATGTATGTACATACATGCAATTTTCCAAACAAAAAACCGCCGGTTTGAACCGACGGCTTTTTTTCACAATTTCTTAGTTTTTTACAAGCTCTGGCAGAATGGCTTTCATGGGTGCACAACCTTTGTATTCATCTTCGATCTGCACATAAAAGGTTTTGGAGTTTTTAATGAACCACTTCTCCAGCTCTTTTTCTTTTTTCTCTTCCAATGCTCTTGCTGAAAGTTTGCTGTAATCATCTTCCATATTCTCACGGTGCGGAGCCGTACGGGCAATCAGGTAAATTAAACGAACACCTTTTTTACCACGCAGATCAGTAAATGCAAATGGCTGTGAGAATTCACCCGGCTTTAATTTTTCAAGTAATGGAATCATATCCTTATCCAATTCGTCGATAGTTACAATGGATGTACCATCTTGTCCACGCATAATTCCTGCTGTAAACTTTGAATTTTCTTCATCGGAATATTTACTTACGGCCTCACCAAACTTTACAGCACCGGTAATGAGTTTGGAACGAACTGTATCGAGTTTGTTGATGGCATCATTGATATCCGATTCATTGATACGAGGGATCTTCAAGATGTGGCGTACGGTTACCTCATCTCCATTACGTGATAAGCATTGAATGATATGATATCCGAATTTCGATTTGATAACACGTGAAATCTGACCCTCCTTCAAAGCCATTGCTGTATTAAAAAAAGTTGGATCCCATTGGTTATCACCCCTGTTCAACACATACAATCCGGCATTTTCTTTTGCAGCAGGATCATCACTGTACTGCGATGCAAGGAAATCCATTTTCTTGGTACCTGCTTCCACCTGGCGTTTAAATTCTTTCAATTCGTCCTGTGCGTATTCTTCCATTTCACGACCGGCTTTGGGATACACCACAATTTCACCGATCTCCAATTCTGTTTCGTAAAAAGCCAAACTATCTTTTGGTATCCGGTTGAAATAAGCTCTTACTTCAGTTGGTGTGATCTTTACATTCTCCACGATCTTATTCCGCATTGCCGATGCAAGTTTGCTTTCTTTGATCGGCTCCCGCATTTCTTCACGAAACTGAAAAATGGTTTTACCGGTAATTTGCTCAATTACTTCTTTGGAACCATACTGCTGGATAAAGTAACGGAGACGATTGTCTACATCTGCTTCCACCTCTTCTTCGCTGATCGGTAAGGAATCTTTTTCAGCCTGAATCGCCAGCATTTTATTGATGATCAGTTGCTGCATGAGATAGCAGGATGCATCGGGCGGCAATTCATAATCTTTGCTCCGTGCATCATTGATCTGGTTGTCAATATCCGATTTCAACACGATCCTGTCGCCAACAACACCAATGATCTTATCAGCAACGACCTTCTTTGTTTGCGCCTGCACTGCCATAACGGCCAACACTGCAACAATGGTAAATAACTTATTCATTTGTAAGAGATGAGTATCAAAAGTAATAGAGATGGCCGTCTTATGAGCACGGCCATCGTTGTTTTAACAATCTGTTTCTATGTAAGCACAAAGCTTAGAGTGTACGTTTCACTTCTTCTTCTTCAAACGCAACAATGGTATCGCCTACGTTGAGATCGCTGAAGTTTTTGATGGTTAAACCACACTCCATGTTGGAAGAAACTTCTTTTGCATCGTCTTTGAAGCGTTTCAAACTTCCCAACTCTGCAAAACCACCTTCTGTTCGTGGATATACCAATACGCCATCACGGAAGAGGCGGATTTTCGCATCACGCTTCATCTTTCCATCCAACACATAACAACCGGCAACGGTTGCTTTATCAAACTTGTACACTTCACGAATTTCAACAGTAGCAACTTCTTTCTCCGTGATCTTCGGTTCCAATAAACCTTCCATCGCACTCTTCACTTCTTCGATCGCATTGTAGATGATGGAATAGTTCTTGATCTCCACGCCTTCCTGTTCTGCAAGTTTTGATGCCTGCAACGATGGACGAACGTTGAAACCAATCAGGATCGCATCTGATGCACTTGCCAATGTTACATCCGCTTCAGAGATCTGACCAACTGCTTTATGAACTACGTTCACTGCAATTTCTTCCGTTGATAACTTCTGTAATGAATCGGTCAAGGCTTCTACCGAACCATCCACGTCACCTTTGATGATGAGGTTGAGTTCTTTAAAGTTACCCAGTGCCAAACGACGACCAATTTCATCGAGTGTAATATGTTTCTTGGTTCTGATACCTTGCTCACGGAGGATCTGTGCACGACGACCGGCAATTTCTTTTGCTTCGGCTTCATCTTCATACACTTTAAACTTCTCACCCGCCTGCGGTGCACCATTCAAACCGAGGATTTGTACAGCCGTTGAAGGACCTGCTTTTTCAACCCGTTGGTTACGTTCGTTAAACATGGCTTTGATACGACCGTAGTACTGACCCGATACAATCAGATCACCTTGTTTAAGTGTTCCGTTTTGTACCAGAATCGTTGCCACGTATCCACGTCCCTTGTCCAACGATGCTTCAATGATTGAACCGGTACCTTCCCGATCGGGATTTGCTTTCAGGTCAAGCAATTCAGCTTCAAATGATATTTTTTCCAACAGTTTATCAATGTTCAATCCTTTTTTAGCTGAGAGTTCCTGGCTTTGGAATTTACCGCCCCACTCTTCCACCAAAATATTCATTTGTGATAACTGCTCGTATATTTTTTGCGGATTAGCTCCGTCTTTATCGATCTTATTCACCGCAAAGATCATAGGCACACCTGCTGCCTGTGCGTGACTGATGGCCTCTTTTGTTTGTGGCATCACCGCATCATCGGCCGCTACTACGATCACTGCAATATCCGTCACTTTCGCACCACGTGCACGCATCGCTGTAAAGGCTTCGTGACCGGGTGTATCAAGGAACGTGATCTTTTTACCTGCTGCATTGGTTACTTCATACGCACCAATATGCTGGGTAATACCGCCGGCCTCGCCTGATACTACGTTTGCATTACGGATATAATCGAGTAACGATGTTTTACCATGATCTACGTGACCCATGATGGTAACAATGGGAGCCCGTGGTTGCAGGCTGTCTGCATCATCGTCGTCGTCCTCTTCCTCCATTTCGGCCTGCTTCTCCATGTCGATAAACTCAACTTCAAAGCCAAACTCACCGGCAACCAGTTCAATTACTTCCGCATCCAAACGTTGGTTGATCGACACCATCATACCGAGGCTGAAACATTTTGCCACCACATCGGTTGCCGATACATCCATCAAGCTGGCCAATTCGGCAGCACTGATAAATTCGGTAACCTGCAGCTTGTTGTCTTCGCCACCTTCCGGCATATTATCGGCCATTTCATCACGCTTCAGCTTCCGGTATTTCGCTTTTAAGCTCTTACCTCTTCCGCCTTGACCTGATAGTTTGGCTTGTGTTTCACGAAGTTTTTCCTGGATCTCTTTTGCATCAATCACTTTATCTTCTCTGCGACCCGGACCTGCACCACGACCACGATCGTTCCGGTTACCACCTGTACCGCCACCTGGTCGGGCATCGCCACGACGTTGGATACCGATAGTTGGACCTGTTCTTGCCGGAGGCGTTGCGCCAGCTTGCTGGCCACTTCCTGACTGTTGACCCGGACCTGTTTTCTTATCGATCGGAATACGTTTGCGTTTCCGCTTTTCTTTATCTGTAACAGGTTTTGGTCTTGTTTCAGAATTAACCGGCAGTTCTATTTTACCAAGAATTTTCGGACCCTCTAATTTATCAGCCTTGATATTTTCGATAACAACATCTTCATCTTCCTCAACTTCTGCTTCCTGCTCCACGATTGGTTGTACAACGACTTTCTCTTCTTCCTTCACTACTTCAGGTTCTTCCTGCTTTGGCTCTTCTTTTTTCTTCTTCTCTACCTTTTTAGGGCGGGTAGACGAATCGATCTTATCAAGATCGATCTTGGCCACAACTTTTGGACCTTCAACTTCAGGAGCTTCAATTTTTGTAACCTCAGGTTCCGGTACTGCAACCACTTCAACAGGTTTCACTTCCTCTACCTTTGGCTCTTCAACCGCCACCACCACAACGGGAGGTTCGGGCACAACCACTTCAACCGGCTTTACTTCCTCTACCTTCGGCTCTTCTTTTACAACAACCTTCTTTACTTCCTTCCTGATCGAAAGATCTTCTTCTTCTTTCTTTTTCTTGAGGTCTGCCATGCCGCCTTTCGGAATCTCGATCTGATCACTTTTTGCTTTCGCCAGTTTATCGGATGAGAATTCTGCCTGCAGCGAACGGTACATGCCTTCTGTAAGCTTTGCAGTTGGTTTCAGATCATCTTTACTGAACCCTTTTCCCACCAAAAAGTCAATAAGGGTATCCTTACCAATATTAAACTCCTTGGCAGCAGCCATCAAACGTGGTGTATTACTTTCTGACATAATTTCCTTCCCTCATCCTTGCCGGAGCAGGCAGGGAATATCTTGTTTAATTGTTTAAATATATCGATCCCAATAACCACTCAAGGTTATTCCTGTTCAAATTCTTCTTTTAATACACGGCGTACTTCTGTGATGGTTTCTTTTTCCAGATCTGTACGGCGTTCCAATTCTTCTGCTGTTAAGTCGAGCACACTGCGGGCTGTATCGCAACCAATGCGCTTCAACTCATCAATTACCCAACCTTCAATTTCGTCTGTAAATTCATCCAGATCAATATCGAACTCGTTGGTTTCTTCTTCTGTATCACGATACACATCAATTTCATAACCGGTTAACTCGCATGCAAGTTTAATATTTACACCTCGTTTACCAATGGCTAACGATACCTGGTCGGGTTTTAAATATACTTCTACATGTTTTGCTTCCTGGTCAATATCCATGCTGGTGATCTTGGCAGGTGTAAGTGAACGTTGAATGAGCAGGTTAATATTTGACGTGTAATTGATCACGTCAATATTCTCATTCTTCAATTCACGTACAATTCCATGAATACGGCTACCCTTCATCCCCACACAAGCTCCTACCGGGTCAATACGATCGTCGAAGCTTTCTACTGCAACTTTCGCTCTTTCTCCCGGTTCACGCACAATTTTTCTGATCACAATCAAACCGTCAAAAATTTCCGGCACTTCAATTTCCAGCAATTTCGCCAGGAATAATGGACTTGTTCTTGATAAGATGATTACCGGTGCGTTATTTTTTAATTCTACTTTCTTAATAACCGCACGGATGTTTTCGCCTTTTTTAAAGTAGTCCTGTGGAATCTGTTCGCTTTTTGGCAACAACAATTCGTTTCCTTCTTCATCGAGCAACAACACTTCTTTTTTCCATACCTGGTACACTTCTGCACTCAGAATTTCACCAATACGGTCAGAATATTTTTGTACCAATACATTCTTCTTCAAATCACCAATACGGCTCGCCAATGTCTGCTTGGCGGCAAGGATAGCACGGCGGCCGAAATCATGAATATCTACATCTTCATATAATTCTTCACCCACTTCATAGTCGGGCTCGATCTTTACGGCATCGGTATAAGCAATCTGTGCCAACGGATCTTCTACTTGTCCATCTTCTACAATGGTACGACGACGCATGATCTCCAGATCACCCTTCTCCGTATTCACGATCACGTCAAAGTTATCATCACTGCCATATTTCTTACGAAGCAATGTTTTAAATACATCTTCCAGCACTTTCATCATCGTGGGGCGGTCGATATTTTCCGCATCCTTAAACTCCTGGAAACTTTCAATAAGGTTGATACTTGCCATAACACATTTTTTTAAAACATTCCGGTTGGTTAATTTTTAGCAACCGTAATCAGTTAAATACAATTTGAATTTTAGTTGATTTAATATCTGCATAAGCAAGCTTGTGTTGTATCACTTCCTGCTTTTTTCCTTTGCCTTTTGTTTCTTCCACCTCTACTTCCTCCGCTGATGCTGATACTAATTTGCCGACTACTTTAACCCCGTCTTTCATCACTACTTCTACCAGCCGGCCGATATTTTTGCTGTATTGGCGAACGAGTTTTAACGGTTCTTCCAAACCCGGCGATGACACTTCCAGTGAAAAATCGCCATCGTTGAACAAGGCTTTTTCTTCGATCTGTTTGTACAAGGCTCTGTTGTAACCAATGCACCGGCTGATGGGCAACCCTGCATCTGCATCTACAAATACCTGAATATTGTTACCCGGTTTGAGCTTTACATCTACCAGGAAACAATCTGCATCCACGCTGATGATCTCTTCAATTAACTGCCGTATACTGTCTGTTTTTTGCTCTAAGTTCATGTAGGTGAAATAAAGAAGGGAACGTTTTCCGTTCCCTTCCACTGTTTCTTTTGTCCGCCGCAAATGTATGATAATAGCAATGAATGGAAAAATTTTTTTAGCCTGAACTTACGGGGAAGGTTTTCGGAGAATCTTCACAATTGAAACATGTGGTTTATTTTATCTTTGCAGCATCATGTTACTACGTTATTTACTTTACGGATTACTGATCTTTTTCGTGATCCGTTTTATTTTCAGATTTGTTATACCTGTAACAAGGGCAGCAAAGGATATGAAAAGCAAGATGAACGAATTCCAGGCCCGCATGCAGGAACAGCAGCAACAGCAGGCTGCTTCGCAACGTCCCGAACCGGTAAAAGAAAAATCTTCTTTGAAAGAAGGTGATTATATTGAGTTTGAGGAGGTGAAGTGATGAGTGATGAGTAATCAGTGATGAGTGAAAATACATGGTTCAAGGAAGGCAAGCCGGTAGTGGCTAGTTGAAAGGCACAAGGAGATTCCAATATCAGAAATCATACGTCAGCCATCATCCATCCTAAATCAGTCCTAATTCCTCCACCTTCATGCCCGGCAACAAATGAACTGTTTGCAGCCCCAATGCCTGTGCCGCTTCGATATTATTACTGCTGTCATCAATAAACAGGGTTTCTGCAGCAACCAACCCATGCTTTTCCAATACAAATTCGAAAGCCGATGCGTTGGGTTTGCGATGCCCGATGCGATGCGAATAATAAGCCGCATCAAACAATTCATCAAATGAAGATTGTGGAGACAGTAAACTATACCGACGCTGAAATTCCTGCAAATGAATTTCGTTGGTATTGCTGAGCAGATATAATTGATACTTGGTTTTCAATTTTGGCAACAATGCAATACTCTCCGTTCTGAAATCGAGCAGCAAGGCATTCCAGGCGTCTCTTATTTGTTCATTGCTCAGTTGCAATCCGGTGGCGGAACGAAAATCCCGGTAAAACAATTCATCTTCCATTCCCGTTTCCAGTTTTTTGAATAAATCGTTACTATGAAACTGGTTGAAGAACTGATGAAAATTTGTAACACCAATTTCTTCAAATGCCTTTTCGGTTAACTTGAAATCAATATCGAGTAATACGCCGCCAAGATCGAATATTACAGAACGGATGCTTTGCATACTGCAAAGAAACGTTTCCATGGTTAATTACAACCTCTGTAATTGCATTTTCTTTCCTTATTTAAAGCTGAAAAGTTGATTTCAAAAGAAGCCTTGAAATTATAGCAGCACGATACGCCTATTTTTCTATCTTTGCCCCCGCCCAAAAGGCCGGATCCTTAGCTCAGACGGTTAGAGCATCTGACTCATAATCAGAGGGTCGTAGGTTCAAATCCTACAGGATCCACTTTTTTCAAGAGATAGCCAATAGCCGGTAGTTGGTAGTCGGGAAGACGGAAGTCCGGGATACGGGAAGTCGGAACGATTCACTTACCGGCAATATTTTTAAACAACGGCTTTAACCTTTGCTTAACCGATAAGCAAATACATTTGCCTCTTTACTATTATGAAGAAACTAATACTGTTTACATTATTCCTTACAGCAGGTTTTTCGCTTATTGCACAGGAAACCGAAAAAAAGAAAAAGAAAGACTGGTCAAAAGTTGATCTCGGCAACCGTCCGAAAGATCATTTGATTTTCCAGATCGGTTATCTTCAATGGATGCAAAAGCCGGATAGCATTGCTACCAAAGGATTTGCACGCACGGTGAATGCTTATTTCTCGTTTGATTTTCCGTTTAAACTCGATCCCCGTTTCAGCGTTGGTTTGGGAGCAGGTGTGGGTGCCGATAATATGTACTTTGATAAGGACGCCGGCCGTAATCTCAATATCATCAACAGCAACGGATTTACATTTGCAAAACATGTTGGCAGAGATACATTGAACCGCTACAAATCAATGAAGCTGGCAACAGTTTACTTGGAAGCTCCGGTTGAATTACGTTTTATGGTTGACCCCACGAAACCAAACAAGAGTTTGAAGTTTGCGTTGGGTGTGAAAGTAGGTACCATCATCAGTGCGAATGATAAAACAAGATTTACAACAGATGCCAATGGCAACACTGCCTATGTGCTGAAAGAAAAAGATAAAAAACATTTTAATAACCTGCGATTGGCTGCTACAGCACGTATTGGTATGGGTAATTTTGGACTTTTTGCTCAATATCAAATCAATGATATGATCAAAGAAGGACAAGGCCCGAGCCAGATCCGTCCATTGACCGTGGGCATTACATTAACCGGTTTATAATTCACCGAACTTTTTATACTGCAAGCGGATGATGGAATGATCATCCGCTTTTTCTTTGTACACAGCCGCTAACTTATTCTACCTTTACCAACTGAATTTTATACCAAGTGATTGATCGTAAACAAGAGATACAACAAGAAGAACGGGCCATTATTGTAGGCGTAGTAACAAAATCGCAAACCGAATTACAAGTACAGGAATACCTGGATGAGCTGGCGTTCCTGGCTGAAACAGCCGGCGCTGTTACCATCAAACGGTTTGTACAAAAGCTCGCACATCCCGATAGTAAAACATTTGTGGGGAAAGGCAAATTGCAGGAGATCAAAAAGTATGTGGAAGAAAAAGACATCTCCCTCATCATTTTTGATGATGAATTGACGGGTTCGCAGATTATGAATATTGAAAAAGAGCTGGGCATTTATACCATCGACCGCAGTGATCTGATCCTCGACATTTTTGCCCGCCGTGCACAAACAGCACAAGCCAAGACTCAAGTGGAGCTGGCGCAATACCAATATATTCTTCCCCGACTGAAAGGGATGTGGAAACATCTTGAACGCCAAGGGGGCGGTGTGGGTACAAGAGGACCGGGTGAAACGGAGATTGAAACCGATCGTCGTATTGTAAAAGATAAGATCTCGTTATTGCGGAAACGGCTGGCCGAAATTGATAAACAGTCGTTCACACAACGAAAAGATCGTGGTGAATTTATTCGTGTGGCACTGGTAGGTTATACCAACGTAGGTAAGAGTACACTTATGAATACCCTTGCCAAACGTGAAGTGTTTGCAGAGAATAAACTCTTTGCGACTCTGGACACCACCACCAGTAAAGTGGTGTTTGAAAACACACCTTTTTTATTAAGCGATACTGTTGGGTTCATACGCAAATTGCCGCATCACCTTGTTGAAAGTTTTAAAAGCACATTGGATGAAGTGCGTGAAAGTGATGTGTTGCTGCATGTGGTGGATATTTCGCATCCGCAATATGAAGACCAGATCAATGTGGTGAACAAAACCTTACAGGACCTGAAATGCCACGACAAACCGGTGGTGACCATTTTCAACAAAATGGATCTGTATGAAGAAAAACATTTCGATGAATGGCTGGGTGATGATATCAAAGAAACCATTCTCAAAGAACTAAAAGAACGTTGGGAAAATGATACACAGGGCAACTGCGTATTTGTGTCTGCTATTGAAAAACGAAATATTGCCGAGTTACGTGAACGTATTCTTGAGCAGGTACGTACCATCTACAAAATACGTTACCCTTACAAATCAGAGTTTTTGTATTAATGGCTGCCGATAAAAAATACAGCTGGCATAAAATTGCTGAATCAGCCCAAGAATTGCCTTGGGAAGATAACCAGTTGTGTGAGCTCATTGTCAAAGGCAAAACAATTTGCCTGGCAAAAAAAGAGGCGGACGTATTTGCGTGTGCGCATAAATGTCCGCATGCCGGTGGCCATTTGGCGGATGGTTTTGTGGATGCGTTGGGCAATATTGTTTGTCCGTTGCACCGCTATAAATTCAACCTTAGCAATGGCCGCAATACCAGTGGCGAAGGGTATTACCTCAAAACGTACCCAGTTGAAACGAGAGCCGATGGTATTTACATTGGCCTGGAAGAGAGTTCGTTTTTTGGGTTGTTTCGATGAGAGCCACGAACCTGCCTGTCGGCAGATAGTTGGCTGGCCACGGATGGACACAGAGGAACACAGATGGAAGCCATGAGCGGACTGCTCACCTATTTCAGCTATCGATTAGGCAACATTTGGTCAATAAAAAAAGCGTCACGATAACCGTAACGCTTTGCTGCTGCTCCCCCTTCAGGACTTGAACCTGAGACCCTCTGATTAACAGTCAGATGCTCTAACCAACTGAGCTAAGGAGGAATACTTCCCCTTTCGGGGTTGCAAAAATAGGTGTTTTCAGTTTTTCAATCTTATTTCATCCGGATTTTTTTTCGATTCATTTTTTAACCCAATCAGGAGAGATGAGCTTTAGCTACCTGTAAACAGAACAGCCGCTTTTGTAAAAGCGGCTGTTCTGTTATTTAATTTGTGTAAATCCGTAGAATATGCGTTATCTGTGACTTTATCACAACCCTTTCCACTCCGGCATTCTTCCCGGTGTATAAGGCGCACCATTCTTTTCTAAAATATCTTCCAATCGTTTTACTTCTGTTGCAATGGCTTTGATCTCATTGTAAACAGGTGTGAATTGCTTCGCCGCAATTTGATAAGAGTTGAGTTGGGTTTGTGTTGGCGCAGCAGTTGTATTCCACAACGAGCCGATCACATAACCAATACGTCCGTTGATAGATGGTGTTGTTTCAAACTCTCTTCTTGCAACCGATGCATCACCATTCAGTTGACGGTTCACTGCAGTCAACCGTTTTTCAACATCCTGCAAAGCTTTTGATAGATCAAGAGATTGCTTGGGTGTTTCAATGATCGCTTGTTTTAAGTAACGCACTTTATTTACCAACTCACCACGGTATTGATCAGTTGCTGCAACAACACGACTCAA
Source organism: Lacibacter sp. H407 (assembly GCF_037892605.1). Lineage (NCBI taxonomy): Bacteria > Pseudomonadati > Bacteroidota > Chitinophagia > Chitinophagales > Chitinophagaceae > Lacibacter > Lacibacter koreensis. The sequence continues at coordinate 1,701,083 of NZ_JBBKTU010000001.1, read as the reverse complement.
CTCTCCAATCTTTTTACTGAATTCATCCAATGTTTTTTTATCAGTTGCAGGAAGTGTAGCTGTGTTCAACGTCATTGCTTTGAACGTTTGTGGTTCAGTGAGATCGCTATAAACCCCATCTTCAAACTTGCTCAATGAAACTTTGTAAGTTCCGGGCAAAGCAAAATAACCCTGGTCAGGAGAACTGAAAGCGTTTGATTCATCAAACGGTGTAAAGTCAATTGGGCCAAAAGGAGAAGTACGGAAATCCCACACGATTCGTTTCAGTCCTTTTTTTGCAGGAGCTTTTAAACGACGAACAACATTACCTGCTTCATCGGTAACAGTAAATAACAAATGCGGAGCAGGTTGCTCATCTTCCAAACGAAGTGAATCCGGTGAAGGATAAACAGGTGCTTCGCCTTTCTTTATTTTTTCAGCTTCTGCTGCTCTGCGTTTTTCTTTAATTGTTTTGATGTCATCTTTCAGATAATAGGTAAACACCGCACCAACTTTTGGATTAGGTGTGGTAAAGAAACTTTCGCCCTGGAAACCTTTGCCTCTTACACCCAATGGTTGCGATTGAATAAACATCCACGCATCTTTTACCGGGAAGATCACTGCTTGTTTATCGAGGTCTTCTTTTTTCAAATTGCGTAAAGGTGTATAGTCATCTAACACATAAAAGCCACGACCGAATGTTGCAAGAATTAGATCGTTCTCTCTTTTTTGAATTTCAAGGTCTTTCACGGCAATGGTTGGTAAGCCTGCTTTCATCTGCACCCATTTTGAGCCACCATCAATACTTACAAACAAACCAAACTCAGTACCAACAAACAACAAGTCTTTGTTTACATGATCTTCTGCAATTGTATACGATGTTCCTCTCTCCGGTAAGTTATTGGTAATAGCTTTCCATGTTTTACCGCCATCACTTGTTTTATAAACGTAGGGATGAAAATCACCATAGCGATGATGATTGAAGGTGACATACGCCACATTCTTATCGTGTTGTGATGTGATGATATGATTTACATAGGTACGTTCTGGTACACCGGCTATATTATCAATCTTCATCCAGTTGTTGCCGCCATCAGTTGTAACCTGTATCAAACCATCATCAGTACCAACATAGATCGTATTCTCATCAAACTTCGATTCTGCGATGGTAGTGATGTTGCCATAAATATCTGTTGAACCATTTTTTGCCACCGCATCCATGCTCCACACTTTACCCATCACCGGTAATTTGTTACGATCGATCTGTCTTGTAAGATCAGGACTGATCACTTTCCATGTGCTGCCTCGGTCATCTGTTCTGAATATTTTATTCGCTCCATGATAAAGACGTTTGTTATCATATTTCGAGATCACCAATGGTGCATCCCAATTCCAGCGATACGCTTCGCCCTCTGGCTCTTGTGGTTGAATAAATAAATATTCACCGCTCTTTTTATCGTAACGTGTTAATGCACCATACTGTGCCTGTGAGTAAACAATATCAGGATTGCTTTGATCGATCTGTGATTCATAGCCATCACCTAAACTTGTGAAGTACCAATCAGAATTAAAGATACCATTGGCACTTAATGTACGTGATGGTCCACCCAGACTAAAGTTATCCTGTGTACCACCGTGAATATGATAGAACGGGAATGCATTATCGGTTGCTACTTTGTAAAACTGTGTTACAGGAAGATTGGCTTTAAAGTTCCAGTTCTCACCACTATCAAAACTTTCATACACACCACCATCGCAACCAACTAAATAATGTTCTGTATTTTTTGGATTGATCCAGATCACATGGTTGTCGATGTGTTTATTCTTTTCACCGAGAATAGAAAAATTCTTCCCACCATCTTTACTTACGCCGAAGTAAACATTGATGACAAATACTTTATTGATGTCTTTCGGGTCACAGTATATTTTCTGGTAGTAGTTACCCGAAGTTGAATAGCTGCTTTGTTTTTCCCAGCTTGCACCACGATCAATGCTTTTAAACACACCACCTTTTCCTTCTGTTGCTTCCACTACACAATACAACACATCAGGGTTAACAGGCGAATAATTTAAACCTATTCTTCCAAGATCACCTGCAGGCAATCCGCTCATTATCTTGTTCCAGGTTGCACCGCCGTCTGTACTTTTATATAAAGCTGATTCAGGCCCACCACCAATATAAGTAAACACTTTCCGCTGACGTTGATGTGCTGCTGCATATACAATGTTTGGATGACGTGGATCAACCATCACTTCATTAAAACCCGTATGCTCACTTACATTCAATACCTGTTTCCATGTTTTACCGCCATCAGTTGTTTTATAAATACCACGTTCACCACCACTGTTCCAGACAGGGCCGTAAGCTGCTACATAAACAATGTCACCATTTGTTGGATCGATTGCAATGCGACCAATATGTTCTGAATTTTTTAAACCGACATTCTTGAAACTTTTTCCACCATCTTCTGATTTGTACAAACCATCGCCATAACCAACCACACGTTGATTATTGTTTTCACCACTACCTACCCAAACAACATTCGTGTTTGTTGGATCAATTGCCAAACACCCAATGGCAAATGAGCCTTCACCATCAAAAATGGGCGAATACGTAACACCGGCATTCGTTGTTTTCCAAACACCACCTGCTGCCGCTGCAACATAATACTCACTGTGGTTTTTTGGGTTCACAGCAATATCCGCAATACGACCCGATGTAATAGCAGGCCCTACACTTCTGAACTGCATGCCACTCAGCAATCCGCTGTTGAATGCATCTTTCGGTTCTTCCTTTGGTGGAGTTGTTGTTTTCTTTTGTGCGGTTACAGCAATGCAGATGGTGAGCAGTAAGAGACTGCTGAAAAGTTTACGTTTACACATAACAGTTGGTTTTGAAAATGGATAAGAAAGGTAATAAAAAAGTTGACCATGTGCATGATCAACTTTTCCATTGGTAAAATAGGGTTGCCAACCTTCATTCTTTTAAAGAAATTGACATGAAGATTTAAGGTTGGCAACCCAGTATGAACGATTTAGAATAATTTTTCATTCGGCGGCTTAATGCCAACGAGACGAATGTAGATAGTGGTTTGTCCACGATGATGTGTTTGATGTTCAAATGCTTTATTCAACCAAACCAATCGAGAAAACATAAAATTACCACGTCCTGCTGTTTCGGTTAATTTCGTTACATCCATATTACGGATGTTTTCAATGGCATAATCATAACTCGTCGTTACAAAATACAGTACGGAATCGGCTGATTGTGCTGTTGTACGCTGCTCCAGGTTTTGCCCAAATGAAATACGTTGCGCACCTGTGCCATTTGCTATAAAACCAACAATGCCTTGTGAAAGATGCAGCATTTGTTGGGCGAATGTGCGGATGCTGTCTTGTGCACGGAAATTGTATTTGTCTTTCGGCATTGCATCAAGGTATTCTTTGCTGTATGCTTTTGCACGTTCCCAATCTTTGATGTAATATGCTTTGATGGAATCTGCCAGTTGTGCTTTGCTGGTAAAAGCTGCAAGCAGAATTACAACAAGCATCAGTAATTGTTTTCTCATTTTGTTCAGTTTGGTTTTAGTGTATTGAAAATCGTTAATCCTTTTTTGTTTTTTCCATTGGCAAATTCTCTAACCGGCTCCATTCCTGCATGGATCCATCATATACTTTCATGTTATATCCCAGGAACCTACCTGCCATGTACACTACACTTGCTGTTTGTCCAATGAAACAATAAGTTACGATTTCTGTTTTCTTATCGGGCACTACTGGTTGAAAATAACCGGTGAGCTGATCGATATGTTTAAATTGAAAACTTGAATCAAGCAGGTCAGGATAGGGAATATTTTTTGCGCCGGTGATATGTCCATCTCTTGGATTACCTGTCGGGTCGCCATCATAAAAACGTTTCATTCGTGCATCAACCACAACAGCCGATGGTGATTGTAATGATCTTAATACATAATCTTTATCAACCAATACCTGATTGATACTTGCAACAAAATCACCTTTCTTAATTACAGGCAATTCACTTGTTACAGGATAGCCGGTTTTCTTCCAGGCTTCTAATCCACCATTGAGATAATATACTCTTCCTGCCAAGCCGAGATATTCCAATGTAACAAACATACGTGCGGTGACAGTTACTTCGCCTTTGGTATGATAAAGAATGACTTTTGAATTTTTATTGACGCCAAGTTGTTGTAATACTTTGGTTGCTTCTTTTGCATCTGGTGGATTGAAATTTCCATCAGGAGAATTTGCTGCCAACCAATCGGGCCATAATAAACGGGCACCTTTGATATGTTCCTTTTCATAATCGAGTCTTAGAAAATTTACCTGCAGCAATACAAATTCAGGATTGTTGATATTATCGTTGAGCCATTCTGCTGTAATCAGCATCGGTGGTTCTTTTGCTTTTGTTTCTGCTGAAAGAAACAATGATGCGATAAGGATGATGATAAGTCGGTTCATAACACAAGTTTTTGTGTGAAGAATAAATAGAAGTTAGAACTCTATCAGCAAACAGGAAAGTAATTTATGACAGGCGGTTGTATCGTATAAAACAGTTAATCCTTTTTTACAATAACCGGTGCCTGTTCTGTTTTCACATCATCAGTAAGCCGTGTGATCTTTCCTGTTGTGTAATGCATGAGATAAATATCAAAATTCTTTCCTTCGTTTGTTGATTTATCCATGACCATCCATTCACCATCATCGCTCCACGCATGCCAGCCACTGCTTAATTCGCCTTTGGTTAATTGCCATTGTTTTTTACCATCAGGACTGATGGCATAGATCTGTGTTTGTTTGTTTTGCCTTGACATATAACTGATGAGCTGATGCTTGCTGTTCCATTGAGGAGGACCTGCATGATATTCAAACCAGGGGGTTGTTGTATCGGCTTTCGGAAAGTTAGTGAGTTGACGAATGGGTTGTGCCTTGTCATCAAGCAACCACAATTCGTCGGGAACTGTTTGCCGGAGGTTACGATCAGGGCGATAGCGTAACACAATTTCATTACCTGTAGGGAGAAAGATAGGATCAGATTTGTATGAAACCGTATCGTTGCTTAGTTGCTGATACTTTCCCGTTTTAATACCAATAAGAAATAACTGCTGGCGAAGTTTGCCAACACGTCCGGTAACGATCATCTCTGTCCCTTTGTTTCGGCTGCCCATCCAACTGTCTTCAAGTTGCAGATCACTGACTTTTCTTTTGTTATTTCCATCTGCATCCATCTCGTACAAGAAATAGCAACGGTGACAGGTATCAATATCACTGATGTAATACACTTTGTTTCCGTAAGCATAATATACCCACTCCACACCGGGAGTATTGGTGAGATTTTTCTTTCCTGTTCCATCCATGTTCATGCTGTACACTTCGTAATTATCCTTTTCACGATCTTCCAATACATTGTAAACAATTTTATAATTGGCGGATTGTGCGAAAGCAATTACTGCAACGAATAAGAGATATACAATTGAAACAAACTTTTTCATGCGATCAGGAATTGAGATACTTGTTTGGAACATTAACAGACGTATAATCGATATCGTATTGATGCTTCAACAAAAGTGAAACCACTTCATGAATGGTTTTTTCATTGCGGTGCATCTGCGGCAACAATCCCATCATCGCATAACTGATCGGATTGACTGATGGCAACAATGTTTCCCATGGGTAACTCTTTCCCCAGATAACTCCTTTCACGGTTATATCCAGCTTTGCCCCATGCTCCAACAGAAAATGCATCATCTCTTTTGATTGATGATTATTCTGATTCACCGTATGAAAGATGGGTGTTTGTGCACCAAAGCCAAATTCATCAGTACCTGCTGCGGCATTCACATCAGCTCCATGTTTTACCAACACTTCAGCACAGGCCACATGATTAAACTCGGCACACACATGTAATAGTGTAACTTCTTCAAGCGGTGTGTAAGCTGCACGGAACGAAATTCGCTTTGAAGGAATCGATGGATCTTTTTTAATTTCTTCTTCCAGCATTACTGCATCATTCAACAACACAGCAAGTAAAGCTCTGTCGTCGAACATCAAACCAGCGTCAACAAATGCTTTTACACAATCGTTAAAACGGGGAGAGCGTGTGTACTCACTCAGCAGTTCATAAATAAGCGGTTGATCATTGTGCAAACTATTTGCATCAAGCCCATGTGCAAAGCAATTGCGGATGCCATCTACAGCATGTAGTTCAAGTAACGTAATAATATCGTCTTCCGGAACATGCATGATTTGCTATTCGCATTTATTCACCGCTACGCCATAAGGTACAACTTTAGCCAGCATGATCTTGTTTTTCACTGCTGGATCATCCTGCATCAACTGCATAGCTTCTTTTTCATCTTTCGCATAAAAGATCACAAGGCCCATCATGCCGGGGTCGTTCAACTCCAATTGTGTTCGGCCTGCAAGAATGATGACGCCTTCACTTTTCAGTTTGAGCAATCGTTGAAAATGTTCGCCGGTAATGCCCTCGTCCGTTTTGGTCCAGTTTTTTGCGTCCTTGTATTTATCGGCCAGCGTAAGAATGCCCAGCCATTGGGGTGTTTTTGTTTTTTCTTGTGCAGCAATCTGCAATGCAAACAAGAGGCAGATAATTGTAAACAGTTGTTTCATCGTTTATTTCTTTAATTTTTGTTCATAAAGAGCGATCCATTCATCGGCCGACATTTTAGCTGCGAGTTCGCCAATGAGTTCAAATGGAATATCCTCCGGCTTTTTGTAACGGATGCAGCTTTTACCCATGTCTAGTTTTTTGGCAGAAGCTTTGGCATGAGCAGCGGTAAACCATTTCAGCAACTCAGGGCTTGCATAGATACCCATGTGGTAAACGGCAATAAAATTCTTTTGCGAAGCAATGCCCATAAATGGCAGAGGGTCTTTTGGGTTGCAATGATAGCCGGCGGGGTATTTTGAATGCGGCACGGCATAACCGAGCATACCATAACCCATCATTTCCTTGAAACCGGCTGAGAGGTTTTTTTTGATCACCGCTCTTAGTTTTTTAAAAGCTGCCTGCCGTTCTTCGGGTATTTCAGCGATATAATCGGCCGGGGAAGTTGCTGCTGATTGCATAATGGATCGTTTTAACTGAAATGAACTACAAATTAAGGTTTTACGGTTAGGCTCCAAACAGTGGGTATAGAATTTCTACTACACAAAAACTATTAGAAACAATTACAATGTAATGCGATAAGGTTCTATTGTGGGCGGCCTGCTGCTGTTGTTACTTTGTACCCACAACGATGATGATACGGACGATAACAAAGCTTACTAACTGACGATATATAACGAATTGATCCCGACGAAAAACTGTTTACCCAAAATCTACAAGTAATTATTCCTTTTTGAAAAGCCTGTTTTTGATCCGTACCGTTTACCCAAAACCCACTTGAAACCAAAAAGAGCTCTTTTAAAGTCGTTTATCCAAAGTGCTTTTCAATATCCAAACCAAAACCGTTTTTGATCTGTATGCGTTTACTCAAATCCCATTGAAACCACAACAGTTCTGAGAAAGGTCGTTTACCCGAAATTCTTATACCAATATGCCATAAGAGAACCCGTTTTGGTGCGTACCGATGAAGCCATAGTTTCCGGATATTCCTGATGATGATAAACCAGTTCTGCGAAACTATTTTCCCCTGAAACCTGAATTCCAACAATCGGCTAATCGTTTCTACGATCAGCTTTTCCTTTTCAGAAACTGAGTATCCTGAAAAATTGCGGCCAAGGCCCCATCTCTTCCACATACTGTTTCGACATTACCCTTGTGATCTGTGCGATATGAGTAAGATCGTGCACCACCCAGGTTGATAAAAGATTCCGTAAGGTTACCTCTCCCAACACAGGATGCATTCCTTTCCGCTCAAGATCAGTTTCTGTTAATTCAATTGCCTGCAGCCACGCAACATTTTCTTTTCGGATCGCTTCAAACTCATCCAGTAATTGCTCTAAGCTTTTGCCTTTGCTCTCCTCAAATTGTGCAAACCTGTCGTATGGGTCGAAGGGTTTATTTACACCATATTCCAAAATGATCTTAGCCCGCACCACCCAATCTGTTTTTTCTCCATGAATTAAATGGCCTACTACATCGTAGGGCGAAAAGGTATCAGCTCCTTCGTTGTTTATGACCCACTCTTCGCTTACTTCACGCAGCAAGCTATTTAACACAAGAGGCGTGCGTTCCAGTATTTCAACGGCCTTCTTTCTATCAAATTTCATTTCTTCGTTTGGTTAATTTGAACAAGCTCCAGTATCAATTTGCTTTTGTCGATATTGGTGTACTCCAGCAATACAAATCCGTACTGTGGATTAAAATAACTTCTCAGTTTACTCTTGCCAATACGGTTTTCAGCTTCTGCCTCTATTACAAAACAGGAGAGTACACCAAATGCTGTTTTCAGATTTTTCTCATCAACGATCTTGTAACTGTATGTGGCTTCTACTTTTCCTTTGTATTCAATAATGCGTGGATCGGACCAGCGACTATCAATTTCAGGTAAGCGCCAAGTCCATTTAGTACCTACTTTCAACGGCAGTTTTACGTATGGGAACGGACTGAACTCGGTTACGGAAAAATATTTTCCTCTGAAAGGATGCAGCCAGATGTTTTTTTCATTTTCGATCAAGCCGGTCGTTCCATCAAATAACATCTCGCCATTCACCGCAGTATATTTTTGCTGAATAATGGTTTGACTGTAATCGGGAAACAAATGATCCAGTCCACCATACCCATCAAGCACAGTAAAACGCAGGTGTTGAATGGTGAGCGAATCGATATTGCTGTTGGTGAAGCGCCAGTTCTTTGTTTGAGGATCGTTTTTCTGCTGTACCGTTACAAGTGTTGATTGCCTGTTACGATACAACCTGTACGAATACACAAACTCTTTCCCTACAGTGTAGATCTTATTATCACGGTTGAAAAAATTCTGATCGGTATTGCTTTTACCCGGCACTTCAAAATACAATCCATCCAACTGCTCGTATTGAGCCGATGCAATATTTGTTGTTACAAGCCAAAGCAGCAACAAACCAATTCGATCCATTCTTCTCATGTTTCTATTCATGCGTTGATCATATCCTGCAATTGTTCATTTTTATTCCGCAGGTCGATACCACCTTCGTACATCGATTTCAGATTAGCGAGATAAAATGTCCAGCCGGTTTTGCAACCAATATGCCATAGCTCTTTTGCTTTTTCATCGGTTGGAATATTATCCTGCAGTAATTCAACGATCATTTCATTCTGTTCTTCATAAATACGAATGCTGCAATCGCCGGCTTTGCCAAAACGGAATTTAAAAAAATCAATGCCGTTGCAATCAAGTATCTCTCCTGTTTCCGTTACCTCATCGCTATAACCAAACCAGCGCCAGCGATAGTTATCACCCGTTTGTACATATTCATCATCTGCCAAAACAGTGCCATTGGCTCTTTTATATTCACTCATGCGTAAGAACCAGTACTCAATACCTGTTCTGGTAGCCCAGGCACGGTATAGCTGTTGCGTTGTAGCATTACGGATGTTGATACGTACTGTAAAACGACTCCAATCGAACGAAGACATGCTCACTCCTTTTTACGTGAATAATAAAAGTTTGATTTTTTTACGGGAGCGGCCGCACCGTCATCGATCACTGCATGAATGGAATCGCTGTTCACCAATGTATAACTGATACGTTTGGGAAAATCATGTTGTGTATTTTCTGCTACAAAACCAGTTTCGCTATATGACGTGATCTTAAATTCCACCGGCTGCTCTCCGTTCTGATTTCTTACAGTCGGGATATAATAATAGCTACCGTTGCGAAACGCCAGTTGAATTTTTTCCAACGGAATTTCTGTTCCATCGGAACCTGTCATCATGCTTTCGCCTGCAAGTGTGCTGTCGTTAGCAACGGCCCATTTTTCAACGATGATGCCACGCCTTGTTTGCATTTGCCAGGAACCCTGCAACCATTTGAATGATTTCATATTTGCGGTGATGCCCGACAGATCAGGTAAAAAACTGCAAACAGAAACCAACAGTAGAAATGCAATGCTGTTCTTTTTCATACGTATTGTTTACTGTCTGTATTTTTCAGGGATATTATGCAAGGCAATACGATTACCTTCTGTATCTAAGAACACAGCCATATCGCCATATTCATCGGAGATCGTTGTTTTGGGAACAAGTATCTTACCACCCGCTCCTTCTATTCGGTCAAGAAAGATCTGTACATCAGGGTTGCCATTGAGATAGATCAACGGACCATCAGTAGCAGATGGCTTGTAGAAATTAGTGCCTTCCTGCACCAGTGTTCCGCCGATTCCTTTCATTGGATCATCAATTGGGAACATTCGCATTTTTGTACCCTGAAAATCCATTGGCTGCATTTGAATGTTAAATACAGCTTCATAAAATTTTTGTGCACGGTCAATGTCGGTTGCCGGAATTTCGAACCAGCTGATTGCGTTATCCATGTTGTAAGTTTTAAGGTTTATTTAAAAAATTGAGATGCGTCGATCCAGTAAATATTGTCCCACCCATTCAACGGTTGGTTGATGAGTTGTTTTAGTTCCGTTATGGTTTGCTTCTTTTCAAATGGTGTTTTAATGATGCTGTTTCTGCTGCTGCTGAAAAAGAAATATTTTTTATCGGGGCTGATGTACGGGCAATAGGTAAGTCCGGCTCCGTTAATTGCTGTTCCAAGATTTACAGATGCCATCCATTCGTCCTGTTCATTTTTTTTGCTGATGTAGAGATCGCCTGTTCCCAAGGCATCTTTTCGTTTGTAGCCGGTATAAATCACAAACTGCTCATCAGGATCAACAAACGCATTGAATTCATCGCCACTGGTATTGATCACATCAGGTAAACTAATGGCGGGTTCAAATACATTGTTGTTCCATTTGCAATACACAATATCCTCACCTTTCTCTTTCACCATTCTTGTAAAATAAATGCTGCCGCTTTTTGTGATTGACGGATAAAATTCATCGGCCATGCTGTTCACCGGTTCAGGTAACGGAACGGGATTACTCCACTTTCCATTTTCTTTTGACAGTACCCACAGGTTGTAATCTTTTGAAGAGGTGCCGGGCATTGGACGATTGGAAGCGAAGTATAATTTTTTCCCATCGGGTGAAAACGCAGGCTCCAGATCATTATAAAGTCCGGAAAAATTTGCTACTGCCGGTTTACTCCATTTGCCATTTTTCTTTTCTGCATGCAATATGGTGCTGAACATGCCGCCCCGGTATTGAACCGTGTACAACAACTCATCGTATGCCGGCGAAATCGCCATATCTCTGTTGCTTAATTCGTCTGATACAATACCGGGCGCAAACAACATTGCTTCATTGCCCGGTGCAGACTGATCAAAAAATAAAACTGAAGCCTTGCTTTGTGCAACGAGTTGTAAGCTCATCGTTATATTAACAATGAGAACTATAATCCCACGCATAATTGTATTTATATAATACTTCATTATAATGCTGCTCTTGTTTCTTTCAATCCTTTGCTTTGTAAATATTCCACCAACTCTTTTGCTTCTTCACCACCTCTGTTTGCATGATGCAATAATGTAAATCCATGCGGACCTCTTGCATTAAGGTACGAAGGATAGCTTTCGATATATGCCTTTACAATTTGTGTTTTACCCAACATCGTGAGAACAAACAAATTGGTGCGTGCTCCTTTTTCAATCAGAAAATTTGCGATGTCTTTATTGCCCACATGTCCGGCACCTTCCAATCCGGTTTCAAAATCGCCACCACCCAGATCCCATGTGGCATAGATGAGCGTTGGAAATTCAGTCAATAAAGTTTTAACCTTATCAAGATTATTGTGACCCGCACTTACAAAGTCTTTTACTTTTTCAGCAGGCAGTGGATCAGGTTTTGTTTGTTGCATTGGCTTTGTTTCCTGAGCAAGTATCATTGAAGGAATAGCAATGATGCCGCTGCCAACAGCTACGTTCTGCAGAAATGATTTACGGTTCATGATAAAGGTTTTTCTTAAAGTTCGGAAATAGATGAGAGAAATTTACCCCATTCATCCTTTTCTGCGACGGTATTCAAGATCAAATTCTGCATTCCAGGTAACACCTTTGTCTTTACTTATTTCGCCAAACTGCCGTACTTTATCGACCGACAGGTTAAAAAAAGTTAATCTTCTTATGGCCATTGTATCTTTTGAAAACAAAAATGGGTTTGTCTGGAATATAATTTTTTGATCATCATATTTTCCTTCAAGATATTCAGTAGTTCCTCCCACATTATCAACCCATGTTTGTTGCCACTGTTTTGTTGTTCTGTTCCATGTATTAAAACTTTTGCCTGCATATCGAACACCTTGATTGACGCTTGCACTTGTCCATTCTTCCAGCACAATACAACTGTCTAGTATAAGGCTGATCTTACTGTCACCAGCTTTTGTGCCATTCTTAGCAAATACATCCCATTCACCGATCCAGAAATCAAACTGTCGGTAAGCCGGGGCGCTGCAAGGTTTTTGTGCTGTAAGCTGTATTGTTATTACGGAAGCAAAAAGAAAAAGCAGATACTTCATGGTGATAAGGGTTTGATAACAAGGTAATGGTTAATACCCTCATTTTATCGCCATCCAGCAATGATTGCGCCCATTGGTATAAGAGCCCTTTTACGTGTTGGCGATTGCCGATTCTTCCTACCGGTTCTTCCCTTAACTTTGCAATTCAAACTTTGAACATGAAAAAGTGGGGATTGATGATCGTTTTTTTAGCCATTGCCTTACTGTTTACAGGCGTTGATGCAGAAGCACAGTGTTCGATCTGTACGAAGACTGCTTCGCAACTTGGTGAAAAACCAGCGAAGGCCCTGAACGGTGCTATTATCTATCTCATGAGCACTCCTTTACTTATCATTGGCTTTATTGGCTGGCGTTGGTGGAGGTTGCAAAAGAAGGATGAAGAAATGCAATCCTGATTTTACTTTTTTAGTTATGTCTCCATTTTTGGGTTCAAGCTGGCCGAATTTTAAACTCTCTGCAATTCATAAACCTCTTTAACCGTCATGTCTACGACAGGAGACATCTCTGCAATCTAAGTCTGTAAAAAATAATCATATTGATTAAACCCATTTCTACGGGAGTCGTGGAGATTCCTTCTATCGTCGGAATGACGTAATCCACCATTAATCACATTCCTTTTTTTCCTTAACGCTCATCCCGTAACTTGTATGCATCAATCAACTGCATATGAGAAAATCAATTTTACTATTGTTGCTGTTACCATTTTTTACAACAGCACAGAACCAACCTGCCGCTAAACAAGAACTTTCTTCCATTGAAGAAAAGACAAAAGGGCTGAAAAAGTACGAGGGGTATTTTAATTTTTACTGGGATGAAAACACAGGCAAGGTTTGGCTGGAAATAGACAAGTTAGATACAGAATTTTTATATGTTGTTTCGCTGCCTGCAGGTTTAGGATCAAATGATATTGGTCTTGATCGTGGTTTGTTGGGCGAAGACCGTGTGGTGAAGTTCAATAAAGTAGGGCGCAAGATCTTACTCATTCAACCCAATTACAGCTACCGTGCATTGTCGAATGATGCAGCGGAGAAACGTGCAGTAGAACAGGCCTTCGCTCAAACAACAGTGTGGGGTTTTACTACCGAAGCAGAAAGCAATGGTAAATTTCTTGTTGATGCAACTGATTTTCTGATGCGTGATGCAATGAAGGTGAGTAATACTATCCGCCGGATGCGGCAGGGAAATTATGCGCTGGATAAAACACGCAGTGCCATGTACCTTGCACGCACCAAAAATTTTCCACTCAATTCAGAACTCGAAGTAAGCGTTACTTATACCAACAGCGATGGTGAAGTAGGCAATTTTGTACAATCAGTTGCTCCTTCAACAGAAGCGATCACACTTCGCATTCATCATTCATTGGTGCAATTGCCCGATAATAATTATAAACCAAGATTGTTTGATCCACGAAGCAGTTATATCCCTGTTTCGTTTTACGATTACGCATCACCAGTTAGTGATCCCATCGAAAAGCAATATATCATCCGCCACCGGTTGAATAAGAAAAATCCATCAGCCGCAAAAAGCGAAGCTGTAAAACCGATCATTTATTATTTGGATAATGGAACACCGGAGCCCATACGTTCAGCTTTACTCGATGGCGGTAAATGGTGGAACCAGGCTTTTGAAGCAGCAGGTTATGTGAATGCATTTGATGTGCGTATTCTGCCGGATAGTGCAGACCCGATGGATATCCGTTATAACATGATCAATTGGGTGCATCGTTCAACACGTGGCTGGAGTTACGGAGCTTCTGTTGTTGATCCTCGCACAGGTGAAATTATTAAAGGACAGGTATCGCTTGGCTCATTACGTGTGCGACAGGATTATCTCATCTTCTCCGGTTTGTTATCGCCTTATGAAACAGGTATTCCTGCAAATGATCAAATGTTGAAAGCAGCATTGGCAAGATTGCGTCAATTGTCAGCACATGAAATTGGCCATACCATTGGGTTGATGCACAACTATGCGGCCAGTGTAAGCAACCGTGCAAGTGTAATGGATTATCCGCATCCAACCATTCGTGTAAATGCAAATGGTGAAATGGATTTCTCCAGTGTGTATGACGATAAAATTGGTGATTGGGATAAAGTGGCTGTTACATGGGGTTACCAGGATTTTCCTGCAGGCACCAATGAAAAAAATGCTTTGAATACTATTATCATCGATGCAAATAAAAAAGGATTGCAATTCATCAGCGATCGGGATGCACGTGCTCCGGGTGGATTACATCCGCAGGCACATTTGTGGGACAATGGTGTACATGCTGCAGACGAATTAAAAGAAGTGATGAAAGTGCGCAGCAAAGCATTGCAGCAGTTTGGTGAAAAAAATATTGTGCCTGGTATGCCGATGGCGATGCTGGAAGATGCGTTGGTACCTGTATATTTTTATCATCGCTATCAAATTGAAGCAGCAACCAAACTTGTGGGGGGTATGTATTATAATTATGCATTGCGTGGCGATGGACAACTCATCACAAAAATGTTACCGAAAGAAGAACAACGCAAAGCACTAAATGCAATTGTTGATTGTATTGATCCCAAAGTATTGATGATACCTGATCGTATTGCTGCATTGATACCACCACGACCATCGGGTTATGGCAGTTCAAGAGAATTATTCCGCAAACGTACCGGTTTATCATTCGATCAATTATCACCTGCGGAAACCGGTGCTGATCTCCCCTTCTCCTTCTTATTCAACAGCGAACGGTTGAGCCGTATGGTTCAGCAGGAAGTAAATGGAGGCTTAGGTGTAACGGAGATGATCCAGACCCTGATCGATAAAACATGGAAAGCGCCACGCAGATCAGGAATGGAAGCATTGATCCAGCAACAAACAGAGCAGGTATTATTAACGTATTTGCTTGCATCATCTGTTGATGAGAATAATTCTTTTCTTGTTCGTGCTGTTCTGCAAAAAGTATTGAGCGATCTCAAAAAGCAAATTGAGTTGCAATCAAAAACTGCAACAGGTACTAATGCCGGTCACCTGCAATTGGCATTGGAGCGCATGAAGAATCCAAAAGATGCAAAACCAACATTGCATAAAGAAGCACCGCCGGGTGCGCCGATTGGATGCGAGTAAAAAATAATTTTCACTGCTGCAAACCCCGACGAAAGTTGGAGTTTGTTTGATTTAAATGAAATGGAACGATGATCCTATTGCAAGGATCCGCTTCACAAATAGGTTGCAAAGTGCCCTTCTACTTTCGTATCAAAAAAATACATGATCCTCATCGCACAACTTACTGCTCAGCAACCCGAAGTGAAACTGCTCATTAACGGAGCCTTTGTTAATGGCTATATTCTCAGTAAACAGCTTAACACGAATGATCCCGTTCAACCTCCGCTGAACATCGGCTGGCGGATCATCGACCGTTCCAAAACCGCTGCTTCTCCCGATTGTGTTGTGTTAACAGATGCAGCTGCAACTACGGAAGCTTATCAACTGCATCCCCATTCAAACAGCACCAATAACACTGCACATAATCTTAAAGAATTTTGTGTGAACAGTGCCGATTACAAACTAACCGGTAATGAGCAAGTGACTGTGATGCTGGAAATTGATACAGATTGTGGATCATAAGCTGACTGTTATTGGCCAATACGCAGATTCATGCTGTTCGTTTTTTATCTTGCAATCCAATGACCTATTATCAGCATTTTTATCCGGAATCGGTGGACCCTCAACTGCTTGATGCCTACTTGAGCAAAGGCTGGTACCGTATCCATCAAATGCTGATCACCACTGATCTTATTTCAAAAGAGGACGAATACCAGGCGGTGTTCTGGCTGCGTTATCGATTAGAAAATTATCAACACAATAAAAAGAACCGGAAATTGTTGCTGGCAAGTGAACAATTCAGCTGCGCCATTGAGCCATTGCATTTCACCGATGAACTGGAAGAGCTCTATACAAGATACCGTTCGCAACTTGACTTTGACATGAGTGATTCTGCAAAGGCATATTTACTCGGCGACCGGAACGAAAATGTGTTCCCCTCACAGTTACTTACACTACGTGATAATGGACAGTTGATTGCTGCCGGTTGTTATGATGAAGCTGCAACATCACTCACCGGTATTCTGAGCATCTACGATCCTGCGTATAAAAAATACAGTTTGGGAAAAGTGCTCATTTTAAAAAAACTGGAAGAAGCCATCCGTTTACAAAAGGCCTGGTTTTATCCTGGCTATATCAGTCTGCACAGCAGCAAGTTCGATTACAAATTATTTCCGGATCTGAATTCCACCGAAGTATACAACCGATTAACGGATATCTGGCAACCCTATACCAGTACCAATTTGCAGGAACTGCACGAGGCGATGCTGAAGGAGTATTTGGAACAGCAGCGATTGTGATATTTCGAAAGCATTCACTTTGCCTATGATTCACTTTAGTTGAGGCGTAACTTTCTGCGTAAATCAGTGCCCATCCTGCGGCTGTAATAAAAAAGCCCCAACTTTCGTTGAGGCTCGTGGTGTGGGCCGGGATCGAACCGGCGACACAAGGATTTTCAGTCCTTTGCTCTACCGACTGAGCTACCGCACCATTCCTGAAACACGCCATTTGGTAAGTGGAAGCCTATCCTCCTTTTGTGCTTCGGGGCTGCAAATATAGAAGAATGAGCTTTAATATCGAAATCTTTGCAGCTTTTATTTCAAACCCATAATTCATTTGGCTATTGCCCATTGCCTGTTCACTAACGGCTATCGGCTAAACACTATCAGCTTGCCCTCCGAACTTACATCCCGTATTCACTCAAAAACTTGATCCGCATAATCTTCAGCTGCTCCCAGTTGTAACCACCGTCTTCCAGTTCTTGCTGCGCAATCTTTAAATCGCTGGTGCTACAGGTCTTAAAATAATCAATGATCTCTTCCTGTTCGTATTCATCGAGCCATTCATCAATGGCATAATCAAGGCGGAGTTTGGTGCCGCTGGCAGCAATGGTTTCCATCTCCTCCAGCATTTCATCCATGCGCCAGCCTTTGTTCTTGGCAATGGTTTCGAGTGGAATACGTTTGTCAACATTTTGAATGAGGTATACTTTGTTGCCGCTCTTATTCACCACACTTTTCATCACAAACTCATCGGGCTTCTCGATCTCATGTTCCTCAACATACTTCGCTACCAATTCCACAAAAGGTTTGCCGTAACGAATCGATTTGCCCTTACTTACGCCCTGGCATTTTTCCAATTCTTCCAATGTAGTTGGATAAAGCGTAGCCATATCAAGCAACGAATTCTCAAGGAAGATCACAAACGGAGGTAACCCTTTTTTCTTCGCTTCTTTCTGACGTAATTCTTTCAGCAATTCAAACAACTTATCATCTGACGCCAACCCGCCGCCACCTGCATCGGCTCCTTCATCATCATCGGCAGTAGCTTCTTCGTATAAATTATTAAGTACAATTTTGAAACTCTTCGGCTTCTTCAGAAATGCTTCACCAACCTTTGTCATCTTCAGCAAACCATATTCTTCAATGTCTTTCTGGATCAACCCATTCAATAATAATTGCCGGATCAATGAGTTCCAGAAATGCGCATCTTTTTCTTTACCGCTTCCAAATTCTGAAAGCTGATCGTGGCGGTACATCTGGATCTGTGGTGTTAACCGTCCCATGATCACGGGTATTACATATTCAGTAGCAAAACGCTCGCCCAATGCTTTGATGGCTTTCAACGCAATGATCGTTTCGTCTTTTGCTTCGATCTTTTCTTTTGGATGCAAACAGTTGTCACAGTTACCACAGTTCTCCTGTGTATATTCTTCACCAAAATAATGCAGCAATATTTTTCTACGACAAACGGAACTTTCGGCAAACGCAACGGTTTCCTGGATCATTTGTGCAGTTACTTCACGTTCGCTTAGGGGCTTATCACGCATCAAATGTTCGAGCTTGCTCACATCTTTGTGCGAATAGTACAGGATACATTTTCCTTCCATGCCATCACGGCCTGCACGTCCTGTTTCCTGGTAATAATTCTCAATGCTCTTGGGAATATTGAAGTGGATCACAAAACGGATATCTGGTTTATCAATTCCCATTCCGAACGCAATGGTGGCAACGATCACTTGTACATCTTCATTCAAAAACTGATCTTGTTTATCTGCTCTCACTTTCCCATCAAAACCTGCATGATAAGCAACGGCTTTAATACCGTTGGCCATCAACATATCGGCCAGTTCTTCAGTTGTTTTGCGGTTGAGTGTGTAAATGATGCCGCTCTTGCCTTTGTTTTGTGAAATAAACTTCACAATATGTTTTACCGTTTGATCTTTCTTGATCTTGGGTTGAATTTCATAATAAAGATTGCCTCTGTTAAACGACGATATAAAAATCTCCGGTTCACGCAATCCAAGGTTCTTCACAATATCGCTTTGTACTTTTGGCGTTGCTGTGGCAGTTAATGCAATGATTGGAATGTCTGGATTGATCTGATCCATCATTTCTTTCAATCGGCGATATTCAGGACGGAAATCATGTCCCCACTCACTAATACAATGCGCCTCATCCACTGCAAAAAAAGAAATATTCAGATCGCTGAAAAATTCAAGATTATCCTGCTTGGTCAATGTTTCCGGTGCTACATACAGCATCTTTGTTTTACCGGCGAGCAGATCATCATGCACTTCCTTGATCTCTTTTTTGGTTAATGTAGAGTTGAGAAAATGCGCCACATCATCTTTGCTGCTATAACTGCGTACAAGATCCACCTGGTTCTTCATGAGTGCGATCAACGGACTCACAATAATGGCCACCCCTCACATACCAATGCAGGCAGTTGGTAACACAAACTTTTACCACCACCCGTTGGCATGATCACAAACGTATCATTACCGGCCAGCAAGTTGGTAATCACAGCTTCCTGAGTGCCTTTAAAGGCATCGAATCCAAAATGTTCGTTGAGAGCAGCATAAAGATCAACCCCTGTTTTCATGGCGGTTGATTGTTTGCCGTTTGATTTTACGGTTGCACTACCTGATTGTCGGGCAGTTTTACTGGCGGATTCTTTTGTTTTGCTGTTTGTTTTAACTCCCTGCTGCGGAGCTTTTTTCTTAACTGTTGTCATCACTTTATTTCCTTCACTCTTTGGTTTTACAAACTGGACTTTCGTAAGCAAGTTGTATAAGAAAGTACGGACCGTACTTTTCTGGAAAGGGGCACGAAGTTACTGAAATCAGGGCGTTCGGCACCATGCCATTCGTCAAATTCCTGCTAAAAAAGTCCGATTGAGAAGATAGTTCTTTTTTACAATATATGTGCTGTGAGATTTGCACAAAGCACCCGCCAGCAAAAGGGTTTTCGCATTTCTGGCCCTCCTTCTTTTCTATTCTGCTGATTTAAAGTAGGTTTGCCCCGCCATGGCAGCAGAACAACATATCGATCCATTAGAAACAGCCCGCCGCACAATTGTTTTGGAGGCGGGGGCCATTGAAGGTTTAGCCAATCAGCTAACCGACGATTTCACCCGTATATGCAAAGTGATCCTGGAAGCCAAGGGCAGGGTAATTGTAAGCGGCATTGGTAAAAGTGCCGTAATTGCCCAAAAGATCGTGGCAACGCTTAATTCTACGGGCACCCCGGCCGTTTATATGCATGCAGCCGAGGCCATTCATGGCGATCTGGGGATGATCCTCAGCCACGATGTAGTAATGATCATCAGCAAAAGCGGCGAAAGCCCTGAGATCAAAGTGCTTACGCAATTGGTAAAGAATTTCGGCAACCAAGTCGTTGGTATGGTGGGTAACACGGAATCGTATCTGGCCAAGCAAAGTGATTTCGTACTCAATACAACTGTAAGCCAGGAAGCATGCCCCAACAACCTCGCACCCACCAGCAGCACTACCGCACAAATGGTGATGGGTGATGCATTGGCCGTGGCCTTAATGGAATTACGTGGATTTAAAAGTGAGGATTTTGCCAAGTTCCATCCTGGCGGAGCACTGGGCAAGAAACTTTATTTACGGGTAGCTGACCTCTATATTCATAATGAGCAACCAAAAGTTACGGCAACTGCTTCTCTCAAAGAAGTGATCGTGGAAATTTCAAAAAAGCGATTGGGCGCTACTGCAGTGGTGGGTGCAAATGATGAATTGCTCGGCGTAATTACCGACGGAGATCTGCGCCGGATGTTGGAAAAAAACAACCCGTTGGATGCAGTAGCGGCATCAGCTATTATGAGCATCAACCCTAAAACAATCGAAGGCGATGCGTTGGCCATTGACGCCATGGAACTGATGCGTGAAAATAATATCAGTCAATTACTGGTTGTTAACAACAAACAATATCTGGGAGTTATACATTTGCACGATTTAATTAAAGAAGGTTTGATATAAAAAGTGAATGGTGAATGGTGAATGGTGAGCAGTAAATACAAAACTCACTATCACGACTCACTATCACGACTCACTACTCACCATGAACAAGAATCACTATGTGGCCATTATGGCCGGTGGAATCGGCAGTCGTTTTTGGCCCATGAGCCGTACGGCTTTTCCAAAACAGTTTTTAGATATTCTGCATACAGGGCGCACCTTGATCCAGGGCACGTACGATCGATACCTGCAATTTATTCCTAACGAAAATATTTATGTGGTAACGGCTACCGAGTACGCACATATTGTAAGGGAACAACTACCCAATCTTCCTGCAGAAAATATTCTGTGCGAACCGTCACGCAAAAACACAGCACCCTGTATTGCCTATATTACACATAAACTGCAGTTGATCAATCCCGATGGATTGCTGATCTGTGCACCGGCCGATCATTTGATCCTTGATGCACCTGCTTTTACCAAAGTGTGTACAGAAGCGTTTGATTTTGTAAACAGCATCAACGCATTGGTAACTTTAGGCATTAAGCCAACCTATGCCAATACAGGCTATGGTTATATTCAACACGAAGCAATGCCGGTGGCCGACAGTGTGTACAAAGTGAAAACATTTACCGAGAAACCAAACCTGGAACTGGCAAAAACATTTCTTGCCAGCGGCGATTTTTTATGGAACGCCGGCATATTTGTGTGGAAGGTGAAGAATATTCTAAAAGCCTTTGAAAAATTTTTACCGGAGATCAACGAATTATTTGTTGCTGAAAAAGAATTCTTCAATACGCCAAAAGAACAGGAAGCAGTCGATCGCATTTATCCGCAGTGTACCAATATTTCGATCGATTATGGTGTGATGGAAAAAGCAGACAATGTGTATGTGATGCCATCGTCATTTGGATGGAGCGACCTCGGTACCTGGAACAGTGCTTATGAAAATATGGAGAAGGATTATTTTGGTAATGCAGTGGCCGGCAAACATGTAATGATCATTGATGCTACCAAGAATGTGGTGCATGCTGACAATAAGAAACTGGTGTTATTGCAGGGACTTGATGATTTTATTGTGGTAGATACCAAAGATGTATTACTGATCTGCAAAAAAGAAAAAGAACAGGAGATCAAAGAATACGTGGCAGAAGTGAAACGGAATATTGGAGATAAATTTTTGTAAGAGTTATTTGCTCCAATCATATCGGTTCAACACATCAAGGAATTAGGAATTAGTCGGTAATGCCCACGCTCAATTCTTATTGCTGATAAATTCAAATGCTTTGAAATCTTTCCGAAGAACGGCTTTTTTTACAAGGCCTGTGCGGGTTATGATACGGTAACGGTTGAGATCAATGAGTTCATGAGCTTTGCAGAAATTTTCTAACTCTTCCACATGATATAATACATCATGTAACCATTCAACTTCATGGTCAATAGCCTCCTGGCTCCGGTGTTCATTGTTTAGCAGAACAAGTAAATCTCTCCGCTTATTCCTCTTCATAACAGACAGCAATTTTTAATAACCCACCATTCCTTTTTTGTTGGGACAACCGCAATTACTTTTTTTCGAGGCACTGCAACCGCTTCCCAACAGCATTATCACAACTACTAACAAAAGAAAACTATACTTCGTTGAACGCTGCATATGCAAACTCACAATTTTTTTTCGGATCATTGGACAATTGTTTAAGACGTGATTTCTAAAATAACTACTTTCCGTCACAATTATTGTTATTTCTGCGATGAATGGTCATAAAAGTACACGGATTTTGATGGCTCCCCTCGATTGGGGGCTGGGGCACGCCACCCGTTGTATTCCCTTGATCAGGGCGTTTCAGCAGCAAGGTTGTGAAGTTGTGCTGGCTGCCGATGGAGCTGTAGCCGCATTGCTGGCAGCTGAATTTCCCAATCTCCGCATCGTTCAACTGCAAGGTTATGGTATTCGTTATAGTAAAGGTTCGTCATTGGTTGGCAGCATGCTTCGCCAATTACCCGGTATTCTACGCAGTATGAACTATGAGCACCAATGGCTGAACAAATTCTTGCAGCAGGAACAATTTGATCTCATCATCAGCGATAACCGTCCCGGGTTTTGGAACAAACAAGTGGCTTGTATTTACATCACCCATCAACTGCTCATTCATTCGGGCAAAGGAAAATGGATCAACCGCTTGTTGCAACAACAGCATAGCAGGTATATGAAACACTTTACAACAGTGTGGGTGCCGGATGAAGCGGGTAAGGAAAACCTGGCGGGGGAATTATCACATCCATCAAAACCCATCATTCATCCAACGTATATCGGGCTGGTTTCACGTTTGCACCCAACAACGGTTACACAACAATATGAGTTGATGGTTTTACTATCTGGACCAGAGCCACAACGAACCGTTCTTGAATCCAAATTGCTGGAACAATTACTAGCATTCAACGGTACAGTATTATTTGTACGTGGGTTACCAAACAACACAACAACACTTGTTACACCTTCAAACATTACCGTTCACAATCACTTACAGGCACATCAATTACAGGAAGCAATTGCATCAGCCAAATTGATTATTTGCAGAAGCGGCTATACAACATTGATGGATCTTACCCGCCTGCAGAAAAAAGCAATTCTTATTCCAACCCCCGGTCAGCCCGAACAGGAATACCTGGCTGCTTATATGCAAGAGCAATCCATCTTTCCATTTCTTTCACAACAGGAATTTGCACTTGCAAATGCATTATCTATTGCAGCTTCGTTTCCATACAAGCAGCCGTTTAACGATGCAACATTTCATCTCCACGAAGAAATAGTAACATCAACTGTTAAGTCGCTTGTAAAAAGGTAATGTAAAAGCGGTGATTTTATTTCAGCATGTATACATAACCGTTACTTCCAGTTTTTACGCTCAAAGAGAAAAGTAAAAGGCTTTTGCTTTTCATGACGCAGATCAAATCGCTTGATGCTTTTGATACGCAGCACCTGCATGGCTTCTTCAATGGAATCGGTTACAAAAAACAACTGATCATCTTCGGGCGAAATGGTTCCCCGTTCCTTCATCAATCGCACATGCTCCACAATTTCTTTATGAAAATCGACACCAATCACGATCACCGGAAAATCCTTGATCATTTTTGTTTGAATGAGTGTGATGGATTCAAACAACTCATCTAACGTACCAAAACCTCCGGGCATACAAATGAAGGCATAAGAATATTTAATGAGCAATGTTTTGCGTACAAAAAAATATCGGATATCTACCCAGCGATCCAAATAGGGATTGGGGTTTTGTTCAA
Organism: Lacibacter sp. H407; assembly: GCF_037892605.1. NCBI lineage: Bacteria > Pseudomonadati > Bacteroidota > Chitinophagia > Chitinophagales > Chitinophagaceae > Lacibacter > Lacibacter koreensis. Next base: position 1,676,898 of record NZ_JBBKTU010000001.1, on the reverse strand, counting down.
ATGGCAACACGATATTGCAACCCACACTTCTGCCCCCTACTTCTTTCGCCCCACGATTCGCTGCTTCCATTAAACCGGGTCCACCGCCCGTCATCACTGTAAAACCCATCTTCGCAACTTCGGCACCTACTTTTCTTGTGAGTTCATAATACTCATGCCCTTCGTTGTAACGTGCCGATCCAAAAATGGTCACGCAAGGCCCTACAAATGCAAGGCTGCGATAACCTTTAATAAATTCCAGTAATACTTTCCACGCAAACTTAAATTCACGCCAACGGCTTTGGGGGCCTTCTAAAAACTTGATCTCATTCGGGTTAACCATGTGTGTGTATTTGATGTACGTGCTAAAGTTAACGAGTGAACTTACAGCATATGCTGAAAAATGTTAAAAGGAAACTGTTTTACTATTGTTGCGGAAATTACTATCTTGCACTCACTCCGTCCAAATCCCCTGAAATATCTACCTCCTATCAGGGCCAATCTTTATCTATTATTTAAACTATCAAAAATGAAAAAAATTCTGTTTTTTTCAGCTGTTGCTTTATCCCTGTTTGTTGGATGTGAGAAGAGTAATGAGTTGAAACCCGAAACTAAAAACAACAATGCAGCACTTCTTAGTGAGTCTTCTGCCGCTGCTATTACCACCACCTTGCCTGTCGAAGGACAATCGGATTGTGTGGGTCCTTACAAAGTAATATTAGAGTCTGTTACCAACAATGGTAATGGAACTTACACTTGGGTATGGAGTGTACAAAACCCCAATCCCGGAAATGGCTCCAATGGTACCATCCAGAATCTGAGTCATTGGGATATTACATTGGGAAGCTGTGTAACATTTGACAATGTTGTAAGCGGCGCTACGAGCACCAACAATGTTGACTGGACTCCATTTACGCCAACATTTGTACCCGATCCATCATTGCCAAACACAGGTTGTAATATTACTGATAATGTTGTGAAGTTTGATGTTGGTACATCTGGCTCAGCAAAAACATATTATAGCTTAACCATCGATATTGATGTATTGGTAAACCCTGCTGCTACTGCTTATTATAAGAGTGGTGGAAACTCAGGTTGTGGTACATTCTGCTTCCCTGGTTTTGCGTGCAAACCCGAAGGCCCATTGGAAGGTTGCAGCTTTAGTCAAGGTTACTGGTTTGCAAAACCAAACTTGGTTTGGCCCGATGTAAATGGTGCCGATGACGGCAATGTAACTATTGGCGGACATCATTACACCCAGGCAGAAGGGAAAGCGATCTGGAACTCATCAAATGCGGGTGGTATTGCTGATACTAAAAAAGCATTTTTACAGGTTGCGGCAATTAAGCTCAGCGCTGACAATGTTTTACCAACTGCTTCTGTTTGGGCCGATGTTCAAATTGTTGAAGATTGGTTAAGCAGTTTACCAAAACTGACTCCTTCAAATCTGAAGAATTGGAAGAATAAAGATGTGGCTGCTGCTGCAGGTCGCATTGGCAATTGGATCACGCTCTACCATTGCGAATAAAAATCTACTTGTAAATACTAAAAAACCGGAAGATTACTCTTCCGGTTTTTTTTATGCTGTTCATCTATTTCTTTTACTCATCCATTCCATCTCAGGGATCAGTGCAGGTTCTTTAAAGTAATGCAATCGCAAACTATCGTTCCAGCCATTTGGATTTTTATTGAACGATTTACTGCTGAAAAAGATCATCCCCTGTATATTGGGCGTATTACGAAGCAGTTCAATCTGGCGTGGGATCAGTGTGCTGTCTTTCCAAACATCACTGCTGCCTGCACGATAGATGCCAAGGCCAATATAACAATGCTTGCCATAACTGTGTTTGCTCCACCAATCGATCAACACTTCATATGGCGCTGCTTTGTGCCCAAATTCCCAATAGAGTTGCGGTGCCACATAATCGATCCAATCTTTTTTTAACCACAAGAGAATATCTGCATACAGATCATCGTAGTTCGTTTGGCCGGCTTTTGTATTACTGCCCATCGGATCTCTATCGTTGTTGCGCCATACACCAAACGGACTGATGCCAAACTTCACCCATGGTTTTGTTTGTTTGATCATACGGCTCAACCCAACAATTACAGAATCAACATTGCTTCTGCGCCAATCATCTTTTGCAAGTCCCTTTTTATATTGTTGATACGTAACTGAATCCGGAAACTCTTTTCCAGCGATCCGATACGGATAAAAATAATCATCGAAGTGAATGGCATCTACATCATAACGTTCCGTCATATCACGGATCACTTCTATTACAAATGCCTGTGCTTCTTTATTACCTGGATCAAAATATTTTTTACCGCCATAGTCTAAAAACCATTGAGGATGCAGACGTGTTATATGCAATGGAGCAATCGATGCTTTCCCAATGCTGAAATCGGCACGATAAGGATTACACCATGCATGGAATTCCATATTTCGTTTATGCGTTTCCGTGATCATAAACTGCAATGGATCATAATAAGGTGAAGGTGGTTTACCTTGTACACCACTCAACCATTCGCTCCAGGGTTCGTAAGGTGATGGATAAAATGCATCAGTTGCGGGGCGCACCTGCATGATCACTGCATTCATCCCATTGCTTTTGTGCAGATCGAGAATACGGATGAACTCTGCCTTTTGTGAATCAACAGGAATGCCCTTTTTTGATGGCCAGTCAATATTATCAACGGTGGCTATCCAAACAGCTCTGAACTCACGGTTGGTTTGTGCTGTTGAACAAACAGCGGCAATAAAAAAAATGAAAAGAAATGAAACACGCATCATTCCCCGAAATTAAACAGAACCACGCACTTTGTCGAGCAGACAGTTCAGTTCTTTGGCTTCCTGTTCAGTAATGTTTTGCATTACGCCATCAATAAAGGATTGTGTACTGTCTAATTTTTCCAACAGCTTTTTCCCTTTTGCGGTGATGGTAACATCTACCAATCGCTTATCCCGTTTGCTGATCGTTTTTTTGGCCAGTGCTTTTAGAATAAGCCGGTCAACGATCCTGCTGGTATCGCTCATTTTATCCAGCATGCGCTCCCTGATCTGTAAGGTAGAAAGTGGTTTTTCGCTTCCACGTAAAATGCGCAGAATATTGTATTGCTGCAATGTAAGATCTTCGTTCTCTAAAAATTGTTTTAGTTGTTCGGTCACCCAGTTGTGGGTGAAGATGAGATTCACCACTGTTTTGTGATGTTCGTTCCTGAATTTTCTGATTTGTTGTATATCCTGTTCAATACCCATAAGCCGTTGTTTTTTATGCAGGTGTTTTTGTTTTCAACTGGCTGGTATTACAGATTAGATGATGTGGTAGGTTTCAAAGATAATGTCGAAGTTTTGTATTCTGCCAACATTCAACAAAACTGTTGTAATCAGATTGTGATTTACTACGTATGATACTGCATTAGTTACCTGCAAACTTTGATGCGCCCACCAGTATAAAACCAGTTGGAGAATCAATACGACCATTTTTCAACTGTTCATCGCTTTCGAAGCCCTTGCCGAAAATAGTTTTTGTTTTTTGTCTGATCTCGACGTCTTTTTTTGTGTACAGTTTGTGCGTGTTCTGATCCCAGAATAATTCGTCTGTTTTGAGAGTATCGCCATCAATTCGGATCACCACTACACTGTCCGTAAGTGTAATACGACCCTGTTGTTCGTAATACCATGCTTTTTTTGCGTCGAGATAACTTTCAATCTGCAGACTATCGTTATAAAAATCTACATGTAATGAATTCGGAAATTCAACCCGTGGCACACTGTCAAAATAACGAAGCATGAGGGGTGCCATGAGCTTTGCTTTTACCCGTCCACCCTGGCTTTGGTAGCTGGTTACATCTTTCACTTCATCAACCGACAAGCGGCTGCGTTGCAGATCACGAATCACTGCGATATCATTTTCACAGGCAAAGAAAAAAAAGCAGCCCGTTAGTAGTGCTGCTGCTTTTTTTATAAGATTGATATGGTTGAATCCATTAATCATATTTCCGTTTAATAAACCAGATATCACTTAATGAGAAGCCTATTGTTACACGAAAATAGTTTTCACGCAGTAACATGGTGCGGTTTCCACGCTGGCCAAATTCAAAGGCTGTATTTACAATATTGTTCCGGTTAAGATCGGCATAAGAATAACGTTTGATGGGTAACCCAACACCGAACGTAATCCCATAGCTGTTCATATTTCCATCAACAAGGTATGGTTCCAGTCCGTAATGAAAACCTGCACGATACATTACCTGGCCCCAGTATGATTTTGAACGACCGGAAATATCAGGAACAAGTTGCGTACCAACCTTCACCTGCCAGCCATCCTGCAACAGGCTGTCGCTCTTTTCATAATATTTATAGTCGGCCCATTTCGACATTACAAAATCAGCTCCGATACGCAGGCTGCTTTTTCCCTCATGCTCATACATCAATCCAAAACCATAGGTTGATGGATAGAGAATATTGCCTTTGATATCTTTTACTTCAGATACGGAATCAATTTGCTGATCGGTACCTGCTTCGCCGGTAATAAAAAATGTTTCTAACAGTTCATCCCGGTTGGAGCGCATGTTGCTTTGCAAACTGGTGTATGCACCAAGGTGTAATAAACTGGTTTTTTTATTTGCCGTATCAACTTTTAATTTGATCATGTACTGCACACCCAGGTCTAAGAATGGTGCACCAAAAGTGTTGCGTATCTTCTTTTGTCCGCTGCGGTACCGGCCCGGTACTGAATCGTTGTAGATATTTACACGTGTTGTATAATCGGCGGTTCCAAAACGATAACCTGTATTAAAACCGAAGCTGAAATTTTTGATGCCGATAGCCGAACCAAGAAATGCCTGGTAGCTACCACCTGATCCTTCGTAAAGATTAATGAGACTATCGCCAGCGGGTATGCTGGTGATGGATTGAATGCTGTAACTCACCTTAGTTAAAGGGCGAAGACCAAAGGCCAATCCCCAATCGTATTTTGCTTTGGGTGGTTTTATCTGAAAACCTGCTGCCAGGTAAGGAACCACCGCATTGTTGGATGTGTAAGTATCACCCCTGTTGTTACTCAATTTCCGGCTGTTGATATCGATTCCAATATCGAGGATCGACCGTTGCAGTCCAAAGCGGCGGTATGAAGCTGGATTAACGAAGTTGATGGTTTGAAAGTCGTTATAAGCAGCGCCAATATGACCCATGCCCCTGTTTACGATATTACCTGAAGGAACAATATCACCCAAACCATAACGGCTCCAAGGGGAATTATCCTGTGAAATAGCGGCAGAAATAACTGATAACGATAGCACGAACACCAACGAAACACGCTTACCGATTGAACTCACTGATTGCATACAGACCTTTAAATATTAGTTGAGGGTCTGCAAATATCATGTTTTTGAGCAGAGGAGCAAAATGAAGGGTATCGCCCCCGGTTAATTGCACGTTAAAGTTGCCATACTTTTCCCTGTATGCATCAATGATGCCATCGATTTCTTTGGCCATTCCCCAAGCCACACCACTGAGCAAATTGGTCTTGGTATCGTAGCCAATCAACGGGAAGTTCCACTCCATATTTACCAATGGCAGCTTGGCTGTAAACCCATGCATGGCTTTGAAACGCATTTCAAGTCCCGGCGAAATGCCACCGCCTAAAAACTGATTCTGATTATTGATGAAATTATAGGTAATGCAGGTGCCCAAACCAATGGCTAAATTATTTTTATTGGGGAACAGGTACACTGCGGCTGCACAAAGCGCCAACCGGTCGGCACCAATGGTTTCGGGTTTGCCAACAGGCGTGGTAAATGGCAGCTTGGTGGTATGCGATAATTTATGAAAATGCGTATGCGACGCCAATACATCTTCTACGATTGGCTGATGATCAATTACCGAAGAAAGAATTGTAAACTGTGGTTTGTATTTCTGAATGATCTCTTCAATGGTTGAACGGTTGTCGTCCGGAAGAATAATAATTTCTTTCAGTTGATCCTGTTCAAACACCGCCGCTTTTAAACGGGTGTTGCCGAAATCGAAACAGATGGTAATGCTCATGTGTGCAAGTTAAAGATCAAAATCAAACGATGTAAGATTCCTGAAATGCCCGTTTAGTTTTACTTTATCTTTTAAGCTTTCCATTTCAGTGAGCATAGGAATTACTTTTCCCAAATGCCTTTTTAAATACTCCTGCCGTTGTGCTTCCCTGAACAAACTGAGCAGTTCGTATTCTTCTTCTATATTCAATCCCATATGATGGGCTACATCAAAGGCTTTTAATTCTTCCTCAGGCTTTTTAAAATCTTTACTTACTTCCAGCAGTTTGTGCAGTTCTTTAATTCCTTTTACCACCTGCTGCATCAGTAACTGCTTGCCATCATCTTCATCTTCGGGATAAGTAACAATAGCTCCACTGTATAATTTATCGGGTACTTCTTTCACCACTTCCAGCAACCGAAACACTTTAATACCTCTTGTACTGATATCCATTTTCCCATCTTCATATACCTGTTTGATGGCTGTTATTTCGATCAATGTACCAAGGTCTTTTAATTCTTTGTTTACAACCGCAGGTATACCAAACGGTTTTTTCTGCTCTACACATTCCAGGATGAGTTGTTTGTAACGTGGTTCAAAAATGTGGAGGTTCAGCGTTTCGCCGGGGAATACAATAATGCTGAGAGGGAAGATGGGAATAAAATTGGTCATACTGCCTGGTTCTGTTTACAAAATAACAAAGAAACAGGCTTCACTGTTTGTTTGCTTTTTGCAGGCGGTACAATGTGTTGTATTTAGTGCGTGTGTAGCTATACGTTGTGCTGGCAATGAGGAAGCCTTCACGACCGTCTAAAAAACCCAGCTTCAAAATGTAATGATTGAAAAACGCAAAGAGCGGCGAAATGAAACGTTTGAGCCACGCTCCTTTTTTGCCGGCTTTGAAATACTGCTCACCACTTTTAATTCCATAGTTCGTCATCTTTTGCTGGTATTGCTCCAACGACTGCACTGTTTTGTGCAGCAATGATCCTTTTAAACGTTTTATGACACAGCCGGGCGGATAGATCAATTTTTCATGGACAAAATCATCGTTCCAGGCTGCATGTTCACGATGAAACAATCGAAACGGCTCATCTTTCCGCCATTCACCGTATCGTATTTGTTTTTCTTTAAAGAAATTTTTTCGACGGACGCTGAAGATCTGTTTCTCATCTTTTAAATTAAGCGACAGCAATGTTTGCAGCAACTCATCGTCCACTACCTCATCTGCATCTAATTGAAATATCCAGTCGTAAATGGCACGATTGTTTGCAATGTTTTTTGTGGGTCCGTGTCCTTTCCATTCTTCTTCGATCACCGAAGCCCCATTTTTTTTTGCCACCGGAATAGTAGCATCGTTACTACCGGTATCGCATACCAGAATATCATCAGTTAATTGCTGTACACTTTGCAGTGTGGCGGCAAGCAGATGAGCAGCATTTCTTGTTATAATTACAACTGAGATAGGTTGCATATCAGGTTTTGGGTTGGCGAATAGTTTGGTTCCAGAACAACGTGAAAAAGGTAAACAAATACACACCAAACTGATCGTCAATGGTGGTTTCGTAAAGAAATATAATATTCATGAATAACAGAAAAAAAAGAGCCTGTTTGTTTTGACGCCATTCTTTTTGAAAAAAGGGCATCAGTATAACTACTGTAAATAAAATAACTGTAGCAATACCTGCTCCGCTTCCACTGGTGATCCATTGATTGAGCGGCAGAAACTGTTCTGATGACGGAACAGCCGGTGCATCTGTTGCATACCATTTAGCAGTTTCGGAACGTATATCGCCATAGCCTACCCCGGTAAGCCAATTCTGTTTGAACACATACCAGCCGCTTTTAACAGACAGTAACCGGTTTTGATCGCTAAACCCACCGGCAAAATTTTCTGACTCCCAATTCTGCTGTTCAAAAAATACATACTGCACCCTTGCACGAAATGTAGAAAAACTATAATACGCCACTACCGGTAAGCAACATGCGCCCAGCAATACTGCTATTGCCAACTGTTTCATCTTTGCTTCCATCAATTTCCAGATCAACAACGGCAGCACAATTATATATACACCCAGCAAGCCGGTTTTTGCACCAAGCAAATGCAGATAAATGATCAGCCAAAAAGCCATGCTTCTGAACACCCATACCCACACAGCAGAATTGATTGCCTTCCATTCTTCCAGTTGCAGCCATAGTAATAACGCAATGATGATGGCCATACTGAAACGGATATGATCGTTATCGGCAGGAGTAGGTAACACTTTCGAAAAACGATACAGCGCTTCGTAGGTTTGTCCGTTGCCGATAAAATGAGCTGCACTCCAAAGTGAACCTGCAAACAACAAACTCATCCAGCAGATCGTAAACAATACAATATGTTTGCGCTCCACTCCTTTTTGTACTGCCATCGCAAATGGCAATAACAGCAATGGCAGTTTATCCTGCATCGCTTCCTGCCAGGTGCCAACATCACTACTCCATAAACCCGATAGAAAAGGGAAGAGAAACAAACAACTCATCCCGATGAGAAATTTATTGGCTGCAAAAACAGCCAGCCGTTCTTTCAAATCATTTTGTAAAAACCCATTGGCAATGACGACGAACATACCAATACTCAGCAAGGCCCGGCTAAGGAGAAAACCCACCAGCATCAATACAATACCTGTACAGAAAAGATAAAAATGTATGGTGGGTCTGCCGGTAGTCATGTTTTCGTTTACAAATAAACATTATTTCAATGGCTTCCTTTCTGCTTTTTATAGCTGTGTTCACAAACCACATAACTGTGTGCTGCTCTTCAATGAAACTGTATTGTAAGAAAGCCGTTTGTTCATTTGCATAATTTTTTCAATTAGGTTTGTACCATGTGGGAAAACTTATCTGCAGAAGTTCAACAGGGACATTTTAAAAGCCTGGCACGTTGTATTTCATTAATTGAAAACGAAGTGGCCGGCTATGAAACATTCCTGCAATCGCTTCCCGCTTCCTCTACTCCGATCATCGGTATCACCGGACCGCCGGGAGCCGGTAAAAGCACGCTCGTTGATTCATTGATCGGATTGTTAGTTGAGCAGAATAAAAAAGTTGCCGTGCTTTGTGTAGACCCTTCCTCTCCTTTTAATTTGGGCGCATTGCTGGGCGATCGTATCCGCATGAGCAATTGGTATAATCATCCGAACGTGTTCATCCGTTCGTTAGCAACCCGAGGATCATTAGGCGGATTGCATCCGAAAATTTTAGAGATCGCCGATGTGTGTAAAGTTGCTCCATTCGATTATGTAATTGTAGAAACCGTTGGTGTTGGTCAAAGTGAAATTGAAATTGCAGGATTGGCCGATAGTACCGTTGTGGTATTGGTACCTGAAGCAGGTGATGAAGTACAAACTATGAAAGCGGGGTTGATGGAGATCGCCGATATTTTTGTGGTGAACAAAGCCGACCGGCCGGAAGCAGATCTGTTTGTCCGGAATTTACGACTTATGTTAGCGCCTGCTTTTGCAACACATCAACAGGAGATACCGGTTGTAAAAACCATTGCAACGGCTCCGCATGCTGCGGCTGAGTTGCTGGAAAAAATACAGCAGTTATTAAATCTTCACCAGGTGAATGAACGTAAGAGTTGGTTGCTGGCTGAAAAAGCATACTATCTGCTGCAACAGCAACGGATGAAAGACATCAGCAAGCAAGTATTGAAACAACAAATTGCTGCAGCCATGCAGGAGTTGAATTTTAACCTATACCGTTTTATTCAACCATTCATTGAAAAAAAGAATTAAACGTTTGCATAAAAAAACCGCTTCGTACTGAAGCGGTTTTCTTTTTTATTTCGTGAGGTATTTTTTATACCAATCAATATGACGCTGGTAGCGATGCACAATGTAACTCGGTACACTGAGTCCGTGATTCTGGTTGGGGTATATCACCAACTCTGTAGGAATGCCTACTGATTTAAATGACTGGTACATTTGTTCAGCACCTGCAACGGGCACATTAAAATCATCTTCACTCGCCATAAATAACGTAGGTGTTTTAATTTTCTCCACGTTAAAGAATGGATACGAAACATCCATCCACTTCTTTGGATTTTTCCATGGTGCGCCTAACTCCTGCTCATATTGTTTGATGTATTGATCTGTTCCGTAGATGGACCACTGCAACGAACTGCCCGCTCCACTTACCGCTGCTTTAAACCGTTGATCGGTTGCAATGGTATAATTGGTGAGAATACCTCCGTAACTCCATCCACCAATGCCCATTCTGTTTGCATCGGCATAACCGGTCTTAACAAGATAATCGGCAGCGCCAATAATATCCATCACTTCTTTCTTCCCCCAATCAGCATAAATGGATTTTGTAAACGCTTGCCCTCTGCCGTTGCTGCCTCTGTAATTTACAGCAGCAACTGCAAAACCGGCACCGCAAAGAATCTCACGGTACTGATCAAACGCATAATCGTCCTGACTAACGGGGCCTCCGTGAATAAACATAATAGCAGGAAGATTTTTCGAAGTTGAATCAGGTAGATAAAGTATACCAGACACGGTTGTTCCATCTTTTGAAACGGACGTAAATCCTTTTTTGTAGGCTTTCTTCAAACTGCTCATAAACGGTTTATTCAACTGTGTAACCGCTCTGAATTTATTTTCATCCCATGCATAAATTTCTTCAGGCATATCAGGATTGCTGAACAATGTAATGAACTGGCCTTTTGCATTTGTGTTCAACGACTGATACACCACATCGCCTGTTGTTAATGCTTCAACTGTATTAGCTCCAACAGTTGCTTTGTGAAGATGTTGCTTCCGGTCGTCTTCTGCTAAAAAGAAGAGTTGTTTGCTGTCTGCTGACCAAACAACACTGGTGATAGGTCGGTCCAATGTACCGGCAATGGTTTGTGCAACACCTGTTGCAAGATTGATGACTTTGAGTTGATCGAGATCATACATATTGAATCCATCTTCTGTATTGGATTGTTTGTAAGCGATCCAGTTACCATCGGGACTAAACATTGGTGAATCGTCTGCACCTTTGAATGTTGTCAGCTGCTTTGATGTTTTTGTTTTTATATCCAACACAAACACATCGGTATTTGAATTAAGATCAGGATCTGCGGTTGTATTGCTGACATATACGATCTTACTTCCGTCAGGGTGAAACGAGGGATTGGTTTCATTCGCATTACCACGGGTAAGCGTATCAACTTTTTTCGTTTCCAGGTTGAACAGATAGAGGTGTGTTTTTCTATTATCCAGGTAACCTTCATTATCCTGTTTGAATTGATAACGATTGATCTCGTATGGCTTCCGCACTTTTGTTTTTGCTGTATCGGCCGTATTGGGATCTTTCATTGCCAGCACGATCTGCTTTCCATCTTTACTCCAGTTATACGATTGAATTTGCCCTTTCACACTGGTCAGCTGAATCGGTTCACCACCTCTTCTGTCCATTACAAAAATCTGTCGTACCAGTTCGTCTTTGGGTGTAGTGATAAAGGAAATATATTTCCCATCAGGACTCCAATCGTGTGCGCCGGGGCTTTGTGTTTGTTCGGTCAACGACACGGTTTCTTTTCCATCCCAACTTACCATGTATAACTTACTGTTGAATTTGTCTTTCACCGAATCGGCTTTTGAAACACTGTACAAGATCCATTGTCCATCGGGTGATAACTTCGGAGTACGAATACTCTGCAGTTTATAAAGATCTTTGGGTTGAATAAATGGCTGTGCGTACAACGAAGTAAAACAACCCAGCAGGATTGCCAGTAAAAGTAAACGTATCATAAAAGTTGGTTTTGGAATATACCTATAATATTAAGGCATTTTTTTAAAAGACGAAAGTTGTAAAAGAAACAAACCCTCGTCATCCAACGTAGAGTGGATGCCGCAGCCAGGCTCCATATATCAGTGCAACTAAGGCTTGCTTAGTTTTTCGATAATCAGCGGGGCAATACTGCGTTAAATACTTTTTTGGGTTGCAGGTTTCGATCGAACAGTAGTGGATGATCTTTTCTTCCCCGTACAGGGAAGTTATCCAGCCAGCTGGAGCGGTCAGAAATATTCCAGAACGTAACTGATTTAATACTGTGTTTGTACTTTCTGAATTTCTCAAAGCATAGTTTGTAGATCGCAATCTGCTTTGTTTCTTTTTCTTTACTATAGGCCGTATCACTGTCTTCCTGTTTGCGCTCCCTTGCGTTGTGTTCTTTTGGGTACACCGAAATATCGAGTTCGGTAATATGAAGTTGCAATCCCAGTTTACTGAAATCCGTCAAGGTTGCTTCCAGTTGATGCTCGTCGGGTTCATTCACAGCCCAATGTGCCTGTAACCCTACGCCATGAATGGGAATTCCTTTTGCCTGTAAACCTTTGATCATTTTAATGATCTTTTTCCGTTTTACAGGATTGATCTCATCATAATCATTGTAAAATAATAATGCTTTTGGGTCAGCTGCATGTGCAAACTCAAACGCTTTTGCAATAAATTCTTCGCCGATTATTTGATAGAACAATGAAGGCCGGTAAAATTCGTCGGCTTTATCGCTGATCACTTCATTAGCTACATCCCATGCATAGATCACATCTTTGTAACGTGTAACAACTGTTGTAATATGATCTTTCATGCGTTGCAGCAGTACTTCTTTACTCACTTGTTTACCTGTAGTATCTGTAAAAAACCAACGTGGCGTTTGCGTATGCCAAACAAGACAATGACCACGCATTTTCATTGCATTTCTTTTTGCAAATGCAGCAATTGAATCTGCACCTGCCCAGTTGTATTCATTTTCCCGTGGATGAACCGGACCCATCTTCATTGCATTCTCAGCAGTAATACTGTTGAAATGCTTCAATACCAATCCCGCTTCATCCGTCTTTAATGCTCTGGGAGAAACCGCTACACCAATATTGAAAAACTTTTGATAATAATCCTTCAGCCCTTTGATTGAATCTGTAAGAACAGTTTGTTGTTGAACCGAGCTTGTTTCATTGAAAGCGAATGCCAGAACAATAAAAGCAACTACAGCAGGAACAAATAATCGTTTCATACTTACTAAATAAACGTGTTAAGAATTAATACACCGATCAACCCCAAAACAGAAATAAGCGTTTCCATCACTGTCCACGATAAAAATGTTTGCTTGAGTGTAAGATTAAAAAACTCCTTGAACATCCAGAAACCGGAATCATTGATGTGCGATCCAAAAACACTACCCGTTCCTACAGCTAACACCATCAACTCAGGCGACACAACACCTGAAGCTACTAACGGTGTAACCACACCCGCAGCTGTAATACCGGCAACCGTAGCAGACCCAATGGCAACACGTAACAATGCTGTAACTACCCATCCGAAAATCAGTGGCGGCATTTGCCATTTACCACTGAACGAAGCAATGTATTTATCCGTGCCGCTATCCTGCAACACTTGCTTGAACACACCACCTGCTGTTATGATCAATAAGATAAGAGCAATACCTGCAATGGCATCAGCCAGCCATTTCATAGTTGTTTCCATTGTTTTACCTGCCCTGATACCAAAATACCAGATCGCAATAAAAACGGTTAACAATAATGCAATGGTTGTATCGCCAATGAAAAGAATTATTTTCTTCAACAGTTGATCGGGCAAAAAATTATCAGCAATTACAGCCAGTGTAATTAACAGCACGGGAAGTAACCCAATTAAAAAACTGGGAAATGCAGCCGGCAATTCCCGTTCAGGAGTTTGTTGAGGAGAAAGAAATGTTCCTGCAATTTTTACTTCAATACGTTGCAGTACACGGCCTAAAAAAGGACCAGCCACTATTACAACCGGTATTGTGATCATCAAACCATAGATCAATGTTTTGCCCATATCTGCATTAAATGCATTTACCAGGAAAACAGGACTTGGATGCGGCGGAAGAAAACAATGTGTGGTAGATAACGATGCAGCCATTGGAATAGCAACGTATAACAATGGAAGTTTTGCTTTGCTTGCAATGGAAAAAACCAGCGGCACTAATATGATAAAGCCTGCATTATAATAAAGTGGAATGCCAATTAAAAAACCAGTCAGCAGTACAGCCCATTGAATATTTTTTTGTCCAAACCCATTGATCAGCGTCGTGGAAATTTTTTCTGCAGCTCCACCTGCTTCCAGTACTTTCCCAAGTATTGCGCCAAGACAAATGATGAGCGCCAATCCTCCTAATGTATTGCCAACTCCTTTTTCAACTGATTTAATTACCTGCATTGGTTCCATGCCCAGAAAAAGACCGGCTAAAATGGCCACCAGCAACAATGATAAAAATGGACTTACTTTTTTATAAGTCAAAAATATCTGCAAACAAATGGCAAGAAAGATGACAAGCAATTCCATAATTATTTCGTTGAGTGCGCCGTATTATTATTTCAGCTTCGCCGGAACATTCAACACCGCATTGAGTGCAGGTTTCGGCTGATGATTTCGATCCCATAGCAACGGGTAATTCGTACGGTTCGGAATTGGATAATCATTTTTCCAATTCATTCCATCCTGCACACCCCACAAAGTAACTCTTGCAATTTTTTCTTTTCGCTTGTAAAAGATAGCGAATAGTTCTTCATAACGTTTGGTCAATAAATTTTGAATACTATCCGGCAGTCCATTGCTGTACGGATCAAGGAAGGTTTTAAATTCTTCGAGTTGAAATTGTTTATCACTCATTCCCTGCCCAATGATCTGTCCTTCCTTTGTTAATGGCAGTACATCTACATCCAGCTCGGTGATCATTACTTTTACACCACATGCTGCATATGCATCAATAGCTGCTTCAATGTATTCAGTTTTTGGATAGTTCAATCCCCAATGACCCTGTATACCCACTCCATCTATACGGATACCTTCTTTCTGCAACATTTTTACAAGTCGTACGATGCCATCTCTTTTTGCAGGACGCCATGCATTAAAATCGTTGTAATATAATTCTGTATTGGGAGCAAACTCGCTGGCAAACTTAAACGCATACTTTACCAAAGTATCACCATTGCCAAATGCATTCACCCATGTGGTGGGGCGATAGCTGCCATCGTTATCAATTACTTCATTCACCACATCCCATGCATGTACTTTACCTGCGTACCGTCCGGCAACTGTTTTGATATGATTACGAAGTTGTTCGATCTGTTCTGCTTTTGAATTTGGTTTGCCGGTTGCGTTGGTAAAGAACCAGGCAGGGGTTTGATTGTGCCAAACCAACGTGTGACCAATGATAAACATTTTATGTTTTTCACCAAAAGCTACAAATGCATCTGCCGGACCAAAATTAAAAACGTTTGGCTGCGGATTGATCAATGCAGCTTTCATGCTGTTCTCCAACGTAATTGTATTGAAGTGCTTCACCACAATATCCTGCGATGCTTTTGCTGAACCTGAAACGATTGGATCGTTCACAGCAACGCCCATAAGAAAGGCATCTTTGTAAACGTCTTTTAAAACTAATCCATTATTAGCTCCTTTACCTGCACGTTTCGATTGACTGCAACCCAATAACAGCGCTGTTGCTGTAACTGAAAAAAAGAATAGTTGTTTGAACATAATCTGTTTTAATGAACGATCAGTTATTCCTGTAAAAAGGAAATCATTATTTTACTGTGTTTTGCAATGTGCCGATGCCATCAATGCTGATGCTGATTTCATCACCACTTTGCAAAGTAAAATCGCTGCCCGGAACGATTCCTGTTCCTGTCATGATCAAACAACCATGCGGAAAACTGCTTTCACGATAGATAAATGAAACCAGTTCCTGTGGCGTACGTTTCATTTGACTGATAGCAATTGTTCCTTCAAATACTACTGCCGCATTTCGTTTAATCGAAAGATGAATGGATGTTTCGGGCTTGAGCGGTTCATTTGTAAGATAAACACATGGACCTACTGCTGCACAACCATCGTATGTTTTTGCTTGTGGCAGGTATAATGGATTTTCGCCTTCAATACTGCGGCTGCTCATATCGTTACCCACTGTATAACCAATGATCTTACCGGATGATGTCACCACTAATGTTAGCTCAGGCTCCGGTACATCCCATGTACTGTCTTTACGGATGCGGACAAAATCATTATGACCTACAACACGATGAAACGAGCTTTTGAAAAAACATTCAGGTCGTTCGGCTTCATATACTTTACTATAAAAATCGGCGCCACCTGCTGCTTTGCTTTCTTCCTGCCTGCCCACCATGCTTCGATAGTAGGTTACACCACAAGCCCATAACTCCTGGTTGCTGCCCATAGGTGGCAACACTTCACTAATTAATGTTTTATCGGATGCAGACAATTTAGAAGTAAGCGCTTTTGCTTTTTCAAACACATCATCATTGTTAATAAACTCATCCCAGTTTTCATCTGTAACTAAAAAAAACTGATCGGCCTGTTCAATAACAACTCCTGCTTTGGTCTTAAATAATTTCATGTTTGTATGATTATCTGTTTATTTATTTGTGATATCGCTCCATAGCCAGATCAATGATTCCGGCAATATACTGCCTCCATGTTTGCCGCTATGTGTGCCTGTGCCTTTTTCAAATTTAAATTCATAGCCTTTGAATTTTAAGGCCGATTCCATTTCCAAATTCGCAAGCCACCAGTTACCATGTTCATTGTTCAGATCGTTTGAGCCATCCTGCATAAAAATTCTGATGTCTTTCTTTTTATGCTTGCGGATGATCGATGGATAGTTATTTCCTCCACGGATATTTGTATAGCTGCCTATATGACTCAACACTTTGCTGAAGTATTCAGGATGTTCCCATGCAGCAGTAAATGCACAAATGGCTCCACTTGATAAACCACCTATGCCATGCATCTTCGGATCGTTGCTGATATTATAGTTCTTTTTCAGTTCAGGAATAATTTCATCCATCAGCATTATTGCATAACGATCATCCAGTACATCATATTCATCAGCCCGGTTTCTTGACGCATACCTGTTTTGCGGATAGTCCTTTGTATTGTGACCCGGATTTACAAACAAGCAGATCGTAACAGGTAATTTCTTTTCGTGAATTAAATTATCATACACAATGGGAACACGAAAATCACCTGAATCATTTACATAACTATGCCCATCCTGGAAAACCATTAATGCTGCAGGTTTCGATGCATCATATTGTGCAGGTATGTAAACATAGTACTCACGGAAATTATTATAGAGCTTGCTTTGCCATTCGTGTTTTGTAACGGTTCCTTTTGGTACGCCCTCTTTTCGTTGCGAATCCGGCCCCAGCTTATAAAGCGAATCCTGCGCTACACATGCAACGGATGTAGTTAGAAAAATGAGGAATAAAAATTTCTTCACGATGGCTGATAATTTATTTTCTCATTTTAAAACGTAATACCTGCATATCGTTACTGATGTACAAAGTTTTTTCATCAGCACTCAGTGCACAGTTCGATGTGGGGTTTTTCAGTTTTAATTTGCCCAGTACTTTTCCTTCTTTGTTGAAGATCCAGATACCGCCGGGTCCTGTTGCAAATACATTTCCTTTACTGTCAACTTTTAAACCATCAGGTAAGCCGGGTTGTCCTTTTGCAGAAGCAATATCATTATAAAAAAGTCGTCCGTTCGTTAACGAATCACCAACCACATCATAGATAAACCAGTTTGGGTTTTTCCAATCGGAGCTGGCGACAATGATTTGCTTTTCACCGGGGAGGAATGCAATACCATTAGGTCGGGGAATACTATCAACCAATAAGATCACTTCACCATTGGTTTTTACTTTGTATACTCCGTTGAATGGAATTTCTTTTTTGGGATCATTATCTCTTTGCGACTCTAAACCGTAAGGTGGATCAGTAAAAAACAATTCACCTGCACTGTTGTACACTGCATCATTCGGACTGCTCAAACGCTTGCCTTGATATTTATCTGCAAGCGTAACAAACTTCGCTGCGGGTTGATTGAGTGGCGCATCCATTCGTGCCATCTGCCTGTTTCCATGCTGACATAAAACCAGATTGCCATTTGCATCCAGCAGCAAACCATTGCTACCTGTTTCACCTCCACGCTTTACAGTATCGGTATAACCGGAAGGAGTGAGATAGACTTCTTTGCCCTTCGCTTCCGTCCATTTGTAAACTGTATTGGTTGGAACATCAGAGAACAACAGCATGTTTTCTTTTTCGATCCACAAGGTTCCTTCGCTCCATTCAAAACCTTCGGCGATGATCTCTGCCGTTGCATCTGTCTCAACAATTGAATCTAATGCAGCATCGATTCGTTCAACTGTTCCTGTTGTCTGATATTCACTCATAGTTTGTTTCTCTTCATTACTGCATGAAAGCATGACAATTATTGCAATAGTGAATGTTGATTTATGTAACCTCATATTTTTAATTAACCCTTTTTATCTTTTGTATCAGCGTCATCCGTGTTTCTATCATCAATGTGAATCCCTCGTTACTTCACTACCCGAACTTCCTTGTAAGAAATCAAGATCAGCACCTTTATCTGCGCCCATCACATGCTTAATATACATGCTTACATAACCACGGGTGGCTGCGGGCTTCGGAGCGAGCCATACTGCTTTACGTTTTGCTAATTCTTCATCACTCACATGCAATTGCAATAATCTTTTTTCTACATCCAGTTCGATCATGTCGCCATTGTGCACCAATGCCAATGCGCCACCAATTGCACTTTCAGGTGATACATGCAATACAGCTGTACCGTATGCTGTGCCACTCATACGTCCATCGCTGATGCGCACCATGTCTTTAATTCCTTTCTCCAATATTTTTTTCGGCAACGCCATGTTCCCAACTTCAGGCATGCCGGGATAACCAACAGGTCCAACATATTTCAACACCATCACGCAGGTTTCGTCTATATCAAGTTCCGGATCATCGATGCGTGCATTGTAATCTTCAATACTTTCAAACACTACCGCCCGGCCTGTATGTTTCATTAATGCGGGTGTAGCTGCTGATGGTTTGATGACCGCACCGTTTGTTGCAAGATTTCCTTTTACCACTACACAACCTGCTTCCGGTTTTATAGGCGATTCATATTTAGCGATCACATCTTCATTGTAACATTCTGTATTACCTGCAATGTTATCGTGATGATTTTTTCCGGTAACCGTGATCACATTTTTATGTAACACTTTTTGCATTTCATTCAGGATAACTGGTAAGCCGCCTGCATAATAAAAATCTTCCATCAGATATTTACCTGAAGGCATCAGGTTTAACAACAGAGGAATTTTACTGCCGAGTGTGTCAAAATCTTCTAAGTTCAAATCAACACCAATTCTTCCTGCAATAGCTGTGAGATGAATAATGAAATTGGATGAACCACCAACAGCAGCATTTACTTTGATCGCATTCTCAAATGCTTCTCTTGTTAATATTTTATCGATAGTTAAATTTTCTTTCACCATTTCTACGATACGTCGGCCACTCAATTGCGCCATTACTTTTTTTCTGCTGTCTGCAGCAGGTATGGCTGATGCCCCGCTCAATGTTAATCCCAATGATTCAACCATTACTGCCATGGTGCTTGCAGTTCCCATCGTCATACAATGTCCAATACTTCTGCTCATACAACTCTCAGCATATTCAACTTCTTCCTGGCTCATCTTGCCCGTCTTCATGTCTTCATCAAACTTCCACACATGTGTACCGCTGCCGATGGTTTGTCCTCTGTAACGTCCATTCAACATGGGGCCGCCAGGAACAACAATGGTTGGCAAACCAACACTCGCTGCACCCATTACTG
Source organism: Lacibacter sp. H407 (assembly GCF_037892605.1). Lineage (NCBI taxonomy): Bacteria > Pseudomonadati > Bacteroidota > Chitinophagia > Chitinophagales > Chitinophagaceae > Lacibacter > Lacibacter koreensis. The sequence goes on along the minus strand of NZ_JBBKTU010000001.1, from coordinate 1,657,144 downwards.
TTGATGGAGTAGTTTTATCGCAACCTGTTAATAATACAACGCCATCAATAGGATTACCACGAATACTTTCTTCAGCATCCATGCTTGCTAAATTGCGAAACAACATTGCTGTTGGTTTCAACAAAGTTTCACCCAAACTCATGATCGGAAATTCCAATGGAAAGCCACCTGCTTCCAACACGCCACGTTTCACTGCTTCTGCATGGTCACGAAAATGTGCATTACATGGTGTGAGCTCACTGAATGTATTGCAAATGCCAATCACCGGCCTGCCATCAAACATATCCGTAGGCATTCCCTGGTTCTTCATCCAGCTCCGGTAAATAATGCCGTCTTTATTTTTTTTGCCAAACCAATCGTGGCTTCTTAAATGTGTACTCATCTTATTCTGTTTATAAATTTCATTGGTTGGCTTTTGTCGGCTAATTTAATTCTTTATTCGTCCTTTCTCCATTAATTAACCTCCAAATACCAAGCGTGTTTTTACTTTTTAATTCAAGCGGCAATAATGTGTCGGGCATGTTCTGATAACAAACCGGTCTTGTGAATCGATAGATCGCTGCTGTACCAACTGATGTAGACTTACTATCGGTAGTTGACGGGAATGGTCCACCATGCACCATTGCACTGCAAACTTCTACGCCGGTAGGAAAACCATTGATTACAAGCCGACCAACTTTTTGTTCGAGAACATCGATCAATTCTTTGTACTCTGCTAATTCATCTTCTGTTCCGTGAACAGTAGCGGTAAGATGACCGGAAAGTTTTTTAGCGATCTCGATCATTTCCTTTTTCCCTGCAGTAGTAACAGCAATACTTGCAGGTCCAAAAATTTCTTCACTTAATTCAGGGTTATTAATAAATGTTTCACTGTTAGTTGAGAAAAGTACCGGTGTTGCAATATTATTTTCTTTTGCAGCATTACCCACTGCCAGTTGTGCTACACCATTTACATGAACATGTTGCGCTACAGCTTTTGTATAAGACTGAAAAATAGAAGCTGCTAACATTACACCTCCGTTTGTTTTTTCAAACTCCTGTTTCAATGCACTTGTAAATCCGTCTTCATTCTCTTTATAAAATAAAATGCCCGGGTTTGTACAAAACTGTCCAACACCCATTGTTACAGATCCTGAATAGCCAGCTGCAATTGCTGCACCTCTTTCTTTCATTGCCTGCGGTAAAATAAACACAGGATTACTACTTCCCATTTCTGCATAAACGGGTATTGGTTCAGGCCTGCTTACAGCAGCATCATATAATGCCTTGCCTGCTTTAAAGGAACCTGTAAAACCAACTGCTTTTACCTGCGGATGTTTTACTAACTGTATACCTGTTGTAGTACCATCGCCAAACAACAACGAAAAAACACCATCGGGCATATTGGTTTTACGTGCAGCAATTTGTATGGCTTTACCAACAATTGAAGATGTAGCAGGGTGGGCACTGTGTGCCTTTACAATAACCGGACAGCCTGCTGCAAGTGCAGATGCCGTATCGCCGCCTGCAACAGAAAATGCCAGTGGAAAATTACTTGCACCAAAAACCACAACTGGTCCTATGGCGATATGCATAAAACGAATATCAGGTTTGGGTAACGGAACACGATCAGGAATTGCTGTTTCAATCCGTGCATCTACCCATGAACCTTCCCGCAGCAATGCAGCAAACATTCTCAGTTGATTTACTGTTCGTCCTCTTTCACCTTCAATACGTGCTTGCGGCAAGCCGGTTTCGTTGCAGCAAACTGTTAGCAACACATCGCCGGTATTCATAATTTCCGCTGCGATCGTTTCCAAAAAAACAGCTTTCTCTTCTCCGCTTTTCTTGTAATACTGTTGGAAAGCTGCTGCAGCTTTTTCAACTGCCATATCCACTTCAGCAAATGTAGCTTTCGAAAAAGTAAATTCGTTATTCAATGCCGTTGCCGGATTGTATGAAAAAAATGTTTCACTTCCTTCATCCGAAAATTGATACCCGATGATCTGTTTCTCTTTTATCATATTTATATTTTCATTCCCTGTAATTATGCAGTATCGAAAAGACCCTTTGTAGATACAAAAGGTCTATTGCTAACGATAGATTGCTGTTGCAAGTTTGATATTGCTTAGCTATTTACAATCAATTGTTTCAGTTGTACATGTTTAGTCAACCCATTTTGTGCTTATAACTTATCCCAAAATACTCTGGATGATAATTTATCTCCACCAATAGCCGTAGCGCCTGCGTTATAGTTTGCTGTATTGGAAGATGCTTCCAGATCAGGATAAGAAAGTCTCCTTGCAAAACCAACACTGCCAAGCGCACCTGGAACAGGATTGGGTGTTAACGCAGGGAAACCGCTTCTTCTAAAATTGGCAAATGCTTCTGTTCCGTTTCTGATGTTTACGATCCAGTATTGCGTGTTAATTAATCTCAATGCATCGGCAGGAGTATATACTACAGCAGGATCATTCAAATAAGCGGTTACATCTGCACCTGAGATAGGAGTAGTGCCCGTGTAAAGAGCATAAGCTGCCATGTCGGCGGTGATCGCATTATCATAATAGATCTTTGCTTGTACATCTGCACCAGGCACCCATCCTCTCTTCGCTGCCTCTGCTAACAGCAATGATGTTTGCGCATACGTTACCCAGAACTCAGGTACTCCCGGAGCAGCAACAATGTTTACGTTAAACTGAGAGTAATTAAGTCCTGATCCTCTGCCACCTCTGTAAGGGGCGCCAGCTAAGATAGCATCACTGGTAACTCCGATCGGTGCGCCATATTGATTTGCTAAAACCATATCGGGCGTAAGATTATTTGCAATAGCACCGGGATCCGGATATTGTGCAATCAGAAATTTACCTCTTGGATCGTTGGTTAATTTCAATTGATTTACAAATGGCTCTGCAGCATAATTAAATTGAGAGAAATTTCGCAACGCCGCATTATCGGGTTGTGAAAAAGCTGTTCCATCATTTTTTACAAATGCATTATCTGCGTTTGATGTCATTACTCCACCGGCAAATGCTTCAGCAACAATTGTCTGGGCTTTTGCAGGATCAAGTTTACTGTACCGCATTCCCAAACGTAACAATAGTGAATTGCCTAATTTTTTCCATTTTGCGACCTGGTCTGAAGCGGTGGTTGTTCTGGTTGATGGCTGTGCATTTGCGCCATAGAACAGATCAGCAGAAATATATTCACCACTTGTACTTAATGCAGCAATTGATTCTTTAAGCTCTTTATACAGGTCTTCATAAATGGCTGCATCATCATCATACTTAGGAAAAAATACAGCATCTGAAACCGCTTTGCCCGACTCTGAATAAGGAACGTCTCCATAGTTATCAACCAGACCCATAAATACCTGTGCTTTCCAGATGCGGATCATGCTCTTTAAATTAACACGAGGTGTATTATCTCCCAACAGTATCAATGCCTGCGTAAGGTTTTTGATGGGTGGTGCATTACCATTACTTCCATTTGCATACGATTGATCCCACTTGGCATTACTATTGAGATCAATATCCACATTGAAGCTAAAACCCTGATTTGCTCCCGTGTTGTAAGGAACCACAAATTGCTGCACAATGATATGTTCTGCATTCCATGTGCCGATATGAGTTCGTTGAGCGCCGGCAAGCAAAAGAGCAGGATCAATTGATGTTACCGCATACGGGTTCGTGTTTATCTTTTCAAAATCCTTATCACATGCCGTTAATAAACAGCCGCTGCAAACAATAAGGATCAGTTGTTTAAATATTTTAAGCATGTCGTTAGAATTTAACATTTAAAGTAAGATTGTAATTGCGTGTAGTTGGTAATGATGAATTCTCATAACCAGCTCTGATATCTCCGGATGACTGAACCGCTTCAGGATCAAGACCCGGCAGATCTTTATAAAGGATGGCCACATTGCGGCATGAAGCAGACAATGAAATTCCTTTTATAAAGTTGAACAGTGGAACTTTATTTAAAAGACTTGTAAAATTATACGCTACTGAAATGTTTCTGAGTTTTACAAAATCAGACTTGAATGTAAACGGATCGCCTATCTGATCGTTTCTGTAACCTGTCCATAAATTTTGTAACCCATTACCTGCAACAGTAATTGCAACAGTGTTGGGTAAACCTGTGTTTACATTAACTCCCGGGAAAACATAACCACCTTCACGACCGGTCAATGACAATTTGCTATGCCCTTGTCTTGTCATATTCAACAATGTGGATGTTAATACGGTACCTCCAAACTTGTAATCGATGTTTATTCCAACACTCAGATTTTTATACGTAAAGTTATTATTCCAACCACCTGTGAATTTAGGGATGGCACTTCCAACAGGGTTAAAACCTCCCGTAATACCTGCGGGATTTGTATTTGAAGGCAGCGGACGACCATCGTTACCTACCAGGATTTCACCTTTAGCATTTCTCCTGTATGTTCTTGTGTAAAGTTGGTTCATTGCCAACCCTTCTGTATATCTTATTTCGCCGAGGAATTCGTTTCCTGTGCCGTTAAAATAAAGCAACATGATTGTTCCGCTTGGATTACCCACATTCAGAACTTCTGTTTTAAGAAACGCATTGTTCCATGAAGTTGTCCAGCTAAAATCCCTTTTTTGTACGGCTTTGTATTCTATTAAACTTTCCAAGCCGCTGTTCTTTAAGGAAGCTTCATTTTGTTTTGAAGTAGAATACCCCGATGCAGTGGAAAGATTTACATCGATGATCTGTTCGGTGGTTACTTTATCAAAGTAGGCAACATCAACCAACAACTTGTTTTTAAACATCCTCAACTCAACACCTACTTCTTTTTCCGTTACGGTAAATGGCTGTAACAAAGGGTTCGGTGCGCCGGTGCCGTTAATACTTGCTGTAGTTTGACCATTGAACAGATTTGCACCGAGACCATATGTGAGTACACCATCATAAGGGTTCACTAAGGCAACACTACCTACCTGTGCCCATGAGGCTCTTAACTTTCCGAAAGAAAGCCAGTTTACATTACTTAACAGTTCGGAGAAAACAAAACTACCCGATACAGATGAGTAAAATTTACTGTTATTGCTTGGGTTTAAAATCGAAAACCAATCATTTCTTCCGGTAGCATTAATGAATAAAAGTCCATTGTATCCTAATTCAAGTGAGCCATAAAGTGAGTTAACACGTTGCTGACTGTAATTATAACCATCACCTGCACCTTTTACTGTACCGTTCCTGTAAGAGTAAAGATCAGGAACAGTAAAATTAGTTGCTGTTTGTACGATGTTTTTCCACTCCGAACGTAATGTGTTTCCACCAACGCTTGCATCAACAGAGAACTTTCCAATTTGATGACTGGTACCAACAAGGAAATCAGCATTGACATCGGTTGTTGTGGTTTTGTTCAGATTGTAACCACCTCTGTATGTAACAGTGGGAGTAGTAGTGGCAATTCTTGTGTTTGCACCAGTACCATTCAGCGTAAACCACTCTGCGAAATTATCGCCACGATCGTAGTTAAATCTACCCTGTGCATAAAGCCAGTCGGTAATATCATAACGTAATGTAGCAGTTCCAAGAAAACGGTTTCTGTCTTCCTTGTAGCGTTGACCGTTTTGTAAAGCAAAATATGGATTATTCACTGTGCCCTGGAAGCCGTTGGTTCTCCATTCGGCTCCTGTAGCCGGATCTTTCGCACTCTCCCGATAGGCAGAGAGTGGAGTGGAAATTGGCATGCGGGTAAAGAAGTTTACTGCACCATCGCCCTGTGTACCAATTTGTGGCGGATTGATATAATCCTCATCTGCGTAGTTAACGTTTACCAGCAACTTGAGTTTTTTAGCAATCGTTTGATTGATCCCCACATTGAAGATCCTGCGTTTATATTCATTGCTTGGCACAATACCTTTTGCACTTGTTGTTGAAATAGAAGTTCTGAAACTTCCGTTTGGACCACCGCCAGACAAACCAAGTGTATTGGTTAAGTTTGAACCGGTTTGCAGGAAGTCAAAAAGTTGATGCGGATTAGCAGAATAGGGCCGCATTTGTCCATCGAAATTGATCGTAGGTTGACCATCTAATTTTGCTCCCCATCCAAACTGTCCATTACCCTGTATCTGTGCAGCGGTTGTAAACTTGTTACCTCCCTGGCCTTGGCCATATTCAGTTTGTACAATTTCGTCCATGAAATTCAATGCCTGTGATGTAGTGTAACTGGAAGTAAAATCAACGCCGATACCGGAATTTTTTGAACCCGATTTAGTGGTGATGATGATGGCACCGGCAGCAGCCCTTGAACCATAAAGTGCCGCAGCAGCAGCTCCTTTCAACACAGTCATGCTTTCAATATCATCCGGATTAATATTTGCTAAATTATCGCCACGGTCACGTTGCTGGCCAGCGCCCTCAGCATTCCTGACGCCCTGATCCATAGGGAGACCGTTAATAACTAAAAGAGGTGAGTTCGTTGCTCCCGCAAAACCAACTTGTCCACGTAAACGAATCTGATTACTTGCACCGGCACCGGCAGCAGGAGGTGTGATATTTAATCCCGCAACTTTACCTACCATTGATTCTCCGATATTGGTGGTTCGCTGTCTTACAAGTTCATCCGCATTAACAGTGGTTGTGGAATAACCCAATTTCTTTGCTGCACGTTTTTCTCCCAACGCTATCACTACCACTTCTTCCATATTTGTTTCAGCGGGGGTGAGCGTTACAGAAACAGTTGTTCTGCCGTTGAGGGGAACTTCTAAGTTTGTAAATCCAATAAACGTAATCACCAATACATCTGTTCCCGCAGCATTAATGCTGAAATTACCGGAAGCATTTGTAGTGGTTGCTTTGCTTGTACCTTTTACTGTTACAGTTGCCCCGTTAACGGGTTTGCTTTCCTCATCCAGCACGGTGCCGGTAACTGTTTGCGCATTTGCTGCTGTAAAAATTGTTAAGAGGAAGAATGAAACCAGAAGCCGGATCAAACCCGTATTGGTTACGGCTTGAAATTTTACCTTCATAATGCAATCGTTTTGGTTATGTGATGAGTGACTTGGGGGAATTGGCATAATCCCACACTTTACTAAAACTTATGCTAAAGTATTTACACTGTGATGCAAAAACTTCCAATAAAAAACTTCGTTGATTTTTGCAAATGCAGATGAGATAAATTGATTTTCTTTATGCAAGCTGTTATTGATAACAACGATTGCGGAACGATGATTTCCTAAAGCTTGCCCTGGTTTTTATATGAATCAATTTGTGCTTTGCCATAATGTTGCCTCTGAGTTGCGATTGTTTCCGCATATTATTGAAATAGGCGTAATCAAAAATCCTGCAATACGTCTCAATGGGTTCCCTTGTGAAATTGATCGTTGTTTAAAACTGTATTATATACAGGAAGGAAAATTTGAATGGAGCATTAATGATCGGTCATATATACTTTTCCCCGGCGATGTTGCATTGATATTGCCCGGTACTTCGTTCGGCAATGAAAGTAATGTACTGGAGATCGGTTGCTTTTCATGGATCCATTTACAGATCGGCAAAAATGAAAAAGGTGAATTGGAAAATCCTGCGTGGAGCAGTTTATCTGAAACCGAAAGCTATGCCATCAATAAAATTCTGCAATCGGACCACACTCCTATACTTCAAAAATTTACAGATGCCGGTGTTATTCTGAAAGGAATACAAACGGAATTATTTAAACAGGAAATCGGTTTTCAGGCAAGGGTCAATCATTTGATCGATGAAATTTTTATACAGGTAAGCAGACAGTTTACCAGAATGTCGAACCCGGGTCGTGACTTTCCGAAAACATTCATGAAGCTGGAACAGGAACTACGTCAAAATCTTTCGCACCAATGGACGGTGGAAGAAATGGCGGCACTGGTAGGATTGGGTACAACACTGTTCAATGAGAAAGTAAAAAGTTATTCCGGTTTTTCTCCGCTTAACTATCTGATCAATATCCGTATTTCAGAAGCGATCAAGCTATTGAAGATACCGAAAATCAGTCTCACAGATATTGCACTGGATACAGGCTTTTATTCATCACAACATTTCTCGACAACGTTTAAAAAACTAACCGGCTATACACCCAGCGAATTCAGAAAAAACCATATTGGAACAAACTAATTTATACTCAAATGGAATGTATCATTACTATAGAACTCGGCACCAATGCAGTAAGAGTTTACGCATTTGATCTTGATGGAAATATCATTGGCTCGTTGAAAGGATACTGTCCCACTTTTCACAGTGAGCCCGATTACAGCGAGCAAGATCCCGACCAGATATTTATCACCATGCTTTATGTATTGAAAAATCTGTTGAATGAAACACTGCATCCAAAAAAATACAAAGTACGATGTATTTGTTTCAGCTCATCCATGCATAGTGTACTTGCAGTAGATAAACGAGGCAATCCAATGGGCCATGCTATTACATGGGCCGATAACAGAGCCAACAAAGAAGCAGCCGAACTTAAAAACTCACCACTTGGGAAAAAGATTTACAGTGCTACCGGCACGCCGCTTCATCCCATGTCGCCTCTTACAAAAATTGCATGGATCAAAAACAACGAAAAAGAAAAATTTAAACAGGTCAGTAAATTCTTATCGCTGAAAGCCTACATTCTGCAGCAACTTACGGGAGAGTATGTAATTGATTACAGTATTGCGTCGGCAACAGGATTGCTGAATATTCATAAAATAAAATGGGAACCGGAATCACTCAAGTTTGCAGGTATTACCGCTGCGATGTTACCAGACTTAGTACCGGTAGATACAAAGGTTGGAAAATTAAACAAAGCATACCAGGCATCGTTAGGTTTATCAGCCGATACAAAAATTCTGGTTGGTTCAAGTGATGGCTGCATGGCTGTTCTGGGAGATGGTGTAAATGAAGAAGGTGTAGCAACAATTACAGTTGAAGACAGTGGAGCTGTAAGGGTAGTGAGTGATAAAGTAATGCAGGACGACAAACAGCGCTTCTTCAATTACCTGCTTACAGAAAATAAATATATCTCAGGTGGGCCCACGAATAACGGCGGTGTCATCTTCGAATGGTTCACCCGTCAGTTTGGTGATTTTAAAAATCCATTTGACTTAGAGCATACTATGCTTGAGTTGATCAATGATGCATCAAAAGTTCCGGCAGGTTCAGATGGATTGATCTTCCTTCCTTATTTACTCGGTGAACGTGCCCCCATATGGAACCCCAATGCAAGAGGTGTTTTATTTGGCATAAATATTAAACACGAAAAATCACATTTTGTACGGGCTGCTATTGAAGGTATTCTCTATGAAATTTACAGTATTGGAAAAACGCTGGAAGAACACAGAACAATCAACAGCCTTTCGATCAATGGAAGTTTTGGCACGTTGCCTTTCTTTACACAAATGGTGGCCGACATTTATAACAAACCTGTTCGCTTACGACAAAACTATCAAAGCGTAAGTTATGGATCGTACTTATTAAGCGCAACCGAAATGGGTATTTACAAATCGCTTGATGAGGCTGCAAAAACTGTTGTGCTGCCCGACCTTGCTACGCCAGACAAGCAGAACAATAAAATGTATCTGAAATACTTTAAAATATTCGAACGGTTAAGTACCAAGCTCGCAAGTGAGTTTGCTGATATTGCTGCACTACAGCATCAGTAACTATCTATTGTCACAATTTGATCTCTGCTTTCAAGCAGAGATACCGGTCAGTTAAAAAGTTTGTATCAACTACTAAAAGAATCAATGAATCATGGAGCGTAAACCAAAACCAATTGTTTTCTCTGTACTTGCTGTATTGTTTGCAATCGTATCCATTGTACTTTGGTTCACAGGGTATATCAACCTATCCGGTTGGTCGTTGGTCCTGTTTTTTTTAAGCCTTGCATTTGCATTCAGAGGCATGGCATTATTAAAAGGCCTTTCGTTCACTGCTATCATTTTTGCTTCTGTAGTGTTGGCAATGTGGCACCCGGAATATTTTACTACCTGGGGTAATTTTTCGTTAAGCAGTACCATTATTCCGCTCATACAGATACTCATGTTTGGCATGGGCTCTTCCATGAGTTTAAACGATTTCGCTGCCGTTGTTAAATCACCAAAAGGAGTGGTGATCGGTGTAGCAAGTCAGTTTGTAATAATGCCATTGCTTGGCTTTACACTAGCGAGTGCAACCAACTTTCCTCCTGAAATAGCAGCAGGGATTATTCTGATCGGATGTTCACCAAGCGGGCTGGCATCAAACGTAATGGCTTACTTGTCAAAAGCAAATCTTGCATTATCGATCACCATCACATCCATCACTACATTAATTGCACCATTTGTTACACCACTATTGATGAAATTATTTGCCGGCGCCTTAATTGAAATCGATTTATTAAAGATGATGTGGGATATTTTTAAAATGATCATCATCCCCATTGGAGCAGGGCTATTATTCAATAAACTGTTGAAAGGAAAAATGAAGTGGTTGGATAGTGCAATGCCTTTCATTTCCATGTTTGCTATTACCTGTATTGTTACAATTATTGTAGCCTCCGGAAGAGACAACCTGCTTAAAATCGGATTACTGTTAATTGGAATTGCATTGGTGCATAACAGCTTTGGATACCTGCTGGGCTATTGGAGTGGCCGTTTATTTAAACTGAATGAAAGGGATTGCAGAACCATTGCCATTGAAGTGGGAATGCAAAATGCTGGGCTTGCATCAGGCATTGCAAAAGAATTAGGAAAAATTGCCACTATCGGTTTAGCAGCTGCTGTATTTGGACCATTGATGAATATCACAGGTTCGGCATTGGCAAGCTGGTGGCATAATCGTCCGCCTGTTGATAAAACAAATGAAAAAGAAATGAACCACATTACTCAATAAAAACAATCGCCATGATCAAAATTAAAAACGGATTGCTTGTGTTGTTGCTACTTGTATTTCTTCAAACATTGCAGGCACAACAAGTACAGATCAGCAAAGAACATTTGATTTCATTAACACCGCTTTGGACAGGTGAACGTTTCCCCGACGGTCGACCAAAAGTTCCCGATCAACTTTTACAACGCATGAAAAATGTAAGTGTTGAAGAAGCGTGGGCCGTTATGAAAAACGCAGGCTATGCATATCAAATTGCAGAAGGCTGGCAGATGATTCATCCCGACAGTGTATTGGTTGGTCGTGCTGTAACAGCAACGTTTATGCCCGGACGACCCGATGTTTGGAAAGCCATCGATTCAGTTGGGAAAAAAGCAGGCAAGCGTGGACAAAATACGTGGGCTGTTGACATACTTGTAAAAGGTGATGTATATGTGGCCGATCAATTTGGTGCACAAAAAAACGGGCCTACCATTGGAGACAATGTGGGTAATGCCATTTATGCAAAAACAGGAAACGGAATTGTGTACGATGGTGCCTTGCGTGATGTAGAAGGATTGAAAGAAATTCCGGGCTTCACTTCTTATTACACCAGCTACGATCCTTCCTTTCATAATCCGCCCGGTGATTTAACTACCATGATCGTAGGCATTAATCATCCTACACGTATTCGAAGAGTGACTGTAATGCCGGGTGATGTTGTGCTTGGTAAACTCGGAGTGGTGGTATTTATTCCACCTCACCTTGCAGAACGTGTTGTTACAACTTCAGAGATCGTTCGATTAAGAGATCTGTTTGGTCATCAACGTTTGCGTGAAGGAAAATATACTGCCGGACAAATTGATGCAAGATGGAGTGATGAAATTGAACGTGATTTTTCAAAGTGGCTCAACGATCATATCAGTGAGCTGCCTGTTCCAAAAGAATTTATACAGCAATACTTAAAAGACAGAACCTGGTAACATCTATTCAACAATCGATTCACTCACTACCTAAAAATATATTACATGAAGAATAATAATTCACGCAGATCATTTTTATCAAAAGCTGCACTTGCATCGGCATTGATGCCACTTGCTTCTATACAGGCTTTTGGTGAAGGCTACAAAGATGCAGTTGATCGTACACCCAAACCATCAGCTCCATCTGATCTCAAAATTACAGACATCAAATGTGGTTACATACGTGGAAGCCTGTTTGTAAAAATTTATACCAACCAGGATATTTATGGTGTGGGTGAAGGAGTGGATGCTGTTCCCGGCACGTATCATCTGGTGAAAAATTTTGGATTTCGATTAAGAGGAAAAAGTCCGTTGAATGTGCACCGTTTGTTTGAAGATATCCGCAAAGGTGGTTTTTTTCAAGGCGCACAGGCGGGTATGTATATTGCTGTTTTATCAGCCATTGAAACTGCGTTATGGGATCTTGCAGGTAAAGCATTGAACATTCCTGTGTATCAATTACTCGGCGGAAAATTTCGTGATAAAATAAGAGTGTATTGCGATACGGCTTTGTATCAACGCAATTTACCAACGCCAAAAGATTTTGCAGAAGCTGCATTGAATTCAAAAAAGATGGGTTTCAACGCTATTAAGTTTGATCTCGACCAGGCAAATGATCCCAATAAATATGATGCGTACAACTGGACGGCAAGTCCTATGGAACTGCAACGTATGTACGATCAGATAGCAGCAGCAAGAGAAGCAGTTGGACCAAACATTGACATCTGTGTGGATATGCATGGCCGTTATGATGCTGTTACAGCACAGGCAGTAGCAAAACGATTGGAACCACTGAATTTAATGTGGTTGGAAGAACCGATTCCTGCTGAAAACGTGGAGGCATATAAATTAATAACAGAAAGTACGAGTACACCTATTTGTGCAGGAGAAAATCATTATCTGGCTTATGGTTTCAGACGCATGCTTGAAATAGGGGCGGTTGATATTGTGATGCCTGATCTGCAAAAGGCTGGTGGACTTGGTGAAGGTCAACGTATTGCCAACCTTGCCAATTTGTATTACACGCCGTTTGCTCCACACATGGTGGCATCGTTCCTTGGTGCAATGGCTGCCGCACATGTTTGTGCATCAGTTCCCAACTTTTTGATATTGGAATGGCAATCGTATTTCCACACCAATCCTATGTTCAAAGAAATTGTAACGTATGATGGTGAGTGGGTGAAAGACAGTTACATCACATTATCGGAGAAGCCAGGTATAGGTGTAGATATTAATGAAACAGCCATGAAAAAATATGCAGTGCCAAACGTGCCGTTTTTTGAATAACCAGTTGAAAAGAAATTCTAACAGATAAAAAAATCCTGTAGCGAATTCGATTGCTACAGGATTTTTTTTAACGAACATATACAGTTACTGAATTTTTATTTTTTTACCGGTTGCCATTGCCTCATAAACGGAGGTGATCAGTTTCACATCTCTTCTTCCCATTTCACCGGAAGCAATCGATGGTTGATTTTTCATCATTGATAAAGCCATCGCATCCATTTGTTTCGCCTGCTGATTGATATTTGTAAAATTCATGGGACCTTCAGGTGTTTTGCCTCTTAATCCGCCATAGTTATAAGCAGGCGATAATTCAAACATTCCTTTCTCTGCTTCTGCTCTCAAAAAGTTCATGTTGCTTCCATAGCTTGCTTCTCCTTCAGCCATTAAACCGTTCGGCATTTCAAATTGCCATTTCAACGATTGTTCTACCTCTTTGAATTTATCTGCTATTGTTTTCGGCCCCTCCTGTGCTGTAACAGAAACAGGAATCATACCGGTTGTGTAGCACAAACCCTGAACACAATAAATACCGAGATCCTGCATGGGGCCACCGCCGGCTAAATCTTTTTTCAACCGCCATTGTGTTGGATCGCCGATCATAAAACCAAAACCCGCTGTCATTTTTTTAATATCGCCATAAACTTTTGTTGTACCCAATCGCATCATTTCTAAATTGTGTGGCTCAAATTGTAAACGATAACCAACGGATAATTGTTTACCTGCTTTCTTTGATGCAGCAATCATTTTATCACAATCAGCTACAGTAAGTGCCATTGGCTTTTCACAGATCACATGTTTACCCGCTGCAAAACCACGGATGACATATTCTGCATGCATACTGTTGGGCAATACAACATAGATGATATCAATATCAGGATTGTCTTTGATTGAATCATAATTATCGTAGTTGTAAATATTCTTATCCGGAATATTATACTTCTCTTTCCATACAGGAATTTTAGAAGGAGTACCCGTTACAATACCGGCGAGATAACAATGTTCAGTTTGCTGCAATGCAGGAGCCAATTGCCCGCCTGCATAACCGCCAAGACCCACTAACGCAATACCGAGCTTACCTTCTTTCTTTTGTTGCATGGTTGTTTGTTTTTGTTCATCAGCAAAGGTGGAAGAAGCCAGGGGGATACTCAATCCTGCCAGGCTTAACTGATAAAGAAATGCTCTTCTGGATTTAGTTGTGTTGTGTTCCATCTGAAACGTTTTAAATCGTTATAGAATGATTGCATTTGACTTGTTCTGAGAACGGATTATTCAAAACTGATCCAATCAACTTCCACCTGCTTTCCATCTTTTGAAACAACAAACAGATTTTGAACACCTGTTTGTGTTTTCAGCACGGTTGCTTTGGTCAACTTCCATTCATTGCTTTTTGCAATACGAAGTTCAGCAATTACAGGTCCGGTGATACTATTGGCACGAAGTTGCAACACACCTCCATCAGTTGAAATTGCATTTACTGAAACTGTTTTCAATGGTTTGCTCCCAAAATCAACACTGTTGTACTGCAGCCATGCACCTGCACCGTTGAAGATGGTTTTCCATCCTTTGAATGTGTTGAGTGTATCAAGAAATACAATCGATGTTCCCTGTTCACTCAGTTGAGTATAGCGATCGATCTGAATTTGTTTGTTGGCAGCGGTTACGCCAACACCACGTAATGTAGGAATTACTTTTTGAATAGTTCCATCTGCATTAAACGACAAACTATCTAAACGGATCGAACGGGCTTTATCAAACTTGGGTGAATAATCGTTGTGATGATAAAACAAATACCATTGCTTTTTGAACTCAATGATCGAGTGATGGTTGGTCCAGCAGCCCGTTGGTGATTCATCCATAATGGCACCAACAATCTTAAATGGCCCAAGCGGATTTGTGCCGATGGCATATTCCAGCCGTTCGATTTTATTTTCAACATGCGGATAGGTCATGTAATAAATTCCATTACGTTCAAATACAAACGGACCTTCTTTTAATCCTTTTGTTGGCAACTCACCCAATATCTTCACTTCTGAATCAAGCTCCAGCATATTTGCTTTTAATTTGGCGCCATAAATATTTCCTGCAGACCAGTAGAGATACGCTTGTCCGTCTTTATCAATAAAAACATTGGGATCAATCCCTCTCACACCTGCAATGGGTGTTGCTTGCGGAACATAAGGACCTTCCGGTTTATCAGCCACGGCCACACCAATGGTAAAGCCACGCCCATACGCAACAGTATCTTTCGCTGCTGTCGGGAAATAGAAATAATATTTCCCATTCCGTTCAATACAATCGGGCGCCCACATGCTGTAACTATCAGGACGAACCCAAGGCACTTTATTTTGTGTAACGATCACGCCATGATCGGTCCAGTCGGTGAGATTGGTTGATGAGAATGTATGATAATCTTCCATACAAAACCAACCGACACGACCTTTGCCTTCCTGTGCAAGAATATCATGCGAAGGAAAAACAAATACCCTGTCGCCAAATACACGTGCAGAAGGATCGGCAGTAAACTGATTGGTAATAAAAGGATTTTGTGCCTGTAACTCTGCAATGCTAAGCAACATTATTGCTACTGTGAGAAGGAATGAATGTATACGCATAGTTATTTGTTATTTCGATTGTTGTTTTGCCTGCCGTGGTCGGTGTCCTCACCGACCACTATTTCGATTGCTGTTTTTGTTTTACATATTCTGCTACATCGATCATGGTAGCGATCCAGAGTTCTTTTTCCTGTTGTTTGAGATAGCGTAAAAATTTCCGGTGCTCTTCAATCGATACATTCAAACCGTTACCGCCACCAACACCATGAAAAAGAATCACCAGCAGTGAATTGGTTTCCTTTGCTTTCTTTACCCATTGAATCATTTGTTCAGCAGTATGATTATTCACCATGTAACAATCAACATCAGCCAGGTTTACCTCGTTCAGCTTGTGCATTTCATTCCGTACACTTCGCATGGCAACAAAATCCCGTTGAATGTCTTTGCTGAAATCAATGCCACCTGCTTTTGTATCGCCACATGTAAATGCAAAAGTTCGTTTGGTTTTGCCATCGAGTGATTGAAGGAATGTATTCGTCATACGAACTTCATCTATCATTCGTTGCACAGTATAGTTGCTAAGATCATAATCGGGCTTCACCCATTCACGCCCAACACCACCTATGCAGGGGTGATAAAGTGTATGGTTACCCAACTCATGTCCTTTTACTGCAAGGGCTTTCCATTCTGTCAATCGCCGTTTTGTTGACTCAGCAAAAGCAGTGACATAAAACGATGCTTTTAACTGCAATGAATCCAACACAGGAATCGCATTATCCAAATGTTCATCAATCGCATCATCGTAGGTAATAACAACGGCAGCTTGTTTTCCATTCCAACTGCCTGAATTTTGTGCAGTACCATACCCGGTTAAAAAAAACGATAAGAGGCCAATGAAAATTTGTTTCCGGTTCATGTTATTTCTTGTTTACAAATCGTTTATGTTTTTTGTACTTACTTAATTCCCGGTAATTGAATCACTGATCCTGAAATAATCAAAGTCAGCAAACCCTCCTGTTTCTTTTGTTGCATAATTGAACAACGTAAAACGATAACCCATAAAATGCGGAAGGGTGTAGGTCATCTTTAATTGTGTTCCAATAGACTTCCAGCTTTTTCCATCAAGGCTGTAAAAGAAATTGGCTACATCTTTTCTGTCAGTAAAATTGCATTCGGCTTTAAAGTAAACTGTTGATTGATTGATTGGAATGTTTTCAACTTCAACAGGCTTTCCGGTACTTGCATTGATCATCACGATCATTTTACTTCCGCCATTAACTCTCACACCCACCAGGCCATAGTTCTTTTGTAAAAGGCCAAGCCCTGCAAAATCACCATCTTTCATGTTTGAAACATCCAGTGAAGTTGTACCTGTACAAACAGGACCAATGGTGCGTTGTGTTAACGAGTTTTTTGCTGATAAAAAACTTGTGTCAACTCTGCCGGTTGTTAATCGTAAAAAACCTTTCCGTGCTTTGAGCGACCACAAACTGTTATCAGGATTATGATTCCATTGCCAAGCGAGCGGAAGAGCAGCTTCTCCTTTTTTTCGATTGAATTCATCGGAAACAACAATACCCGGAATCAAACCTTTGCTTGCTGGTAAGTTGAGTGTTGCAGGTACTTTTCCATTTTCACCTAATACCGGCCAGCCATCTTCCCATTTCACAGGAACCAGATATGGAATACGACCTACTGCACCATTATCACGAAACAGATAAGAAAACCATCTGCCATCAGGCATATCGATCAATCCACCTTGTGCAACGCCGAGATCCTGTAACGCAACTCTTCCTTCCCATGGACCGGTTAATTTATCCGCACGATGAATCACTACTGTACGCATGCCGCCTCTTGGCCAGGTGATATTGAAGAGATAATACTTACCGTTTACTTTAAACAATTGTGAGCCTTCTCCTAAATTACTTTTTGCAACTTTTTCGCTGGGCGCACTTGCATTTTCTACCACCACTTGATTAAAGCCACCTGGTTTAATACCGGATACATCTTCATTCAATTCAACCAACGTGAGTTTATGGTTGCCATACAGCATATAAACTTTGCCATCATCATCAAAAAACAACGAATGATCATGAAGGCTTGGTTGAAATGAAACATGCTTCCAAGGGCCCTTCTCAATATTTTTTGTTGAGTAGACATGTGTTTTACCACTTGTAGCCGCAAATGTCGAAACATAGTATGTGCCTTTGTGGTAACGGATGCTGCTGGCCCATGAACCCCGGCCATAAGTAGATTTTCCATTCTCCAGATTCATATCATCATTGCTCACCAATGTATCATACGTATAGCCGATCAACTTCCAGTTTACAAGATCAGTTGATTTCATAATCGGCACGCCCGGACTCATGTGCATGGTAGTACTGCTCATATAGTAATTGTTGCCCACTCTTATCATGGCCATGTCCGGCACATCTGCATGAATAACGGGGTTGATTGCCTGTTTTGTTTGTGCAGTTACATGAACAATCATGCAAATCGATAATCCTGTTATAACTAAATACTTCTTCATCGTTTCAACTGGTAGCTTTAAAAAGTTATGCTGTTAATCTTTAATTACTTGACTGGTTTCACACCTTCTGTTGTTTGAATAATTTTTTGAATGGTTCCGTCTTCGTTGTAATACATGTAGTCCACACAAATGGAGCGTCGGTAACTGCCACCGGTTGGTAA
This sequence comes from Lacibacter sp. H407, assembly GCF_037892605.1. NCBI lineage: Bacteria > Pseudomonadati > Bacteroidota > Chitinophagia > Chitinophagales > Chitinophagaceae > Lacibacter > Lacibacter koreensis. The sequence goes on along the minus strand of NZ_JBBKTU010000001.1, from coordinate 1,638,780 downwards.
CGTGCCGTTATGATAAAAGAAATAGGATTTCCCTTTGTAATCAATGATGCCCGGATGTGTAGTAAAACTATTCGGTACATTTTCCTGTATAATGCCTTTGTATTCCCAAGGACCCGTTGCATTCTTGGCCATACAGTATTCAATCATTTCGGGTTTCGTACCTGCACTTGCATACACGAGGTAATACCATCCGTTACGTTTATAAATCCAGGGGCCTTCAATAAAATTTTTGATTGCTACTACATTGATAGGCCCATCCAGCTCAATCATGTTTTCTTTCAGCTTTACCCACTTGCAACTTCCGTTGCCCCAGTACATGTAGGCTTGTCCGTCATCATCGATCATTACAGTTGGGTCAATATCATCCCATGCGTGTTTCTTATCTGTTGTCATTTCGTTGATCACAAGTGCTTTTCCAATTGCATCTTTAAACGGTCCTGTTGGCTTGTCCGACACCGCAACACCAATGGCTGCACCACCATTACTCACACTGTCCTTTTTATGAAACGTTGAAACAAACCAGTAAAATTTTCCATTGCGTTCAATACACTGTGCCGCATACGCATCGCCGGTAGCCCATGAAAAAGTTTGCGGTGAAAGCTGTACACCATGATCTTTCCAGTTCTTCATATCGGTTGTAGAAAATACATGCCAGTCGGGCATTTTATAATTGGTAGCGGTTACTGATGCAGTATCATGACCTGTGTATAAGTATAAAGTGCCCTTGTGTACGATGGGCGAAGGATCAGCAGTGAACATGTGTTTAATGATGGGGTTTTGTGCAAAAGACAATGTGCTTATGAAACATGCAACTGATGCAAATAAGAATTTTTTCATGTTTGGTTTTATTTTGTTTTGATCCGAATCACCGTGAGCGACATAGCTGGTGTTTCGTAATTGAATTTTTTACTAATGTTGAATATTGATGTTACAGGTGCAATTGCAGTGCTGTTGACAAATGAATTTTCTGCCGCTCCAATTCCACTTAGCTGTGTAAGGCTTGCCGCAGGAATTAACTTCTGAAAAGCAGGAAGATTGATCTGAAACTTTTGTGCTGCTGTTCCGCCATTCACAAGTTTGAGAATAATATCACCGGTTTTACTATTGTACACACAAGAGCCTGCCAGCAATGAATCTGCATTGTTTTTTGAGATCACTTTGTCAACATAATAATCACCAGCGTTTGCAGAAAACATTTTTTGTACATGATAATTCGGTGTCAGGTAGTAACTGTTGTTGTTGAAAAAGATCATATCTGTTTTCCACTGCGTAAACTTATCTTTTGCCAACAGAGGTGCATACGATGCCATGCTTACAATGTCGCCATTGCGTTCAAGCCCCGTCATATACAACGCTTCGGCAATGGCATTCGATAATTTATTCCCCCATGATGCATATTCACCGAGATAAACTTTGCTGGCTTTGCGATTGTAAGCATCATAACGGTATTGATTGCTGATAAGCCATTCAGGCTGCACATAATAATGTTCATCAATTATATCTACTTTCAATTGATTGGCAACAGCCCATCCTTTGTCGAAATCTTCACCCGAATGAAAAGGTCCGCTTGTACCAACAAGAATAATGTTTGGATATTTTGCTTCTACAGCATCATGTATCATTTTAAACCGCTGTTCAAATTCAGGTGTGATCTTATCTTCATTTCCAATACCAATATATTCAAGATTGAATGGAGCAGGATGACCTGCTGCTGCACGTTTTGCTCCCCAAGTTGATGTAACAGGTCCGTTTGCCCATTCAATGAGATCCAATACTTCCTGGATATACTCCTGCATTTCTTCCATCGGCAATGCACGTTGACCCGTGCCACCAATGCGCCATGTGCCACCTGAATTCTGGCAACTGACTGCAGCCGGTAAAACAGGTAATGGTTTGGCGCCGATATCTTCACAGAACTGGAAGTATTCAAAATAACCGATGCCTGTTGTTTGATGATAGCCCCAGATATTGCGTTGTGCTTTTCGTTCTTCAATAGGACCAATTGTATTTTTCCAACGATACATATTTCCCAAACCATCGCCATGCACCAAACATCCACCGGGAAAGCGAATGAACGCAGGTTTCATATCAGCCAGTAATTGTGCAAGATCTGTTCGTAGTCCGTTCGGCCTGTTGCGAAATGTTTTTTCAGGAAACAGCGACACTACATCAATTGCTGTTTTTCCTTTTGTAGTTGCGAGTATCACTAATTGCGCCGTATCATGACTTTGATTCGCCGTTAAAACAGCCGTATATTTTTTCCAATCAACGGAAGATGTTGTCAGCTTTGTTTCCGCAAGTATTTTTCCTTGCGGTGTTTGCAACGTAATTGTAAATGATACAGGTTCTTTACTGAGTTGCCGTGCATGCATGGCAAAATTGTAGCGTTCATTTGCCTTTACAATCATTCCTTCAAAGCCGAAATTCTTAATGCCTACACCTGAAACTCCTGTAAATTTTTCTTCCTTGCCTACATGTTCTACATCAAGAACAATGTAATGTGGATTGTTTGCGTGAACAGGATTGTTTGTCTCTACACTGATTCTTCCGTATGAAAAACCAGTAGTGATGTATTCCCAATAAGAAAGCGGATGCCACTCTTTGCGTTCAGTTGGATTGTATTCGAACGATCTGTTTTGCACCTGCTCTGCATATAAACCTCCATCGGCTGCATAGTTGATGTCTTCAAAAAACAAACCGAATAAATCGGTGCTGATCTTTTTACTATTTGGAATGATTGCATTTTTTTGTTGTGCAAAGCTGAGTGAACATACTGCAACAAAAGCAACCAATATAGCTGCCTTCCTTAGTACCCGAATTCTTATACTAATTTTCATTTTTATTTTTTTACTAATCTCACATCATACACTGCCCCGGCCGTGTGTTCCGGTAATGCCTGAAACTTTACCCGTATTGTTTTCTTTCCTATGAGCATAGAAGCAGGAATAGCATATTCAACTTCCCTGAACTGTTGAACATTCCATTTGCCGTTGATATTTTCTGTAATAAGTTTTTCATCATCAATATAAATATCAAAAGTGCGGTTTCCTTTTTCTGCACCCCAAAAGCGAACAAGTAGTTTCAATGTCGTTTCACTATTCGTTGACAATTGATAACTGAAATAACCATTGCTGCGTGCCGACCGCCAGAAAGCATCAAGATAATTTCCTGTAGTTGAGTTATTCTGTTGAATAAAATGATCTGCTTCCGGTTGTTGCTCACCGGGAGTAACAGCATCAACGGTACGCTTTTGTAATTCTATACGCTTTTGCTCTATCACTGTTAATGAATCAATGTAATGTTTGTACTGATTGCTTGTCAACGTCATCCAGTACATCATATACCTTGCATCATGCAACTGGTAAAACGGTTGTAACTCCAAACGACTGTTGTTCTTGATTTCCACACCTGATAATGTAAAATGCAATGGCTTCCCTTTCACCGGTTTTACTGCAGCAACAACTGCAGATTGATTGTTGCTCACAATAACAGGTGCCTGATCGATAGGTAACTTTTTTCCGTGAGCAATATGACCCCAGCGACTGTTATCGGCAGTAAGTCCTTTCAAATCTTCTGTACCTGCTTTTGATGCAAGCAATACGGGGCCATGCAGAAATGCAATGTACTCCGGTACATTCGGCATCGTTTCGATCCTTGTCTGCATCGGCAGTTTTACCAATACCACATCACCTTTCTTCCAGTTGCGGCGAAGACTGATATAGGAATCCTTGTTCACCTGATACTGCACCGGTTTCCCGTTCACGAATATGCTCACCTGATTTTGTTTCACCCACGATGGATAACGGATGAGCAACGAAAAAGAAGAAGCACCTTCTGTAACAGTAAGTTTTGTTTGTTCTTCGTATGGAAAATTTGTTTCCTGTTTCAGCTTTATGCCTTTTTTTCTCCAATTGAGTTCGGATGCAATAAACAGATTTAAGAACAAGGAATCATTTTGATGCGTATAGATAAACTCATTGTACTTGCCGTGATTTTCCATGCCGCTTCCCACGCAACACCACATAGCTTCGTTCGGTGTTGAATACACTCTGTAATGACGTGGCCTCGCCGGTGTAAAATATACATAGCCTCCATGTTCCGGATGTTGAGTGGAGAGGATATGATTGTACAAAGTGCGTTCGTAATAATCAATATATTTTGCTGATGGATGCAGACGGAAAAGATCTTGTGTAAGCTTGAGCATATTGTACGAGTTGCAACTCTCAGGTCCTTCCACTTCATTTACAAACTCATGTGATGCAGCTACACTTGGAAAAAATTCACGTCTGCTGTTTCCGCCAAATGCCAGTGTCCGGTTCTTTGTAACTGTTTCCCAGAAAAAACTTCCGGCATTCAAATAAGTTTGATCATTTGCCAGTTCACCAATGCGTTGAAAGCCGATGGCTTTGGGCACCTGTGTATTGGCATGTTTATTATCCAGCTCATCTTTATTTACCGATAATGGTTCAAGGATTTGCCTGTGAGAAAAACGTTTGGCTGCAACAAGATATTTCTGATCGCCTGTTATTTGATAGGCATCTGCAAATACTTCATTCATGCCACCATGTTCATTGCCGAGCATCTCTTCCATCTTTGCATCGCTCAATGCTTTTGTAATTTCAATTGCCCAATCACAAAACTGCAGGAACATTTTTTTTGCATCTTCATCGCCTGCATACATCCATGCATCTTTTAAACCTGCATACATTTTGTGTACGTTGTACCAAGGCACCCAATATTTCCAGATAGCACTTGCATCACCTTCTTTGATCTTTGGCCAAAGATCTTTTCCATTTGGCACTGCACCTACATAACCAACTGCCCACGACGGATACAATGCAGCATTCGCTTCCATGCATAGCTTCAGTTCAGCAATCATATACTCCATGCGGCGTTTACATTCTGCATTTCCTGTGGCTGCATAGTTCATAGCTAATGCAGACAAATAATGACCACCTACATGACCATCCAATCCTTCCCAGTTGGCGAAGATGGTTGCTTTGGCGGGCAGACCTGCTTCTTTTCTGTAACCGGCCAGTAAACGACCCGTATCGTATTGTAACAATGTTTTAATGTTGAGATCACGTGCATGTTGAAACGGACCCTTCAACAATTGCACATCCTTTAAGGCAAATGCATTGGGATATAATTTATCCTGTGCGTTTACTGTTTGCAATAAACACATACCGCCAATGCATACATTCAACAACTTCTTCTGTATTGTACTTCGAATCAAACTCATAATTACTTCAAAAAAATTAATAACTTCTATTTACTATTCTTACTTCATTGTATAGCCTAAGAGTGCCAGCATTTTTTCTGCATATCGTTTTCCAAACTCCCGATAACCTTCCGCATTGAAATGAAGATTGTCCGGAGAGTCTGCACATCCTTTCGAAGAAATCACATGTGCTGTTGGAATGATGGCCGGCAACTGATTGATGATGGTATTCATACCGGCACAAACACCGCCCTGTTCCGCATGCACTACTTCACCAGCCAGCAATGGAACATTTTGTGCATTGAGTTGAAGATCGCTTATCAGATTTGTATAAACCATGTTTACTTTTCGTGGCCAACTTGTATCACCATTGTTTGATTCACCCTGGTGCATTAAAATTCCTTTGATCACACCTTCTTTTTGTGCAAGCTTTGCCATTTCAACCAAACGACCATACGGATTACCATCGTACTCTTTCAATGCATTCATCATCCAGTTTGGTGCTGCAGCTGTGTATGTTTGATAATTATCCCGATCAAACAATTCAATTTTACAACCACCAACAGAAACATTGATCACGCCAATTTTTACATTCGCCGGAAGATTCGTTAATAAAGTTCTTCCAAAATAATCAACAGGTGTTAAACCGGTTCTGCATCTGCATAAAGGTGGAACAGCCGTGTACCATTTTCCTTTTTCTCTGTTGATTGCCGGACAATCAACTGCTTCCAATACCTGAAAGCGAGGATCGACATTGGTTGTGTCCTGTGCTTCAATTCTTGCATAGCCTTCCATGTTGGATTGACCGAAGCTGAGAAAAATATAAAAGTTGGGATCCTGTGCAACAACTGTTGTATAAGTTGAGAGAAAAATGAATGCGGCGATTATAACTTTTTTGATCTTCATAATGTGTTTTCTTATTAATGAAATTGCATCTTATAGATACTGAATAAATCCTTTTTTGTTTGTTCTGATCTTGTATACTTTACTATAGCTGACAATGTACAACGTTTTCAGATCGGTATCTCCAAAACATAGACTTACGGGGAACGAAGGAAGATTGATCATACCAACGAACGTTCCTTTTGCATTAAATATCTGTACACCATAGTAAGTGGCCACGTAAAGATTTCCATCTGTATCAATAGCCATACCATCAGCACTGGATGATTTTCCTTTTCGATCCAATACATTTTCTGTAAGGAATAACGTGGCAAATTTCCTTCCGTTACTGATGCTGCCGTCGGCATTCACATCGTAGGCCCAGATATGATTATCCTTTTCGCTGTTGACAGGATACCACGATTCATTATCATAGCAGTTATTGATATAAAGTGTTTTGCCATCTGGAGATAACAGTATTCCATTGGGCATTGCGAATTCATTTGGCTCAACAACCCTTGTTATTTTTCCTTCATTAGAAACATAATACACTGCACGGCCGGGTTGAAATTTTGTTGGCTCCATCGTAAACTGCGGATCGGTAAAATAAAAACCTCCTTTCGCATCGGTGATCACATCATTGGGTCCGTCAATTGATTTGCCTTCATATTTATCTGCCAATACTTTTACCACTTCACCATTCGTGGTCATTTCCACAACACGGTGGCCCATCATATCACAAACAATCAGGTTTCCATTTTTATAAGGATACAATCCATTAGTTTGCATTTTTCCTTCCGAAATATTTCTGTACGTTCCGTTAAGATCAAGTTCAACCGTTGAACTTTTCTTTGGGTTCGCACCCCAGTTCTGATCAAAGAACATATTGGAGAGATAAATTTTTCCGTTCATCCATTTCGGTCCTTCTGTAAAAAATAATTCAGGCTTTGTTTTTTTGCCATCAACCAACAACTCCGGTTTTGCATCAGCAGGAATAATTTCATGATAAGCTGCAAGCCTTGCTTTTTCTTTTTCAAGATAATCTTCTCTAGCAGGCCAGAAAATATCCAATGCATCACAACCCAACTCGCCAATAGTCGCACCATGCACCATGTTACCGGGAATACGCACCATGCTGTTAGTTTTCATTTCCTGCTCACCGTCCAATAAAATCTCACGACAATCGCCCCGTAACACAAACATCAATTGCTCTTCCGGATGTATATGATGCGGAAAAACAGAACCCGGGTCCATCGAGATAAAACTCAACTGCATATTTCTGCCCGATAATATCCGTGAATGCGCATCGGGTGTAAGTGCGGTGAGTTGCAGGTTGTACAGATCATATAGTTTGTTTGCTGTGATATTTGGTTGCATCACATTCTTCAAATCCGGAATTTCTGTTGGTGCATTTGCTACACCTGCTTTTTGCAGATAGTCGGCACGCAGCGGACTATACACTTCCAATAACTTTGCTCCTGATGCACCGGCTTTAATCGTAGATGTTGTTCCTTTTTCTGAATAAACAAAATCTGTTCTTGATGTGCCGCTATGCGTTCCATCTGGACTTTCACGTTTTTGTGACAGCATCGAAAGTGTGGTACCGTTAACAGTATGTTCAACAGTTCCTTCCAACAGAAATAAAAACCGGTCGGCAGTTAATACTTCTTCAGGTATGATCGCATTCGGTTGAAGCTGCAATACACTCACCATATTTCCTGCTCCCCAGAAAATTTTTGCAGTCACGCCTGTATGCAGCACAGTACTATCTAACTGATCGAGGCTGGCTACTTTCGCAGGTTCAATATTCGATTCAACTATTGAAACAGGCAAGCCTTCTATTGTGCGTTTCTTGAGTTGATGCTGTTTGATCAGTTCATTGTTTGTTTTTTCCCAGGCTGCTTCGGGTACAGTGTTGCAATTTGAAAGACCTAAGGAAAAAAGCAACAATGCGCTTATATGTAAAATCGATTTGAATGAGTTTAACCGCATGATTCGTTCGTTTATTTTTTAAGTATTTATCTGTTTCGTTTTCTAGTCAAAGCTTTCTTCATCTTTCCCGATATTTTTTACAGCAGTTGCACCCAGCCGTTCTTTCAGTTGTGTTAAGTAAAGACTCCGTGGTGCTACATGCTGATCCATCCATTCCACATAACCATTGGGTTTGGAAAGATCCTGCAAAGCCCTGTTAAAGATCACTGATGCAAGACCTTTATGACCAATGGAATAGTTCTGTGCTGTTGGTGGTTGTTGAATCAGAAAATCGCCTTCGCAATTCCAGAATACAATGTTTGCACCTGCCCAACCAATGCTGATATCTTTCCAGAATCTGGCAGTAAGCGGCGCTTTTACATTATCATACAACGCACCATTTACCCAATTTGCATGCGGCTCGCTGGAAGAATAGGGTTGCGTTGCTTCGCAATTGAAAAATACATTTCCACTGGAGGAAGAAGTTTGCATTACAAACGAGTGACGCCCTTTTTGCGAATAACATCGCTGCACCAAACTCAACTGCCCATTCAGTTGATAGGTAAAACGTCTTGCTCCTGCCCGCATGGAAACAGGTTCTCTTGATTCACAATCCTGCACCGTGATCCATTTGGTACCTGCTGTTGTAAGTACAACGCTGCTGCCAAAATGTAAGGCACTGATATTTCGCACCCATGCATTTTTTGTATTGCTGAAATTGATAAAATTGAAATAGTGATTTTCGTCTGCATAGTATTCGCCTCCTTCATATTTCGAACCGGGTCCGTCGTATGATCCACGATCCATATTCCCATAATCTTTTCTTCTTACTGAAGGATTATATTCAGAGACGCCTCTGATATTTTCGATGCCAATCTGTTCAATACGACCGGTATCTGTGTACTTCACAATATCTCCACCGCCCCACCTGGTTTCAATGGCACAAAATACAGGTGCATCAATTGTTATTGTATTCCCATTGATGGCAGTGATCACCCGGTCGTAAGTGATCGTGAAAGGTTTCCAACGGTATCGCCCAACCGATAATGTATCCTGTCCAAGTTCTTTGATCCATTCTTCATTACCATATCTGCGAACGAGAATTTTGTTGCCCACCTTGAATCCTTTTGCTGAACCAACGTTGAAACTTTTTGCACCAACAGGAACATACTGATCAGTGATCAGTTGTTTTGGTTCACCTGCTTCCACAGCACCTGCAGTTCCGGTTACATTAATGAGTGCCGGTTGACGAAAGCCCGGCCCTTGCGTTTGTTCATTTGTTTTACCAATGAGGATTGTACCCAGGTCACTCATTCCTTCTCCACGAAGTACAATGCCCGAAGCACGGATGTAAATGGGTTTTGCAAGATGATAGATGCCCATCTTCAGCAGCACTGCTCCTCTGAAACCAGTTGCCTCAACCGGCATAGCAGCAACACGATCAATAGCAGCTTGTATCAATTCTGCATTATCGCCTTGCACCGGCCATACAGTTACTTTCACTGCCACATACGGAATACGAACACCACCGCCTTTGTAACCTGCGTTGGAAAAATCTGGTATTACATTTCCGATGCTATCAGCTACATACAACAGCTTGCCATCAACACCCGGATAAACGAGTGATGAAGTTGGCTGCATGTCCTGTGCGTTACTGCTGCTCACAGCAACACACAAATGCATACTGATTAATATGACAGGTGATCGAAAAAACATTTACATTCTTTATCGTTGCTCATCATCGCCCATTACATCGTAACCTTTCCACTTGAATTGTGTGGCCAAACCGGATGCTGCAGGCCAGGCAATATCGTGTTGTTTACTTGCCACCCATTTTCTGCGGTTCTCTTCTGTATCAAATGAAATTTGTATCTGGTAATTGTAAGTAGTAGGCTCGGCCTGAATTTCTTTTGATCTGTTTTCCGGAAACAACCGAAGCAATTTTGATCCGAGATAACCGGTTTGAACTTTCATCGCAGGAACATAAATGGAGTAGTACATTTTCTCAAACGCTTCGGCATTTTCCTTCGGCACAACAAATTCCATTTGCAAAGCCATTGCTTTGGGTTTGATCAATGGTTTATTGATCGTCAGATAATCCTGTTTGGATGCAGCAATACCAATCACCAATAGTTCAAGATCTTCTTTGCTGTTGTTGGCAATGATCGGTTGTTCGCCAAGCGAACCAAAGAACGATTCATCCTGTTTTACAGATGCGTTTTGATTATTTAACGTAACAGTTCCCTTTCCTTTTATTACATAGTACACTTCTTCTATGCCATTCAGTTGACGTGTTACTGAACTATCGGCCGGAATAACAATGTGATCTACATGGTTCCAGTTGGTAGAAAAAATATCCGGACCAAAAACCCTTCTGCTCATCGATGGTTTAAAACCGGGCGGCATATTTTGATTATTGGTTTGCTGTTTTTCCAGTTTACCTGAAACAAAAACAGGTACGGGATCAAGCGATGAACCCACTCTGTTATCTCCCAAATCAAATGCATCCGATTTTCCTTTTTGTTGACTCACTGCAAAATTCAACCAACGCACAGGTTCGTTTGATGCATTGTAAATCGCATGCGAATCCCCTGCTTTGCAGGGCACCACAGCAGGAGCTTTTATTTTTGATGTACGACCGTTGATGGTGAATTGTGCTTCTCCAGTAAGCAATACATACATTTCTTCAATACCGTGATGAAAATGATGACCAATTCCTGATTTCGCTTTTATAGTACCGACATGCAGATAAAGAAAATTGGTTGAAAGTTCCGTACGTCCGATCAATTGTGTGAATCCCATTTCACCAGCACCTGCATGCACCGCAGACAACATCCTGTATTTTGCCGGATCATTCAAAACAATTCGTTGCTGAATCGGTTGCGCAACTGTGTGAAGTGCTGCGAGTATAACGAAAGGGATGAATAATTTTTTCATGTTGCTTGCTTGTTTAACAGTTCATAATATGCAGAACAGTACTTTTATTTTTTAATGTCGGGTAATGCATAAACCAGATAGCCTCTTGGCAAAGCACCGGGTTTGGCAGCATGATTATAGCTGTCTTTCGCAAATGTGCCCGTTGCATTTACGACTAAATATTGCTTACCATTTTTTGTAAACATGATGGGCTGCCCATTGGTTTCATGACTCAATGTTGTTTCCCATAAAACAGTTCCATTATCTGCATCAAATGCATAGAGCTTACCACCTTTTGCAGTAGCGAATACAATTCCTGTTGATGTAACTACCATTCCTTTTCGTAAAACACCACTCGGTGCCCCGGTTGTTTTATCGCCTTTGCTGTAAAGTGAATCTTCACCAATTGGTTTTCTCCATTTGATGGTACCGGTATTCAAATCGTAAGCAACCAATGATGACCAGGGAGGTGATAATAATCCCATCCAGTCTAACCCATAATCAGTTGTATAGCGATCAACCGGATGATCTACTCCTTCGGGATAATCAAACATCGCAGCACCTCTGTTTGCATCTGGTTTTATTTTGGCACCACCGGATGCAACTACCGGTCCATTTACTTTTGATGTGGTATCTATTCTTCTGGAGAAATTTGGTCGTGCCGGGTTTCCTCCGAGATAGCGGTACAATGCAGTAATGGTTTGTTCGTCCACATGTACAAAGCCAGGCATCTGTCCACGACCATTCAGCACAATACCTTTGAACTCATCATAAAAAATTCGCTGGCCTGCATTTACCAATGATGGTGCAAGACCTCCTTCCATATTAGCACCATGACAGGTTTTACAAGTTGTGGTATAAAATGCTTTCACACGTTTTACTTCATCGTTCGACAAATTCGCTGAAGGAGGAAGTACTTTTTTTAATCGATAGGTGGAAGCATATTCCTGTGTCATCACATACATGATTCCTTTGCCGGGATTGGAACCTGTATTACCATAGTTGGCACCTCCCAATGCACCCGGCATCATCACCGTTTCATATTTATCTGATGGCGGAAGATATAAGCCAGACTTTGATGAATCAAGACGCTTAAGCCATTGTTGTTTGATGCTGTCAGGAAAAAATGGATTGAGTGTTTCCTTGGTTACAGCATGCCTTGTAAAATCAGGTAATGAAGAAATGGGTTGTGTGGGCCACGCCTGTTCGCCGGGCATTTCACTGGCAGGGAATGGTTTTTCCTCGATTGGGAAAAGTGGTTCACCCGTTTCCCGATTAAACACAAACATAAAACCATGTTTCGTGGCTACCGCAACTGCATCAATATTTTTTCCATTGTGCTTAACCGTTAGTAACTGCGGTGCGGAAGCAAGATCATAATCCCACAGATCATGATGTACCGTTTGGTAGTGCCAGATGCGTTTCCCTGTTTTTGCATCAAGTGCCACTAAACTATTGCCGAACAGGTTGGCACCAATGCGATCAGCGCCGTAATAATCATACGTGGGAGAACCCAGCGGCAGATACACAATGCCTCTTTTTTCATCGACGGACATTTCACTCCACACATTTACGGCGCCTGTATATTTGTAAGCATCTTTTGGCCAGGTATCGTATCCAAATTCACCGGGAAGCGGAATGGTATGAAAGGTCCATTCTAATTTTCCTGTAACTACATTGTAAGCTCTTATATGACCCGGTGGTGAAAAATAATTTTCGCCGGGAGCGGAGCCAAGTATAACAAGATCGTTGTAAATAATGCCCGGCATCATGGATTGCATTCTTCTGATAGAAGAAGGATCACGATCAAGGCCCTGCCGCAGATCAACATAACCACTATCGCCAAAACTCAGAATACTTTTTCCTGTAACCGCATCGATTGCCTGCAACGAATTATTCAACGTAAAGATGAGTCGTTTGTCTTTTTTATCACTGCTCTCCCAATAGTTGATTCCTCTTCTTGATAAACCCATCAGCTTGGTGTGTATCCAGACTTCTTTACCGGTATTTACATTCACGGCCACCAGTGAAAAGTTTTTCGCCATCACATACATCATGCTATCCACAACAACAGGACTGAAAAAGTAAGACAGACTATCTCCTGAATGATACATCCAAGCTACCTGTAACTGCTGCACATTGTTTTTCGTAATTTCAGGTGCATCGAAATATTTCGACTGATCGGGACCGCCACCGTATTGCGACCATGTAGTATGGTTATACGTGGATGCCCCCGAATTACAACTGATATAAAAAGACAACAACAGCAATGCAGCAACTGCAAAGCTGAGTTTGGCTGACAATCGTTTCATGATCATAAAGTGACCATTGTTTTATGGTTTTTTATCAATGAGAGAATCTTTCTATACAATATGCTCCCTGTTTATTTACCAATCGTTACTTGAACAGTAATTGTGCAAAATTGTACAGGTTGTTTCTCCATACCGGCCATGTATGTCCGCCGGGATATTCACTGTACGTGTATTTGATCTTCATTTCATCAAACCGTTCCATCATGGTTTGACAATTCTTCCAGGCAATATCTTCTTTCCCACCCATGGCGATCCAGAACTGTTTCAGATTTGTATTGATGGTACTTGCGTTTGTTTTCATGAATTCATATTGCGGATTGGAAAGTGCAGGTTGATTGCTCCACCATCCTGAACTGAATACACCGAGATAAGAAAACATGTTTGTATTTCGTACCCCTGCATGCAGTGTTTGTAAACCACCCATCGATAAACCTGCCAATGCTCTGCTGTTTGCATCTGTTGCAACACGATAATTTTTTTCAATGAAAGGGATGAGTGTTTGCTTTAGTTCATTTTCAAAAGCACGTAAAGCTTGTTCACCAAATCCACCGGGGCCGCCTGCTGAAACGTTGCCATCCATCATCACAATGATCATGGGTTTTGCTTTTTGCTCTGCAATTAAATTATCAAGGATGATATCTGTTTTGCCTTGCATGGCCCAACCACGTTCATCTTCACCACCACCGTGTAATAAATAAAGGACTGGATACTTTGCCGATGTGTTTGCATCATAACCGGGAGGTGTGTAGATATAACATTGACGCCATGAACGTGTTACGGCTGAATAATATTTTTTGATGCGAATGTCGCCATGCGGTACATCTTTCAACGCATAATAGCCATCACCTTTAAACGGAATTTCAATACCACTTGCCATGCGTCCCATACCGTAAAACGTTTCACTGGCAGGATCAGCTACTGCAACACCATCAATCAACAGTGAATAATAGTGAAAGCCTTCACTGATTGAATCGGTGGTAACGATCCAGTAACCACCGGTATCTTTCTGCAGATCATATTTCTTTCCTAAGTCAATCTGTACTTTTTGTGCATCAGGAGCTTTGATACGAAACATCACACGACTGTCGGGTAAGATCTGCGGATATTTTGCAGAACGGATATTTGTTGCAGCTGCTGTTCCCAAAACCGTGTACTTCGAAAACTGTGATGCATCTACCGGTTTAAATAAGAATTGCGAAAACATATACAATCCGTTTTTCCAAACTTTGAAATCATGTCCGCCCGGTTCTAAGTAATAAATATGTGGCACATCGTTTTGACGCAGGTAATCATGTGTGCGTTTACTAAATGAAAGCAATCCATCGTTATCACCGCAAGAGATAAATAATAATTTCAGTTGTTGTTTTGCTTTTGCAGGATCGGGCACTAATTCGTTTGGCAACTTCGTATTGGGGGCTGAAGAAAAACCACCCACCCATGCAAACTGATCAAGGTTTCCTAATCCAAAATTCAATGATTGTCCGCCACCCATAGATAGGCCTGCGATCGCTCTGTTTTCACGATCCTTGTGAACAGGAAATTTCTTTTCAATAAATGGGATGAGATCATTTAACAGGTCTTGTTCAAATGTTGCAAAGGCCTGCACTTTATCCGGCGCCATAATGTTGCCTGTTGCACGGTCGTCTTTCATTGCTCTGCCATTTGGCATTACAACGATCATTGGTTGCAGCTTTCCTTCCGCATACAGATTATCAAGAATTACCTGTGGTTTGCCGCCATTCAACCATTCTTTTTCGTCACCACCAATTCCATGCAATAAATACAGTACAGGATATTTTTTCTTTTTGGAAAAGCCGGGTGGTGTGTACACAAGCGCTCTTCTGTTTGCACCTACTGTTTTTGAATTGTATGTTATCGTATCAATTTTTCCCTTTGCAATTTCTGTACGCACTTCATCAAATCCTTTCGGCATCTGCTTCTGTATTTCCTGTGCCTGCATATGCACCATTGAACAAATTAAAATAGCAGCACTAAATAGTTTTTTTATCATGATCGAAATTTATCGGCTTTGAATGAACCGGTTGTAAACGGATGCTTAATTAAAAAGAGATGGTGCCATTTCGTATAAACTTCTCCGCCAGCTTTGAAATTCATGTGCTGTGCCTGGCGAAACATAGGTAGCCACTTTATAGCCTGCAGCTTTTAAATCTGCTTCTACTTTAGGAAGCGCTTCAGCACCACGGGTTTCTTTACTTCCGTAGGAAATAAAAATATATTTTGGTTTCATTTTACCTTCCAGTTGCGCAGGTGTATAATTGCCACCGCTTAATAATCCCCAATAACCAAATACTTCCGGCTTTGCTAATGTGATCGTATGCGTTTCAAAACCACCCATTGATAAACCGGCCATCGCCCTGTTGTCTCTGTTGGCTTTTGTGCGGAAGTGTGCATCGATGTAAGGAATTAATTCATCGAGTAATACAGTTTGAAATGCACCCACGCCGGTAATTTCACCAGCAGTAATTCCTGTAGCTACTCTACCCGGTGCACCCATTCCACCTCCGGCGGGAGGTGCAGGAGTAGGGGTTGTTGTTGTTGTACCAGCCGGAGCAGGTGGTGGCGTTGGTCTGCGACCGATTGGCATACCGGTATTCGTCATACCATACGTCATTACAACAATGAAAGGTTTTATTCTTCCTGATGCGATCATGTTATCCATGATGAGGTTTGTTTTTCCCTGTACAGCCCATGAGGTTTCATTCTCGCCCCAGCCATGTTGCAGGTAGAGCACAGGATATTTTGTATTGCCTTTTTCATAGCCGGGAGGAGTATATACCACTGCTGCTCTTTGCGTGTTGGTA
This sequence comes from Lacibacter sp. H407, assembly GCF_037892605.1. Lineage (NCBI taxonomy): Bacteria > Pseudomonadati > Bacteroidota > Chitinophagia > Chitinophagales > Chitinophagaceae > Lacibacter > Lacibacter koreensis. The sequence goes on along the minus strand of NZ_JBBKTU010000001.1, from coordinate 1,622,656 downwards.
CTTTTCGATGGAAAAATGATGTGCTGCATATTGCCATGTGGTACATCTTTCAATGCATAAATGTCCTGGTCTTTTGCAGGAATTTCAATGCCGCTTTCCCAGCGTTGCGATCCATAAAAGAATCCGGTGCCGGGATCATTAAACGTAGCACCATCAACATTTACTCTGTAATAATGAAAACCTTCATCCATCGGGCCTGCAGTAGTTCCAATGAAATAGCCGCTATCTGCCTTCAGTAATTTTGTTCCTCCTTGGCCACCAAGACCAAGACTTACTCTAACACTATCTGCATTGGGTGCATAAATTCTAAACCTTGCATAACCTTGTGAGTTTACCTGTGGGTATGCCTGAAATGGTTGATTAAATGGAGATGGTTTAAAATCTTCTTTGATCTCGGTTTGCGAAAAACACATTGTGCTTACAAGCAATGCAGCGAATAAAAAAACTGATTGACGATTCATATGTCAGGTTTTAAGGTTAAAGAGATATTTATTGGTTTATCGAAAAATTTCCTGAAGTGTAGTTGCTAAATACAATTTGCAATTCATCCATGTATGTCCGCCGGGTACGATGTAACTTTTTAGTTTGATCTTTTTCTCTTCAAACATGGCGATGTTCTTCTTTACCGGTTCGTATAAAAAATCTTCTGTGCCAACACTGATGGTAAAGAGTTTTAGCTGTTGATTGATCTTATCAGCATCAGGTGAGTAGTTGGCAAAATTTTTCTGAAACTCTTCCGTTGCTGTAAACGGTGCATACGAACTGATATAAGCAAACTTGTCGGTGTTGGTTAAACCAATATTCAGAGTTTGTCCGCCGCCAACAGAGAAGCCTGTAATTGCACGATGTTTACTATCAGTATGCACCGGATAATTTGCTTCAATAAATGGAATGATATCGTTCATCACATCTTTTGTAAAGTCGGGCATTGGTTTGGGCCGCACATTACCATAAGGCATTACAATGATCATGGGCACTGCTTTGCCTTGTGCAATCAGATTATCTGCAATGAAATTTGCGTTACCAACTTTTGTCCATGTTTCTTCTGTATCCGATCCGCCATGAATGAGATACAAAACAGGATATTTTGTTTTGCTGTTGGCATTAAAGCCCGGCGGTGTGTACACCAGCAACTGGCGTGTAGTACCTAATGTTGCCGAGTTATAATAGCGATAGCTGACTTTTCCGTGTGGTACATTTTGCAATGAATGAACCAATGGCGTTTTGCCGGGAACATCAACAATACTTCGTTTGAAACGTTCGTTGGCGAAGATGTAAGTATTGTTTGGATCGGCTATCTCAACATTATCTACGTTAAAACTATAGGGATAGATATCCGGCTTTATATTCGGAACAGTAACTGACCATATCCCGGATGTATCTTTTACAAACGGAAGCGGAGCAGAAAGAAACTCGCCCTTAAGTATAACACTTTGTGCAGTTCGTGAATAGTAGCGAAAAGTAACGCTGCCATCAGCATTCACATCTGGTGAACTGATAACAGGTGGCCGTTGTTGTGCACATACAATACAGCCAATAAATAAACATACAGTTGCTATGAAGAATGATTTCATTTTTATACTTATTTAAAAAGTAAGGGGACTGTTTGTGTTACATAATCTTTCACATTCATCCAGGTATGTCCACCACCGGTGATTAGACTTTTGTGATTGATGTTCTTTGCTTTTAAATAATCGATGAACTCCACAGTTGATTTGTATAAAAAATCTTCGTTGCCCACACTTACCCAAAGCAGTTTGAAATCTTTATTTGTTTGCGCAGGGTTGTCCACTAAATTTTTATACCTGCTGTCCATTTCCTGCGGGGAGAGGTAGGCACTGTAACAACAGATCCATGAAAACTTATCGGTATTACTGAAAGCTGTTCGTAAAGTTTGTCCTCCACCTCTTGAAAAACCACCAATCGCTCTGCTGTTCTTGTTGTTGATGGTGCGGTAATTTTTTTCGATGTAAGGAATAACATTGCTTACAAGATCTGTTTCAAACAACTTTGCACGAGTAACCGCATCTTCACTATCTCTTCCAACAATATCACCCGGCTTTGGTTGTTTTTTCTGTTCTGCAATACGAGCCATGGGATTACCGTAAGGCATCACAACTATCATCGGAACAGCTTTTCCTTCAGCGATGAGATTATCGAGAATGAAATTGGTTTTACCCACTTTGAAAAAGGTTTCTTCAGTATCGGTTGTTCCGCTGATGAGATAGAAGACAGGATATGTTTTACCGGACGATTGATCATAACCCGGCGGCGTGTAAACTACTACTGATCCGGTTGAACCTTCAACAGAAGGATAATATTCATAAGTAACTGTACCATGCGGAACATTTTTGATCGAATGGATCAAGGGTGTTTCGCCCGGAATATCAACAAGGCTTGCTTTGAACCGTTCGTTTGGGAAAAAGGAAACATTGGCTGGGTCCATGACCGTTACGCCATCAACAGTAAAACTGTATGGATAGATATCAGGTTTGATGGGTCCCACTGTTATGCTCCAGATACCAATGGAATCTTTTGTCATTGGAAGTTGAGCAGCACCAAACTGGCTTCCACCCAGTTTCACTTCTTTCGCTGCAGGAGCGAGATAACGGAACGTTACTTTTTTATCTGAATGTACCTGTGGGGAAATGACAAACGGCCCACGTGGTGGCTGTGCAGTTGTATCTAATGCGCAGACAATAATTGCTGCCAAAAAAACAAGCCGCCGAAAGGATGTAGTTATCATTTTTTTGCTTTCGTTTAAGTTTTGCGTGAGTACCTGACTGTGCTGAACTAATACCGAAGGTTTAAGATCTTCTTGAATGGCTGATTACGGGCTTTGGACAATACAGGCTATTCCTGTTGCCAAAATTGCCCGCAACAGTGGCGGCAGTTGATGAAATAGTCAAGCAATTTTTCGTTAGTGGTTGAATTGTGTTAAACGCTACAAGTTACCGAGGCCTGCTATCTTAAACTTCCAAAAAACCACAGCGGAAAATATTACACAATACATCAGAATTAAATACCAATCGTTCGTAAAATGGCTGGACAAAAACCGGGGTTCACTTTTGTTTCGATGCTGGTTTATCGTGTCGAGATCATTCTGCTATCAGCGTTATCGTTTGTCCGGGTTTTGTAGCGATATCGTACAAAAACGTTTTGCTTAACAGCAGAGGTGCAATGGTTGCTTTTTCAGAAACAACAGGTTCTTTGATGGTTTCTGTTGCATAAAAGGGATTTGGGTTTTCACCAACTGCATTCTTGAAAGCTGAGCCACCCGTTGACCTCATTTGATTGGGCACCCTTACTCTCAAATTGCCGCCTAAGGTTGATTTGATCACTGCTTTCACAACTGTTCCGTTTTTCCATTCCATGCTTACAATTTCAAAACCACCTCTTGCACGCAGCCCGGTAATACTTCCACCGCTTTTCCAGACAGCAGGTAATGCAGGAAGCAAATTAATCGCTCCGTCTGCACTCTGCATCAGCATTTCAGTGATGCCCGATGTACAACCAAAATTTCCATCGATTTGAAAAGGAGCGTGTGCATCAAACAGATTGTTGTATGTACCACCGCCACCTTCAACAGTGCCAACCGGTGTTAATTGATTCTGGATGAGTTTGTATGCATGATCGCCATCCAGCATTTTTGCCCACCAGTTTACTTTCCAACCCATGCTCCATCCTGTTGAAATATCGCCCCGATGCAATAATGTAATTTTTGCTGCACTGTGTAGTTGTGCTGTTCGGTAAGCTGAGATCTGGTTGGAAGGAAACAAACCATAGAGGTGTGAAATATGACGATGCTTGTCGTTCGGATCATCAATATCATCGAGCCATTCCTGTAATTGACCATGCTGACCAATATGCATCGGCGCCAAACGATCACGCATTTTTTTGAGTGAGTCAACAAACGATTTGTCTTTCTTCAAAATTTCTGCTGCACGTATCGTTGAACTGAATACATCAAACACAATTTGATTGGTCATGGTTGTTCCTGCATCAAGTGAAGATCCTTGATGTGCTTTAGGTGCGTTCTCCGGCGACATATCGGGATTCATCAGTAACCATTTTTTAGTTGGATGCTCCATTAAAAAATCAACATAAAATAACGCTGCACCTTTTAACACCGGATAAGCAGTTGCCAAAAACGTTTTATTGCCATTGTACAAATAATGTTCCCACAAATGCTGACTTAACCAACCGCCACCATTGGCCCATGCTCCCCAAAATGCACCATCCACTGCACCGGTTGCACGCCAGATGTCTGTATTGTGATGCGCCATCCAACCTCTTGCACCATACATATCTTTTGCCGTTTGCACACCTGTTATCGATAACTCTTTCACCATTTGTAACAATGGCTCATGCAACTCCGACAAATTTGTTTTTTCTGCCGGCCAGTAATTCATTTCTGTATTGATGTTGATGGTGTACTTGCTGTCCCATGGTGGACGGAGTTTATTATTCCAGATACCTTGCAGGTTTGCAGGTTGTCCTCCGGGTTGCGAAGAAGAGATCAGTAAGTAACGACCAAACTGATAGTACAATGCAACAAACTGCGGATCGTTGACGGTATTAAAATTCTTCAACCGTTCATTGGTTGGATGAATTGCTGCATCGGTTGTACCCAGATCGATCTTTACACGATTGAAATATTTTTGATACGCTGCAATATGCAATGGCTTGATCTGTAAAAATGATTTTGCAACTGCTTTGTTGAGATAAGAAGCTGCACGTTCATTTTCATTTCCGCTTACATCATTGTAGTTATTAAAACTTGTTGCAATGGAAATATAAATAGTAACGGCGTTTGCATTTTTAATATTGATAGAAGTATCATTTGAAGAAGAAGTACCACCTTCTGTTTTTATTTGTGAAATGCCTTTGTAGCGAAGCATTCCTTTTACGCCTTCATGATCAACCGTTGTGCCGGCGATCGTCAATTGTTTTCCGCCAACGGTTTTTCGTTGCGTATTCGGAAGAACAGATGTATAGAAAGCAGTGAATGAAATACTGTTGGGTTTACTGGCGGTAAGATGCATCACGATCACACGATCAGGAAAGGAAGCCAGCACTTCTCTTGTATAATTGATGCCTGCAACGCTGTATCTTGTTTTGGCAATTGCTTTTTCAATATCCAGTTCACGGTAATAGTTACTGTAGCTATCATGGCCTTCAAAACGAAGATGCAATTCACCGGCAGGTTCAAACATTTGCCCGTGTGATTTTTTGCTGATGATGACTCTGTTGGCTAAACGTTCAGCTTCTTTTTGCTTGCCATCAAATATCAATTGGCGAAGCTGAGCTAACGAATCCAATGCAAGCGGATTATCGTTTCTGTTCGGGCTTCCGCTCCACAATGTATGTTCGTTCAACTGAATTGTTTCGGTTGAAACGTTGCCGTAGATCATCGCACCTAATCGTCCGTTGCCAATGGGCAATGCATTTTCCCATGTTTTACCCGAGGGTGTGTTGTACCATAGCTTCAACCCCGGATTCGTTTGTGCAAAACTGGCAACTGAAACGATCAAACTAAAAAATAGGAAACTGTTTTTCATTTCTCAGAGATGTTTTTTTAACGGGCTGCTCTTGTATAAGAAAGCATTCTGTTTGCCCACGGTATAAAGAATTTAAAGTTCGGTGCATCGGTATGTCCTCCATCATGCTGTCGCCATGCTAAATGTCCATCCAGCATATCGGTTAACATGGGTGGCATTTTTTCATTCATATAATCATTACTCACACCAAGATCTTTTGCACCGAGTAATTTAAATACCGATCCTGCAGCGATCGTTGCCTGGTAACTTCCTTTCTGATCGAGCCAGTTTGCATCACCTTTCTCCGGAATACCATAGCTTACAAAAACAGCACGTGGTGCACATAGCGCCAATAGCTCATGCGAATCAACCGGAAGATCACAACCTGTTTTACTGCCGAATGAAGATTCTGCGGTTGCATATTTTAAATAGTTACCTGCCATCCAGTGATGAGCACCACTGCCTGCAAGATTTTCAACTGTTTCACCAAACACACGACGATGAAGTGTAACACCACCTTTGCCCGATGAACCAATTAAGCCAATTGCAAAACGTTGATCAAATGCCATCGTTACTAATGCTGCTTTTCCATAACGGGAAACACCTTCAATACCCACTTGCTTTGCATTGATCAATGTATCTGTTTCAAAAAAATCCAATGCACGTGATGCACCCCAGCCCCATGCACGTAAAGCGCCCCAATCGTAGGGCTTGCGTGGTTGTCCTTTATTCACCAAACCAATAATACCTCTTGTAAGTCCGGCACCATTATCGGCTTGTATACTATTTGGTTCTATTACACAATAACCCCAACCGGCAGCCAACAATTGTTCTGTTGGTGAAGGATCACTTGCGGGTGGCGGTGCAAAAAAGTTAGGCCCGGCTAGTCGTGTAATAGGATTATATGCAGGATAGCGTTCGAAGATCGCTTTCATTTCAGGATCGGTTTTGATCATCAGTTCTTTGAATGCCTGATTGATCTTTTCCATATCAGCCGGATTCGGTTGTGCAGGCGCAGGCAATGAAGGAAAACCAAACATGATCAACACCGGTACGGGTCCTTTTACATTCGTAGGTAACACCAACACCATGTTGATGTTTACATTGATGAGCGGATAAGCACTGTTGTCAACACGACCAATCATTTGTCGTGCAATAACCGGTGTGCGTCCCACAAATTCATAATCGGTAATTTTTGTGATCCATGTAACCTTGGGTGTGTTGGCGGGAATTTTTCCATACACTTCTGTTTCAAAATCGGCTACAATTTCTCCTCTGCGTTGTTTCCACCATTGATCAGCCGTTGTAATTTTCTTTCCGTTTTTCAACGTAAGTGCATCGGGCAATTGCGGACAAGGGTTTGCTAAAGCTTCATCATAATTTGCTGAGTTCGGATCCTGTACATTTCCGCTTTTGCCCGGTCTCAGTTTTTTAATTCCTAACTGCTGCATCATATTCGCCTGATCCTGTTGTGCAGTAAACATTGTTAGCTTTGGATACTTACTGCTGTCAATAACAGAAACCTGTGCATTGCTGATGCAAGTACTGATGATAGCTATGAGTAAAAAGAATCTGTTTTTTTTCATGTGTTCATTTTTATTTTAGGAATTGGTCACATGTTATTCGCCATAAAAATTATCATCACTATTGGTTTAAATTACTCGATAATTTTTATGGCTCATTTCATGTTCGTTTTTTATTGATGCGATGAAAGGATCAGTCGTAATTGTATAAGGTTACTTTTTGTATCGCAATTTGATTGGTTGGGATATTTACATGCCGGCCTTGATGTGTTTGATCACCATTCAAATGACGGATCACTTTCCATACGTTGTTATCAAATATTCCTTCATCAACTTTCAGCAAACCCACGTTTTGATTTTTGTTTTTACTGTTTGAAAAAGTGATCACCACTCCGGTTCCTGCAACATAAAATTCATCTTCACCGGTTTGAATGATCATGGCGCTTGCATAAGGCCAATCATCGGTACGGCTGCCGGGAGTCCAGCTTAATGTATAATCATGCTTACATTTAAATTCATAATTCCCTATTGTGATCACTGTATCCTGGTTCGTTTTCGTAAGCAGTACACCTTTGATCTTATTCTTGCCCTTGTTACTTGTAATGAGCGGAGTTAATGAACGTATCAGTGCATACATTTTTCCCAACGATTCACTGTGGTTTGATTCAATTGAGAATGGTGAAAAGCCAATGCCTTCATAATTGGCAAATGTGAACAATGCTTTTGCTGCTACGGTAGCATCAAACGCATGCTCAGGAATAAACAACGGATCGCCTTGACGTGTATACAGATCGTTCCAATGTTTAAAATCAGGGTTATAAAAATCAGGACTTAAAAAATCAATAGCTGTTCCGCCAGCTTTCCATACATCCATCAAATGCGGGAGCGGACCTGCGCTTGGATATTCACCGGGCAACTTACCGGGACGATTGAGTGCTGCATTTACAAACATCGGCAGCGGATAGATTTTTTTTCCTGCAGCGATCAGCTTGTTCATAAATACGGAATAGTAATACGCCATGAATAATTCATCGGTGTACAATCCTTTTCCAAACAACTCCTGCCAGTTTCCTTTTGTTTTAGAACCGGCTTGTTTCCATGCGTTTTGTAATTCAGGTACAAGTTGATCTTTCTTTTTTTGCAGATAGCTGATCACTTCAGCCGGTACATTTGTTTTGAACGCTTCTTCAGCCAATGGATGATAATCTCGTGCAGAGGATAACATGCCGATCTCATTTTCCGGCTGAATCATGACCACTGTTTGATACTGCTGATCTACCGTTTTTATAAATGTCATGAGTTGTTCAAATGCTTTGATATCGGCATCCAACACATCTTTACTGAACGAACTTAAAATTTCAAGGCTCTTTCCCTTTTCATCTTTTACACGTGGATATTTTTGTTGATTGCGTTTGATCCACGCAGGAGCGTGACTGCTCATGCTATTTTTCCATGCACCAAACCACAGGAATATAATTTTGAGATTGTTTTTTCTTGCTTCCTTGATCAATGCTTCATAAAGTGAGAAATCAAAACGACCTTCTTCTGCTTCAATCAATTCCCAATAAACGGGCACAAGCACTGTGTTCAAATTCATAGCTTTCAGCCGTGGCCAAACCGGCTCCATGTTTTCCATGGTAGTAGCAGTTGAGTTGCCCAATTCTCCGCCTAATACCAAAAACGGTTGATCCTGTACAATGAGTTGCGTTCTGTTACCCACTTTGGCTAAATGCGGCAATTGTCCCTGACCGTTAGAGCGTACAAGGAATGTAATGATGAATACTGCAACTAAACAGAATGCTTTGTTCATTTTTACTTTTCAGTTGTAAAGGGTGAAGCAGGTAAACCTTCTTTGTTATATAGGTTCGGTTGCACCGGATTATCGGCCCAGGCATAGCGTACATAGATTGGTTCTTTCACTTCATCGCTCCACACAATTACTTTGTCGCCCTCAATTTTTGCTTTGGCCCATACAAATTTTTTATCAGTACCTGCAATAGCAAACTCACTCAACTCTTCTCCATCATTTGTAATTAAACCGCTGCCTATATGTTGAAATGAAACAACGATCTTATTGCCGTCGATTTGTGCCGATTGAAATAACGGGCCCGAGTAAATGATGTTTTCGTTGTAAGCAAGTTTGCGTGCTGCCAATGCCAAACGAATACCAACATCTTTTTTATTATCCGGATGAATATCGTTCCACTCACCCAGATCAATAGCCACGGCCATTGCTGTATTTGGAACAGCAAGCGTTTGTAATTGCTGTTGACGAAGTGTGGCCCAGCCACTTTCGGAAGGGAGATAATTATAATCCATAAAGCCGGGCAATTGCACATACAGAAAAGGCAACTCACCTTGGTTCCATTTGCTGCGCCAGTCACGAATTTGTGCAGTTTGCAAAGCGCCGTATTCCTGTGGCCTGCCTGCATTGCTTTCGCCCTGGTACCAAAGAAATCCTTTGATGGTATAATTTATTTCAGGCGCAATCATTGCATTGTACAATGCCGCCGGTTGATTTTGTGCATTGATACCGCCGCCACCAAAACCACCTCCGGCAAATGGACGGTTTACAAGACCCACTTTGTATTGCCATGTTCCTTTTAAATCAACAGTATCAGTGCCAGCAAAAATGCAATACGGTTTATCGGGTACAAAACCACCCTTGCCTGCGTTGTTCGTAACACGAACAACGAAAACATTTTTTCCTGCTTTTAATACAGTTGCAGGAACAGTGTATCTGCGTTGTGGATATTGATAGGTTGTGTTGCCTACACGCACACCGTTGATGTATAATTCATCTGCATCAATGATCCGTCCAAGAAAAACTTTGGCCGCTTTGCCAACCATGGATGCAGGAATATCAATTTCCTTTCTGTACCAAACAACACCATTCAAATCTTTAATGCCTTGGTCTTCCCAATAACCCGGGATGTTGATTGAACGCCATCCTTTAGGAACAAAGTTTACATCAAACCATTTTGTTGTTCCGCTCAAACCAGCATCAACTGGTGGTGCTGGTCTTGGTCCACCACCGGGAGGTCTGCGAGTAAGACTGTTGAGATAAGCTGTGTCCTTATTTTTGTTGATCGTTGTTTGCAATGCAGCAAAATCTTTTAATCCTTCTTCACTCGTCCATGCTTCTATCGGTGTACCTCCAACACTTGCATTGATGATGCCGATGGGTACTTTGTATTTTTCGTGTAAATGTTTGGCAAAGAAATAAGCTACTGCAGAGAATGGTCGGATGTCTTCGCCCACGGCTGCTTTCCAGTATCCACTTGGCAAATTTTGTTGCGGGCCTTGCAAACTGGTGAGTGTTGGCACCCAGAATTGACGAATCTGCGGATCATTTGCTTCGGCTATTTCTTTTGCATAGGTTACATCATGAATGTTGAGTTGATGCACCATATTTGATTGACCGCTGCAAAACCAAACATCGCCAAATAAAATTTCTTTGAGGCTGATCTTGTTGCTTGCAGTTATGTCGATAGTATAAGGTCCACCTGCTTTTGTTGCGGGTAGTTTGATGAGCCACTTGCCTTCGGCATTACCTTTTGTCTTGTATGTTTTCCCATTAAACTTTACACTTACTTTTTCATTCACTGCACTCCATCCCCAGATGTTTACCGGAATATCTCTTTGCAGAATCATACTGTCCCTTACGATCTGCGGCAACTTTACTTGTGCGTTTAGTTTGTAAGTATTTACAACGGCTAAAACGAAAACACAGGCAATGACCAGCTGTTTCATGATGGATTGTTTATTTTTTGATTCGACACTTTTCATTTGGAGACTATATCACTTCATATCCTTTCCGTTGCGGTCGGGATAACATGCCGTTTGCTTCCGCATCATTTTTGAATTGTTCTTTTGCAGGATCCCAATACAATTTCCGTTTCAGCTTCATGGAGATGTGGTGCAACAAACAAGCGGAGCATGCACGATGTGCTTCTTCAACAGGTGCGATCGTTTTTTTATTATCACGAATGGCTTCCAGCCAATTACCATGATGATCGTTACTTACGGTAAAATGAAATTCGTTTTCGCCAATTACAGATGTGAGTAGTTTAGGATCGCTTGCATCAATCTTCTTGGCCTGCACAGTTCCTGCATTGGGGTCGCTGGATGTTGCCTGGTAATCGCCTCTCGAAACAAAGATCCATCCTTTCGTTCCTTCAAATTTTATCCCATTCGGAAACTCATTACTCACCATCATTGTTACACCGCTTGCATATTTCGCACCCGTTTTAAAAATACCATGCACATCCCATAAACCATCTTTTGCAAATTCAACATGTTGTGTCCAGATTTCTGTTGGGCCGCTTGCTTCCATACCCATGCCCCAATGTGCACTGTCAATATGATGTGCTCCCCAACCTGTGATCATACCTGCACCAAATTGTTCGCAACGCAACCAACCGGGGCGGCCATAACCATTTTGTGGATGAACTCTGTCTTCTGTATAATACACATCAGGTGTTGATGCAAGCCACATATCGTAATTGAAATTTGCAGGAAGCGGCATTTCATCTTTCTTACCACCGGGAGGATCGCCGGGTAAACCAACATACACTGTCTTCAATTCACCAATGCGTCCATTGCGAACAAGCTCTGCTGCATAACGAAATTGATCACTGCTTCGCTGCTGACTTCCTATTTGAAACTTCACACCACTTTTCTGTACAACATTGCTGATAATCCTTCCTTCTGCAATAGTTAACGATGCAGGCTTTTGCATGTAGATATGTTTTCCTGCACGTGCCGCTGCAGCACCAATCATTGCATGTGTATGATCTGGTGTGCTGATCAATACGGCATCAATATCTTTATTAAGCAGTAGCTCCCGGAAATCGGTATAAAGCTTTACACCATCGTATGGTTTGTTGTCTCTCTTTGTATAATAGTCATTCACTAATTTCTTACCTTCTGTTGCTCTCTTTAGATCGAGATCACAAACAGCCATGATCTGTGCGTAATCATGTTTCCAAACTCCCGGCATATCATGACCACGGGAGATTCTTCCTGTACCAATAGCTGCAACATTAATACGATTGCTTGGTGCATTTTTTCCAAATACGCTTGCTGGCACAATGGATGGTAAATGCAAGGCAATGGCAGTGCCTGCTGCTGTTTTAATGGTATCTTTTAGAAATTTTCTTCTTCCAATACCTTTTCTTTTTTCATTTTGCATGGCAATATTTTTAGTTGACCATTTCATGGCATTTGCAGAAAATTATTTTTTCAAATTCATCACCTTTGCTTTTTTCTGTGCAATTAAGGCAAGCTCTGTTGCCAAAAAACAATGCGCCTGGCTCATGGCGGTTTCAGTCCGGTTCACTACATCATCAACAAATAATGGCCCGAATGGAAGTGCTTCATTGTTGCAATCCATGTGAATTGTTTCTTTTTGATTGACCAAGTATAATTGATTGCCGCCTTTATTACCGGAAAGAATGTCGATGTTCTTTCTTACCTCAATATATCCGTCGGTACCTAAAATGGTTAATCTTCCATCGCCCCAGCTATCGAGACCGTTAGGTGTAAACCAATCTACCCTTATATAACCCACGCCACCATTTCCACTCAACATCACATCTCCAAAATCTTCAAACAATGGAGCTTCGGGAAAATGTACATTGCCTACCTGCGACATCAGTACAGTTGCTTCTGTTGTATTTGTAAAATGTAAGTACTGATCAAATTGGTGAGAGCCAATATCAGTTAATATTCCACCATAGCGTTTTTTATCCCAGAACCAATCTGGTCTTACGGCTAAGCCCGAAGTGCCAAACTTGTTGCTGATGCGATGTGGCGCTAAATTTATTGTTTGTATAATCTTACCGATTGCACCGGCTTTTACCAATTGACTGGCTTTTTCTGTGCCTTTGTTCTCCAGCCTTTCACTATACATGATGGAGTAAATCCGTTTTGTTTCCTTTTGTACTTTCTTTACTTCAGCCAATTGTTGTAAAGTAATAATTCCGGGTTTATCGGTTAAATAATCTTTCCCGTGCTTCATCACACGAATACCAAGCGGAGCTCTTTCATCCGGAATGCCTGAACTTAAAACCAAATGAATGGAAGGGTCTTCTAAAATTTCGTTTTCATTTTTTGCCAATTTCGCTTCAGGATATGCTTTAGAAAATGCAGCCAATAAATCAGCTTCCTTTGCATAGACCGCCACTAATTCTCCACCACCTCTTTTAATTGCATCCGTCATTCCATAAATATGGGGATGATTGATACTGATAACGGCGAATTTTATTTTGCCCGGTGGAATAACAAGTTCCTTTTTCTTTTCTGTCGATTGGATCGATTTAAACTTGCCGGCCATTGGCGCAAACAGCATTAAGCCGGAAGCTTTTGTTGCGTCTTGCAAAAATTTTCTTCTGCCTGATTTATTGCTGCTCATAATGACTGATGTTTAATGTTATTGAATAAGAAGCTGTGAGCTTACTACATTGCTTGTTGTTTTGTTTTTCACACCCGGTTGCCCGCCACCGACACTGATCTGTACTTTTCCTTTAGGTTGATAATACTTACCAGTTGTTTCATTCACCAATGCTAATTCTTCAGGAGTAAGTTTAAAACTGATGGTTTTACTTTCACCTGCTTTTAAGGCAATGCGTTTAAATCCTTTCAATGCACGAATTGGTGCTTTGCTTTTTGTTTGTTGGTGTGATACATACAACTGTACCACTTCATCTCCATCCCGCTTTCCTGTATTTTTCACGGTTACTGTAACAGTAACAGGTTTATTTGCTGCAATTGTTTTTGGTAACTGTAAACCACTGTAGTTAAACATTGAATAACTCAAACCATGACCAAACGGATACAATGCTTCGCCTTTGAAATAACGATAGGTTCTTCCTTCCATTGAATAGTCAAGGAAACCTGGAAGATCATTATCACTCTTGTAAAATGTAACAGGTAAACGACCGGCTGGATTATAATCACCAAACAAAACATCTGCAACAGCAGTACCTGCACTTTGTCCACCGTACCATGCGTTCACAATAGCAGGAATATTTTCACTTTCCCATGGAGTAGCAATGGCACTACCTGTGAGCATTACAAACACAACAGGCTTCCCCGTTGCATGTAGCTTTTTCATCAATTCAGTTTGCACAGTTGGTAACGCAATAGTTGTACGATCGCCGCCATTAAAGCCCGGATAATCCACACGCATTTCTTCACCTTCCAATTGTGGAGAGATACCACCTGCATAAACAATTGCATCAGCATCACTCACTTTTTTGAGTAGGTCAGCATAATTCAATTGTTGCAAGTTGCCTGCTTTTAATTTTACATTGGCTTTTCCTTCACCCTGCCAATATTCAAGAACCAGTTTGTAGGTTTTCCCTTTTACTGTATTTAGTTTATAGGTTCTTGCACCCCAGCGGTTTCTTGTCCATGCATTCAATACTTCTTTATCATCAACGGAAAGTTTATAACCATCATCTGCTTCCACTTCAAACAGAATAGATCCATCAGCTGCCGCAGTGAAGTTGGTTGTATAACGAGCAGAAAAATTATTTGCACGGATGTTTCCCAATACCTGCTGACCTTCTTGCCAGAAATGATCAACGCCTGCTTCAGTTTGTACAACAGCAGGTTCTCCCTGCAATTCTTTATTTGAATAATACTCTGCTTTAAATCCTTTTTTGCCTTCATACAAATACTGATTACTTACATCAGCATACACCAAAGATGTATCGTTGGTAAAATTGATAGCCTTTTCATAAACCACTTCGACTGTATTGCCAACCTTGTTTTGAATTCCTTTCAGTATCGTTATAATTTCTGAGGGTGTACCATTATAGTTGCCAAGAACAGCAATGCTGTTATCAGCATTCGGACCCAGCACCACGATCTTCTTAATTTTTTTGCTGAGTGGCAATGTATTTTTTTCATTCTTCAACAGCACGATCGATTGTTGTGCCATTTTTAATGCATGTGCCTGATGCGGTGCACTCTCCAACACAGAAGAGGGAGTTTGTGCATACTTCACCATTGATACCGGATCGAACATGCCCAAACGGTAACGTATCGTAAACAAACGCTTCAGTGAAATATCCAGTTGTGCTTCTGTGATCATTCCGGTTTTTACGGCATCTACCAATGTTTTATACACTGTAACACCGCACTCCAAATCTGTTCCATGGATCACTGCATCCACAGCTGATGTTGTTGCATCCTTATGCGTTTTGTGATATTTATAAAAATCATCTACGGCCCAGCAATCGCTGGTTACATAACCATTGAACTTCCATTGTTTGCGGAGAATATCATTCATCAGTTGATCATTACCGCAGCAAGGTTGTTTATCAACCGCATTGTAAGCACACATTACACCCGCCACATTTGCATCAACAATCAATTCTTTGAATGCAGGCAGATAAGTATCCCACAAATCATAAGCAGTAGGATTAAAATTATCGGAGTGACGGGATGGTTCAGGTCCGCTATGAACAGCATAATGTTTTGCACAAGCCGCTGCTTTTAAATACTTCGGGTCTTCGCCTTGTAAGCCACGTACAAAAGAGCGACCAAGCATTGCCGTTAGGAACGGATCTTCGCCATATGTTTCCTGTCCACGACCCCAGCGTGGATCACGAAAGATGTTGATGTTGGGCGTCCAGTAGGTGAGACCGAGATAACGTTCAGCAGTACGTCCCTGTTCAACTGCTTTGCTGTAAATGGCTCTTCCTTCCAATGCAGAATAATCGGCCATGCGGTACAATGAATTTGTATCCCATGTTGCTGCCATACCAATCGCCTGTGGAAATACAGTTGTCTTGAAAGGCGTTCTTGCCACACCATGCAATACTTCATTCCACCAATCATAAGCAGGGATGCCGAGTCTTGGAATCGCAGGTGTTGCATTGAGCATCTGCGCAACTTTTTCTTCCAGTGTTAAACGGCTCACTACATCATTCACCCGTTGTTCAATGGAAAGTTTTGTATTCCACATCGGGAACGATTTGTAATCCTGCGCTGTTGCTGTTAAGCAAACAACAGTTGTAAGAATGGCAAGAAATGATTTCATTGTAATATGATTTGATCCTGGTTTAATTGAACAAAATATAACAGCCAATTACATCTTTAATAATGTAACTGCTTATTTTTTAAAAGCGTCATCGTCTCCTTTATACTCAAACCAATCGTACAAAGCCACTGATGATGTAGGTGCACCGTTGGACGTGCCGTATAATGCAAACAGACTCCCTACAAATCCACCTGCAACTTTTGTTGTAAGGAACGAACCATCAACTCCTTCTTTCAAAAGTTTCCATTGGTTTTTCTTTTCTCCAAAAAAGAAAGCATAGGTATCTGCTCTTGCTTCAATTTTTAAAAACAGTTCTTTTGATGAATTTAATTTTTGCGATGCCAGCAGTTCAGCTTCTGTTTTACCTCTTGCCGGAGATTTGAATAACTGAACAACGGGCTCTCCGTTTTCAACAGATTTGCAGAGGAAGTAATAGAAGTTCTCGCTCTGAAAAATCAGCATGCCTGCTTTTTCTTTTTCTGATGCTGCTGTGAAATTGATGCAGGTAGAAGCATATCCTTTCAGATTATTCTGACGGTAGCCAAGAAAAGAAGGGCTTTTCCGTTCAGTAGCAGTTTGCGGACGTAATGCTAATTGCAGCGATCCTTTTTTTGCTGTTAAACTGTACACATCTTTTTCAGGATTTCTAAGGAAGAGATAACGGAAATCAAATTGATCGTTCTTGAAGTCATCTCTGAACGTAACGTTACCGCCAAAAGGATTATTTACTTTTTTAGTAATGGCAGGCATCGGAACAGGTAATGTGTAGGGTACTGTTGCTTCTCCTTCGAGTATATGCGGCCAGCCATCTTTCCATTCAACAGGCAGCAAAAATGTTTCACGACCGGTTGTATAAAAATCATCATTGTAAGGACGACAGGCAAGAAAAACAGCATACCATTTTCCATCGGGTGTTTCTACAAAATCAGCATGACCTGTAGTTGTGATAGGATTAGGTCGTTTTTTATCCAAATGCTTTTGTGTAAGAATCGGATTCTTCTCATATGAAACATACGGCCCTTTTACAGATTTGCTTCTGAACACAACTTCTGTATGATTGTATCCTGTTCCCCCTTCAGCACAAATCAAATAATACCAATCATCTTTTTTGAAAATATGCGGCGCTTCAATCCAGATTGGTTTTTTTGAAAGATCGGTTCCGCCATTCACCAATAAAATTTCTTCACCTACTACTTTCATTGCATCAATATCAAATTCATACATGCGGATAGTGCGGTGACCATTGTACAATGGCTTGTTATCTGGTGCATCATTATTGTAAACAACATAGGCTTTGTCATCAACAAAATCAATCGATGGATCAATGCCACGTACCTGCGGTAACCAGATGGGATTGCTCCATGGGCCTTTGGGATCTTTTGCTGTGATGATGAAATTTCCTTTCTTATCGATCAATGTACAAAGAATGTAAAACGTTCCTTTATGGTAGCGAATGGTTGGAGCAAACAAACCTCTTGATACACCTGCATTGGTTTGATCCAATTGCTCTTCACGATCCATGGCGTTGCCGATCTGTTTCCAGTTCACCAAATCAGTACTGTGAAAAATCGGCAGACCGGGAAAATAAGCGAACGTAGAAGTAGTTACATAATAATCATTTCCCACTCTGCAAATACTTGGATCAGGATAGAACCCTGCGAGTATGGGATTATTAAAGGTTTGTGCGTTTGTAAAAAACATTACAATTGCAAAAGAGAGGGTTAAGAGAAATTTCTTCATCTGATTTTATTATTTAATCGTTGTAAGGCTTAATTGTTTTGATGAAACCATTTTCATCATGAATAAGCTCGGTTACTTTCACACTGCGTAAATGCGTAACACCTTTACTTAAACTGCTGTCGTGATAAAACAAATACCATTTGTTTTCGATTGCACAGATCGAATGATGTGATGTCCATCCAACAACAGGTTCTAAAATTCTGCCGGCATATTTAAATGGGCCATAAGGATTATCGCCAATGGCATAACAGAGATAATGTGTATCGCCGGTTGAATAGGAGAAATAATATTTGCCGTTGTATTTGTGTATCCAGCTTGCTTCAAAAAAACGTCGGTCGGTATCACCTTGCAAAAGCGGTTGACCGTTTTCATCAGTTATCAAAATATCTTTTACATCTTCAGCAAATTCTAACAGATCATTTGTAAGCTTTGCTATCTTTGGACATAATGCCGGTTCGTTTTCTTCCGGTAAAAATGCAACCGGACTTTCAGGTTGATCAGCATTAAATTTCCCAGTGCGCCAACGTTGTAATTGTCCGCCCCAGATACCACCGAAGTACATATAATAACTTCCATCATCATCTTTGAACACAGCAGGATCAATGGAGAAACTGTTCTTGATTGCTTCCGGTTGTGGCGTAAACGGCCCAACAGGTGAATCACTTACGGCCACACCAATTTTGAAAATACCTTTGTGATCTTTTGCCGGGAAGAATAAGTAATACTTGCCATCTTTTTCTGCAGCATCGGGTGCCCACATTTGCTTTGCGGCCCACGGCACATCGTTTACATGCAATGCAAGACCGTTATCAACAGCTTCACTTGTTGGTGAATCCATAGAAAGAATATGATAGTCTTCCATGGCGAAATGGCTTCCGAGATCATCAAACGCATCACCGGCATCGACATCATGCGAAGGATAGATATAAATTTTTCCATTAAATACATGTGCCGACGGATCAGCGGTGTAAATATGTTTCACCAACGGTTGCGAAATGGCCCGTTTGTTTAATTCGTCGAAGTCGATATGATCAATGCTATCTTCTGGCATAGAATAGTTTTAAGTTTCAGGTTATAAGTTTTAAGCCCGGCGTGCTTTTAAATCGTTTTCAATCTGAGTCTCCATCTTCTTGTTGATCTCATAAAAGAATAACAAGCCTGCTCCAAGTAAAAAAGGAATCGATGGGAATACACTCACTAACAGTTTGGTTCCTTCTATGGCCGTTGCTGTCTGTGCCGTTTCACTGTTGGCAGTATAATCAAACAGTCCCAATATCCATGTCAGTAGTGCATTGCCGACACTTAATCCTGTTTTCAACCCAACCATCATGGCTGAGAAAATGATGGCGGTTGCCCGACGGTTGTTTTTCCATTCGCTGTAATCGGCCACATCAGCGATCATGGCCCATAGAAGTGGAATCGTGATGCCATAGAAAAAGCCATGCAAAATTTGTGAACCAAACATCAGCTCAACCGAGGTTGATGAGAAGAAATAAAATAAAAAGATAAACAGGGTTGAAATAACCAAGGCTACTCCAAATACATCCCGTTTACCATATTTATCTGCAAGACGTTTGGAAAAACCAATGCCCACAATCATGAAAATAATTCCGCCTGCATTAAACAAACCAAAACCTGCTGACACAGGATCTTCACCAAAAAAGTTGATACCAATATTCGAAAAACCATTTAAGATGGGTGTGATAAATTCCGTTAAACGACTTTTGTCGACGTAATTTTCAAAATAGTAAACATAGGAACCACCTTTCATCGCCAGCGTAATAAACACAAGGATGGTCAACACCAACATAATTATCCAAGGCTTGTTTTTAAAGATATCTGCCAGATCTTCTTTTAAACTTGATTTCTGTTCCGGCTTTGGTACAATGCGCTCTTTGGTTGTGAAGAAAGTAATAAGTAACATCACGGTTCCGATGATGGCTAGCCACGTCATTACTTTTTCAATACCAACGGCTTTATCGCCTCCGCCAGCTGCTACTATGATTGGCAGCATAAATACCTGTACAAAAAACTGTGCAAACATCACCGCTACAAATCGATAAGCCGATAAACTGTTGCGTTCTTTCATATCGCCGGTAATCACACCACTCAATGCAGAGTAAGGAAGATTGTTGGCTGCATACAATAACAACAAGAGCGTGTAAGTAACTACTGCATAAATCACTTTCCCCTTATACGAAAAATCAGGTGTGCTGAAAGCAAGTAGTGCAATTACACCCAAAGGGACAGCTGTAAACAAGATCCATGGACGAAATTTTCCCCACTTGGAAACCGTTCTGTCTGCAATGGCACCAATGATAGGATTAAATGCAAACGCAGCAATCAAGCCTACCACCAACATCAGTGCCGATGCATGATTGGTATCGAGTCCGTAAATATCTGTATAGAAGTAAGCCAGGTAAGTTACGAGAGTTTGAAATACAAGGTTAGCTGCAAGATCGCCCAAGCTATACCCAACTTTTTCTTTTACTGATAATTTTTGTGATGATGATTCCATGTGTATTGTTTATTGACCGGCCAATGAATTATTTTTTTAAAGCCATTACTGCATGATATGCAGGTTTGGGTTGAAATGCACGATCGAACAGCAAAGGATAATTCGTTCTGCCACGCACCGGCCATCCGTTAAGCCAGCTTTGTCCATCATCAACACCCCAAAAAGTAACACGTGTAATTTTATCCTTGTGTTTCAAAAACAATTTGAACAGGTTGGCATAATCGTTTGCCTGTTTTTGCAGTAAGCTGTCGGGAATTCCATTTGCATAAGGATTCAATTCAGGATTGGAAGCCTGGCGTTGATTAACGTCTGCACCTTGAAAATTGCGGGGCAGCATTTCGATATCAAGCTCAGTGATCATTACCTTCAAACCCAATGCATGATAAGCAAGAATACTTTCTTCAATATCCTTGAACGGTACACGACCTAAATGCCAGTGGCCTTGTATGCCTACGCCATCAATACGCACACCGGCAGCCTGTACTTTCTTCACGAGTGCAAGACAACCTTCACGTTTTTTTGGTTGTTCATTATTATAATCGTTGTAATAGAGTTCAGTACCGGGGGATGCTTTTTCTGCAAGACGGAAAGCTTCTGTTACAAAACCATCTCCCATTCTGTCAAGAAAGATTGATTTGCGCATAGTGCCATCTTCGTTCAATGCTTCGTTCACTACATCCCATGAAAAGATCTTACCGCTGTAACGGCTGGCAACCGTGTTGATGTGATTGGTGAAAAATGTTTTGAATGAATCAACATCTTTAATTCTTCTTGCAAATTGCGGCAGTTGACTATGCCAGATGAGTGTATGGCCATTCACTTTCATGTTATTCTTTGCGCCATACGCAATAATTTTATCGGCCAGGTCAAAATTATATCTGTCCCATTCAGGATGAATAATCTCTGCCTTCATAATATTTTCCGGGGTAATAGCATTGAACTGCTGTACGATCAATGCATTAGCTTTACTGTCTCGTTCTTCGATCTGTTGCGTATTTAATGCAGTGCCGATAAGGAAATCATTTTTATAGGCATCCTTCAGCGAATTGCCGGCAGCACCCATTCTGCTTGTGCTTGTACAGTATGCAAAGCAAGCCAGTATTGCTGCAGCAACAGCGAATTTCGAAATGAACTTTTTCATGTTTTTTGATTTAGGCAAGATGTATAAATATTATTTGTTGATTCTTGTTTCAGGTGGACCCAGATAACTTGGTTTCATGTCACCAAAATCAGCCACCAATTTTTGCAATACCACGCCACTGTTCACCATCCAGTATTTGATCACATGCTTACCGGGTTTGTTGATCTTATGTTTACTTGTTTTAATGATAATATTTTCGCCCACCCATTTATTCCAGATACCGCTGATGCTGTTTTTATCTTCTTTATTCAGGCTGATGATTTGTGGCGCTTCATCATCAACAGAAATGGCATACTGCAAACCATTTTCTGTATTATGAAAATTCAATGAAGGAGAGAAGTATGCGTGGATCGTGAAACTGTCTTTACTGTAGGTATACATTTCATATTCCAGAAACGGAGTTGATGCGGAAGGTTGCTGTTCGGGTGCTGTTACAGGAACTGTTGTAACTGCATCACCTGTTCTGCCATGATCGGGCAACAGCTTCCATGAAATTGTTTTGCTGTTGTTTGCTTTGGTGAAATGCGCTGCTTCAATTGATACAACAGCAAATCGTTCGATAAAACTATTTGGCTTTGCATCAGCCGGTGGTTTTGCTGCGGGTACAGCGCCTATCTGTATGATCTCATCTTTAAATACAGTGCCTTCCGGCAGATAATTCACTTTCGGCATTCTGTTAAACGGAGGTTGCTGCCAATAGGTATAACCAATATGTGTTTGACTCATCATGTGATTCCACTTCCCGTTATTGAGTTTGTGGTATTCAATGGTAATGAGCGAATCTTTGTTGTATAGCTCTTTTACCCTATCAGCATATTCAACAGTTGATTCATACTTTTCTTTAAACGCCTCTTTATTCATCGCAACGTTGTAATACATGTCGTTGAGATTTGCACAAGCTTTAATTGGATGCAGCACCAGTTGAAAGAAGGCGTCTTTTTGTTCGGCTGCTAATTCACTGTTGATCTCTTCTGCTTTGGTAAGTAAGTCATTGTAATCATTTACTACATTTTCCCATTCGCCATAAAATAAACTGTATGTTCTGTCGTCCAGCAGTTCAGGTTTTCTTCTGCCATTGTACTTCGCATATTTCGCAAGCAGTTCGGCAATAGCAGTTGCATGTTTTGTTCCGAATTGTTGTGCAGCCCATTTTACTGTGTACGCTTGAATTTCTGCAGCGTCAATCTTTGTTGGATCCCATGCATAATCTAAAAAGAACGAAATGGGAAGTTCCATTGGTTTGATATCACCCACATTTACTATCCAGATATCTTTTACATTATGCTCGTATGCCAAATGCATCTGCTCCCAAATACGTGGCAGCGGATTTGTATTAAGCCATTTGTAATTACGTGGACCACCTACATAATCGAAGTGATAATAAATACCGTAACCACCTTTGCGTGGCTTCTCTCCAACTTTGGGCAACTTGCGTAGATTACCCCAGTTATCATCGCACAACAAAAGCGTTACATCATCGGGCACTCGCATGCCTTTATCATAGTAATCCTGCACTTCTTTGTACAAAGCCCAGAGTTGAGGTGTTTTTTCAGCCGGCTTGCCGGTTACATCTGCAATAATTTTTCGTTGGTCTTTTACAATTCGCTCAAGAAGCGAGGTAGCTGTTTCCCTGCTCATTGGTTCATCACCATCACCACGCATACCAACGCTTACAATTTTTTCGTTCCATGCACGCTGCATACCACCTCGCCAGAATTCTTTCAGTCCGGCTTCTGTACTGTCGTAATTCCATTTTTGTTTTTTGCCATATCTGGCCCATTCAGCATGTGCACGCATCAATGGCTCGTGATGTGATGTACCGATCACAATGCCATATTCATCTGCAACTTTTATATTGAGTGAATCATCATCGTAAAATGCATTGCCCCACATAGCAGGCCAGATGTAGTTGGATTTTAAACGAAGCATCAACTCAAACACCTTTGCATAAAATTTTGAATTGAAGCCGCCGAATTTTTCTTTGCTCCAATTGCTGAGTGCAGGTGCTTCATCGTTAATAAAGATGCCACGGTATTTCACTTTTGGAGCATCGCTGATCGTTGCACTTGCATTGATATAGATTTCTTTTTTTGTTTGAACAGGTACATCGGCCCACCAATACCAGGGCGATACACCAATTTGTTTACTCAATTCAAAAACAGCGAATGCTGTTGCTCTTCTGTCGCTGCCGACAATTACAAGCGCCTGATCAATTCCTTTTACCGGATTTTTTACAGTAAGTATCTTATACGCTTCCCACTTGCCTTTGATATCTGCAACTGAGATTTTCTTTTGTTGGATGAGTTGTTTGATGAAAGATGATTTGTCAGCAGAACCAATAATGATGGCTGTACCTGTTGCATTTGAAACGGTATTGCTGATCGGCAATTGTTTCAATGTAACCGATTGCATATCACTTGCAAAAAAAAGTGCCGACTTGTTTACAACAGCATGATCATCCTTATCAACGAGAATTGTAGCGTTGGATAACGCATAGGACGAAGGGCTTGCAGTTTCTGCAAGCAGTTGTGCATTGCTATATGACATGCAAACACAAGAAAGTACGACAAGCAAGATCGTTTTTTTCATACCTGTTTTCTATATTAAACCTGTTCTGCACTGCATGCAATACAGAACAGGTTGAGATCAATCGTTCATCACTTTAGAAACCAATGCTGTTGCCACCATCAACCGGCAACACAACACCTGTTACATATTTTGCTGCATCACTGGCTAAGTATAAAGCTGCTCCACCAATATCTTCGGGTTGTCCCATGTGGCCCATTGGTGTGCGGTTAAATACTTTTGCTTTCCGTTCGGGATCGCTGTTCAATGCTTTTTCTGTCATTGCACTATAAATAAACCCGGGTGCAATTGCGTTTACACGAATACCATTTGGTGAAAGCTCAACCGCCATTGCTCTTGTCATTCCATCGATCGCTGTTTTGCTTGCACTGTATGCAATTACTTTTGGCAATCCATATTGTGCTGCCATTGAACTGATGTTGATGATGCAACCACTTTTTCGTTTCAACATATCTTTCACCACTTCACGACTGATGCTGAATACAGCTGTCACGTTTGTTGTAAGAATGCGTTGAAATTCTTCATCGGTTACTTCTTCAAATACTTTCTTTTGATTGATGCCTGCATTATTTACCAGAATATCAATTTGTCCAAACTCAGCAAGAATATTTTCGATCAAAGCAGGAATAGATGAAAGGTCACTCAGGTCGCAGGTCTTATAAAAACCATTTTCGCCCAATTCAGCTTTTGCGGCTTTTAATTTTTCTTCATCCCGTCCAACAATAATTGTTTTGACGTTGTTTGCTGTAAATGCTTTCGCAATTGCTAATCCTAATCCTGATCCACCTCCCGTTACAATCGCTACTTTTTTACCCCCATCCCCTAAAGGGGCGCTTTGAATACTCATTTATTTTATTTGTTTTGTTAAACAATAATATTAATTCATTTAGTCAGACTATTAGAACAATTCAGTTCTTATCCCCCCTTTAGGGGATAGGGGTTTAGTTGCCCGGTGCAAACGGGAAACGTAAACTTTTATAATAGTCTAATGTTTTATCGGGCTGTTCGTAGTTCGAAGGAATTGGTTGTTTGGAGAAGGTCTGGAAGTAGAGCAAACATGCGTTGCGCCACCACTTTGCTTCGTCCAGTTGCGTATCGAGCAACATGCTTACTTCTCTGAAACGTTGCTCATCAATTTTTGATTGTTGTTTCAACCATTCCTGTTTCATCCATTTTACACTATCTGCACCTGTATAATATCTGTAAACAAGTTCGTTCCATAAGCTGCGGCCGCTTTTCATTTTATGTGTCCATGATGCATGATGAAACCAAAGCAAATACTTTTCATCGATTGTTGAAATATCTTCCCAATGTTTCCTTGCTTCAGGATGATATTGCCCAATTGCATTACTGCCGGTAGCAGTGCGATTAAAACCAATCCCCACACTATCTGCTTTGTGATAATAAACAGGATTCCATTCAGGACGATTGAGATTACTTACCCACGGACCGGGGCCGTAATGATGACCTGTTGCCATGATATGATGCAATCCAATCGGGTTCATATAATCAACCATAATTTCTCTGCTGCGTAACATCACATTTTTTGTTGTTGCTACAAACGCAGCATCATTGGAAAACGTCATCCGCAGCCATTCATCTGCAATGGCATCACTGGTAGTATTGTAGTCCCATGCCAGTCGTCCCAATGCATACCAATTGGCCTGCGCCATTGGATGCCCTGTCCAATTAATATCGTTACCGATGTTTGCAACACCCGTCATCCCATTCAGTGCATGATCATCTAAACTGCCATCGATCACTTTCGCAACCGTGCTTCCTTTTCCTTTTGCATAGGTGTCGCTGTCTAATACCTCTTTAAATAAAGGTGCAAGAAAAACCCAATTGGTTGCCTGCCCTAAATATTCCTGTGTTACCTGGAATTCCATCATCAACGGCGTTTTCGGCATGGCACCAAACAACGGATGAAAAGGTTCACGTGGCATAAAATCAATGGCACCATTCTTTACCTGCACCATTACATTGCTATTAAACTTTCCATCGAGCGGAACAAAATCATCGTTTGCCTGCTTGTGTCGATCAACCGGATTTTCTGCTGCATACACAAATGCACGCCAGATCACAATTCCTTTATGCGGAGCTACAGCAGCGGCCAACATATTTGCACCGTCGGCATGGGTACGTTTATAATCCTGCGGACCGGGTTGTCCTTCGCTGTTTGCTTTTACCAAAAACCCACCAAAGTCCGGAATGAGTGAGTAGATCTCATTCGCTTTTGCAGTCCACCATTGTTGTACAGTTGCGTCCAAGGGATCAGCCGTTTTCAATCTGCCGAGTTCAATTGGTGAACTGAAGCGTGCAGTTAAAAATACTTTTATACCGTATGGACGAAATACATCCGCCAGTTTTTTTACTTTTTCAAGATAAGCAGGCGTAAGGATAATGGAATTTGCATTGACGTTTGTTAATGCAACAGCATTAATGCCGATAGATGCATTCGCTCTTGCATAATCAATATAACGTTGATCGATAAACGTAGGAAGCCGATGCCAATCCCAAATCGAAAATCCTGCATAGCCACGCTCAACTGTGCGGTTAAGATTATCCCAATGGTTGAGCATACGTAATTTCAGCTTGGGTACTGAAACAATATTGAGATTACTAACCTGCTGATTAGTTTGTAATAATCGCAAATAATGAAAAATACCATAGAGCACAGCTATATCTGTATTGCCGGTAATAAATGTTTTGCCCGGTTTTGCTTTTATGATGAAGCCTTCATCACCAATGCGATTCAATTCTTCTTTTGTAACTAGTGCAGCTAAAACAGCAGATGACTGTACAGTGCCTGCTATGAATGCACTTGATGAAGCGATCGTACTATTGACTATGTATCGGTTTCTTGTTAATCCAGTAAAAGCAGTTGACAATTCTTTTCGTGCTGCCGCCGCAGTTGCTGATGAACCCAGTACAACAGGTGTTGCAATTTGTTTTTTGTATTGAACAAGCAGAGATGTGTTTTTGATGGGCACATAACGTAACCACAGATCATATCCATTCTCAGCCCGTACAAGCGAACCACAGATCAATAACAGCAGCAATACGTTTAATCTCTTCATGTTGGTAATCATTACAGCATCATCCTTTACGAAGCGAGGATTGACGGATAATTAATTCTGACTTTACAATGATGGTGTTTGTCTGTGTGATCTTGATATCACCTTTCAGGTGTGCAATTAAATTACGTGCAGCAATTTCGCCGATATCAATACCGGGATAGTCGATGGTGGTAAGTTGGGGTTCAATCAATGTGCTGATCGCATCGTTATTAAAGCCAACAATGGCAATATCTTCAGGAATGCGGTAGCCATGTTCTTTCAATGTTTTAATACATACAGCAGCCGAAAAATCATTGGTGATAAATGCTGCATCCGGCATAGGATGCATTTCCATGATCTGTAAAGCAGCTTCACGACCGCATTTTTCACTCAGATCTTTGATAAGCACAAGACTTTCGTCGAATGGAATACTGTGATCAAACAACGCATCTTTATACCCTTTGAAGCGTTGCGAATAAACGTTCCGATTTAGATTGGCTGTTACAATCACGATCTTTTTACAACCCTGCTCAATTAAATGATTCGTTGCCTGGTAACCGCTTTTATAGTTATCGATCACCACTTTGGCGTTATCTGAATTTTCTTCCACCCTGTCAAAAAAGATAACCGGAATATTTTTATCGAAGAAAGGCTGAAAATGATCCAACCCCTTTGTATCAAAAGATAGTGAAGCAATAATGCCATCCACCCTTTTGTGAAATAAGTTGAGTACATTGGCAGCCTCTTTTTTAAAACTTTCGGAGGAGTGTGTTATGATCAGGTCGTAACCTGCTTCGGTACTGATCTTCTCAATACCTGCCAATACAGATGTTATGAAGTTACTGTTCAATTCATGAACGATAATACCGATGGTGTTTGTCTTTTGTTTGCGCAGGTTACTGGCAAAGTTATTATGACGGTACCCCATTTCTTTCGCTGCATCCTGAATTTTCTTTTTTGTAACCTTACTGATCGCCGGATGATCTTTCAGCGCACGGCTGATGGTTGCAGTAGAAAGATCCAGCAACTGTGCAATATCATAAATAGTAACTTCCTTTTTTTCTTTCATGGCTCTGGTTGGTTTTGAAAAATACGCTAACCTTTCAATCGTTTCGATGACGCTCTTACTAAAAGGGGTGACTTCAACACAAGCTTGTTTGTTTTCAGTGCTGTTTCATCGCCTTTCAAAACATTGAACAATCCTGTTGCAGCCGCTTCGCCAATCGCATAACCCGGGTTATCAATCGTTGTTAAGTTTGGTTCGATCACTCTGCTTAACGCATCGTTGTTAAACCCAACAAAAGCAATCTCTTCCGGTATTTTAATGCCATGCTCTTTTAACCGACTCATGCAGTATGCAGCCGAAACGTCGTTAGCACAAAATACGGCATCTGGTCGTTCACGCATGCTTAATGAAAGAATATAGTTGGCGGCATCGATGCCATCCTGCTCATTCAATTCGCAGATAAAAACAAGATGTTCATCGTAGGCGATGTTATTATCTTCCAGCGACTGCCTGTAACCCCTGAGTCGTTCTGCATAAACATCTCTCAATAAATTTCCGCCAATATGCATAATGCGACTGCATCCCTGCGCAATTAGATGGGTTACCGCATTGTGGGCGGCCTGATAATTATCAATTACTACACAGGCACTTTTATCAGAGGGTAACGGCCGGTCAAAGGAAATTACCGGAATATGTTTATCAAAGAAGGGCTCCAAATGTGTGAGATCAGTGGTATCGAATGCAAGAGAAATCAGTAAACCGTCCACTCGTTTGTCGAACAAAGTTTGAGCATTCGTTTTCTCCAACTCTTTTTTTTCCAATGACTGCGTGATGATTATATGATATCCCTCTTTCCTCGCAACATCTTCAATGCCGGCCACCACCGTTGCCATAAAATAGCTATTCATCCGGTGAACGATGACGCCAATGGTTTGTGTTCGTCTGTTGCGGAGACTACTGGCAAAGTTGTTGTGACGGTAGCCCATCTCTTCTGCTTTGTTTAATATCCGGGCCAGAGTATCATCATTAACGGCATTGCTCTTCTTTAGCCCCCTGCTGATAGTAGCAGGCGATAAGTTAAGCTCACGGGCAAGGTCGTAAATAGTTACATCTTTATGCATCTTAGAAGCAGAAGAAAAATATGGTTGATCGCTCTAAGGTAGAAGTTTTTTTAAAAAATTAATGTAATCGGTTGCATTTTTAAAAATAATTCCTACATTAGCTTTCGGAACTTAAGTAGTCAGGGTAGTTTTAAGTGTACTCTGCCGCTTTATTTGCATTTCACTAGAGAGGAAATTTTTTCATTTAATCAATTAATAAAGATTGAGCACCGAAGAAAATATTCTTTGCGGCATTAACTGGATTTAATGCTATTTTTTTAGAGGTTTATGCAACCGATTGCAACTTAAAATCACCACATCCAACACCAATCGGATTGTGGTTTAACGATAACTGCTGATATGAGAAGATTGATTGCCTTGCGTGTAATTTTCACGACTGCCTTCTTCAAAGACAAATTCAGGTCTTTGCATTCGAGTGCAGTTTCTCTATTGTATAATACGCCTGTCAGTCACGACTTCCCGCAACAGCACTTTGTTTCCTTGATTTATTTCCCTCATCCTGACCCATAGGATCGCATTACTTTTTCTCTTCACACTGCTCATAATTTAACTGTTAAACTCAAAACTAGAATTGACTATGCCAAAGAAAAAAATCAGTTTGCCCCTATTCAAAAAACTGGCGGCAAATTTTCCTGCTTTTGTATTTGCGATCCTGTTACAGGTATTGCTCATACCAAATCAGGTATCAGCTCAAGACATTACTGTAAAAGGTACAGTGAACGGTGAAAATGGCACTCCATTAAGTGGTGCTTCGATCACTCTTAAAGGAACCAACAAAGGAACCACCACCGATAATAATGGTGCCTTCACGATCAGTGCTTCCAGAGGAAACACCTTGGTAGTTTCAGCGGTAGGTTATGCTGACAAAGAAGTTCGCATCGGCGACCAGACCACCATTACCATTGATCTGGTAGTAGGTGGCGAAGCACTTGAAGAAGTGGTTGTTATCGGTTATGGCACACAACGCAAAAAAGATGTAACCGGATCTACTATTACAATTAAAGGTGAAACCTTGAACGAGATCAAGGCGCCGAATATTTTTAACCAGCTACAAGGGCGTGCTCCGGGTGTTGATATTGTGAATAACAGCACGCAGATTGGCGCAGGGGGTCAAATCCGCATTCGTGGTAACCGTTCACTTACCGGCAACAACAATCCGTTGATTGTAGTTGACGGAATGGTGTATGGAGGTAGTGTGAATGATATTAATCCGGATAACATTGCGAGTCTGGATATCTTAAAAGATGCGTCTGCAACAGCTATTTACGGATCACGTGGTTCTAATGGTGTAATCATCATTACAACCAAACGTGGTACTTCGCAAAAAGCAACCGCAACCTATAACGGGTATGTAGGTGTTGTAAATGCAATTGGCACGTATCGTTTGTTTAATGGTGAAGAATATGCGCAGTTTAAAACAGATGCAAGACAAGGTCAACCAAACCCTGCCAACAACAATCCTTATGCATTAAATGCAACGGAACAGGCAAACCTTGCGGCAGGTGTGAGCACCGATTGGCAGGATCTGTTGTTGACACAAGGGATTCGTACCAGTCACGACATAAGTGTTAGAGGAGGTACCGACAGAACACAATACTCTTTTGGTGTGGGCTATTACAATGAGACCGGCATTATACATGACCAGAGCCTCAACCGGTATTCCTTTAATGTAAACATCGATCATAAAATTTCGGATCGCATTAAGGTTGGATTTACCAGCTTTAATACTTTGTTGCGTGCCAACAGACTTGGTACAAACGCATACGGCGCAGGTACAAGACTGGGGCCGTTGTACAAGCCTTATAATGACGATGGAACAATTAACTTTAAACCCGCTGCTTTACAAGGGGTTGATAACGCACAGATCAATCCGCTTACTGCTATTGGCAATAACGACCTGATCAAGGAATTTAACAGGAGATATCAGTTCCAGCATAATTTTTATGCTGAGATCAAGATCCTGAAAGATCTGAAATTCAAATCAACATTTGGTTATGGCTGGTCGCAAACACTTGCAAGCAACTATACAGGACCAAACACTGTATTTAACATCAATGCAACTCCTGCCGGTTCTAACTTGAGTCAGAACAATTCAGAAGGATGGCAATACACGATCAATAACTCATTGGAGTATAATAAAACCTTTGCCGGTAAGCATAAACTGACAGTGTTAGCGCTTCAGGAAGTTCAAAAAAATCATTTCCGTGCACAGCAATTTAACGGACAAGGTGTGCCTGCCGATTTTTTGCAGGATTATAACTGGCTTCAGGTAAATACGATCAACCCTCAGGGCGGTAATTTCAATGAATCTGCTTTGATTGGTTATATGGGCAGAGCTGTGTATTCGTTTGATGACAGATATCTCCTTACTGCTACGGTGCGTACAGATGGTGCATCTGTGTTGGCTCCCGGTAATCAGTGGGTAACCTATCCTGCCCTTTCTTTAGGTTGGAATATCGCTAATGAGAAGTTTATGCAGAATGTTACAGCTATTTCAAGCCTTAAATTAAGAGCCGGCTGGGGTATCAGTTCGAATGCTGGTATCGGAGCATACACAACATTGGGCAGCTTGGGTAACAACTTCTACAATTTCGGATCAGGTACGGCCATTGGTGTCAATTATGTAAATGGTTATCTTATTAACACGAGCCCGAACCCAAATCTTACATGGGAGAAAACATCGGGCATCAACATCGGTCTTGATTTCGGTTTGTTGAAGAATCGTATTACGGGCTCTGTTGATTTTTACAGAAACAACACAACCGATATCCTGTTGAACCGTGAGTTGCCACGCAGTAATGGTGTGAACAGCATCCTTGTGAATGTAGGCGAAACTGCAAACTATGGTTTAGAGTTTTCAGTAAGCAGTGTCAATATCGAAAGCAAAAGCGGTTTCAGATGGACCACTGATTTCAATGGCTTCTTTAACCGTGAAAAAATTGTTGCGTTGCAGTTAGGACTTCAACAAGATCGTGCCAACGGATGGTTTGTTGGACAACCAATCACGACTATTTTTGATTACAAAAAAGTTGGTATCTGGCAAACATCTGAGGCAGCCCAGGCTACTGTATATGGAGTTGCTCCTGGTGATATCAAAATTGAAGATGTAAATAAGGATAACGTGATTAACGATGCTGACAGGCAGATCGTAGGTAATTTCCAACCAAAACTTGTAGCAGGTTTATCCAACCGTTTTGAATTCAAAAATTTTGATCTGAACATCGTGCTGTTTGGCCGTTTCGGACAAACAGTGGTTGCTAACTATCTGTCTGCTGATGGTGGTGGTGCCGGTTACCCCTTCTTCCTGAATAGCCGTGTAAACCAACTGAAAGTTGATTACTGGACTCCAACTAATCCAACCAATGCATTCCCGCAGCCAGATGCAAGTAAAGATGCCTTGCTCTTTACTTCAACGCTTACTTATCGTGATGGTTCTTTCATTAAACTCAGAACAATTGACTTCGGATATAATATCCCTGAGAAGTTTTTGAGCAAAGCAAAAATAAGCGGAATCAGAGCCTATGTATCAGCACAGAATCCATTCATTTTATGGGCTCCGTTGGTAAGAGATGGTTTAGGTATTGATCCGGAAGGTAATGGTACAGGTAATGCGGTGGCTTCCCAAGGTGGTGGTTTGAACCCTGTTCAGGGACGTGCTATAACTGTAGGCATGGGTGTCCCTCCTTCACGTCAGATCATTTTTGGAGTTAATGTTCGATTTTAATCTTCTAAACTTTATAGTATGAAACATAAGAAAATAATATTCAGTCTGTTTCTGGGCTCCTTGCTTCTTGCCGCCACCGGTTGTAAGAAATTATTGGACGAACAGCCAAGAACAGGGTTTACGCCCTCATTCTTTTCTACCTCCGATGGTATTCAGGGAGCAATTGCAGGTATTTATTCCAGCTTCCGTGGACATTGGGGTACGCAAATTTTCACCCAGTTATTTAACGCAGGTACTGATGAATCTCTGAAAGGTGCTGCGGCTGATGTACAGCACTGGTTTGAATATAACAATGCGGTCATCAAAAGTAACACCGATAATTACTTAGGTTTTTGGAACGGCTTGTTCATCAATATCAATACAGCCAACGGTGTATTGGAATATGGTGCTGCTGCGAATATCCCGGCTGCACAAAAAACACAGTTGCTGGCACAAGCTAAATTCCTGCGTGCGTTCAATTACTTTTATTTGGTAACAACGTTTGGTTCTGTTCCATTAAAAACAACCTTCAATACGTCTGCCTCTGCTGCTGATGCACCATCTCCAATTGCAGATGTGTATGCACAGATCATCAAAGATCTAACGGAAGCGGCTGCTGATTTACCGAATACACCTGCAGCAGGTTTAGGTAAGCCGGCAACCAAGTCAACCGCTCTGTTCCTTTTGGCTAAAACCCATCTCTGGAGAGGTTGGTCTACAGTAGCGCAGCCAAATGATTTTCAGCAAGCATATACCATTTCAAAATCGTTGATCGATAACAAAGCAACCTACGGTTTAAATCTCTTGCCTTATTTCGGAAATATTTTCAGAGAAGGACAGGAATACAGTTCTGAAGTATTGATGGTGATCGATCATACGAAAGATCTGAAGTTCGGTCAAAACTCAGCAGTAGGTGCCGGTGCTACCAATGGAGCAGAAAACAAAGCCAATTTCTTCTGGCGTCCAAACTATCCCACTATCAATGCAAATTATCCGGCAGGTGGTGGTGCTAATGTTACGGTTCGTGATATCAACAATGGTCGTCCATTCCAACGGATCCGCCCCAACACAAGGTATATTATGGATGTTGCCTTTGCTAACAGAGCAACAGATGCACGTTATGAAGGAACCTTCCAAACAGTTTGGCTTTCTAACAGCTCCGAAATGTCTGTAAGAGGATCCAACGGTGCAGTAACACCAAGAGGTCAGCTGATCAACGGTATTGATACATCGATCTGGATGCGTGATCGCCTGGTTACACCGGCAGAAAGAGCGGCGTTCAAAGGAATTATGTTTGAACCAAATCACTTACCGGGAGCTACAGTTCCTTATACTGCGAGCTACTATCCGAATGTTCGGAAATTTGATGACTCAACAAGAGGAAATCTGAATGACTATTCAGACAGACCATATATCCTCTTCCGTTTCTCTGAAGTGTACCTCATTGCTGCAGAAGCTGCGTTGAAAGGTGGTGGTACTTTACAGGATGCTGCGGATATGATCAATGTGTTACGTACACGTTCCGCATTAAAATTAAATCAGTCTCCCGCAGAATACGCTGCCGCTGTGATCGCACAACAGGTTACCGCCGGTCAGATAACACTTGATTTTATTCTGGATGAACGCAGCAGGGAATTGTATGCAGAAGATACCCGCTGGTGGGATCTTGCCCGTACAAAGAAACTGGTGGATCGTGTAAAATTGTATAATCCTGAAGGTGCTGCCGGTGTTCAGCCATTTAATATGCTTCGGCCAATACCACAAACGCAGATCAACCTTGTGTCGGAAGGACCAAAGTTCCCACAGAATCCGGGATATGAATAAGAACTAATCGTTCAGTTCGATACTATCAGAATCTTTGCAAACCGGGAACCAGTTCGTCTGGTTCCCGGTTTGTTCTAAAAAAGAGAGCCTATTGCCAAAAATTTTACTTTAATTGTATTGTTATTATGAAGGGTAAGAGTCGCTATATCCAACTTTTTATTCTTGTTGTTGCTCTCTGTTCTTGCAGCGGCAACAACAAACAACTTACAGAAGAACCAACAGGTACCAATAACAGAGCGTACCAATGGGGGAAAATCTCATTAGAAGCAACTGCCAATGATACCGAAACATTTCGACCACGCCCTACTGTAACAGCACGAATGTTGGGACTTGTGTGGACGGCTGTTTTCGATGCATGGTCGAGGTACGATGAAAAGGCCCGACCCCTATACCTGCAACAGGTTGAGCGGGTACCGGAAGAAGAACGGACAATAAAAAACAAAGAAATTGCCATCAGCTATGCAGCTTACCGTGCTATGCTGGAATATTTTTACAGCGATTCAACAATGCTTCGCAACAAAATGAAAGAATTTGGTTTGGATCCGGATAATAACTCAACAGATCCAACCACACCAGAGGGTATTGGCAATCTTGCTGCCAAAACAGTTATCGAAGCAAGATTGAATGATGGATCCAATCAAACAGGCACAATGCCCGGCTCCAATGGAAAAGTCTATTCAGATTATACCGGTTATATACCCATCAACAGCGCCGATACACTCATCGATATTAAACGTTGGCAGCCAAAATATTTTGCAGACGGTAAAGGCGGAAAATTTGCTCCCGCCTGTTTAACCCCACACTGGGGTAAAGTAAAGCCGTTGTTATTAGACTCCGGCAGCCAGTTTCGTTGTCAACCTCCGCCTGCCATTGGCTCTGCACAATTAGAAAAGGAAGTGAAAGAAGTAGTGGAATTACAAGCTGCACTTTCCAATGAGCAAAAAGCATTGGTGGAATTTATGCGTGACGGACCAAAATCGGTTCAACAAGCAGGGCATTGGCTCATTTTTGCGCAGGATGTTTCTATTCGTGATAACCATTCATTAGATCAGGACGTAAAAATGTATTTTGCTGTTGAAGCTGCTGCTATGGATGGTTTTATTGCATGTTGGGATACAAAAATGGAATATGATTTTGCACGACCTTATACACTGGTGCATTATTATTTTAAAGATAAAACAATCAAAGGTTGGGGTGGTCCTGATAAAGGAATGATTGAAATGCCGGGACAGGAATGGCGACCCTATTCCCCCGAAACATTTTTATGTCCGCCTTTCCCTAGTTACATTTCAGGTCATAGTACTATCAGTGGTGCCTGTGCCGAAATTCTGCGGCTCTTTACCGGGAGCGATAAATTTGGAGTGGAGGTAAAACGTAAACCTGGTGAAATGACTGAGCCAGAACATACAGGAGCTGAAGTAACTTTATCATTTCCCACATTTACTGAAACAGCGAATATGGCTGGTCTATCAAGAGTGTTGGGAGGCTATCATATTCAATGTGAAAATGAAGAAGGCTTGAAGTTAGGACGTAATGTTGCTGCACTGGTGTGGCAGAAATATTTATACCACACAGGCGAAAAAAACTGAACACTCAGTAAAACGAAATAAGATGACAAGAAAAACTGTATTCGCATGCACTGCATGTATCATTGGCATGTTCATACTCATCCTTTCATCAGGATGTAAAGAAAAAAATACTACGGGAGATACCACCACATCTTCTGCCGATCCTGTTTTTAATAAAGTGACTACATCGCAAAGTGGCATCAATTTTACCAACATGGTAGAAGAAAATTACCATCGTAATTATTTCGACACATTTGCGTATGTGTACAATGGTGCCGGCGTAGCCACAGCAGATGTGAACAACGATGGATTGATGGATATTTATTTTACAGGAAATGAAGTGCCTAATAAACTATACCTCAACCAAGGGGGAATGAAGTTTAAAGATATTACCAGCACTGCAAATGTTGATGGTGGCAAGGGTTGGGATAACGGTGTAACGTTTGTTGATATCAACAGCGATGGGTTTATGGACATCTATGTTTGCAGAGGTGGTTATAAGGATACAGATGAAGAACGGACAAACCTGTTATTCGTTAACAATGGCGATCTCACATTTAAAGAAGAAGCAAAAAAATACGGACTGGACGACAAGAGTTATTCGATCAATGCGGCTTTTTTTGATATGGATAATGATAATGATCTGGACATGTATCTAACCAACCGTCCCGATTCATTCTACTTAGGTCTTTCACGAATGGTATCCGGCAAACGAAACCCTCCGGATCTTTGCAGGGATAAATTGTACCGGAATGATAATGGCAAGTTCACTGAGATCGGGAAACAGGCAGGGATCAAAAATAATTTCGGCTATGCATTGTCGGTAGTTACTGCCGATCTCAATAACGATGGTTGGGAAGATATTTTTGTTTCCAACGATTATGCCGATAATGATTACATCTACATCAATCAAAAAAACGGAACGTTTAAAGATGAAGTGAAATCGATGACCAATCATCTTTCGCTTTTTTCCATGGGCGCTGATATCGCCGATCTCAACAACGATGGATTTGAAGATATTCTGGTGATGGAAATGCTTCCGGAAAATTATAAGCGTTCCAAAGTTTCCATGCCACGTATGGATGTGCAGGGATTTTGGGCGATCGTTGACAGCGGTTTTCACAAACAATACATGCACAATGTGCTTCACCTGAATCATGGTAATGGATTTTTCAGTGATGTATCGCAAATGGCAGGTATTTCGAAAACCGAATGGAGCTGGTCTACACTTGCATCTGATTTTGATAACGATGGATACAGGGATATTTTCGTTGCCAATGGATACCGTCGTGATCTGTTCGATGGAGATATTCAGCAAAAGCAGGAAATGTACATCCGTGCAAACATGAACAAGTACAACTCGGCTGAAGAAATGTTTTCAAAAGGATTTAAAGAATACATGAGTATCTATGATCCCATTAAAGTGAGGAATTATCTTTTCAAAAATAAAGGCGGACTGAAATTTGAAAATGTTTCTGAAGCATGGGGCTTCAAAGACAGTACGTTTTCAAACGGAGCTGCTGTTGCTGATTTTGATAATGATGGTGATCTCGATCTTGTGATCAACAATCTTGATGGAGAATCTGATCTGTACGAGAATGTAACTGATAAGAAAAATAATTTCCTGCGCTTGAAGATGGAGGGTCCGGCACAAAACAGAGATGGTATTGGTGCAAAGATCTCTTTGTATTACGAAGGCAAGCTGCAGCAATTCTTTCAACAAAAAACAGTGCGTGGCTATCTTTCGTCCAACGATCCTGTTGTACATTTTGGTGTTGGAAAAACTAACAAGATCGACAGTGCAGTAATTGTATGGCCCGATGGAAAATCAAACAGCTTGCAAAATCTTACCACGAACCAGGTTGTAAAAGTAAACTATCAACAAGCCGTCCAATCAGGTAATCCTCGTTATGTGTACGATCCCTTATTTGCTGAAGTAACCAATCAATTTCTTTCAACTCCATTTCTGCATACTGAAAATAAGCTGGATGAATATGTTGACCAGGTATTACTACCGCATGAATTCAGCCGCAGTGGTCCCTTCGTTGCTACTGGTGATGTAAATGCTGATGGTACAGAAGATTTTTTTATTGGCGGAGCAAAAGATCAATCGGGTAGTTTGTATTTGCAGTTAAATGGAACGTTTGTAAAACAAACTATTGCTGCGTTTGACGCAGATAAGAAATATGAAGACATGGGTACGTTGCTGTTTGATGCAGACGGTGATAAAGATCTGGATCTTTATGTGGTAAGCGGTGGCAGTGAATTTAATGAAGGTTCCGGTATGTATCAGGATCGATTGTACATCAATGATGGCAAAGGAAATTTTACAAAATCGGTTCTGCCTGCCACTATCAGCAGTGGATCATGTGTAGTTGCATTTGATGTTGATGGTGATGGCGATCTTGATTTATTCAGAGGTGGAGAAGTAATGGCACATAAATATCCTTATCCGCCAACAAGCTATTTATTGATCAACGAAAAAGGAAAGTTTGTTGACAAAACAAATGAACTGGCGCCGGACTTGCTCAATATCGGCATGGTTAAATCAGCGATCGGAGCTGATTTAAATGGTGATAAAAAAGTTGAGTTAATATTGGCCGGCGAATGGATGCCTGTTAAAGTATTTGAATACACAAAAGGAAAAATGAAAGATGTTTCCGTCAACTACGGCGTTGATCAAACAGCAGGTTGGTGGAACAAACTGGTAGCAGATGATATTGATGGTGATGGTGATCTTGATTTAATTGCGGGTAACCTTGGAGAAAATTATAAGTTCCAGGCAAGCATTGAAAAACCATTTGAAGTGTATGCAAAAGATTTTGACGGCAATGGTACCAACGATATTTTTCTTGCCAAGCATCTGAGCAATAAAATGGTTCCGATCCGTGGAAGAGAATGTACATCGCAACAATGCCCGATGATCACAGAAAAATTTCCAACTTACTTATCGTTTGCAGAAAGTGATCTCACAGGTATTTTAGGTGATGATGCTTTAAAATCAGCTCTGCATCATCAAGCCCATCTTTTTTCTACAGTCGTATTTGTGAACGAAAAAGGAAAGTTCACCGCAAAGAAGTTGCCGATGGAGGCACAGCTTTCAACAGTTAACGGCATTATTGTAAAAGATTTTGATGGAGATGGCATTAAAGACATTCTCATGGCAGGAAATAAATTTGATGTGGAAGTGGAAACTACTCCTGCTGATGCTTCTCCGGGTGTTTTTCTGAAAGGGTTAGGCAATAACGAATTCAAAAGTTACATGCCAATGGCAAGTGGATTTTTTGTTCCCTATAATGTAAAGGATATTCAGTTGATCAATACAGGAAATCGCTCCGCTATTCTTGTAAGTTCGAACAATGACCGCCTGCGTGTTTTTGAAAAGCGCAACTAATTGAATTATTTCATGCTTGCAAAAACAAAAAAAGAGTTGTGTAGAAATTCGTGTTATGGGATCATGCTTTTGTTCTTGTTTGTATCAGGTTGTACAAACCTGCAACAGAAACAAACACAAAACCGTTTGCAGCATGCGTCAAGTCCATACCTGAAAGAGCATTCAGATAATCCTGTTGACTGGTATGAATGGGGCGATGAAGCACTCGCCAAAGCAAAACAGGAAAACAAACCTTTATTGATCAGCATTGGCTATGCATCCTGCCACTGGTGTCATGTAATGGAACGTGAAACCTTTATGGATACTGCAGTTGCCAGAGTAATGAACGAGTCTTTTGTGTGCATCAAAGTGGATAGAGAAGAACGTCCTGATCTTGATAATATTTACATGCACGCTTGTCAACTGTTGAATAAAGGAGAAGCAGGTTGGCCACTCAATGCATTTGCACTTCCTGACGGCAAACCTTTTTTTGCAGGCACCTATTATACAAAAGAAACCTGGCTTACACTGCTCCAACAAATCAGCGACAGTTATAAAAATAAATACAGCAAGGTTGTGTTGCAGGCAAATTCGCTTACCTATGGTATCATTGACAGCGACAGTCTTCTGTTTAAAAATATTACGACAGCGGATCGAGGAAACAAAGCCGGCTATCAGGCAATGTTTCAAACAGCGATCGATCAAATTGATCTTGTTAACGGAGGTCTGCAAGGAAAACAAAAATTTCCCACTCCGTCCGTTTGGGAATTCTTATTGCAGTACCATTATCTCACAGGTGATACTACTGCATTAAAAACCGCCACGACTACACTTGAAAAAATGGCATTGGGTGGATTGTATGATCATATTGGTGGTGGGTTTGCCCGTTACAGTACCGATAGTTTATGGCGTGTTCCTCATTTTGAAAAAATGTTGTACGACAATGGTCAGTTGATCAGCCTGTATGCACACGCCTATCAATTGACCAACGATGAATTTTATAAAACTGTTTTTACTGAAACACTTGATTTTATTGATCGGGAACTTTCATCGCCTGCTGGAGGTTTTTATAGCTCGTTAAATGCAGAAACAGATGGCGACGAAGGTGCATTCTATGCATGGGACTATGATGCGTTTGTAAAAACAACCGGCAAAGAAAACGCTGCATCCATTGCTGCCTATTATCATGTTCGGCCACAGGGAAATTGGGAAAAGAAACGAAATATTCTTTACACAACTCAACGGCCGGCTGC
The DNA here is from genome assembly GCF_037892605.1 of Lacibacter sp. H407. Classification (NCBI taxonomy): domain Bacteria; kingdom Pseudomonadati; phylum Bacteroidota; class Chitinophagia; order Chitinophagales; family Chitinophagaceae; genus Lacibacter; species Lacibacter koreensis. The sequence continues at coordinate 1,581,649 of NZ_JBBKTU010000001.1, read as the reverse complement.
ATTTGCAGTTGCCAACAACATCAATGTGGTTGACTTTACTACGCAGTTGAATAAAACCCGACAAACACTATTTGCAGAACGGAATAAACGAAGGAAACCCGCAGTTGATGATAAAATTCTAACCTCCTGGAATGCCATCATGCTCAAAGCATACCTCGATGCGTTTGCAGCAACGGGCAACGAAACGTATTTGCAAAAAGCAACTACAAATGCGGAGTTCCTCGAAAAAAATATGTTGGGAAAAGACGGGCACTTGTTGCGTAGTTACAAAGATGGTAAAGCTTCGGTTGATGCTTTTCTTGATGACTATGCATGGCTGGCATCTGCCTATTTAAAATTATATCAGCTTACGTTTAACAAACATTGGCTCATGCAGGCAAAGCTGATCACCGATTATTCGTTGGGTCATTTTTACGATCCATCATCGGGCATGTTTTTTTATACAGCTGCAAATGCTGCTAATCTGGTTGTAAGGAAAATAGATATTCAGGATCACGTGATTCCTTCATCCAATGCAGTGATGGCCGGTGTTCTTTATTCGCTTGCTACATTTCTATCTGATACTACCTATTTGAACAAAAGCACACGCATGCTAACTGTTGCTGCCAGTAAAATAAACGAACAACCGGCCTGGCATGCACAATGGTGTTCATTGTCGGGGTTGATGACTTACGGAACTTACGAGGTAGCTGTAATGGGAAGCGAAGCACAAAGCCGGAATCGTGAGTTGCAGAAAAAATATTTACCCGATTGTCTGTTCATGGGTTCAGCAAACGAAGAGAACCTCCCCCTGTTGCAGGATAAATTACAGGTCAATAAAACGATGATCTATGTATGTACCAATGCTACGTGCAAACTTCCGGTGGAGAGTGTAACGAAAGCATGGAATCAAATCAAACGAAATTAAGGCTAAAGGAACAAGCCTCCCCCCAAGAAACCTATTGAATATTGGTCACTGAACCCAGTTATTGCGCAGCGAGTTTCAATAAAATTTAAACAAATATGCAATCGGTTGCATTTTAAAAAAAAATCCCTACATTAGCTTTTGAATTCAACCTGCCAAATGTCTGGGTTAATTGTTTCGCAACAGTGGGAATTACTGAGTTTGAGTTGACCGTTAATAGGAGGAAAAAGTGGCTGATCGCTGTTGTAAACAACGTAACAGAAATCTGTAAGCAATTGGAAAAGTCATCTGTTTTCTGGCTCCCGCCATGCAACCGATTACAATTCTGACTTCCTTCATTTTCCGGAAATAGGCTTCTACTTAACATCAGTGCTTTTTATGATAGAATTGATTGTTTTGCCAGCACCACTTGCTTCTTTGTTGCAACGTTCTGTACTGTTACAGAAATGCTGTTGCTGTTTTACCGATGTTTTATCTCATCGAAACAGCAAGTATTCGCTAAAGCACAGCCAACAAATTTACTTTTCATGACCATCAATAAAATTTTCCCATTTCTGTTTTTGGTTCTGCTTTCCTGCAAGAAAAGTGAGAATAAAAATACAACTCCCGTCATCGCTACACTTGATGCTGCTGCTACTGTTCTTACAAATGAAAATAAACAAGTGATTCAAGGGTTTGGTTGTGCAACCGTTTTTACACCGCCGAATACAACTGCATTAACTTCAGAAGAGTTTGACCGATTGTTTGGTTCAGCAAACGGACAAGTGGGATTGAATATTCTCCGAATAAGAATAGCTTCTGATGATGCATGGAGAGCAACTGAATTGAACTATGCAAAGGCTGCCATACAACGTGGAGCAATTATTCTTGCCAGTCCGTGGAGCCCACCAGCCCGGATGAAAACAAACAACAGCATTATCAGTGGCAAACTGATTCCGGATAGTGCCGCTGCATATGCAAAATACCTGAATGATTTTGCGCTGTATATGGCGAACAACGGTGCCCCTCTACATGCAGTATCTGTGCAGAATGAACCTGATTGGGATACCAATTATGAAAGTTGTGTTTGGACCGGAACAGAAATGAGAGATTTTTTAAAGAACCACGGTGCTGCCGTTACTGCTACTAAATTAATGGCGCCTGAACTGGTGAATAACAATCAAACCTATATCAATACAATTTTAGCCGACGATGCTGCCGTTGCCAACCTCGATATTTTCGGTACGCATATTTATGGTGGTGGCATTATCGATAACCCGCAGATCAGAAGTAAAGGAAAGCAGATCTGGATGACAGAACATCTGGATACGCTTTCAACCTATTCATCTGGTATTAGTACTGCTGTTGAAATACACGATTGTTTGACAAAAGCAAATTTCAACGCCTACATATGGTGGTATGGTAAACGATTTTACGGACCGATAGGACAGGATGGGATTGTTACAAGACGTGGATATATTATTTCGCATTTTGCAAGGTTCATTAAACCCGGCGCAGTAAGAGTAGGTATGTCGGCAAATTCAAGATTGGATGTATTGCTATCAGCTTATAAAAATGGATCTAAAAAAGTAGTGGTAGCGATCAATGTAGGTTCGTACAATGTGAAGCAGAAAATTACATTTGATGGTGTAACTGCAGCTTCATTTGTTCCGTATGTAACCACCTCAACCAAGAACGTTGAGCAAGGCACAGCTGTAGCATCAGCTAATAACAGTTTTGAATTTACATTACCTCCCAACAGTGTGGTAACGTTTGTAGAACAATAGTAGAAAACAGAAAATGATAATCATGTTAGTTTGTTAAGGGTCATAATCAACAACGGGGGGATGTGTCTTCATTCCCCCTCTTTTAAAACCAAAATGTACATTTCGTTATGTTGTTATTAGGAATTGATATTGGTACTTCATCTATAAAAGTGTCGGTTGTTGATGCGCAAACGCAGGAGCGTATTGTGTCGGTGAGTTATCCCGAAACTGAAACGGAGATCATTTCAAAACAACCCGGCTGGGCCGAACAGTCACCTCTCAATTGGTGGGAACATACACAGCAGGCAATTTTAAAAGCGAACGCAACGAAAAAATATAACCCGATCGATATTCAAGCGATTGGCATCTCCTACCAGATGCATGGATTGGTAGTGCTTGATAAAAACAACAACGTGTTGCGTGACAGCATCATCTGGTGCGATAGTCGTGCAGTTGAAATCGGTAACCAGGCATTCGATGAAATTGGTCCATCAAAATCATTACAACATTTATTAAACTCACCGGGCAATTTCACGGCAAGCAAACTGGCTTGGGTAAAACAACATGAACCTGCTCTTTACGAACAGATCAGTAAAATCATGTTGCCGGGCGATTATATTGCTTTGCAACTAACGGGCTCTGCCACAACAAGTATCTCTGCATTATCGGAAGGCGTGTTCTGGGATTTTGTGAAGAATGAATTGTCGGAAGATGTGTTCAATCATTATGGTTTTAGTAAATCAGTAATCCCTGAAATCAGAGATGTGTTTACCGAACACGGACAGCTTTCACCTGCAAACGCTGCGACGCTGGGATTAAAATCAGGAATACCTGTTACCTACAAAGCAGGTGATCAACCAAATAATGCACTCTCATTGAATGTACTGGAAGCTGGTGAAGTAGCAGCCACGGCTGGTACAAGTGGTGTAATTTATGGAGTGAGCGATCAGCTTACGTTTGATCCGCAATCACGTATCAATAGTTTTGCACATGTTAACCATACCGCAACACAAAAGCGTATTGGGGTGTTACTTTGCATCAATGGAACCGGTATTCTCAACCGTTGGGTAAAAAACACAACCGGAAATCAATCATACAAAGAAATGAATGAAGCTGCAGCAACGGTTTCAATTGGCAGCAATGGTTTATTCGTACTCCCGTTTGGCAATGGCGCAGAGCGAATGCTTGAAAATAAAATTGCGGGCGCACATGTGCAGCAACTTGATCTCAACATTCATACAAATGCGCATCTGTACCGTGCTTCGCAGGAAGGCATCGCATTCGCATTCCGCTATGGCCTGGATATTATGCGGGAAAATAAAATGAATCCGTCGATCATTCGTGCAGGCAAAGCCAATATGTTTTTAAGCGATGTGTTTACCAAAGCATTTGTAAATACATTGAATATACCGGTAGAGCTGCACAATTGTGATGGAAGTGTAGGTGCAGCGTTGGGTGCAGGTATTGGTGCAGGTATTTACAAACATCCGAAAGAAGCATTCAGCCATGCAACACCATTAGCTGTGGTTGAACCAGACGGTACAGCACAACAGTATAATGCTTTATATGAAGAATGGAATACATTGCTTCAGAAACAACTGAGTTAAAAACAACCAATCGATAACGCTGCTGCACAACAGCAGGCAAATAAACAACCAATGACAGTAGTAACAGGACAAACAGAATTTTTCAAGGGTATTCCTCAAATCAAATTTGAAGGAGCAGGAACCGATAACCCATTGGCATTTCGCTGGTATGATGAAAACAGGATCGTAGCCGGTAAGAGTATGAAAGAATGGTTACGGTTTGCCTGTGCTTACTGGCACAGCTTTGTAGGCAGCGGTGCAGATCCGTTTGGCGAACCAACGCATATTTTTCCATGGGATTCGAAGAGCGATGCAGTTGAGCGTGCAAAAGATAAAGCTGATGCTGCATTTGAATTTATCACCAAATTGAATCTGCCTTATTATTGTTTTCATGATGTGGACGTGGTGGATTATACCAACGACATCAATGAAAATGATCGCAGGCTTCAGGCATTAACACAATACCTCGGCGAAAAGCAGGCAGCAAGTGGTGTAAAGCTTTTATGGGGTACTGCCAACCTGTTTTCAAACCGCCGTTACATGAATGGTGCTGCTACCAATCCCGATTTTCATGTGCTCACTCACGGAGCAGCACAAGTGAAAGCGGCATTGGATGCAACCATTGCATTGGGTGGTGAGAACTATGTGTTCTGGGGTGGACGTGAAGGATATATGAGCTTGCTCAATACCAACATGCAACGTGAAAAAGAACATCTTGCCCGTTTCTTACACACAGCAAAAGATTATGCACGCAAAAATGGTTTTAAAGGAACGTTCTTTATTGAGCCAAAACCTTGTGAACCAAGCAAGCATCAATACGATTATGATTGTGAAACAGTGATTGGCTTTTTACGTCAGTACGATCTGTTGAATGATTTCAAAATTAACATTGAAGTAAACCATGCAACATTAGCCGGTCATACATTCCAACATGAATTACAGGTAGCTGCTGATGCAGGTGTGCTTGGTTCAATGGATGCCAACCGTGGCGATTATCAAAACGGCTGGGATACTGATCAGTTCCCGAATAATGTAAATGAATTAGTAGAAGCAATGCTGGTGGTTGTTGAAGCCGGTGGTCTTGCAGGTGGAGGTATCAACTTCGATGCGAAGATCCGCCGTAACAGTACCGATCCGGAAGATCTGTTCCATGCTCACATTGGTGGTATGGATACATTTGCCCGTTCACTCATTATTGCAGATGATATTTTACAGAAATCTGATTACAAAAAAATCAGAACTGATCGTTACGCTTCATTTGATAGTGGTAAAGGAAAAGAATTTGAAGAAGGGAAACTTTCGCTGGAAGATCTGCGTGCTTATGCATTAGAAAACGGTGAACCTGCAGCGAAAAGCGGCAAACAGGAATATCTGGAAAATATTGTGAACCGCTTTATTTAAAATGAACAGTTGTTTGTTTACAACGTTGTCGTTTTAAACAAACAAATTTATAAAATGAGTTGCGACTGTGTTGCCGTAAACGGGTAAGTTACAGTTGCAACTCATTTTTTATTTTCTCAGTGCTGAAAATGAAGGATAAGAAACTCTTCTGTATTAATTTCGTAAAAAAGAAATACTATGTTGATGCATCAAACCATGCGCTGGTATGGACCAAATGATCCGGTAAGTTTAGCTGACATTCGCCAGGCCGGTTGTGCAGGTGTTGTTACAGCTCTTCATCATGTGCCTGTTGGCGACATCTGGACAAGCGATGAGATCCTCCTCCGTAAACAACTGATCGAAGATGCAGGTATGACGTGGACGGTAATCGAAAGTCTGCCTGTGAGTGATGATATCAAACGTCAGTCGGGCAACTATATGTATCACATAGAAAACTATAAAGCAAGCTTGCGTAATATCGCCGCTTGCGGATTGAAAGTGGTAACGTATAATTTTATGCCGGTGCTCGATTGGTTACGTACAGATATTGCCTACCCGATGCCGGACGGCAGTACAGCACTTTATTTCAACCGAATTGATTACGTAATTTTTGATTTGTTCTTATTACAACGCCCTGATGCAATTGCGGATTATTCAGCAGAAGAGATTGCAAGAGCGAATGAACGCTTTGGTGCGATGGATAAGGAACAACGTACAAAACTCTTCAGCAATATGATGCTGGGCCTTCCCGGCAGTGATGATGCATTTACGCCAGAACAGGTATTGACAGAATTAAAAAAATACGAAGGCATTACTGTTGCAAAACTCAAAGAACATTTGTTTTATTTTTTACAACAGGTGGTTCCGGTTGCCGAAGAATGCGGTTTGAAAATGGCGATTCATCCCGACGATCCTCCCTACTCTGTGTTGGGCCTGCCACGTATTATGAGTACGGAACAGGATGCTGCTGATCTGTTAGCTGCAGTTCCTTCACCTGCAAACGGATTGTGTTTCTGCACAGGTTCGTTTGGTGCAAGGAAGGATAATAATGTTCCTGCCATGTTGAAACGTTTTGGTGACAACATTCATTTTCTTCATTTACGGAATACCAAGCGTGATGCAGAAGGAAATTTTTTCGAAGCCGATCATTTAGCTGGTGATACAGAAATGTTTGATGTAATCAAAGAAATTGTATTACTGCAACGCAGAAGAAATATTTCACTTCCGATGCGTCCCGATCACGGTCATCAAATGCTCGACGATCTCAAGAAGAAAACATATCCCGGTTATTCTGCAATTGGCCGCTTAAAAGGTTTGGCTGAATTGAGAGGGGTAGAATATGCATTGGATAAAGCGCTTTAATTTTCGGAGGCTGGTATCAGGACGTTGAAAACGTCAGATACCTTGCTTATATCATCCCATCAAACAAAAGCTTCTTACTTTCGATGAAAGAAGAGTCGTAGTATGCCTGTAAACAAAAGTGCCGCTATCCGCTATCGCATCATCGATCGTTGTTTGCGTAACCGTCAACACAAATACCCTACGAAGGAATACATCCGTCAGCGGTGTATGGAAGAGTTATACGGCGATATGGCAGATGACATTTCAGTTTCCACCATTGAAAAGGATATGATCGCCATGCGTGAAGATGCGGGACTGGGTTATTTTGCTCCCATTAAATACGATCGTTTACACAAAGGTTATTTTTATGAAGATGCTGAGTACAGCATCGATGGCATGTCGTTGAATGAAGATGAGAGTGAAGCGTTACGCAGCGCCGCACATACGCTGAGTTTATTTGCCGATGTTCCGCTGTTTGAAAATCTGAAAGAAGCGATTGAAAAGATCAATACCCGTTTATCGCTTTCAGCAAATCTTGAAGACCCTTCGATTAATCAATATGTACAGTTTGAAAAACCGGTGACACAAAAGGGGAAAGACTGGATCAAACCATTGTATGAAACCATTGTCAACCGGTTGCCGATCACGTTTACCTATTTCAATATTTACAAAAACGAAACACGTTCACACGAACTGGAACCCTACTTGTTGAAAGAAGTGCGTAACAAATGGTATCTCATCGGCTGGACGAATAAGCACAACAATTTTACTACCTATGCACTCGACCGTATCACTGGTTTAGAGAAGGGAACCAAAGCATTTAAATACCGTCGTGATTTTAATCCGGATGATTTCTTTAAATATTCCACCGGCATTATGGAAGGTCCAAAGCCAAAAGAGAAAGTTGTAATGGAAGTATATGGTCCTGCATCCCGCATGTTGCAGGTAAGCCCGATGCATCATACACAACAGATCATTAAAGAATCAAATGATAAACTGGTAGTTGAATTAGAAGTTACCGTGACAGAAGAGTTTGTTCATCAGCTATTGGGTATTTGTAATGAAATGAAAGTGATCAAACCTGCGTCGTTAAAAAAACGAATGAAGGAAGAACTGAAGAAAGCGATGGGGTATTATTAACAATTTTTCTTTGCGCCCTTCGTGCAAAGCTTTGTGAACTTTGTGCTGCAATTTTTTTACACGAAGAACACGAGGGATTCACAAAGTGCACAAGTATTAACGCCTACCCTTCCTCCAATCCCAAGGTGCTATAGGATCTTTTACAGACCACAATCCCACTCTTTTTTTCTTGCCAGCAACTCAGCATTTGCCAATTCCCTGTTCGATGAGTATTGCTTGAAGTGCCATGCCATACCCTGCAACACCAGCTCTTTGTTGATCCATTTCTTTTGTGCATCATACAGCTCAGCAATTTTTCGCTTGTTACGATCAACATCTGTTACCACAACCGTTAACAGCTGACCATTGCACAATTGAGCCAGCAATTGCTTCGATGCATTGGAAAAATCCTGTTTCTTTTCAGGCGCATCAATACCAGCGAGTCGAATGCGATGAAGGGTTGTGCCAACCAACAAATCGAATGTATCACCATCAATAATCTTCACCGCCTTTCCTTTCAATACAGTTGTACGACTGATCGGTATTGCAGAGATAGTCATCAATAAAATGTAAATCAACAATAATCGCATGCTTCTATGGTCTTTCAGCTTAAACGTATTTAACTCACTTTTCGTTTGTGCAGGAAGGTAAACGATGTAAGTTTAGCGGTTGTATCCATTTCACGTACACCCCACTTTTTGCAAAAACCAACAGGCGCCAGAATAGCGTACGCATAATCAACAAAAAACTGTACAAACAACGCATCGCCTTCCTTGTGCTTTGGCATTACAAATGTTTTGCTGATCGCTCCTTGCGCATCTACCAATATCACTTCCACATCAAACGAATACCCAAACCAAACAGCACTTTGCTGATCGGTACCGGGAAAATGTAAAACCAATGGTTTACGGAAACTATGTACCGAACGATGGTTGAGCGATTGATAAATTTCAGCTGTGGTAACGGCTTCTTCCGCTTCAACCGGTGCCAGTTGCTGCTTACCATTGCCGAAACTGAAGTAGCATTTATTCGAAAAGGGAAACGAAAGCTGGTTCATATACACTGTTTTAGAATGTAAAAGAACGAACTCACTTTGCAGCCTATTTGCGGAGTGAATGTTTATTTTAAAGCCGGGTAGAAAGTTGAGGCATCAACCAACTACCCGGCTCCGGTTACCGTGCAGGAACTGTTACTTTACTTTACAACTTCTGCTTTATAACCTGCTTCTTCCACAGCTTTGATCACTTGTTCGGCAGTAACCGATTGATCAGCTTCAATACGAAGTATTTTTTCAGGATTTGCAACATCAACTTCCCAATTATCTTCGCCAGCTACTTTATCCAAAAAAGGAGTTGCAGTCGCTATACAGCCGGAGCATTTGATGTTTGTTTTAAATGTAAGTGTGTTCATTGTTGTTTATTTTAAAATGTAAAATTAAAATTTGGTTGAGCTGTTGTTGTTATACAATTGATACAGCCGGTTATAACATTTTCAGATTAGAGTGTTGCAAGTTTCAAGCGCAAGCTGTTACTTACAACGCTTACGCTGCTCAGCGCCATGGCAGCACCTGCAAGCATAGGGTCAAGTAAAAATCCATTGATGGGATATAAAATACCTGCCGCAATTGGAATACCAACGAGGTTGTAAATAAATGCCCAGAACAAATTTTGTTTGATGGTTCGTACTGTTTTATCAGAAAGCTTCAAAGCCTTCGGAATACTATTCAAATCAGAAGTGATCAATGTCATCTTTGCAACATCCATTGCAATATCACTCCCTTTGCCCATGGCAATACTTACATCGGCTTGCGCAAGTGCATGACTGTCGTTAATTCCATCGCCTACCATTGCTACCGTTTTTCCTTGCTTTTGTAGGGTTTCAACAAAAGCTGCTTTATCAGCCGGCAATACTTCTGCCTTGTAATGCTTCAACCCTACTTCTGCAGCAATTGCTTTTGCCGTTTGTTGATTATCGCCCGTGAGCATATACACTTCAATACCTTGTTGCTCCAGTGTTGCAATGGCTTGCTTTGAACCCTCCTTTACACGATCGGCTATCGCAATAATACCAATTACCAATTGGCCTTCTGCAAACAACAACACTGTTTTTGCCTGCTCCTGTAACTGCGTAACCTGCTGTTGTAAATTTTCAGGAATGCGTATTTCTCTTTCCTGCATCAGCCTGCTGTTACCAACAACATATTTCTTTTGCTGATACTTTGCAGCAATCCCTTTGCCTGTAATACTTTCAAACTGTTGTACTGAAACAGCTTTGCTGTTTTGTTCTTCCAGGTACTGTGTCACAGCTTCTGCCAAGGGATGTTCCGATTGCTGTTCAATTGAAAATAAAATATTTTTTACGTCCTGTTGATTTACTGCCGGATCTAATACCATATCGGTTACTCTTGGTTTCCCTTCTGTAATGGTTCCTGTTTTATCAAGTATCACTGCATCTACTTTATGCGCCAGTTCAAGACTCTCCGCATCTTTGATCAGTATATTATTTTCTGCTCCTTTACCAACGCCCACCATAATGGCAGTTGGTGTAGCCAACCCCAATGCACAGGGACAAGCAATCACCAATACGGTAATAGAAGTTAACAACGCATGCGTAAAAGCCTGTTCGCCACCAACGATCATCCAAATGATAAACGTAAGAATTGAAATACCGATCACAACCGGCACAAAAATGCCTGCAATTTTATCAACCAGTTTTTGTACGGGCGCTTTACTGCCTTGTGCCTGTTGCACCATTTTTATAATTTGTGCCAGCAAGGTTGCAGCTCCTACTTTCTCTGCTTTGAAACGAAAACTTCCTTTTTGATTGATGGTGCCGGCAAATACTGCATCATTTGCTTTCTTCTCTACGGGAATTGGCTCACCGGTGATCATACTTTCATCTACAAATGATTCGCCTCCAGTCAATCTTCCATCCACCGGAATTTTTTCACCGGGCTTTACCAACAACACATCATTGATCTTTACCTCGCTCACCGGTATTTCTTTTGTTTGCTGATCTGGCAATAAGAGAGTAACTGTTTTCGGTTGCAGCCCCATTAATTTTTTAATAGCAGAGGAAGTATTTGATTTTGCTTTTTCTTCCAGCATTTTACCCAATGAAATAAATGCAATTACAACGGCGGCTGCTTCAAAATAAACATGCGCATGTAAACCACGGTTGTGCCAAAACGAAGGATAGAACGTATTGAATGCACTAAACAAATAAGCAATACCTGTACTCAACGCAACCAGCGTATCCATATTGGCTTTGCGATGTGTTGCCTGTTTATATGCGTTTACAAAAAAGCTTCGGCCAAAATAACCAACTACCGGTGTTGCCAATATCAGCATGATCCAGTTGGCATACGGCATATCCATCAAAAACATGCCGATCACAACAATGGGTACTGAAAGTATACTTGACCAAATGGTTCGTTGCCGGATGGCTTGGTATTGTTTTTCCTGTGCAGCTTCTTTTACTTCCTGTTGATTTTCTTTTTCAATCACCAGATCATAACCAATCGAGCGGACTGTATTTTGCAACATGGCAGGCGTTGCAACAGCCGGATCGTATTCAACCCATGCATCCTGATTGGCAAAGTTTACACCAGCATTTTTTACACCTTCTACCGATTGCAACATCGATTCCACACTCACGGCACAAGCCGCACAGGTCATTTCAAGAACAGGAAATGTTTCTTTGATAAAATCACCTGACTTTTGTGATTTCTTTTTTACTTCCGGATAGGTGGCTTCGTGTATCATAACAATGTTTTTACAAAGCTACCACCAACCGTTGCCGCTGCTCTTACAGCATTCGTCAGGAATTGTATAAAATTTTCAGGAGTTGATCTTGTCAAGCGGTTTGCGCCTGTTATCTTTCACTTGTTTGAAGTGTGTGGGAGTTAAACCTGTAACTTTTTTAAACTGTTGTGACAGATGTTGTACGCTGCTATAGCCCAATTCAAATGCAATATCACTGAGATTTTTTTCGTCGTACATCAAGAGTTCTTTCACTTTTTCGATTCGTTGAAGGATGCTGTACTTTTCAATCGTAATTCCTTCTACCGATGAAAACAATGTACTGAGGTAATGGTAATCCATCCCGAGTTTTTCTTCAAGTATAACAGATAGTTTTAGATTCAACTCATCTGCATCTTTTCCATGTATCAATGAAACGATGGTTGTTTTTATTTTTTCAACCGTCTTGGATCGCTTATCATCAAGTAATTCAAAGCCCTGCTTTTCTAAGTTTAATCGTAGTTGATCGAGTTGAGCCTGATAGGGATTTTCGCTCAACTCCACTTCACCCAACTGAATATTTTTATAGTCCAACTGCAACTCATCCAATTGCTGCCGCACCACCATTACGCAGCGGTCGCACACCATATTTTTGATATGAAGCGTTGTACTCATTCTCGTACAAAAGTAGTTAAAGCAGAAATAAAAAAATGCATAGCTCTTAGCTATGCATTTACGATTGGACTAAAAACGGGAATTATAAGTCATCGATCACCTTATACTTTGGCACTAAGGATTTCATTACCAACCACGCAATCAAATATGCAACTGCACAAATGGCAAACATAATTGTATAAGAGGTGGTCATTTGTGCCAGCACCAATGGTTTTTGCAATTGCAGCAACTGATCAAACGAAGCAGCATCTACTGTTTTCAATTGATCTGATACTTCTTTTGCAAGTCCACTCAATTCAGATTGATTCAGATCAATTGAATCGCCATATTTATTTACCAGCTTCATATTCTGGATCTTCGAAAGATAATCGCCCAGCCCATCTGCTTTTGCTTTTACCCATGCATCAGCAATACCGGCTGCTTTATAACTATCAAACAAATAACCTCCAAGCTTCGACATAATCACACCACCTAAGCCACCTGCCATACCACCGATACCCACCACCGAGCCAATTGCTTTTTTTGGAAACATATCACTTACTGTAGTAAAGATGTTGGCACTCCATGCCTGGTGTGCAGATGCACCAATACCGATCAGAATTACCGGAACCCAAAAACTATAACCACCAAACGGCTGTGCAAATAATACGACCAATGGAATAAGTGCAATCAAAAACATTGCTTTCATCCGACCATCGTATGGTGAATATCCTTTCTTGAAATAATAAACAGGGAACCAACCACCACCAATGCTGCCAAACATTGTCATACTGTAAAGAACAGTTAACGGAAGAGCAATTTCTAAACTCGTCATCCCGTATTGTGCTTTTAAGTAAGCAGGCAACCAGAACAGAAAGAACCACCACACACCATCGGTCATAAACTTACCAAACGTAAACGCCCATGTTTGTTTATAGCCTAAGAGTTTTGTCCATGAAACTTTTTCAACTTTTGCATCCGTTGAAACAACCTGGTCTTCTTTATCGCTGTTGATATAATCGAACTCAGCTTTGCTTAAACGTTTTTGTTCGGTTGCTTTATCATAAAAAATTAACCAGAAGATCAACCATAAAAATCCGGTTGCGCCAATTAAAATAAAAGCCATTTCCCATCCCCAGTTTGCACCGATCCAAGGAACTGTCAATGGTGCAAGAATAGCACCTACGTTTGCACCTGAGTTGAAGATACCTGTTGCAAAAGAACGTTCTTTCTTCGGAAAATATTCGGCTGTTGCTTTAATAGCTGCAGGAAAGTTACCGGCTTCACCAAGTGCAAGTACAGCACGACCGATCATAAAACCAACAACGGATACACTAACGGATGCCATACCTAAAAAACCAAGAACGGTAGCGGCCGACTGACCAATTGGAATAGCCAACGCATGCAGAATAGCACCTATGCTCCAGATGATGATGGCCCATGCATAACCTTTCTTTGTGCCAAGCTTATCAATAAACCTTCCGGCAAACAACATACTGATGGCATAGCCAAATTGAAATACTGCGGTGATGTTTGCATAATCACTGTTGCTCCAGTTGAAACGTTCTGCTAATACAGGTTGTAATAAACTCAATACCTGTCTGTCGAGATAGTTCACTGTGGTAGCAAAGAAGAGTAGAGCACAGATCGTCCACCTGTATTTACCTATGGCTTGTTGCATGTTCGTTGTTTTGTCCGCCGCTTATAAACGCTTTGATCCGTTCTTAAACGAGAAGTGGTTATTATTTTTTTACTGATGCAATAATGGCAAGCACGTCTTTGGTTGCTTCTTCCATCGCTGCATAATCTTTTGCTTCCATTAATTTTTTGCTGATGAGTTTGCTACCCATACCCACTGCACATACACCTGCCTTGTACCAGCTCTCAATACTTTCTTTGGTTGTATCTACACCACCTGTTGGCATAAACAACAATTTAGGGAAGATATCTTTAATAGTGGTTAAAAACTCTGTACCCATCATATTACCGGGAAATAACTTGATAAACTTAATGCCTGCATTTTCTGCTGCAATAATTTCAGTTGGAGTCATACAACCCGGTGCATAAAAAATATCATTCGCTACGCAATAGGCAGCAACTTCAGGAACAAAGCCGGGGCTTACTAAAAAGTCAGCGCCTGCTGCCATATAATCTGTTGCATGTTGCATGTTCTTAATAGTACCAACTCCTAATAACAAACCGGGCATTTCAGCATTACGCAGTTGCACCATTTTGGTGAAGTTGGCCAATGCCGCATCGCCACGATTGGTGTACTCAACTGCTTTGATGCCTGCTTTGTAAATCGCTTTTAAAACATCAAGACTTACTTCTTCGCTTGGATTAAAATACAAAGGGAGAATACCCTGTTGTACAATTGCATCTGATATCTGTTGTGTTTTGCTCATTTGAATCGTTTTAGTTTTTACTCATTATTCATTACTCATCACTCATCATTCATCACTCATATCTTCACTTTGATCACCAACTTCTTAATCTCTCCCTCACCGATCATCGGTGCATGCACATCTTCCGGATAGAAGATCGCAAACTGCCCATCGGTCAATTGGAAATACGTATCAGGAGCATCGTCGTAAAACAACACATCCTTTTCATCGTTGTACTCACCTTTTGGAGTTACACATTTTTCTCTCGGTTTCCAGCCAATGGTTTCAACACCTTTAATGCAAAGCTGAATGTCGATATTCTTATTATGACATTCAAATTTCTGCAGACTGGTTTCTTTTGTTTTACCGGGTGCATTGCTGATGATGGCTTTTAAACCTTCTGCAATATCACTTTTACCATCGGCAGCATTTGCCAGGTCGGTTTGCTGGATGTACTCAAATGCTTTTGCAAACAACGGATGTGCTGAAAAGTATTTGGGCGCATTCTTGATTGTATCAATGATCATCGTCGTAATTTATAAAATGAATGATGAGTAATGAATGATGAGTAACTGAGCACTCATCATTCATTACTCATTACTGATTAACGTTGTACCCTTCCGCTGCCATCGCCTTTCATCAGGTCTTTAACTTCACCTAATGTTGCGTGGTTCAGATCACCAGGAATTGTGTGTTTCAATGCACTTGCAGCTACACCAAACTCTGCCGCTTCGCCCATTGGCATGCCTGTAACCAAGCCGTAGATCAAACCACTTGCAAATGAATCACCGCTACCTACACGGTCAACGATACGTACACTATATTGTTTTGTGTGATAGTAATCAGTACCATCATATACCAATGCACTCCAGCCATTATCAGAAGCACTATGGCTTTCACGTAAGGAAGAAGCAATGAATTTGAAACCAAACTTCGCTTTCATTTGCTGGAATACATCTTTGAAACCATCAAGGTTCAATTCACCTTTTGTAACATCAGTATCTTTTGCTTTGAAGCCAAGACATAAGTCAGCATCTTCTTCGTTACCAATACAAACATCAACAAATTCGCAAAGGCCAGTCATTACTTCACGGGCTTTTTCTTTTGTCCATAATTTTTTACGGAAGTTAAGATCGATCGAAGTGGTGATACCTTTTGCTTTTGCAGCTTTCAATGCAGCCAACGTTAAAGCAGCAGCTTTATCGCTCAATGCAGGCGTAATACCTGTTGTATGAAACCAGTCGGCGCCATCGAAAATTTTATCCCAGTCAAATTCACTTGCATCAACATCTGCAATAGATGCACCTGCACGATCATATACTACTTGTGATGCACGCATAGATGCACCAGTTTCGAGGAAGTAAATACCTAAACGGTCACCACCTCTTGCAACAAACTGCGTATCTACACCATAGCGACGTAAATGATTAATGGCCGATTGACCGATTGGATTGTTAGGTACTTTGGAAACAAATGTTCCGTTTAAGCCATAGTTACATAGTGCAGCAGATACGTTTGCTTCACCACCACCATAAGTGATATCAAATGTATCAGCTTGTACAAAACGTTTAAAATCGGGGGTTGACAAACGCAACATAATCTCTCCGAGTGTTACTACTTTTTTCGACATATCAGTTGTTTTAAATGCTAGGAAATAAATGATTGTTGTTTAGTTGTTTCAAATTTTGCTCTTACCTGTTGAATATACTCTACTGTGTTTTGTGTTGAATCGCCTTTTTCGTGCAGCTTGGCAAAAGCAGCAGCTGCAGCAAAACCGATCACATCCTGTATAGCATGTTGTGATTTTAATCCATAGATCAGGCCTGCCATAAAGCAATCGCCACTGCCTACTTTGTCAACAATGGCATCGGTTGCAAACACAGGGCTCACAGCCTGTTCTTCTTTTGTATTGAGTGCTGCATAGTAACTGATATTACCGGCCTCTGCATCAAAACGAAATGTATTGGCAACCCACTTACAGTTTACAAAACGTTCGAACAATTGCTTACCTGTGTAAGTAGCATGTTGCAAAAACACTTCTTTGCTTCGTGGTTGTAACAGTTTATCATCAACAGAAACACCAAGCAATGTTTGTGCTGACCATATATTGCCCATAATGACATCGCAATACTTTACGAGACTGGGCATGATTTCCCAAGGCTGTTTACCATACTTCCATAACAGTGAACGATAATTCAAGTCAACAGAAATGGGAATGTTCCGTTGCGATGCGGCCTTTACTGCTTCCAGGCATAGCGCTGCAGCTTTTTCACTCACAGCAGGAGCAATGGCACTGAAGTGAAACCATTCGACATCCTGTAAAATTTCATCCCAGTTTACCACACCTGTATTAAGCGTAGAGAAGGATGAATATTTCCGATCGAACACATTCTCTTCACTCTTCATATCAGCGCCTTCTTTCAGATAATACAATCCAATGCGTTCGCCTGAAAGAATGATAGGAGAGGTGTCGATGTTTTTTGTTTGCAGGAAAGAAATAATATCACGTGTAATGATATTGTCTGGCAATGCTGTGCAATACTTCACCGGCATTTGCCAGGTAGCGAGTGCTGTTGCTACATTGAGTTCGGCACCACCAACAAACACGGGCACCTGGTTGGTACGCAACCATTCACCTCCGTTGGCAGGCGGCAATCGAAGTAACAATTCTCCAAAACAAAGCACTTTACTCATAAACTATTTCAGCGTTGGAACCGGAGCCGGGTCCATATCAGTATAAACTAAATTTTCACCGGCCATTCCCCAAATGAAACCATAGTTGGTGGTGCCGCAACCAAAGTGTGTACTCCATGGTGGAGAGATCACAGCTTCGTTGTTGGTCATTACCATATGTCTTGTTTCCATTGGGTTACCCATGAAATGGAATAAGCGTTGTCCTTCCGGTAAATCGAAATACAAATACACTTCCATTCTGCGTGTATGTGTGTGTGGTGGAATTGAATTCCATACACTACCAGGAGCAAGCACTGTTAAACCCATTACCAATTGACAGCTTTTCAAACCATCGAGGTGAATGTATTTATAAACCGTACGCTTATTCGCTGTTTCAACTGCGCCCAATTCAACCGGTGATGCCTGTTCTTTTGTGAACATGGCATTTGGATAAGTTGCATGTGCAGGTGATGATAATAAATAGAACACAGCAGGATTCTTTTTTGATGCAGAAGTAAAACTTACTTTCTGTGTGCCTTTACCGAGGTACAAACAGGAAAGTTTATCGAGGTCAAACTTCTTACCATCTGCAATTACAGTTCCTTTGCCACCAATGTTAATGATGCCGAGCTCTCTTCTTTCCAAAAAATACTCAGCTCTTAATTCGGGATGATTAGGAAGCGTTAATGTTTTTGATACAGGAACTGCACCACCAACAATTACACGATCGTAATGCGTATAAACTAATTTCAGTTTATCAGCTACCAGAAGATCTTTCACCAAAAAATTATCGATGAGTTGTTGTGTATCGAAACCTTTTGTTTCTTCCGGTCCCACAGCAAAACGTACTTCCATATCTCCATCCATGTAAGTATTGCTGTTATAATCTTTCAATTGAACTGCCGGAACTTTTGCCTTTTTTGTTGCCATGACTATCTTATTACTAATGACTAATTACTGTTAACTATCGGCTTTGTTATCTCGCCATCCATCCACCATCAACAAACAACACCGTGCCATTTACATAATCTGATGCTGATGATGCAAGGAAGGTAACCGGTCCTTTAAAATCGGCAGGAACACCCCAACGACCAACAGGAATACGATCAAGAATTGATTTGCTTCTGTCTGCATCTTCACGCAAAGCCTGTGTATTATTTGTTGCGATATACCCTGGAGCAATACCATTTACACAAACACCTTTGCTTCCCCACTCATTACCAAATGCACGCACCAAACCAGCTACTGCAGATTTTGTTGCAGTATAACCTGGTACATTAATACCACCCTGGAAACTTAACAATGAACAAGTGAAGATGATCTTACCACCACCGTTATCGATCATGTGTTTACCAAACTCACGACCAAGAATGAATTGTGCATTGAGGTTGATGTCAACTACTTTATCCCAATACTCATCAGGATGTTCAGCAGCAGGTTTGCGCATAATGATACCTGCATTGTTCACAAGAATATCAATTTTATTTTCTGCTTTTACTTTATTGATGAATGCATAAAGTGCTTCACGGTTGCCAATATCAACACGGTGATAAGTGAACTTGCGGCCGGTTGCTTCAATAGCTGCTTTAACAGCAGAATAATCTTCTACAATAGAAGCGCCCACAATATCTGCACCTGCTTCTGCCAATGCTGTTGCCATTCCCATACCAAGACCGGTATCGCAACCGGTTACCAATGCAGTTTTGCCTGAAAGGTTAAAAAGATCCAATGTTTGCATGTTCGATTATATGTTTTTTGATGTTACTGTTTCTGCTGCATCGAGATGCTGCAGGTTGAAATATTGTTTTGCGTTGTTGTAACAGATATCCTGTATGGTTTTGCCGATCAATGCAATATCATTCGGCAATTCTCCATTCTCAACCTCTTCACCATACATATTACAAAGTATACGACGGAAATATTCATGACGTGGAAAGGATAAGAAACTGCGGCTATCAGTCAACATACCAACGAAGCGACTGAGTAGTCCCATGTTGCTGAGTGCATTGATCTGTTTGGTCATTCCATCTTTCTGATCGAGGAACCACCAACCGCTGCCCCATTGTACTTTACCTGCAACAGAACCATCATTGAAATTGCCGATCATGGTTGCGAACAATTCATTATCGGCAGGATTCAGGTTATAGATGATGGTCTTTGCCAGTTTATCATTACTGTCTAAACGGTTTAAGAATTTTGATAAAGCTCTTGCTTGTGAGAAATCACCGATGCTGTCCCAACCTGTATCAGGACCTAACTGCTGCAACATGCGGCTGTTGTTATTGCGCAATGCACCTAAATGGTATTGTTGCACCCAACCTTTTTCATGATCCCATTCAGCAAAGATCACCAGCATGGCACTTTTGAATTTTTTCTTTTCTTCAAGTGTTAAGTTGCCGCCGCTGCGTACCTGTGCAAAAATGCCAACGATCTCTGTTTGGGTATAATCTTCTGCATAGATCTCTTCCAATCCATGATCAGATACCGCACAACCATTCGCTGCAAAATAGTCATGACGCTTTTTCAATGCAGCTAAATAATCGTTGAACGTGCTGATAGATGTATCGGCTGCCTTCTCTAATAAGGTGAGATAATTATTGAAGCCGATGGTATCATCAACATTCATTGCTTTATCAGGACGGAAAGCAGGATTCATTTTAGTGAAGCTGCCTTGCTGACGAAGTTGTTGATGGTATTTCAAATCATCAACAGGATCATCTGTTGTGCAGATGAGTTTCACATTCATCTGTTGCAATAAACCTTGCACACTATGCGATGCATTCTGCAATTGTGCGGTAGCATCGTCATAAATACGTTTGGCGCTGTCAGCATTCAATACTTCTTCAATGTTGAAATAGCGTTGCAGTTCAAGATGCGTCCAATGATATAATGGATTGCGTAAAGTATAAGGAACAGTTGCTGCCCATTGTTCAAACTTTTCCCAATCGCTGGCATTACCGGTGATGAACTTTTCATTCACACCATTCGTACGCATTGCTCTCCATTTATAATGATCGCCATACAACCACACCTGCGTAAGATTTTCGAAGTTGATATTATTTGCTACCTGCTCTGGTGGCAGGTGATTATGATAATCGATGATAGGCATTTGCTTTGCATACTCGTGGTAGAGTTGCTCGGCTGTTTTGCTTTGCAGTAAAAAGTTACTGTCTAAAAACTTTTTCATGTCGTTTGTTTTGCTAAGAAAATATGGTCGATTTCAATCGTTGCTATACTTACAGACTCACACCACGTTTCCATGGAATGAAATCATCCTGGTTCAATATCACTGCTTTTGGTGTTACTTCGCCGCTTGCTGCTTTAATACAATATTCAAGAATGGCTTCACCCATTTCTTCAATTGTTTTTTCACCTTCAATCACCGGTCCGCAATCAATATCAATGATATCGTTCATGCGTTTGGTTAAATTACTGTTGGTGGAAACTTTAATAGTTGGACAAACAGGATTACCTGTTGGTGTACCAAGACCTGTTGTAAACAAGATCAATGTGGCGCCACTTGCCGCTTTACCTGTTGTTGCTTCCACATCGTTACCTGGTGTGCAAACCAAACTCAAGCCGGGTTTTGTTGCCGGTTCTGTATAATCTAATACATCAACCACAGGAGAAGTGCCGCCTTTCTTTGCAGCACCTGCACTCTTAATGGCATCCGTAATTAATCCATCTTTAATATTACCGGGCGAAGGATTCATGTGAAAACCTGAACCCACTTTCAATGCCTGGTCGTTATAAGCCGTCATTAAGTGAATGAACTTTTCTGCACTTTCTTTTTCTTTTGTGCGATCGATGAGTTCCTGTTCAACACCACATAACTCAGGAAATTCAGCCAATAATATTTTACCACCTAATGCAACAACAAGATCTGATGCATAACCAACAGCAGGATTCGCAGAGATACCACTGAAGCCATCACTACCACCACACTTCACACCAATACAAAGTTTATCGAGTGATGCAGGCTGGCGTTCAAGTTTGTTGATCTCGATCAATCCTTCAAATGTTTTACGGATCGCTTCAGCGATCAATTGCTCTTCACTCTGCGATTGCTGTTGTTCAAAAACATACAGCGGTTTATCGAAGTTGGGATTGTGCTGCTTGAGATCATTCCTGAAATCCTGTACCTGTAAATTCTGGCAACCCAAACTCAATACTGTTACACCACCAACGTTTGGATGATCAGCATATGCTGCTAATAATTTACTCAGCACGGCAGCATCCTGGCGAATACCACCACAACCACCCTGGTGATTTAAAAACTTAATACCATCAACATTTTTAAACGGACGTATCTTTTGTGAAGTAACAGAAGGAGAGAGGTCAACATCTTCAATGTTTTCACCCTTCTGATATGCTTCGAGTAATTGATGAGTATAGCTTTTGTATTTCGCTGTTACTGCATAACCTAATTCATTATGCATGGCTTCACGTATCACATCGAGATTTCTGTTCTCACAAAAAACTGTTGGAATGAACAACCAGTAATTGGCAGTACCTACACGACCATCGCTTCGCTTATAACCATTAAATGTTTTTCCCTGAAACTTTGACACATCAGGTGGCTGCCATTCGTAATGCGAAGGGCGATATGTAAATGGGAGAGCGGCATGTTTCAGATTTTCTGTGGTCATCAATCCGCCTGCAGGAATAAGTTTTTGCGCCTTGCCTACCAATACACCATACATGATGGCTTCATCACCCGGCTGCATTTCTTTTTCAAAAAATTTATGCTTGGCATTGATATCGTCCTGCAACACATACTCATTACCCTGGAATGAAATGGTTTCTCCTTTTTTCAAATTGGTCAACGCCACGATCACGTTGTCCTTCGGATGTACTTTTAAAACTTTATGCTTCATTACTCTCTACTTTATCTCTGTTTAACTGGTAATTTTTTACAGTGTTCAACACACCTTCCTCCATCATCGCATCCATATAAGAGCTCACTGCAAATGCAAAACCGGGTAACTCTGAAAGATCATGTCCAAGGATTTGCTCATTCGCCAATGCCTTCTTCACTACATCTGATGGTTTATTGTTTTTCCAAAGCTGATGGAAAAAACCGGCGTGTTCATCCTGTATCGGGTAAACTACACCGTTAGCTTCACCATAGTAGGTGCCACTTTCACTGTGCTCACACTTCATAAATAAAATATAAGCTGCAAAACCCAATGCCATCGAACCGGGAACATAGAGATCCTGTTCAAAATGTTTGAGCAGTAAAGGTATGTTACGCATGCGCATTTTGTGCGAATAATTTAGCGTAATACTAATCCATTTATGCTCAATAAACGGGTTACGGAAACGGTCGATAACGTTACCGGAGAACTCACGTGCTTCCAACACCGAAATCTTATCATTACTAACACATGGTGCTATTTCATGATGCATGAGATCATACACGTACAAACCCATTGTTTTGTTTTCCATTGCTTCTTTCACGGTTTCAAAACCTGAAAGGAAAGCAATGCCGCACGAGAATGTATGTGTACCATTGAGCAAACGAAGTTTCAATTCACGCTGTTTGGTAATATCATTGGTAATAACAACCCCATCGTCTGCTTTTGCAAAACTTAATACCTCTTGTACTTTTGGGTTTGATGTTTCAATAGCCCACAAGCTGTAAGGTTCACTCATGATCATTAGTTCGTCTGTGAAACCTAGTTTTGCTTCTGTTGCTTTTTGTTGTGCAACAGGAAGTTTACCGGGCACAATACGATCGACCAATGAATTGCAGAATGTATTTGCATTTTCCAGCCAATCAATAAATGCATAATCAAGATTGTTGAGATGCGCCAGTTCCATGACAATGGCCTGGAGTTTTGTTCCATTGTCGGTGATGAGTTCTGTTGGTACAATCACCATTCCTTTAGTTACATCGCCATTGAATGCTTTATAACGTTCATGAAGGAATGCAAGGAGTTTGCCCGGGAACGATACTGGTGGGTTGTTAGTGATCTTATCTTCTTCTACCAATACAATTCCAACTTCGGTTGTGTTAGAGATGATGATCTCCATTTCAGGATTGGAAGCGCAATCCAATATCTGCTGCCATTGCGATTTTGCAGAAAGCACACGACTCACAGAGGCATTGATGATATACTCTTCTGTAATTTTTTGCTGACGGATACCGCTGATGCAATGAGTGAATAAACCATCCTGCACTTCATATGCATCTGTGCCACCACTGTCAGTTGATTTTACAATCACTACACGGCCATTGAACATGCCTTTCTTATTTGCCTTGTCGATAAAATAATCGGGCAAACCACGTAACAACACACCTGTACCAAACTGAAGTACTTTTTCAGGTAATGCAAACAATGCATCTGCAGGAACAGACTGTACCGTGCCGTTTAATTTCGATAACGTTTCTTTTGATAACTGCATCTTGTGCTCACTTTAAATTATTAACTGAACAGCAATGATCTTCTTATTTGATGATCATCGCTATTCTTGTTTTATGGTTTCCATCGTTCACCAAACACCCATTGTGCATTGATCTTTTGAACCAATTCCTTACTGATATTATTATTGAACCAGGCATAATTGCCTGCTTTCCGGTGACAATTGTAATAGTAGATCCGTTCGCCCCATTGAATGTTATTGGTTGTTGAAACACGATAGATGGGCGCATCTTTCATGTTATCTGCAAACAAACAATTGATGAGATAAAACTGTGCATCACGATGATAGCGACCCAACAGAAACCCATCATAACCTTTAAACCTGCAATTGAGCAAAACAGTTTTTGAATCTTCATGTCTTGAACCGTCATGCCATATTGCAGCAGAGCCGGTGTTGGCAATAAACTCACAGTTCTCTGCAAATGCCCAGCCACGTGGACAATAAAAATCAACACCACCCTCCATTACACAATCTTTGAAATACCACATGCCATTCTCTACTTCCCATGGACTCACTGTATCGCCTGCATAAGCTTTGAAATTACAGTTGATGGCTTTTAACCTTGTGCAGCCCATTGTTCGCAGTGCCATCTGGTGACCACCCTTTGTGATCGTTTTCTTTTTGTTCACAGTATCAGCAGCACAGGCAACAACTCTGTCTTGCAAAAAATCAAAACCATAGCTGTTGCTGACGGTGAGGTTTTTCAATGTAATATCATTGGCGCCAACATTCATGGTGGCAACGCCCCAATCATCTATATGATCGCAGCGCCATTCATCTCTTGCAATGGCGGCTGTTATAGTAGTGGTTGTTCTGTCTTCGCCTTCGAGTACGAGATTATTTTTCTTGATGAAGATCTTTTCTTTGTAGATCCCTTTCTTAATATAGATCGATCTTGTAACTGCTGATGAATCACTTAAACTATTGATGGCTTCCTGTACTGTTTTGTAATTTCCACTTCCATCCTGTGCAACCACCAATCTTTGTTGACTGTTTGCTGAAAAATTGATCAGCAAATAAACCATTACAAAACTCAATATCGTCAGCTTCGTCCTCACTTCTTAACTGCCTGCTGCAATAGCCATTTTACAAGGTCTTCTGCTGCTTTATAATTTTCGAATTCTGCGGGTAGCAGTTTCCTGTTATCAATATATTCGTTATACACCCATGGATCGCCCACAGCAAACACAGTTCCTTTGCCATATTTTGCAACAGCAATGATCACAGCATTGTCTTTTGTTACCAATGCTTTTGCCGGTGCTTTTACAGTGAGTTCGCTGAGTTCTTTCAGGAACATTCTTTTTGTTGTTTTGAAAACAGGATTGTTTACGCCGGGCATTACTTCACCTTGCACATAGGTATCATTCTTCACCATGTTCAAACTGTTGTTGGTGAAGTTGATGCCAAACTTATTTGCAAGCAGATTTAAATGAGGCAGATCACAGTTGTTACTGTCGTTGGCCAATATTACCAACACACCGCCTGCATTTACCCAATTGCTGATTGCAGCTACATCTGTTGCTGTAACATAATTTGGTTTTGGATTATCACGGATATGATCAGGATCAACCATTACATAAACCGATGCTTTGCTGAGATTGCTCGCTGTTGGCGCAACATCTAATGATTTAAGATTTGCACCATAGCGTTCGAAAATAGTTCCGAGTGTATAATAACCACCATGACTTCTTTCTTCCCATGTATAATGCCAGTAACTCATTTGGTCGCCAGCATCTTTCTTTTTCTCACTGTTGAACCAACGGTCGAGCAAAACAGTTTTGCCTTTCCCAATGGCTTGTGTGGGCAACTGTTCCATTTCTCCTGCTGCCAATAAAAATGCACCAACACCTTTTGCATCATTCACAATCACATCTTCACTCATGTAGTATGCAAAACTTCCATCACGGTAAGGCTTGCCACCAAGTCCTGATACTTTCACTGTGCCATGCAAATTCGTTTGACCGTTCTCTTCTTTGATGAAACGTTTTACAATTCCATCATATCCTTTTTTTGCAATCGAAAGTTTAGCAGCTGGTAAATATCCTTTGCGAACACCTTTTGCAACTGCATATACAAATTGAGAAGAAGCAGATGCTTCAAAATAGTTTTTCTCTTTACCGGGACCATTGTATACCATCACATCGTACCACAAACCAGTTGTTGGGTCTTGTTGTTTTTCAATGGCATTTACCAAACGGTTCAATATTGCAATGAGGTCTTTGCGTTTTGGATGATCAGCAGGGAAGTAGTCGAGTGCATCAACCAATGCATCTGCATACCAACCCATTGCTCTTGCCCAGAAGTGCGGTGAAGTGCCTGTTGTTTTATTGGCCCATTGCTGTTCTTTACTTTCGTCCCATGCATGATAGAGTAATCCTGTTTTTGGATCCCGTGCATGTTTCTCCATCCAGATAAACTGGTTGGCAATATCGTTAAAGGCTGTGTCTTCGTGAAAGAGCATGGCATACTCTGCATAGAACGGAGCACCCATATACAAACCATCCAACCACATCTGGTTGGTATAAATCTTCTTATGCCAGAAACCACCTTCCTTCGTACGAGGATGTGTACGCAACTGATCACGGAGATGCATGGCTGCTTTCTTGTACTTGTCTGCACCGGTAATACGATACAGCATTAACACCAGCTTACCATTGTTTACATGATCGATATTGTATTCTTCTGCTTCATATCCTTTGATCGTTCCATCATTTTGTACGAAATAATCCATACGGTTTTTGATGGAATTGTAATAAGCCACATTACCTGTACGCATCCAAAGGCTTTCAAAACCTTTCAGCACCACGCCCATGTCGTAGCTCCATTTGGTTCTGCTGCCGATGGGTAAACTATCGGGCCAGATTTTATCAACTGTGGCAGCAATCTTCTCGCTATATTTTGTTTGAGCAGTTGACTGAAGCGTAATTGCAAGTAGTACTATTGTAATAAGTTTCTTCATGTTCCTTTTTTATGTGCTACGGCCAATCGTTTTTATTTAGATAACCAATTAATTTCTTTTGCATCAGCACCAAATTCCAAAAGCAATTTTTCTTTGGCGTTGCTGGCGTTTGTATTTTTAATCGTGATGTTTTTATTACGATCACCACTTACACGAAACAGTACTTCACTGCCATCTTTGTAAGTGATCTTATCAAATGAAATATTATCGCTGTTGAGAATATCCACTACCGGTTTTGTATCAGCAGAAATGATCTGGATATTTTTGAACGTAATACCGCTTGCTTCCTGCACATCAATTCCTTTATCGGCCTGCAATACCATATTCTCTAAAACAATATCTTTAACATGCATTTCAGGAAGTCCTCTAACAAAAATGCCTTTTGCTGCACCATTGCAATACACATTGCTGATATGGAAATTCCTGAACACCGGGGTTGTTTCATCAACGGGTTTTACTTCCACTTTTGGTAATTCTCTTTTTTCACCTAAGAGTGGAACAGGATCTTTCGCCATGTAATACATGTCAAACAAAATGGCTTCAGCAGGAATATCTTTCATGTAGATGTCTTTGATGAAGATATTCTCAACCACACCACCACGGCCTCTTGTTGTTTTAAAACGAAGACCAATATCTGTTCCAATGAATGTGCAATTGCTGATGTACATGTTTCTTGCACCACCACTCATTTCACTGCCAATAACAAAACCACCATGCGATGCATACACAGTACAGCCACGAATGATCACATTTTGTGTGGGCATTGCACGTTTGCGGCCTTCTGCATCACGACCACTCTTCATACACAATGCATCATCACCCACATCAAACACGGAATTTTCAATGAGTACATTGCTGCAACTTTCTACATCAATACCGTCACCATTCTGTGCATACCAGGGATTTTTTACAAAAATGTTGCGGACAGTTAAGTGCTCACTCATCAATGGATGCAAACACCAAGCTGCTGAATTTTGAAAGGTTACGCCTTCTAATAAAATGTATTTGCACTCAGTGATCAACACCATGTTTGGACGAAGAAAATCTTTGATGCCTGCAAAGTAAGCTGCATCACGTTCAGGTTTAATTTCACCAGGGTTTGCCGGTCCTTTGCTTGCTTTCATAAAAGCTTCAGAAGGATACCATGTTTTTTTATCATCACTCACCACACCGCCACTCGCAACTAATTTTTTCCATTGACCTGCAGTTAACTTATCACTTTTTACTGAGCGCCATCCATCACCATTACCATCAACAATTCCTTTACCTGTAATAGCAATATTACTTACGCCGGTTGCAGAGATAGGAGATTGGTTACGCATTTGAGGTAAACCTTCCCAGTTTGCTTTCACTAGTGTGTATTGCGATTTATCAGCTGTAAACAGTAACGTTGATCCTGTTGCTAAATGAAGATTCACATTACTCTTCAGTACAATCGGTCCTGTTAACCATAAACCTGCAGGAACCAATACAACACCACCACCTTTTTTACTGCAGGCATCAATTGCATTGTTGATGGCTTTTGTATTGAGTGTATTACCATCGGGAACAGCGCCAAACTTCTTAATGTTGGTTGTATCTTTTTTGAATTTGGGAGCAACCACCACGGGCATTTTTACATTGAACTGTGCAAACGCTGCGCAAACTGTTAAAAGAAAAGGAAGTATAAGAATGATTTTTTTCATGACATCGTTGAATCGTTAAGGAATAGAATTGGCGCAGGTTTCGAGTGTACAATTTTACCCTTATGTGGCAGCATATTCAAGGAAATACAGGGATTTATTTACGCAATCGTTATCGGGAATTGTTGCGTAAAAATGATTCAAAATCAACCAGATAAAATTACAGGTTTAATAACCTGCGAAGGAGTACGTTTGTCTGTTTTATGGGGTAATTCTGACTGCCTGACGGGCCAATAATTTCCACTCTTTTCCTTGTTTTTGCCAAATGAGCAGGATCTTGAGGTGTACTTCGCCGGGTTTGTTGTTATCGTTGGTAACAGCATGCAGTTCGTGACGCACAATTGCTGTGTTTTTGCTGATGCTGATGGTTTGATTCTTAAACTCAATTGAAACAAAATCGGATTGACCACTGGCGATCTTCTCTACAAACTGCGCTTTTGTTTCGATCAAACCACTTGAATGGCCATAACTGAGCTGCTCAGCAGCTATTGCATCAAGTGTTGCACGTTCGCCACTAACCATTGCAGTGCGTAGCTTTTCAACAGCATTACTAACGGCTGTTTCCTGTTTGCTTTGTGCTGATATAGTTGTGCTGATCAATAATACAAGAACAGCCATCAAGAATCGTTGCTTTATCATACTTCAATTTTTAGAATCTGTTTGCCATTGGTACAAGATCTGTAAGCTCACTGATCTTCACCGGGCGTTTGAGTTGAATACTTTTCCGTGCTGCAATACCAATGAGGATGCTCATGGCACCTTCTCTCGTTCCTGCCATTACATGGTGTGGATTATCGTTGGTATTGGTAAACATTCTGCGCTGCATACGAATATCACCACCACCATGCCCGCCACGAATTTTTGGCGTAGTATACACTTCATGTTCTTTTCCAAAATTATCCCAGGCCATGATCTCCCGTACTTCGCCGGGTACAGCATCATCAGCATTACTCATTTCAATTGCATGACGTTTGCCTTGATCTTCCTGCGTTTTTTGCAGGTAAGGAATATCTTCCCATGTTTCAATTCTTCCTTTCATTCCGTTGAATGCAATTTGCCATCCTTCGTAGGGCGAATATGTGGTAAGTGAATAGTTAACAGTTACACCATTTGCATAAATGATCTGCGCACTCATCTTGTCGTAAATATCGATGTCGTTGCTCCACACACAACCATCACGGATATAACCATCGTGGTGCTCGTTGTTAACGTACAGGTTGACATTGTGTTTGTTGGCAGTAATGTCCCAATAGAATTTACAATTGGGTTTGTGTTCGCAACCACGGCATTTGGTTCCCCGGAAGGCATTGTTTTTTCCGTAATGCTCCAACGAACCATAGGCACTTACTTCAACCGGTTCACTATTGAGCCACCAGTTGAGCAAATCAAAATGGTGTGTTGCTTTGTGCACCCATAATGAACCACCTTTTGCCATGCGGCCATGCCAACGACGGAAATAATCGGAGCCATGATTCACATTCAAATACCAATTAAAATCAACAGAGGTTATTTTTCCAACACGGTTAGCTGCCAGCAATTCTTTCAACTGCATGGCATGTACACTGTGGCGATAGTTAAACGCCACCGTTACTTTTTTGCCTGATTTTTTCTCTGCTTCTAAAATTCGCCGACACTTGTCTTCGTCAGTCGTCATTGGTTTTTCAGTAATTACATTGAAGCCTGCGTTCAAGGCCTTCACAATTATTTCGTCGTGTGTAGAGTCAACAGTTGTGACAATTACATAATCGGCTTTGATCTGTTTCAGCATTTCATCTACGTTGATAAACGTAGGACAGCTTACACCCATGTACTCTTTGCCGTAAGCAAGCCGGCCGGGATTGATATCACACAAACCCACAAATTCGCAGGCATCTTTAAATTCAGTGACAATTTGTTTGCCCCACAAGCTTGTACCACGTACACCTGTACCAACAAGTGCGAGTTTTAATTTAGTGGCTGAACCGGCAGCAATTGAAGAGAAAGGATGCAGCATTAAGGATGCACCTGCTGCTGCCGTGTATTTTACGAATGATCTTCTTTCCATATGGCAATTTTAGTAGTTGTAGTATGTATACAATCGTTGAAAACTTATTGTGTAATTCGAAACCAATCAACATCCGTTACACCCGCATCGTTTGTTTTATTCGTCCGTGTAAAAAACATACCCACTTTGGCGCCCACCCATCTGCCGGGTTTTGCTTTCAACTGGTCGCCAATCTTTTTGAAACTGATTCCATCTTCACTGTAACTGAATTCGCACACTGCTCCCTGTGTTACTTTTACACGTAAATAAATATCCTTACTGTTGAGTTTTTCACCGTCCTGTACTGTTTCCTTTTTCCCTCTGTCTGCTTCTTTGCACATCGCAAAAGAAATGTAGTTCCCATCTTTCCGTTTGATCACAGAAACAGTCGCATAATCGGCGCCGTGTATGGTCAACCCAAACCGTTCGCCTTCCCATTTTGGCTGGAACAAAATTTTCGTTGTAGCAGTAAATTCATCGGCCGGAAATTTTTGGCCTAGGATGTTTGGATAATCCCAGGCAGATGTAATAGAGTCGGGCTTCAGCACCGAAAACATCCGTAAAGAACCGGCTGGCGTTGCCATCGCCCAATATTGTTGCGGATTGGCTTCCCACTGCCATTGCAAACCCAATGAAGGAGAATTGAATTCATCCGATTCAGGCGGAGTAGCAAGCGGAAATGTTTTTCCTACGTTTGGCTTTTTGTAAGTGAGAACAGGTTCACCTTTACCGTCACCATCTTTATCTGCACCGATCACCGGCCAGTTATTCACCCATTTCATTGGTTGCAGGTGCACTACTCGTCCGTACGCATCTTTATCCTGAAAATGCAAAAACCAATCTTCACCTGTTTGTGTAGATACCCACGCACCTTGGTGCGGCCCATTGACAGTAGTAGTTCCCTGATCCATCACCACTTTGCGTTCATACGGCCCATAAATATTTTTTGAACGAAGTACTAATTGCCAACCTGTACTTACACCACCTGCCGGTGCAAAAATGTAATAGAAGCCATTGCGTTTGTAAAACTTTGGTCCTTCCAGTGTTGGGTCGCTTTCTCTTCCATCGAATACCAATACCGGATCGCTGATCGTTTTTGTTCCTGCTTTGTTCATCTCTTTTACAACAAGGATCGACTTAATACCTGCACGACTACCTGCATATGCATGTGTGAGATATACTTTACCGTTATCATCCCACAACGGACATGGATCGATCAAGCCTTTTCCGCCTTCAACCAACACAGGTTCGCTCCACGGACCGTTGATATTTTTTGCTTTGGTGAGATAAATACCAAAATCAGGATCGGGGTAGTAGATATAAAATTCATTATTGTAATAACGGATCGATGGTGCCCATACACCACCACCATGTTGTACAGTTGAGAAATGGTCGAATGGTGGTTGACGTTTTAATGCATGACCGATCAGTTTCCAGTTCACCAGATCTTTTGAATGAAGAATAGGTAAGCCGGGAATATGATTAAATGAAGATGAGACCATATAATAATCATCACCAACACGAATGGCGTCGGGATCGCTGTAATCTGCATTCACTACCGGATTCTTGTAAGTGCCATTACCATTATCAGCCACCCACACTTTCGAAACACTCTGTGCCGAAACAGCGAGGCTTACCAAAACAAAGCCTATCGTTAAAACACGTTTCATAATTCAATCACACTTTTTTCTTCACTACTTTTAAATGCAGCTTCAATAATTTTTATCACCTGCATCCCTTCTATTGCCGTTACAGGCAATGGCGCATTGTTACGAATGGCTTGATAAATGCCTTCGTAGTAATCTGTATAGTTTCCTTTGTATGAAGGAATATATTCTTTGATGATGTTGCCATCCACTTCTGTATGCAACAATCCTTTTTCAGATTCGGGTTCAATGCCATAAGCGGCATCAGTCGGCAACATATGTGTTTGCAGTTGTGCTTCCTGCATATCCGTTTTTGGTTTGATGAATGAACCTTTACTTCCATGCAATACATAACCGGGCAATGCTTCACGCACCTGGTAACTTCCTTTGATGCGTACTCTTGATGAAGGATAATACAGCAACACTTCAAAATAATCATCCACTTGTGAAACAGGACGCATCGCTGTAATATCAGCAAACACCGCTTGCGGCATGCCAAACAATTGCAATGCCTGATCAATAAGATGCGAACCAAGATCGTACAACGCACCTGTTCCCTTCATCGGCACTTCTTTGTGTGCTTTCGGACTGATCTCTTCTTTAAACCGATCGAAATGAAATTCTGCTTCAACAATATTGCCTAACAGTTTTTGATCAAGTACCGATTTGATGGTTTTATAATCACTGTCATATCTTCTGTTTTGAAATACAGACAGTTTTAATTTTTTTTCATCGGCCAGTGCAATGAGTTCTTCTGCTTCAACAACTGTTACGGTAAATGGTTTTTCGCTTACAACATGCTTACCTGCAAGCAATGCCCTTTTTACATAATCGTAATGTGTAATGTTGGGTGTGTTCACTACAACCAGTTCAACATTTTCATCTCCCAGCATCTCTTCTAAAGTTCGGTATGTTATTACAGCAGGATATTTTTCCTGTGCCAGATTCTTGCTTCGTTCCCATACAGCGTAAAAGTTAAAGCCGGGATGCGTACTGATGAATGGTGCATGAAATACCCAGCCACTCATACCAAAGGAACAGATTGCTGTATTGATCGGTTTCATAAAATTACTTTAGTGTGTTAAGCCAGTTTTGCAAACGCTCCATCCAGTTATCCGTTGTTGTTTTATTATACATTCCAAAACCATGACCACCTTTTGGATAGAGATGCATTTCTGCAGGCACTTTGTATTGAATACAAGCCTGATAATAACGAATACTGTTTTCAACCGGCACTGTAGCATCATCGCCTGCATGTACCAAAAACGAAGGAGGCGTTTTTGCATTTACCTGCAATTCGTTGGAATATAATTTTATCTTCTCTGCTGATGCAGTTGCACCAACTAAATTATTTCTTGATCCTTTGTGTGTGATGGTACTGTCGAAACTGATGACCGGATAAATAAGAATGGTAAAATCGGGACGAACAGAAGTTGTATCGTTGTTTGTTGCATCTGCTTTTCTGGAAAAATGTGTTGCTGCAGTTGATGCTAAATGTCCTCCGGCAGAAAAACCCATGATGCCGATCTTATCTTTCTTCAATCCCCATTCTGTTGCTCTGCTTCGCACTAAACGAACGGCCTGTTGTGCATCCTGTAACGGAGCAAGACTTCTGTCGATATTGGTAGTATCATCGGGCAAGCGGTATTTCAACACAAAAGCAGTGATGCCCCATTTGTTCATTTCTTCCGCTACACGTGTACCTTCTTTATCAAAAGCTAAAATGCCATAACCACCACCGGGGCAAATGATCACCGACATACCATTAGGTGTTACAGGTTTGTAAACCGTAAGCGTTGGCACACTCACTTTTGAAATGCGTGTAACATTATCTCTGGTCAACGAACTTTCTTTATTCGGCGCAGGTTTTGAATTAGGAACGGAACCACTGTATAACGGTATTTCTGTTTGTGCCAGCAACACAATTGAACTAAACATTGCTGCAATTATAAGACCTGTCTTTTTCATGTTGCTGTATAATTAAATCTATTTGAAAAACAATCGATCTGCTTTGACAGACGGAAATAATGAAATAACCGTTGCTGCCATTTAAACTTCTTTATGCATTTGCCAACGCTCTGTCGAGATGCACATAACCACCATCTACATACACCAACTGACCGGTTGTATGACTGGACCTTTCTGATAACAGGAACACAACTGCATTTGCAATTTCTTCTGCTGTGGTCATTCTGTTGCCCAATGGAATTTTGGATTCGATCTCTTTTAATTTTTCCTGCGGGTTGGGTAATGTTTCGATCCAGCGTGCATACAGCGGTGTAAAACATTCTGCCACCACAACTGCATTTACACGAATGCCATATTTCAACAATTCAACAGCCCATTCTCTTGTTAATGCATTTCGTCCTCCATTACTGGCAGCATAAGCCGATGTGCCACCTTGTCCTGTATCCGCAGTTTTTGAAGTAATGTTTACGATCGCACCTTTTGTTTTCTTTAATTCCGGCAATGCATGATGTGCCAATAAATAGTAATGAATTAAATTCTTATGCAGAGAGGCCATGAATTTTTCATAGTCTCCGTTTTCTAATCCCACGCCATCATTTGCACCGGCATTGTTCACCAGCCCATCAATTCGGTTGAATTGTTTAATGACTGCTTCTACTGCATGTTTGCATTCATCCGGGTTAGAAAGTTCGGCCTTTACCTGAAAACATTTGCCACCGGTTGCTTCAATTGCTTTTACGGTTATTAAATTATCTTCTTCACTTCTTCCAATGATCACCGGTATGGCTCCTTCGGCCGCCAATACTTTTACAATGCCCTCACCAATACCTTTGGCACCACCGGAAACAATGATCACTTTCTCTTTCAATTGCAGATCCATACGATTGTATTTTCAAAGTTCTATAAATGATAAAAGTGCATGGCATTTTTACCGAACACTTTTACTTTGTCTGTTTCACTGAAGTTCCGCATATAACTATCGAGCACTTTCACCCAACTGCTATAACCACCCGACACTAATACTACCGGCCAATCACTACCAAACATTAAACGATCGATACCAAATGCATCAAACACCACATCGAGATAAGCATGCAAGTCGGCCTCTGTCCAATCGTTCCACTTTGCTTCTGTTACTAAACCCGATAGTTTGCAATACACGTTGGGCGCCTTTGCTATTTCCTGCATCAAATTTTTCCAATCATGGATTTGTTGATTGGCAATATCCGGTTTTGCACAATGATCGATCACCAGTTGCTGCTCCGGAAACTGCGATACAAATTCAATGGCCGGTTGCAGTTGATGATGATAGATGAGAATATCGTACGTGTAGCCAAAAGGTTGTAATGCTTTTACTCCACGTTGAAATTTGGGTCGTGATAAAAAATCGTTTGGTTCCCCTTGCACCACATGCCGCCATCCTTTAATGATCGGGTATTGTGAAAAATGCTGCAACCGCTCTTCAATATTTTCATTTTGCAGATCGATCCAGCCAACAACTCCTTTAATGAATTGATGTTTGTTTGCCAGATCAACCATGAACATTGTTTCCTCTTCCGATTGACTGGCCTGCACCGCTACACAACCGTCGATCTTATTTTCTTCCAATGTCAAAACCAGACTACCTGGTAAATAATTCTGTTGCAATACAGGCATACTGTCCATCCAATCATCACGCTGTTGATCGTACTCCCAAAAATGTACATGTGTATCAACCCGCATACGCCACGCATGTTTGTTTTGATTCACCTAAACCGTCAATACCCAGTTCCATTACATCGCCGGGTTGTAAATACACAGGCGGATTAAATCCTAATCCAACTCCTGCGGGTGTGCCGGTTGAAATAATATCACCGGGCAGCAAGGTCATAAACTGACTGACATACGCTACAACAAAAGGAACATTGAAGATGAGATTGGCTGTTGTACCATTCTGCATTTGCTTGCCGTTTACTTTCAACCAAAGTTTAAGATCATCTACATCGGTTATTTCATCTTTTGTAACAAACCAGGGACCCAATGGTGCAAACGTATCGCAACCTTTTCCTTTATCCCAGGTACCGCCTCTTTCCAATTGAAATGCACGTTCGCTGATATCGTTATGCAAACAATATCCTGCTACATAATTCATGGCATCAGCTTCAGAAACATAACTTGCTTTTTTTCCGATGATGACGGCTAATTCTACTTCCCAATCGGTCTTCTCCGAATTTTTTGGAATCACTACATCATCAAACGGACCACAGATCGCCGATGTTGCTTTCATAAAGATCACCGGCTCGGTTGGTGGGGTTGCATTGGTTTCTTTTGCATGATCGGCATAGTTTAATCCAATACAAATAATTTTTGATGGACGTGCAACAGGAGCACCCAATCTTGTATCGCTTGCAATTTTCGGCAACGCAATTTTATTTTGTTCGATGATAGTTGCAAGGTTTGCAACACCATCGGTTGCAAAAAAAGTTTCATCATAATCTTTTACAAAACCAGATACATCAAAGTATTCCTGGTTGATACAAACGCCGGGCTTTTCGTTGCCGGCTTCACCAAAGCGAATCAGTTTCATAACCCCCTCCCGACCTCCCCCTTTCGGGGAGGCCATCCTGGCACAGCCCCATCAGCGGTAAGATCATTTTATTTTTATAGTTAATAATACATTATACAAGTAAGAATCAAATCAATTACTCAGTTTAATAAATCCACCATCGATCGGATAATCACATCCGGTAATAAAAGATGCTTCATCGCTGCAGAGATACAAAACCAAATGAGCAATTTCATCGGGTTTGCCCATACGACCGATGGGTTGACTCTTTGACAACTTTTCAAACATCTCTTTCTCTTTTCCCGGATAATTTTTATTGATAAATCCATCTACAAAAGGAGTATGTACTCTAGCAGGTGAAATACAATTACAACGAATTCCTGTATTGAGATAATCTTTTGCAGTAGATAAAGTCATTGCTGCAACGGCTCCTTTTGTCATCGAGTAAGCAAACCGATCAGGAATACCAACCGAAGAAGCAACAGATGCCATATTCAAAATACTACCGCCATTCGCTTTCATGTGCGGAATGGCAGCCTGCATACAATTATATACACCTTTTACATTTACATTGAACAGGCGTGTAAAATCCTGCTCGGAAGTAGATTCCACAGTACCAACATGGGCAACACCGGCATTGTTGAACAAAATATCAATGCGACCGGATGCAGAAGCAATGTTATCGATGATTGCTTTTACTTCCTGCTGATTGCTCACATCAACTTTTACAGAAGAACAGTTGCCGCCTTCTTCTGTAATTTCTTTGACTGCTTCTAATGCAGACGTTTCATCAAAATCAAGAATATGAACTTGTGCTCCCTGTTTTGCAAACAGTTTGGCTGTTGCTTTTCCAATACCACTTCCGGCACCGGTAATAATTGCGATCTTATTATTTAAACTGAACATTGTTATATTGAAAATATATTTTCCATTAGTTTCCATTTCTCACCGGGCTTGCTGCCGGGCAGTGCCTGTTGGTACTTCCACATCAGCGTTTCCCATTCCTGTACTTTTTCATTGGCAGCATCTGCGGCTGCTTTGCTTTCAAAATTGAACGCATCATTTACTTCCATGATCATGAACAAACGATTTCCCGTTCGGTAAATATCCATGTGTTCAATTCCGGATTCTTTGATGCTTTGCAAAATTTCCGGCCATACATTTTGGTGATAGGCTTCGTATTCAGCAATCAATGCTTCATCATCTTTTAAATCCAAAGCCAGGCAATATCTTTTCATGGTTAATGTGCGGTTGACGTGTTATCGGTAAACAGATTCCTGAAACGGTACGCAAACAAACCAATTACAGCAAAACACACAATGGGTACGATATATGCCAGTTGAATATTACCACCGCTTGCATCCGATATCTGTCCCATGAACAATGGAAATATTGCGCCACCTACGATCGACATCACAATAAAAGACGAAGCTATTTTTGTTTCTTCACCCAAATTCGAAATGCCCATTGCGAAAATGGTGGGGAACATGATCGACATAAAGAACGGTACCGCCATCAATGCATACACAGCTGCATCTCCTTTTGCAAATACAGCCACACTGAGTAATAACATATTGATCACTGCGTAAATGCCCAATAGTTTTGCGGGTTTGATGTAACGCATTAAAAACGTTCCTGAAAAACGACCGATCATAAAACCCACCATGGCAACCGAACCCCACAGAAAAGCAGCTCTTTTTTCAGGCATGTCTTCTGCAAACCGGGCGAAGCGTATAAAAAAACTACCAACACAAGTTTGTGCACCTACATAAAATAATTGTGCAACAACAGCCCATTTCAAATGCGCATGTCTAAAAACACGAAACGAAAATTTTGAACTTTTTGCATCGTCACCATTCTCTTCTTTTATTTCCGGAAGCTTTGTTACAAAGAATAAAGCAAGTAAGATCATAACGATTGCACCAATCACGAGATAAGGAATTTTTACTGTTGCCGCTTCTCCATCCAGATAACTGGCGAGTGTTGCTGCATCCATTTGTTGCAATTCTTCTTTCGAATGCTCAATACCGGATAAAATGATCTGCCCGCCGATAATGGGAGCAATAAATGCACCCACGCCATTAAACGACTGTGCAAAGTTCAAGCGTTGTGCAGCAGTTTTTGCATCGCCCAGTTTGGCGATATATGGATTGGCAACTGTTTCTAAAAAAGTAGCGCCCGCTGCACTGATAAATAAAGCAACGAGAAAAAAGGAATATTCTCTGGCATTTGCTGCCGGAATAAATAATAACGCTCCTACTCCATACAAAAGCAAACCAAACATGATCCCTTTTTTATAGCCGTATTTGTGCATGAACCAACCTGCCGGTAGTGCAATTGAGAAATAACCCAAATAAACTGCCGTATCGACAAATGCAGATTGCGTATCAGTTAACTGGCAGGCTTTCTTTAAATGTGGAATTAAAATGGGATTGATATTATGCAGAAAAGCCCAGAGAAAAAATAAACTGGTCACTAGAATAAATGGGAAGAGATACTGATTGCGTTGGCTCATATGGAAAGTTGATCGTTCGAAAGGTCAAGATATTAATTGTTGACTAAAGTACAGATCATTTTTCATGCAATCGTTGCCAGCTATTCCAATTATTAAGCATTTATAGCAAGATAAAATACATGGATCATTTCGCTGCAGGCCATTCAAACGCTTTTGTACGGATCTGCTGAAACCACTGCGAATCCTGCTGAACAGTAGAGTTACAATTTGAAAAAATGTTTTCGAGTGTATATTCTTTCGCTTCTTTGTCAGTTAACTGTTTGCTCCATGCTACCCGCTTTGCTGCAGAAGCACCTACTCCGGTAGATTTATATTCAACATAACGAACGGTTGTTTCGTTTGCAGGATTGCTCCAGTTATTCCAACCTTCGTCTGCAATTTGTTTGGGTAGTTCACAACGGATGAAAGCGGTTTTAGCATGTGCACGCCACGGTCTTCCTAAAAATAATTTTGTAACAGTTGAATCGGCCATGATCTTACAATCAAGAAATACATAACCGAAGTTTTTCCCTTCAGTTGTGCTGGCGGCTGTAATGTAGGAGTTTGATTTTGCCCGGATCGTACAGTTTTGAAATACCGCCGTTGATGGACCAAAAATAAAATCGGTTGTACCTTCTATATAACAATCAACAAATAACTGTCGTGCATTTTCGCCAGCTGCAAAAATGGTATCCTGGTTGCCGAGGAAACGACAATTCCGAAAGACTGCTTTATCAGCATCAACATACAAAGCCAATGCTTGTCCAACAGCACCGGCACTATTGGCAAACGTAATATTCTCTGCAATAAAACGATTGCCCGAAATTTTTGCCGTGTACGAAGTGAAGGTTGTATGCTTTCCTCTTCCCGAATAATCATTGAAGCTGATGATCGTTTTTTCTACACTCTCCCCAATAAATGTTACGTCGGTATTATTAGCCGGCAGTTCGATCTTTTCGTTGTACACTCCGTTTTTAATATACAGTGTAATACGTGCCAATGGATATACACGCATGGCATCGATCGCATCCTGGATATATTTATAATCACCAGTGCCATCCTTTGCAACAGTAAATATATATTTATACTGTTGGGGGTTGGAGGTTTGTGCTGTTACGTCATATATACTAATCAATATCAACAGTATCAGGAGTTGTATCTTTTTCATCTTGATCTCTACTTTTTAGGAAATACGTTTTGCAGGAATGTGTCAATAGCTTCAACCGTAGGTGTGAACCACGGTTCAAATAAACAAAAGGAATGTGGTGAGTTTTCAAATTCTTTTACTTCTGTGTAAATATTATTGTTGCGAAGCAGTTGCATAAAATCATTACGGCCTGCGTGCATTCTTGCAACAGAGCTGTTGATGAATAAGGTGGGTGGAGTAAAAGCACCGGCATGTGTTAAAGGCGATGCCTGCTTCCATAGTTCAGGATTTTCTGTTTTGGAATAACCAAACCAATACGTAGCGGCTGAGGTACGTTTACTGTCGTCGCCTTCTCCCGATTCAGGATGTACAAATGATAG
The DNA here is from genome assembly GCF_037892605.1 of Lacibacter sp. H407. NCBI lineage: Bacteria > Pseudomonadati > Bacteroidota > Chitinophagia > Chitinophagales > Chitinophagaceae > Lacibacter > Lacibacter koreensis. Next base: position 1,540,853 of record NZ_JBBKTU010000001.1, on the reverse strand, counting down.
CGTACCATCAATATCAACGATTGCGTGAACGTTACTTGTTGCCTTTGCTCTAAATGCAGGTTCTAGTTTTTGATAACCGTTTGTAGTTCCAACCAATGCTGCTAACTGTCCGCCTGCTGAAAATCCAAGCACAACGATCCTGTTTGTATCCACATGAAATTTATCTGCGTTTGATTTCACCCATTTCACTACAGCTTTTATATCCTGTACTGCCGCAGGATATAATGCTTCCGTTGATAATCGGTATTCAGGTGTAAAACATGCATAGCCTTTCGCTGCCAGATTGAACGCTAATGCATGGTGTTGACTTTTGTTGCCTGAACGCCAGCCGCCACCATGAATAATAATAATTGCAGGAGTTTTTTTACTGTACCCCTTGTTTTGCTTTGGAAAAAATGCATCCAGTTCCAGGTTTCTGTTGGCAGGTTTGTAATAACGAATATTTCGTTGTTCGGCAATAAATGCACTGCGTTGGTCAACAGGAATTGAAATAGCGGGGTATTGTTTTTTTACTTTTTCAAATTCGTTTCTCAGATTGAAAGTGGTATCGGTTACGTTGGTAATACCATTGTAAGATTGTGCAAATACCTGAAAACGGCAGCTGCAAACCAACAATATAATGAGCAACCTATTCATTCTATTTATTGACACGTGTTATAATTCGCTCAGATAATTCAGGGTTCAATGTTTTGATTTCCTGCAATACAATTTGTGCAATCATTCTCGCCCCTAATTCATTAAAATGTGTATTGTCTTCTTTCCCTTCGGGATAGTTCGGATGTTCTCCCGGTTTTAATTGCAGGAATAAAAGTCTCGAATACTCTACGCCAAATTGCTGATATAACACCTGGCTCTTTTTATCGAGATCAATCAACAAAACTTTCTCTGTTTCGGCAACAGTTCTTACAATTTGCGCATACACATCATGCGTTCCTTCTATTTTTCCATCCGCACTGAATTTCCTTCTGGCAACCGGCGTTAGTAACACAGGCGTTGCTTTCTTTTCTCTGGTTTCTTTTACGAATTTTTTCAGATTATCTCTAAACTGTGTTTCAGTTGTAAACGTTTTCTTCGTTGGCACTTCATCGTTATGCCCAAACTGAATGAACACATAATCACCTTCGCCTGCTTCATCCATGATCGACTTCCATAAGCCTTCTGTTTGAAAAGAAGAAGTGCTTCTTCCGTTCTTTGCTTTATTCACTACTGTAACAGTTGAATCCCAGAAATAAACAAAGGGCATTCCCCAACCTGTTTCAGGATACGCTTTTACATCTTTAATGCTGGCAGTAGAATCGCCGGCAATAAAGATTTTGATCTTTTTTTTCTGTGGCATAAGAAAAGCAAACATCGGTAATGCGAATAATAAAACAACTTTCTTCATCTTACTTAATTAAACTGTTGATGTAAACTTCAATATTGGTATAATGCTGATGCAGTTTGATTGTACTTGCATCAGCTGCATCATTTGCATTCAAACCATTTTTCTTTTCCCATTCATCTGGCATGCCATCTTTATCGGTATCGGTCAGCGCAGGTACGGATTTTAAAACGGGCCATGCGTTCGTTGTTAGTTCAAAGGCTGAATGATGCGGAAATCCGCCTTGTACATCAATGATGGCTCCTGTTCTGTTGATCACATCGTTGATGATGCGTGCATCCATTGTATCTCTTTGGAATGATGCACCAACTTTTAATAAGATTTCTTTATAAGCATCTTCTGCTGTTTGAACAGCAATCGCATCTGTTGGAAAAGCAACCGTCTTTACAACTGTTTTCTTTTCTTCTTCTGTTCCTTTCGGATCTATGTGCACACCGGCAAGATTGTCTTTTGTTACTTCAGGCGCATCATCAACAAAATTGCCTGCCACATAAAACTGTCCGTACGGCTGGTTCTCTATTTTCGAAGGATTCACAATCCGGCTTCGCACATTTTTATTTGTAACCGGACCATACTTGAAATAATTGTTGACCATATTATACAGTCCACCTTCGCCGCCATAAATATTGTTGTGTTGCCAGTTATAGATCAAATTATTTCTGAAATCAACAAACTCTGCGTCAGCACCAAGCCTTGCACCATTAAAACGTGGGGTGCGGCTTACACAATGTGCAATTAAATTATGATGAGCCGACAAATGACTTCCACCCCAGATACCGCCGTAGCCATGATGCTCCCAATCTTTATCGCCTGTTTCAAAATGATAGGAATAGTTGAGTGGTTCAGTTATGATGTTCCATTGCAGTGTGGTACTGTCACCTTTGTAAACAGAAAACACTTCATCGGTACTCCAGCTGAATGAGCAATGATCGATGATGATGTGTTTGCGGCCAGATGCACTAAACGCATCATCTCCACCACTGCCATTTACCTGTCCGGCTTGACGTTGGTATTTATCCCCCATGCGCACACGGATATAACGAACAATAATATTATCACCACTTAAACTCACCGGTTGGTCTGCGAAACAGATACCATCACCCGGAGCGGTTTGTCCGGCAATGGTTACATCTCCTTTAATTGAAAGTTTTGTTTGGAGGTGAATAGTGCCCGACACTGCAAATACAATGATGCGTTTGCCTTTTGCTTCTGCTGCATCACGAAAACTACCGGCACCATCGTCGTTGAGGTTTGTAACGATCAGGACTTTGCCGCCACGTCCACCCGTTGTATATTTTCCAAATCCTTCCGCACCAGGAAAAGCAATGGTAGTAGTTGTTGAAACAGTGGTGGCTGACTGTTGTTGCGACATACAGCCGCTGCCGGCTAAGAGGAGTAAAAGAAAAACGGAAGTTGATTTTAGTTGATTCATGTTTCAAGTTAAAAAAGGCTGCCCGCACGGTACAGCCTTTTAAGAGCTATTTTAAAATATCAAATAGTGAGCGGATTAATAATTTGGATTCTGTTTTAATATTCCCTGATATGCAGCTAACGTGGCCTGATCGTAAGGGAATAGTTCGCTTTTACCGGGCGTAAAGAATCTTGCCAGACCTTGATACAATGGCAACCCGTCAATTGCATTGTTAGTAGTTAAATGCTGTGCCCAATCTGCACGTGTCCATCCGGTTGTAGGAGATGGAACTTGGGTGGGTCTCCAGAATGGTTGCGCATTAGCCGGTGCACCAACACCTGCATAGTATTGAATTTCTTCACCATTATTACGCCAGTAAATATATTGCGGCACGTTGTTGTAGGGAGCAGTACGTGTTCGCATTAGTAGTATTTTATCTCTCGCTTCCTGAATTTTTGCAGCAAGTAGGTTCCAACGAAGCAAATCATACTTTCGGATGCCCTCATGACCAAATTCAAGAAATCGTTCGTTAACAATTGCATTAAAGAAACCTGCTTTATCGGTTGCTGTAGTTCCAATCATTGATTCGTTAGCTCCATATCCACGCTTTCTTACTTCTTCAAAAGCTGCAATTGCCTCGGGAGTCGGGCCGTTATTAATTTCGTTTACTGCTTCAGCATACATCAGTAAAACATCAGCGAAACGAATTACCGCCCAATTATAACCAACATTCAATACGGTACCTGGCAATAACGGTACCCGCCAATCACGACGATACTTACCGGTATTCAACTCACCCAAACGACGTTGTGATTTTATATTCGTTGCAGACGTTACCTGGTAATGTGTAATGGTAATATCTCTTCTGGTATCAACCGAGTCAAACGCATAAAAAAAGTTGGGTAACATTACAATACCACCACCACCGGTTCCATAGCGTGATGCTGCATTAAGGTTCGGCCCGTCATAATTTCCCATCCTGCTATCGCTGTTGCTGTTACCCCCACCTGCTCCAACTTCAAATAAAATTTCGCCATAGGGGTCGTAAGTAAAAGCTGTTACTTTTCGCCAAACGTCACTGTAGCTTGGATTGATTGTGTGCTGATTTCTGTTGGCCATTAACTCTTCACATTCCTTCTTTGCAATTTGGTAGTATGTGAGATAGTCGTTCCGGCGTTCCATTTGTCCATTGCTGCGCAAAGAATAACCACCACGGAAAAGTGCAAGCCTGGCACGCAATGCTTTTGCTGCTCCTTTGGTGATGCGTTCGTTACGTGGCACTTCTAAACGCCATGGCAAGAGGTCAATTGCCGTTGCAAGATCTGCGATCAGTTTATCATACGTTGAATCACGGTTTGTTTGCGGTATAAATAAATTCGTTTGCTTGTAGGCAGGAATCATTGGCGCAGGCACATCTCCCCAGTTGCGGATAAGTTCAAATAAAAACTGTGCCCGGAGAGTTAATGCTTCGCCATATAAACGTCTGAGTTCTTTTTTCTCTGCCTCTGTACCGTTGTTGTATTGTTCCATTAAAGGGATCTGTTCAATGCACAGATTGGCTTTTTCCAAACCACGATACAACTGGCGGAAAGGATTTGCTATTTCTGAATTGGTAAGTAACAATTGATAACGGCCAACACCACGACGACCATTATCAATATTACCACTTACAATACCTTCATCAGTATCGTATGGATAATACATGCTGATGCGAATGCCATAACCATTATCGCCCTGCAGTTCGTCATATACACCTACTACTGCTGAATAGGCGTTGGCAGGATCAGAAAATGCCTGCGCAACACTGTATTGCGACACTGACTCAACTTCAGTATATTTTTTACAGCCTGTCATCGAGAATGATAACAGCGCAGTAAAAGCAACAATAACTATTTGAAAAATTCTTTTATTCATAGCAATCATTTTTTATTTGATTAAAATGCAACGTTTACACCAAATACCCATGTTCTTGCTCTTGGATACGCAGCAAAGTCAACGCCTGGCGTAAGCGGATCGTTTCTTCTTGCTGTTACATCAGGGTCATAGCCTGTATAACCGGTAATCGTAGCCAAATTGTTTACTGTGCCAAATACACGTAATGATGAAATTTTCACACGACCTGTAATTTTCTTTGGCAATGTATAACCAAGCGTAAGGTTATTGATGCGGAGGTATGATCCGTCTTCAATGGCCCATGAATGTAACCACCAACGTTGAACACGAACGGGGCTCCAGATTTTTGCATTGGCATTGAGTTTTGCAAGAGCATCCGGATCTGTTACTGTGGTTCCATTAGCATCAATATTGGTCCATCTGTCTTTCATAATATTGAGCATATTCAGGTTGGCAAAAGCGCCATCAGTCCACTCGAGTTTATTTGCATTGTAAAGATCATTTCCAACCACAAAGTTGAAGAAGATACTGAGGTCGAAATTTTTATAAGAAAACTGATTGTTCCATCCTCCAATGAATTTTGGGTTGGCATTGCCAATAACTGTTCGGTCACTGTCTGAAGTAATAATACCATCGCCATTAAGATCTTTCCACTTCAGCATACCTGGCTGCGGAGTTCCGTACACACTGTTTACTGCAATACCAGGCTTAATGGTATAGGTTGCGGTTGTGCTGTTGTAATTAAAATCGCTGATCTGGTAAAAGCCATCAGTAACAAAGCCATACATTAAACCTGTTGGTTGTCCCACACGCACCAGAAAATCAGGAACACCGTCACTTCCCTGCCAACCGGAGTTACGCACCAGTTCAGTTACACCACCGAGACTTTCTACTTTGTTTTCATTGAACGAAATATTAAAGTTTGATGTCCACGTGAAATCACGTTTACTTACAGGCGTTGCATTAATCTGAAACTCCAGACCTCTGTTGGATGTTGAACCAATGTTCTGTATCTGCGAAGTGTAACCGGTTGTTGGTGGTATTGCCACATCGAGCAACAAATCGTTTGCCGAGTTTTTATATGCATCAAATGTGAATTGCAGCTTTCCATTAAAGAACGAAAGATCGAGGCCAAGATTACGTGTAATATTTTTTTCCCAGCGCAACCCCGGATTTGCCAACGATATTGGTGCGAAGCCCGGAACAATCGAATGATTAAATGCATACTGGCCGGTTACACCATACAATTGCTGATAAAGCAAATTACCAATGCGGTTATTACCTACAGCACCATAACCAAAGCGAATTTTTCCATCGTTAAGCCAGGTTATTTTTTCAAAGAATTTTTCTCTGGAGAAACGCCATGCAATGGAGCCCGATGGGAAAATGAGTGTGCCATTCTCTGATGCAAACTTCGATGAGCGATCGGCCCGCAGATTAAACGTTGCAAGATACTTATCATCATATGCATAGCTTGCACGGCCAAAGAAAGAAAGTATTCTGTCGGCCGGTTGTACAAATGACGTTGGCAACGGCTGTTGTGCAGTTGAACCGGAAGGTACTGAACCAAGGCCCATATTTGCCAATGCCTTTTGTGCACTTATTTCGCTTGGGAAATATCGTGTTTCAATTGAGTTTTGGCTGGAACGACGATCAACTGTTTCCTCACCAACAAGCAAAGAAATATCGTGGTGCTTTTTATAATTCTTTACTGCATATTGCAACGTATTGGAATTACTTATCTGCCAGTTATCCTGCGTACCAATAGAGGCAACAGGTAAAGAAGCAAAGTTTCTTGCAGTTGGAGTTATTTTGCTGTAAAACAAATCTGTGCCCACACCTGCATTATCGTAACCAACGGTTGAACGAAACACTAAATTCTTTGTGATATTGAAATTAAGATAACCCGTCAGGTACAATGCATTTGTTGTTTGCTTACGGTATTCTGCGTCTGTAAGAATAACAGGGTTAATGGCTCCTGCTGAAGCAATATAATATGCTTCATCAAAATCATCAGCACCGCCACCATTGAACGGAATCTCAAACGGCCGATAATTTATCGTGTGGCGTAAACGGTTGGTTGTTCGTGTACCACTGTTGGTTGTGCCTGCACCACGTATTACCTGATTAAGGTAACGGGTTGTGAATCCTACTTTTACTTTTTCAGAGATCTTATGATCTAATTTGAAATTAACGAGGTTACGGTCAAAACCCGATTGCAGCTGAATACCTTCTTCACGGTTAGCTGTAATACTTAAATTGAAACTGGTATTTTGATTGCCTCCGTTTACTGCTACATTGTGATTCTGAAACTTTGCCTGGCGACCAAACACACGATCTTGCCAATTTATAGCGTCGATGTTTTTATACACGTTCAATGTATCCCAGTTTGTGCCATAGGTTTGCGCAAAGCTGCTGCTGTCGGTGGTATTACCTCGGCTGCGCTCATACTGCCATCTCACAAATTCATAAGGACTTAGTACATCAACCGTTTTAGGTATTTGTCTGAAACCAACTGTTCCATTATAAGTTACTGTTGTTTTACCCGGACGCCCAGCCTTTGTAGTAATAATCACCACCCCATTGGCACCCCTTGCACCATAGATTGCAGTGGTAGAAGCATCTTTCAATACATCGATCGATGCTATATCCTGTGGCGAAAGAACAGTTAATGCATTTTCTACTTGTACACCATCCACAATATATAATGGTCCATTATCTTGTGTAATGGAACTGCCCCCACGCACCCGAATAATTATATCTGCACCCGGAGCACCTTCTGATGCAATAGCTTGAACACCAGCCAAGCGCCCTTGAATTGCTTCGGCTGCTGAAGAAATGGGAATGTCTTTTAATTGTTTTGAATTTACGGATGATACTGAGCCGGTAAGATCTTTACGGGCAATTGTTGAGTAGCCAACCACCACTACATCTTCCAAGGTACTCACATCTTTTTCTAAACTGATCGATACTGCTGATTTGCCATCAACTCTCAGCGTTTGTGTTTTAAAGCCGCTATAACTGATTACCAGTGTTACCGTACCTGTTCCCGGTGCATCAAGAGCAAAACTTCCGGTTGCATCTGTTTGCACTCCTTTTTGTGTTCCGCTTAGTAATACGTTTACGCCTTGTAAAGGTGCGCCCGCATCGTCCATTACTTTTCCTTTGATCTGGCGGCTTTGGGCAAACAATAATGTACCGCACATCATCAGCAAAAGCAGGAAGAAAGATTGTTTCATACTGTGCTTTGTTTTTAAGAATTGATCATTCATTCCGTGTAGTAAGCAGGTAAAGCAGGAAGGAATGTTTAAATAAAATAGTTACTCAGAAATTTGAATCGTTAACAAATGGCTTGTGAATTGAAACCGTTCGATGGCAAAGAATGGAACAAGCAGTTTCGTCATTTTCTCAGAACAAGTCTATGCAGTTTTTGAGGATTCCCGAAGCGTTTAAAACCTTTTATTTACGCAATCGTTCCCGAGAACGATGCCATTTTTATTTAACTGTCCTGCGCTGTCTGTTTTTTAAAAAAATTTGATTCACAATTGGTTACGCTGTTTTGCCTCAACGCCCTGCCCTTTTTACGTTCTGAATAAACTATCTTTACTTCAACTCTGCCAATATGAAATTTGAAGCTGTTACCATCAAGGATATTGCGAAGGCATTGGGGCTTTCCACCTCTACCGTTTCAAGAGCGTTACGTGATAGCCACGAGATCAGTTCCGAAACCAAACAGCTGGTGCTGGACTGTGCAGAAAAGCTGAATTACAAGCCCAATCCCATTGCACTCAGCTTAAAAGAAAAACGCAGCCGCTCCATAGGCGTGGTGGTTTGCGAAATTGCCAACACCTTCTTCTCACAGATCATCAACGGTATTGAATCGATCGCCTACGATCGTGGTTATAATGTAATTGTATCGCAAAGCCGTGAGTCGTACGATCGTGAAGTGATCGATCTGCAGTTCCTTGCGTCCCGCTCAGTGGATGGTGTGCTAATTTCTCTTTCAACCGAAACAACAGATCTTACGCATATCAAAGCATTGCACGACCGAGGTATGCCCATTGTATTGTTCGACCGTGTGCACGATGAAATTGATACGCACAAAGTGATCGTTGATAATTACAGAGGCGCTTACGATGCTACCGAACATCTTATCAAAAACGGTTTCAAACGTATTGCAGCCATAGCAGGTTCTGAATTTTTATCCATTACATCCGAACGGTTGGCCGGTTATCATGATGCGTTGAAAGCACATAACCTTTCGTACAGTAAAGAATATGTACAGCATTGTTTTTATGGCGGTATGGTTTTTTCAGAAGTGGAAGAAGCCGTGAACAAATTGCTGACGCTGAAACAAAAGCCCGACGCACTCATTACCACCAGCGATAAATTAACCACCGGCTGCTTAAAAACATTAAAACGCCGTGGCATTGTAATTCCAAGCGATATAGCCTTGATCGGATTCAGTAATTCTGATATTGCTGAATTGGTTGATCCGCCGTTGACCGTGATCCGTCAACCGGCTGAAGAAATGGGCAGAGCTGCCACCGAATTGTTATTGCAGTTGGTAGAAAGTAAACGACCGGTAAAAGATTTTGAAAAACGTGTACTTACACCTGAGTTGCAAATCCGTGGGTCGGCCATTAAATTATAGTTGACTTATTCTTCTTTCTTTTTCACAATTAGAAACCAATCATTCTCTAAAGGCAGGTAGCCATAATCGTAACAATAAAAATAGGTTTTGCCTGTTTTGGTTGTGTAGAGATGTGTGATGTATTTGAAATGAAAGCCGAGCCGTTGCAGTTTATCTTTATTGGCTTTGGCTGTTTCTTCTGCTTCGGGTAAAAGACTTTCCAGGATCTTTCGGTTCTTTAATAATGTATTGTTGATGTTGCGTACAAAACTGCTGTGGCTCCCTTTTGCTTTTTGTTGATTGTTGTAATTATTGCGGCAGTAATCATCACAGAATTTCTTATCCACTCTTCCTTTTAATGCTTTGCCACAGGCAAGGCAGACTTTGTTGTCAGATGCAGTCATAGTCGATGTTTGAGCCAATAAGATACAACTTATTTATCCGTGTGCAAACGTTTCTACACGTTTAGCTTCGGGAAGAAACGGGTAACAACCGACTCTCGTTTTTGCAGCTGGGCATCTTTGTGTTGTCAACGGGAAAGCAAGTACTGTTCGACTGAGATAACAAATTTTAAACCTCGCCTGTACAATAACTGCAGGCGGCAAATTTCAAAGTTATGTACGCATTAAAAAACAAAGTGCAGCTGATTGGTAACCTGGGCAACGCTCCGGAAGTAAGAACATTAGATGGTGGTAAAAAGATGGCCCGCTTTAGTGTAGCCACCAATGAAAGTTATCGTAACGCCAAAGGCGAAAAGATAACAGAAACGCAGTGGCACAGTTTGGTGGCTTGGGGCAAAGTAGCCGAGATTGTTGAAAAATACCTGGTGAAAGGAAAAGAGGTGATGATTGAAGGAAAACTCATCAACCGCAGTTATAACGATAAAGAGGGCAACAAAAAGTATATCACCGAAGTGCAGGTGAATGAAATACTGATGTTGGGTGAAAAAGCGACAGCGTGATTATTTAAGCCACGAATTATACGAATGCACACGACTTGAATTCGTGAAGATTTGTGCAATTCGTGGCTTTTTAAAATAATTTCCATGACAAATATTTTATTTCGAGCAGAAGTATACAAGATTGTTGGTGTATGTCTTGAAGTTTATAATACACTTGGTTTGGGATTTCAAGAAGTGGTTTATAAAGATGCAATGGAGATTGAGTTCCAGGAAAGGAATATTACTTATGTGCGTGAGAATAAGATTTATGTTGACTATAAGGGAATAACCCTGAAACATTCTTTTAGTGCAGACTTTACACTACGGGAGCAAATCATTGTGGAGGTAAAAGTAAATAAGGATGGCATTGCTGACTTTGCAATTGCACAAACACTTAATTATTTAAAAGCCTCCGGAATGAAGTTGGGTTTGATCATTAACTTTGGCGGAACTTCACTCGACTATAAACGTCTTATCTATTAATTTCATCATCTATGCAATCTGTGGAACGCAATGAACGGTTTGAATTAGCGTATCGGTTTGTTACCGAAACGCAGGAAAGCGTGTTCCTTACCGGTAAAGCAGGAACAGGTAAAACAACTTTTCTAAAATACCTCAAGGAACATAGCGCCAAAAATACCATCGTAGCTGCACCAACAGGCGTGGCCGCCATCAATGCAGGTGGAGTTACGCTGCATAGCTTGTTTCAACTGCCGTTGCATCCGTTGTTACCAACCAATACAGGTAAGCAAGAATTATTAGCAAAGATCCGCTATAACAAACAACGCTTGCAATTGCTCCGTAAAATGGAAGTACTCATTATTGATGAAGTGAGTATGGTGCGTTGCGATGTGATGGATGCCATCGATACCATTCTGCGAAGCGTACGCTACAAACACGATGAACCGTTTGGTGGTGTGCAACTGTTGTTCATCGGCGATCTGTTTCAATTACCACCCGTTGCACAAAATCATGAATGGGCCGTACTGCAGGAATATTATACCACTACTTTCTTTTTCGACAGCAAAGCCATACAGGAACAAATGCCGTTGTTGATTGAATTAACAACCATCTACCGGCAGAAAGAAGAATTGTTTGTGCGACTGCTCAACAAAGTGCGGAACAATCAAATGGACGCAGAGGATTTAGAAATACTAAACGAACGCTATCAACCCGGCTTTCGTCCTGATAGCGATGAAACATTTATTACGCTTACATCACACAACAACCAGGCAGAGTTAATCAACCGGCAACAGTTGCAACGCCTAAGTACTCCTCCTTACACTTACACCGCAAACATCGAAGGCGAGTTTCCCGAGAATAGTTACCCCGCAGATGCAGAGTTGGTATTAAGAGAAGGCGCACAGGTGATGTTTTTAAAAAATGATGTGCTGGGGAAACGATTTTTCAATGGAAAGATCGGTGTGGTTCATTCATTAACTGATGAAGAAGTGATTGTGCGTTGCGGCAATGAAAACATCCGTGTGCAAAAAGAAACCTGGGATCACTCACGTTACTCTTTGAATCGGACCGATGGCAAATTAGAACAGGATGTGCTTGGAACATTTGAACAATACCCATTGCGGCTGGCATGGGCCATCACCATTCATAAAAGCCAGGGCTTAACTTTTGAAAAAGTAATGATCGATGCAGGGCTGTCGTTCACAAGTGGACAGGTGTATGTAGCATTGAGTCGCTGTACCAGTTTAAATGGCATTGTGTTGCTGTCAAAAATCCAACCCAATGTTATTTTCAGTAATCAACAGGTGGTGAATGGACAAGCTGCACTTACACCAAAAGGATCATTACCCGAACGTTTTGAACAGGCAAGGAAATTATTTTCACAGCAACTGCTGGAAGAAATGTTTTCGTTCGCTCAAACAGCATTGTCGTTGAAACAATTGCAACAATCCATCAGCAAACACAAACACGATCTGAATGAACATGCGGAAGACTGGATCGCAGAACTGCTGCTGCAGTATCAACAGGAACAAAGCGTCGCACTCAAATTTATTCAACGCATCAATGAGTTGTTAAAAGAAGAACCTATTGTTGAAAAAAATACTGCACTTCAAAAACGTGTACAGGATGCGGCTGCATATTTTCTTCCACGATTAGAAAATCTGCAACAGCAGGTGAAGCAACATCCTTTGGTAACTGAACTGAAATCAGCTGCGGATGAAGTGGATGAACATTTACAGGCATTATACCTTGCGTTTCATACAGCCATTTATCAATTGCATTTTGGAGAACAACAATTTGCAGTAACCGATTATTTAAAACATAAGTTGAATCTCGCTGTACCGAGGGTAAAGGTTAGCTGCTATGCTGCCAATCAAAAACAAGCGACGGTGACAGGTATCAGTCATGCCGCTTTGTACTTCAAATTAAAAGAGTGGCGGGATGCTGTTTGCAACGACAATAATATGCCGATCTATATGCTGGCCAACAGTAACAGTCTGCAGGAGATCTGCACTTATCTGCCACTGACAAAAGAACATTTGCTGCAACTCAGCGGCTTTGGAAAAGCCAAAGTTGAAAAGTATGGAGAGGAAATTCTGGAAATGGTGAAAGACTATTGCGACGAGCATCATATTGCGACAAATATCGATGCAAAAAAAGAGCATCCTAAACGGGAACGAAAAGAAAGATCAACCGAAGTAAAAGAAGATACACGCACTACATCGTTCAACTATTTCAAAGAAGGAAAAACGATCGCCGAAATAGCTGCTCTGCGGAAGCTTACACCTAGTACAATCGAAGGGCACCTTGTTGAGCTAATAAAAACGGGAGCTGTAAAAGCAGAACAACTCATGAGCCCTGCCAAACTGCAAACCATATTAAACCGGCTTGAGTTATTCAGTGACCAATCAACAACTGAACACAAAATTGCTTTGGGAGATGACTATAGCTTTGCTGACGTGCGTGCCGCACAAAATCATTTACAGTTTCTGCAATTGAACGTTGAGTAAGATCAGCGCTTACCTTCTAATTTATTTACATAGTCGAGTGAACCAAGCCTGACCCTTAATGGAATGCCGGTTTTCTGCTCCAACTTGTACTCGCCCACACACATAAACCCCCAGTGGGCAAAAGGACTTCCTAAATTTGGTTTTTGGAGCTTGCTGTTTGCAGGATTGGCCTGCAGTAAACTGTATTTGTTAAAAATTTGCGGTTGGATAATAATTGGTTTTGGATTTAAAACCTGCACAGAATCAGTTTGTTGTGCTCTTCCAAGTATGGGGATTGTTAAGAAAAGAACCGCCAAACCACAAAAATTGTTCCAATTTTTACACATAACCATATTTTTTTCTAATTTAGCCCCCTCGAACAGCATTGTAATCATATAAATGTACTGCGAAAATGTCACTGAGTCAGGGGTTACATCAAAAATTACTGCAAAAGTTATCGCCTCAGCAAATTCAGTTAATGAAGTTGCTGCAGGTACCTACGGCAAATCTGGAAGCACGGATCAAAGAAGAGTTGGAAGAAAATCCGGCACTCGAACAATCCGACGAAGAAAGCGATGATCAATATACTGATGAAGTGAAAGATGAGTTTGATACTTCAGATGAAGAAGAATACGATCTCGATGGCAGTGATGATGAATATGACAATATTGACATCACTGATTATGTAAACGAGGGAGATGATGAAGTAGCTGAATACCGCACAAGAGATGATAATTATCCCGATCAGGAAGATCATAAAACAACGCCGGTTCGGTTAGAAACCAGCTTTTATGAATTACTGTTACAGCAACTGGGTATGCTCAACCTCGATGCCAAGCGGAAGGTGATCGCAGAACAGATCGTTGGAAGCATTGATGATGATGGGTACCTGCGCCGTGAAAACAGTGCGATCGTCAATGATCTGGCGTTCCGCCAGAATATTGAATCATCTGATCAGGAAGTGGAAGAAGTAATCGAGTTGATCCAGCAGTTTGAACCCGCCGGTATATGTGCACGTGATCTGCAGGAATGTTTGCTGATTCAGCTCCGGCATAAATTAAAAGCCAATCCGGCTTCTGATATTCATGCGGCCATCAACATCCTCGAAAAATATTTCGATGAGTTTACCAAAAAGCATTACGAAAAAATTCAGCGTAGCTTATCGTTAGATGATGAGCAGTTAAGAGCGATTATTCAACAGATCATCAAGCTCAATCCCAAGCCTGGTGGAAATGTGGGCGAGGTAAATAAAGCGGAAACCTATATTGTTCCGGATTTCTTTATCCTCAACAGCGGTGGTAAACTGGAGCTTACACTTAACTCCCGCAATGCGCCTGATCTCCGCATCAGCGAAGGTTATAGGGACATGCTGAAAGAATATGACAAAGGCAGCAAACGTGATAAACGTCAAAAAGAAGCGGTTCTTTTTATCAAACAAAAAATTGATGCGGCCCGTTGGTTCATTGATGCCATCAAACAACGGCAAAACACATTGCTGCATACCATGACTTCCATCATGGAACATCAGGAAGAATTTTTCCTGACGGGTGATGAAACAACACTCCGCCCAATGATCTTAAAAGATATTGCAGAAAAAACCGGACTGGATATCTCCACCGTGAGCCGTGTTGCCAACAGCAAGTTTGTACAAACTGAGTTTGGTACCTATCGTCTTAAATTTTTCTTCAGCGAATCACTCAGTACAGAAAGTGGCGAAGAAGTATCTACACGGGAAGTGAAGAAAATTTTGTTTGATCTGGTAGATGCTGAAGAGAAAAGAAAACCTTTAAGCGATGAGCGCCTTACCGAACTTCTTCAGGAAAAAGGCTATAATATTGCACGCAGAACTGTGGCTAAATACCGGGAACAGTTGAATATACCGGTGGCCAGGTTGCGTAAACAATTATAATCATGAAGCAGGTGCTTGTTACGGAAGAAGGTGATTTACTGGAAAAGAATGAAGATCGTTCACCGGTATTGCATGCACTTGCAACCCTTCTTTCCTATATTTTTCATCCGTTATTTGTAATTGCATGGGTTGTATTGTACCTGTTGTACAGAAATAACCTGGTGTTTATTGGTGTACCCACTGAACAAAAATTGATTGTTTTCCTTCGTGTATTCAGTACGAGTATTTTTCTACCGCTGGTAACTGTGTTGTTATTAAAAGGACTTGGTTTTATTCAATCCATTCAACTACGCACACAAAAGGATCGCATTATTCCCTACGTTGCCTGTATTACATTTTTCTTCTGGACATTTTACGTTTCCAAAACATTGGGCGACCCGGTTGAACTTCGTGCATTTTTGCTTTGTGCTTTTATAGCTGCTTCTGCATCACTCATCATCAATAATTATATGAAAGTGAGTATGCACGCTATGAGTGCTGCCGGTTTGCTCACATTCTTCACGCTGCTGTTATTTGCAAACAAACTGGATGATGTGGTATCGCTGTTGTTAGCTGTTCTTATTACAGGAGTTATTTGCACGAGTCGTTTTATTGCCAGCGATCATAAGCCGGCAGAAATTTATGTAGGTTTTATTGTGGGCGTCATACTCCAATTGGTTTCCTGGTTTATTGTGCATTAAAAAAACCCCGTCAGGAATGGCAGGGTTAATCATCAGGAATCGAATCTCAATCGGTTAATTCGTTTTATTATTTCATCAACTGTTGAGGATCGTTGATTTTTCTTTGTATTGTTCTGTTGGGTGATAAATGAATAACAAACTTCCGCCCTTAATGTTGTTGATAATAGCTTTTGTTTGTTTCATTGGTACAGCAGGGCATCCAAGACTACGGCCTAAATATCCGTTGCTATTGGCGAATTGATTGGTTACGTAATCGGAACCATGTAATACAATTGCCCGCTCAAATGCTTTGTCGTTGATGCCTTTTTCCAAACCCTGTAAACGCATGGCATAGCCTTTTGATCCATAATAACTTTGAAGCGTTAAGAAGAAACCAAGACTGCTTTTGTTTGATTCAGGTTTATTTGAAAAATCGGTAGCATAGATCAACCCGCTTTTACGGCCATGCGCCACCAATGTTCTATGTAGAATTTTTCCTTGCTCCATATCAATTACAAACAAACGGTCTTGTGAAGATGGTTTTGAAAAATCAGCGATGGTTAGTACATCTTTTTTCTGCACTCTGCCCTGCTCCATTAGTTTGTAGTAGCCTTTGTAAGCCAACTCAAAGGCTTCTTCTTGCAAACCAGCTTCCAAAAGGTGAAGCGTATCATAAATACTGTCTGCCTTGAATTCAATCATTTCTTCCATGCTTACCTCGGCAGCAGGTTCTGTTTTTTCCTCTAAATAATGTGTAAGTGTTGCAGCGTCGTGATTATTGCCCGCAATAGCAATAGGGATTTGTAAAAAAATGCAGGCTGCAATAGCCAGATACAGTGCATTGGCACGGAATAGTTTCATAGTTGTGTTTTTTAACGGATATTGGATATTTAAAAATACAAAAACAATCTTCTTCACCAAACTCATAGCCGGTAACGTTTTAAGATGAGAAATATTTCCTCTCGCAGCAGAATTGTTCTGGAACTAAGTGTTTATAGCTAGTGGGTGGTGAAAGCATTGCAAAGGTAGCCCGGCACGTTAAGAAAGAATGTTAAAAAGCGGTCTTGAATAGGGCCATTCTTTGCCCGCATCGTCTGAACTGTTGTTTTGTCCTGTTCTTTTAAACCCTAACTGATTGATTATAAATCGCATAAACAGTGGCATTGAGAAACGGAGTTATTCTATAATTTGCAGAATAGAAACAATGATCAAATCTCCCGTTTATCTCGACTACAATGCCACCACACCCTGCGACCCCGGGGTGCTGGAAACCATGATGCCCTATTTCAGCACCAATTTTGGTAATGCAGCCAGCAAAACACATCCTTTTGGTTGGGTAGCTGAAGAAGCGGTGGCAATAGGTCGTGAACAAGTGGCCAAACTGCTTGGAGCTGACCCAACTGAAATTATTTTCACTTCTGGTGCCACAGAAGCGATCAACCTTGCCATGCAAGGCGTGTTTGAAACTTATCACGCAAAAGGCAACCACATTATTACACTGCAAACAGAACATAAAGCAGTGCTGGACACTTGCGATGCCTTGGAACGAAAAGGTGCAAACATTACAAGATTGGAAGTTAATGCCAATGGTTTGCCCGATCTTTCAGTTATCGAAAAAGCCATTCAGCCAAACACCATTCTGATTGCCATGATGTATGCCAATAATGAAACGGGAGTCATCATGCCAGTAAAGGAAGTGGGCAAATTGGCGAAGCAACACGGCGTTTTGTTTTTCACTGATGCCACACAGGCTGTTGGAAAGATTCCTGTAAATGTGGTGGAAGATGAGATCGATCTGCTTGCATTATCGGCTCATAAATTATACGGACCAAAAGGAGTAGGCGTATTGTATGTACGACGAAAAAATCCACGGGTCAAATTGACTCCATTGCAATATGGCGGCGGACATGAACGTGGTATGCGAAGCGGCACGTTAAATGTGCCCGGCATAGTCGGGCTTGGAAAGGCATGCGGTATTTGCAGCAACGAACTGCAAACAGAAAGTGTTCGTTTGTCTGCACTGCGAGATAAATTACTTGATGGATTGCTGGCAATCGGCAACACCCAACTAAATGGAAGCAGGGCCCATTTACTACCACATGTTGCAAATGTTTCGTTTTTATTTCCTGGTGCAGATCAATTGATCGGCCGACTCAATAAGTTCATGGCTGTTTCGGCAGGATCGGCTTGTACATCTGCTTCCATTGAACCTTCCCATGTTTTACAAGCCATGCATATTACGGATGAAGCAGCAGCCGGCTCGATTCGGTTTAGTTTGGGACGATTTACAACAGATGAAGAGATCGCCTTTGTGTTGGAAAAAATTGCTGAAGTAGTGAAAGAGTTGAGGTAACTATTTTTTCTACCACACTATCCTACATCAAGATCCCTTTCACAGGTTCTATACGGGGCGGCAATTCTTTTTCGCTCAGCATTTCTCTTAATTCAATTTCAATGTTTCGGCAAATAGCTGTCATCGGAATATCGTTTACTCCATTGTCGAATGGATTTTCACTTGCATCTCCAATCTGTTCCATCACGGCAAATATCCAGGCGATCAACATGGTGAACGGAATTACCAACCAGTTGATATTCGCATTCAGCTTTGCTAATTCGCCGATCAATGAAAAAGGCAGCAACGTAATAAAGATGAATACGAACACTGTACTGAAGCTTGCATACTGCCGTGGAAAAGGAAAACTTTTGATACGTTCCGATGCTCCTTGCTGATTATAAAACTCAAGAACCAACCGGCCCATATCACCGTGTTCAAATTCATCGAGCCAACCTCTATTTTTTAAATGGATCAATTCTGCGTTCTGTCTTTTCATTAAGAATGATGCAACATTTGGTTTATTTTCAACTTCTTTTCGTTCAGCAGCACTTAAAAACTTTGTCATTACTGCCTCTGCCTGGTCTTCAAACTTCTCATCACCAAATACATCTCTCACAACCTGCAGCTTTGGGGACGACACATACCATGATTCATGAAAAACAGGTTTACGTCGCAATTGCAAACGAAGCATATTTAACCAGGCGATATGCCTGTACATTAGTTCTTTTTTCACCGCAGTTGCTTCTTCGGGAGAGCTGGCACGTGAAGCAACTACGTCTGCCACCATTGCACCCCACATGCGGCTGGCATTGGTTATACTTCCCCAAATACGCCGGGCTTCCCATAACCGATCATAGGCAGAGTTATTTTTAAACCCAACATAAAATGCAACTGCAGTACCAATCGTTGCTACCGGTAAAAAAGGAATTGCTATTGATTGAATTTGTAAGAAATCATGTGCAATAAATACAAGACCACTGATGACAAAACATACTGCCTGTAAACGCCAGGCAAACTGAATGATCATTTTTGGATTGATGATCCGGTTGGTGAGCATAAATGATTGTTTGTTTAATAAATCTACATAAAAAAGCCCCTTGTAAAACAAGAGGCTGCACATAAGGCTAATGGTTGACTATTTTTTTACACGCTTAAATGTTGCTTCCATAAACTTTGCTTCTTTGCCATCAGGTCCATCACCATACATCGTTAATACATAATTATCATCATCAATAAATTTCTGTTCCTGGCGAACCTTTGAATCCTTACCGGTTGCCGGATCGGTTTGTGTACCGTTCAGGTGCATTGTTTTTGTTGCAGCATCGTATTGACCTGTCATGAGCATAAGACCTGAGCCCAGGTTATCGATCCATGTAAGTGCAAATTGTTTCTTGGCATTGTCATAAGCCATTATACTTTTTCCGGTGAAAGGCATACCCATCATGGTGCCCGAAAGATTTCCTTCCTGGTACAATCCATTCATCACCATCTTCACCACTTCTGTTGCTTTTGATGTTGATGGTGGAGCTCCGGGCATAAATGAGGTTACTTCAGCGTCCCATGTTCCTGCATGACTCGCCATCCATTTGTGCATTTCACCCGGCGTCATAAAATTCTCCCATGCTTTGGCCATTGCAGCTGAATCCATTGGTGGTGCTTCAGAAGTTGTTGTTGGTGCAGCAGCGGTTGTATCTGTTGCTGTTGATTCTGTTTTGGTTTCGTTATTGCAGGCAGTAAAAAAGAACGCAATCAACGAAAGAAAAAGAGCATTTCGTTTCATGTTAATTGTTTTAAGGAACAATAAAATACGCTATTTCCTTTCTTTTTGCAAGTAGAAAAAAGATGAAGCCGGAAAAACAAGTTGATAAAGATCAGCCCATGGCTGCAAATAAACGTTCAGCATCTGCTTTGTGAAAGAGCTGCGTGCCGGCATTCATTGTAGCCGCACTGCCACAAGCCACACCAAACGAGATCACTTCTTTTAGTGAACGGTTTTGTTGCAGCATATAGGTCATGCCTGCCACCATACTATCGCCTGCACCTACCGTACTTTTCTTTTCAACTTTTGGTGCTGCTGCAAAATGTTTTTCATCGGTGCTCATGAGCCATGCACCATCAGGACCCATACTCACAGCGATCAATTCAGCAAAGCCATCACGAATAGCCTGTTGTGCAGCATCAGGTACTTCATTTTTATCAAGCCATTCTACATTCAGCATTTTACACAACTCACCAATATTTGGCTTGATGAGATAAGCGCCTTTGCCTTGCAATGCCTGCAATGCAGGTCCGCTTGTATCAACAATGCAACGTGCACCAACAGTTTTTGCATTCTTAACGATCAATCCATAAAAATAATCAGGTAAACCGGGAGGTAAACTTCCACTCGCAATAACATACGATGGAGAAAAACTGCGGATATGATCGATCAGTGTGATCATCGTTTCTTCCAGCACAGCACGACCGGGAAAAGTAAAACGGAATTGATTGTTGGTTGATGATTCCAAAACGATCCAGTTCTCTCTTGTTTCCACTTTTGTATCTACTGCATGAAATTCGAGATCGGCTTCTCGCAGTAATGAGCAAAGCATATCACCATTATGCCCACCCGATGGAAACAAAGCAATGGATGCAGTCTCGAGTTTTTTTAATGCTTTGCTTACATTGATGCCTCCACCGCCCGGTTCGTTCACCACTTCTGTACAACGGAGTTTGCTTTCGGGTTTCAGTGCCTCAGCAATAGAACTTTTATCAATGCAGGGGTTGAGTGTTACAGTAAGGATCATGTGGCGGGTTGAATTAATTATAAGAATGATTTTCTATTTCGGTTAACACAAGATCAATGCGTTTGGCAAGTGTATCATAATCCGTATAACCTCTTGCAAGCAGATGGAATTTTGTTTCTGTTAGCTGTATCAATACTTGTGGGAAACCGGTTACCTGTAACTGTTTGCACAATTGAAACTCGTAGTAAGCTTTCTCTTTATACTCTTCTGATTTCAGTTTCGTATAAAAATCATCTGCGTCAATAGTATATTTTTCAAGCAAATGACGGTAGGCTTCATTATCTGTCAAGTCTCTTCCTTCATAATGCAGACTGTATTGCAGGTCAGAAGCGAATTGCACTTGTTGCTCTGGGAACAGCTCTTTGAAAATGGATAATGCAATGGCAGGTTTTTCAGATGAAGGGAACCAATCACTTTCTTCAGGATTTTTGATATGCCAGAGATAGTCTTCGCCAAATTTTATTCCGGTATGATCTTCAACTGTTTTGTACGCTTCTTTAATATAACCAGCCGTTGCACGTATATGTACAGGTTGCTCAGGTAAGATCATACCACCACTCAATACTTCGCAATGAAGTTTTTGTTGATATACTTCACTTATTTGTTTGATAACAGGACTGAAACCGTAACACCAGCCGCAATATGCATCATAACAATAGATCAGGATCGGTTGCATAGCTCAAAGGTAAAATCTTCTGCAATATGAACTTTCATTACCATAAAATCACTCCTTGCTTTACACGAAGAGAAATATTGTAAGCGTTTTCAAAATCTTCTATTGGATTTTTCTTAAGAATAAGAAAACTTGCTTCATAACCTTCCTGCAATTTGGCAATTTTTCTGTTGGGGAAAATAGCAGAGGGTGTAACCTCGCACCACATTTTTAATAATTCGAGATTATTGTAAATATTCAGTTTGCGTAAATACTCAATTTCGGTTTGAGCAGTAAGATTATAACTATCGCAACCAACCGTTACAGGTACACGATACTTTTTTAACAACTGCAGGTTCTCCCTCTGCACATTCATCTGCACTTCACGCTGCTGATTACTCATTGGTTTTATTTCTGTTTGCAGCAAAGAATAAGTGGGGTCAACATGCACACCCTTGCGTTTCATACTTCTTGCAAGTTTCGGAGTAAGCTTATAATATTTTTCTGTATAACCATCTCTCCATCTTACTTGATAACCCGGTAAATGATTGATCTCATCAACGCCTGCTGCTAATGCAACTTTCAAGTCACTTGGTGTTTCTGCATGTGCACTTACTTTCAATCCTGCGGCATGTGCTTTTTTGGTGATCGACTTTGCCAGCTTTGGATCAATTCCTTTTTTTCCGTTGAAGGCTGTATCATCTTTTCGTTGGTCATACTCTTCTGAAAAAATGAGATAGAATTTAATAAAGCCTGGTTTTTGTGAAAGAATAAACGGCCATTTCTTTTCCAACTCTTCTTTTGAATTGATGAGATAATAGGCTTCGCCTTCAAAACTTTTTGTTGTCCAGCCGGGCAGTGCTTTTTTATAAGTAGTGCCCAGCATGTAGTTATACAATACTGTCGGATGCCCGCCATTTGCAGTAAGTCCGCCATTAGCATAGATCACATCCACACTTCGTGGATGATTGATCTTGTTTTTTATCTTATTGGTTGCAAACGGAATGCTGTTTGGATTTTTGATGTAGAAGATACCATCAGCAATGTAACGTTCAATAAACACATCAAGATCCTGGTCGGTTTCGGGTGAATGATTGTGTGCTTCACCAAATGGTGGAATAATAAATTGTTGTTTGAGATCAACAACTGTATCAACAGCTGATGGTGCATTCTTTGTAAGAAATCCGTTCACACTATAAAAATCAGTAGCAATAAACTCTTTGCCGTTGAACCATTGCCCGTTGACAAAGTGAATAGACTTAACCTGCGCTGCAAGAGCGGTTTTTATAGAGATACAAACAATCAATAAGAAAAAACGCATCACCGTTTTTGTTTAATGTGCTTCTAACCAATTATCGCCTGTTCCTGCTTCTGCAATTACCGGCACACCATGTGTGAGCGGCATAGCCGTTTGCATACAATCAATGATCAATGCTTTGATGTCCTCTGCTTCTTCTTTCAATACATCAAATACCAATTCATCATGCACCTGCAAGATCATTTTACTTTTGAATGTGCTCTTCTTTAATGCATCATGTGTTTTGATCATGGCCAGTTTGATCATATCAGCAGCCGTTCCCTGTATGGGTGAATTGATGGCGTTTCGTTCTGCATAACCACGCACTGTAAAGTTGCTGGAGTTGATATCACGTAACCAACGCTTACGCCCCATCAAGGTTTCCACATAACCATTTTCACGTGCAAAGTTCACGGTATCATCCATATACTTTTGAATGCCTGCAAACTCCCGCTTGTAATTGTCAATGATCTCTTTTGCTTCTGTTCTGCTGATACCTAAATTATCAGCCAAGCCAAATGCACCTTGACCGTAAATGATCCCGAAGTTTACACTCTTTGCTTTGTAACGCATTTCTTTGGTTACATCTTTCTCTTCGATCTTGTACACTTTAGCTGCGGTAGCAGTATGAATATCTTTCCCTTGAATAAATGCATCACACATAGCAGGATCGCCACTGATGGCAGCTACAATGCGTAACTCTATTTGAGAATAATCGGCACTCACCAATACATGATTCTCGTCTCTTGGTATAAACGCCTTACGTATTTCTCTTCCACGTTCAGTACGAACGGGAATATTCTGCAGATTGGGATTGTTACTTGCCAAACGACCGGTTACGGCAACAGCCTGTCCATAAGTTGTATGAACACGACCTGTTTTTCGATTGATCAGTTGCGGCAAAGCATCCACATAAGTTGATCTTAATTTCGTCAATTCACGAAAAGCAAGAATATCTTCTACGATCGGACTTGTGTGTGCGAGTTTCAACAACACATCCTCACCGGTTGCATACTGTCCTGTTTTTGTTTTCTTCGCTTTAGGATCAAGTTTCAAATGATCGAACAATACTTCGCCTAATTGTTTTGGCGATGCAAGATTAAATTTCAAACCGGAAGAACTATAAACCCGTTGTTCTGCTTCCTTTGCATCTTTATCGAGTTGTTTCGAATACTCATTTAAGAATTCAACATCAACACGTATCCCTTCAAACTCCATATCGGTCAACACTTTCACCAATGGATTTTCCACTTCGTAAAATACACGTTCCACTTCTTTCTCTTTCAGCAATGGAAACAACGAATGTTTTAATTGCAAAGTAATGTCTGCATCTTCAGCCGCATACTCAGTGATCTTTTCTAATTCCACATCACGCATTGTTCCTTGTTGTTTGGAGGTTGAGTTCTTTGGAACTTTTTTGCCGATCAGTTCTTCAATATGCACCGGCTCGTAACCAAGAAACTGTGCACTCAACTCATCCATGCTTCGTTTGCCATCGGGTTCTACCACATAATGTGCCAGCATGGTATCAAACAAAGGCCCTTTCAATTCCACATCATACCACTTCAACACCAGCAGATCATATTTTATATTCTGCCCGATCCATGTTTTGCTCTCATCATCAAACAATGGTTTGAAGATGGAGAGCACTTTTTTTGTTTCTGTTTGATCAACAGGACAAGGAACATACCACGCTTTATGTGGTTGATACGAAAAACTCATTCCCACAATTTCACAATCATTTGCATCGATACCGGTTGTTTCTGTATCAAAACAAATTTCGTTTTGCTTTGATAACTCAGCAACAAGTTCTTTCATTGCTGCTTCTGTTGTTACAGCAATATATTCATGCTCGGTGTTATTGATATTTTTTGAAGCACCAAGATCCAACACAGCAGAACCTTCTTCTTCAGCGGTTTCTTCAGCTTCTGTTGCATCAGTTGACGCAAAGATTTCTGTTTGTGCAGATTTTGGTGGCGCCTTCTTTTCTTTCCGCACTTCACCCATTGTTGTATCGATCACATTACCGAACAGATCTTTCTGCACACCAACCGGTGCTGAACTGAATGCATTAAAGTCATCACCTAAAATCCGTTTGCCAATTGTTTTGAATTCCAGTTCAGCAAATACTGCTGCCAACTCTTCTTTGTTCCATTCTTTCAATCGAAAATCTTCTTCATGAAATTCAACAGGCACATTGGTAATAATAGTGGCGAGTTTTTTACTCATGATCGCAAGATCTTTTCCGGCTGCCACTTTTTCACCCATCTTTCCTTTAATGTTGGCAGCATTTGCCAATACATTTTCCAACGTATCATACTCAGCCAATAGTTTGGCGGCCGTTTTTTCGCCCACACCCGGTATACCGGGAATATTATCAACCGAATCGCCCATCATACCAAGTATATCAATTACCTGGCTTACATTTTTAATGCCCCACTTTGCACACACTTCTTCCGGACCCATAATTTCCACATCACCGCCTTGGTAAGCTGGTTTGTAAATTTTTACTTTCTCTGTTACGAGCTGGCCATAATCTTTATCGGGCGTAACCATAAACACTTCATAACCGGCCGCCTCTCCCTGTTTGCTTAGTGTACCGATCACATCATCAGCTTCATACCCATCACTTTCAATTACCGGAATATTAAATCCTTTAATGATGCGCTTGATATCGGGGATGGCCAGCAACAGATCTTCCGGTGCCTCCTGACGGTTGGCTTTGTATTCTGCAAAATCGGTGTGACGTTCAGTCGGTGCAGCCGTATCAAAACAAACAGCCATGTGCGAAGGCTTTTGTTTTGTAATAAGTTCGATCAATGCATTGGTAAAACCAAACTGTGCATTGGTATTTTTTCCTTTGGATGTATTACGTGGACTGCGAATAAGTGCATAATATGCACGGAAGATGAGTGCAAACGCATCGAGCAGAAAAACTTTTTTATCATTGGCCATGCCGCTAAGGTAAGCTGCCTGCAGAGCTATCCCAACTATCGCTGCTTAAATTTTTATAAACAACAAAAGCCCCGTTTATTCAACGTGGTTCACTTGTAAGCAAAAGAAAAAACAGGAGGTGGTGGAAACCACCTCCGCAAAACTTACATTATGAGAAAATTCAACACCGGCAGCATAAAATAGTATAGGGTACGGATCGCCGGTTCGTTGACTGCTTAACGAAATAGTTGTTGTACGATATGTACAAAGGAATTACTTGCCGCTATTATCAGCGAGCTCATTTTCTAAAGGCTTTGCTTCCTTTACAGATTGTTTTTGAGCTGTTTGTTGTCTTGCTACTTCAGATTTGCCTGCAACGACACGTGCTAAGAAAGAATCTTCCTTATAGAACACGTTTAAATAAATAGCGAATAGGAAAAATACGAACGAGAAGAAACGCAATGGTTTTTTCATGACATTTGGATTTAGTTTTTTCAAAAGAATTGGACAATTCAAATGTAGATACAGTTTTTGAATTATGCAACAGTTCCCAAGCTAATTTCCAAAATTCAGGGTTAGTACTTAATGCGGGTCTGGTAAATTTACGGTCGGCTGAAAACCGCTACAGTATTGAGTTACAGCACTCCTTCTTTGATCTCTTCCCACAGGTCCCGATAGCATTGCGCAGCATAACTGCTGCGTGCAAATTCTTCTAGCGGAGCTTTGTGTACACCCATTTTTTCTACATCACTTAAGTACGGAATATAGTTTTCGAAGAAGCGTTTGTCTTTGTATAATTCTTCCATTACTTCGTTGTGCATGTTGCGGCGAAGATCCGTCATGGTAAAAAAGCATGTCATCTTTTTTGCATCAATTTCTTTTTCTTTAAAGAAATCCTTCACCATGTGATATGTGCGAACAGATAATGTAGTTGGTATGATCGGCATTAAAACAATATCAGCTGCATTAAAAATATTTTCTGCTAATGAACTTAATCCCGGAGGGCAATCAATGAAGATGAAATCATATTCATTCTTCAATTGTTTTAAAATTGTTGCCAACCGTTTTTTTGATCCCTGCATTTCACCAATCATTACATCGTGTGCTTTTGCAGTAACATCAGCAGGAATAATATCCAGGTTTTCGTATTCAGTTGCCATTACACTTTCGAGCAGTGATGCATCTTTCCCAACCAGATCACGCATCACTACTTTTTGCTTGGGCTTTACTTTATAATAAAACGAAGTGGCTCCTTGCGGATCAATATCCCATAGCAAGGTTTTATACCCATCTTTTGCAGCGAGGTATGCAAAGTTTACACAACTGGCCGTTTTACCAACACCTCCTTTGAGGTTAAATAAAGCAAATGTGAACATGGCTGATTTTTTTGAGGAGCTTCAAGTTAAGGAAATACAGGGAATTTCAATACTCCCCTTCAGTGACTTTATAACTGTCAAGGGTACACGGAGAATATTATTGGATCAAAACCGCCGTCTATATCTTCAACCAATTTTTTGTGGCTCCGCTCATCAACTTTTCATCCCCTCCAGCTCCTTCTGCATTCTGAACATTTCATCCCGTAACCTTGCTGCTTCCATAAAATCGAGATCACGTGCTGCCTTTTCCATTTGCTTTTTGGTTTGCGCAATGGCCCGTTCCATTTGCGGAATGCTTTGGTATACTTCCTGGTCTTCGGCTGCCTCCACCAATTCGCCGTCGGGCGACATTGCATATGGCTTCGACACATCGTATCCTTTAATATCTAAAACAGATGTTTGGCCCATTACCTGCTCAATACTTTTTTTGATGGTGCGTGGTGTAATGCCATGTTCAATATTATACTGCACCTGTTTTTCCCTGCGCCTGCTGGTTTCTTCAATGGTGCGGCGCATACTTTCCGTCATTTTATCTGCATAAAAGATCACTAATCCATCAACATTTCTTGCTGCACGGCCTGCTGTTTGCGTCAAACTTTTTTCATTCCTTAAGAATCCTTCTTTGTCTGCATCAAGAATTGCTACTAATGATACTTCGGGCAAATCCAATCCTTCACGCAACAGGTTTACACCTACCAACACATCAATGACTCCTAAACGCAGATCACGTAAAATTTCAATACGCTCCAACGTGTCCACTTCACTGTGAATGTATTTTGATTTGATGTTGATCCGCTTCAGATACTTATCCATTTCTTCTGCCATGCGTTTGGTAAGGGTTGTTACCAATACACGATCACCCTTTTTAACACGTTTATCAATTTCATTGAGCAGATCATCGATCTGGTTTACACTTGGGCGTATTTCAATTGGTGGATCTAATAACCCTGTAGGACGTACAACTTGTTCCACTACTACGCCACCGGTTTTTTCTAACTCATAATCATCCGGTGTAGCACTTACAAACACAACCTGGTTGAGTAAACTTTCAAATTCATTAAAATTCTGCGGACGGTTATCCATTGCACTGGGCAAACGGAAACCATAATCGACCAATACCAATTTTCTGCTTCTGTCGCCGCCATACATACCACTCACCTGCGGAATAGTTTGATGGCTCTCATCGATCATCATCAAATAATCTTTCGGAAAATAATCCAGCAAACAGAACGGCCTTGTACCCGGCATACGACGATCAAAAAACCGGGAATAGTTTTCGATTCCATTGCAATAACCAAGCTCACGGATCATTTCAAGGTCGTATTCCGTCCGTTCTTTGATTCGTTGCGCTTCAATGTATTTGCCAACGCTTTTAAAATATTCTTCCTGTGCAGCCGCTTCATCCTGAATTTCATAAATGATTTGCTGCATCTGATCTTTTGGTGCAATGTATAAATTGGCAGG
The DNA here is from genome assembly GCF_037892605.1 of Lacibacter sp. H407. Lineage (NCBI taxonomy): Bacteria > Pseudomonadati > Bacteroidota > Chitinophagia > Chitinophagales > Chitinophagaceae > Lacibacter > Lacibacter koreensis. The sequence continues at coordinate 1,512,232 of NZ_JBBKTU010000001.1, read as the reverse complement.
AAAGATGGCTGCGTTCTCCACTTTGCCAATGCGCTTTCCTGATTTGATATCGATGGTTTCAATTTCTTCGATCTCATCACCAAAGAATGTGATGCGGTAACCAAAATCAACATAAGGTAAGTTGATATCAACCGTATCACCCTTTACACGAAACGTTGCCCGGCTGAAATCGCCTTGCGAACGACTGTACAAACTGTTGACCAGTGAATGCAAAAATCCCTGACGTGACAGTGTTTGCTTTTTCTGAATCCTGATGATACCATTTTCAAAATCAACCGGGTTGCCCATACCATAAATACAACTCACACTCGCCACCACAATAATATCTCTGCGCCCACTCAGCAATTCACTCGTTGCATGTAAACGAAGTTTGTCCAGCTCTTCATTAATGCTCAGATCTTTTTCAATGTACGTACCGCTTACGGGCATGTAGGCTTCGGGCTGATAATAATCGTAATAGCTTACAAAATAACCCACCGCATTGTCCGGAAAAAACTGTTTGAACTCGCCGTACAACTGTGCCACCAATGTTTTGTTGTGCGTTAACACCAAGGTTGGCTTCTGCACATTCTGGATCACATTGGCCATGGTAAATGTTTTACCGCTGCCGGTTACACCTAATAGTGTCTGGTATTTTTCACCATTGAGAATTCCTTCGGTGAGTTGTTGAATGGCCTGCGGCTGATCGCCGGATGGCGTATAAGGTGAATGAAGTTGAAAAGGCATCTGTAAAGTTAAGAACTGTTCAGTTTACTTGTTGATTGGAGAGACGACCAACAATGGCCAACAAACCTTTCGCTCTCTACCAAACAATCCAGATGTTTCTTGTAGTTAAAATAACAGACACCCTAAGATTATACATATAAAAAAAATTATTTATTGCTCTCGTATGCTGTTAAAAAATTACGGTAAAATATCTTTGCACATCAATATCCTTAATTCACTGACATGTTATCAAAATCCAATTCATCCTTAGGGAAAACACAAGCCTTTACTTTCCTGTTTATTTTTCTTTCTCTTATTACGTTTGCCGGAACCCCAATTAACGGAACCACTGCATTTAACTCTGTAAGTGGTGGCTTAAAAGCAAGCGGCTCAGCTTCAGGAAGTGGTATAACCGCTGCTGATATTGAAGGATTTGATTTTCGGCTAACAACAACAAATGGCGCTCCAACGATGAATATAGAGGTGTGGGATGGTAGTGTTAGCAGCGGAAACGGTGTAGCCCTGTATGAATCAACATCTACAACTAATCCGCTATTTTCCGGCATTTTTATTACAGCAAACAGTAGTGCACAATTCGATTTAATTTCTATTGGCATCAATGCTCAAAGTTCAGCGAGTGGTGATGCCACGGTAACCATAACCGGTCTTGATGGCTCTGGAAATCCTATCAGCGGCGCAACAACATCAGGTACGGCAAGTGTTTCATCTTTAACAACCTTCAACGTCAACAGCATTAACCAGTTTAAAGGCATTCGTGGAATACGCATAACAAGTTCAGATGTTGTTTATGCTTTCATCGATAATATCGAATTACAGAATGTAGCCTTATCTACACTTCCCGTAAGCTGGATTGATTTTACGGCTAAGCCAGAAAACCAATCTGCAGTACGTTTAAACTGGTTGACATCATCTGAACAAAATACAGATCATTATTCTGTTTTACATAGCACAAATGGTCAAAGTTGGGAAACGATTGGCACTGTGGCAGCAGCAAGTAACAGTACCACTGTAAGCAGTTACATTTTCTTACACAATCATCCATTTGCCGGAAACAACTATTATCGTCTGCAACAAGTAGATTTAGATGGCAACCGCAGTTACAGCAAAATTATCAGCATCGTTACAGGACTAAAAAACAATCGTTCAGTTTTTCCAAATCCTGTTGTAAGAAATACGTCCTTTTCAGTTCAGTTAAAACAAAGCTGCACGATTGAATTGTATAATAATACCGGTCAATTAGTGCTGCAGAAGTATCTGCCTGCGGGTATGCATTCAATTTCTGTTGGCTCAATACCGGCCGGGGTTTATCGATTGAAAGAAGACAATAAAAGCAGTTCGATCATAATCCAGTAACGAAAGATTTATAGAAGAAGTAAGATTACAGTTCGACATGCTTTCGTTTCATTAAACAAATAACCGGCTTTCGCCGGTTATTTGTTAATTATTTCCTTGTCCACCATCTCGTCTGCGTTGCTGCATCTGCTCCTGCATTTCTTTCTGCTTTGCTTTCAGTTTTTCTTTTTGTTCTGCGGTGAGTAATGCTTCGATCTGCTCACTGTATTTTTTGCGCATGTCCATCATCTTTGAACGCTGCTCTTCACGGCTAAGAGAGCTGTTGTTACGAATGGCTTCCATCTCTTCCCGTTGCTTTTCCTGGATAGCTTTTACCTTTTCCTGCTGGTCTTTGGTCAAATTCAGATCCTTGTACATATCTACACGTGGACCTCTGCCTCTTGATGTATCTGCAGGTGGTTGTGCTTTTGCAACTACGCCGATGAACATAAAAGCTAATAAAAATTGGAGTAATTTCATTTTTATAATATTTAGTTTGAACAGGATTAGACGGCAGTTTTCAAAAAAGTTTACGCCGTTTGAAAAATACTTTACATGAATTACCTCGCCCATGCATACCTATCGTTTCACCAGCCCGACATACTTGTCGGCAATATGATCAGCGATTATGTGAAGGGGAAAAAGAAATTCGACTATTCGCCCGGTATTCAACAAGGGATGAATCTTCACCGTGCCATCGATACGTTTACCGACGACCACGCTGTAACCAAAGAAGCAAAAGAGATCTTCCGGCCACATTACCGTTTATATGCAGGTGCTTTTATTGATGTAGTGTACGATCATTATCTCGCAACTGATCCAGCGATCTTTACCGATTCCTCATTACAGGAATTTGCGGCAGCTACTTACGAACATCTTGAACCTTACTCGGCCGTTTTTCCAGAACGCTTTGCCGGAATGTTTCCTTACATGAAAACACAAAACTGGCTCTACAATTACCAGGAGCGCTGGGGCATTGAAAAAAGTTTGCACGGCGTAGTACGCCGTGCAACATATTTAACAGAAAGCGCTACTGCCTTTCGTTTGTTTGAAGAAAATTATGACCTGCTGCAAAACTATTATCAACAGTTTTTTCCTGAACTCTTGGCCTTTGTACAAATCTGGCTTAATGAATATAAGAATCGTATACCAGGAACTGTTTGAATCGTTCCACACAGGCACGTTCCAGCATTTCACGGTCATCGGGGTGGGCAATATCAATCAACGCTTTTGCCCGCTGACGTAAATTTTTTCCATACAACTGTGCAACGCCATATTCAGTTACCACATAATGAATGTGTCCACGAGTGGTTACCACACCGGCTCCCTGTTTCAAAAATGGCACAATACGGTTCACGCCTTTTGCAGTGCGTGATGTAAGTGCAATAATGGGTTTGCCTCCTTCGCTCAACGCTGCACCACGCATAAAATCCATTTGTCCGCCAATACCACTGTATTGTGTGGTACCAATACTATCGGCACATACCTGGCCAGTAATATCCACTTCAATTGCACTGTTGATCGCAACCACTTTTGGGTTACGACGGATCACATGCGGATCGTTCACATAATCAATATCCAGAAAAACAAATGCAGGATTATCATCTACATAATCGTAGAGCTTGCGTGTACCCACTGCAAACCCTGTTACGGTTTTGTTGGGGTGAATTTTTTTGTTGACGTTGTTGATCACATCCCGTTCAACCAGATCAATAATACCATCGCTGCACATTTCAGTATGCACGCCCAGATTTTTATGATCGTGTAATGATTTCAACACAGCATCCGGAATTGTACCAATGCCCATTTGCAACGTACTTCCATCTTCGATCATACCGGCAATGTATCTGCCGATCTTCAGTTCATCTTCGCCCACTTTTGCTCCATAATCCACTTCCGGCAGCGGTTCTTCTGTATAAACAAGTGATGTAAACCGATCGGTATGGATCAAACTGTCGCCATGTGTGCGTGGTACATTGGGGTTTACCTGTGCAATAATATGCTTGGCTGTGTTTACAGCACTGCGGGCAATATCAACACTTACACCCAGCGAACAATAGCCGTGTTTATCGGGTGGAGACACATGCACCAATGCAACGTCAATGGGCAAATATCCTTTCTTGAACAGATCGGGAATATCGCTGAGGAACACAGGAATAAAATCGGCCCTGCCTTCGTTCACTGCTTTGCGGATGCTGTTGCTCACAAACATGCAGTTAATGTTGAAGATACCTTCGTATTGTGGCTGATCAACGGTAATGTCGCCCTGCACCGTAATAAATACGAGCTCCACGTTTTCAAGCCGGTGCGATTGTTTCGCCAACTCACGTAATAAATAAAGAGGGGTTTGGGCGCTGCCCTGCACAAACACCCGTTGCCCGCTTTTGATCACGGAGAGTGCCTGTTCAACTGATTGGTAATGGATGTGCCTGTACATATGCTAAGAATTAAAATGCAAAAATAAAATACCAATAACCTGCTCCAACTGCCTACAAACAGCACAATTAGTGATTACGGACAGCAATCTTTGAGCTAAATTTGCGTTTCGAAAAACAACCATTGCAGGCCAAACCCAGTCATAACAACTGTATGGCCTATTCTCAACAAAAAATACAACAAAAGAGATGAAATTTCTATCGATGATCCTTGTTTTTGTGGCTATTGGTTTTGCAGCAACCGCACAGAATGGAACCAAATTGCCACCGCTCGATAAATCACCTATGGACATGTCTTATTACCCGGTGAATTATCCGGTGCTTCGCATTCAACCCAACAAAATAACCGAGCCGTTGATCGCAAGGGTTGTGTACAGCCGTCCCTCCAAAAGTGGCCGCAAGGTTTTTGGCGAACTGGTGGAAGATGGAAAGATCTGGCGACTGGGTGCAAACGAGGCGACCGAAATTGAATTTTTCCGTGATGTGAAGGTGGGTGGGAAAACAGTAAAGAAAGGACGCTACACGATGTATGCGTTGGAAAGCCCGGCCAAATGGACGGTGATCATTAATAAAGAAACCGATGTGTGGGGCGCATTTAAATATGATGCGGCAAAGGATGTTGTACGGGTTGATTGTCCGGTAACGAGAACGGCCGACATTACTGAATCGTTTTCGATGATGTTTGAAAAGGCAACCGAGAAAAGTATTAATCTGATCATGGATTGGGATGATGTGATGGTGAAGATGCCGATTAGCTGGTGATTGGAAGTACGATATTAGATGTACGATGTACGTAGTGAACTAAATTTAAATTGTTTGATAAATAGTTGATAAAGCTCTGTAGAAATGCAGGGCTTTTTTTATTTGTTTAACTGCAACGTCTGATAGATCACAAAAAAATAGTACTCAAAGTTGTTCAGTCACTCTTCAGTTGAGCAGACAACAAGCTCTGTTTTTCTTTTTGGTTTATCTGCATCGAATGTTCGATTTTTACAGCATGTGTGGTATAGCCGGAATTATTTCAATAAACCCCCATCATGTTTCAACAGATCGGTTGAAAGCCATGACAGATTCAATTGCGCATCGTGGACCGGATGGTGAAGGTTTTTGGTTGAATGAAAACAAAACAGTTGGTTTTGGTCACCGGCGCTTGGCCATTATTGATTTAAGCGAAACCGGCAAGCAACCGATGCACTTCCCTTTTCTTACAGGAGAAGTACGCTTTGGTTTGACAGAAAGAGGGCCAAGAGAAAGAGCCCGTTACAGCATTACCTACAACGGAGAGATCTATAATTATCTGGAGCTGAAAGAAGAGCTAAAACAAAAGGGTTATACTTTTTTTACGCATTCTGATACAGAGGTGATCCTTGCTGCATACGATCATTGGGAAGATGAATGTCTTCAACAGTTCGATGGCATGTTTGCCTTTGCCATTTGGGATGAACAGGAACAAACGCTGTTTACTGCACGTGACCGTTTTGGTGAAAAGCCATTCTACTATTTTTTTGATGGTGAACAGTTTTTATTCGCCAGTGAAATGAAAGCTCTCTGGGCTGCAGGTGTAGAGAAAAAGATCAACCACAGCATGCTGCTCAATTATATCGGGTTGGGTTGGGTAAAAAATCCTGCTGATCTGTCGCAAACATTTTATGAAAACATCAGCAGCTTGCCACAATCGCATTATCTCAAACTGGATATGCGTACCGGTAAAAATGAGATCGGGCAATACTGGGATCTTGATAAAGAAACAACATCAACAATAACAGAAGCTGAAGCAATTGAACAGTTTCAACAACTACTCAATACATCTGTTACAAGAAGATTGAGAAGTGATGTGGAAGTTGGTACATCGTTGAGTGGCGGATTAGATAGTTCAAGCATTGCTGCAATTATCAAAATCCAAAATCCAGATTCCAAATTACAAACCTTCACCGCTTCGTTTCCTGGCTTTGAAAAAGATGAAACAGCTTATGCCAAACAGGTAGCAAATCAGTTTCAACTACAGCAACACTTTGTTACTCCAACAGCAGAAACATTATTGAATGATATAGAAAAATTAATTCATCAGCAGGAAGAACCATTTCAATCGAGCAGTATTTATGCGCAATACAAAGTATATGAACTTGCGAAGCAACGGGGCGTAAAAGTTATTCTTGATGGACAAGGTGCAGATGAAACACTTGCGGGTTATCATAAATACATTCATTGGTTTCTCCAGGAGAAAAGTCGTGATTCGTCAACCGTTAGTCGTGAGTTAAAGGCATTCGCACAAAACAATATTTCAGTTGATTGGGGTTGGAAAAACAAACTTGCTGCAAAGTTTCCCGAAATGGCAGCAGTACAATTAGAAAACAAAGCCAACAAAGAAATACTGAACAATAAATTCATTGCGAATAATTATCGTAAAACAAATTTTAATAAGAAAAGTATTTTCAAACCAACTGTCAGCAAGCTCAACGATCTGCTGTATTATAATACCATGCGGCTGGGATTAGAAGAATTGCTGCGTTATGCTGATCGTAACAGCATGGCACATGGCGTGGAAGTGCGTTTGCCATTTTTATCGCATGAGTTGGTGCAGTTTATTTTTTCATTGCCTTCGCATTATAAACTGCAAAACGGTTTTACCAAATACATCTTAAGAGAAAGTATGAAGCAGACGCTACCTTCTTCCATTGTTTACCGAACCGACAAGATCGGTTATGAACCACCGCAGCAACAATGGATGCAATCGGTAGGTTTTAAAGAATTTTTACAAAACAGCCGACAAAAACTGGTGAAAGAAAACATCCTGAAAAAAGAAATTCTGCAGCAACCTGTGAATGCACAATCAGCACATGCTGTTAAGAATGATGATTGGCGTTATTTCTGTGCGGCGCATCTGTTGTAATTCCTCATCTTTGCAATCCCCGTCTGACGCCCTCGTCTGACGGACCAGACATCTCAACTCATTTGTCAGACGAAAAAAATATAGATATGAAACTAGATACTAAAATGATCCATGCCGGTTCGCATCCCGATCCTTCAACCGGTGCAATTATGACACCTATTTATCAAACCAGTACGTATGTGCAGGAAGCGCCGGGTGTAAACAAAGGATTTGAATATGCAAGAAGTCAGAACCCAACCCGTTTTGCATTAGAAGAAGCAGTGGCAGTGATTGAAAACGGAAAGTTTGGTTTAGTGTTTGGCAGCGGCGTAGCAGCAACTGATGCAGTCATCAAATTACTTGCTCCCGGTGATGAAGTGATTGCAGCAAGTGATATGTACGGTGGTACGTATCGCCTGTTCATGAAAGTATTTGAAAAATTCGGGTTGAAGTTTATTTATGTGGATACCACCAATCCTGATAATGTAAAAGCGGCGATCACTGTTAATACAAAACTCATCTGGCTTGAAACACCTACCAATCCGTTGATGAATATTACCGACATCAAAGCGGTTTCCGTAATTGCAAAAGAAGCGGGTGCATTGCTTTGTGTTGACAACACCTTTGCTTCTCCCTATTTACAAAACCCGTTAGATCTTGGTGCTGACATTGTGATGCACTCCGCTACAAAATATCTCGGAGGCCATAGTGATGTAATACAAGGTTGTTTGGTCATGAATGATAAAGAATTGCGTGAAAAATTATACTTCATTCAAAAAAGCTCCGGTGCAGTTCCCGGACCAATGGATTGTTTTCTGGTGTTGCGTGGTATTAAAACCTTGGCGGTACGTATGAGAGCGCATTGTGCCAACGGTGCAAAAATTGCACATTGGTTAAAAGCAAATCCAAAAGTGGCGAAAGTATATTGGCCTGGCTTTACTGATCATCCCGGGCATGAAATTGCGAAAGCACAAATGCGTGACTTTGGCGGTATGATCAGTTTTGAATTGAAAGACGATAGTATTGAAGAAGCAAGACGTGTATTATCATCCACACATTTATTTGCATTGGCTGAAAGTTTAGGAGGCGTGGAAAGTCTCATCAATCATCCGGCAAGCATGACGCATGCCTCTATTCCAAGAGAAAAACGAATCAAAGATGGCTTGCACGATTCGCTGATCCGTTTGAGTGTTGGTATTGAAGATGCAGATGATCTGATTGAAGATCTTGCGAAAGCGATTGGATAATGAAACAACAAGATTTAAAAAAGTTTCTCAATGCGAAGGTTGATTTCTACAATCAACCTTCGTTCATTAAAGATGATCCCATCTGCATCCCTCATCTGTTTACCAAAAAACAGGATATTGAGATCGCCGGTTTTTTTGCAGCCATCTTCGCCTGGGGCAACCGCACTACTATCATCAACAAATCAAGAGAACTCATGCAGCTGATGAATATGCAGCCGCATAATTTTTGTCTGAACCATGATTTGGGTGGATTGAAAAGATTAACAGGATTTAAGCATCGCACATTTACTACAGATGACCTCTATTACTTCATTGAATTCTTTCATCAACATTATTCAAAACATGATTCATTGGAAACAGCCTTCTTTCCAAAAAAAGGAATGACGGTGGAAGAAGGATTGAATCATTTCAAAAACTATTTCTTCTCATTCGAGCATTTGAAACGAACAGAGAAGCACGTTTCGGCACCCATGCAAAAATCAACCTGTAAGCGATTGAATATGTATTTGCGCTGGATGGTGAGAGATGACAACAAAGGCGTTGATTTTGGCATTTGGAAAAACATCAAACCAGCTGACCTTATTTGCCCACTGGATGTACATGTGTCAAGAGTGGCACGACAGTATGATCTGCTTTCCCGCAAGCAAGACGATTGGGAAGCGGCGCTTGAACTCACAGCCAATCTGCGTATCTTAGATAAGAACGATCCAGTGAAATATGATTTTGCGTTGTTTGGAACAGGTGTAATGGAAAATAAATTTTAGAAACAATTCAAATGAACCCCGTTAAGCTCATCCAGTTTTTGATTCTTCTTGTTGTCAACTTCGTTATCGTTACATTGATCAACTATGCCTTTTTGGTGTGGGTGGCCAACAAAGCAGATACGACCATCAGTTCTGTACTGGTAAAAAGTAGCATCATCGCCATTGTATTAACGGTGCTTTTTACGTTTTACAATAAAAGGAAAGACAAGTCAGATGAGTGATCCTAACCAGGATATCATCCCCTTACTCAACAAAGAATTATCGCTTGATCTTTCTGAGAAGTTAGCGATGAGTGAACTGGAACAGCAGCTAACCGATCATATCAACCTACTTATCAATACAGATTTTGAAAAGCTGGTCTATTATCTCTACCGCATTGATGTAAACGAAACAAAAATGAAACAACTGTTGCAGCAACAGGGCGGAGAAAATGCCGCACAATTGATCGCAAGGCTCATCATCGACCGGCAATTGCAAAAGATCAAATCACGGGCTGAGCATAGATCGGATACTATAGATGACGAAGGAGCTGAACGTTGGTAAGATCGCTGCTCAATCGTTTGCCCTGTTAACGTTTGGTAAACAGTAAATAAGTAATTTTAAGTATCAACTTAAACAAGGCTTATGAAATTCTTTAAACGATTGTTGAAATGGATTGTCATTCTTCTTCTCGTTCTTACAGTCATTTATTTTTTAGGTCCTGACCCATCTACTCCTGTTTATACAACTACATTACCTGCTGTTCCAACTGAAGCCGCGGCATTGGAAAACTATATTACACAAAATGAAGCTCAACGAAAGGTAAAACCTGAAAATGAAGCAAGGATCGTTTGGCAAAATGATTCTTTGAAACAAAAAACAGAATATGCGATTGTTTATCTGCATGGTTTTTCTGCTTCGCAGGAAGAAGGCGATCCGGTACATACCGCCATCGCCAAAAAGTTTGGCTGCAATTTATATTTAGCAAGGCTCTCTGAGCATGGTATTGATACAAGTGACGCTATGTTTCATCTTACTTCAGAAAACTATTGGGAAAGTGTAAAGCAGGCTTATGCTATCGGGAAGCAACTCGGCAATAAAGTAATTGTAATGGGCACTTCTACGGGCGGAAGCAATGCATTACAGCTGGCGGCCAATTATCCTGAGATCGCATCCATTATTCTTCTCTCCCCCAACATTGCGATCAATGATCCCAATGCGTGGCTGGCGAATAATCCTTGGGGTTTACAAATTGCAAGATTGGTGAAGGGATCTGATTACCAGATCACCAGCGATCAACGGGATATTTACAAAGCACATTGGTATTCAAAATATCGTTTGGAAGCGGTTGTGAATCTGCAGGAATATTTAGAAACAGTGATGGTGCCGGAAACATTCGGGAAAGTGAAACAACCAACACTCATGCTCTATTATTACAAAGATGATGTTCACCAGGATAATGTAGTGAAAGTAAGCGCAATGTTGAAAATGTATGATGAGCTTGGCACAGTATCTGACCAAAAAAGAAAAGTGGCGATGCCCAATACAGGCGATCATGTGATTGGTGGTTATATTAAATCGAACGACTATCAAGGTGTGGAAACAGAAATAACAAAATTCATGACGGATGTGTTGAAAATGCCGCTTCAAACTAATTGATCATTTTAAAACAGAATATATGCCTTCATTATCACGCAGAGATGCGTTAAAAGCATTAGGTATTTCCATTGGCAGTTCAATGTTGCCGCTTTCATCATGGGCCACCAATGATCAAGGTGAACGCATCTATCTTCCTGAATTCAGCAGCAGTTTTGTACCTGATAAACCCATCACTGTTATTACCTGCGGTGCCGGTTCAAGAGGAAATGTGTATGGCAATTATGCTGTTCAATATCCTGCCCAGCTTGATGTTGTTGGTGTGGCCGAACCTATTGTTATTCGTAATGAACGTTATGCAAAGAAGCACGCAATAAAAGATGAAAATCGTTTTAAAACATGGGAAGATGTATTTAAACGTCCAAAATTTGCAGATGCAATTCTCATCACCACACCGGATAATCTGCACTACGGCCCATGTATGAAGGCATTAGAAATGGGTTATCATGTATTGCTGGAAAAACCAATTTCACCCAGTGAAAAAGAATGCCGTGATATATTAGCGATGACAAAGAAAACAGGAAAGATCGTTGCAGTTTGTCATGTACTGCGTTATGCTCCTTACTTTGAAGAGTTGCGTAAGATCATGCAAAGTGGCGTGTTGGGTAAAGTGGTAAGCGTACAACATATCGAACCAATTGAGCACACACACATGAGTCATTCTTATGTTCGTGGCAACTGGCATAACAGTAAAGAAACAACTCCTATCATTCTTGCAAAGAGTTGTCATGACCTGGATATATTACGTTGGATGATAGATAAACAAAGCAAGAGCATTCATGCATTGGGCGATATTAGCTGGTTCAAAAAAGCAAATGCTCCCGAAGGAAGTACTGCACGTTGTACCGATGGTTGTAAAGTGGAAGCAAGTTGTCCTTATTCCGCTCTGAAACTTTATTATCGTGAACGAAAACGAACCTATGTATTTGACATGCCTGAAGAAAAAGAGAAACATGCCGATCATATTATGGAGAAACTAAAAACAACCAATTATGGTCGCTGTGTGTACAGAATGGAGAACGATCAACCCGATCATTATACTACCAACATATTATTTGAAGATGGTGTTACCTGCAGTTTCAGCATGGAAGCTTTTACTTCCTATGAAGGTAGGAGAACAAGAGTAATGGGAAGCCTTGGTGATATTGTGGGCGATATGACAACGATGGTACATACCGATTTCCTCACCGGTAAAAAAACAGAATGGAAAAACGCAACTGATATGCATGGTGGCGGCGATTGGCGGCTTGTTGCCAACTGGATCGAAGCAATTTCCAAAAATGACGCATCACTACTCACCTCAACAATTGATGCATCCATTGAAAGTCATTTAATGGGTTTTGCAGCAGAGCAAAGCAGGAAAGGAAATAAAGTGGTGGAGATAAAGCTGTAAATAAAACATCGTCTTTTGTAAACAAGTTGGGCCCCGATAGACATCGTGGGCCCTTTTGCTTACCTCTGAAACCACAAAAAAATCGTTTTTTTGGCTCAGTAAGAGTTATGGAATCAAACCATATTCAGTTACCTGAATAAGTACAGTAAATAAATAATGAGGTATGGAACTATTTGTTCATCAGCGGGATATCGTGGAATATGAGGAGCTCTGCAACGGAGATTGGAAGTGGGATGGACGGGGACCAGATGTGACGAGATAAATATAGACCAGTCTTTTGGATTATGCAAGAAAAATCAACGGCTTCTTTTTGCAGTTATAGCAATTCCTTTTCTGCAGCAGCAAATGCTTTCTTTGTTTTGAACGAATACCACCAATGAGGAGCTGTTTTCTTCAACAAAGTATCAATGCCCCGCATGCCAAACAGGTTCCATGCACCATGTAACTTTTGAGCAATCCCCTCTTGCATAGCCCGCAAACTCATGGCAAACCCGCTATCCATATACTCCATGTGGTGCCAGCAACCGGCGGGCATAAACAGGGTATCGCCATGTTCCAGAATTATTTCGTAACCGTTGGCACGTTTCAGGGCAGGAAACTTTTTATAATCCGGCGTACCGTTCATTTCATGGTAGTGGCTGAAATCGGCAAGACTCAATACCTCATAAGGTTTTCGGTATAATTTGTATTGTTCTTCGTACGGAAATAACAACACCCGTTTACGACCAACAAATTGTGTATGCAAAATGTGCGACAAATCAATATCAAAATGCATATGAGTGATGGACGTTGCCCCACCTACAAACAGCATTGGATATTTTTTTACAAAGCCTCTCATGTACTCTTCTGGCCAGGTAAAATCGTTGGTAAGCTCAGGTGAATGGTCGAAAATATTGAAGAGGAAAATGCGCCAACCAGCCGGGCCCTGTGAGATCATATCAATGTATTCGCCAAAACTCTTGTAATCATCAGCCGTATTGATAGGCGTGTATGCATCACTTTTGATATTATTATAAATACCTACTTTATGATGCCCGGCAGCAGATTTCAAATAATCCCAGTTCCACTTGTTATAGGCAGGCCATGCCTTTGCAAGCGATTTGATCACCACAGGTTTTCCAGGCAAATAGTACTCCAGGCGAAACTGCTCAGGACTGATTTCATTAAAAGAGTCAACAGGTTTTAGTTGCATAACAGATCAGGGCTATGAAGCTACCTTCAAATATAAATGAACAAAAGCAGATAATTGATTTGCCTGCTGATAAAATTGGAAGGATTGCATCGTACTTTTAACCATGCTTTTGCATGTACATCCAGACAATCCGCAACCCAGGCAGATCAAAACCATAGTTGACTGTCTGCAAAGCGGCGGCATCATCATCTATCCAACCGATACCATCTATGGTTTGGGTTGCGATATTTTTCAGCACAAAGCCATCGAACGAATTTGTCGTATTAAAAATGTTGATCCGCAAAAAGCGCAGCTCTCCTTTATTTGTAACGATCTCAGCGATCTCAGCACCTATACCAAAAGTATTTCCACCCCTTTGTATCGTACGCTTAAACAATACTTGCCCGGTCCATACACATTTATTTTACCTGCCAGTCGTGAAGTACCTAAGATCCTGAAGAGTAAAAAAGATACCATTGGGTTACGTGTACCCGATAATGAAATTGCACGTACTATTATCCGTGAGTTAGGTCGCCCCATTCTCAGTGCATCATTGCCCGGAGAGATGGTGGAAGAATACACCGATCCGGAATACATGCATGATAATTTTAAAAAGCTGGTTGATCTTGTTGTTGATGGTGGTATTGGCGGTATGGTTCCTTCAACCATTGTTGATTGTACAGAAGATGAACCGGTGGTATTAAGAGAAGGTTTAGGTGAATGGAACGGATAAATATGGAAATGAAGAATGAGAAATGTGGAATGAAAAATGAAAAAGTAATATCGTTTATAGGATGAACTCTTCACACTGTTCACAGCAACAATTACTACCTGATGGATTAAAATAGTGATACCTACCTGCTTATTGCATGGCAATAGATTTCCAGCTGATATGGAAGAATAAAAAGAAGAGTAAAGCGATACAGCACCGCTCCCTCTCTGTTGAAGGGGGAGGGTGAGGCCTCAAAACAACTCCACCATCTTTTCCGGATCAATATTAAACGACTTACGGTGGTGTTCACATAACCCATGCACTTCTATCGCCTTCCGGTGTTCTGCTGTTCCATAGCCTTTGTTCTTTTGCCAATTGTAGTGCGGAAACTGTTGGTGAAGGTTCAGCATGTATTCATCACGATAGGTCTTGGCCAAAATACTGGCCGCAGCAATGGAAGCAAAACGTCCATCACCTTTTACAAATGTTTTGTGTGCCGTTCGTTTGTATTTAATGAAGCGGTTTCCATCGATCAACAGTAATTGTGGTTTTTGTATGAGTTGATCAATTGCCAAATGCATGGCCTTGAACGATGCTTTGAGAATATTGATCTGATCGATCTCTTCCACTTCCACTTTTGCAACTGCATAAGCCATTGCCTGCTCTTCAATGATCAATCGTAACGTGGTTCTGTTTGTTTCGTTCACCTGTTTACTGTCGTTGAGCAACGGATGATGAAACTCCTTTGGCAAAATCACTGCAGCTGCAAACACAGGTCCGGCATAACAACCACGCCCCGCTTCATCGCAGCCGGCCTCAAGCAGTTCTTCCTGGTAAAACGACAGTAAAGACATGGCCTCAAAAGTAAGTTAACAAGCTATTGTTTCTTCAATCCAAATAAAATTTCAACATTTGTATATGGCTACGCAACAGGTACACGACGATCTTCTCCGCAAGAGTTATCCCTTATTTGAAGATCAGCTAGTAGATGAAATTGAAGAACAAGGTGAGTTCAAAACTTTTCCTGCCAATGAGATCCTCATGCGAAAAGGGCAGTACATCCGCAGTACCATGCTGGTTTTAAATGGTCTCATCAAGATCTATCGGGAAGATGATGATGGCAATGAATTTCTCATGTATTATTTAAAACCGGGTGAAGCCTGTGCTTTATCACTCGTTTGTGCAGCCAAGCATGAAGCAAGTCCTATTATGGCAAAAACAGTTGTTGAAACAGAAGTGATGATGGTGCCTGTTGATACAATGAGCGAATGGATGAGTAAATTCAAAAGCTGGTACCAGTTTGTGATTGAAACCTACCGTAACCGTTTTGATGAATTACTTGTTACATTAGATAATGTTGCCTTCCGCAGTATGGATGAGCGTTTGGAATTTTACCTGAAGCGGGCAAAGGATGCGCAGCAAACAACCCTACTCAATATCAGCCACCAGGAAATTGCACAGGAGTTAAATACATCTAGAGAGGTAATATCAAGACTACTCAAAAAAATGGAGCAAAAAGGTTTGGTGGGTCTGCACCGCAATGCCATTGAGTTGAAAAATTTATAATTGTTTGCCTGTGTGATTTGTATCACCTTCCGATGCTGAAATTGCATCCACATTTGCAGCATGGAAATAATCGGCTACATCGCTTCTATTGTTATTGGCATTTCGTTAGGACTCATCGGCGGAGGTGGTTCTATTCTGACAGTACCGGTATTGGTCTATCTGTTTGGTGTGAACCCGGTATTGGCAACTGCTTATTCCTTATTTATTGTTGGGGCCACTTCGCTGGTAGGCGTTTTCCCGAAATACAAGCATGGACTGGTAAATATTAAAACAGCCTTGATCTTTGGCGCACCAGCCATTGCAGCCGTTTATGCCACACGGAAATTTATAGTACCGGCTATTCCCGATGAAGTGTTTACCCTTGCTGGTTTCACCGTAACCAAACCCATTTTAATGATGCTGCTGTTTGCAGTACTGATGGTGTTTGCATCGTACTCCATGATCAAGGGAAAGAACGAAGATGAAAATGGTAACGGTGGCGAACAGAAATTCAATTACCCATTGATACTCGTCGAAGGAACTGTCGTAGGTATCTTAACCGGATTGGTTGGTGCCGGTGGGGGGTTCTTAATTATTCCTGCATTGGTATTACTCAGCAAACTTCCAATGAAACAAGCCGTTGGAACTTCTCTATTAATTATAGCAGCTAAATCACTGATCGGCTTCCTTGGTGATGTTGGGCATCAAGTCATCGATTGGAAACTACTCATCATTGTAACAGCATTGGCCATTGCCGGCATTTTTGTTGGCAATGCACTCAGTAAAAAAATCTCCGGTGATAAATTGAAAAGAGGGTTTGGCTGGTTTGTATTGGTGATGGGCATTTACATTATTGTGAAAGAATTGTTTATTCGCTAAACTTCTTTTCCTCCGGCGCTTCTATGTGACAAAAGTCATAGTTCACTGTCTCCTGAAAACACAACTTTGTATCATTCGAATCAACAATAAAAAAACAAAAAAATATAAACATGAAAATTGAACAGATCTATACCGGTTGCTTAGCACAAGGTGCATATTACATTGAAAGTGAAGGCGAGGCCGTAGTGATCGATCCGTTGCGTGAAGTAAAACCTTACCTGGAAAAAGCAAAGCGCAATAATGCCAAGATCAAGTATGTATTTGAAACACATTTCCATGCAGATTTTGTGAGTGGACATATTGATCTTGCAAAAGAAGCTGGTGCAAAGATCGTGTACGGTCCAAATGCACAACCCGATTTTGAATTTCATTCTGCGAAAGATGGTGAAGAGCTGAAAGTTGGCAAACTTACATTCAAAGTATTGCATACACCGGGACATACAATGGAAAGTACCTGTTACCTGTTGAAAGATGAACATGGAAAAGATATTGCCATCTTCACCGGTGATACATTATTCATTGGTGATGTTGGTCGCCCTGATCTTGCACAAAAAATTGTAGTGGATCTTACACAGGATATGCTTGCAGGCTATTTGTATGATTCTCTTCGTAATAAGATCATGCCGTTGGCAGATGAGCTCATCGTATATCCCGCGCATGGTGCAGGAAGTGCATGCGGCAAGAACATGAGTAAAGAAACTTCTGATACATTGGGTCATCAAAAAGCAACCAACTATGCATTGCGTGCAAACATGACCAAAGAAGAATTCATTAAAGAAGTAACAACAGGCTTGGTGGCACCTCCACAATATTTTCCTTTGAATGTAATGATGAATATTCATGGTTACGACAGCATTGAAGAAGTGTTGAAGCGTGGCACACAAGCACTCAGCCCTGAAGCATTTGAAACAGCAGCAAACGAAACCGGTGCTTTGATCCTCGATACAAGGGATGGAGAAGTTTTTGCAAAAGGATTTGTACCAAACTCCATCAACATTGGTATCGATGGAAGCTTTGCTCCATGGGTTGGCAGTATGATCCCCGATGTAAAACAGGAAATCTTATTGGTAACAGATGAAGGTCGTGAAGAAGAAGTGGTTACCCGTTTGGCCCGTGTTGGTTACGATTATTCACTGGGTTATCTGAAAGGCGGATTCAATGCATGGAAAGAAGCTGGAAAAGAAATTGACCAGATCAAACGTGTATCTGCAGAAGAGTTAGCCGAGATCGTAACAAAAGATAATGATGCAAACATTCTCGATGTACGTAAAGAAAGTGAGTACCAGAGTGAACATTTGTTTAATGTAGAGAACACGCCATTAGATTTTATTAACGACAGCATGTTAAAGGTTGATAAAAATAAAACCTACTATGTGCATTGTGCAGGTGGCTATCGCTCAATGATCTTTGTATCTATTCTTCGTGCACGTGGTTATGATAATTTAATTGATGTGCGTGGTGGTTTTAAAGCAATGAAAGAAAGCGGTAAGTTTAATTTAACCGATTACGTGTGTCCAACCACGCTGTTGTAACAAGCAATTTTAACAATACATGAAGGTGTATTACAACCTCCTTCATTTCAAATCATACTATGAAAAACCGATATTTTTTCCTGGCAGTTGGATTCTTTGCTGTTCTCTCAGCAATGGCGCAAACAAAAAATGTAGCGCCTGCATTTGCTGAAAAGAAATTCAATAAAAAGAAAGTGGTAGTACTGGATGTACGCACCACACAGGAATTCAACGAAGGTCATTTGCCCAACGCAGTTCATATAGATGTGATGGATTCAGTTGCATTTGTACAACAAATCAATCAGCTGAAAAAAGGAAAGTCCTACCTGGTTTACTGCAAAAGCGGACGACGCAGTGCCAAAGCAGCAACCATCATGGAGCAACAGGGCTTTCGCCGTATCTGGAATATGGAAGGCGGCATCACTGCCTGGAAAGGAACAATTAAACAATAAACGAAAAACCATTTGATATGAATCTAAAAGAAATCGTTCAGAACCCACAGACAAAGTTTGTTGATGTGCGTTCAAGAGAAGAATTTGCCGACGGGCATTTCCCTGGTGCAACAAATATCCCTTTGCCTGAAATAACAAGCAATGTAGAGGAATTAAAAACATTTAACGGCCCGGTGGTATTGTATTGCCGCTCTGGTGCAAGAAGTATGAATGCATACTTTCTTTTAAAACAACTGGGACTTGAGAATGTACACGATGCTGGCGGCTTGTACGATTTATTAACCTTGAAAAATCTAAATTAACATGTTCAACTTCTTCAAAAAATTATTTGGCCCGGGTACAGATTTTAAAACATTACAACAACAAGGTGCTGTTATTATTGATGTGCGTACTGCCGGTGAATTTAGCGGCGGCCATATTAAAGGAGCCATTAACATTCCGGTTGACAGTATCCGTTCAAAGATCAACGACATTAAGAAAAAAGGAAAGCCTGTTATTACTTGTTGCGCCAGTGGTATGCGTAGTGGTTCTGCCACATCTATCTTGAAACAGGCAGGCGTTGAAGCATATAACGGCGGATCATGGATGAGCTTACAAAATAAAATGGCATCATGATCATTCAATGGTTGAAACAATGGAATGGTATACGCCTGCTTCGCCTTGGCATAGGTGTAGCAGCAATTATTCAAGGGCTTCATTCGCCTACTCCTTTTCTTTGGGTAATAGGTGCAGTATTAGTGATCCAGGCTTTTATGAATATCGGATGCATGGGAGGTGCCTGTGCTGTTCCGCAAAACAAACAACAAATCAAGCAAGTAAATAAGCATGAAGAATCTATTTAAAAAA
This sequence comes from Lacibacter sp. H407, assembly GCF_037892605.1. Classification (NCBI taxonomy): domain Bacteria; kingdom Pseudomonadati; phylum Bacteroidota; class Chitinophagia; order Chitinophagales; family Chitinophagaceae; genus Lacibacter; species Lacibacter koreensis. Next base: position 1,492,715 of record NZ_JBBKTU010000001.1, on the reverse strand, counting down.
GCAACCTGGGTTTTACCGGGATTGCTGTTGGGTGCTGCAGGTGGCTTCTTCTATTGGAAATTCTATGGTTGTGATGGCACTTGCCTTATCACTTCAAGCCCGGTAAGAAGTATGATCTATTTTGGGGTGATGGGAGCCATTGGCAACAGTATGTTCAAACCAAAGCAAAAGGAAACAAAAGAACCAAGCGAGGTTTCGAACAACAATTGATCTGATCCGTTTCATTCTTCTGTACCTTACAGAAACACCTGTTCTCAATGTAATATTTATCACATAATTCCGGCAGGTGGATATCTACCTTGCAAGAACTTAAACGAAACAATTCATGAGCCTGATTGAATTTATTAAACAACCGTGGCCTTGGTATGTAGCTGGTCCATTGATCGGGTTAACAGTACCCACGCTACTCATCATTGGTAACAAAACCTTTGGTATCTCTTCTTCCCTGCGGCATATCTGCGCAGCATGTTTGCCTGCAAAAATTCCTTTCTTCAATTATGATTGGAAAAAAGAAGTATGGAACTTATTTTTTGTAGGCGGTATTTTATTAGGAGGCTTCATTGCGTTTCTCTTTCTGCAAAATCCTGAACCAATGATCGTGAATCCAAAGCTGAGTACAGAGTTGGCCACGTACGGAATTACAAATTACGATTCACTTGTTCCAACAGAAGTGTTTAACTGGAGCAGCCTGTTTACGCTGCGTGGTTTTATTATGATGGTGGTGGGTGGTTTCCTCGTTGGGTTTGGAACACGCTATGCCGGTGGATGCACAAGCGGACATGCAATCATGGGTCTTTCTACTTTGCAATGGCCTTCATTGGTAGCAACCATCAGTTTTATGGTGGGTGGTTTTATCATGGCCAATCTCCTTCTTCCTTTCATTCTTAAACTCTAACGATTCATGGAACAACATAAAAATATAGCTGAAGAAGAAATAGTGGTGGAACAAAAACACCATGAGTTCCTTACGGAGAATACAGATTTTGAAATGCGTTCGATGGATGCTACCTGCTTCAACGAATCAGAACTTCAACATCCATGGTGGCATAATTTCAAATATGCATTTGTAGGGTTACTGTTTGGTATCCTCTTCGTAAAAGCAGAAGTGGTTTCCTGGTTCCGTATACAGGAAATGTTTCGACTGCAAAGTTTTCACATGTATGGCATCATTGGTTCTGCAGTAGTAGTGGGTATCATCAGTATTTGGCTTATTAAAAAATTCAAAGTCAAAACTATCTATGGTGAACCAATTGAATTTGTTGATAAGAAATTCAATAAGGGTCAGATTTATGGTGGACTTCTGTTTGGTTTAGGTTGGGCTGTTACCGGCGCATGCCCGGGACCGTTATTTGCGCAGATAGGAAATGGCGCTACTGTTATAGCCGTAACACTGCTGAGTGCAATTGCCGGCACATGGGTGTATGGGAAATTCAGAGAGCAACTGCCACATTAAATTTAGTAACACAAAAAAGTGAATACACAGAGAACCATACTTGTATTTCTTATTCTGTTGCTGCTGATTACAGCTACACAGTTTAGCTGTAATGAATCAGGCAAAGAGGAATCAACTGCAGTTGACTCAACCATTCAGCAAACTGTTTGGAAGGGGCCACCTGCTAGCCAGATTCCTTATTACTCAAGAGAAGATGGAAAACTCATCTGGTATGGTCATGAACTGATCGCTAATACATCGAAATATCTAGGCCCGAAAGGATCGGTACTGCAGATCACGAATGGCATGAATTGTCAGAACTGTCATTTAGATGCAGGTACAAAACCATGGGGGAATAATTATGGGGCTGTTTATACAACCTATCCAAAATTCAGAGATCGCTCAGGTGGTATAGAAACCATTTACAAACGGGTGAACGATTGCATGGAACGGAGTTTAAATGGAACAGCACTTGATACAAATTCAAAAGAGATGCGGGCCATTTATGCCTACATCAAATGGTTGGGCGAAGATTTGAAGAAAGGCGATAAACCAAAAGGCTCCGGTATTGTTGAGCTGCCTTTTTTGAGCCGTGCTGCCGATCCGCAACAAGGCAAAACAGTGTACGTGCAGAAATGCCAAACCTGCCATGGAGCAAATGGTGAAGGATTAATGAACATAGATGGTAATGCGTATGCATATCCACCATTATGGGGTAAGAACAGTTACAATAGCGGCGCCGGTTTATTCCGTTTATCACGCTTTGCAGGTTATGTAAAAAATAATATGCCACAGGGAACCGATTATCATGCCCCGCAACTGAGCGACGAAGAAGCATGGGATGTGGCAGCATTCGTTAACTCGCAACCACGTCCTTCAAAAGATCTGAGCAGCGATTGGCCCGATATTTCAAAGAAACCAATCGACCATCCGTTTGGTCCCTATGCTGATTCATTTACTGAACAGCAACATAAATATGGTCCTTATGGTCCCATCAAGGATTTTAAGGAGCAGCAAAAAAAATCCGTTTCTCAAAAATCAAAGTAAACGATTGCAATGCCAGATACAAAAATTACCCATCTGAACAATTGTTCATGCAGCAGTTGTTCAGATGGTCAACAAATCGCACCCATCTCGCAAAACTCAAGAAGAGATTTTTTTAAGTCAGCATCTGCTATTGCAGCAGGTGCTGTGTTACCCGCATCCATTGTAAATGCTGTAAGCGGCGACGATTATCATGCAAATGAATTGTTAGGGAATAAAGCGGTGAAAGATGGTAAAGCAAAAGTATTTACCCTTTTGCACACATCCGATATTCATGCACAGCTATACACACACGATGAATTCTTTTTTGAAAACAACCAACCGGTTTATAAAAAACGTGGCGGGTTTGCGGTATTGAAAACAATGCTGCATACCCTCAAAGCACAAAACCCAACAAACACCATTATTATTGACGGTGGTGATTGCTTCCAGGGCGGTGGTGTAGCTGCATTAACTGAAGGAAAAGGAATTGTACCACTGATAAACAATATTGGGTATGATCTTATTCTGCCAGGTAACTGGGAAGTAGTGTATGGAAAAGATATGATGCTGAAAGATCTTGGTGGTTACAATAGTGCAAAGATCTGTGCCAACATGTTTCATGATAATTCGGATGAAAATAAAAACGATCTGATTTTTCCTCCTTACTGGACAAAAATGTTGGGTGGAGTTAAAATTGGATTCATTGGTTATAACGATCCGCTTACACCTAAACGTCAATCGCCTGCTTACAGTAAAGGCATCACGTTTACAAAACCGGAAATAAATGTGGCGAAGTATGTCAAAATTCTTAAAGAGTATGAGAATTGCGCAATGATATTTTTAGTAACACATATGGGTTTGGCGCAACAGGTTGATCTTGCCAATCAACCCGAATTACAGGGAGTTGACTATATACTTGGTGCCGATACGCATGAACGTGTGCGTGTGCCCATACAAGGTAAGTATGCAAAGGTTACAGAGCCCGGCGCCTTTGGTTCTTTTGTTGCCAAGCTTGATATCGTTATTGAAAACGGACAAATAAAAGATGAGAACTACCAATTGCTCGATGTGGATCCTGAAAAATATAAACCCGATCCCGCAATGGAAAGGCTGGTTGAAGAAGTAAGTGCTCCACATAAAAAAGAACTCAATAAAGTAATTGGCAAAACCAAAACAACATTGGTACGCTATTATGTTATTGAAAACCCAATGGACAACCTGATCACCGATGCATTGATGTGGAAATTTAAAGATGCAAACGTTGATGTGGTGGTGAGTAATGGTTTTCGTTTTTGTCCCCCATTAGTTGCCGATGCAAAAAAAGGATATGCAGAGATCACCAATGATTTTTTATGGAGCATGCTCCCGGTTGAAAGCGATGTAAAGATGGGTGAAGTAAGCGGCGCACAGTTACATGATTGGATGGAACAGGAGTTGCACAATGTGTTTGCTAAAGATCCCGCCAAACGTTTTGGAGGCTGGGTGGTTCGTTTCAAAGGAATGGAGATGAACTTCACCATGAATAATGATTTGGGAAAACGTGTAAACCGGATAACCATCAATGGCAAACCTCTTGATAAAAAGAAACAATATACCATGCTCGCCTGCGAACGTGATGGTGATCCTGATGACACCTTATGCCGTCTGGAAAAAGTAAAGAACCCCCGCAAACCCGGCCATACATTACACGGCATTATGCGTGAATATCTGGCTGCACATCCAATGGTAGCGCCAAAAATTGAAGGCCGTGCAACAGCAACCGATGCTCCGTCAACATTATTATCGCAACTGGAAGGATATAATTATACATTTATCTGATAAAACAACTCATATGCAAGGATTAAAATTCTTACTCGTATCAGCACTGGTTATCAGTTCATCTTTTTTAAAGGCGCAATCGAAAATTGTATGGGAAATGGCATCGGGTGATACTGCCCAGCAACGTATCCTGTTCAGACAGGTAGGTAATGTACTTGCAGCCGCACCTGATACAAAAATTGAAATTGTATTTCACGGAAATGCTGTTTGGGGTCTGCTGAAAGACACCGGTTATTTTAAAGAACAGATCATTGGCTTTCATAAAAAGGGAGTGGTAATGGCTGTTTGTAACAATGCTTTAAAAATGAGGAATATTAAAACAGACAGAGTGATACCCGAAGGAACCGTTGTTCCTGTTGCCATTCTTGAATTAGTAAAAAAACAGGAAGAAGGCTGGAGTTATATTAAAGCAGCCAATTGACCCGATTGAAAAGAGGAGTGTGAATGATGAAGCAAGGTTTAAATGAAAATAGAAATCAATTCATCCTGCTGGTGCTGGTAAATGCATTCGTAGGTGCAATGGTTGGTTTGGAGCGAACAGTGATGCCCGACTATGCAGCTGCACGTTTTCAAATGGATTCAACGGTTGCATTGGTTTCATTTATTGCAGCATTCGGCACAACCAAAGCCATCTTTAATTTACTCACGGGTTATTTACACCAGCACTACAATCGCAAACAGATCTTACTACTTGGCTGGGCAGCCGCAATACCTGTTCCTTTTCTTTTACTCTTTGCACAAGATTGGTGGATGGTAATTGTTGCCAATATTTTCTTAGGCATCAATCAGGGGTTGGCATGGTCATCAACAGTTGTTATGAAAGTGGATTTAGTAGGAGCGAAGAACCGTGGACTGGCGATGGGCATTAATGAATTTGCCGGTTATGTGGCTGTTGGGTTAGCCGGTTATCTTGCAACAAGTCTTGCACATACATACGGTGCAGGATTTTATCCGTTTGTACCGGGAATCTTTTTTGTGGTGATCGGTTTTTTACTATCGTGGTTATTGGTAAAAGATACAACTGCATTTGTAACACATGAACAGCAAGCAACTGAACAACGAACATTCAAATCGCTTTGGAAAGAAGTAAGCTTCCGTCATTATAACATGGGTAGTGTGAACATCAATGGGTTTGTTAATAATCTGAATGATGGTGTGTTGTGGGGACTATTACCCATTTGGTTATTATCGAATGGGTACAGCATTTTAGAAACAGGAAGTATTGCTGTTATCTATCCGGCAGTGTGGGGCATCAGTCAATTGTTTGCAGGAAAACTGGGTGATCACTTTTGTAAAAAGCAACTGCTTACTGTTGGCATGTTGTTACAGGCAGCAGGTCTTGTACTCCTTGTAATTGGTACAGCAAAATTATTTGTGATAACTGCTATGCTGTTGATGGGATTGGGAACAGGGTTGGTGTATCCAAACTTCCTCACCGTTATTGCAGAAAATCTTTCACCTGCGCAACGTTCAAAAGGATTAAGCATTTTCCGTTTCTGGAGAGATTTAGGTTATGTTGCCGGTGCATTAGGTGCAGGACTAATTGCAGAACTCTTCAGCATACCTGTTGCGTTTACAGTTGTTGCTGTATTAACAGCAGCAGCCGGCATAATGGCCAATGTACGGATGTGCTGCACCTTTAAACTATTATGGCGCAGCCACACCTGCACAGAAGCTGCTGCTTTTTGAGCCGCTCCAATTAAACAAAACAACTACGTTCGCCAGCTATATAAACAGCATGTGAACGCCTTCGCCTTCGCTGCGTTTATAAAAATCACCAACGGTTATAATATCATCAACGCCTTCGTATAAGTCTTCTTCTTTGTAATGGAACATATCAAACGCAAGTTTGCAGGCCCACATTTTTACTCCTGATGCATAGAGGATATCGAGGAATTCAGGAATCTCCGGCATATCTACTTTTTCCATTTCTTTCTTCATCATGGTTGTTGCCAATGCTTCCATACCGGGGAGCCCGCCAATCATGGTGGGCATATGCATAGCAGGGTTGCCAACTGTAGCAATATGCAGACTATCCATTTTCTTTTTATTGATCGCTTCCAATCCAAAAAAGGTAAAGAATAACTCTGATTCAATTCCTTCCATACGTGCTCCATTAGCTAATACAAAAGCAGCATATACATTTTCCAATGATGCTTTTGATAAGATGATCATCATCTTTTTTATTTTGCCTTTATCTTCATTCATGATTGACAAATTGAAATTGTTTAAATACAACTGGCAGGCTTGGGGATACCCGCAATTTTGGTAGAGGTTTTCAATGGTGCATTGGGGAACAAAGAATAGAACTCTTTAATATCCACTACGCCACTTTTACCCACACGCCTGATGCTGAGTGCAATCTGGTTCTGCTGTTCCTTTTGCAGATATTTCAGCACTTCCCAATGGCGGGGCGTAAGATCAATGTTGGCTTCGGTTGCTAATTCCTTTCCAACACTCTCATCCCATTGGCTGAAATCAGTTAAATAACCTTCTTCGTTAACGGCAATTGTTTTACCTGCTATTGTCTTTTCCATAACATGTATTTAATTAGTGAATGATTTAGTTATAATTTTTTCCGCTTTCGCTCATGGTTGCTGATACAAACGGAATATGTGTTCCTTTGAGTAATACATTCCAATAGATCCAGCGAAAGGCGAGTTTACCCATGTGGTTCATGCGGCTTTCTTTCAACAAACGCAACGGACCAATTCCTGCAAAAGGAAAACTTCCTTCTACCGGTTCATGCGTATAGTTGAAATCGATCAATAACGCTTTCCCTCCACCTGTTTCAATAAAGCAATTCGCATGTCCATCAAATTCTTCTTTCAATGGCTCGTCTTTTACATAGCGAAGAATATTTTCTGTTAAGATCTCCGCTTCAAAGTGTGCAACCGATCCTGCCTTTGATGCAGGTATATTACTTGCGTCACCAATTACAAATACATTCGCATAGTCTTTCGATTGGAGGGTTGCTTTATGAGTTGGTACATAGTTGAGATCATCGCCCATGCCTGAACGTTCCATCAACGCATCACCTTTGTTTGTAGGAACTGTAACAAGAATATCAAACGGAATTTCTCTGCCGCCATAGTCAACAATGGTTTTGTTTTCGTTATCTACATGCTCAATTGCAAAATCACTTTCAATGTTGATTCCTTTTTCATGCAGCAAATGTTCCAGTGCTTCTGTTGCTTTAGGTTTTGTAAACGCACCGCTTAACGGAGTTACATAGGTGATCTCTACTTTATCACGCATGTGCTTATGCTTAAAGAAAGAATCAGCCAGGAAGGCAAATTCCAACGGTGCAACCGGGCATTTGATCGGCATTTCGGTGATATGCACCACCAGTTTACCTCCTTCCCAATCTCTCAATTTATTACGTAATGCCAACGCACCTTCAAATGTGTAGAAATCGAAAACAGATTTCTGCCACTCCTTTCCTCCCATGCCTTCTGTTTCTTCGGGTGCAATTTTTGCACCTGTAGCAACAATGAGAATATCATAATTTAATTCAGCACCATCTTTCAATTGAATTTTATTTTCGGTAGGAACAATGCGTTCAATTTTACGTTTCAGCAGTGTTACATCATTTGGAATAAACTCTTCTATTGTTTTAACAATATCATCGGGTGTATAAATATCAAACGGGAGAAAAAGATAACCAGGTTGATAGTGATGTTCATTGCGCTCATCGATAATCGTAATCTGCCAATCGGGTTGTTTTAATTCATGATGCAGATGATTGGCCATCATGGTACCTGCAGTGCCGGCTCCGAGTATAACTAAATTTTTCATTTGCTGATTGTTTTGTTGTGTGATTTATGACGCAGTAAAAGTCGATCAGCAACAGTTATTGTTTAATGACCACTATGCGTATGTAAAATGATCCTTATCAAGAAAAAATGCAGAACCGTTTATATGCTTGCTGTTGTGTGATTTTTGTCACAACAAAAACTTCTGAAACCCCTGTTCTATGTGATTTTTAACACATAACAAGGCCTTTCCAATAACAGGACTTCATATGATTAAAATCACAAGTTGCACTTACTGCTTGCTCTACTTTTGACTCATTAAAAAAGTATAAAAAGTAAAGAATGAAGTACATCATTGTAGGTGCCGTTGCAGGCGGAGCCAGTACAGCAGCAAGAATCAGAAGATTAGATGAACATGCCGAGATCATCATCTTTGAAAAAGGTGAATACATTTCGTTTGCCAATTGTGGACTGCCATACTATATCGGCGATGTGATCAAAGACCGAAACAAACTCTTTGTACAAACAGCAGCCGCTTTCAATCAACGCTTCAATATTGATGTGCGTGTACAAACAGAAGTAACTGCTATTAACCCATCAGCCAAAACCATTACTGCGGTTAAACAGTTGACCGGCGAGATATATGAAGAAACGTACGACAAACTGATTCTTTCACCCGGAGCAGAACCTGTTCGTCCACCTTTACCCGGCATTGGAATCGAAGGTATTTTCACCTTACGCAATGTACGAGACACTGATTATATTAAAGCGTATGTTCAGCAAAAGCAGGTAACCCGTGCAGTGATCATTGGTGCCGGCTTTATTGGATTGGAAATGGCAGAAAACTTTTATGAGCTTGGTTTGGATGTAACCGTTGTTGAAATGATCAACCAGGTAATGGCTCCTGTTGATTATCCCATTGCTTCGTTTGTGCAGCAACACATCCGTTCAAAAAAAGTACAACTTCGTTTGAACACAGCCGTTACCGGCTTTACAAAAGTGGGCGAAAGAATTGAAGTGACATTGAATAATGGCGAAGTATTGATTGCCGATGTGGTGCTGCTTTCTATTGGTGTTCGTCCCGATACAAGACTCGCAGCAATGGCCAACTTAAAAATCGGACTGGCAAAAGGTATTTGGGTAAATGAATTTCTGCAAACATCCGATCCGGATATTTATGCAGTGGGTGATGCAATTGAATTTGAAAATCCTATTACACATCAACCGATGATCACTTACCTCGCAGGCCCGGCTAACAAACAAGGACGCATCTGCGCCGATAATGTGGTGCTTGGTAATGTTCGCTCCTACAAAGGTTCAATCAATACGGCAATTGTAAAAGTATTCGATAAGACGGTGGGTACAACCGGTACTGCATCAAAACATTTAACTGCTGCAGGCATTGAACATATTGTTTCCACCACACATAGCGGATCACATGCAGGTTATTATCCCGGATCCAAACAAATGACTATACAACTTGCGTTTACACCAAATGAAGGACGCTTACTCAGTGCACAAATTGCAGGTTACGATGGTGTTGATAAACGCCTCGATGTATTTGCATCATTTATCAAACAAGGAAAAACAATTTACGACTTGATAGAGTTTGAACATGCGTATGCACCTCCCTATTCATCAGCCAAAGACCCGGTGAACATGGCTGGTTTTGTTGCGGAGAATATTTTATTGGATCGGTTGCGTGTGTTTTATTGGAATGAAATTGAACAACAAAAACCAGCTGATCTGTTGATTGATGTTCGCCGCAAAGATGAGTTTGAAGCAGGTAATATTCCCGGAGCAATCAATCTGCCTGTTGATGAATTAAGAAACAGGTTAAGTGAAATTCCTAAGAACAAGCCAATTTATATCTATTGCGAAGCAGGTTTACGTGGCTACCTGGCGCAACGTATACTCCGTCAGAATGGATACAACAATGTAGCCAATCTTTCCGGCGGATATTATTTGTGGAAATCATGTACTAACGAACAAAGCAAGCTAATCAGTAAGCCACAGGATTTTCTTGTTCATCAATAAAAATGAGAACTGTTCCTCGCCTACCTTTGCCAACGTTATGACGCAAACTTCCACTTCGCAAAAAGCCGTTGCCAACTGGTTACTCTTCGGCGTGTTCATGTTAATTATTCAGATCTTACTAGGCGGTATTACCCGTTTAACAGGTAGCGGTTTAAGTATTACCGAGTGGGAAGTTGTAACGGGCACCTTGCCACCGTTGAATGAAACAAAGTGGCTGGAAGAATTTGCAAAGTATAAAGGAACACCGCAATACCAATTACTCAATACTGATTTTACACTCAGCGATTTTAAATTCATTTTCTTTTGGGAATGGTTCCATCGTTTATGGGCACGTGTGATGGGAATGGTGTTTGCAGTTGGTTTTATTTACTTTTTAGTACGCAGGTATTTTAAACAGGAGATGATCAAACCGTTGCTCATCTTGTTTTTGCTCGGCGGATTACAAGGTGCTGTTGGTTGGATCATGGTAGCAAGTGGTTTAGTTGGAGATGCCGTGTATGTAAAACCCACAAGACTGGCACTCCATTTTATTTTAGCAATGGGTTTACTTTGTTATACTTTTTGGTTTGCATTGCAGCTGCGTGTAAAAAAAGAACAGATCACACATAACCGTGCTATCAACAGCTTTACATTGTGGCTATTGGTTTTGCTGGTTGTACAATTAATGTTTGGTGCATTGATGGCCGGACATAAAGCAGCCACCGCTGCACCATCGTGGCCCATGATCAACACCGAATGGATTCCTGCTGCATTATTTAAAGATTCACCGTGGCTCATCAACTTTATTGAGAACAAAATCACCATTCATTTTGTACATCGTGGTCTTGCATACTTACTTACTGCACTCGTTATTGTTTGGTATTATAAAGCTGCCAAAGTAAAAGGCTCCGATCTGTTTCAGGTAACACGTTTTCTTCCTTTGTTCCTGGTAGTTCTGCAGGTAGTATTAGGTATTGCTTCAGTACTTACATCACCACAAATTATTCCCAACCGCTGGGGTTTGTTTGAGTGGATGGCGCAACTACATCAACTGGTGGGTATGTTCTTATTGCTCAGCTTTATCTGGGTACTTTACCTGGTACGCCGAAAACAAGTGGCATAACATTTACATCCAAGCAGCGTTCTTACGTAAATTGTTTTCTTTTACGTAACTTCTGTCCCATGAAGAAATACCTGCTTGGCATATGGTATTCATTCCCTGTTCAATTGATCTTTCTGCATTTCCGGAAATATCAGCTGTTGCTGTTATTCTGGATACTGTTGAGCAGTGCCGTAAGCGGTAGCTTTATGAACAATTATGGTGCTGATTCATTATTTCTTTCACCTGAATACCTGGGCGAAGTAAATTTTTTCAGTGCATTATTTGTTGGCGCTGCGTTCGGTGGTTTTTTAATGAGCTGGAATATCACTACGTTTATCCTCTTCAGTAACTACTTCAAGTTTCTGGCTACTACTTCCAAACCATTTTTAAAATATTGTATCAACAACGCAGGCATTCCTGTTCTTTTCATCATTAATTATTTTATCCAGGTTGTACGGTTTGGTAAATACAAAGAATTAATGGCCGATGGAGATATTCTGTTGATCATGTTTGGCTTTATTGCAGGGCTTGTGATTTTTCTTCTTTTCTCCATGCTGTATTTCTTTGGATCGGAAAAAGCGATCATGCGGGATATGCATCCCGTGTTGAGCAATCCGCAACAGTTCATGGAAAAATACAAGCCGGTTCCGGTGAAAGATGCACACGAACCGGTGATCTCTGTCAATTATTTTCTCACAAACTTTTTTACGTATAAAAAAACCAGGAACGTAGCACATTACAGTCATTTGCTATTGGATGTAATTTTTAAACGTCATCACTTTTCTGCTGTGCTGGCCATTATCCTTGCTTTTCTTACGTTGATGATCTATGGTCTTTTTCTCGATCTTCCTTCATTTCAATTGCCGGCAGCTGCAAGCATTTTTGTCTTCTTTTCAATTCTTATAGCAGCTGCAGGTGCGTTGGTGTATTGGCTCGACACATGGAGTATTCCTGTTTTTATCTTGCTGATATTCGTCTTTCATACCTTATTCCAGTATGAGTATATTGATATTCGGAATAAAGCATTTGGATTGAACTATGAAGATCGCAACAAACGTCCTGCCTATTCATTGGCGAATATGCTACGGCTTTGCACTACTGAACAAATGCAGAACGACAGTATGCAAATGATCAAAGTACTTGAAAACTGGAAACAAAAACAAGGAGTTGAAAAACCACTCCTGTATGTTTTGAATGTGAGTGGTGGTGGCAACCGTTCTGCCACATTTACTGTAAACATGCTTTGCCGGCTTGATAGTGCTATGAATGGTGAGTTGATGAAGAAAACATTTTTGTTTTCCGGTGCATCGGGAGGCATGTTGGGTTTAACGTATTACCGGGAGTTATACCGTCAGCAACAAAAAGGAAAAACAGTTGATTTTTCGAATGATAAAATTGCGGGTGATATTTCTAGAGATTTACTCAATCCTATTTTCTCGGCGTATGTAACCAGAGATCTGATTACACCTGCACAAAAATTTTCGGTTGGGCCCTACCGCTTTGTAAAAGACAGAGGCTATGCTTTTGAGCAACAGTTAAATTATAATACCGGTAATATTCTCCAAGATCAGTTGAAAGATTATAAAGAAGATGAGTTTACGGCAAAGATCCCGTTAGGTATTTTCAGTTCTACTGTTTCGCAGGATGGCAGGAAACTGATGATCTGCAGTCAGCCCATTAGTTTTTTGATGCGACCGCAACACGATAGTACAAAAGGAATTATTGCTGAACCTGATGCCATCGACTACACTGCTTTCTTTAAAGATCTTGATCCTTACAATCTCCGCATTCTTACAGCACTTCGTATGAATGCAACATTCCCATACGTGTTACCCAATGTTTGGTTACCTACCAAACCGATTGTGGATGTAATGGATGCCGGTCTTCGTGATAATTACGGACAGGAAATTACTTTACGTTTTCTGCATGTGTTTGCGGAATGGATCAAAGCCAATACATCAGGCGTGGTATTTATTCAGATACGTGATCGGAAAAAAGGTGAATGGAATGATGACTTGACGGAGCCGGGTATCGGAGATATTTTATACAAGCCTGTTACCACGCTGCAGAATAATTTTTACAAAGTGCAGGATTATATGCAGGAAAGTATGATCAGCTATTCACGGTATTCATTTCCGTTATATCGCTTTTCATTCATGTATCAACCGAAGGACAGTAAGAAAGGAGCTGCACTCAGTTTTCATTTAACCACAAGAGAAAAGAAAGATATTGCAGCAGCCGTGCAGGATTCCACTAATGAACAGTCCGTTCGTTCATTAATGAGTTTGGAAGATATTCTTCAACCGGGAAAATTAGCTCAGGGCATTAATAAAGAATAAGCAGCAGGAATTATTTGTACTTCAAATGCTGCTGCCGTTTGTTTTCCATCACCATCAATATGAAAGGGGGCAGCTTCTTTATTCTCAATCAGCAAATGATCTGTTTGAAAATATGTGATGCCCTTTCGCTTTCCAAAATCGTTTGTAAATGTTCCAAAGCGGATATGCCACAATACACGCAGCAATACAAACAACAAGTTTGTTTTTTCAACTGCTACAATATCCAGCATGCCGTCCTGCAAACTCGCCTTCGGTGCAATGGTAAATTGATTTCCAAACTGGTTGCTGTTGGCAATACTGATGAAGTAGGCGTCCAAATTTAAATCAATGTCGTTTGCTTTGAGATTGAATGCATACGTTTTGATACCTGCCAAATTCTTCAGCGTAAGTTGTGCATACTTCCAAAATCCTCTTTTTTCCTGTCGATCAAAATCATGTGCAACCTGTGCATCAAAACCAATTCCGCTGAGCATGCAGGAAAAATGTTTGTTGATGAGAAACGCATCCACAGGTTGTGCTGTGCCGTTGAAAATAATATCCAATGCCTTGTCGGGATCTTTCGGAATACCGGCAGCAAATGCCAATCCATTCCCCGAACCTCTTGGTATGATACCGATGTTTACGGGTAAGTCTCTGATGGCTGCAATAATTGTACTGATAGTTCCATCGCCACCTGCTATTACAACATCGGTTACTGCATCAGCAATTATTTTTTCACGTAGTGAAGAATAGTCTGCATCAGCACGACTATGTTCAATACTGAAGTGTACGGCAGCCGTTGCACAACGTTCGCTGATGAGTTGTTGCAAGGGCTTCCCTTTTTGCACACCTGCCCTGGGGTTGAATAAAAAAATAAAGCGACGCTGCATAGCGTCGCAAAACTAATATTGAAAAGATTAATGAAACAAAAAACCTTTACCGTTTTGGGAAAAGAATATCCCGGTTATAATGCCAGATGGCATCCTGCAGTTTAATAGATGCTTTACGCCTGAACAATGAGCCGATAAGATTAATACTATTACCACTCAGCACCATAATATACCCGGGTGTTCGGTTTTTTTGTGCTACGAGAATTCCGCTGATCACTGCCGCTGTTCCAAACAACGGAAGTATGGTTGATACTCGCTTGCTCTTGATATACTGTTTGTAATAGTTTGTAGCATCGGGAGATATCAGCATCAGGTTTTGCACCGTTGTGTTTTCTACCAAAAATCCATTCATTGTAATACGGCCGCCGAGGCGCATTGTTTTCTGGTTGTATTGCAGCCGCATTGAATCGTTATTGACCTGACTGAATCCTTGCATACTTACGAGCAGCAGCATGAAAGAAAGAATTTGTTTTTTCATATTGTTACGTTGTTTGATCGTGAATTACAGCAACTTCGCTTATGCATTACTGAAAGTATCCATATTCTGTTAATGAATAAGAAGCAGAACGAGTTCTTCTATTCCACAAACCGAATGTTCATCGGTTCTTAATACAGGTTTAAATACTCCTTTGCCCCCGTTCCCTTACTTTTGCCGAAACTTACAGCTGAATATGAAACAATACAATATAAGAATGACACTTTCGGTATTACTTACAGTTGCTGCTTTCATTTTCGTTGCTCAATTGCTGATTCATGAGTTTGACAAAGATCAGCAATTCTTCCTCATCGTTCAATCACTGTTGTTTATTTACCTCGCTGCAATCAACTACTCTGATAGGTTTACACCATTACTTGGCCGTAAACAAACACATTCAGCCATTATCATCATTCTGGCCGTTGTACTTACGTTTAACAACTACGTCTTGGTTACAAGAGAAGCCACTGATGCAGGCATAAATGCTGTTGTAGCATACTTCAGTTTCTAAAGTTTTCATGCTGCTAGATAGACCTGAGGTTACCATTTCAAGAGCGCACTCGCCCAGGTAAATCCGCTGCCAAAAGCTGCGAGGCAAACAAGATCACCGTCTTTTATTTTTCCCTGCTCCCATGCTTCACATAAAGCAATGGGTACCGATGCGGCTGTTGTATTTCCGTACTTCTGAATATTGTTATATACCTGATCGTCACGCAATTTTAATTTTTGTTGCACGAACTGTGCAATGCGAAGGTTTGCCTGGTGCGGGATCAACATTGCTAAGTCAGCAGGTTGATATCCGTTTGTTGTCAACGCTTCCATGATCACTTCCGGAAATTTTACCACCGCTGTTTTGAATACTGCCGGACCATCCATATTTGGAAATAGCTCAGCATTATCAATCATTTCATGACTCATGAACATATCTGCCAACTCAGCTTCATTAAAACTTGCCAGTCCTTCTTTCCAATGGTTGGCATGCGTTCCGGGATTATACATAGCCAGAATTTCGGCATCATTTCCATCACTATGCAAATGCGTACTGAGAATTCCCCGGTTCTCATCAGTTGTTGGCTGTAAAACAACAGCGCCTGCGCCATCGCCAAAGATCACACTTACATTGCGCCCACGTGTACTGAAGTCTAGTCCGAACGAATGTTTCTCTGCGCCCACCACTAAAATATTTTTATACATGCCGCTTTTTATAAACTGATCGGCAACCGAAACAGCATACACAAAACCACTGCATTGATTACGTACATCCAATGCACCCACCTGTTTCATTTTCATCGCCCGTTGCAACAAAACACCGCAACCCGGAAAGTAATAATCAGGGCTTAAGGTTGCAAACACTATAAAGTCGATATCCTGCGGAGTAATGCCTGCACGTTCAATGGCAACTTTGGCAGCTTCCACACCCATGGTAGTGGTTGTCTCCTCAGTTCTGTGCGCATATCTTCTTTCCTTGATGCCGGTTCGTTCCTGGATCCATTCGTCGTTGGTATCCATGTATTTTGTGAGATCATTATTCGTAACAACATGCGATGGAACATACATACCGATGCCGGCAATTTTACTTCTGGTCATATGGCGCAAACATTTGGAAGAGAAAGTTAGGCAATAGAAACGAATTGTAACTGTTTCAAACGATACCATTCAAGCTTACATAAAAAAAGGAGGCAATACCTCCTTTTCTATTCTTGATTTCAATTGTTACATAATTTCCCATACTTCATTACCACGAAGTAGTTTGTCGAGATTGCCTTTGCCTTTTGTAGCAATCACTTCATCAATCTGCAACGTCATTACTTCTTCATAGCAGGCTCTTTCTGTTTCATAAAACACACCGAACGGCCTTGGCAAATGACCAACATTCCGTGGATCATCAAACATGCGTACCAATATCTGTGCTTTGTAAAAATCATTTTCATCATGGATCCACAGATCATCTTTACTTTGTCCTTCCTCAAGATTCACCACTACCGGTTTAAAGCCATCGAGTTTAATCCCTTTATTCTTTGCTGCACCAAATACAAGTGGTTCGCCGTGAGTAAGAAACAATGTTTCTTCCGGCTTACTTGCTTTTTCAGTAAACACTTCAAATGCACCATCGTTAAAGATGTTACAGTTTTGATAGATCTCAAGAAATGAAGCGCCTTTGTGTTTCTGGCTGCGGATCAGTGCTTCCTGCAAATGTTTCGGATCACGATCCATACTGCGTGCAATAAATGTTGCATCAGCACCCATCGCCAATGCCAATGGATTAAATGGATGATCGATACTTCCAAACGGTGTGCTCTTTGTTACTTTTCGTTCTTCAGATGTAGGTGAATATTGTCCTTTGGTTAAACCATAGATCTGGTTGTTGAACAACAGAATATTTACGTCGAAGTTTCTGCGGAGCAAATGAATGGTGTGGTTGCCACCAATACTCAATCCATCACCATCGCCGGTAACGATCCACACACTCAAATCCGGTCGGGCTGCTTTCAACCCGCTGGCAACGGCTGTTGCACGGCCATGGATCGAGTGCATGCCATATGTGTTCATATAATAAGGGAACCGGCTGCTGCAGCCAATACCACTTACAATTACAATATTCTCTTTGGGAATACCCAAGGTTGGCATCACTTTTTGTACCTGTGCCAAAATGGAATAATCACCACAACCAGGGCACCAGCGTACTTCCTGGTCGGTTGCAAAATCCTTTGCGGATAGGGCAGGGGCTGTTATTACGTCGCTCATAGAATTGTATTGCTTCAAAGTTACTGATTATGACAAAACAACGGCTGAAGACGCAAATGAATATTCCGCATTTGTAAAATACCGGTTTGGAATGCTTTGATTTTTTAGAATTAGACATTACCTTATTGTACCAAAATCAACCGCCATGCAGCTTACAGTCAGCAATCTCACCAAAACGTATAGCAACGGGGTGCAGGCCCTGAAAAATGTAAACTTATCGATTCCGCAGGGAATGTTTGGTTTGCTCGGTCCCAACGGTGCAGGAAAATCATCACTCATGCGAACCATTGCTACGCTTCAGGAAGCTGACAGTGGTAGTGTTTTCCTCGACGATCTGGATGTGCTAAAGGAAAAAGCCGCCGTACGAAAAATTCTTGGCTACCTGCCGCAGGAGTTTGGCGTGTATCCGAGAATAACTGCAGAACAAATGCTCGATCATATTGCACGGCTAAAAGGTATTAGTAATGGCAAGGAAAGAAAAGATACTGTGACGGCTTTGTTGAGCCGGGTGAACTTATATACAGAGCGTAAAAAAAATCTGGGCACGTTTTCAGGCGGCATGAAACAACGGTTTGGTATTGCACAGGCTTTGCTTGGCAACCCCAAACTCATTATTGTTGATGAGCCTACTGCCGGCCTTGATCCTGCAGAACGAAACCGTTTTTATAACTTATTAAGTGAATTAGGCACAAACACAATTGTTATTCTTTCTACCCACATCGTTGAAGATGTAAAAACCTTGTGCAGTGATTTTGCGATCATCTGCAATGGTGAAGTGTTGCGACATGATAACCCTGATGAAGCTGTCAATGAAATGCAGGGAAGAATATTTGTAAAATCTGTAGATAAAACTGCTGTTGAAGAACTAAGGCAACAGTACGAAGTTGTTTCTGTACAGATGAAAAGTGGTCAGTTAAGCGTACGTATTTGTAGCGAAACCGATCCGGGTAATGGTTTTATGCCAACTCCTCCAACGTTGGAAGATGTGTATTTCCACCAGATATCCAATCGCATGGATGTAGTTACACTTTAATCATCTGCTAAAAAACTGCTGTATGTTTTTACAAATATTTCTATTTGAGATCAGGTATCGTTTAAAGCGGCCTGCCACTTATATCTACTTCCTGGTATTTTTTCTTTTCGCTTTTCTGTCAATTTCAACGGGTTCAACACCTGCATCAGAAAAAGTATTTCACAATGCACCGTGGACCATGACAAACCTCAACATCACCTTCAGTGTTATTATGCTGCTTGTATGTTCGGCAGTAATGGGTGTTCCGTTGTATCGTGATATTGAACATCAAACGAGGAATTATTTATTCAGTTACCCGATCACCAAAGCAGGATATTTCTGGGGACGATTCTTTGGCTCATTCGTATTTGTATTATTGATCGGCTCATCGCTCAGTTGGGGTGCAATGGCAGGCGCTGCTATTGGTCCGGCGTTTGGATGGGTGCCGGCCGAACGTATTGGCGATTTCGGTATGTGGAATTATTTTCAATCCTTCTTCTTTTTTGGTATTACGAATTTGCTGCTTGCTTCAGTGATCTTCTTTTCGCTTGTAGCAGTTACCCGAAATGTAAAAGTGATCTATACTGCCAGTATATTTTTATTGATCGCTTATTTGGTCGCATCTTTCTTAACAACAGACCTGGAACAAAGAGAACTGGTAAAGTTGCTTGATCCGTTTATGATCAATACGTTTGATCTTGAAACAAGGTATTTCACACCTGCTGAGAAAAACAGCCTGCTGTTACCTGTTACAAAAACCATTTTACTCAATCGCCTTATATGGATTGGCATTTCAATCCTTATTACCTTCTTTGCTTACAGCCGATTCAGTTTTGTACGTTTTCTGCAGCCTGTTACAGAAAAGCTTAGCAAACGGCAAAAGAAAGAATTTGCAACTGCGGCAATACCAAAACATATACCATTTGCAACGCAACTATTCAGTCCGTCACAAATGCGCAGTACCTGGTGGCAGCTCACAAAAATTGAATTCCTGAACATTATTAGAGACAATTATTTCAGAGCCATCTTACTTGGCGGGGTCATTTTTCTCATTCTTGATTTCTGGATCGGTAATACCAATTTCAGTGTGCCCGACAGGCCACTTACGATCTTTTTGATGGATTATAAGAACTTCAACTATCAGATTTTTAATTTCATTATCCTGCTGTTTTATACAGGCGAAACGATTCATCGTGAAAAAACAACAGGTTTCAATATTATAAATGATGCATTACCGGTAACCAATACTGTTTTCTTTTTTTCAAAGCTTTGCGGCCTGATTGCAGTAGCAGCGGTATTGGTAACGATTCCACTTGTTGCAGGTGTATTGATACAAACGTTGAAGGGGCATACAACCTACCAGTTTGATGTATATTTTACCGAGCTATACCTGCTGACACTTCCGGGTTTTGTATTAATGATCCTTCTTTCTTTTGCTGTACACCTGCTGGTAAACAATAAATTTGCAGGACACGGTGTAGCATTGCTCATCTGGATCACCATATTTCTGCTTCGCAATGTTGGCAATATGGATTACAATCTCTTCTTTTATTTCTATACACCAAATTACACCTGGAGCGATATTAACGGGCTTGGCCATTTTGCTTCTCCTCTGTTTTGGTTTAACCTGTATTGGTTATTCTTTGGAACAGCACTGGTAACAATTGCATTTCTGTTTTATCAACGTGGTGTTTCTGGTTCTTTCAAAGAAAGATGGAGTGTTGCAAAGCAGCGATTCAAAGGAGTGCCATCACTCATTATCATTCTATGCTTTGCAGGTTGGCTGGGCACAGGTGCCTACAATTATTATAATGTGAGTTATATTAACAACTACGTCAGTACATCTAAATCAAGATCGAATCAAGCATTGTTTGAGAAAACATTGAAGAAATATGAGAACCTCCCACAACCAAAAATAACAGCAGTTTATTTAAATACAGATATCTATCCTGATGAACGAAAGATCAGCATGTACTCGAAAGTGCATATAAAAAATAAAACCGGGCAAGCGATAGAAGCCATGCATCTGAAAGTTGGTTACGATCTCAAGTATCATCTTTTGTATAATGGAAAAGCACTCAGCTACGAATCTCCTTTGGCTTACTTACATTCGGCATTCAATTTTTTGAAGAAAGGCAAGGATACCGCTAATTACCGCATCTATAAACTTCCTGCTGCTATGCAACCCGGCGATAGTGCTTTGCTTGAAATTTTTTCTGAATATGCTTACAAGGGATTTGTTAACAGTGGTTATGGCCGCCACATCGTTCATAATGGAACTTTTTTTGATGGCGGCATTCCAACTTTTGGCTACGATGATACAGATGAGTTAAGCAGCGATGAACAACGAAAAAAACATAAACTTCCAGCAAAGAATGATGAATATCCTCCACAAACAGATTCACTGGGCAAACGTACATTTCTGTTTTCTGATGATGCTGATCTCATTCACTTTGAAGCAACGGTAAGCACGAAAAAAGGTCAACTGGCGATTGCGCCCGGCTACCTGCAAAAAACATGGACCAAAAACGATCGCACTTATTTTCAGTACATACAGGATACAAAAATTGCAAATATGTTCAGTGTAATTTCCGGCGACTACAATGTGTTTCGTGACAGTGTAACCATATCAAACGGAAACAAGGTGAACATAGAGATCTATCATCAAAAAAATCATGCGTTTAATATTGATCGTTATAACGCTGCATTAAAAGAAGGTCTTGAATATTTTTCAACTGTGTACGGACCTTTTCAGTTCAGACAAATGCGGATTATTGAATTTCCTCGCTATGCAGAATTTGCACAAAGTTTTCCTAACACTGTTCCTTATTCTGAAGCGTTGGGATGGGTTGCAGATTTTTCTGATCCTGATGCGTTTGATTATACCTATTTTATTACTGCACACGAACTCGCACATCAATGGTGGGGACACCAGGTGGGCCCAAACAGAACAAGAGGATCCAATTTAATTGCAGAAGCATTGGCAGAATATACAGCACTCCTGTTAACAGAGCGCAAGTATGGTAAGGATAATATGAAACGCTTTTTGAAAGATGAATTAGACAAATATTTAAATGGAAGAGCTGGCGAATCAAAAAAAGAAAACACGTTTATCAATTGTAACCGAGCATACCAATGGTATAATAAAGGAAGTCTCATCTTATATGGCTTGCGTGATTTAATTGGCGACCAGGCTCTCAATACAGCCTTGCGTGAATTCAGAGATAGTTTTGCTTTGAAAGAAGAACCGCCATTCCCGGGTAGCGATGATCTATACGCCTTTATCAAAAAACATACGCCCGACTCATTGCGTTACTATTTATCTGATACATGGGAGAAAATTACTCTGTACGATAACCGATTCGTCAACGCTACATCGAAAGAAGCAGGTAATGGTTATTACGATGTGAGCATTACAATTTCAAGTAAGAAGTTTTATGCTGATAGCACAGGGAAAGAATCTGTGGCAGCAATGAATGACTATATCGACATTGGAATTTTTGCAGCAGAAAGCAAAAACAAAGATGGTCGCAAACAAACCAATCCATTGTATTTGCAAAAGCACAAGTTAACGCCCGGCATAAAAACCATTACAATACGAGTGAAAGGAAAGCCGATAAAAGCAGGCATTGATCCTTACAACAAACTGATCGATCGCATTCCCGATGACAATACCGGTGATGTGGACTAAGAAAAAGGCAGAGAAGTTCTCTGCCTTTTTTTATGACGCATTTGAATTGATCAATTCTTCCCAATATTCAGCTGCCCTTCTTGTGTGTGGGATCACGATGGTTCCGCCTACAATATTAGCCACAGCAAAAATTTCATACATCTGTGCAGTGCTGATTCCTTCTTCATGGCATTTACCGAGATGATATTTGATACAATCATCACAACGCAACACCATGCTGGCAACAAGACCCAGCATTTCTTTTGTTTGCGTTGACAGCGCCCCCTCAGCATACGTATTGGTATCGAGGTTCCAAAGGCGTTTGATCACCAGATTATCTTTACTTAAGATCACCTCATTCATTTTGGTGCGGTAGTCATTAAATTCCTGTACAAGATTGCTCATAAAAAAAATTTGTTCAAAGATATTGGGTTGTTGGTTGATGTAAATAAAAAGCCCGGCATCAACTTTTGTTTGATAGCCGGGCAACAAACACGCTCAGCATAACCGAACATGGTATGAAGTAATTCTTAATCGAAATTCTTATTCTCCCCTGCTTTGGCGATCTGCACATTCAACACACCTTTCCGGTTTTGTGAATTGGCATCGTACAATACAAAGCCAATCACCCGGGTATTCCCAACCACGTAGCCTGTTGCATCAAACGAATATTGTTTCTCCCATGTATTTCCTTTCGTGATTTGTGCGGCCGGAATCAGATCACCAAAAATATCAGTAGCGGCCGAACGCAATACATTCTTCTGCCGAAAATTGGGAATAGGGTTCGGCAATCCGAAATGACCATAGTTTGCCTGATTATAGAATATGCTATCCTGCACCAACACCAGCACTATTTTCAAAGGCAGCGATGTTGAAATATCAAACTTCACTTTCGCCTTCACCGAAATATTGTTTCCGCTCACCGATGTTTCCAATGCCAACCCAAGTGGTGCCCGTCGTTGCGCCAATTCATCCAATGTCGCCGTCATGTTATTCCATTTTGCATCCCGGTTGAGTACAACAGTTGGTACGCCAGTAACACCTAGGGCTGTGCGCAGCTGTGCATCATAAATGTATTTGAACGGATCATTGCTGCCTGCAGGACCATGTATACCCATCGAAATGAGATTTGGTTTTGTATCTGTATAAGCATCTAACGGAATAACTGTACCGGGACAAATTCCACACCAGGTTCCCGTAAAATCTTCAATCAATACTTTTTGCGTAAATGGTGAAGGGCCGGGGGCGTTGGCAGTAAGAGCAACAACTGCTGATTCAACATTTCCTCTGGTTGCTTTCAGCTGATAGTTGCCGCTTGCAGTTGTAAAAAAGGTTGTTCCGGTGTACACCGTATTATTCAAATAAATAGTTGATGACGATGTTACATCCGCATTATTCTGATCTTTTACTGAAATGGTTACTTCATCAAATCCATCGGCTGTTAGCTGCGCCTTACTTAATTGCACAGTTAATGGTGCCGCCGGTGGTTGTGTTACGGGGTCATCAGTTCCATCCGATTTTGAACAGGAGATGAAAACAAACACGATGAACAACAGCGATAAAAAGGAATTTGTAGTACGCATGACAAATTAGTTTTGAAAAGGGCTTTTTATTTACATCAAATTAGAAATCAAAAGTTGTGATCATTTCAGCAATCTTTCGTCGGCTAACTGACAGCAGCACATATTTAACAATCACCATGAAACAACTCAGTCTTTTTTTACTCGCCCTTCTTACCTATACGTTGTCTGTGGCACAATCAGATTTACCTCAGGTAAAAATCAAGGCATTATCCGGTAGCGAAATATTGTTTTCTACGTTGGCATCATCAAATGATACAGCACTCATCGTTAGCTTTTGGGCTACCTGGTGTATTCCCTGTATTACTGAATTGGAAACGATCAATGATCAGCTGGAAGAAAGGCAGCAGATAACGCCATTTAAACTCATTGCTGTTTCCGTTGATGATACCCGTAGTGCAGCACGTGTACCATCCTTTGTAAAAGGAAGAGGCTGGAACTTTCCTATTTACTTCGACACAAACAGCGATCTAAAACGTGCACTCAACATCAATGACATTCCTCATATCCTTATCATAAAAAATGGAAAGATCATCTATCAGCATACCGGGTATGTGCCGGGTAATGAAGAAGAATTATTTGAAGCTATCAGCAAACAATAACAACCATTCTAACGAAACCACACAATGAAAAACTGCTTCCTGATCTTACTCTGCTTTCACTGCATTGATGCGTTTGCACAAACAACCGATAAAGGACACCTCAGTGGAAGCTTTGATTCGTACACACAATTTTATCAGAAAGATGAGAAGATCAATGCGATACTTCCGCAAGATCGTGTTGGCTCCAATAATTTTCTCAAGCTCGATTATAATTACAAAAATTTCACGGCTGGGGTGCAGTTCGAAAGTTACTTGCCATCTATCGCCGGGTATCCCTTCAACATCAATCAAAGCAAATTAGTAAATCGGTATTTCAAATACACAGCTAAAAAATTTTCGGTGCAGGTTGGTGATTTTTATGAACAGTTTGGAAGCGGTTTGGTCTACCGTTCGTGGGAGAACAGACAGATCGGTATTAACAACGCATTGGAAGGTGTGAATGTGCAGGTAACGCCATTACCTTTTTTACATATAAAAGCGATTGCCGGCAAACAACGTAAAGTATTCGAACGGGCCAACTCTGTTGTGCGTGGCGCTGATGTTGCAATTGACTTTTCCAGATTCAGCAAAAAAGAAAACCCAACTACAAGAGTAGAAGCCGGGTTGAGTTATGTAACACGCTATCAGCAATACACTGGACCTGATCCTGAATTTCCGGCAACAGTTAAAGCCGTGGCTGCAAGACTTGACATTGCCGGACCCGTTGCATCTCTATCGGTAGAGTATGTAAATAAAGCAAAAGATCCATCTCTTACAAACAATCAGGATGTAAGTGATGGAAAAGCATTTTTGGTAAATGGCTCTGTGGCTGCCGGTAAATTTGGCATGAATGTGAGCTTTCGCAGCATGGAGAATATGGATTTTCGTGGTGAGCGTGATGCGATCGGCACGTCAGTACCCGTAAATTTTGTTCCTGCACTCACACGTCCGCATGATTATTTAACTACAAATATTTATGTGTACAATGCTCAAGCACTTGGTGAAATAGGTGGACAGGCCGATCTGTTTTATACGATTTCTAAAAATTCAAAAAAACCTTCACGCATTGGTATCAACTTTTCGCACTATCGATCGTTGAAGACAACAAATAATATTTTCAGCATCGGAAAGAATGCGTACTTCCGTGATTTGAGTATTGAATGGAAAAAGAAATGGAGCAGTAAATGGAACAGTATTGTTGCCTATCACAATTTGTTTTACAACAAATCAGTTGTAGAAGGAGGTATTTATGATGACATTACAGCGAATATTGTTGTGTTGAATACAACTTATAAGTACACAGCAAAAAAATCGTTCCGGTTTGAATTGCAACATTTGTCTACACAGCAAGATAACGGCAATTGGGCAGCAGCAGTAACAGAGTTCAACTTTGCACCTTCGCTAAGTTTTTACTTTAGTGATCTCTATAACTATGATGTTACAAATACACACTACCCAAATGTTGGGGGCAGTTTTACAAAAAACGGAAGTCGCTTTTCGTTGGCGTACGGCCGTCAACGTGCCGGTTTATTTTGTGTGGGAGGTATTTGCCGGTTTGTACCTGCTGCAACAGCCATTACCGCAACATTGACCGTTACATTTAACAGCAATTAAAAAGTCCTGCAATGCAGGACTTTTTAATTAATTTTTATGCGATTTATTTACAACACTTCTTTCACCACATTATAAATCACTTTCGGGCTGCCAAGCGTATAATAATGCAACACCGGAACACCAAATGCTTTCAGTTCTTTCGATTGTTGTATCAACCATTCTGTTCCTACTTTCTTGCAATCATCATCCGTTTTTGCTTTCATGATCTCATTGCTCAATTCAGTTGGAATATCAACATGAAATGTACGTGGAATAACAGAGAGTTGTTTTTTACTTGTCAATGGTTTTAAACCGGGAATAATAGGTACTTCAATTCCATTATCACGACACTGTTTTACAAATGCAAAAAACTTGCTGTTGTCAAAAAACATCTGCGTCATAATATACTCAGCACCTGCATCCACTTTATCCTTGAGGCGTTGCATTTCAATTTCAAGGTTGGGCGTTTCGAAATGCTTTTCAGGATAACCTGCAACTCCTGCACAGAAATCGGTACGGAATCCGTCACGGATATCTTCTTCGAGATAAATTCCATGATTGAGGTTGATGGTTTGTTTCAACAGATCGATCGCTAAGCGATTTCCATCGGGGTGTGGTTCGAAATTGGCTTCGTTCTTCGCCGCATCACCACGCAGCACCAACACATTCTGTACACCAATAAAATTGAGATCGATCAATGCATCTTCCGTTTCTCGTTTGGAGAACCCACCACAAATCAAATGCGGAACAGCATCAATATCATAATGGTTTTGCAAAGCCGCACAAATACCAACAGTACCGGGGCGCTTTCGTATCTCCACTTTTTCAAATGTACCATCAGCCTTTTTCTTAAACACCTGTTCGGCCCGGTGATAGGTAACATTGATCCACGATGGTTTAAATTCCATCAACGGATCCAGATGATCGAAAATTGAATTGATGGTTTTTCCTTTTAAAGGGGGAAGAATTTCAAACGACACCAATGTATCTTTTGCCTGAGCGATATGTTCGGTTACTTTCATTTCTTGTTTGGTTTGGCGCTGTTGCTTTTCCGGTTCAATGCCTGCACAGGCCCTGAAGAGATTGCGATGCAACGATGTTTAACCGGAGTACCAGAAGCCGGTATCAAAAAATTTCATGCAAACATATAACAGCAGCGGTTCTTAATCAAACAATGTTTGCTACTACAGCAAAGGTTGCCAACCTTCTTCCCTTACTGATTTACCTCTGCTTTTGATGCAAGGTTGGCAACCTTGTAGGCCCATTGATCAAACAATGTTTGCCTGTTACTTTCACATTTTAAAAGGGAATGAACAAATGTTCATAAAGAAGAATGCGGTATTTTCGCAACTACAAATTTTTACTTTGAGTTTAAAAATTCATACATCTGAGCTGGTAAAACGATATCGCAACCGAACGGTTGTAAACCATGTGAGTATTGAAGTGAACCAAGGCGAGATCGTTGGGTTACTAGGTCCAAACGGTGCAGGTAAAACCACAACGTTTTACATGGTGGTAGGGTTTATTAAACCCGATGAAGGCGAGGTGTTTTTGAATGATGATAATATCAGCAACCAGCCCATGTACAAACGGGCGCAAATGGGTATTGGCTACCTGCCACAGGAAGCCAGTGTGTTCCGCAAACTCACAGTGGAAGAAAATATTGCGGCTGTACTGGAAATGACCAAGCTGAGCAAGCAGGAACAACGGGAAAAATTAGAAGACCTGTTGAGTGAATTCCGCCTGCATCATGTGCGCAAGAACCAGGGCGATTCGTTGAGCGGTGGCGAACGCCGTAGAACTGAAATTGCACGTGCCTTAGCAGTAGACCCCAAGTTTATTTTACTGGATGAACCGTTTGCAGGTGTGGATCCAATTGCAGTAGAAGATATTCAGGCAATTGTAGCCAAACTCAAATACCGCAACATCGGCATATTGATCACCGACCATAATGTAACTGAAACCTTATCGATCTGCGACCGTGCCTACCTGTTGATCGAAGGAAAGATATTTAAACATGGCTCGGCCGAAGAGTTGGCCGATGATGAGCATGTACGTCGTCTTTATCTTGGTCGCAACTTTGAATTGAAGCGGAAAGATTACCTGCACGAAGAGGCTAAAACGCCTGTTAACGAAGAACCATCTTAACACACCTGAAGTCGTTTAACTTTTTTATCTTGCCGAAGGATGAGACTGCTTAGCCCTGCTATATCAAGACTTGCACGCCTGCGGATGTGGCGTATTGAAAGCTGGATGAATAATCCGGTGGCAGCGCAGCGGGAAGTATTGCAGGATTTGGTGACTACCGCTCAGTACACGCAATTTGGTCAGCAGTATAATTTTGGAAAGCTGTTTAATCTGCGTGATTTCAAAAACACAGTTCCTGTGCATGAGTACGACGACATCAAGCCGCATATTGAGCGGATGATGAAGGGTGAAGAAAATGTACTATGGCCTACACCTGTTACATGGTTTGCAAAAAGCAGCGGCACCACCAGCGATAAAAGCAAGTTTATTCCCGTGAGTGATGAGAGTATGAAAGATGGCCACTTCCAGGTAAGCAAAGATGTGCTCACACTTTATTACAATAATTTTCCTGCGTCTGATCTGTTAACCGGTAAAGGATTGGTAATTGGTGGCAGTCATAATATCTACGCACTTAACGAAGACATACAATATGGCGATCTAAGTGCAGTGCTGATGCAGAACGCTCCCTTCTGGACCAACTGGATACGCACACCAGAGCTGAGTATTTTGTTGATGGATGAATGGGAGAGCAAAATTGAAAAGCTGGCTGAAGTAACTATTAAAGAAAATGTAACATCGATTTCGGGTGTACCTACCTGGAGTATGGTGCTGTTCCGTCGTATTTTAGAAATAACCGGTAAGCAAACCATTGCTGAAGTGTGGCCGGAGCTGGAACTGTTTATGCATGGCGGCGTATCGTTTGTGCCATACCGTGAGCAATTCCAACAATTGATCGGAAAGCCGATCAATTATCTGGAAATGTACAATGCCAGCGAAGGTTTCTTTGCAGCACAGGATAAGCCAGGCGAAGAGGGTATGTTACTGTTTGCTGATCACGGCATTTTTTATGAGTTTATGCCGCTGGAAGAATACGGTAACCGTTTCCCCAAAACAATTGGTTTAAATAAAGTGGAGCTTGGTAAAAACTATGCACTCATTATTAGTACCAATGGCGGTTTGTGGCGATACATAGTGGGCGATACTGTTCAGTTTACAGCGCTGCAACCCTTCCGTATAAAAGTAAGTGGCCGCTTAAAACATTTCATTAATGCATTTGGTGAAGAGTTAATGGTGGACAATACAGACAGAGCTGTTGCCATCGCCTGTGAACAAACGGGTGCTATTGTAAGCGAATACACGGCTGCTCCCATTTACTTCAGCCACAGCAGCAATGGTGCACATGAATGGTTGATTGAGTTTGAAAAAGATCCGGTTGGCTTAAACGATTTCGTGTATGAGCTGGATACTGCTTTGAAAAATCTCAACAGCGATTACGAAGCCAAACGACACAAGAATATTGCACTTCGTTTGCCATTTGTACAGCCGATGCGAAAAGGAACGTTTCACGCATGGATGCAGAGCAAGGGTAAATTAGGTGGTCAACACAAAGTGCCACGGTTGAGCAATGATCGTCAGTATGTTGAAGATATTCTCCGTTTCAATCAATCACATGAAGCTGAAAGATAAACTGAAAGATTACAAACCGCTCCACTGGATCTATAACCTGCTTCATGTAAAACAACTACATCACAACAAAGAAGCATACAGTAAGTATCGTGTACACAAGCCGCTGTTTGATTCCATCAGCAGCAAAGATTTCCCCGATAAAATTTCAAGTGCATGGCTCGATATTAATGATTCGGCTACCGTTGTTGCAACCAAAGAAAGCTATCAACAATTTCCACCCGATGTACAGGAACAATTACAACAATGGAGCAGCAATGGATTCCTGCACATCAAACAACATTTCAGCAGTCAACAAGTAGACGATGTAAACAAAGCAATGGATGAACTCATTCATCAACAACATTTGCCCATCACCCACGATAACAAGGTGATGTATGGCTACAAACATTCGCCCGTTATTAAACAGATGATGCAGGACGAAGGACTGAAGAATTTACTTTCCTTCATTTTAGATAAAGAAGTAGTTCCGTTTCAAACACTCAACTTTGTAAAAGGCAGCGGTCAACGTGCTCACAGCGATAGTATCCACATGACCACTTATCCATTGGGTTATTTAATTGCTGCATGGATCGCATTGGAAGATATTCATCCCGACAGCGGACCACTCTTTTATTACAGAGGCAGCCATAAACTTCCGTATTTGCTCAATGATGATTTTGAAAACTACAGCACACGGTTAAAGCTGGGCAATAAGCAATACAGCGATTATGAGGATATGACCGATGAAATTCTTTCGCAAAATCAATTTGAGAAGGAAGTATTTCTCCCGAAAAAAGGTGATGTACTTATTTGGCATGCCAACCTGATTCATGGCGGTGTACCCGTTGCAAATCCTTCACTTACACGCAAAAGCATGGTGGTGCATTACTACGCCAAAGATGTGATCAAGTACCACGAAATAACAGAACGGCCATCTTTGATGGAAGAAGAATAAACTGCCTGTATTATATTTAAGAATGAATCAGCCAAAACTTATCTGCAAAAACTGCGGTAATCATTTTTACGGCAAGTACTGTAACAAATGCGGTGAAAAGGTTTATGGTGAACATGATAAATCGATTATTCACTTTCTGGAAGAGGGTGTACATTTTATAACACACCTGGAAGGCACGCTGTTTACTACATTGCGTACCATCTTTTCAAAGCCGGGTAAACTCAGTCTCGACTATTGTAATGGCATCCGTAAGAAATATTTCAAACCTCTTTCCTTTTTTATTCTTTTAGTGATTTTCTATCTGTTCTTCCCGGTTTTCGAAGGGTTAAATATGAAAATGGAATACTATCCAAAGCAAGATCTTTATGGGGCTTATGCGCAACAAAAAATAGATCAAAAATCGAATGAACTGGGGATAACCGTTAGCGAACTCTCAGAAAAATTTCATACAAAATCTGAGAAAGCTTCAAAATTTTTACTGCTGGTTATTATTCCTTTTACTGCCCTATTATTCTTTGGTTTAGCCTTTTTCAGACGTAAATACTTCTTTGATCATATAGTATTTGCAGCAGAAGTTAATTCAGTGTATCTGTTATGGGGGTTTCTATTGCTGCCTTTACTGATTTCGACTATCAATTTAATTGCTCACTGGCTGTCGGGTATCTATATTTCTTTTTACGATCGAATACTTGGTATTCTTATTTACGGTGGACTATCTATTTACCTTGGTATTGCTGTAAAACGGTTCTATGCATTCAAATGGTGGCAATCGTTGCTTTTTGTAATTGCTTTTTTCTTTGTTCATTCATTTATTGTTTACAGTTTGTACAAATTCCTTTTATTTGTAACAGTTATTAATCAAATTCACTAGTATGAAATTACTTGAAGGAAAAGTTGCCATTGTAACCGGTGCCGCACGTGGAATTGGCGAAGCCGTTGCCATTAAATTTGCTGAGCATGGTGCAAATATTGCGTTTACCTATGTAAGCGATGGCAGTAAAGAAAAAGCCGCTGTACTTGAAGCAAAGCTGCAGGGAATGGGCGTAAAAGCAAAAGCATATCAAAGCAATGCAGGTGATTTTGCTGCCTGTGAAACCTTTGTAACCGATGTGCTGAAAGAATTCGGCACTGTTGATATTTGTGTAAACAATGCAGGTATTTCGAAAGACAATCTGTTGCTGCGTATGAGTGTGGAGCAGTGGGAAGATGTGATCAAAGTAAACCTCAACTCGGTGTTTTATATGACCAAGCAGATCATTAAACCGATGATGAAAGCCAGAAGCGGCTCCATCATTAACATGAGCAGTGTGATCGGTGAAATGGGAAATGCAGGACAAACCAGTTATGCAGCCAGTAAAGCCGGAGTGATCGGGTTTACAAAGTCAGTGGCCAAGGAACTTGGTAGCCGCAACATCCGTTGCAATGCTGTTGCGCCGGGTTTTGTTGAAACCGATATGACGAGTTATTTAAAAGAAGGCGAAGCTGCCGATAAATACAAAGCCGGCATTCCGTTGGGGCGCTTCGCAAGTGCCGAGGAAATTGCCAACACCTGCCTGTTTCTGGCCAGCGATATGGGTGCCTATATTACCGGACAAACCATTAGTGTTTGCGGAGGTTTAAATATTTGACAAACAGTTGATAGTCAACTGTTGTTTAACTGTAAAATGATAAAGGTTTTCGAACCTTTATCATTTTTTTATGTTAATCTCGCAGTTATAGGTATATTTTTGCATCCCGGTATGAAGAAAAAACTGATCAGCATAGTACTTACGCTCGTATTGAGCATACAGCTGCTTCCTTTGGCGCAGATCAGTGCTATGATGTACCAGAATCAACAGATGACGGAAGAAATTCCGCATAGCGATAAGTCGGTAACTCCTTCTTTTACTGAAGAAATTCACAAGCACTTTGTCACTGCCAGTCATGAAGAATTAATGCAACTGGCTGAACTTCGTGTCGTTGAAAGCATTCATCATGCTGAAACTATTTACTCCCGCTTTTCAGATGATGTGCAAACGCAACCTCCAAATGCCTGATGGCTTTCATTGCCGGTAACTTCAATGCCGTAAACAACGGATAACGGAGTTGCCTGAACATAATTCATTTCTTTTCCCTTATTAGATTCTGAATCTGTATTCGTATTAGAACATGTACGTGTTGATATTAATTGATCGAATCAAATCATCATTTTAATTTCTGCATGGTTTTAATTGGTAACAGATGTGTTTACAACCAACAGATGCAAATTTGAATTTGCCTGTTAAATCAACTGAATAATGAAATCGTATACAAAGTATTTAAAAACAGATTTGCTGTCCGGCCTCATCGTCTTCCTGGTAGCATTACCATTGTGTCTAGGCATTGCGTTGGCCAGTGGTGCTCCGCTTTTTTCAGGAATTATTGCCGGTGTAATCGGAGGTATTGTAGTAGGTATGTTGAGCGGTTCACAGTTGAGTGTAACCGGACCAGCGGCCGGACTTACAGCAATTGTATTGGCAGGTATCAGCACGTTGGGATCGTTCGAATTGTTTTTGCTTTCTGTTATGATCGCCGGAGCCATTCAACTTATTCTTGGCTTTTTGAAAGCGGGAACAATTTCCAATTACTTTCCTTCCAATGTTATTGAAGGAATGCTGGCCGGTATTGGTATCATTATTATTTTGAAACAAATACCACATGCGGTAGGATACGACAAGGATAGTGAAGGCGATTTTGCGTTCATTGAAAACAATACCGGTCATAACACCTTAACTGCAATTACCGATGCGATCAATTCTGTTCATTACGGTGCTATTATTATTACTTTGATCTCAGTTACTATTCTCATTGCATTCCAAAAAGTGCCTTTCCTGAAAAAGATCAAAGTGATCCCAGGTGGATTAGTAGCTGTTGTTGCAGGTGTATTGATCAACGAGCTTTTTATTGCAACAGGTTCAAACTTTGCCGTTGGGCAGGAGCATCTGGTAAACCTTCCGATTGCCAGTTCGTTCAGCGATTTTTTAAGCCAGTTCTCAATGCCTGACTTTTCGGGTTTCACCAACAGTTCCGTTTGGATTTTGGGAGTTACCATTGCTGTAGTTGCCAGTATTGAAACATTGCTTTGTCTTGAAGCAGCCGATAAAATGGATCCATTGAAACGTTATTCAAGCGGAAACAAAGAGTTAAGAGCACAGGGTGTTGGTAATTTATTATCGGGTTTAATTGGCGGTATCCCAATGACCTCAGTAATTGTGCGTACTTCCGCAAATATCAATTCCGGAGGTCGTACAAAAATGGCAACCATTGCACATGGTACATTCTTATTACTGGCGGTTATTCTGATCCCTTCTATCCTCAATAAAATACCATATGCTACACTAGCAGCGATCCTGATCCTTATTGGTTTGAAACTGGCAAGTCCGAAAGTATTCAAACACATGTGGCATAACGGTCGCTTTCAATTTATTCCATTTGTAATTACTGTTGTTGCTGTTGTGTTTACCGATCTGTTGAAAGGTGTAGGCATCGGCCTTGTATTCAGCATTCTGTTTATTCTGCGTGGTAATATGAAACTTGCTTACTTCTTCCGTAAGGATAAACATAAAGAAGGCGAGATCATCAAGATCAAACTGGCACAGGAAGTATCGTTCCTCAACAAAGCAGCCATCAAGCAAACACTTGTGCATCTGCCCGAAAACAGCAACGTAATTATTGACGCCAGTGAAACCGTGTACATAGATTATGATGTGCTGGAATTGGTAAAGGACTTTGTTGAATTTACCGCCGCTGATAAAAATATCAAAGTTGACCTGGTTGGTTTTAAAGAAGCTTACAAAATTGAAAATACGTTAAGCCATGTATCCGGCATGAAAAAAGAAATGCAGGAAGAATTAAATTAATACATTCATTCAATAAAAATCAAAATCAAACCTAAACATGAAATCATACGAAAAGCTTTTAATAGAAAACAAGGGATGGGCCGAAAGAAAAGTAAAGGAAGATCCCGAATTCTTCAGTCGTCTTGTTAATGTACAAACCCCTGAGTTTCTTTGGATCGGTTGCAGCGATAGCCGTGTACCACCAAATGAGATCACACAAACGCAACCCGGTGAAATTTTTATTCATCGTAACATTGCCAACATGGTTGTGCACACCGATCTGAATATGTTAAGTGTACTTGAATACGCCGTAAATGTGTTGAAAGTAAAACACATTATTGTGTGTGGGCACTATGGTTGTGGCGGTGTAAAAGCTGCAATGACAAGAAAGAGCATTGGTTTAATTAATAAGTGGTTACGGAACATTAAAGATGTGTATCGTTTTCACCGTGAAGAAGTAGATGCAATTGAATCGGAAGATGCAAGAACCAACCGTTTGATTGAATTGAATGTACAGGAACAGGTGATGAACCTGGCTAAAACTTCTATTGTACAAAGAGCATGGAAAGACAGGCAAGCTCCTCATTTACATGGATGGGTGTACGACCTGCACGACGGTATTATTAAAAATGTATTTGAAATGGAGGCCGGCACTCACCTTGATGAGCTATACGAATTTGACAATCTCTAAAATAGAATCCCCCGTTTGTAACGGGGGATTTTTTTATGCTTCCACTTTCAGGTTTCGTTTTTTAATGTATGCATGCCACAACATCATGGCTGCCACTGTCCGGTAAGGTCTCCATGGCTCGGCAATCGCCAGCATTTCTTCTTTGCTGACATTTGGTTCCAGTTGTTTGGTTTCTTTTAAACTGTTCACCAATGCAATATCACCTAACGGAAAAAGATCAGTTCGTTGCAATGCATGCATGAGATACACATCGGTTGTCCAGTTACCAATTCCTTTGATGGAAGTTAAATGTGTACGCACCTCTTCATCTGTCATTGAACTGAATTTTTTCAATGGCAATTGCTTTGTTACAACTGCTGTTGCCAATTCTTTTGCATACACTTGTTTCTGCCTGGTAAAATAACACTCACGTAATTCCTCGTTACTCATTGCCAGTATTTTGGCAGGTGTAACAGCACCGATCTTTGCCTTTAAGCGTTTGTACGCTGCAAACGCTGCTGCTAACGAAACCTGCTGTTCGAGAATGGTGAGAATAAGCGTTTCAAACCCTTGCTTCCTCGTCCACATAGGCGGATAACCATGTTCGTTGATGATTGCTTTGAGATGTTTGTCTTTTTTTGAAAGAAGATCACAGTATGTTTGAAAGTTATCGGCAGAGAAAGTTTGAATCATTACGATGTGATAAAGAATAAAAAGAGTTGAACAGCATCTCCTACAACATAAAATTCTGTTGAAAGTTTAAACCAGCACGTTCTCTCTTTTTAGCTTTTTGCTTTAAATTTTTCGATTGCAGTTCTTGTAAACTCACTCAACACCAATCGTCCGCTGATCTTTGCACGTTCGATCAACAGTTCGTCCCAATGCTCGGTTCCTTTCCAGAATATTTTTTTCATTTCAGCCATTGCTTCCGGTGAAGAATGGGAAAGTGTAGTTACTAATTTTTCAATGGACTCATCCATGGCTTCAATAGTGGGATGCAGCTCAGCGAACAATCCTTTACGTTTCGCCCAATCGGAATTGCGCCAGTTGGAAGCATCGATGGAGAGTTGTGAAAAAGCAGATGTGCCGATCTTGCGTTCAACTGCAGGACCTACTACAAACGGACCAATGCCCACCGCCAGTTCACTCAACTTTACATCCGATCCTTCCACCGCAATTGCATAATCAGCTGCAGCCGCAATACCTACACCGCCGCCAACACATTTTCCATGGATACGTGCTACAATAAACTTGGGGCACTTCCGCATAGCGTTGATCACTTTTGCAAATCCGCTGAAAAACTGCAGACCTTCCTGTTCATTTTTGATAGCGATCAATTCATCAAAACTTGCACCGGCGCAAAATGCTTTTGTACCAGCCGATTTTAAGATCACCACATGTGTTTTAGGATCTACCGCAGCATGTTGTATACTATGCGCCAGTTCATTCAATAAATGGCCGGGCAACGAATTACTTTGCGGATGAAAAAACTCGATCGTTGTTATTCCCTGATGTGTTTCGGATTTTATGTAGGCTTCGTTTACTTGTGTTGTCATGGCTTCTGTTTTTAATCCACACTTAAATTACGCAGCAGTTTCCAGATTTGCAATGAGTTATTGTTTCAATTTTTTTACCATCGTTAAAATAGTTGCAACCCCCGTTAATTCATCTGTTTCATCCAAAAATTCAACCAACCACTTTACAATTCCCTTTTCAATATCATCACCCCGTTTGAAGTCTGCAGGATTTTCAACGATGCGTTTATCATTCGGCAATTTTTCTTTACAGGTAAAGCGGATATACACTTCTGCACCGGGATAAACTGGTTTCGTAAATCGCAATTCATCAATCCCATAATTCAACAGCACAGGATTAATTTCATAACTGTCCACAAACAAACCGGCGGCAATACTCATAATAAAATAACCATGTGCCACCTGTTGCTCAAACATTGTACCGGTGAAATCAGTTGTTTTGATATGTGCGTAAAAATGATCTCCACTCAAATCAGCAAAGCGGTCAATATCTTCACTGGTAATGATTCTTTTTTCAGTAATGATCTGATCGCCGATCTCCAGCTCTTCGAAATATTTTTTAAACGGATGCTTGCCTGGCTCTTTTCCTTTGGCGTTTGGTTGATATACGTTTGTGATAGCTGTGATAGTTGTTGGTGAACCTTGTATTGCTGTACGTTGCAGGTAATGTTTTACACCACGCAATCCGCCCATTTCTTCACCACCCCCTGCACGACCCGGACCACCGTGCACCAATAATGGTAACGGTGAACCATGACCTGTACTTTCCTTGGCACACTCATTATTCAATACAAGTATTCGTCCGTGATGTGTTGCTGCACCAATTACATATTGCTTTGCAATTTTATGATCGGCTGTTACAATTGAAGAACACAAGCTACCCTTTCCAAGTTTGCTTAAGGCTATTGCTTCATCCATTGTTTTGTACGGCATAATGGTACTCACCGGACCAAACGCTTCTACTTCATGCACTTCAGTTGAAGCCCAAGGCGATTCATTCTTCAATAAGATGGGTGAAAGAAACGCACCTTTGCTTGCATCTGCATCCACCACATTTACACTATCCAAACTACCGTATACAATTTGTGATGATGCTAATAATTTCTGCACCTGCTCTCTTACTTCTTTACGTTGTGTTTCACCAGCCAACGAACCCATCCGCACTTTTTCGTTGAGCGGATTACCGATGGTTGTTTGCGATAGTGAAGTTGATATTGCTTTCCACAGATCTTCCATCTTACTTTCAGGAACAAATATTCTGCGGATGCCGGTACAACGTTGTCCGGCTTTTAACGTCATTTCTTTTCGTACTTCTTTAATAAAAATATCCCACTCGGGCATACCCGGGTTTACATCATCACCTAACACAATACAGTTGAGCGAATCTGCTTCCATATTGAACGGTACATTTTCTCGAAGAATATTTGGATTCGATTTCAACATTAAGCCCGTTGATGCACTTCCGGTAAACGTTACCACATCCTGGCTGGTTACATGATCTAATAAATCACCTGCACTGCCACAAAGCAATTGCAATGCACCTTCGGGTAAAATATTTGATGCAATAATTTCTTTTACCACCGCTTCCGTTAAGTAAGAAGTAACCGTTGCCGGTTTTACAATAGCCGGTACGCCGGCTAATAAATTCACGGCGATTTTTTCGAGCATTCCCCACACGGGGAAATTAAATGCATTAATGTGTACAGCCACTCCTTCTTTCGGCACAAGAATATGTGTGCCCATGAACGTATTGTTCTTACTAAGGTTATGACTATCGCCATCAATACAAAACACTTCATCGGGAAATTTGCGGCGAAGCGATGCGTTGGCGAACAAGTTGCCAATACCTCCCTCAATATCTACCCAGCTATCTGCTTTGGTAGCACCGCTTTGATAAGAAATTACATAGAATTTATCGAGATGATTGCGAAGATGGATCGCTACAGCTTTCAACATATTTCCACGTTCGTGAAACGTCATCTTTCGCAAAGCAGGATTGCCCACTGTACGTCCGTATGCAAGAATGGATTTGAAATCTAATCCTTTGGTGGAAGCTGAACCGATTGCTTCGCCGGTTACTGCATTGTACAATGCCTGTCCTTCACCATCGCCATTGATCCAATGACCGGTGATATAATTACCCAGTTTATTCATATTTGCTAATAATCGTTAGGCTGCTAAGTTACTGCAGAAGAGAGTTCAGTAAATACCTTGCTTCATTTTTAACGCATCAAACCAAACTGACGCAGGTGATGGGTAACATGTTTGTAGTGCAGCCGCACCCATTCTTCAAAGTTCAATTCGCCAAATACAGGATGCACAGCTGTGGCTGCTGGGTTCGTTTCATAAAAATGAAAGAAATGGTTTACTTCTTTTTCCAGTTTGGCAACAGCTTCCTCGGGTGAAGCATAATGAACAGGAAAGGGTTCTTCACCAATAATACTTGCGGGAGCTTTTGTGTTTTCTCTGAACTGTTTATCGCTCATTAAAAATTCTTTGAGCTTGGGCATATGTTCAGGTGGGGAAACAAGATCGAACTTGAGTTTATGTGTTGATACTTTAAAGAACGCAGCCACATGTTCGGCCATTTGCTGAAAATTCATTTTGCCCCATTGGGGTACAATGGCAGTATCGGCTGATTTTACCAGCAAGATGTATTGATTTTTCAGGAAATCTATTTTTTCATCCATACAATTGTTTTATAGCCAAATGTAAGTCATTAATTTTTTGGCGAATCCTATGCAGCGTACACTAAAAAACCGCAAACTTTCGCTTGCGGCCTTAACCAGATTTTGGGTAACCCTGTCTTCTTATTCAAAAGAAAATTTTCCCAGCCATATTTTTTCATAATCATCATCATGGCCAATATAATATCGTGTATTTGTTTTCTCGTCGGTTAAACTTGTGTGATATCGATAAACGAGAAACTTTCCTTTTTCACCTAACCCTGTAAAATCTCCAACAGTGCTTGCTGAAAGATTGATCTTAGCAATACGTGGAAAATAATGTGGCGCATAAGAAGCACTTCCATTATATGCATCTGCAATTGACTCGTAAAACTTCACTACTTTAATTTCCATCAACTCCCAGTAAGCAGTACTGCCGTCGGCACTAAGAACAAAGCTTTGAGCACCTGGATACGATTCACTTTTACTATCATCAAATTCTTTTTCTACTGCATACTGTGCCTTTAATGTTCCGTTCTTATCAAAATGAAGACAAACATAATCGTAGTACTGATAGCTATACGAACTGCCTTTATTCGTAATTTTTTTGTCATTCAATTGACCGGCAACCAGATAATCACCGGCAGGTGTTATAACAATATTCTGTACCACCATTTTCTTCCCCTCATAAGGATGGCTTTTCTTTTGCGAAGGAGGTGTTAGTACTTTTTTTTTGAAATCTTTCACCGGCGTAGTAGTTGCCAACAGCAATTGTCCTTTTGAAATACGTAGTAAATGAAAATTATCAAACTCATGACCCATCACCTTTTTTTCATACTTATCCATTTGCTTGTTGGCGCCGGTTGAATAACCCGGATTGTCAATCGGCGCATAACTGGTAAAGACTTCGCTATAGGCATCATTACTTTTATCGGAACCTGCAACAAAGAAAAGATCGCCGTTCACTTCAGTATAGTCCATGATCAGTGTATTGGGAGAAGGCGCATTGAATTCATTGCTGCTAACCAGTTCACCTTTGATGGTAAATTCTGTAATAGTATATTTTTTTGTATCTGCTGCTCCTTTATTTGGTGCAAATACTGCGAACACATTTCCTGATTGCAACTTGCCGCAATACACCAGTGAATAATTTCCATTGAGTGGCACCTTTGTTTCTTTCAAATTCAGATCATTACTGATATGCAGGTAAACAAACTGATCATCATCATCCTTCCCTTTATCATAGCTTGCCAGCACCAACACACTTCCATCATCGTCATTATCATAAGAAGCAAAGCCTTTATACTTGCTGTCGTTATTCTTTGGCTTTACAGTTTCTTTTGATAACCTTTTTCCAAATTGATAGGTTTGGCGATCGTAATTCCAGTTAACTTCCCACACCTGCTGCTGAAGTGTAAGATTCATGCTTAACACATTGAAGGAGTTTGACCCTCCAACAAAAGCAGAAACAGAGGTCATTTTTTTATCAGGATTTGTTTTCTTGTTTTCTTTCGTTGGTTGAATGCCAACATAACCAAGACTTTTATCAAACACATAATCTTCATACGCTATCTGATCGCTTTTCTTATCAACCTTCATTTTATAAGTGAGCTTGATATTACCGTCGTCTGCAAAAACAGCATCGACCAACATCCCTTTTTTTGCAGCCTTTGAAAGTTCCTGGCTGGTTTCTTTTGTTTGTGCTGAAAGACAACTATACGTCGTCAGTGCCAGAACGGCAATAACTATCCTTTTCATACTGTGTGATTTTGGTGAAGACTAAACTAAAACCAATTACAGGTTTTAAAAATGTGAGAATAGTAGTAGTACAGAAATCTATTTTTTTAGTGACAGTAATCTTGAATTCACCCTGCGAATATCTTGAATCGTTTTATGTTGATAGGTTAAGTAAGCAAAGGATGAACTAAATGCAATTATTCTTCACAAAATCATTCTAAATAACTTATTGCATTTTTGGGTAGCTGATAGAGGTAACCTGGCCAATATGATACATCAATTTCTCTTTCTCCCAATTGGATGGCATTTTTAAAGAGAATTGGGCAAAACGTATGCTTATTGGAATATCAGGAATTTGATACTGGAAAAGCTTTTCTGCATTAATAAAAAAACTAACTGTGTTGAACTCATCTTTCTTTACGGTGATTTCATTCCAGTCACCTTCCTTCCATGCTTTGGTTTTACCCGATTTTAATTCGTCGTAAGTGTCTTTACAGTTATTACATCGTGCACCGATTTTAAATTGGCCGTTATCGTTTATTTCGAAATTGGTATAATCCTCTCCGTTTGTATATGGAAACTCCGTGGTGAGTTTGATATACATTTTATCAGGGCCCGATTTTCGTTTTACCCAGAAACTTATTGAACGGCTAAATTCATATTCACGGCCCTTTTTATACCCCCGTTCGTTTGCAATGTTATACCAGCTTAGTTTCATCAATGAATCATACATAGGGAAGGGAAGCCCGTCGTTTAAGGCAGCCGTCATTCTTTGCTGCAGTTGTTTGCACTTTTCCTCCTCGGACTGACTAAATAAATTGGCCGCCCAAGGTATAGTACCATTTCCGCTAAAATCATCGGCTGTTATAATGGTATCATGCGGGAATGTTGCCCTGTTATATTCATTTTCTGAAACAGCTTCGTTGTATCTCGATTTGTTATAAGAAGCCGGTGGCCTGTAACGGCAATAACCATCTATCCAAATCTCACCCAAACTATTCGGCCCTTTTCTTGGTTTGACAAATTTACGGGGAGTATTTACTGAACCCGTGGACGCCTGGGCCGATTCCCTTCTTATCTCATCAGAAGTTTTATTCTTAAAAGTTCCGTTCTCATATTTAAAGGGACTGATATAACCCTGCGCATAGCTGCTGACGGAACCTAGCATGATAAAAAAAAGCAAAGCGGCAAATGCGAAAATTATTCTTTCATTCATAAAAAAATATTTGATGTTTTAAGAATAAACATTACAAAACTGAAAATTTTGAATGCTTATTAATAAACTACAAAATGAAAATAGAATAATGCTTTATCAGAAAAAATGTGAGAATAGTAGTATTACAGCAATCCCGTCTTTTTCAGTGCCTCCACTCTTGAGTTCACCTGGAGCTTTTCATAAATATTACGTATATGAGTACGCACTGTTTCAATACTCAGGAATAGCTGATCGGCAATTTCTTTGTAGCGATAGCCTTTGCTTAGCTGTTCCAGTATTTCCTGCTCCCGCCTGCTCAGTTCCTGGAAATAGTCATTCGTTTTTTCTCTTACTGCAAACGCTTCGATTACTTTACGAGCGATCTGGCTGCTAATGGGTGAACCACCGTTAAAAACATCTTCAATAGCTTCTACTACTTTTTCAGG
The DNA here is from genome assembly GCF_037892605.1 of Lacibacter sp. H407. Taxonomy (NCBI): domain Bacteria; kingdom Pseudomonadati; phylum Bacteroidota; class Chitinophagia; order Chitinophagales; family Chitinophagaceae; genus Lacibacter; species Lacibacter koreensis. The sequence continues at coordinate 1,449,948 of NZ_JBBKTU010000001.1, read as the reverse complement.
TGGCGTACTTTTTAATAAATAACTTGTTGCGCCTGCTTTCAATGCCTGAAAAATTGTATCTGTATTATCATACACAGTCAGCACCATCATTTGCATGCGGGGGTGCAGCATTTTCAAACGTTGAATGCAATCAATGCCGCTCATTCCTGGAAGGTTCACATCAAACAATGCAATATCAACGGGATGAGAAGATAGTTCTTTCAAGGCCGTTTCTGCATCTGCAAAAAGCCGCAACTCCTCTACATCAATTTGCAATTGAATTTGCTCAGCAAGGTAGTGTCTCACCTTTTCATCATCTTCCGTAATTGCAATGGAACTTATTTTCACGTTTTAAAGATTGATGTATTCGATTATGTTATCAATGTGGGTTTAGTAGTAATTATCCAACGGGAATCGTAAATACATACTTCGTTCCGCTATCCCCGTTTGATTCTACATTCAAGCTGCCTTGTAATTCACTTATTCGTGCATGAATATTTTTTAACCCGTTACCGCTGTATTTCTTTTCGGTGTCAAAGCCGGTTCCATTGTCATTTATTTCGAAATGCAGAACCTGCTCCCGCAATGATGCATTAACAGATACTTGCTTTGCGCCACTATACTTAACTGCATTATGAACAATTTCTTTTACTACCAACAACAGATTGCGTCGTTGTTCATTGTTGAGAAAAATATGATCTGCATCCCCGGGAAAATGAATGCTGTATTCGATGCCGCTATATTCTAGCAGCTTGTGCATCTGCTCACGCAAATAAGCAAATAGCTGATCCAATGTTTTGTTTTCGGGATGAAGGCTCCAGATGATCTCACTCATATTGCTTACCAATTTTCTGCTGGCATCTGCAATACCTTCCAGTTCTTTATCGCCGTTTCCTGCTGATTTACTCTTGGCAGATTCACTCATCAAAATAATCTGCGTTAAGCCGGCTCCAATATCGTCGTGCATCTCTCTCGAAATACGCAAACGTTCTTTATCAAGTTGTGCCTGTTTCTTCAGTTCATTGAGTTTATGTTTCAACTTTCGTTGAGAAAGATATTTTGTAATTGCGATTGATACTGCCAGTATAATAAATGCAATTAAAATATAGAACCATACAGTTTCTGTAAATGGAGGTGCGGGCTGTTTGATCTGATACTTTGTTGCGAGGTATTCATTTACTGCTGCAAACTCTTCTTGATCAAGCGCTCTGTTATACAGGATGATCTCTGCAATATCACCATTCAATACTTCAAGTCGACCATTGGAGCCAATTTTTACCGGATTGGTATCCGGTTGATTATTGGTGATCGGAACTTTTATTTTCGGATCCCCTCGTCTGTAAATTGTAATGCTTGAATCGTTGGTACGCATTAACGACCCAACTTCCCATTGTTTCATTGCAACTGTAGCAAGCGGCATTCCTTCCGAGCCAACTCCATCATAATAAATATAAACATACTGGCTCGCACATAACTGCCAGGTAATTCCATTTCCCAGATATGTTGAAACCAGAGAACTGACGCCTCCGCCTGATGTAAAACTTGGGCCATTTAATCTGAAAACAATGAGAAGCGTACCTCGCTTGTTTTCGAACGTGACAAACGGAACAGTTTGCATATTATTATCCTTGCCATTGAACCGAATAACTGGAAAGCCATTTAGTTCATTCGGAACAAGAATTGGTTTGCTTTCGCCAACTACAAATGCATCGTGATGATTTCCGCTTTCATCGGCCCATACAAGAACCTTTGAGCCATCTGTTCTAACCGACGATCCTGTTTTTAGCCAAAGACCCAACCCATTCATTGGAATTTGTGCTGATGTTCTACTTACGTTCAGTAGACAGACAATAAAAAAAAGTACCTGCACATGATAGCGCATTTACATTTGAGATTTTGGTAGTTCAATATAACCAATTCTGCAGGTACAAAAACAAAAATCCCGTGCACTTTCGTACACGGGACCATATCAGGATTTCATTTAGTATTATCCTAAAGCTACACGCTTAAATTCAGTCACCTTTACATCACCTGCACTTTTCAGGTAATCACCTACACTCTTCGATGCATCTTTCACGAAAGCCTGTGCCAGCAATGTTTGCTCTTTGAAGAAGGCATTCATTTTTCCTTCAGCAATTTTGGCAATCATTTCATCGGGCTTACCTGCCATCTTCGGATCCTGCTTCATCAAATCAACAATGATATCTCTTTCACGTGTAACCACATCGGCAGGTACACTTTCAGGATCAACAGCAACAGGATTCATAGCAGCGATCTGCATCGCTACATCTTTGCCGGCATCTGCTGCTTCCTTGCTTAAGCCAACCAATACACCCATGCGGTTTGCACCGTGAATGTAAGAAGCAACATAAGGAGCTTCTACACGTTCAAATTTGCTGATACCGATTTTCTCGCCAATAGAAGCCAACTTATCATTAATAAGGTCGGCTACTTTCGCACCGTTCACAACCACTTCATTCAATTCGTCAACACTCTTTACGTTATTTGCTACAGCTGCATCTGCAATAGATTGTGCAAATGCAACAAAATCAGCATTCTTACTTACAAAGTCTGTTTCGCAACTAATGCAAACAACAAACCCTGTTGTACCATCCGCACTTGTTTGTGCAATTACCACACCTTCTTTCGCTTCACGGTCGCTACGTTTAGCAGCAACTTTCTGTCCTTGTTTACGCAACCAATCGATCGCTGCTTCAAAATCGCCGTTTGTTTCAGTTAATGCTTTACGGCAATCCATCATACCCGCACCAGTAGCCTGGCGGAGTTTATTAATATCCTGTGCACTTATTGTTACAGTAGACATATCGTTTAATTTGAAAATTTCTGAATTTGAAAATTTGAAAATGCTTTCTGCAAAAGTTCATATTTCAACTTAAGCAGAAAGCATTTCCGTTTTATAAGCAGGTTAATTTCTTAACCTTTACTTCCTGCCAATTATCTGGTTGAAGTACGCTTCTGTGTGCTTGGTACACGACGCTTTGGTGCGCCACCAGGACCACCGGCGTTACCACCAGGACCTCTTCCGGGGCCACGACCACCACGTCCGCCTCTGTCTCTTCCACCTTCTTCACCTTCATCAAAGCGTGGACCTTTGTCTTCTACTTCTTCTGAATCATCTTCTTCTTTTTCAACCTGGCGCTCAGCTAAACCTTCAGCAATTGCTGCAGTAATGTATTGTGTAATGATAGCGATCGACTTTGTAGCATCATCATTACCCAGAATAAAGTAATCTACTTTATTTGGATCGCAATTGGTATCTACCACACCAAATGTAGTTACACCTAAACGTTTTGCTTCAGACAATGCGATGTGCTCGTGACCAATATCAACCAGGAACAAAGCAGCAGGGATACGGCTCATGTTTGCGATACCGCCCAATACTTTTTCCATCTTTTCTTTATCACGGCTCAATTGTAAACGCTCTTTCTTGGTAATACTGTCGAATGAACCATCGCTCAGCATTTTTTCAATGCTTTGCATTTTCTTAACGCTCTTACGAACGGTATTGAAGTTGGTCAACATACCACCTAACCAACGGTCAGTTACGTAAGGCATGTTTACTTTTTGTGCACACTCAGTCACAATTTCTTTTGCCTGCTTCTTTGTAGCCACAAACATGATCTTTTTTCCGCTGCGTGCCAGTTGTTTCATAGCAGCTGCAGTTTCCTGCAAACCTTCAACGGTTTTATTGAGATCAATGATGTGAATGCCTTTCTTCTCAGCAAAGATGTAAGGCAACATCTTGGGGTTCCACTTCTTTTTCAGGTGACCGAAATGCACACCTGCTTCGAGTAATTGCTGTTGTAATGAAGTGTTATTTTCCATTGTATACTTTTTGTTATTGTATGTAATAGTTTGTAAGCGATCAGCTTTGAGCAGCGAGTTATGAGCAGTAAACTCATAACCCGTGGCTGTAGGCTCGAAGCTTGTTTGTTAACGTTTAGAGAACTGGTAGCTTCTACGTGCTTTCTTCTTACCAAATTTCTTACGTTCAACACCACGTGGGTCACGCTTTAATAAACCTGCAGCTTTCAATACAGGACGGTGTTCAGGATTCACTTCCAGCAATGCACGGGCAATACCCAGTTTCACCGCTTCAGCTTGTCCTTTAATACCGCCACCACTAGCGTTTACTTTAATATCAAACTTATCTAATGAATCAATTGTTTTTAAAGGCGCTTCTACCTGATTTTGTAAATACACCAGGCTGAAGTATTCTTTGTAGTTCTTGTCGTTCACGATAATTGTTCCGTTACCCTTGCTCAGAAATACACGGGTAATGGCTTCTTTACGGCGACCAACTGCGTTTTTTTGCTTTTCCATTTATGAGGAATTTGAAAATTTGAAAATTTGAAATTAGAACTTCAGTTCTTTAGGTTGTTGTGCTTTGTGCTGATGTTCAGCGCCAACGTACACAAATAATTTCTTGTACATTTTGCGGCCGAGACTGTTTTTCGGTAACATTCCCTTTACTGCACGCTCAACAATCACCTCAGGACGACGACGCATCAAATCCTTTGCGATTTCAATTTTCTGACCGCCGGGGTAACCACTAAAATTGTGATACTCTTTGTACTCGATCTTTGTACCTGTAAATACAACCTTATCGGCGTTAATTACAATTACATAATCGCCACAATCTACGTGTGGTGTGTAATACGCTTTGTTCTTGCCACGTAAAATAGCAGCAATCTTTGAACACATGCGGCCAACGGTTTGATTGGTGCCGTCTACAACGTACCAGTTACGCTGCACGGTAGCCTCGTTCGCATGTTTTGTAGTGAAATGTAGTTTACTCATTGTTTGTTGTTTTTCCACGCCATCCCGTGGTTTGTTGAAAAATTCCGTTTTTAGCAACGGGTCGCAAAGGTAGGCCTGCTGTTGCCACATCTCCAAAGAATTACAGGACTATTTTTTAGCGCACTTTCACAACCAGTTGATTTACAGTAAATATTTTGCACAATTTTTTTCATTGGTTTTCAAACACCTGAAAATAAAGGACTTTTTTGGGGCTATCGCCAGCAAAATCCTTAGGCAGCGTTGGTTCGGGCTGTACGCTGTAGTCCTCGTTTCGCTAAAGCTACACTACGGGCTGCCGCTTCCATCCCGCAGCCCATCAGGTATTAAGCTTTCAAACCACCGATTTCGTTACTCATTGCATTTCATTAAAATAAGATGTACTTTCAGAATGGCATCAGTTCACCCAAGTCCTCTTAACAGAAAAATTCTTTCCAATGCGAAAAGGGTTCCTCTTTCTGTTCATTGTTTGTACGGTAACGGTTTCGCTTGCGCAACCTTATGTTGATGTGTTGAATATGCGTACCATTCAATCGCCCGATCAAGGTCTCATCCGGCGGAACAATCATAAAAATTCATTTGAGTATTTTAATGCGTCGCTTACATTACCCATTCGTTTCAAAAAACCCGGTGGCGCACTCATCATTAGCCCGTATGTTGAAAACTGGCAGGTACATCTTCCTGATATCAATAAACAAGCATCGCTTGTTACAGAAAGAGATCAGTTTTTTCCAACCGGCATCGGACTTCCTATCACACTTCTCACACCTATTCCAAACTCTAAGTTATTGCTCAACATGACTGTGATACTGCGCAACAATGCAGAAAAACTAAACTTACCCGGATCGTTTCAGGCAGGGGGATATGTTGTTATGAATTATAAGATCAACCCAAAACTTACATTAAAAGCAGGGTTGTATTATAACCGTGAAGCCTTTGGTAATTTCTTTATGCCCATTGCCGGGTTAGAATATAAAATTGACAGCACGTTACAAATGTGGGGCGCATTACCCGGTTCATTCTTCCTTGAAAAAAAGCTAAAAAAGCGCTGGTATGCCGGTGTTACGTTTAAAGCCGTGAATAACAGCTACCAGTTATTTCATGGAAAGTATATTCAATTTAACGACAATCAACTTAGCCTGTTCTCCGATTTTTATTTCACCAAAAATCTTGTATTGAATCTTGAAGCAGGGCATAGTTTGTTTCGCCGAATAAGGATCGGAAGATCGGGAAGCATCAGGCAATACGTGTATGACGAAAAGGTAAATGACAACCTGCTGTTTCGTGTTTCAGCCATTTATCGTATTCGCTTATAAAAAATCGAAAAGAAAATTAATTAGAAGTAGGGCACTTATAAGAGGTGATACTAAACGTAACACCAACTGTTGCCATAATATATTGATCACGCTGGCCGCTGAAGCCACGTTGTGTGCCGGCAACGCCAATAGGAGTTCCTGTCTCGTAACTGCGATCCTGTAAAAAAGAGGCGGGTGAGCCAACCGGAAAAGCTGAGATACCGGCATACGTACCGGATACATCATCAATAAAATCTGTGGTAGTAAACCGATGTACAATTTCAAAATTAAAGTTTACTCTGTCGTTCCAGGCATATTTAACCCCAAGGCCCAAGGGAAATGCAAAGGCTGTTGTGGAATATAATTTACGGTCAGGATATGCAGCTGAACCCTGGCCTTCGGTGCCTAATGGACGAAGAAAGTATTTGGTATCGTTGAGGTAAGCGTATGGATCGAAACTGATAAATCCTGCACCAAAGGTTAAATAGGGGGTAAACCGCTGATTGGGATTGGTGGGATTGAAACGGAAAAAATTAAAATCGCCTTGCAACATCAGTTCCCACAAATTGGTATTAAAACTGAGATTACGACGCATTTGAAATTCATTCTTCTTTTCATACACATCGCTGTAACCTAACTGAGCAAAGTTGGCACCAATGCGAACAGCCACATAATCGTTGATCTGTTTACGAAAGAAAATACCGGCTGCAATTTTGGGACGGTTGAGCCTTTTATCCGGATTAAGATCGCCAAAATAATGGGCGGCCCCTACCTGTACACCAAATTCTCCATCATGACGGTATCCATCGTATTGTGCAGTTACAACAGATGGCAGTACAAATGAGCAAAATGCCAGTAAACAAAACAGTAATTTTTTCATCAGTAAAAATTCTCAGGAAAGTAATAACGCAAATATCAGGGTTTTCATATATCGTGCAGCGCTTACTGCTAATTTCTCCTGTCGAGACCCCACGATAATTTGTTGCGTAGGGTTTGCAGAAAATTATTTTCATTCAAACGAATGAGGCTTACTGTAAACTTTTCCTTTTTTACAGCCAGTTGAATGGTTTTCTGAACGATCTCCTTGCGGGAATCAAGTGTACACAAAAAGCTATCGGCTCTTCCTTCTATTTCAAAGGAAATGATATTGTCGTCTGGTACCACGATCGGCCTTACGTTTAGATTATGCGGAGCAACCGGTGTTATTACAAAACTACCTGAATCGGGAAATACAATGGGACCGTTACAACTAAGTGAATAGCCGGTTGAACCGGTTGGTGTGGCTACGATCAAACCATCAGCCCAGTAACTGTTTAAAAATTCGCCATTAAGATAGGCGTGAATTTTTATCATGGATGATGTATCCAGTTTGTGAATGGCAAATTCATTCAACGCATAGGGTGTTTCGCCAAAGAGTGGCATATTACTATCAAGATGAATCAATGTACGTTCATCTTCCACAAATGTTCGGTTTTTTAATGATGCAACCACTGTTTCCAATTCTTCCCGACCAATGCTGGCTAAAAATCCCAGTCTTCCAAAATTGATCCCCAACAATGGAATATCCTGGTTGCGGACCATGGTAACGGTGTCGAGCAGGGTACCATCGCCACCAAGGCTGATCATACATTCAAATGTATCATTGAGATCTTGTGATGAATGAAAAAGCGTTGGCTCAGTATCAAATGAAATATCCTGTTTTATTTGCTCATAAAACCCCCTGTACATACTTACATCAATATGTTGATCTTTCAATTCCTGAAGTAATCGCTGAATATCTTCTTTCTGATCCGATTCATATACCCTGCTGTAAATAGCTACTTTCATCAGCTGTTATTTTTTCGTATGGGTTGAAGTTTGTTGATTTTATGAGGTAAGCAACAATTCATCAACCGCTGCAGTATTTTTTTAAAAATCTCTGCGTACATGTAAAAATAATCCCTTTTCACCCAACTGGTTAAAGGAATATTCGAAGCGTGCAACAAAATCGTAATAGCTTAATACATCTATACCTGCACCATATGTATATAAAAACCTGTTGTTTAGAATACTGTTTGTATAAGCCGGCAAGTGGCTTGCTCCAATATCACCATAAACTTTAGCTACTATCTTGAACGGTATTTTTTTGTACTTCTCATTTTTAATAATGAATGTAGGCACATTCAAATTCAGGATCTCTTGCCGGATCGTTCCTTTTAATATGCCAGCCTGCACGCCGTCGATCACATAGTATTCCAATCCACGCAGGAAATAATCGCCATATCCCAATGCGCCCATGTTATACATTGGTTGCTGAAACGGCACTTTCACAATATAATAACCAACCGTTGAAACAGAGGTTTTTTTCGACAGCTGGAAAAACTTTCCGGCTTTACCGGAGAACTGCCACAAGTTCATTCCCTTTGCACCTAATCCTCTTTGTGTAAAGATGCCACTGAAAAGAAATCCCTTCCAGGGATATACATTGTTATTGGCATTGAAATATTGATAGCTGTACACAAACTCACCATATGCCTGCCGTATTTTGTTGTTGTTAAAATACGGAAGAAATCCTTTTAGTGAATTATCGGCAATGAGCTGATTAACACTATCAGGAATTTTTTCATCTACATAATTTAAACGGAATGTATGCCGGTGGTTCACTCCTTTCCTGATCGAATAACCTGCCTCAATTTTAAAAGTGGTGCGTACAAACTCATTGATCTGTGCATTACTAACGGGAAAGAACACCTGTTTATTACTATCTGTTGCATAGGTCATTTGGCGTGACTGCTTGTAATAGATGCCTCCGAGAAAACCTCTTTCCAGTTTTTTATCGGCATAAGGCTGTTCGTAAAAAATGGAATACTCTCTTGTATAGCCGTTGATAAAATTGAAGTTGAGTTTATCTCTACGGCCCGATACATTATCCCAATTTAATTTCAAACCATAATTTACCCGTTCAAGACTTCCACCTTGTTCTACCAGCCATTGATTGGGGTTTCGGTCTACCAATTTAAAATAGGGAAAGGGAAACAAATACCATCGTTCTTTTACATCAAATACGAGATCAATATTTTTTTCATCCCACGAAACAATGCGGGGAATAACTTCAAGAAAAAGTAACGTGTTCAACACATTCACCCTTGCCTGCTCAATTTGCTCTTCCAGTTGATTAGTAAAAAATTTTGAACCTGCCCGAAAAGGAACTTCACGAAGAATAATATATTCCTTTGTTTTTTTATTTCCTGTTACAATAAGAGTCCGTATAACAAGTTCAGCAGAATCAGGAAATTGACGAATGATTTTTTGCAGTTTTTCTTTTGCCGTATCTATGGCAACAGAAGGCTGTGCACAAATGTTTGCAGACAGCAAGTGAAAAAGAAAAAAGAAAAAAATACTATAAAAAAATTTCGGCAGCATAGATAGTTTTCCGCTAAGAACAGAACCTTAAATGTACTATGATTTGAGGAGAAAAAAGATACCGTTGAACAATCTAAATGTTAAGATAATTCATGAGGTGGTCGTAATTAAGGCGCAGTTCCTCTTCCGAAAGATTTTCACCAAAATATTGGATGATATTATACTCGTATCGTTCAAATGATGAAAGGATATCCTGAATATCGCTTTTGTTTACTTTGATAGCCACCATTAATTCACCGGTTGAAGGATCGGTCCAGGTATTGAGGTGAATGATCTTTGCATTGTTCGATTCAACAATGCGGCCGATCTCAGAAATATAAAAGCTGTTGGGCGACATTTGCAGAATAATTATTCCGCCTGGAATTGCTGCTGAATTATAGTGTGCTGTTGCCTGTAACAGATCTTCCATTGTAATGATGCCCATCAATTCCCCATCTTCTTTCACCACCGGTAACACACTCAGCTTTTGCTGATGCATGATTTTTAATGGAACAAGAAAAAAGTCAGCAGGGTTAATACGGGCGGGCACACCATTGTGCAGCATGGTTTCCACTGCTAATGTCACCTCCTTATCTTCGAGGTCTTCTTCATGTACCAAACCAATGTATTTGAGATCTTTTACAACAGGTAATTCTGTAACCCGATGCTCTTTCATGAAATCCATCGCCTGCCGAACCGTATCTGTGGCTTGTAGTGTGGGTATGTGATTTGATATGAGTTCGGCTGCTGTCATTGTCATTTGTTTCTTCTTTAGACGGGTACCGGGGTATTCAACTTGGTAAGAAACCCGTTTAATATTTCGTTAAACTCATCCGGTCGCTCCATCATGGGGGCGTGGCCGCATTTATCAATTAAATGCAATTCAGAGTTTGGAATCAGCTTGTTAAATTCTTTCCCTACAAACGGAGGTGTAATAGTATCATTATTCCCCCAAATAAGTAAAGTTGGTGTTTGAATTTCTTTCAACTCATCGCCAAGATTATTGCGGATGGCACTTTTTGCCAATGCGATCACCTTAATTACTTTCAACCGCACATTTACAATTTCATACACTTCATCTACTAGTTCCTTGGTTGCCATGGCAGGGTCGTAGAATGTTACTTCCGTTTTTTTACGAATGTATTCATAATCGCCACGCTTAGGATAAGTATCGCCCATTCCATTTTCAAACAACCCGGAGCTGCCCGTTAATATGAGCGACTTGATCCGCTCAGGATGTTTCAACACATGCACCAACGCCACATGACCACCCAATGAATTACCTAATAAATGAATATTGTTATAATTTTTGTACTCAATGAACTTTTGAACATACTTCTCCAGGCCACCAACTGTTGTATGTAACAGATCCAATTCAAATAAAGGCAGCATGGGAACCACCACTTTATTTCGCTGGCTGAAATAGTCGATCAGGTCCTTGAAGTTACTCAATGCACCAAATAACCCATGAAGCAACATCAACGGCTCGCCTTCGCCTGCTTCGATATACTTAAATTTTCCTTCCTGTATAATTTCGTAGTTCATGTACTGGCAGCAAATAACGGTTGTTAATTGCTAAAATAGTCGATTTGAGTGAAAAATTGTAATTCAGTTGCAGAATGATGCTATTGCCGCTGCAGTTGGCTACCGAGCTTTTCAAAGTAGGCTTCCAGCTCTGTAAACATGTTGCTGAAAATTGGAATTACAATGCCGATCATTTCAATAACTTTTGGTCCAAACGGTTGAATAATGGCGTATGTGCGTGATGCTGCAATTGCTTCAGCTGTAATTAATTTCATCTGTGCCGCATAAAAAAACAGTACACTTAAAATGAGTGCATAAAGCACAGCATATACAAGTACACCTGCCAGTTTATTCATCCAACCCATCCAGGCCATATCAACCGCTTTCTCAATCAACTTTGCAACAAAACGTATTGCAAATACAGTGATGAAAAACACCAATGCAAACGCAATGAACGGCAGCCATTGCATATTGATATTGGTAGATTGTGAAAGCCATGCAGCCACTACAGTACTAAGCTTCAATGCTGCAGCTAATCCTATTACAAATGCAAGAATGGAAAATACGGCGATTATCAGGCCATTACGAATGCCCTTTATCACTGCAAATGCCATTGCTATAATTACAATGATATCAAGCATTGTTATTATTTACTGAGAAGTTCTTTTACAACTGCACTGATCGTTTTACCATCAGCTTGTCCGGCGAGTTGTTTGTTTGCTGCTCCCATTACTTTCCCCATATCTGCTGCCGATGACGCTCCCGTATCAGCGATGATAGCAGCGATGATCGTTTTCAACTCTTCTGCATCCAATTGTTTCGGCAAAAATTTCTCAATGATCGCAATTTCTTCTTCTTCTTTCTGCGCAAGATCAGCACGGTTTTGCTGACGATAAATATCCAACGAATCTTTTCGCTGCTTTACTAATTTCTGCAACAGCTTTACTTCATCATCACTTGTAAGTTCGCCACTTCCGCCGGAAGTTTTTGCCAACAGGATAGCTGCTTTAATTGCACGTAAGCCACGTAAACCTGCTTCATCTTTTGCTTTCATGGCATCTTTCATCTGTGCCATGATCTGTGTTTCAAGACTCATCGTTAATTATTGATTTTGTTTTAATTGCTCTTTCTTGAATTTTTGCATGAAGTCTTTTGCAAATGCCTTCATTTCTTCGCTCAACTGTGGTTGATTGGTAGCACGATTAAATGTGTCGGCCATCGTCATCAATAATTGATAATAAAAATCGGCCATTTCATCAACCATCATTTCTTTCGTCCAGAGATCGATCCGCAATGCCGATTTATCGGCACCATCCCAAAATGCAACCATCATAGCTTTAGCTACCTGTTCCATATCTGCATTACTGTCGCTGGCTTTCCACTTAATTTGTTCGGGCACTTTCTGATCGTCCAGGTAAACGTCAATTGAAATATTACTTTTATGCATACGTAAATTTGTGCGGCAAAGGTAAGTTATTCAGTAACTGCAGCCAGCTCAATACAGCTCCACATTTTTTCGGCAGCAGCATCCCAACTAAACTGAGGCAATCGCTTTTTTCCGTTTTCAATCAACCGGCTTCTCAAGGCTTCATCTTTATAGATCAGCAGCATTTTCTCAGCCATATCATCTACCCGTTCAGGGTCAATATATAAGTAAGCATCACCACCCACTTCAGGCATTGCACTGTTGTTGGAAACAATAGCTGGCACATGGCATTGAAGTGCTTCGAGAGGAGGCACGCCAAATCCTTCAAAAAAAGATGGATAAACCATTGCATAGGCCGATGCAACCAATGCAGCCAGCTCCTTTTTTTCAAGATATCCAGTAAGTATAACATCGTTCCTGAACTTAAACGTGGAAAGAAGTTTGGTGAATTCATCCGTTTTCCAGGCAAGTCGCCCTGCAATCACCAGCTTCATATTGCTCCGTTGCCACTTTTTGAACTGCGAAAAAGCTTTGAGCAGGTTGATGAGGTTTTTGCGGGGATGAACTGAGCCTGTGTAAATAAAGTACTCGCAACCAGCGCTGTAACGCTCCTTTATTCGTTCCTTTTCTTCAAATTCCAATGGTTGAAAAACAACATTTGGCGCATTACCGGCAATATGGATCTTATCGGGTTTTATTGGATAATGGCTGATGATATCGTTTTTTGAGAACGCAGAAACGGTCACGACCAGCTTCGCTTTTTCAAGAAAACGCCCGGTATATTTTTTGTAAAACCGGAGATGTGGTTTGTTGATGAAGTGTGGATAGTGTAAAAAAGCCAGATCGTGAACAACAAGACATTGCGGCACTTTTGTCCGTAACGAGCAAAATCCATCCGGACTCACAAATACATCTGCTTTTATTTTTCGAAGTACAGCAGGTAACTTCCAGTTATACCATAGCTGCCATAAAATAGGCAACCGGGCCTGCGGATTAACTATAACCGGTTGGATATTAGTAGCGTAAACAAATCGCTGATCAAATGGCCGGTCGAACAGGAAATAAAACTGATGTTCCGGATGGCGGATGGCAATGCGGGAAAAAATTTCTTCAATATAATAACCATAGCCCTCCATTTTCCCCGGAAGCAACGCTTTTGTATTTATTGCAATCACCATATGAGAACGCAAAGGTAGGTGTGAAATATTTTGTGCCGTATAGTTCCTTGTTATTCAACAAATAAGAGTGCCTGGTCTTAATTATCAGCAAATCGTGCAGAAGAAACGTTGATTTCCCAAGCATTTATTCAAAAGAAGTACGATTGTTTTTTTTAATAAGTGCAATTACTTTTACAGCTACAAACTAGCTTTTTTGGGCATTGATACAGGTCCGTTTCGGGGTGAAAATGTAGAATTTACGGTACGGGTTTTAAGCATTTTCACCTAATTTTTGAAGAATCTTTTACCCTCTGGAAAAAAAATGAAACAGGGAGAAAGTTTGGAACAGTAATTGCTATTTATTAGAAGTTCTTATAGTTAAAAATAATATTGTAAATAGTTGTTCGTTAATTATTTATAATTTACAAATAATTCTTTCGCAACAGGGAAGAGTCAGGATACATTGATGGTTTTACAATGTGGATTTTGGGTAAACGACCCCGCTTTCCAGCGGGGTCTATTTTTTTTTATAGGGAAACACCTATTGCGTAGTTTAAAGCTTCACTATACATTTGTTTCGTAATCCAGTATTCAATATCCTAAAACGTATTCTATGAAGAAGCTAGTCTTTGTACTCGTGTGCAGTACATTCTCCATTCTCTCCTATTCTCAAGAACTTAAGTTTGAATCAGGTCGTCAGAAGCATGATGGTAAACCGGCAATGTTCAATACAGTAGCCAGCAGGTTTGCACCATCACAAAACTTCATTCACGATGTGATGAACTATCGTTTGAATCAACAGGTTGATCTCGTTGTAACCAACGGTTTTCGTTTCAAAGGTGAAGTAACTGCTATCACCAGCGATGCACCTGGTCTTACAACTGTTACCATTCAATCAACCGACCGTCCGGGTCTTTTACTTTCCATTTCAAAAATCACATTGCCTGATCATTCTATCACGTTTCGTGGTATTATGCTCAGCAAAAAGCATAGCGATATGCTGATGATGGAAAAAGATTCCGTAACCGGAAACTATAGTTGGAACAAACACCAGGTTTCAAACATGCTCGCCGATTAATTTCTACTTGTTCCAGCAGGTAATTTTATATCCTTTTAAAATCCAATACTATGACACGTACTCTATTCCTAAGCCTTGTTGCTATTATAGCAACAGCTTTCAACGCAACCGCACAGGTGCCAAAACTCAGCAGCAACCCAAGTGCAAGCGCAACCATTTTTCTTGATTTTGACGGACACACCGTACAAACTCCTTATTGGAATGGCGGCACACGCTTTTATGCCACGCCATCAGGTTTGTCAACTGAAAAAATCACTACTGCGTTTTACCAAATTGCAGAAGACTTCAGTCCGTTCAACTTAAATATTACAACAGACTCTACTGCATATTTTGCAGCCCCCATCAACAAACGGCAACGTATCATTATTACCGCTTACAGCAGCTGGTACGGCAGTGCCGGTGGTGTAGCTTACCTCAATTGCTTTACCTGGGGTCTTGAAATTCCCGGTTTTGTATTTGCGAATCTGTTGGGCTATAATGAAAAAAATATTGGTGAAGCATCTTCACATGAAACAGGCCATACACTTGGCTTGAATCACCAAACATTGTACGATGCGAATTGCAACTTCGTATATGAATACAACCCTGGCTCTGGTTCAGGCACAACAAGCTGGGCACCTATTATGGGCAACAGCTATGGCAAAACACTTACCTTATGGCATAAAGGAACAACCACACAAGGTTGCAGTAAATTACAGGACGACCTTGCAATACTTTCGAATTCAACAAATGGTTTTGGATTAAAAGTTGATTCTGTAGGTAACACACACCGAACTTCAACACAGGTTTCAATGACATCGGGTGCGCCTTTGAATTCTCCAACACCAGCCACTAAATCATTCACAGTAGAAAGTGAGATCAATACTTCTGATGACGTAGATATTTTTCGCATTGATATTACTGAAGCATCACGCTATCAAATGACTGCAAATCCGGCTCCATCAGGAACTACAAAGCCGAATGTAGATCTTCAGTTATCTATTTTAAATGACAGAGGTAACGAGCTTATGTCATACAACCCTGCTTCAACATTAGGTGTATCTATTGACAGTATGTTTACACCGGGCACGTACTACTTAAAACTCAGTAACGCTGCTAATACAAATGTTTCCAACTATGGTATGTTGGGCGATTATGTAGTCAGCGGTGCAGCATTACCTTCAACCTTACCCATTCAAAGTATGAAACTTACCGGTAAGGCGGTTAACAACAAACATGAATTAAACTGGAACATCATTGCCGATGAACCGATTGAATCAATCGTGGTGGAAACATCAACAACAGGAAGCAGCTTCACCAGTTTACAATCAGTAAACAGCAGCAGAACACGCTTCGACCATCAGCCAACTGAAAAGAAAACAGTCTTCTATCGATTATTTGTAACCACTGCTTCACAATTAAAATACTACTCAAATGTGGTAGCATTACGTGAAGTTGGCAACAGTTCAAAATTCGATGTAGTAACTAATATAATCAACAAGAATGAAGTTGCTATTAACAGCAATGGCTCTTACAACTGGCGGATCCTGGATATGAGCGGACGTGCCTTAGCGAACGGCAAAACAAGCACAGGATTTAACCTTTTGCAAACCGGAGCAATTACCAGTGGAATGTACCTGCTTCAAATCATTGACGGGAACGAGATCACCACAGAAAAAATAGTGAAACAATAAGTTTTTCGATAGTCATAGTTTACCACTGGAACCAGCTGCCCCAAAAGGGCAGCTTTTTTTATCATCCCTTTGCTTACATTTGCTTTTACAACTATGGAATATAATACAACAAGGAATCATTTAACCATTCGTGAATATGGACGACATATTCAGAAAATGGTTGATCATATCCTGACCATTGAAGACAGATCGAAACGCCAGGAACAGGCGTATGTGGTGATTGAATTAATGGGTTTTCTGAATCCGCATTTGAAAAATGTGGAAGATTTCCGTCATAAACTATGGGATCATTTATTCCTCATCTCTGATTTTAAGTTAGATGTTGAAAGCCCTTACCCTATCCCCACTCGTGAATCATTAAAAGCAAAGCCGGAACCTTTACCTTACCCCAAACGCTACCCTCGTTTGAACCACTTGGGAAAAAATATTGAGATCGTTATTGATAAGGCGTTGAAAGAAGAGAATCCTGAAAAGAAACAGGGCTTTGCAAATGCCATTGCTTATTACATGAAGCTTTCTTACAATAACTGGCATAAAGAAAATATTCATGATGATGCCATACAAGCTGAACTAAGTGCCATTACCAAAGGCGAACTGGAATTCAATAACCGGCCTTTTGTACGCCAGTATCGTCCGAGCGATGATTTCAGAGAAAACCGTGGCGGCAGCGGTGGCGGTAAATTTAAAAAGCATTTCCAACAACGCAGTGGAAGTGGTGGCGGAAGAGATAACCGTGGTGGTAGCGGGCGTGACAATCGTGGCGGCGGCGGTGGTGGCGGTAAATTTAAAAAACGCTATTGATCTTTTTAGATATCATTGCAAAGGCTGATAAGTTTAAACTTATCAGCCTTTTATTTTTTGTTGTTTGTGTCTGTCATCTTCCAATCAGAATTTGCTACACGCAACAACTCTTATTACCTTGCTTTCCGAATCATTAAATTCAACACATGCATTCTTTTGAAGTTAGAGGTGGAAAAAAATTAAACGGTGAAATTGTTCCTCAAGGTGCAAAAAATGAAGCACTGCAAATTATCAGTGCAGTATTGCTTACACCAGAGAAAGTAACCATTACAAATATCCCTGATATTGTAGATGTAAATCTGCTCATTGAACTGCTGGGCGATATGCATGTGAAGATCGAACGGCCACAACGTGACACCTGTATTTTTCAAGCTGATGATATTGATATTGATTATCTGCACGGTGAAGCGTTTAAAAAGAAAAGTGGACGATTGCGTGGAAGCGTTATGCTGGCAGGACCATTACTGGCCCGTTATCAAAAAGCATTTATTCCAAAACCGGGTGGCGATAAAATTGGCAGACGAAGATTAGATACACACATCATTGGATTTGAAAAATTAGGTGCCGATTTTAATTATCATCCTGAAGATGGTTTCTTCCATTTAACAACTGCTGAATTAAAAGGAGTTGATATGTTACTCGATGAACCATCTGTAACAGGCACCGCAAATATTGTAATGGCCGCCAGTATGGCCACGGGCACTACCACTATTTACAATGCTGCATGTGAACCATATATTCAGCAGTTGTGTGCCATGCTCAACCGCATGGGTGCAAAGATCAGTGGCGTTGGAAGCAACCTGCTTACTATTGAAGGTGTTGATTATTTAGGTGGAACAGCTCACCGTATTTTACCGGATATGATCGAAGTTGGTTCGTTCATTGGTCTTGCCGCTATGACGCAGAGCGACATTACGATCAAAGGTGCAGGTGTTGATCAACTTGGAATTATTCCTGAAAAATTTCGTCAGCTCGGGATTCAACTAAACATTGATGGTGATGATATACATATTCCAGAACAGGAAATGTATGAAGTGCAACGTTATTTTGACGGAGGCGTGTTAACCATTTACGATCACCCATGGCCGGGCTTTACACCCGATCTGTTAAGTATTGTACTTGTTACTGCTATACAGGCAAAAGGCAGCGTACTCATTCATCAAAAAATGTTTGAAAGCCGACTGTTCTTTGTTGATAAACTGATTGACATGGGTGCACAGATCATTTTATGCGATCCACACCGTGCAGTTGTTATTGGTTTAGAACGTGAACAGAAGTTAAGAGGAATTACGATGAGCAGTCCCGACATTCGTGCCGGACAGGCATTGTTGATTGCAGCGTTAAGTGCCGAAGGAAAAAGTACAATTCAAAACATTGAACAAATCGACAGAGGTTATCAATACATCGATGAACGTTTGCGAAAATTAGGTGCAGATATAAAACGTGTGGAAGGATAAAGAATTTCTGCAGCTTATAAAATAAAAAAGACCCGATCAATTGATCGGGTCTTTGCATGTATCTTTTTATTACGCCATTTGAGCGTTCATCGATTTTGATTGTTTTTTACGTTCCTCTTCATCAAGAATCACTTTCCGCATACGGATGAAATTAGGCGTTACTTCAATACACTCATCAAACTGAATGTATTCCATACACTCTTCCAATGTCATCAATGTTTTTGGAGCCATACGAGTTGCATCATCCGTTCCGCTTGCACGGTGGTTGGTCAACTTTTTTGGTTCCGTTGCATTTACAACCAGATCGCCCGGTTTAATATTTTCTGCAATGATTTGTCCTGCATACACTTCTTCAGCAGGGTCAACAAAGAACGTACCACGGTCCTGTAATTTATCAATCGAATAACCGGTTGTTTTCGCAGTGTTTTTTGAAATCAACACACCATTATTTCTTCCGGGAATATTTCCTTTCCATGGTTTGTATTCATTAAAGCGATGCGCCATTACTGCTTCACCTGTTGTTGCCGTGAGCATTTGTGTACGCAATCCGATCAATCCTCTTGATGGAATTTCAAATTCCAGATGCTGCATTTCACCTTTGGTTTCCATGATCAGCATTTCACCTTTACGGCGTGTAACAAGATCAATTACTTTACTGGCAAATTCCTGCGGCACATCTACTACCAATGTTTCATACGGCTCACATTTTTTACCATTGATCTCTTTGGTAATTACCTGTGGTTGACCAACAGTTAATTCATATCCTTCTCTGCGCATGGTTTCAATTAAGATACCAAGGTGAAGAATACCACGACCATACACCATCAAACTATCACCATCTTCACTATCTGTTACACGAAGTGCTAAGTTCTTTTCAGTTTCTTTCATTAACCTGTCACGCAAGTGGCGACTGGTAACAAACTTTCCATCTTTACCAAAGAACGGCGAGTTGTTTACACTAAACAACATGTTCATTGTTGGCTCATCTACACTGATCACCGGTAATGCTTCCGGATTTTCTGCATCGGCCAATGTATCACCAATATTAAAATCATCCACACCTACTACAGCGCAAAGATCACCTGCAATTACTTCTGTTACTTTTTTCTTACCCATTCCTTCAAACACATACAGCTCTTTCACTTTCAGTTTCCTGATCGTTCCGTCTGCCTGCATCAGTGCTGATTGCTGACCTTCTTTAATTACACCACGACTTACTTTACCAATGGCAATACGACCAAGGAAAGAAGAGTAGTCCAAAGAAGTTAACTGCATTTGCAATGGACCTTCCGCTACTTTTGGAGCTGGCACATACTTAATGATACCATCTAACAATGGGAAAATATTGTCGATCTCTGTTAATGAATCGTTGAACCAACCGTTCTTTCCGCTACCATAATACGTAGGGAAATCCAATTGCTCTTCAGTAGCATCCAGATTAAAGAATAATTCAAATACTGCATCATGTACTTCATCCGGACGACAGTTCGGTTTATCAACTTTATTGATAACTACGATCGGCTTCAGATTTAAGTGCAATGCTTTCTGCAACACAAAACGTGTTTGTGGCATCGGGCCTTCAAAGGCATCCACCAACAGGATCACACCATCGGCCATTTTCAATACACGCTCTACCTCACCACCAAAATCGGCGTGACCAGGAGTATCGATTACGTTAATTTTTACACCATTATATACTACGGCTGCATTTTTTGAAAAGATGGTAATGCCACGCTCTCTTTCGAGATCGTTACTATCCATAATCAGTTCGCCGGTGTCCTGATTATCACGAAACACCTTGGTAGCGTGTAAAATTTTATCTACCAGGGTTGTTTTCCCATGATCTACGTGAGCAATAATTGCTATGTTGCGAATGTTCATAATCAATACGTTAGGCTTGTGGCAACTGCCCCAATACCGTTTTTGAGTCGGCAAAGGTAGGTCATTTAAGCGGGGTGGCAAGGGAAAAGGAGGTTAATGTTTGGTTACGGGCTTTTATGCGTTTAGCAGCCCGGTTGCCACGCTCGCTTGTACTTTAGGGGAAACAGGAGCATCTTTTTTCAATGATGTAAGTAATTTACTAAAACAAGAAAGGACTTCATTGCAATAAAGAACATCTCTTTCCACTAACATCAACTCAATATTGTTACTGTTATGCAGCTTCTGCTTTAATTTTTTGAATTGCTTTTTCTGCTCGTTTAATCGCCAGTTCCTTTTTATAGTTGAACCATTTTTGTCCACGGATCTTGAACATAATATCGTCGAACTTACGCTGGAGTGTTACATTCCATAAACCGGTTAAGATCGTACCCATGGTTGCACCAATTGTACGAACCGATAAGCCAAATCCTCCTTCTGCATATTCAATGTGGTGCCAGTAACCGCTGGGCATGTAAAGAGTATCGCCATACTCCAAATATCCAGTGAAGCCTTTTGCATATTGCATGGCCGGATAGGTTTCAAAATCAGGCTTATCAATATCAACCAACCCATGTACATTAAAGGGAAGACGGTATAAAAAATCACTTTGATCAGGAGGAAACAACACTACTCTGCGTTTTCCGACGAACTGGGTAAGAAATACATTGCTCATGTCGATATCCATATGCATACGTGTTACGGAATGCTTAGGTCCAAAAAACATGAATGGTATTTTAATATAGCGACCGGTAATGTTTGGATAACCAAAATCTTTTAGCAACTCCGGTTTGTGTTTAAAGACAGGAAACAAGAACAGGCGCAGATCGGTTGGTTCTTTTTCAATGAGGTCGAGATATTCATTGAATTTCATTTCCGCATGCGCCACGCTTAATGTTTCGCTTGGGTTGGCTTTCTTGGTGCTGAAAAGTTTCACTTTAATATCGCCCATCGATTGCCTGAAATAATCCATTGTCCACTTTTCATAAGCAGGATATTGCTTCCATAAGCCACGAAGAATGACCGGCTTTTGCGGCCTTAAATATTTTTCCGTGAATTCCTTGCGTGTGATGGTTGTTCCATCAACAATAGGAATTGGGTTTTCAATGTTCATCTTCATTATACTCTGCTCTTTTTTCAACGCTTGCATATTTTGCAAAATTAACCCAATTCTTAGTACAGCAGTACAAATCAAAGAACCATTCGTACAAACAACTCAAATTTTTACAATTGATTTACAGTTGTTTCCAAACTGTTTTGGCAAACTGCTCGAGTCCGGGGTCTCTGGCACCCATCAGGAGCAGCACACAATCATCCGTAAAATGCGAACGAATTGCTGCAACCAGATCGTTCCTGTTTTCTACAAAAAAAGCCTGTGTCCCTTTTGCTTTAAGGTCGTTAATAAGATCATTGGCTGAAATATCTTTCACGGCAGTACCACCTGCATAAAAAATTTCACTCATCCATATTTCATCTTCCGGACGAAGTGCTTTGCTGATCTCTTCTACAAAATCATTACGCAGGAATTTGGTTGGGCCATATCCATGTGGTTGAAACCAGGCAATTACCTTTTTTGCAATTGGCTGACAAGCTTCGATACTTGCCGCACACTTGGCTGGGTTGTGTGCATAATCATCGATCAACCAAACGTTGTTTTTTTGTCCGATGATCTGGTGGCGACGATAGATACCTTCATAAGTTTTTAATGCCTCTGCTGCTGTCGATAACGGAACGCCAATGAGATGAGCGACTGATGCAGCAGCAAGCGCATTTTCCATGTTATGTTTCCCAACACTGTTGAGTGTAAACAGAACATCATTGATTTCAAATGAAATACTGAAGCCGTCCTGTTTAAAATCAGTTGCATGGTAAGCTGCATCATCTGTCGGGTCAACTGAAAAATTATGCAATGGATTTGCTGATAATTTTTTTGCTAATGCATGCGATTGATTCACGACAAAAAATTCAGTAGTATTTTTTTTGAACTGTTCAAAAATTTCAATGAGTGTATCGATCTCTTTATGATCCTTGTCAATGTTGATGAGCAAACCAACTTCTGGTGTATAGTTCACAATGCTGCCATCGCTTTCATCGGCTTCAATTACCAGCCAATCGCCACTGCCCACTTTTGCATTGCCGATCTTACCTTCTTTTATGATACTGGTGAGTCCTGCTCCACTGATAATGCTGGGTTGCATGGCTGCATGTTGCAATATATCAAACAACATTGCACTGGTGGTTGATTTGCCACTTGTTCCACCTACCGCAATTGTTTTTTTACTTCTTGCAATAATGGCTAGTAATTCTGCCCGTTTGATAATAGGAATATTGAGTTCTTTTGCCTTGATCACTTCTTCAACAGTATCTTCCACTGCCGTTGACACAACCACCAAATCTGTTTTGTTGGTTATGCCTTCGCCGTTTTGTAAAAAGCAACGGATGCCTTCTGCTTCGAGTTTTTCTTTTGTTTCATTGTGCTCGCCGGGATGAAAATAACGGTCGCTGCCGCTTACTTCTTTACCAATACCTTTTAAGTACTGTGCAATAGCACTCATGCCGGTACCGGCAACTCCAATGAAGAAAACGTTGTTGAAATCGTTGATGGATTTGATCATAGTTTACAAAAATAAGTGCTTCAGGGTTGATTATATGGATGACTCACTCTTTCAATAAATCATTTACGTTTTTGAATTGATAGCCCTTTTGTTTGAGCTGTTGAATCAATTGCGGCAAGCGATCATAAAACTTATCCTTACGCCGTGAATCGGTGCCGATGTGCAACAACAATAGAAATCCATTCAGTCCTGCGGGTTTTGATTGCTCATAATTAAAAATGGATCGATAGATGGCCTCACTGCTTTGATAGTTCGGTAATTCAGGCCATGTGTAATCTGCTGCTGATCTTGTGCCGGGCGAATAGTTGATGAGTTGCAGATTTAATTCTTTTGTCCAGACAGCAATTGAATCATTATACCATTCGTAAGGTGGAAGAAAGAATGTTGCATTTGGTTTGCTGATGCCATAACTATTCATTTCTGCATAATTCTGCAACAGATCTTTTTTGAATTGCTGCTTCGTTACAAGCAGACTATCCCGTCTAGTCCAATCGGCATAAAGCAAATGTTTATCGGAATGAGCGCCGAGATAATGTCCGTCTTTTTTCAGCTGTCGAATAAGCAATTGAAATTTTTTATTCCGGTAGAAATCCCCGGTAAAGAAAAATGAAGCTTTTATGTTTTGCTGTTTCAATGTTTGCAGTATACGATTGCCGCCATCTGCAAATTCATGACCGGTGAAGACAAATGCTATTTCTTTTTTTGTTGTATCGCCACGAACGATTGCTCCACGATCGTAACGGAAGCCTCCTGCGGAGGCGTTTACTTTTTTGGCTTGCGTTGCGCCTCCATCGCTGCTAACAAGTAAATGAGTGATGCTGTGCCATCCATGGTTGGTTCATTGGTGCTGTAGTCACCATAATCATCATGATACACTGCCAACTCACTTTGAAAAGCCGCATACTCATCGGGCTGGTACAATTTCAAACCAATTAAATTTTTGAAAATACTATTGTAAACCGGACCATCTACCAAACCTCCATCAATCGGATAATTTTTTAAATGCGTGAATGCACTATGCGGATCAATAGGTGTATCACCCCAAGCTGGCAAACCATACACCATACTCGTGCCCCATGGATTACAACCAAAGAGCCAATCGATATTTGCTTGTTCCAGTTGTTCAAATTGCCGGTCGTTGGTTAACTCTTTGTACCAATAACATTGCATGGCGAAACTCACCGTGAGATTATTGCTGCACCAAATAAACGGAACGCCCCTATAGAAAGCATTTTGTTTAGCTTTGATCCAGACACGATTGATGCCCTCTTTGTAAAAACCAATGATGGTATCTCTGCGTTTATCTTTTAACTGCTTTGCTAATTCGTAATGTCCAAGATTGATAAACGGATACCATTGGTAGTGATTGGCGGTATCAGCACCAAGCCAAGATGTAATAGATTCTTGCTTTGCGTAAGAAAATGCAAATGAAAGAAAATCTTTATCAGGGATAGATGGTGAAACATATGCCTCTTGTCGCTTAAATTTCTTATAAATAAACTCTTGCGATTGATAGTAAGAAGAAGCTGCTAATTGAATATCATCCTTCCAGTTATCTTCTGCATAGATATAAGGAGCTTTCACTGATGCTGTTTGAGTTATCCCTGGTTTTTTAAAAGCGAAGTTTAAAGCCGAGGTAGCCGATGTAAATAATCTTTCACTAAATAATTCGTCATAGTTAAAAATGATTCCACCCAACCCAAACGCACTCGCAAACTTTGCAGCAGTGGAACTGGTTCCAGTCGTGTTATTCAAAAACTTTCCTCGCTGTTGTTTTTCTCCATTAATAAAATAGACTGGGCGCTGAAATCCTCTTCCATACTGACTGTCCATTTTCGGAATTCGCATACTGATATGATCTCTGTCATCACCCAACTGGTTAAACATCCAATCATCACGAGGGTGCATTTTCAGCAACCAATCCAATCCCCATTTTGCTTCATCTAACACATCGGGTAATTGATTGCTTCCTTCCAATCCATTTGCCAAATGTTTATCAGTAAAAATGGATGGGAAATCACGGTAAGCCATCAACAGATGATAGGTTGCATTGGCGCTGGTTGTGGAATATTGTAAATAATCACTTGCATCGTGCCAGCCACCACTTACATCAATAAATGTACTATCGGGTAAACCTGCTGACGATCCATACAATGTATAACCATCCTGTGTATGACAGCTATCTTTCAAAAACGGATTAAAGCCGCTTCGTTGCTGGCGCATGTAACGTAAACAAAAATCCGCCGCTCCTTTGTACACATCTTCTCCGATTGTAAACACAGGAGACTTTGTGGTGCGTGTTTGTAAATAATATTTTCCCGGCTTTTGAAACCCGGAAAAATTCATCCGTTGTGTTTGTTCGAATGGGCCGTATTTTCCAAAGCTGCTGCTGGGCTTAGCTGTTAACACAGGCTTGTTTGTTTCTGCATCTATGAGTTGAAATGAACCAATGGGATTATTTTCTTTACTGCACCATACCGCTACTTTTATTCCGTTGGGTGTGTAGCCGAGTTGATTGATGCGGATCCATGCTGTTGACTCCTGCTTTACAGAAAAGCCTACTGAACAACAGATGAAAAGAAATAACGAAACATTCTTCATGGCATCAAGTTAATGAATTTTCGTTGCAGCTGTTTTCTCTACCTTTGGCATTCTTCAAAAAACGTATTGCATGAACTGAGCCATAAAAAATTATCGGGAAATTTATACAAGTAACGATGATGATTTTTATGGCGAACAACATATGACCAAATAAAAATGAAAATAAACATATGAAATTGATCTCCTACTTAAAAGATGAGCATGAACAGTTAGCTACTTTACATAACGGACTTGTGTATGATATGGATACGCTCCATCCTGACTTGCCAACCAGCATGAATATGTTTTTGCAATACTGGGATGAATATCTTGAACTTGCACAAGCCAGTTTAAAAGCTCTGCAGGAAGGTCGCCTGATGCCGGGCAATGTTGTACCGATAGAACAAGTGCAACTACTGGCTCCGGTTCCAATGCCGCCCAGTTGCAGAGATGGGTATGCATTCCGCCAACATGTGGAAGCTGCCAGACGAAACCGCAAAGTGGACATGATCGCTGAGTTCGATCAATACCCGATCTTTTATTTCACCAATCATCACAGCATACAAGGCCCCGGCGATGTGCGTTGCATGCCCGATCATTTTGAAAAACTTGATTTCGAATTGGAAGTGGCGATCGTTATCAGCAAACACGGCCGCAACATTCGTGCAGAAGAAGCAGATGAATATATTGCCGGATTAATGATCATGAACGACATGAGTGCACGACGTTTACAGATGGAAGAAATGTTACTCAATCTTGGCCCGGCAAAAGGAAAAGATTTTTCAACAGCGATCGGTCCATGGTTGGTAACGCTTGATGAACTGGAAGAGTTTGTAGTGCCGGCACAAGAAAATCATGTTGGTCGTAACTGGAATTTGAATATGACGTGTTGGGTAAACGGTAAGCAGGTGAGTGCTGGTAATGTTGCTGATATGAACTGGACCTTTGCAGAGATCATTGAACGTGCAAGCTATGGTGTAGATCTGTACCCCGGCGATGTAATTGGCAGCGGCACCGTTGGTACGGGTTGTTTTCTTGAACTAAACGGTACTGGTAAATTCAACGATCCGAATTATACAGAACAATGGTTACAAGAAGGCGATGTTGTTGAAATGGAAATTGATGGATTGGGAAGATTAAGTAATACGATGGTGAGAGAGGAAGATGATTTTTCGATTTTAGCCAAGAAGAAGATTTAACCGCTAAGGCACAAAGACGCAAAGAATGACGAAAGAGCAATACAATTTATTGGCAAAGCAAATTGTTGATGCTTGTTTTCAGGTGCACATTGAGATTGGGCCTGGGCTGCTTGAGTCTGCCTACGAATTTGCTCTACTAAAAGAGTTTGAATTGAGAAATATCAAAGCCCGAAACCAGATTCCTGTAAAACTATTTTATAAGGGGTATGATACCGGTAAAACATACGCAATTGATATTTTGGTTGAGGAAGAAATCGTAATTGAAATCAAAAGCAGTGAAATCATGCATCCTGTTTATGAAGCGCAAATCATTTCCTATCTTAAACTTGCTGATAAAAAACTTGGATTTCTTGTAAATTTTAATGTGCCACTGATTAAAGATGGCATCAACCGATTTGTAAACAATTTTTAAACTTGGCGTCTTTGTGCCTTAGCGGTTAAAATGATTATCGACTTACAACAACTCACGCCCATGCAAAAACAACAATGGCTGCAACATGCTGTTGCGCCACGCCCTGTTTGTTTTGCATCAACCATCGATAAAGAAGGAAATGTAAACCTGAGCCCGTTCAGTTTTTTCAATTTGTTTTCTTCGAACCCACCTGTCGTTGTTTTTTCACCTGCTCGAAGAGTACGGGACAATACCACGAAGCACACTCTGGAAAACGTATTGGAAGTTCCCGAGGTAGTGATCAATATTGTCGATTACGATATGGTGCAGCAGGTAAGTTTAGCAAGCTGTGAATTTCCAAAAGGCACCAACGAATTTATCAAAGCCGGCTTTACAGAAGAAGCAGCCACGTTGGTAAAACCACCAATGGTAAGAGAAAGCAAAGTAAAGATGGAATGCAAAGTGGTGGAAGTAAAACCACTGGGCAGCGAAGGTGGAGCCGGAAACTTAGTGATCTGTGAAGTACTGCGCATGCATGTGAATGAAACTGTTTTAAACGCAGAAGGAACCATGATCGACCAACGCAAGTTGCATCACATTGCCCGACTCGGCGGTGATTGGTATTGCAAAGTTGACGAGAGCAGTTTGTTTCATGTAGCCAAACCCAATACACAGCTCGGCATCGGTATTGATGCATTGCCGGAAACGATCCGCAACAGTACTGTGCTCACTGGAAATAATCTTGGGCAACTGGCAAACGTTCACGAATACCCTACTGTTGACCCGACATTTGAAGATGATAAACTGAAAAATATCATTCAGTATTTCTCCATCAACCCCGATGAGATGGATCAAGAGCTACACAAGTATGCAAAGGAATTACTTGATGCCGGAAAAGTAAGTGAGGCCTGGCAAGTGTTACTGGCCGATAGTTAACAGCAAGTTTTACTAATCCGGGTTGTTACCGGGAATATCCTATGCAGGAATTGCAAAACTTCATTTCTAAACAAGCAAACATCAATTAGAAGTTGGCTGATAACTATGGTAGATTAGCTAAAGAAAATCTGCAGAAAAAAACTGCAGCATTCATCAACTACTATCAGTTACAGTATTATGAAAAAAGTCCTTCTCCCAGGCTTTTTCTTTTTGTTTTTTGAAATAAGCCATGCCGCAACGAGACAACCCACTGTTTCGTTTGATACTTTTCCATTAGTGAAAGTGGTAACACAAGGAGGTAAAATTGTGATTGGCCAGTTGCAGTACATAACTGATAGTACGATTCAAATTCTACCGGGCACACGCAAAGAGGCAAGAAAAGGATACCTGTACGAGTCGGTAACACTGCATTATGCTGATATCATTTCGTTTCGAGTGCGAACCAGCTATTGGTTTGTTCTGCTGGTTGGTTTACTAGGAGCTGTGGGCCTTGCCGCAATACTCGTTGGCGAAATCCCTGTTTTTAATAATGGGCTGGGCGAAGCAAATTTGTTCATCTGGCTTTCGCCGGTTTTTATAGGCGGTTCCGTGTGGAAAATGTTGCAACGCAAACGGTTTGCAATCAATGGTAATAAGCAGAGCTTCGATAAATTCAGATCCTGGATTGATCGTAAAAGAGATAAGTTCTGATAGCTGTATAAAGAAAAACAAGAATTATCTATAGAAAGTTGAAACAGCAGTTTTTTTTGTACCTTCTGAATGCTAAAACCGATACCGCTGCGTGTACAAATCAGTTTCGTAAATCCACATAAAATCAAAATATGAAAAAATTATTCTCTCTTCTATTTGTCATTCTTTGTTTACATACCGTAAACGCTTCAACACTTTTTTCTACAGACACAATTCCGGTGCAAAGCAAAGAAGACTATTTACTCAAAAGCAAACGGCAACGAACCGGAGCTATTATAAGTTTAACAGGAGGTATTTTAACCTTTACAATGGGCGGAGTAATGGTGATAGGTGGCAGCACCCTGTTTGTAGTTGAAACAATTGGCTCGGGTATTACCGGCGATCAATCGGATAATGAATCGAAAAAAATAACCAATGCAGGAGTTGCATTACTGTTGTTAGGAACCGCTGCTATTGTTACCAGTATTGTTCTATTCAGCAATGCCGGTAAAAACAAACGAATAGCTATGTCAATGACCGGCCAATCAGTACAACAGCTCCAACCAAGATCGGTAGCAAATGTTTTTGTTCCTTCTGTTCGATTTACTATCAAATTGTAGATGCCCTGTTTTTCTTACTTCAAAACACAGGATAAACAGTCCGGTTTCATGTAACTACAATCAAGTAATTTTAGTGCATGCTTCATCCTAACGGAACATGGGTCAGTTATTTTTTGGTCATCGGCATAAGATACCTTGTAATTGCAGGTCTTGCTTTTCTCGTATGGTATCTGTTGTTACGTAAGAAAATTTCATTCAAAAAAATTCAACAACGTTTCCCTGCCAATAAAGATTACCAGCGTGAAATTTTCTTTTCGCTTTGTACCATGTTCCTGTTTGCATTTGTGCCCTGGTTTTTTCTTGGTCATGCTGAAATACGAAAACATACTACGTTCTATAGCAACATCAACCAATATGGTCAATTGTATTTCTGGCTTGCATTTCCTTTAATGCTGTTGATACACGATACTTATTTTTATTGGATCCACAGGTTGATGCATCACCCAAAACTGTTTCGTTTGCTTCATCTCATTCATCACAAAAGCACCAACCCATCGCCTTGGGCTGCGTTTGCGTTCCATCCGCTGGAAGCATTGTTGGAAGTAGGCATCTTGGTTGTGTTGATCTATACCATCCCTGTTACCAAAGCACACTTGTTCTTTTTCTTTTTATTCCAGATGTTTTACAATGTATATGGTCATTTAGGGTGGGAATTATTTCCAAAGAATTTTCAACGCACATGGATCGGCCGTTGGATCAACACGTCTGTTACGCACAACCAGCATCACCAATATTTCACCGGTAATTATGGATTGTATTTTTTATTCTGGGACAGATTGATGGGAACGTTACGGAAAGACTACGATACAACGTATGATGAAGTAAAAAACAGGGAAAAACAAATCCCTGCATAACCGCAATTGCTGATGTGTAAATAAAATAAAGTGATTATTATTTTGCTATCTACAGCAATTGATCACCTCCCGTGTTCATGCGGATTTTCTGCTGGCTGCATTGGGCCAAACTCGTTGGTATAAATTTTAAACAACAGCATAAAATAACTGATCAGCAATGGCCCAAAAATAAAACCCCAAAAACCAAACAAACTCAAACCCACAATCACTCCTAATACTGTCACCAGCGGATGTACATCGCCAAGGCGTTTCATGAGTGTAACTCTTGCCAGATAATCAACATTGCCTGTAACAAGTAAACTGTAGATCAATAAACCAATTCCCTGTCCGGTGTTTCCTTGTGAAAAAAGAAACACGACCAATGGCGCCCATATCAATGTAGTTCCAACAATGGGGAAGAATGCAAATACACCGGTAATAAACCCCCACAGCACAAATTCATTAATGCCGAAGATCCAGTAACCAACGAGTGCAAAGATCCCTTGTATTAAAGAAATCAGAGGGATGCCAATGGCGTTAGCTCTTACAACGCTGATGGTTTCTTTGGCAAGAATATCAATATTCTCCTCGTGTAAGGGTAAAAAGTAATCGAATGATGCTTCCATCGCTTTACCGTTAGTGAGCATAAAGAAATACACAAACAACATCATTGCCAGATTCGATACGATCATAGCAGTGCTATTGAGGAAAGCAGGAAAAAAATTAGCGATCCGTTTCTGCAGTTCAATTACATTTTCATCTGTAAATAATTCCTGGCCCGTCCATTCCTGTATTTGTGCCGAAACAGATTTTAAACCCTGAACCACTTCATCGGAATGACTGAAGACTTCAGTAATTTTTGGCGACAATAAACTAATGATATAGTAAACCGGCAAACCAAACAACACGAGGAAACCGAGCATAAAAGTGGTTGCTGTTAAGCTCTTGTTCCATTTTTTCTTAATGGTCAAATAACGATACCAACCTCTGCTGAGAATATAAAGCGTAATGGCACCAAGAAACCCCGGCAGAAAAATGTACAGCTCTTTAACAAGCAACAGGCCTAATGCAATTAAAACAACTAAGAGTATGATTTGCCGTAACCGGCTGCTGAATGATGCCATGCGATGAAATTACAAATAAAAAACTCGGTACAAAAAACATCGTCCGGGCATTTTCGGAATAAAAAAGCCGGGCAATGCCCGGCTTCTAAAAAAAGAATGCCTTTTATCGGATCTGACCTCTTACCACACCATTTGCATACAACGTTGAATGAGCATTCACATACATCGCATCATTTTTGATGGAGTTGTAAATCACATCGGTAAGCGCAAATACTTTGTCTGTTGCAAAATCGCTGGCACTACCGGCAATTCCCAGTACAATGGCTCCGTTTACACCTGCTGCACCACTATGTAAATGAGCAAACAGCAATGCATCACCAGCCTGCAGATTAGTAACAGTCACGATTGAATATAGTTTTTTGTCGGCAGTAAGTCGCAAGCGAGCTGTACCCGTAGCTGATGTAGAAACAGCTGGCACTTCGTTTGACCCGCTTAACATGATGTCCATTGCCAATTCAACTTTGGTATTGATCTGTGCACGCACAAGACCGGAAGCCACCTGGTTTGAATGAACATTGAAATAAATTTCATTGGCATCACTTTTCAAACTATCAACCAATGTTTGACGAACATTTAAAATGGTACCACTTGATGAAGTTCCTGAAAATGTTGGATTGAAATTTAAGATCACACTACCATTGGCTCCGGCATTACCGGAATGAAAATGTGCTCCGGTTAAAGCATCGCTGCTTGCAAGACCCGTAACATTAAAATTATACATGATCGAATTGTCGCTCATCAGTTTAATAGTAGCCATACCTGCTTCTGACCGTCCGGCCGGTGCAGGGTTTTCATTTTTTGCACTCAGGTTGAGCGACCATTCCTTTACCACCGTAGCGTCGGAGCCGTTGTTGTTTTTTTTACAGGAGAAGAGAATAACAGGCAAAAGGAACAGCACCGCACTTTTTAATAAGAATCTTTGCATAACACACATTTTTTTAAATAATGAAATAGATGACAAACGGAGAATTAATTTCTCCGTTTTGGTCAGCAGGTTGTTGCGGCTTAAACCATGCCATAAGACCAAAATGTGTGAATGATGAAACCTATTGCAAAAATTAAGAAACTATTCCTCCCAAACCTTCAACCCTTCGCTGCAATTTGCGCAGATGTCGATATTTTTCCGGCTGGTCATTAGTTCGCTGCGGAACTGTTTGTAGTTATCGTTGTGCCAAACCTCTTTGAACGATTGCATTTTTAAATTGCCGAGTTGATGCATGGCATCTTTATCAAAACAACAGGGCACCACCAAACCATCCCAGGTAATAACGTTTGCATGCCACAGCTTCCAGCAATGGTTCTGCAATTTATTTTTGGGTGAATGAGAGCCGTCTGCATTCTTTTTATAGCGACTGTATTTGCTTAATGAAGGAATCAGTTTATTTGGATCATTTTCATAATCGTATACCTGTGCAGTTTTAAACCATACGTCATCTACGCCTACTTCTTTTGCTAATTGTTTTACGTCCTCCAGTTGGTGTTCATTCGGCTTCACCACTAAAAACTGAAACACCACAAAAGGTTTTTTGCTGTTGAGCTCTTTTTTCCACTTCACAATATTCTTTGCGCCTTCCAATACTTTATCAAGCTTGCCACCAACTCTGTATTGCTGATACACATCTTGTGTAGTACCATCAATCGAAATGATCAAACGATCTAAACCGCTTTCCACCGTTTGCTTTGCTTTTTCTTCCGTTAAATAATGCGCATTGGTAGAGGTAGCTGTATAGATTTTTTTCTGCGCAGCATATTTCACCATCGGTAAAAACTCCGGATTGAGATAGGGCTCGCCTTGAAAATAAAAAATGAGGTAAAGCAGATCTTTATGAATATCGTCGATCGTTTGTTCAAAAAAACTTTTCTGCAACATACCTGTTGGCCGTGTGAATTCACGCAAACCACTCGGGCATTCAGGACAACGCAGATTACAGCTTGTAGTTGGTTCAAACGAAATCGAAATCGGATAGCCCCACTGTACCGGCTTTTTTAGAAAGCGGCTCAACTGGTAACTGCTCCACACCTTCGTCATATTCCAGGCACGGCGTGGGGTTATCTTCGAAAAAAGGTTGAGTATATCGTTACGGTGTAATTGCGGCATTGAGGGTTCAAAGATAGTCTGCAAAAACAGTATTTGGGTAAGTAGTTAAGAAGAAGAAAGCCTGTTGCTCTTTATCGAACAACAGGCTTGCAATTTTATTTCACAAATGGCTGCCTCTTCCAATACGTTAAACTACGCCAACACCACTCGAGCGGACCAAAGCGGAAGAATCGTAACCAGATATGGCTCCAGATAATTTGTAATAACCAGGTGGCCCCCACTACATAATAAATTTCGTAACGCTCAAGTTTGCCAAACATGCCAAATCCAATACCGTAAAAAAACAAGCCAACCAATAATGATTGCATCAGGTAATTGGTGAATGCCATTTGTCCAACCGGACGAAGTAATGCAAAGAACCATTTGAACCAACCGGATTTGTACATCAACATAATCAGCCCAAAAATTCCAATGGAACGAAAGGCTCGTGACAACTCGTAAGATTCAAATTGTACATTTTTTATATAATCAAACTCGTTGAATTTAAAATCGATCAGCGGTTTAAGACGGAAATAAGAAAGCAACAACCCTATACCTAAGCCTCCAATAAATAGACCCCAGTAAATTTTAGAAGACGCCTGCCCCTGTATGATCCCTGTCTTATAAAAGGCCATGCCTAAAAACATAAACAATAAAATATCCCATGCCATATAATACAGGTAAAAAACTTCGGTGCGGAAACTTCGCTCACTTTGATATTCATAAAATCCAAAATAATCACCTCGTACACTCTTCGTGCTTTTTTCCATTTTTTTAAGCTTCTCTTTTTGTGTGGATTTTTCTTTAAATCCTGTCATAGCACCCAGTTCTTCTTTTTGCTGATCTGTTAGTTTTGTAACAGTGGTATCTATTTTGGCAATTAATTCGCCTTTCGTAATTACTTTCTTATCACGATAAACATCTACATTTTCCCTCGCTGTTTGCAACAACAAACAAATAAAGGCAGCGATCAGTAATCCCTTCGGTGACATCCTTCGAAATGCAAACATGATCATACCAATACAGGCATAATGAAACAAAATATCCCACATCCACAATAGCACATATGCATTAAACAATCCAAAAACAAGCAGCCACAGTTGCCGGCGGAAAAAATAATCGGCTGGCCAAAGCCCTTCGTTCTTCTTCTCCTGTCGGCTTAGAAACAAAATAATACCAGCACCAAATAGCATCGAGAACAAGGCCCGTTGACTTCCTTCCGGAAAAAATTCAATAAAATACCAGGTTTGAAAATTAATGGAACCCCACTCATTTAACACTGAAGGATCTCGATAAGCCGGTTCGGGTAATCCAAAACCGGGAATATTCATCAATAAAATGCCGAGAATAGCGATTCCCCTCAGGGAGTCGAGAAGAACAATACGTTCGCTCTGCGAAACAGGAGCAGCCTGATCGATGGTCATGTTAGATTGGTTTTGGCAGTGAAAAATAGGAGGCGGCTTTTCGTAGGGAGAGGAGAAATAGTAAGATACTCTTTTAGGAAAAAATTTACCGGTTTTCGGAAAGTATTCTTATATTTGATTAGTTGCATAAACAACTATATGCCAAACAACCAATTTAAAAAAGGCGAATTATACAGCTTCATGACGGGCAAAGCCAGCACGGCTATAGCACGGCGTTTGCAGAAGAACATGAAGCAGGGTAAAATTGAAATTACCGTTGAACAATGGAGCGTACTCTACCATCTGTGGAAGAATGATGGTTTGAGTCAGCAGGATTTGTGCAATGCTACGTTTCGTGATAAACCCAGCATTACACGTTTAGTGGATAATCTCGAAAAGCTGAAGCTTGTAAAACGGGTAGCGAGTAAAAACGACCGGCGTATTAATCAGGTGTTCTTAACTGATCAGGGCAGAAAGCTGGAAGAAGAAACGATGAATGTAGCCAACAACACATTGAACGAAGCATTGCTCGGAGTACCTGCTGATAAAATTGATATCTGTAAAGAAGTGTTACAGATAGTATATGATAATCTGAAATAAGAATCGTTTCAAAAAAATAATTCTACACACTTTAAATACTATTGATATGAGCACCGCAACGATTGCAACAAAACTGAAAGGTGGCGAATGGTTAATTAAAACAAGCACGCCGCAGGATACTTTTACGCCTGAAAATTTTAATGAGGAACAAGTGATGGTGAAAGAAATGTGTGCATCATTTCTTGATACTGAAGTTTTACCGGTTGTAGCCCGACTCGATAAAATGGAAGAAGGGTTGATGCCTTCGCTGATGGACAAAGCCGGTGAACAAGGTTTACTTGGCACATCTGCTCCTGAACAGTTTGGCGGACTCGGCAAAGATTTTATTACTGCTACATTAGTGAATGAAGGATTAGGTGGTGGTTATTCTTTTTCTGTAGCTATTGCTGCACACACGGGTATCGGCACATTACCTATTCTTTACTTTGGTACACCCGAACAAAAAACAAAATACATTCCGAAGTTAGCAACGGGGGAATGGAAAGGTGCGTACGGTTTAACCGAACCAAACAGTGGTAGTGATGCATTGGGTGCAAAAACAACAGCTGTGTTAAGTGAAGATGGTAAGCACTACATCTTAAACGGACAAAAATGCTGGATCACCAATGGTGGTTTTGCTGATATCTATACCGTGTTTGCAAAAATTGATGGAAAAGATTTTACCGGCTTTATTGTTGAACGTGGTATGGAAGGTTTTACACAAGGACCGGAAGAACATAAGATGGGCATTAAAGGTTCATCAACTGTTCAACTCTATTTCCAGGATTGTAAAGTACCGGTTGAAAATTTATTAGGTGAACAAGGCAAGGGTCATATCATTGCGTTTAACATCTTAAACATTGGTCGTTTGAAATTAGCAGCCGCTGCATTAGGTGGTTCAAAACGTTCCTTGAATATTGCGTTAACCTATGCAACCACACGTGAGCAATTCAAAACACCTATTATCAACTTCGGCGCCATTCAATACAAGCTGGCAGAAATGGCAACCCGTATCTGGGTTTGCGAAAGTGCTTTGTATCGCACCAGTAAGTGGATCGATGATATGGAACATGATCTTTTAGCTGCAGGCAAACCTTTCAATGAAGCATTGTTAGGTGCTGCTGAAGAATATGCCATTGAGTGTGCGATGTTGAAAGTGGATGGCAGTGAGGTATTGGATTATGTAGTTGATGAAGGTGTGCAGATACATGGCGGAAACGGATTCAGTGATGAATATGATATTTCAAGAGCTTATCGTGACAGCCGCATCAACCGCATTTACGAAGGAACAAACGAGATCAATCGTTTATTAACTGTTGATATGGTGTTGAAGCGTGCAATGAAAGGTCGTTTGGATATTATGACGGCCGCCATGAATGTACAAAAGGAACTGATGAGCATTCCTGATTTTGGTAGCGAAGATGAAACGCCATTTGCAAAAGAATACAAAGCCATCGCCAATTTCAAAAAAGCTATCATGTTAACAGCAGGTGCTGCAGTACAAAAGTTCATGATGAAGATAGAGCATGAGCAGGAAGTGTTGATGAATATTGCTGACATGGCCATTCAAACCTTTAATGCTGAAAGCGCATTGTTGCGTGCAGCAAAAATGGTTGCAGAAAAAGGTGAATCGGCTTGCCAGTTTGAACTGGATATGATGCATACTTATTTATATGATGCGGCCGACCGTATTAATAAGTATGGCAAAGATGCCATCAATGCATTTGCAGAAGGTGATGAACATCGAATGATGTTGCTGGGCCTGAAACGTTTTACAAAAGTGGATCCATATAATTCCAAAGAAGCAAGAAGGCGAATCGTAGCAAAGCTGAGAAACGACGGAAAGTATCCGTTGTAAAATGTACATGCCGGTGGGCCACCCCTAAAACAGCGGGTGACCCACCTTTTAAAAATCCTTTGCCTAATTTGCAAAGGATTTTTTATTTCAACCTGTTTCTATGCGTACACTTATTTTCTTTCTGGCTTTTATTTTAAGTACGGCTCTTTCTGCGCAGAAAGTTTTTCTGCGTTTGGCAACACCCACCAAAAATCAAAACACCGTAACAACATCCCGACAATTTATTACCGGTGTTACTTGTGTTGGTTGCAGTATCACCATGAACGGCGAGGAAATGTGGGTCTGGCCAACAGGTGCATTCGCTTTCGAATTAAATCTTTCGCTCGGCGACAGCAGTTTTCAATTGATCGCAACAAATGACAAAGGCGAAAAACTAACGCAAAAACTATTTTATACCTACCAGCGCCCGGCAAAAGAAAAAGAAGTAACCACTAATACAGTTGAGTATTGGCGCATCGAACCACAAGGTGATCTGTTACTCAAGCCCGGTGATCGATTACGCATGACGGTGAAAACAATACCGGATGCAGTATTGAAACTGCAGAACGGACAGGAGTTCAAAGAAGTACCGGTGAAAGATTCAAACGGTGTACGTGGAATTTACAAAACTGAATATGTAGTAAAAGAAAACGACGACTTGTTTACGGAGTTTAAAAATAAACTCAAGTTGTTGGTGCAGCCGGCTTCCGGCGATCTGTTGGAGGTAATCAGCCGAAGTGAATTTGCATTGATGCAACCAAATGGACTTGTGTTACAAACAAAAGGCAAACTGCCTTACCTGTTACTCGGCTTGGGTGAAGACAGGCTTGGCGGCACCAAAATGGGTTATCTTGATTCATTGGTTCGATTAAAAGCTGTCAGCAAGGTTGGTAATAAGTATGCTGTACAGTTAAGCAAAAACCGACAGGCGTATATTGAAGAGGAATATGTTGATGTGGTACAGAACGGAAGTTTTTCTCCTGCATCGCTCACCAATAGTATGCGTGTGTGGGGCGATAGTACGTACGATTATGTTTCATTGACAATGTATGACCGTTTGCCGTATCAATCTTTCCATGAGATCAATCCATCAAAAATTATCGTGGATGTATTTGGTGCAACATCCAATACCAACTGGGTTACACAAATGAGCAGCACCAAAGAAATTAAAAATGTGTACTACAATCAAATTGAAGAAGATGTTTTTCGTGTAACCATCGATCTTACACACCAACAACATTGGGGACATCGTATTTACTACAGCGGTAATAATCTTGTCATCAAAATAAAACGTCAGCCACAAAACCTCTTGCTGAAAGATCTGGTGATTGCTGTTGATGCAGGGCATGGTGGCAGCAACAAAGGTGCGTTTGGGTTAACAGGTATCATGGAAAAAGACATGACCCTGTTGATCGCAAAAGAACTCAAAGAAGTGTTGGAAGCAGAAGGCGCAACAGTGATCATGACAAGAACAAAAGACACCAGTTACGACAATCATGATCGCTACAATTTCTTCAAAGCAAAAGATCCAGACCTTGTTGTAAGCATTCATCTCAACAGCAGCGCCGACCCAATACGTGTGAAAGGCGTGAGTACGTACTATAAACATATCGGCTACCGTCCACTCACACAAACCATTCTCCGTCATATGTTGGATATGGGGTTGAAAGAATATGGCAACGTTGGCAACTTCAATTTTCTGCTTAACGGCTTTACTGAATTTCCCAATGTGTTGGTTGAAACGTTGTTCATCAGCCACCCGGAAGATGAAATGAACGTACTCAACCAAGGCTACCGCAAACAAATAGCCGATGCAATTGTAAAAGGCATCAACGATTGGCTGGAGCTATGTAAAAAACAGTAAAGTCGTTTCCATTCATCATTGCAGCAGTTACCATTCAGCAAGCCAATCGGCATTTATCATTTCTTTAAGAATACCTGAAACCCTTTACAGATAAGGGTTTCTTTATTTGTGCATGTCCATGTTACACATGTTGCATCCGTTCATCACTATGAAGACAGTGTTAACAGCCTCTTGTCAAGATTCGCTTGCAGCAGCGGTTGCCACATTCTACTTTTAGTTCATCATCACATAATGATATCTCAAAAGGATACATTAATCATTAAACCTTAAATATGTTCATCATGAAAAAGATTTTTGTTCTTTTAGTTGCCGTGGCATTAACCGTCACCACACAAGCAAATGCCTCTCCCATTATCGAAAATGAAGTTGTAACTGCAGCTTTTCAGAAACAGTTTACAGACGCAACTGATGTAAGCTGGAGTCAGAAAAACGACTTTTACCTTGTGTCTTTCAAGTATAACAACGATCGTATGCTGGCCTGGTACCGGCCCGATGGTGTGGTGGAAGCAGTACAACGTATGGTACAATTGGAGCAAATGACCTATCTGGCATCCACAGCTGTTCAGGAATTTTCGAAAGACAAATCACTGCTGAGTATTGCTGAGATCAGTAAAGAAGGCGAAATATTCTATCTCGTTAAAACCGATGATGAAAAATGCGTTTCTGTGTACAAAGTATTTGCATCCGGCGATTTTATACGTATTGATAAAACAAAAAAGAAAAAATAAATACACTCAACAAGTGTTGTTTTGGAAATAGCTCCCCGATCTCTTCGGGGGGCTTTTTTTATTGATTAATTAATAAAGGCAAGCGCTAGAATCTTTACTTTTGCAGCTCTTTCGCAAAGTCTCCCGATACAAACGATCGGGATCTGAAGGCGGTCACTTTTAAAAATTAAAAAATGAACAAAGGACCCGTTTCACAATTCATTCAACATCATTACCGTCATTTCAACGCCGCCGCATTAATGGATGCCGCCAAAGGTTATGAAACACACCTCAACGAAGGTGGTAAAATGATGATCACCTTAGCAGGTGCCATGAGTACCGCCGAACTTGGTTTAAGCTTGGCAGAAATGATCCGTCAGGATAAAGTGCAGATCATCAGTTGTACCGGTGCTAATCTGGAAGAAGATGTGATGAACTTAGTAGCGCACAGTCATTACAAGCGTGTGCCCAATTACCGTGATCTTACACCACAGGATGAGTGGGATCTGTTAGAGAACCACTACAACCGAGTAACCGATACTTGTATTCCGGAAGAAGAGGCTTTCCGTCGTTTGCAAAAACATTTGCATCGTCAATGGGTGGAAGCAGAAGCAAAAGGCGAACGTTATTTCCCACACGAATTTTTATACAAAACTGTTTTAAGTGGTGATCTGAAACAGTATTATGAAATTGATCCGAAGAACAGTTGGATCGTAGCAGCGGCTGAAAAAAATATTCCTATCGTTGTACCGGGTTGGGAAGACAGTACTACCGGTAACATCTTCGCCAGTTATGTGATCAAGAACGAACTGCAGGCGAGCACTGTAAAAAGTGGTATTGAATACATGGTGTGGTTAGCTGATTGGTATCGCCAAAACAGTGCTGGTAAAGGCGTTGGCTTTTTCCAGATCGGTGGTGGTATTGCAGGCGATTTCCCGATTTGCGTTGTACCCATGATGTACCAGGATCTGGAGTGGCATGATGTTCCGTTCTGGAGCTATTTCTGCCAGATCAGCGATTCAACCACATCATTTGGATCGTACAGTGGTGCAGTGCCTAACGAAAAAATTACCTGGGGTAAATTAGATATCAATACACCCAAGTTTATTGTAGAGAGTGATGCAACGATTGTTGCGCCGTTGATCTTTGCATGGATACTGGGTATGTAACTATTCAACAAGTTTTTATGATAAGACCGCAGCAGTTGCTGCGGTTTTTTTATTGATACATCGAAAGCAGAAAATTATTATTTTACTTCTTCATCACTAAACCAACTCTATTTATGGAACAACAAACAAATGTTTTACACGAATTTCATGAACCTGCTTATGAGTTTGCAAGTGCAGGGCAACGATTCTTAAATTATGTGATCGATATTATTGTATTTTATGTACTCATTCTCATTGTTGCCTTTATTGTAGGCGCTGCCTTTGCATCATCTATCAGCGATGGTGAAGTAGGTGGTGCTTTAGGTTTTGCCTTTGTTACATATCTTCTTGTGTTTGTTATCTTCTTTGCATACTACACATTCCTCGAAGGCTCAAAAGGAAAAACGCTTGGCAAAATGATCACGAAAACAAAAGTGATCCGTGAAGACGGAGAGCCGATGACATTTGGTAAAGCATTTCTCCGCACCTTATGCCGCCTGGTACCATTTGAATTTATCAGTGCATTTCTTGGGCAGAAGATGTGGCATGATCAATGGACAAATACCATTACGATTAAAGACAGATAACGAGTGTTTAAACAGAACCTGCTTATTGTAAGCAGGTTCTGTGATTTTAGTTAGTTACGTAATGAAATTTTGCAGATAGCTTTATCGTATATTTCGCTACCATGAACTGGTTTCTCCAACTACTGCTCGAAGAAAGTATTCCGCAAACCGTCATCATCTATGGTGTAGTCATCGCCATCGGTACCTGGCTCGGCCGCTTGAAAATTTTTGGTATCTCGTTAGGTGTTACCTGGATTCTTTTTATGGGCCTTGCCATCTCGTATGCCGGTATTCATATCAATAAAGAAACCGAGCATTTCTTAAAAGAATTTGGTTTGATACTTTTTGTGTACTCTATTGGCTTGCAAGTAGGGCCGGGTTTCTTTTCTTCATTAAAAAAGAATGCAGCTGTCACCAACGGGCTGGCTGCATTGGTAGTTTTTCTTGGTGTACTCATTGTTGTTGCTTTTTACTACCTGTTGCAACAACCTATCACTACACTCACCGGTGTAATGAGTGGTGCCGTTACCAACACACCCGGACTTGGTGCAGCACAGGCCGCAGCAAAAGATCTGCACCTGGCTGCAAACGACACATCGTTTATTACCTTGGCGTATGCAGTGGTGTACCCGTTTGGCGTGTTTGGAATTATTGCCGCACTCCTCATTCTGAAAAAAGTATTCCGTGTTAACCTTGATAAAGAACGGGAACTGCATCGAAAGCTGGATGTCATCAAATCAAACAAACCCGTTTCGATTCATTTGACGATGCAGAATAAACAACTGATCGGTAAACCACTCCGTACAATTTTTGAGTTATTGAAAGAGCCCATTGTGGTATCGAGATTATTTCACAACGGAACAGTTGTTACCCCAACACCGCAAACGCATTTAGCAGAGAATGATGTGTTGCTGATCGTTGCACATAAAGATCAGTTAGAGGTGTTGAAAATGATTATTGGTGAAGAAAGCAACATGAATTTGAAAGAGATCCCACAAAGTGAATTGATCTCACGTATTGTTGTGGTAACGCAGCCCGATGTTACGCATAAACGATTGGGTGATATTGCTGCCTTACATCAACATGATTTTACATTAACCCGGTTAAACCGTGCAGGAGTGGAGATGGTGGCACATGGCGATATTGTATTGCAGCTTGGTGATCAACTGAAAGTAGTTGGTACAAAAGAAGGTGTTGAGATGGTGACGAAAACCATCGGTAATCAATTGAAGCGTTTGGATGTGCCTGATCTTGCACCGATCTTTATTGGAATTGTTGCAGGTGTATTGCTCGGCAGTATTCCCATGTTCTTTTTTACTATGCCTGTTCCTGTGAAGATCGGCTTGGCAGGTGGCCCACTTATTATTGCCTTGTTGTTGAGTCGTTACGGTGGTAAATTATATTTGAATCAATACACAACCTATAGCGCCAATTTAATGTTGCGTGAGTTAGGTATCAGTTTATTCCTTGCGAGTGTTGGCTTAAGCAGTGGTGCCAATTTACAAACAGCATTAAGTGGCAACAATGCGTGGTTATGGATCGTGATGGGATTGACCATTACTATTGTTCCGCTGTTGATCGTTGGCTTGCTGGCGCACTATGTATTTCGAAAAACTTTTTTTGAAGTATGTGGTTTGCTTTCCGGCGCCAGTACCGATCCGCCTGCATTGGCCTTCTCTGCACAGTTGGCAAAAAACGAAGTGGCATCTGTAACGTATGCAACTGTTTATCCGTTGACGATGATTCTAAGAATTATTGCAGCGCAATTGCTGATACTTTTCTTTTCGTAGAAGAAGTTTCATTAACGAACAACAATGTTTTGTTCCATGTGAACAACTGATGGGTAGAAATCATGAAATGGATGTGTTGCGTTCCGTTAGGAACGCTTGGTGATTGATTTAATCCATATTCACCAAACGTTCCTACGGAACGTACTCCTCGCTTGTTTCTTGTTCTACCAACGAATTGTCCCAATGGGACACAAAAGCAAAAACCCCGGCAATTCAGTCGGGGTTTTTGCTTTTGATATGTTGTATACAACTATCTCGGAGGAATATTCAACGGAATATCTCTCACAAACATATTGTTTCGATTAGCTGCATCCCAAGCTAAGAAAAATACAAGCCGTGTACGTTTTTCGTGAAGATCATAGTTGATCTTATCAGGTGTATCGCTTGGTTTGTGATAATCTTTATGGATACCATCAAAGAAAAATACGATCGGAACTCCTTTTGCAGCAAAGTTGTAATGATCGCTGCGGTAGTATAAACGATTCGGATCTTTTGGATCGTTGTATTTTCTGTCGGTGATCAGTTTGATGTACATGTTGTTGATGCTGTCAACAAAACGTGGCAGATCACTGCTGAGTTTATCGTCACCAATCAAATACACATGGTTGTTACTGTCGAGTGATTTCAGGTTATCATCCTTGCGGCCGATCATGTCGATATTAATATCGATACTTGTTTTTTCCAATGGATAAACCGGATGGTTTGCATAGTATGCACTTCCCCACAAACCTTTTTCTTCACCACTCACTGCTAAGAATAAGATACTGCGGCGAGGACCTTTGCCTGCTGCTTTTGCTTTTGCAAATGCTTCAGCTACTTCCAGTACACCTACGGTACCGCTGCCATCATCATCGGCACCAGGATGAATTTTACCACCAATAATTCCAACGTGATCGTAGTGAGCCGAAATGATCACCCACTCATCTTTCTTGTCGGTTCCTTCGATCATACCCAACACATTCGAAGCCTGTGTAACTTCGGCCTCTTTCTGAAAATGGAACATCAGTTCAGTTGCTACCGTTTTTGTTTCCAGTGTTTGTGCTTTGGCGCTTGCAAAATCTGTTTTTAATAATGCTTCACCCATTGCTTCTGAAATGCGAATGCTGATAGGCGTCTGGCGTGCTTTGTACAAATTCAGGTATAAACGACCGCCTCTTGGTGAAGGCACTTTATCAACTCCGCTCTGGACAATCAAAACAACTGCCGGCTGACGGTTGTACAAACGAAAGATGTCGGCATTCGAAGGAAGTTGCGTACCGTTCTTTGCAACCAATACAACTGCTTTTCCTCTTACATCAGTTGTTGTATCAACCTTACTCATGTACACCACTTCGCTAATGAAAAGTTGAGTACTTACAAGATTGGTTAACTGCGCAGAGAAATCTTTTCCAAATTCAAAACTGCTGTTGCCGATTGTGATGTTGGCT
Source organism: Lacibacter sp. H407 (assembly GCF_037892605.1). Classification (NCBI taxonomy): domain Bacteria; kingdom Pseudomonadati; phylum Bacteroidota; class Chitinophagia; order Chitinophagales; family Chitinophagaceae; genus Lacibacter; species Lacibacter koreensis. Next base: position 1,405,077 of record NZ_JBBKTU010000001.1, on the reverse strand, counting down.
GCTTTCAACGTGTCTTTGTACAATGGATAAAATTGTTCGTAGTTGCCATTATTTGCAGGTGCAATACCGATTCGTTGAAACTGTTGCTTCAGATACTCTGCTGCTTTGCGCTGACCTTCCATTCCTGTTTCCCTTCCTTCCATTTCCGGTCCGGCAAGGATGTACAGGTGAGTTTGAAGGTCGTTCGCCGTAATGGTTTTTGAAAATTGCTCAGCCGTTTTGTTTTTCTTTTGGGCCGAAGCTGTTAACGCAAGCACAGAGAGTGCTGCCAATAAGTATGTCCTCATGCATTAAATTTTTTGAAGGCCGAATATAAATGAAAATCCCGCCATTGGCGGGATAGTTGTATGAATGGTATCGTAATTGGCCTTATCGCAGACCCGTCTATTAAGAGATTAAGCACAGGCAATTTTATCAACCCTTAACCCATGCCGGCCACCTTCAAATGCGGTTGTCATAAATGTATTCACCATTTTTTCTGCGTCACCTTCACGTACAAAGCGTGCAGGGATACAAATGATGTTGGCATTGTTATGTGCACGTACTAACTGTGCAATTTCTTCACCCCAGCAAAGTCCTGCACGAATGCCCTGGTGTTTATTGGCTGTAATGGCCACACCATTCGCACTGCCGCATAATAAAATACCAAATGCTGCTTCGCCATTTTCCACAGCCGATGCAACGGGGTGTGCAAAATCAGGGTAATCAACACTATCTTTTGAATACGTGCCGAAGTCTTTAAATGCAATTCCTTTCCCTTCGAGAAAAGAGATGAGGTCCTCTTTGTAATCGAACCCTGCGTGATCGCAGCCAATGGCTACGGGCTTAGTCATATCAAAAATTTGCATAGTGTGAAAATTTATAGTTGATAATGGAAGAATTGATAATCTACTTCAAAGTTACCATCTCTCAACTGGTTAAATTCATTATCCATTATTCATTTCAAAATTATCCATTAACATCAACTCCACTCTTCAATATCTTCTTTCTTGATCTGCCGCCTGTAAATACGCATACTCAGCATAATACTGAATTCATACAAACCATACAACGGAATTGTAACCAGCGCCAAACTGAATGGATCGGTAGAAGGTGTAATGATGGCCGCCATAATAATGATCACCACAAATGCATACTTGCGGATGCGGCGAAGTGTTACAGGTGTAAGCATACCCACTTTTGTAAGCAGCATTACCACCACAGGTAATTGAAACAATAATCCCACACCTACGGTTAAATAGATCAGGTTCTCAAAATAATCGCTGATAGTTGGACGAAACTCAATTAACGGACTGAGTGAGTAGTTTGAATAAAAATTCACCATGAATGGTGTGAGTACAAAATATCCAAATGCAACACCCAGAAAGAAAAGAGAAGATATCCAGAAGATGGCACCGGTAGTGCCGCTGCGTTCTTTATCACTCAACGCCGGACGAACGAATTTCCAGATCTCCCAAAAAATATAAGGGAAGGCCAAAATAAAGCCTGAAGTAAAACCAACAGTGAACGTGGTGAGGAACTGCTCCGTCATTGCATTACTCTGGAACTTGATGCTGAAATCACTTAGGCAAAGCGCATCTACATGCATCCATTTACCAAGATCGCACAACCAACGGTAGGTGATAAAATCTTTATGAGCCGGGCCCATGAAGATATTGTTTACCACATAATCAATATTGAACAATACAATAAGTGAGGCAACTATAATGGCTATGACTGCCCGCACCACATGCCAACGCAGTTCTTCAAGATGATCGATAAAACTCATTTCAGCTTTTTCTACCCCTCTTGCACCACGAATGCGTTGTATGATCGATCGACGTTCTGTTTTTGTTTCGGCCACGGTTAATGATTTCAGTTGCAAATGTAACCCGAAAAGGATGAGCAAAAAAGGGTTGCCAACCTTTCAGCAGCTTGGCTACGTTCATCGGAACGAATAAAGGTTGGTAACCCTGCGCTTTTCATAAAAAAAGCGGCCCGAACGGGCCGCTTCTATCAAACAGAGCTGAAACAATTTATTTTGTTGCCAGCGCTTTGTCGATCATAAAAATGAGCATGCTGCGGTGAGCTCTGGTTTGCTCGTTTGGCGAAACAGCAGTACCCAACATAGTTCTTACTTTGCGAAGGGTATTGTAAGCTGCACTCTTCGATGGATTATCATACCCTGCTTTTGCTTCTACAATGCTGATAGCACCTTTTACAAACTCACTTTGCAGATTTTGACGGTACACATTTACGGCACCGGCAGCATCTGCTTTAAAGACCGCATTCATTACATCATTCATTACATCGGCTACACTATATGTATTGCCGTACAATGCACTGTTGTTGATACGACGCAATGTTGTTGGGTGCAATAGCTGTGCAAGAATATTGGTTTGAAAATTCTGTACAAGCGATGTGTGTTTCGGATCTTCCGGCGCACCAAAGAAATTGAAACCACGACGTTGTACTTGCAAATAAGGCAATACCTGCTGATCTGCATCAAACGCATTTGGCGCAAACACATACGTTGCCAGGAAGCCCATTGCTTTTTTCTGATACGCAACCGGTGTGATCACAAATGGCTTGCTGCCATTGTTCTGGCCGGGGAAACTTCTGTCAACCTGTACACCACCAATATAACGGCTGATGGCATTAGCCATTGAAAAGCGTTGGCCATTCAGTACATTATAACGGATCATAATTTCCTGATAGCTCTTATCGCTTTTTGCGTATTTACTTACGAGTTTGCTCATGGCATTGTTCACAAATTTGATACGGTCTTCGCCATAAGTAACCATATCGTTACTCATATCGTTCACCATTACCCTCGGATCAATACCACCACCGGGGCTACGCATATCATCCGCATCGTTTCCGAATGTGAGATAGGGCTCGTGGCTGCGACGGAGAATTTTATTTAATTCTGCCTGCTCCTGACTGGCAGGGAATTCACGGTAACCAAATTCAATGGCCCACAAATCGTAAGGACCGGGTTTCATGGTATAATAATCACCTTGCTTGCTGCGATCACTACTGATGTTGATCGAAGGGTAATCCATTACCGAACCTTGCAATCCTAATTTTTGTGTGATGGCAGTATTGTGTACTTCTGCAGGGCTCAGCATCTGGCTGGCTTTCATGTTATGATTCAAGCCAAGTGTATGACCCATTTCATGCAAAATGAGATAATATAAAAACTGCTCATGCGCTTTTCTTACTTCACCTGCAGGAGCACCTGCCGTGGTGATCAATGTTGAGCCAGCCATGTATTGCTGTGCTAATTCAGAACCAATGGCACATGTCGCCCAATGTTTGCGCATGTGCGATGGCATATTGGCCATCATTTGTTGCTGCAAATCATTTGCTGTAGTTGAACCGATCTCCTGAATTATATCAGTAAATGGTGTTTCAGCACCACTGGCCCACTCAATGGTAATATCGCTACCAAGAATTTGACCTGTTTTTGGGTTGACAAAGCTTGGCCCGATTGCTCCGTATGGAGGATAAGGCGACGATACCCAACGGATCACGTTGTAGCGGATATCGGCCGGATCCCAATCTGCATCTTCAGGCATGATCTTCATTACCATTGCATTTTTGAACCCTGCTTTTTCAAACGCTTCGTTCCAGCGTTCACCAGCGGCTTTTACAATTTCACGGTATTCAACCGGTGTGGTGTTTTCAACCCAGAAAGTGATCGGTTCAACCGGCTCACTCAATGCTGCCGAAGGATCTTTTTTCTTCAGATGCCAGCGGTTGATCACATCACGATAATTTACGATCTCGTTAGAGGTAAGATCATCAACTTCCTGCGAAAAGAAACCAACACGTGGATCATCAAAGCGTGGTTTGAAATCGTTTACCGGCATTTCAATAAATGAATGCTGGAGTTTTACCCGCACAAAACGTGCATCGGTAATATCTTTTCCGCCCTGGTTAAATGGCATCGGGTTGTCGTATGCCAGATCAACCACCACATCGCTGTTGTTGGGATAAGAACGGATATTGCTGTACTTACTTTTTGCAGGATTGTATCCACCTAAATTAAATACGGCACCGGGAGGAATGGTTGGTGGAAAGATCGGTTTTACCGGATCAAGCTTATCGCTCAGGAATAACTGGTCCACACTTACGAGATAACCGTCTGCATCTTCAACACTGAATTTATCAGTATAGAAAACGGCATCGGCCACATCCACATTCGCAGCTTTGCTGACAGCATTGTTTTTGTCGTAATAAAAATTCGTGTTCACAGTGCTGAACTCAATTTTATCAAATGCTTTTTTCATTTGAAAAACTAATGTTGCACGGTGCATGCTCTGATGCAGAAATAAACTGGTAGGGCCGCTGAGTGAAAAACTCTGGTAAATAAAATCTTTGTTCAACTGATCTTTCCGGATGTACATCTGTACACTGCCTGTTACAGTATCCTGGTACAGTGTAAATAAGCCGGGAAGTTTTTTACTTGATTTTACTTTTTCTGTAATACTTGGTTTGGGTGGGGCCTTTTTGGTAGTGTCGGCAGGAGCAGGGGCTCCGGGTTTTGACTGGGCTGAAATTTCTGTGCCCAGTAACAAACAAACAGCTGATAAGGCCAAGACGAAACGCTTGTTCATAATTAAGGTTTTGATGTTAACTGAATAAGAAAGATAAAATAAAGTTTTCGTAGATGTATGTGGTTTGTATGAGCGGACAAAGCGGCTTGTAACTGGTTGTATAAAAGACTAAAATTTACCTGAGTACTTTTATTTTTACCGTTTCAATTCTTGTTTCGCTTACTGAGAGGATATCAAACTCGTAGTCGTCGATAATGATACGTTCTTTTGCAATGGGTATGGTTTCGTGGTGTTCTACAATATAGCCCGAAAGGGTTTCGGCATCGGTTTCTTCTTTAAAACTAAGGTTGAATTTTTCTGCGAGATAATCGAGCTCCAGCCTGCCACTGAAAATAAACTCATCTTCGGCGAGTTGTTTTTCAACAAACTCTTCGGTATCGTATTCATCCTGTATCTCACCAAAAATTTCTTCCAGCAGATCTTCCATGGTTACAATACCGCTGGTGCCACCAAACTCATCCACCACCCACGCAATACTTTTGCGCTCTTTGGTAAACTGCGTAATAAGATCTGTAAGTCCCATACTTTCCGGCACCGCAGGAATAGGTTTTAAAATCGATTTAATATCGGTTGGTTTGCGAAACATATCCAACTGATGCGCATAGCCGATGATGTTATCAATATTCCCATCATACACAATCAGTTTACTCAATTTTGTTTCAACAAATTTTTGCTTCAGCTCATCAATGGTTGCCGATGCTTCTACTCCCACAATTTCTTTCCGGGGAATTAAACATTCACGCACTTTTACACCCGGTAAAGACAATGCGTTTTCAAACAAATCCGAATTTATATCCTGACTTTCGTCGTCGTTGTCTTTGCTTTGCTGAATAAAATGTTCGAGATCAACCCTTGTAAACGCCTCTTTTTTATCGTTCACCCGCACATCAAATAAGTATTTTAAGATCCATTCAGCAAGTCCCACAAACAATGAAGCGATGGGAGAAAACAATGCATAGAAAAAACTGGCAGTGCGTGAAAAGAAAGAAAGTACAGCATTACTGCGTTTGCGGAAGATGGCTTTGCACACCATTTGTACAAGCAATGCCAGCAACGTAGTTACTAATATTTCAATGATGATCCGAATCGCTGAATTCTGGATCACGGTTGGCATTTGTTTCCACAGCGGATCAAAGAATCGATTGACCAATAAAACAAAAATTACCAGCGACAATGTAACGCCTACCAACAACGAGCCGATAAACTTACTTTGATTGTCAATAAAATTGCTGAGAATACGTCCGCTGCTGACGCCTTGCTTTTTTTTCAACTCAACCGAAAAGCGGTTCAAGGAACCAAAGGCTGTTTGCAGACCGGCAAAAAAACCGATAAACACAACAGTTACGCCAATCCCTATGATCAAATACCAATTCATGAATCTTAAAAATAGTGTTTTTGAAAGGAAAATCAAATGCTCATTATGGCGCTGCAAGAAACCCGCCGGTAATGCGGATGGCTTCTGCTACAGCTTTCGGCAGATCATCATTTACTATCACGTGCTGAAATGAATGTTTAAAGGAAATTTCGTACGATGCTTTATTGATCCGTGCCTGTAATGAATCGGCAGTTTCGGTGCCCCTGCTTTCCAGCCGGCGTTTCAATTCATCGATGGAAGGTGGTTCAATAAAAATGGTGAGTATTTGTTTGGGATACAGGTCCTGCACATGAATGGCTCCTTTTACATCAATATCCAGCACCGGAATTTGTCCGTTGCTCCAGATGCGTTCCATTTCTGATTTCAGTGTTCCGTAGTAATTCCCTTCGTACACCATCTCCCATTCCATAAATGCATTTTCATGAATTTTTTGCTGAAATTCTTCAACGCTCATGAAATGATAATCAACTCCGTCTTGCTCGTGTTTTCGTTTTGCACGTGTGGCAGCTGAAATCGAAAACGCCAGTTGCGGAAAATGCTTCATCAATTGTTTGGTGATGGATGTTTTTCCGGCGCCTGAAGGAGCTGTAATAATGATGATCTTGTGAAATACCTGTTCCATAAAGCCCAAAAATAACCGAATCAACGTAATGTTCGCAGAAACAATTCGGCATCAACTTACTGACACACATAACCGCCATCAACTGCAAACAGGCTTCCGGTTGTAAAACTGCTTTCATCGCTCAACAGAAAAACAACTGTTTTTGCGATCTCTTCCGGCTTCCCAATGCGTCCCATTGGCTGAATGCTGTCCAAACTTTTATACACTTCCTCTTTCGCCGTATTGCTTAATTGCGAAAAACGATCAACTGCTTTGTGCAATAATGGTGTATCGATGGTGCCGGGGCAAATACAATTGACACGTATGTTGAAAGGCGCATAATCAATGGCTGTACTTTTAGCAAGTTGAGCAATGGCTCCTTTCGTCATTCCATAAACAGAGCTGGCTGCTTTGCCTACAAACGATTGGTCTGATCCCATCAGCACAATACTTCCTTTTTGTTGTGCTTTCATTACAGGAATTACTTTCTGCAATGTATAATACACACCAAACAAATTTGTGTAAACCACACGCTGTAGTTCTTCATCACTCGTTTGTTCAAGCGTTGCAAACAAATGAATACCTGCATTGGCAAAAAGGAAATCGATTTTCTTTTCGGTGGAGATTACTTTGTCGATGGCATCATTCACCTGTTGACGGTGGCGCACATCACAGGAAATATAATAGTGCTGGTCTGTTGGATCGTTATCTGCAAAATCAAGATTGTAAACAGTACAACCTTTGCTGCGCAGCAGATCTTTGGTGGCTTTTCCAATGCCTGTTCCTGCACCGGTGATGATGGCAATTGTGTTTTTCCAGTTCATACAAATGTGTTTGCTTAAAGATAAAAGAATCTTTTCTGCAAACAGAACAGATGAAAACAGCATTAAGCAAGTCCTAACGACTTGCGGATATTATTATGAAATTCACGGATGGCCTTTGTATGAAAGAACGGATAAATTATTTTATCCCGTAGCCACGATCCGCTTTTGTAAATGGTATGATGTGATATTTCGGTGAAACCATCTTCAGTTGTAGTTAACTGAATACGTTGACTGCCCAACGACTTTCCTTTCACCAGATAACTTGTTTCGAGGCATTTCTCTTTTTCATGCACAGCCGTTATTTCATGACCTACGGCCACTTTCGCCAAACCGCCCAACGCTTTCACACGAATGAGAACGATCTGCCCTGCTTTTGCTCCTGCATATTCATCATCGATATACGAAATGGAGTTGTTCTTGCGGCAGTACTGCATACCAAACTGGAGCATGTTGCCACACCATGCTTCTTTTGGATGAATATTTTTGTACGCATTCCACACCTTATCGATCCCCTCACGGATATGAAATGTTTTATGATGGGTATAAAACGCCTTAGTACAATTTGATTTGGGGCAGAAGGATTCCAACGCTGCAAAATCGTCCAATTGATACAACTGGTTATCATGGATAAAGGAAACTACCTGTTTGTTGGAAATTCGATCAATATTTACGTCCTGTGTATGTAGCAAGCTCAAGATGAGGATTTTGGCTTTTAAAAGATATAAACGAATATAAACAGTTTCGCCTTTCAGGCAAGCCTTGTATAGGAATAACGCTGATTTTTCATATATCGTACTACAAAAAACCTGTTAAAGAAGCCGGATCCTGCCTACAAAAAGCAGAACGTCCTGTTGGTGAGCATTTTAATATCGCAAACGCTGTGTATATCAACACGTATTCTCAGCCAGATTTGTTTGCTGTTAAATTGAAATGCGGTTAACCGAAATCCGTTAACTTGCACCCCTTGAATTGAAAAATTATGGAATACGGAAAATTAATTGCAGTAACCGGAATGCCCGGTTTGTTTGAACTCGTTAGCAGCAAAACCGATGGCGCTATAGTGCGTTCACTGGACGATAATTCAACCAAGTTTGCGTCTACCCGTCAGCACCAGTTTTCACACCTGGAAAGTATTGAAGTATATACCGTTCGTGATAACGTGAACCTTGCCGATATTTTTAAGGCAATGGAAGCAGATGGCGGCAAACTTCCCGATGAAAAAGATGCAAAAGCCATCAAATCTTATTTTGAAAAAGTATTTCCTGATCTTGATTTTGAGCGGGTATATACCAGCGATATGAAAAAGATGGTGAAATGGTATGGCATTATCAGCGCAAAAGGAATTGAGATCAAATTGACTGAAGAGCCAATTGAAGAAGATGAAGCTCCTGTTGAAGAAGTAGCAGTTGCAGAAGCAAAGCCAGCTAAGAAAGCGGCGAAAAAGAAAGCAGCCGCTAAAAAGAAGAAAGAAGACTAATTCTGAATCAATACATTTTTGCCGGTAAGACGGGAAGGCGGGAAGTTCAACTTCTTTTCAGCTTACCATCTTACCGGCATCATTTTTTAAACTCTTTTCTATGACACTCACAGCCGATATCAAGCCGATCGAGCGTAGTTTTTTACCGAAGGATTTCACTATTACTACTTGGGACTTGGTAGAACCTTATTTTCAGCAATTACTCGATCGTACCATCAACAATAAAACAGAACTGGAACAGTGGCTGAAAGACAGCAGCGAACTGGAAGCCATCATCAGCGAAGATGCTTGCTGGCGCCAGGTACGGATGACCTGCGATACCGAGAACAAACAACTGGAAGAAGCATTCAATTATTTCTACATGGAGATTGCACCGAAAATGCAACCCTATGCCGATAAACTCAACCGCAAACTTGTTGAGTGTCCATTCACGAAAGAACTGGATACTGATAAATATTTCACCTACTTACGTTCCATCAAAAAAAGTATTGAGCTGTTTCGTGAAGCCAATATTCCCATTATGGCGGAGATGAATGTAATGCAGCAACAGTTTGGACAGATCGCCGGTAAAATGACCATTGAAGTAAATGGCAAAGAGTACACCTTACAACAGGCCGGAAAGTTTTTAGAAAATCCGGATCGTACGTTACGGGAAGAGGTGTATATGAAAATTCAGACCCGCCGTTACCAGGATCGGGAAGCGTTGAATGAGCTGTTCAATAAACTGGTTGCGCAACGCCACCAAATTGCATTGAATGCAGATTTCAAAAACTACCGTGATTATAAATTTAAAGAGCTCGGCCGTTTTGACTACACGTCGCAGGACTGTTTCAATTTTCACGAAGCAGTGAAGCAACATGTAATTCCATTGGTGAAAATTATTTATGAAGAACAACGCAAAGCAATTGGTGTTGATCAATTGCGCCCTTGGGATATGGATGCAGAACCGGCAGGTATTACGCCATTGCAACCTTTCACAACCGGAACAGAATTAACTGAAAAAACAATTGAATGTTTCAAACAACTAAATCCCTTTTTTGCAGATTGTTTGCAAAAGATGAATGAGATGAAGCGGTTCGATCTTGACAGCCGTAAGGGAAAAGCTCCCGGCGGTTACAATATGCCGTTAGCTGAAACGGGTGCTCCGTTTATTTTTATGAATGCAGCCGGCACATTGGATGACGTAACCACCATGGTACACGAAGGCGGCCACGCTGTTCACTCGTTTTTGACACATAACCTGGAGTTGACCGGCTTTAAAGAATATGGTGCAGAGATCGCTGAAGTGGCAAGTATGGCCATGGAATTGTTCAGCATGGAGCATTGGAATATTTTCTTTACAGATCAGGAAGAGTTGCGCCGTGCGAAGTTTAAACAACTGGAACGTGTGCTCACCATTTTACCTTGGATCGCACGTATTGATGCATTTCAGCATTGGCTCTATGAAAATCCTGCACATACCGCAGAAGAGCGTGGTGAAAAATGGATGTCGCTTGCAAATGAATACAGCACTGGCTTGATCGATTACAGTGGATTGGAACAATTCCGTCCGTACGAATGGCAGCGTCAACTGCATTTGTTTGAAGTGCCGTTTTATTATATTGAATATGGAATTGCCCAGTTGGGTGCTATTGGATTGTGGATGCAGTTCAAACAAAATCAGCAGGAAGCATTGCAGCATTATATCAATGCCTTGAGTTTGGGCGGCACCAAAACATTGCCCCAACTCTATGAAGCAGCCGGGCTGAAGTTTGATTTTTCGCCCAACCATATCAAAACCTTGATGGATTTTGTAAAAACAGAAATGGATAATCTGAATTAATACCGATATTTGCCCTGCTAAATCAGAACATTAATCATGTCCTGCCGTTTCTACGGGAGGGCATTTTTATTTTGGGGAAGGAGGATGAGATACCCAGAAACTGAATACGTATTGCTGATTGGTTATTCTGTCACCCCGCTACGCTCATGTTAGCGGTTGTATTTTACTAATTTCTCTACTTCGGTATAATGATCTCTTCGACTAACAATCAGGTTTCTCTTTGTCAAATTTTTAATGTCGTAATATATTATGTCACTTTGGTTTTCATAAGGCAACTTATATCCTTGTCTCATGCCCGACTTCACATTATAAAGAAAAATGCTATCTGCATATTTTCTATTAATATAGTTACCGATTAGTTTGACACTATGATTGTCGTATAAGAAAAACAAAGTGTCTCCTAAATACTTAAAATTCCATGCTTCCACTTTGTCACCCAAAAGGTTTTTACTTGTTGTTTTATCAAATACCTGAAATGTTTCTGGAACTCCATTCCCATTATCTATTCTGGTTATGAAAAAATTATCGAAATCTTTTTCTAATACACCCAAGCTCCATGTTGATGTGTAAGTAGGTGTCTGGTTTAATAAATGTAATGTGTCTCCATGTCGCAGATAAAAATACTTCATACTATCATCTATACCATAGCAGGTTAAATATCCCCCTGTTAATGTATCAGTACCAACAACCTCTTTATAATAATGATCCATTCCTGAGTCGATGTTATTCAATATTTTTTTACCATTAGGAAGTGTATCCTCGTCTGATTCTATTATTTCATTTTGTTTGGGTACCGTCAACAGATTTGTTTCCGATTTTTTTTCGATTCGGTCACAGGAAAATAGATACAGTATAAATATCAGTATAAGTCGATTCATTTCGCCAGCTAACTTGTTTCTACACACAGACCTGACAGGTTGATTATGCTCGTTCAAATTATATTCATCGGGAAACTTAAGAGAAAGGCGTAACCTGGAAGGTTAATGATCTTTTCTATCTCTTTTTTTTAACTCTTAACCCTTAACTCCTGCAATCATTACAAAAACCACTTACCACCATATTACTTTGGTGCGGTTGAAACCCTTTCGGCAATTTCACTTCCGGCACATGTACATCATCCAGGCAAATGGTTTTGCCACATTGATCACATACAAAATGTACGTGGTTATCGTGATGATGACCATCTGCACATTGGTCTTTACACAATGCATACTTAACCGAATTATCGGCTGTTGGAATAGTATGGATGATCCCTTTTTCTTCGAAGGTTTGCAGCGTACGGTAAATAGTAACACGGTCAATTTTATCGCTGGCTTTCTTTTCAATATCTGCATGCGCCAACGCACCGGGTGAATGATAAAATAAATCCAGTATTTGTAACCGGCTGTCGGTTACACTCATGTGGTTTTTTTTCAACAGATCTTTGATCGCTTCGCTCATAACCGAATTTACTTAATTGGGATTGTTCTGAAAAATTCCGTTCACAAACCGGGGGCCATCGTAGCGTTCTTTTAATACCAGGCTGATATCTTCATTGAGTTTGGCCAGTTCCTTTTTATCAAGTCCGTCGTAAATACCCCGCAGTCTTCCTGCCCTGTCAACAAGTGCAAACAGTTGGGTATGGATAAACTGATCGGCGATTGGATCAAGGCCGTTCTTCTGATCATCGAGCAAATAACTTTTGCGGGCAGCCTCGTATAATTTTTCTTTTGTACCGGTAAGGAGCATCCATTTTTTGGGATCGATCTTCATTGAATCGGCATAGTGTTTCAAACGGGCCACCGAATCTGTATCCGGATCAACTGTATGACTCAGCATTACAAAATCCTCTTCCGCAGCAAAATCTTTTGCAATTACCGCCATATTCGTATTCATTTTTGGACAAATGCCTGTGCAGGTGGTAAAGAAAAATTCCACTACCTGTACCTTGCCCGCCACATTGCTGTTGGTGATGGTGTCGCCCAATTGATTCACAAATGCAAAGTCTTTTACATCGTTCATGGTGGGCAATTTTTTACGCCACAGGTCGGTGCCCCAGAAAATCGAAAGAAAAAAAACACCCGTCAACAACAGGAAGAATCCAAGATAAAACCACAATTTTTTCGACATATGCTTGTAATGAGCTGCAAAGGTACGGAGCGAATTGAGGCGAATGCGTCTTGAAAATAAAATTTGCAACATAATTGCAAATATGTACTTTTGCTGTCCTTTATGAATATGCGTATTAATTGGGAAGCCTTAGGAATCGCCGCATCTGTAGCCTGTGCCATACACTGTGCTGTAGTACCATTATTCATCACCAGCTTACCGCTGTTTGGTGTCAACATCATTCACAATGTGTTTTTAGAAGTCCTGTTATTGGGCACTGCCTTCGTAATCGGTTTTTCTACACTTTGGCATGGTTACAAAAAGCACCATCACCACTGGGGCACTTTGGTTCCGTTTTCAGCAGGGATGTTGCTGTTTACCCTCAACCAGTTTATCAAGTTTCCTTATTCTTCTTTTGTATTTGTTGTTCCTGCAGTTGCGTTGATCATTACCGCACATATGCTCAATCATCGTTTTTGCAGAAAAGCAAATCATTGTCATACTACAGATTGTAATCATTGATCTGTTCGTTTCTTTGCAGCATGAATCTCAAACCACTTCAACTTTTACGTAAAACAGGTATTGCAGAAGGTATATCCTTCCTGGTGTTGTTATTAATTGCAATGCCACTCAAGTATGCATTTGATTTACCGCTAGCTGTAAAGTATGTTGGATGGGCACATGGATTATTGTTTGTTGTGTACGTGGCACTCGCCTACTACGTAAAAGAAGTGTACAACTGGCCTTTCAGGAAATTTCTGTTTGCGTTTGTTGCTGCGTGGTTGCCGCTGGGCACATTTGTGTACGATAAGCAATTGAAAAAAGAAGAGCAGTTGCTTGCGGGAAAGTAAACAGATCCTGTATTTCGCTGTTCATTTGCTATTTTACGAAAAACTTCCTGCCGATGAAATTAGTTCACCCGCAAATAACCTGGGAAGAAATTCCAAAACACGAAGATGTAGCGCTGCATCCTGTTGAAAAGAACTATAAAAAAGTACTGCTTACTGAATGGGCTGTTTTATGGTTGATCGGCTTCGCTGTTGCGGTAACCGCCATTTTCTTTTTTGATGCGTTACATCCTACTCCTGTTTTTCTTTTGATCATCGCCTGCGTTGTTCTTCTTTCAGGCTTTCACTTTTTTTCGATTACCAAATCGTTTCCGCAGATGGCCTATGCCATGCGTGAACATGATGTTTTATTCCGAAAGGGATGGCTGTTTCAGCAGATGCATATTGTGCCGCTTTCGAAAATTCAGCATTGTGTGATCAAGAAAGGGCCATTGGAAAGAAAGTATAAGCTTGCCTCTCTGCAATTATTCACAGCAGCCAATTCATCCTTTGCTGATATTAAGATCGGCGGCTTAACAGAAGAACAGGCAGAACGATTAAAAGAATGGGTGTTATTAAAACAGATGAGGTATGAAAATAGTTGATTGGGAAAAACCGCAACGCCAGTCGCCCATTGTTCTGCTCATCATTCTATTGGAAGGGATCAAACAGATATGGCCGCTGATCCTGTTGGGACTTGCCCGCAGCTTTTTTAAAAATAAAGATGGAGCCAAACCGCTTGACCGGCAATTGTTGAGTGTGTTGATCGGTTCAGTTGTGATCCTTCTGTTGATAAAAACCAAACAGCTCATCCACTACTTTTCATTTCGCTTTCGTCTTCAGCCGAATTTGTTATTGGTAGAAAAAGGAATTTTTACAAAAGTAAAAACAGAGATACCATTCGGAAAAATTCAAGCGATTCATCAAAATCAAACATTTCTGCATCGCCTAACTAATACCTGCGAACTCATCATCAGTACATCAGGAACAGCGAAAGAAGAAATCACTATACAAGGAATTTCACTTGCAAATGCCGGGCATTTAAAAGGTCTGCTCTCTTCAAAAGCAGAGATCAATACAAGTGAAACTGAACAACCTGCACAGGCAGAACAGGTAAACAGCATCAAACTTACCGGCAAAGATCTGTTGAAACTATGCTTGTCAGAAAATCATCTGAAAACACTGCTGATCATTCTTGCATTTATTCTTGCCCGCTTTCAGGACTTGCAGGAATATCTCGGATTTGATTCTGTTCAATGGGTGGAACAACAAAGCAATCTGCTGCAAACAACAAGTATCTTATCATTTCTCATTCTGGCGGGCGTTTTTCTTTCTGTGATCGTTTCGTCGATCCGTGTAGTACTTCGCTACTTTAATTTCAGCATCCGTTTGCAAACCGGACAGTTTTTTATGAGCTGGGGGTTGATTGAAACCAAAGAGAAAAAAATTCGATTCTCCCGAATTAAGTTGCTGAGCTGGAATGCAAATTATGTACGCCGGAAACTGCAGCTCTATATTATGCGATTATGGGTAATGGCCGAAGACAATACGGAACGTAACAGCAGCAATAATATTCCCATCACAAGGGCCGATCAAATTCAGCGAATCACTTCCTGGTATCAGCCTGTATTACCCTCTGCAGTTTCTACAGCATTTAAAATTGAAGCTGCTTACACCAAACGGAAAACATTGTTGTTCGGTATTGTACCGGCAATGATTGCGGGGTTTAGCTTGTTTTCCTTTGTTGGATGGAATGCACTATTTGTTATTGCATGGACAGTTTACTATACCATTCGAACACACGTGTTCAGAAAGAATTTTAGTATCTGGATACATGAAGATGCAATTGAAATTGAAAAAGGTGTTTGGGGTCTTGAACATATTTTACTGAATCTGAACGATGCAGAAAGTGTTGCGGTTGAAACTTCTTTGTATCAACGACGCAATAGACTTGCCAACCTTCGCATCAACACATCAGCAAAACCAGTGCACATTCCTTTTCTGCAGCAGAACCTTGCAGCCTTTCTAGCAGATTTTATTTTATATCGTATTGAATTTAATAAGTCAGTTGCAGGAACAACTGACTTATCAAAACAAGAACATTCAGGAATAGAATAATGACCTACTGCTTAAACATTTCCGGATGCACATCATCCCATGTTGTTGCCTGCTGAAATAATTTTCCAACCTGTAACAAAGTTGCTTCGTCATACAACTTGCCAACCAATGTAATGCTTGTTGGAAGTTTTCGTTGGTTAAAGCCTGTCGGCATCACCAATGCCGGATGACCGGTAAGATTGGTAATGGCTAATTGTCTGCCTCCGTATGTTGGTGTAATAACAATATCAACTGTTTCAAAAAAAGTTTTCATGTGTTGCATCAGTAAATAGCGATGACGGTTTGCATTGATATATTCCACTGCAGGAATTAATCTTGCAGAGCGAAAGGAATTCGGCCAATCGTTTTTGGTTTGTGCTGTTAACTGATCATCCATATCTGTTCTTGTTAACTCATCAAATGCAGCAGCACTTTCTGCACCAATGGTAATGCCAACTATATTGAAGGGGTATGCAGCACTGTCGGGAAAGAAAACAGGAATTAATTGAATACCCATCTTCTCAAATGCTTTCAACACTTTCCATTCATTCGCACTGGTATCGGTTATGCGGTCGAAATGATTCTTTGCATATCCGATCCGCAGTTTTCTGATATCCTTCTTTACAGTATAGTTGAATGGCATATTTACTGCACCTGGATCTTTACCATCAGTTCCATGAATATAATTGAATACAACGGCTGCATCTTCTGCACTACGACAGATGGGACCAACTTTATCAAGACTCCATGAAAGAGTCATAGCTCCGCTTCTGCTGATGCTACCGAATGTTGGTCGTAAACCTGTTGCACCACAAACTGTAGAAGGCGAAACAATAGAGCCTAAGGTTTCTGTTCCAATGGCAAAAGGAACAAGCCCGGCTACAGTTGCAGAAGCCGACCCTGCTGATGATCCTGATGATCCGAAGTTCAGGTTCCACGGGTTTTTTGTGCGGCCACCATACCATCTGTCGCCCATGGCCAATGCGCCGAGTGTAAACTTTGCAACAAGTACAGCACCCGCTTCTTTCAGTTTTGTGTACACATAACTGTCTTCTTCAATTGTTTGATCTTTATAAGGAGTAGCACCCCATGTAGTTTTTGTTCCCTTCACCGCAAACAGATCTTTTAATCCATAAGGAATACCATGCAACGGCCCCCGGTATTTTCCTTTTGCAATTTCGTCATCAGCAGCCTTTGCCTGTTGCAATGCAATTTCTTCTGTTAATGAAATCACACACTGCAACGTGTCGCCATACTTGCGGATACGTTCAATAAAAAACTTAGTGAGATCAACGGAACTGATCTTTTTATTTTTGATGAGAGATGCTAATTGCAGGATATTGTAAAACGAAAGATCAGCTTTGTTAACCGGCATGTTTACATTGGCAGGAATATTCCATTGTACGGGTAATTGCTTTGAGTTGAACTGCATACCGGGCAACACCGGGCTTTGCCAAAGACTCATTGGTACATTGTTGTTCAATGGAAGATTGTGCATTTGCGAATACTTCCTTGCATTATCTCTTACGTCACGCAACATACTGTCACGCTCTGCCTCTGTAAAGTCAACACCGATTAATTTGGCCGCAATTCGAATATCTTCTTTTGAAATTGTATCCCGCTGCTGAGCGATCATAAAAAAGGGAAGCGAACAAAAAAGAACTATCTGGAATGATTTCAACATAAGCGTAAGTTTAGAAAAAGGAAACTACAAAATTTGCGGATAGCAACCTGCGTTTGTTAAGTGTTACGGAATTTCACCCACATATATTCGTCCAGTAACTGACCGTTCTTGATCACTCCTTTTTTATGAATGCATTCCAATTCAAACCCGTTTTTTGTCAGCACTTGCATCGAAGCTTTGTTATGCTCGTACGTAGTTGCATAAATGCGGTGAACGTTTGGATATTTTTGCCAGATATGATCTTCAATTAATGCAACAGCTTGCGTGGCGATCCCCTTTCCCCAAAACGGTTCACCTAACCAGTAGCCGATCTCTGCATTGCAACGATACACATCAGTTTGCGGCACCATACCAATACTTCCTGCAAAATTACCGTTCACTTCAATTACAAAATTGATAACAGGAGTTATGCCGATATTCTGCAATAACCATTGCTTCCCATCTTCCAACGTATAAGGATATGGAAACAGATCACGTACCTGATCGTAGATGCGTTTGTTATTTGCCAATGCAATCAATGGATCAAGATCTTCTACTTTCCATTCTCTGATTTTCACTTGCATAGAATATGAAGATAAAAAAAGCTCCTTCAGGAGCTTGTTGAAAGATTTGCCTTAATCGAGCCGCAGGTACACATCCTCTTCTTTTTCAAAGAAAAAGGAGTGGTTCATGTTTTTTTGTATAAATGCCTTTAGCTCTGCTGAGCTTGTAAACATCTCATCGATATTCTCCGTTACAGCACTCAATGTAATACGTGAGCCGCTGGGCGATACTTCTATTTTGTAGAGAAAATACTTGGGAGCTGAACTGTATTCGCTTAGTTCCGATACATTCAAAAACTTCATACTGCCGACTTCAGAAATAAAGGCTTCATATTGTTCAACCGAATCATCCGGCTTCGCATCCTTCTTTGCTTTTGTAATAGTTACTACAAAATCATCCTTTCGTTTTATCGTCAGCACATCATCACTTGAACTCTTTGGTTCCCATTTTCCAAACAGGTTGGTGGGAAATTTTATGGATGGTTGATCAATGGATACCGCTGTTTCATACGGACATCCCATTAATAAAAAAGAGAAGCAGGCCACAGCAAAGAGTTGAACTGATTTTTTCATATGTTCTTTTTTATTGTTTTTTAGCCATATAGTATAACTCATTAAAAATGATCATCGAAGGTTGGTGTAAAATAGTCTGCGCATTTTTAATGGTTATTTCATGTGAAACGTACATTAAGTTGAAGACGAAAGTAAATCTATTCGCAGGGCTTTGCAATACCTTTACGGGGGTATCAGCAAAAAACAGAAAGGCCCTCCGGTACGCATTACTGCAACCGAAAGGCCGATACTTACAAACAAACCCGACGTTTACAAAGCAGCTGCGCCGCTTTGAATTTCTTTTATCTTTTCACGGATCTTCACTTCTATTTCATTTGCCATGCCCGGATTATCAAGTAAGAGATTTTTTACAGCATCTCTTCCCTGTCCCAGTTTGTCGCCATTGTAACTATACCAGCTACCGCTTTTCTGGATAATGGCCATATCAACACCCATATCAATAATTTCACCTGTTTTGCTGATACCTTCTCCAAAAATGATATCAAACTCGGCTGCCTTGAACGGTGGCGCTACCTTGTTCTTTACCACTTTTACTTTTACACGGTTACCAATTGCTTCATCACCATCTTTGATCTGACTCATACGACGGATATCCAGGCGAACCGATGCATAGAACTTCAATGCGTTACCGCCGGTAGTTGTTTCGGGGTTGCCAAACATCACACCAATTTTTTCACGCAACTGGTTAATGAATATGCAAATGGTATTTGTTTTATGAATCGTAGCGGTGAGTTTACGCAAAGCCTGGCTCATCAAACGTGCCTGTAAGCCCATTTTGCTATCGCCCATTTCACCTTCCAGTTCACTTTTTGGAACCAAGGCTGCTACTGAGTCAATAACGACTACATCCAATGCTCCTGAAAGAATCAATCGATCTGCAATTTCCAATGCCTGTTCACCATAATCAGGCTGAGAGATCAATAAATTATCTACGTCAACACCTAATTTCTGCGCATAGCCACTATCAAATGCATGCTCCGCATCAATGATGGCGCAAATGCCGCCTTTCTTTTGTGCTTCAGCAATAATATGTGTAGCGATGGTTGTTTTACCACTGCTTTCCGGGCCATAGATCTCAATCACACGTCCTTTAGGTACACCGCCAATGCCGAGGGCAGTATCCAACCCAATAGAACCTGTTGAAATAGCTTCAATTTCATGAACGCCTTTCTCATTCATCATCATCACACTTCCTTTTCCATAATCCTTGTCAATCTTGTCGATGGTGAGCTTTAATGCTTTGAGCTTTTCATTGTTAATGCCAACGCTCTCTTTACTCATTTTTTCCTTTTTTGGTTTCTCCAAAATTAAAGTCTCTTCCATAACGGGTTTGTTTTGTTTGTTAACACTAATTTGTTTAGCAAACGTAAAACTAATTATTTTAGAAGCCAAATATTTTAGCAAAAATTATTCGGTACTGCTTTTTTTAACAGGAACCGTCATAAGATCAGGGCAACTGGTATTGCTGGAAAAAGCTCCACAACAAATCGTTTGCGTTGATGGAGTTGGAAGGAATATCAGAGTTCGGTCCGCCGGGCAAACCATCGGGCCAGCCATGAGCACCATCGTTGGTGAGATAATAATCAATGATACTATTGTTTGTACAATTGAGCCAGCGTTTATGTGTATAGTTTGCGGTTGTTGTTATGACCTGCGAAGGAGAAGCACAATTGTTTTTAAGCGACCACACATTCAACACCGAATCAAGCGGCGGACAATAAACTCCACTTACCCCATTACCATAACCGCCGGTATAAACAACATGTTGATCGAGTTTTGAATGCATATGCAAAACAGGAACGGCACGGCCGGGATTACAAGCCTGCGTAACTACCATAGTAGAACCATTTGGCGCAATGGCTGCGATCTTGTTTGATAGTTCACATGCAAGCCGGTAACTCATCATACCTCCGTTTGAATGACCTGTTGCATAAACTTTCTTCGGGTTGATCTTATAGGAAGCCGCCAATTTATCGATCAACATGCTGATGAATTTTACATCATTGATGTTATTGCTTACTGATGACCCGCAACAAGTGCCTGCATTCCAGGTATTGATAACCCCGGTGCCTTCGGGATAAACAACAATAAAACCGGCAGCATTGGCTTTCTCTGTAAGTTTTGATGTGCTTTCGAATTGGCTGGCGCTACCTCCTCCACCATGCATCGCAATCACCAATGAAAACCCTGTGTTATCGTAATAAGCAGGAGGAAGATTGAGTACATAGCTTCGTGATAATCCATCCACAACAATTGTTTCATTGAAACGATAAGGTTTGGTGGATGGCTTTCCTTTTCCGCAGGAATTCCAGAAAACAGCAAGAGTGCTGATTATAAAAAGTTGAAACAGTCGGTTTTTCATTGCAGATTTGATTTGGATTCTATTTTTCATGACCGGTATGACGACTGCAGGATCAAACGGTTTAACGGTCTTATTATTTTGTTGATCTGATGGCAGCGGGCTTACGCATCAATTAATTTTTAACAAGCTTCATTTGCTTGCTCCAAACTCTTGACTAACTTTGCCTTTCAAATTTTTTTTATGAAAAAACTTTCTTTTGTATTGATGGCTGTCTTCATGAGCGCAGCTGCCCTTGCCCAAAACAACCCGAAGCCTGCAGAAAAAGGCGTAACCTACGGAGCTGGTACAGAAAATAAAGATGTTGTTACGATTGGCAACATGGAAGAGCAGGTGCAAAGCGCCGGCAAATTCAGCGGAAAGATCACCGGTAAAGTAACCGAAGTATGCCAGGAAAAAGGCTGCTGGATGAAAGTTGACAAAGGAAATGGCGAAACCATTATGGTGAAATTTAAAGACTATGCGTTCTTTATGCCAAAAAACCTTGCCGGTCAAACTGTGGTACTTGAAGGTGATGCAACTGTAAAAGAAGTAAGTGTAAAGCAACAAAAGCATTATGCTGAAGATGCAGGAAAAAGCAAAGAAGAAATAAACAAGATCAAAGAAGTAAAGAAAGAAGTGCAGTTTGTAGCGAAGGGTGTGTTGGTGTTATAATTCACTACAACATAATTTATAAATAAGAAAGCTGGTTCCAATGGAACCAGCTTTCTTATTTATCACTTTGAAAAACTATTACTTTGCTTTATTCATTTCGAGTAAAACTGTAACATCCACATCTTTTCCTACAACAAGTCCACCTGCTTCTGTTGCACGGTCCCATTTTAAGTTATAATCAAAACGGTTGATAGTTGTTGTTGCTTTAAAACCTGCTTTATCGCCACGTGTGCTGGTAGCAATGCCACCAAATCGTACTGCAAACTTCACACTCTTGGTTACATCACGTATTGTAAGGTTACCAACCAGCTCATATTTATTATCACCAAGTGGTTTGAATGATGTGCCAACAAATGTTGCAGTTGGAAATTTCTCTGCATTGAAAAAATCATCGCTCTTCAAATGTTTGTCACGATTTTCATTCTCCGTGTTGATCGAATTCATATCAACCGAAAAATTGATCTTCGCATCACTCATGTCGGCTTTTGTATGTTCAACCGTACCGTCGAAGATTTTAAAAGATCCTTCTGTTTCAGAAACCACCATATGTGTTACCGTAAACTTCAGGTTTGAGTGTGATCTGTCCAGCGTCCACTTTGTAGGTGTTTGCACATTCGCTGAAGGCTGTTGATTGTTGTTTGTGTTTTCCTTCGGAAGAAAAGCCGCCATTACAACGAAAGAACCAATGGCAACTACTGATAAAAAGAAATGTTTCATACTGTGTTTGTGTTTAGGAATTTTTATTGTTTGAACATCAAAAATAAAGGTTTCATCTATTGCGTTCCTGTTAAAACAAGATTAAACAACCGGCTTAAACTGTTTTCACCTGATCAACGCAATGATAATCAGGTTAGTCGCTAAAACCGTTCCATTCTTGTGCCGCTTATCAAAAACATTTGGAGAGGCGGTATTGTTTTCTGAATTTCAGTTTTCCTAAAAACAAGCTTGTATGAGAATAATCGCTCTGGCCGTTTCGGCCTTGTTGTGTCTTTCTGCCACAGCACAAATTAAAAATGAACATTTTAAGAACCTGAAACCCCGCAACATCGGCCCGGCCGGTATGAGTGGACGGGTAACCGCAATTGATGCACTGTACAGTAACCCCGACGTGATTTTTGTGGGAGCTGCCAGCGGTGGTGTTTGGAAAACAGGCAATGGCGGTGCCACCTGGGCTCCTTTGTTTGATGAGCAGCCACTGCTGAATATCGGTTCGCTCAAAATTCAGCAAAGTAACCCGGATGTAATTTGGGTAGGTACTGGTGAAGGAAACCCCCGCAACTCTCTCAACCTTGGCGATGGTGTATTTAAAACCCTCGACGGTGGTAAAACATGGAAACGTATGGGGCTAGAGAAAACAAGAAATATCCATCGTATCCTAATCGATCCAAACAATCCTGATGTGGTGTATGCCGGTGCTATTGGTAACCCTTATGGCATCCACAGCGAACGTGGTGTATTTAAAACGACAAACGGTGGCGCTACTTGGGAGCGTGTGTTATATACAAACGATACAAGTGGTTGTGCCGAACTGGTGATGGATCCTTCCAATCCCAATAAACTCATCGCCAACATGTGGCAACACCAACGTAAGCAATACAACTTTAACAGCGGCGGCCCCGGCAGCGGTTTATATATTACGGTGGACGGTGGAAAAAACTGGAAAAAGTTAGGAAAAGAAAATGGATTGCCTGATGGACCGATTGGCCGTATCGGTATTGCCTTTGCAGCAAGTCAACCTTCACGGGTATATGCAAAAGTAGAAGCTACAAAAAACGGTTTGTATAAAAGTGATGATGGCGGATTTACCTGGAGTTTGGTGAACAGCGATCCGGCACAGATCACTGATCGACCGTTCTACTATCAGGAAATTTATGTAGATCCAAAAAATGAAAATCGTATTTATGATATTCATTCAACTGTAACGTATAGTGAAGATGGTGGAAAGAGTTTCAACACATTGATTCCTTACAATGGTATTCATCCTGATCACCATGCCTGGTGGATCCATCCAACCAATTCCAATATTATCATTGAAGGAAATGATGGTGGTATCGGCATCAGTAAAGATCGTGGTGCAAGCTGGCGCTTTGATGAGCAATTACCTTTTGGTCAGTTCTATCATATTAATGTAGATAACGAAATCCCTTACAATGTAATGGGTGGTTTGCAGGATAATGGTAGCTGGAGAGGCCCTGCCTACACATGGGTGAACGGCGGTATCCGCAACTACTATTGGGAAAGTTTGTGGGGAGGTGATGGTTTTGACGTGGTGCCCGATCCGGAAGACAGTAAGTGGGTCTATGCCATGAGCCAAGGCGGAAATGTTGGTCGCTATAATTTCACAACCGGTCAGCGTGAAACCATTAAGCCACCTGCACCTGATGCAAAAATCAAAATGCGTTTTAACTGGAACAGTGGTATTGCATTGGATCCATTCGACAGCAAAACCGTTTACTTCGGTTCACAGTTTTTGCATAAGAGTACTGATAAAGGAACTACCTGGCAGATCATTTCCCCCGACCTCACCACCAATAATCCGGAAGAACAAAAAGAAGAAACCGGTGGTCTGACCTTGGATATTACCGGTGCTGAAAATTTCAACACCATTATGGCCATTGCACCATCTGCAAAAAATAAAGAAGTGATTTGGGTGGGTACTGATGATGGCAATGTGCAGCTGACAAAAGATGGCGGTAAAACATGGACCAACTTCCGCGGAAAAATTCCGGGTATGAATGCTGGCGCATGGATCACACAAGTACATGCAAGCCGTTATAACGAAGCGGAAGCATTTGTTGTAAGTAACGATTACCGCCGTGGAGATTTCAGCATTACTATTTTCCGCACAAAAGATTTTGGGAAAACATGGGAAAATATTCTGGCGAATAAAGGATTGAAAGGTTATGCACTTTGTATGATCCAGGATCCCGTACAACCCAATTTGATTTTTGTGGGTACTGAACATGGTTTGTGGGTGAGCTACGATAATGCAAAAACATTTGCACAATGGACCAATGGTTATCCTTCAGTATCAACCTACGACTTAGCGATTCAGGAACGTGAAGCAGATCTGGTCATCGCAACTTTTGGTCGTGCATTATGGATCATGGATGATATCCGTCCGCTACGTGCTATGGCGGCTGCTAACGGCGCCGTACCAACGAAAAAAATCACTGCGATTGAACCGCCTGTTGCCTACCAGGCACAATACCGCAATGCTCCCGGTTACGAATGGAGCACATGGGGTTTGTATGAAGGTGAAAACAGAAGAAGAGGCGCAGCCATTTCCTTCTTTGTAAAACCGGAAGCAACTGCTTCTGCTAAAGCAGATACAGCCATCGTAAAAATTTATGATGCACAGAATAATCATCTGCGTACGTTACGTGCAGCAGCAGGTCCCGGCCTGAACCGTTTTTATTGGGGATTTGAAACAAAAGGTACACGTCAGCCCGGTCAACCAAAACCAAGACCGAACGCTCCCGAGCAAGGCGGTGGCTGGCAAGTGTTCCCCGGCACTTACAAAGCTGTGATCACATTAGGAAAGGAAAGTGATTCAACGATGATAACCGTAAAAGATGATCCACGTATTGAAGTGAAGAAAGAAGTGTATGAAGCCAAGAAAAAAATGATGGATCGCATCCAGCAAAGTGCTGATAAGTTAACGGCTGCTTTAGATAAAATAGCTGATGCAGAAGAAACCATGACGAAGATCGAAACATCGTTGCGTGGTGTGGAAGGAAAAGAAGCAGATAGTTTACGCAAAGCAGGTGTTGCCATGCGTGCAGAAATTAAAAAGATCCGTGAAACAATTTCAGGTCGTAGCGCTGAAAACAGACAGGGTATTACACGTTTTGCAGACAGAACAACCAATACTGCATTGCAAGGTGCCCGTTCAGAAATCATGGGAAAGATCGCTGCACCTACTGCACAAACAGAACGTTTAGTTGTGGAAGCTGAAACAGCAGTGAACAACAGTGTGAATGCGATCAACGAATTCATCAGTGGTAAATGGGCCGGCTACCGCAAACTGGCAGAAGCTACCCCGATCAAGTTTTTTAAAGATTGATCATTGAATTGATAAACTATAAGAGGCTGCTTTGTTTTAAAGCAGCCTCTTTTTATTTCCGGTCACAACCAACTCGTTTATGCAGCAACCTTGGTTGCGTTCTTCTTCTTTAAGATCAATGCAGTGATCAACGAGACAATCAACCCCACTGGAAAAATTTCAAAATAGGTAAAGAGCACAAAGAACAACGGGTTCTTATACATCTCCTTTTGTGTATTCATCTGTTCGGTCAGTTCCTGTATTTTGGCGGGAGAGGAGGTTGGTTTTGCATTTTCAATCATCTGCGCACAATAGCGATCCATAAAATCGGGCATATAAAAATTGTAGAGCAATGCCCACATGATCACATACATCGTAGAGCCGATCAATGCAATCAACAACCCCATCTTAAAGGCTTTGCCAAAACTGATAACACCACCGTTTTGTTTATCACGATAATTTTTTACCGCCACGAAAATTAAGGAGAAGGCAACGAGCATACTCAGGTACCCGATGATCATGGAACCGCCTCCATGACCAGCATCGGGATTGTTATACATCGTAACCATGCTGATGGCCATAAGCGTGGAAACAACCAATCCTGAGATCAATCCAAATACAAGTACATTCTTTTTCATACAGATTTTTTTTGTGCTGTAAAAGTGGGTGTTCTGCAATAGAAATACCTCATACTAAAGTATGAAATTGATAAAACAGCTGGGAAATGATACGAAAGGATGAGGGTCAGGCAATCAATTTCAACTGTCTTGCTTTTTCAACTGCCTGTGTTCTTCGTTTTACATCCAGCTTTTCAAATAATTTCGATGAATGTGTTTTCACTGTTGGAAGCGACAGAAATAAACGCTCCGCAATTTCCTGGTTGCTCAACCCTTCGGCCATCAGTTGCAATACTTCCATTTCCCGGTTGCTTAAGCCAAGCTTTTGTTTTTCTTTCTCCATTGCTTCCAGTTCTGCGGGTGAGAGTTCCTGGAGATACACATGCTTTTCCACCACCACCGTTTGTATTTCGGTTTTTGGTTTGATGAGTTTTAACGCCAGCCAAATACCAAGGCCGGTAAACACAACAGCAATACTGAGAATATAGAGTTCGTGGGAATGATTGATGAGCACCAGCTTGTACTGCAGCAACTGCAATACGATCAAAATGCCAACCATTAATGCAGCATAAAGCAGTATCTGTTTGTATTTCTGTAGAAAACGACGCATCGTCCTACGAATGTACGGCTGTTGATGATATGTAAGAAGTGGCGGCTGAGTGAATTTGCACACTTTAATTATTACCTTTAAAACAGCATTAGTAGAACATAGAATAACAGAACTTCCAAAATACAATGAAACGAATTCTATTCATCCTTACAATCATATATAGTTCAATTCATTCAACTGCACAAACGATTAGGCTGGATACTAACAGACTAGAAGCTGTACAAGTAGCACTGTCCATTGAAAAATTTATGGGGATTGACGTGGTAAAAGTGGTCAAGGATTCAAGTATAAAAGCAGTTGATGAACCAACTTTTGCAAAGATCAAAGGAATTGAATTCAGCAACGGAACAATCGAATTAAAAGTCTTGAGCAGATTGTTAAAAAATGCATCGGAGTTTGCAAGAGGATTTATCGGCGTTGCTTTTCGCATCAACGATAACAATACAAAATTTGAATGTATTTATTTGCGTCCTACCAATGGGAGAGCAAATGACCAGGTAAGACGAAATCATTCTATTCAATATTATTCCTATCCTGATTATAAGTTTGATCGTCTTCGTAAAGAAGCACCTGAGCGTTATGAATCGTATGCCGATATGGAATTGAATAAATGGATCACCATGCGCATTGAAGTAAATGGCGCACAGGCTAAACTGTTTCTTGATAACAATCGACAACCTTGTCTGATCGTAAATGATTTGAAGCACGGAGCCAATGCCTCTGGTGCCATCGCACTATGGGTTGATGTTGGTACGGAAGGATATTTTAAAGACCTGAAGGTTATAAAAAAGTAAAATGCTTGATCTTACCAACGCTCTCTATTGATGCCAATTCCTTCCAACACTTTTGGCTTGTTCTTCCCATCAAACGCAATCACCATTGTTGTTTCCGCTGACAGTATATGATTGTGCTCAACAAATTCAGTCCAGTTAAAATTGATGGGCAACATCGCAAAACGAAGTTTGTGATGATTCAGTTTATGTTCTTCGATCAACTGTTGTTTTGCAGGTGCATCGACTTCCGGTAATAAAAGTGAAACAGGTTTTATTTTATGTTGCAGGTAATAATCGATGCTGATGAGCTGTTGCAACACGGCATCTTCAGGATAAGTTTCTTTTGCATAGGTAAATAAGATTGTGTACACATCTTTCAGATCATGTTTGTGAAGATCACAGTGATCGTTGAAGTAATTGCCAAGGCTTTGTAAGAAATCGAACTCACTGTAATACGCCGTAACATATTTCAATGTGTTGATGGCTCGTGGCTTGTTCCAGTATATTTCCAAAGCTTCCTCTGCCAGTGTCACTTGCTCAAGTTCTTCTTTGCTCATGTATTTGCTTTCGATAATCTGGTAAGGTGCAACAGGATCGTAGATATAACCATGTGCTGCGGCTGTTTTACGCACCGGTGTTCCTTTTAAAAATTTCAGGAAGCCCAATTGTAATTCAGGTGCAAAGAGTTTGAATACTTCTTCGAAACTGTATTTGATATCTTCAAAATAATCGAGCGGTAAACCAACAATGAGATCAAGATGCAGATCCACCACATCCTGCACTTGTTTGATGATGCCTTTTGTTTTTTCGAAATTCTGTTTCCGGCTTACTTCGAGGTTTGCTTTTTGATTGACGGTTTGAATACCGATCTCAAAACGGAACAAACCTTTCGGCACTTTCTCATTAATGAACTTGATAATATCTGCATGCAGAATATCAGCCGTAATTTCAAACTGGAATACATTACCCGGCTTATGATTGTCGAGAATGAACTGAAACACATCCAATGTAAAATCACGCTTCATGTTAAACGTACGGTCGAGGAATTTGATCACACGGCCATGTGTCATTAAATAAAGCAGGTTGCTTTTTATATCAGCCATTGGCAGGTAACGCACATTGTTATCGAGACTGGCCAAGCAGAAACCACATTTGTACGGACAGCCCCGGCTTGTTTCGATATAACAAACCTTATTGTACAAGTCTTCAACCGGATCGTTGATGTATGGATTTACACCAATGAAATTGCTTACATCATACGTAACGCCTTTTTCTTCGTAACGAACTTCACCATCAACTTTATACACAAGATTGGGAACAGCTTCCACATTCGGGTAATGCGTTAAAAATTCATGGAACGGGATTTCACCTTCGCCACAAATAATATAATCAATGCAATCATGCGCAATGATCTCTTCCCACTCATAACTCACTTCCGGTCCGCCCAGTAAAATTTTGCAGTTGGGGTTGATGGCTTTGATGCGCTCCGCCACTTTCAATGTTTGTGTAATGTTCCAGATATAACAACTGAACGCCACCACATCATATTCGGCACACTCCTTCGCCATTTCATCCACATTCATGCGAATGGTAAATTCCTTCCACGACAAACGTTCGTGGTGCTTATTCAACTCATACAAGATCCGGATCGCCAAGTTGAGGTGAATGTATTTTGCATTAAGGGTGGTGAGTAACAAACGCATCCGGCAAAAATAGTTCATCTGAGGCAAGGGTTAGTCATTCTTACCTAAGCTTGTCAAAGGATAAAGGTGGCCCGCACGCTATATTAGAACCAATTTGCTATCATTTGGAAAAGTTCAATCAATTTGTGAATAAGGCCTATCCACTTTAGAAAATCAAATTTCCGTACTCTTTTTAAGTTGATTTTCAATCTTCTTCTTTTTTTATTCATCCTATTGTTTACTATAAATAGGTGCCTTAGCGGAACTGATCAAAAAAGGGCAATCTGTTGCGTTTGAGGTGTGATGCAAAAAAAAATTGCTCCAAAAACTTGCGTAAGCAAATACTTACATATATATTTGTGTAAGTAAATACTTACGCATTATTATGGCATACGAAGCAAGAAGAGATGTGTTCCAGGCAATTGCAGACCCAACACGCAGGGAAATTATCGGGCTGGTGGTGAAACAACCGCAGAATCTGAATGCCCTCGCTGAAAATTTTAATGTTAGCCGGCCGGCTATTTCGCAGCACGTGAAAATATTGACCGAGTGCGGCCTCATTATCATTAAGCAAAAAGGGCGTGAGCGTTATTGCGAAGCAAAACTGGATGCTCTCAACGAAGTATCGGCATGGATCGAGCAGTACAAACAATTCTGGGAACAGAAACTGGATGCATTGGAAACTTATCTCGAAAAAATTCAACAGCAACCAAAAACAAAAAAGAATGTCCGCAGAAAATAACAAAGCTGGTCGTTTCATCCGATTAACAAAAGAGCTCCATGCTCCTGTTGAAAAAATATGGGAAGTGTGGAGTAATCCGGATCACATCAAACATTGGTGGGGGCCTGATGGCTTTACGAATACCATTACAAAAATGGATCTGCAGCCCGGCGGCGAATGGTTATTGGTAATGCACGGACCAGATGGTACGGATTATGATAATACAAGTGTGTTTACAGAAGTTGTAACAAACAAGAAGATCGTATACGAACATATCAGCGGTCATTTCTTTATTGCAACAATCGAGTTTGAACCGAAGGATGATACAACTGTGATGCACTGGGAAATGCTGTTTGAAACAAAGGAAGAATATCATCAGTTTGTTGAAGTATACAAAGTAGGCGAAAGTCTGCAACAGAATATTGAGCGACTGGCACAATACATTGAACGCTCAAATTAATCATCACAAAAACGAAAAACATGTCTGTAGAAAATAGTACCGCAGATCGGGAACTTCGTTTAACACGCTTGCTGAATGCATCTGTTGAACTGGTGTGGGAAGTATTTACCGACCCCGAACATATCAAGCATTGGTGGGGACCAAACGGCTTCACTAACACGATCACTAAAATGGAAATAGAACCAGGTGGTGAATGGGACTTGGTCATGCACGGACCTGATGGTACTGATTATAAAAATAAAATCGTGTTTAAGGAAATTGTGAAGCACAAAAAGATCGTGTACGATCATGTGAGCGGACCGAAATTTTTAACCACGATTGAATTTGAAGAACTTGGCAAGCAAACACAGATCAACTGGCATATGTTGTTCGAAAGCAAAGAACAGTTTATACAAGTGGTAAAAACATTTAAAGCTGATGAAGGATTGAAACAGAATATAGATAAACTGGAACTCTACCTTCAACAACAGGTACAGTTATTGAACAAACAACTTTAACCATTAAACACATCATCATGCAAACGGCAAACGATATTGTACTCGAAAAAATTTACAAAGCACCCATTGCTCTTGTATGGCTTGCTATTACGGAAGAGCAACACATGCGTAACTGGTATTTTGATTTTAAAGGACAGTTTCAATTAAACGTTGGACATTCATTCGATTGGTATGCCGGTGATCTCAAAGACAAACAATGGCTACACCGTGGTGAAATGCTGGAGATCATCCCCAATAAAAAATTAGTGCATACGTGGGCCTACCCCGGTTATAGCGGCAAAGCCATTGCTTATTGGGAACTGAGTGAAGTAGATGCGGCTACAACCAAACTCAACTTCCGTTTTGAATTTGCTGAACCGTTTGATGCAAATGAACCTGCATTGGCCAGCACTAATTTCGTCAATGGATGGAACGAAATTATTCTCAACAGTCTTGAACAATATCTCAACAAACAATAAAAACTATCATCATGTCAACAGTTAAAGAACAGTTTTCAATTACACGCACATTCAAAGCAAGCAAGCAACAGGTGTTTGATGCATTTGCAAATGCAGAAGCATTAGCCAAATGGTGGGGACCAAAAGGTATGTCTGTTGATGTGTTGCAACTCGATTTTCGTCCCAAAGGAATTTTCCACTACAGCATGAAGGTTGCTGATGCTGTTCGTTATGGTGTATTTCATTATGTGGCAATTGAAGAACCGAATCGTATTGAATGGGTCAATTCATTCGCTAACGAAGCAGGAGAAATTATACAGGCACCTTTTCCGGGTTTGGTTTTTCCAAAACAAGTGATGAACATCATGACGCTTACAGAAGAAAATGGCGCCACTACTTTACACCTGACAGGATATCCCATCAATGCAAGTGCAGAAGAAGAGAATACGTATTACTCAATGTTCACAAGTATGGAGCAGGGTTTTGGTGGAACAATGGATCAACTCGAAGCATATTTAGCAAACATGCAATAAGTTTTACATGATTGCTGGTAAAAGGATCCTGTTTGTTGTGTTTACTGCAAACAACAACTAAATGCAACAAACGGATCAATTTAGAAATACATTTCTTTACAATCGACCCAACGTTTTCTTTGTAAACGCATTCTCTACATTGCCTGTATTCAATGTAGTGGCGGGTTCAAATAATAACACCTGTACTTCTTCTTTGGCATTGGGCCGGTGTTCAACGCCTCTCGGAACAATAATAAATTCACCTTCATTGATTGTTACAACACGATCGGTAAATTCCATTTCAAAACTTCCTTTCACCACATAAAATAATTCATCTTCATGCTCATGATGATGCCAGGTGAACGGACCTTTGAACTTTACCAGTTTTACATGTTGCCCGTTTAACTCGCCAGCTATTTGAGGACTCCAGTGCTCTGTAAACAGGTTGAACTTTTCGGCAAGATTTACTTTTTCCATACTCTAAAATAAAACAGCCGGTCTTCAATTGAAAACCGGCTGTATAAATAATGATCTATAATTTATGCAACAAGTGTTGCGGTGCTGCTGATCTCCAATCCTTTCCCTAATAATTTTGAGATAGGGCAGTTTGCTTCAGCGTCTTTTACACACTCCTGAAATTTTGCATCATCAATACCTGGTACTGAGGCAGATACAATCAGGTGTGATTTCGACAAGGTACCATCCACAAATGTGATCTCGCATTTTGTATCAATTTTTTCAGGTGTAAATCCTGCTGCACCTAATACAAAACTCAATTTCATACTAAAACAACCGGCATGTGCAGCTGCTACTAATTCTTCAGGATTAGTACCAACACCGCTTTCAAAACGGGAGAGGTAAGAATATTGTGTATCAGTTAAAACGGTGCTTTGCGTTGTAAGGTGTCCGTTACCTTCTTTTCCTGTGCCATTCCAAACGGCCGATGCGTGACGTATCATACTATTTGTGTTTTTATTTGAGTTGGTAAATCTAACTCAAAAATAGCTTCTTCACAAACCGGGCCAATGAAAGTTTTATGATGTTTTCTTTATCCAATTCACATTTCTTTCCGCCAAATACTTCAATACAAAATCAAAACAGTTTTTATCATCGCCCAGCAGCTCCGGTGGAAACACACCTTTTTTTGTAACCATGCTCCTCGCCAGTAAATGAACAACGGCTGTACAGGCATATCCTGTTGTACGTGCCATGGAGGAAGTTTGTGTGGTAGTGTCGAATTGATCGTAGAGTTCGTATTCGATGAGTTTCCCTTCACCGTGTACAATCACTTTCATCACCGTTAATTCCTCTTCTGTTTCACCGAGCTTCCATTGATCAATGAGTAGTTGCGAGGTAAGTTGCATGGGCGAAACTGCATTTCCGTTGATCATCATTTTCTCGGTACTGAAAAATCCACTTTGCTGAAGTGCAATCATTAAATCAACATGACCGGGATAACGCAAGGTTTTTTCAATCTGCGTTGGAATGTGTGGCATTGTAAACAATAAGGATCGTAGGCCATCGGTATTAAAAGCTTCCAGCGTATCAACACGATCAAAGTGCATCAACTCCCGATCGGTCAACGCAGGTTTCGTTACTATAATTCCGTTTTCTTTCAATCGTGCAGGTCTTGTATATTCTTCAATTACATCAATGGGTGAGAAAGGCGCTTTGTAAAAGAAAGGTGGTTGTGGATGCAAGGGTAATCCACCAACATAAATTTCAAATGCATCAATTTTCATTTCGGTGTTGTAGCGTCCAATGATCCAGTTACTCATGCCAGGAGCAACGCCGCAATCAACAATAGCGGTTACATTTTTTTCTTTTGCCAATGCATGTAACTGCAATGCATCTTCAGGAAAAAAAGAAATATCTGCCACATTCTTCCCTGCATTGATCACCGCTTTCAATGTTTCAAAACCCATAAAACCGGGCACAGCAGTAACAACGATATCAAAGGGTTGTAAGAATGAGGAATAAGCATCCGTTTTACCAAGATCGGCAACAACCGTTTTTACAGTGGCTGTTCTGCGTTGTAACAATTGCAGATTTTGTTCACTTACATCAAACGAAGTAACATCAAATATTGTGGCTAGGTCAAGTGCAATGGCACGGCCTACCATACCGGCACCTAATACAGCAATCTTCATACAAGCAATTTTTGCAAAGATGCCCGAAAATTTTTTAGCACTCAATCTGAAAATTTCAATGCATTTTTGAAAAATGATCGATACTATCTGGCAGCAATTTGTAACGGGAATGAAGGCAACAACCTTACCCGAATACATTGCTGTATTTTCCGGTATTGCCAGTGTTTGGTACAGCCGTAAAGAAAATATCTTGGTTTATCCTGTGGGCCTTATCAGTACCACTATTTATATCTGGCTGAGTTATAAACAGCACTTGCTGGGCGAAGCGGCAGTGAATATTTATTACACCATAATGAGTATTTATGGTTGGTGGTTGTGGGCAAAAAAAGACAACGAGCATCATCAGGTGTTACATATCAGTTACTCAAATAAACGCTGGATTGTTTATCAACTTTTGTTCTTCGCTGGTTTTTACCTTGCATTATACGTTTCGTTGTATTATCTTAAACAGAACTTTGCGCCCGGTGCAATCCCCTGGGCCGATTCGTTCGCAGCTGCAACAGCTTTCACCGGCATGTGGCTTATGGCAAAAAAGAAAATCGAAAGCTGGTATTGGTGGATCGCAACCAATATCGCTTCAGCTCCTTTGTACTTTGTGAAACAATATGTGTTTACCAGTGTTTTTTATGTGGTGTTATTGATCATGGCCTTTTTTGGATTGGCAGAATGGAAGAGAAGAGTAAAATTACGATAGAAGAATTACCCTTGTTTTGTATTGCATCACCCGTTACATTGCAACCTTTATGAATTTCCCGAAGAAAGTTGTTCTACTCGGCCCGGAATCTACAGGTAAATCTTTTTTGAGCGAACGATTGGCAAAGCATTACCGATCGGTGTGGTGTCCTGAATATGCACGGGAATATTTACTGATGTTGGGAAGGCCTTATACTGCGGATGATTTATTGGTGATCGCCAAAAATCAAACCGAGCTGGCGGAAAAATATACTGCCGACGCTCTTGCAAAACAAGTGAACACGATCTTCTTTGATACAGATATGCATGTAATGAAAGTATGGAGCGAAGTTGTATTTGGCTCCTGCGATCCATGGATACTGCAGGAACTGAAACAACAGAAATACGATCTCTATCTACTTTGTAAACCCGATATTCCATGGGTGGAAGATGAACTTCGTGAATATCCGGAGCAAAAAGTGCGGAATGATCTGTTTGCTGTATACAAAGAACTCCTGCAACAACAAACTACACCCTGGAGTATTGTAAGTGGGAATTTTGATGAGCGTTTCGACAAAGCTGTGAAAGCTGTAGATGCTTTACTTCGCTGATCGTTTTTTCTTCTGTTCTTTTTTTGGTTGCACAGCATCCTTTATCAACAATTGAATATCTGCATCGCCTTCTAAATTATTCATTTGCCGCAAAACCCATTGCGAACGTACTGCAACTTGCTGCGTCAAAGGTTTTACTGTGTACTTTTTTGGATTACGTAATGAAGCTGCTATTTGTGCAGCTTCTACACGTGTAAGTTGCTTTGCAGACTTCTTATAATATTGCTTTGCTGCTGCTTCAATACCATATACGCCTTTGCCCATTTCCACCACGTTGAGATATACTTCCAGTATCCGTTTCTTGCCCCATATCCATTCGATCATTTTAGTGAAGTACATTTCCAACCCCTTACGGAACCAACTGCGGTCCTGCCATAAAAAAACGTTCTTCGCTGTTTGCTGTGAAATGGTAGATGCACCACGGATACGTGTAGGTTTTTTTTCGTTATGATCCAGTGCCTTTTCAATCAGCTTCCAGTCAAAGCCCGCATGATCGGGGAACAACTGATCTTCTTCAGCAATTACTGCAAGCCGTGCATGACTACTCATCTGTTCGATGTTGATATAGTCACGTTTTAATCCTTCACCTTTTAGTACGCTTACAAGCTGGGTGATCGTTATTGGAGGATCGATCCATTTTAAAAGGATGATATAAACAAACTGTGCAATAAACAAAATGATGAATAAACGCTTCAGGAAACGAAGCGTACGTTGGAAAAAAGTTGTTGTACCGGTATTGGATTTTTTTGCCGCCATTGCTGCAATATACATCACTGTTTTTTTTCAGGAAGATTTTCGGATGGATAAAGATCCAGCACCTGAAGATCATACTTGTTACCGATACGGTAACGCTTGTTTCCTTTAAAAATAAGTTGTTGTGCATTGTACAACAGAACCGGGATGTAAACCAATGCCACACCGGAGAGCACTGAATTTAACAATGGTTCGCCGCTGATCACAAGCCCTGCCGTAAACAATGGGATACCGAGGTTGCTGTACAAAAAAGCTTCGTTGCTGAAGGGAATGATGCGGTGTTTTTTTGAAGGTTTTTTAAACACGATGGCAATATCACGTTTATGAATACCGCCATCTGCAAAATAAATACTGTCGTTCTGGATGAGATAAATAGTGCCGCTGAATTTTAATCCGAGTTTGGTTTGAAGAGCGATCACCGCTCCTTCTGCATAACGTTTTTTGGCAATACCATTCTTGCGCAGCACCAGTTCATTGAATTGTGCTTCTGCCTGTGTGGCTGCAATGGAAAGAAACAAAAACAGAAAGATTGATTTCATGTACTGGCGATAAAAGAACAACAGAAAAATCAAATGCTTTGTTAAGAAGTAACGATCAATACAGCTTAGCCATTGTTTTTATAAAACAATATCCCGATGATCAGTATAAAACCAAACACAATTAAAATTGTTCCGGATATTTTATTGATCAGGGTGATCATTTTTAAGGTAAGTCTGCTTCGCAAACGATTTGCCAAAAATACTTTCAACAGATCAGCGATTAACACAACAGCTAAACATGCCGCAAAGGTAGCAATGCGTTCGGTAACCGGCATAGTAATAAACGCTGTGGCCCATGTAAACCAAAATGCGATCACAGTTGGGTTAAGGGTGTTCATGAAATAACCGGCGAAAAAAATGCGGACATAATCACCGGCACTCCGTTTCATTTCAATACCATCGCCCAGATCACTGGCCTGCATTTTTTTAAAGAAGAGAAAGTAAACGCCAATACCGATCAGCAAAATGCTGCCACCCATCCCGATCACTTTTTCAAATTTGAGCAGGCGGTTAAACAATTCAGTAAATACATTGCTTATGAGAACGAGCGTAAGATCACTTGCCGCTACACCAAATACAAAGCTTAATCCACCTTTATGCCCATTACTGATGCTTTGTTTAATAATGGAAAAAATTACCGGACCCATACTGATGGCCAGTAATAAACCCAATGCCAAACCTTTGATGATTGCTTCAGTCATGTTTGATGATGGATTGATAGAGATACAGATCAAACGGATTGTAACAGATCATCACAACTGTATGATAAACGCTAGCTGTGAATTGATTCCCTACAATTTACCCGTTGTTAAAAACTGCTGCCAATCGGCCAGCATTTTTCCTTTCAACACTCTTGGAAATTTATGTTGTGCCCCAAGTTTTCCCTTCAGCTTCATGAATTCCATAAAACTTGATTCGGGCAAAATATCCAGGTACACATCTTTCAATGCACTGCCCCGTTCCACTGCATAATCATCATTGATCTCTTTCAACGCATTGTCAATTTTTGTACGCAGCTCCTCTGCATTTGCATGATCATCACAGGCCACATACCAATGGTGGGCAAAGAAATTACCATGTGGTTCGCCTACCACGGTGTATTCAGGAATCGAAATATTCATGTCTTCACTCACCAGTTGAATGGCCTTGTTCATATTATCAACACTCAGGTGCTCACCAACCAAACTTAAAAAGTGTTTGGTGCGACCTGTAATAACGATCTCGCATTTTTCTTTGTTGGTGAAACGAACCGTATCGCCAATCAAATAACGCCAACTGCCTGCACTTGTGCTCAACAACAACGCATACTCTTTTCCTTCTTCCACTTCGTGCAACATCAATGCTTCCGGCTTTTCAACAATATTTCCATCCGCATCAAAATTTTTATCCTCAAACGGAACAAACTCGTGGAAGATATGTTCGTTGGTTACCAGGCGCATACCATCTGCATCCTGCCTTGCCTGGTAAGCAATAAACCCTTCACTCGCCAAATAGGTTTCAATATAGATCAATGGTTTACCGAGTAATTTGGCAAAGCCGTGTTTGTATGGTTCAAACGATACGCCGCCATGTACAAAAAAGGCAAGGTTGGGCCATATCTCATGAATGTTCTTGAGCTGGTAACGCTCAATGATCATTTCCATACACATCTGTATCCACGCTGGTACACCCACTACAAAACCAATATCCCAGTTGGGCGCTTCGTTTACGATATAATCGAGTTTCGTATTCCAGTCTTTGGTTTTCGCAATTTTCTTTCCGGGCTTATAAAACGGGCTGAACCAGAACGGCATTTTCTTCGCCGTAATACCACTCAAGTCACCTGAATAATAACCCGGCCCTTTTTGCAGATCGGTACTGCCGCCCAACATCAACCAGCCTTTTCCCAAACTGCGTACCGGCAAATTTTCATACGTACGTAATGAGAGCAGTTGCTTGATCATGGCAATGCGGTTGCCCTGCATCAGATCGTTGGTGATCGGAATATATTTACTGGCAGCTTCGCTGGTGCCGGAACTTAGGGCAAAATATTTGATCTTGCCCGGCCAGCATACATCGGTATGCCCTTCCAGTGTTTTATGCCACCAATCTTTGTAGATCTTGTTGTAATCATGAACCGGTACAAGCTCCTGGAAACGTTTGCCCGGATG
This sequence comes from Lacibacter sp. H407, assembly GCF_037892605.1. Lineage (NCBI taxonomy): Bacteria > Pseudomonadati > Bacteroidota > Chitinophagia > Chitinophagales > Chitinophagaceae > Lacibacter > Lacibacter koreensis. The sequence goes on along the minus strand of NZ_JBBKTU010000001.1, from coordinate 1,366,324 downwards.
TCGGCTGTTCAGCACTTCATCAAACCGGTATTTCTGACCAAAGCCTGTATGCTTCGCTTTTTTCAACAGCTTTTTCAGCACCTTGATCTGCTGACGTTTCGGTGAATTGACCGGCAGATTGAGTGCTTTACTGACTGACTTAGGGAGGTTGATTTCAAATATTGACATGCGTACCGTTCAATGTTGACAAAAGTAGTAACTCAGGGCCTTACTTACTGCCTAATTTTTGATAATTCGTAAAGATGATCTTCAGGTCGTAAAGCGGTTCATATTCCCTTGCATACCATTCGTCGGCCAATAACAACCCTTCTTCTTTTAATGTATATCGGCTGTGAGGTAAACCCGCAGGGCCAAGTATTGATGGATGTATTACCGGCAATTGCGGACGCATAGCTGAAAACCCGATCCACGTTTTTTGGTTGAAGAATACCTGAAGACTATTTTGCAAGAACCCAACCGGATTTTTATGAATGATAAAATGAATTGGAAAACTCAATAAAAAAAATAATGAACTGCATAGATCGATCAACCGTTTTAAACGCAGGTTCACCGATTGTGATAAACGATAATGTTGATGATGCAACACCTCGCCTGCTTCGTTTTTCGAATCGCTGGCAATTATGCTTTCACTTCCTTCGGCGTGTAACCGGAGTTTTACCTGCTTGCCTGTTTGTTCATACAACTCAATGATCTGTGCAAACGAAAGTGAATTGCTCTGGCAAAGGATGAGTTCATTTGCTGGTGTATTTTGCAACAACTGTTGTAACTCGGCAACGTTTCCCAATGCATGCTCTTCGTTCAACGGACTCACAAAACCCTGTATGGTTTGTGTTCGTCCGTATTGATGCAGCAGATTGTTTACTTTTTGCAGATCTTCTTCCGTGCCGGCAACCAATGAAAAATAATCATCTTCTTCCACTGCTCTTTCCAAAACATCTGTTTTCAGTAACAGCCTTCGCCATACATACAACAGCACATAACTGAAAAATGAACCCATCAACACCATCCCTCTTGAAAAACGATATTCTTCCGGCAACAATGAATAAGCTGCCAGAATGATGAGCAATGAAATAAACGTGGAGCGCCAGAGATTTTTATATCGAAACTGTTTATCGTACAACCCTGTGTAATAACTCACAATTAAAAACAGGAAGGAGAAAACGATGAACGAGATCCATAATAATTTGTTTTGATACACAATTTCCGGACGAACAAATTTCGTCCATACAAATTTCGACAGCAGGTAACTGAAAAAGATCAGCGCTGCATCTAACAGCGGAAGTCCCACACGTTGAATAAACCGCTTTACTAAACTCATGAACGCTCTTACCCAAATTGCGGCATTGATGAGCGTTGTAAACAATCCGGCACTGGACGATGAATAATGTTTTTGTACAAACCTGCTCATTGCATCGTAAAACATCCGCACATAATTCGCTGATGCTTTTTTGGTACTCTCCCCTTTAAAGTGAAGAATAGATCGTTCGCTGAAATAATAGTTCTTGTATCCGGCTTTTTGAATGCGATAACTCAGGTCCACATCTTCTCCATACATGAAAAAGCTCTCATCAAAACTTCCAACCTCATCCAGCACTTTTTTCGGAATCATCATAAACGCACCTGCCAATACATCTACTTCATGATTTTGATGTTCATTCAAATAGCCAAGATGATAGCGGCCAAAGGTTTTTGAATGCGGGAAGATGTACGATAATCCGCTCAATTTATAAAACGAAGTGGCGGGCGATGGAAATGAGCGCTTGCTCTCCGGTAAAAACTTGCCACTTCCATCCAGCATGCGGATGCCTAATGCCCCGGCATTTGTTGTTTGTTTGAAAAACGAGATACATGCTTCAAAGCAATCTTCCGGCACAACCGTATCGGGGTTGAGAAACAAAATATACTCACCCCTTGCATGTTTCAATGCCTGATTGCACGCCTTTCCAAAACCAACATTTTCAATATTCCATATAAAACAAGTGTTCTTGAATTTTGGTTCCAGGTATTCACGGCTTCCATCGGTTGACGCATTATCCACCACCAACACCTCTGCTTCCATGCCATCCACAGCCTTGTGCACCGAAAGCAAACACTGCTCCAGGAAGAATTTGACATTGTAATTGACGATGATAATGGAAAGTTGCATGGGCTGATAAAGCCCAAATCTAAAATCTAAAATCTGCAATCTCAAATCTGTATTGCCGGGGTTATCTTTGCGCATGCTTAAACAAACCCTCATTGAAGCCACAAAGGCTGGCGCAGCACAACTCACTCATTTTTTCAACAACGAGTTTGCAGTTCATCACAAAGAAGGCGTCAACAATCTTGTAACCGAAGCCGATCATGCAGCTGAACGGGCTATTTTTGAAGTGATCCGGAAAAATTTTCCTGAACATTATATATTAAGTGAAGAAGCCGGCGAAATTGTACAAGACTCTTCCTACAAATGGATCATCGATCCAATTGATGGTACGGTCAACTTTGCCAACGGTATACCCATTTGTTGTGTAAGTATTGCAGTGGAGCACGGAGGGAAAATGATTTTAGGTGCTGTGTACAATCCATTCATGAACGAATTCTTTTTTGCAGAACGTGGTCAAGGCGCTTATCTCAACGATAAACAGATCCATGTGAGCAATCAGGATCAACTCATCAAAGCCTGTTTGGTAACCGGTTTCCCTTATACGTATCTGGATATGCCGAATGGTCCGTTGCAGGTGTTTGAGCGTTTCATTCGCAAAGGAGTGCCCGTTCGCCGATTAGGAAGTGCTGCCGTTGATCTGTGTTGGGTCGCTGCCGGTCGCTTTGATGGTTTTTATGAACATAAATTACAAGCATGGGATAGCGCTGCCGGTTTTTTAATGGTGGAAGAAGCAGGCGGTACTGTTACCGATTTCGAAGGCACTCACTACTCGCCGTATCAACCGCATTTGGTTGCAACGAACGGGAAAATACATCAGGAGTTGTTGGAGGTGGTGAATAATAAAAAGGTATTGTAAGCTTATGTTTTAACTATGCAGTTTCAGCGAAATTGTAGATTTTAGATTTACGATTGCAGATTAACCTGAAACATCATGGATAAAAACGAATTAAAAAAGCGCACAAAAGAATTAGCAGTACAAACTGGCTGGTTATGTATGAAACTACCGGTTAACTTGATCAACAAGTCGCACATTGCTCAGCTTGTAAGATGTTCAGCATCAAGCGGAGCAAATTACAGGGCTGCTTGCAGGGCTAAATCAAAAGCAGATTTTATTAATAAGCTACGAATAGTAGAAGAAGAACTGGACGAAAGCATGTTCTTTTACGAACTGCTGGCAGAATTCAATCATGAATTTAAAAGCGAATTAAGAGTATTATACAAAGAAGCGAACGAGTTGCTCTCAATTATAATTGTATCAATCAACACCTCGCTGAAGAATATTGAAGCTGACAAACAAAAAGCTGTAAAGAATCTGAAATCGTAAATCTAAAATCTGAAATAAGAAATGAGTGAAGAACGTACAGAACTATCAACCCTCGGTGAATTTGGCTTGATAGAGCATCTTACAAAAAATATTGAGCATCAGAACGCATCTACTATTTTGGGTGTGGGCGATGATGCAGCTGTGATCGATCATTTCGGAAAACAAACGGTGGTAACAACTGATCTTTTGATGGAAGGTGTCCATTTTGATTTGATGTACACGCCATTGAAACACCTCGGTTACAAAAGTGTAGTGGTGAATGTGAGCGACATCTATGCCATGAATGCAACACCTACCCAAATTACCGTGAGCATTGCAGTGAGCAACCGTTTCAGCCTGGAAGCGCTGGAAGAATTTTATGACGGCGTGTATGTGGCCTGTGAAGAATACGGAGTAGACCTTGTTGGTGGCGATACCACTTCTTCCCAAAAAGGATTTGTGATCAGCGTTACTGCCATTGGCGAAGTGGCGCCTGACAAATTTGTAAAACGCAGCACAGCTAAAGTGAATGATCTCATTTGCGTGACCGGTTATCTCGGTGGTGCCTATTTGGGCTTGCTTTTGCTGGAACGTGAAAAGAAAATCTTTCTTGAAACAAAAGGCGTACAACCCGACTTAGAAAACCGGGATTATATTGTTGGACGTTTATTAAAGCCGGAAGCACGAAAAGACATCATTGAGTTTTTTGAAAAAGAAAATATTGTTCCTACTGCAATGATGGACATCAGCGATGGACTCAGCAGCGAAGTATTACATATCTGCAAGCAAAGCGGAGTAGGTGCTGTCTTGTACGAAGACAAGTTGCCCGTACATCCGGATGCAAAAGAATTTGCGTATAAGTTAGAGATCGATCCTACCGCCTGTGCTTTAAGTGGCGGTGAAGATTATGAATTGATCTTTACATTGTCGCAAGCAGATTATGATAAAATAAAAGATGTCAATGGCATTCGTGTGGTAGGATATGTGGCCGAACAAAAAGAAGGCGCTCACATTCTTACCAGAGGCGGTAATAAATATGCATTAACAGCTCAGGGCTGGAATGCATTTGGAAAATAAATTGTGCAATGAAGAACATCACCTTTTTTACGTTGCTGATCCTTGGCTATCTGCTCTCGTCCTGTTCCGCAACGGGTAATCTTAACTATACACCTGAACGGAAATACAGTCCCGATCAGTTGCGGGAAGATGTGGAGGTAATGGAAAAAGCGTTGAAAGAAAATCACCCATCGCTTTATTGGTATTCATCAAAAGAAGAAGTGGATGCTTCTTTTCAAAATGCATATACTCGACTCAATGATTCGCTCAATGAAATTCAGTTCAGGACCATTGTAGCAGAAACATTGTTCCCCATTCGTTGCGGACATACCAGTGTGCGGTTCTCAAAAAACTATTACAACTATACAGAAGGAAGACGTTTAAAAACCTTTCCCTTGTTGGCGAAAGTAATTGATGATTCATCGTTGGTCGTAACCATCAACCTCAATCGCAGAGATTCCATTATCCGGGTAGGTACACCCTTACTTTCCATCAATGGTTTATCAGCAAGATCGATCATTGATTCAATGCTGCCGTTGGTATCGATCGATGGGAATGCAAAAAATTTCAGTTATCAAAACCTCAGCAATAATTTCACTACGTATTACAATATGCGTTTTGGATTACAGAAGAATTATGCTGTTGAATTTATTGGGTTCAATGGACTGAGCCGGCAATTAAACTTGCCTGTATATGATCCGCAAGCCGATACGTTACGACGCAGACCTTTTACTTCTACTATTCCTGCGCCGGCTCCGCCAACTCCCACCATAACTGATCGGGAGCGCCGTTTACAACGCACACGAAGTTTCAATATTGATTCAACGGGTACATTCGCTTCGTTACGCATCAACAGCTTCAGCACCAGTTTGAGTAAACATTATTTGAAAAAAAGTTTTCGTCAGTTAAAAAAGAAACAGATTCAACACTTAGTAATCGATGTGCGTAACAACGGCGGTGGATTAATTAAAACATCACTTTGTCTTACCAGGCTTATCAAACAGGAGCCGTTTATTTATGCTGATTCCATTTATGCAACACATCGAAAACTTCGAACCGATGCACGGGTGTACAAGCGATTCATTTATAACCTTGGTTTGTTTTTTCTGAGTAAGAAGAAAAACGACAGCATGTATGCGTTTAAATATTTTAATAATAAACAGTACAGCCCGTTAAAAAACAGATATACCGGACAGGTTTATGTACTCACCGGCGGTTATTCATTTTCTGCTACTACATTATTTGCTGCCGCTGTAAAAGGACAAAAGAATGTAACGATTGTGGGCGAAGAAACCGGCGGTGGTTATTATGGAAACAATGGAGTGTTTATTCCGGAAATGATTTTGCCGAACAGTAAAATGCGTGTACGTATACCGCTGTACCGTATCGTGAATAATAAAAATTATCCCAAAGACGGGAAGGGTGTGCTGCCCGATGTGGAAGTGAAAGCCAGTGCAGAAAGCATTCGCCGTAACATTGATCCCAAAATGGAGAAAGCACTGGAGCTGATCATGCAACGGAAAAGCTGACACAACTGTCAATGAATGTATGAAGCAATTCCTTCTCTCATTTTTTGTATTCATTCTTTTTAGCGCCTGCCAAAAAGATCAACTGTGTACCGATGGTGTGATCCGTTGGGGAGGCGAACCTGCAGTTGATGGGTTGGGCTGGTATTTTGAATCGGCCGATCTTCCACGAATCGTTAAACTGAAAGATATTCCGTCAAGATATTTAACCGACAGCCTCGCAGTTTCAGTTTGTCTTATCAAAACAAACGAAAAATATCAATGCTTTTGTGCAGAACCAATGGATGTGTATGAGGTGAAACGCATCGGTAAACGATAAATATCTTTTACCGATCGCACCCGCATACCGATCATTCTTTAACGTCCTTTTACTTTTTTATTCTGGCTTAACAGATACCTTTGCACAGCAGTACAGCATACTGATGACTGATGCTGTTAAATGTGTGAAGCCATCATGAAAAAAATATTACTGGTTGAAGATGAAACACATGTTGTTTCGTTTATCAAAAAAGGACTTACTGAGGAAGGGTTTGATGTAACAGTTGCATTTGATGGCACCACAGGGCTACAGCTGTTTGATGCCAATTATTTTGACATAGTGATCCTCGATATAATGTTGCCCGATAAAAACGGGCTGGAAGTTTGCCGGGAGATCCGTAAAACCAACAACTCCATACCGGTTCTTTTTCTAACAGCACTGGGCACTGCAGAAAACATTGTGCTGGGCCTTGAAACTGGTGCTGATGATTATCTCGTAAAACCATTTAAGTTTATTGAACTGGTAGCCCGCATCCGAACATTGCTTCGCCGCTCATCAGACAATTCAAACTCGTTGCCCGAAATACAGGAAGAGCATGTATATCGGTTTGCTGATCTGGAGCTGAATGATTATACCAAAACAGTTACACGTGATGGTAAGGTGATTTCACTTACCACAACCGAATACAGGTTGTTGCTGTATTTCATGAAGAATAAAAACAAAGTGCTTTCACGCATTGATATACTGGAAGAAGTGTGGGGTGTAAATTTTGACATCGGCACCAATGTGGTGGATGTATATGTAAATTACCTCCGCAAGAAAATCGACAGCTATGCCGATCAAAAACTCATTCACACTGTTATAGGAATGGGATACGTGTTGAAGGATAACGGATAAACTCCCTGTTTCACTTTTAAACTACGGTACTGATGAAGATACAGGTCAAGACCATGCTCATTCTGTTAACAGCTTTTTTAACCATCATTTTGCTGTTTAGCGGATTTGTGTACCTCTCAGTTTCAAACTATTCCTACGAAGATTTTTACAAGCTGCTGGAAATTCGTGCCGTTACTGCAGCCAAAGTTGAACTTGATCAGGACGAAGGCGCCGCACAAGCCGGTATCAAAGATCTGCGGAACGAATTTTTCGAAAAACTTCCGCAGGAACAGGATCGGTTTTTTCGCATATCACCGGGCGAATCATTTGCTGAAGAAGCAAAAACAATTGGTATCCCGGTTTCTTTTTTTAATAATGTGCTGAGCGATGGCAAAGCAGAGTTCAGCAAAAACGGAATGTTTTACAAAGCCATCCGTTATAAGAGTAAACAAGGCGAGTATGTAGTAGTGGCATCAGCACAAAATTATTTTGAACTGCATCACTCTGCCTATCTGCGCCGTACTCTTGTGTTTGCCATAATTGCTGCATTTTTATTCTCTGCACTTATTGCGTTGTATTTTGCAAAATTTGTATTCCGCCCGTTGCGAAAAATTACAGACAGTGTGAAAGAAATCAGTTCTGAAAATCTGCATCTGCGTCTCGATCAAACTAAAAGCAATGATGAATTGGCAGAACTTACACGAACGTTCAACAATATGCTTGACCGTATTGAAACATCATTTGAAACACAAAACAATTTTGTAAGTAATGCATCTCATGAGTTACGTACACCATTAACAGCCATTATTGGTGAAGCAGATGTAACCTTATCCAAAGTGCGGAAAACTGAAGAGTATATTGAAACCATCACCGTAATTCTTGATGAAGCTGAAAAACTGGATCGAAAAACCAAGGCCTTGCTCTTCCTTGCGCAAACAGGTTTTAACGGTAAGAGTCAGAAGTTTGACAAAGTGCGGATCGATCAGTTACTATGGGATGTAAAAGAAACGATCGAAAAAATAAATCCCCGCAGTAATATTCATATTGATATGAGTTTGCTGCCTGAAAATCCTTCTAAGTTAAAAGTAAAAGGCAACGAACAGTTACTGCATCTTGCATTGAGCAATATTATCAGTAATGCATGTAAGTACAGCGATTATAAAGTGGTACATGTATCGATCGGCGCCTCCGATCAAAATGTATTCGTCATTATAAAAGACCAGGGCATTGGTATTCCTGATAGTGAGCTGAAATATATTTATGATCCGTTCTTCCGGGCATCGAATACACTCAAGTATGAAGGGTATGGCATCGGGTTGCCGCTTACACGAAACATCATCCGTCTTCACCAGGGAGAGATCATTGTTTCGTCCATTATGCAGCAGGGAACTACTGTGCAGATCAATCTTCCGGTAGGGCAATACGAATTGTAAGTGCAACTGTACAACCAAAAATTAATCAGCATAAATTATAATGTTGAAAAAACGGCGCTGTTCGGTTTTATATCCTTCAACAAATTTTACAGTCCTGTTGAACTTTTAATTTGATTTTAATTTAATCACTCATATTCTAATAGCATTCTAACAGTACCCTTACATCATTTTAATGACCCGGGTACATTTTTGCACTCTAATCGCAAAACAAAAAATGCTATGGAAAAAACAGTATTAGTCCCTACAGATTTCAGTATTGCCTCTTTGAACATTGTAAAATCCTATCTCAATGAGCAGGATCGCAATACAAGAATCAACATTGTTCTGTTGCATGGTATGCACCAGAGCGATTCCATTACAAATCTGCTTTTCTTTTCCAAATCAAAGGTGTTGGAATCACTCACCAATCCTGCGTTTGAAGAAGCATTGCGTGTATTAAAAAATAAATACGCTTCGCAGGTACGCATTATGCGCAAAGACATTTTCACCGGCTTTACACAAGCAGCGTTCAATCAGTTTGCTGAAGCAAACCGGATCGATGAAGTATGCTTACCTATTCTTTATAATCCGCAATTCAAGAATCGCAACAGCTTTGATCTGCTGCCTTTTATCAAAGCAAGCAAATTGAATATTATAACGATTGGTTCGGCAATTGAAGTGCCAATGCCTGAAAAAGGAAATGTGGCCGAGTTGTTTACGAACCGTGTATCAATGGGATAACGTTTAAATTTTTTTACAATGAAACTTTGGTTGATCTATATCGCAGTGTTTGCACTGGGGCTCACGGGTTTTACAGTGATGATGAGCTCAGCCGCCAGTCCGGAGAAAGTTATATTGGGGCCATGGGATGAAAAAACGTGGATGTATGAAAACAATACATCCATTGGTGCCGATATTATGGCTGCCAGTAAAACAACAGCAACAAACAGCCAGCCCGCTTTTTCATTACACGAAGCAGAGAACTGGGAATTTTTACCCGATGGTAAACTTCGACTGACCGTTAACGATGAGATTCAACAATTAACATGGACCATCAAAGGAAGAGGTCATGTTTTGCAAATTAAATATGCGGATGGCCATGTAGAAAATTACCAGTTAACTGAGTTAAATAAAGACAGAATGATACTGGACGCCGAATCGGATGTGCAGGCCAGGGGCATTGCCCGCTTAACGTTTGAACGGAATAAAACAAATACCTATGCTCAGGAAATTCAGTAACAGCAGAACGTTGGGAGATAACATCAGGCTTGGAGTTTTAACCGCATTTTCAGCAGGGATGGTCAATATTGCATCATTGCTATTGTTCTTCTCGTTCAGCTCCAACATTACAGGACACTTCGCCATCCTTGCATCGGAATTAGTGAAAGGAAACTTATATCAGGGAGCGGTGGTGTTTGCCTGGATCTTCCTGTTTTTCTTTGGAAGTTTTGTATCCAACATGTTCGTGATACACTTGAATAAACGCAATGCGTATGTAGCGCATGCATTGCCTGTAGTATTAGAAATACTTTGCCTGGTGGCCGTTGGTACCTATGGATCATTTTTTTATAAAGAGACATTAGCTGAAACAGAAACGTTGTTATCTCTCATGCTGTTTGCAATGGGTTTGCAGAATGGGTTAACTGCCAGCATTTCCAACTTTGCAGTTAAAACAACTCACCTTACCGGTACAACAACTGATCTTGGTATTCTCTTTTCGATGTTTACACGAAAAGAATACCGCCAGAACAAAGAGTTAAGAGGAAAAGCAAAACTGTTACTGTCCATAGCAGCCGGTTATCTGGTGGGTGCAGTAGCATCAGGCTTTACGTACATGTACATGGGCTTTGGTTTGTTTTATGTAGTGAGTTTATTTTTGGTGGTGGTGATCTTCTATGATTTCTACAAATTAAAATTATCACGCTACCTGAGCAATAAACGATCAAAAATGGAAACGGAACAATTGGAAACAATTGCCAAACCACTTCCAAACATACCGGAACATAAAAAGAAACGAACGCAGGAAGAAGTGCCCGCCTATTAAAGGCTTTGTATATTTTCCATGTTGATCAGGACTGCGGTATTCATACTGTGGTCCTTTTTATTTGTATCCGGTTGCGGAAAAACGAACCAATGTGACGATTTCTAAAAAGTTGAATTTCTTCGTAATTTGCTTAACGAACACAACGGTGGTTTCACCAGTGATTCGTTGAACTGAGAAATTCTGTATATGAAAAAAATGATCATTTCGCTGTTGCTCCTGATTAGTTTCAACGCATGTATAAAACCTGTACAACCGAAACTTGATTTTTGTGCGGATGGTCATATTTTCTGGGGTGGCGACCCCTCAGCAAATGGAATTGGCTGGTATTTTTCAAATGGGAGAACAGGCAACTGGAAATTTTACCAGGTAAAGGATACTGAATTAGCTGCAGAATTTAAAAGCCCGGCCGATTCGGTTGCAGTAAATATTTGTCTTGTTTCGACAAAAGACCAGGCTCCCTGTCCCTGTGTTGAACCAAGCTATTATTTCAGAATTAAATCGATCAGAAAAAGATAACTGCTGCAGAAGAATTGATTGATTCAGATCAATTACAAAAAACACCGTTGCGAAACGCTGCTTTAATTTTTCGTTCGTTGGAAAGAACAATAAGATCAGCTTTAAATCCCTCTTCAATTTTCCCTAAACCCTGCAGCTGTGCTGCCCGTGCCGGATAAAGCGAAGCCATACGTAACGCTTCATCAAATTCAATACCCGCTTGGTTGATACAATTGCTCACTGCTTTTATCATGGTTAGTGCAGAACCAGACAATGTTCCATCAGGTAATACATAACGATCATCTTTCAATACATGTTGATAAGCCCCTTCGCTTGTTTCGGTTACTGCATCGGTAATTAAAAACAAACGCTCCTGCATCATTTTTTTGCTGATACGTACAGCCGCAAACGATGTATGAAAACCATCACACACAATACTGCTGTGTGCAGTTGCATGATCATAAATGGCACCCACCATTCCTAATTCTCTTCCCTGCAATGGAGACATCGCATTGAATAAATGCGTTGCAGTTGTAATGCCTTTGTTAAAACCTTCAGTTGCCTGTTGATACGTTGCATTACTATGCCCGGCTGAAACAATGACGTTGTTATCAAGCAACAGTTGAATCACTTCATCACTGCATTGTTCAGGTGCAAGCGTCATCATCTTTACAATGCCTTTACTTTTCTCCAGCAATAATTTTACTTCATCAAGTGTGGGTTGTTTGATGTGTTCCAATAAATGTGCGCCACGTTTTACCGGATTAATGTACGGTCCTTCCAGATGTAATCCCAACAAACCACTGTTTGGATTTTTATGCAGAAAATTTTTTGCAACATCAATCCCTTGCAGAAAAATGTCGATACTGTTGGTGGCCATCGTTAACAGGAAACGTGTACAACCCCCGCTTACACAATAAGCATCTGTTGCAACGATTGCTTCTTCATTCAACGCTTGTGAAAACAGCAATCCGTTGCCGCCATACAATTGCAGATCAATAAACGCAGGCACTAACACATTTCCCTGCAGATCGTAACGATCGATATCAGCAGGAAGATCAGCTGCTGGCAATACCGCTTCAATCAGCCCCTTGTTTACCAACACTGCATGGCCGTTGACAAAACGATCGCCCGTAAAAATTGTTCCGTTGTAAAATGCCAGCATATTCGATCAGGGGAGAATGCTGAACGCATCTCCATCTTTTAAGAAAGGAAGTTTATGACGTATCTCTTCGAGTTTTTCTTTGGACAGCGTAATGGTATGAATATCTTCTTCATGCTCTTTTTCATACAATACTTCACCCATGGCATCAATCACCATACTGCTGCCACTGTGATAAACACCGTTCCCGTCATCACCTGTTCTGTTTACGCCAATAACATAACATTGGTTTTCGATGGCTCTTGCCGTGAGCAATGTTTTCCACGCATGCACTCTTCGTTCGGGCCAATTGGCAACATAGATCAATACATCATACTCAACCTCACCCCCCGCCCTCTCCAAAGGAGAGGGAGCTTGCTGCCTTGCCCAAACCGGGAACCGCAGATCATAACACACCTGCAAATTGATCTTCCAGCCATTTACCGAAGCAATTAAACGTTTGGTTCCTGCAGTATAATGTTTGTCTTCATTTGCATACGCAAACAAATGACGTTTATTATACACACCATGTTGGCCATTCGGTAACATCCAGATGAGACGGTTGAAATACTGGGTCGGCCCGGCTTCGCCGGTCTGACCACTTTCGTTCGCTTCAATCGTTTGGCCGCTTGGAGCGGCCTCACTTATCATCAAACTACCGGTAACAATCACCCGCTTTTCAGCAGCGATTTTTTTCATCCATTCAACCGTAGGACCATTCATGGGTTCTGCCAACTCTTCGGGCTTCATACTAAACCCTGTATTGAACATTTCAGGAAGTACAACGATCTGCGTTGGATGTTGGATAGAATTGATCTTCTCCTCCAGCATCTGCAGGTTGGCAGCTTTATCTTCCCAATGAAGATTGGTTTGAATAAGTGTGAATGTGAGATGGCTCATGCCACGAAGTTAGCGAAAGCGGATGCTGAATGCAAAAGCACCATACACTTCAAACGGATCGATCATGGTTTTTGCTTCCCGTTGTTTGATATGGTAATACGCTGAGAAAGATGTTTGTCGGTTAGATAGAATGATCCCTGATTTAATGAGATAGATGAATGGATTCAGCTCTGATGTATAGTTGCCTTTGTCCTTTCGAAACATTCCACCTTGCACTGTTGCGTTGTAGGCCTGCGCCATCAATGTTGGTTCAAGAAAAAAGATAAACTCAGTTTGATGGCGTTGCTGTTGTTTGTTTTGTCCGAGTCGGCTCGTCCAGTAAGCGCTGTATTGTTCCGCTTCCAGCTTACCGACTTTTAATAAAACTCCGGCGGATGCATTCGTAAACGTATTGCCCAAAGTTGCCTTGCCCGTTGCATGAAGAGTCATGTTCTTTCTCGCTTCCATTAATGGCTGATAAAAACGTAACGATGCATTTACACCTGCTTCATTCAGTAACTGGTTCTCCCACCCATACAGTTTATACAGACCAATAAAGTTGTGATAGTTTGTTTGCACTTCTTTTCCTTTTGCAGCAGGACCAAGAATACCAACGGCTCCATCAAATTGCAGCACACGTTCATCGTTCAACACATTTGTTTGCCCATAGCTGGCGTATAACCAACCTGCATACGGACGATCCTGTTGCTCCAGCACCTGTTCCAATGAACGACGGTTGAGATGTGGGTTATAGATCATGTGCCCGGCTTCAATGCGGTGCAGTTTGGCAGCCAGCTTTGATGACGCCGTTTGTTTTCCGAGCCATTGATAGCGAAGAAAAATTCCATTGGAATAATAGCGATCCTGTTTAGTGAAATTATAATTATCATTCTCTGTAATGAACGTCAACTCCTTTGTAAAAACAGCAGTTGAGTCCTGTGCCTTTGCAAAAGCAAAACAGGAAATAAGAAGAAGAGTTACAATGGCTGGTTTCAACATGCGGTTACAAGATTACTAAAAATCGGCACAAAGCGTTCAACGTAACAATTCGCTAATAATGTTTTGTTCATAGCCTTTTTGCATTAAGTAATCGGTGAGCTTCCGTTTACGGATGAACATATTTGTTTCGCCTTTCAGTTGTTTGAGTTTTTGATCATACAGTTTTTGAGCCGTGGCCCAATAGTCTTCTTCATCAATTGCTTTCATCGCTTTTTTGATCAGGTACTCACTTACGAATTTCTGTTTCAGTTCGTATTTGATCTTGATCCGTCCCCATTGTTTCATCCGGAAGCGCCCACCGGCAAACTGCACCGCAAACCGTTCTTCATTGAGATAATCTTCTTCAATCAGTTTCGACAACAACTCTTCCACATCTGATTTACGCAACCCAAAGCCATACAGTTTTTCTTTTACCTCACTATGACAACGCTCCTGGTAAGCACAATAATGCTTTGCCTTTTGGTGAGCCTGTTCTTTGGTGAGTTGTTGCTTGTACATGAGTGGAACAAATGTAAGAAGTTGGTGAGGTAAAGATGAAATGTGTGTTTCGGTTAAGGTTGCCAACCTTTTGCCATAAAAAAAGAGACACAGTAACGTGCCTCTTTTCGTATCATAATGCTCTTTTAATCAAATCATCAGCAATCTTATTCTGCTTCCGCTACCACTTCCTGTACTTCCGGGATCATGCGCTTCATCATTCCTTCAATACCTGCTTTCAGTGTGATCATCGAAGAAGGACAGCCACTGCAACTTCCCTGCAATGCGAGGTTTACTTTTCCATCTTTAAAACTTTTGAACTGGATAGCTCCACCGTCCATTTCAACGGCTGGCTTTACATAGTTCTCGAGAATTTCCTGAATGCGTTTTACCACATCGCTTTCATCGCCACTCAATACCACCTCATCCTTTACAGGCTCAACTATTTTCGATTCGTCGATCACCGGCTTACCTTCTTCCAGGTAATCTTTCAAAAACTGGCGAATGGTAGGGATCAGCTCTTGCCAATCGGTATCTGGTGAAGAACGGGTGAGAGTTACAAAGTTGCTGGCAATAAACACGGCTTTCACAAATGGAAAACCAAAGAGTTCCTGCGCCAGCGGAGATGCATCGGCACTTGCTACTTCAGGGAAATCAATGCTTTTGCCGGGATAGAGAAGTTTATTGGCCACAAACTTCATTGTTTCCGGGTTTGGCGTCATTTCTGTATAGATGCTGATAACGGGGTTACCTGTTTGTATCATGTTGGTGAAACTTTAAGCTGCAAAAATAACAACAAACGGCCGGTTTTGGTTGAGGTTTTACGTAATTCGTAGATTTCAGACCATATCAGGCATTAAAAGTTCCAGTAATCGTAAATTAGAAGAATTAAAAAATCAAAATTATGCTATCCCCAAAAATTGAAAAGGCGCTTAACGAGCAGGTATTGCTCGAAGCAGAATCATCGCAGATCTATTTAGCCATGGCCAGTTGGGCCGAAGTGGAAGGACTTAGCGGCGTAGCTGCTTTTTTATATAAACACAGCGATGAAGAGCGCATGCACATGCTGAAACTGGTGAAATTCATCAATGAGCGTGGCGGACATGGCGTTATTCCACAGTTAAAAGCACCTGCCGCTAAATACAAGGGAGTTAAGGAATTATTTCAGCAGGTGCTGGACCATGAAATATTGGTGAGTACTGAGATCAACCGTTTGGTTGACAGTTGCCTGAAAGAAAAAGATTACACCACACATAATTTCTTGCAATGGTATGTGAGTGAACAGATCGAAGAAGAATCATTGGCACGCCATATCCTCGACAAATTAAAACTGATCGGTGGCGATAAGAGTGGCTTATATATGTTTGACCGTGATGTGTCCAGCATGGGCGGCGCTGCTACTACCGGTAAGCCGGGAGCAGCATAATTGAAAAATTCGTTAACTCCCTTTCTGTTTAAGTAATGTTCCAAAACAGAAAGGGAGTATATTGCTACAGAAGCATTCGCTTCCATTAAATCAAAATATATGCATAGAGAATTATTTGGCTGGCATAGCCCCGCACTCAATAAAGAAATGCCCATCGCTACGTATGGTCATTATGGTTTTGCATTGTTACTTGTGCCAACAGCAGCGGCTGATTATTTGGAATACGAACGTTTTCAATTAATGGATACATTGAAACCGTGGATCGAAGCCGGTAAAGTAAAAGTGTATTCTGTCAACAGCATCAATACCGAAAGCTGGATGAACAATGAGATGGAAGGTGCACACAAAGCCATCCGTCAAAACCAGTTCAACGAATATATTTTTAATGAAGTGGTGCCGTTCATTAAAACCAATACATCGTTCGATACGCCCATTATTACCTGTGGTGCATCGTTTGGTGCGTTGCATAGTATGAATTTGTTTTTAAAACGTCCTGATTTGATCAATGGTGTAATTGCGATGAGCGGCGTGTATGATTTGACCGAATACACGAAAGGTCACTATGACGATCAGGTGTATTACAACAGTCCCATGCATTATATGCCCAACTTAACCGATCATGCTATATTGGAACAGGTGCGCCAAAGCAATCATATTCATATTTTCAGTGGCAGTGGTGCGTATGAAGATCCTTCGAGCAGCGGACGCTTTGCAAAAATTTTATACGATAAAGGCATTAACTACGAACTGGATATCTGGGGGCAAGAGTGGCCACATGATTGGAATACATGGCGTGCATTACTGCCGCATTATTTAGAAACAAGATTTTGATTTTGCCACAAAGGCACTAAGACGCAAAGTTTACAGATACGAATACATCTAAGAAAGGGCGGGCACATTTGCCCGTCTTTTCTGCCTTTGAGCCTTAGTGGCAAACAATCACACAACTCTTCCAATCGATCCGTTTTCAGTCTTGATTAATTCAAATACTTTCTGCGGCTCCAATCCTTTTTCTGTTTGATGAGAAACGTATAAAATAGCAGTGGTACTTTCTGCTGCGAGTTTATTGATGAGCTGAATCACTTTTGCAGCATTGGCATCATCTAATCCCATCAACGGTTCATCTAAGATCAATAAGGGAGGATGTTTTACCATGGCCCGTGCAATCAATGCAAGCCGTTGTTCACCTGTACTCAATTTGTTGAACGGCAGCCGTGCTTTTTGTTCCAGTTGCAGCAACTGCATCCATTCAAATGCTGCACGCTGCTGCATATCGCTTGGAACAGAATACAAACCGATCTGATCCACAAAACCGGAGACGATCATTTGCTCCAATGTATGGCGTGTGCTGAACAGGTCAGTCATAGCCGGTGTGAGATAACCGATCTTTTGTTTAATATCCCACACACTTTCACCAGTTCCTTTTTTTCGCTTGAAAATGAACAGTTCCTGTCCATAGCCTTTTACATTATCACCGGTGATCATGGTTAGCAATGTTGTTTTACCCGATCCGTTGGGACCTTTCAATTGCCAGAAGTCTCCTTTATTGATGGTCCAGTTGATGTGTTGCAAAACCTGCCGGCCATCATAACTTACACTTACATCTGCAAAGCGAACGAGTTCATTGTTGTTGATCGCATAGTGATGCAATGGAGCAGGTATTGGCTGATCGCTTGGTTGGTTAGTTGCTGTTGCGTCTGCCTCAAACGGAACAAATTCATTTTGCTGATTAACGGTTACTGTTTGTTGAATAAACGGAAGCAGTTCCCATTGCCGGTGTAATAACTGAATAAAGATTGTTTGACCGGCTGCTTGTTCTAATGCTGCTTTGAGCGATTGCTGTGCGGTTGTATCGATATTATCAAACACATTATCCAATATGAAAACATCCGGTTTTAAGGAAAGTAAATGTTGCAGCAATACTTTCTTCTGTTCGCCACTCGACATGGAACGGAGTGTTTGTGTTCGTGCAGCTTCAATACCACAGTATCCGTGAATCTCTTCTTCGTGTAAATATTGCTGAAGTGTGTAGGAGGAAAACAATTGCACATCGCTGCTGTTGAACATCGATAACAAACCGGTTGCTTTTTTCTCAAGCAATTGCTGAATGAGTAACTGTTTGTTGAATGTATTGGAAAGAAAAATAGCCAGATGCTGCATGTTGCGAAGATAAGCAGCGGGGATGCTGTATGAAATGAGAAATTCAAACAAACATTGGTTGTACCGAATTATACTTTCCCTTTATCGTTTAACCGGAATGTATCGATCTTTCCAAACAGTTTTAGTTTTAGCTTCCTGAGCAATGAAGACTTTTGAAGCTCTTTTTGGACATACGGTTCAATTGTCTCCTCCCCTTTTTTAATGTGAAAAGGATCGTTTCGCTTTTTCTTTTCAAACACCACAATGCTGTCGTAAAAAGAAATACCTGAAATATGTTTTGTGATCGTGTTTACTACCACTTTTTGCTTCTCGTTCAAATGACCTTCATATAGAGAGTCAACCAGGTTCTTTGAATACTCGATAAAACTATTAGGGTTTTTCAGACCACCATGAAACTCATACCAATATGAAGTATGTGTGTCTTCCACCACATAAAGCCCCCCTTCTTTTACTTTCAGATATAAAGCTTCGAAAGAAACAATTTGTTGCTGCATGGTATGCCCACCATCATCAAGAATAATATCAAGTTCCGGCAAATCGTTAATAATATGCTGAAGGAATTGTTTGTCACTTTGGGATCCAATAAAAATTTTTATGCGCTCCTCCTCCAGCTTTTTACATTCAGGATTAATATCGATTGCGTAGATGTTAACATTCGGTCCGAAATATTTTTTCCAAAGTTGAAGGGAGCCTCCGTGTGATACACCTATCTCAAGAATATTTAGTTCTTTCCCTATGTATTTTGAAAAATATTTTTCATACACATCAAAGTAATGGTCCCATTTATGGATCAGTTTACCTTCGTGATGATAAAAAAGTTCTCTAAGTTTAGACTGCTCCATGGTTTTTGGTTTCGCAAATCTAAATTAGAAAAATCCAACTATTAAATCTCATCTGTCTGCAAAAAAGAGCCCTAAACTTGTTAGCTGTTGCCTCGCTGGTCTCTTCCCCAATATGTCCTTGAATTATTTTCTTATAAAAAGCTGCTTACAACTTCACCGGCTTCACAGTATATCCTTGCTTCCGCAGTAATGCAATCACGCCAATATCACCACCTAAATGAGCAGCACCTACAGCAAAGAACGTATTGCCTTTTTCCATACTTGCTTTCATTACCGGAATCCATTTGTTATTGCGTTTGGTGAGCAACTCGTCTTCAGCGCCCATCAATTCGGGTGATTGATTGGTGAAGCGATACATGGCGTCCACATCCTGTGTTTTATAAACCGCTACCAGTTTTTTAAATTCTTCTACCTGCTTGTCAAAATCTTTCAGCATGGTTTGCAGATTGGTAATTTCTGTGCTGTCGGGGATGCCGTCAAATACTGCGATCTGATCTTCCATTGTTTCAAGCCCTTTGAGATCTTTTTTCAGCGTTGCTGCCAACGCCATAAATGTTTGTTCGTATGATTCACTGTTTGCACAGTTCAGCGATTTCTGCGCCAGCATACTCATCAGCATAAATGGTTTGAATGTATTAAACATCATGGCAGATGTACCGGTTATTTCCTGGTACTTTTTATCAAATGCTGCAAAGGCGGCACTATCAGCAAATAACTGTTTAATGGTTTGTCCTTTGGGCAATTGCAACATCGTCATCATTTTCATCATCATCATCGGGTCATCCATGTCCAATTCAAGAAATACTTCCTGTGCATTGGAAAATTTTTCTTTTACGATAGCAGGAAAAAAGAAATCTTCTTCACAAATAATATGGATGGTTCCAAACAGATAAGAAGGTTGTTGCAGATTGTTGCCTGTAATTTCCCAGAGCAAACTACTTTTTGGTTGTATCTGTGCAAATGCGGAGCTGGTACAAATCACTGCAACTAAGAACGTGCTGATAATTTTTTTCATGGTTTCTTTTTTAGTTTTCTTCTTCACTCATTTCACTTACAATCAACTTCAACTTTTCAACATGCTGACCATATAGTTTACGAACATACCATTTATTCAAAAAGTACATAGGGATTGTTAAGACGATTGCACTTCCTGTTACAATAGCCATAAACGGAAGAAACGGCATAGGCTTCGATAATTGTTGCATTTCGGCCGAATAGAAATACAAAACTACACTCATAAAGATCATGGTTAGCGGAAACAACAACGTACCAGCCAGCATGTAAAAGCGAACATATTTTTCGAGTATGTTTAGCTGCTGCTGTAAGTTTGATTTCACTTCGCAGGTAACACATTCCATATCTTTCAACAATTTTCGTTTGCGGATATAGTAAATAACAAACAGAACTCCCAGAACAAACATTAACAAAGGAATACTAAGCATCACACCATTATATGTCATCACATAATCAATAATGATCAAGGTGTAAAGTACAATCACCGCAACCATTTCGATCATCAGATTGCGTTTCATTTTGGCAATGGGGCTCTTCGATTTTTTACGCAGCATGGCCTGTATCTCTTCAAACGAAGAACCTTTTTTACTTATGGCCATATCGCCCCACATTTCTTTTAGCTGATCAAGCTCCATACGATTCTGCTTTAGTAAGTGTACGTAATTTGTCTTTGATACGGTTCATTTTTACCCGCAGGTTACCGTTGTTGATACCGAGGATCTCTTCCATCTCTTCGTAACTTTTATCTTCGAGGTAAAGCATAACAATTGCTTTTTCCACTTCCGATAAACGGCTGATGGCCGCATACATTTCTTTGAGCTTTTCTTCTTTGATCCGTTCTTCATTTGTATCAGCCTCTTCCCGTGGAATAAATTCCGGAAAGCTGAGTGCAACTTTTCTCGACTGTTTCCGCAGGTTGCTGATGGCTGTGTTTAACGCAATGCGGTACATCCAGGTACTGATCTTCGAATCGCCCCGGAAACTACCGAAGGCTTTCCACAACTGGATCACAATTTCCTGGTACAGATCATCCCTGTCCACATCGCTGCGGCCATAGAGATGGCATACCTTGCGTATAATGCCCTGGTGCTGCTGTACCAGTTGCAGAAAATTCTGTTCAGTGTGGTCGGTCATTCAACCAATTGGTTTGCGTAAATGTATATGTAGAGCAAAAATCGCTTAAGTTACAAGCAAATTCAAGATTTGTTTATGAAGAAGAAAATGTACCACCTCGCTCACTGCACCACCTGCCAGGCCATTATCAAAGAAACAGGAGCCGATCTGGCTGGTATTGAATTTCAGAATATCCGTGAAGAAAAGATAACAGCCAAACAGCTGGAAGAAATGAAACAACTGGCGGGTAGCTATGAGGCACTGTTCAGCCGCCGTGCCCTGAAGTATAAAGAACTGGGGTTGAAAGACAAACAACTGACAGAGGAGGATTATAAAAATTATATTCTTTCAGAAGACACCTTTCTCAAACGTCCGGTAACCATTCTCAACAAACAGATCTTTGTCGGGAACGATAAAAAAACAGTAGAAGCCTTGAAAAAAGCGCTGAAGTAAAGTAATTTGTTAGCATTCTGTCATAAATGGACGCCGATGGATTGCGAAGATGCTAAAAATCAACCGGATCAGTAGACTAAACAAAAGATGCCTTATTTTCGCTTGATCACTTGATGTAAAAGTGACCGACCATTCATTGCCTGCCACAGAGGACGTTTAAATTTTTTCACATGTATACATTCCCCGGTTACCTGCTCAGCAGTAATTTTCCGTCCCGGCAAACGGTGATCACCTTTACAGAAGAGTTGATCAACTACCTCTTTCCGCTGATCAGTGATCCGAAGTCGTTTGTACAAACGCAGGCAAGTATGCAGGCATCGCTCCACAAAAAATTCATTGAAATTCTTACTCCGCTTTCGCAGAAATATGAAATGGATGTGCTGGCTGTTACCGAAGAATATTTTGAAGAACTTCAACACATCAAACAAGAGCTGATAGAAGATGCGGAGTTGATCCTTGAATTTGATCCGGCTGCTTACTCTATTGAAGAAGTGGTGCTTTCGTACCCCGGCTTTTATGCCATCATTGTGTATCGCTTAACACATGCATTGTACAAAAAGAAAATTCCCATTCTGCCCCGTATGATGGGCGAGTGGGCACATAGCCGTACCGGCATCGACATCAACCCCGGCGCAACAATTGGTTGTCCGTTTTTTATTGATCACGGAACGGGCATTGTGATAGGCGAAACATCGGTGATCGGGAAGTATGTAAAAATATATCAGGGCGTTACGCTTGGTGCGTTGGCAGTACGGAAAGAAGATGCGCAAACAAAACGACACCCTACCATTCAAGACAACGTAGTGATCTATGCCAACAGTACTATTCTTGGTGGTAATACAGTGATCGGTCACGACAGTATTGTAGGTGGCAACACCTGGATCACACAAAGTGTAATACCGCATAGTGTAGTGTACACGAAAAGTGAAACCATTGTAACCGATAAAAAAGATTTCACAGAGCCGCTGAATTTTATCATTTAAAATATTCGCAACAAACAATAAAACAAATCGAGATGAAAGCAAATAACATTTTAGAAACCATTGGCAACACGCCACATGTACGCATCAACCGTTTATTTTCTGCTGATGTAGAAGTTTGGAGTAAACTGGAACGTGCCAACCCCGGTGGAAGTATCAAAGACCGTATTGCATTAAGTATGATCGAAGATGCCGAAGCAAAAGGAATTTTGAAAGAAGGTAGCGTGATCATTGAACCAACCAGCGGCAACACCGGTATTGGCCTGGCAATGGTGGCTGCCGTAAAAGGTTACAAGCTGATACTTGTAATGCCTGAAAGTATGAGTATTGAACGTCGTAAACTGATGAGCGTGTATGGTGCTACATTTGAATTAACACCTCGTGAAAAGGGAATGAAAGGTGCGATTGCAAAAGCAACGGAGCTGGTGGAAGCAACCCCCAATAGCTGGATGCCGCAGCAATTCGATAACCCTGCCAATATTGATGCGCACGTAAAAACAACGGCACAGGAAATTTTGAATGATTTTCCGGAAGGGCTTGATTATTTAATTACGGGTGTTGGTACCGGCGGACATATCACTGCGGTAGGTCGTGAATTAAAAAAGAAATTTCCCAATGTAAAAGTGTTTGCGGTTGAACCGGAATTGTCGCCCGTGATCAGTGGTGGCGAACCTTCCCCACATCCTATCCAGGGAATTGGTGCCGGATTTATTCCTTCCAACCTGCATACAGATGTATTGGACGGAGTAATTCAGGTAAGTAAAGATGAAGCGTTTTCGTATGCGCAACGTGCCGCCAGCGAAGAAGGAATTTTCCAGGGCATTTCCAGTGGCGCAACCATGGCTGCCACTGCTAAAAAAATTCCGGACATGCCAAAGGGAAGTCGTGTATTGATCTTTAACTATGATACCGGCGAACGTTATTTTAGTATTGAAGGATTGTTTTGATGCAAGGCCCATGTTGGTCGCCTGACCAACATGGGATTTAGGATCGTTTTGATACAAACTTTGTTGATATAAAAAAGACGTCACTCTCCGACGTCTTTTTTATTTTTTCTTGTTGGCAAAGCAACCAACAAGGGCGTGTTATTGAAAGATTATTTTGATACGGCTCGTATTCGCATTCTTTAAAAGCAGTATTACAATCGGTGAGCAAACTGCCTTTGTTGGTCGCCTGACCAACAAAGGATTTGAACATTCTGCTTACCTGTTCTACTTGTATTCTTAGGAACCATTTTCTATTTTGCTGAATGATTCGATTTGAACATCATCCGCAGTTTATAACAATTACCAATTTAAATTGGCTGCCGGTTTTGGAAAATGAATATCATAAACAGATCGTCATTGAAGCCATCCAAAGAAGAGTGAACATTGAACAGGTAACCGTATTTGGTTTTGTTATTATGCCAAACCATTTGCATTGTATCTGGCAATTGCATGACGGAATTAACAGAGCCGATTTTCAACGTGATTTTTTAAAGTTTACAGCACGCAGTATACTCAACTTTATGCGTATGCATGATGATCCGTTGTTGAAAGCATTAAGGGTAAATGATGCAGACAGAAAATTCCAGGTATGGGAACGCAATTCATTAAGTATTGATCTGTTTACAGAAAAAGTATTTCTCCAAAAGTTAGATTATGTTCATAACAATCCGGTGCAACCAAAATGGGCGCTGGCCATATCGCCAGAAGCATATCGATGGAGTAGTGCGAGTTTTTATGAAAACGGGGTAAGTGAGTTTACTTTTTTAACGCACTACCGATCTTGAACTTCTTTGTTGGTCAGGCGACCAACAAAGGCGTAAACTATTTTCCAATCTCAATAAACCAATTCAAGCTCACCCAAAAACTATGCTCGGCTTTCTGATTCAAAAAAGAGTTGACTCTGTAATCCAAACCCATCTCCAGCTTATTATTCGCTGCAATATCATATCCCAGTAAAGGAACAAGACGTAATTCAAGATCGTAATCTGCAGATTGAAAGCTATTAAGATATTCGTTATTCAGCTTTACGTAAAACTCCTTCGGATCAACTGATTCTCCGTTCAACGGAATTTCTGCAGTGATCCGGTAACGTAATCTGAATTGAGGTGATTCAATTGTTGAAAACGTCTGGTCGGTTAACAAACGATGGGCTAGCCGGTAACCGGACTTTCGTTGCACAATAATGAATTGTTGAATAAACCTGTGAATTCGCTCGCCTTCTTCAAATCGTATCAGGTAGCCGGCTCCTGCCCGTGAATTCAAACCAATCTTCTTTCCGGCAATCAACGAAAGATCGGTGAGTACATAGTTGTATTCCTTATCAGCAGCACCACCCCATTCGCCACGTTGCAGCAACTGACGGGATTCGATTTTTGTATTGACGGACCAATCATTTTTCAACTTAGTATTTAAGTTGAACGATGGTAGAATGCCAAGCTGGTATGTCTGTTGAGAAAAAACAACATTCACCAACAGTACAAATAGAATTGAAAAAATAAACTGTAGTTTTTTAATATTCAAGATGACTGCTGTTTTTAAATACAATGGTTGATGTAGAAAGAACGGTGCCTGTATCATTAAACAGGTATTCAAGCAGTTCAACTTTATTTTTTGAAGTGCATTTCACCACCACTTCATACTTGACGATCAGTTTTTCGGAAGATGGTCTGTTCTTCAGTTTTGCTAACAACGCCTGTTCCGTACCGGAATATTGTACTTGAATTTTTTCTATTTTATATTTTAGACAGTCTTTTTTCAGTTGGTTGTTGATAGCATCGTTGATAGCTGTTGTCAATTCAGCTTGCAGTAGTTCAATTTCAACATCTTCAACATGTCCCAGTGTATCAAACTCAATGCTGTATCGTTTTTTGTTTTGCCGAAACTTCGCTTCGATACTTCGCCTGTTCATGCCTTCTTCAACATACCATTTCAGCTTTGTTTTTACATTTACTGAATCGATAAACTCCAGCGCCTTCGGCGGTACATCCCGTTGCTTGATGCGGCTTTCCTTTTCAAATTTTTCCTGCGCAAACAAATCAGCAGAACCAAACAGAACCAACAAAATAGGCGCACAGATGTAGATGTACTTAGCCATTCCGTTTCTTTTAGTTTATATAATCATTGTAACCGATCATTCCACGATCCGCAACTTCGCATAATTCAACATGATCTTTTTTTCACCGTTCAATTCAAACTTCACCGTTGCAATGGGGTTGTGTGCACTGCCTTCCATTTTCACTACTTCACCAAAACCAAATTTCTGGTGTTCCACTTTTTGTCCTTCCTGTAAATTGCTGGTATCGCTGGCAACAAAATCAGGTGCAGGTTTATGCTCAACAGTTTGTGGTCGGGTAGTGGGTGTTAAATACGATGGCTTGGGTTGTGCTTTGGGTGGAGCGCCATATCGCTTTTCAGCATTGGCTGCTTCATTGCTGTCAGCTTTGTTTCCCCATCCTTTCATACGATCGAATGCAGACCCGCCGCCGAATGAAGAACCCTGGTTGCGTGAACCGCCGCCTGCATAACTCTTATCAACAAACTGTTCCGGCAATTCTTCCAGAAAACGACTTGGATCGTTTTGTACAATTTGTCCAAACTTGTAACGGGTGTTGGCATAACTGATCCAGAGTTTTTTCTTGGCTCTGGTGATCACTACATAAAACAAGCGACGTTCTTCTTCCAACTCTTCTCTTGTGTTAATGCTCATTGCATTGGGAAACAACATTTCTTCTAATCCTGCTGCAAACACACATTCAAACTCCAGTCCTTTTGCTGCGTGGATGGTCATCAGTTTTACACTATCAGCATTGGGATCTTTATCATCTGCATCCGTTAACAAGGTGATCTGTTGCAGATACGCACCAAGTGTAACCGGACCTAGTTTCGTTTGATCGATTGTTGCCGGTGCTTCAAACGACAATTCTTTTTGTGCTGTATCGGTTGCGGCAAAAGGATCTGCTTCTTCCACCACCACACCATCATCATCGATCTGACTTCGATTGGCCGTATCATCAACCCACTCTTTAATAGAGTTTAGTAACTCTTGAATATTTTCATAGCGTTGCAAGCCTTCGGTACTCTTATCGTTGAATAATTCTTTTACAATATTGGTTTGCTTACCTACATGCACGGCCACTTCATATGCATTGTGTTTTTGTAACATGCTGGCAAAGCTTCTGATCATGGTTACAAACCCATCGATCGCTTCTAAGGTTCCTGCTTTAAAACCGAACTGTTGTGCACGGGTGAGCACTTCCCACATGCTGATGTTTTGTTCATTGGCGTACAACACGCATTTGTCAATGGTTGTTTTTCCGATGCCTCTTGCCGGAAAGTTGATGATACGTTTCAATGCTTCTTCATCTCTTGGATTCACAATGATGCGCATGTACGCAATAAAATCTTTGATCTCTTTGCGTTGATAGAAACTGATACCGCCATAAATAATATAAGCAATGCCCATGCGCCGTAAGCTTTCTTCAAACGCACGACTCTGTGCATTGGTGCGATAGAGAATTGCAAAATCTTTATTCCGGTAATGATTGCGAAGCTTCTGCTCCTGAATGGTATCGGCTACAAATTTTCCTTCATCATTATCCGTCATGGTACGTACCAAACGAATTTTTTCTCCTTCTCCATTTTCTGTAAACAAAGTTTTCTCGATCTGCCCTTTGTTATTAGCGATCACTTCGTTGGCTACACTGAGAATATTTTTTGTACTGCGGTAGTTCTGTTCCAGTTTCACCACGTGTACATTGTCGTAATCCTTTTGAAACATTAAAATGTTTTCAATGGTAGCGCCACGGAAACTATAAATACTTTGTGCATCATCACCCACCACACACACATTTTCGTGCATAGCACCCAGCAACTTGATGATCTCATACTGTGCCGGATTGGTATCCTGGTACTCGTCGATCATAATGTATTTGAACCGTCGTTGGTATTTGCTTAAACTCTCCGGTACATTTTTCAACAGTTCATAAAACTTGATGAGCAGATCATCAAAATCCATGGCGCCGTTTTTAAAACAACGGTTGGCATAGGCACTGTAGATCTGTGCAATGGCGGGTCGGTTGCTCCGCATGTCTTCCTGCTGGATATGATAATCGGTGGCATATTCGGCCGGACCAACCAATGCATTCTTGGCTGATGAAATTCGATTGTAAACAGTGGATGGTTTGTAATGTTTATCATCCAGATTCATTTCATTGATCACTGTTTTGATCACACTCTTCGCATCGTCGGTATCATAGATCGTAAAGTTGGAAGGATAACCGATCTTGGTGGCTTCACTTCGTAAGATGCGTGCAAACACACTGTGAAACGTTCCGATGTATAAATTCCTTGCTTCCTGGTTGCCGAGGATATGCTCTACACGTTCTTTCATTTCCTTGGCAGCCTTGTTGGTAAAGGTGAGTGCCAGAATATTAAACGCATCCACGCCCTGTGCCATCAAATGGGCAATACGTGTGGTAAGTACTTTTGTTTTTCCGCTGCCTGCCCCAGCCACGATCATCAACGGCCCGTTGAGATACATAACTGCTTCTTTCTGCCGCTCGTTCAGTCCTTGTAAATAATCAATCATAAAACGAAATAAGCCTGCAATTTACGGCTTGCAAACGGGACAAGCATTGCTGTGGAGAAAGAAAAAGAAAGAGTTGTACAGTAATTCATCTACACAACGCACCGGTTTTTTGTGCAGTTCTCAGAAATACCAATTTGTGGGTATCTCTTCTTCGGCAGATAATCTTTATTTTTAACCATCATGTCCCTGCGAATTTTTCTACCCATATCCCTGTTTCTTTTATTTGGTACAACAAGGGCCTTGTTAGCGCAGGAAACTGCAAAAGGTTCTACTGAAGAAGAAGTGGTAACCAAAGAAACCAAAACAACCTTTGCTGTGGTGATCGGTGTTTCAGAATACGATGCCGAACGATTGAAACTGAATGCAGCAGATAAAGACGCCGCATTGTATGCACGCTTTTTACTGGAAACAAAAAAAGTAACCCAGGCAAATATTCAACTGCTCCTCAACAAAAAAGCCAACAGCCAGGCAGTGAATGCGGCCATCCGGTCGCTGCAGCAAAAGCCAATGAAAAAGGGTGATGAAGTGATCATTTATTTTTCAGGACACGGTGATATTCAGAAATCAAAAGATACGGCGAACAAAGATGGCTATGTAGGTTACTTGCTTTGCAGTGATGTAAATATTGAACGTGCTTATACGGGTGCACAGGGAACATTAAGTTTTAAAGACCTGAACGAAACAGTTACATTCCTCACACAAAACGGAATCGAAGTAAGTCTTGTATTAGATGCCTGCCACAGCGGACAAACGGTGAATGAAGAAGGGGCCGATCTGTTAAGTGAATCTGCACTTACATCGTTCCGCAACACGATTCGTTATTTGAGTTGTGGCGCCAATCAGCGTTCGTTCGAAAGTGAAAGTATCGGTCATGGATTTTTCACCTACTATTTGGTACAGGGAATGATGGGAGCTGCTGATAACAGTCCTGCCGATAACAAGATAAAAGTAAATGAACTCAACATTTACGTGTACAACAGCGTGTACGAAGAATCAAAAGAAAAACAAGAGCCGAACATCGGTGCCTCTTCAGGAGGAAAAGTGGTGATGACCATTTCACCCGAAATAAAAAATATTGCATTGGCGAACCTGCGGCAAAATGCATTGCTGGAAATCAAAGAATCAAACAGTACGGGTCGATCCATTGGTATTGAATCCAATCCAATGCTCACACCGTTAACTGCTGCACAACAACAGCAACTCGACAGGTTGAACAGTTTCCTGAAACAAACAAAGCCTGTTTACCAAGAAGCGGTAGCGTTGTATCAATCATTTGTTACTCAAAAAACATTCCCGACCGATTGGTTACGTTTCATCAAATTAAAACTCGTTCAACAGTTGGGGATCGATCCGCAGCAAGCAGTGAACACTGTTTTACTTGGCAAAAATAATCAACCACCTGCTGCTTATTTTATGGCTGCGGCTGAACAAAGCAAACGCATCCTTTCTGTTCTTGATACTGCTGATTATGGTTACAGCGTGTATTATATCTATGCCCGTTACTTAGAAGCCTACTCGTACCTGCGTGGTAAAAATTATAAAATGTATACCACCGCTAAACAGTTGTTGCATGAAGCCTTGTTGAAAGAACAGGATGCAGCCTTTCTTTTACATGCGTTAGGCTTGGTGGCAGAATACCAGGATGATTTTCCGTTAGCTGAAAAATATTACCGGCAGGCGATCGAACTCATTCCTACCTGGACCTATCCAAGAAGTAGTCTTGGCAATGCATTGCGTGATCAGAACCGCTATACAGAAGCAATGGAGGTGTTTAAAGAAGTAATTCGTCTGGCACCGGGTTTCAGTTGGCCGTATAATAACCTGGCCAATGTGTATTATGATTTGAAACGATACAAAGAAGCCGAACAACTCTACAAATACTCAATTGAAATTGACACCATTGATGCAGCTGTTGAATTAAGTAACCTTGGTCTTATTTTTAAAGACAGAGGAAACATTAAAAAAGCAGAAGATTTTTTTACACGATCCATAGCTGCCGACAGCAACTTTGTGTATGCCTATCACCACTTGGCTGAGCTGTTTGAAAAGATCAACGCCAAACAAACATCCGAGCTGCTACTCACTTCGATTACACGTGAACCATATTTTGCAGAAGGTTTGGCAGAATTAGCAGATTATTATCGTGATGGACCTTCAGTCGCAGAATGGAAACTGGCTGATAGTTTATACAGTACTGCTATCAGCAACAATCCGTATTACACATGGGGCTATGCAGGAAAAGCATGGGGCAAAACACAATTGAAAGACACAGCCGAAGCCATTCGTTTGTTTGAAGAAAGCGTTCGCATCAATGCCGACAAGCCATCTGCCTATGGTTATTATGGACGATATTTTCAGTTGACGAAAGATTATAAGCAGGCAATCAGTTGGTATAAAAAAGCACTGCTGGTAAGCCCATGGTATTGGAATGGCTACGAATGGATGCACGAAACATGGATCAAGTTAAACAAGTCCGACAGTGCATTGGCCATTCTCAAACAGGCAGGGCAATACTTCGATCAAAATCCTGATCTCTACAACCTGCTGGGCAACTTCTACTATGCTGCAGGAAATTTCAAAGAAGCAGCAACACAATATGCCAAAGCACTTACGGCCGACAGCAGTTATGCAAATGCTTATGGAAACCTGGCCTACACATCACTCGAGATCAACGATTTTAAAAATGCCGTGCTCTTTTTTAAAAAGGCAAATGAAAACGATCCATTGCTGTTTCCGTTAAAAGACCTGGTGCTGATCTTTATTGACAAAGCGGATAATTTACTGCTGGAAGGAAAGAACAGCAATGCTTTGGAATTACTTGTATTGGCTAACGACTGGATACCAGCTGATCAACCGGCTTATCATATCAAAACAGCGCTTTTGTATTATCTCGAAGGAACATACAAACAAGCTATTCCATTACTGGAACGAAGCATACAGCAACCGGACCTTTCGGAAAGTTATCGATATCGTTTTCTGCAATTGTTGGGATGGTGCCATGTGGATGCAGGTAATTATGAAGAAGCGATCAAACAGTTTGAACGTTCCATCGGGCACTCCACCAATCCTTCTTATCTCGGTTTGGCAACAGCATTGTTTGCATCCGGAGAAAAAGAGAAAGCATTGCCTTGGCTGCAAAAAGAAAATCAAAACAACAATAACTGGAAAAACAAATCGGGCTGGAGCAAACTATACAGTGCACGCAGCATCGAACTCTTAGACAAATTGAAACTTCTTCCATAGTATGATCCGCATTCCACAACTTCTATTTGTATTACTCCTCTTCATTGCAACATCTGCAACGGCTGGAGTTAATATCAAGAACGGTAATTTTTATATCTCGTATTCCGATCATGATCTTACAAAATTCAACGGGTTTGAAATAATGCGTACCTACAATTCCAAATCAACCGACAAAGGTTTATTTGGTTTTGGCTGGGGTTCTGAAATTGAAACAAGGCTTTACATCATTGGCGATGGACATATTCTTATCAAAGAATTTGGATCCGGTGCTCCCAATCAGTTTTCACCGGGTGAAGAAGATGAAACACGTATTACAGATTGCATCAATCAACTGGTGAAAGCAGCATTGACATATGAAGACATTGAGAACAATCCTGTTTCGGTCAATGCGTTTCGGCGCAAAATGAGAAGCAGTCTCGAAGATCGTTTTAGAAAATGGTTGCTCTATGCTGAAGAAGGGTTATTGAAAGAACCCACACTTTCGCTCAACGAAAAATGGATCAGTTATGATCTCGGTTACCAGCAACTGCTGAAAACAAAAACAGGTTTTCAACGCATCAATGATGATGGCAGTTATGATCTCTTTAATAACAAAGGATTTTTTACCGGTCGCTATACATCAGGTGGAAGAGCAGTGTACAGCATCAGCTATAATGCCAATAACCAGATCGCACAACTGAAAGATAAAGGCGGTAACATTTTTACATTTACAATTGATAAAGAAGGGAGAGCTGTTACCATTAAAAGCAGACAAGGCATTTCCTATTATTGGTACGATGGGGTAGTGCTTGTAAAAACAAAAGACATTGCCAATAATACCTACCGGCATTCCTACGACTCTTCGTACAATATGATCGCCATCCATTATACCGATGGCACCAGCATGTTGATGGAGTATGAAACCACTACGCTGTTCTGCAAAAAAGTAACCCAGCCCAATGGCGATGTAACCGAGTATGAATACAAAACATTTTATGATGCAGAAGGAAACATAAATGATAATCATTACGCCACGCTTGTACTTGCTAAACCAAAAGGCAATACAAAAACCGACAGCACGTATTATGAATATGAAATAAAAGACAAACCCGATGGAAGCTCCTACATCTATCATTTTTATTACAATAAAAACGGTGAAGAATTTGAAGAACTGAACAACGAAGAATGCGAAATGCCCATTTTCGTTCGAAAAGGAACCATCGTCGACAGTTTTGCGTATAACAACAACTGTATTACGATTTTAAAAGAGAACGATACAATACGTATCACGGCTGAGATCGATAGCGCATGGAACAAAGCAAGCAACATTCGTTTTACAAATAAAAAAACAAAGCAGGTTCGTAATAAAACGATCAGCTACAACAGCAACGGAAACCCTGTTTTGATGACGGAAGGCACTGCTGCTACAACCATCAGCTATTCCGCTGCACAACAGATCACCATGGTTAAATCTGAAAAAGGAGAATTGCTGTATAAGTACAATAAGTTTGAACAACTCATGTCGGTAACGCTTACAGGAACCGGTGAGTTACTGTTTGTTTACGATGAGGAGGGGAATGTGTTGAAGAAAGAAAGTAAACAGGGAAAAGAAGCCGCTCTGAAAATTGAAGCAGTGTATAATGAATTACAGAAGCGGATCAGTGAAACGTCAATTAATTTTGATCTGTAATTGGCTGATAGGTCAATTGCAACAAACGAAATGAATATGAACATCATGAACCGTAACAACCTGTTACAGCTTTGCTGTTTAGTTTTTTTATTCCCGCTGTTGAGTAAGGCAGGCGTGAATCTGAAGAACGGAAACTTCTACATTACCTATACCGATCATGATCTGAAAAGTCGCAATGGCATCAGCATTGATCGCACCTATAATTCCAAAACAACATCGATTGGTTTGTTTGGTTTTGGATGGGGGTCCGAATTAGAGACCCGTTTGTTTACCGTTGGTGACGGCACGATTTATATCAGGGAACATGGTGGCGGAGGCGTTAACAGTTTTGTGCAAACAGAAGGCAATGAACTGTTGCTCACATCAAGTATCAACAGTCTTGTGGCAGCAGCTATTGAAAAAGGAGATATCGCCAATAACCCTGTAGCTATTAACAACTTTAAAAAACAAATGCGGGAAAGTGAAGAGCGTCGCAGAAACAATTGGGAAAAATATACAACAGCCGGTTTGCTCCAGTCGCCGGTTTTTGCAGAGAATACCAAATGGAATACCCGTGATATGGGCAACCAGCAAGTAGTAAAAACAGCAACCGGTTTCAAACGCAGCTACAGCGACGGAAGCTATTTCCTGTTTAATAACGAGGGCTTGTTTACCGGTAAATATGATAAATACGACCAACTGCTTTACAGCCTTGCCTACAATGAAAAAAAACAACTCGTACTTATCACAGACAAAGGCGGCAATCAATACAACATCACAACAAACGAGGAAGGACTCATTACCCGTTTACAAACCAGCCAGGGCACTTCTACATATTTGTACAACGGCAACAGTCTCATCAGCACAACCGATGCAGGAGGAAATGTATACAACTATACCTACGATGATAAATACAATATGACCAGCATCGGCTACAGCGATGGTTCTTTTTTAAAAATTGAATATTACAATGTAACGCTCTTTGTAAAAAAAATCACCGACAGAAACGGAACAGTTACTGAATATGTGTACAGGAATTTTTATGATGCTGACGGAAAGATCAACGACAATCATTATGCTACCTGGGTGATCAAAGAAAACCCCGACACAAAAAAAGCAGACAGTAATTATTATGAATACGAAGTGCGGAAAAAACCAAATGGTGCAAGTTATACCTACCGTACACTGCAGCGTGTAAATGGCATTGAATCGGAAACAACCTACAGTGAAAATTGTAATAACCCGGTGATGAAGCGGAGAGGTCGTAACAAAACCGTGTTTGAATATAACAACAACTGCTTCCTCGTATTCAAAG
The DNA here is from genome assembly GCF_037892605.1 of Lacibacter sp. H407. NCBI lineage: Bacteria > Pseudomonadati > Bacteroidota > Chitinophagia > Chitinophagales > Chitinophagaceae > Lacibacter > Lacibacter koreensis. The sequence goes on along the minus strand of NZ_JBBKTU010000001.1, from coordinate 1,331,946 downwards.
AAAATAACAGTTATATTTCACGGGCTACTTATCATGAAACACTGAACAAGATCATCCGCACAGAATATATTGATAAGAATACCGGCGACACCAGCATCAATACATTTGAGTACAACAGCAATGGCGATCTCATCAAAGCAACCGAAGGCGATAAATGGATCAAGCTGTTTTATAACAACGATAATAAGATCGTAAAAATGGAATACGAAGACGGCGTACTGCAGTACGAATACAACAGCATCGGTAAACCGTCAAAGATCATGGTATCCGGAAAAGGAGAAATTAATGTGGAGTACGATGAAAATGGTGAGATCAGCAAAGTAGAAAGCCCCGAAGGCTCCAGCGTTTCACTGGCAGTAACACAAGCTATGCAGGCATTGCTTTCCCGCACAAAACCCAAAGGACTTGATTTGAACTGATCGGCTGATTATGCACCACGCTGTGCGCCACCTACATGTTTGCCGGCGTTGCTGGATGTTTTCGTGTTTGCTTTACCACCACCTTTTGGTGCAATGAATGATGACTTGTTTGCAGGTAAGCTGCTCTTCTTTTTGTCTTTCTTATTCTTGCCAGTATTAAACAACGACATAACGGATAATTTAAGTTGATGGATGATTCCTGTTTAGCCAACCGGTTTTCACAGGAGCTTTCAACAGGAGGGTGAAGATACCGAAAGTTTTTGAACAGCGTTTTGTGTAGCAGGCAAGTTGAATTTGCAGATTTTAGATTGGCGATTGCACATTGCTTATTTGGTTTTCTTCTTTGTCTTTCTCCGTGTCTTTGTGCCTTCGTGGCAAAACCAGCAGAGCACAGCGAAAATCTTATCTTCGCCCCCATGATTCAAGTTGGTCAATACAACCGCCTCATCGTACAGCGACTCAAAGATGCCGGTGCTTATCTGGATGATGGCAGCGAAGGCATCCTGCTGCCCAAACGTTTTGTGCCCCGTGGTACAAGAATCGGTGATGAACTCACGGTGTTTGTGTACCACGATTCAGAAGACCGGCTGATTTCCACCACGCTCCACCCAACAGCTGTGGTGGGCGACATTGCCTTAATGAAAGTAGTAGGCACAAGTGGTCATGGTGCGTTTTTAGACTGGGGGTTGATGAAAGATCTCTTTGTTCCCAAAAGCAAACAAATCACTGCCATGCGGTTGGGCGGCGAGTATCTTGTGCAGGTGTACATTGATGAGCAAACGGGCAGAGTCGCTGCTTCACAGTATATTGAGCACCTGTTGAGCAATGAAGAAATCACGGTCAAAGAAATGGATATCGTTGATCTCATTGTTTATCGCCAAACCGATCTCGGCTATGCCATGATCATCAACAAAAAACACATCGGCCTCTTGCATTTCAATGAAGTGTTTCAGGAACTCAACATCGGAGATAAAGTGGAAGGTTTTATCAAAACCATCCGTCCCGATAATAAGATCGATGTATCACTCGGCAAACCCGGCTACCAGAAAACAGAAGATGAAGCCGGCAAAATTCTCCGCCTGCTGCAACAACACAACGGCTATTTACCCTACCACGATAAAAGTGAACCCGAAGCCATATACTCTTTCTTCGGCATGAGTAAGAAAACATTCAAGATGACCGTGGGCAAACTTTACAAAGAGAAAAAAATTGAATTGACGACAACAGGTATTAAACTGCTGGAACAACCAACCGAATAAGTGCAGTGAGTCACCCGCCATCCTCAGCTCGTCGAAGGATTAGGGTGACCCACCGGCGAACCATCTTCCCCGTTCATTCGTAATTAATACAATGAAGTTCTTATTCGCCACCATATCAATCCTTTTTTGCTTCGCCTGTGTAAAAAAACAGGAACCTGTAGTTAATCCTCCCATCAGCACACCGCCAACACCGGTTGTATATACATGGCTGGCGCTCGGCGATTCCTATACCATCGGGCAGGGCGTCAATCAAAATGAACGTTTTCCTGCACAAACCGTAACCGCATTGTTGCAGTCAGGCATCCAGGTACAAGCACCTACTTATATTGCCACCACGGGTTGGACCACAGGCAATCTTCAAAATGCAATCAGTAACAGCAATCCGAACAAACATACTGTGGTGAGTTTACTCATTGGTGTGAACGATCAATACCAACGCCGGGATACAACCGGTTATCGTCAACGTTTTACCGAGCTGTTGGTAAAAGCAATTGAACTGGCCAATGGAAAAAAACAAAATGTGTTTGTGCTTTCCATTCCCGATTACAGTGTAACACCGTTTGCAGCTTCGTTCGATACTGCACAGATCCGCAAAGAGATTGACTGGTTCAATACCATCAACTACAACGTAACCCAACAATACAATTGTCCCTATCTCGACATTACGCCATCCACCAAAGAAGGAAGAACCAACCGCAGCCTCATTGCATCTGACGGACTGCATCCCTCCGGACTGGAATACAAACGCTGGGCCGACAAACTGGCGCCGATGGTTGTGCAGGCGTTGAAGTAATTTTTTTGGTGTGTCACCCGCTCGCCTTTGGGGTGGCTCACCAGATCTCCTCGGGATTATTGCCGGTTTGCCACCATTGAACATAGCGGGCAATCCACCGCTACACCCCTTTATCATTACCTTGCAGGGAATAAAGTAATACCGGAAACCGGTTCGTTATAAACTACATCATGGCAAGAGCAACACATCAACGGGGAAGTTCAAAAAATGAAGGATCAGGCAAAGCAAAAATTTCAAAGGAGAGTCTGAAACAGGCGCTCATCCTGTTCACGTATTTAAAACCCTATCGTGGTAAGTTCATCTGGGGCCTGGTGTTTATTGCCATCTCCGCATTTACCACCAGTTTATTTCCGTTCTTATTAGGAAAGATGATCGACGCTGCTTCACCCGGTGCAAGTCTTCCCGGCATGAGTGGTATGTCGCAATTCGATTTTGGATTGAAAAATATTCAGCTCTCGTTAAATACAACACTGCTACTCATTTTTGCACAGCTGAGTTTGCAAACTGTGTTTTCATTCATGCGGGTGTACTTACTAACGGCGGCGGGTGAACGCTCTTTGGCCGATATGCGCAAAGATGTGTACAGCAAATTACTCAGCATGCCCATGAGTTATTTCACGGAAAAAAGAGTGGGCGAATTAAGCAATCGTATCTCCTCTGATCTGTCGCAGATACAAGATGCAATTTCTTTTACGCTCGCCGAATTTCTGCGTGGCATCTTTACGCTCATCATTGGTTTGTTTTTTATTTTCTGGATCAGTGCAAAGCTGGCGCTCATCATGCTGGCTGTGGTTCCCGTCATTGCAATTTTAGCGGTGGTGTTTGGTATGCGTATCCGTAAGATGGCCCGCAAAGCACAGGATCAACTCGCCGAAAGCGGAACCATAGTACAGGAAACATTCCAGGGCATTTCAATAGTAAAAGCATTCACCAGTGAGTTTTATGAAATTGGTCGCTATGTAAAAAGTATACAATCAGTAGTGGCAACATCCATCAGCAATTCACGCTACCGTGGTGCGTTTATTTCGTTCATGATCTTTAGTGTATTTGGAAGTATTGCATTTGTAATGTGGGTGGGTGTTGGTATGATCCATTCAGGCGAACTCACATTGGGAGCACTCACCATGTTTGTGATCTTCTCCATGTTTGTGGGTGGTACTTTTGCTGGTTTTGCCGATATGTTTTCGCAACTGCAAAAAACATTGGGTGCCACGCAAAGTGTACGGGAAATTTTAAGAGCCGAGGGTGAGCCCGTTGTATTAACAGACATAAAAGTTGAACCGCAAAACCAGTTAAAAGGAAATGTTCGGTTTGAAGATGTGGCCTTCAGTTATCCCGGCCGTAAAGATGTACCCGTATTAAAAGGACTCACACTCAATGCATCAAACGGAGAACAGATCGCCATTGTAGGACCAAGCGGTGCAGGTAAATCAACCATCGCTTCTTTGCTCTTACATTTTTACGAACCCGATAAAGGCACGTTGTACTTTGATGAACGACCTGCTGCTTCTTTTCCTCTGTCTCAACTACGCAGACAAATGGCGTTTGTTCCGCAGGAAGTATTATTGTTTGGCGGCAGTATCAAAGAAAACATTGCGTACGGTAAACCCAATGCAAGTGAGGAAGAAATTATAGCCGCTGCTAAAAGTGCGAATGCCCATTTATTTATTCAACAGTTTCCTGAACAGTATGAAACCATTGTTGGAGAAAGAGGTATTAAATTAAGTGGCGGACAACGACAACGCATTGCCATTGCACGTGCCATTTTAAAAGACCCTGCTATTTTAATTTTAGATGAAGCCACTTCATCCCTCGATAGTGAAAGCGAACAGCTGGTGCAGGAAGCCTTAGATAATCTCATGAAAGGCCGCACTTCCTTTGTGATCGCACACCGGCTCTCCACCATACGCAATGCCGATAAAATTGTGTTGATCGATAAAGGCGTTGTTACAGAAAGCGGAACACATAACGAACTCATGAGCCACAACGGACTCTACCGCAAACTCAACGACATGCAGTTTGAGTTTGGCATTGTTACACAATCGCCACTTGCACAGGGGGCTGAGGTAGAAGAGGAGAATTAATGGTAGCCACGAATTGCACGAATCTACACGAATGGGTTTGCCACAGATGAACGCAGAGGAACACAGATTGTATTGTTGGTGAGGGTTGACAACCATGTAGTTCGGTCGGCCCGGCTCCGCCGGTCTGAACGCTTAAAGAAAACACACCCGGTTTATTCACCGAATCATTTGCATTGAATGAATCTTTGTTTCATTTAATGCACCCCCTCTTTGCTCCAGTCAACAACGTTTTTATCTATCTCAAGATCAATATGGCAATCGTTGCAGTTGTTAATGAGTAAACGATACGATTCAACAGCAGCAGGAAAATTCGTTTGTTGTAATGCCTTGCGAATTTGATTGATGGGCGGTGCAAGTTCTTTGTGATATGATTGTTGAAAGGGCCGCACCAGTTTGCGGTGTTCGGTAAATGTAACGGCAAGCACATGCAATGTGCTATCCAATCCTTCCAATAACCAGAGCGAATAATCAGCATCCTGTTTGCGAAGGTATAATCCAAGATTATCGCTGTACATCGCTACATCGATCATGTTTTCATCAAGATCTTTTTTATTCGGCACGTTGTTGCTGCATTGTACAAAAAGCAGCACCACTACAAGAACAGAAACAATGATCAGCAGTGCTTTCATCTTGTGAAAATAAAAGGTCTGCCCGAGAATGCGAAAGAAACCAGTACAGCGATGCTGTTTCGTTTCGACTGTTTACAACAGCAGTGGAAGATGCTCTTCTTCAAGTCCATTTTTTTGGTTCGATGAACCTGTGAATTGTATAAACCATTTAGGTTTCTCTGTAACAGTGAGGGCAGCAAAGCAATCTACCTTCATGCTATTGTACAGTTGTTTGTACATAGCAAGCCGGAAATGTATGAATCATGAATCGTTGAAACACCTGCTGGAAGAATGTCTGGAAGCTTCTACTCATTGTTCAGGTGCATGCCTTCTGGAAGAAGAAAGCTATGTGTTAACCCGCTGTGCAAAATTAAATCACACGGCGGTGATCATTTGCAAACTGGTTACAAAAGCAATGGACAGCAGCACCGAACTGCTCACACAAGTATGCCGCTTATGTATTGAGATCTGCACTACCTGCGCTGAAGAATGTGAAAAATTTTCACACCTGGAACATTGCAACCAATCAGCGATTGCCTGTCGTAATATCGTTGCCGAATGTCGTTTATACCTCGCAACAATTTCCTGTGCGTATTACGCCCCACAAACAAATGAACACTATGAACTATATTAAAACAATGCTGTGTACAATGAGCTTCGTGTTATTGTTTGCCGCCTGTACCAACACCCCCACCGTCAATCAACTGCTTGCCAACAAAGAAACAAGAACGGCCATCATCGACACAATTGCTAATGACGATAAAATGGCAAGAGAAATGATGAATGCCATAATGAACAGCAGAGACAGTATGCAACAACATATTGGTGTGATGATGGAAATGATGCGGAACAACCCCGGTATGATGAACACCATGATGAGCAACCTGATGGAAGCTTCCAAAACCGACAGCAACATCATGATCCACATGTATGAAAATATGATGAACAATCAGGAAATGATGGACCGGATGAAACAACGGATGATGAAAAAAAGTTAACTTCAAACTACGATGCTCCGCAATAGTATCATATTATGTTTGCTGTTTGTAATACAACAAAGCAATGCGCAAAAACTGATGCAGTTGCCTGCTAACATTGCACAACTTGCCGAACCCTTACAGGTAAAACAAAAAACAGGGATTGGTTTCCTGCGCTATGAATTTGGTCCTTATCGTTTACTCAACAGCCGCAAAGGATGGACAAGCAAATCAAATACAACAACCGAACAGCAAGATGTGCTCTCACGTCTTTTATCGAACGTGAAAGAAGTGGAACAAAACATTAAGCAGAAACGATCATTCAAACTCCTGCGCAACGAGACCGATACAGCCATTGTAAACATGGCTACCACCACCACACTTTATTACACACAACCCAAGAACAATATTTTTGGCCGCAACGAAGGACCCGCCACTTACAATCGGGGCAAGACCGACCTTATTACCACGATACTTTCGGCCGATACAAGTGATTGGATCTTCAGCACAGCACAGCAGGAAACAGCAGGTGTTGTAAGTATTTCAGAAGAGATCGTAGGAGTGCTCACCAATGGCATCCGTGAAATTGAACTGCTGCCGGTGAATCATTATGCTGATGGGAAGAAAGCGATGTATGTGCTGGGTTATGTGTTCCGGGAAAACGGCATTTCCATTGGTGCTGTACAGTTCAGAGGTTTACCACTGATGGCACACAAGCAAAATTTTGTGTGGTTGCCGAAAAATGAAAGCAAGGAATTTCAGTTTGTGATTGCTGCAGTTGCTACGGCTATGATGGCACTGTCGCAGGAAATGGTAGCGCCGGGTGGGTAAGCCAGTTTGGCCACGGATGAACACAGAATTACACAGATAAAAAACACCCAACAACAGTAAGCAGTAAGTACGGTCGGCCCGGCTCCGCCGGTCTGAACGATTGGCACGGAGGAGTAAGGGTTGCCAACCTTCGAAAGGTTGGCAACCCTGTTCACAAACGGTCAGAACGGTTCTACCGGTCTGAACGCTTGCAGAAAAGCCATCGAATGCTTGCAGTTACTGTTTTAATCAACTACCTTCTTACCTGATCGTAACCGTTCACGTACCGGTTACATCTCTTCCCTCCCTTTTCCTGCATTATTTTTTTAAACCCAAAACCAATTTTACATGAAACAGATCTTTGCTTTTTTATGCCTTGTCTTTGCCTTGGATTCCTGCAACAATGCCGACACCAAAACCACTGAAGCACCGGCAACATCCGAAGCCGCTGCAGCTGCTGAGGTAACACTGCCTTACACATTGTCGGCTCCTTACAAAGACTGGTCGATCGGCAGTAAAGAAAATGTAGCTGCTGCCATGGCTGGTTTAAAAGCCTTTGTTGATAAAGACTTTACAGCACTGGCCAATGCTACAGGCGATTCTATTCAACTCGACTTTGATTATTACCAGGCAAAACTCAGCCGTGACAGTGCCATGAAATTTTTCGCCGATGCACGCAACATGTATAACGATCTTGTAGTGACCATGGGTGACTATGTATCCGTTATATCAGCCGATAAAAAAACGGAGTGGGTAACCCTTTGGTACAAACAAAGCTGGAAAGATGCAAAAGGTGTAGCCGACTCGATGAATGTAGTAAACGACATCCGCATGGAGAATGGTAAAATGGTGCAGCTCGATGAAAAAGTGAGCCATTACCAGAAGAAGAAGTAAACGTGATTGCATTTTATAGAAAAGCCCACCGTTAGCGGAGGGCTTTTTTATTAATACGTATGCAATCTGGTATGAAATGAACAGTTTGTTTATGTATTGTCTTTCATCACATTTTTTGTGTGATCGTTTTATAGAGTCCTATCTGTGTAAACTGCAATTGCGTTGGCGTAATCCTTCCGGAATGGGAATTAATTGCCATAATATAATTTCCATTTGATTTTGTTACGCTCCATGAATAAGCGATTGAATACTGTTCCACCAATCCGGAGGCATACCTCGATTCATACCTCGTTGCAACCCCATTTGGCTTCACTTCAATTTTATCTTCCTGGAGAAACTTATCTCCATTAGGGCCATCATACCAATTGACTGTCCAGTTACCCAGTACCAGGTTTTTATAAAAGTCTGTTGAATCGGGTACGGGTATAAATACACAAGGAATATTTTTTACAAACTCAACACCATCAAGCGGTCTTTTCACTGCTACGTTAATATCGAAATTGATTTCCTGTGTTGAAGAAGATGAAATTTTTATCATCCTGTTACCGTTCGTTAAAGAGGATGTATAGCTGATACGGTTATCACTTACGCCCTTTATAATAATCTCACTCCCTGTTCCGGGCACCGTATTGGTAACCTGGGGATAGGTTCCAAGGGTTGCAGCGTATGGTTTATAAGGCGCTTTTAATTTGGAGGTATACTGCTTTGCTTTTGTGTATAATTTTTCTACTTCCCGGTCTTCTGTCTGCAGCTCATTATCTGAAGTAAACGCCTTGGAAATATTCTGCTGAATCGTTTGGTCGGTTGATTTCAGGTTACGAAACAAAACATCCAGCGCAATCGTCTTCTCGGTATTGTTATTGAACTCGTTTGCCATTACCCGCTTAACATTGGTAGAGAAGATTGACTCCAAAATTCCCGGCAATTCGCCAACACGTTCAGCTTGCCGGATAACCGCCTCCCGCAAAATGATAAACGTGATAATAGAACCGGCCAGTATAAGTGCTGAGATGGGATTCGGTGCCGCAACCGTCCAAATCAGGCTTCCGGCAATAATCGGAATTTGAACAACACAGGCAATTTGTAATATCACAAATTTGTTCGCCAATGAAACCAACTTTTCTCCCGCATCTATTAATCCCTGCTCTTTGTTCAATATATTATTCGATTGACGAAATATGGATGAAAAATCTGAAGGCTGCGGCATCATCTTCTTTAAAATATAAGCAAGCAGCAGTTTGTCATTTACCTGCAGTTTAGCCAACTGATCGTCCCACTCTTCTTTTAACTGGCTGATCATTAAAGAGGTTTCAGGAGAGGTCTGGTAGCTGCTTCCTGCTACGCTTTTTGCCAGCGAATCAATACAACTGTTACGTTTCGTAACAAACTCGTTGATCACAATTTGCGGATCAGCAATTACTGTATAGTCACGAACATTGAGGGTTAAGCTGTTTGAATTTGTGATCGACGGAATCGTTACGGCCGTTTTCCCCGGCATCATAACAGGTAAAAAGAAAACATATTCTGAATCGTTGCCGGCATACGCCTTTGTTTGTACTGTGCCCAGGTTTACGATAATTTCTGTTTGCGTGATCTTCCTGTTCAGTTTAATTTTTAATGGATCGCCCGGCAGGGCAAACGCAGAATCCAGTGTTAGTATGGTTGTTTCTGCCGCTGCAGCCGGAGTATTTTTATCTTTTTTTGAACAGGCAGATAACATCAAAACAAAACAGAGAAATACGGATAGCTTCTTCATGAAACGGATTTTAATGTGTGTGAAAGGCGGCCTGTAAAAGTAGTGGATGTAACACGAGGCATATATACCCCAAAAGGAGTATTCTTCCTTTTGATCGTTCGAATGGTACCCTCTGATACAAACAAAACAGGAAAGAGGCGAATGTTGTGGCCGACTCGATGAATGTAGTCAACGGTATCCGGATGGAGAAGGGGAAGATGGTGCAGTTCGATGAAAAAGTGAGTGATTACAAGAAGAAGTAAATGTTCTTTTGTTTTATAGCAGGCCCTCCGGTAGCGGAGGGCTTTTTTGTAACGAAGAGTTGGCAACCCTGTTCAGCAACGGTCGGAACGGTTCTACCAGTCTGAACGATTTTGGGACAAACCTGTAACACGGCCTTGCGAGATATACAGGATTTGCTGCAGAAAGAATATAGGTGAAAGAAATTGGCGGCAGGAGAAGTACAAGTTATGTGTTGGGGGGATGGAAAATAGTTTACATCGAGCTTCGTTGAAAATTGAAGAGAAAAAACATTGCATTTATTTTTTATCTGCTATTTTAGATTAATTATCTTACTACCCATTAAAACACCCATAAATGCTTCAATGGTATTTTGGCCCAAGCGGCTCCGAAGAACATGGTCCCAAAGATTCAATTACCCAAACTTTTAAAGGTGACAAATACTATTCTCTTGCAAGAGAAGTTATTCAAAATAGTCTTGATGCTGTTGTTGATAAATCGCAACCGGTAAAGGTTAAGTTTTCCCTATTTACTATTCTAAAACAAGATTTACCCCAGCTTTTTGATGTATCAAAGAGATATCAAATGTGCTCAGATTATTATTCTGCAGATAAGCCTTTTGTTAACTTCTGCAATACCGCTCAGGACATCCTAAGTAAAGAAGCCATCACATGTCTTAGAATAAGCGATTATAATACGACAGGCCTTGAATATAGCCCAGATGACACACGATGCAAGTTTTATGCATTTATGGATGCGGTAGGGGTAACTAACAAAGCATCGGCAGGTGCCGGGGGATCATTTGGGTTTGGTAAAGGGGCTTATTACGCCGCTTCGCCATTGAGAATAATCACTGTCTCGAGCATTTATGATAGTGACAAATTTATATTTAGGGGAAAGGCCAGATTAACAACTCATAAAGATGAATCAGGGAAAAAATCTGATTATACCGGTTTGTTTGGATTCGAAAATGGAAAAGCAATTGATAATCCTGACTTACTTCCAGATTTATTCAGAAGAAATGAGACAGGAACAGATATTATAATTATCGGATTTAAAAGCGATGAACACGTTTGGAAAACCAGTTTAATAAAATCAATACTAAATAATTTCTGGCTATCAATTTGGGAAGAACACCTAGTTGCAGACGTCGATGGTATTACAATTGACAAAAGTAATCTTGAACAAGTTATGCTCGAGTATTATTCAGATGAACTTCCTGACGGCAGCGTGAATGAACCAGAAAACTGGAATCCATACCCTTACTTTAAAGCGATAAAATTTAAAGAAGATTCCAGATTTACCAAATACTTTGAAGACGAATTACCAACTATCGGAAAAGTGAGGCTGGCTGTTTTTCTAAAAGATAACTACCCTAACAGAATAATGTATATGCGTAGTCCCAAAATGGTGGTTTTTAAAAAAACTGACAATAGGGGTTTTAATTATGCAGGTGTTTTTGTGTGTGATAACGAAAAAGGGAATGAGATATTGAGACAAATGGAAAATCCACAGCACAATGAGTGGAAGAAAAATAATTACCTGGATAATGAAAGGCCTCATACAGAAGCAGCACTTGCAGAAAACGAGCTAAAATCATTTGTCAAAAAATGTCTGGAAACATTGATGACGGCAGATACAGGAAAAAAGCAGCGTATTATTGGACTAGACCGCTATTTAAATATTCCTGAAGATCTACTTGAAGAAAATGAAACGGGAGATGGTGATGCTGTAGGGGGGCTTAATATTTCCGAAGAAGCCACAATTGAGGAAACCGCAATTGAAAACACGTTAAATGAAAGTGAAGAACCTATAAAGCTTGCAATTAGAAATCAAAATATTTCAAGAAATACACAAGGTAACGTAAATCCTGAAGGTGATGATAACGTTTTTACGGGAACAATAGGTATTAATACAGACTCTCAAGGTGGAGAACCTGCATTAGCTCCAGGGCTTTTGCCTGGACAAAGCACTGCAAGAGGAAATGAATCTGGGCTTGAAAAAATAAAAATCGTTTTGCCAGTAAAGACAAGAGTTATTGCCACAAAAACAGCAGATGGCAGATTTGAACATATTATCAGAATCTTTAGTTCGAAAAATGCAAATGCAGAATTACAACTTCATGCAGGAGTTGATAATGATTCTGAAAAGGATGACATGCTAACAATTAGTGAGGCGGCTCATGATACAGATATATTAAAAGTCGATGCCAATAAAATAAAACACGTAGCACTTAAAGCAGGGTGGAATGAATTGAAAGTAAAGTTTGATAGTAATCAAAAACACTCATTAAAGCTAAAATCTTATGAAATTTAACGGCTATTCCTTCCCGCATCCTGTCAGTGGGTTGGGAGATGATTATATTGGTGAATACCCAACCATGAATATTAACTACGATGACAAAACAGATAAAGAAAACTATATTCTTTCTTTTGAATATATTATAAATAATGACGAGATAAATCAGCTCATAGAAGTGGGCAAATTGTCTTTCGCATGTGAAGTAAGCTGTTCTTCCACATTATATAGAAAGGTGTTTACAACACAACAAAAAGAGCAAAAAATTCTAATTGCAAAAAATGAAGTTAGAAATCAGGTAAACCTATTGTTTCTTGTAGTTGCGAATGAAAAGCTTGCAAACTATTCAAATAGATATTTTCATAACGACTTCGGGGGCTATCAGTTTGATATTGAACAAGGAGATATTCTCGCATATATGGGTGAATCTTCTTTCTTTGCTAGCATTTCATATCAAAAATTAAAAGCAGTTTCCTCTTTTATGGAAATAATAAAGGGAAGCGAAGAAACAGGTGGCTTTAATATAATTTTAGACGGACCTAAGATCAGAGTAGAGCTTTCTCAAAAAGACTATGAAAAATATAGTGATCCAAGGATTGGAAAAGATCCCATTTTGGCATCTTTATTTCATTCTTCTATCGTCTTGTCTACTTTAATTCATGCAATTCATCGGCTCATAAAAGAGCCTGCAGATTTTGAAACGTATGCTTGGGCTCAGGTTATTAATAATCGAGTTATGAATGAAATGCCGCAAATACCTTTTGAAGAAATCAATATTCCTAAAATTGTACAAAAACTTCTGGGCCTTCCAGTCAGCAGACTAATCGGAGATCTTTTTAACAAGCAAACTGATAACGTTGACGAAAATTAATGTAGTAATATATGGAGTTTCAAAAAATATTTAAACGTTCCTATTTAGATAAGTTAAAAGAAGGTATCAAGAATGGATCTTTAATTAAATACTATCAAAGCGATACTTTCCTTTTTGACGATCAGTCAACGCTCGTAACACCAGCAATCAATGCACCTGATAAATTATCGCTGATAACTACTGACACATCATCAAAAGGATTTGAAGATTGTGAAAATGCTAAAAAAATTCATATCGCATATAAAGACTTGACCCCTTTACAAGCTTCAGATGAAAGATTTTGGATTTATCTCGCACATGTCGATTGCTTTAAATACATGAGCATGAGGTGGCCTGGAATTCGTACTAATAATGCTAAGGATCCTTCTAAGTATATTCTTGATCACTGGTTTATTTCCAGCCCGACGCAGTCAAATTTTTTAAGACATGGAATTTCGGGCTTATGGTGGTCAGCCTATCTTTCTTATGACGCAGAAAATTCTGAAAACCCATATCATCTGACTGAGGTATTATACAGAAATGTTGATTTTGCTACACGCACTCTTGGAACATATAATTTATCCAGACATAAAGAAGCTGTTATTGGCATTTTATCTTTTATCAAAAACAACCCCCAGTTATTTGAAAATAAATTTGAAGATAAAACCAGGTTTATAACTAAGTATATAAATCTTATTGGAGGTACTAAACCCGTTAGCTTCATGAAAAGAGGTTTCTTTGAACAATCACTAGAGGCCGTTACAACAAAAATTGAAGCCTTATAAACAAGTGTCGTATGAGTCGTCTATGCAGATTTTACTTATAAAAAGCAGAGGATTCATCTAAAAAGAATGATTACACTAAAAAAGCTAGTTCTCAAATAAACCTAATTTGCAGATTTAGCTTTAAATAATACTCGCCAGATTCTTCGTAAAGCCAACCATAATGATATGTCTTGGTTCCCTTTTTTGTTCGGGGCTTCCCAGGATTACTTTCATCTTCGCCAGTAGAGGCCTGCTCAAACTTGGTATTATTAACCAAATAATCTTGGAAAAGATTTCTATCATAAATATGATAACAAATAACGTCCTCATCATTTTTTGCAACGATAATACCTCCGTTTGCATTATACTGTCCCTTCCATACTACTTCAGGTGTCATACCAAGAGCATAATCATAAAGCAAACTTGTAAGCTTATATTTATAAAAAGGATGCCCTTTGCCTAAGTCATAATTTAAGGGATTGATTTGTTCAACTAAGGATAACAACTCTTTAGTTTTTGATTTTGAGTATTTGTATTTAATTAATAACAGTTCAGCAAGAATTCTTGGTAAATCACCGTCAAGTAACTGAAGGTTTAATAAGAAGTTTTCTGATTGAATTGTTTTAAATTGGATTGAATAACCGTCACTAATTAGCTTATTAATTCGATTAGTAATTTTAGGCTTAGCTATTGTCGCTTTATTAAACTTTGCTACATCAATAGATTTTCCGCCATTTGATGGAATTATTTTGTAGATAAAATTTGTTCCAGGTCCAGGATTTAGCAATGTAGGCTCCTTACCTATAAGTGATTTAATACTAAAGGAAAGTTTCGGTGTTGTCGCTGTGTTCGTATCATGAATCACTAAAATAATATCAGCCTTTTCTACGCTTTTAGTTTTTAGTTGTGTGATGCTTATACTTTGTAAAAAAGATTCTACTGCTGAAATAGAAAATGCATTTCCTTTCCCTTGCTTTATACTTTTGAATAGTTTCTTTGCCTCTCTAATAAAAACTGAAGTAGCTAATTCAACTAAGACATTTTTTGTATTTGCCTCAACCACTTTTATGTTCCCATTAATCAAGTATTCAATAGTAGAATTTTGAGCTTGTTCACGTATGATCTTTATAATTGGATTGAATGTCCCAGCTATTTTGTTTAAGTTACTATCAGCAGAAAAAAGTTTACCCTCTGCTAACAGCTTGAGTACAACATATACTTCACTCCATTCTCCTTTATTACCAGATAATGCCATAAAAATTATTTTAGGTGTTTTTGAATCTTTTCGATAACCAATTCAGCTGTTGCTTGTATTGCAGGCACTGCAACTGAATTACCAAACTGCTTATAAGCAGACGCATCTGCTACTTTATCTATAACATAATGATCAGGAAACCCTTGGAGCCTTGCCCATTCTCTAGGCGTCAATCTTCTTACTCCTTCACGATTAACTTCGCCTTTGATTTTTGTTGTAGGAGTAAAATTTTTTAATCGTTTATCAATTACTAGATTTCTTTCTCTTCCCATGCCTCCTACCACAATTGCATTTGCAACACCATCTTTGTTTAAAATTTCATAGCCAAAACCGTTACCCTTACTTTCATGTCTTGCCTTATGTTCAACAAGAGTTTTCAAATACTGAGTTGACATGTAGTATTTTGCATTCACAACTTTCTTTTCTAAAATATCTTCTACTGCTGCGGTTATTTCTTTTTGTTCTGGATATTCAAAATCTTTAACGCCTAGCTCTTTTTTGAAGCCAACAATAAAAATCCTTTCTCGATTTTGTGGCACACCAAAATATTTTGCATTTAAAATTTCAGGATCGGGGACATAATACTTTAACTCTTCCCTTAGTACGTAAAGAATTGTTTCAAGCGTTTTTCTCTTATCATGGCTAACAAGCCCTTTTACATTTTCCAGAAAAATAGCTTTAGGTTTATGTCTTCGTATTATTTCTGCAACATCATAGAAAAGTGTTCCTCTTGTGTCATTAAAACCTCCCCGCTTACCGGCAATTGAAAATGCCTGACATGGAAAGCCTGCGCAGAGAACATCAAACTCTTTTGGAATCCATTTTTTTGTTTCTTCTTTAGTAATATCTCCAAACGGAATTTCACCAAAGTTTGCGTAGTAAGTTTTTTGAGCTTCTTTATCCCACTCAGAAGAGAAAACACACTCACCTCCTAAATTTTGCATAGCAAGTCTGAAACCTCCAATCCCGGCGAATAAATCGATGAATTTAAATTTTGGTTTAGGAGGTGTGGGAAACGGGATATCGTCGTTGAATTTTATTAAATATTGTAATGCCTGCTCAGCAACAGCATTTGAAATTTCGTTCTCTTCAAAATATCCTGTCAGCAATTCCTTTGCAAATGCAATTGCAGGCTTTTTAAGTTTCTTCTCTTTTGTTTTTACGTAATGACTTATGACTGCTGCCTGGTAATTATCAGGACCAAAAAGAGCTACTTTCCAAAGCTTCTCTGCTACTATATAAATTTTTGCGCTAACCAATATTGGTTTTTCGATTGTTTTCATTTGCTTTTCCTTTTCCCGTTAAATAGTTCTGTGTGAAAAAAATCCTTGAAACTTGTTTCTAATCCGTTGCAGATAATTTTTGAAAGTGTATCAACAGAAACATTGCGTTTACCATTTTCAACATGGTTCATAAATGTTCTGTCTACCTCTGCTTTCCATGCAACTTCTTCCTGTGTGAGATTTTGATCGGTGCGTAGTTCTTTAATGCGCAAACCAATTTTGGTTTTCATATCCATGAAAACAATAGTAAAGCATGTGACGTAAAGTACATTTGCCTTTAAGTCACGTTCAGTTTGTGGGAGTAATTAATCAGGAGAGTTTTTTTACCAGAGCGGCAAGTGTTTGTTCAAGCTTAGCAGGTTTTAGTTTGCATTCCCAGATCGTAATTATTTTCCATCCATCTTCCTTCAGCAGCTTCATTGCTTTTACATCATTCGTACGATTCTTATTGATCTTATCCATCCACCAATCGGTTCTTGTTTTGGGAATGGTAAAATATTTACAGTTTGCGTGTCCGTGCCAGAAGCAGCCGTGTATGAAGATGGCGGTGTTGTATTTAGGTAATACGAGATCGGGCTTGCCGGGTAAAGTTTTGTCGTGCAGTTTGTAACGAAAGCCCTGTGCATGTAAATATTTCCGCACCAGCAGTTCGGGCTTTGTGTTTTTGCCTTTGATGCGGCTCATGTTGTAGCTGCGTTGTGCTTTGGTATGTACATCGGCCATTGGCTAAAGGTAGAAAAGAGAAGTGAGGAGCAATGGGCAATAGACAATGTGCAATATTCAAGGGACAAGCAGTAAGATGTAAGTAACAATTGGCAAGAGGCAAAGCAAATTCAAGTCGGGTTGTTGCAAGCGTTCAGGCCGGTGAAACCGTCCCGACCGTACTACTATTGATTGTTTTTCATGCAGAGAGGATGAGGGCGCAAAGGGATTTTTCTCTGCCAACTAAGTGAACTCGGCGTGGAAGTTTCTTCAAGCGTTCAGACCGGCAGAGCCGGGCCGACCGTACTTACTGCTTGCTGTTATTGGCTGTTTTTTATCTGTGTTCTTTTGTGTTCATCGACGGCAAAACATTTTTCAACAGATCAGATCCCTCGTGCCTCCCGCCGATTGCGGGACCGGTCGGGATGACAGGAAGGTTGGGCAGCAGGAATATGACCGGCAGAGCCGGACCTCGGTGGCACAAAAAAACAGCAACCACTTGGCTGCTGCTTCATATACTGGTTGGGTTCGTAGTTACTTTTTAAGCAGCGGGCGTTTGTACTGGCTGTACCAAACAATTTTTCCGCCCTTTACCATATTGATATCATGGTAATGCGCCGAATCAACTCGTCCGCTTTTGTAGGTATCAATTTGTTTATACCACACCACCACAATACTGTCTTTCTGTTTTTCGCTGCGCATTTTATGCCAGGCATCCATTTGAATTTCTACAGAGCTGAGACTGTCACGTGATGGTGCCCAACGTTTCCGCAGATCGGCATTGGAATAATTGGCACTAACACCATCGCTTCCATCTACCCAAACCGAATCGCCCATGGCACGCATCACGCCATCGAGGTTTCCATCGGCCCAGTCTTTATAACTCTGCAGCACCGTTTTCAAATCAGTATCCGATACATTGGTATCCCAACTGCTGGAATACATGGCAGTGTACGGAAGATCGGGGGGAGTTGTTGTTGCAGCAGGTGCTGTGGCCGCATCTGTTGGAGTTTCTGTTTCGTTGTTGCACGCAAGCATAAGGCCAATAATGCTGGCTACCAGGAAAACATGTTTCATGTGTGGTTGGTTTTGAGTAAAAAAATAGAAGTGGCAGCAATCAATGGGGGTGGAACTAAGTGCAAGCAATCAACGGGGTGGGGTTCTGTTGCAGAAAGTTAGTGATTGTAATTGGCAAGTGAACAGATAGTTACCACCAGTTTTTAACACACAGTTGTTTGCTTTTACGACTGAGTGTTGAGTAATTGGGTCAAAACTTCGTCTTGTTTTTCTACAGTTCATGTTGTGTGCTTTTTATATGCTTTCTTTGCAACCTTATTTCATTTATTCTATTTACGTTTCTCATGACAGCGATTCTCTTGTTTTTTACATTGCATTGGTTTTTAAGTTTGTTCTTCCACTCATTCTTTCTCCATCGTTATGCTTCCCACCAGATGTACACGGCCAAACCGGGTTGGGAAAAAACATTTTATTTCTTAACATGGTTTGTACAGGGTTCTTCGTTTTTAGTTCCACGTGCATATGCGGTGATGCATCGCATGCACCATGCGTACAGCGACACGGAGAAAGATCCGCACTCTCCGCATTTCTTTAAAGATATCTGGCAAATGATGGTGCACACAGCACGTATCTTCAGTGGATTTGTTACCGGTAAAAATGTACCCGATCCCGAATTTACACGTGAGTACTTACCTGTTTGGGATAAGCTCGATAAGTTTGGCCATAACAATATTACCCGTGGCTTTTTTATTGCAGGGTATGTTGCCTTCTATTTCTTTTTTGCACCAAGCTTCTGGTGGTTCCTCTTGTTGCCGATTCATTTTTTGATGGGCCCTATCCAAGGTGCTATTGTAAACTGGTTTGGTCATAAGTTGGGTTACCGCAATTTTAAAATTGAAGACCACAGTAAGAACACAACGCCATGGGGTGTATTGCTGATGGGCGAATTGTTTCAAAACAATCACCACAAGGATAAAGACAATGCCAACTTTGCACGGAAGTGGTATGAGTTCGATCTTACCTTTCTGATTATGCGTGTGATGCATGCTTTGCACATCATTCGTTTAAAGCCGGTGCATTTGCCACAGCGCAAACAGTAACATTAATTTTTACTACTGATCATAATTGAACGGCCGTTGGATATTTTCTGACGGCCGTTTTTTTTGTTGGTGAATAGTTGCCACGGAAACACGAAGGCAGGAAGGAACACGAAGAAGAAAAAAAGACAAAAACCAATATCTATCGGATAAGGCATACAGTGAAACACTCCGTTAGAGGAATGATCAATTTGATTTTCTTCTTTGTGCCGCTTTGTGCTTTTGTGTCTTTGTGGCAAACAAAGGCAGATCATGATTTCTTAACATTGAAGGTTGTAACAAATTTCTTGTGACGTCTACCTATCAGAAAAGAAAAACATGACAACAGAAAAAACAACTGCAAAAGACATCAGCCCTGCGATCAACCGCTGGGGTTATGTGGCATTCGTTTTATTAAGTCTTTACTTTCTGTTTGTAAGTAAGGATATTTTTACCGCAGCATCCAACCTGGGAATCGCATTGATCTTCGATCCGTTTAACCCAGCTGTTAAGTGGACTAACCGAAAAGGCTGGCAAAAAGCATGGCTCTTTGTGCACGTGTTACTAACGCTTGGTTTGTTTGTGTACGGTTTACTAATAAATCGTTAACGTGAATAGTTGATAAGCGGTGTGCCGTTCATCACGTATCCATTGCATACAGTTGCGTTGTTGTTTACTTTGGTAGCGTGCAACACATTGAGTTTGTTCATACCGATCACTTCGAAACTAACTACTACCGACATTATGTAACGGGGCCGTTGGCATTGTTCATTGAGTTTTTCTGGCAAACAAAATTTGAACATCTCTGGCAGAAATATCCGGAAGGTTTTAGCGATGTATTGTTTCCCAATCTTGGTTATTCGTATCTCATTAATCTGGGTACGCCTTACTCCATGCAGATCGAGCAAAACAAACAACAACTGCGTGGCGATGGCTTTTTACCAAGGCTCAATAATATTGAAGCATTTCACCAACCCGGCAATGTGGTGTTTGGGATCAAGTTTAAAGTGAGTCCGGTGATCTTTGAGAAGAAGGTGAATTTTTCCGAATACAGCGGCACCATGTTTCCATTGAGTTACCTGATGGAACAAACAGTGATCAATAATGTAAAGCATTTGTTTACGTTTGAAAAACGGGTACAGTATTTAACCCAGCATTACGAACAGATCATTGAGCAATACCAGGGTTCATTAAAACCCATCAGCATTGTTACTTCCATTTTACAAAAAGCGGTGATCGATAATAGTTTCCATACCGCTGTGGAAGAGCTGGCTGCCCAGCATCATGTTTCCACCCGCACACTGCAACGTTATTTTGAAACCAGTACCGGCCTCAGCAGTAAGCAGGCACTGCAGGTGCTGCGCATACGCAAAGCCGTTAGTCATATCATTACCCGTCCGCAAACCTTTCACTACGGCGTGTATGGGTATTACGATTACAGTCATTTCTACAAACATCTCCGCCAGTTTTTACAAAAAGACAGTCTGGTACATTTACAACCACACTTACAGTTATTGCAAATTGCAAGGAAGAAAGAGCTACGATAAGAAGCTGCGAGCTTTGAGCAACTTCACTTTGTGTATTACTCTTTTGATCCGATACCGGTCGGACAAAAATAATAGGCAATTGACAATTTGCAATAGGCAAAAAAATACAGCCAATCGAAGTGTTTGATGCTTTGCCAATTGCTTATTGCCTTTTGTTTTTCCTTTGTGACACTTTGCGTCTTTGTGTCTTTGCGGCAAACAAAAAAAGAGGGCCGGCAAGACTACCAGCCCGATATCAACATGAGAAAAAATGTATCTAAGTTTTTCGCCACAAAGTCGCTACGTCACGAAATTCTCAAAGAGAAGGATTAACCGAATCTTCTTCGTGCTGCTTTCTGCCTTTGTGCCTTCGTGGCTACTGGGCACGTTGGCGTTCTTCTTCTGATGCCGTTGTTCTTCTTCTTGCCTGTGCTACTTTATTACTTCCAAAGCGGTAGGTGAAGCTGAGGTTGGCTACTCTTGTTTCACGGTAGGCTCTCCATATTTCTACATAATTATTATACGTTATTGTTGCACGTGGAAGGTTGGTCCAGAAAATATCGGTGATGTTGAACCGTACTTGTCCTTTTCCTTTCCACAAACTTTTTTGCACACCTGCACCAACACCCCATTGCGGACGCATCACCATAAACCCGTATTGTCCTCCGGAGTTATAGTTTCCAAATAACTCACTGGTCCATCCTTTTCCAAATGTGAATGTGTGGTTGCTGCTCAGACTTACTACAGCTTTTCCATTATCCAGCGTGGTACCTGCAAGGTTACCGTTGAAATGATTGTAGAAAATATTGGCGTTGTTCATCATGTTCCACCACTTGTTCACACGGATAGGTGCAGCAATGGTCAAGCCATAGTAATCAGATGAGGTGAGGTTCACCGGTATCTGTACAGTAATGTTATCATCGCTCGGAATATTCGGGAACACATCTTTGAAACGGGTGATCACGATATTCTGATTATTCTTTGTACGGCTGTAACCCAATGTAAAGTTGATATTCTTCATCGTATAATTCAACTCATAACTCCAGGTGAACTGTGGCAACAGTGATGGGTTACCGGTTGAATAGGTTGTTACATCAATCAAGAACAGGAAGGGGTTGAGTTGCGAATAATTGGGACGATCAATGCGGCGACTTACCGACACACCCAATGTATGATCTTCATGCAATTTGTAATTGAAGAATGCGCTGGGGAATAATTGTGTGTACGATGAATCCCAGGTGATATTCCCTCTTACCTGTTTTGTTTTTACATTAGTGTTTTCTGCACGCAAACCAATTTGCAGATCAAACTTCTTGAATTCTTTTTTGAAGTTGGTATATGCAGCGTTGATGTTTTCATCATAATAAAAATGATTGGTCTTGTTTTCATCATCCACCGGTGTTCCGTTGCTCATGTCAAAAAAGCGTGCATCATTATCTGCATGCACCAGGCTTGTTTTAAATCCTGCTTCGAACCTTGCTTTGTTTTTTAACGGATGTACATAATCTGCTTTTGCTGTTGCAAGACGAAGAATACCATCCTGCAAACCATCTAATATATAATCGGGTTGCAACTGTCCGCCATTGAGATTATAATATTGCGTTGCTACACGTGAATTATTAGCTGAGCCAAAATAACCAAGATCAATATCTGCAGTCAGCTCTCTTCCTGTACTGTCGAATGTATGTTTGATGTTTACATTCCCCACTGCATTCCGGTTACTGCTTCTGTTTCTTGTTTGTGTACGGAAGGTGAAGATGGGTTGTTTGTTTCCATCAATTACAACCGAGCTGTTATTATTAAATGGATTGATAAAATTCAAATTGCTGTTCACAACAAAACCGATCACTGTTTTTTTAGATGGAAAGAAATCGGCACCTAAGCGAAGCGTGTGTAAGTCGAGTGGAATTTTGGTGTAGTTGTTTTTTTCATCTTTTCCGGTAAACACACCATCGGTATAAAAATTCCGATCGAGTAAAAGATTGTTGAGGTTCATCCGGTAGGCATAGTTGTAGCCACCAAACAAGTTCATGATCTTGTTGCGATGGTTGAAATTAATTCCACCGTTTGCTTTTGGATAAACACCTTGTCCGTAACCGGCTGTAATACTGCCATTGGTTCCAAAGCGTTGATCTTTTTTCATGCGGATATCAATGATGCCCGCATTACCCGCCGCATCATATTTGGATGATGGGTTGGTGATGAGATCAATCCGTTCAATGGCATTGGATGGAAGGCTGCGTAAATAATTTACCAAGTCTGCACCACTCATGGGTGTTGGTTTTCCATCGATCATGATGATAACGCCGCTGCGTCCACGCATGCTTAGGTTATCATTTGCGTCAATTAAAACACCGGGCGAACGTTCCAGCACATCAAATGCAGAACTACCTGCATTTACGACACTGTTTTCTACATTCACCACAATACGATCGCCGAGTCGTTGAATAAACGGCTTCCTTCCGGTTACTTCAATTGTTTTTAATTGTGTGGCTGATGGACGCAACACCTGATCAGCGACGGTTACTGATGTTTGCGTTTCGGAAACTGTAACAACTGTTGAGAATTGTTTTTCGTGATTCACCAAACTTGTGCGGATGATGTAAGTACCGAATGGTATCTGTTCAAATTCAACCAGCCCGGCTTTATCTGATAACGCCGTTTTTACTAAGGAAGAATCGTTGCTGCGTAATAATTCAGCTGTTGCATTCTCAACCGGTTGTTGATCTTGATTGGCAACTTTCAATGTAATTTTTCCACGCACGGATGTTTGTGCTGTTGCAACAATACAAGCAAAAAAAAGGATGATAAGGTTTAACGTAATTTTCATTTGTTCAAGTGTTGAGCTACACCTGAATCAACAGCAACCATTGTATAAGACAAAGCAATACGATTATGGCCTCGTTCTATATTGCATGATGATTCGGTTCAACAAATGTTGCTGAAAAACGAATGATATCGTAGCAATTAATGACAGGCAGTAAAACGAAAAAGATAAATGGAGTTAACAGTTCTAAAAAGCTGTCAGAAATTTACAGAAATGATGTGCATCATCTCCTATCGTCCCATATACACCATCAGTATCTGTACATCGCTTGGGTTTACACCGGAGATGCGTGATGCCTGTCCTAATGTTTGTGGTTTGATCTTTTTAAACTTCTGTAATGCTTCGGTACTTAGTGAAGAGAGTTTGTTGTAATCAAAGCTGGATGGAATTTCAAGATCTTCCAATTGACTCATCCGTTGTACCAGTTCTTTTTCTTTTTCAATATATACATCATATTTCACCTGTATCTCGGCCTGCTCCGCAATTTCTGCGGTAGGCGTTCCCGTTAGTTGTTGCAAAGTGGGTGATGCAAGGATGAGTTGTTGTAATGATATGCCGGGGCGCAACAGAATTTGTGCAGCCTTTTGTTTCTGTGTTAACGCAGCACTATTGTTCGCTTCAAGAAATGGATTGATCTCTTCCGGCGCTAATGAAATTTCGTTGAGTGTTTGTTTGATCTTTTCTACCGCTTCAAGTTTGTTTCTTGTTTTGTCCATCCTTTCCTGTGTAGCCAATCCCATTTTATAACTGAGCTCTGTCAACCGCAGATCCGCATTATCCTGGCGCAACAAGGTGCGGTATTCAGCACGACTTGTAAACATGCGGTATGGTTCATCGGTCCCTTTGCTGATGAGATCATCAATGAGTACACCAATGTATGCATCGCTACGTTTCAAAATGAACGGTGCCTGTTCAGATGCTTTTAAATGTGCATTGATGCCCGCCATCAATCCCTGGCAGGCTGCTTCTTCATAACCGGTGGTACCGTTGATCTGTCCGGCAAAGAAGAGGTTCTGGATCTGTTTTGTTTCGAGCGAATAGGTTAACTGTGTAGGTGGAAAAAAATCATATTCAATGGCATAACCCGGGCGGAACATGCGGGCATTCTCAAAACCCACCACTTTACGAAGCGCTTCGTATTGAACTTGTTCCGGTAATGAGGTCGAGAAGCCGTTCACATAGATTTCGACCGTATTCCAGCCTTCCGGCTCTACAAACAATTGATGACGTTCCCGTTCTGCAAATCGGTTGATCTTATCTTCAATACTTGGACAGTAACGGGGACCTGTACCCTGAATGCGTCCCTGGTACATGGGGCTGCGATCGAAGCCGGTTTTTAAAATATCGTGTACAGCTGCACTGGTGTACGTTATATAGCAGCTGCGTTGTTCAGCAGGTTTGATGATGGGCACATCCATATAAGAGAAGCCGGTGATCTCTTCGTCGCCCTTTTGCTCTTCCATTTTGGAATAATCGAGGCTGCGCCCGTCAATACGTGGAGGTGTACCAGTTTTCAAACGGTCGCTTTCAAAACCCAGTTCTACCAATTGCTCTGTAATACCGGTGGATGCTTTTTCGGAGATACGTCCACCGCCCAATTGTTTTTCACCAATATGGATAACGCCATTCAGGAAAGTACCGCTGGTTACTACTACCGCTTTCGACCTGATCTCATGACCAAGTCCAGTGATGACTCCATTGCAATAGCCATCTTTTACAAGTAATCCCTTCACCATGTCCTGGTAAAAATCAACATTGGGAGTTTGCTCCAGCATTTCCCGCCAGGTAGTGGCAAACAACATCCGGTCATTTTGTGTGCGAGGGCTCCACATAGCCGGACCTTTGGACCTGTTAAGCATCCTGAACTGGATCATGCTTTTATCGCTTACGATCCCGCTATAACCTCCGAGGGCGTCTATTTCCCGTACGATCTGTCCTTTTGCAATACCACCCATGGCCGGATTACAGCTCATTTGGGCAATGGTTTGCATATTCATGGTAATGAGCAATACTTTGCTACCCATGTTGGCCGCAGAAGCTGCAGCCTCACAACCGGCGTGTCCGGCGCCTACTACTATCACATCGTATTCTGGAAACATAAGCCGCAAAGTTAGCCAAATTGTTTTCCAACTTGTTTTCGTTTAACCATCAGGAAATTGGCAGCAAAGGTCTAGCGACCTAGCTTTTTGATCAATTCTGCTTCTTTCTTTACTTCTTCGATATCTCTGCCTGAATTCACTAGTTCAAATTCATAGGAGCTAAAGCCTTCAATATGGCGTAAATAGTCTTTGTGCTGGTTAATAAACTCCTTTTGCTGAGTGGTTGAAATCATCTCCGACACTTCAATCCGGGTAATCTTTTCCAATAAAGCCCGGCAAACCTCATAACCTGTTTCATTGTAAAGCCTCCCGAAATAATCCTTTGCCATCAACACATCCACCCGATTGCCGCTTTCTTTCTTGCTTTGTGCCCGTTCCACCCGAATGTTTGTGAAGTTCCAACAAAGCATTAGCTCCTCATCGCTTGCAAAATCAAAATAAGTAACGGGTATAATATGATCGAACTGCCAGTCGGTTCCGAATCTGTCCCAGGAAAGGTCAGGAGAGAACTGTGTTTCAATCCATTTGCGGAAGCTTTCAATATCCAGTCCAAAGTAAGGCGCATAGGAAACACAAGGATTACGCTCCAGCAAATACCTTCTAAGTGCTATCTGCCACTTTCTCTTTTCTCTGAACTTTAAAAGTGAGGGGGTAAGTTCTGTTTGAGGAGTCCATCTCTTTCTGGGCATGTGTTCTGATTTTGAGCAAAGTTACTGTTTCACGAAACACAGTTTCAGGGTGAAACTGTGTTTCGTGAAACTTATTTACAGCCGAAATCCTGAACCAATACAGCCTTGCTCTTGCCGGTTTCGACAAAGGAGGCTCCCATCATTGTAAAATTTTGATCAAGTAGGTTTTTTCGATGTCCTTTATCTCTTATTCCTTTGTCGATCAAAAGCAGGATCAAGGCGTCCAATGCCTGAGGCGTTCCTACAAACACATTCTCAGCCCCGCAACGGTACCCTCCTATCTCTTTGATTCGATCAACAAAACCTTTCCCTGAAGCTGATTGATGGGAAATGATCCCGCCCCTGTTCTTGAGATCGGCTGCATGAGTCTTGGCCATTCGGATCAATCCTTCATCAGGAAGCAAAAAAGGAAGCACCGCTTTCACTTGGTTCAGATCGGTGATCAACGATCTTGCCTCCGCTGAATTTGCCTCCGGAAACTGAATCAGGAATTCTTTTACAACCGTTTCGCTAAACCCTGCCGGGTTCTTTCGCATCAGATTGCTCCAATAGAAAAACTCCTGCTCCATGGTTGAGAGTGACCGGAACGCTGAGTTTGCCGTTAGTCTATTCCAAACAGCTGTATCACGGTTATCCTTGTACACAAAAGGTTTATCCTGAAGTACAATCACACCTTGACCATAGGCAAGACCGGTAGATATAAGAAGAAAGAGAGAAAAGGCGAGACGGATCATGGACGATGTTTGGCGTATAAACGCAAATAATGATCCTCACGTTCACGCATCTTCTTAATTTGTTGTGAAGACTTGTCGTTATAGCCAGTAAGGTGCAGACAACCATGAAAGATCACCCGATGCAGCTCCTCTTGAAAACTTACAGCAGCTTGTTTTGCATTATCTTTTACCCGATCGATGCTGATATACAATTCAGCGTTTACAGGCTCTCCCTTTCCCGACAGAGGAAACGTGATAATGTCGGTGAAATAATCATGCTGTAGAAAATCTTTGTTAATGGCAAGCAACGCCTCATCGGTGCAGAAAATGATATTGATACTCTCTAGCCGCTGCCCTTCTGTTGAAAACAATTTTGTGATAAAACTCTTGAGTAGTGTTCGCTTGGGTAAACTGAACCTGATATCCTGGTAAAAAAAATGAACGGAAGTAGCTGCCATTATTCTCCAAAATTCGGAAAACTTTCAAAGCAGGATGCAATACTTTTGCAATTGAATATGAAAAGATTATCTGAGTTAGAACCGGGACAGAAAGGGGTGATTCATTCATTTGAAAATGATGAGATCTTTTTAAAACTGATGGAAATGGGTTGTGTTCCGGGCGAAGAAGTATTGGTAGAAATGCTGGCACCACTGGGCGATCCGATCAGCATTAAAGTGGCAGGTTATCAATTAAGCCTACGCATTGAAGAAGCAAGAAGCATACTTGTAAACACTCCTAACTAATTGTATTTCAATTAATTAATGAAAATAGGACTTTATTTTGGCTCCTTTAATCCAATTCACAACGGGCACCTGATCATTGCACAGCATATCCTGAACGAGACCGATCTTGCCCAGGTTTGGTTTATCATATCTCCACAAAATCCGTTTAAACAGCAAAAACATCTCTTGAACGAATATGACCGGCTTCATCTGGTAAATCTTGCTATTCAAAAAACAGCAGCGATGAAAGCTGTTGATATTGAATTCCGTTTACCCAAGCCATCTTACACAACTACCACCCTTGCCTACCTGGAGGAAAAATATCCTCAACACCGGTTCACGATCATAATGGGAAGTGACAGTTTGCAAAATCTTGATAAATGGAAGAATGCAGAAACGATCATGAATAATTATCCGATTCATGTTTATACAAGACCCGGCTTCCCCGCCGTTCAACCGAATGTAAAACAACTAACAGTGTTGCAGGCGCCTCTGTTAGAAATTTCGGCTACACATATCCGTGAGTTAATTCAACAAGGCAAATCGATCCGTTATCTTGTTCCCGATATTGTGTGTGATGAAATTGAAAGTGCTGGATATTACAAACTAAAAAATCCAGCCGAGTAGCAGACAAACAAATGCAATTACCGGTGGCGGAATTTTTGTAGTTGTCAACAAAACTGTTGTTGAAAAAATAACCATCAGATTAAGATAACTGATCGCCTTCATATCAAGAATGGAAATATCTCTTGCTACATAAAAGGCAGAAGCTGCCATTAGACCTACCGTTGCAGCATTGATCCCCTCCAACGATCGGTATACAACTGCATACTTTTTTAGATTATTCCAGATCGGAAAAAAGAATAACACCAATAACAGACTCGGTAAAAAAATTGCGACGGCTCCGATGATAATTCCAAGCACCTGTTGCTCTTTCCCCAAATCACGCATGGCCATGCCACCCGCATAAGATGCCATTGAAAAAACAGGACCCGGCACTCCTTGCACAAAACCCGCACCAGTTAATAATTCTTCTCCCGTCATGTATTGCGTTTTCTCCCGAATTACAAACTGCTCATACATCATTGGCACTAATACCTGTCCACCTCCAAAAACCAAACTTCCAAAACGATAAAAATTTTCAAATAAATTAAAAGCACGCCGGTTTTCCCATTGTTGCTTTCTTGCAGTTTCACTCAAAAAACCGGCAACAATAAATACAAAAGCAAACATCCAGATATTGGTCCATTTTACTTTTCGGCGAGGTATTTCTTTTTGCGGAATACGTTTCTTATTAAAATTTGTAACAACACCTGCAGCAATAAGAATGATGGGAAACACCCAAGGCGTTTTAAAAAATAAATAAACGGCTACAGCCGCCACTACCATGATGACACGGGTGATCTGATTATTCACAGCTGTTTTGTAAGTACTCCATGCAGCATAGATCAGAAAGCCAACGGCCATCGGTTGTAAGAATTTGAAAATATCCGTGTGCAGTGCTTTTTTGTCAAGAAAATGTACAAAGAACGAAAGCCCACCCATTATTAAACAAGCAGGTAACACCCACACAATGAGTGTAACCAATGCAAGTGGTAAGCCTCCCCGTTTATAACCGATAAGTGTAATGGTTTGTGTAGAACTTGCACCAGGAAGCAACTGACAGAACGAGATGAGATCGGTCAACTCCTGCTCCGTTAAATCTCTGCGTCGCTTTACAAATATTTTCATCAGCATTCCAATATGCCCTTGCGGCCCACCGAATGCAGTGAGCGTGTAAAGCAATACAGCTTTTAAAAAAGGAATGTGCCGGATAAATTTCAGGTGATGCGTTTTAAGTTGTTTCGCTGTCTATTTTTTTAAACCAATTTCACGCAAGCGTTCATCCAAATATTCACCTGCTGTTGCATCCGGATAATGTTTTTGATTTGTTTCATCAATACAACTATCCAAACATGCTAAGGACATATTTCCTTTCGGGTGCAAAAAGAATGGAATTGAAAAGCGGGACGTGTGCCATAACTCACGTGGAGGATTTACAACACGGTGTGTGGTTGAGCGTAATTTGTTATTGGTAAGCCGTTGCAACATATCACCTACGTTCACTACTATTTGTTCCGGCAATGAAGTAACGCCTACCCATTCATTTTGTTTTGTAAGAATTTGCAAACCATCAGCGGAAGCACCAACTAACAGTGTGATCAAATTAATATCTTCATGTTGTTCGGCACGTATCGCACTTTTCGGCTCATTGGTAATGGGAGGATAATGAATAGCACGAAGAATCGAATTCCCGTTACGCACCCATTGATCAAAATAAAACTCATCAAGTCCAAGATACAGTGCAATGGCCTGTAACAGTTTTTTACCCGACTCCTCAAATGCTCGATACGACTCGTGAAACGTTGGGTTGAATGCAGAAATCTCGTTCACTTGAACATTATCCGGATACTCCTCCGGTATATATTCCTCACCTTCGGCTTTTTGTCCATATTGAAAAAACTCTTTCAGATCCGGTGCATCACTTCCTTTCGCATGTTCTTTTCCAAACGATGTATAACCACGTTGTCCTGCCAGATCAGGAATTTCATACTCTCTCTTTTTTTCAAGTGGCAATGAAAAGAACTGCTGTACATATTTATACAGATCGGCTATTAAATCATCTGGAACACCATGATTTTTTACCGCTACAAAACCAACCTCTTCATAAGCACGGCCCAATTCATTTACAAATTTTTGTTTTAAAACTACGTCACCACTGGTAAACTCTGCAAGATCAACAACTGGAATTGTCATAACTATCACGTTTTATTAGTACTCTATTCGATTCAATTATAGTAGGTTTGACTTGCAAAAATTACAAAATTGATTGAATCAACGAAAGGTTTTTTCTGGAGCCTCCTTTTTATTAGTGTTCTGCTTGCCAGTTGCTCATCATCATATCACACTCATACCAGCAACTATGCACGTGAGCTGAAGGCTGCAGATAGTCTTCCAAACTATGCTGATCTTCGCTTTTGGGCTGCACATCCCCTCAAGCAGGACCCGTCGGACAGTATTCCCAAACCCTTACGAAATCAAAAAACTGAACAACTGGCCGACGTATTCTTTATTCACCCCACTACACTCACCGCAAAAAATCTGCAGGGAATTGTTTGGAACGCTGCAATCAATGATGCCGACATTAATGCAAAAACCGACTATACTTCCATTTTGTACCAAGCCAGCTTGTTTAACGGAAGTGCAAACGTATATGCGCCCCGTTACCGGCAGGCACATATCTATTCATTCTTTTCAACCGATACAACGAACGCCAACGCTGCTATGGAATTGGCCTATGCTGATGTAAAAGCAGCTTTTCTCTATTATCTTCAAAATCACAATAAAAACCGGCCGATCATTATTGCTTCGCATAGCCAGGGAACATTGCATGCAGGCCGACTACTAGAAGAATTTTTTGAAAACAAACTGTTGAAGGAACAATTAGTGTGTGCGTACATTGTTGGCTTAACTGTACCGAAAAATTATTTTACAGAACTCACTCCATGTACCGATCCAACAGATACGCAGTGCTTTGTAACCTGGCGTACATTTCGTGAAGGCTATTTACCGGATTATATTGAGCGGGAAAAAGGAAACAGCTGGGTCGTAAATCCGTTGAGTTGGTCATTATCGGATTCTGCCATTTCAAGAAAAGAAAATAAAGGAGCTGTTTTATTTAAATTCAATAAACCATACCGGCATACAAACGGTGCCCGTATTGTTAACGGTGCGCTGTGGATCAACAAGCCAAAGTTTCCTTTTGGTATGTTTTTGAAAACAAAGAATTATCATGCAGGCGATTTCAATCTCTTCTATTATTCTGTAAGAGAAAACCTTTCACAGCGAATCAGTTCATATTTGCAACAAAAGAAATAAAACTATTTAATGGTATAAGCACCCAGTTTTGTTTCTGAGCTGGAATTTATAGCAGCAAAGCTGATGACAATACTGGCCTTGCTGTAGATCAATCCTATATTTTTTGCGTAGAAATATTGCAGGTCGTGTGAATCAACCGGAACACCTGCTCCAAAGGCTGTAAAAGAAGGAACAACCGTCACTTTTATTACATCCTTAAATGTAACACCGTTAACTACATGATCAATTCCCTTTTCTGCAATCGTAAATACCAATGTTGCTGTAACTGGTACCGTACCCAGACCAGTAATTGTTGCATTAATCGTTTTTGTTTCTGTCCACGTTTGCCCTTTCGCAAGATTATCTTTCAAATACAGTAACTCGATAAGCTGGTTGTTGAGTTCAGGAAACTTATTAAACCTAAGATAATCGCTGGAAAATTTTGCATAGTATTCATTCGGGCCTGCACTGTTGCTGGCTACGCTATAGGTTTTTCCGTTAACTGTTGTATCTCGATTGAGGATGGTTACTTTAAATGCTCCTGCATTGCTCCCCGTCACCGTATAGTTCCATTCGCTGCCAACGGTCAATGGCTGATATGTACTTTCGGCTGCCGGAGGGTTATCGTTACCCGGCTTTTTACAATTACCGGCCGACAAAACAATGAACAGGATTGTACAAATAAAAAGGCTTTTTTGCATGGTTGAGGTTTTGCTTAAAGATACTAAAACGAAATTCTTTGCTGCTTGTTGCTTAAAACTCGCAGTTCTTCGGAGTGCGGGGGAAAGCAATTACGTCACGGATATTTCCCATCCCTGTTACAAATTGCACCATACGCTCAAAACCAAGTCCAAAACCGGCATGTGGTACTGAACCGAAACGCCTTGTATCCAAATACCACCAGAGTTCTTCAGCGGGCACATGCATTTCTTTCATCCGCTGTTCCAGTTTCTCCATCCGTTCTTCCCGTTGTGAACCACCTACAATTTCACCAATGCCCGGTGCCAGTATATCCATCGCTGCAACTGTTTCCTTTCCGGGTTCGCAACCATCGTCCTGACGCATATAAAACGCTTTAATTGCTGCGGGATAATTCGTAACAATCACTGGTTTTTTGAAATGCTTTTCAACAAGGTAACGCTCATGTTCACTCTGCATATCAATACCCCACTTTACATCGTACTGAAACTTTTTCTTTTTGTACGCTGGTGATTGTAGTAGAATTTCAATCGCCTGTGTATAGGTGATGCGTTCAAAATCGTTGTTGAGTACGAACTCGAGTTTTTCAATCAATCCCATTTCACTACGTTTGTCTTGCGGGAGTTGTTTCTCTTCATCTGCTAATCGTTGTGCAAGAAACTCCAGGTCTTCCCGGTTATTTTCCATTGCATAGCGAATGATGTATTTGATGAACTCTTCTGCGAGGTTCATATTATCTTCTAAATCACAAAACGCCATTTCCGGTTCAATCATCCAGAACTCAGCTAAATGTCGTGCCGTGTTTGAGTTCTCTGCACGGAAGGTTGGACCGAATGTATAGATCTCACCAAATGCAGTTGCCCCTAATTCACCTTCCAACTGTCCGCTTACAGTGAGGTTAGTAGCTCTTCCAAAAAAATCTTCTTTAAAGTTGATGCTTCCATCTTCATTGCGGGGAGGATTATCAAACGGCAGTGTTGACACCCGAAACATTTCGCCGGCACCTTCCGCATCGCTGGCTGTAACAATGGGTGTGTGGAGATAAACAAATCCTTTCTCGTTATAAAACTTATGTACTGCAAATGCCAATGCATGACGCAGACGAAACACGGAACCAAACGTGTTGGTGCGAAAACGTAGGTGAGCGATCTCACGCAAAAATTCAAGACTATGTTTTTTGGGTTGCAATGGATATTTCTCAGCATCACTATCGCCCAGTATTTCAATGGTAGCAGCTTTCAGTTCCAGCTTTTGACCCTTCCCTAATGAGGGCAACAACGTTCCGGTGACTTTCAACGAAGCGGAAGTCGTGATTCGTTTCAGTTGTTCTTCATCAAACTTCCCCAGTTCCAATACTACCTGCAGATTGTTATTGGTGCTTCCATCATTCAAAGCAATGAACTGGTTATTTCGAAATGTACGCACCCAACCCATGACAGTTATCTCTTGCTCCTTTGGTTCCCAACTAAGCAATTCCTTGATCTTGATCCGTTTGTTGAACATAAACACTGAAATTTTGAGCGGCAAAGATAATTACTCCACTATCAGAAAGCTTGTATTTTACTGAACCATCCTGAGAAAGGTAAAACCATGATAAATGCCCGCCATACGTTTTTTTTTGCTTTTTCCAAATTTACCGTAACATTGCAGTGGAATCTGACCGATATTTAAAATCCGACTTCATCAAGCTCATCAAATTCGGTCGCTCCAAGTTCCCTTAAACTTTAGCAACACATACTTTCAGATTAAAACAAGTCTAACGATTTACCCACCCGTGTTAATGAACTAAATTTTTTATGTACGACATCCTCCAATTGAACGACATGCTCGTTCCTGAGTTGCTTGATATTGCTGAGCAACTAAAACTTACAGGTTCCAAGAAAATGGACAAACAAGAACTTATTTATAAAATTCTCGATAAACAGGCGGTTATGGCAAGTGAAAACAAAGGTGCCGATGAAAAAGGCAAACGCAAGCGTATTATCAAAACGACCACTGCTTCAGGCACTGAAGAAGCCGTAGTAGAAAGTGGTGATCTGGAAACAACAGCACCAAAAGTGAAAAAGAAAAAAGAGGAAGCGCCTGCACCTGTTGCAGCAGCTGCCAAAAAACCAATCAAAAAAGTGGTTGAAAAACCACAGCCAATTATTCCTCCCGGTTTTACGTTGCCCGGTGAAGATGATTTCGTTGCCGGTCCTCCGGAAATGGAGTTGGGTGAACTCTTACAAGAGTCGAACCAGGAAGCGGAGAATCCGCAACCGAATGAACAGCGTCCTTCACAACAACAACAGCAACGTCCGTTTCAAAATAATAAACGTGAACAGGCATTCAATATCGAATTTGATGGGATCATCCAGGGCGAAGGTGTATTAGAAATGATGCCTGATGGATATGGTTTCCTGCGAAGCAGTGATTACAACTATTTGTCAAGTCCGGATGATGTATATGTATCTCCATCACAGATCAAACTGTTTGGCTTAAAAACAGGTGATACAGTTTATGGATCGGTACGTCCGCCAAAAGAAGGTGAGAAATATTTCGCTTTATTAAAAGTAGATACGATCAATGGAAAGCGCCCCGACGAAGTGCGTGACCGTGTACCGTTTGATTATCTCACACCATTGTTCCCGTATGAAAAATTAAATCTTACTACTACTTCGAATAATTACAGTACCCGTATCATGGATCTGTTTACGCCAATTGGTAAGGGACAACGTGGTTTGATCGTTGCCCAGCCAAAAACGGGTAAAACCATGTTGTTAAAAGAACTGGCCAATGCCATTGCAGAAAATCATCCGGAATGTTATTTGATGATTGTGCTGGTTGATGAGCGTCCGGAAGAGGTAACAGATATGGAACGTAGTGTAAAAGCAGAAGTGATCGCCAGCACGTTTGATGAACCTGCAGAGAAACACGTGAAAGTAAGTACCATCGCTTTACAGAAAGCTAAGCGTTTGGTTGAGTGCGGACATGATGTTGTAATTCTGTTAGATTCAATTACACGTTTGGCCCGTGCACATAATACAGTAGCACCATCAAGTGGTAAAGTATTAAGTGGTGGTGTGGAAGCAAACGCCATGCAGAAACCAAAACAGTTTTTTGGTGCTGCACGTAAAATTGAAAACGGCGGATCGTTAACCATCATTGCAACTGCACTTGTTGATACAGGTAGTAAAATGGATGAGGTGATCTTTGAAGAATTTAAAGGAACCGGTAACATGGAATTGGCACTTGACCGTAAGCTTGCCAACCGTCGTGTGTTCCCTGCAATTGACATCGTTGGTTCAAGTACACGCCGTGATGATCTGTTGCTCGACAAGGATACTTCGAAACGTATGTGGGTGTTACGTAAACACATGAGCGATATGAATCCGGAAGAAGCCATCAATACGTTGTTACAACATATGCGTGGCACAAAAGACAACAATGAATTCCTCATCAGTATGAATGGTTAATCGTTTTAAAAACTTTACAGTATGAAACAACTTATCACATCGCTGTTACTTCTTTCATTATTCAGTTGCGACAACACACAGCAATCTGACAACGAAAAAGAAACAAGCGAAACCAACATTGAGATCAGTGGCGACTCTGGTGAAATAAAAATCAGTAAAGAAGGCATTTCAATTCAAGGAGATGATTCAGCGAGTATCAAGATCAATTCTAAAGACGGGATCAAGATTGAAGGGAAAGATGGCAAAGTGGAAATAAAAACCGGCGATGGTGGAAAGCTCAACGTGGAGAAGAAGGGAAAAGAAGTAAACATCGAGATCAAAGAAAATTAAACGATACAGTCCTGCTTTCAGAAGCAGGACTTTTTTATTTGTACATGATTTATACAATTGGAAATATTTGCAGAGCCATTGGTTTTCTTGCATTTCTTATTATGTGCTATGCCTGGTTTATGACAAGTGATCTGCAATTGTTTCTGAAAGCCAAACAAGTGACCATTGTATTTTTCAGCTTGTCGATTGTACTGTGGCTTATTTCCATTGTTGCAGCACGCAGAAACAGATAAATTATATTACCACTATACAACCATCAAACTTGAAAGAAATTATATTATTCCTTCTTTTATCCTTTAATACAATCACAACTTTTTCACAGCTAACAGCTGAACTTTGTGGCGAAAATGAAAAAGTAATCTTTGCTTTTCAACTACAGAATAAAAAATGGGTTTCTGTCTGTATGGAAAAAAATGAAAAGTATATTGCTTACCGGTTTGGAACAAAAACAAACATTGAGTTAGTCTATCCGGAAACTTTAGACTCAACCTCTTGGCAAAAGTTTCGATTCAAAGGATATAGCCGTGGCGGAGGCAAACAAAACGCTGCAATGAATTATGCATTTCTTTCGTTTCATAATAATGAAGCTCAGTATGAGATATATGAAACCTGGAATTCAGAAGATGAAAAAGAATATTGTGGCATTACAGTAATAAACAACAATAAAACGTTTGATAAGAAAGGAATCCTGAAAACCAGAAAAGGGTATCTTCTCTCCTTACGAAGCAATGAAAAAATCAAACCAGAGGAAGACTAGCAATGGCTGTTACGAAAGTTGATATCGAAGAATTCTTAAAGTTGTCAGTACAATATGCTGTTCTTGACGTTCGTAGTCCGGGCGAATACAAACATGCCCATCTCCCCAATGCAATTTCATTTCCTTTGTTTAGCGATGAAGAACGTAAAGTGGTAGGTACTGCTTACAAACAACAAAGCAGAGAACAAGCCATCAAATTCGGTCTTGACTATTTTGGAGTGAAGATGCGGAAAATGGTGGAGGAAGCAGAAGGAATAATAAACAATTGGCAAAAGACAATCGGCAAAGATGCCTCATTGAACAAGACGCTGCTCGTTCATTGTTGGCGTGGCGGTATGCGCAGCGGAGCGGTGGCGTGGCTGCTCGATCTATATGGTTTTAAAGTGTACACGTTGGCGGGGGGCTATAAATCCTTTCGGAAATGGGGGTTAAGCCAATTTGAAAAACAATATCAGTTCCGTATTCTTGGAGGTTACACGGGCAGCGGCAAAACATATTTGCTGGAGGATCTGCAAAAACAAGGTGAAACTACCATCAACCTTGAAGGTCTCGCACACCACAAAGGCTCCGCTTTTGGCAATATCGGAATGCCGGCACAGCCTTCACAAGAACAGTTTGAAAATAAACTGGCGTTGGCGCTTTCCGCAGCTTCAATCAGCAATAAGCCTATTTGGCTGGAAGATGAAAGTCAGCGTATTGGCGACGTAAATATCCCCATCAACATCTGGAAACAAATGCGGCAGACGGAAGTGTACTTTGTAGACATTCCTTTCGAAGAACGGTTGAAGCATATTGTGCTGGAATATGGCAAATTAGAGAAGGAACGCCTCGTAAATGCTGTGATCCGTATCAAAAAAAGACTGGGCGGCCTCGAAACCAAAGAAGCGGTGAATGCTTTGATTGAGGACAGGACCGAAGATTGTTTTCGTATCTTACTTACCTATTACGACAAGTGGTATTCCAAGGGGCTGCATAATAGAGAGAACCTGGAAGCGTTATTATACAAAATACCCTGTAAAACCGTTGACCAATCCAATACGAAACAACTTTTACAGCTGCAGGTTCCGCAAAAAGAACTGTAGCGAAACACAGACAGCATGAAAAACTTTTTACTACTCACTCTTTTTTCTTTTTTCTTATTCACAGCTACATCGCAGGTGGTAACCGGTGTGTACAAAGGAAAAATGGAAGTTGACAGTCCTAAATACACAATCGATTTTGAACTCACACTTAAAGAAAAAAACGGAAAGCTGATGGGGTATTGCCACCGGCTGTTTATTGTTGAAGATGTGTTGTATTACAATCTGGTAAAAGTGACTGCCCGTGTTGCCGATAGCGTACTAATCGTAGAAGATGAAAAATCGGTTTCCAATAACTTCAAAGAAAGAACAAGTGGTGTAAAGACCGTTATGTTCTTTAAGATACAAACCGATCATGATACTGTTTCGGTAATGCCCGGCGAATGGAGCACAAGCCGTACAAAAAAATATTTACCAATTACCGGTTCCATTGCTGTACGGAGAGAACAAAATTATCTTGCAACGCAACTATACAATCGTTTGGAAGACAAGCAGCTGGCAACCGAAATGCTGTTTGAAGAAAAAACAAAACCGCAACCTGTACTTGTGTCTGCCCCGATTACAACACCTGAAACAAAGAAAGAACAGCCTGCAAAAACAGATGTTGCTAAAACCGAACCGACACAACAAATCAATCAGCCAACAACAAGCAATCAACCTGTAAAACTACCAACAGCAAAAGACTCAGCACAAACCAATACAAGTATTGCTGCGAACCAACAACAGACGAACGTTCAAAAAACCGATGTAGCAGTCAATCAACCAAAACAACAAAACAATCAAACCACAAAGAATACAGCAGGTAAACCTGTTGCAAAAAAAGATTCGATTCAAACTTCTCCTAACACAACAAGTGTTCAACAGCAATCAAACATACAGAAAACAGATCTAGCAGTTAATAAACCAAAGCAACAAACCAATCAACCAGCAAACAATAATCAACCCGCTGCTAACACAACGGGTAAACCAACAACTGTACAGTCAAAAGATTCAATACAAAGCAATACTACTGCAGCTGCTAATCAACAAAAGAGCAACGTACAAAAAACAGATGTAGCTGTTAACCAGCCCAAACAACAAACCAATCAACCTTCAAACAATAGCAGACCGGTTACTAACACACCGAACAAACCAACCACTGTACCATCAAAAGATTCGGTAAAAAATAATACATCCGTTGCAGTCAATCAACCAAAGCAACAACCAACAACAACTGCTGCCAACAAACCTGAAACAAAACCTGTAACTCCTGTTGTAACAAACCCTCCTGTTCAACAACAGCAAACAGAAGCAGGTATTACATCGATCGGACAAATCACGAAAGAAGATAAGAATAATCAACCGGTTGCTTCCGGCAAGCCACCGGTGATCAATAATCCAATGATCATTAAACGTACAACTGAAATTATTGAAGCATTGGAAGTAACAGGCGATAGTGTTGTATTGTCATTGTATGATAATGGTGAAATTGATGGTGATACAGTAAGTGTGTTCCTGAATAATGAAATGGTGCTTGCTAAAGTTGGTTTAAGGGCACAGGCCTTTAAACACACAATTGCCATCAGACCGGGTGAGGTTGTACAACTTACACTCTTCGCTGAAAACCTCGGATCTATTCCGCCAAATACCGGTTTACTCGTTCTCACCACCAACGATCAGCGTTACCAGGTAAACTTCAGTTCAACACTTAACAAAAGTTCATCGATCGTTATTCGACGAAAAGAATAACAATTCTGATTCAAGTTGAATTGTTTTCTTTGTACTATGAAAAGGATACTGCTGGTTTGCTTTCTCTTTAGTACATTAATCTCCTCTGCTCAATCGGTAGCAGGACTGTGGCGTGGCAGGTTTACAAGCAATCATCCATTACAACAATCAGCTTCTTACAAATATGAACTGTTACTTTTCCAGGACGGTAACAAACTAACCGGTTATTCGTATTCCACATTAATTGATGGTCAGTACTACGCCGTTTGCGAAGTAACCGGCAATGTGTTCGATGATTATTTTGTAGTAACAGAAAAGAAAACGATCTATCAAAATCCTCCGGGTGATGGTGGTGTATTGCAAAGTCATATTCTTTTTTTAAATGCCGGTCAACAGGAAGTAACAGGCGAATGGAAACAAGCCAATAAACGAACCACACAATTGTTTGTAGAAGAAGGAAAAACGTTTTTGCAAAAAGAAGAAGACCCATCTAAATCAGGACTGATAAAAATACTGGAACAGAAAAAAGTAATTGAGTCAACGGATGAAACAAAAAAAACAAGGCCGCTCAATGAAGATTCGATGAAACTTGCTTCACGTTTAAAGAATATTGTACAGATAATTGAAACATCTTCTGATTCCATCTTTATTGAACTGTATGATGATGGTTTGATTGACGGCGACAGTGTGTCTGTTTTTTCCAACAATTCCGTTCTGTTAAATAAAGTTGCATTAACAGCCACCGGATTGAAACAAATAATCGCCATCCCATCGGGCAACAATGGTATTGTGCTTACACTGTTTGCAGAAAACCAAGGAACAGTTCCACCCAACACAGGTGTGTTAATTGTAAGAGATGGAGACAAACGCTTTGAAGTGCGTTTTACATCCGATACAAAGAAGAGTGCTGCAGTGCAGATACGCCGCAAGTAAGCATTCCTTGTTTACATTTGCAGATGCTTACAGAAACCATCAAGCTTACTCAGTTTTCCCACGGTGCCGGTTGTGGTTGCAAAATTGCACCTGCCGTATTGGAACAAATACTTCAATCGGGTTTAACAACGATCAGCGATCCCAATCTATTAGTTGGTAACAGCAGTAAAGACGATGCTGCTGTGTACGATCTTGGTAATGGAACAGCCATGATATCTACTACAGATTTTTTTACTCCCATTGTGGATGATGCCTTCAACTTTGGACGTATTGCTGCAGCTAATGCCATCAGCGATGTATATGCCATGGGAGGAAAACCAATACTTGCCATTGCTATTTTAGGATGGCCTGTTGAAAAATTACCCGCCTCATTGGCACAAAAGGTGTTGGATGGTGCACGAACAACCTGTAATGAAGCAGGTATTCCATTAGCTGGTGGGCATAGCATTGATTCGCCCGAACCGTTCTTTGGTTTAGCGGTGACTGGAATAGTTGTCAACACGAATCTCAAACAAAACAATACGGCTGGTGAAGGAGATCATCTTCTCTTAACCAAACCAATTGGTGTGGGCATTTTAAGCACAGCTGAAAAACGAAATGTGTTGAAAGAAGAACATATTGGAATCGCCGCTACACAAATGATGCAATTGAACAAAGTAGGTGAGCTGCTTGGTAAATCATCAGCAGTAACAGCGATGACAGATGTAACCGGTTTTGGATTGCTGGGTCATTTGATTGAAATGGCGGAAGGAAGTAATGTATCTGCTGAGCTACAGTATGCACAAATTCCATTTCTTGCTCCCGCAAAAGAATATTTGGCGCAACGCATTGTTCCTGATGCAACCTACCGAAACTGGAACAGCTATAGTACAAAAGTTGGTTTTGGTACAGGTGTAAATGTGATGGAAGCGTTTAACCTGTTGCCCGATCCACAAACAAATGGTGGCTTGCTGATCGCTGTAAAGGAGAACGAATTGGCCACTGTTCAACAACTTCTTATTGATAACGGTTTAGCTGCGTTTACTGAACCAATCGGTCGTTTAATCCCCAAAGCTGAAAAGGTTATTCAGGTTTTGGTCTGATGTATTGCAATAGAAATGATTGGTGATTATATTAGTTGTCTGTAATCAACTTAAACCAATTATTATGGATGCAAAAACGATTGCCTGGGTAAGCTATCTTACCATCATCGGCTGGATCATTGCTTTTGTTTCTTTTGGAAGTCTCAATCCTAAAAGCTCATTGGCAACTTTTCATTTAAGACAAAGTTTTGGCTTGTTTGTATTAGGTGTAGCCTGCTCAATTTTGTTTCGAATGCTCTTTTGGGGGTTTGCATTTATCGGCTTTCTTTCACCCATCGTCTGGATCTTACTCGTAGTGCTTTGGGTACTTGGCTTATTGGCCGCAATTAATGGCGAAGAAAAACCATTGCCGGTGGTAGGACCACTTTTTCAGCAATGGTTTCAGTTTATTAAATAAAAAACTTTTAATCGTCCGACAAGGCCGTTAGACGAATTTATAAAAGCTTGTCGATACGTTCGGCGAGCTTTTTATCTTTCTCGGTAACTATATCACCGGCATCATGTGTGCTCAACCAGATCTCAACTTTGTTCCACACATTCGTCCACAACGGATGATGATTCATTTTTTCTGCTTCAATAGCAACCCTTGTCATAAAAGCAAACGCTTCTGAAAAATTATTGAACTCGAATTTCCGATAAAGCTTATTGTCTGTTTCTGTCCACATATCACTTGCTTTTATTGTTAGAAAATAAGGTGTTGTTTGTGCTTGATCTTTTCATTGGTCAACTCTACTACTAACTGAACGCCGGGAATATTGCGGATATCGTTCACTAATTTACTTTCATCTTCTTTACCGGGCAGATCCCCTTTAGTGAGCCACAAATAATCCAGGTGTTTGAACTCCGGTAAAAGATACTCTCCATCAAATTGATTTTTGTAGAGATAATATTCAAGGGCCATGTTTGGCTCTCTGTATTCATACACCGAAAAAAAATATTGCCGTTTCTTTTTGCTGAGCTGAATTTCGATCTCATCGTTAATTCGAAAATCGAAACGCATCGATTGGTTTACCTGCCATACAAACTGATGACTGTTCATGGGAGCCATGACACCCAGCAAAAGCGTTTTTTCAAAAAACTCTTCTGCCAACAGTTCATTATCGATTTTCAGTTTCGACATCAGAAATTAATATCAAATTCCAGTTCTTCTGCGCCACGTTTTACTTTCACTTTTGTTGCATCCCCTTTCTTGAATTTACTCAACGCCTGCATATAGCTTTCCATTGAAGTAATCGTAAACTCGCCCAGTTTTGTAACTACATCGCCTGTTTTTACGCCGGCTTTTTGTGCAGCACGACCTTCACTAACGCCATCAACTTTTACGCCGCCACCACTGAACGTATAATCGGGCATGATTCCCATACTCACAGTAAATCTTGCTGAAGTAGTAGTTTGTTGTTCTTTTGTTTTTGTAAATGCCAGCTTCGGTTCTTTGCTGCTGCGTGCCACAAGTCGTGTTATATATTTTACAACAAGCAGTTGACCATTGTAATTGATCTTATCAAAATCATCACTTGGCTTATGGTAATCGGTATGCAAGCCTGTAAAGAAAAATAACACCGGCATATCTTTCCGGTAAAATGAGGTATGATCGCTTGGGCCTGTTCCGCTGCTGTCAATTTTAATATTGAATACGGGCTTTTTTTCTTTGATCAATTCACCCCATGAAGGTGATGTGCCAATACCACCAATGGTAATTGATTTGGCTGTATCACTAAAACGCCCCACCATATCCATATTGATCATATAGTTCGCTGATGTAAGTGGAACTGTTGGATGCTCTGTAAAATATTTTGAACCAAATAAACCAAGCTCTTCACCGCTGAATGCAATAAACAGATAATTGCTTGTTTTATTTCCTTCAAGTTTTAATAACCGACTCAACTCGATCAAAGCTGCAGTGCCGCTTGCATTATCATCGGCTCCATTATGAATAGATACCTGTCCTGTATGACGGGAGTTATTGTCTTCTCCATATCCAAGATGATCATAGTGAGCACCCAGAATAACTGTATTGGCAGCGTTATTATTGATAAAGCCTACAACATTGTACCCTTTCCGGATCTTCTCCCCTTGTTCAATCTTGATATTAATATCCATCATGTGCGATGGTTCGGCAGCAATTTTTGTGGCCCATTTTTTTTCTAACCAGATAACGGGAATGGATGATAATACAGACCGATCTTTTCCATCATATTTTACCACAGCCTCTTTTGCTCCGCTGTTGTAAAGAATCAATGCGATGGCTCCTTTCTGTGCAGCATCCTTTTCTTTTTCCCGGATCGCATTGATCAAATCAAAATGCGGATTGTTTGCATTATCCTGTAACAGTTCTTTGATATCCCAAAACCACGCACCACCACCTTCGTGCAAAGCTGCCGCTGCCACCGCTTCAACAGTTCCATTCTTACTCCAGCTAAAGGGAAAGTAATCTTTCTCAAGTTTTAAATGTTCACCATCGATGATGAAGAACGAAGAAGGCATTACCTGTTTTCCCTCATTGATCTCAAACGTCTGCAGGAATCCATTTTCTCCCTTTGGCTCCAACCCGTTCTTTTGAAATTGCTCACTGATATATTTACTGGCGAGCTCTTCGCCTTTTGTTCCGGTTCGCCTGCCTTCCAGTTGATCGCTGGCAAGATAGCTTACGTGCCCTTTCAGGTTTTCCAATGTAACACGATCTGTTTTGCTGACCTTTTGTGCGGATGCTGAGAAAAATAAACAAACGAGAAGAAGAAAAGAGAAAACGTTTTTCATGTAATGTACTTCTGTGATTTTGTCAAAGTTAAACAGATGAAAGCTATCCTGACATTAGAAACAGAAATTTAAAAGATGATTGGCAATGTCAGCTCCGGAAATGGGTCGTTTAAACTGGAATGTTTCCAAACTTCGTAAATCACCCAAAAAATTTGCTCCTACATTTGCACTTCCTTACATGGCCACAAACAACATTCATATTGCATTAGTTGGAAATCCTAACAGCGGCAAAACCTCCTTATTTAACACACTAACCGGTTTAAATCAGAAAGTAGGTAACTTTCCCGGAGTTACGGTTGATAAAAAAACAGGTGGGTTTTCTGTTGCTGATGGAATCAAAGCAGAGCTGATCGATCTTCCGGGCTCGTACAGTCTCTATCCAAGAAGAGCAGATGAAT
Source organism: Lacibacter sp. H407 (assembly GCF_037892605.1). Classification (NCBI taxonomy): domain Bacteria; kingdom Pseudomonadati; phylum Bacteroidota; class Chitinophagia; order Chitinophagales; family Chitinophagaceae; genus Lacibacter; species Lacibacter koreensis. The sequence continues at coordinate 1,287,212 of NZ_JBBKTU010000001.1, read as the reverse complement.
GGGTAAGCTATAGGGTGTTGATGAACCAGGATAAAGACGTTAAAGCAGATGTAGTTGTTATAGTGGCCGATGCCAGCACCTTAAAAAGGAACCTTCTTTTTGTTTCGCAGATCATCGACTTAAAAATCCCGGCAGTGCTGGCGCTCACCATGATGGATGTGGCCAGAAAGAAAGACATCATCATCGACATTAAATCGCTTGAACGTGAGCTGGGTATTCCTGTTGTTCCGGTGAACCCCCGTAAAAACAAAGGCATCGATGCATTAAAGAAAGCGATTGAAGCAACTGCATTGCAACGCTACCGGCCACCGGCCTTCGATTTTATTCCCAATAAAGCACTTGCGACAGATGCGGTAACAGAAGTAAAAGAATTGTTACCTCACCTCAGCGATTATGCAGCCATTCATCATCTTATCAATCACGAATCGTTTTTATTGAGTGATGCAATGCAGGAGCAGATCGAACAGATAGAGGTGAAGAATAAAGTACAGCACACCCGTTTGCAGGCAGAAGAAATCATGCAGCGTTATCAACGCATCAAGCAAATTGTACAAACAACGATCTCCGAAAAATCGCCGGTAAAAAAACAACTGATCGCTGAAAAGCTTGATCGGGTGTTGCTCCATCGTACCTGGGGTTACGCCATTTTGTTGTTTGTGCTGTTCCTGTTGTTTCAAAGTATTTTCTGGTTGGCGCAATATCCCATGGACATGATCGAGCTTTTCTTTTTGAAAGCATCGAACTGGTTCAGCAGCTGGTTGCCCGAAAATGTTTTTACTGACATCTTTCTGAATGGTGTATTGGCCGGACTCAGCGGCATCTTTGTATTTGTACCACAGATCATGATCCTGTTTGGCTTGATCACTATACTCGAAGAAACAGGATATATGGCAAGGATCGGTTTCCTAACGGATAAGATCATGCGAAAAGTGGGATTGAACGGAAAGAGTGTGATGCCCATGATCAGCGGATTTGCGTGTGCTGTACCTGCCATCATGAGTGTGCGGAATATCGAAAATCAAAAGGAGCGCTTGCTTACAATATTGGTTACACCATTGATGAGTTGCAGTGCACGGCTTCCTGTGTACACCATCCTGATTGCCTTAGTGATTCCAAAAACATATTATCTCGGCTTTCTCAGTTTACAAGGATTGGTGATGATGGGTCTGTATGTATTCAGTGTACTTATAGCATTGGTAGTATCTTATGTCGCCAAGCGATTTATCAACCTCAAAGAAAAAAGTTTCTTTATTCTTGAGTTGCCGCTCTATCGTCATCCCCGTTATAAGAACGTGTTGTTTACAATGATCGAAAAGGCAAAGATCTTTGTGTTCGATGCCGGTAAAGTGATCATGGTGATCAGTTTGTTATTGTGGGCGCTCAGTTCGTACGGACCGGGCAACAGAATTGAAAAAGTGAATACAGAATTTGCACAACGCATTGCAGCAAACCCAAATCAAACAGAGTTGCTGGAAAAAGAAAAACAAACCGCCCTTCTTCAGAATTCATACGCCGGCGTAATGGGTCAATACATTGAACCGGTAATTGCGCCACTTGGTTACGATTGGAAAATCGGGATTGCACTGATTACTTCTTTTGCAGCCCGTGAAGTGTTTGTTGGAACCATGGCAACTTTATATGCTGTGGATAGTGATGGTGCTGATGAGCAAACACTTCGCCAAAAAATGGGCGCTGCAGTAAAAGCAGATGGCACAAAAGTGTACAGCCTCGCAACCGGCGTTTCTCTCATGATCTTTTACATGCTTGCCATGCAATGCATGAGTACGCTTGCTGTAGTAAAGCGGGAAACAAAGGGTTGGAAGTGGCCTATGATCCAACTTGCCTACATGACAGCCTTAGCCTACTTTATAAGTTTGCTGGCGTATCAACTGCTCAAATAAAATCCTTTCGATTTACCAACTTACTGTACTTCGTATGCGGCTTACAAGATTGCTGTAAATACGTTGCATCATTTCTGCCATAGCATCTTCTTTTGTTGGCAAGGGTTGATTTTGACTGCGATTGATGAGTGTAAGATCATTACTTTCCAACGCACGCCTGTCGCCTGTGTAAGTTGCAAATTCATAATTGTATCTGAATTCAGAGGGAAGTCGATCCCACTTGATCTGATTGCGGCTTACGGCATCTGTTATAATTACATTCATATCCGCATCAGCATTGAGTAATCGTTGTGTAACACGAACAGTAGCAGTTACCGTTTGATAGATGGGTTTACCTGCTGTATCCTTTCCTGTTTCAATTTGCTTACTGCGATTGTAGGATCGTGTTTGATCGTACGGTTGATCGAAGCGAAGATTTCTCCAAACAAGATCTACTACCAGATCCGGACCTGTACCCATGCTGCGTAATTGGTATTCATCAAAAAAGCGGGCAGGGTTGGTTGTTGAATTTTGTCCACCAAGATCACGGATAATATTTGCCTGGTGCTGCCTGTCACGATTGGCGTATTGATTCCATCCCCAATTGTTGCCACCCATTCCAAACTGATCGTATTGTATTTGATTGATGAGCACATTGATGATGCTGCGGTCGAAGGCTTCCTTCATCTGCAATTTTGCATCACGATAGTTGGGAACATATTGTTGTGCCCGTTGAAAGGCATAGTATGCTTCTTTATTATTCTCTCGTGTTTGTTGAGCCAATTGACTTCTTCCGAATTCATAATAATCTGCTGCTGCAGAATCTTTCGTTGCAACCAACTGCGGATAAACGTTTGCCGGTTTTACCAAACGCACAGCATAGGCGCTTTGACTAACGGTTTCGTACATACGATGCAATCCTTCCAGTTCCGGAATGATCTTATCCCATTTTTGTGGAGCAGCATCATACCGATAGTTCTCCAACCGTTGCGTTGCTCTGAGATAGGCGTTGCCATATACTTCCTGCAAATCAGCAATTATTTTTTCGTCGCTTCCTTTCTTATTCAATCTGTTGATGAGCGTGGCAAGATCTTTTTGATCGCCACGTGTGCTGCTTTTACTGCCACCGCAGGAGCTGAGCAGGAGTATAAGTGTGAGGATAGGTAAAAGTTGTTTCATGTATTCAGGATTTTGTGGTTGATTCAATTACTTCAAAGTAAATACCAGTTTGGATTTATTCTCTGCTTTTAACGATAAATTTTAATGTGTGTTGTGTTACGGTTTCATCTTTGGTTCAAAATAGTTCCAGAGAAGTGCAGATAGTTGCCTGGTAAGGGCCCAGGCTTCATTTGTTGCATTCCAGCTTTGGTCTTTATTGTTTTTGGTAACAATACACACAACATATGGATGATGCGGCGCATTTACTAACATTACTTCGCTCCGGCTGGCATTCACTGCACCGTTTTTACTAAACACTTCAACGGTTGGCGGAATAGCAGAGAGGCCTTCTTCGTCCCAGTAATTACGGCCCAACAAACGCATCATCTGAATGCAACTGCTGTCACTAAAAATTTCTTTCTTATAGATCCGCTCAAACAGATTCGCCATTTCAAAAGCGCTTGTTTGTCCCCAACCATACATTGTCCGATTGTTTTCACGGCCTGTTGTTCTTGAGTTTACTCTTGTGTGTTTGTATCCAAGACTATCCATGAGTTGGTTGATACGTGTTCCGGTTCCTGCGAGGCTTTGCAACCAAAGGCTGGCCGTGTTATCGCTGGTGGTAAGCATCAACATCAGCACTTTTGAAAGATCGATCTTCTCGTTGTTTTTAAAAGAGCCAAGTATATCTACACCTTCGTACAATAATGAATCGTTGTACAAAAGCGACTGATGATAATTTAATTCGGCTTTATTCAGCTTATCAACAATACCAATGAGAATGGGCACTTTTACCATGCTTGCAGTAGGAAAAACAGAATCTGCATTGACAGCAACCACTTTTCCGGTTTTCAAACTCTTCACATAAATTCCAATATCACCCTGAAAGCCTTTTATAAGTTCTTCTACTTTTCGTTGTAATTTCTGATCTGTTTTTTGTGCATAGACAACTTGCATTCCAACAAGGAGTGCAAACAAAAGAAAACATTGCTTCATACAATTTATTGAACAGATGATGGGTTTAAGGTCCAGTCGCTGAAGTCTTTCATGCTCCAGGTTGAAGGCCGTGCATGTACACCCGCTGTAAAATCAAAATGCACATATTTTACGCCTCTTGTTTCAAGAAGATTTAATGCAGCAAATGAAAGATATTGTTCAGCACCTGTGTTACCGGCACGGTCGGTTAACCATGAAGCATCAGGGATTTTTACAAAAAGCGTATCGGCTGTTAACCTGTCAAATTCAATTTTAATTTCGCTGTACGTTTTATTGATGCCATTAATAAATGCCTCCGGTACTGTTACAGAATCTTTGGGTGAGAAGATCTTTTTACGATCCTTGTCTTCGGCGCTGCAATCCCATACAATTACTGTATCGGTAACAAACCATTGTTGTGGAGGAGTTGCTTCGGCTGAAGCGGGTTCTTTGGGAGCTTCGTTGTTGCAGGCCACAACAAGTGCAACAAGGCAAAAGGTTATGAGATATCGAATCATGTCTTAAAGCTACATAACACTTGTGAAGATGCGTAATGAATGTTTAAATTCGTTCAAACTTTCGTTATGGCCAAACGCAGCTCCTATTTAGACCTTGTGTTAAATCCGCTGAACCTGCTTCGCACCAAGCGTATTCTCCACGTAAACCCAACCGTAATTCCACAGCGGAAAGAACCCGAACAGATCAACTTATATGTGTATGATTACGATGCAGAAAAACTGCACCAGCAAAAACTGGCAGAGGCAAAAGATGCATTCCTGTATAAAAACTCCGCAACTGTAACATGGATCAATGTAGACGGAATACGGCGAAAAGATATTGAAGAGATCTGCAATCACTTCGATATTCACTCGCTTGTGCTGGAAGATATACTGAGTATTGGCCAACGTCCCAAGATGGATGATATTGACGGCGTGATCTTTTGCTTATTGAATATGCTTTACTTCAATGAAAAGGAATCAACCGTAGAAACGGAACAGATTTCGATCGTACTCGGTAAAAAATTTGTGTTGAGTTTTCAGGAAGATGCATCAAGAGACGTGTTTAATCCATTACGTGATAAACTTCAGTTCCGGAATAATAAGATCCGGCAAAGCGGCACCGATTATCTCTTCTACTCACTCATTGATATGATCGTTGATAATTATTTTGTGGTGATGGAAAAGCTGAGTGATAAAATTGAGTTACTGGAAGAAGATATTATCCGAAACGCCAATAAACGATCGCTCGCCAAAATTAATCAGCTACGCAAAGAAATGATCGTACTCAAACGAAACATTACACCGGTACGTGATATGGTGAATGGAATTCTTCGCAGTGAAAGTGATTTGCTGGAAGAACGAACTGAAAAATATTTTAAAGATATTTATGATCATATTGTACAGGCAAATGATCTGGCCGAGAACTATCGTGATATGATGATGAACTTACACGATCTCTATTTGAGTAATGTCAACCTGAAGATGAATGAAGTAATGAAAGTGATGGCCATTGTAACTTGTTTGCTGGCGCCGGCTACAGTAATTGGCGGTATGTTCGGGATGAATTTTGATGTGATTCCTTATGGCCATCATAAGTGGGGCTTTTATCTGGCTTGCGTTATGATGATTGCTATCCCCATGGTGATGCTTTATCTTTTCAGAAAGAGAGGCTGGTTTTAATTGTTGCTTATTAACTCAATAAAATTGATATGAAATATTTTATCGTGCTGCTGTTCATTTGTTCTTCGCTATCACTCCATGCACAAACGGTTGATGAAAAAATAAAACAACTTGGGTTGGAGTTGCCTCCCGTAAGTAAACCCATTGCGAATTATGTAAAGTATGTACGCACAGGTAACCTGATCTTTCTTGCCGGCCATGGACCATCAAAAACAGACGGAACAAATGTTACAGGGAAAGTGGGAAAAGAGTTAAGTATTGAACAGGGATATGAAGCGGCGAAAATTGCAGCGTTGAGTCTTATCGCTACATTAAAAGATGCCTTGGGTGGCGACTTAAGTAAAGTAAAACGAATTGTAAAAGTAAACGGCTATGTAAACTGTTTGCCCGATTTTACAGATCATCCAAAAGTGATCAATGGCTGCAGTGATCTGTTAGTTGCTTTGTTTGGTGAAAAAGGAAAACATGCAAGAGCTGCCATGGGGATGGTGGCACTTCCTTCCAATATTGCGGTAGAAATAGAGATGATCGTGGAAGTAGAAGATTGAATTAAAAATGCTCCATGCTTTTGAGCATTTCATATTCTGTTTCAAAGCTGCGGTGCTTAAACCAACCAATGATACCGCCGCCGCCTAACCAGAAACAAATTTCAAGTACAAGAAATACAATACCCATTGCATTGAAATAAAAGCCGGAAAACGCCTGCGGATCAAACACAAACTGCAGCAACTTGATGATGAGCATACAGATCAATCCCTCCCGTAACACACCGTGATAGACAATATATTTCCACCTCGGAATCTCCCGTCGTTTTTCCCACTGCTTGAGGAACTTTCGTTGCCTGGGAGTGAGCCGGTAAGGGTGGTAGTTACGAAAGTCGTTGAGTGGCACTGAGTTTTACGCAGTTGGTTTTGGTTGTTTAAAAATTGGAACAGTGCTGCATGGTTCGCCGTACATAATGCTTTTCGCTACAGGTCGTAACCGGCTGGTAATTTCAAGATATGCTGCTTCGGGAATTGGTTCGTCCCCACATCCTTTGATTACTACACGCTGGTCTTGGTAAGTAGAAATATCCAGTGCCGCAATTGCTTCTAATAACTTTCGTTTTTTCCATTCTTCTTTTGATGCCAATACCACTTCTTTTGCTACCGGCTGCAATAAGGCTCCAACCAGCATATAGGCCCACATAGGAATAATGGCATCAGCACTGCAGGTAACCAACACAACCTTGCCATTAAATACACTGGTATCTGTTTGTTGCAGTGATGCTCTGAATTCTTTTTCTTTTACGATCAATCCCATGAAAAGAAAATCTTTCAGATCAAACACTACGGGCTCTTCGGTTGGTATCCAGGCTTCAAGGTCGATGGTTTGCAACGCACTTTCTGCTACTTTATTTACTATCACACTGCTCATACTATTTTATATTGAGATAGTAAAATTACTTCAAATATGCAACTTCCCTTTTTACCATGTATCAGGCACGTGTTTTTTCATTCTTTCTATCGTAAAACTACTGTGCATAAAAATGGGCATAACTTCCGTTATGCCCACCTGTTATTCGATGCTTAAAAAATTAATAAAACTTGATTCTTCTGTCTTTTACCGTGGCTGCTTTTGTTAAGGCCTGTAAGGCAGCATTTGGTCCATTCTGCTTCATACCCTGTTCCATTTGCATACGACGACCGCTATAGTCAGCATTACCCGCCGGCATCAAACCAACATTGGTAGTGTTGATCACGTACACTGCACTATTGCCCGGAATCGGTTCGCTTACTTTTCCTTTTACTGCCGGGTTAAATGCTGCACCGGTTAATTTTGGCTCCATACCTATACCTGGAATAAACGGAGAGAAATAAGAAATACTATCTGCATTCAACACGTTTGTTTTAAATGCTGTGGCAATGGCACCAAGATCTCTGTTATTTCCAATTTTCCCAATGATCTCTGCAGCCTTCTTCTGATTACGGATAATACTTTCAACCTGAATGCGTGCTGTTTTAGCATCAGGTAAACCCTCTTCTTTTGATTCAGCGATCAATGCTACAATAAACTTATCGCCGAGATTAGTAGGTTCTGATACATTACCTGTTTTATTTTCATACACCCATTTGATCAAACTGCGGGCACTTCCCAATCCAATAATGGTATAATCGTTCGGACGAACTTCTGCTACACGTGGCACAAGTTTCTTCGACGTTACTGCTGCTTCAAATTGTTTTGCATTGCGGCTTTCTGCTGCAAACTGCGCTGCTGCAGTGCTTGCTGCACTGATGGTTTCATCACTCGGCTCAACCGTTTTTGAGAAGTAGGCAATTTTATAGGCTGGTTCTATTTTCTTTTGTTCCAACACTTCCATTACATGATAACCGAAATCGGTCTTCACTACTTTTTTTGTTCCTTTTGGATTGTAGAAAATAAATTCGGCAAACTCTTTGGCAATGCTGCCAAACTGCTGTGAAGAAAATTCATACTCCCCACCTTTATCCTTACTACCAGGATCGGTAGAAAACTGTGCAGCCAATGTTTTAAAGTCAGCACCATTTGCAATTGCACCGGCAATACTATCTGCTTTTGCTTTTGCAGTACTGTCATCCATAATTACCTGTCCGCTTTGCGGATCTCTTGTTCCAATTAAAATATGGCGACTCTTAACTGAATCGGGCATTTCACGCTTTGCGATCATTTTCGCAATTACATAATTGCCGGCATCCTGATAAGGTCCAAACACTCCACCAACAGGCAGATTGCGAATTGAATCTGCATTGGGTACCTGGAGACTTGATTTCAATACAAAACCATCATAATAAGCAGTAGTAGAGTTGTTAGCTACCAGAAACTGAGCCGGATCTGTTGAAGCTGCAAACGCTGCATATTGCTTGTTTACTTCTGTTAACGCAAAATTTGAATCAGCCTTATTAGGAGCAGCATCAAATATTACATATGAAATAGCACGGCTTTCTTCCTGCTTAAATTCGTTTTTATGTTTACGTACATACGCATTAATATCTTCATCCGTCACTTTTACTGCACTATCACTGATCGTAGTATAAGGAATAGCTACATAGCTGATTGAAGCGATGCTGCTTTGATCGGTGAGATCTTTATCACTTAACCATTTTGGATAAAACGCACTACCTGCGAGTAAGGCTCCGTACTTGGTACGTAAACCATTTTGAATAAGGTAATCGATAATATTCCGCTCTACATACATGCGCTGCGGATCGTTCGCTTTTTTACTACGCATCGAATTGATAAACTGGCGGGCAGCATTTGCATCGTATGCACCTGTTTGTTGATCTTTGAATTGTTGTGCCAATACAGGTGGTGGGTTATTACCATACAACGCATCGTTGAGATCAGCGCCGGAAAACGTTAAACCAAGCTTCTCATATTCAGCTGTAAGAATGGTTTCTTCAATTTCGTTCGTCCACAACATATCGATCAATTGCTGACGCATTTCATCATTTACATCCATTCCCTGCTGGCGATATCCGTTTTCCATCTCCGTCAAACGGTCATTAAAAACGGTAATATCAATATCTTTTCCGTTTACCGTACCAATGGAAGAAGGTTGCGAACCGGCACCACTGCCACGGCCGGCAAAGTAATCTGTAAGAATAAATCCGATAAGGCTCAAAGCAATCACAGCAATGCTCACGGCTGCATACTTTTCACGAATCTGCTGAATAATCGACATAATAGTATATTGTACGTTATAAAAGTGAGCGGCAAAAATAGGGGGAAAAAGAGGTTTGAACAAATTGTGGAAAACTCCCGTAATCTGCACAGGGTAAAGGTTTTAGAAAAGATGGGGTGGGATGTTTCAAAAATCAGATTTATCAATTCACAATAGCCCTGTTAATAACCATCAAAAGCTGTGGATATGCGCCAATTTAGCTGGCATAAGTTCGTGAATGGTTCGTTGACATCTGTTGAAGTTGGGTTAGGCTTCCAAAACCACGTTTACAAACCCCTGTTTATCCCCTCCCGGCTAACACAACAAAAAACAGAATTGAGTATGTTAGTTGTACAACGTTTTTTGAATCCACAGTTGTGAACAACAGGCTTGTTTGCTTACTGCTGCCGCATATACCAATGTGGATGAAATGGGAATTGATGTGAATAAAACTGTCATTACTAACTTTGCAAAACAATTGACAAAGCAGATATCCACGAATTCACATACATAGTAATAGTAGTTTATTAAATAAATAGATATCTATTAAGATATACTACGGCAAAACAGCTAAAAAAATTTAGCATAGTTTCGAATCAAATTTAAACAAAGCGTGATGAACACAATGCTTGTAACTGATCCAAAGATAAACATAGAAAAAAATGGATTTTTAAATATTGAGCTGGATCCGGAATTAGATCTGTTCGCTGAAATTGAGCGGCTCAAAAAAGAAAAAAATGCAATTATTCTGGCGCACTACTACCAGGAGCCCGATATTCAGGATGTGGCCGATTACATCGGCGATAGTTTAGGCTTGGCACAGAAAGCTGAAAAAACGGATGCTGATATCATTGTTTTTGCCGGCGTGCATTTCATGGCTGAAACTGCCAAGATCCTCAACCCAACGAAAAAAGTAGTGATCCCTGATCTGAAAGCAGGTTGTTCACTCAGCGACAGTTGTCCGCCGCCTCTGTTTGAGCAGTTCAAGCAAAAGCATCCGGATCATCTTGTGATTTCTTACATCAACTGCAGTGCCGGTATAAAAGCCCTGAGCGATATTATTTGCACCAGCAGCAATGCACAAAAAATTGTAGAAAGCTTACCGGCAGAACAGAAAATCATTTTTGCGCCCGATAAAAATTTAGGTGCTTACATCAACAAAGTAACGGGCCGCAACATGGTGTTGTGGAATGGTGCCTGTATGGTACATGAAATATTCAGTGTTGAAAAAATTACGAAGCTTAAAATTCGCCACCCGCAAGCGAAAGTAATTGCACATCCTGAATGTGAGGAACCTGTATTGAAGCTGGCAGATTTTATTGGAAGCACAACACAGTTATTGAAATACACAGAGAAAGATGCCAGCCAGGAATACATTGTGGCTACAGAAACCGGTATTCTCCATCAAATGATCAAGAGTAATCCACACAAAACATTTATTCCCGCACCACCTGATAATGCATGTGCATGTAACGACTGTCCGCACATGAAACGGAATACACTGGAAAAAATTTACCTGTGTATGGAATATGAAATGCCTGAAATTTTAATGGATGAAGAACTGCGATTGGCAGCAAAAAAACCAATTGATCGTATGTTGGAATTGAGTGCACAGTTCGGATTAATCTAGTTTTCTCCGGAAAGCTGTAAAATAAAAAAGGGGCCAGATAGAAATCCTGCCCCGTTTTAAAATCCAATATCCTATGAAAAACCGAGTGTAAGATAGAAACGTTTTCGACAATCCGAAAATGTTTTGCACTTTTTTTTAAAAGTTAGCGGTTTTTACTTAGAGTAATTTCCGGGCTTTCTCCAGATCAGACGGAGTATCAATCGAAATACCAATAGGTTCTGTTACTGCCATTCGGATATTGATTCCGTTCTCCAGCAGGCGTAATTGCTCTAATTTCTCTGTTTTTTCCAGTAAAGAGGCGGGCAATTGGGTAAAATCAAGCAAAATTTGCTTGCGGAAGCCATACATACCAATATGCTTGTAATACGGAACTGAAACAGATTCATCACGCTGAAAGGGAATAACACTCCGGCTGAAATACAAGGCATTCATTTGCTGATTCACCACTACTTTCACACAATTTGGGTCGTTGATCTGTTCTTTATGGCTGATAAGATGCATCAACGAGCCAACCTGTACCGAGGTATCAGTAAACAAACCGCATAATTTTTGAAGCGATTCTTTTTGCACAAAAGGTTCATCGCCCTGCACATTAATGATCACATCCACATTCATCGCCTTTACTGCTTCAGCAATACGATCGGTACCGCTTTCATGTTCGTTCAAACTCATCACTGCTTTACCACCGTTGTTGCTGATCTCTGTGTAAATAAGATCACTGTCGGTAACAACCAATACTTCATCAAACAAACCTGTTGCCACAGTATTATCATATGTATGTCGAATAACTGTTTTATCACCTAATAACTGCATGAGTTTTGCAGGAAAACGTGTGGCTGCATAACGGGCGGGAATAACAGCAATAATGCGCATGTAACAAATGTAAAATAAGATTTGCATAAGCAAACGCACAAAGAAAAGCCGGTTACAAAAACATATTTGATACTTTAGAGAATCAATTACACAAACAACAATTTTATGCGGATCATTCTATTGCTTTGCCTGCTGTTCTTTTCACTTTCATTTACCTCTCTTCCTAAGCAAGAAAAGAACGAAGAATGGATTTCATTATTTGATGGTAAAACACTCAATGGATGGAAAGTGGGAACAAATGCTGAAACATTTAAAGTGCAGGATGGTGCCATTATTGTAAATGGAAAAGTGGCGCATTTATTTTATGATGGTGCTGTTGGAAATCACAACTTCACAAACTTCGAATTAAAGCTAGATATTATGACCAAGCCGGGCGCAAACTCTGGTGTATACATTCATACATTGTTTCAGGAAAGTTCATGGCCAAAAAAAGGATATGAAGTACAGGTGAATAATTCGCAAACAGATTGGCGACGCACTGCCAGTTTATACGCCATACAGGATTTGAAAGAAGTTTTTGTAAAAGATGATGAGTGGTTTACGATGCACATTCTTGTAAAAGGAAAAAACATCCAGATAAAGATCAACGATCAACTCGTGAACGATTATACTGAACCGGGGAACGCCACCCGGCCAAAAGGAATGGAAGAACGTTTACTCAGCAGTGGAACCATTGCATTACAGGGACATGATCCAAACAGTATTGTTCTATATAAAAATATTCGTGTAAAGATCCTTTAGCGTTTGCTGATAAATCGAAGCAACTGATTGCCGGTTTTTCAACTCTTAGCCAGATTACGCAACATTCAAAACCATTACCCGATGCTTCGAAAATTTTTACATTACATCGATATACGGGATGAGCTGGAAGATTTTGATAACATCCATTCAGAAATTGAAAAAGGAATTGCGTTTAAAGGCACCAACTTATGGATCCTTGTATTTGCCATTATAGTGGCATCGGTTGGTTTAAACACGAATTCAACAGCCGTTATTATTGGAGCGATGTTGATCTCACCGTTAATGGGACCGATCAATGGAATGGGTTACAGTTTAGCTACGTATAATTTTGAATTATTCCGCAGAGCATTGCGTAATTTTTTATTTGCAGTAGTAGCCAGTCTTGCGGCCTCAACATTATATTTTACCATCAGCCCTGTATCAACCGCACACTCTGAATTACTGGCACGAACAAGCCCCACTATTTATGACGTTTTGATCGCTTTGTTTGGTGGCCTTGCCGGTATTGTTGCCATCAGCAGCAGAATGAAAGGAAATGTAATTCCCGGTGTGGCCATTGCAACTGCGTTGATGCCACCATTATGTACCGCAGGATATGGATTGGCAACCGGACAGTTTGGGTTTTTCTTTGGTGCGTTCTATTTATTTACCATCAATACAGTGTTTATTGGCATTTCATCGGTTGTAATGTCGCAGGCATTAAAATTTCCTATCCGCACATTGGTAGATACAGCACAGAAAAAAAGAGTGAATCAATACATTTCACTAATCATCGCCATCACTTTATTACCCAGCATTTATTTTGGTTATGAGTTAGTGCAAAAAGAACGGTTTACAGAAAGAGCAAAGCAATTCACGAACAGTGTATTGTTAAGTGGCGGCGCCTATCTGTTGAAAAATGAAATCAACGCAACCAGAAAAACCATTCGATTGGTATATGGCGGTAACATGATGAGTGAAGAAACGAAACAAGGGATTATTAATAAAGCAAAGGATTTTAAACTTGAAGAAGCTGAATTGATTTTTGATCAGGGCTTTTCGCTGAACGAAAAACAACTGGATGAAAATGAGCTGCTGAAAAATAAAATCAGTGCACTCACTTTTTCAATGGAGCAAAATGAAAAACAAAAAGACAGTATTCAGAAACGGCAGCAACTGGGCGCACAACTATTAAAAGAAATTCAGGCAAATTATCCGGGTGTGTACAGTTGTTCGTATGCAGAAACGCTCGAGTTTACTGACAGTGCGAAAAAAAGTATAGCGAAACCGATCGTTGCTTTTACCTCAACTCCGGGGCGGCTTTCCAATGCAGAAAAAATAAAGATCCGCAACTGGCTGCAAATCCGATTGCAACAAAAGGAAGTGAATGTATATTTTGATGAAGCAGTGAAGCCGAAGTAATACCTGTTATTTCTTTTTTTTATTGACCAGATCGTACGAATGATCGATCCATTCCAGCAGCAGTTTGGATGGTGTAGAACCATCCACAACAATGGTGTTCCAGTGTTTCTTATTCATGTGCCAACCCGGCAACACACAGGAATATTGTTCACGCAGTTCAAGAGCAAGATCAGGATCGCATTTTACATTGAACTGAAGCTGCTCCGTATCCAACGGCAGCAACAGAAACGATTTACTGTTTACTTTAAACACAATTACGTCAGGGCCGAACGGAAGTGTTTCTTCGGTTCCGGGTTTTGTAAGACAGTAGTCCCGTATCGTTTCAATGTTCATGTAATTATTTTAAGAAAGATGCTGCAACGAAATTATTTCTTTTGTTGTCAACAACGTATGAAATACTCCTTCCTTATCATTTGTGCATGCTTAGCCCTTTCTGTTTCCTGTAAAAAGAAAACAGAAAACCGGTTTGATTGCGGCGAACCGGTTGTTTGCCCTGCTGTTGTTTGTGTTGCATTCTGGAGCAACTTCAATTTTACGATTGTAGACGGGCAAACGGGCGCTGATTTGATTTACGGCAGCAATCCAACCTTAACGGCAGCCGATATAAAACTGTACATCAAAAGCAATTCGCCGTATACCCAAGTACAGTTGATCAACGATGTAGATAAAAAACAGTTACGCACCATGAGCGCTGCTGATACAATGGCAATTCAGATCAAAGACGGGCCGTTGCAATATATTCTGGTAAAAAACTTTTGTGCCAACGAATGCTGCAGCCGGACAGCAGTAGAAATTGTACACGAAGGCAACTTCATGATTGCGGACAAGCAGAAGTTGTTTCGCTTTAAGAGATCGTAGTTGGAAAAGTGAATGTTGCCTATTCGCTATTGCAGATTGGTCAACTCATCAACTCAACTTTTGCATCGCCTCTTTCAGCTTTCCTAAAAATTCAGGAATTTCTTCCTTGCGACAAGTACCAACGCTCAGTCGATACCAGGGAGAAGTTCGTTCCGCACCAAATGCATAGAAAGGAACAATGGCAAGCTTCGCTTCATCGAGTAAGTATTGAGTTACGTCAGCTTGTGTTTGCAGCAACACACCATCCGCTTTTTTCTTTCCCACTAAATCCACTTTAATGGTCAGATAAATGGCGCCCTGTGGTGCAATCACATCCACATTGAAACCTTCGCTTTTCATTTGTGAAAACCCTTTGGAGATTTCTTCCAAACGATAATAGATTTCCTGCTTGAAGTTGACGAGGTAACGATCGATATTGTCTTTCTGTAATAAATACTTTGCTGTTGCTTTTTGTTCAGCCATTGGTGCCCAGGCTCCCACGTGAGAAAGAATAGCTTTGATTTTTGTGATGATCAACTCCGGTCCAAGCGACCAGCCAACACGTACACCCGTTGCAGCAAACACTTTGCTGATACCATCCACAAACACAGTAACATCACGCATAGCAGGACGAAGTGAAACGGGATTGTAATGAACATTATCACCAAAGGTTAACGTCCAGTACATCTGATCAAACATTAAGAATAATTTCTTCTCACCTTCTTTGCGTGTGCTGTTCTCTTCCAGAATGAGATCGCATATTTTTTCCAGTTCTTCTTTTGGAAACATGGTGCCCGTTGGATTTTGCGGCGTACACAAACACAACAAAGTAGCACCTCTAAGATGAGGTTTTATTTCATCGGCCGTAGGCATAAAATTATTTTCAGGTGTTGCTTCGATCAACACATGTTCAGCATCTGTGAAATGTGCATAGTGATTGTTGTTCCAGGATGGTGCAGCATAAATCACTTTATCTCCTTTATCAACCAACGCACGAAAAATCGAATAGATCAACGGACGGCCACCGGCTGCAATTTGTATTTCATTTACCCCATACTCCAATCCTTCACGCTCTTTTAAAAACTGCGATACACTTTGACGCAATTCCAAAATTCCTTCTGCTGCAGGGTACGTGGTAAAATGATGTTTGTAAGCAGCTACTATCTCATCTTCCAGCTCCTGTGGAATGGGAAATACAGAACTGTCAAAATCGCCGATGGTAAAATTGTAAATATGTTCCCCCTGGCGCATACGCTCTTTGATCTGGTTACCCAGTTTCACAATTTCGGAACCAACCAATGTTTCGGAGAGATGGGAAAGCTTCATACTTCAATTTTAAGAAAGCGCAAAAGTAGGATAAGACCATTAAAAACGATCAAGTGTTCGCTTTTTGAGGCCATACGGCGATTTTCTATTCTTCAATTCGCTCCAAACAGCCATATTGTTTCTTCAGCAGATCATCATAAGCATCTGCTTTTTGAAACAGTTGCAGGAATAATTGTTCGCCATTTTCCTGCGCAAGGTCCAGGTCATAAATAATGCGACTGAGTACGATGTTTTGATTCATACAACTTAAAACCAACCCTTTGTTGTGATAGTTTTCGTGCAGCAGAAATTCGTAGAGCAGTTTTATTTTTAATGTATCGTTGGGCAGCAAACACAAATAGGCATCGCTGGCAATAAAATAATTTTCAGGATTGTAACGGATGATGATTTTTGCGCTGCCTTCTTTCACACTCCAGGTATTCACACCTTCACGAGCCAGCTTAATATCTTTCCCCAATGCTTTGAGTACATTTTCAATGGTTTTACCAACTCCTACGGGTTCATATTCTTCTTTCGGCATTTCGGGCAGCTTCACTTCTGTACCACAGGAGGGACAATATTTGCCACTGTCTAAATTTTCAGGTAATACTAAAAACTCACATGCATGACAACGGGTTGAAGGCTGTCCTCTGTAGGGCGCATAGATTTCCAACGCTGTTCGCAGGTATTGCTCCGGTAATGCAAAACCAAGATTATCGCCACCACGAATAATGAATGTGTTTACACCAATGATTTCACCACTCATATTCACCAACGGACCGCCGCTGTTACCGGGATTGATGGCTGCATCGATCTGGATATACTTTAGTCCTTCACGTACACGATCTACTTTTGAAATAACACCTTGTGTAGCTGTATAATTTAATCCATACGGATGACCGATAGCAATAACAGGATCACCATCTTTCAACCGTGCATATTCTCCAAGTGTAATAAAAGGCAACTCCAACTGATGAGGTGGTTGAATAAATGCCAGATCATGTTTACGATCGGTGTACCAAACCCTGCTCAATGCTTTTTCAAATTGCTTACCAGCAATGGTTACTTCTGCATTTCCATCAATCACATGATTATTGGTGACGATGAGATCGTATTGCTTTAAATAAAAACCGGTACCCGTGCCGGTTTGTGTGGCAATTTGTATGATGGCATCTTTAAACGAATCAACTATCTCGACCGCTGATGGCATGATGGACTTTTGATTTTAATGATTTACTTGACCTCAGTGTTTACAAACTCTACTTCTGCAGTAAATGATTGTGTAAAACTCAACAGGGAATCGTACTTCAGATTTTCTGTTTTAAAGTTGATCTGCGGATATTTTTCTTTCCACTCGTTGATGATCTGTTTGATCTTTTGTTCGATCAGCTCCCGGTTGAAACGGTTCCGGTCGCTGTTGTAGAATTCTTCTGTAAAACCAAGCTCCCGGAAAAAATCATCATACGAAACCTTCATGAGAATAAGGTAGAGATCACTCACCGGTTTTGGCAAACTGAAATTATACTGGCAATAAGCTAATCCATATTCACTGATCTGCTGAGCAATGTAAGGATGATTGTTTTCCCGAAACCAAACCATCGCCTGGTTGGCAGCAAAAATGCTGTCGGCAATAATTTTTTGTGTTTGCGGTTGTGTTATAGCAAAGCTGTGTTTGCTGCGAAACAAACAGGGAAACACATCCTCTTTCGGCTTGTTCATCATCTTCAAAAACGCTTGCAACATGGCTTTGTTTTTTTCGGCCACGGGCTTCTCGTCTTTTACAAAATAAATGGTTACCAGATCTTCCAGATCGTATAACAATCTGCTTTCTGGCACCAATAAAAAATCGATCCTGTAAGCAAGATTGAGTAAAAGGTAGGTAATAGCCGTGCTCATTTTTTCTGCATCCAATGGATCAATCACTTCGGCAGTTTCCTTGATCCACTGCATCAGGTAATTGTACTTCACTTCTTTTTCAGCATCAGGAATTACTTCAATATGCTCCGTATCGATGGGTTGCAGATTTTGAAAATCCTGGATCAACAGATCATCCTGCTTATCGGCTCTTGTGGCCAGTTCTTTAAATGCGTAATAGAGTTTGTTCGGATTGGCTGTATTGATCTCTGTATCAAAACGCATACAAAGCCGTTCGCCTTCCATGGCATAACGGGAATAATACAAATTGAAATTCTGTTCCAGCAACCGGCGCATCACAGGCACCGAAGGTTTTGCCATCCGAGCCAACGTAACCTCGGCCGTTAAACTGTTTGCATTGTAACTGCCCCGCACCATTTTGCTGCCTTGGTAAAAACGAAACACATTCTCAGCACCGTCACGAGATGTGTGTACATTTTGAACGGTATCATCCCGCAGGTAATCAAAAAACGCCTCAATACTTTCGTGATGTTTGTTTTCTTTAAACAGGTTATCGGCGTCGGCCCACCGTTTTGTTTTCAGCAATGTTTTATTGTTGTCGCTGTACCGTCCAAATGTAATCGGCGGCGCAACAGCTTCCGGGCTATCCTTTTTCTTTACCCAACGAAATAGTTTATCCAGCATTTGCAATCAATAAATGAGTGCCCAATGTACGGCGATTTTGCCTGAAAGTTTTGTTGTTTTCTATGAACAGGAGCAGGAGCATAACGTTCGCTTTTTCTACAAAACAAGTTGATAATTTAACCCTTATCTTGCAGCGGTAACAGGCAAAAATGCCTTACCTTCCCCGTTATTAAATTAAGAACAGCGTTATGAAGTTTATCGTTTCGTCATCGGCTTTACTGAAACAACTGCAGCAGATCAATGGTGTAATCAATGCCAACACCGTATTGCCCATTCTGGAAGATTTTTTGTTTGAGATCAATAAGAACAAACTCACGGTAGTAGCTACCGATCTGGAAACAGTGATGAAGATCCACATGGATATTGAAGCAAAAGACAATGGTCGTGTTTGTATTCCTGCTCGTATTCTGATGGATACATTAAAGAATTTACCGGATCAACCATTAACGTTTAATATTGACAAGAACTTTGGGATTGAAATTACCAGCGACAGCGGTAAGTATAAAGTGATGGGCGAAAACCCTGATAACTTTCCAAAAGAACCGGTGGCTGATGATACCACATCATTCACCACTACTTCTTCCGCATTGGTTACTGCTATCAACAAAACCTTGTTTGCGGTAAGTAATGATGATCTGCGTCCAGCCATGACGGGTGTGTATTTCGAACTAGATAAAAAAGGATTGACCTTTGTTGCAACAGACGCACATCGGTTGGTGCGTTACAAGCGTACCGATGTAAGTTGCCCGAAGAGCGAAAACTTCATCGTTCCAAAAAAACCATTGAACTTATTAAAGACAGCATTGCCTGATAATGGCGATGAAATTACTTTATCTTATAACAGCAATCATTTGTTTGTGGTGCATGGCACTACAGAATTGGTGTGCCGGTTGATCGATGCACGTTTCCCTGATTACAAAGTGGTGATCCCTGCTGACAATCCTTACAGCATGATTGCCGGCCGCAATGAACTGGCCGGTGCATTGCGTCGTGTAAGCGTGTTCAGTAACAAGAGCACCAACCAGGTTGTATTGAGCATCGGTGGCAGTCAATTACAATTGGCCGCACAGGATGTTGATTTCAGCTTTGAAGGAAACGAACGCATGAAATGCCAATATGATGGTGAAGACATGCAGATCGCATTCAACGCAAAATTTTTAGTAGAAATGTTGAATGCAGTTGAAACAGACGAAGTAAGAATGGAACTCAGCACTGCTACCAAAGCTGGCCTCATTAAACCAACCGAACAAAACGAAGGTGAAGATGTGTTGATGCTGGTGATGCCGTTGATGTTGAATCAATAATACGGAAACTCATAACCTTAAAGCAAAAGTCGAAACCAAAACTAACAATAGAAGTCCCGCTTACAATGGCGGGACTTTTTTATTCAATATACCCTGTGGCGGGTACAATTGTTTGAGAAATGCTGGCGTACTTAGCCAGCAAAAAATCAAACACATTGTATGCAGCAACAAAAACACGCCAAAAGAGGAATCATTATTCTTTTCATTGTATTTATCATCAGCACCAATCATATACATGCACAGGATGATTTTGGAAAAGGCCTTGGTGTCCAGTTGGCACTTCCTGTGCAAAACGCAACCTTCAGCGGCGAAGATTTTGGTGAAGTAAAAATGGGCCGGCAGGGATTTTATCTGCAGTTGAGCAGGCAATCATATCTCAGACAAAACAACCTTGGATTTCATTCGTACAAAACAATCGGGTTAGCACTCCGTTCAAACAACATCAATATTAAAGAAGGACAGTACTCGGGAACTCAACTCAAAATTTCAGCGATTGAGTTGCCAATTACAGTTGGCGGTTACGGACGATTCTTTGGCGTGCTGCCATTGGGAATGAACGTGGGCGGTTATCTTGCTGTGCCGTTGCAATACAAAGGCACCATTAAAAAAACCGGAGCTGCAGATTATGAATTTGGCAACAAGTATGAAAAGCCGTTGGGTTATGCCGGGTTGTTAGGTAATATCAGTTTGAACTTTACTGTAAAAAATATGGGCGTCATCCGCTTATTGGCTGGTGGACATATTGGTTTAATTCCGGCCTACCGCTCAGCACCTGAAGGTAGTGAGCCCCCTTACAAGACACCGCTGCCACGAAGTTTTCAACTTGGAGCAGAAATTGTATTTGGAAAGAATTGATGATATCGTTTAGGTATTTGATCCCGCTTGGTAAGGCGGGATTTTTTTATTGGAAAAAATACAGCTTTACATAAAAAAATATGAACAATGGAATAAGAATATAATTATTTGCAAACTTAAACTCAAGCGTAGCATTCAGCAGCATAATGCGCAGAAACAAAGCAATCATATCAAAGAAAACTACCGTAAAAATTGGTATTCCGCCAATGCCTACTCCGTAGCCACCTTTCCAATAAAACAACTTCAGTAGCCAATACAGCAATTCTAAAAAGAGGAACCAGATTCGCTCGTTATTGCGTTGAAAAGAAACGCCTAGTGTTAAAAGGATAATTGATGTAGCGCTAAAAAAAATATTATCCTGTCCTAGAATATTGTCACTTTGAATGGTGCAGCCAACCTGCATATTATTATCCCATCGAAAGAGAAAACCAATGATTGTCCATGCAATCAGTATCAGATACAAATATTGAACTTGGCGGGTGTGTTTTATTAAAGAGGTAAGTGGTTGCGTTGTGTTCATACTATTAGATCTGTTTAAAATTAGGAATTTCAGACTTATTCTCATTAAGGTGATAATCAAATATTAGTTCCTAAATTAGACAATGAGCTACACCCTCGTTAACACATACGACAATTACATTGATGCTAACCTTCACCTCATGCAACTCCAGGAAGAAGGCATCAATTGCTGGCTCAAAGATGAGTTTACGGTTACCATCGATCCTATCTTAACCAATGCACTCGGCGGCATCAAACTCATGGTGCATGAATCACAAAGCGAACGGGCTGCCGGGTTACTGCGAGTTCTCATCAACAAAGCAAAAGAAAACAGAGCCTGTATCAACTGCGGCTCATTGAATGTTGAACACATTGTGAGCAACCGGAAACCATCCAATTGGTTCAGCGCCATCTTTACGTTTCTGTTGGGCGATATGGCTATTGGTGCTAAAAAAGTATATCATTGTTTTGATTGTGGAAATGAGTTTGAAGAAGTGAAAGAAAAACCGTCGGACGCCGTCGTTTGACAGGACTAAACATTTTTTCTCTATCAGCCGATCACTTCGTAACTTTTGGACGAAATCGAACGCCATGTGGAATCAAATCCTTGAACATTTTCAAACACTTGAACAACGTCCGCTTGAACGGATGGCCATTTTAGTAGGCGGCTTGCTGTTGTTCTGGATCATTGAAGGTGCTATTCCACTGTTTTCACTCAACTACAAAAAAACAAAACTGCGCCACGCAGGTGTCAATTTTGTATTCACTGTTATTCATCTCATCATCCATACATTCCTTGCAATTTTAATTGTTGGGTTGAGCGATTGGTGTGCCGATGCAAAGTTTGGACTGGTGTACTGGACCAATGCGAATGTGCTGGTATCGATCTTTATTGGTGTATTTGCGCTCGACTTCAGCAGCTGGCTGGTGCATTTGGTGATGCACAAAGTACCGGTGTTGTGGCGCTTTCATCTCATCCATCATAGTGATACCAATGTGGATGTAACAACGGGCCTACGCCACCATCCCGGCGACAGTTTGTTGAGAGGTATTTTCTTTTTACTGCTCATTTTTATTTCTGGCGCACCGATGTACAGTGTTATGATCTATCAAACACTGGTTGTGCTGGCTACCGCCTTTACACACGCCAACATCAGCCTGCCCGTAAAACTTGACAAAGCGCTCAGCTGGTTTCTCATTTCACCCAACATGCACAAAGTGCATCATCACTGGAAGCAACCTTATACCGATAGTAATTATGGTGCCGTGTTTTCCATTTGGGACCGGCTGCTGGGCACATTTTCCAGCCTGGATATTAAGCAGGTGCGTTATGGCCTCGACCGCTACTATCCCGAAGAAAAGGATGAAGATGTGGTAACGCTGATGAAAAAGCCGTTCGGTAAACTGGAGAAATAGTCTCCCCAAAACTCGTCCCATCAGGTTGTTTCTGTCCGATTTCTACTAAATTTTCCAAAAATCCGACAATGAGCGAAAAATATTTTCAATTTCCTAAAATTTTTTTTGGAAGGGAAAGTGTTGAAAATCAGCATTTTGATATTTTTATACTATCGTTTTCTGCCAGCTACTAAAAAAAAGATGGTACTTTGTGTTGCATAGTACTGAATTTTCACTTAGCTTTGTTTTGTCAATGTAATTAAGGTGATTGGAAGGCAGAAGCAAAAAGGAAGAGCTCTCCGTACAACTTCTCCACCACCTTTCACCCAAACAAACAAACTCCTCAGGTTATGAATATCGAGAACACACAAAGCCAGATGCGCAAGGGAGTCCTGGAGTTTTGCATTCTCTCCGTTATCCAACGGGGCGAGGTGTACCCCAGTGATATTATAGAGGAAATGAAAAAGGCAAACCTTAACATCCTCGAAGGAACCCTGTATCCACTACTTACCCGATTGAAGAATGCCGATTTGCTAACGTACCGCTGGGTTGAAAGCAGCAGCGGACCACCCCGTAAATATTTTGCACTAACAGAAAAAGGAGCTGCCTTTTACAAAGAGCTGGAACAAACATGGAACGAAATGTCCAGTTCGGTTGAAGCCGTTACCAAGAAGAACGGAAGGGTCAATGCTACCGTTACCGGCGAAAGCGTACAGGTTCATCCTCCAACATCTGAAAGTCCACTTTAACCATTAAACTGTTATTATTATGAAAAAGGTAATTAATATAAACTTCAAGGGCCGGGTAATACCCATTGAGGAAGCGGCTTTTGAACAATTGCAGAGATACACCGAAAGTCTGCGCCGCTATTTTGCCAATGAAGAAGGACGTGATGAGATCATCAATGATATTGAAGATCGTATTGCTGAGTTGTTTGATGAAGACCTGAAAAAAGGCGCTACCTGTATTACCGAAGAAAAGGTAACCGCTATTTGCAGCAGCATGGGTAGTGTGGAAGATTTTGAGCAAATGGATAATGAAACAGGTGCATCAACCGGCCATAGTAGCTCAACTTCATCATCAACATCGTCTACATCATCTGCTTTCGCAACAGCTTCTGAAGAGCCACGTGGAAGTCTCGGCCGAAATGCCAACGATAAAGTGTTGGGTGGTGTTTGTAGCGGATTGGCACATTATTTAAAGATCGATCCTACAGTAGTACGTATTCTGTTTGCCCTTATCACCTTTGGTGGTTTTGGTACAGGTGTACTCATCTATATTGTATTGTGGATCGTGTTACCGATCAAAGATCTCAAAACAAATATCCGCAAGCGTTTGTTCCGCAACCCCGATGATAAAGTGATTGGTGGTGTGGCAAGTGGTTTAGCGAGCTACTTTAATATACCTGTTTGGATTCCACGTGTAGTGTTTACATTACCACTCATTCTTGGAATCATTTCTTCGATCTTCCGCAATGCAATGTTCGACTTTGATTTTGAACCTGATTTCATCTTCGGCGGTTTTGGCGGAACACTGTTTGTGATTTATGTGATTCTCTGGATCGTATTACCATTGGCCAGCAGTGCAACTGAAAAACTGCAGATGCGTGGTGAAAAGATCGATGTGAACAGTATTAAAAATGCAGTACAGGAAGAACTTGGTACCGGTGGTACTATTAAAGAAAGAGCTTCACAAATGAGTGAAGAAATAAAAGAAGGCGCACAACGTGTAAGCTCAACAATAAGTGAAGGGGCACAACGCATCAGTTCCGAAATGGGAACAAAAAGCAGAGCCTTCGCAACAGAAGCAGCACCTATTGCACGCAGTGCAGGAAGTGGTATCGGTCATGCAATTGGTGTGTTGTTCAAAGCATTCTTTTTGTTTGTTGCCGGTGTTATAGCATTTTCTTTATTGATGGCGTTGATCGGTGTAACATTCGCCGGTGTAGCAGCCTTCCCTTTTAAAGGATTTTTCTTAGAAGGCACATGGCAACATGTAGCGGCTTGGGGAACATTGTTACTGTTCATGCTTGTACCGGTGATTGCATTGTTAACCTGGGTGATCCGTAAGATCATCGGTTCAAAAAGCCGCAATCCTTATCTCGGTTACACATTCGGTTTCTTATGGTTCTTAGGTTTGGTTTGCTTTATCATCCTGGTATCATCATTCGTGAACAACTTCCGTGTATCAGCACAGGAACAACAGGTAGTGGAAATTGCACAACCGGTTGCAGGTAAAATGATCGTGAAAGTGCCAACAGAAAAAGTAAAAGTATATGGCCGTGCATTTGGAATAGATGATGTGTTCAGCATGGATGGCGACAGTTTATATATCAACAGCATCCGTTTACGCATCGTAAAAAGTACCGACAGCCTGTTTCATGTGAAGTATGATAAACGCAGCTCAGGACCAACAAGAGACAAAGCATACAACAGTGCACAATCAATCAAATACGGACTGAATTTCAAAGACAGTGTGCTTTCATTGAACAAAGGATTTACAGTGAGTGAACAATCAAAGTTCCGCAACCAGCGAGTGGTTGTAAGTATTGAAGTTCCGGTTGGCAAACGAATCTATATCGACAGAAGTGTTGATCGTTTAGAGTGGCATAACATTACCTTCAACGGTCGTGGTGGCGATTGGGAGTGGGAAGATGATCATCGCTGGAGCAACAGTGGGTGGAATGATACAGATGTTGAATATATAATGACAGAAGATGGATTGGAGCGTGTAGATGGAAAAGATAAGATACAGAAAATTGAGCGTGAAGAAGGAACAATTGAAAACGAACTGGAGCGCCTGGAACGTGAAAAGAAAGAGTTGCAGGAAAAAGAAGAAGAATTAAAAAACAGGAAGAAAGAAAACGACAGCCTTCGCTACCGTTACAATCCTGAAGCACCAAAAACACCTACTACCCCGGCAAAACAGATCGTTGAACGGATAGCAGCACCCAATACCGATGCTGTGATCATACAACCAATGACTATTAACGCACTATAACCTCGGTTAAAGTTGGAACAGCCAACGGCCCCGAAGTTTTGCAAAAAACGGAGGGGCTTTTTTTCAGGCGCTTACACAACAGTCATCATCAACCATTCAACCTTATTTATGCGTAAACTGAAGTTTATTACTGCTGTATTAATTGCGATCGTTGTATTTGGTGCAGCACATGCACAGCGAACAAATAAAAAACAGCACGACAAAGAATTGTTTGAAACTATTTTCAAATTAGACAGTGCATGGTTTGCTGCATTCAACAAAGACGTGAAGGTTTTCAGCAGTTACATGGATTCAACACTTGAATTTTATCACGACAGGACCGTTGTTACGTTTTATGCAGATAACATTGCAGCGTTTGAACGAATAAAGAAAAATGTTCCGGATCTGAAACGGGAATTGTTGAAAGAAACGATGGAAGTATATCCCATTCCCGGCTATGGTGCCGTTCAGATTGCACAACACAGATTCTGCCATATGGAAAACGGAAAGATGGATTGTGGTGTTTTCAAGTTTATCCATACCTGGAAAAAAACAGAACAAGGCTGGAAAGTAACACGCATCATCAGCGTAGATCATTAATACATCCGCATTAACCATTACCTTATCATATCATTGAATACATAACGGGTTTTCCCGTTGATTCAATTCAAATCACCTTGTCATGAAATCAAGAATTAAAAAGATCTCAGAAGTACTGCTCATCAGTTTTCTGATCATTGCCATTCTCTACGGATTGCTTTGGCTGCTGGGTTATCTTCGGTAATTTTATTGGAGCAAACCAAAGCTTGTGCGATGGATCAATTATCACAAGTCATCACGCTTCGTGCGGCTACCATTGAAGATTTGCCCACACTCGAATATTGGGATCAGCAGCAACATGTCATTGATTCCGACCCCAACGATGATTGGGAGTGGGCAACAGAATTGCTGAAACTTTTTTCCTGGCGTGAACAACTGATGGCAGAACTAAACAGCGTGCCAATTGGTTTTGTGCAGATCATTGATCCGGCTTTGGAAGAAACGCATTACTGGGGCGATGTTGAACAAAATCTTCGTGCTATCGATATATGGATCGGTGAACAACAACACCTGAATAAAGGCTACGGTACACGCATGATGCAGCTGGCCATTGAACGCTGTTTTGCAAATGAACATGTTACCGCCATTCTTATTGATCCGCTTCTTTCCAATACAGCAGCACATCGTTTTTATGAACGACTAGGTTTTCGGTTTGTTGAAAAGAGAACATTTGGTGAAGACGAAACAGCTGTTTACATTTTAGATCGCAGCAGTTGGAACCGAAGTTAATAGCGTACAGTTTGTGCAATCGTTTTTTCAAACGATCCTGTTTTTCAAAACTTCTCATCGTTCATTCTCCTGCTTCCTTTACTTTTGTGCCCATCACAAACGATTGAAAAATGAAATCAACCCCCTTTACAAGCAAACACATTGCTCTTGGTGCGAAGATGGCCGAATTTGCCGGTTACAATATGCCTATTTCTTATACCGGTATTAATGATGAACATGCAGCTGTACGTAACAACGCAGGTGTGTTTGATGTGAGTCACATGGGTGAGTTCATTTTAAAAGGCGAAGGAGCGTTGGATCTTATACAACGTGTTACCAGCAACGATGCGGCTAAACTCAGCAATGGAAAAGCACAGTACAGTTGCCTTCCGAATGCACAAGGTGGTATCGTGGATGATCTTTTGGTGTATTGTGTGGAAGAAAATAAAGTATATATGTTGGTGGTAAATGCCAGCAACATTGAAAAAGACTGGAACTGGATCCAGCAGTTCAATACCAATAATGTTGAGATGCACAACATCAGTGAAAGAACCTGCTTACTTGCAATACAAGGTCCCAACGCAACAAAAATTCTGCAGCCGCTTACTGAAATGGATATCCTCAACCTCAAATATTACACTTTTGTAAAAGGAACATTTGCCGGAGTTGATAATGTATTGATAAGTGCAACCGGTTATACAGGCGCAGGTGGAGTTGAAATTTATTTTGAAGACAGCAATGGTGCTGCAGATACAATATGGGATGCCATTTTTGAAGCGGGCAAATCCGCAGGTATTAAACCGATAGGACTTGGTGCAAGAGATACACTGCGTTTAGAAAAAGGTTTTTGTTTATACGGCAACGATATTGACGATACAACAACACCATTAGAAGGTGGGCTCGGTTGGGTTACAAAATTCAACAAAGACTTTACAGCCAAAGAAATTTTAGAAAAACAAAAAGCTGAAGGAGTAAAACGCAAGCTGGTTGGTTTTGAAATGATCGATCGTGGTATTCCCCGACATGATTACAAGATCAAAGATGCAGATGGTAATGAAATTGGCAAGGTAACCAGCGGCACACAATCTCCTTCGTTACAAAAAGCGATCGGGCTTGGCTACGTGGCAACCTCTCATGCCAATTTTGATTCCGAGATCTATGTGGAGGTTCGTGATAAACTGTTGAAAGCAAAAGTAGTAAAGACTCCCTTCCTGTAAAAAATGTTCTGTAAAAGTAAAAGGCATTATTCTTGCTGATAAATAGCAGCCGATGAGTCACCAACGAAAAAGGTGACTCATCGTTTTTTAAACAACCACTTTCTATGCCATCTATTCACGTTACCACATTTATTGCAGCGCCCATTGAACGTGTGTTTGATCTTAGCAGGCACATTGGGTTGCATAAAATTTCGCAACAGGATAATAACGAAGAAGCTGTGGGTGGTGTTACATCGGGCCTTATTAAACAAGGAGAGTACGTTACATGGAAAGCGAAGCATCTTTATAAAACACGGTTCATGACGGTGAAGATCACCGAGATGAAGAGCCCTGATTATTTTGAAGACATTATGGAGAAAGGAGACTTTGTTTCGTACGAACACAAACATCATTTCAAAGCTGTTAACAATGGAACCATCATGATCGACGAAGTGGTTTTTGAAGTACCATATGGTGCTGTTGGAAAACTCTTCAATCGTATTTATCTCACGGGTTATATGAAACTACTTATCGAGAAACGAAACAATACGATTCGTGAGTATGCGGAAAGCACGAAGTGGCAGGCTTTATTATAATTTAAGTGTTTTCCTGCTGTTGATATTTTGTACAAATAACCTTTAATAGTTATACTTGTACATAAATCGTATCCTGATGAAGCCAGCAAAGAGCATCCTGCTTACTGCTCTGACTTTTTTTTCTATTCTTCCCCACGCATTTACACAATGTATGATGGTGCCCGTTTCATTAAACGAGCGGGTTAGTAAAAGCGAACTGATTATTTCCGGCACTGTACTCGATAAACAAAGCTTTCTGGATTCTGCTACCATGCGGGTGTACACGCTGAATAAAATTGCAATCAAGGCATGGCTAAAAAATCAACAGCCCATGCAGGAACTGTTTGTAATTACAGAAGGAGGTGTATTGAAGAATCGTTCTACCATTGTTTATCCATCGTTGCAATTACAACCGCAAATGAGTTATGTCTTGTTTTTGCAAAAGGCAGACGCAAAAAAAGAAAACAAACAAATTCGAAGTCGATATAAACTATCAATACAAACCATTCCATTTGCAGGTGCACAGGGCGCCATGCAACAGTCGATGGGACTATATGTTGATGTGATGCAGCAACGAAAACAAAACGAAGCTGATCTGTTCAACAGCATTCAACAAATAACAAAACAGGAAGCACTTACACCTGAGGGAAAAAAATATAAAGCAGTAACAGAAAATTCAATTGCAAACCGAACGCTGGCTATCACTTCTTTTACACCTGGTACAACAAGAGCAGGAACGGTTGTAACCGGCGATCAGATCACGATCAGCGGCAGTGGATTTGGAACAACACCCGGTTCGGTTTATTTCACCAATGCTGATGATGGTGGCGCTACAATGTTTTCTACAGGGTTAAGCAGCGATATTATTTCATGGCAAGACAATACGATTATCACAAAAGTACCGGCCGGTGCAGGTACAGGGCCTATCAATGTAGATGGATTGTTTACCTCCTCTAGCAATCTTACTGTGCAGTATGCACACATCGAGGTGAATAATAATTTTGATGGTTTTACAGCGCTTACACGTCAGCGTTATTACTTACGAAATCTTGATGGAGCAGGTGGCTATACATTTAACTTCAACACGGCGTTTGCAGCCAATACTGCAGCCGTTGCTTCTTTTAACCGGGCGTTGATCACATGGCGTTGTGGAACAGGTATCAATTTTCATGCAAACGGAACAACCAATATTGAAACGGCAACAAACGATGGAGTGAATGCAGTCTTCTTTAATGCATCTCTTCCCGAAGGAACATTGGCCGAATGCATCAGTAACCTCGATGCTGCTGCTACTGTTTCCTGTACACAGGCAAGTACAGTGTGGTGGTTAAGGGATATTGATATACAGTTCAGAGATATTCCAGCAACAGGTTTCAATTGGCAGTATGGACCGGGTGCCCCAACTTCTTCGGAGTTTGATTTTGAGTCGGTGGCGTTGCATGAGTTAGGACATGCGCAAGGGTTAGGCCATGTAATTGCACCGGGCACAACAATGCATTATGCACTTGCCAATGGAATTATCACAAGAACAGTATCACCCAACGACATAGCAGCAGGAAATGATAAACTTGCGTACTCCGATGATGCAACTTGTTTCGATCCGCCCGGTTCGGGCACACCCACGGTGGCAGTTGCATCTGGAAGTTGTGTAGCCCTTCCCATTACCATGGGTGAATTAAAAGCAAAACGCATCAGCAAAGCAAATAATCAACTTACCTGGAAAACCATTCAGGAGCTGAACAATGATGGTTTTATTATTGAACGAAGTGAGAATGCACAAAATTTTCAACCGATCGGTTTTGTAAAAGGGAAAGAGTTTTCGCTTGAACAGCAACAATACAATTTTATTGATGCAACAGCTGGTCCGTATGACTGGTACTATCGTCTGGTTCAAAAAGATCTGGATGATCATCGTGTTGGTTCCAGCGTGGTGTTTGTAAAAGGAGAAGAAAGCAAACAGTGGCAAGTGTGGAGCAGCAGCGAAGGGAACAGCGTTTCGCTCTACAGGAAAACTGTACAAAACCGGAAAGCACAGTTCATGTTGTATAATGCAACAGGGCAACTCGTATTCACAGCGGAAATAATAAATGGCCGTGCACAATTCCCGTTTCACCATTTACGAAAAGGATATTACAGTTACCGCATTGTTGAAAACAACGAATCGGTCACCGGCAAATTAGTAGTGGGACAGTAGAAAAAAAAGTAGCTGTTGTTGAAACAGATCGATTTTGTTTACATCAGCATTGCCTGCTCTTTCTTATTTTTGCAGCTTCATGGCAAACAATAAACCCACGCTTTATACCTGTCTCTCTCCTGCGCTGTTACATTTATACGATCTGCGAAATGCAGTCGTTGTGATCATTGATGTGTTTCGTGCAACCTCAACCATTGCATCTGCATTATACAACGGTGCCCAATGTATAATACCTGTTGATGAAGTAGCTAAGGCAATTGCCTTAAGTAAAAATATCAATGGAAGCATCGCAGCCGGCGAACGTGACGGACAAATTGCAGAAGGGTTGCAGCATGGTAATTCACCGCTTGAATACAATCGTGAATTTATTGAGAACAGAACATTGGTTCTCACTACCACAAACGGTACCCGTTTATTGCAGATGGCATTGGATAACGAAGCAGATACCATTATCACCGGATCGTTTCCCAATTTAAGTGCAGTGTGTGATTTTCTTATCAAGCAAAACAAAAATGTGGTGTTGGGTTGTGCCGGTTGGAAAGATCGTTTCAATTTAGAAGATACCTTGTTTGCCGGTGCTGTCATCAGCCGCATTAAAGAAAACTTTACCATTCATTGCGATAGTTCACTCACTGCTGAATTACAATACCAGCAAGTGAAAGATGATCTGCATGGCTTTGCTCCAAAGCTTACTCACTACCATCGCTTGGTAGATCGTTTTGGTTTGATTGAAGACATCCGCTTTTGTATGACACCTGATGTAGCGAATGTATTACCGTTGTATAAAGAAGGAATGTTGTTGAAAGGATAGAAGAATTAATTGGCAATGAACAATAGTCAATAATTTACCTGCGTTTATTTGTGTTCATCCGTGGCGTTCCCTATTCTTCATTCGTGCAGACTTGCCTTCCGTCAGACAGGTTCGTGTAATTTGAGGCCCGGGTTCGCAATAACAAAACCTGTAAAGATATGAACCTTTTCCTGTTCAACAATCACATCATCACTGTTGATATTTCTTTCTTTTTTTAACGGGAAATGTGCTGTGAAAGCCTTTACTTTTGCAGATTACCCTTTTTTGAACGGACCCTGTTTTCATTCTGTTTAATGAGGTGAAGCAATCGTTATTCTGAACAAGAAAAAACTCAAATCGCTTGGCATTACCACACCTGTTGAAGTTTGCTTATAATCACGGTACCGAAGAAGTGATCCGTAGAGGAAAAAAAATTCATGCCATTGGTTTTGCCGAATTGGTGGAACACGATGAGCTTATGGGCACAGTGGTGTTTCGTGTGCGTGATGATTCGTATTCCACATTTTACAAAGTCTATATTCAGAAGTACAAAGATGCAAACGCCATGAATGTGCGTTGCAGTTGTCCGTATAACCTGGGCGATATTTGCCGCCATGAAGTGGCCTCGTTGTTTCAACTGCAGGATCTTATCGATAAAAACATTCTCGGCATCAAAGATCTTCGACACGATCAGCGCCACACCGTGGTGAAAATGAAAAATATCGAATTGAAGATCATCCGCACATTAACAGCGGCTGCTGCACTGGATGATGCGGAAGTATTTCTGCGCAGCAATAAAGCTTCCATCCTGTCAGCAAAAGATGAATGTGTAAAAGCGGAATTGCAAATGAACGGTGAAACATGGCCGGTTACCATTCAGAAAAACGACGAACGCAATTTTGATACGTCCTGTACCTGTGGTGAGAATGCACATGCTATTTGCGAACACAAAGCCATTGTGTTTATGCAACTGCTCAACTCACACGGGCCCATGTACTTCGACAGCATCCGTAACATGGATAAAGAAAAAGGAAAGCTGTTAGGTATTTATGGTTATTCGTTGAACGATAACTGGAAAGAAAAATTCGAGTTCATTTATAAAGATGGCAAACCGTTTCTGCGTGTATTAGATCCGGGTGTAAAACGTGTAGAACCTTCTACATTGAAAAAGCAACCCGAACCGGTAGCTGAAACTGTTACAGAAGAAGCAGAAGTGGCAGTTGAAACAGAAGAAGAAAAGAAAAATGAAATTCGGTTGGGTGTGGTGTTGAACAACAACAGCAAACTGTTTCCTTATTTCAGTATTGAAGTAGTAAAAGGTGAAGTAAGTGAAGACAGTGGCGAGTTTGTAGATACAGTTGAAAAGCTAGACGTAAGTAAGTTTATTGAAACAGAAGATCTTTCAGAGAATGATAAACTGTTATTGCAACTTCTGCGGAGGTTACAACCGGCAGAGATCAGCAAGTTTGTAAACCGCAACTCACCATTCTCGGGTATCTGGGAAAATATTATTCATCATGAAGAAGATGATCTGCCTGAAGATACCAAGACCTTGATGCTGGAATATTTGTTACCACGCATTCAAAAATTATTTGCTGAGACCAACTCTCCGGTTTTGCTGTTGCCGAAAGGAAAAGAGTTCAAAACTAAAAATCTTGTACACGTTACTACAACCGGCACCTTCCTCAAACCCTTCTTTGAATTAAAACAACAAAAGAATAAATGGGAATGGAGTTGTAAAGTAAAGATCAACGGTGTGCCGATGGATGTGCACGAAAATGACTGGAACAGTCCGCTCATTTTTTTATTAAATGGTGAAGCACGTACCTGGGACAAACAGGAAGATGCTCAACATGTAATTGACAGTGTATCTACAAAAAACCGAATGATCAGTAATGCAGATCTTTCTGCATTTCTTGAAAAGGAAGCATTAAAAATTGCACGTGATTATCATGTGGATTTTGATCCG
Source organism: Lacibacter sp. H407 (assembly GCF_037892605.1). Taxonomy (NCBI): domain Bacteria; kingdom Pseudomonadati; phylum Bacteroidota; class Chitinophagia; order Chitinophagales; family Chitinophagaceae; genus Lacibacter; species Lacibacter koreensis. The sequence goes on along the minus strand of NZ_JBBKTU010000001.1, from coordinate 1,253,432 downwards.
GCGTTGATCAAAGAAGTAAAATCAGGCGAACCGGATATTACGTTGCAGCTACAGGAGCGAGGTGATTATTTGGTGATGGTGCCAACGTTCAGCTACAAGGGATACAAAGTTCGTCCGACTGATAAAGAAGAAATTATTCTCCCCGGAGAAGATGGATTAATTGTGGTGAGCCGCAACCGTGAAAAAGAAAATGAGTTCATTGAAAAAGTAGAGAAGCTCCACTCTCAATTCATAAAACCTGAAGGTGGTGCACAACTGGCATTGAAAGGTGCTGAGGTATTAAAGAACAACTGGTTCTTTTTGTTTGTGGATGCGATGAAGGAAATGAAAGTACCGGTGGAAGGTTGGGAAGTACTCAAAAATTTCCGATTCAACACCGCCAAACCAAAAACAGAAATTTACATCAGCAATGGTGTTGATTGGTTTGATGCAAAAGTGAAAGTAGTGTTTGGCGATCAGAGTGTGAGCATTGCAGAAGTAAAGAAAGCATTAGCCAACAAGCAATCACTTGTTCAGCTTCAGGATGGAACCTTAGGTGTGTTACCGGAAGAATGGATCAAGCGTTATTCCATGCTCTTCCGTGTGGGTGAGAACAAACATGATCAACTTCGTTTATCGAAATACCATATCAGCGTTATTGATGAGCTGTACGAAAACAGGAATGAAGAAGAGTTGATGATCCAACTCGAAGAAAAGTATGAACGCCTGCGTGAATTCAAACACATTAAGAAAGTGGATCCGCCTGCGCATCTGCAACCGATTCTTCGTCCGTATCAGGAAAGTGGTTTTCACTGGCTCAACTTTTTAAGTGAAGTGGGCTGGGGTGGAATATTGGCTGATGATATGGGTTTGGGTAAAACCATCCAGGCACTATCGTTTTTGCAACACATGCAAACTAAGCATGGTAAACTGAAAGCATTGGTTGCTTGTCCCACCACGCTGATGTATAACTGGGAAAATGAGATCAAGAAATTTACACCATCACTCACCTATCATATTCATCATGGTGCACAACGCAACCGTGATAAAGCGTTCTTCGATCAGTTCAATGTAGTGATCACCACGTACGGAACACTCCGCAGCGATATTAAATTATTAAGTGAACAGGCGTTTGATTGTGTGGTGCTGGATGAAAGCCAGGCCATCAAAAATCCAAACAGTAAAGTAGCGAAAGCAGCTTGTCTGCTCAAAAGCAAACATCGTTTGTGTATGAGTGGTACGCCGTTGCAGAACAATACATTTGATGTGTATGCACAAATGAACTTCCTCAATCCCGGTATGCTGGGAACAGTTGAACATTTCCGTAACGATTTTGCAACACCGATTGATAAGTTTGGTGAGAAAGAACAGAAAGATCATTTACGCAAACTGTTGTTTCCTTTTATTCTGCGCCGAACAAAAGAACAAGTGGCAAAAGATCTTCCGGAAAAAACAGAAAGCATTTTGTATTGCGAAATGGAAACCGAGCAACGCAAAATTTATGATGCGTACCGTAACGAATACCGTTCAAAAATTCTTGGTACCATTGAAGAGGTGGGTATTGGTCAATCGCAATTAACCATCTTACAAGGTTTGATGAAACTTCGACAGATCTGTGATTCTCCTTTCATTTTAAATGAAGCAGAGAAGTTGCCAAATCATTCCATTAAGCTGGATGAACTGGTGCGTGAACTTGAAGAGAACATGGGCAACCACAAAGCCTTGGTGTTCTCTCAGTTCCTTGGTATGCTGGCATTGATCAGAGAAAAATTGGAGGAGCTGAATATTCCGTTTGTATACTTTGACGGAAGTACCTCAGCTGCTGATCGTGAAAAAGCGGTGCAGGATTTTCAGAACAACGAAGAAACAAGAGTCTTCCTTATTTCATTAAAAGCCGGTGGTGTGGGTTTGAACTTAACTGCTGCCGACTATGTGTACATTGTTGATCCATGGTGGAACCCTGCTGTTGAGCAGCAAGCCATCGATCGTACACATCGTATCGGGCAAACGAATAACATCTTTGCCTATCGTATGATCTGTAAGGATACCATTGAAGATAAAATTTTACAACTCCAGGAACGCAAGCGTTCACTTGCACGTGATCTCATTGCTGATGATAACGGATTTGTGAAGAGTTTGAGCAGAGAAGATGTGGAGTATTTGTTTAGTTAACGCATTGCCACAAAGGCACAAAGTCACGAAAAATACAAAGGAAGTACAGCGAAAGTTGTGCTTCCTTTTTTTATAGAAGAGAGTGCTGCGCTGGAGCGGTTCAAATTCCAAAAAACGCAAACCATCGATGCTAATTGCACCGACAGCTTGTGTTACATCTATCATTGAACATTAATCAAACCTTTTCTAACAACCTTCTTTTATAAAATTAACCAGCGTCGATTCCCTCAACCGAAACACACCACCTGAAAAACCAAACCACATTTCACCATTTCTTGTTTGCAAAATGCTTTGCACATGATTTTTGGTGCGGCCCTGCTGTTCGGTGTAGGTTGTAAAAGTGGCGCCGTTGAATTTGCTGATGCCGCCACCCAATGTGCCCATCCATAAATTTCCCTGATTGTCCACCAACATACTCCACACATCGTTACTTGCCAGTCCGTTCTTATCACTGAAATTCTGAAATCCGTTGGCAGTGAAACGACTTACACCCTTGCCCCATGTTCCAAACCAAAGATTGCCGGCTTTATCGGCGGTAATGGATAACACATTGTTACCAGCCAATCCATCCGCTTCGGAATAGTTGGTAAAGGTTTTGCCATCGAATTTTTTTACACCATCACCATCGGTACCAAACCAGATAGCACCGCTCTTGTCTTCATACATACTCCAAACCAGTTTGGTTGAAAAGCGTGACGCTCTTGTGCTGTTACTCACAAGCGGCACATCCACTTTTGTAAAGCTTGTTCCGTTGTACACACAAACACCTTCCATCGTTCCCACCCAAAGTTGATCTTTACTGTCGAGCAACATACTCCAGGTATCGTTTGAACTCAGGCCATCTGCTTCGCTGAATCGGATAAATGTTGTTCCGTTATACATCGTCACGCCATTGTTGGTGGCCAGCCAGATATTTCCTTTTTTATCTTCCAGTATCCGTCGCACTGCATTTCCGGCAAGCCCGTCTTTCTCAGCATAGTAGAAAAAGCGTTCGCCATCATAACGGCACACGCCCTCGTTGTTGGTACCAAACCAGATATTGCCTTTTTTATCCTGGATCATACAACGGACGTATTCACTTACCTGCAACGAAGGATCGGGTGCCGTGATCAACTTCACGGATAAGAAATTATACACCGGCACTTTCGGCACTGTTTGAGGCTGACCATTACTGATCGATTCGGTGATGGAACTCAGGATGGCCGCTTCGTTTGGATTGTTTTGTCCGTTGCAAGAGCTGATGACCAAAGCGAATAGTAACAAGGGAAAGTATTTCATATACATGTTGTTTGTGTGAAACCGGATTGCCGGCTGTTTCACTAAAGTACACTGCCGGCAAGGCTTAACCGGTAAAACCCCTGTAAATAGATTGTAAACGGATGTAAAACCTTTGTAAACCAAAGCGCTTGCCGGCAAGGATTGATTAATTTTGAACAGGAAACAGCGCAGGTAAATTTCTTGTATGATCTTTTGCCTTTGCAGTTTCATTCGTCTCCATCAAATAATTATGAGCAAATGAAAGGGAAGATACTGTCGTTGGTTGTGGCAGGCGCACTGTTGCTGTTGGTTGGTTTTGTAACAAAACAAGCCAGCAAAACCGAATTTGATTCGGCCAAAGAAATGATCGTGATGCGACAGATCGCCCACAGCATTTTATTGTACAGCAACGACAGTACCACACAAGTATCGCCCATCAACCGTATTTCAGCAAACGAATTTCAAATTCCTTTTCGCAGCAGTTTTTCATTTAAGCCCGATTCGCTGGTGAAGATCATTGGTCGCATCATCAGCCGCAACCAGCTCCCCGGCAATTATATTGTACAGGTTACCGAACCGCAAACGGATAAAGTAATTTTCGGTTATGCCATACTTGGCAGTGAGCAGGAAAACATTGTACCCTGTGTCGGCCGCATCCAGCCGGCCAAGCCTTACAGTATTCTCATCAGTTTTCGTGACAAACCATTCCGTGCCGCCACCTGGTTAATGGGTGCCGGTGTGTTGCTATTGCTCAGTGCAGTCATTATTGCATGGCGCATCAAACAGCAATCTACAGCAACGAACGAAACGATAGAATCAATCACAACCGGTACTAACAATCAACCATTCCGAATCGGCAATTATTTGTTTTATGAACAAACACAACGATTGGTGATTGGCAGCGAAGAAATTATTTTAACCAGTAAAGAATCGAAGTTGCTCGGCATCCTTGCAGCGGCACCTAACCAGATCATTGATCGTAACAGGTTGCAAAAAGAAGTGTGGGAAGATGAAGGTGTGATTGTGGGCCGCAGCCTCGATGTATTTATGTCGAAACTGCGGAAGAAGTTAGAACAGGATACCGCTGTAAAAATTATCAGTATTCATGGCAAGGGATATAAGTTGCAGATTGAGGAAGAGAAGAGTTGAAGTGGGAGAATGCAATTTTCTTCATGCACTTTTTTTCTAAGCAAAATGCCCCCTCGCTTGTTGCAGTTAATCATCTGCATTTATGGGATCATTGCTGAGAAGAAATGAATTATCAACTCCGCATAAGATGACTATTGTACGGTATTTAGAATGGATTGTACTTCAGATTGCATTAGTTCTGGGGGGGGAGAAGTTGCATGGAAAAATTCTCCCGAAAGCTGATTTATTGGATAATAGAAGTCGTACTTGCTGATGCCTGCACTAGGACATTTGCCGGGTCTGATATTTGTATCTACACTATAAATTGCACGCCCATAATTCGTTGTGCTCATTTTACCGTTTCTAATTACAATAAGAGGTAACTCCATACCACTTATTCCTCCACTACTGTTTGCAATCCCTCCCTGAAGTTCACATGATACAGTGCCATCACTCCACCGAATGATTGGTCCATTAAGATTATTTAATAAATCGGGAAAGGTGCTATTGAAACTTTTTATTAAACCTCCTCTTTTGTCATTTACGCCAATATATAAGTAAAAAGATCCTTTCTTTCCAAAGTCATTACCACAATAGTCATCACCCGAAACTCCTATTGTATAAGTACCCTTGTACCATCCTGCAACAGAATAAATGCATGTACCAACTTTTTTATCCAAGACTTCAAAACATGTATCAATAGCAGCTCGTGAATTATAAAGATCATAAACATGCATACCTATATTTAAACCTTGCCCTACTTTGCCAACCTTATCAAAGAATTTGAAAAATTTACCAGCGGCAATCCAATAAGGGTTTTTGTAGTTTGGATCTTTATAATTCGAGCAATCTTCAAATAAAGAAGCTCTGGTATTAAACAAATCCGAACAAAAACCCAAGGCAGTACTCGCAAAGTCAGCCGGTGTACTTGCTTTAGAAAAAGCTTGTGTGCTTTCTATCGTTGATTTAATACCATCGTATGCATTTTTCGTACACTTGCTGTCAAGAGGCATTTTGCTTTTTACCAACGTGAAAATATACTCTACAATATTTTCCTTAAATGCTTCTTTATATTCTGTGCTGTTATCATCAGTACCAGGTGCACCCGACCGTATTCTAAATTCAAGTGTTCCATCTTCTGCAGTAGAAAAAATTTTCGAATCAGGTGATGAATATCCGTTTCCAAATACACCATCTATCACGTCTTTGAAAGAAGCCGCAAAAGATTGAGTTCCATTCACAACAAGCTTTTCAATACGACCATTGTTCTTGTAAATACCAATCACATATTTATGCGAAACGTTATTATTTGCAAAGGAAAAAGTACCCGGATTGGCCGTTTTTATGTTTAAAGGAACAGGTCTATAAGTATTAAGTCTATATCTGGAAGCACTTTCAAACAATTTACTGGTTGCAAGTATTAACGATGTGTTGGTGGTATCAATAATACTTTTGTTCAAAGTAATTGCATTTTTAATCTCATCAACTAAGGACGGAAAATTAGAGTCAAGTTGTATTTTATTAATCATTGCTAGCTGTCCTTCATCGGATAAGGAGGTAACTATAGGTGCATTCATGATCAGTGCTAAAGCAGTTGAATTTATTGATATGTCATTATCCTTTTGCCCGGGATAGTTATATCTCATCATCTTAACGTCTCCCTTCGAATCTGTTACAAATACTGTCGAAAACTTATTAATCGTGTCTACTATGAATCCATTTTCTTTTATGGAAGCGGCACTATGAAATGTTGAAACTTTAACCCCGGTTGTATCTAAGTTTAAGTTTGCTGGCCAAACTATTCTACCGGTCATTTTATTGATTGTGTTGGGTGTATCGGTTTGGGATCTTTCATTTTTTTTGCATGATGTACAAAAAATTAAAGCGAATAAAAAGAGCATTGAGTACTTTCTCATAAAAAATTTTTAAGACAACCCCTAAGGTTAATTTGAACGAAAGAAATATTGATTTGGTGCTAATTTTGACCTTATTGCTATTTGGAATATAACAGTCAGGCACGAACGATTGAAGATAGCGAGTAGATTTCATTTAATGAATACCAACTAGTGGGTATTCTAATGTGGAAGAAAATAAGTATTGACTTCCTTTTTTTCATTTGTATCCCTCCCATTTTGCACTTATATTAGTATCCTGTCTTTTCTTTTCATCTCAAATTTCATTACATGAATTTCTTGTCATCCAAAACATGCGTTGCGTTTGTAAAACGGCAATGCTTCTTACTCATTGTTTCAATTGTGTTGTTGACAACACAAAGCTTACAGGCACAAAGCACACGCCTGTTACGTCAACCCGATATCAGTGCCACACAAATTGTGTTTGTGTATGGTGCCGATCTGTGGATCAGCGATCTCAACGGACAGAATGTACTGCGTTTAACCAGCACACCCGCTGTAGAAACCGATCCGCATTTTTCACCCGATGGAAAATGGATCGCCTTCACCAGCAACCGCAGCGGAAGTCAATCTGTTTACATTGTACCAAGCAAAGGCGGCGAAGCAACAAGGCTTACCTGGCATCCATCGCCCTCTGTTGCACGTGGCTGGAGTAACGATGGAAAACAAGTGCTGTATGCATCGGAACGGGAAACCGCACCATCAACTTATTTGCGTTTGTGGACAGTGCCAACAACAGGCGGTCCATCTACATTGCTGGCCAAACAATGGGGCTTTGATGGAAGTTATTCGCCGGATGGCAAACGAATGGTGATCGATAAAATGGATCGCTGGGATGTAGAATGGCGGGCGTATCGTGGCGGACAAAACACGCCGCTTATTATTCTCAACCTTGCTGACTACAGCGAAACACTATTACCCAACGATCGCAGTACTGATCTTCAACCAATCTGGTTGGGTGATAAAATTTATTTCATGAGCGACCGCAACGGTGGCGTTTCAAATATCTGGAGTTACACGCCCGGAGCAGGTACACTTACACAGTTGACAAAGTTTACCGGTGCTGATGTAAAATGGCTAAGCGGTTATGGCTCTACGTTAGTGTACGAACGGGAAGGCTGGTTGCATCGCATCGATCTGAATGGAAGCAATCAAAAACAACTCGACATTACAGTAGTGGGCGATTTTCCATGGTCGGCACCACGTTGGGAAAATGTGAGCCGTCGTATTTCGTGGGCATCACTTTCACCAACAGGCAAGCGTGCCATTGTTGAAGCAAGAGGTGAAATTTTTACTGTGCCTGCTGAGAATGGTGATGTACGCAACATCACTCAAAGTTCCGGTACGGCTGATCGGGCACCAATGTGGTCGCCGCTTGGTAACGACGTAGCGTGGTTTTCTGATGCCGGTGGAAAAGGCTATGCATTAATGCTGGCGCCACAAGATGGCATGGGCAAAACCCGCAGCATTTCCATTGGCGAATCGAAAATGGCGTGGGAACCAACCTGGAGTCCCGATGGAAAATACATTGCATTTGCTGATGATGATCTGCGTGTTCGTATTGTGGAATTGGCAAGTGGCAATATTACTACTGCTGATGTGGGTGGCGTAAATATTGAACGTGGAGGAATGGGTCTAACCTGGAGTCCCGATGGACAATGGTTGGCGTATAGTAAAACCGGTGTCAACATGTTGCGCAGTATCAAAGTGTACAATGTAAAAACCAAAACGGTCCAATCGTTGACCAACAGTTTTGCAGATGCGTTTTGTCCGGCATGGGATAAAGACAATAAACATCTTTACTTTTTAGCAAGTACCGAAGTTGCATTGGGCAGTGGCTGGGCCAATACCAGTTCACAAAATGCACGGCCGGAATATGAAGCGTATGTGATCAATTTGCGCAAGGGTGATCAATCGCCGTTTAAACCAACAAGCGATGAAGAAGAAGTGAAGCCCGAACAAAAACCGGAAGCAAAAACAGATGCTAAGCCGGAAGAAAAACCAAAAGAGAAACCAAAGGAAGAACCGAAACCTGCAACGGATAAACCAAAAGAAGATAAAGCGGTGCTGATCGATTTTGATGCGATCGAACGACGCACTATTCCATTGCCGATTCCAAAACGAAATTACTTTGATGTAATTGCAGGACCAGCAGGCACGGTGTTCATCAACGAACGTGTACCAAACAGACCGGGTGTGTTACATAAATTCACACTCGAATCAAAAGAAGCGAAAGAATTTTTACCGGGTGCGAATGGTGTAAGTGTATCAACCGATGGAAAGAAAATGCTGGCCAATGTAATGGGTGTATGGAAAGTGATCAACACCGGCGGCCCCAATGGAAATGATGGAAAAAATCTGAAGACCGATCTGCGCATGCAGCTCGATCGTGGTGAAGAGTGGAAACAAATGTTTGAAGAAGCATGGCGTTATGAGCGTGATTATTTCTACGATCCCAATATGCATGGCCGCAACTGGAACGAGGTGTATCAACGGTATGCACCGCTTGTTCCGTACATCAAACACAGAGCCGATCTTACCTATATTCTCGATCAGGTAAATGGTGAATTAAGTGTGGGACATAGTTTTGTTTTTGGCGGCGACTTTCCGGAAGTTGAAAGCCCGAGTGTAGGTTTACTCGGTGCAGATCTTGCAGCAGAAAACGGACGTTGGAAAATTACACGCATCTACAATACTGAAAGTTGGAATCCGGGATTAAGCAGCCCGCTTGATCGCCCCGGAATAAAAATGGAAAACGGATATTATCTCGTTGGTATCAATGGAAAAGAATTAACAGCAAGTGATGATCCGTACAAAGCATTGGATGGAACAGCGGATGTACAAACGGTGTTACACATCAACAGCAAACCTGCATTCGAAGGTCATTGGAAAGAAATTGTAAAACCTTTGCGGAATGAAAATGCATTGCGTCAACGTGTGTGGGTAGAAGATAACCGCAGGTTGGTTGATAGTTTGTCGGGTGGAAAGCTGGCCTATGTGTGGGTACCCAACACAGGTGGCGGTGGCTTTGTAAGTTTCAACCGTTACTATTTTGCACAACAGGATAAACTGGGTGCAGTGATTGATGAACGTTTTAACGGCGGCGGATTATTAGATGATTATATGGTTGATCTGATGACACGCACTTTACGTGCATCACTCACCAACGAAGTGCCCAACGGTAAGGCAATGAAATTACCTGCCGGTATTCTTGGACCGAAAGTATTATTGATCAATGAACAGGCGGGTTCCGGTGGTGATTTCTTTCCATGGGCCTTCCGTCAGCAAAAAGCAGGTTTGTTGATTGGTGCACGTACATGGGGCGGCTTGGTAAAATCATCGGTGCATTATTCACTGGTAGATGGTGGCGCACTAACGGCGCCGGATAATGCAGTATTCGATCCCATCAACAGAAAGTGGGTGGCAGAAAATGAAGGTGTACCACCGGATATTGAAGTAAGACAAGATGCAAAATCGTTGCAGGAAGGTCGTGATCCGCAACTGGAACGTGCAGTGAAAGAATTGATGGATCAGTTGAGTAAGTTACCGGCGATGGACATAAAACCACCGGCTTATCCAACTCCGGCGAAGCCAAAAAATTAAACGGCTGATTTTATAATGTATAAAGAAGAAGGAAGTACAACTGTACTTCCTTCTTCTTTTATGCTCATCGAATGCTGTAGAAGTGTAGTGTATTTTATTCCGGGACAAACATCACATTGTACGTTTTTACAACGCCTTTGTAATCAAATTTTACAACCGCATTTCCCTCTTTTGACGAAGCTTGCGTAATGCTCACTTTTACAGTGCGGTTGTTCGAAGATGCTGTTACTTTCGGTATGGCTGTTGTAGTTGCGGGAACTTTCACTGTTGCCTGGTAAATATTGTATTCTGTAATGCCATTTGCATTGGTAGATCTTACCGGCGTAGCAGGAATATCAATTGCTTTTCCATTGACCATAATGTTAACAACAGGAACAACGGGACGTACCAATTTCTTTGTCTTTGAACTGAAACCAAGTCCACTTAAGTTGAACAGTACATCTGTGCTATCTCCATCTGCTACTAAAAAGATTGCATGCTTTTTATCCAGGTTGTCTACATATTTCGCTACATCAATCGTGAATTGCGTAACCTCCTGTTTGGAATTTGCAGGAACAATTACTTCACCGATCTTTTTGCCTTTCCATGTAGCATTATCCCAAGGCCCGTCAATCCATACATTCACCTTGAACGATTTTGTTGTAGTGGGTGTCAGGAAAAGATGAAACTTCGTTTGGTTACCCGGCTTCGTTCCTTCAAAAGCTTTCAACCCGTTTTTATTTTGCGACAGCCCACCAAATCCGAAATATTTATAACCGATGATGTGGCCGTTTTTTACTTTTTCAATCGGCATATGATTATCCCAGATATCCCATGAATCTTGTTGGGTGGCCGGAGTTGAAAGATAAGAGGCATATCCTGCTGAATAATATTGATAGGGATCGAGGCCATAGAAATGAAAACCTTCCGAAGTAACTTCGGCACCTTTGTATTCTTTTCCCTGGTTGTCTTTTGCGGTCCACAACTTATCTGTTGCATAAGGATCGTATGCTCTGATGGTAACTCTTCCACCATCTGCTACCGGTTTTTCATCGGCAATCACCGTAACGGGGGCTACCATTGGCTGACGTGCATAACCAAAACCCCGGGGCGGCCGGTGGTAAAACGCATACCACTGACCGTTGATGTCCTGTATACTTCCATGTGTATTATGTCCGGAGTAACTTGTTTGCAAAGCTGTTCCATCCTGATTGAGAACCGGCGCACGGGAATCCACCAATACACCACCGCTTTTCCATGGGCCTAAAGGAGAGTCGGCATACGCATAACGCAATGTAGAGTTAGAGCTGGTCAATCCATAGTCAGGTCCGGAATAACCACTGTACACGGTCACAAATTTGTTGCCCACTTTGCGGATAGATGATGCTTCAAAAAAGTTGAAGGTTCCCAGATCTTCATTCGGGAAAATGCTGGGATACACAGTGCCTGCGGGTTCACGAAGTGCTCCGCCATATCGTGCGCTTGCAGGTAAAAATGGTTTGAGAATGCTGGTGCCGGGACGCAGCGTGTACATCGTATTCTGATCTAATTGTGCTGCAGATGAACCCTGAAAACCCCAGTAACCATAGGCACGGAAACCAATTGCGTAATCAGGATCTTTTGGATCGGTGATGTATTCAACATACACGGCAGGGTCGAAACCTAAAATACTTCCAGGTACAGTTGCCTTACCATCTGCTGTTAAGTTGATGGGAGTAAAAGGACCATCAGGACGATCTCCCTTTACCACCATCGCTTCCCGGTTGCGACCACGACTGTGAGGGTACAGGTAGTATTCCTTTTTACCGTTCTTACGTTTTACTTCTACGAGATCGGGGGCATACATTACATCCCACTGATTGTCGATCGGGTAGGTAAACACAGGGCCTTCATCTCGCCAACTCGATAAGTCTTCTACCGGTGCCGACCAGATACGAATGTCGGGGCCGCAATAACTGTTCACTCGCAGATCATGTGAGCCAATGATATAAGCCCGGTATTTTCCCGGCGTGTCAGGATCTTCAAACACACGGGGCTCACCGTCGGGTAAATGTTCCCACAATGGCAGGTAGGGATTTCCTGCTCTTTTATGAATAAACTTGTTGGTATTCTTTTTTGCGGGCAGGGTATTTTGCGCTCTTGTACCTGCTATTGTAAACAGGAACATGCAAACAAAAAGTATTGATTGCTGATGAAAGCGGAACATCCTGTTGAACGATCGATTTTTTGCCATCTGATTGTTATTGGTTTTGGACTTGTTTTTTTGTTGATTCCGGGTTAGGTTCAGGATATGTTTTGAATACATCGTGTTTTCTAACGTACTGTTCGTAAAGTGAAAGCAGTTTGTTGATTTGCTTTATCGACGAAAAGGGGAATACAATCTTGTGTTTTGAATATAATTAAAGTATAAGATTTATAACAATAGACAATAATACCGCAGACTTGTACCAAACACAGAACATAGATATTTATAATAAAAAAGCCTGCCGGACGGCAGGCGCTTCTTTTTTAATGTAAGGCTGTTTACAATTCTGTTGCGAGCTTATCCACCAGTTTGCGGCCCATGAGCGTCATTGCAGCATCGTACTGCTGCAAATAAAGTCCCATTTTTTTCTTAACCGATTGATACAGTCCTGCTTTTACCGGTTGTACCGAAATCGGCACTGTTACTGTTCCTGTTTTGGCAATGCTTTTATCAGCGTTGATCACTTTGTAAGAAACCTGCAATGCATGTTCCTGCGGCAGCAGCGTTACGGTTTCCCAGCCGGCACCATAAAGTCCCAGAAAAATATAATGCCCGGTATTATCCAGGTCGAACGCCGAAGGAATTTTTTCAACGGTTAACTCCATGGTTTGGTTGGGCAGTTTTGGTTTCAGCACACGAACGGCATAACTGTTTACAGTTGTTGTAAAATTATTCAGTGCCATTTGCGGATTGAGCTGGCAGGCATTTACATAATTCCATTTCCAGTAAACGATCAACGGTAATACGCTTACAGATTTTCTCCGGCTCTCGGAAAGTACCGAACCCATCGATGCAACAGTCGATTGTACTGTAACCAGGTCGTTTTTTCGTTTAATGGGTGCAGGTACACTGCCGTAATAATTGGCAACCCATTTATCGGTTTTACGTGGACTGATACACGCTCCGAGTAACATTGTTGCCAAAAGGATACAGACAATCGTTTGCGGCAGTACGGTTGGTTTTCTTCTGTTCATGCAGTGATAGCTTTGCTGATTGTAAGCAAAGATTTACAAATATGCGCAACAACGAAAGTTGTTTTCATGGTTGAGTCAAAAAAGGCAATAACTGTGAATGCTGCGATCTTCTATTTTTTTGATGAGCAATAATTATCAAAGCCGCAGTTTATACGGCCCGTCAGGATCATGCTCCAGTGTAATATGAAACCATGCATATTCAGTGGCCGCATTTTCGGGAAACAATTCTTTCCCATTGATCTTATCTTTTACAATCACTTTGTTTTTGTTGTTTACGGTTGGTTGAAACACATACTTGCCGGGATCTTTCTGATGAACCATGTCGGTAACCTTGCGGGTAATTTCCTGGATATTATTATACTGGTTGAGTGTTTGTAAACTCATATCGCCTGTTGCAGGCATTTTACCATTCTTCATTTGCTTCATCATCGATTCGTATTGCGCCATCATTTCCTTTTTCATTTTTTCGATCTGTTGCGGATTTTGCATCGCTTGTGCATCACGTCTTACCTGTTCAATATCCATGAAGCAACCCAACAAAACACCTCTTAATTCTGCAGCGTTTGTTACACCCATTGGTTGCGGAAACTGCCAGAGCTCTTGAAACCCTTCGGGATAAAAGGGATAAGCAATAATGCTGTCTTGATCAGTTGAACAAAAGTCGATGCGCAGCAAAGGAATATCACTCATCCAGCTTTTTGTGCCGACGTAGGGAATATCAAGTGCGGGACCTCTGAATTCAGCAGACAAGAGATTATATTTCGATTGATGAATATCGGTGCCTGTTTGTACCCAACGTAATTTGCAACTGCTGTCGGGAATGGCAGCAAACCAATTGTCGCCACGAATATGTCCGGCAATATAGCCGCCATCGGCACCCAGCTTACCGGTGATATTGCTGTTGAGTTTAAACTGGTTAAAGCCGAGCATTTTATCAAGAAAATCATCCGAATTAATTCCGGTTAGCTGCATGGTTCGTGCTAGTGATAATATTGCTTGCAGGTTGAGTGCAATTGCATAATCCCGTTCATCGGCTGCACGCAATAGTTTATTTTTCACAGCAAGAAATGAACGGTCGAAATAATCATTCGGTATCAGGTTGTCAGTTGCTTCTTCTCCTATCAAGTGGCGGATGCGATCGATCTCGAGTGTTATTTGCAACACCGCATATGTTTTGGCAGGATCGTCAATGTATTTTTCAAGAAGTGCATTTACACGATAGGCAAGCCGATCGAGAACATAATTTTTCATCATTTCTACTTCACGCATTACACGACGTAGTTTGTCTCCTTCACCCAATTCAAAAAGTGCTTTGCGACCCATCAAAAAAGCTTTCTCCAGCATTTCTTTATCGCCTCTTGATAATTCTTCACGAAACAATTCAAGTGCATGTTCAAAAGCGTTGTTTCCTTCTTCATCACAAGTAAAACAATAACTGTAATCATAATCGGGTGGCACAGGAACAAGTTTTAAATTATCATTCGCATGGTCTTTATAATACTGGCGGAACAAGCGAATGGTTTCTTCAAATTCTTCTTCCGGATTTGTTTCAATAGCAGCGCCTCCCACACCCGGCTTTGTAATAGCGGTATTGCCTGGTATTGCAGGTAACTGTACAACATTTGACAGAATACTGCTGTATTGTTCCCGCACTGCTGTAAAGGATGTTTGAACCGCACCTGCATAATACGAGAGGACGGGTTTAGGAAACTTTGCAAAACGGGTTATCTGTTGCTGAATCCGTTGATTGGTTTTATTCAACTCCAGCATCATGTTGTCGAATCGTTTCCCATCACCGCTTTTACTGATCACTTTCAATTCACCGCTGGCAGGATTGAATCGAACAGTATCTCCTTTCATTGTGAGCAATACATTGGGTTTGATTTTTTTTCCTTTGTACCAAAGTAAGTGATAGGAAGTATCTGTTTGTGCAATGGTGTTAACAGCAGCTAACAAAAACAGCAACAGTGCATATGATCGCATAGATGAAAAGGTTTATGTAGCAAAGCTGCCGTTACAAAAGCAATGCAGGAAGTTCGATTGGTATGAACTGTTTGTTGGATGTAATGAATTGATGGCGATGATTGTATACCCGATTGGGAAAAGGGATGAAAGTATTACAATCCAACAGACCTGATTTTTGCGCCGTTTAATTACAGCATCTGTTCATAATCTCCCCGAAATAGTAAAATGGCATAATCTTTTCCTGTAATTATGTAACAGTTGATACGGCTGTTTCGCTCATCTTTACCTGTTAATCTACAACTATGCAAAAAAGTATTTTCGGAATTTGTTTCAGCCTGTTTGTTTTATTGTCTTGTGATCAATTGACACAAACTCAACCTGCTGAACTTGTATTGCCCAGCCGACCGGAACCAAAAGAGCTCTCATACAAAACGGATAGTGCGAAGCAATGGCTTACACAACATGCATCAAGTAAAGAGCATTTACGCATTGCGTTAGCAGTGAACCGAACAGACAGTGCACATTTTACAAAAATGGATTCAGTGATTATTCCGGTTGATCTCACGGGTGATATTGTGTTTTATCTTCCTTTTCCATTAAAGGTTTCGTATCTGCGGGATATTAAAAAGATCATTTTCTTTTCGTACCCCACGCAAACATTTGCAACTTATGAAAATGGATTGTTGACATACACGGGTCCAACGAATATGGGCAGTAAAAAAAATCCAACACCTACCGGTTTATTCTTTACCAATTGGAAAGCAGAAGAAACCATCAGTACGTTTAATGATGAGTGGGAATTGCGTTGGAATTTTAATATTCAAAACAAAGAAGGGATTGGCTGGCACCAATATGAGTTGCCCGGCTATCCGGCATCGCATTCCTGTTTGCGTTTATTAGAAACCGATGCAAAGCATTTATATGAGTGGGCCGAACAATGGGAATTGCAGAACGATGAAAAAGTAAAAGTGAAAGGAACACCTGTAATTGTTTTTGGCTCGTATAATTTTGATGCGCCGAAGCCTTGGTTGCAGTTATTGGCCAACCCAAAAGCGCTTGATATTACGGAAGATGAAATTCAACAACTCACAACGCCACACCTATCAAACATTCTTGCTGAACAGAAGAAGCGGGATGTAATGGCTGTAGCGAAGAAATAAATGTTTGAGATTTATAATTGCCGGTGTTGGAACCCTGTTCTTTATCAGTTCAACTTTCCAGCACCGGTTATTTTTTGCGGGATTATAACCTTAGCTTGCTTTGTCATTTGTATTTCTTACAAGACCAATACCGGCAAAGAAGAAAATAGCGCCTACAACTCCGAACGCTGTGATCATCTTAATATTTGTTGTGCCTGTGCCGCCATTAATAAAACTAATTGCTGCATATATAATCCCCACCACTCCCAACAACGATAAAATGATACCCAATACTCGCTTTTCCATATTTGTTTTGTTACAAGGTAACGGTATCGAATTGATATTGACCGGCTCCTGATCAAAACATGTGAATGATACAAGAAATAGCAATAATTATGTAAAGGCTGTGTACCTTGCAGACGAATTGCCCAAGCCATGTACTACTTAGTTTTTGGAATATTATATGTGTTTTCGTTGTTACCCATGCGTGTACTTTATCTGATCTCAGATTTGGGTGCTTTTGTTTTGCAAAAAGTTCTACGCTATCGGATAGATGTTGTGATGAACAACCTCACACAGGCATTTCCTGAAAAAACAGCGATTGAAAAAAAGCAAATTGCCAATAAGTTCTATCATAATTTTTGTGACAACTGGATTGAAACAATCAAACTGCTTTCCATCAGTAAGGAAACAATGAACAAACGGTTGAGTGGCAACTTTGAAGTGTTTCATCAACTGTTTGCAACAGGTAAAGCCGTGCAGGTAAACCTCGGCCATTTTTTTAATTGGGAAATGATGACGTTGCATGCCGGTATCAATCAACCCTATACATTTCTTACCGTTTATCTTCCGCAAAGTAACCAGGTAATGAACCGGCTCATTTGTTATATCCGTGGGCGGTGGGGTAATCCCTTGCTTTCAAGCAACGACATGGCGAGAGCCATTATCCCTTGGCGAAAAAAACAATACCTCCTTGCATTGGGTGCTGATCAACGACCGGTAACACCCGACAATGCATATTGGCTCAATTTTTTAAACAAGCCCGCCGGTTTTGTAAAAGGCCCTGAAAAGTTTGCACGTGTACAATCGATTCCTGTTGTAATGATGACGACCACCCGTGTGAAAAGAGGCCATTATCATTTTGATTATTTTCTATTGTGTGAAGATCCTAAGTCGTTACCCGATGGAGAATTGATCCGCCGTTATGTACGGCACCTCGAAGAAAACATCCACTTACAACCCGATCTGTATTTATGGAGCCATAAACGTTGGAAGCATCAATGGAAAGATGACTATGCAAAGTTGTGGGTGGATGATGTGGAGATGCCGATTTCGAAATAAGTGAAACCAATAGCAAACGTATCTGTAAAAAATAAGCCTGTCGAAATCTTGACAGGCTTTTGCAATAATGTTGAGAATGTATTTAGCAGCTCATCAGCACTCAATTAAACAACCGGTAACTTATATCCATTATGGTATTCGTTCAATAAATATTGTTTGTTAATTGCTTCATCCGTAAACGCACCCTTGGCTTTGTTCCACAATAATTTTTTTCCACTTCTGAAAGAAATATTTCCCATTTGTGCTACTGTAGCTACATGCGCCCCCGCTTGTATAGAACAATGTAAATCTTCAGCTTTGCGTGACTTTACAGCAGCAATAAAATTCACCCAGTGTTTATCAAGCCCGTTATCTGCTGATTTTTGAAACGGCATGATCACTTTATTTTTACTTTGGCGCTCTTCAATTACTTCCCAACCACCACGATTTAAAATGAGTGTTCCGTTATTGCCAATAAACGCAATACCATGATCTCTTCCGTATGAACCATTATCAATACCCATTGCAGAATCCCAAACCATGTTGAATTTATCAAACTCATACAGTGTAGTTAATGTATCAGGTGTTTCTTCATATAAATCGGGGTAAGCAAATTTTCCGCCAAGCCCGGCAATGCTGATCGGCAGATCGGCTTTCATACCAATCAATGCATAATCTAATAAATGCACACCCCAGTCTGTCATCAATCCTCCGGCATAATCCCAAAACCATCTGAAATTAAAATGAAAACGGCTGCTGTTAAACGGTCTTGTTTTCGCAGGACCAAGCCATTGTTTATAATCCACACCTTCCGGCGGTGCTGAATCAGGAACAACCGGTCCGGGTTTCATCCACCCTTGATAGCACCAAACTTTCGCTGTTCGTATATTCCCCAACTGCCCGCTATGTACAAAAGCAACGGCATCTTTAAAATGTTGCTGACTGCGTTGCCATTGTCCGGCCTGTACAATTTTATTATAACGTTTTTGTGCAGCTACCATTCTGTTACACTCAATAATAGAATTACCAACCGGCTTTTCGACATACACATCTTTACCTGCTTCACATGCGTGGATCATCATGAGTGCATGCCAGTGATCGGGTGTGCCAATGATGACCGCATCAATATCTTTCTGCTCAAGCAGCTTCCGGTAATCGCCATATCTTTTTATGTTGGAAGTAGCTATATTTTTTTTGCTCAGCTCGTCCAGCCGTTTATCGATAACAGATTTGTCAACATCACAAACAGCCACCAGATTTACACCCGGAATTTTTAATGCTGCCATTACATTACTCCAGCCCATTCCTTTAATGCCAATAGCACCAATGTTTACCTGATCGGAAGGGGAAACACGACTTTTGAAAATCGAAAATGCATTGGATTCAAACGCAGGGATCAGTAAACCTCCTGCAGCCAGCAAGGCAGATTGTTCAAGAAACTTTCGGCGGGCATTCATCGTTAAAAAGTTTTAGTAAAGAAAGATAAGTATTTAACCGTTTAACAGCTGTAAGTTATTGCCGAAAAAAGAGTTCCACAGAATAAATACGTACAGAAACAATTCATCTTCTTTACTTTGTAGTTATGCAGATCAAAAGTAAACTTCCCAATGTTGGTACGACCATTTTCACCGTGATGAGTGCGTTGGCAACCGAACATAAAGCAGTGAACCTCGGGCAAGGATTCCCCGATTTTCCGATGAGTGAAGAACTGACAGGGAAAGTTGCTGAAGCAATGAAGAATGGGCATAATCAATATGCACCCATGCCGGGATTGATTGGTTTGCGTGAAAGCATCGCCGAGAAAGTAGAATTTCTTTATCAAACAAAAGTGAACCCTGATACAGAGATCACGATTACACCCGGCGGTACGTATGCGATTTATTCGTCGTTGACTGCGATTCTGCAACCGGGCGATGAAGTGATCTTGTTTGAACCGGCTTACGACAGTTATATCCCCAACATTGAGATCAATGGAGCAAAAGCAGTTCCGCTTCCATTAACGTATCCTGATTATAAAATTGATTGGGAGTTGGTGCGTGCATCCATCACCGCAAAAACAAAAGCGATTCTCATTAACTCACCGCATAATCCAACAGGAAGTGTGTTGGATAAAAATGATATAGCTGAATTAAAATCGATTGTTGCCGGTACAAATATTTTTATTGTGAGTGATGAAGTGTATGAACATTTGATCTATGATCAATTGCCACACGAAAGCATGTTGAAGTATCCGGAGTTATTTGAACGCAGCTTTGTGAATTTTTCGTTTGGCAAAACCTATCATTGCACAGGTTGGAAGCTGGGTTATTGTATTGCTCCTGCTGCTTTTACAAAAGAGTTCAGGAAAGTGCATCAATTCAACTGTTTCAGTTGCTTTACACCAGCACAGGTTGCGTTGGCTGACTATTTAAAAAATAAGGATGCTTATTTATCGCTGCCACGTTTTATGCAACAGAAGCGTGATTATTTTATAGAGTTGATGAAACAGACAAAATTTGATTTGCTTCCTACGAGTGGCAGTTATTTTGTTTGTGCAAGCTATGGCCGCATCAGTGATGAAGCAGATAAAGATCTGGCAATACGTTTAACAAAAGAAGCGGGTGTTGCTACCATTCCGCTCTCTGCTTTTTATCATAACCAGAAAGATGATAAGGTGGTGCGTTTTTGTTTCAGCAAACAAAACAGAACTTTGCAACAGGCGGTTGAACGATTGATGAAGATTTGATCAGCGGGTGAGCCACCCAGCCCAAGCTCACCGGCAGGGTACAATTATTTTCGCTTACTCTTCTTATACTTACCATGCACCACTTCTTCCATGGTTTTATTGTATACTTTACTTTCGGCCCATGAAATGATATCGAGGTAGGCAAAGGAGCGTGTTTGAAAACGGTTGTTCTCCAGGTGTTTGATGTCTGACAACAATTTTTCCAATGCCTTTTTGATCTTATCAGGTGATTGCGTAAAACTTGTTTTCAAAAATTTAAAAACCGCTTCTTCCACAGTCGTTAAATTTTTCATCTTTTCCATAAAACGGTGAACCGATTTACTCAACGAATCAAGTATTTCATAGTTCCCCAATTCATAATGACTCAGCAGATGCATTAAACGGGCATAACATTGAAGATCGATACGAATGTCCATCGGGCCGTTAATAATGCGATGCAGATAGTCAATTGCTTTTTCATAATTCCCGTTTCCAAAATACAACGATGCAATTTTATAGTTGAATACAAGTATCCTGTGCTGATCTACAAACAACGCATATTCATGCAACTTCTCTTCGATGATCGGTACTAATTTCAAACCTTCTTTAAATGTTCCCTTCATCAAATGTCCGTTCACTTTTGAACTGTTGATATAAATGGAAGTATGTGTGCGGAAGTTATCGTGTTGCTGTGCTTCGGGTGTTTTTTCATACGCTTCAAATTCACGTACGGTTTTTTCAAACTTATCAAAGTTGCGCAAATCAAAATGTGCATTTAACAATGCCTGCATGCCTTTGATATAATGACCCGTTTCAATGCTTTTTAAATGCGGCTCTTCTTTATACAGATCAACCCACTTTTGTGCATAACGATAGTACATTAAAAAATCCTGGCGAATGAACGCATACCAGCAATAGCTTTGATAGAGATAGAGTTTTTCATAAAACCCGTTTACGAGTGTAAGATCTTTTGGTAAATAACTTTTGAAAAAATCTTTAATGTCTTTTTCATCTTCTTCATTACGTGCATGTCCGTTGATCACATACCAGCGGTAGAGTAACAATGCAAGATTTGATAAACGTGTTACACGATCAATATGCCGGCTAACATCGAGTGCTTCACGTGCCATCTGCTCGGTTTTATCCGTTGTACTGCGTGTAATGTGGAGAGTTTCAATTTTCTTTTCCAGCGAAATGATCTGCACCAGCGTATTGAACTTTTGATTGGCCCTTGCCAGTTCTTTTGCTTTCTCAATAATGCGCAGGCTTTGTTGTTTCAAGCCTTTGTTGTACAACAAACGGGCATTGTCCAAGTGTTCACTCAACTGCAGATCCACATTCTCTCCGGTTTTGAGTAGCCGCAAGCTGGCCAGCACCTCTTTATAAAGATGTGTTTTGAGATTGGCGAGTTTTGTTTTGCTGTTGTCGGTGAGTTTTTTGAGCAGGGCATATTCATCATACTCCTGCATTTTATCTAAGGCATCGAAAAGCTGGATGATCTTGAGGTCTTCTTTGGAGGAACTACGCTTGATGTAGAGTTTAAAATGGCGTTTCTCCGCTTTCTCTAAAGAATGAATTAATTGAAATAATGTATCTGAAAACCTGTTGGCCATAATAATTTTTTTTCCTGAAACCCTTGTCCTGCCTGTGTTTCATTGCCTTTCCCCGACTTTGACGTCATAAAAAGACCCGTTTTTTGATTTGATGTGCAAAAACAACAGGTTTACATTTGTCTCGGATTCGGTCGTAAAAAGTATATGGCAGGCAATCGTTAAAGGGGAAGCATCGTAAACGGCCAAGAATCAAGTCGCTTCAAGCGACAGGTAAAGATACAGATCTATTTTTTTATATGGCAAGCAATCGTTAACGGTCAGCTGTTTCTACAGGTGACCTTTTCTTTTCTAAAAGGTTTGCTAAAATAATATAAAAAATCAATTCACAAATTTTTTTCTACTCCATTTTCTTACACAGGTAATAGTTTGTTGCTTTCGTAACTTAGAAAACTAATTCTGATGTATGAGAAGATTACTTTTTTTCCTGTTTTTACTCACGTCCGTTCGTTATGTTAATGCGCAGGCAATTTCAATGCGGGAGCAATCACGTGTTATTGATGAAATTCTTGCAGATCGTTTTAATAACCTGTTGCCAACATTGATGGAACGCAATGGTATCGATTTATGGGTGATTGTTTCAAGAGAGTATAATGAAGATCCTGTTATACGCACCATGTTACCTTCCACCTGGATATCTGCAAGGCGAAGAACCATTCTTGTTTTTTACAACAATTCGGCAACAAAGCAATTTGAAAAAATTGCGATCGCACGGTATAATGTTGGCGACAATATCAAAGCAGAATGGGATATGCAAAAATTCCCGGATCAATGGGATGCGTTGATGCATATCATCAGCACAAGAAATCCAAAAAAGATCGGTATCAATACGTCCACTCATTTTGGACATGCAGATGGAATAGATGTAACAGATTACAATGAAATGATGGCAAAGCTTCCTGCAGCCTTCAAATCAAAAGTGGTGAGTGCTGCAACGCTTGCAGTGAATTGGTTAGAAACAAGAACAGAAAGGGAGATGCAGCTTTATCCGCAACTGGTGTATGAAACAAGAAAAATTATTGAAGAAGGATTTTCTGAAAAAGTAATTACACCGGGCATTACCACAACCGATGATGTGGTGTGGTGGTTTCGTGAAAAGATCAGAAGCATGGGATACAGTACATGGTTTCATCCATCTGTTTCTATTCAACGAAACGATCCGCAAAACTTTGAACATCTTCGCAGTTTTTCCAATCGACCAAAAGATGATGTAATTCAACCCGGCGATCTGTTACATGTAGATATTGGCATTACCTATCTGCGATTGAATACCGATGTACAGGAACATGCCTATGTAAAAAGGCCCGGCGAAACAGAAGTGCCGAAAAATATCCGTGATGCATTTACAAAAGCAAACCGCTTGCAGGATATTCTTACATCACAATTCAAATTTGGCAAAACCGGTAACCAGATTTTAGCAGATGCGTTGGCGCAGGCAAAAAAAGAAAATATTGCTGCAGTGATCTATACGCATCCATTAGGTTTTCATGGTCATGCTGCCGGCCCAACTATTGGCATGTGGGATCAACAGGGCGGTGTACCCGGTTCAGGCGATTTTCCCATGAACTACCGTACAGCTTACAGTATTGAACTGAACGCTGCAACCGATATTCCGGAGTGGAAAAAGAGCATTCGCATTATGCTGGAGCAGGATGGTTATTTTGATGAGAATGGTTTCCGTTACATTGGCGGGCGACAGAAAGAAATTTATCTGATTCCAAGAGCAACGAAAACAACCGGAGACTGAGTTTACTGAATGGCGTAAAGGAGAAGCAAATAAAGCACCCTGATAAATTCATTTCCGCTGCAACGTTGGGAGTTCTTTTCACATCATAGAGCTGTTTAATTTTATACAACATGAACAAACCACAAACGTCTCTCCTTTTTTGTCTCGCAATGGATGCAGTTGGTTACGCCAGCTATGCACTTCCTTTTCTTGGCGAATTTGCAGACATAATCTGGGCACCCATCTCGGCGCTTATCTTCTTCCGCACATTCGGTGGATGGAAAGGTGCTTTTGGCTCGTTATTCAATTTTGCAGAAGAGTTGTTACCGGGGTTGGATTTTGTACCCAGCTTCACCATCATGTGGGCGTGGAAATATTTCGCTGTCAAAAAGAATCATGAAGTGATAACTGTACAATAAAAAAACGTCACGCTTTAGCGTGACGTTTCAGTTTTATAATCCCTGGTTGTTACCATATCGCCACGGATCGTTTTTATCTTTTGTTGGTCGCACTTCTTCATCTTTCTCTTTATCATATACACGCAGATAAATCACCCATTCAAAATTTTCAAATTCAGCAACCAGATCAACTACCAGTCTGCTGAACTCACCTGTTACATCATTAATACGGAATTGATTACTCCATAAACGTAACTTTTCTGTTGGAGCACTGTAAGGCCCTGTTGCAGTGATACTGCTGTTGGATGCTTTGCTGAAAAGTGATTTGCCGGCAATATCATTATAATAAGCTTTGTATTGTTTCTGCATTTCACTGGTTTCTTCTGTTACCAGCAACTTTGCTTCCCATAACCAATTGATTTTTTTATTGGCAGGATAGCCAAGAATTTTTGTTTCAACAGCTCCTTTTAATTCTACTTTAGAAGTGTACTCAATAATGCCGGGGTTACCTTGATTTTGTTCACCTTTAATTAATGCAAACTGGTTGGGATAATCGCTGATCACTTTTTCGAGTTGTGGACGTATGCTGGTAAACGTGTTTTTCGTTTGTGCAAAAGAGGAAATAGCAATAAAAATAATTGCTGATGATAGCAGTAGTTTTTGAATCATGGATAGAGATTTGATTGCAATATAGGAAAACAAATCATTTTTTCATAGTACTCCGGGGATGAGTCGTTTTACTCTTTTCTTATACTGCACATACGCATCGCCAAAATGCCGGATAAGTTTTTTTTCTTCCAACCAAATACCGATCAGTAGATACACAAACATCAATAGTAAGACATACCAGTTTTTCAATTGTGGAAAAGCCATGCAGATGCCAAAACACAACAAAAGCGTACCACTATAAAGCGGGTGACGCATATAACGATGCAACCCCTTTATCTGCAGCGGCATTTTTGTTTCAGTACCAAAACCAAAAAAAACACGAAGGTCGTAGCTTTTGGCAGCCAGCATCATCAGCCACAAACCAGTTATTGCTAAGAGTAAACCTGTAGCGAAAGAAACTGTGTTACCTGCAAATAAATAGGTTGATGGAGTAATGAAATGCAACCACAAAATGGCAGGTAACCCTAGCAGATTCAATAAGTTATACAATCGTCTGTACACTTGCTTCGACAACCTGAAACTGTTTGTCAGCCTGTCTTTTACGGCTTCGTTTGCCAAAAGACTGTGCACGAAAAAGTAGAAAACCCATATGGTAAGCAGGAGCATCATGTATCGAATGTAGTATGATATTTACAAGAAAACCCGTAAAAATAACAAGGGAAAAAACATTGTTTCTACGCTTGCACAAACGTTGAACTCTTTTTACTTTTATAGTCTTAAATCCAATCGTTATGAAAAAGAACCCAACCGTACGTAAAAGTTCTTCTGTTATGCAGTCGATCAAACAGATTGTTCACTTGTTCGTTGAATCATTCGAATCACCGCAAACAAAACAATTCAGAAGATTGAAAAGCTTTATATCAGAATAATATGAATGAACTTTACCCATGAAAGCCATTCGCTGAAAGTGCATGGCTTTTTTTTATGCCCCGAATTTTTCAATCACCTTTTCCATCTCTGCTTTTATTTCTTCACTGCAAAGGTTACCAATGCTTCCCTCATGGGTATGATGCAATTGTTGCAGATCGTATTCAAACTCTCCTTTGTTAATGGAATTCCCAACTTGCTGATAGGCTTCACGGAACGGCACTCCTTTGTTCACCAGCTCATTTACAGCTTCCACACTAAATAGATATTTATACTTTTCATCGGTAAGAATATTTTCTTTCACCTTCATATTGCTGAGCATTAGTTGCATGAGTTGCAAACATGCTTTCAGTTCTTCGATTGCAGGAAACAGAATTTCCTTTGTCAACTGCATATCACGGTGATAACCGGAGGGCAGATTATTGATGAGCAATGTCAATTCATTTGGGATCGATTGAATGCGATTGCATTTTGCACGGATGAGTTCAAACACATCGGGGTTTTTCTTGTGAGGCATAATGCTGCTGCCTGTTGTCAACTCATCGGGAAATGAAATGAAACCAAAGTTTTGGTTCATGTACAAGCAACAATCCATCGCCAGTTTGCTGAGTGTTGCTGCAACAGAACTCATACCGATGCTTGTTACTTTCTCTGTTTTACCACGGCTCATTTGTGCATACACACTATTCCAGTTAAGCGTACTAAACTGTAACAATTCTGTTGTGCGTTTTCTGCTGAGCGGAAAAGATGAACCATAGCCTGCACCGCTGCCCAATGGATTTTTATTGGCCACTTGGTATGCTGCTGCTAACAATTCCAGATCATCTACCAAACTTTCAGCATATGCACCCAACCATAAACCAACGGATGAGGGCATGGCAATCTGCAAATGAGTATAGCCGGGCAATAATGTATTCTTATGCTGATCACCTGTTTTCACCAACAGATCAAACAGATTTTTTACTTCGTCTTTGATGTTGTTGATCTCTGCACGCAGGTATAATTTAATATCAACAGCAACTTGGTCATTTCTGCTTCTTCCGCTGTGGATTTTCTTACCAACGTCACCTATCTTTTGTGTGAGCAGGTATTCAACCTGTGAGTGCACATCTTCAATTCCTTCTTCAATAATGAAAGAGCCAAGCTCAATTGTTGCTGCAATTTCTTTCAACCCATTTACTGCAATTTCTGCTTCTTCTTTGCTCATCAAACCCACTTCGCCTAACATGGTAACATGCGCAATGGAACCTTGTACATCGTACTTTGCCAGGAGCAAATCAAATTCTTTATCACGACCAACGGTGAATTGTTCTACCAATGCTGATGTGCTGCTGTTTTCTTTGCTCCAGAGTTTCATGTGCGAATGCTTTCGGCTTTTAAAGAATCTTATCTAATAACTGAATGTACAACTCAATCCCACCTTTGATCTCATCGATATAAATATACTCATCGGCAGTATGACTTCTTGCACTATCACCGGGACCCATTTTCAATGCGGGGAAAGGCATTAATGCTTTGTCGCTTGTTGTTGGTGATCCATAATAACCACGACCTAATTCTATTCCTGCTTTCACCAATGGATGATCCATGGGGATAGAAGTTGACTTCATTCTTGTTGTACGTGGCTTGAACTGGCTCTTGAGGTTTTGTTTTAACTCTCCAAGAATTTCATCAAACGTATAAAGCTCGTTCACACGTACATCAATCACAAACTTGCATTGAGGTGGTACTACATTGTGCTGTTGGTTCTCTGTACCAATTACAGTGGCCGTCAACATTGATTCACCAAGTAGCGGACTTACTTTGTCGAACTTATAATTTCTGATCCATTCAATATCATCAACTGCAATATATAATGCATTCACACCTTCTTTGCGTGCAGCATGACCAGCCTTACCTTGTGCAATACAGTCGATCACCATCAATCCACGCTCGGCAACAGCCATGTCCATTTTTGTTGGCTCACCTACAATACCAAAGTTGATATTGCCGAGATAAGGTAACACCAGTTCAATACCGTTTACCCCGCTGATCTCTTCTTCGGCGCTTGCTGCAAACACTACGTTGTGTGAAAGATTTTCTTTTTCGTAGTAATAAAGAAATGTAGCAATCAAGCTCACCAAACAACCGCCGGCATCATTACTGCCAAGACCATACAATTTTCCATCTTCAATAATTGGTTCAAATGGATCTTTTGTGTACTTCGCATTTGGCTTCACCGTATCATGATGCGAATTAAGTAATACCGATGGTTTGGATGCATCGTAAAACTTATTCTTTGCATATACGTTGTTGCCAACACGGAAATGTTCAATTCCTTTTTGTGCAAAAAAGTGAATGAGAATTTCTGCAGTTTCGTTTTCCTCTTTTGAAAAAGACGGAGTGGCGATCAGCTGCTTTAACAATTCAAGAGCCTCTGCGTGAAGTTGGCTGATGTCCTGGTTTGCCATAATAATTTTTTTAACTGTTTGTAATGGATGTTCCGCTTTCTCCATTGATCAGATCTTTCAATTGCTCTGCTTTACCAATTACTACTTTTTTTACGCCACTGTTTAACGCAGCAAATGCGTTATCAAGTTTCGGGATCATGCCCGCAAATATTTTTCCTTCTGCTTTTAATTCTTGATACGATGATGGATCGATATTGCTGATAACCGTTGTATCATCATTTGCATCGAGTAAAACACCTGCTTTTTCAAACGAGTAGATAAGACTTACTTCGTACAAGCTGCTCATTGCTTTTGCTACTTCCTGTGCAATCGTGTCGGCATTGGTATTGAGTAGTTGACCATTACCATCATGGGTAATAGGTGCTACCACCGGAACAAATCCATGATCTAACAAACTGCTCCAGCTTTGTGCGTTGATCTTATCCGACTTCACATCACCCACAAAACCGTAATCAATTTCTTTTACCGGACGCTTGTTGGCAGGAATTAAATTACCATCTGCACCAGTAACTCCAATTGCATTGCAGTTGAGCGCCTGCAATTGTGCAATTACTTTTTTGTTGATGAGACCGGCATATACCATCGTTACTAAATCTATGGTTGCAGCATCGGTAATACGTCGTCCGTCAACATATTTACTTTCGATGCCCAATGATTCACCGACCTTGGTTGCAACTTTACCACCACCATGAATAAGGATCTTCCTTCCTTCCTCTGCAGCAAAACTTTGCAGGAACGATGAAAGCTTTGTTTCATCATCTACAATGTTGCCCCCAATTTTTATAACAATCAGCTTATCCATTTCCTTTTAGTATTTCTGCCAAAACAGTTTGTGCAGCCCATACACGATTGCTCGCCTGTTGGGTAACAATACTGTTGCTGCTGTCAAGTACTTCATCACTTAATTCTACATTTCTGCGAACGGGTAAGCAATGCATCACTTTCGCATTGTTGGTTGTTTTCAGTTTTTCTTCTGTGAGCATCCATGCAGGATCGTTACAGTAAATGCGACCATAATCAGTATAAGTGCTCCAGTTCTTTACATATACAAAGTCCGCATCTTTCAATGCTTCATCCTGGTTGTGTGTGATGGTTGCTCCATTTGTGAATTGCTCATCGAGTTCATAATCTTCGGGATGAGTAATGACAAAATCAGCTTCCCCCCATGCATTGATCCATTGTGCAAAACTGTTGCTCACACATTGTGGTAACGGTTTAATATGTGGCGCCCATGTTAATACAATTTTGGGTTTGCGTTTTTCTTTGAATGTTTCGGTGATGGTGATGATGTCGGTCAAGGATTGCAATGGATGCAATGTTGAACTTTCCAAACTCACCACGGGTACACCTGCATATTTGATGAACTGTTTAATGAACAGTTCACTGTAATCATCTTTCTTATTTTGCAACGTAGGGAATGTGCGGATGGCCAGCACATCAAAATAATTTCCAAGAATTGGCGCTGCATCTTTTACATGCTCAACCGTTGTACCACTCATGATGGCCTCTTCTTCAAACTCCCATGTCCAGCCTTCGCTGCCTACATTGAATACGATCGGCTTCATACCAAGATTCTCTGCAGCAACCTGCGTACTAAGGCGTGTACGTAAACTGGGATTTAAAAAAATAAGACCTATACGTTTGCCCTTACCCAATTCCTGATCTTTCAGCGGGTTGGCTTTGTAGGCTAATGCTTTTTCAACAAAAGCATTAATGTCTTTTACATCATGAACGGAAATAAATTGTTTCAACCTTATCTATATTAAATCAGTAAAAAATCTTTTTACAATTAACCTTTCATCGCTTCAAGTTCTTCCTTCACTGCATCAATAAACATTTCTGCATCTCTCTTCTTCAAACCAAGGCTTGGCAGCAAACGGATCACATTCGGTTTTGCTTCGCCGGTGAAGATCTTTTGATTGAGCAATAAATTTTTCTTAAGTTCCTTGTATTCTTCAGGTACATCGAAGCCGATCATTAAACCACGGCCTCTTACATTTTCAAGCTCTTCAATCTTTTCTAATTCCTCACGTAAATATTTACCGATCATTACCGCATTGCCCATCAGCTTCTCTTCTTCCATTACTTCCAATACTGCTAATGCAGCAGCACAAGCCAAATGATTTCCGCCGAAAGTTGTGCCTAACTGAAAATGTTTGGGTTTGATGTGTGGCGCAATAATGATCCCACCGATCGGGAAACCATTGCCCATACCTTTTGCCATGCTGTAGATATCCGCATTTACGCCTGCAAAATCATGACTGAAAAACTTACCGCTTCTGCCATAACCACACTGTACACTGTCAGCAATGTAAACTGCACCGTATTGATCACAGAGTGAACGGATCTTTTTGAGGAATGAATTTTCTGCAACATTAATACCGCCAACACCTTGAATCCCCTCAATGATCACCGAAGAAATTTCATCGCCTTGCTTTTTAAAGCAAGCTTCCAACGCTGCTTCATCATTCAACGGAAGAAAGATCACATTATCGGTTTCATTTACCGGTGCGATGTAATTTTTATTATCAGTTGCGCTAACGGCGAGTGATGTGCGACCGTGGAATGCTTTTTTAAAAGCCACAATTTTCTTACGTCCGTTGTGAAAGCTTGCCAGCTTCAATGCATTCTCGTTTGCTTCAGCTCCTGAATTGCAAAGGAAAAGTTGGTAATCTTCTTTACCACTTATTTTTCCAAGCTTCACTGCTAATTCTTCTTGTAATGGAATTTTAATGGAATTGGAGTAGAACGCAATTTTATTCAATTGCTCTTCAATTCGTTTTACCCAATGCGGATGTGTGTGTCCGATACTGATCACGGCATGACCTCCGTAAAGATCTAAATACTGTTCGCCTTGATCATCCCATACATATGTGCCCTTGGCTTTTGAAATGGCGATGTTGTTAATTGGGTAAACGTCGAATAAGTTCATGTTTTGTGTTTTTACCGCTAAGTCGCCAAGACGCTAAGTTGAAATTCTTTGCGCCTTTGTGTCTTTGCGGTTATGCTAAAAATAATTTGCTTTCAAATTCAATCCTGCTTTCTCATCCAGGCCAAACAACAGGTTCATGTTTTGTACCGCTTGTCCGCTTGCTCCTTTTAATAAGTTATCCGCTGCTGAATGAACAACAAGCATGTCAGCAACTTTCTCTAATTGAATGAGACACTTGTTTGTATTTACCACTTGTTTTAAGAAAACAGCTTCTTTAATCACATGTGTAAATGCAGCATCTGCATAAAAATCTTCGTAGAGTTTGTTCAGCTCATCCAAACTCTTTTCACATTTCAATTGTGAGCTGATGAAAATTCCTCTGGTGAAATCGCCACGCCAGGGAACAAAGTTCACGGCAATATCACTGTTCGGTTGTAACTGCAATAATGATTCGCCGATTTCTCCGAGATGTTGATGCGTTAATGTTTTATAGGCCTGGATATTATTTGCTCTCCAGCTGAAGTGTGAAGTAGCAGACAAACTTTGTCCTGCACCTGTACTACCGGTGATGCCGGTTGTGTACACATCTTTCAGCAACCCTGCTTTTGCTAATGGCAATAAACCAAGTTGAAGCGTAGTAGCAAAGCATCCCGGGTTCGCAATGTTGTTTGCGGTTTTGATTTGCTCTTTGTTCAATTCCGGTAAACCGTAAACAAATTTGCGGTTGCCAATTGTTGAACTATTTGCTAAACGAAAATCGTTGGCGAGATCAATTACTTTGATCTTTTCATCAATTGTATTCTCAGCTAAGAACTTTTTTGATTCGCCATGCCCAAGACAGAGAAACAACACATCCACGTCGTTCGATAACTCACCAGTGAACTTTAATTCCGTTTCACCAACGAGATCCTGGTGTACTTTATAAACAGGTTCACCTGCATTACTTCTGCTATGAATAAACGATAACTCAGCAGAAGGATGATTGATCAACAAACGAATCAATTCGCCACCTGTATAACCTGCTCCACCAATGATTCCTATTCTGATACTCATAATGAAAAATTAAGAATGAAGAATGTGAAATGAAAAAGTGAAAACCGATACTTCAGTTGCTTTCTCATTCTTCATTTCTCATTTGTTATTTTTTATTTTCTTCCTGAACTGAAGTCCAGATAGAAGTTTGATTGCCGAATATTTTTGAAAAGCCTCTCACATCATCACCGGTAAAGCCGGTGTTCATTTCACCATACTTACCAAACTTGCTGCTCATGAGATCGTATTTGCTGTCGATACCAATTACCTGGAAACGATAAGGCATCAATTGTACAAACACATCACCTGTTACATTTTGCTGACTGCTTATGAAGTATGCTTCAACATCACGCATCACAGGATCAAGGATCTGTCCTTCGTGCATCCAGTTGCCGTAGAACTGAGCCAATGTATCTTTCCATTGCAACTGCCATTTGGTGAGCACATGCTTTTCTAATGCATGATGCGCTTTCAGGATCACCATTGGAGCAGCTGCTTCAAAACCCACACGACCTTTAATACCAATGATAGTATCACCCACATGAATGTCTCTTGCAATACCATACGCACCAGCAATAGATTGTAAATGATTGATGGCATCAACCGGGTGATCGAATTGTTGATCATTCACTGCTTTCAATTCACCTTTTTCAAAATGAAGTTTTACTTCTTCGCTTCCGGTTTTACTTACCTGCGTTGGCCATGCTTCCTCAGGTAACATGCCTTTACTGTTGAGGGTTTCTTTTCCGCCAATGCTTGTTCCCCAAAGTCCTTTATTAATTGAATAAGCTGCTTTTTCAAAATTCATTTCTACTCCCTTGCTCTTGAGGTAAGAAATTTCTTCCTCACGGCTCAGCTTCATATCACGAATGGGAGTGATGATCTCAACACCGGGAATCATGATGTGGAAGATCATATCAAAACGCACCTGGTCATTACCCGCACCGGTGCTGCCGTGTGCCACTGCATCAGCATTTAATTTCTTTGCATGTTCAGCAATATGCAATGCCTGACTTAAGCGCTCTGCACTTACACTTAACGGGTATGTATTATTCTTTAAACAGTTCCCGAATACCAGGAACTTAATGATGCGTTCGTAGTAACCTTTTACTGCATCAACCGTTGTATGCGATTTTACACCAAGATTATAAGCATGCGCTTCGATCTTTTTTAATTCGTCTTCACTGAAGCCGCCGGTGTTCACAATCACCGAATGAATTTCATAACCTTTATCATCGCTGAGATATTTGGCGCAGTAAGTAGTATCCAATCCACCACTAAAGCCGAGTACAATTTTTTTGTTTGCCATTGCTGAATAGAATTATTGAACGTAGAAGAGTGCGACGCAACCAAAATTCAATAGTGAACTTGCGTTGGAGACACCGTATTAAAAATTAAAGAAATAATGAAAGAATTTTTTTGGTTTTGCTTCACCGCCGTTTTTATCTTCTTTCCTGCGAAATGCTTTCAGGAACTTCCATTCTTTTAAGCGAAGCAAACGCTCAAATCCTTTTTTATTTTCTTCAAAGAATTGTTTTGTTTCTTCCGGCTCATAATGATCTTTCGGATCGTAAAGCATAGCGGTACACATACAGTTTTTCCGCTCTTTACTCATGAGAATATCATAGTTGACACAGCTTTTGCAGCCGGCCCAAAACTCCTCGTCTTGTGTAAGCTCACTGTAAGTAACAGGTTCGTAACCGAGGTCGGAATTAATTTTCATTACCGCCAACCCTGTTGTTAAACCAAAGATCTTTGACTCAGGAAATAATTGCCGTGACAGTTTGAAGATGCGTTCTTTGATCTGTTTGGCAACGCCGCTCTTCCGGAACGCTGGTGACACGATCAATCCGCTGTTGGCAACAAACGCTCCATGGCTCCATGTTTCAATGTAGCAGAAGCCAACCCATGTACCATCTTTGAGCAACGCAATAACAGCTTTGCCTTCGTTCATTTTGTTGGCTACATATTCGGGGCTGCGTTTGGCAATACCGGTGCCTCTTGCTTTGGCACTTTCTTCCATCTCCCGTGTAATTGTTTCGGAATAGTGCGTATCGCCACTATTGGCTACACGTATAATAATTTCCTGATTGTTCATGATTGAAAAGCTTGTCAAAAACGAGGGGTCACCAATCCTAAGAGTATTACCGGGAGGTTGTTCACTGACAGGGGCCGGGGTGAAGGGCTCGTCCTATCAGACGATGCGTCGAGGTCGTGGGGAAAATACATAGAAGTTAGAAGTGCTGTTGTTGGCACTTACTTCAATTGTGTGATATGTATTTGCGTTTGTCAATTGCTTAATAAAATTGAGCAACAAAAGTAATTGATATAATTATAATACAGACATAAAATTTTTGTAAAGGTTTAAGAACGCTTGTTAGCGAAACCTTTGCCTGTGCGGGTTTGGCAGGTTTGTTTGTTCGATGGGGGGAGGACCATTACAATTGCTTCTGCATACACAAACTGATCTCCACACCAATGTATTGTCCGTAGTTAGGAATACGTTTATATCCCTCACGCTCATATACCCTGATAGCTTCAGGTTGCTTGATGGCAGTTTCGAGAATACAGGTTTTAAAACCTTCTTCTTTTGCCCATTGCTCTAGTGCAGCTAAAATCTGTCCTGCAATACCTTTGCCCCTTTGTTGCTGCTGCACAAACATGCGTTTGATCTCTGCCACTCCCAGCTCATATTCTTTAAATGCACCACAACCAACCGGTTGGTTATTTTCATAAGCCACAATTACATGATGGATATGATCGAGCTTATTGAATTGCGAAAAGAAAGATTGCTGTTCGCCATAGCGTGCCTGCAAATCGGCATCGAGTGCAACAACCAATGAACGGAAATCGCTGCTATCGGAATTTGTTTTGATGAGGCTTAGCATGTGTTATAGTTATGAATACAAGATAAAAATCTTTACGCATCATTTCTGCACGTCAAGTAATCGCCTGTGATAATTAATTTGCCCGAGATGATAACTTAAATGCGCAGCCAGATGTACAAGAAAATATTCAGTGGATGTTTTTTCAGCAAATACCAACATTGGATATTCTTCCTGTAATGTATTTGCCGGAAGCCTGCGTAATGTTTCATCAACAATCGTTCTTGTTTCAGCAACCATTGAAAGCAATTCTGCTTTTGGTACACCATTCAAAGAAAATTCAAGATCACGGTTTCGTGTGTAAGCAAAACCACCAAGCTCAGCACCAATATACGTTTTAAGATTACCTGCTAAATGCAGACAAAGATTACCGGCTGAATTAGCAATGGATCGTTCTGTTATCCAAAGCTTCTCTTCGCTTTTGTATTGTTCTATTTCGGAATAAAGTTTTGTGAGATCTCTTTGAAAGATGGTTGCAAGTGTATCTGTAAGCATTGAATTTTTATTTGAAGAAATAAGGAAACGAAGTTTACCAACTGCTTCCGCCACCGCCGCCAAAACCCCCACCGGAGAAACCGCCGCCACCGCTGCTAAAGCTGCCGCCACTGCTTCCACTGCTGCTGGGTGTGCTGTAAAAGCTATCGCTCATTTGATTCATAGAA
Source organism: Lacibacter sp. H407 (assembly GCF_037892605.1). Taxonomy (NCBI): domain Bacteria; kingdom Pseudomonadati; phylum Bacteroidota; class Chitinophagia; order Chitinophagales; family Chitinophagaceae; genus Lacibacter; species Lacibacter koreensis. The sequence continues at coordinate 1,217,823 of NZ_JBBKTU010000001.1, read as the reverse complement.
TCATTGAGACTGTTTAAGAACAGATGCGTATTAAAGCCATGAAAATTGCCAACATACCATGTAGGTGGTGGCACATCCAACCCCTGCAGTTTATCTTTCCAGTTATCAGCCACATCAAACACGATGGCAAAAGGTAAAACCTTATCAAAATAATGTTCATCCTCTTTTAAGAACAGTGCAAGACGATCTTTATCTACCTTTTGTATAAACTCTTTAAAGCCGGCTAACTGTTGGTAAAGTGCATTTCCTTTTGGTGTTTTCTTCGACATGAATACACCAAAACTCATGAGTATGATACTACTGGTTGCTATTGCCACGGGGAACCAAAAAGGGTTACCCCAGTTAATAATGAAAAGAAAAATGCTGAGACCAAACAAAGCAACCCCAATAAAAATAAAGAAGTAAACCAAACCTCTGGAATAGGCTTCATAGTAAGCAGTTTTGTCAACCTCAGCTTCCAATTGCCGCTTGGCCTGATTCATGGTTGTGTACAATACATTTTTAAGACTTTCCAGTTGTACTTTTTTGCCGGATGCAAATATTCCATTGAATAATGTTTTTTCGAATGAAAGAACTGTTGGAGGCAGCTCTTTTAATTTGATGAATTCGTATTCAGAATATTTGATAAGCCCCAGCAATACTTTCTTTTCTGTTTCTTTTACTTGTAAATATCCACCTGCACCCCAATATGGAATCAATGCAGTAAGGTCTCTTTTATCTAATCCATCATCAATAATATATCCGGCAACACTCGGGCTTATATTATCAGGCGGATAATATTGTGTGGTAATGGGAAGCGATGCATCTTTCCCCCATTTTCTCCAAACCCAAAACATGAGCCCGAAAACAAGGAGAGGCAAGAGCAGCCAATGAAGGCCACGCAACAGATAGTTTTGTTTGATCAAAAACTGATCAGGAAATGCAATGCCAACAGTAAGTCCTTGATTTGATTGCAGTGGGATTGTTGTGCCACCGGTAAACAATTTATTCCCCGACCATGTTGAAACAGTATTGTTTTCCTGTGAACCGGTGCTGCCTGTTGCAACAAAAAACGCAGGACTGGCCGCCAATGCATCATACAATTCAATAGAGAACGTAGCGGAATCGATACGGGTATCCCATTGGTCGCCAATAATATTCAGATAAAGTTCGGAATGATCTTTAAAAAAATTAACAGCATTCAAAAATCTGTAATGGATGATGTATTGTTGTTGACCTTCAACATAACTATCTTTTGAACCGATTTTTATTTCCTTGTAATTGCCGCTGTTGCTTACTGAGTAATCATGTCCCCACACATTAATATCTTCTATGATGATTTTAGCAAAGCCGTTCGATTCCAACTGCCTGTCGGCTTTTTGTGTACCAGCGGGTAATGGCACCAGTGCATATTTATAAGGTATCTTTCGGATAATACCATGACGGCTTTCTGTAAAGTTTACATTGATCGTTTCAGTTATATCGACGGATGCATCTTTGTTTACAGTTACAGCTACATGATAATGCTCAATGGTAAATGCTTCCTGTGCATTCACAGCAAGCGTGATCACCAGAGAAATAAGGAGTGATGCAATATTTTTTTTCAAGGGAAGCGGTTTAAAATTTTACTTCCACATTTTTTGCTTCCTCTTTATTTTCCAGTTCAAAGAAATCACGTGCTTTAAAGGAAAAAGCATTGGCAACAAGAACACCGGGGAATTGCTGGATCGATGTATTAAAATCCCTTACGGTCGCATTATAATAACGGCGTGAGTTACCAAGATCGGTTTCAATATTCTGCAATGCTGTTTGCAGTTCGAGAAACTGTGCATTTGCTTTCAGATCGGGATAGCTTTCAGCAATGGCCAGTAACCCTCTTAACGCACCACCTAATTGCTGGTTGGCTGCTGCCATACCTGCCACATCGCCGGGAGCAACAGAAACTGCTGCATTACGTGCCTGCACTACTTTTTCCAATGTCTGACTTTCATGTGCTGCATACCCTTTCACTGTGTTCACCAGATTAGGAATGAGGTCGAAGCGCTTTTTCAGAAACACACTGATATCACTCCAGGCATTGTCAATTGTTATTTTTGCTTTTACCATTCCGTTGTACATGCCAATGATCCAGAGAACAAGTAAAACCAATGCGCCAAGAATGATCAGTAGTGCCATAGTTGAAGGTTTAAATGATAAGAAAGGAAGTGTGCTGAAATTTTCTAACTCAAGATAATAACAAAAGCAGAACCATGTCAACAAAAAAATCCACTCTTATCAAGAGTGGATTTTGAAAAAAAGGTTTATAAAATACTACGATGGTCGTTTGTAACGTATCGGCGCTGCAGGTTCTTTTTTCAATTCGACTCCTTCTGTCTTTAATAATTTCAATGCTTCCTGTACAGCACGTTCAAGTTGTGGATCTCTTCCTTCGATCAATGCTTTTGGATCATAGAACACTTCAATATCAGGAGCAATCCCTTCTCCTTCCACTGCCCATTTACCATCGGTATCAAAGAAGCCACCACGTGGTGCCACCATTCTTCCACCATCAATAAATGGTGGTGTATCCCATGTGCCAACCAAGCCACCCCAGGTACGTGTGCCCACTAACGGACCGAGTTTACTTTTACGGAACATATAAGGTAACAGATCACCACCCGATCCTGCATTTTCATTAATGATCATCACCTTTGGACCAAAGATACCTGCCATTGGAGTTGTAGATACCTTGTGACCTTCAACACGGTTGTTGAAATAGCCTTGCAGTTTTCTTCCCATTACATCGATCATATAATCTGCAGCGGATCCACCACCGTTATTGCGTTCATCAATTACGGCACCTTGTTTATCCTGCTGTGCAAAATAATAGCGGTTGAAAGAAGTATAACCGGGGTTGCCTGTGTTAGGCACATACACATATGCAAGCTTACCGCCAGATAGTTCATTTACTTTTCTTCTGTTGCCTTCTACCCATGCCCTTGAACGCAATCCTGCTTCATTTGCAACTGGCACAACGGTGATCGATCTTGCTCCTTCTGTTGATGGTTTATTGTTGACACGAATTTTAATTTGTCGGTTAGCAGTGCCTTCAAACAAACTATACAAATTCATATCAGCAGTTAACGGCCGTCCATCAACTTCAACTAAATACTCACCTTCTTTTACATTCATACCCGGACCACTTAACGGCGAACGCAATTCAGGATTCCAGTTTTCGCCGGTAAATATTTTTGTGATCTTAAAGAAACCTTTGTCGATTGTATAGTTCGCACCCAGCAATCCAACAGGAATGGTTGGCACTTGTGGAAAATCACCACCTGATGTGTACGAGTGACCAACGGCGATTTCGCCACCAAGAATATCAATAATGTAATTGAGATCAGAACGATGCTTTACATGTTTCAACCACGGTTGATACCAGTCATATACTTTATCCCATGGTGCACCATGTGTATTGTTGACGTATAAAAAATCACGTTGATAGCGCCAGCCTTCTTTAAAGATTTGTTCTGCTTCTTTTGCAGGATCAACATACACTCGCATGCCATCAGTAGACAAACGACCATCACCAGGCCTTGGTGCAGCAGCCGTTGTATTCACAATAAACCATGATGGGCCACTGCTGTACAACAGATTTTTTCGATCGAAGCTGGAAGATGCAAATGAAATGCCTCGCAGGAATTCAATTGCTTTTCGGTCTTTAACGCTGTAACGATGCAATACCAGTCCATTTTCATTGGCGATTGCTTCTGCAATAAACACATGTCCATCTGGTCCTGCAACGAGATCCTGATAATCACGTACCGGAATGTTTACTGAAATGATGCGTTGATCAATACCATCAAAATCAATCTTCACTCTTACGCCGGTTGGTTTTGTTACAACAGGCTTTACCGTATCACCGGTATTTTTAGTTGTGAGTACAGGTTTTTCTTCGCCCGGCTTTGTTGGCTCTTCATCACTCTTCGGTTCAAATGGATTTGATGTTTCTTTTGAAAGAACAGCCATGTACAATGCACGTGTAACCGGATAATTGTAACTGCTCATATCTAACCAACCGGTACTTAATGCATAATCGGTACTCGCCAAAAAGTATAAATATTTTCCGCTTTCATCCCATTGCGGACTGATAGCATCACTCAAACCATCAGTGATGGCGGTGCTTTTATTGTCATCAACATTATACACTTTTACCGCTTTGTATTGGTTCTCCATGATCTGCACATAAGCGATCCACTTACTATCCGGACTCCATACAGGATGCAATGTCCTATTGGGATGAGCGAGCCGATCGGTAGCTACCAATGTTGCTTTACCACTGGCAAGATCTAAGTTCCAGAGATTATAATCTGTATCAGTAAATGCAATGTATTTTCCATCGGGCGACCATGATGGATAGTAATAGAATTTTTTATTGGGGATGGGATATGCTTTTGGCGTTCCCGATCCATCCTGTGCACCAACCATTAACTGGTATTCACCACTTGCATCAGAGAACCAGGCGATCTTTTGTCCATCAGCTGACCATGCAGGATAACGGTCAGCAGCAGACGTAGTGCGGGAAATATTTCTCCAATCACCATTTTCTTTTGGTACAGAAAAAATTTCACCACGATGTTCGAACAACGCTCTTTTACCCGTTGGTGAAAGACTTGCATTTGTAAGTTGTGCACCTGAAATAGTATTCCATCTTGCACGTCCCCAGTTAAGATCACCGCTTGCATTGATGGTTAACGGTTTTGTTTTACCTGTTGCAATATCATAACTGTGCAAACGTGCACCTTGCTCATAAATCAAAACACCATTGCTGGCCGATAAATTTTTTACATCATAATCTTTATGAAAGGTGAGTTGCTTCTGCGCTTTTGTTTTTGGGTTGTACGACCATACATTGTTTGCATAGTCCTGTTCACTCAAAAAATATAAAATTCCATTGTCCCAAACAGGTGCAGTGTGTCGTTCCCGATCACCCTGAAATGTTTTTGTTGTCTCCTGTGTTTTCATGTTGAAGATCCAGATGGGTTGTGCCTGTCCGCCACGATAGTTTCTCCATTCAGGATCCCAAAAGCGATGCGGTTGATACGCCATCATACTTCCATCGTCACTCATGCTGCCAACAAAACCAAACGGCAGGATCATTGGCTCCGGTGTACCACCTGTTGTTGCAACGGTATAAAATTTTGTATTGGCAGTTGGGTAACCCATTCTGTCGGAAGTGAAAATGATCTTGTTATCATTTGACCAGCCCTGAACAAGATCGGGTGTCGGATGCCAGGTAAGACGTTTTGGTGCGCCACCATCAATAGATACCAGGTACACATCGGTATTACCATCATATTGCCCGGTAAAGGCCACCCATTTTCCATCGGCACTGATGCGTGGATTATTTTCTGCACCCACGGCGCTTGTTAACCGTCGTGCATCACCACCTTCACGGGCTACCACCCAGAGATCATCGCCATGTACAAATACAATCTGTTGTTTGCTCACGGATGGCTGACGCAGCAACAAAGTGCCTTGTGCTATTGTTGAAAGGGAAAAGATGGCACTGCAGATAGTTAACAGCACATGAAAAGGAGCTTGATTTTTTCTCATACGAAGTAGTTTGAATGTTCAAGTTAATTCATCTGAACAAAAAACCTCCGGTGTTTCAAAAACACAGGAGGTTTAAACTACTTCATTTCCTTCGGGTGAAATGAACTACTTCTGACCTTCTCAACATCCTCTATTCCTCGGTATTGCATAGATCACACCGTTTGAAACAGATAAATTAAAAACCTTGTTTTCAATAGAAGGAAGTATCAGTTTCCATGTTTTCCCGTTGTCTGCTGTTTTGAAAATACCGTCTGGATGACCACAATAGAAATTTTCACCAACCTGCACAATGGAAGTGATAAAGGCTTGCTTCGGAAGACTGGTATTGTTATTCGGATTCCAAATTGAATCAGTTTGATTCATTTGAGAAAAGGGCCTCACTACCGGAACAATCAAGGTTTGCTCCGGAAAGCCGGCATCAATTGGCTGCCAGGTTTTACCGCCGTCGTACGATGTTCGGATTCTTCTTGTATTCGATTGTGTATTGAACGTAATAGCAGCAAATCCGCCTTCGATGCCTGCTACATCGATACCCACACCGCCCTCGCTTATCACCAACTCCCAGTTTTCGCCGGCATCGGTCGATCTGATGATCCCTCGGTGGCTGGTTGCCAGCAGTACACCGTTTAACTCAACCAATTTCATTGCCCAGCCACCAGCCTGCACTTGTTTCCAGGTTTTTCCACTGTTCGTAGATCTGAAAAGGCCGTTGTTGCAGCCAATAAAAACGGCACCTCCGGTAGTTTCAAAAACGGTGCGTACCCCTTTCTCTTGAAAATTCGTGTACACAGGCAACCACACATTTGTTCCGTTTAATTTTTGTAAAAATTGGCCATCGTTATTATAGGCAATTAGCCCACTCTTACAAGCAGCAATGCTGCCCTGTTTGTCAGGGAAAATCTCTTTTCCCCAAAAAGGAGCAGTGGAATTTGGTTTACTCTGATAGATCCCGTTTTCAACACGTACATAGAAACCACTTTCGTTTGCAAAAAAACCATCTCTCTGTGTACCATCGTCCTGCAACTTTTCGGGTAGCCCTTCGCTGATATCTTTCCACGTTTGTCCGCCATCAGTAGATTTAAAAACGATGTTTGCAACACCGGGTTTAGTTTTATTTAGCGTTGGCTTATTACGATCTGCGATAGGAGATACAAAAGGAGATTGAAAAAGCAGCAGAATTGCAAGAAGATAGATTTTCATGACTTGAATTGATTTGGTGAAACAATTAAGTAAAGCTATCAGTTGTCAATTTGCCTGCAGCTTTTTATTGGTAAAAACTTGTAAAGCAGATGTAAAACGTTTGTAAAATCGCTGCAACCGTTGTCAATTGTTATGTATTGTGTGATTTAGATGATTTCGTTTTAACTGATAAGAAGAAATTTTTTTTATACGGTTGGTCGGGAGACACAACCTCGGCGTGCTTATTTCTGGAATACCAACAAGGGCTGAAGCCTATGTTCATCAGCCGGTATATTGGCAAACCCATGTTACCTGCCGTTGGTGTTAGCCGTCTATTAAAATGCCATTAGGTTCAAAGTCGATGAAGTCTATCGTCACATGATGGTTCTCGTCGTGAATGGTCGTAAAAGCCATGTCCCATATCAGCGGTCTGACGTCAAACCGTGGAATTGTAATACACACAAGTTCAAACTCCTTATTGAAGTCTTTGATTACAAAATCTTCTTTCCAGTTGCGGAACTCGTCTTCAATCAAGGGTTTGATTTTGTCGATGAACTGGTTGAAATTCGATTGTAAATCCCGATAGAACTGTTTCTGTTCATCAGTTGGACCATTTTTGTCCGCCTGAATTAAATATTCAGTTTCGTTGCCAGTCGGGGTGAAATGACCATTGCCTTCAAAGTAATCTTTTGAGAGGTCTTTAAAGTCTACAAAGCGTAAAGCGCCGAAAAAGTCATCGTTAACGATTAGTGGCTTTTTAAATAAATCAAATAGTCCCATAGCAGAGTGGTTGTGAAATAGCAGCCAACGTTAAAGTGTTTATGAAGTTGTGGCAATTGAAAAACTCTGTTTTAATTAACCACAAAAGCAAAATAGCGATTTATAGCTGAATGCTTAACGTCCAGCCACAATTTTATAAACACACTGTTGGCTGCAGTTAATGTAACTTAAATGTTGCGGGGTCAATCATAATGTTGTCACCCCATTTTTTAATTGTATCATTTAAATTTTCTAACAAGTTGCTAAACAATTCAGTCAAAACGAACATTTCAGTCTCTTTGACTTTATAAAACTTTAATGCTCTGTCAAGGTTGTATTTGTAGATAATGCCAGCGTCTAAAACCTTACCTGCTTTTGCATCTTTCTTTTTCCCAAGCAGAATATAGCTGTCTTCGTGGTTGGACTTATTCATTTCATTTGCCGCTATAATTTCGCAATTGTCAGCTTGCTTATTTATTTCATTGAAAAAGTTACGTTGTTTAAAGTTCAGTTCAATTAGCATCAAAGTGTTTGTCATTTGAATAATTGGTGCAAGCTTATCTTCATCAATGTACTTTGAAAATGTAGGATTTTCAATTAGCGTTTTCAAATTGTCACGATAACTTTGCCAATCCTTCACTACCTGAAATCCAATAAATTCACTTTCGGAAAAGATTCTATTCAAAGCATCACGCTTTAAATCAAGCATATTAAAGATGTCGTTCAGCGTGAAAAATTTGCTATAACCGTACAGTAGTTTTTTGATATGATTACATATTGATAAAACTTCTTTGTCAAGCTGAAGTTTTATGTATTCAATGATTTGGTCTTTACTGCTTTGTTTATGAATAATACTGGAAATTTCTTGACTCAATTGCTTTGACAGTAATTCTCGTTCCTTTGTTTTGTTTGCGGCGTCAGCGATTTGATAACTTAAAGGTCTACGGTGGCGAAGGTCAAAAGGCAATTGTTCAACTTTACCAAATTGTGTATTGAATATACAAATGATATTTTCCCAACCAATTGCTTTTGCTGCATAACCAAGCTCAATTAAAACGTTAGGATTGGAACTCCTCTTTTTACTTCTTTTCCCGTCTATAAAGGAAATGTCAGCAATAAAAACATGACTTTCCGCAATCTTGTCAAAAATAGTTTTAATAATGTCTGGTGTTCCAGAAACCCCTTTTGTATCTCTGTCAATTGCAATTTCTAAATGAAGGTCTTTATCCTTCAAATCCTTTATAGCTTTTTGAAGGCAACTTTCAATAAATCCTCTATTTGTATTATTAGGCAGGTCTGATTGCCAGGAATAAAAAATGTTCTTTGTCAATAGAGGGTAATTTTAATTGCAGCCAACGTTCAGGGCTTTGTGCAGTTGGGGAATTGACTAACTGTCCGCCCGAAACTGAAGCTAAATTTATAACTAAAAGCCGAAGTTAAGAACTACTGCCCCGCAGAATTACGTCCGCCGAATATAAAGCCTGGATATGCACTGCCGATGATTGCTTCAACGTCATGCCCCAATTGCACGAAACCTGATGTTATGCACAGGCTTTTCAATTTTGCTTTGTCATTGCTTTGAGTTTATCAAAGTCTGTTTTTAACCGCATTTGTTCCTTTGATAAATAGTCGCTTGCAAAAGGAGAACCACAGTCTTGGTTGTTTACCTGATGAATTAGCTTTTCGTTGTCGAAATAACTTCTGTCCTCAATAATTTCAGATTTCTCAAAGTCAAAAGCTTGATTATCCTTATTTTCCTTCATTGAAGTCGAATCGTAATAAATTGGTCGATTGTATTTGTAAGACTTCTCAAATACAAATGAGAGTTTTCCTTTCAATAAATAGTACTCTGTCAACTGTTGAAAGGTTTCACCAAAATGCCGTGTCACCATTTTTTCTAGAACTCCATTTGAATAGTAAAATGTTACTTCACCGCTTTCGGTTGATTCATTAAGTTCCTTTTGTTCAGTAGATGTCCATGTGGCAATTGAATTAATGCGTTTAAAATTTTCCCGGATTGGTTTTAGTCTGTCCGTAAGATATTCATTGTAGGCGGTGTCCTCTTGTTGAAACGTTTCTTTTAAAGCGACTTTGTCAATATGTAATGTGTCAACGTCAATATTTGCTGATGGTTTATTTAAGTTAGTGTCCTTTTGTTGGGTTGAGTTACAACCAACAAAAAGAAGAGAAATTATTGTCAGGGAAATATTTGTCAATTTCATTGTCAACGAAATCTTGATTTAAGCTTATGCATAACGTTTTGCATACACGCAGGGCAGGGAAGTCATAGCTGGTCCAGCCCGGTGGAAATGATTTTAAGAAATGTGACTATGAATTTAACGTAAAAATTATTAGAACGAGTCTAGCCCCTAACTACTGTTGCCATGTTGATGCTGCACAAGTTTCAATGTCCAGCCCTGACTTTCGTGTATGCTGTGTTGTGTGCTGTACTTTTTACCAGGGGAACGAACCGAAATATAAACGACTACTCGTTGTTTTGAAATAAAAGAAATCGTTTTTCAATTTAAAAGTGCTTTCAAAAGTTATCAAAGCAAAAGAACAAAGCCAAAATATACAAACTATAACTCCAAGTGAAACGAAAGTCCAATGTGTTTTAAGTTTTATTCCGATTGCCTCAATTAATTTAAAGAATAGAAGTGTCAAAATAAAATAAAGCAGCAAGTCAAAAAGTAATGCTAAAATATAAACGTCAAAGTGATGTGTAAAAGCATAGTTACTTGAAATATACGAAAGAGGCAACCCATATAATTTTTCATATCCACCAATATCTGGCTCCATATTTCTTTCAATCGTCACAAGCATAAAGAAAGAAAGTGTCGTTGGTAAGTAATATTGAAACAGTTTTTTAATTGAAAAAAACTTAACGCTAAACTCTGTCATGGTAAGATTACGTATTGGATATATTTTTAAGGATTGAATAATTTCTTTCTTATTCAAATTTTAAGCCGTCACACAGTATAGCACACAACACATAAATATACGCACCTTCTTGTATAAAATTCTATTGATTTTCAACTTATATTTATACAAATGATCATACTCAAATACTGGAATGCGCAACTGCAAATCGGTATGCAGGATTGGCGAACGGTGTACCAGTTTCCGCAACAGGAAAAGATGTTTGTAGAAATACATCAAAACAAATTGTATTACAGAAACCGAGGTCAATCGAAACGCATCAGCTATCAACAGCTAAAAAAAGGACTTATTAAAAAAGAGATTATTTTAAACGAAGAGCCATTACCGTTCTAAACGAAAACAGCCGATGCATCGCATCGGCTGTGCTTATATACTTACGGTTCAGGTCGCTGTAAGCGCCCCGACCCTAATAATCCACCACCTGTTCTTCAATCACATTCGGTAATTCTCTCCACTCATATTGTTGTGTGCGGAGTTGCGGTTCAAAACCTGCCTCACGAATAGCTTCCTGGATTGATTTGTAGGTGAAGCGATGCGGTGCACCGGCAGCACTCACTACATTTTCTTCCAACATAATACTTCCGAAATCATTGGCACCTGCCTGCAAACAAAGTTGCGCTGTTTGTTTACCAACAGTTAACCAACTCGCCTGTATATTTTTCACGTTTGGTAACATGATTCGGCTCATGGCGATCATACGTACATATTCTTCAGCAGTAGTTAAATTATGTACACCACGAATTTTTGCCAGCAATGTATCTACATCCTGGAAGGTCCATGGTATAAATGCAAGAAAACCTTTTGCTTCTTCCGGTTTGCGGCTTTGCACTTCACGGATCTTTACCAAATGTTCAAAACGTTCCTGCAATGTTTCTACATGACCAAACATCATTGTTCCGCTGGTGGTAATGTTGAGTTTATGTGCTTCATGCATAATATCCAACCATTCCTGCGCACCACATTTTCCTTTGCTGATCAACCGACGTACACGATCAATTAAAATTTCCGCACCCGCACCCGGTAATGAATCCATTCCTGCTTCTTTCAATGCTTTCAATACTTCGTGATGCGTACTTTTTTCCAGCTTGGTGATATGTGCCACTTCGGGTGGCCCGAGTGTGTGCAGTTTAATGTTTGGATATAATGCTTTAAGTTGTTTGAAGAGGTTTACATAGAAATCCAATCCGAGTTCAGGATGATGCCCACCTTGTAACAGTAATTGATCGCCACCCCACTTTATGGTTTCTTCAATTTTCTTTTTATAGGTTTCAATATCGGTGATGTATGCTTCAGCATGACCGGGTATGCGAAAGAAGTTACAGAACTTGCAATTGGCAATACATACATTGGTAGTGTTCACATTCCGATCGATCTGCCAGGTTACTTTACCATGCGGCACCTGTTGTTTGCGTAATTCATCGGCCACAAACATCAGCTCAGTAAGTGGTGCATGTTGAAAAAGATACATGCCTTCTTCAACAGTTAAAAATTCAAAGTTGGAGGCTTTTTGATAGAGATCGTTGAGGTTCATGTGCTGGATTTTCAAAAATTAATAGACAATAGCCAATTGGCAATATGCAAAGCCTTGACCTGTGTTTGCCTGTTGTTTCTTGCATGTTGCGTATTTGCAAAGTTACGGTCGGATATTTTACCAACCACGAAGCGTTCATCCTAATTTGGTTGTCTGTACCGGTAGTTTCCATTAATATTGAGAAGTGAAGTTGACCAAAACGATATGCCTGCTGTTGCTCTGTTTCCGTTTGTCGGCTCAGAACGATGAGTTTCCCCCTGCAAAACTGCTTACCAGCTTTAAGTTTGAGCAGTTGACCGGTGGCATTATTATACTCCATGCTACGCTCAACGATTTTCCTGATACGCTCAACTTTATCCTGGATACGGGTAGCGGAGGTATTTCACTCGACACTTTAACGGCGTTGTATTATAAGCTTCCGCTGGAACCCAGCGACCGTACCGTTCGTGGGATCGGCGGCATCAAGAACATCAACTATTATAAGAATGGAACGCTTCACTTTCCCGGGCTGGATGTGGAACGGCTCGACTTTCATATCAACGATTATGAAATATTAACGGAGGTGTATGGTCTTCGTGTTGATGGCATTATCGGCTTCTCGTTCTTACGCCGTTACATTGTTGGCATTGATTACGACAAACAATTGATGAGTGTGTACATGCCCGGCAAGTATGAATATCCAAAAAAAGGAACCACGTTAAAACCCACCTTCGCTTCCATTCCTATTACCAACCACTATGTACAGGATGAGCGGAGCTATTTGCTCAACTTTTACTTTGACACCGGTGCCGGTTTGTGTGTGCTGATGTCGGAACAGTTTATGCAGGACAGTGTGTTCATCAGCAAGCGAAAAAAATCGGTGAATACACAAGTGGAAGGATTGATCGGTAAGATCAACATGCGGCTCACTACGATGAAACGAATGAAGATCGGTCCGTACAGATTTTCAAAAGTGCCCATTCATGTGTACAGCGATTCGATGAATGTGTTGGGCTATCCGTCCATCAAAGGCTTGCTCGGCAGCGATTTGTTGCGAAGGTTTAATATTGTGTTGAATTATCCCGAGCGGACAATTCACCTTACACCTAACTCGCATATGCGTGATCCGTTTGACTACTCTTATACAGGCATGAGTTATTATTTTATTGAGGGAAAGATCATTATTACTGAAATACAACAAGGCTCACCTGCCGAAAAAGCAGGATTAATGCCCGGCGATATCATCTTTGGTGTTGAAAGCAATTTCAGCAATAACATTGGACAGTACAAACTGCTGTTGCAAAACCAGGGACAGAAAGTCCGCATCCTCATTTTCCGGAATAGCGTACCACAAATGTTTGAGTTAAAAGTAGGCAGTATTTTAAAGTAGCCACGTTCCCCATTCGTTTTTTACCGAATTTTACAGCTTCGCCTGTTTCAATAAAGGCGTTTACAGAAAACATACAATCAGAAATAAGATTTACGAAATATGATCAAGTTTGAACGGTTTGAATTGAAGAATGGATTAAAGGTTTTAGTACACAAGGATATGGCCACGCCCATGGCTGTGGTGAATGTATTATATGATGTAGGTGCACGGGATGAAGAAGAAAACCGCACCGGCTTTGCACATTTATTTGAGCATTTGATGTTTGGAGGTTCTATCAATATTCCTGATTATGATGAACCACTACAACTGGCAGGTGGTGAAAACAATGCATATACTACCAACGATCTTACGAATTATTACTGCCAGCTGCCTGCTGAAAATCTGGAAACTGCTTTTTGGCTGGAGAGTGATCGTATGTTGAGTTTAGCGTTTGATGAAAAAAGTTTGGATGTGCAACGCAAAGTGGTGAGTGAAGAATTTAAAGAACACTATCTAAACAAACCTTATGGCGATGTGTGGAATAAAATGCGGGAGATGGCATACAAACATCATCCGTATAAATGGATGACGATCGGTAAAGAGCTGAAGCATATCGAAGAAGCACAACTGCAGGATGTAAAGAATTTTTTCTTTAAACATTATACACCGGCCAATGCTATTCTTGTAGTAGCGGGAAATGTAGACACAGACAATGTAATGCAGTTGGCAGAGAAATGGTTTGGTCCTATACCGGCAGGCGAAAAATATGTGCGGCAGTTGCCGAAAGAGCCGGTACAAACAGAAGCCCGTACATTGGAAATAAAAGCCGACGTACCATTGGATGCATTTGTAAAAACATGGCATATGGCTTCACGTTTAGAGCGGGGATATTATGTAACTGATCTCATCTCCGATATTTTAGGCGGTGGTGCCAGCAGTCGATTGTATGAAGCATTGATCAAAGAAAAAAAATTGTTCAGCAGTATTGAATGTTATCACTTTGGCAGTATCGACAATGGTTTGCTAGCCATTGAAGGTAAATTGGTAAAAGGTGTCAACATTGAAGATGCACACAAAGCTGTGAATGAAGAAGTGGAAAAGATGAAGACCGAACTGGTGGATGAAAAAGAGTTACAGAAAGTGATCAACAAAACAGAAAGCACAATTTTATTTGAAGATATGAGCGTGATGAGTCGTGCTAACAGTTTAGCATATTATGAACTGCTGGGCGACGCAGAACTGATGAACGATGAACTGGAACGCTACCAAAGCATTACTGCACAGGAGTTGCTGGAAGAGAGTAAAAAGATCTTTGCAGACACGAACAGCAACACATTGTATTATTTGAGTAAGAATTAATTTGTAAATTCAGGGAAACAAAAAAATATGCTCACAGTCAAAAAAATACAGGAAAAGGTTAGTACCGTTCCGAAAACGTATTCAACTGAAAAATTGTTGAACGAGTTGCTGTTGATGTATAAAGTGGAGAAGGGATTAAATGATACTGCCGCAGGCAAAGAAAAAGACTGGGAACAGTTTAAAAAAGAAATGCGGTCATGGTCAAAATCAAAATAAGCAAGCAGGCGCAAAAAGATATGCGCCAAATCTATGATTATGTTTCGGACACATCTTTTCAAAATGCCGATAAGTTAAATGAAAAGTTTATCACTAAAATTGATTCATTAAAAAACTTTCCTGAAAGGGGTAAAATAGTAAAGGAATTTGCAGACCCGGCTTTACGGGAAATGAGTGTTTATAAGTTTCGAATTATTTATAAACTTGGAGCACGGGTTTTACGTATTGTTACAATCCATCATTCCTCCCGTCTTTTAACAAACAACCCGTTTTATAAACGAAGAAGATAGATTATTAAAAAATGAACATCGCAACAGAACAATTGAACAGAAGCAAAGCACCTTTGATAAAAGATGCGACAGAATTTGAACTTACATTAAAGCCTTACGATAAATTTATACTGGACAATGGTGTTGAAGTGTATGCTGTAAATGCCGGTACACAGGAAGTGCTGAGCCTTGAATTGGTGTTCAAGGCCGGTAACTGGTTTGAGCAGCAAAACAATATTGCAGCAGCTACCAACTTTCTCATTAAGAACGGTACAAAAAATAAAACAGCTTTTCAACTCAACGAACATTTTGATTACTATGGCTCACATTTGAGCCGTGGTTGTTACAATGAAACTGCCAATATTGTATTGCACTGTATTGATCGGCATTTTGCTACACATTTACCGGTGATCGCTGAAATGATCACCGATGCCGTGTATCCGCAACATGAACTGGATATTTACAAACAGAACATGCAGCAGCGCTTAACGGTTAATTTGAAGAAGTGTGATTTTGTTGCAGGTCGTTTGATCGACGAATACGTGTTCGGGAAAGATCATCCGTATGGTGTGTACAGCAACAAAGAACATTACGATGCACTGCAACAGCAACAATTGCAGGATTACTATAAAAAATATTATACCGAAGGTCATTGCGTCATTTTTGCTGCGGGTTTACTGCCGGCTAATTTTGAACAGGAGTTGAATAAAACCATTGGACAATTACCGTTGAATCAAAAAAAAATCCCAACAATTCTTCATCCGCTGACACCTGCTGCAGAAAAGAAATACAGAATTGCAAATGATCCTAATGGTGTGCAGGGTGCTATCCGGTTGGCACAACCATTCCCGAACCGTCATCATCCCGATTTTCAACCTGTACAAGTGTTGAATACGTTGTTTGGTGGTTTCTTTGGTTCAAGGTTGATGAGTAATATACGTGAAGACAAAGGTTATACCTATGGCATTCACAGTTATATTCTCAATCATATTTCTACAACCGCATGGATGGTGAGTACGGAAGCCGGAAGAGATGTGAGTGAGGCAACAATTACTGAGATTTACAATGAAATGAAAGACCTGCGTGAAGAATTGGTGGATGAAGAAGAACTGCAGCTCGTAAAGAATTATCTCATCGGTACTATCCTCGGTGATCTCGATGGGCCGTTTCATATCATTGGCCGTTGGAAGAATTTAATTTTAAATGGGCTGGATGAGCAATACTTTTATAAATCAGTAAACATCATCAAAACTATTTCAGCAAAGGAATTACAGGAGCTGGCGAATAAGTATTTGCATCCGGAAAAGTTTTATGAGCTGGTGGTTGTGTAAGAAATGGGCTGTATGAGAAGTTTCACACAGAGTGGCAGAGATCGCTGAGACGAATTATTTAGGTTGTTTTCTTTGTCTTACTTTGTGTCTCCGTGTCTTTGTGGTTCAAAATAATTAAACATATTTGAAATGAAATTTGTCCTCAAGGTTCTCATCACTGCTGTTAACGCCTTTGTATTAGCTTATCTGTTACCAGGTATCAGCATCAATCATTTCTTTACAGCAATTGCGGTGGCGTTTGTATTGGCGTTGCTCGATGCGGTGGTGAAGCCAATTCTCGTATTGTTTACATTACCTGCCACCATATTTACATTAGGCTTGTTCCTGTTTGTGATCAATGCCTGTATCATTCTGCTTGATGCCTATTTTGTAAAAGGATTTATTGTTGATGGATTTTGGTATGCATTGCTGTTCAGCATCTGCTTATCCATCATCAATTCCATTGTTCATAAAATGGTGTTGAAAGAAGAAGGGAAGGAGAATAAGTAAATTACCGAACCATTACTCTTGCTGCAAACCGTTGCGTACGGTTTTCCAACACACATTGATAAATGCCTTTGGGCAGATTGCTGATTGAAACGTTGATGGCTTCCAGTCCTTCATCCACCATCACCGCTTTTACTACAGCTCCGTTGTTATTCATAATTTTCAATGCCGCTCTAAACTCGGTTCGCTGAAACTGGAACTGCCAGTTGCTGCCCTGCTGCCGTACTTTCAGTTCGGCTGTTTTCAGAATAGTTTTTGTTTTGCTGCTATCGGCCGGTTTGCCTTGAGCCTGTATGGTGAATGGCAGAAAAAGAGTAACGGCTATCGTCACCAAAAGAAATTCCTTTTTAAAAGGAGATGAAACCTGAACTTTGTTCCTCATCAGATATTGAATTTTAAAATGCTCTTCGAACGCAAAAACCTTACCAATACCGAACTTGCCGGCATTTATAAAAGCTTGCTGTACCCCAGATTAATCGAAGAAAAGATGCTTTTATTGCTCAGGCAGGGAAAAATTAGCAAATGGTTTAGTGGAATTGGCCAGGAAGCAATTGCTGTTGGAGCTACATTGGCGCTGGATCAAGACGAATGGATCATGCCGCTGCACCGCAATCTGGGTGTGTTCACCACACGGAATATGCCTTTGCACAAACTCTTTATGCAATGGCAGGGCAACAAAGAAGGTTACAGCAAAGGACGGGAACGCAGCTTTCATTTTGGCAGCAAAGAACATCATGTGTGTGGGATGATCTCGCATCTTGGTCCGCAGTTGGCGATTGCTGATGGTGTGGCGCTCGCTCATAAATTAAGAAAGGATAAAAAGGTTTCACTTGCTTTTACAGGTGAAGGTGGCACCAGCGAAGGTGATTTTCATGAGGCCTTGAATGTAGCGGCTGTGTGGGATCTGCCTGTGATCTTCGTCATTGAAAACAATGGCTATGGGTTGAGTACACCTACAAATGAACAATACCGTTGCGAAAGCTTGGTGGAGCGTGCAAGAGGTTATGGTATGGATGGAGTGAAGATAGATGGTAACAATATTCTTTCGGTGATTGACACCATTAAAGGCGTGCGCAATTATTGCATCGAACACCAAAAACCTTATTTGATCGAATGCATGACCTTCCGCATGCGTGGACATGAAGAAGCAAGCGGAACAAAATATGTACCCAAGCATCTATTTGAAATATGGGAAGAAAAAGATCCCATAAAAAATTTTGAAACGTATCTGTTGAGCGAAGCAGTATTAACTGAAGACGATGTAACATCGATCCGTGCAGAATTTAAAAACTTAATTGACAGTGAACTGCTGTTGACGAATCAAGCGAAGCCAATGGAGATAGATACGGAAGAAGAGTTGGATGATTTGTTTGCGGAGTCAACAGTCAACGGTCGACAGTCAATAGTGAAGCATCTCGATCATTCAGATATCACTCACCATTCACAACTCACTACTAACGACAAACGTTTCGTTGATGCTATCAAAGAAGCCCTTCATCAAAGCATGACCCAACATCCTAATCTTGTGCTGATGGGACAGGATATTGCTGAATATGGCGGTGCATTTAAAATAACAGAAGGATTTGTTGAGACGTTTGGTAAAGAACGTGTACGCAACACGCCTATTTGCGAAAGCGCTATTGTTGGTGCTGCACTTGGGTTAAGTCTGGAGGGTTATAAGGGATTGATGGAAATGCAGTTTGCTGATTTTGTAACAGTAGGCTTCAACCAGATCGTTAACAACCTGGCAAAGATCCATTACCGTTGGGGACAAAATGCAGATGTGGTGATACGCATGCCCACAGGTGGCGGTGTTGGTGCCGGTCCTTTTCATAGCCAAAGCAATGAAGCGTGGTTTACGAAAGTGCCGGGATTGAAAATAGTATATCCATCAACGCCAATGGATGCGAAGGGTTTGTTGATCGCTGCTATCAATGACCCCAATCCGGTTTTATATTTTGAACACAAAGCATTGTATCGTGCAGTTAGCGGACAAGTGCCCGAAGAATATTATGAAATTGAAATTGGTAAAGCAAGGCATGTAAGAAGTGGTGATGAAGTAGCCATCATTACGTATGGTGCTGCTGTGCATTGGGCCGAAGATTATGCAGCGGAGCATCCTGAAATTTCAATTGATATAGTTGATCTCCGCTCATTGGCTCCATTGGATTATGCAGCTATTCGTGCAGCTGTACAACGCACCGGTCGTGTATTGCTATTGCATGAAGACACATTGATCGGCGGTATTGGCGGCGAAATTGCAGCATGGATTGCAGAGCATTGTTTTGAATTGCTGGATGCGCCGGTATTGCGTTGTGCAAGTTTGGATACACCGATACCGTTTAATATTGAACTGGAGCAGAATTTTATGGCGAAGGCGAGGTTGGGTGAGGTGATGGAGAAATTGTTGAGATATTAACTACTTCCTCAACAAATCAGCAATATTCCTCGCTCCCATCTTTGCCATGATGTTTTTTCGGTGGGTCTTTACCGTTAGTTCGCTCAGGAAAAGTTTTTGAGAGATCTCTTTGTTAGAATAGCCATCCTTCAGTAATTGCAGTATCTCTATTTCACGTGAGCTTAGCTTCAGCTTTCTGCTGAAATCATCGGAGCCATGATGATTGGTAGATTGAATATTGGGATCAAAAAAACGTTCATTGTTGCGCATGCTGTTCAACGCAGCCAATAAAATTTCTGTTCCCGAATTTTTTAATACATATGCATCGATCGGTTCTTTTTCCGGCTGTAAACGTATATCGGCCGGCATATACATACTCAGGATCATGATCTTCAGTGCAGGAAATTTTTGCTTCAGCTCAGGTAACAATTCCAATCCGTTTTTTCCCGGCAGATTAATATCAAGTACCAGCATATCCGGCTCATGTGTACGAACAGCAGTTACCACCTCTTCACCCGATTGCACACTGGCAACCACCTGGTAGGAGGTATCTGCACGAAGGGCGTTGGTCAACCCTTCCGAAAAAAAAGGATGATCGTCAACGAGAAGGAGTCGGATGGTTTGCTTCATCTGGTAGAACAGGAAATTCAATCGTGATCCTGCAACCTTTTTCCACAAGAGAGTCGATTGCAAGAGTTCCTTGCACGAATGTAACCAATTGTTTGATTTGAGAAAAGCCAAGACCTTCTTTGATGAACAATGGATTAAAACCATGTCCGTTATCTTCAACAAACAGATAGATCAGTTCTTTTTCTAATATCACCTGTATTATTACTTCAGTAGCGCCAGCATGTTTAATAATATTCTGGATCAACTCCTGCATAATGTTATAGAGCAACAACTCATAACGAAAGGAAACTTTTTGTAAAGTACCGATCGATTCAAACTGAATATACAATTGTCCGCTTTGATTGATACCCGTTACGATCTCTTCTACAGCTGCCACCAATCCTTTTTTCTGTAACAACACCGGCGAAAGCGTATGTGAAAACTGTCGCACATCAGTAGCCAGCTCACCCAGGTCTGTTATCGATTGTTCAAGACCGTTAGAAGTACTGGTATTTTTTTTGATGGATTCAAGATTGAACCTGATCGCCGAAAGTCTTGCACCAACGGAATCGTGCAACATACTGCTGTAGCGTTGCATTTCTTTTTCCTGGTAATCGCTGATACTTTTAAAGATCTGCTCTTGCTGCAAATTCGTTGTACGTAATAATTGTTCAGATTGTTCTTTGTACTGCCGGAAACGCAGCGTAAGTACAAATGCCAGGATACTGATCTCTAATGTAAAGCCAATATTCATCATGTTGCGTGTAAGAAAGGTATCAAGAATGAAACCCGACACAAACTGCATGAAAATGAAAAATGCCAACAGGAGTACAATACTGGTACCTACAATATAGCCGGCATACGGAATTTTTTTACGTACAGCCGCAATAGCAATAATAAGCATGAAAACAGCGGTGAGGTTTTGATAGATCTGCATCAGCCAAACCAACACCATCCGTATTACGCCGGTATCCGGCATCAGGAATAAACTGATCACAAGGCTCGACATGTACAGTATCAAATAACGCACGGCCCATTTATAATAGGCGGGAAGTTTTTGTTTTACAGAAAGCAAGTTGAGCGCAAACATCATGTACAACGGTGAAGCCAGACTGATGGCCATGGGCCTTGTAAAATCAGCAGGGAACGGATGATTGGGAAACAGGTACATGAACGAGTAACCGTAATCACTGAAAATATAAAAGAACACCATGAGTATGTACAAACTGTAATACACGTACAATCGCTCACGCATAGTGTAATAAAGAAAAAAGCTAAACAGAAAAAGAAACAATCCCATCCCCGTCATTAAACCGGCTAATAAATTTTTGCGAAGGTTATAGGAAGTAAATCCATTTTCTGTTACAAAATGTACAGGTATGTTGAGTTGTTCATTTCGTTTATCGATCAGAAACAGAAATGATAGTTTATCCCGGTTAGTAAGCGGAACGGGATAAACAAAATCTGCATGATACAGTGTACGGCTGTTGAAGGGAAGATGATCGCCGGTTGCAGCAAAGCTTTGAATGATGCTGTCGTTACGCAGCACCCATGCCTGCAGGTAATTGATATGCGGATTACGGATCATGATGTTTTTAAGATCAGTTATATCCGGTACAGCCGTTAATGGTATTTGCAACCACAGCATTTCATTCTGATAGCTTAAGTTGATTTTGTTTTCGCCAAGCGGCCGCAACTGATCTCTGATCAGTTCAAATTGTTGTTGGGTCCGGTTCGTGGAGCTGTCAATGTAGAAACGCAGTAACGAACCATTGATATTGATCTTCTCTTCATTCGAAAAAAAATACACCTGTGCCGATAGCAGTTGGGCTGCTAACAGGAATAAGAAAAGGAGTGTGTATGGTAAGCGTTTAAAGATGACTGTTAGAAATGGTTTAGGGAACAAATGTAACTGCTGTAAGATAGCAACCAAACAATGAATGTAAAATACTCCTTTGTTGGTATTGTGAGCCGCTTGGAACAAACTACTTTTGAATGAAGGTTATTCAACGCTACTCATCAGTACGGTCAAATGTATCAATATGAAACGATTCTTCCTGCTCTTGTTGGTTATACTTCTATCTGATTGCAGTTTACTATCTGCACAAGACGTCGGGTTTAAAAAAGCGATCGACAGTATTAATGTAAAGCTGGAACAGTGGGCAGAGCCGGGCAATGTAGTTTACATCAAGGCAACTGTAAATGGAAACATCAGCATTATCAACAAGCGGGAACAGTATCAAAGGTTCAATCTATTTGAGCTGGCGAATGAACCGAATGATCGTTCTACTAAGAAAAATGGAATTGAATTACTGGCATGTGAAGAGAGAGCACATGCGCCGTTAACCTGGATGAATTTTTATACTGCAAATGGACAGGTTGCATTTATACGGCTTACCTGTAAAATTCCTGCTGCTGAACTGGAACATCTCTACAACGCATTCATGCACCTGAGATCTTTGTGTAAGAAAAGCTAAGTATAGGTTCTTTACTCTACCTCTTCACTATCATCTGCTTCTTCGGTAACAGCTGCTGCCATTGTTTTCCGTTCACCGATCTGCTGCCTCCACATGGCATAGTACAATCCTTTTCGGTTCACCAATACATCATGGCTTCCCTGCTCTATAATTCGTCCCTTTTCCAATACATAAATCGTATCAGCGTGCATGATCGTCGAGAGACGATGAGCAATGAGTATGGTGATCTGTTGTTTTAAACTGGAAATTTCACGAACGGTTTGTGTGATCTGTTCTTCGGTAATTGAATCCAATGCAGAAGTAGCTTCATCAAAGATCAATAACCGTGGTTGACGTAACAAAGCACGTGCAATAGACAAACGTTGTTTTTCACCGCCTGATAATTTTTTGCCGCCTTCTCCAAGCAATGTGTCCAATCCCTTTTCTGTGTTGTTAATGATGGGTAGTGCTGACGCTTTTTCCAATGCTGCATAAATTTCTTCATCGGTTGCATCGGGTTTCACAAATTTCAAATTATCACGAATGCTGCCGGAAAATAATTGTGTTTCCTGTGTTACAAACCCCAATTGCTTGCGCATGCGGTTGTAGCGGATGTCTTTTGATGAAACATCGTCGTACAATATATCGCCAGTTACAGGTGCGTATAATCCTACCAATAATTTTACCAATGTTGATTTACCGGAACCGGATGGGCCCACAAACGCAATGGTATTTCCGAGCGTTGCTTCAAATGAAATTTGTTCAAGCGCATAGCTGGTAGCATTGCGATGGCGAAAGGTTACATTATCGAAACGCAACTGTTCAATTTCACCTACATCAACCGGTTCTTCAGGCCGGTACTCTGTTTCTTTCAACATCAACTCATTGAATATTTGTAACGACGCTTCCGCTTCACGATAGGAAAGAATAATACTGCCGAGATCCTGCAACGGCCCGATGATACCGGCTGAAATAAATTGCATCGATATCAATTCACCCGGTGATAATACTTTGCGGAAGATGAGCCACAATAAAATAAAGAGGATCGATTGCTTGAGTAAAATGAGAATGCTTCCCTGCAAAAAAGAAAGTGAGCGGATTTTTTTTACTTTCTGCATTTCAAGATCAAAAATTTCCTGTGTGTGTACACGCAGCCGCCTGATCTCCGGATAGGTTAATCCTAAACTTTTTACCAATTCGATATTGCGTAAGCTTTCGGTAATGGTGCCGCTCATTTGCCTGTTCTGGCGGATGAGTGAACGCTGCAACACTTTAATGGAGCGACTGAGAATACTGGTAAGTCCGCCAAGCAACACAACGCCAATTAAAAAAACAGGGATCAATGCCCAATGTTTGGTGAATGCATACCACATGAGAAAACCGATACCTACAATAGAAGAAAATAAAATATTGATGAAGGAAGTGATGAAACGTTCGGTATCGTTCCGCACTTTTTGCAGTACCGATAAAATTTCGCCGCTGCTTTGGTCTTCAAAATCCTGGTAGGGTAGCCGGAGCATTTGTTTTAATCCATCATTAAAGATCTGCATGCCGAATTTCTGCACCACCAACCGCATCACATAATCTTTCAGTGATAAAAAAAGCCGGGCAGCTAATGCAATGGCAACAGCAATCCCTAATAATATCAGCACACCACGGATCAATTCTTCTTCTGTCCTGTTTTCAGGATTGAGTGTATACTCGTCGATAATGCGGCCAAGAATAATAGGATCGTACAGCGAAAGAATTTGTGCAATACCTGCCAGCAGCAATGCAGCGAATACCAGCAGCCGGTAAGGTTTTAAATATAGCCAGAGTATTTTCATTTGATGTGGTTAGTATATTACAAACAAGCTATTGATTTGTTTCAAACTCCAGAAACCGTTGGTAGAGCTGTGTGGTTATTACACCTGCTTTTCCTTCACCAATCAATTTTCTATCTACAGAAAACACAGGCATCAACCGTTTCGTGGTACTGCTTACAAACACTTCTTTTGCGTTTAATACATCGTTTAATGAAACGGACTGTTCGTTTACTTCCATCACCTCTGCTGCAAGTTGCAGAATATGTTTACGGGTGATGCCGTACAATACATGTTCATTTGCTGTGATCAATTTGTTATCTGCAGTTACCACAAACACATTGGAACGTACCAACTCACTGATGAATCCATTCTTTACATACAATACATCGCCTGCCCCTGCGTCTTTTACTTTTTGTTGCAGATATACACCCATCAGGTAATTAATTGATTTTACCGTTGGTAATTCACGTACATATTCTTCGGTGATAAGGTGTAAGCCTTTTGAAGCATCAAACGCCCCATCCATCGTTAATGTGCTTTGTGTGATGATGATGTTGGGTGTTGTGGGTGTGTACGTATCAATTGAATTGCCACCGGTAACCGTAATGCGGATGCCGGACGTTGAAAGATCATTTTTGTTGATGAGTTCATAAACAATATTCTTTAACTCATCCTTGCTGAAAGGGAGTTGTAAGCGCAGAACTGAAGCTGAATGTTGTAAGCGATCTAAATGATGATCGAGGAATAAAGGAACTTTATCAACAGTGCGAAAAAAATCAAATACGCCATACCCACGCTGGATCGCAAGATCACTTACCGGCAATACTGCCTGATCTGCTGTTACAAATTGATTGTTGATGAATGCCCACATACTCAGTTGATGCGATTGTATTGTTTTAAGATCGGTACTACTTTATCCATTGGCAAGGCTTCAATGGTTCTGCCTCCTTTGCCTTTCATATCGGTTGCCGTGAATAAGGAATTGATGATGGCTTCTTCTGTTGCTTCGATAGCTGCCATAAACAGCGGACTCATTACATCATTACGTAACACAGTTGTTGTAATGGTAGATGTTTTGCTGTCGTGTGAAATCAATACCGATGCATTGTTGGAGAAAGCGATCACATAATCGCCACTGCCGTTCGATGCAATGCCACCTGTTTTTGCCAAACCCATAAATGCACGTTTAGCTAACCGTTCGAGGTTACGACTGTCGAGCGGAGCATCGGTTGCCACCACGATCATACAGGAACCATCAACCGGATTTTGTAATTGATCGCTGAATGAATAACGTCCCAGCTTTTCACCAACGGGAACGCCGTCGATCTGCAACACACCTCCAAAATTTGTTTGAACTAATACGCCAACTGTATAACCACCTAAGGATGCAGGCAATTTTCGTGATGCAGTACCAATACCACCTTTGAATCCGAAACAAACAGTACCGGTTCCTGCACCCACATTTCCCTGTTGCGGTTTTTGTGTTGATGCGCTGTTGATGGCTTGCAATACATGATCAACTTTTACATGCTTGCCACGGATATCATTCAACGCACCATCGTTGGTTTCACCAACAATAGCATTCACCGATTGTACCTGTTCATTTCCTTGTTGTGCAAGTGTATAGTTGATCACTCCATTGATTCCTTCTGCAACACTTAATGTATTGGTTAAGATGATCGGTGATTCAATATTGCCGAGTTCTTTTATTTGTGTGGTGCCTGCGAGTTTACCAAAACCATTTCCGGTAAAAACTGCCGCAGGTACTTTTTGCTGAAACAGATTGTCGCTATGCGGCAGAACAGCGGTTACCCCTGTTCGAATGCTATCTGCAACAATCAATGTAACCTGTCCAACTTTCACACCTGCCACATCCACAATAGAATTTGTCGGTCCTTTTTGCATCACACCTATTTTGATACCGTACGCTTCAGCAGATTTTCGTTCCTGTGCATCAACAGAAAAAAAGACGAGTGAGGAAAGTATGAGCGAAAGAAATTTCATTCTTATTTATTAATCCGTTTACAATTGAAATCCCGGTCCTTTCAATGAGCGACCGCTTCTTGTTCCGTTATGCTTCCCTTCTTCAACAACAACCTGTCCATTCACCAACACAAACGTAAACCCTGTTGAGTATTGGTGCGGTTGTTCAAATGTTGAATTATCTTTTACTGTAGCCGCATCAAAGATCACAATATCAGCAGCCATCCCTTCTTTCAACAAACCACGATCTTTTAATTGAAATTTTTGTGCAGGCAATGAGGTCATTCTGCGGATAGCTTCTTCCAAAGTGAGTACATTTTCTTCACGCACATATTTCGCTAATACTCTTGCATTGGTACCATAACCCCGTGGATGCGGAACACCGCTACCAAACAAACGGATACCTGCATCGCTGGCAAACATATTGAATGGATATTGCATGATGCGTTTTACATCGTTCTCACTCATACCATGAAAGACCATTTGTGCGCCGCCGTTGATCACCATTTCAATAATCGTTTCTGCCTCTGCTTTTGCTTTATGCTTTCTTCCTTTAATAAGATTTACCTGTTCAATACTTTTCCCATTGAGCGTTGTATCAAAACGGTAATTGGCCACAACAGGATAACTGAAATGCTTCAGCTTGCGTTTCTTTAAACTTTTCAACATCGATGCAATTACATATTTCCTTACATCCGGTCGGTTCAATCGTGCAACAATAGAATCCTGTCCGTCAGCTAATATTTCATCCGGTATTAATGTGCCGAGCGAAGTACTGCTGGCAGTGTAAGGATATTGATCAATGGTTACATCCACACCATCTCTTCTTGCATTTTCGATCATGGCAACGGTTTCTTTACTTCGTCCCCAGTTTTGCTGACCGCTAACTTTGAAGTGAGAAATTTCAACCGGCATTTTATTTAAATAACCGATCTGTATGGCCTCACGAATCGCCACTGCCACACTATCACCTTCATTTCGGATATGACTTGCATACACACCGTTGTATTTTGCCGCAGCACCTGCCAACTTCACCACTTCATCTGTTTTGGAATATGTGCCAGGGATATAGATCAGTCCGGTTGAAAAACCTACTGCTCCGTTTTTCATGGCTTCTTCCACCAGTAAGATCATCTGTTGCATTTCTGCTTCAGTTGGATCTTTCATTGCACGACCCAATACTGTTCTGCGAACATCATTATGTCCGATGAGTGCTGCAATGTTGATCGACGTTTTCAAACTATCTATGAATGCAAAGTATTTTTTCATATCCACCTGCGATGAACCACAGTTGCCGGTTACCACGGTTGTAACACCATCATAAATAAAATTCTCTGCTGTGGGGGTTCGTTTTTCTTCGCCTTCAATATGTGTGTGCACATCAATAAAGCCGGGTGCCACCATTAATCCTTTTGCATCAATTACACGTTTTGCATCTTGCTGTTTCAATCTACCAATGGCGATGATCTTTCCATCTTTCACAGCAAGATCGGCATAGAACCAATGATTGCCTGTACCATCGAGAATTTTTCCGTTGGTAATAAGTACATCATATTGCTGAGCAACAGCAAACAGGGGAAGCAAAAACAGAAAGCTGAAAAATGATTTCATGTTGTTGAATTATGATTGCTTGTGTTCTTTGTGCTACTAAAAATTTGTTGCACAAAGTTCGCAAAGGATACACGAAGTACACAAAGAGATACTACAAATTAAAACTTATTCGTCGGGTTGACATGATTTTGCCAGGGTTGCCAACCTTCAAAAGGTTGGCAACCCTTTGTTACTATTCGCCAGGATGATACGTACGTTCTGCATGTTTCAGTACATCTTCTTTATAAAACAATACGTCTTTAAATTGCCCTTTCGTATACATTTCGAGTTGATCGGTGAAATGTTTACTGTTGGGATCGCCACTGTTACCACCCGCCAGTAAGGATTTTGCTTTTATCTTATCTCCAAACTCAACAGCACACACAAAGCTATTACCATGAAAGCCGTAACGTTTTTTTGTTCCCGGGAAAGTGCGACTGTTATAAGAAGGCAACATGCCCCATAAGGCAGAAGCAAACGGAACGGGATAGCTGATCTTGCTATCATCATACTTTTGAACGAGATCATTACTCACCCGCTGATAACGGTTGATATCGCCCCATGGAATTTCCCATGTACCATATTCCTGTTTCAATTGCTTTACTGTTTCATTCAATGGCGCTAAAAATTGCAGTGGAATAGCTGTTGCAGCAAAACGTTTGCTGGCTGTTACCTGGTCGTCTTCACCATCTTCAATATAAATTTTGCGGATGGATGCATTTAAACGTTGTGCCCATTCAACAGCCAATGTTGTAGCAATGGAATGATTGGATGAATAGTAGTTCCAGTTTTTTAATACAGCAATAGGTGCTGCCAATGA
Source organism: Lacibacter sp. H407 (assembly GCF_037892605.1). Classification (NCBI taxonomy): domain Bacteria; kingdom Pseudomonadati; phylum Bacteroidota; class Chitinophagia; order Chitinophagales; family Chitinophagaceae; genus Lacibacter; species Lacibacter koreensis. The sequence continues at coordinate 1,189,170 of NZ_JBBKTU010000001.1, read as the reverse complement.
ACGATGCAGAGTGTCGCCCGGCTGCACACCTGTTTCATAGGCTTTCACCAGCGCAGGGATCAACACGTCAAATGCAGACAAATAGGTATCATAACCTGCAGCAATCGTTTTATCAATTGTGAATCTATGTTCACGTTTCAACACTTTTGCTGCGTTGATGCCACGAAAGTTTTCTCCATCAGGTGCCATATAAACCGGGTAATCTTTTTTCTTTGGACTTGCTTCGCCACTGACAGTGTAAGGAGTAGAGTTGCAGTTTTGTATCCACCCTGTTGATGGATTGATCACCTGTACTGTTTCTGTAGCATCATGCAAACCCTGCCATTCTGTTGCGGGTGTTGTACCATCAACCACCTTACTCCAATTGAATTTTATATCTCTCTTTGGTACATAGTTACCATGCCAGTATGCAATGTTGCCTTTGTTATCAGCAAAAACAGTACTGTTACTTGTGTTACCACGAAGCGCCATTACTTTTTTATAATCATCCAATCCCTTTGCTTTGGTGCGTTGCCAGCTTTGCAACAATCCATTTATCATACGGTTGCTTGAACGTACACTGATGTATTGCCCGTTGCGTTTTGCCATTACCGGGCCATGATGTGTTGCGTAAGTTGTAAATGTTTTTGTAACGAGCTGATCACCTTGTTTCACTTTAATGCTGATCTGCTTTTGTTTTACAGCACGTTTTTCATTGTTGTATTCATACATCATGTTTGCACCACTTCCACTCATCTTTTCTGCATACATATCAGCTACATCCACATTTGCACTTGTATGCATCCATCCACAATATTCATTAAAGCCCTGGTACACGAAAAACTGTCCCCATGTAACGGCGCCGTATGCATTCAATCCTTCTTCACTTACAACATGCACTTCCGGACGGAAATAAAATGTTACATGCGGGTTGATATATAAAATAGCTTTACCGCTTTCTGTTTTTGTTGGTGCAATTGCAAACCCATTTGAACCACTGCTTTGGTCTGTAAATTCTTTGGGGCGATAAGCAACAGTTGCATTTCCCTCGCCATATAAATTTCTAACATCTGAAGCTGTTATATCACCAGTGCTGATTGCACCAATGCTTCCATCGGTCCATAGTAATTGATACCAGGGTTTAAAACGTGTAAGCAAAGCCGGTTTTACACTTGGATGTGTATAGAGATAATAATTGATCCCATCTGCATAAGCCTGTAATAATGTTTTTAACCATTGCGGTGCTTTGTTATAATCAGCAACTGCTTCTGCACTGTCGATCACTAAACGTAAATAAAGATCATTGTATAGTTCACTTTCGCCGGCAACTTCTGCTTTGCGGCCCAGCTTTTCAATATAGTTTGCTTCCACCCGTTTAAAATCATCTTCACATTGTGCATACAACAAACCAAACACAGCATCTGCATCTGTTTTTCCATAGATATGCGGAACACCCCAGTTATCACGAATAATGGTAACACGTTGCGCCTGTTTTTTCCAACGTTTGATCTCTGATTGTGAAAACGATTGGGCAAAAATTTGCGATGGCAGCAAAAAGAATAATAATAAATACTTCATAACTCATGCTTGATTGGTCAATTCCTCTAAGCTAAGTATTCGCTGCTGTCTGAACAAAAGCAGTTATTGTTCGTCTGGTAAAATTGTATGAGTGGTGCCTGCAGTTTGTTTTTTTCGAAGATCGGGCTGCCAGTAAAAAAATAAACGGATGGTGTGGTTGCGGTTGTATTGATAACCACTTAAACGTTGCTGATACACCAACATGTATCCGGCATCAAATGAAAGAGATGGGGTGATTTGTTGCCGAATGCCTGCAAACAGCCGGTTTTGATCGAACGTATTATAAATAATGTCATTGCCTGTTTGGAGCAGTAATTCATCAGCAATGGCAATTGAAGGGATGTATGCGTTTTTACTTACAGGGATATTGGCCGATAACTGATAACGGTAACGTGTACTGTACCGATATTGATTAGTTGGTAAAAAATTCACTACCCGTTGTTGCCATCGCTCTTCGATCCGTAACCGTTGCTGTAATCGTATGTTACCAAACGAATGTGTGAGTTGTGCATGTTGATACAACCGGTTCTCATTGGTAAATAATTCAGTGGCGCCATTGCGGTTGGCCAGCCATAAATGACCACCACCGCCGCCAATATTAAACGTTGGCTTAATATGATAAACAGCACCCAGCCGCAGAAAATAAAAGCTGTTGTTTTTCAGAAAATCGGTGCGGCGGATATGTGCATCGGCAACCACACTCCATTTATTGCTCACACGGAGTTGATTGTTGATACTCCACCAAAAATGATTTTGTGTTTGTACTTCGGGGTTACGTTGTGCAACAGAGGAAACAGTGATGAGCGCCAATACGAAAACGAGAAATGCGGGTTTCAAGAAATACTTCATTTGATTGAATCGCAAAGCTATCGGATCGCAGAAAGATCAAATGTGACGTTGGTCACACCTCTTACAAATAAAAGTTAGAAACAGATGCATATTATTTTAATTCATTCTGTACCTGAATTAATCAGCAGCAGGCTATGAGGTTTAATCATTTATATCTATATTTAAAGACCTGCATTTTGTATTCCTGTCCGCACTATTTAAACTCTCCTGTTCATTATCCTGAAGGCCTGGCCACATTTAAACCCATCCATTGTTATGGTAAAAGACGCACTCCGCATTGCAGAACTGGAAAAGTTATTGGCTGAACGTACTGCTGAATTAATACAACAGGGCGAAGAACTGGCTGTGATCAACAGTGTACAGGAAGCACTGGTAAAAGAGCTCGACATGCAGGCCATCTACGACCTGATAGGTAATAAAATACAAGAGCTGTTTGATGCACAGGCGGTGATCATTTCCACATTCGATCACGAAGCAGATACAGAACATTTTCAATACACCATCGAAAACGGCGAACGGTTTTATCCTGAACCCCGCCCCATCAATAAATTACGCCGGCACTTAATTGATTCAAAACAAAAAGTATTGATCCAAACAGAAGAAGATGCTATCGAATGGTTTGGCAAGGAAGTAATACCAGGTACAAAGTTTATGAAATCGGGTGTGTTTATGCCGCTGATTTCGGGTGATGTGGTAACAAGTTATATCAGTTTGCAGAATGTAGAAAAGGAACATGCCTTCAGCGATTCTGAAATTCGATTGCTTGAAACGCTGGCCAACAGTATGAGTGCGGCATTGCAGAATGCACGATTGCTCAAAGAAACCGAACAGCGTACCGCAGAATTGGCTGTGATCAACAGTGTGCAGGAAGGCCTTGCCAAGGAACTGGATATTCAGGCCATATACGATTTGGTGGGTAACCGTATCCGTGAGTTGTTTGATGCACAGGTGGTGGGTATTGCTACTTTCGATCATGAAAAGGCAACAGAACATATTCATTATCTCATCGAAAAAGGAGAGCGCTATTATCCTACACCAAAACCGATCAATTCATTAAGAAGGCATATCATCACAAACCGTGAAAAGCTGGTGATCAATAAGAATTTTGCAACCGTTGCTGATACATTTGGGATCAAACCGGTGCCAGGCACGCAACAACCAAAAGCAGCAGTATATGTTCCGATGTTGATCGGTGAAAAGATCACGGGTTATGTAAGTCTGCAGAATATTGATAAAGAAAATGCCTTCAGTGAATCTGATTTGCGATTATTGGAAACACTGGCCAACACCATGGGCGTTGCATTGGAAAATGCCAGGCTGTTTGATGAAACTACACGTCTGTTAAAAGAAACTGAACAGCAAAAAGCAGAGCTGGGTGTAATCAACAGTGTGCAGGAAGGGTTATCGAAAGAGCTGGATATGCAGGCCATTTATGATCTGGTGGGCGAACGTATCCGTAAATTGTTTAATGCACAGGCCGTTGTAATTGCCACTTTTGATCATGATACCGCTACTGAACATTTTAAGTATTTAATTGAAGATGGACAGCGTTTTTATTTGGCATCAAGACCATACGATAAACTACGGCAACATCTGATCCTTACAAAACAAAAGATCGTCATCAATGAAAACTATGCAGAAGCTTATGCAAAGTTTGGATTGAGAACATTGCCGGGAACCAATCCAACAAAATCGGCTGTATTTGTACCACTCATTATTGGCGATAAAGTAAACAGCTATATCAGTTTACAGAATAACGAAACAGAACATGCATTCAGTGAATCGGATGTGCGTTTACTGGAAACATTGGCCAATAGTATGAGCGTGGCATTGGAAAATGCACGACTCTTTGATGAAACTACAAGGTTGCTGAAAGAAACCGAACAACGTACAGCAGAACTTGCGGTGATCAACAGTGTACAGGAAGGCCTGGCACGTGAGCTGGATATGAAAGCCATTTACGATCTGGTGGGTAACAAGATCCGTGATGTGTTTGATGCACAGGGTGTCATCATTGCAACTTTTGATCATGAAACAGGAACAGAGCGGTTCAATTATTTGCTGGAGAAAGGAGAACGGTATTATGCAGAACCACGACGTTACGATAAACTGCGTTACCAGTTGATCATGACCAAACAAAAAATACTGATCAACGATAATATTGAAAAAGCCTTTGCTGATTTTGGATTAAAAGTGGTTGAAGGAACTGAAACACCTAAATCATTATTATATGTTCCGTTGATCGTTGGGAATAAAGTAACCAGTTATGTGAGTCTGCAGAATGTAGATAAAGAAAATGCATTTACAGATTCCGATGTTCGTTTATTGGAAACATTGGCTAACAGTATGAGTGTGGCACTGGAAAATGCACGGCTCTTTGATGAAACTACAAGACTGTTGAATGAAACTGAACAACGAACAGCAGAACTTGCCGTTATCAACAGTGTGCAGGAAGGTTTGGCAAAAGAGCTCGATATGCAGGGCATTTACAATTTGGTAGGCGATCGTTTATGTGAATTATTCCCTGATTCGCAGACATTGGTGATCCGCACATTTGAGCATGAAGCCGGGCTTGAAGTTTGGCATTATGCAAAGGAAAAGGGAGAACGGCAACATGTTGAACCACGGCCTCTGAACTGGAACAGTAGACAACTGATTCTAACGCAGAAATCTTTAGATATCAAAGAAAATTATGTTGAGATATCGAGGCAACATGGAGGTACAGGCGTAACTACTGGTCAGCCACCTAAGTCGGCTGTTTTTGTTCCCATGCTCGTAGGCGATGTTGTAAAAGGATCCATCAGTTTACAAAATGTAGATAAGGAACATGCTTTTACTGATTCAGATCTTCGCCTTCTTACCACGATTACCAACAGTATGAGTGTTGCATTGGAAAATGCACGTTTGTTTGATGAAACAACATTGCTTTTAGCCGAATCAAAACAACGTGCTGCCGAACTGAGTACAGTAAACAGTATCGGTAAAGCATTGGCATCACAGCTAAATGCAAATGAATTAATTGGCATGGTGGGTAATCAGTTGAAAGATCTGTTCAATGCCAATATCGTTTACCTCGCATTACTGAATCAAAAAGACAATATCATTTATTTCCCGTACCAGTATGGCGATAATATGGCTCCCATGAAACTTGGTGAAGGGCTTACGTCAAAAATTATTTTAACAGGCGAACCTTTACTGATCAATAAAGATGTGGCTGAATTAACGGAACAACTGGGAATTCAAAAAATCGGTTTGCCTTCAGCATCTTATCTCGGAGTACCGATTCCTGTTGGTGATGAGAATCTGGGTGTGCTGAGTGTACAAAGCACGGAACTTGAAAACCGCTTTAATGAAAATGATCTCCGGTTGTTATCAACCATTGCATCATCAGTTGGTGTTGCGTTGCGGAATGCAAATTTGTTTGAAGATGTAAAGCAGGCGAAGATGGAAGCAGAGGCAGCCAGTAAAGCAGCTGAAAAGGCTAATGATGCAAAGAGTGCATTTCTTTCAACCGTAAGTCATGAATTACGAACACCATTAACATCTGTACTCGGGTTTGCAAAGATCATCCGCAAGCGATTAGATGAAAAAATATTTCCGATCGTTGATAAGAGCGATCCGAAAACAGAAAAAACAATTGGACAGATCTCGGATAATCTGAAAGTAGTGATCTCCGAAGGAGAACGGTTAACACACCTGATCAACGATGTATTGGATCTTGCAAAAATTGAAGCAGGTAAAATGGAATGGAATCAGGAAAATGTTTCCATGCAGGAAGTGGCAGAGCGTGCCATCGCTGCAACCACATCGTTGTTCGATCAGAAATCAATTGAACTCATCAAACAAATTGATACAGATCTTCCTGAAATTACCGGCGACAAGGACAAGTTGATCCAGGTAATGATCAATCTCATTTCCAACTCTGTAAAATTTACCGACGCCGGTTCTGTTACATGCCATGTGTATAAAGAAAAAGAAGAAATTATTGTAAGTATTACAGATACAGGCATTGGTATTGCACCCGAAGATTTTGGTGCTGTGTTTGAACAGTTCAAACAAGTGGGTGGCGATACTTTAACGGATAAGCCAAAGGGAACAGGTTTGGGCTTACCTATTTGCAAGGAAATTGTAGAACACCATGGAGGTCGCATTTGGCTGGAAAGCGAACAAGGGATGGGCAGTACGTTCTCGTTTGCATTACCTGTTAGTAAAACGGCTGCATCAACAAGACCGGTACACCTGAATGATCTCATCAAACAATTGAAAGAGCAGGTGGCACATTCGCAACTCAAACTCATTGGCAGTGCAGCAAAAATTCTGATCGTTGATGATGATGATTCCATCCGCTCGTTGTTGCAGCAGGAATTGGGTGATGCAGGTTATGCAATTGATGAAGCCAGTAATGGAAAAGAAGCACTTGAAAAGGTTAGAGACAATCGTCCCGATCTGATCATACTTGATATTATGATGCCGGAGATGAATGGCTTTGATGTTGCGGCTGTTTTAAAAAACGATCCTGAAACAATGGATATACCCATTATCGTTTTATCTGTTGTACAGGATAAAGCAAGAGGTTTCAGAATTGGTGTCGACAGGTATCTCACCAAACCAATCGATACAGGGCTGCTCTTTAATGAAATTGGCAGCTTACTGGAGCAAGGCAAATCAAAAAAGAAAGTAATGATCGTTGATCAGGATGCCGGTGCGGTAAAAACATTAACCGATGTGTTGGCCACCAAAGGATACGAAGTAAGTGAATCAGTTGAAAAAGAATTGGTGGAGCAGGCCATTGCCAGTCAGCCCGATATTATTATCATCAACTCAGCACTTTCAGGTAAACATGATATTGTACAAACACTCCGTTTTGAAAAAGGATTGGAGAATGTATTGTTCATCGTTTACCAGTAAACTATACATCATTCACAAAAAGGAATCGTAAAATCATGGAACAAAAAATTTTAATTGTAGATGACGAGGCACATATCCGTATGCTGATTGGTCAAACGTTGGAAGAGCTGGAAGATGAAGGCGTTGAATTTTTAACGGCAGAGAACGGAGAAATTGCACTCGACATGATCCAGAAAGAAAAACCAGAGTTGGTATTTCTGGATGTAATGATGCCGAAGATGAATGGCATGGAAGTTTGCCGGCGAGTAAAAAAAGAATTGCAAATGAATGATGTGTTCATTGTATTACTAACAGCAAAGGGACAGGAAACCGACCGGCAAAAAGGACAGGATGTTGGTGCTGATGTATATATGACCAAACCATTTGACCCGGAAGTATTATTGCAAAAAGCGAAAGAAGTATTAGGGCTTTAGTTTTTCACCAACACCTGGCATCCGCATGGCGCAACCTACATTAAAATCATTACTGGGTAAACGAAGTGACACCACTGCTTGGCTGCAACAATGGGTTGACACCACGAAAGCAGCCATTGTGGTGGAAGATGCGCAACATAACATTTTGTACAGTTCATCAGCAGCGATCCATGAGCCGGAGTTTCCTGTTACATTGGATGATGATGTGGCGGGTTATGTAAAAGGCGATGCAAATGCAATTGTTATTGCCGGTTTACTTTCATTGATGCTGCAGAAAGAAGCGGAGAAGAAAAAACTGGGAACAGAAGTACTTCATCTGTACCAGGAGTTAAATGTGATCTATAATTTTTCAGAAAAACTTACAGAAACAATTGATCCGGATGTGATCGCTCAACTTACGTTGGAGCAGGCCATGCATTCCATTCCATCCGATAGCGGTGTGGTTGTGTTGTGGGATGATGAAAGTAAACAGTTAACCATACCGGCCATTACAGGCGAACAGCTTTTTGATGAGCATCAACTCAGCAGCAATATTATTTCACTCTTGAAAATTGGATTGAACGGTCAATCAGAAATATTAAGCGACCTGGCTTTGTTGAAAGAAAAAGAAATGATCAGCAGCGATGTACAATCGTTGATCTATGCAACAATGAAAGTAAAGCACCGCATATTGGGCGCTATTCTTCTTGCAGGGAAACAAGGAGAACAATACTCAGCAGCGCATTTGAAACTATTGGTAACGCTGGCAACGCAATCGTCCACTGCCATTGAAAGTGCTATGCTGTATGAAAAAAATATTCGTGAAGTACAGGAGCGGGAAGAAGCGATCTTACGGATACATGAAGTAACCAAAAAGTTTGTACCGAATGAATTTATTCGATTGTTGGGCAAAGAAGCACTGACGGATGTAAAGCTGGGTGATCAGGCAGAAAAAATCGTAACTGTTTTATTTACTGATATACGTGATTTTACTTCACTGTCAGAAAAAATGACACCGGAAGAAAATTTTCGGTTTGTTTCTTCCTTTAACGAAAGGCTGGGTCCCATCATCCGTTCACACAACGGATTTATCAATCAATACCTCGGCGACTCCATCATGGCAATTTTTCCATTGCACCCGGAAGATGCATTGAATGCAGCCATTGCCATGCAACAAGCCGTACATGAGTTGAATGTGCAACGGCAGTTAATTGGATTAACAGCCATCAAAGCAGGGATCGGTATGCATACCGGCCCGTTGATCATTGGAATTACAGGCGATGAAAATCGATTGGATGCAGCCACTATTTCAGATACGGTGAATACGGCGGCACGTATTGAAAGTCTTACTAAGTACTACAAAACATCATTACTGTTGAGTGGAGAGACCATGCGTTATATTACAGAACAGGAAAAATTTAAATTACGTCATCTGGGGAAAGTGCAGTTAAAAGGAAAACACAATCTGCTGAGTATTATTGAATGCATCAACGGCGACAGTGCCGTTAAATCAGCAATAAAAATGAATACATTATTACAGTTTAACCAGGCGATGAACCATTATTTTGAGCAACGCTTTGATGATGCAATCCGGTTGTTTGAAACCATCCTTGCAATTGATCCGGACGATCACACTGCAAAACTATTTATGGGAAATGCAATAAAGTATGCTCATGATGGTATTCCCGAAAACTGGAAAGGTGCAGAAGAAATGCTGCATAAGTAATTCATCAATCCATTACTTCATATACCGCTACTTCCTGTTGTTTATTTTTCAAGGCTACATCACCCACTTTTCTACAGTTGAATGATTCCTTTACATTGTGCCACGCCGCTTCACTGATAACGATCTGGTTGGGTTTTGCAATTGACTGTAAACGTTGTGCTGTATTTACTGTATCACCAATAACGGTGTAGTCCAGCCGCTTTAATGTAACGGAGCCAATATTACCGGAGATCATTTCCCCGCTGTTGATACCAATGGATACTTTAGGTGTGAATTGATCCGACACCGACGGCAGCATAGCAACTTTGCTGCGAACTGCCAATGCTGCATCAATGGCACGGTCGAGATGAAAATTTCCACGGAACACTGCCATCACAGCATCGCCGATAAATTTATCAACGTGGCCGCCCTGTGCAATAATTTCTTTCACCATCACATCAAAATAATTGTTGAGCAGATGTACCACGGCATCGGCACTGGTGGTTTCGCTGATCGAAGTAAAGCTGCAAATGTCAACAAACATAACCGTGGCTTCCAGTGTTTCGTTTTCCATTAACGAACTTTCATATTCACGGCTGCCCATAAAATTGAGCACCGTTTCATCTACATACATTTTCAGGATATTGTTTTCTTTGATCGCCTTTAAGGTATCCTTGATATGCAGAACATGTTTCAACGTTTTTTCCATTGTAACCTGCAGGTCTTCAAAGTTGATGGGCTTGGTAATAAAATCAAATGCACCTCGGTTCATGGCGGTGCGGATGTTTTCCATATCACCATAAGCTGATACGATCACCGATTTGATCAATGGATTCGATTCACCCAATCTGCTCAGTAAGGTCAGTCCGTCCATTTCCGGCATGTTGATATCACTCAACACAATATCAACATCGGGATGCTGCAGGATTTTTTCCAGTGCATCTGTTCCGTTGATGGCAAAAACAAATTCATACTCCTGCTCACGTATCTTTTGCCTGAATTTTTGTTTGATCAGCACCTCAAGATCCGTTTCATCATCGGCTACCAGTATTTTGGCCATTAGTTGATAGTTTTTAGTTTTTCTTTCAGTGATGTAAAATCAACCGGCTTTGTTAAAAAATCATCTGCGCCAAGACGTTTGGCTGTATTAAAATTTTCTTCGTCACCATAAGCAGTGATCATCATTACAACAGGAGGTGGTTTGTAGTATTTCTGTTTGATGTGTTCCAGTAATTCAAGGCCGCTCATGCCGGGCATGTTGATATCGCTGAGTATAAGCACAGCTTCATGTCCATGCTCCTGGAGATAAGTGAGAGCTGCTTCTCCCGAAAAAGCAAAAGCAAAATTAAATTCACCGGTTTTTATTTCCCTGCGAAAACGTTGCTCAAACAATACCTGTACATCCTGTTCGTCGTCTACTACTAAAATGTTCATTGTTATGTAAGTTTAAATTGGTAGTTGAATGTTGAAAGTGGTTCCTTCATTTTCTTTTGTTTCCACATTGAGTACGCCGCTATGTGTTCGTATAATATCATAGCTCAACGATAAACCTAATCCCGTTCCTTCGCCGGTAGGCTTGGTGGTAAAGAAGGGTTGAAATATTTTGTCTAATACTTTTTTGGGAATGCCGTTACCATTGTCTGTTACAGAGATCGTAATACCATCCGTAGTTTTCCTGGTGCGTACAATAACAGTAGGTGTGTATTCTTCGCCTTTTGCCTGTTGGAGCGCTTTGCGTTCATTCACTGCATAGAACGCATTGTTGATGAGGTTTAAAACAACACGGCCAATATCCTGCGCTATAACTTCCACCTTACCAACAAATGCATCAAAGTCAGTTTCAAATTTGGCATTGAACGATTTGTCTTTTGCACGCAACCCATGATACGATAAGCGCAAATACTCTTCTGCCAGCGCATTGATATCGGTCAACTCTTTTTGGCCGCTGCTGCTGCGGCTGTGTTGGAGCATACCTTTTACAATCGAGTCGGCACGTTTACCATGATGGTTGATCTTTTCAAGATTCTGGATCAGATCTTTTGCAAGGGATTTCACTTCTTCTGTATTTCCCTGTTCTACTTCTTCAACCAGTTCTCTGGTTAGCTCAGTACTCACCTCACTAAAGTTGTTCACGAAATTCAACGGATTTTGAATCTCATGTGCGATACCTGCTGTAAGTTCACCAAGGCTCGCCATTTTTTCTGACTGAATGAGTTGCTTCTGCGTTTCCTTGAGGTTATTAACTGTTTCGTTTAATTTTTTAAACGATTCTGCATTTTCCAGACCAATGGCGGCATAAATAGCAATGGTGCGCAACATGTTTACATGATAGTCGGTAAATGCATTTTTTTGAAAACTTTGTACAGTAATAACGCCAAACATTTTTTCCTTCACCTTCAACGGTAAATAAATCAGTGAAGCGGGCTGATCGCCGGCAATTGGAGTTGGAATATTTTGCAGATAGTTACTGTACTCTGTACTAAGGTCGTTGATGATGATCTCTTTTCCGCTGATAAAACACAAACCGGCAAACCGGTTTTGATCGTAAATGGAATTGCTGTAAGCATCTAATGCTTTTCCGTTTTCATACGTAGCGGGGAAGTCGATCGTTTTTGTATCATCGTGATAAATGCCAACACCAAAAATAGAAGCATCCATCAATGTATTTACATTGTCGTACACAGTTCCAATGATCTTTTCGATGGAAAGTGAAGAAGTGATCTTGCGGCCTATCTCGCCAAGTAACTCTACATTGTTGTACGATTTTTCAAGATTATCTTTTTGCAATGCCAACTCTTTTGCCTTTTCATCAATTTCCTGTTTTTGCTGTTGCAGGATTCGATTGGCTTTTTGCTTTTGCCGGATATTGCGAAGCAACAGAACGGCTGAAATGAGAATAAGTCCCAGTACGATCAGTGCACTAATAAGAAAAAACCGTTGTGATTTTTTTTGTTGATTTAATAATTCGATCTGGTCTTCTTTTTTCTCCATTTCAAAATTATGCTCAAGAACAGTCGTTTTATTTTTTACTTCTGCACCAATCACGCTGTCTCTGCTGTTGATGTAGCGGTTAAAATAGAGGTAAGCATTTTTATAATCATTCTTGAGTGCATATGCATCAGCCATCGATTTGGAAGTGCTGAGGATATCTTCCATAATTCCTGTTTGGCTAGCGTTGTCGTAGCCTGCTTTTGCATAATACAAGGCACTGTCGGGCATATTTTTTTTCAGGTAGGCACGGGCAAGGATGCTTTCTACCCATGAATCAGCTTCAGAATTATTTGCTGCTATAAAACCTGCTTTTGCCAGATCAGCATATTGAAAAGCAAGTGGTAGGCTATCAAGATTTACATATACATCTGCGAGGTTGCTGTTTGCAATTGCAATAGAATAGATATTTTTTGTTGCAGCAATTGACTGTTTGTAATAACCAATGGCTTCGGGATATTTTTTTGCCAGTCGGGCATTTTCACCTAAGGCGTTGTATAAGTTAGCCAGCTGTTCGTTGCCTAATCCAAGCTGCTTGATCAAACCTGGTTGTTTCTGAAGATACTCATTCGCCTTATCGTACTCTCCAATCAATGAATAGATGCTTGACAGGTTATCATAACTACCATATAAAATAAGAGGAATATTCAGCGTCTCGGCTTTTTTCAGGGCCTTAATACCATATTCCAGGGCAAGTGCATAATCACCAAGTGAAAAATAAAAAGATGAAATTTGATTCTGCGATCTCGCTATTAATTCATTGTTGTTGATTTGCTGCGCAAAAGCTTCCGCTTTTATTGATTCGGAAAGGATAAGCCTGTAATCTTCGTTGTTCAAACTGGCGGATCGTACCATCGCCCACCATTGCAAGGGCTGGTCGCCTATTTGTTTTGCAATTGAATCGGTTTGCTGAAGCAATGTTAGCGCTGCGGCCTTATTACCTTTACGATTTGTTACTCTTGCTGTGCCGAGAAGTGCATACGCTTCGCCTTTTGTATAATTCAGCTTACGGGAAAGCATCAACGCTTCGGCAGCAAATTTTTCCATCTCATCAACAGAGATCATGGGACTGGCGTTGCAAATTTCATTCAGGCGGTTTACCCGAAACGTATCCTGCTGCGGATGTTCCTGTATTTGTTTCCGCAGCCGTTCAATCTCAAACGACTGAGCCTGGCAACAAACAGAAATAATGAGGAAGGCGAACCATACAAAGGCTTTTCTCATGGTAATAATGCAGATTTTGGCTGGATGATTAAAACATATGAAATATAAATAAAAATGACGGAAGATGAAAACATTGTTCAGTTATTTATCCGATAGAATTTTTTTGCATGCGTTACAAAATATCACAGCATTTTGCCGGTATTCATCTGTGTGATCCACTCGTTCTTTTAATCAGTGATTCAGACAATTGGTAATTGAATCATGAACGTACTTCCCTCGCCCTCTTTCGTTTCTACCTTCAACTCACCACCGTGTGCTTTTACAATATCATAACTCAAACTCAATCCTAAACCCGTTCCCTGCCCTGTTGGCTTGGTGGTAAAGAATGGTTGAAAAATTTTGTCTAACACTTTTAAAGGAATGCCATTGCCGTTGTCGGCAACTTTTATTTCTACCGTATCATCCATTTTTTTTGTGCTTACCGAAACAGTTGGTTCATAACCTGCCATGTTTTGTTTTGATTTTTCATTGACTACATAAAACGCATTGGTGATCAAATTCAAAATCACTCTTCCAATATCCTGTGGAATAATGTTGATGTTGCCAATGCTTTCATCAAACTCTGTTTTCATACTTGCATTGAACGACTTGTCTTTGGCACGAAGACCATGATACGCCAAGCGTAAATATTCATCAGCCAAAGCATTGATGTTGGTTGGTTCTTTTTGTCCGGAACTTGAACGACTGTGTTGCAACATTCCTTTTACAATTGAGTCGGCCCGTTTTCCATGCTGAATAATTTTTTCTTCGTTACTGATCACATCATCGGCAATTGCTTTTGCATCATCCAGATTTCCTTTTTCCATTTCTTCTTTCATTTCTGTAAGCAATTCCTTGTTTACTTCCGAAAAGTTGTTGACGAAGTTTAACGGGTTTTGAATTTCGTGTGCAATGCCTGCAGTAAGCTCACCAAGGCTTGCCATTTTTTCTGACTGTATCAATTGAGCCTGCGTAGCCTGAAGCGTTTTGTATGCTTTCTCAATTTCTTTTGCCTGTTCTAATTCTTTTTGCTGTGTTCTTTCCCTTTCTCTTTTTACGATATAATATTTTTGGTACTTGTAAATGAAATACCCTGACAGGATAAATAGCAAAGCGTATAAACCATAAGCCCACCAGGTTTTCCACCAGGGCGGAGAGATAATAATAGTTATTGTTTTTTCTGTTACAGAACCTTCGCTATTGATTGCTCTTACTTTAAGTATATACTTACCAGGAGGTACATTGAAAAATGAAGCTTTGTGTTCTGTTAGCAGATTATTCCAGCCATTATCAAAGTTTTCGAGTTGATAGCTATACTTGATAGCTTCGGAAGAATTATAATTGAGCGCTATAAAATCAATTGAAAATGAGTTTTGATTAAAATGAAGGTTGATTATTTCTGTTTTCCAAATCGGATTTTTAAGAACACCATCTTCACCTGGAAATATCTCTTTGCCTCCAATGCTGAGTTGAGTAAAATTCAATACAGGTGCAGGGCTGCTTACATTAATCTCTTCGGGATTAAACATGTAATACCCATTGTGACCACCAATGAATAAACGACCATCTGATGCTTTATAATTATTCAACCAATTCCAATTGGACGAAAAAATGCCATAGTCTGCATTAAACATTTGAACACGTTCCCGGTTGGCATTAATTTTTAGAATAGCATTAGCTGTTGTAATCCAAAGTGTTTGCTGATCGTCTTCTAGTATGTTTAGTATCGACTCTATACCTGTTGGAAAACTGGGAGAATTAAAAGGGACAAATTGGTCTTTTGCTTCATCATACAGAAACAAGCCAACATCAGTACCTGCCCATACAATGCCTTTTGCATCGGTTAATACAGCTTTCACAATGTAACCATTCAAATAGTGTTTGAAATAATTACTATCGCTAATAAACTTATCTACTCCGCCAAAATTAGCAAACCATAAATGGTTGTTTTTGTCTTTGGTAATACTGTAAACAGTGTTACCGCTGATACCCTTTTTATCTTCATCGTTGAAACGATACACTTTGAACTGATTAGTAGAACGATCAACTCTTGCCAAACCATGTTCACCTCCCAACCACAGGTATTGTTTGTTTTCTATAAAAATGCTGTGAAGTGAATCCAGGGTATTTCCCCGGGTTGCATTTACAGGTTTGATGTGCGTAAATTTTCCTGTTTCCGGATCTAGAAGATCAAGCCCCCCCACATGAGCAGCAATGTATAGCTTACCATTTTCATCGGGTTGAATGGCTACAACTGAATTATGGTTGATGCTGTTGGAATTTTTTGAATCATGCGTCAAGTATTGTAAGGTATTAGCCGCAAGATCCTTTCGTACAAGCCCTGATTCCGTACCAAACCAAAGAATATTATTATTTGGCTCCAGATAAAATGCATTGACTGCTTTTTTATTCTGGTAATAAGGAATTGATTTTTTGCCATAGGATACTGTATAAATATTGCCTGTAATACCGGCAATCCAAGTTGTACTATCGGCAGCTATCAGTATACGAAGGGCACCATTTTCTTTAAAACCTGTTATCGTGTCCTTTTCAAATGATGATATATTTTTTTTGCTTTGAGGTATCCCAAAATGATAGGTCTGTTGTTCTTTGGGGTCATACCAATTGATACCGTTGGCATACGATCCAATCCAAATTTTACCTGCGTAATCTTCACTTATAAAAGTAATGGCATCAGTACTGTCGTTTTTAATTGGTGAACTTAATTTTTCCGGTTTTGCAGGGTCAAACAAAAGCCTTGTAAACTTCCCTGTTTCTCTGTTGAGCGTATGTAAACCGTTTCCGCTTGTACCTACCCAAAAATTACCCTTACTGTCTTCAAAAATGGAAGAAACAAATGGATGAATGAGGCAGTCCGGATTTAACGGATCTGCTTTGTAAAAAGTTTGTTTACCCGTAGCAGGATCCAACCGAAAAAGCCCTCCATTTTCAGGTACATTGCTAGATGGGTCACCGCTAGAAAACCAGATGATTCCTTTTTTGTCTTCGTAGATTACAAAAACTGATATACCACGGTTAGCTGAATTTTCCTGAACGATTGTTGGAATATGGATAAAGCTATTGGATTTGGCATCGAATTTTTCTAACCCTTTATTTGTTCCTATCCATAGCTTACCGGTATGATCAATTACAACACTAAAAACAGTATCGGAAATGATGCTTTTGGGGTCAGCTTTGTTGTGCCTGAAGTGTGTGAAACTGTTGGTAACAGGGTCGAACCTATCAAGTCCACTACCCACGGGTGATAGCCAAATTTTACCCGAAGGATCTAATGCCATAGAAATAATGAAGTTGCTGGCAGGAGTATTTGAGTTTTCTGGATCATGTCTGAATGTTTTAAAAGTTTTGCCATCGTATCTTACAAGGCCTTTTGTAAAACTGCTAAACCAGATATACCCTTGCTGATCCTGTATCAATGCATTGGCCTGACCAAAGTGTTGCGTTTTTTCATCTACCTGCAAATTGAATTGTGGTAGCTGTGCAAATGAATATTTGCCCATAAAAACCCATACTAAAAAAAGCAAAAAAATATTCTTCATACATTATTTTATTTTGCTGGTAATTGAATCAACACCTTTTTCTGTTTTAACAATTTATGCTTCGCCATGTGCCTTCACAATATCATAGGTGTCTGAATCACGGATGTTCACGGGTGGATGGATTGCACTGATTTCGTTTATGTTATTCATCCGTGTAATCCTTTAATCCTGTTAACCTGCCTGCCGGCAGGTCCATGGTTCAGACAATAGGTATTTGAATAATAAATTCACTTCTTTCTCCTTCCTTCGTTTCCACTTTCATCTCACCTCCATGTGCTTTTACAATATCATAACTCAAACTCAAACCTAATCCTGTTCCCTGCCCGGTGGGCTTGGTGGTAAAGAATGGTTGAAAGATTTTTTCTTTAATAGAATCAGGTATGCCTTTGCCATTATCTTTTACGCTGATCTCAATTTTTGAGTTCGCTTTTTTTGTACTCACTGAAACAGTAGGTTCATAACCTGCAATTCCCTGCTTTGATTTTTCATTCACTACATAAAAAGCATTGGTAATTAAATTGAGAATCACTCTTCCAATATCTTGCGGAATAATATTGATGTTACCAATCGTTTCATCAAAATCAGTTTTCAATGTTGCGTTGAATGATTTGTCTTTTGCACGCAGACCATGATAAGCTAACCGCAAATATTCATCTGCCAGTTTATTAATATTTGTTGGTTCTTTGGTAGCACTGCTGCTGCGGCTGTGTTGTAACATCCCCTTTACAATATCACCGGCACGTTTACCATGATGATTGATCTTTTCAAGGTTTTGTTTCAGATCCTCTGCAATCTGTTTTGCATCTTCTAAATTTCCTTTCGCTATCTCTTCGTTCATCTCGTCGATCAACTCCGTACTCACATCAGAAAAATTATTGACGAAGTTCAACGGGTTTTGAATTTCATGTGCAATGCCTGCGGTGAGCTCACCGAGTGATGCCATTTTTTCTGATTGGATGAGTTGCTTTTGGGTGGTTTGCAGTTCTGACAAAGCTGTTTCCGCTTTTTGTTTTTCTTCCTTCAATCGTTGCAAGTCAAACCTTGCCTGTGTTAAATCCTTAAACCTTGAATAAGCCAATGAGAAAACGGAAGCTGCTCTTTGCAACAGATCCCAGCTTTCGGACGATATATCGCCGGCTGACGCAGCTCCAATGGCGCCATGTGAGAATTTAAAGAGATGGTAGGTTCGGTCGGGTATACTCTGTCCATAATACCCCTGCAATGAAATGGATTTTGTTTCGCAGTAGTTGATCCATTCTTTCCGGTTGGCTCCCTGCATCACAATGGAAACCTGTTTTGAATCAGAACTATAAAAATTTTTCATTTCTCTTCCTACCCATGTGTCGTGCAGTTGCAGCGGAAAATGATCACTGACTAATTTGTTTTCTTCCGACCTGCTGTCTTTTAATGCATACCAGCATTCTGTCCGGTTCATTGTTTCATCATGAATAAAAATGCTGCAGGTCTCTAATTCTTCAACTCCTAATAAACCCATTTCATGCCGAAGTACTTTGGCTACTTCTGTCAATTCTTCGGGCTCTTGCATAGCCAGTGCCCTTGCACGTACTTTCTCCAATGCCGTTTCAATTTTTGCCTGGCGGGCTTGCGATTCGGCTTTTTGCAGATCGAGAAAGCGTGTATAAGCCAGGTCAAATGCAGCACCCATTTTCTCTAAGATCGATTCGATTTCAGGAGCCGGTTTCTCCAGTAAATCGATGCCCATCCTGCCATTGTTTAACTGGATGGTAGGGTGATAAAGCTGTTTGAGATTAGTACTTGCAATAAACTGTTCGGTTTCATCCGCCTGTTGATTACGGTCGATATCACGAAGCCATTGGATGGTGCATTGTAAATCATTTTCATCCTGCATTTCTACAAAGTAATTGGCTGTATTGCCCCAGATCCTTCTCATAAAAAACGTAGGGTCGGTGTCTTCAAGCCTGAATCGGATATCCATTGGATGTTGCAATGCTTCGTCATTTATTTCAATGGACGTAATATCCCATATTCTGCATCTGCCATCGTTTTCTTTGAGATGAATGGTGGCGGCGATAACATTGGGGATATCTAAACTCATGATCTCTTCTTTGAGCTTGTGCACGACATAAAGTATTTCTTCAGATTGAAACATCGCCAGGGCCCTTGCCCTCACTCTTTCTACAGCCAGATTAATTTGTGCTTCTCTTGCCTGCGCCTCTGCCTTTTTTAAATCGAGAAAACGGGTATAGGTTTGTTCAAACACTTTTGTGAAGCGTTTGAAAATATCATGTGAGTCAGGAACTTTTTCATACGTGATGAACAATAGAAAACCTTGCGTGAATTTGCAGAGATGGTTGATCTGATACGTAGGTAGCGATAGTCCCAGTTCATCGATCTGATCAAACGTCGGTTTCAGATCAGGAAAAGATTTCATAAACGCATAGTGTTCTTCTAAGGCTTTACCACCGAGTTCCTGCACCAGCATTGTTTGTTCACTACGGAGAAAATCACCCATTTCAGCAAAGGATGCTTCACCATACAGGCGAAGCTTAAATGGTGTTTGTAATGTTCCTTCACTACTCATACAGCAGGTAGCTGAGGTTTTATCTTCAGCAAGAATATTATACCCGCAGCTCCAGGCGGGAATACCCAATCCCTGCACTTCCAAAAATAATACGTTGGCTACTTCAGGTAACTCATCGCTTGATTGCATACCCATGGTTCGTGCCCTTGCCTTCTCGAGAGCAGCTTCGATCTTTGCTTCCCTTGCCTGTGCTTCTGCTTTCTGTAAATCAAGAAAACGGGTATAGGTTTGTTGAAACACTTTTGCAAAACGCAACATAATATCTGTTTGCTCCGCAGATAATTTTGTGCCGCCAACTATCAATATATACCCTTCTTTAAAATAGAAATTATGCAGAAATAATTTTGCAGGCGAAATGGCAATCAGTTCTGCTGCGCTTAACGGAAAATTTGTACTTCGTTCGGCAATAAACGTTTGGTGTTTGATGGTTTCGTTTTCATCCATTTCAACTATGAAAGAAGAATCTCCTTTTTTCCAGTTCTCCACCACCTGTTGCATATGAATGGTTTCATTATGCGGAATGATTACAGGCACGGGCATTATTTTTTTTGTACCCGGATGTGGTGTGTAATTCAATCCATTTTTTTCTTCTTTATCAATTAATACGTAACCGGCTGTAAGGCTTTCAATGCCGAGCTTTTGCATTTCTAAAAAAAGTATTTCACCTGCTTCCAGTAACTCATCACTTTTGTGCATGGCCATACTTCTGCTTCTCACTCTTTCTAATGCTGCTTCTATCTGCGCTTCTCTTGCCTGTGCTTCTGCTTTCTGTAAATCAAGAAAACGGGTATAGGTTTGTTGAAATACTTTTCCAAAACGCAGCAATGTATTATTCTCATCATCGGTGTAAGGAGTTCCTGAAAAGTTTTCGATATACAATCCAACATTCTCTAATAAAGCAGTAGATGCGGCAAGACCGGGGCAGTTTAAATAAAAATCTTTTGATGCTTCCGGTAAACCGGGAACATAGGAGAGAAGCTCCTTATAAAATTTGTTCTTTTCTTCAAAATTCAAATGGGTAGCAAAGAAGTGTGTGTCTTTTTCTTTTGCTTCATTAAATTGATTTGCCCAAACAGATTCAAAATAGGGATGCGTTATTTTAGAAGGAATGTCCTGCTCATCCGCAATCCAGAAATGCCAATCTCCTTTCGGCTTATAGTCAACAACAAAACCGGCGTGGTCAAGATGAATATTTAATTGCCTCAGTTGCTGGTAAACAATTTTTATTACCTCTTTAAGTTCCTCACTTTTTTGCATTCCCATGCTACGGCTTCTCACTCTTTCCAAAGCTGCTTCAATCTGTGCTTCTCTTGCCTGTGCTTCTGCTTTTTGCAGATCAAGAAAGCGTACGTAAGCTTGTTCAAAAACTTTTGCAAAACGCTTTATTATTTCTTTATCACTTTCATTTAATGACTTCCCGGAAAAATCTGCGATACCAATACTTGAATTTTTTTCGAAAGCCGGTGAATAAGAATAAAATTCCTGTTCAAAAAGCCATTTTTTCTGTTCTTCAAGCCCCTCGACATTTTCATAAGTAGAATTTTCAAAAAAGAATTGGAAATAACTATTTTTTACCTCCAATGAATATGCTTTACTATAAAAGTCAACTCCACCTTCTTTAGCAGACCAAAAATCATCTAAAATCGGGTTTTGAAAGTAGGGCGTTGAAATGTAAATATTAGAAAAGTCAGGGGAAGCCACCCATTGATTAAAATTTCTTGAATTTTTATCAAAAACAACAACGACCGCTACCCTTGATTGCATGGAAATGTCCAACTCCTGAAATTTTCTTTGCACCTCGGCAATTACTTCACTTAATTCATCACTTTTATGCATTGCTAGAGATCGTGACCGAACTTTTTCCAACGCCGCTTCTATCTTTGCTTCTCTTGCCTGTGTTTCTGCTTTTTGCAGATCAAGGAAACGGGTATAGGTTTGTTCAAATACTTTTGCGAAACGCATAAAAATTTCATGCGCTTCGGGAACCGGTTCATAAGTGATAAAGAGTAGGTAGCCATATTTGAAAAAAGCTACATGATCAATTTGCGAAGCAGGAAAAGGAATACCTGCATTTTTCATTTGCAATAACTGATCTCCCACACCGGGCAAACTGCATAAATACTCATAGTGAGCAGGACATTCGTTTTCACCGATCTCGTTTATAAAAAAAGTTTCTCCATTTTGTGCTGCATTAAAGTAACGAAGAAAAACTCCTTCTCGTGGCGTTCTGTATTGCGGAAACGTACCTTGTCCATTACTGCCCCATTCCAGTGAACTGTTGGGATCTTCATCGTTTATATTGAATGCACAAAACCACGTGGCTACTCCTAAAGCCTGTACCTGCTTCACCAATTCAAGTGAGAGATCTGCCAGCTCTTCACTTTTATGCATGGCCATGCTTCTTGCACGCACCCTTTCCAGTGCTAATTGTATCTGTGCTTCTCTTGCCTGTGCTTCGGCCTGCGTTACATCTGCATATCGACGGTAAGCAAAATCAAACACATTTCTGAAACGTTTCAGAATATTCAGTTGCTCATCTGTAATGGATTTGAAGGTTGAAATGCCGATGGCTCCAACACCAATGGAATAGAAATAATAATACAATGCATCTATCTGATTGAGTCGGGGATCTTCATATTCACCACTATCACGGCGCCGTTGTTTCCAACTTTCCAAGTCGTCTTTTGTAACAACCAATTCAGCAAACGCATCTTGAGAGTTTTTGATTTTTTTCTGGAATTGCTCAAAAACAGGGTGACTGCTGTATGAAAGGATGGCTTTATGT
The DNA here is from genome assembly GCF_037892605.1 of Lacibacter sp. H407. Lineage (NCBI taxonomy): Bacteria > Pseudomonadati > Bacteroidota > Chitinophagia > Chitinophagales > Chitinophagaceae > Lacibacter > Lacibacter koreensis. The sequence continues at coordinate 1,166,660 of NZ_JBBKTU010000001.1, read as the reverse complement.
CCTCCTGTTTCATCTGAATAATCATAATCAATTAACGAACTGCTGTCATCATCCCAAAAATTAATCAGCGTATTTCTTAATTGGGAGAAACCGAGTGATTGCAATTCTGTAAACATTACTTTGCAGATAGCAAGAATATCATCCGGTTTTTTCATGCCCATTGCTTCGGCCCGCACTCTTTCTAATGAGGTTTCAATTTCCAGTTCCCGATTTTTTTGTTCCAGTTCAACAGTGCGGCGCTTGATTGCTTCACGCAGTTGAAGGTTCTCTTCTGCTATTTTATCAATGGAAATGTTTTGACCATCCTCTGTTTTTGTATCCGGGAAAGAAGAATGTTGATGAATGATTTTCCAGCTATCATTTTTTTGCTGCATCAATGAGGATGCCCTGAATTTGGAATAAAAAATCCAGTTACCATCTGCCAACGCATAGAGATCGCAGAACTCATGTATCAGAATCGAATGCTCCTGCTGTTCTAATATTGTTTTGCGGTTCCGCATTTCTAATTTTCCTGCTACCTGTTCAATGGTATCATACAGAAATTGAACAGCATCTTTTTTATTAAAGAATACTTCACTCTCTGCACTGCCTACCTGTGTATATTCATCCGCAAGTAATGGATGCATTGCTTCTACATCACCTTTGATATAGTTATCCCAATAGGCGTGGTACACCTGCAGTATTTCATTTTCCTGTTTCGTAGTTAGATTCATTTTAATCTTCTTTCAGTCCTTTAATAATCACATTTCCAGTTCCGGTTTTATCGCAGGGATAAGCAAATTCTTTTTGCCACGCTTTGGTTGTGTTGATGGTTGTATAAAATTCATCTAAATACTTTGTTGCAGTTTTCAGATATTTTTCATCAATGAAAGAACAATTTGTGAACAGTTTATAGATCTCCGGTTTCAATTGATTATAATGTGCAATTACCGGTTCAAATATGGTCAGCTCATTTACACAATAACCACGGTAACGGCGTTGACGAACCGAAATCATGTGCAACTCTTCGGGAGGTAATGCATAAGGAGCACTTACAATACCTGCATGATCAAAATCGTAGGGCACTGCAAAGGGAACAGCAGTTTCATCTTTTGCCAGCAGCTTGATGTTCTGCATATATTGAATGGACCAATCGGTATTGCCTATCAGGTATTGAAATACAGCCATCGTTAAAAATTCAGTTTGCTGTGTTTGCTGCGGCTGTAATTTTTTTTCAACAGCAATCAAGTTGTTTCGTTTTGCCATTTGCGATTCTTCTTCGAGCAGGATGCCATAAAAAGACGAAGCTGTTTTCTTTGTTCTGGTATCTTCTAATGTTACTTTCACTAATCTTGTTCTGAAACTTTTTGGCGTAACAAGATTATAAATTTTATAGGCCAACCATTCACGGATAATGTATTCATCTCCCTTGCATGGCATCACCAGTTTTAATTTCCGTTGCTCTTTGAAAATGGAGCTGAGATGTGAGCCTTCTTTTGGAAATTGGATGAGTAAGGGAGGATAAGTGCAGTTGCCCAATACTCTGCGGAAATGACCCCTTGTTTTTACTTCAACCGGAAGATCAAGTTGATTGTTATTTTCATTGGAATAGGAAAGAACTAACGGAAAGTTCTTTGGATTGTCGGATTTGTCATTTAATAAATTCCGCAAGTTTCCTTTCAACGTGAGATTCAAAATAGCATCCGATTCAAAAAGGCCTTTTTCAGCAAATGGTGCTTGTGCTGCAGGAACAGCGGGTGCTGCGGCTATAAAAAACATAAAGCAAATACCAGCAATACTGGCAGCCAGTATGGGCCAACGGGCAACTAAATATATTTTCATAACTCCATTTTTTAAAAAGGTAATTGAATAGTAAACTCACTTCCCTCTCCTTCTTTCGTCGCCACTTTCAACTCGCCACCATGTGCTTTTACAATATCATAGCTCAAACTCAATCCCAAACCCGTTCCTTGTCCCGTTGGTTTGGTGGTGAAGAATGGTTGAAATATTTTTTCTTTGATAGAATCAGGTATTCCGTTGCCATTATCTTTTACAATGATCTCAATTTTTGAGTTCGCTTTTTTTGTACTCACTGAAACAGTAGGTTCATAGTCCACAATTCCCTGCTTTGATTTCTCATTCACTACATAAAATGCATTGGTTATTAAATTCAGAATTACTCTTCCGATATCCTGCGGAATAATGTTGATGTTGCCGACGCCTGCATCAAAATCAGTTTTCAATGTTGCGTTGAATGTTTTGTCTTTTGCACGCAGACCATGATAAGAGAGGCGGAGGTATTCATCACACAATGCATTGATGTCGGTTGGTTCTTTTGCCCCGCTGCTGCTGCGGCTATGCTGCAACATCCCTTTTACAATTGCATCGGCCCGTTTACCGTGATGATTTATTTTTTCTAAGTTTTGTTTTACATCATTTGCAATCGCTTTTGCTTCTTCAATATCTCCTTTGTTTAATTCTACATTCATTTCATCGATCAACTCATTACTTACTTCACTGAAATTGTTGACGAAGTTTAACGGATTTTGAATTTCATGTGCAATACCTGCGGTGAGTTCGCCAAGGCTTGCCATTTTTTCGGATTGGATGAGTTGGGACTGTGTTGATTTTAATTCCTGCAAAGCAGTATCTGCTTTTTCTTTCTGCAGATCAGTTTCTGCTTTTTGCATTTGTAACTGATCATAGGCTTTCTGTTTTTGCCGGTTATTGCGGTAGATCAGCAAAATGATAATCATGGCCACAGCAATGCCTGCAAACAGGATATACATTCGCCGTTTGTTTTCGGCTTCTGTTCGTTTCTTTTCTTCTTCCTGTAACCGGATTTGTTCATCTAATGTTAAACGTTGAAAGGCTGAAAGTCTGCTTAATTTATTGGTTGTTAAACTATCCTTCACCGTTATTGCAAGTTGCAGGTATTTGTTGGCGCTGTCGGTATTTCTTTTTAGCAAATAAGCCGTCGCAAGATTCTGGTATACCTTACCAAGGTTTATATCTCTGGACCAGAATGTAGTTACAGCGCCAAGTGATTCAACTACTGCAAAGGTTTTAGATGCATAATGTAGCGATGAATCGGCATTTCCATTTGTTTTATAGTAGTTAGTGAGGCTTTCATATACACCGGCAACAACAGTAAAGTTTGCTTCGGGGATGGCATATTGAAGCGATTTGTGATAATAGTTCAATGCTGTTGTGTCAAGTCGTTTTTGCCAATAGATATCTCCTATAACAGAATAGATATTGGAAAGGTATTTTGAAATGCCGCCACGAATGCCGTACGCTTCACCTTCCTTTGCATAAAGCAAAGCAGAATCGGGCTCATTTAACTGCATGTAATTTGTGGCCAGCAACATATCGGCAACAGTAACCCGAAAGGCATTATCGATTTCTATACCAATTCTTCTCCCTTCTTTGAAATAGTGTACACTTTCAGTGCTTCCTGTTTGCAGTTTCAGGTGGCCGAGCATATGATTGAGCATTGATAAAGTAACCTGGCGGCTTTTTCCCGGCGTATTAAAAGCAGTAAGTTCCCAGGTGTTTGCGTCTTTGCTTTCTGTTGCAATTTGAACAGCTTCTGTAAGATTGGTTAATGCTTCACTGAAACGACCAAGATATATTTGTTGATATGCCATTTGTCCTAGCAAATGCGCTTCTTCAATCCTGCGATTGTATTTTTTTGCAATGGCATAACGTAGCTCTGCATAGCGAAGTGCAGAATCCCGGTTGGTTTCTTCGTAAAACGTATAGATGGCTCTGGAGGCTTTAAATTTTACAGAATCATTCGAAGCCAGTTGAAAGGCTGTTTTTAAACTGTCGGGCAATGTTTGCTGAGCTTTCGCAGCAAAGGAAACGGATACAAAAAGAAGTAGGATGATGGGGTGCTTCATTGTTATAACGAATCTGGTAATTGAATAATAAACTCACTTCCTTCTCCATCTCTTGTTTCTACTTTCAACTCACCGCCGTGTGCTTTTACAATATCATAACTCAAACTCAATCCTAAACCGGTTCCTTGTCCTGTGGGTTTGGTGGTGAAGAAGGGTTGAAAAATTTTATCGAGTGCTTTTTGTGGAATGCCGGTGCCATTGTCTTTTACATGGATCTCAATGCGGTCATTTAATTTTTTTGTGCTGACTGAAACAACGGGTTCGTATAATTCAGGCTGTTGTTTTTTCCGTTCTGATACTGCATAAAATGCATTAGTAATGAGATTGAGCACTACACGACCAATATCCTGCGGAATAATTTTTATCAAGCCAATCGTTTCATCAAAATCTGTTTTCATGGCTGCATTAAATGTTTTGTCTTTTGCACGCAAACCATGATACGCTAACCGTAAATATTCATCGGCCAATGCGTTGATATCGGTGAGTTCTTTTTGTCCGCTGCTGCTGCGGCTGTGTTGCAGCATGCCTTTTACAATATCACCAGCACGCTTGCCGTGATGGTTTATTTTTTCAAGATTTTGTTTTAAATCCTTTGCTATTTGTTTTACATCTTCTATGTTTCCTTTTTCGATTTCATCATTCATTTCATCCACCAGCTCTGTACTTACTTCCGAAAAATTATTGACGAAGTTTAACGGGTTTTGAATTTCATGTGCAATACCTGCAGTGAGTTCACCGAGGCTGGCCATTTTTTCGGATTGGATCAACTGTGCCTGTGCAGCTTTTAATTCCGCCAGCGATTTGGTCAATGCTTCGTTTGTTTCTTCAATGGCTTTTCGTTTTTGGTCCAGCTCTTCAATGGTTTCTTCCAATAAAATAGCAGTGGTACGTTTTACTTTTTCGGTACGGTCAAGTTTGAAGGCAGTTATCTCTAATTCTTTATCAGCATCTTTCAACGATTTTGTGATCGCAGCTTTGTATTCAGCGGTTAGCGTTTCATCCTGTTGAATTAAACTCAATATGTTTTGTAAATGCTGATTCATTTATTTTTCTTTTATCGCCACACAACAGGCCGTTAAGTTGTGCATTTCCAGATTTCCACCGGTAGCCCTTGCCAGTTCTGCATTGCTGAACATGCCGACCATCGGCACATCCCACACTTTGCTCATGCCTTTTATTTCTTCATTGATAAGCGGCCCCAGCGAAACAAACCGCCCTGCGCAACTGAATATGATCAACGCTTCTGCATCAGGTATTTCGGTTGCTTTCAAATCTTCGCACCCTTCAATTACTTTTTCTATTACATCAAAATCCGGTGGCAACGAAAAACGAACTTTGGAACCCTGGGGAACCGCACCGCTACAATAAAAAGAGTGGTCGGTCCAGTCAATCATCAGACCGGGCCTCATTACCGGGTCGCCGGTTTCTCGTTGCAATTGCAAAGGAAATTGTGCTGCTACTTCTATGGAAAAGCCGCCATCATCTTTTATTGTTAGTCCGCCATATTTTGCTGTAAGGTCCAGCACCGGTATATCATCCACTGTATACACATGATTGCCTTCGCTTTTTGTAACTGTTTTTACCGTACCTACTGCTTTCCAACCACAGATGGCCCGACCCCGTAGTTTAATTTTGTCTTCATCAAAGGCCAGCATAACGACGCCCCTGCTGGTTTCTTTATTATTGGTAAATACAAATTGCTCCTTAAAACTAAAATCATCACCCGCCATGCAGCCATGTATGTTTACAGTTTTACCTATTACATCTTCGAAACCAAAAAGCAGTTGCTCTGCATCCGTTTCCATATTACTGCCGGCAATAAGAAATGCAGGATGAGCAAACCGTTCCAGCGTTTTTGTAGCCATGCCTGTGGCTACTTCCCGGTAGTTTTTATCGGGGTATTCTTCAAAAAGAATAGTAAAGTAATCCCGGCTTATGTCTAGTAACATGATGGCCGCAGAACCCATTTCTATTTCATCATCAATAAAACCACCATTGGTAGTGGCCCCAAAAATGGTGATGCCTGCATCATCTAATATTTTGAAGATGGCATTGCGATCTTGTTTAATGGACAGTAAGGCAATAGCCAATGTTGGTTTGAAACCATCGGACATGCTTTGTTGTACGGCGGATTGGATTTCTTCTATTGAAACTCCTTTTATTGATTTTGCCTGCATGGTAGAGCTTGATTTTTTTAATTGTTGATGCTATTATTTCATTGCATCTGTAACCTGTTTCGTATCGGTATATTGCTGGAAGCTTGTTGCTTTACCATTGTTTAGCGTCCAGATATGTGTAAACTGGGCTTTGATAACTTTCCCTGTGATCTTATGTTTTGCATTGTACCTGCCGGTTACAATAATTTTGTCGCCGGTTGTTTCATGATACTCATGATCAGACAAGGTCCAGTATTCCCAATCGGCAGCAATACGGCCAAACACACCTGCTGCAACAGCACCCGGCCCGATATAAGGATTGTTGTCTGCATAAGGAAAGTTCTCTGCTTCGTTCCATTCAATAGCTGCGTCCATGCCGTTTAAAAAACCCGGAAAGTCGCCGGTGGCCACAGCCTGATACATGTCTTGAATAATGTTTACGTTTTGCATGATTGAAAATTTTGGGTTTTGATGTATGATAAAAAAGTGATGCTATTTTTCTTTCAGTACCACCAGGCAGCATGTGTTATTATGATAGTCATATCTGCCGGTTTTGGATTTTCCATATTCACCATAGGAAAAAAAGCCTGCCATGGGTGCATCCCAGATCTGTTGAACCTGTTCTATCTCCTCTTTCATTACAGCTCCAAACGATAAATGCCTGCTTACACATGAAAACATGATCAAAGCTTCGGCTTGCTGCTGTGCATTTTCCTTAATGCTTTTACAATCTGCAACAACTGTATCAATGGAATCAAAATCGGGTGGAAGTGAAAATCTGATCTTTGATCCTTGCGGTACCTTTCCGGAGCAAATAAGCGAACGTTCTTCACGGTTTGCAAACATGGCGGTTCGTATTACAGGATCTACATTTTCACGCTCCACCTGCAACGGATAATACCAGGAGCTTAGAAATGTTACAATGTCTTTGTTGCCTTCCTGTTTTATTTCAACACCGAGATAATTCATCAACGTATCCAATGCCGGTTTATCATCAATGGTGTACACAATATTGCCTTCGCTTTTCGTAACAGTTTTTGTAGTGCCAATTGCCTTCCAGCCACAGGTAGCGATTCCTTTTACATCTATTTTATCTTCATCAATAATGAGTGCTACCAGTGCACTGTTATTACTTTTTCCATTGGTAAAAACAAAGGTTGATTCAAGTGCCAGATCATCTGCTGCTTTCCCTCCGAATATGGTTACTTCCTTTTCCGGCGATGAAGTATGTTTTCCAAAACCTTGTATAATACCTTCAACAAATGGTTCACCATCTAAAGCCACACCACTGTTTGCGATGATAAATGCAGGGCTGTTAAATGTTTCTTTTCCGGCAATACCAAGTTTGATTGCATCTTCTAAAGCTGTCTCCTGGCTTGTTTCCAAAAATTCAATTTTAAAACAAGTTGGATTCATGTCGAGCAAGAGAATGACGATGCTGCCTGCTTCCATTTCGCCATCAATAAATTCGCCTGCTGTAGTAGCACCAAAAATCTGAATGCCATTATCGTCCAATAATTTGGAAACCGCTTCTCTGTCTTGTTTAACAGACATGAATACAATGGCTAATGTTGGTTGATAGCCATCGGCCATGCTTTGTTGCAATGCATTTTTTATTTCTTCAGTTGAATTTCCTTTGATGGATCTTGCTTTCATAATGAATTGATTCAGCCTTTATACTGCAAAGAGTAATGCCTGTTGTACAGATTGTTGTTTTGTATAGTGATCGTAAAAAAGTATTGTGCAGATAAGAAAAACATTGCGTACAACGCACTTGCTGCAAGTAAGGAATTGCGGAAGGTTGATTTTGGGCGCATGTTTTTTGGTTTATTAATTACAATGGATGCGCTTTCACTTTACACAATAATATGTACAACTTTCAGAAGCAGTATTGTGCAGTTTAAGGTTGGGATCAGGGTTTGATAAGGTTTGGGTTGGTTTGACTGAGGGTCTGGTTTTATATGCAGGAAGATAACCAAACTTATCCGGTTTTCAATTGAATACGGGATTAAAACGCAAACGAAATTCATCCACAAAAAAACCGACAGATTTGCAAGTGTTATTTATTTTTTGCTTTAAAGTAAAAGTAAAAAAATACGCCACTTAGCACAAGTCCTGAACCGATCAGCGATTGCTTTGGTTCTGTAACAACTGTATTAATAAGTAACGCAATAGAAAACAAGGTAATGAACGCAGGAATAACCGGGTAACCGATCACTTTTGCTTTGATGGTTCCGTTGCGTTTCATCTTAAATAATGCAATTGCCACCAAACTGTAAAACAGAAAACCGGCAAAGATCACCATGTTCGTGAGCATGTCGAATGTGCCTGATATAACAAGAATACAACTCCAGATCATTGTGTAAAGCAAGGCCACAGAAGGCGTACGATATACGGGATGTACGTTCGCTGCTTTTTTGAAGAAGAACTTTTCCTGAGCCATGCGGTAATAGATGCGTGCATGTGCAAGAATAATTCCGTTGATGGCACCAAATACCGAGATCATGATGAGCAGTACAATAAGCGTTTGACCCACGTTGCCTAACAATGTTTCTGCAACCACCGCCGCACCGATCTGGCTTTGTTCAACTGCTTTTAAAGCTTGTAGCGGAAGTACATGCATATAAGCCACATTCACCAAAACATATAACAGCATGGCAATGGCAACACCACTCATGATCGCTATGGGAATATTTCTTTTCGGATTTTTTATTTCACCGGCAATGAACGAAATATTACTCCAACCATCATAGGCCCAAAACGCACTAAGCATAGCAGCCAGCACTGCACTGAATAAGGCCATACCATGTAACTCCTCTGTCGGTTCGTTTGTAATAACCTGTTGTGCTGCACCTGTACCTGAGTAAGATAATCCAAGGATAATAAGTAACAGGATGCCGAGTATTTTGGCTGATGTAATGATGTTGTTGATAAGACCGCCATTTTGTACACCACGATAGTTGACCCATGTAAGTAATACGATCACTGCAATGGCCAGCAACTTGATGCCACTATCCGCAAAAGGAAAAATAAACCCTGCAATTGAAAGATGTTCCAACGATTGAAACGGGTTGCCTAATGGAACAAATACATTCACCGTTTGAGCGAAAATAAAACCAAGTGCAGCAATGGATGCACAACCAATGGTTGTAAAATCGGTCCACCCAAAAAGAAAGGAAAAGAAATTACCAAATGAAAGCCGCAGGTATTCATACACACCACCTGATTCTTCGGTTAAATTGGCAAGGCCGGCAATGGTAAACGCACCAAACATGGTAATGATACCTGCACCGATCCATGCAAGAATAATCCATCCTTCACTCAACCCCGTTTGTGCCATGGGAACGATCTTCTTAAATACACCTGAACCGATCATCATACCTGCAACTAATAAAATACCCGTGCCTACACCAAGAGCACGCTTGAGTGTTGGAGTTTGCTTGCTGGAAGAAGTAGTTGTTTCGATACTCATTAATTTTCGAATGCGTTTTTACTAAAGTAAACAGTTTTCTTTTATTTCTTCTTCGGTTGTTGCTGTGTACTGCAATGAATACCTCCGCCACTCCAGTTTTGCATGATGGCATCAATGAACACGATCTTTCTTCCGGGAAATTGCTCTTCAAAAATTTTCCGCACCTGTTCTTCTTTGTCTTTTGAAGAACCATGAGCTGTGTAAGTGGGTAACAACACGGTTTTATTTGTTACGAGGTAATTCATATAACTGCCTGCGGGTACACGTAAAATACTGTCACCAACAGCCGGTGCTTCTGCGGGAACAAAACTCTTCATGTCCACATCAAATGTTACTTCGAGTGAATCAATTTTTTCCCTTGCCTTTATCTTCTTGGTAATCAAGTCTGGCAATGGAACTTTTATAATGGTGAACGATTTCCCATCCTGGTCCTTTGCATTTTTAAGAATGTTGTAATTCTCATTCATGCGTTCATAATTCATTTGATTGATGGGATTGAGATCTTTTTCTTTTTCATCAACCCATGCAAGCATAATGGTGTGTTCGTTGGCAAAGCGTACAAACTCATCGGTATGTCCACCTGTTCCGCCACCATAATAACCGGGAGCAATACGACGAAAGAAATTCTGCGGATCATCAGCCAATCCTTTTTTCACCCAAATGATATTGGTAACGCCAAGCACACGTTTAAACTCTGTTTCAATGTATTCTTTTTTCAGATCAGGGTTGCGCTGAAAAACAGTTGCTTCGCAAAGAATCAATGTACCGGCTCCATTTACTTCAATGGCGCCACCTTCATGTTTTACATCTGTTTTTAAAATTGTTGCGCCTTCAGCAACAGCCATCAGGCTGTCAACCTTTGCCGTTTTCATCCGGAATTCTTTACGCAGATTCAGGTAATGATCAACACTGTCTTTATTACCGCTATACTTTACTTCCAGGAATCCGGGATAACCATAACTGTTCCATGCAAAATCTGCAACACCTAATTCTCCTTTTCCATTTATTAAAAAAGCAGCACCATGATCTCTTATCCAGTAACGATCACCGGGCATGATATAACTTTTGTACATACTGCTATCTATTCCCTGCGATGCGAGGTATGCTTTTGCTTTTTGCAGTAACGTATCATTGTTAAAAGCAATCTTCACCGCAACATTTCCCGCCAATGCTTTGATGATGTTTGCAACAGCAGGATAATAACCACGTAAACTGTCCCTTTCCCAACCGAGCCACACAGCATCATGTTGCTCCCACTCTGCAGGCATGTAAAATGTTTCTGCAGAGCGTTGCTGTTTGTTGGAAGTACAACTAAGAATAAGGAACATGGTCAGAAGAAGAAAAGAAAGTTGTTTCATGTCTTATAATTTTATTCAAGATGATATGCTTTTTGTAAAAAGCTAATAATACCTGCTGCTTTTGCATGCAATTGTGTGAGCCTCGTATCAAGAATCCTGTTACTTCCTTTTAATTGATGAATACGATAAGCTAAATCCTTGTGCAACGAAGCATCATATGAACGCAGCGGCGGATTACCCGCAGGTTTATGTATGATGTTGTTATCGTCCAGCATTTTATCAAAAACATAAGGATCAAATATGAGTGACATTAGCGGATCAACATCTCTTCGCTCATCCCGTTCATCTGCTATATTGCCAAGAATTGTTTCAACCAGTTTCTGATAACTGATGATGCTGTCCGCTGCCTGCTCATTCCGGATAAGCCTTAATGCTCCTGAATTTTTTAACTGGGTAATTGTTCTGTCGCTTGGTTGAAAACGCCTGGTTCGTATAAGAACTCTTCCTAAATAATAAAATTCACTCTCATTACCTTTGATCGTTTGTGTTTCTAGAAAAAGCATCATGGAATCCAACTGCTCTTTTCTTGATAGTTGGTAAGCAAGATTTCGGTTGATGGAAGCCGTATCTGTTTTCAGATCTTCTATGTAAGATCTGATGAACTGTTTTTCCCTGCTGTTTTCGATTACATGCTCCAACTGGTACTCTGCTAAAAAGCCACAGAACACAGCAAGGAACAACATTAAAAATTCCCAGAAATAACTTTTCCAGTTTTTTTTATGATGTGGTGCAGCAGGGTCGTGGGTATGATGATGTACTTCCATTTCTTGTTCAGTTACGGGTGATGGGTTATGAGTTATGGGTTGGTCTGCTTCAGCAATTGTTTCAGCAGCAGGCACAGTGGTTTCATCAGTTGAAGGAACGTTCAACTGCGGTTCTTGCTGTGGACTATCGTCTGTTGGCGGTGGACTTTTTCCCTCTTCGTTGTGGATGGATTTGTTTTCTTCCATAGTTTATTTCAGATGATATTCATTCTTAAGTTCATTTATCAATTCATCAGCCAGCAACTTCGTCGGCTTTAACCGGATATCAATATTAAAACGAAGATTTCGTTGCTGTACTATGGCCATATTCAACAGTACCATTATTTTATCCCTTTTTGGTTCGAGAGATTCCGTTTTAATTGAAAGGTAATTTTCGATTAATGCCGATGACAACGAATCAATAGATGCAATTCTGTATTTAGATAAAAGCTGGTGGTAAGACGGGTCGATAATTTCATTAATGCTGTTCAATAAAGTATTGCCTCTTGTTTGATGATTACTGAATTCTGCTTCCGTTTGGTTTACCATGGCTTCATACTTCATTAATTTTTCTAACAACGGATAGTTCTTAAAATAACGAAGGCTACCCGAATTTTTAATTTGTTCAAACGTGGCCCGGTTCCACGAAAATGCTTCGGTCCAGTATAAAAATCGGGTGTAAAAGGAAAATGCAGCAGCATTTCTACCCTCCAGATTTCTTTTAGAAACCTGAAGCAAGCTATCTACAAAAACAATGTAGCGTTCCGACTTTATCTGATGAAAATCTGATGACAGTTTATCGCTTTCCAAATCTTTTATTAATGATTTTGCAAACTCCTTTGCTCGGAGGTGTTCTATATAATGCTCACGTTGATTTTCTACAAGAAAGCCAAGTGTAATGGCCAGGAACAACATTAAAAATTCCCAGAAATAACTTTTCCAGTTTTTCTTATGATGTGGTGCCGCAGGGTCGTGGGCATGATGATGTACTTCCATATCTTGTTCAGTTACGGGTGGTTGGTTAAGAGTTATGGGTTGTTCAGCTTCGGCATTAGTTTCATCAGTTGAAGGAACATTCAACTGCAGGTCTTGCTGTGGACTGTCGTCTGTTGACGGTGGACTTTTTTCTTTTTCGTTGTGAATGGGTTTGTTTTCTTCCATTATTTTTTGAAATGATATTCCTGATTTATGTCACCAATTAATTGTTCGGCACTTTCTTTTGTCCAACGTAAAAAAGCATTGTAGTTCTTCAATCCGTCCTCATACCTGGCTACACTATTGTACAATACCTGCAATTCTTCCGGGCTTTCTTTCAGTAAACGTAATGGAGGATTGCTGGAAAAAATTGCTCTTAACTTTTTCATTGAAGAATCCGGCTTAATTTTTTCCATTTGCCATTCCTCTTTGAGTAGTTCATCCATATAGCGGAAATTAAAGAACCTTTGATATACTTGCTCTCGTTCTTCGCCTATGCTTCTAAGAATAAGTCTGTTGACATCAGTAGAACTTACCTTTCGTTCATAATAGGTTAGTATTTTATTCACCAACGAATCATTATTTATAAGTCGGAGATGCCCTGAGTTTTTCAGTTGTGTTATTGCCGCTTCATTAAATGTTACAGCAAATGCACTGCGGTTATTATACCAAAGTTCATACAATCTGTTACCATCAATGTTACCCTGTATAGCTTTAAATATTTCTGTCCGGAAGGAGTCTAATCTCAATCCAGCCTCCACATTCCTGTTTAAAGTATAACCACATCGTGCAGTGTCATACTTTAAATTCTCCACCATGTCATGCATGAATTTTACAGCTCTGTCTTTTTCAATTTTATGCTCCAACTGATACTCTGCCAAAAAGCCACAGAACACAGCGAGGAATAACATTAAGAATTCCCAGAAATAACTTTTCCAGTTTTTCTTATGATGTGGTGCAGCAGGGTCGTGGGCATGATGATGTACTTCCATATCTTGTTCAGTTACGGGTGGTAGGTTAAGAGTTATGGGTTGTTCAGCTTCGGCATTAGCTTCATCAGTTGAAGGAACATTTAACTGCAGGTCTTGCTGTGGACTGTCGTCTGTTGACGGTGGACTTTTTTCTTCTTCGTTGTGGAGGGGTTTATTTTCTTCCATAATTTATTCCAGGTGATATTCTTTACGTAATAGTTTCAACAGCTCTGCATTTACCTCAATGTACTTTTGAATGTGAACCTGGCGGGTTGAGCTTAATACATTACCTAAATAAAAGTTCAGTTTGTTTACAGTATTCTGTCTGTCAAGTTTTTCAGCTTGGTTTATTTTATACGGTACAGTTTCGTTGCTTGCTTCATATTGATGAATTGCTTCAAAGATTGTCTTCCCCTCTTTTTTCATGACCGCATTAAAATCATAATCATAATGGCTAACCAAAATCGGGTTGATATATACTAACCGTTGTTCATGCTCAAGATCCTGCCGGTTATAGATATTTTTTATAGCCACGGTTAAATCGCCAATCAGTTCCTGCAATGTTTCATTTTTAAAATACCGAAGCGACCCGGAGTTTTTTAACTGGTCCAGCATCATGGCTCGTGGTTCAAATAGGGTTGGGCTTCGAAAACTTATTCCATATTCAAAGTTGATGGCATATGTTTTTGAAACATTACTAAGACTGCTATCTCTGAAATAATTAATAAGATATTTTAATGCTGCTTCTTGTTTTAACCTGTTCTCTACTTTTATTGCTGCAGTTACAGAATCTTTTTTAAGTTCTCTATAAAAACTTCTTGCCAACTCTTTTGCTCTGTCTCTTTCTATCTTATGCTCCAACTGATACTCTGCCAAAAATCCGCAGAACACAGCGAGGAATAACATTAAAAATTCCCAGAAATAACTTTTCCAGTTTTTCTTATGGTGCGGTGCGGCAGGGTCGTGGGTGTGATGATGTACTTCCATATCTTTTATGTCTGATGGTGGATTGATGATGCTTGATGTTTCAGCAGCAGGTACAATGGTTTCATCAGTTGAAGGGTTATTCAACTGTGCGTCTTGCTGTGGACTGTCGTCTGTTGACGGTGGACTTTCTTTGTTTTCTTCTTCCTCCATGGTTGAATTATGCTTTATCTATTTTCAAAATCGTTTGCAACAACACATTTGCTCCATTGGCCATATCTGTGGCTGTTGAAAATTCTTTAGGTGAATGACTGATGCCGCCAACACTCGGAATAAAGATCATCGCAGCGGGTGCTATCTCTGCTATTTCCTGTGAATCATGCCCTGCACCGCTTTGCATAAACTTCGTGGTAAAGCCCAATGCTTTTGCTGATGTGTTGATGATCTGCTGTAATTTTTTATCGGTCAATGCAGGCTTTGATTCATTGGCCTGCCGTTCAAAACTGATCTTTGTTTTGGTTGATGTGGCAATGGTTGCTGCACGCTTCTCCATTTCTATAAACAGCATTTCAATTTTTGCAGCATCCAGATCACGGATCTCTAATCCTAACACAACTTTACCCGGAATAACATTATAAGCACCTGGCTGTACTGCAATTTTTCCAACAGTACCTACTTGTGTGCCTTTTACACTGTTCACCACTTCGTTTACTGCAATAATAAATTGAGAAGCAGCCAGCAAAGCATCCTGTCGCAGATTCATTGGTGTTGCACCTGCATGATTGGCAAAACCTTCAACCGTAACTTCCCAATGCACAATACCAACGATACCTTCCACCACACCGATCTGTATTTTTTCTCTTTCTAAAATGCCACCTTGCTCAATATGCAATTCGATCCATGCATGGATATCTCCTTTATTACGCTTTGCTGATTGAATATTATCGGGATTGCCGCCAAGAACTTTGATGCCTTCTGCCTGTGTGAATCCACTCTGGCTTTTTTGTTTTAATCCTTCAGGAGTTAAGTTTCCTGCCATAGCCATACTTCCAATGGTGCCACCTTCTTCATTGGCAAAAATGATCACTTCCAACGGATGTTCTGTAATCACATTATTTTCATTGAGTATCTCAATTACTTCCAATGCACTGATGGAGCCAAGTGTACCATCATAGTTACCGCCATCGGGCACCATATCAATATGCGAACCAAATGCAATTGGTTTGAGTGATGCATTTTTTCCTTTGCGTTTGCCGATAATATTACCTGCTGCATCAATGGTTAGATCAAGCCCCGCTTTTTTCATGAGCTCCATAAACCATGCACGACCTTCAATATCGCCTTTGGTATAAGCTACACGGTAACCACGGCCTTTTTCATCCACACCAAATTTTGCCAGTTCAAAAATGCGGCTTTCAATACGTTTGCTGTTTACGCTTAAAGTGGCTCCTGCTTTTTTAGTATTTGAAAGTAAGGATCCAAATACACCCAAACCAATAACAGTAAGTGATGATTGTTGAATAAAGTTTCTGCGTTGCATAATTTGTAATTTATTTTATAGGAACACTGGTATAAAATCCGCTAAACAATTTCCATCCCGTATCTTTTTTCTTTTCTGTCTCTTATCAACCAATACATCCAGAACAACAGCAATGGAACCAGCCACACAAATACATCTGAAGCCAGAAATGCTGTTGCTTCATTTCGAAATATAGAATTGAATAAGTCCATGGCAAAAGCATCAATTACCCGTATCGTTACAAAGTAAGCTGCACAGATAAAACTGCTGATCATCATTCGTTGATGCATTACTATTCTTCGTTGCTTGATAAAATAAAAAGCAAGGATGATGAACAGCAGCCACAAACTGGTGACTATATATTGTGATGGCATACAAGCCGTGCATCCGGTTCTGGGTAACATCACATACAATGAAGTAATACAGAGCAATGATGAAAGAATATAGAGCTTGCCCGTTTTGCGATGAAAGGAAATGTACTTATTTCGGATTGCAGGTGTGAATTGCAGAACGGCCGTGCAATAAACAATGATACCCGCAAAAATATGCAATGCAAAAATGCTGTTGTCAAAGGTGCTCTTACTTCCCCAATGTTCTAAGGCATCATTGCTGAGATACTTGTACTTCGGTATCAACATAACGAGAAAGAAACCGAAGAAGGCGAACCAAAAAACAGCTATGGAAATTTTTTTAAGCATGTGTTGTTATTTAATTTTTCATCACTTCTTGCTTTCTATCCACCGATTGATTTTTGATTCCAAAATAATCAGAGGAAGGCTGCCATCTTTCAACACTTCATCATGGAATTCTTTAATGTCAAACTTGTTCCCCAATCTCTTCTTTGCTCTTTCTCGTAGTTCAATAATTTTTAACTCACCTATTTTATAACTTACTGCCTGTCCTGCAGTAACCATATATCGCTCTATCCGTTGTACCGCTTCAACAGATGATACAGGTTGGTTCTCCAACACATAGGCTATGGCTTTTTCACGGCTCCATCCTTTGTAATGGATGCCCGCATCTACCACTAATCGAACAGCCCGTTCGATTTCACCATTAAGTCTGCCTAAATATTGATACGGGTCTGTATACATGCCCAATTCAGTTCCTAAACTTTCTGCATACAATGCCCATCCTTCTCCAAAAGCACTTGTGGCATAAGCTTTTCTAAATTCCGGGATATCGGCTTCCTGTTGAATAGCTACCTGGTAGTGATGCCCTGGAATAGCTTCGTGTATAAATAGATCTTCCATGGAGAAATAATTGTATTGAGCCGGGTCACGGATTACTTCATAAAAAATGCCGGGCCTTTTTCCATCTCTTGATGGTCGGGTGTATTCAGCATTAGCACCGGCAGCCCGAAATTTTTCAGTAGCCCGTACTTCAAATTTTGCTTTGGGTGTTAAATTGAAAAGCATGTTCAGTTGTGGCGACATTTTAGTAAGAAAGCTTCTGAACCTATCCAATACTTCCTCTTCTGTTTTAAATGGAAAGAATTTAGGATCGGTTTTTACATATTCAAAAAAAGATTTCAAATCACCTTTAAAGCTAACCTGTGCTTTTACAGAATCCATTTCTTTGCGAATACGGGCAACTTCACTAAGTCCTAAATTGAAAATTTGTTCGGCTGTAATGTTTGTAGTGGTATAATACTTTAGCCACAGCTCATATTCTTTCTTGCCCTTATCATTATCTAAAAGACCAGATGTTGTTCTTGCCTTTGGAATATATTCTGTAACAATATAATCGTGTAATTTTTTGTAGGCCGGTTTTAAAATGTTTTGAATTACATCAGAATAATCTTTCTTTAACCGAATTGCAGCAGCACTATCGATATTGGTTGGTAGCTTTAGTAAAGGTTTATAGAAAACATTTTGTTGTAAAGTAGTTTCAAACAATGCTTTTAATTGTAGTGGCACTTTTTCCATTGCAGCCTTTGGGTTGGTGTTATTTTGGGCAACACCCTTTTTCATATTTGCAATGGCCTGATCAACCCATAGCTGGAAACCTTTCATGCGGCTCATAAAATCCCGGTAATCTTTTTCAGTATTAAAAGGAACAAACCCTGCTCCCGAACCTAATGTTGCAAACCTGGTTGTAAAGCTGAACACGAATTGGTCAACAGGTCTGTAAAACCCCAAAGAATTATTCCATCTTTCGTTTTCGGATTTCAGTTTATAGGTAAGAACATCAATACTCAATAGCTGAGATGCTGTTAAGCCTGTTTTGTTGATGACAGCTAATTGGCTGAGATATTTTTGATTAAGTGCTTTTGCTTTATTTCTATACTCATTGCTGATGGTAATTTCAAGTTGATTGTTGTAGTCGTTGATACCTGCTTGTGTGGCTTCTAATGGATTTAATGCATAATATTCTTTTGAATATTGTTCCAGCAGTGACTCCAATTGAATTGATTGATTTTTCTTTTGCGCCGAAAGCTGGAAGGAAAAAAGATTAATCAAAGTGATAAGCAGGAATGTTATTTTCATTTTTCTAGTTTTTAATCGTCGATAAGTTTTGAGTGATATGTTGTTTTTTCTGAAGCACCACATCTCTCCATTTCATAAACGGTTTTTCAATGACCAGATGCAGTAACCATGCAATCAGAAAACAACATGCAATACAGATCAAAAACATCACATTTCCGTTTTTGTCTATTCCCCAATCAGAAAAGATTTCCTGCGCCATATGAATCACTCCTTTGTGAGAAAGGTATATACCATAAGAAAGTGTAGCAATAAGTGTGGTGACTTTTGAATTCCATTTATACAAAACACTTGTTGGGCAAACAGCTCCCGTTACAAGAAATCCATAGCCTATTGAAATAAAAGGAAACCCAACAATTGAAGTTGTATAAGTCGAAAGGTCAGAGCAAAAGAAATAAGCGATGGTTAACAGAACAAGACCCGCCAGCAGTATCTGATTTCCATAGGCTGAGATTTTATTCCACGTGTTTGGCAGGTATTGATAAATGGCTGCAATGGAAACACCAACTAATAGCCCATCCAACCGATTGTAGGTTGGATAATAAACGAATTCTGTCCACGATGCCAACGAGCTTTCATTGCCAACTGTTGGAAGGTATCCTTCATGCCAGCTTAACAGTCTTGCTGCAAACCCGGCAGCAAACAGTATTATCAAAACCCAATAACCTTTTTTAAAAAGCTGTGTAGTTTGAAGAAAAATTAATATCAACGGAAGAAATAAATAAAAATGTTCTTCTACACACAAAGACCATGCGTGTGAAAATGTACCGAAGTTTATTGCATCTAACCCAAAGTTTTGAGTAAAGGTTAAAAACTTCCACAGTGGAGGCAGCGCTTCTTTTTCCCGAAAAAATGGAACGCAAAAATAAATGGCAACCACTACAAAGTAAATTGGGATAATTCTGAAAAAGCGTTTCAAAAAGAATTCTTTCAACGAAATAGATTTGCCCTTTTTCATTTGTGAAAAGAGCTGCGATGAAATTAAAAACCCACTTAGCACAAAAAACAGGTCAACGCCTGTCCAGCCAAATTGATTAAACTGTGTGGTCCATTCAGGAAATCCAAAATACCCAAGCTGGTAATGGAATCCAAGTACCAGTAAAATAGCTAATGCTCTTAAATGGTCAAGTCCGTAAAGTTTGGATTGTTCTTTTATCATTTTAACCGCTTATATTTTTTCAACAAATCAATTACCAGTTGATGCGGCATTGCATACGATTTGTTTCCGTTAATACCTTCCATGGTTTCTGCAGCAACCATTGCATTGATGATGGCTTCTTCGGTTGCCTGGATAGTTGCTTCAAACAAAGGGTCAATTAGGTCGTTGGGCAACTCATCAATTTTTGTAAATGCCTGTCTTTGAAACGCAGTTAGGTTTGCAGTAGAGAAGGCCATAAAAATATCGCCTGATCCATTTGTTCCCTGCCCACCTACATTTCCAATACCCAGCGTTACCCGTTGAGCAATTCTTTTTAACTGATGCGGAAGTAATGGTGCATCAGTTGCAACAACCACAATAATAGAACCATCCCCTTCCTGACGGTACGATGGAGCGGCTTTTAATTCATTATTGAGTGTGTCGATTAATTCTTTTCCTACAGGTACACCTGCAATTGTCAGATTTCTTTTTCGGCCAAAATTTGCCTGTACAAAAACACCCAATGTATAAGTGGAGTCTTTAATTTTTACAACTCTTGATGAAGTACCACTGCCACCTTTAAAACCCAAACACCTCATCCCCGTTCCGCCACCTATATTTCCCTCTTTTATAAAACCACTCTTTGCATTGTCTAATGCTTCATATGCATGTGTTTCTTTCACATGAAAACCATAAATATCATTTAAGAAGCCATCATAGGTTTCGGCCACAACCGGATAGGTGTACCAAAAATCTTCGGTGTACCAGCCTTTCTTTACATACCATTTTAATACTGCATCTCTTACCGTGCCCACACTGTTTGTATTCGTAATCATCACTGGTCCTTCCAAAAAGCCGGATTCTGTTACCCATGTTGTACCAGTCATTTCACCATTGCCGTTGAGTGAATACCAGTTTGCATAAACAGGATTATTATTCATTCCTCTCGGTAAGATGGCTGTTACGCCAGTTCTTACGGGACCTTTACCTCTTATGTTTTTACCAGTTCCCGAAATGATGGTGCTGTAACCAACCTCCACACCTTTTACATCAGTAATGGCATTGAATTTTCCGGGTGTTCCATCAAACGGGATTCCGATATCTCTTGCTCTTGGTTTTTGTGCGGTAACCGACAAGTTGAAGAGTATGCATACAGCAACTACAAAATTATTTTTCATACTGAGTATTGTTTTTAGTTTAATTAAATCCTACTTTTCCTTTTACAGATTCGAATAATTTTTTTGAGTTATAGCCGATGCCGTTTCTGAATACAAAAAGAATTTTCCGCAGATCATGAATATCTTTTGATGGGTCTCCGTTAATAATTAAGAGATCAGCAGACTTACCGGGTTCAATAGTTCCTATTGTTTGATTTAATTCTAAAGCAATGCTTCCATTTTGTGTAGCAATCTTAATTGCTTCCAGCGGTGTGAAGCCGGCAACTTCAACTAATAATTCGATGGCACGCCAATTACCATAACCTGCAAGGATGCCGCCATTACCGGTTGGATCAGTACCAACAGTAAGTAAGCCACCCATTTCGTAAAACAGTTTTTCCATTTTGGCAGTAGTGGCAAATGCTTTATCGTATGGAGTTGGACCTTTCGCCGATTTGATGGTTGCCAATCTTTGCAGATAATAATCTCTTGTATCAGGCGACATCGCATGGAGCGATTCCTGGTTGGGCAGCGGCTGTGTGGTAGTAGATCCTTCGAATACAGCTAGCGATGAAGTAATGCTTACTTTTTTATCAATCAAAAACTGAATGAATTGTTTTACGCTGTCACTTTTAATAGTAAGATTACCCAAGGACATGATCGCTGCACCGGGAGCTGGTGGTTCATTTTCTTTTTTACCAACGACAAAATCTGTACTGGCCATAAAGCCATGTTCCAGATGATCCATACCCAGTGAAGCTGCTTCTTTATAGGTAACAACATCCAGATGGCCAGTGATTTTCAACTTTCGTTTATGTGCTGCATCTATCGCTGCTTTTAATGTGGGCTTATCAACACCCATGTATGCTTTAAACGAAGTAAATCCCTGGTCGGCCCAATAGTTAACAAAAGCTGCTGCATCGGCTGCTGATTTATTGTCTTTCATTTGTGGAAAGCGGGGTGACTTTCCTTCAATGTAAGGAGCCGTCAATTCAATACTTGGGCCGGGAAATATACCAAGATCAATATCTTTTTTTATACGCAAATCGGAGTAAGGTTCAATGCTGCCACATGTTCTGATGGTAGTAGCACCTGCTGCGAGGTAAAGCCTTGGAAAACTAAAAGGCAATTGTTTTAAATTAAGATAACGGGCTTCGATTGAAGCTGCTGATATGTACATATGCTCATGCATCATTACCAAACCCGGCATAATTGTTTTACCATTCAGATCAATGACGTTGGCAGCTTTTGGAATGATGGCTTTATCATCATCACCTACCCAATCAATTTTTCCTTTGCTGATGATAACTGTTTGATGAGGTTTAGCTGCATTGCCTTTCCCATCAATCAGCAAACAGTTTATGAAAACTATTACGGAGTCGTTGTACTCAATATATTTTTTTGTTTCATCGCTGAATTTAAGTTGTGAAAATGCTGGGCCTGTCAGCATGAAAGCAATTACAAGAAAGGAAATGGTTATTCGCATAAATGTTAGTTGAGAATTTGTATGATAAGCGGGCTGTTGATTTTAACTTCTTTTAATGAGTGTGGAATGAAGATGCTTTACTTTCCATTGGTTACGTTCTTTTATCAGCACTACTGTTTCAAGCCATTGTAATGTTGCCTGTTTCCCATCTCTCATTATTACTGATTGCAGACGATAATTAACCAATGCCATCTTGTTGTCTACAGTTGTATGAATAAACTCGAATGTGTTTGTACGTGCAAATTCTTTTGCCGTGTTTAGTGTAATCGCTTTCAGAATCAGCGTGTCGATGGTCCACACCCCGCCATATTCATACAATGTAATATCTGATGTACTCATTGCTTTCAGGTTTACAGAGTCACGATTAGATAAGGCGTCAAAAAATTTTACAACGGTTTGCTGTACGGCCTCTTGTTCTTTAATACTATTTTGAGCAGATGTAATTACTGACAGCAGTAATAAAACAAGCAGGAGGTTTATTTTTTGCATGATGCGGAATTGTTTTGTCTGTCTTTTTTATAATGAACTTGTTAGTCTTTCAAACCACTGTTCTCTTTATTCTGCTTCTTCTTTTTTACCTGTTTCATAGTGAAATAGATAATTGAGAGTACGATCATAAACAGGCCAATGCCTGTAAGTTCATTTCTGGTTAAATTGGATAGCAACCAAATAATACCGGCAGCAGCCAACAATGGAACAATGATGCCACCGGGTACACGAAATGTTTTTTCGGTTGTTGTGGTCTCTTTTCTCCGGAGCTTTACTGAGGACAATACAACGCCCAGATAGATGATCAATAAAGCTGCGCTTGCAATAGTGGCTAATTGCTTGAAGCCACCGGAGATGGCGAGTATCAATCCCAACGACGCATAAAATACAATGGCAACATGTGGTGTAAAGTAACGGTCATGAACTTTCGCCAATGGCTTAGGCAGTAGTCCATCTCTTGCGCCGGCAAATAAGATCCGCGGAATAGAAAGTATTTCACCACCCAATGCACCGAGCATCGAAAGCGCACTGGCTGCAATAATGATAATGGCTCCCCATTTACCAAATGCAATACCCGCAACTGCCGCAAGTGGAGCATCTTTATGTGCCGTAACAGTTGCACCGAGAACACCGTGCGTTACCAACTGAATGGAGATGTATAAAAGTAATACCGCCGTAATACCGAAAAATATTCCAAGAGGAACGGTACGTTTTGGATTTTTAATTTCTCCGCCGTTGCTTAACGGACCATCTAAACCAATGAAAGCAAAAAATAAAAGTAAGGATGCAGCACCGAGATTGCTGAAGGTTGGTTCGATCGTCCAACGTAAATTTTCGGGTGATAAAAATGCTGCTCCTGCAACAACTACTGCAATGAGTGGAATTAATTTTCCCAGTGTTGCAAACTCGATCAACCGCACACCGTTTTTTACACTGCGGATATTGATCAACGCAATGCTGCCAAAAACAAACACGAGTAATGCAGCCCGGTAGATCTCGTTACTCAAGAAAGGAAAAAAATATTTCAACGTATCAACCAATGCGTTCGCAATGGCTGCGTCTGATACAATGCATCCTCCCAGCCAATAGATATTGTTCGCTAAAAATCCTGCATAAGGACCAAATGCATTTTCAATATAACTATACACGCCACCGCTTACAGAAGTTTTAGAACCTACTTCGGCAAAGCAAAGACCAATCAAAAAGATCAGTGCACCACAAACCAGGTAAGCAAGAATAGCAGCAGCACCAAGATCTTCCGCAATAATAGCCGGAATAATAAAGATGCCGGAACCTGCTGTGATATTCAGAATTGCTAATGTGAGTGACCGTACGCCGATTTCTCGTTTTAAATTTTCTTTTTTTGAAACCGGGTTCATGTGGTTGGGTTCAGTGTTGCTATTGTTTGGAAATTATTTCGCTTCGATCGATTTAATAACGAGGCTCAGCATTTCTGCCACCTTACTGTCATCCATCCATCGGGTAACAACTACAAGGTCATGTTCTTTATCGATGATGATATAGTTGCCGCCAAAACCATTTGCATAATATACTTTGGTTGAAATGCCTTTCCAGTTCTGTTCTGTGTTGAGCCACCACAGGTAACCGTAATTTTTATTTGCTGATGATGGTTGTATTGCAGCGTTGATCCATTTTTCAGAAAGCAGTTGTTGATTTTTCCATTTGCCGTTTCGCAGAAACAACAAACCAAACCGTGCGTGATCCAATGTATTAATAAAGATGCCGCCGCCATGATGTCCGCCGCCACTTACTGATTGCATCGTTAAGCCATCAAGTGTTACAAATGAATTTTCATAACCAAACCAACGCCATGTAGTAGATGCACCAATGGGATCCATGATCTTTTCTTTGAACACAACCGGCAATGGTTTACGCCAAACCTGCAACAACGAATAGGCAAGGAGATTTACACGTACATCATTGTATTCATAATTGGTTCCGGGTTCAAGCAGCTTGCGGTTTTTCCAATCATCAATTGTTCCTTCTCTTGGTGGACGGTCGGCCCAGTCATCTAAACCAAAAAGTCTGCCATTCCAATCACTTGATTGTGTAAGTAAATGATCCCAGGTAACTTTTGAATTGTGTGGCCCTTCAAATAATTCGCCCCATACATATTGACCAACTTTATCATTTACATTTTTAATGAGGCCTTGATCAACAGCTAAGCCTGCAACAGTGGAGAGATAACTTTTCGTTACACTAAACGTCATATCAACTCTGTTTACATCGCCCCATTGTGCAACGATGTATCCGTTCCTGATCACAAGCCCGGCAGGCCCGCCTCTTTCTTTCATTGGCCCGATCATTTTATATCCCGGTTCACGTGAATAAGATTTCATATTGGCAATACGCAAGTCCCGTTCAACTTTGTTTTCACTTTTCAATGCGAAGCTTACTGCACTGTCGATCCAAACTTTATTCATCTTTAACTCTTCGGGTTTTTTTGTTTGCCAATCGGCATCGGGGAAATAAGTTTGTTGTGCATGAATCGTGGACGTATTCAAACCTATCAAAAGGAGCAATATTATTTTTCTCATAATTTCTATTTTCATTTCTTTAGTTCAAACTTATGGTTGTTAACAATAACCTCGTTCTATTTCTGCTTGTGGACTTTGTGCCTTCTTCGTGTTCTTTGTGTTACTCTTAATTAGAATGATCTTAGTTGCACAAATCACACAAAGATTTTCACGAAGGGCACAACGTATGTTACGATTCCAATGTTGCTATTGTTTCTTATTCTGCTCTTCAAAGTATTACCGCTCCAATTTGAAATTGGGTACTCTGTCCGGTCGTTGTGTTGTATTCGCTGCTTTCCATCCGGTACGATACATCCATTCGGTCACTTTTTTCAGTTTAGCGTAATCAATATTTGCCGCATTATCTTTTGGTGTATGATAATCTACATGCAGCAGTGTAGTGTACATGAGTGAAGGAATACCCAACCTTGCATAGGGTAGATGATCGCTTCTGAAAAACCAGTATTCAGGATGTTCCACTTTATCCCAAAGTGTATCTAACTTAAACTTCGGCCCCTCGTTATTCGCATCCAATACCATTTGTGTGAGTTCGTTTGATGTACGATGTGGTGGTTGTATACCTAAAACGGTGGCACTATCCGGATGGTTTCTGCCAATCATATCTCCATTTAAAACCGCTACAATATTTTGAATGGGTACCGTTGGATGCGATGAATACCACCTTGAGCCTAAAAGCCCACGCTCTTCAGCACCATGGATCACAAACAGTACCGAACGTTTACCAGGATTTTTTTTGAATGCTCGGGCTACAGCAAACATGGCTACATTAACACTGGCATTATCATCTGCTCCGTAATAAATACTGTCTCCATCAATGTTGTTGCGAATGCCATGTGCATCGGTATGGCCGCTGTACAGAACATATTCTTTTGAAAGTACAGGGTCTGTTCCTTCAATAAGGCCCACGAGATTTACAGAAGGATAACTGTAGCGCTCAATAACAATGTTTGCTTTCAGTCGGGCAGTATTGGTTGCAATTTCTTTTTGTGCGGACTTGTGTAGCCAAAGTACCGGTACGGTTGCTGTTACTTTTTCATTGGGTCCTCCTTCTAAATCAAAACTGCCTTCCTTAAAATTTTCTATTGCATCGGGCCATGCTGTTTCGGTTTCTTGATCGGCAAGGAGTATAAGTGCAGCAGCTCCTTTGGCAACGAGAGCATTTCCATATTTTGTCATCATAAACCGTTGATAGCGCCAGCCGGGTAATGACATGTTGTAATTTAGTATGCCCGGTACTGCATCAAAGGCTACGACCTTTCCTTTTACATCAATGTTATTTAAATCAACAGATGAAATACTTCCGAGGTAAACAATCGGTTGATCTAAAGCAACTGCTGCCATTTGTGCAATCGCAACTTCGCTCCACAATGACAAAGAGCGACCATTGATGGATACTCTGCTGACGGAAGCGATCCTGTTGCGCCACATATTAAAATACTGATAGTAAGAATTGTTTTCACCGGCTGGTTTTAGGCCGAGACTTCTGTATTTTTCTGCAACCCAAACAGCGGCATTCAGTTCATTGATGGTACCTGCACCACGGCCTTTAAACCGGGCATCAGCATGTTGATACAAATCGTTTTTTAAATCCGATTGTTTGATAGCAGCCAGACCAGCAACAGGTACTTTCATTCCCGTTTGCGAAAAAGCAGAGCTTGCAACCAGCAGAACAAAAACAAGAGATAGTTTATTCATCATATTTATTTATTCAATTGTGTGATAGCATTGGTATTTTTATTTAGTTCTTCTGACTCAACTCTTTTTATTTCTAAAAACGGACTTTTCATCAAATACCAAAACGTTTGTTTTTTCTCTTCGTCAAATTCTTTCAATCCCAATTTGATCTGTTCAACCGGTTTACTTTTATAGGTACCGAACAGGCGATCCCATAAAATAAAAATGTCGGAGAAGTTTGAATCGGTATAACTCTGATCCTGCTCATGATGCACTTTGTGGATGTTAGGTGTGGTGATCACTAACCCTAAACTTTTATCGAGCCATTTCGGAAAACGAAGATTGGAATGTTGCAGTACAAAGAAAATCATCGTAATAAATAAATACAATCCGAGTGTAAGAAGGTCAAGACCAAAAACAGCAGCCGCAAGAATATTACTACTTCCAAACCAAAGAAAACTTTCCAATGGGTGTCCGCGGAAATTAGTGGATGCATCCATCGTGGTATCGCTGTGGTGTACACGATGGAAACGCCAGAGAAACGGCACCACATGCGACAGGCGGTGAAACCAGTAACTCACCAGATCGAACAATGCAACGCCAACTAATAATTTTAACCAGAGAGGTAGTTGTACCAAATAGAAAAGCCCGATCTGATGATTGTTCAACCACTCAATACTAAATACTGAAACAAACGACCAGAGAATGCCCACGAGGAAAAAGACAACATAGAACAAGCTGTTTTGAAACAGGTGTTGCGGTCTTTTGTCGAACTTGAATTGATTGCCGAGCAATTGTTCGAGTGAATAAAACAGCACCATCAAACCAATTAAGATGTAATTGGGATTGATTGCGAGTAATGAGTTGATAAATTCCATGCTATAGTTTTAAGTATTCAGTTTCTTTTTCAACGGCTGCCATTTTTTATACGTTGCACTTCGCCATAACCATTCAATGGGTCCGTAATTGAAATACTTTAACCATACAGTACTCACGATGATTTGCCCGATAAACACAAGTAATGCAAGCATCGTATAGTAAACGGGGCCTACTTCACGGGCAAGACCCAAACCGGCACCATAGAATACAAGTGTACCAATAATGGAGTGTGTGATGTAATTGGTGAACGCCATTTTGCCAACCGGTTGCAACAAAGCAGTAACTTTTTTACCAATTGCCGTTTGTGCAAACAGAAAAAATAACGATACATAAGCCAACGCTAATGGGGTCACACCCAACGCATAGGCAATGCTTTGATAAACACCTTCTATCTTCAACTGGTAGTATAAACCAGTTTCCATCAGTTTTGATAATTGATAGTTTGCAGGCAGGCCAATAAGCAAACCACCTCCTGCAACCATCCAAAGCAATTGTTTATTCGCAAGGATGGTTTTATAACGATCATTACGCCCCAATAAGTAACCCAGAATAAACATGCCCAACACTTTTAAAGGCCGGCTTTGGAAAATAAGATCACCAAAACGATAAAACACACCAGCCACAAGGCTTTTTAACTGGAAAAAATAATTTTCTGTTTTCAGGTTGATCAAGAACTCGTCAAAAGATTTCGAACCTGTTAAATACGAATCAACTGTTGTACCTGTGCCATAAAGCAAACCTGCAGGCGCCAGCAATACATTCCATTTCATGCGCAGGAAATAAATGAGCACAGGTAAGCATAGCATAACAATAGCGGAGATGAATAATTTCCGGTCGCTCCATTTTCTGATCCATAAAAACACGAAACCCACCAATGCATAAAAGGCAACGATATCGCCCGTCCATAATAACAACAAATGTGCAAGACCAAGCAAGAACATAAACGTTAAACGCCTGCGCATAAACTTTACAGGAGTTAAACCCTTTACTTCGCTTCGTTTCAACTGAATGGCCATACCCCACCCAAACAGCAAACTGAAAATAGAATAGAATTTTCCTTCAATAAAAACATGTTGCCAAAACTGAAATGTTTTATCAAGCGGATGAAAGAAAGGTCCGCTGTTGTTCAACGTAGCATCATAAAACGAAAAGCCTGAACCCAGGTTCGCTATAAAAATTCCCAGAATTGCAATTCCACGAAGCGAATCCATGATACTTATCCGCTCGTTTAATTGCACAGGTATAAATGCTTGTTGCATGGATGTGGTTTTGGTTGGTAGAAGGGGTGAATTTCGTCGATTCGAACGGAGGACATAAGGTAGACAGAAGTTTTGAGGTATGCAAATGCAACAGGCAATCTGTTGCTGTCATTTTTTACTCATTATACTTTAAATACTTTTCACCTGTATAGGTCTTGGTTTGAGTTGTAATAACTGCTTTCGATCCACCATTTGTTAATACCTCAAAACGAACTTTTGGAAATCCAATTCCTCCCTCAAAGCTGTTTTTTCCATTGTACGTTAATCCCGCCATTAATTGACCATTACGTTTCATAAACAAGAGATCATCTTTCTGAATAAACTCAATTTTACTGCCGTCGTCAATACTGTACAGTCCTGTAATCTTATCATACACTTTTTTATCCAGCGGAATTTCTTTACGCATGATCACATTAAAAACAATTTCACTTTCTCCCGATGCATTCTTTGATACATCAAGGATTCGGTTTACAGCCTGTGGAGCAGAAGCCCAGGTGTCCGTTTCAACATACTTGCCACCTTTAAAATAAAGTTGTGTGATCAGGTCCTGTTGACCGGGAACAGACACACGCATGTGTATATGAGCCGGCCGCCAGGATGCTTCGTTATTCGGGTCGGCTTTATAAGGAACGGGTAAAATAGATTTGAATACATATTTCCCATCTGCTTTTGTTTTTTGTGCGCCACGATAGTTGTAGTCGTCAGAAGCATTATCATAAACTTCATGTTCATCGCAATGCCAGATCTCAACGAATGCATTGTTGACGGGTGTTTTTCCATCTTCTTTAAAAATGATTCCTTTTAAAACGATTGGAGCTCCGTTGGAAGCGGGCAATCTTAAATTACTTCGCAATGGTGCACCGGGTCGGTAAAATGGACCAAGTATATCGGTGGTAGTTTCGTTATCGCCTTCAAAATTTTTTCCATTCCAGTTCAACCCTCCGAATGCACTGATGCTGATCACTGTAAGTGATGAGTTTTTGATAAATGTTCTGCGTTGCATAATGATTAGTTTTAGTTGGTTAAGATTTATTATTGCAAGCCTTGTGGTTCGTGTCTTCACGAATCACGGCTGTATTGATTGTTTACAAATAACTCAACCACCATTTTTCTTTATGGGCTTGTTTATAGCGGTCGTACCATTTACACAAAGGGTATAAGCACAATACGATCCCTATCCAAACGATGTATACAATGCCCAATGAAAAGCCGTAACCTTTTAATGTTTGAGTTAACCATAACGGCTCTTTCAATACCCATACCTGCCAGCTGAAACCGGTAAACAATCCGGTTGCTACCAAGGCTGCAGCATGCAACAGGTAAATGTGCAGGATGTAGTAGAACATCGGCACTCTTCCATAAATTGAAATGAATTTTGTAAATGTGTTATTTGCTCTTTCTGTAAATGCAAGGAATAAGACAGAAGGTCCAAGTGTCATTAATGCATATAATAATGAGGGTGGATATTTAGTGGTACTGATAAAATCCAGGAATGTTTTTAAGAAATTGTCTTGTTTACTCCAGGGGCCGGGATCACCATAAAAATTGGCAAAGCGTATACTAATAAATAAGAGTACAGCTCCGCCACCAATATTGAGCAACCATTTTTTTCTTTTTTCTGTACCAAAAGCAGGTGAATACAATGCGCCAAAACAATAACCCAGCATAATAATGCCAATCCATGGTAATACCGGGTAACCTACTAATATATCTTTACCTGCCCATGTAAATAAATTCTGATCATGAACGATTGCCCACGTAAATGCTTTAAATGTATTTCCCTGTACATGAATTCCATCTAAAAGATTATGCCCGGCTAAAATGAGGAGTCCAATGATAAAAATCCATTTTCTTGGTAAATGAACAGCTGCTGCTAAGGCGATCATGCTTAGGCCCAGTACCCAGATAACAATAAAGTAGATGTTGTTAAATGTAATATCAAAGTTCCATCCGAAATTGATAACTGTAAGTTCTAGCAGTATCAGCCATGCTCCCCGTTTAAAGAGAAACATAGACAATTCTTTTTTACTTTTTCGTTCACCTACCAGCGATGCAGATGTACCCGCAAGGAACATAAATACCGGTGCACAGAAATGAGTGATCCATCGGGTAAAAAAAAGTACCGGTGTTGTTTTTTCCAGATCAAGCGGATCGTAAATAAACGCATCGGCATGGAAATAATCTCTTACATGATCCAGTGCCATTATGATCATAACAACACCACGCAAAAGGTCAATTGATGTTATTCTCGATTTCGTTAAGTCTGTTTTCATTAAAAAAATGGTTTAAATATTATTCTACCCTAACCAGTACTCTTCTTGTTCGGATGTTATCGCCTATGATTGCTGTATCGCCTTTTAGTTGAATTTGCCTGGGCTGTTCTGTATCGGTATAGAAAGGAAGCGTTCCTCCTTTTACATGATGGATCACTTGTCCCTTTGCAGGTTCGTATGTGTACGTACCAAAGTATCCGAAAGAATGACTGCTGAAAAATTCATGAAAATTGATCGTGTAATTTTTTGATCCTTCCTCCGTCATTTTAAGTGGCGTATCGCTGGAAACATTAATACTTAATATGCCACCTGGCGAGTAAATAAAATAGCCTCGTGGATTTTTTCCGTAGCGGTTTATCCATGTATTGGAAACAGAATCATAATCAGCAAACTCAACCAATTGCCATATACCCGCAATGCCTTTGGTAGGTTTTGTTTTTTGTGCAGATGAGACAATACATGCAAATTGAAAACAGAGAATAGGCAGAATAAATTTTCTCATGTTACTGGTTTTACTTATTAAGTAATGCTTTGCTGAAGCAAAGTCATTGTCAAACACATAGGGAGTTAAAAGGAAAGCGTACACACTTTTCTCAAGGGGAGATGGATTTGGGAAAGAATCGATGACTTAAATCTAATTCTTAATATGCACATGCCAACGATTTTTGTTACTAATTCTGGCTGTTTTTCGTAAGGCAACAATTGCATTTTATTTATTATTTCTTTTTCCGACTCAAAACAATTTCAGTTATTAATAATGGAATTGCCCAGCAAAACCAAATAATCGTTACGCCTCTTTCTTTAAATTCCGGTATAATAGATTTCACATAAGTTGAATTATTTAAAATGCGGAAAAAGAAAAAAGCCAGCGTTACTACATAGCTTCGTATCATCCATTCCTTATGCTGAACAATGCGACCTCTCCTCACTGATGTATAGGCCATCAATGCCGTAGAAATCCAGGCAAAGGCTAATGCCTCTAAACCAAACGCCCATGCAAAACTTATCTTGTAGCCACTGGTCCACGCTAAATAAGTTGCACTGATGGTACCGGTTAAAATTGCGATCAGATAGATACGCCCCAGCATTCTGTGTATTTTGATATATCTGTTTCTGAATTTCTTCCAGAATTGAAACGGACCAATTAACATGGCTGTAATTCCACTTGAAATATGGAAAAACAAAGGCCATTTATAATCCCAAAACCTGCCATAACTTTCTTTGTTCAGACGTAGGTAGGGTAAAATCTCCTGAAATGTAACTACACCTACATAGAGCGTAAGAAGTAATACAAAGCCTGATTTTACAAACGAAGCTGGCTTGCTTTGATTCATTAAGGGTGATGCGTTATTATTCATTTTAAAAATTGTTGTGTTTAGTACTACTGTTCTGCAAAGTCAACGACGTGTTTTGTTTGTTCGCTATTTATTGAATCTTGATAGTTTAATCTTGAAAAAAACGTATCATCAATTTTATTTGTGGTGATGCTTGCTTATTTTATAATGCTCATTTAGAAGGTCAACTCCAAAATCGCCATTGAAATCACGCCATACAATGTGTATATGATTCGCATTGTGTGTAGTGTTGTCAAACTCAATTAAAAAAGTTTTTCCCTGTATTCTGTAATAATGTGGCACTCCCTTTATTAGACCTCCTGCCCATCCAAATCTTATTTCGCTAAAATCTTCTGATACGATTCGCTTCATTCGCATCTCTGCTATTTCAGTTGGCATAGAAGAAAGATGACAGGCAATTAATTTGTTTAGAATGTTTTTTTGTTGAAGTGTCAGGTCCTTGGCTACAATACCAACAGGGGCGAGAGGTCCAACCTGAATAGCGTTTGTAGTAACAATATCAGTAAATGCTTTTGATTGAAAGATAGCCTGGAGCTTTTGTTCAGCAGTAAGCATATTGATTAACTCAAAGCCAAGATCCTCTTCGTCTTTTATGATTCGCCTTCCTTTATTCTTTCCTTCTTTTATTTCAGCAGGATATACTCCAAAGAAAACCGGAGTGAATGCTAATTGATTGTTTACGATTGTAAAATTTAAAGCGATGTGATGTCCGCTGAATTTCCATCCCCAAACGCTGTCTTTCCCGGGATTTCCATAAAATGCGATGAAATGATTTTCAGGTATCCGGTGTATCATGGTTGGCTCTAACTCTTTTAAATAATACTCGTTATTCATGATGTCCTGCGTTTGTGAAAAACCTTTCTCACTTAAAAAACTTTTAAGTAAGGCATAAACATTTTTCTTTTGCGAGCTATCCAGGTCTTTTAAACAAACGCCTCTTCTTGGAATCAAACTTGGAGGAAGATAATGCCAGTCATATCTTGACATTTCATCAAAAGGAAAAACAGATTTTGTCTTTTGTTCACTGTCGAAGGAATGAATAACTGTTATTGCAGATGAAAAGTCTACAGTATTATGCTGAGCTGTTAAAGTGAAAGGGATCATGAATAGTTGCGAAAGCACAATTGCAAGCAGGATTGTGATTGATTTACTTTTCATTTTGTTCTTTTTTCTTTTTCTATATCTGTGTTTCGTGTCTTCACGAACCCACGGCAGCGTATGCCGGATCAGAATATCCTCTTACACTTCGTTAATCTCCTTTGCTGCACGTGCACCCGATTCAACCGCACCTTCCATACTTCCTGAGTATATAGAAGTATGTTCTCCGGCAAAATGTATACGACCTTCTGGTCGGATGATTTCAGGCAGCCATGAAGTAATTTGGCCGGGAAGAAATAACGAATATGCTCCAAGCGAATAAGGGTCAAGCTGCCAACTCTTTGAAATT
The DNA here is from genome assembly GCF_037892605.1 of Lacibacter sp. H407. Lineage (NCBI taxonomy): Bacteria > Pseudomonadati > Bacteroidota > Chitinophagia > Chitinophagales > Chitinophagaceae > Lacibacter > Lacibacter koreensis. Next base: position 1,132,457 of record NZ_JBBKTU010000001.1, on the reverse strand, counting down.
CCACCCTCGTAGTAGTCGGAAACGTCAGGGTGAACTTTGCTCATCTGTTCAAGTGTGAATTTTAATCTGTCGTCATTCGACATCTTGTCAAGTTGCAAAGCATCCTGCCCACGTGCATGACCTTCAAGGATAGCTCTTTCTCCTTCTTTTCCTGTTTTGATCATTGGATGTTTTTGTACTTGGCCTATAGGGAGATCAGTCATAGCTGAACCATTCTCTCCATTGTCTTCCCAAAATCTTTTCTTTACTTCCATGAACACACGGGTTGCCGGTGTGTAATGCAGCCCGGCAATGATCTCTTTTTTGAAGGTGGATAAGGAAGGCGAGATATTAATGTTTCGCAAAACTGAAAAAGGAATTGTGCATACAATGCGGTCTGCACGAATGCTTTCTTGCTTACCGGCTGCAGTAACAGTTACTTCTACATTATTGGGGACATTTTTTATACTCACCACCTCAGTATTAAAATGAATTCGTTCTCCCAATCTAATTGCAAATGCAGAGGATAAACGATCAACTCCGCCGGGGAAGCTGTACACATCTTTACTTTTGGCACTCTGTAATACGGGTAACAGATTCGCTGCAGCCGAAGCCAATCCCTGCCGGTCACAATACCAGGTTGTTACACGAATAATTTCCTGAGCACCTGCAGACGCACCATTTTCTGCAACAAGCTGAAGCAATGTCTTGTTGTCAATTGAACGGGCCCAGTTGTACAGTGAATTGGAAATAGATACATCATCCACACCTTCCAGTAAAGGCTGAATGTACCTGTTGGTGATACTATCCTCCCGTTCCTCCGGTTTTAGTTCATAGGGCCAATCTATTTTGCCGTTAACCGGAACAATTCGCTTGCCACGCAAATGATAGACTGTATTTCCTCCAATACTCCGTATAGCAGGGGCTTTCAGCGATTCGTACGGAATATTGAAAAGTTTCACATAACGAAGCAGGTTGAAATAATTATCGTTGAAACTCATAGCGCCGGCTTCAGCTGTTAATCCTGAAGTAAAACCTTCCCGAAGTGTTAGTACACGGCCACCAGACCGATTTCTTGCTTCAATCACGATCACCTCATGACCGGCTTGTACGAGTTCCCATGCGGCAGTTAAACCAGCAAGGCCAGCACCAAGCACAATTACTTTCTTCTTTGTTTTTTGGCCAGATGCAGCTACACTAATCGGCAGCAAAACACCTGCGCTTGCAATAGTGGAAGTTTTTATAAAGTTTCTACGATTCACGAATAACTATTTTATTGACTAACGAAATAAAAAGCTTTCCGCAAACCATTGCCAGGCAGCAGTATTGCCTGCAAAATCAACGATCAAAAAACTAATTACATAAATACCAATCACGATCAATATTGGTTGCAGCGATTGTTTTTTCGAACGTTGGTAAACAGCAAGGGCAAGCAATAGAATGAGTGCGAACAGTTGCGAACTATATTCAACAAAAAAGTTAGGCTCTATATTATTGGCTTTTGCCCAATGACCAATCATGCGGGCTAAAGCAGGATCAATGGAAGTAAATATGGCACCTATCATATACGTTGCATGATGGAGAAACCGTTTGCGATTGGCAATGGCCAGTATGTAAAAGATAACGAGCATAAGAAGGAAAATAATTCCAAGCCGTTGTGAACCGGCTACTCTGTTAAGTACCTCCTCAGTTGTAATGTTCAATTTCCCCGTTGCTACTTCATTTTGAATGCGAAGAAGTATTCGTTCGTAGCGGGCCTGAATAAGCATGTAACCGGATATTACGATTAAGGGAATCAACACATAACTTATTTTGCCAACAATTTTATGAATGCTGGTCTTCTTCCTCATGATCAACCAAGGTTGTACAATACTCATAATTACCCATAAACACATAAAGAAGGTATGAACATGTAGTATCGTTGTTTTGTTATCAGTTATCTTACTCCAATAGCCGGGATAAAAGCCAATGATTACTAAGGGAATAAATAAGAGGAACCATTTTTCAATGTGTGGGAATAAGATTTTTTTCATGTTTTTAGTTGTTTAAAATAACTATTTACCTACCCCGCTCTCAGCCTTGGTTTCACTTATTATAATTTCTTTTTTTACAAATAACTCAGCCACCATTTTTCTTTGTGGGCTTGTTTATAGGCGTCAAATTTTTTGCATAGCGGATAAAGCAATACGATAACCAAAAACCAAATCAGGTAAACGGTTATCAAATTAAAGCCATAACCCGTTAACGCTTCTCCTTTTCTAAAGTGTTTGACTAAAATCATAGACTGCCAGCCAAAACCGGTAAGCTCAGCAGCCAACAGCGCTAATGCATGAATGAGATAAAGATGAATGATGTAGTAAAAAAATGGCACCCGGCCAAATACGCAAAAGAAATTAACGACTTTGCCTTTTAACTTTTCGGCATGGGCAAGAAAAAGAAATGCTCCGCCCAATGTTACCAGCAAATACAACAAAGAAGGTGGATACTTGCTAACGTTGAAAATTGACATCACTGTCTTTACTGTATATCCATAGTTTGTCCACTTCACAGGATCGCCATAAGCATGGATTGTTATCAGAAGAAAGAAAAGTAAAATGCTTCCTAAACCCAGGCCGTTCAAAATTCTCTTCCTTTTGAAGGCGTCAAAACTGTTGTCATATAACGACCCAAAGCAATACCCTAATGACATAACTGCTATCCAGGGTATGATGGGATAGCCAACGAGGATAGCATGAGTTCCATCACTCCAAAGAAGACCAGGTTGATGCAGGAGCGACCAAAGTATATTGTCTTTTATATCAATGCTATCCAACAGGTTGTGCCCGAAAATGATGATAATGCTAAATAGCAGGATGATATTTTTGGGTAGATGAATAAGACCAGCCAATGCAATCATACTCATGCCAAGCACCCATATTACCACTAATCCGGTGCGACTGAATTCAGGGTTAAAAGACCATGCAAAGGATACAATGGTTAGTTCGATAAAAATTAACCAGAGCCCACGTTTAAGTAAGAACACGGATAATTCAGCGGGTGATTTTCTTTTGCCAATCATAAAGGCAGAAAGCCCTGCCAAAAAACTAAATGCGGGTGCACAAAAATGAGTGATGAATCTGGTAAAGAAAATAGCCAGTGTTGTTTGGGTTGGATCGGTAGGATTAAAAAACGGTGCGGAATAATGAAAATAATCCCGCACATGGTCGAGCGCCATGATGACCATTACTAAACCTTTCAACAGGTCAATAGATTCTATTCTGGGTTTTGTTTTGATTTCGTTCATGAAGTTGGTTGGTTGGTTTTAGCAGTTCCTGCCTGCGGTCATGCCTTCGGCTCCCTCACTCACATCACAAAGCATGTAACTGTATGCAGTTACAGAAAATCTGCATTAAAATGTGTGTTCGGTATAAGCGACTTTTTTTGAAAGGATTTTGGAAAAAACAAACCCCACCACTAATCGAAATGATGAGGTTGTTTAACTATCAACATGGAAAAAGGGTTATTTTGAACTGAGGTCTTTGCGCATAAAAAGTAATTCGCTCCAGCTTTCCTGTGTGTACTCGGCTATATCTTTTAGGTACTGTTCATAAGAACCTTCACCGTTTGCAGTTTCATACACTTCTTTAAACGGTTTGCGGAAACCAACAGCCCGTTCCTTCAATCCCTGCTTATACCTTGTTGTTAAGGTATATTGCGATGGGCCGGAAGAACTGCTTACATACACAGCAACAGTTACACCTGAAGCCTCCCATGCTTTTTTTATTTTCTTAAGAATGGCTACCACATTATCATTTTGCCCCGGTTTTGGGTATACATGTGTGATCTGGATCTTCTCAGTAAAATCGCCCAGCGCAATGGTGCTTAACGATTCCTGGTAAACGGAATAGCCGCCGCTCTGCTTGTCAGTTAAATAGACCGCTACATTTTTATTCCAGTCGTTTTGATGTTCGGGACTGATGTCGCCCCTTGCATCTTCACTCTCCCAGCTCTTTGGACCTTCGGTGATATGATATCCGCCAAGATCCGGTCCCGATTGAATGGCAAACACACGCCAATGATTATCGCCGGAATGATATTTTTGGGCATGGTTGGCAACGGCCTTTTCAAATTCTGCGATCTTGTCAATTTTAGGAAATACCCGGTGTGTAGATATTACGTTTTTGGTTTGGCTGATGCCGGCAAAAGAAATCAAGAGCATCAGCAAGCTTGCGCTGAGCTTTGTAACAAGTTTCTGTTTCATACAAATTTGTTTTGGTTTAGGAACAATGTAATAATGGGGTCTCTCAAAGCTCCATTCAAACCAGATTTTTTGTGAGTACAAATCAACCATTCAACTTCAGTTTCTCTTCAATCAACAGGACAAATTGTGCAGCAGCAGGATAAATTCATCATTCTGTGCGGAAACAAGTGCTTTAGCAAAAGACAAGTGCAGTAAAAAATAAGGCTTCGTTTATCTTTATAAGCAAATGCACCCAAGCCACATTACGTCTAAACTGCTGCTGATCCTTTTTGGGGTTTGGCTGGCTGTGCCTGTCTCGGGTCAGTTGAAGTATAAGCAGTTGACCACCTCTCATGGTTTATCGCAAGGTTATGTGTATGATATACTGCAGGATAAAGATGGCTTCATGTGGTTTGGTACCAAAGACGGGCTTAACCGCTACGATGGGTACAGCTTTAAAGTGTACACGTACGACAGCTACGATCCTTACTCTATAAGCAATAACAATGTTTACTGCCTTTTTGAAGACAGTAAAGGCAGGCTTTGGGTAAGTACAGATGATGGCATTAATATTTACGATAAAACCAGTAATCGTTTCCGGCGCATTTTACACAATCCCAAAAATGCCAACAGCCTATCCGGCAATAAAGTTTTTTTACCGGTCATTGAACTGCCTGATGGAAGGTTTCTTGTATTTCCGCAGGAGAAGAGTATAAATGTTATTTCGTTGCCCAATGATTTTCTGGAAAACAATTCCCAACCTGTCATTACACATTTAACGGTACCGGGGGCGCAAAATGTTTCGTGCATGTATATGGACGGCAGTAAAAAAGTCTGGATCATTTCTGATAAGGTTTATGAATTGCTGCCCAACGATCTGTCGCTTGTTTGGCGGAAGAACAGTTTTGCATTTGGCCAAACAGCTCCGGCTGCAGATGGCAGTGTGTGGGCCGATGACTTTTTCTTTAGCCAGGTGCAGGATACCAACGCTTATCCGCTGTTTTCAAAAGATATCGTCAAAGGTCATGGCAGAGTTTTTTTTCACGAAATGGATAAAAAAAGATTTTGGCTGGGCATCACCGATTCGGGCAGGCTGGAAATTTTTGATATTAAAAACTGGAAGCGGGGCAGCCCGGTTGATCCTGAACAAACAAGACTGTATAGTTTTTCAGAAGTAACACCAACAAGAATTTACAAAGACCGTTCGGGGCTTGTTTGGGTGGGCACGAATGGTTACGGCTTGCGCAAGTACAGCAACGAAACGGAAAAATTTCATCATATTGATCGTGGTTTTAGTGTGCGTAAAATAATGGGGTTGCCAAACAACGAGGTTTTTATAAGAGGCTGGGGCGAATTAAAAAGGTTTGATATTGATGGAAAAAATTTATCCGGTAAAGAAGAAAAGCTGTTGTTTGATGGCAGTGATTTTTTTATGGGCAAAGACTTTACCATTTGGGGCTTGCGCCGTAAAAGCGGTTACAGTGCCAATAATTATGATGAAGTAATTGAAAAATTAAACATCGTCACAAAAGTTTCAACTACTTACAAGATCAATGTTAACAGGGAAGAAGAATTGTGGGAACCAAAACTTGAAGACAGCAAAGGCAATATATGGGTTACAGGTCTTGGCGGAATGCTGATTGTATTAAATCCTTTTACAGGAGCGTATAAAAAAATTACAATCAACACCGATGCTGCCAACCCGATGCTGAAAGGTGCACAGATAAATGCTTTGCATGAAGATGCAACCGGTGTGTTTTGGGCGGGAACCGAAAACGGCCTCGCAAAAATTAATTTTCAATTCAGTGCTGCAGCACCGCCAAAAATTACATGGTACAAAACAAACGCTGCTGATAAAACAGCGTTGAACTACAGCCATGTGTCATGCATCATCAATGATGCATTCGACAATACTATTTTGTGGGTGGCAACAAAAGGCGGCGGTCTCAATCGCCTGAATAAAACAACCGATCAATTTACACATATCACTACCAAAGAAGGTCTTTGCAATAATGTGGTGTATGGATTGTTGACTGATGGTGCAGGAAATATTTGGGGCAGTACCAATAATGGTATTTTTTGTTTACTGAATAGTAAGAAAGAAAAACAGGACCAATGGTTGTTCCGGCATTTCACAAAAGCGTCGGGCTTGCAGGACGATGAGTTTAATACAGGCGCTTATGCAAAACTTCCCAACGGAGATCTGGCATTTGGCGGAGTGAACGGACTAAACGTTTTTAATCCGGCAGCCGTTTTGCAAAATGGTATTTCACCAAATGTATTTATCACAAGCGTTTTAGTAGGTAATGAAGTGGTATTGCCCAATGATAAAACCGGACTACTGAAACAGACGATCGAATATGCTCCATCCATTACCTTAAATCACGCACAGGATATTTTAACGCTTGAATTTTCATCGCTTGATTTTACGGCACCCGATCAGAATAAATACCGCTACCAGTTGGTTGGTATTGATAAAGACTGGGTAGAAAGTGGTACAAGACGTAATGCTACATACTTACATCTGCCGGCCGGCAATTATATTTTTAAAGTACAAGCCAGCAACAGTCAGGGTGTATGGAGTGATAAAATAAAAGAACTGCAGATAAGAGTGCTGCCACCTTGGTGGCGAACATGGAAGGCTTATCTTTTTTATGCGCTGTTGATCGGCTTTGCAGCCAGAGCATACTTTTTATTCAGGATCAATAAAGCGAAACTGCAATCGCAATTACATTACGAGCAGCAGGAAGCAAAACGTGTAAAGGAATTAGATACACTGAAAACACAACTGTATGCGAACATCACCCATGAATTCCGCACACCACTTACCGTTATTTTAGGAATGGCACAACAGGTAAAAGAAAAGCCTGAAGAACATCTCGATGGCGGAATGGATATGATCGTTCGCAACGGAAATCATTTACTCAATCTTGTAAATGAAATGCTTGATCTGTCGAAGCTCGAAGATGGAAAGATGACGCTGCATTTGGTTAAAGGTGATGTGATCAATTTTTTAAGATATGTGGTGGAATCATTTCAATCATTGGCTGCAAGTCAGCAAAAACAATTTCACTTTTTAGCGGATGCAGATGAATTGGTGGTTGCGTATGATGCAGAAAAGTTGCGGCAGATCATTACCAATCTTTTATCCAATGCGTTGAAGTTTACTCCGGCAAAGGGCAATGTGTATGTAAGTATTTCGCAGGAAGCAACGGCAGAACCCGGTACTACTGTTGTGGTTTTGAAAGTAAAAGACACCGGTATTGGTATTCCTGAAAATCAGTTGCAGCACATCTTCGATCGTTTTTATCAACTGGATAACAGCCATACACGTAAAGCGGAAGGAACGGGTATTGGACTTGCACTTACCAAAGAACTGGTAAAACTCATGAACGGAACCATTGCTGTTAAAAGTCCGCCGGTTGGTGCAACAAAAGGTACAGAGTTTACCATCACTTTACCCCTGCAAAAAGCAAATGCAGAAGATATTGCAGCAACTGTTCCTGTATTTACAAAAGAACCTGCTATTGAACCTGTTTCTGTACGACGGGAACCTGTTATCATCAACAATGAACATACAACAGCAACCACACCGTTGATCTTACTGGTAGAAGATAATGTAGATGTTGTGGCCTATACTGCCAGTTGCCTGCCCCAATATAAACTGGCGGTTGGTAAAGATGGAAAAGAAGGATTTGAAATTGCTGTTGAAATGATTCCTGATCTGATTATTACTGATGTAATGATGCCGTTCATTGATGGGTTTGAAATGTGCAGGAAACTACGGCAGGATGAACGTACCAGTCATATCCCTATCATTATGCTTACGGCAAAAGCTGATATGCAAAGCAAACTGGAAGGACTGGAAAAAGGTGCAGATGTGTATTTAGAAAAACCGTTTCATAAAGAGGAGTTGTTGCTGCGTATTAAAAAACTATTGGAGCTGCGGAAAAATTTGCAGGAGTATTACAGCAAACAAATGGGCATAGCAGATAATGCTGAAACTATATCAACAGAAGGAACAGAAATTGTTGCAGAAGAAAAAGCCGAGCATGAGTTTGTAAAAAAAGTAAGAGAACTGGTGGAAGCTAATTTCACCAATTATGAATTTAGTGTGGAGCAGTTGTGCAAACTGATCTTTATGAGTCACTCGCAATTGCATCGCAAACTGGAAGCGCTTACCGGTTGTTCGCCCAATAAGTTTATCCGTATCATTCGTTTAAACAAAGCCAAAGAATTATTGGCGAATCCTTCAGTAAGTATTGCGACCATTGCATTGGATTGCGGCTATAACGATCCCGGTTATTTTGCACGGGTATTTAAACAGGAGTTTGGTGTAACACCACAAGATTGGCGGTTAACACTCAGCAAATAAAAAAATACGCACGTGTTACTCAGCAAAAACTTTTCTAACCCCATCGGGGTGAATATGTCAGTAGAGAAAATCAAATGATCAAGATATAGCTCCGTAGGAGCGACATGTTTTTCATTTTATGCAATTATATGCTGCCCCGATGGGGCTTGCTGAATTTTATTTATCCGTTGTTATTGATATTTCGTCTCTCTGAGGCTGTTGCATACATTCAAACTGCTATTTTAATAGAACACAACACGGTAGTCTATTATCAGATCACTGCTTAGTATTTTTCATATTCGCTTCAAACACTCTTATAAAATTACCACCTAATATTTTCCTGATATCTTTCTTACTGTAACCCCGTTCCAATAATGCTTTTGTAATAAGCGGATAATCTTCTACTCCATTTAATTGCAGCGGTGCAGCGGAGATACCGTCAAAATCGCTTCCCATCCCAACATGATCAACACCCACCAGCTTTACAATGTAATCGAGATGATCGATAAGCAGCGCCAGTGACGGACGCATAGCATCCGTGATTGATTTGTATTTTTCGCCCACCATCATGCGTGCATAATCTCGCTGCACATTGTTTTGTACTAATGAATCTACTTCGGCTTTGCGTTGCTGCAGAAACACACCCATCTTCCGTTCATAACTGCTGTCGAGAAAGCCTGCATAAAAATTCAGGAAGATCACGCCACCGGTTTTTGCAATGGCTTTGATCTGCTCATCTTTTAAATTGCGTCGGTGCGGACAAATGGTCCACACACAACTATGCGAAGCAATAATAGGCTTGGTTGAAAGACTTACAATGTCCCAGAATGTTTGTTCACCTGCATGACTGATGTCTACCATCACACCTAATTCATTCATTCGTTTGATAACAGTTCTTCCAAATTCAGTCAAACCCTTTTTTCCTTCGCTGTTAACAGCACCGCCCGGGGTTGTTTCGTCGGCTGCACTCGTAGCCCATGGCGTGGAATTATTCCAGGTAATGGTCATGTACCGCATGCCCCGTTTGTACAATGCTTCGAATTTGGTAAGATCATTTTCAATCATATGCCCACCTTCCACACCCAGCAATGCACCCAGTTTTTTTTGTTTGAGAGCCGTTGTAAGATCGGCTGCTGAATACACCATCATCATCTTTGTTGGATTGCGTTGCACCCATGCATACACACTGTCGATTTCCTGATTGGCATATGCATACGGATCTTTCTGTTCACCATCACAGAAAATGGAAAACATCTGTGCATCCAGTCCGCCTTTGAACATACGGTTAAGATCGGAATGTGTTTTACCACGCAGATCGGTATCAAACACTGCTTTTTTCTCAATGGCAGACGAAGGAATATCATTGTGTGTATCAATCAGCACAGCCGATTTGTGAATGCGTTGATGTTTCTGTGCCTGCATGCAACAGGGAATTAACAGAAAGCATAGAATTCGTAGCAGCATAAGCAGTGAAAGGTTGTAAGTTTGCAGTTAAGATATAACAAATGACGGAGTTAATTTATATACAGCAGGAAGGGTGGTTATTGGATGAGGTACGAAAGCTGTTTAAAGAATATGAGCAGGAGCTGGACGAAGATCTTTGCTTTCAGAATATTGATGATGAAATAAAATTTCCACTGCGCAAGTATGGTCCGCCAAGAGGGGTATTGTACATTGCCAAATGGAACAGCGAAGTAGCAGGCTGTATTGCGTTGGCACCGTTGGTGGAACGTGGCGCCTGTGAGATGAAACGGTTGTATGTGCGTCCGCATTACCGCAAACACAAAATCGGTAAAGTTTTAGTTGAGCAATTATTGAAAGATGCTGTACAGCTGGGCTATACCAAAATGAAACTCGACACACTGGAAAAACTGCAACCCGCCATACGGCTCTATCAGCAGATCGGTTTCCTGGAATCAACGGCTTATTACACCAACCCACTCGACGGTGTGGTGTACATGGAAAAAAGCCTGGTGTAAATTTCCCTTTCTTCAACGCTTTGTAATGGTTTCGTAAAACCTTCACTTTATGATTTGCCTCATAAAGCGGGGCTGCGAACGGCAGTAGTTTCGTTGCAACAAATTCAATCAAATCATGAATGCAACAAACGAAAGAACCGTGGCCGAACTCGTAACCGAAGATTACCGTACGGCCGATGTGTTTAAAAAATTCGGCATCGACTTTTGCTGTGGCGGTAAAGTAACTGTAGAAGAGATCTGTGTAAAAAAGAATATCTCTTACGATCAGTTGACGGAAGAACTGAATCGCATTGGTGAATCAGTACAAACAACCGATACAAATTTCAACGAGTGGTCGCTGGATAAACTGGCGAATTATATTGTAGAGAAACATCATGGTTATGTAACCGGTAATCTCGAACTCATCCGCCAATATGCCAACAAAGTTGCATTGGTACACGGAGCCCATCGTCCGGAAACAAAAGCCATTGCACGTTTGTACAACGAAGTAGCCGATGAGCTGGCGCATCATCTCGAAAAAGAAGAGATCATCTTATTTCCCTATGTAAACCAACTGGCAGCCGCCAAACGAAACAACGTAAAAATTCAGGCACCGCATTTCGGTACTGTAAAAAATCCCATTACCATGATGGAAGCCGAGCATGAATTTGCCGGCGATCATTTTCATCAAATTGCTACGCTCAGCGATCAGTACACGGCACCGCCGGAAGCCTGCAACACCTATCGTGTGTTATATGCCAAGCTGAAAGAGTTTGAAGATGATCTGCACACGCATATTCATCTGGAGAATAATATTCTCTTCCCGAAAGCAAAGCAACTGGAGCAGGAAGTAGTTGCACAGGCGCATTTGTAAAAAAGTTTTATGCGAAAAACAAAGGCCGCACTGGTGCGGTCTTTCTGTTTACTCTTCTTTGTTACTTTTTTCACCTACAAACCACTGTTCTTTGTTTTTGAACAGCACGTTGAAAGTGGTGAGTGAACCGTAGCAACGGGTAATATATTGCTGAATGTTTACTTTCTCTTCGTCGCTGAGGGTTTTGTTGCTGTTGATGTTTTGTTCCAACACACGCAAACGATCACGAAGCATCACAATTTTGTGAAAGAAATCTTCCACAGGAATTTCTTTGGGCTTGAGTGATTTGTCTTTGGGTTGCAGGAGCATGGTGCCGCCTTCCCATTTTTCGCCGAGCGGCACCACTTCGCTCACGCCATTCCACAAACGTAAAATTTTCAACAGCGATTTTTCTACTTCGCTGTGCGTTTCAATTTCTTCGGTTACATTTTCGGGGATTATCTCATCCAGTGCTGTATCGGTTTTGTCAATTTCTTTTATACCGCTGTGGATGAACGAAATTAAATACGTGGCGTAACGAATGCCAACGATCACACCGGGACCGTGTTGTGTATGTTGCAGGCGTGTGCCGATGCCGAGGTTTGTTTGTTCCATGTTCGAAAATTTTGGAAGAGCAAAGTACAACTGAAATGGGAAATGAAACAACTGTTGTTGCGATTCATACAGTTTTCGAAGCTGTCTGACCTTTGCAAGGTCCTGACAGCACTACCTCTCCGAATATCGGAGGCTGATGTCAGGACGTCGTTGAGACGTCAGACATCTTTGCAATGGTGATCAGCAATGATTGAATGAATGAATGAAAGATGAAGCCCGCCGTGGTTGTGTCGCTAGACCAACCACATGCACTTGTGTTGATGATTTCTTAAAATGAAAGCGGCTTGCCGTTTGATTTTTCTTTATCAAATATCGTATCTCTATTTTCTTTATCGCCTAGATGAGGTAACCGTCCCCAGCGTAAGGTTACGGCTGAGATATCCAGCTTTGAAATTATCACTTCTATAAAGTCCCTGTGTTCTTTTAAGGAGCCATCAAAAATTATTCTATTAGCATTATCAAAATTAATTTCGATTTGCTCAAATTGTTCCAACCCCCAGGTAGTTAGTGAATATGCTTTTATTTTGACTATTTGATCCAACGAAAACAACTTGGTATTGCGTGTAAACCTTACTTCAATTGTATCTTTCGAATATTTCAGATTGCCAATTGAGTGAGGATCAACATCACCGATATGACTTATTCTTACTTCTCGATTTAATAAAATTTTTCCATAGACTCTCCAAAGAAACCACATTACCAATATCAGACAGGTTATCAATATGTAAATAAAATTCTGCATAGTTAGTTACTTCTTACCCCACCCTCATCCAAAATGTCTTCCCAGTTTTTCTAACGCATTTGGGTTGATGATTTGTTTTTATGAACATGTTTGGTTGTTGATTGGTCAGGCGACTAACAATGGCGTAGGAAATAATATTAGTCATGCTTGTCGATCATGCGGCCAACGACGCCGTAATTAAAAATATTTCCAGTTGCCATTGCCATATTTAATTTTCTCAACTGTGAAATAGGGCGTCCCATGACAACTTTCGAAAAGGCCTTTCCTTGGATATTTATGAAGGCGGCCACTTAAAATAAAATTTTGAATGGTTTCATTTTCTTTGAACCGGGAATCATAGTAACTTCTCATGACAAAATCACAAAACTCTGAAAATCCTTTTTCTTTTGGAATTGGGAAAACGTCTCTGCCAATAATGAAATTAAATTTTTCGTTGTCAACTTTAATAACTTTCATATCTATGCTGCAGTCACCACATGCATACTGCATATAATTTGCAGTGATAGTGATAGACTCTTCATATTGCATTTCTTGTCGAACCTTAAAAAACAGATATAACAGTAAAAGAAGACTGCCAATACCAAACAATATCTTGAAAATTAATTTCATTTAAACGTTTCAATAGAAATGTCGACTAGTATCCGAAGCTTTGTGCAATGTTCAGCGATTGTAACACCAACAACGGCGACAGCACTACCTCTCCGAATATCGGAGGCTGATGTCAGGACGTCGCTAAGACGTCAGACATCTTTGCGATTATTTCTCCATAAACCTTTCAAATAATTGCCAATACTTGTCTTTATAAATATCGTACTCAATTTCAAAATTGGCAGAGTACGATTGCTGTACTTTATAAAACACTTTTGATGGTTTGCGAAAGTCTTTACAAGCGAAGTAGATTTCCCTCTCTCCATTTGCTGTTTGCCGACCAACGTTAAGATACCCATCTATGTCTTTAAGGTCTAGTGCGATTTCTTCTTCAATTTTATTTAAAAGCTCATAATCTTCATCACTTGGCATTCCGTTATTATTGATGCCATCATACTTAAGCGTTACGATAGCCATCCAGGGATGAGATGCTCTACTGTCCCACTCCAATAATTCGGTATTGATAACAGCAAACAATTTATTACCACTTTCCAGTTCGGCTTCGAGCATTGAGTAATTGTCGTTTTCTGTATTATAGCGAACTGCTTCATACTTTTCAACAAACTCTTTTTGACGCCAGTTAAGAAAGTCTTTCAGTTTTGAAATGGGAATTGGTTCTTTCTCTGCTTCTTGTGTGCCAACTATACTTATACTGTCGATGTTGTTAGCAAAATCAAGCTCACCTAAATAGTTGTCGAGAAATACATAAACACCGGTACTAATCTGCTTTCTGTTTTCATCAGTAAGATCATGATGAATAATTGAAATATCTACTTCATCAGGATAGGCAGGATTATCATTTGAATAAAAAAATAAGTTTGTGCCATTGAACTCATGACCAGACATGCTGATATTTACGTCTTCCAGATCAAGAGCAGGTTTTAATGCTGTAAATTTCCATCTGTCAATTTTTGGAGCAGAGCTTACCAGTTCTTCAACAAACACAATATTCTTTGTGTTTCCATCTGCTGTTATTACCAATTCAGCAGTATTATCATTGTACATACCCGTTACAAAGAAATAGCCATCTTTCAATTCGTCAATTTTTGGGGATAGCTTATCAAAGAATTGTTTTTCAATGTCTTTGCGAGTTTTAACTATAGTAAAGAAGGCAGCTTCATTTTTTACAAACCAAGCCCAAAAGTCATCGTATGATTTTATCGGTTCATCCTTTGTACCAAAAAATTTCTTTAAAAAACTCATTCGGCTGTATTTCGTTTATGTTTAATTGAATGTCTTTTCCGCTAGTTTACGAAACAATAATCCCTTTGACAAAATTTGTAACATTAATTTACTTCTCACTTCACCCTCCACCAAAACGATCCCCCATGCTTCTCCACTTCTGGTAACTCTTTCCACAAGGGTTCTAAAATTTTATTCAGTTCTGCATCTTCACTCATATAAAAATTCGGTGCAAGTATTTCGTAACGATCAGGATTACTCAACAACATCGCAGCCAGCATATATTGCTCGGCATAAAATCGGTCGCACATGTTTTGCGGATAATCGTACGGTAAATAAATATCATGCACCTGTACCACAACGCCTTTTTTCAACCGTGGCAGCAGTTCCAGAAAAAACCATTGCACATCGCTGTTGGCATGTAACAGATGCGAACCATCAAAGAACAACACATCATTCGGTTCTAAATTTTCAAACAACGAAAGCGGAACCTGTTGCAACGGAACGTTCAACCATTCATTCGCAACGGCTGTAATTTCTTTGCGTGGTGATGGATCGATACAGGTAATGGAAAACGAAAGTTGTTGTTCGGCTTTTGTTTTTGCAGCGATCTTTGTGCTGGTTCCGCTGCCGATCTCAACATATCGTTTTGGTTGCAGTGTTGTAAGCAAACTGTACAGCATCACCATATCAAGCCCGGGAAAAAAACTATTCTTCCACGAAGCAACTGTATGATCTGTTCCTTCGTTGATTGGAATAGCAACGAACTGTTGCTGATAGTGTAATACTGTTTTCAGCAATTGTGCATAGCTGTTATTATTTGCAGCGATCTGTTTATACAAGGCATCATGCGGTTGTTGTTTGCTGTACACGGGTGATGGCTGTATCGCATAATCAAGCAGCGCCAGTTTCGCCGGACGAAAAACCGCATTGTATATTTTTTTCAGCTGCTGCATGGTTGAATTTACAGCAAAGTAAATCTTTCTCTGTAAAAGAGGTTATCTTGCTGTTTTGGATCAATGAAGAAAACCTTTTACGCTTGATGATGGTTACGTTTTTCAATACCGGCATCTTATTGCGATTGAAACGTTTGGTAAAAAAACTGCCTGTTGCGTTGACAAAAAATCAACAGTACGACAGTCAGACCAAACAGATCATCCGGAAAGTATGCACTGCTAACAGTAACACGGTTGATGTAGGTACACATTCCGGCGATATACTCGATGTGCTGTTGCAACAATCGCCCAACGGTACACATTATGGGTTTGAACCATTGCCGGTTTTTTATCAATCGCTTCGCACCAAGTATCAGCAACAGAAAAATATTGTGTTATACGATCTGGCATTGAGTGATGCAAACGGCAGCAGCAGTTTCAACCATGTTACCAGCAACCCATCGTATAGCGGTATTAAAAAACGCACCTACGATCGTACCAACGAAACCGATGAAACCATTGAAGTAAAAACAGCGAGACTCGATGATGTGCTGTTGCAGCAAAACAAGAAGATCGATTTTATGAAGATCGATGTGGAAGGAGCGGAGTTGGGCGTATTGAAAGGTGCAACAGCGTTGATCAAACGGGACCGGCCGGTCATCATCTTCGAATGTGGATTAGGTGGTACTGATGTGTACGATACAACACCTGCTGAACTCTTTGCATTTTTTGCAGAGCTGGGTTATACCATTTCGTTGTTGAAGAATTATCTGAAACAGGAAGCAGCGCTTACAAAAACTTTGTTTGAAGAACAGTATTACCTGAAGCTGAATTATTATTTTGTAGCGGTTCCATTAGAGGAATAATGCTTCACGCAGAGTTGCAGAGAAATAGAAAACATCTTTGTGTTCTTTGTACAAATTACTTCGTGTTCTCTGTGCTACTGCATTTACCAAGCTCATCGCTCACAGTTCGCCTTCTACAATCCCTTCTCTTTCTGAAACTCTTTTGCCGCCGTTTGAATGTAGAGAAACAATTCAATATCGATCACCTGCGACAGAATATCATAATCAGGTTTGTAACGCCGGATAAATTCATCGAGCAATGGTCCGTCCTGTAAGGTCGTCAATCGTTGAATGATGGTTTTATTAAAACGATAATCCACATATTTATTTTGTTCTTCACGGATCAAACGTTCCTGGAAACGGGCCATGCTTTTGTTGCGGCGGAAACGAAACACATTGATGAGTGCATCCAGATCGATCCCGGCACTCATGCCAGCTTCCGGATTGGAACCGGAGAAACGGACCCCGCCTTTATCGAAATTGAACACCTTATCATATTGAACACGATTGTCAATGGAATCCTGTCGACGGTTTTTTCCATACACAATAATTTCTTTCAACTGTTTGTAACGGCCGGGCACATGCATTTGAATGGAAATATCAAACGCAGCCATATCACGAATAGATGCAACAGAAAATTTTTGCGTAGGACGATTATTAAAGAAAAAGAAAACAGAATCCTTGGCGCCTACATAAATGGAATAGTTGCCGGCACTGTCGGTAAAACTCATGGTGCCGCAGGTACAGATCACCTGCACATCCATCACGAGGTTGCGTTTGGTACTGTCGTACACGGTGCCGCTGAGTTGAATTTGTGCAACACTGCTTTTTGCCAGAAAGAATACAATGATATAAAGGGTAAGTTTTTTCAAAACTGCTGCAATGATAATCGCTAAAACTGAAAAAAGCGGAGCTTGCTGATATTTTAGGAAGCTTTTACGAAACCAATTCTTCGATCACTGTTGCATAATGCCGGTGTTCCAGTTCATGAATGCGTGCAGCTAATGTATCAGGCGTATCATCGGGCTGCACTTTGCAGGTTGCCTGAAAAACAACTTTGCCATGATCGTACAACTCATCCACCAAATGAATACTGATGCCGCTTTCGGTTTCTTTATTCTGAATTACTGCTTCGTGAACAAAATGGCCATACATGCCTTTGCCTCCATATTTTGGTAACAGGGCCGGATGAATGTTGACGATCTGTTGCGGATAAGCCTGGATCAATGCCGCCGGCACTTTCCATAAAAAACCAGCCAATACAATAAAGTCGATGGCGATTGCCTGCAGTTCATCTACATAGGCATTGCCACGAAAGAATTGTTCTTTGTCTAGAAGCAGGGTAGGAATATGATGTTCTTCGGCGATCAACAATACACCTGCATGCGGTTTGTTGCAAACAATCAGGGCTACCTTCACTTTCGTGTGATCCTGAAAATGTTCAATGATCTTTCGTGCATTGCTTCCTGCACCCGATGCAAAAATGGCGATCTGTTTCATGTATATAGTTGGTTGAGTCAGGCCGCTCCGGTTGGCCGATCGATTGATGGCTGAACCATCACCGTTAGCCGCAAAATTGTAACTTTCTTCTGAGAATTAGTGAATTAGTATCTGTTCAAACAGAAACAGTTGCTTGGCGCATATCAAGCGTATAATTATTATCTTACACCTGAAAATTTCATACCCCATCATCTCTCCCATGCAAAACTTGATACTGTTTCTATTTCTGTCCTTTTCTGTACAAACCCTTTCAGCCCAGCCTGTCATTTGTAATGGTAAGACTTATCCGCCGCTCAGCTTTTCAGCAGCAGCTATGCAGAAAATGGAGGCCGATCTGCAAGTAGCCAAAACAAACTACGAAGCCGATGGTTCCAATGCTGATAATATAATATGGTATGGCAGGCGGCTTGCTTATATGGGCCGCTACGATGAAGCCATTGCCATTTTCACTCAGGGAATTGCAACGCATCCAAACGATGCAAGAATGTATCGCCATCGTGGCCATCGTTACTTAACCACCCGTTGTTACAGGAAAGCCATTGCAGATTTTGAACAGGCAGCGTCGCTCATCAAACGGAAAAAAGATGAAATGGAACCCGATGGAATGCCCAATGCAAAGAATATTCCTACGAGCAGTTTGCATTCCAATATCTGGTATCATTTAGGGTTGGCGTATTATCTCACAAAGGATTATCAGAAAGCAGCAGCAGCTTACAAAAAATGCCTCGCTGTTTCCAATAACCCAGATATGTATGTGGCCACTGCCAACTGGTATTATCTTACGTTGCGGAAGTTAGATAAAGACAAAGCAGCGAAAGCGTTGTTGCAAACGATTAACCGGGAAATGGAATTGATCGAAAACACCGATTACCTCACCATCTTACTGATCTATAAAGAACAGCAGAATGCTGCGGCCGTCCGTACAAAATTTCTGGATAGAGACCTTACGGGCACGCTTTCAAACGCCACCATTGGTTTTGGACTTGGGAGTTATTTCCTGAGCATCGGTAAAATAGCGGAAGGGAAAGATATTCTGCAGCGTGTAATTGCCGCACCGCAATGGGGAAGCTTTGCCTATATGGCTGCGGAAGTGGCGCTGGAAAAATAGGAGTCTGTTCCGTTTCAAACACTTTTTACGACTAACTTTTATAAGTTCTTCAAATAAGCTGGCCTTGTGTGTGGCAAAGTCCCCCTTTGGGGGAAATGAGGGGGCGTTAGGGGGCCGGTGTTTTGGATTTCAACCCCATCCGTTGCCCCATTTTCTTCAAATAGCCCGTAAAAAACTTGAATTGCCCAAACGGGATACTGATCAGCAGCACCATCATCGGCCAGATAAGGGTAACCAATAAAATATACACGGGGATATAGATCCAGGGAGCTTCAATGCCAAACAGCGGCATAATGCGTTTGCCGAGGTAACCGGTAAAGCTGCCGCCAATGGCAAAGGTGCAAAGGATCAGCGCCAGTTGCAACGGACCGACTTTCCATTTATTTCGCAGCTTTTCAAACATCAAACAAAAATCGGGGGAAAAACTTTGTTTAACAACAATCGGGCATCGAAAAAACTTTATCGAACAAAGCCTTCCATTATTTTCAGGATGAATTGAAAGCAAATTGTTCGGCAAGATGTTCATTGTCAAGTCACAACTAAGTAAAATTTTTTTTGAAACTGTGGATATTATGTCAGTATCCTCCCCTATTTTTGCAGCCTGTATAACAGGATATTCTTCCTAATCACAATACGGTTCCAGAACGTTATGAATCAACCAAAATTACTTCTCCGACAGTCGTTCACGCTCTGCCTGGTTTTCATTTCCTTATTGATTGGTAATAAATCATTTGCACAAGATGGTAAAGCACTGTTTCAAACAAACTGTGCCAGCTGTCATGCCGTTGGTAAGAAATTGACCGGTCCGGCATTGAAAGGTTTTCAAGAACGAGGCTCTTGGAGTGATCGGAAAAAGCTCTACGCTTGGGTGAAAAACCCAGCGGGCTATGCGAAAACAGATGCATACGCTGCCAACTTGATCAAAGAATACAATGGTGTATTGATGACAGGCTTCCCAAGTTTAGCCGAAGCCGAAATTGACGCTATAGCTGATTATATAATTAATTTCAAAGACCCAACTCCACCAACTCCACCTCCTGGCGGTGGCGAACCGGCAGAAGATAACTCACTTCTCTTCGGTATCCTTGCTTTGGTATTGGCCATCGTTGCTCTCATTTTATTACAGATCAACAGCAACCTGAAAAAATTAACCGACGAGAAAGATGGTGTGGTACGTGGTGAGCCGGTTGCTTTCTGGAGAAACAAAGCTTATATCGCTACCGGTATTATCCTGTTGTTTTTAGTGGGCGGTTACTTTACTATTCAAGGTGCAATTGGACTGGGTCGTCAAACCAGTTATCAACCGGAACAACCGATCTACTATTCACATAAAGTACACGCCGGTATAAACCAGGTAAACTGTTTGTATTGCCACGGTGGTGCAATGGAAGGCAAGCATGCAAATATTCCAAGTGTGAATGTTTGTATGAACTGTCACATGGCCATCAATGAATACAACGGTGAAAAAATGTTCCGTGAAGATGGTACAGAAGTAAACGGTACTGCGGAAATTCAAAAACTATACGACTTTGCAGGTTGGGATCCTGCTGCTAATAAATACACTGGAAAAGGCAAACCGATCGAGTGGATCAAAATCCACAACCTGCCTGACCATGTTTACTTCAATCACTCCCAACATACCAAAGCAGGTGGGGTACAATGCCAAACCTGTCATGGTGAAATTCAAAATATGGGTGAAGTGTACCAGTTCAGCAATCTGAGCATGGGATGGTGTATCAACTGTCATCGTGAAACAAATGTAAAGTTCCAGGAAAATGGATTTTACAGCATGTACGAGAAGTTTCACAACGATATTAAGAATGGCAAAATGGACAGTGTAACCGTTGAAAAGATCGGTGGTACAGAATGTCAAAAATGTCACTACTAATAATTTGAACATTTGAAAATGTGCTGATGTGTTATTGAAATCATTTTCAAATTTTCAAATTCTCAAATTTTCAAATTAGCTATCAACCAAGCATATGAGTAAGAAAAAATATTGGCAAAGTTTCGGAGAGCTGAACAATACAAAGGCATACGTGAATGATGCGGAGAATGAGTTTAAAGAGGACTTGCCTTTTGAAATGGATGATAACGGAGCCAAAACGCCACGCCGTGATTTCTTAAAATATCTCGGCTTCAGCACGGCTGCTGCTACATTGGCTGCCAGTTGCGAAATGCCTGTAAAAAAGGCCATCCCTTTTCTCAACAAACCTGCTGATATTGTTCCCGGTGTTGCGAATTACTATGCAACTACCTACGTGTTAGATGGTGATGTAGTGCCGGTGTTGGCGAAAGTAAGAGATGGTCGCCCCATCAAACTGGAAGGAAATGAAATGGGCTTTACCAAAGGTGGTACTTCACAGCGTGTACAGGCATCTGTACTCAGCCTGTACGATACAGCCCGTTTGCGTTACCCCATGGAAAAAACGGGAGATGGTTTTAAAGAAGCGCCAACGTACGAAGCAGTTGATAAAAAAATTGCAGCAGCATTGGCTACTGCAGCAGGCAAGCAGATCGTATTATTAAGTTCAACCCTGAACTCTCCTTCTGTTGCTGCCATCATTGAAGAATTCAAAGCAAAATATCCAACGTTCAAGCATGTAACATACGATGCGGTTTCTTACAGTGGTATGTTGCAGGCCAACGAAGCAACGTTTGGTCAACGTACAATTCCATCTTACCATTTCGATCAGGCAAAAGTGATCGTAAGCTTTGGTGCCGATTTTCTCGGAACCTGGTTGAGCCCTGTAGAATTTGCAAAGCAATATGCTACGGGTCGTAAGATCGATGAGAAGAACCCAACCATGAGCCGTCACTTCCAGTTTGAAGCGATGTTCAGCATGACGGGTGCAAGTGCCGATGAGCGTTATACACACAAGCCAAGTGAACTCGGCGCAGTGTTATTGAACTTATATGCAAAAGTTGGCGGTGCAGTTACAGCTCCTGCTATTACTGATAAACGTTTAGCTGCAGGTATTGATGCCGCAGCCAAAGAATTATTGGCTGCAGGTGGTAATGCATTAGTAGTAAGCCGTAGTAACAATGTAAATGCACAAATTTTAGTAAATGCCATCAACGCACAAATTGGTGCTGTTGGTAAAACCATCAACTTCGGTACAACAGTGAACTACCGTAAAGGGGTAGACGCTGATATGGAGCAACTGGTAACTGATATGAATGCAGGTGCAGTTGGTGCTGTGTTAGTATATGGTGCAAACCCTGTGTACACGTACTACGATAAAAAGAAATTTGTTGACGGTTGGAAAAAAGTAGGTCTTACTGTTTCATTCAATGAAATTGAAGATGAAACAACTGAACAATGTCAGTTTGTATTGCCTGCTCATCACTATCTCGAAAGCTGGGGCGATGCCGAAGCAAAAAGTGGCTATCTCTCTTTCATTCAACCAACCATTCATCCGTTATTTAAAACAAGAGCGTTTGCAACTTCATTGTTGAAATGGAGCGGCAGTGCTGAAGCGGATTACGAAACATACTTTAAAAATTACTGGATCACGAAACTCGGTGGACAAACTGCATTCGATCAGGCATTGCGTGACGGTGTAATTGAACCTGCCACTCCGGTAGTTGCAGGTGCAAGCTTTAATGGCGGCGCAGTTGCTGATGCTGTTGCAAAACTCAGTGCTGCTAAAAAAACAGGCAAGCACGAATTGGTGATCTATCAAAAAGTTAGTATTGGCGATGGTAAAATGGCCAACAACCCATGGTTGCAGGAAATGCCTGACCCCATTACCCGTGCATGCTGGGATAACTATGCGATCATCTCTGTTAAAACAGCTGAAGAATTTGGCTACAAAGCAGATGATGATTACGAAGTAAATCCTCCGAAGCCTGTATTAAAAATTACTGTTGCCGGAAGAGAGCCGATCGAACTTCCATTGCTCATTATTCCTGGTATGAACAGCAGTACCGTTGCGATAGCAACCGGTTACGGCCGCAGTGAAAAAGTAGGACGTGCAGCAAAAGGAGTTGGTAAAAACATTTATCCGTTTGCAAGTTTTAATGGACAAACATATGATCTTACTGCTGCCGATGTAACTATCGAGAAGACTGATAAGATGTACGACATTGCGCAGATGCAAACGCACAGCACGTACGGTAATCGTGTGGAAGTAGTAAAAGAAACAAGTCTCGCTGTATTCAAAAAAGATCCCAAGCATTTCATTAACGAACGGATGGCTGAGATCAAAGATTACGGTGGTGTAGATAATTTAGAAGCAGAAGGTACCATGTACCCTGTGTACGATAAGCCCGGCATTAAATGGGGAATGAGTTTAGACTTAAACCTTTGTAATGGTTGTGGTGCTTGTGTAGTTGCCTGTAGCGCCGAGAACAACGTTTCTGTTGTAGGTAAAACTCAGGTGGCAAAATATCATGACATGCATTGGTTACGTATCGACCGTTATTTCAGCGGTGATATGGAAAACCCGGATGTTGTGTTCCAGCCAATGCTTTGCCAACACTGTGATAACGCTCCTTGTGAGAACGTTTGTCCGGTGGCAGCAACCAACCACAGCAGCGAAGGTTTAAATCAAATGACCTATAACCGTTGTATCGGTACAAGATATTGTGCCAACAACTGTCCTTATAAAGTACGCCGCTTTAACTGGCACGACTGGAATGGTGCGGATAGCTTTAAAGACAATCAGAATCCATTGATCGAAAGCGGAAGGATTAATGAGGTAACACTTGATATGAACGAAGACTTAACACGTATGGTGTTGAATCCTGATGTTACTGTGCGTAGCCGTGGTGTAATTGAAAAATGTTCTTTCTGCGTACAACGTTTACAGGAAGCTAAATTGACAGCGAAGAAAGACAGCCGTCCGATGGTTGACAGCGATATCAAAACTGCATGTCAGCAGGCTTGTCCTACAAACGCAATTGTGTTTGGTAATGTGAATGACAAAGAAAGTGAGATCCGCAAAGTGCGTACAACAGAAGCAGCCAACCGTACTTATTATGTATTGGAACAATTACACGTATTGCCAAACGTAAGTTACATGGCGAAACTGCGTAATACCGATCGTACAGTAGGTAATCACGAAGAAGAAGGCGGACATGGTGAAGCACATTCTGAAGCAAAAGAAGCGGCAACTGAAGCAGCACATTAAGCCCCATCCCCTAAAGGGGAGTAAGTTAACCGTATGGAATGTTTTTAGATAAAAACAGAAGAGCGTTTGAAAGGGGTGGATTTGTTGAAGTGAATTAAAAAGTTGAAGTGTGCGACGCAACAGAAGACGAACAAAGAATCTGACGCTAAGTACAAAACATAAAACCAAAGCTGGCAGCGAATAGCTGAAAGCGAAAAGCGAAAACAAGTATGTCATTACTAAGGTATGAATCACAGGTACGGGAACCATTGGTTGATGGTCATAAAACCTACCACGATGTTACAGAGGATATTTGTAAGCCGGTGGAAGCTGCGCCCTCACGTTTATGGTGGGTAGGTTTCATTATTTCGGTGGCACTCCTCTTGTTTGGTGTGGTGAGTCTTTATAAAGAAGTAGTGTACGGTACGGGTATGTGGAACCTGAACAAAACCATCGGCTGGGGTTGGGATATCACCAACTTCGTATGGTGGGTAGGTATTGGTCACGCCGGTACATTGATCTCTGCGATCTTGTTGCTCTTCCGCCAGGGATGGAGAACGGGTGTAAACCGTGCGGCTGAAGCCATGACCATCTTTGCGGTTATTTGTGCGGGCCAGTTCCCGATCTGGCACATGGGTCGTGTGTGGATGGCCTTCTTCGTAATGCCTTATCCAAATACACGTGGTCCTTTATGGGTGAACTTTAACTCACCATTATTGTGGGACGTATTTGCGATCTCTACTTACTTTACAGTTTCTCTTTTATTCTGGTATAGCGGTTTGTTACCTGATATGGCTACGTTGCGTGACCGTGCAAAAAAGAAATGGGCAAAAGCATTTTATGGTGTTGCTTCTTTCGGATGGTCAGGTTCTACCAAACACTGGCAACGTCATGAAAGCTTATCATTGGTGTTGGCTGGTTTGAGTACACCACTTGTATTGTCTGTACACACCATCGTATCGTTTGACTTTGCCACGTCGGTTATTCCCGGATGGCATACTACCATCTTCCCTCCTTACTTCGTTGCGGGTGCCATCTTCTCCGGTTTCGCCATGGTGCAAACCCTGATGTTGGTTACACGGAAAGTGATGCAGCTGGAAGATTATATTACCATCAGCCACATTGAAAATATGAACAAGGTAATTGTACTGACCGGTTCCATTGTGGGCTGTGCATACTTAACTGAGTTGTTCATGGCATGGTACAGTGCGGTGAAATATGAGCAGGATATCTTCTTTAAATATCGTATCGCCGGTCCTTACGGATGGAGCTATTGGTTGATGATGACCTGTAACGTAATTACACCACAGTTGTTCTGGGTTAAGAAATTGCGTCGCAACATTGCCTTCACTTTCTTAATGAGTGTGGTGGTAAATATTGGTATGTGGTTCGAGCGTTTTGTGATCATCGTATCATCTTTGTATCGTGATTACTTACCATCATCGTGGTCGGTGTACTATCGTCCAACCATTTGGGAAATTGGTTTCTACATGGGATCATTTGGATTGTTCTTCACTTGTTATTTCCTGTTCTCTAAATACTTCCCGGTAATTGCCATTGCTGAGATCAAACACATTCTCAAGAAAAATGGTGAAAGCTATAAAGAACAAATGGACGGAATTGAAGAACAGTCGGTTGAAGAGTTTGCAAAAGAACATGCGCATTCACACTAAGCCTATCTGAAAAGAGTAAGAATAATCGTTGATAAGAAAATAGGTTCACAAGCTCGCAGCTCACAGCTAAAAGCTAAAAGCGAAAAAAATATGTCTGTAAAAAAATTTGTAGTCGGCTGTTTTGATGATGAAAAAACGCTGTTCCCTGCGGTAAAAAATACCCGCAAGGCAGGTTACAAGATTCATGATGTGTACACGCCCTTCCCGATCCATGGTTTAGATCATGCAATGGGTTTGCGTGACACCAGCTTACACACAGCCGGTTTTATTTATGCAATGACCGGTACAACAACTGCCTTAACATTTATGAGCTGGGTGTTTACCAAAGACTGGCCTATGAATATTGGTGGTAAACCACATTTGCCTTTGCCGGCTTTCATTCCGATCGTGTTTGAATTAACGGTATTGTGTGCGGCTGTTGGTATGGTGCTGACTTTCTGCTACCTCTGTCAGCTGGCTCCGTTTGTGCGGAAAGATCATTTCCACCTGCGTGCAACAGATGATCTGTTTGTAATGCCTATCGAGATCACCGAAAAAACAAATATCGAAGAAGTAAAAGCATTCTTTCAAAGTGCGGGCGCAGTAGAAGTGTTTGAGAAAGATGCAGAGACCGGCTGGTGGTTAGGTCGCTACGACAAAACAAGAAAAGCATTTGAAAAAGAAGAAATCGTTACAGCATAAACATATTGAAATGCGTTCAACACAGATTGTTACAATTGGATTGGTTACAGTAGTATTGGCAGCAGCGTCCTGCAACAATGGTCCACGTCGTGAGCCGGGTAAGATCTATATGCCCGATATGGCGTACAGCCGTGCAGTAGAAACCTATGCTGATCATAGCCATCTGAAAGATGCCGGTATCTACTACGATGCAACTCCGGTTGCAGGTACTGTAAAGCGTGGTGATGTTGCTTATTTCCCATTAGCAATGGACAAAGTTGGTGATACTGCCAATTATGTAGCATCAAAGCAGGTTCAAAACCCTTTACCTGCTCTGAACGATAAAGAAATTATTGAAGCAGCAAGACTATATAAGATCAACTGTGGTATTTGCCACGGTGAAAAATTAGACGGTAACGGTCCTATTTACAATGGAGGTAATGGCCCTTATCCTGTTGCTCCAAAAAACTTAGTGGCTGATCCCGTGGTATCAAAAATGCCGGAAGGTCAAATGATGTACTCAGTTACTTATGGTAAAAACCTGATGGGTAGTTATGCATCGCAACTGAGCACAAAGCAACGCTGGATGATCGTTCGTTATATCAAGCAATTGCAACCGGGAGGCGCTCCGCAAACTGCTGCGCCTGCAACTGCACCTGCGGCCGATTCAACAACAGCAACAAAGTAAATTATAGACCAAACTAACATTCAACTATAAACGAAGTTCAATGGCACTGAAAGAACAATTTGAAATACCGGGCGGATTAAAAAAATGGAGCTATGCATTGATGGGTGTGGGTGTGTTAACACTCATCCTCGGTATTATATTTCTGCATCCGTTTTCCGGCGGTCATGGCGAAGCACATGGTGAAGAAGCCTATGGCGCAACCAAATTCTGGATGGCGCTGATGCATAACAGTATCTATTGGTTACTGGTGGTTGCAGCCAGCTTTTTCTTTATTGCCGCCACAACATTGGCACAGGCAGGTTGGCCCTTGGTGTTCCGTCGTGTACCGGAAGCGATCTCCGGTGGTTTGAATGTATTAGGGCCGGTTACACTCGTTATTCTGTTGGCATATGTGTGGATCTCCGATGATCATCATATTTACCACTGGAAAGATGCAGCGCATCTCGACGAAAAATTACAAGCGAAAAGTGGATTTTTAAATCCAACTTTCTATACGGTTGTTTCAATTGTTGCGGTTTCCTTGTGGATCTGGTTCCGTAACTGGTTCCGTAAACTTTCTATGACAGAAGATATGTCGGTGCAGAAATCAACAGCGAATTATTACAAAACATTAGCTGTTTCTGCTGCCTTCCTTGTAACATATGGTTTAACAGTATTGAGTACGCTTCCATGGTTGTGGTTGATGAGTATTGATGCGCATTGGTTCAGCACTATGTACAGCTGGTACACATTCGCCAGTTCATGGGTAGCCGGTATTTCACTCATCATGTTATTTGTGGTGTATTTAAAGAATCATGGTTACCTCGAATTTGTGAACGAAGAGCATATCCACGATATTGGTAAGTTCATGTTTGCCTTTTCGATCTTCTGGACCTATCTCTGGTTCTCACAGTTCATGTTGATCTGGTACAGTAACCAACCGGAAGAAACCGCTTACTTCATCGATCGTTTGGGTTATGGCGGAAAAGGTGATGGTCCGTTCAGGGCAATGTTCCTGCTCAACCTCATCATCAACTTCCTGGCGCCGTTGTTAATTTTAATGCGTCGTGGATCAAAGCGTAGCTATACAGTTGTTACATTGATGTCAGTAATTATCATCTTCGGCCACTGGTTGGATTTCTATCAAATGATCACACCGGGTCCGTTGAAAGAATTGGGTAAAGATTCAAATCCCATCAGCCATTTTGTGTACAGCCTTGGTATTGCAGCAGGATTTTTAGGATTGGTGATTTTCCTTACGGCCCGTTACCTCACCAAAGCATCGTTGTTACCAAAGAACCATCCGTTGGTGAAAGAAAGTATTATTCATCATACCTGATGATTGAACAAAGAAAAAAGAATTGACGAACTATAAATAATTTGCGCAAGCTATGAGTACTACAACATATCTGGTAATAGCAGCAGCCCTTCTGGTGTTTATTGTGATCTTTCAAATCGCAAAGGCCAGCGAGTATGTAAGTGTGTTAAAGGGAGAAGAGAGTGCCCGTAAACAAAACAATCGTATTAACGGATTTTTGCTGTTGGGTTTTATGATCCTTGGTTTTATTGGCGTGTACTACTGCAACAAACTGTTGTATAAAACAACGTTGTTTCCACAAGGGGCTGCCTCTGTTGAAGGTGAAGAGATTGATTTTATGTTTATGATGACAACGGCTGTTACCGGGTTCGTATTCGTGCTTACGCAGTTCTTCCTGTTCTACTTTGCATGGAAATACCAAGAGAGAGAAGGTCGTAAAGCATACTTCTTTCCGCACAATAATAAGTTGGAATTGATCTGGACAGTTGTGCCGGCAATCTTTTTAACGGTGTTGGTAGTATTCGGTTTGAAGTTTTGGTTCCGCATTACATCCGATGCTCCGAAGGGTGCGTTAGAAGTTGAAATTGTAGGAAAGCAATTTGGATGGATGATGCGTTACCCCGGAAAAGATAAATCGTTCGGTAAAACATATTTCAAAGTGATCAGTGATGAGAATAGCAATCCTTTCGGACAGATCTGGGAAGACAATGCTGATCTGAAACTGAAAGCTGACCCTACCAACTTTGATGATGTGGTAACCACACAAACCATGTACATCGTAAAAGACCGTCCGGTGAAATTGATCATAGGTAGCCGTGATGTAATTCATGATGTTGGGTTGAACCATTTCCGTTTAAAGATGGATGCAGTGCCTGGTATTCCAACCACACTTTGGTTTACACCGAAGTACACCACCAAAGAAATGAAAGAGCGTACGGGCAATCCGAATTTTGCGTTTGAAATTTCCTGCGATCAGATGTGCGGCAACGGCCATTACTCAATGAAAGGAATTATTGAAGTAGTTACACAGGAAGAATTTGATGTGTGGATGGCAAAGCAAAAGCCAAACTATTATGCGGCATTTCCTGATAAAGATCCATCGGCTGTAAAACCGGCTGCTGATTCAACTGCTGCAGTGCCTGCACCTGCAACTCCGGTTGTAGCCATGAATAAATAATTGTATAGTCAACAGAATTGAATAAAAAAGAGATTATGAGTAACGAGACATCACACGTACACACTTCAGTAGTAAGCGTTCCGCATGAAACGCATGACGAGGTGCATCATGGTCACCACCATGAAACGTTTTTGACGAAGTATGTTTTCAGCCAGGATCACAAAACAATTGCAAAACAGTTTTTGATCACTGGTATGTTCTGGGCATTGCTGGGAGGTTTGTTCTCTGTTATCTTCCGTTTGCAACTGGGTTATCCGGATGCACGCTTTCCATGGATGGAAACATTGTTAGGCGAGTGGGCAAAAGGCGGACAACTGCAGGCAGAAGCTTATTATGCATTGGTAACCATGCACGGTACCGTGTTGGTGTTCTTTGTATTAACAGCAGGCTTGAGTGGTACGTTCTCTAATTTCTTAATTCCTTTACAGGTGGGTGCACGTGATATGGCGTCACCATTTTTGAATATGCTTTCTTACTGGTTCTTCTTTACTGCCAGTATCATCATGTTGTCTTCTTTGTTTGTACAAACAGGGCCGTTCAGTGGTGGTTGGACAGCTTACCCTCCGTTGAGTGCATTGGGTGAAGCATCACCTGGGTCTAAAGTGGGGATGGATCTATGGCTTGTATCAATGGCATTATTCGTAGTATCATCATTACTTGGTGGTTTGAACTATATCGCAACCGTATTGAACATGCGTACAAAAGGTATGAGCATGACAAGGTTGCCACTCACTATCTGGGCATTCTTCTTTACAGCAGTATTGGGTGTATTATCATTCCCGGTGTTGTTCTCAGGGTTTATCTTATTGATCTTTGACCGTCACTTTGGAACAAGTTTCTACTTAAGTGATATCTATATAAACGGACAGGCTTTACCGAACGAAGGTGGTAGTGCAATTCTCTATCAACATTTGTTCTGGTTCTTAGGTCACCCTGAAGTGTACATCATTCTGTTACCGGCGATGGGCATGGCTTCAGAAATTTTATCGGTGAACAGCCGTAAACCAATCTTTGGTTATATGGCAATGATCGGATCATTATTTGCGATCACGATTCTGGCCTTCCTGGTATGGGCGCATCATATGTTTGTTACGGGATTGAATCCGTTCCTCGGAGCATTCTTCGTGTTACTTACTTTGTTGATCGCTGTACCAAGTGCTATCAAAGTATTTAACTGGTTAACTACAATCTGGAAAGGAAACATCCGCTTTACACCTGCTATGTTGTTTGCATTGGGTTTTGTGAGTTTGTTTATCTCCGGTGGTTTAACGGGTATCTTCCTTGGTAATTCTGCATTGGATATTCATCTGCACGATACATATTTCGTAATTGCTCACTTCCATATCGTAATGGGTGTGGCAAGTATGTTCGGAATGTTTGCAGGTATCTATCATTGGTATCCGAAAATGTATGGCCGTTATCTCAACAACACACTCGGCTATATTCACTTCTGGGTTACAATGATCGGTGCATACCTCATTTTCTGGCCAATGCACTACCAGGGTTTAGCGGGTGTGCCACGCCGTTATTACAAATTTGATATTTGGGAATCGTTCAAACATTATGATACGCTCAATAAGTTTATCAGTATTGTAGCCATCATTGTATTCCTTGTGCAGATCCTGTTTATCATCAACTTCTTCTACAGTATCTGGAAAGGAAGAAAAGTAACCACACAAAATCCATGGGGCGCCAATACATTGGAGTGGACCACACCGATCAACCCCGGCCATGGTAACTGGGCTGGTGAAATTCCTGAAGTACATCGTTGGGCGTACGATTACGGAAAAGATGGACAAGAATTCATTCCGCAAACCACACCGGTTGGCGCTGATGAAAGCAAACATTAATTGAACAGACACCAGGTGTCATTAGGATAAAAAACAAATTGAGCAGTCAACCGGAAGATAAGAAACCAGTGAAGTTTGGGGTGATGGGCAAAATTGAGGACTATAAACAGCTCATCAAGTTTACGCTCAGTTTTACAGTGGTGTTCAGCAGTGTGATCGCTTACATGTTGGCGCCAAATGTAGTGGAGTATGATTTTGGAAGTATTCTGCTGTTGTTCCTTGGAGGTTTACTGGTAACAGGAAGCGCCAATGCGATCAACCAGATTACAGAAAAAGATACAGATGCAGTGATGAAGCGCACGGGCAATCGTCCTGTGGCAAGTGGAAGAATGAGTGTGCAGGAAGCAACAGCATTTGCATTCATTGCTGCGATCGTTGGCTCTTTGATCTTGGGATTATATTTTAGTTGGTATGCTGCAGGTTTAGCGCTGCTGAGTTTATTTATTTACAGCTTTGTATATACGCCGTTAAAAAAGGTAAACTCGATTGCTGTACTTGTAGGTGCAATACCAGGAGCCCTTCCCTGTTTGATCGGATGGGCCGCAGCATACAATGAGGATGAGTTTTCATGGACGGGTGGCTGGATATTGTTCGCCATACAGTTCCTTTGGCAATTCCCTCATTTCTGGGCCATTGCATGGGTAGCCCATCAGGATTACAGCAAAGCCGGATTCAAATTGCTGCCATCGCAACAAGGACCAACTAAATTTACAGCCATCCAGACAGTTATTTATTCTTTGTTGATGATACCTGTTGGGATGTTGCCTTATTTCTTTAACATGAGTGGTATTGTAAGCATGTGGATATTGGTTGCAGCAAACATGTTTATGGTGATGCAATGTGTGCGGTTGTATATCAACATGGATGTAAAGAGTGCAAGAAGAGTTATGTTCAGCAGTTACATTTATCTGCCGATCGTGTTACTTGCGTTGCTTGCCGATAAAATTGCACAGCAATAAATGAAAAGCAGAATTGCTCAAAAGCAATTACTTATAAAAAGCGTTTGAAAGATGGAGAAGGTTATGAGTAGCGAACGAACACAAAAAATGCATCCACATAAATTTACCTTGTGGATCGCCATTGGAAGTATTACAATGATGTTTGCCGGTTTTACCAGCGCATACATTGTAAAGAGTAACCAGGCAGGTTGGGAAGCTGTGCAAGTGCCGAAGATCTTTTATTTATCAACTGCATTGATCGTTGTAAGCAGTTTAACCATTTACCTGGCACAAAGAGCAATGGCCATAAGGGAAATGGCGAGGTACAGGATGTTGATCACAATAACAGCGGTGTTAGGCTTGGCTTTTATAGCAACACAGTTCATTGGGTTTTCAGAATTGTGGTCAAACAAGATAACGTTGAAAGACAGTATTGCGGGATCGTTCTTTTATATTATTACCGGTGTGCATGCGCTTCACGTAGTGGGCGGTATTATTGCATTGGCGGTTTTGTTTTTCAGGGCGTATAATCCCAAAACAAAATATTATAGTACAGCACCTGTTGAAACAGCAGGATTGTACTGGCACTTTGTTGATTTGTTATGGATCTACCTGTTTGTATTTTTCTTACTGGTAGCCTGATAACTGTAAATTGAGAACAAATAAAAACTGATAAATGGCACAAACAGTAGCAGCAAACACAAAATGGTGGAGCGGTGGTAAAAGCCCGTTCAATGTGGAGTATGGCAAGTTGATGATGTGGTACTTTTTAATGAGTGATGCATTTACATTCGGCGCATTTCTGATTGCGTACGGAACTGTACGTGTATCGAGTATTTCATGGCCCGATCCAAACTTTGTGTTTCAATCGTTCCCGTTTCTGGGTAATGGATTACCATTGGTGTTTGTGAGTTTAATGACATTTATTCTCATCGTAAGTTCTGTTACCATGGTATTGGCTGTTCATGAAGGCCATCATGGAAATAAGAAGGGTGTGATCAAGTGGATGATCTGGACCATTATTGGCGGACTTGCTTTCTTAGGTTGCCAGGCTTGGGAGTGGACACATTTGCATCATGAAGGTGCATGGTGGGGTCGCAATCCTTTTCCGAATGCAGATGGTACTGTAGCTTCCAGTAATTTTTCCAACTTCTTCTTTACCATTACAGGCTTCCACGGTTTCCACGTATTCTCCGGCGTTATCATCAATATTATTGTAACATTGATGGCATGGAGAGGAGTTTTCGAACGCCGCGGCCATTATCTGATGATCGAGAAGATCGGATTGTACTGGCACTTTGTAGACTTGGTGTGGGTATTTGTATTTTTATTCTTCTACCTCGTTTAACCTTTTACACAAATCATTCATTGAAATAATTGATATATGGAACATCAAACATTTGGCGGTGAAGTAACAATGCCTCACGATGCACCGGGCGACGATTCAAAAAAGCGGATCTGGAAAACGACCTGGATACTTTCCGGGATCACACTCGTTGAACTTGGATTCGGTTATTTACTATATGCAACTGATTTTGGCGATGGCTTAACCATGGCTATTAAAGGATTGATCGTAATCCTTTCGCTGGCAAAAGCATTTTATATCGTTTCGATCTTTATGCATCTGGGCGATGAAATACGCAACCTGATCATGACCATAGTAGTGCCATTGGCTTTATTCATTTGGTTTATCATTGCGTTTTTATGGGATGGTAATTCATGGAAGAATCTCCGTAACGAATACCGACCATTGGATCCGGTGAAGTATGAACAAAAAGCAGAACCGGCCACACACGAAGGTGGATTGAAATAAAAGAGTTTCAGTAATTCATTCGTCCCGGTTTTCCTTTCACAAAAGGAATATCGGGACATTTTTTTAAGCAGAGCAGGAACAAGTGTATGAGTAAAAAAGGAATTTTTGGTTTATTGCTGGCAGTAGGTATTCCGGTAGCAGCCTACATGATCGTGAAGTATGCAAGTGAGGATGCTATCAACATGCCCCGCCATTATTTTTTCGATTCAGTATCTGAAAAAACAGTGAAGGGTAAGTTGGTGAAAGATACAGTGTGGCACAAGGTGGAGAATTTTACATTTACCAATCAACTTGGAAAGTTGGTGAGCGCCGATTCTCTCAAAGGAAAAATACTGGTGGTGGATTATTTTTTTACACGCTGTCCCAATCCATGCCCCACATTAACACGTAATATGAAGAAGATGCAGGATGCGTTTTTAAAAACGGATTCGCTCGTTCATTTTATTTCCTTTTCAGTTGATCCGGCAAGAGATACCGTGGAAGCATTGAAACGTTATGCCGATAAATACAAAGTGCGCCATAGCAACTGGTGGTTTTTAACCGGAGATAAGAAAGCGATCTATGATCTAGCATATAATGAATTTAAAGCAGCCACGATTGATGGCGGCGAAATTGATACCGCCTTCCTGCATACCAGTAAATTTTATCTGTTAGATAAAGACCGAGTGATACGTGGCTGGTATAGTGGTACAGATACAGTGGAAATGGCAAGAATGGCAAGAGATATTGGCTTGCTGTTTTTAGAAAAAGATAAAAAGAAAAAAAGAAACCTATTTCGTAAATAAAGAAACCAAGAACGATCACTTATGTCGTACAGCAGCAGCGGACAAAGACGTGGGAGAGCCTTACCTCCATCCATTCAAAAAAATGATAAGCTTGCTTACATCCTCATATTCACAGTTAGCATAATTGTATTTGTGGCGGTTGCTTTTCTTAGTCGTATTGAGGTAAAGGTGAATCTTGGATTTGATAAACATATTTTTGCACGGCTGAATGCACTCATCAATACGTTTGTTGCATTGTTGCTGTTGGGTGCTTTATATGCTGCGAAAGATAAACGTTACCGTACACACAAGAAGCTGATGTTATGGGCAATCGGCTTTTCTGTTTTATTCCTTGTCTCTTATATCTGTCATCATCTGTTTACTGGCGAAACAGCCTATGGCGGAAGTGGGTTAGTAAAGATTGTTTACTATTTTATTCTCATCACACATATTGTATTGGCTGGTTTAATTCTTCCTTTTATTTTATTTACAGCCTATCGTGGATTAACTGCTGAATTCCATAAACATAAAAAACTTGCACGCATTACATGGCCATTATGGTTTTATGTAGCAGTAACAGGTGTGATCGTATTTCTGATGGTGAGTCCTTACTATACGTAAGCATTGTGCACTAAGAGTTTCTACTTATTATTAATTGCATCGGCTATAGTTCGTATTTTTTCCTGCGTACAACAACAATATCAATAAGAGAACATGTTGTAATTCAAGTGTTTTCTGCAATACAGATCCGTTTGTTTTAACTGTACAAATCCCTTGATTTCGTCTCCCCGTTACCGTAAGTAGAAACACACAATTTTTAAGGGAAAATACTGTAACGCTCTGAAAATAATAATGAATGTGTTATGTTTATGCGTTAATTCGATAGTAACCTGAACTAACAGCTTAAAAATGAATCCCAAAAATCCAATTTCCCTTGCAGGAACTTTCCTGTTTTTATTGCTTTCTTTTTTTTCACAAGCACAATCGTTCGGAAGTTTTGCATCTGCAGTCTGGATCACAGATTGTAATCAAAGTAATTTCTACAATACATCTGGTACAGGTGCCAATTTGATTGGTCCTTCCGGAAATGTATTTCAGAGTGCAAATCTTGGTGCACATACGCAAAACTCCGGAACACTGATCCTCCGTGGTGCAGAAGTGAAATCGTTCAAGAACCCAGCATTATCCAATGTATGTTCTGTTCGGTTGAACTATCGTGTGTACCCTGCAGGAAGTCCTTCCGGTACATTTAATGTAATTGATATTCCATTTCTGGAAGATTGTAATGCAGGTGCTTTTCCATCAGGCGGGCCTTGCAATGCAGGCGATCAAAAATGGCAACGCATTATTCCTAACGGCGCAACCACTCCCTACGCACCTGTAAACCTTACAGGCTTTGCACCGGGCAACTACGAACTGGAAGTGTATTATGAACTTGTTGGATCAAACACCACAACCAATGGTTGCGGCGACATTGCCTACGACAATAACAGCGGCGCAAATTATAAAGCAAGGTTTTCCATTCAGGCACCAACTGTAGCAAGTAATAATCCTTCAACCTGTAATGGAACCGAAGGTTCTGTAACCATCAATGGATTAGTGCCGGGTGTTAGCTATGATATTACTTATACTGACAATGGTAATCCTGTTGGCCCTGTAACAATTGTTGCCAACGGATCGGGCCAGGCGATCATTACCGGACTAGATGCCGGTGTGTATGCAGGTTTCTCAATTACAGCAAATGGTTGTACAACCAATTTGTTTTCGGGTGTTATTCTTTCCAACCCGATCATTGTTCCATCGTTTACTGCTATACCAGCTTTCTGTGCAGGAGCAACTGCACCAGCTTTACCAACTACATCCAACAACGGCCTTACGGGTACATGGAACCCGGCCATCATTAATAATATGGCATCCGGTTCTTATACGTTTACACCAGATGCAGGACAGTGTGGTTTGCCTGTTAC
The DNA here is from genome assembly GCF_037892605.1 of Lacibacter sp. H407. Taxonomy (NCBI): domain Bacteria; kingdom Pseudomonadati; phylum Bacteroidota; class Chitinophagia; order Chitinophagales; family Chitinophagaceae; genus Lacibacter; species Lacibacter koreensis. The sequence goes on along the minus strand of NZ_JBBKTU010000001.1, from coordinate 1,095,578 downwards.
CATTAATGTAACAGTAAATCCAAACATCACACCAACGTTTAGTTTTGGAACATCGTTAACGATATGTGCAGGTGGAGCCGTTCCAACATTGCCAAACAATTCAACCAACGGATTCAATGGTACATGGAGTCCGGCTGTAGTTGATAATCAAAATTCAGGTGTATACACATTTACGCCAACTGCCGGACAGTGTGCTACTACTGCAACATTTACCGTAACAGTAAATCCAAATATTACACCCACATTCAGTTTTGGTACTGCTATCAGTTTTTGTGAGGGTGCAGCTGCTCCTGCATTACCAACAACATCAACCAATAATATTACAGGTACATGGAGTCCTGCAGTGATCGATAATCAAAACTCAGGAACGTATACATTTACACCAACCGCCGGACAGTGTGCTACTACAACCAGCCTGACTGTTACTGTTACACCGAATGTAACACCAACATTCAGCTTTGGAACAGCATTGACGATCTGTTCGGGTGAAGCAGTTCCAACCTTACCTACCACTTCCGATAACGGGGTAACAGGTACTTGGAACCCTGCAACGGTAAGCAATACAGCAAGCGGAACTTATACGTTTACACCAACTGCCGGATTGTGTGCAGTACCAACAACATTTACGGTAACAGTAAATCCCAACATTACACCAACATTTAGTTTTGGAACAACATTGACGATCTGTGCCGGTGGAACTGTGCCTGCATTACCTGCCGCATCAACAAACGGTATTAATGGTACGTGGAGCCCTGCGGTAGTTGATGATCAGAATTCAGGTGTATACACATTTACACCAACCGCCGGACAGTGTGCAGTACCAACAACATTTACTGTAACAGTGAATCCGAACATTACACCAACATTTAGTTTTGGAACAACCCTGACAATATGTTCAGGCGGAACAGTGCCTGCACTACCAACCACATCCGACAATGGTATTACCGGTACATGGGCAGCATCAACCGTAAGCAATACTGCAAGTGCTGTGTATACATTTACACCAACCGCCGGTTTGTGTGCAACCACCACCACATTTACAGTAACTGTCAATCCGAACGTGACACCCACATTCAGTTTTGGTACAACTTTGACAATTTGTGAAGGAGGAAGTGTGCCTGCATTGCCAACAACATCTGATAACGGAATTACGGGAACATGGAATCCATCAACTGTAAGTACTACTGCAAGTGGTGTTTATACATTTACACCAACTGCCGGTTTGTGTGCAACTACAACAACGTTTACTGTAACAGTAAATCCGAATATCACACCAACATTCAGTTTTGGAACAACCTTGACGATCTGTGCCGGTGGAACAGTTCCTGCATTACCTGCTGCATCAACAAACGGTATTAATGGTACATGGAGTCCTGCAATAGTTGATGATCAAAATTCAGGAGTGTACACATTTACACCAACTGCCGGACAATGTGCATTACCAGCAACATTTACTGTAACAGTAAATCCGAACATCACACCCACATTCAGTTTTGGAACTGCATTGGCAATTTGTTCAGGCGGAACCGTTCCTGCATTACCAACAACATCAACCAATAATATTACAGGTACATGGAGCCCCGCAACTGTAAGTAATACAGCCAGCGGCACCTATACATTTACACCAACTGCCGGACAATGTGCAGTACCAACAACTTTTACTGTAACAGTTGATGTAAACATTACTCCAACGTTTAGCTTTGGAACAACGTTAACGATCTGCTCAGGCGGAAGTGTACCGGCATTACCAACAACATCCGACAATGGTATTACAGGTACATGGGCTGCAACAACAGTAAGCAATACAGCAAGTGCAGTGTATACATTTACACCTGCAGGCGGACAGTGTGCTACCACAACAACGTTCACTGTAACAGTGAATCCGAACATCACACCAACGTTCAGTTTTGGAACAGCACTCAGTGTTTGTGACGGAGCTGCAGTTCCTGCTTTACCTACTACATCAACCAATGGTATTACCGGAACATGGAGTCCTGCATCAATAAGTAATACCGCAAGTGATGTGTACACTTTTACACCAACCGCCGGATTGTGTGCAGTACCAACTACACTCACCGTAACAGTGAATCCAATACTTACACCAACATTCAGTTTTGGAACAACACTTACGATTTGTGCCGGTGCAACTGCTCCAACATTGACCACTACATCAACCAACGGCATCAGCGGCACATGGAGTCCTGCAACGGTGAATAACCAGGCCGATGCTGTGTACACATTTACACCGAATGCCGGAGAGTGCGGAACGACCACTACATTTACTGTAACCGTAACGCCGAACACCATTCCAACATTCAGCTTTGGAAGAACGCTTACCATCTGTTCTGGTGGTACCGTTCCTGCTTTACCAACTACATCTGATAATGGTGTAACAGGTACATGGGCCGCAACAACAGTAAGTAATACAACAAGCGGCGTATACACATTTACTCCAACAGCAGGTATTTGTGCAACTACACAAACATTTACTGTAACAGTGAATCCAATACTTACACCAACGTTCAGCTTTGGTACGTCTGCATCTATTTGTATTGGCGCAACCGTTCCTACATTACCAGCAACATCCAGTAATGGTATTGCCGGTGTATGGACGCCTGCTACAGTTAGCAACACTGCAAACGGAACTTACACGTTTACACCAAACCCGGGTGAATGTGCGGTTGCAGCAACATATACGGTTCAAGTAAACCCTGTTCCATCTGTAACAGCTCCTGCAAACATTACAGTGAATGATGGCGTACTTGTTCCTGCAACAAATTTTGTTACAACACCTTCAACAGGTGTAACCATTAGCTGGACAAACTCAAACACAGCGATTGGTTTAGCTGCATCAGGTACAGGCAATGTGCCGCAGTTTACCGCAACCAATGCAGGTAACACAGATATTACCGCAACCATTACCGTTACACCACGAATCAATGGCTGTATTGGTACACCGGTAACTTATATCATTACTGTAAAAGCATTGAATAAAGATGTGTTTGTGCCGAATGTGTTCTCACCAAATGGTGATGGCAAGAATGAGGTACTGATGGTATATGGTAATTATATCAACAAAGTGGAGATGCGCATCTTTAACCAGTGGGGGCAGCAGATCGCTATGATCAACAGCCGTACTCAAGGTTGGGATGGTACACATAACGGCAAGCCACAACCGGTGGGCGTTTATATGTACGTATTACGTGCCGTAATGAATGATGGACGTACAATTGATCTGAAAGGTTCCATTACACTTGTAAGATAAAAAACCAACTACCCGATAACCATATTTAAAATCTTATATCTGATAAATACAATGAAAAATAAAGCGATGATACAAACCGGGATACTCACAGCATGTTTGCTGCTTGCAGGCGTGCTCCAATCGGTTGCGCAAACAGATCCGCATTTTACACAGAACTATACCTATCCTATGTACACCAACCCGGCAATGACGGGCGGCAGTGATGGTGAATACAGGGTGTCGGCTGTGTACAGAAGTCAATGGGGAAGTGTAAGCAATCCATACCGTACAAGCGGATTATCGTTTGATACACGCACCAGCAAAAATCTTGCGATCGGTGTAAATGTATTGAACCAATCAGCAGGTGATGGTGGTTTTAATTACTTCAATGCATACGGTTCTGTTGCCTACACCGGTGTAAAGTTTGGCACTGATAATAATCACCGGTTGGTGCTTGCTATACAAGCTGGTCTCATCAATCGTCGTGTTGATCAAAGCAAATTCAAATGGGGCGATCAATGGAATCCTATCACCGGTTATAATGCAAACAACGCAACAACTGAATCATTTGCCAATACAAACTCTACTACGTTTGATGCAGGTGCAGGTATCTTGTATTACGATGCATCGCCCGATAAAAAATCAAATGCGTTTGCGGGTGTTTCTGTTTTTCATCTCAACCGCCCGAAAGATCCCATCATTTCTACACAGAGTGTAAGTTTAAATACTATTCCGTTACGTTATGTAGTACACGGTGGTTTGAGTTTTAATTTATCAGAACGTACCAGCATTGTACCACATGCATTGCTGATGCGCCAGGGAACAGCCACTGAAGCAATGATCGGTACTTATATACAATTGAATGTAAATGAGGAAACCGATTTTATGTTTGGCGGATATTATCGTTTCAAAGATGCCATTGCACCATTTGTGGGTGTTGACTGGAAAAATTTTATTGTGGGATTGAGTTATGATGTGAATGCATCGAAGCTGGGAACCATGACGAGAAATGTGAACAGTTTTGAATTAAGCCTTTCGTACGTTAAACGCAGCGGAACAAGAAGCATTATTGACTGGATCCGTTGTCCACGTTTATAATTTCAGAAAAGTGAATGATCAACCCTAAAGAAGCACACATGCAATCCACTATCTCACTTCAACAAAATGATTCAACAATGACCACTATTTATAAAGCTGCAGGAAAAATTTTCCTGTCGGCTGTAGCCTGTACACTGTTTTTGCAAACACAGGCGCAGGACAAACGTATTGTACAAGCCAATGCCTATTATGCATCCGGCGATTATTATACTGCCGCACAATTGTATGAGCAGTTTTTGAAACCACCTGCCAGCGAAAAACCAAAAGCTGATTTTCCGCTCAATGCAAAGCGCAACCGCCAGGGAAGCGGCATGGGAAAGGGGGTCACAAAAAATGATATTCTTTATAAGCAGGCCGAAAGTTTTCGCTTAGCCAACTATTTTCCGGAAGCAGCCGAGCGTTATAAAGCTGTTGCAGAAAATGATCCTTCCACCTATGGAAGTGCCTTGTACTGGTTAGCTGTATGCCAGCGCAGCCTTGGAAAATATGACGATGCTGCTGAAAGCCTCAACCGTTTTCTCAGTAACGTAACTGCAAACGATCCTTTGAAAGCAGCTGCAGAAAATGAACTGCAACGTTTAAACTATATTAAAGCACAATTAGCACGTCCCGATACAGTGATGTACACCGTTACCAAAACAGGTCTGTCGAACGGAACCGGTAAAGGCGTGTTTGCACCGGTGCATATCGGCGGCAATCAGTTTTTAATTACGAGTACAGAAAAAGATACAGCTGCAATTGCAGGTGTAAATCCATACCACAGTCGTGTGTACAAAGCTACATTAGCAAACAATGAATTTGCAATCGGCGATGCAGAATCACTTTTGTCAACAGATCCATCTGCCAGCCAGGGTGCTGCCAGCATGAGCGCTGACGGCAATCGAATTTACTTTACACAGTGGAAAGCTGTTAATGGCAAAAACACAGCTGCTGTTTTCTATGCAACCAAAGACGGAAACGGATGGACAACACCTGTTGCACTTTCTTCGGTTAACCGTGAGGGTTACAGTAGTCAACAGCCTTATGTTTCTACCGATGGTAAATATTTGTTCTTTGCATCTGATCGTCCAGGTGGCGCAGGTGGATTCGATATCTGGTATGCTCCCCTGCAAGCCGACGGTTCAACGGGTGAAGCGGTGAATACCGGAACGATGATCAATACAGCAGGCGATGAGCAAGCTCCCTTTTATCACAGCTATACCAGCACACTTGTTTTTTCATCGAATGGAAAACAGGGAATGGGCGGCTTTGATCTTTTTACAGCAAAGGGCTGGGAAACAGCATGGAACACGGTAGAAAATATGGGCCACCCTGTTAACTCTATCCGGGATGATGTGTATTATTATACGAACGATAAAACATCCGTATTAAAAAATGCACTGTTCAGTTCAGATCGTGGTGCTGAATGTTGCCTTGAAACCTATACAGTAAGTAAAGTGCCGAAGAAGAAAATTATTACCGGACTGGTGATCGATAAAAAAGATAACCAACCGGTTGCGAATGCAACTGTATTATTGAATGTAGGCGGCAAACAGCAAAAAGCAACCACGGATGCTTCCGGCCGTTATTCGGTTGAAGTAGATACAGATATTAACGGTAATGTAACTGTAAGCAAACAACGTTACAACGAAAAGCAAACAGATATCAGTATTACCAGTACCGACGAAAGCAGCTGGAGCACCAACCGCTTTATCAATAAAGATATTGTGTTGGAGCGCAGGATCATTCTTACACCTGAAACAGTTGTAACAGTATATTTTGATTTTGATAAATACAATCTTAAAGAAGATGCGGTAGCTAAGCTTGATTCCATTTATGACATTCTTGTAGCTAACCCCGGAGCGTATGTACAGATCAGCGGTTATACAGATGGGTTAGGAACAGAAGAGTACAACAAAATACTTTCTGATAAGCGTGCCAAAGCATGTGCTGATTATTTACGTGCAAAAGGAGTGGATGAAACAAAACTTACGTTCGAATCATTTGGCGCCTGTTGCCCGGTTGAAATGGAACTCATCAACGGACGTGACAATGCTGATGGCCGTGCAAAGAACCGCAGAGGGTTGATCAATATCTCCTATCCACCGAAAGAAGAAGAATAAAAGGAAATAATAAAACATAAAGCCGCATCAATGTTGATGCGGCTTTTTTGTTTCTTTTCAAACAGCTTGATACAGATCTTCCGTCTGTAATTCAACTGATAATATAAATCCATTACCAGGACTTGTTACAATATCCATTGTGCCGTTGTACACACTTAACCGGCTGGCAATATTTTTTAACCCAATGCCCCGGTTTGCATCTTTTGCTGTCATGCCTTTTCCGTTATCGGTGATGGTTAAGCGAACAGATTCATCGTTCGACTCAAGTAAAAAAACAACTTCCGAGGCATCTGCATATTTCACAATATTGGTACACTGTTCCTGCACAATACGGTACAGTGTAAGTTTTTGTTTTTCATTCAGTACGGTCTCATCAAAATTGTTCAATTCAAACTCAACTTTAATACCACTGATGGTAAGCATATTGTTGGCTATTTTATAAATGAGCTCGACAAACGATTCCATGTTTAAATAAGGAGTAACCATCTCGTGTGCAATACGCCTGTTCTCATTCATTACCTGGTTGATGGCATCAATACACATACTGATATGCTCGGTATATTTTTCCGGATTACTTCTGATCGTTTGCAAAAACAACTTGGTGCCAGCCAGCAGCTGGTTGATATTATCATGTAACTCTTGCCCCAACATGTTTCGTTCTTTCTCCTGCGCATCAATCGCAGTGGCTGTAATTTCCCTTGCAATTTTTTTCTCCTGTTTAATGAGTTGTTGCTGCAGTTCTTTACGCTCTGAAATATCTCGGATATAGGCACAGGTAAAATTGTTGTTATCCGACTGAACGTTGATGGCAAAAAACTCTACGGGAAACTCTTTACCAAAGCGGTTTACTACTGTTGTTTCAATAATATGATCAAACCTTTCTGCATTTCTCGATTGTAAATAATCTAAAATTCCCGTCTTCGCATAGCTGCGGTAGGCCACAGGAATAATTGTTTCATGAAAGAATTTATCCTTCACTTCATCAAACGACCAACCAAACAGCCGCTCTGCCTGACTGTTCCAGAAAGTAATATTGTTGTAATCATCTACACAAATAATTGCATCAAGTGATGAGTTCATGATCAACCGTCGTGTTTCTTCACTGCTCCTTACCGCAAGTTCTTTTTGTTGTTTGAGATGCATTACGATCCATTGAAGATTAAATACCAGTAATGCAAAAATGATAAAGAGCATTACAAACAGGAAAATATTCATGTGGCGCAACGCCTCTTCATTGTCGTTTCTTTTTTGTTGCAGATAGTTATTTTGCAATGAGTTTATTCGGGTGCCAAAGCGGCGGATACTGTCTGTATAACCTTTGCCCACACCACTTGCTACTAAAAGGCGTGTTTCATCTGCATTATGCAGCATTTTTGTTTTGATCATCAGCCTCGAAAAAATGATGCGTTTAGTGATGAGGGGTTTTAATGAATCTTTGAATATTGATTTGATATCATCGTTTTTAATTCGATGTTCCAGTTGACTGCTGTATGATTTTAATGTTCGTTCCGATGCATACAGAGGTTCAAGGAAACTTTCATTGCCGGTAATAACATAACCTCGGGCACCTGTCTCGTTCTCCATTACGGCCAATAAAAGTTGTTGTAACTGGTAACGGATCTCTTCAGAATAAACGGCTTCCTGGTTTGTATCTCTGAGTGTAACTGTGCGGCGTATAGTAATAACAATAATTGATACAATAACGATTGTAAAAAGCAATAACGCCAGACGTATAGAAGTTCTGATCGATAGTTTCATAGATTCATTACTTAAATGTGACAAAACAGCAAGGCAACAATGTGGGCTTTGTTCAGATTTTAATAATGAGCTGGTTAAAATTAGTGAACATAAATAAGAATTGCAAATGCAGGGGCATGTATCAACAGAAAAACTGTACTGAAGATGCAGCAGTTTTAATTTGTACACGACATACGGGAAATTATACAAATACAAAACGTATGATGAAGTAATTATCGTTTTGAATAGATCGTATAACTACCTGCCTCGTTTCCATCATCTTTCAACATGCGTATGGTCAATTGCTGTTGATCGGCGTGTACTTTAATGAGTGTACGTTTACCGGCAGTTGGTCCGCCACCGATAATGATTGGATAGTTATGCTTCCCTGCAACAGGTGGATGCACACCATATGTATGTGTATGTCCGCAAATAAGCAGATCGATCTTATACTTATCGAATAAGGGAGAAAATAATTTTCTGCAATGCAAGGTGCCATGCGCATCTTCCGTATAAAAAGGCGGGATGTGCATCATCACTACTTTGTACTTCGCTTTCTTATAAGCTTTTGATTGCAGTTGTTGTTCAAGCCAGACCGCTTGCTGAATGCGAAACTGATCAAAATCAACAATGCCTGCATATACAGGATGTGTATCTTCTTTGTCTTCGCCTGTATCAAGTGCAATAGTAAATACAGGTCCCGATTGAAAAGAAAAATATGCGCCTTGTGGTGCAGCAAAATAATCTTTCAACTGGCGGGCATACTTTCCTCTTGTCTCATGGTTGCCACGCACAAACAACATCGGCTTTTGTGTGGCAAAAGATTCAGTACATGGAGTGAGCAGATGATCGATGATCTGTTGTTCGTTGGTTTGATAATCGAATATATCTCCATTCAGAAAAACATATTGATAAGGGTCGTTGCCGTTTAATTGTATGAGTTGTTGAAACGATGCAGGCCGGTCATGAATATCATTCAACACCAGCCATTGTGTTTCTTTTGCAGCCGGGTTATAGGTTATAAATGAATACACATCACTATTGATCGTTTCCCCATACGTGAGTTTATAGGGTTGAAAATCTTTGATCTCTTTTGCAATTATTTTATACTCGTAGGTAGTGCCTGGTTTTAAACCGGTAAGTTTAATTTCATGTACACGGTTATTGGCATCTACCAAACCATCTGATAAGGTATGTGCTTTTTGAATTGGTTTACCTGCTTCGCCATACTCCACCCAGCAATACGAGTTTTTGTTTGTGATACAACGTACATACATCGTGGTATGTTCAATGCTATGCAGGTAAGGTTTGCAGAGAAACCTGTGGTCATCAACAAGCGTTTCTTTTTTTGTATCTGCAGCCAAAGCAGCCGATGATAGACCTGTAAGGCTTACAGTACTGAGTGCAGCCGCTTTGGTTATGGAGTCAAGAAATTTTCTACGGCTTACCCCGGTTAATTCATTATTCATACCATAATTTTTTTATATAGTAAAAGAACGTTGTAAGATTATGTGGTGATTCTCTTTTTTAAACCAACCTTATGTCCGCTTACGGCAAAGTAGAGGATGTATAGATAGCATGGAATTACTGCAATGAAAAAGGCCAGTTGAAAATCGAGTTTCAAGTTGTCTTTTAAATACGCATAGATCATTGGCCAGATAGCACCACCGGAAATACCCATGATCATAATAGCTGAACCTGTTTTGGTAAACTTACCCAGCTGGCTGATACCCAAAGGAAAAATAGCCGGCCACATTAATGAATTGGCTAATCCTAACAATGCAATAAAAGTTACGGATGTATAACCACCGGTAACATAAGCAGCAATACTGAAAATAATACCAATAACAGCACAGATACGCAGAGCTTTTTGCTGTGAAATATATTTCGGGATGGCAATGATGCCTGCGATATAGCCAAGAAGCATTCCACTTAAGGTTAATGCAGTGAAGAATTTAGAGATATCGGCACTAATGCCAAGTTCTTTTCCATAAACACCAATGATGTCTCCCGCCATCACTTCAGCGGCAACATATACGAAGATACAAAATGCACCAAGGAACAAGTGAGGAAACTGGAAAATACTTTTATGATGCACCACTTCACCGCTTGCATCTACTACATCTTCTTCAACTTGTACCTCGGGGAGATGTGTAAATTTTATGAGTAATGCGAACAAACAAAAAACAATTGCCAAAACAATGTAAGGCATGTTAACACGTCCCAATACTTCCTGCAACAGCTGTTCTTTTTCAATGCCTGTAGCTGTTTCAATTTGCTTTTCAATCGCTGCTGCATTTTTCAGAAACAAAGTACCCATGATGATGGGTACAAGTATGCCTGCTGTTTTATTACAGATGCCGGCAAAGCTGATGCGTTTCGCTGCACTTTCAATTGGACCAATAATAGTGAGATAAGGATTTGCAGCAGTCTGCAATAATGCAAGCGCCGAACCTTGTATAAATATTCCTGTTAGAAACAATGCAAATGAATTGGATTTTGCTGCAGGTATAAATAATAACGAACCAACTCCTAATATGAGCATGCCCAGAACAAGCCCATTCTTAAATCCTGTTTTCTTTAAGATCCACGATGAAGGCAATGCCAAAAAGAAATAAGCCATGTAAGAAGAGAACGTAACAAAGAATGCCTGGAAATCAGTTAAGCCAAATGACAGTTTGAAAAAAGGAATCAACGTTCCATTTGCCCATGTTACAAACCCGAAGATAAAAAACAGGGCACAGATCATGATCATTGGAATAAGTGTTGTTTCTTTTTTGGGTACAACCATCTGTATTGTTTGTTGTTGCATGCAGTTAATTTAATATTGAAAATATGTTAATCAATGTTGAATGCAGAAGACAACCGTTTGCACAAAGAAAAAGCCGCATCATTTGATGCGGCTTTTTCCCTCTCCCTTTTTTGTTATTGATCCCACCACAACTTCTGCGTTAAAGCAGGTACTTGTGGTACATTGGTTGAATTCAATGATTGTTCGGTGGAAGGATAATCGATGCGTCGGATCGGTTCGGTGAGCAATGAACTTTGTGGGAGTTGAAAACCCGTGTATGCATAATTGAAACGTCGTGCATCCACCCATGCTTCCGGACTCAGGAACATGATAATATATTTTTCACGAAATAAGATAGGTAATGTAAGATTGCCTTGACCTACTCCAATTTCCGGCCGTGCCAGATAGGTATCTCTGTTTGCTGTTGATATTCCAAGCTTGTTCATGTGGGCAGTAATGCCTGCAATATAAGCTGTATAAGCTCTGGCAGGCAAACTGGCACGTAGTGCCGCCTCTGCTTCAATGAACTTTATTTCTTCCAGTGTAATGACAAATAACGGTGCCGCATCAGCGCTGTAAAAGCCATTGGTGGTTAAATAACACTCATCCCGGTTGGTACCGGTGCCTACACGACCTGCGCCATTGCGTGTGCCACGGTAATCGCCAAAGCGAGTTGTATCTGTAAAGCGACTGATGCGTGGATCTACATAACCAAAGCGTACACCATTCATTGATTGGATCAAGTTGCTGCTTAACCATGCATCAAGCACCAGTGCCGCATTGTTACGTGCTAACGTAGCCCATGGGTTGCGTAAGGTAAACACAGAAACTTTTGCTTCCTGTGCAGCAGCGGTGTACGAACTGTCAACTGCAGCCAACACATTGGCAGCATTATAGGCAGCTGTTTTGCTTAACTGGTTGAGCAATCTTGCTTTCATACTAAAGGCCGTGCGTATCCAATAGGTACGGTTGCCGGCATGTAGAAAATCAGCATTGTTAGTAACAGTGATCGTTGGATTTTTTCGCAACTCAACAATGCCCTCGTCAAGCAAGGTCAAACAACGTGCATGCAGATCCTGCGCATTATCATACTTCGGGCTCAGAATTTTCCCAGACAATGCTTCATTAAACGGAATGTTGCCCCACATATTAAGCGTAAGACTGAGGTTGATCGCCATCATTACTTTGGCCATACCTAAGTGTGCTGTACTTCCATTCTTGATCGCCAATTGCTCCAAGTCATAAATGTCGGCCATGTTATCGTACAACAAACGCCAGGTGGTACTGAAGTCGACACGATCGTAAATATCAGTTGGGGAATTTGAATTGGGCGATGCGAAATACTGTACATAGTAGTTGCTCACATTCGCTGCCCTGAACACATTCAACCCGGTGTTTTGTGTAGTGGCCGCCAAAATTCCATTGATCGTAGGTTCTGTTGGACGGTTGGGATCGTAGTTAATATCTAAATATTTCTTACATCCGGTAAAGCCGATGAGTAAGAGCAAGGCAACCGGTATGCTTTTGTATAGTTGGAATCTTTTTTTCATTACGTGTGATTTAAGCTTGAAAAAATTGTACTGCATTAAAAGTTTACATTAATGCCTACAAAATAGCTGCGTACACCCGGATAGCTGAAGCCTGCAAAACCATCAGCATTACTGCCGGAAGGGTTTGAACTGTTTTCAGGATCAAAGCCGGTGAATGGTGTGCTTAGCCAGAGATTATTTCCGGTAAACGTAACCGAAGCACCTTTGATCAATTTTGTTTTGGCCAGAGTTTTTGCCGGAAGATTATACGACAAGCTGAGGTTGCGTAAACGAACCCACCCCGCATCTTCCACAAAATTCTCTGTTACACCACGATGAATATTCCTGTAGAACCCATCACCATAATTCCGTCCGTCAGGACCTGTTTCCATGCCCAGCCAAACTTGCTGTGTGTTAGGCGCACCACTTGCAATCACACCATCAAATACTTTTGTATCGTTACGGTTCTCGGTGTACTTCGCTATACCAAACGCACTCATGAAGTTGCCCATCTGATTAAAGCGTTGTACGCCTGCACGCATATCAAAGAGGAATGATAAATTAAATTGTTTGTAAGTAAGAGAGTTGCCGATGCCATACATAAAGCGTGGCAATGCATTTCCCAACAGGCGTTGATTCGTTACATCACGAATCGGAAAGCCTGCATTTGTTCCGGTAGTTGCAATGAGCAATGGCAAATCGTTTCGGAGTGTTACACGATCATCAGTTTGTGTACCATAGTAGCGTGTGTAGGCTATACCATACAAACCACCGGCTGGTTGCCCTACCACCCATTTTTGTGTGGCACCGCTGGAGATGTATCCAAACTGTGTTGCAATTACAATTTCATTTAACCCTTCTGCAAGGCGCACTACTTTATTCCGGTTGGCAGTAAAGTTTCCGTTGATCTCCCAACTGAAATTATTTGTACGAACCGGTGTTGCATTCACTGCAAGCTCAATGCCTTTGTTTTCTACTTCACCCGAATTCAACACATACGATGAAAAGCCTGTGGAAGTAGGAACCAATACACGATTGATCACATCTTTACTGTTGATCTGGTATAAACTGAAGTCAAAACCCAAACGGTTGTTTAGAAACTGCATCTCTAAACCAACCTCACGGTTATCAGTAAACTCAGGTTTCAGATCTTCTGATCCTTTTACATCATCTCTTGTCCATCCATTTACACCATTTACCGGTTGACCGAATGCACTGTTGTAATATGTATTGGTGAGATAAGGTTCTACCGGTGCAATACCAATGCGTGCAAATGATGCTCTTAATTTACCATACGTGATCCAGTCGGGCATTTTCAAATGCTGACTGAATACATACGCTACACTTACACTTGGGTAAAAGAAACTACTGTTGCCACTTGCAACAGAGCTGGCAAAGTCGTTGCGGCCTGTTAGTGTGAGATACAGAAAATTATCATACCCAATTGTTGCATCACCAAAAATACCCATGGTACGCAGTTGTGTACGACGACTGTTTTGTGTGATCACTCTTGCATTGTTCAATGTAGTTAGCCCGATAATATCTAATTCAGTTCCCTGTGTTTGTTGAAAATTGTAATTAATATCTACCACATCATGTCCGGCCCTTGCATTGAGTGTAATTTTTTCGCCTAAATTAAATTTACCTGTTACAAGTAAGTTGCTGTTGAGTACTTTGTTGAGAATACGGTATTCACCTACAAAGCCAAGTGCGTTATCAGCAAAGTTTACAAAGCCAGGTCGTGCAATTTGTCCGGGTGCTGTGGCACGGCGGTTATCAGATGTAAAATCCAATCCTAAGCGATACGATACATCTAACCAATTTACCGGTGAGTATGTAAAGGCAAGATTGGAAAGCATACGATCAACGTTGTCTTCAAACTCATTGTAATAAGCTCCAAAAACAGGGTTGTTGTTGAGATAGGTTTTATGTCCACCTTCGGGAGTTTTGTAATCTCTTACATCCCAACGTGGGCTCCAGTAAGAAAGGCCTTCATTAAAACGATCGGCATTATAACGAAGACCACCGCTGTTGATATAGTTGAAGGAAGGATTGAATTGCAGTTTGTCACTCAGCTTCAATACTGCATTTACACGTGCATTCCAGTTACTGTAATTGGTATTGGGTAACACGCCGTTATGTGTAAAGTAACTGAATGATGTATTTACAAGTGCTTTATCGTTACCACCGCTTACATTGAGTGTATTACGGAATTGATTTCCTTGCTGATAAGCTCTTGCATAGTGATGGAACAATTTATCTGGGTGGGTTGGATCCAATGCTTTTGCAGTTTCAACACTCGGTCCCCAGGTAGGAAAGAAATCTGTAGCACTGTAATAGATCTGTCCACCGCTGCGATAACCCTGAGTATATTTCATCTGCACATCCGGAAACTTATTTACTTCTTCAATACCATAAGTGGCATTATAACTAACCCGCATCTTTCCTTCTTTTGCACTCTTGGTAGTAATTACAATTACACCGTTACTTCCACGGAAACCATACAATGCAGTGGCAGCACCACCACGAAGTATACTCATGCTTTCAATATCATCGGGATTAATATCAGCCATGCGGTTACTCATTCCCCGCAGGTTTGCCTGGCCACCTTCGGTAACAGTAGAGTTATCAACGATAACACCATCAATTACAAAAAGCGGTTGATTGTTTCCCAGTGCACTTTTTGGTCCGCGGATCACAATGTTTGCACCTTGGCCAGGACCACCACCGGTTGAATTAATTTGTACACCGGCTACACGTCCCTGAATTGCATTCACCAGATTCGGTTGCCGGCTTTCCATCAACTGTTTGTTGTTGATCTCTGTGGCAGCAAAGCCAAGCGATTTTTTTTGTTGACGAACACCAAAGGCCGTTACAACTACTTCGCCCAAGGCTGTACCCGATACAAGCGTAACCGAAATGTCGCTGGCAGAAGTTACGTCTACCTGTTTGTCCTCATAACCGGCCGAACTGATGATGAGTGTTTTTTGAGTACCTGTGAGTTCAATTGAAAAAATACCGTTCGCATCGGAAGCAACAGCTTTTTGTGTTCCTTTAATGGTAACAGTAGCGAAGGGAACCGCCTCACCTTTTTCATCGGTTATCTTGCCGGTTACTTTTCGTGTTTGTCCCTGCATAGACAATGGAATGATGAGCAAAAGGCTCAGCAGCAGCTTAAGCAGTTTGAATTTTTTCATGCGCTGGTTTTGGTTTTAAGAGAGATGATGACTAAGAGATACTAACAAGATAGAGTGAAAAAATCTTTATTAAAAGCAGATAATGAAAAAATTTAATAACAATTATACCAGCGGAAAAGAAATTGATAAAGGCTGATTTTTATGTTATAAGTGACGCAGCGAATGAGCAATGAAACTGTCCCGTATAAACAAAAAAGCTCCATCGATCAAGATGGAGCTTTTTGAAAAAGTATTCTTTGTAATTTATTCTTTCACGTCAGTTGTCACCTTCGGAATTTCTTTCGTCCAGCTGCCAACATCGAGTTTACGTGGAGTAGGATACACTTCATCCAATGTATTACCGTCATACAATCGGCCGTTCTTTACCACATAACGAATGGTATTGGTGTTGCGGATATTCTGCAGCGGATTATTATCCATGATAACAATATCTGCAAGTTTACCTTCTTCAACACTACCAAGTTCTTTGTCTAATCCCAATGCTGTAGCACCGAGAATGGTTGCTGTACGTAATGCATTCATGGGACTGATGCCGCCACTTGCTACACTCCACAACTCCCAATGATAACCGAGCCCTTGTAACTGACCATGACTGCCAATACCCGCCAGGCCACCTTGCTGTACTACACTGTTTACGCCTTGTGCATGTTTTTTAAACACATGATCTTCCGGTGTAAACCATCCACCCAAACCACCTGCTCTGCGACGTGCTTTTGCACTTAACTCTTCATACGGTGTAAAGCGATTCAGCTTTGGATCTTTCACCGGACTTTCAGTTGTGTAATAGAAATTCTCAGCCCAGGGTCCACCATAAGCAACAAGCAATGTTGGTGTGTACGCCATTTTACTTTCTGCGATTGTTTTTGTTACATCACTGTATAATGGGAAAATGGGAATGGCATGTTCATGACCGGGATAACCATCGAACAATTGTGTCATGTTCAATTTATAATCAAGACCGCCTTCTGTTGTAGGCATCAGCTTTTGTTCTTTTGCTGCCATGATCACCCATTGGCGATGTTGCCTGTTACCAACCAGGTACATTTTAATGTATTGTGTGTTGTAATACTTGCTGTATTGCTTCAACACATTGCGGGTTTGTTCAAGGCTTTTTAAATTATACATCCAGAAACCAACACCGGGACCGGTACTGTACACACGTGGGCCAGGCATTTGTCCGGCTTCCACCATATCGCTCCACGTTAATACATCGCTGGTTGCTGTTTGCGGATCACGTGTTGTTGTAACACCGTATGCAAGATTGGCTGCATAGATCCATGAAGTATTTTTATGTAAACCCCAATACGTCCACATGTGTGAATGTGTATCTACAAAACCGGGTGTAATGGTTTTACCGGTACAATCGATCTCCTTTGCTCCGGCAGGTACAGTAAGTGTACCTGTTCTGCCCACTGCTTTGATACGATTGTTAACGATGAGTACATCACCATTCTCGATGACCTCTTCACCTTTCATGGTAATGATGCGTGCATTCTTCAGCAACATGGTACCAGTTGGCAGATCTTTTTGATAATACACTTTCACCTGTGTTTCAGCTGGTGAATATTTTTCTTTCTTCTTTAGTTCTTCTTTTGCCAATGCTTCACGCTTTGCACGTGCTGTATCTGATTTCAACACTAAGGCAAGCGAATCAGCACTTTTCTTTGCTAATGAATCAGCCAGTTTTTTTGCATCAGGCCCAAGAGCTAACAAGGCTTTTACGCTATCAGCCAATCGTTGCGTTTCGGTTTTCTTCGCCGCTTTTACTGAGTCTTCAACAAACTGTGCACGCTCTGTATCATACACCCAATGGCCATTACCTAAACTCCAGTGAACTTTCTTTCCATCGGCTTCCCATGCTGGAAACTCACCTCCAATTTCTGTAAGTTGTCTGGAAGGAAAACTGCTGAATGATGGATCTGCAACATTGATCGTTGGTAGTTTACCTGTTTGCGGAATGGTTACCACATATACATTGTTGTTTACTTGTGCCAATGCCTGGTTGCCTTCGGGTGCCATCAAAATAATACCTGCGGATGATGGCATGTTCTGTGGTTCACGGTTACTTGCTCCTTCGGGTAACATGCAATAATTAACGGAGCTGGTTTTCATGATTGGTTTACCCATTACATAGGTAACATCATTTGCTGTACCAGCTGTATGTTCATGACCTGAATGATCATCATGTGCATCGGCAACTGCACCATAGGTTGTAATACCGGTGATGCGTACATGTGTTTTAAGATCGGTACCATCCCACCGGCAGGAGATCAGAGTACCTCCCTGTCCGTTTAAGAAAATGCGATCTGTATTTTTTGTGAAGTGTACATTGCCGGCATTTACTGTAAGATCAACTTTTGTAATGGGGCCACCTGTTGCGTTCATCCACACCAATTCACCTTCTGCACCACTGTAAAACGGATCTTCTGCATCTTTAAATAAACGAAGCGGTGCTTTAAAAAAGGCAATGCGGTTGTTGTAACTCCAGGCGGGAAACATAAAAAAGCCCGGCTCTGTTGTTAATTTGGTTACAGTTGGTTTATTACCAAATGCTGCTTTCATTACATGACCGCCTTCGGCTTCATTCCATGTTACAAACGCCAACTGTGTTCCATCGGGGCTCCACGCAGGCATCGCTTCTGTAAAGTTGTTACTGGTTACACGCTTGGGTGTTCCGTTTGGATAATCCATTACGTACAAACGGTTGAGTACAGTGAATGCTAATTTTTTTCCATCGGGGCTGGGAACGCCATCACGTATTTGTGTTGCAAGTGCTGCGCTTGTATCTTTAATGGCATAGTTGAAATACAAACGAGGGCCCATTTCCAGATTCATATCTGCTTCAAATGCAATTTCAGTTGCTTTACTGTTTGCATCAACGGGAATACGCCAAATCTTTCCACCATAGCTGGCAACGAGAACCTTACTGTCGGGGGTAAACGCCATACCGGGTAACACACCTTGCGGTGCAATGCTTTCCTGTTCATCACGCTGTACCGGATAAGCGAGCCAACGCTCATCACCATTTTTCATGTTGCGTAATACCAATCCGGTTTTATCCTGGTAGCGGCTGCCGTATACCATCCACATACCATCTTTACTGAGCGTGGGTGTAAACGCAGAACCATAACGTGTAGTGATGGTGTTTGCAATTCCTTTATCACGATCGTACGTGCCGATCTGGTATTGTGGTAACAGTGCGTTGTAATTCCATGAACCATTGCGCTGACTGTAGTAAACCATTTTACCATCCGGACTTACAAACGGATCAATTGTTTTTGCAAACCCATCATACAGTTGTGTACCACCGCCACCATCTTTGTGGTAGATCCACAACTTTGGAATGCGACGGCCTTTACTGGCGATGATGTAATTACCATCGGGTGTCCAAACGGCAGCAGGAAAATCTTCAGTAGGATCCTTTGTTAACTGCACGGTATCTTTCTTCTCCATATCGATGTACCAGATATTATCACTACCACTGCGATCGCTGGTGAAAAGAATTTTCTTTCCATCGGGGCTGAACCGTGGATGCGTTTCATAAGCAATGCCTTTGGTTACAGCAGTTGCTTTACCACCTGCTATGGGCATGGTATAAATATCTCCCATCAGATCAAACGCAATGGTTTGTCCATCAGGACTCACATCCACACTCATCCATGTACCTTCTTTGGCAGTGAACTTTACTGTGCGTTCGGGTTTAAGGGGAAGTTTTGCAAATGCCGTGTAAGGCATCGTGTCTTTTTTTGTACTGTCTTTAGCAGGTTGTTGTGCAGCAAGTGAACCTGAAATGCCGAGGAGAGCAAACAGGTATGCAGTCTTTCTCATACTTTTTAGTTTTGAGCCAAATTAATATAAGGCGCTGAGATTTTTAGGGAATTCTTGTTTAGTGGTTGTTTGGCTGTATAATCATTATCGAATTAAGTAAGATAGCCCAAACAAGTATCACCCCAGTTCCACCGCGGGGTCCCAAAAGCGCTTTTCAAAATCAACAACTGTATCATTCTTTACGGCAACACCATCTTTCTTCAACAGTTTTTCCATATGTGTAGGCGTTTCAAAATGAGCCTTACCGCTAAGCATGCCGTTTCGGTTTACTACACGTTGTGCAGGAACTTTTGGTTTTACATTATGTGCGCCATTCATGGCCCAGCCAACCATACGTGCAGAAAGTTTTGTGCCGAGGTAAGCAGCAATTGCACCATACGATGTTACACGACCTTTTGGAATTTGTCGCACCACATCATATACATCCTGAAAAAAAGAATATTCTTTTGCTTTACCCGTTTTGGGAAGTTGAGGTTGTTTTTTGGAGGGCATCGTTACGCTCTTTTACTACCAAGGTACGACGAGGTTCCGGAACAGCTTCATAATCGTAAGGGCAATGCCGGCAACCATGGCCGCAACAATAACCCTTGTCAAGATGGTACTTGGCCGTAAGCACAATGTTATCGTGCTCATCATAATAAAAGTCGATCCCTTCTTTTAAGTTTTTCATTTTTTCCGGTGGGCGAAGTAAACCTATTTAACCACTAATAACCGTTTTTGTTGCAGCTATTTTTTGCACAAATCAATTCGTTCAGTCTTTCTCCGTATCAAATACCCATTGTTTTAACAGGGCGTCAGGTTCAAGCGGTAAAGCGGTTGCAGGTAAACTGAATTGCAGATAATGAATGCGGTTGCTTTGTGCAATGTCCAATCTTTCATAATGGGTTTTGATCTTCAACTCATCGCTGCTATTTTCCAGCCCGTACACATCATCGGTTGAAGCATGTACTTGTAAGCCGCAGAGATCAATTGCTTTTTTGGTGAAGTTGTACAAAACAGGTGAGTCCGTTTTCAAATGAATTTTTCCGCCGGGCTGCAAGAGTTGCTGATACAAACGCAGAAAACGTGGATGCGTTAATCGCTTTTTATGTTTGGAAGCACGGAGTTGCGGATCGGGAAACGTGATCCAGATTTCACTTACTTCACCTTCATTAAAATAATTGGTTACCTGGTCTATTTGCGAACGTACAAATGCAACGTTGCTCAAGTTTTCTTTCAACGCAGTTTTCGCACCCACCCAAATACGATTGCCTTTTAGATCGATCCCGATAAAATTCCGCTGCGGATATAAACGTCCCAGCCCAACAGCATATTCACCTTTACCACAAGCCAGTTCTAATGTGATGGGATGATCGTTCTTAAAAAAATCCTTCCACTTCCCTTTCATGTCTTGCGGATACTGTAACACATTCGGGAAGGTTTCTATTTCAGCAAAACGGATGAGCTTTTTTTGTCCCATAGCGGGCAAAGGTAATAAGCAGAAACGGAACTGCTCGTCTTCAACTTTTGTTTGTAATGTGTTGTTGAACAGGAGTATGAACAACATGGTACTTCCTTTTTGCCGCAAAAAGAATTATATTGGTAGCCCAACGCTTTCTGTGGATCGATTTTTTCTGCACTAATTTGTAATGAATAAATTACGAAACAGAACGTTTCTCAATCCTTCCCTTCGATTACATGCTGACTGATTCACCATTGCCCGTTTAACAAACAGTAAAACCAAACTATCATGCCCAAAGTTGTGATCCTTGGAGGAGGTGTTGCAGGAATGAGTGCTGCACATGAATTGATTGAACGAGGATTTGAAGTGGAAGTGTACGATCGTCATAAACAGTACCCCGGCGGTAAAGCAAGGAGTGTAAATGTACCAACAGTTGGTCCCGGACCGGAAGAGCCGTTACCCGGTGAACATGGATTTCGTTTTTTTCCGGGGTTTTACAAACACATCATCGATACAATGGAACGTATCCCCTTTACCAGCAAAGAAGGGGATACAACAAGAGTGGTTGATAACCTTGTACCAACCGAGCGTGTACGCATGGCACGTGAAGGCAAAGCATCGATTACTACGTTGGTAAATTTTCCGCATTCGTTCAACGATCTGCATGTACTGCTTGAATCAATGCATGCCAACACCGGGCTTACTGCAGAAGAAAAGAAATTCTTTGCAACCAAAGTATGGCAACTGATGACATCTTGTTTCGACAGAAGGGCCAACGATTATGAACGCATCAGTTGGTGGGATTATCTGGAAGCCGATCGTTTCAGTGATGATTACCGTGCTTTACTGGTGCAGGGTTTAACACGAACACTGGTAGCTGCCAATGCACGCAAAGCCAGTACAAAAACCGGCGGTGATATTTTTCTGCAACTCATTTTTAATATGACCAATCCCGGTGTGCACACCGACAGGGTGTTGAATGGCCCCACAAATGAAGTATGGTTACATCCATGGTTCACCTACTTAACAGAAAAAGGCGTAAAGTATGTGAAACATCATGAAGTAACAGCATTGCAAATGGAGAAAGGAAAAATTACAGGCGCAACGCTGCTTAACCGTACAACAAATGAACCGGTAACTGTTACCGCCGATTATTATTTGCTGGCAGTACCTGTTGAACGTGCAGCCCCATTGTTTACACCCGAAATGCTGGCAATTGATCCAACCTTGCAAGGCGTGGTAAATCTTGCACCGAGTGTGGCGTGGATGAATGGTGTGCAATATTTTTTAACGGATGAAGTGAATGTAGTAGATGGTCATTGTATTTACTCCGATTCTGCATGGGCTGTTACATCTATTTCACAACTGCAGTTCTGGAAACATTACGATATACGCACCAAAGGCAACGGAAAAATAAGAACTGTTTTTTCGGTTGATGTATCGGATTGGGATACACCCGGCTCAATGGATTGTACCAACGGTAAGCCTGCAAGAGATTGTTCACATGAAGAAATTAAAGATGAAGTATGGCACCAGATAAAAGCTAGCCTGAATGTGAACGGACAAAAACTGGTGCAGGATGAAACACCTGAGTTGTGGCATATAGATGGAGACATCAAATTGATTCCCGGCTCAGGAAGTCGTGAAAAAAATGAAGAACCTTTGTTGGTGAATACGATCAACTCATGGGGTCTTCGTCCCGATGCACATACGCTGATACCCAATCTTTTTCTTGCATCGGATTATGTACGCACTTACACCGACCTGGCAACTATGGAAGGTGCGAACGAAGCAGCACGCCGTGCTGTGAATTCCATCATCAGTGTATCTGGCAGCAAAGCCAAACTTTGTGAAATATGGAATCTGCATGAACCTTCTATACTTGCACCGCTTCGTAACCACGATCAGAAACGGTATGAAAAAGGATTGCCCTGGCAATCGTATGAACCGTGGTGGATGAAATTAATATTGATGGTGCTCCATGCGCTGAAGTCGATCTGGGATTTTTTCAAAGGACTGTTTTCAAAAAAGAAAAGCTGAACAAGTAATTCAGACTTCGTTTATCGTAAAAAACAACTGCTATGACAATCTGGGAATATTTACAGGAATCGCATCCTTGGTTTGATACAACGCATTACACTCCACTACAGATCGGATTATTTTTTACCGGTGCCATGTTGTGGATCGTTGCGTATATCGTCATTATCCGGATGGCACTGAAAAAGAAAACAGTGATCATTCCGGCCGCAGCGGTGATCTGTAATTTTGGAAACGAAGTGGGCGGTGCCATTTTCTGGGTGCCCGATATGGGTAATGCGTTGGTGCTTGCTTACTGGGGTTGGATGTTGCTCGATATATTTATTGTGATCAGCCTGTTCCGCTACGGATATAAACAATTTACAACAGAATTTTTCAGAAAGAACCTGCGTTGGTTGATTGCTTTGGGTTTGGCAGGCAGTATTCCGCTGTCTTGTTTTTTTATGGTGCAATACGATTTACCGATGGGTGTTATTGATGCATACATTGTAAACGTGGTAATGTCGGTGGCATTTTTGAGTTTGTTGTTTGTACCTGATTTCCCGGAACATTCAATTGCACTGGCCTGGTCGAAATTTTTAGGCACAGGTTTGATCAGTATCATGTTTCAATCAAAATATCCCGATAATCATTTTCTAACAGTTGTATATTTAGTCGTGGCAGCATTTGATATCTTGTTTCTTGTATTGATGTATCAAAAGCGACGTAAACTAAACCTGGCGTGAAATTATCATTAACAAACTGGCTCGATTCTTTTTTACCTGCAAAGCTTACACAGGATCAGGATTCTATACGCAGGCACCGTTTGTTCATCATCATTAATTTTCTGATCACAGTTTTTGCCATCAGCTATGGAGTGCTGAGTTATTTTATTCATTTCAAAGTGGGGATGAATGCGATGATCGTTTCGGCTATCTTCTTTTTTTTACAGCCCTATTTACTGCGATCAGGAATTCATCTTAACATCATGGGAATGGTGTTTGGTATTTACAGTTTCCTGTTGAATACCGTACTTGTGTATTATTCGGGTGGATTATTTATTTCGCCTGTTACACCGTTTATTATTCTTACACCACCTGTGGTGCTCATCTTTACCAATTATAAAACCGCTTCTGTTTTTGCATTGCTTTGTGTGTTTTATGTTATTGGGTTTGCTATTGTAAAACAACGCATCAAAGTATTTCCGTTTACATACGAGCCTACTTATCATTTAATGTTTTTAACGTTGGCGCTTGCAGGATTGGTAGTCATCTTCTTTTTAATAACCAACACCTTTGAAAACACGAAGAATTTTGCATTACGAAGATTGGTTGAAAAGCAAAATGAACTGGAAGCAGAACAGAAACGTTCGGATCGGTTGCTGCTGAACATTTTGCCGGAAGAAACTGCAAAGGAGTTGAAATCATTTGGTATTGCAAAACCTAAGCGACATGAAAATGTAACGGTGATGTTTACTGATTTTGTGGAGTTCACCAAACAGAGCGAAAATATTCCGGCCGATGAATTGGTAAGTGATATTGATTTTTATTTCCGGGAGTTTGATGAGATCATCAGTAAGTATAATATTGAAAAGATCAAAACCATTGGCGACAGTTATATGTGTGTGGCAGGATTGAACGGAAATGATGGGAATGATCATGCAGTGAGTATGATACATGCTGCATTTGATATTATGCAGTTCATAGAAAGAACGAAGAAGGAAAGGGCCAAACGGCAAAAACCATTTTTCAATATCAGAATTGGGATCAACTCCGGTGCTGTAGTGGCGGGTGTGGTAGGCTCTAAAAAGTTTGCCTACGATATCTGGGGCGACTCTGTAAATGTAGCAGCCCGCTTGCAGCAAAGCTCAGAGCCGGGGCGCATCAATATTTCCGACAGTACTTACCTGCAAGCAAAAGATCAGTTTGTATTTACAAAGCGGGGAAAAATTGCCATTAAAAACCGCGGCGAACTGGAAATGTATTTTGTAGACAGTGTGCTTGCCTAAGCATTTGCTGCAGCTACTGATTTTTCATTTTGTTGCCGCAAACGTTGACAAAGTATTTTAATAAATCCTCTTGCAATTTCCGGCCTTGCTTCCAGTAATTCATAAAACGGTTCCTGATCGATCTTGAATAAAAAACAATCTGTTACACAGGTTGCAGAAGCTGATCTTGTTTCTGAATCAAGTAACGATAATTCACCAAACACTTCCTTCTCTGTTAACACAGCTAACGTTACCTGTTTTTTATGAATTTTTACCTGGCCTTTGTAAATGATGTACATACAGTCGCCAATATCTGCTTCTTTGAAAATAACAGTATCGGCCTGGTATTCTGTTTCTTCCATCAATGGTGCCAGTTCCGATAAAATAGTTTCAGGTGTTTCGCTGAACAACCGGAGCGATTTCAGGATCAACACTTTTTCAAACAACAATAATTTATCAGCCGATGGATTCATGATGTGGAATTTGGGGTTTAGGTTACTGCATAGGCGGCTGTTTCCCGCAACAATCTGTTTTCGGATTGAAGATACTTATGGAAAATGGTATGATCTACCCGCAGCTTATGAAATTTACAACTGTGTAAAGAACAGGCTTTGGTCCAGTGATTAAATTCTTCTTTTTCTTCTTCCAGAATATGTGTGATCACCTGCTCAATATTTTTGTACAGACTGTCCGGTATCATTTTACGAAGCCGTGAACAGCGGAACGAAATATCTGCTTCTTCAAATACGGTATTGAACGTAAATGCAAAATCTTTGCGGATGGTGAGCTCGATCAACTCCAACGCATTAGCAGCCGTTTCCCGTTGATTTAATTGCAATGCTTTTTTGATCTTATCTACCTGCTCTTTTTCGGAATAAAACGAGAACAGGTTTAATACGGTTTCCCGTTCTTCCAGTAATTCCAGTTGCAGTGAATTATAGAGAAAGAGATTTGTTTTTTCTGTTGCCAGCAATCGATTCAGCATAAACAGCAATTCAACAGCCCGTAACAAATGTTGATTGGTTCGTTCATCGATCAATGCCTGATGTTTTTCATCAGATGTATAATTCATCCGGTTCAATGCTTTGAGAATAGCAGCACTGTTGGTTGTTTGTTGCTCTAATAATTCGATGAGTAATTGCTCTGCTTCCTCTCCGCCAATTCGTCCGGCTGCTATGATCAAACTGCTTTGTTCTTTCGCTGTGGTTGTTTGTTGCAAGAGCAAACGTATCTGTGTAAGTCCTTTGCTTCCCGCAGTGATCAATGCCTGTAACACCTGTTTCGGATGTAATGCAAATAGTGCAGGTAGCAATTCAAGGTTTTTTGGTTCAGCCGATTTGCCTGCTGCAACGATCGCTGCATAACGGATCTCTTTATCAGCATCATTCAACAAGGCAAACAATAATGTATGTGAAGATGCAATTGATACGCTGCTTAAGATCTGCACAGCATTCATCCGTTGTTTTTTTACAGATGATGTGGCCCATTGTTGCAGCAGTGTAAGTGCCGGCTCTTTATCTGTTGAAGGAGCATATTGAACAATACTTTCCAAAGCAGCAATTTGGATCTGTTCTTCGTCATGATTAAGCATTTGAAGAAAATAAGCATGCTCGTACGATAAAGCTGCCAACACTTCAATTGCTTTGGCACGAACAGCAACTGTCTGTTCTTCATCAATCAGTTTCCTGACATCCGCAGCGAGATTATTTAATTTTTTCTTCCCCACCAATTCCAATGCTGCAATGCGTACTTCACCCGATGGATGTTGCAGTGCTTTTGCGATCAATCCTTCCTGTGCTTTTTCTGTTTCCGTTTCAAGCAATTTCAACAGGTACAATACTTCCAGCTCTGTACCTGTTTCCATTTTCGCTGCAATTTTTTCGATGGTTGCTTTGCCGGTAAGTTGTACATCGTCGGTTTGGAAATAACGGCTGCTGATGGTTTGAATCAATGTTTTGATATATTGTTTCTGCAACTGTATTACTGAAATGATCCAGCAGATAGAAACGCCAATCAATACCCAGGAAAGAACTGCCAGCTCATAGAGCTTCCAGTTATATAAAACAAACAGTAATACGCCAATTGTGAGATACGCAAACGGATCCATCACACCTTTTACAATATTATGTGCCCGTAAACGCTCAGGTGTTGAAAGCGGTTGCAGAATGGTAAGTAATACGGGTGAGTTGATGGATGCACGCAATGCATCAACCAAAATTGCGGCGGCACCAAATACATACAGGATCAAATTGCTTTTTGCATCGTTCTCATAGATCACAAGAATAGAAATATTGAAAACAAGTAATGCAATAGGTGTGATGAGTAAGGCATTCCGGTTGCCGATATTCGTTACCAACCTGCTGGTTAATCCAAGTTTTAAGATCCATGCCAACAACCGGGCGCAGCCCATAAACAAGGCAGTGAAGGTTGCAAAGGCCTCATCGGTTTTATAGTTTTTTGATTCTTTTATTTCAGCATAAAATGCATATTCAACCAATACAAAACCGGTGAAGGCAATCATGGATAAAATAGCCGTATCTAAGATTAGGCGGTTGCTGATAAAGTTTTTCCACAATGCACCTGCGCTTACAGTGTGATGTTGTTTTACTTTATGTGTGTGTTTATTAAAACCGGCCCACTCTGTTGAATTGAATACTTTATTAATAAAGAGCAGGGAAATGAGTACGCCAACAAAACCGGTGAGTAAAAGGTTTTGTGCACCAATGTAAGGCACCAATACTAACGCAAATGTGTAACCGAGAAATTTCGCCGGAATGTCACCGGAGCTGATCACACCAAACAGGCGCTTGCTTTGTCGTACATCATACAACTGTGCAGCTAATCCCCAGAATTCAAGATTGTTGATGAGGTATAATACGTTGAACCAGGCCAGCATTAAATAGTAAAACCAGTTTTGCGTAATCGCAAAAAACTGACCAATCCAGAAAAACAACATGCTGCCTGCAATAATGAGCGTAAGTACAATACTTAATTGACGAACAGGTAAGCGATGTTCGAGCCTGTTACATACATAGCCTGCGATCCATAAGAGGAACGCCGATAGGATAAACACATAGGCCAGTTCGGAGATCGGAAAACGTTTGAGAAACTGTGAGAGTGCTGATGTAAAAAACAAGGCAATACCTGCTCCCTGGAAAAACTGAAGCAAAAACAATCGCCTCACCATGGGCCATTCAATGGGTTGAATATTGAGCAGCTGAAAAAATCGTTGTAAACCGCTCATAGAGGATGGTTGTTTGTACCGGTTGAATGTTGTTGTAAAAGTGTTTCGTAGTGCAGTTGTTTTACAGGGGCACGGAGTGCACGGGATGATGAGGTGAAATAACTATGCGATTCAAGGAACCGAAGCTGAAGTGCATCAAATGCTGTATCCGTATCTACAATTTTATGATCAAGAAATTCGGTACGTAGTTTATTGCTGATGGAAACGAAATCGGTGCGGCCAAGATAATCAAGGTCTGCATCTGCAAGAATTTGCTCAAATAAATTATGAGGCTGCTGCGGAATTTTTGTCGCCATGATCATTCCACAAATTCGTTGAATTGCTGCGTCGCCCAATCCAACCGCTGTAAGTTCACGGGTAGCTTTTACACAACTCACTTCTTCGTGTCCTTTATATACTTCCAGAAATCCGGTATCATGATACAGCGCTGCCAGTTTAATCAATAAAAAATCCTCGGCATCAAGAATACCTTCTCTGTTGGCAATGGCATCGGCTTGTTCCATTACATCAAGCGTGTGTTGTACACTGTGATAGGTTAGATGCGATGAAAGCCCGGTGCGTAACTCCGTGAGTACCCTGTCAACTAACGGGTTAAGATCAGTTGCCTGCATAGTTTGATTTATGCTTCAATGTACAAACTGATTATGGAAAATGATAGTAAATAATTAAGGGAGCGGGCTGAAAACAAAAGAGCCCTTTGTAAAAACAAAAGGCAATCGTAAAAAAAGCATGAGAAAATCTGTACGGAAAAAATCGTTAACTGGTATTGCTAAGCAATTGAAATATGCTGTAGGGGGAGGGATCGAACCTCCACGGAGCAGTTAGCTGCAGCACAAAGTTTAGTGGTCAACCCCGGTCGGCCTTACCAAAAGTAACGTCGGCTCTATGCTGCGTTTATCCTGTTATCTCCACCCCCGAGACGAGAGGGCATGTCTGCCAAAAATTTCATCACCCCACAGTGTAAAAAAGAACTCGTTAACAACAGATGATTTCGTTCAAAGGCTCATTGCCAATTGTCTGTTTCTTCACCTGATTGTTTTGCTGTAGAGGGAGGGATCGAACCTCCACGGAGCAGTTAGCCATAACGCATGGTTGGTGGTCAACCCCGGCATTACTGCCCTACGTTACGTTTATCCTGGTTTCTCCACCCCCGAGACGAGAGGGCATGTCTGCCGAAAATTTCATCACTCCACAGTATGTTGTTCAAAGAACGATTACAGTGCAATATTAAACCATATCCCCTATTCATTGCAAATTATTCAACAAAAATTTTAAAACTTTCGATATTATTCAAAATTTAATCACTAATATTGGAAAAGCATTAAAACGAATCGTAAAAATGGCATCGAAATTAAATCTTGACAAACTCGATCTGCAGATCATTTCAGAAATGATGGAAGATGCGCAGATCTCTTACGCTGATTTGGGCAAAAAGCTCTTTGTTTCCGGGGGAACCATCCATGTACGGATCAAAAAACTACAGGAACATGGAATTGTTAAAGGTACAAAGTTGAATGTAGATATTAAAGCCCTCGGTTACGACATTACTGCCTTTGTGGGTATTTATCTTGAAAAAAGTTCGTTGTACGATACGGTGGCAAAGGATCTGCGTAAGATACCGGAGATTGTTCGCCTTAACTATACTACCGGTAACTACAGTATGTTTATTGAAGTGGTATGTAAAGACATTAATCAGTTGCGGTATGTATTGCACGATGCGTTGCAAAAAATAAAGGGGATCGAACGTACCGAAACTTTTATTTCACTCGATGAAAGTTTTAACCGCAAAGTGCAGGTGGCATTGGATGTAGCCTGATTTTGATTTGTGCGTATAAAAACGAATTGTACTTTCGTTTCATTTGAATTGTAATTGCTTATGAATGTAGATATTGTTTTTGAAGTGATCCGCAAACGATGGAAGCAGGCAGCTATACTGGTATTGCTTGGTTCGTTGGCAACAGGTGTAATTCTGTTTATACAAAAACCCTATTTCAGAAGCTCCGCTGTTTTTACGGCTGCCAATCCCAATCTTGGCGATCGTTCGAATATTTACCGCACCGAATTTTGGGAACAATACTTTTATTACGGTGGCGAATTTGATAATGACCGGTTGATGGCGCTTGCACGTTCGGAAGAAATGTGCAGGTTTATGGTAGATAGTTTCCGATTGATGAAGCATTACAAAATTGATTCTTCCAATGTACGAGCTGCTTACCTCGCCGATTATGAATACAAAGAGAATGTACATATTCATAAGAACGAGTTTGGTCATGTAAAAGTGAACGTGTGGGATACCGATAAACAACTTGCTGCTGCCATTGCCAATGCCATTGTTACACGCACCAATCAAAAGAGTGTAGCATCGTCCAATAATATGAAGCTGGAAATATTGCAAAAGCTGCAGCATGATTTCAACACACAAAAGGATACGCTGCAGCAAATTGAACAGCAGTTACAATTAGGTGCTGATGCGTTTTTGTTAGCAAGAAAGACCGATATCATCAACCGGCTGAATGAAACAGAAAAACTCATCCAGCAATTCAACACCAGTGTAAACAATGTAAGCTCTTTATTTGTGATCGAAGAAGCATTACCGGCATTGAAAAAAGATAAACCAAAAATTATTGCAGGCGTCATTATGGCGGCTGTTGTGTCGTTTATTTTTTCTGTATTGTTATTGTTGTTTGTGGAATGGCGTTCCCGGTCAAAAGCAAGCTGATATGCAACACCTCTTTACAAAACAGGAGTTGATCAACTATTGGTTGCCGGCATTGGCAGCCATTGCATGTTTTGTATTGGGTGTGGTATTGGATGAGAAAATCTTGCTGATCCTTCCGTTTGCCGTATTGGCCATTTTGCTGTTTACGATCAACGTACGCTATTTGTTTTTTGCTTTGCTGGTTGCTGTTCCACTTTCTACTGAATTTGCAGTAACCGATACACTATCCACCGATCTTCCTGATGAACCGATGATGCTGTTACTGTCGGGTTCACTTGTATGTATACTGCTGATAAAGCCCTCGCTGTTTCCGGTTGAATTAAAAAAAAGCAGTTTATTTTTTTTGCTGCTGCTGCAACTTAGCTGGACGTTGGTAACGGTTTTCTTTTCGCATGAAGTATGGTTGAGTGTAAAATACAGCCTGGCGAAAACCTGGTTTATTCTTGCGTTTGTGGTGGGTAGCTTATTGTTTTTGCGAACAAAGAAAGATCTTGTACTCGCATCAAAGTGCCTCATCTTTTCCATGCTTCTTCCCGTCTGCGTCAGTTTGATCCGTCATGCAGAAAAAGGATTTACGTTTGAATCGATCAACTCTACATTAGATCCGTTTTTTCGTAACCATGTGAATTATTCGGCGCTGCTGGTGTGCTTGTTCCCGATCCTGTTTGTATGGCATCATTTTGCAGTCGGTCGTTTACGTACATGGATACTTGTTTGTATGGGGTTGTTTCTTGCTGCTTTATTTTTTGCTTATTCAAGAGGCGCATGGCTTTGTTTATTATCGGGAGTGATTGCGTGGGTGGCGGTAAAACGGAAATTTTTACTGTCGCTGATAATGGCTGTGATCATTCTCGCAGCATTAAGTTTGTTCTGGTTGGTTCAAGAAGATAACTATCTCAAATTTGCACCTGACTTTAATACAACTACTCAGCATACAAATTTTAATGAACACCTGGAAGCAACCTATACATTGAAAGACATGTCGACCATGGAACGTTTTTACCGCTGGATCGCCGGGATAAAAATGGTGAATAAAGAAAAGTTGAAAGGGTATGGTCCGAATACGTTTACCATTTATTACAAAGAATACACTGTTGCAGCGTTTAAAACATGGGTAAGCAAGAATGAGGAAAAGTCATCGGTTCATAATTATTTTCTGCTCATTGCAATTGAACAGGGCATACCCGGTTTATTACTGTTGATCATTTTATTGTTCGGCATGTTTGCAATTGCTGTAAAAGGATATCATGTATTGAATGATCAGTTTGAACGATCCCTGTCGATGTTGTGCGCAGTTGTATTAAGTATGGTTGTAACCTTAAACCTGTTGAGTGATTTAATTGAAACCGATAAGATCGGCAGCATTTATTTTCTGTTGCTGGGATTATTGATTCGTGTTCAGGTGAAGATCAATCAACAGCAAACAAACAACGCTGCATTATAGCGAATTACCTTCTACAAAGCGGGAACTTACAAACAACTCTTTTGGTTCTTCTTTTCCTTTCACACATTGCATCATTCGTTCGCAGGCAAGTTTTCCCAAACGGTAACCACTTGTTTCAACATAGGTGATCTCGGGAAAATAGATCTTTGGAAAAAAGCCATCGCTTAATGCAATCACTCCTGCTTGCTTTGGAATGTCAAGTTTCAATTGCTGCACACATTTCATTACGCCCATTAATATTTCATCGCTCATACAAAACACTGCATCGGGTGGTTGCTTCAATTGAAAGTAACGATGGGTGATTGCTCCTGCTACCTCCATGGTGTCTGCATGTTCAACAGTTAATTTTATTTTCTTGTGGGGTTGCAATGTTTCGTTCAATGCCTGTAATCTTCGTTTGGTAATAGATATTTGCGGATCACCAAAAATGGCCAGTATGTTTTTCTTCTGTTTTTTCAATAAGGCTTCTGCTGCCATTACCGCTGCATCTTTATCGGCCAGGCAAACTCTGTTGTATGTATCATCATCCGGCACTTTATCAAAAAACACTACCGGGATACCTGCGTCTTTCATTTTATGATAGGAATCGAGATTAGTTGTTTCTTTAGCTAAACATACAAATACACCACTTACCCTGTTCTGCCGGTAAATTTTTAAATTCTCAATTTCGGTCTCAGCATTGTCTGCACTTTGCAGGATCATCAATGAATAGCCTGATTGTTTTACTTCTTCTTCAACCGCCGCAATAAATGAATCGTAGAAATTATTGGTAATAGATGGGATCATGATACCAAACACTTTCGTGTTCTTGCTCCGCAGGTTCACCGCCACTGCGTTGGGTTCATACTCCAATGTTTCAGCCAACTCCATTACTTTTTGTTTTGTGTTGGTTGAGATATCGGGATGATTTTTCAGTGCTCTCGATACAGTAGAAATACTGATATCCAATACCTGGGCTATTTTTTTGAGTGTAGCATTCGCCATATTAAGAGATTAGGGTCGATAATTTTTCCACCGCAATTATTTTCGCAATCGTTTGCGAAACGGTTTCATAAACTTAACATGTTTTGTTGGAACTATTTGCTGAAAACTTCGTTTAAATTCACAGAAGATTAACAGCCCATCGATTGCATGTTGCCATATAAGTATGGTTCAGGATGATCAGTTCTGCAAAACTGGACCTCCCCCTTGGTGTATTGTGCATAGACGAAGCTGCAGTCTATAACCCTCAACAATTTAAAAACTACTGATTATGATCTTGACGAAACTTGCAAGAGGCATTCTCACTATGCTCAGTTTGTTTGTACTGGTGGCTTTTGCATCAGCTCAAACACGAACTGTAAGTGGAAAGGTAACAGACTCCAAAGGCGACGGAGTTCCATCAGCAACAGTATTGGTAAAAGGAACAAAAGTTTCTACCACAACAGCAGCCGATGGATCGTTTACATTAAACGGTGTTCCTGCAAATGCTTCAACTTTAGTAATTTCTTCCGTTGGCTTTTCAACGCAGGAAGTTGGTATTTCCGGAAAAGACAATGTAGCTGTTTCACTCGAAACACAAGATGCTGCCTTAAATGAAGTAGTAGTTATTGGTTATGGTACAAGAAAGGTGAAAGACCTTACTGGTTCTGTAGCCAACATCACTACAAAAGACTTCAATAAAGGGCAAATTGGTACGCCTGATCAACTGATCCAAGGCCGTACGCCCGGTGTATTAGTTACACCTGCAAGTGGCGAGCCCGGCTCTGCTGCTACCATCAACATCAGGGGTACAGCTTCCATCAGAGGTAATCAGGAACCATTGTATGTAGTAGATGGTGTGCCTATTGCCAGTGGTGGTACATTGGGTAGTGCCAGTGGTGTGGAAGGAAGTACAACTCCACGAAATCCATTGATGTTCCTAAACCCGAACGACATTGAAAGCATTACCATTTTAAAAGATGCATCGGCTGCCGCTATTTACGGTTCAAGAGGTGCAAATGGTGTTGTGTTAATTACCACAAAAGCAGGTAAGGGCGGAAAACGAGGTCAGTTTAATTTCGGCGCAACCACAAGTGTTGCAACAACTGCGAAGCGCTATGATATGATGAGCCCACAGGATTTCCTGCTTGCTGCTAAAAAAGCAAATATCGACGGTGGTTCTAATCCGAACGATGCTGCAATTGCCGTTGGTCTGTTAGATAAGGGTGCCAATACTGATTGGCAGGATCAGATCTTCAGAACTGCTATTTCACAAAACTATAATCTTGGCTGGGGCTTCAGTGCAAATGGTACAAACCTACGCCTGAGTGGTTCTTATGACGATCAGCAAGGTATTATCAAAAACAGTTCGCTGAAACGTTTAACAGCACGTGCAAACATTACACAGAAATTTTTGAAGGATAAATTGAAATTTGAATTGGCGACAACTTATTCCAATACAAAAAATCAATATCCTCCTTTAAGTAATAACGCCGGTTACCAGGGAAGTTTGTTGGGAGCTGCTTTGCAGTTTAACCCAACCTATCCTATTTACAATGCCAACGGCTCATTTTATCAGCCGGGTGATCAACGTAATCCATCTCAGATGCTGGCTTATTTTGATGACAACGACCGTGTGAACCGTTTCTTAACCAGTATTTCAGGTAGCTACCTTATTACAAAGGGACTTACTTACAAAGTATTGTTTGGATACGATAACATGAAATCTGAACGTATTTCGTTTGCAGATCCACGGTTAAGTGCCAATGCTTATGGTGGTAATACCGTATTGGGTGTGCCTAACGGACCAACTGTAAAAGATTATCAAAATCCGATTGCAGGCAATGGCCGTACAACCAAACAAAATCTCGATCTGAGATCTATATTGGTTGAACATACTGTAACATATGATAAAGACTTTGGTAAAAACAACCTCAATATTGTAGGTGGTTTTTCATACCAGAATTTTATTACTGAGTATGCACAAAGAGTAGGTTGGGGTTTAAATACAGCTGTTGTTAATCCAACCGATGTATTTGTGAAAGACTTCAACAACTTTAAGAACTATGCTGATATGTTTCCCGGCTATGATAAAAATGAATTACAATCAGTATTCGGACGTGTAAACTATTCATATGATAACAAGTATTTCCTTACAGCTACTGTAAGGGCCGATGGTTCATCTAAGTTTGGTGCAAACAACCGATATGGTGTTTTCCCTGCCTTTGCTGCAAAATGGAAACTCATTAATGAAGATTTTGCAAGCAACAGCCTTGGCAAATGGTTTAGCGATTTCAGCTTAAGAGCCAACTATGGTGTATTGGGTAGCCAGGATGGTTTGCCTTCTTACGGATCAGTGAACAGACAGTTCTCTTACAAAGATGCAAACGGTGCAGACCAGGTAGCATTTATCCAAACAGGTAATCCTGATTTGAAATGGGAAGAAGCTGCTACAACAGGTGCAGGTATTGATATCACAACTGCTGATAACAGATTATCAGTAACAGTTGATTATTTCTTTACCAAGCGTACAAACATCCTCTTTAATGCTCCAACCCCCGGCGGTTTTGCTCCTACATCAAACTGGTTCATTAATCTGCCAGGTTATGTAGTAAATAAAGGATGGGAATTCAGCATTAACTACAAAGTAATTGATAATGCAAAATTCACCTGGGATGTTAACTACAATATGACATTGGTGAAGAATGAACTCAGAGACTTACCGGTTCCTGTAATTACAGGTGGCGTAAGCGGACAGGGTTTAACAGGTGCATATGCACAAACATTTACAAACGGCCAACCATTGTTTACATGGGCGATGCCTGTGTTTGGTGGGTTTGATGGAAACGGTAATGCCCGCTACGAAAATGGAGCACAAAGCCAGCTTGTTGGTTCTGCTATTCCAACATTCTACGCTGGTCTTACAAACAATTTCACGTTTGGCAACTGGAGTTTGAGTGTTTTCATGAACTCTGTAGCTGATTTTTACGTTTATAACAATACGGCCAATGCCTTGTTCTTAAAAGGAAGTTTGAGAAACGGGCGTAACGTAACGAATGCTGCCGGAACAAGTCCTGAAAATCCATTCAACCCCGGTAGTGTTTCAACCCGTTTTCTTGAGAAAGGCGATTTTATCCGTCTTTCAAACGTAAACCTGAGCTATGCATTCAACATGAAGAACAGCAAAGTGGTGAAAATGCTTTCACTTTTTGTATCGGGTCAAAACCTTGCTTTGTTTACGAAGTATTCCGGTATAGATCCTGAAGTGAATGTTGATAAGAGCATCAGTGGTGTACCATCACGTGGTTTTGATTATACAAACTATCCAAGACCACGCATTGTATCAATGGGTGTAAATGTTGGATTCTGATTTTAAATTAAAAAATTCATTAGAATGAAAACAAATATGAAAAGTTATGTTGCAGGTGTAGCCGTTGCTTTTGCTTTGTTTGCCTCTTCGTGTACAAAGCTGGAGCCCGAGTTGGGAGGCAACGAGTCTGTTGCTCCTCCTAAGCAGGATGGTGCACCAACACCTCCAACCATCTCGTCTGTTTATGGTTCCTTGAACCAATTGATCAGCCAGGAAAACTGGTATGCATTGAATGAGCATACAACCGATGAACTGTTAGGACCAACACGTGGTACCGACTGGGATGATTTTGGTACATGGCGTCGTTTGCACCTTCATACATGGGCTGGAGATCACAACCAGATCAACAACGTATGGAATGGTTTGAACGGTGCATTATTCCAAACAACGCTTGCTGCTGAATTATTGACCGGACAGGCACAAGCTGAAGGTAAATTCCTTCGTTCATACTTCCGTTTCTTGATGATCGATGCATTTGGTCAAATGCAAACAAGACCTGCAACTGCACCTGCAAGCAGCATTCCAAATGTTGTTCCACGTGCACAAGCTATCGATACAATTATTCTTGAACTGGAATCAGCAGTTGCCGGTTTACCTGCTTATACCGGAACAAACAGGCATCTTGCTACAAAAGAAGCGGCCTGGACATTGTTAGCGAAATTGTATTTGAATAAGGCAGTGTATAAGGCGAATCCTGAAACACCTGCCGGTCCTTACACATTCGCAGCAGCCGATATGAACAAAGTAATTGAGTATTGCAATAATGTTGCGGCTAATCCTTTGTTACAGATCGAAACAAATTATTGGGACAACTTTGTTTGGACGAATAATTCAACTTCTTCTGAAAACATTTTTGTAAGAAGAAACAGTGATGGTATAAATGTGGTATGGGCAACAGCCATGGGAGGACATTATAACCAAACACCATCGGGCTGGAACGGATTTACAACACTTTCTGATTTTTATGACAGCTTTGAAGATGCGGATGTTCGTAAGAGCACAACGCTTCCAGGCTTTACTGATCAGGTAGGTACCAAAGCTGGTTTTAACGTTGGTCAGGTTCGTGGACCTCAGGGACAGCGTATCGGTAATCCACTGGTTGATCTGAAAGACAGAAGTAACAATCCATTGGTGTTCACAAGAAACGTAAGTATCTTCTTTAACGGAGAGGCAAGCGGTATCCGTACAAATAAATTTCCATTAAATCCGGCTACTATCAACGATGGTGGATTTGGAA
The DNA here is from genome assembly GCF_037892605.1 of Lacibacter sp. H407. NCBI lineage: Bacteria > Pseudomonadati > Bacteroidota > Chitinophagia > Chitinophagales > Chitinophagaceae > Lacibacter > Lacibacter koreensis. The sequence goes on along the minus strand of NZ_JBBKTU010000001.1, from coordinate 1,057,634 downwards.
GTACAAATGATTTTGTGTTCCTGCGTCTTTCTGATGTTCGTTTGATGAAAGCAGAAGCGGTCTTAAGAGGTGGTACATCACCTGAAACTCCTTTGGCAATTGTCAATGATATCAGAACCAAACGTAATGCAAGTGTTTTGGCATCGGTAACATTAAATACTTTGATCGCAGAACGTGGTCGTGAGTTGTACCTGGAAGGCTGGAGAAGAAATGACATGATTCGTTTTGGAATATTTAATAGCCCTGTTCAGGAGCGTCCTAATGCATCTGAAGCTTTTAAAGTAGTATTCCCGTTACCGAACATTGCGTTGTCTTCAAATCCTAATCTGAAACAGAATTTTGGTTATTAGTTTTTGTCATAATCAATAGGGAACGAGGTCGCTAATTTTGGCGGCCTCTTTTTTTGAAAATTTTTTACTTCCTGTTCATAGCAACATGAACAGTTTTATCTTGTATTGCTAAAGCAACTTGTTTGAAGGATGATGAATATAAAAATAGTAGTACCGTTTTTGTTTGTTATTCTACAGCTATCCTGTAATAAAAGGAAAGCAGATACACTCTTTTCCTTAGAGGCCAACACAGGGATCAAATTTGAAAACAAACTCACTAATAACAAAGACTTCAACATTTTCACGTATCGTAATTTTTACAATGGTGGCGGTGTTGCAACTGGTGATTTGAACAATGATGGATTGCCGGAAGTTTTCTTTACGTCCAATCAGGGAAACAATCAACTCTATCTCAACAAAGGAAATTTTCAGTTTGAAGATGTGTCTGCAAAAGCAGGCTTTACAGAAAAAAAACAATGGAGCACCGGAGTTGTACTTGTTGATCTGAATGCTGATGGCTGGCTCGACATTTATGTTTGCAACGCAGGTAATATGTTCGATTCTTCATTACGCAGAAACCAGTTATTCATCAACAACAAAGATCTTACGTTTACAGAACGTGCTGCAGAATACGGATTGGATAATGATGGATACAGCACTCATGCTTCCTTTTTTGATTACGATCTTGATGGTGATCTCGATTGCTTTATTGTAAACAACAGCCCCATCCCTGTAAATACACTCAACTATGCAAGCATGCGTGATCTTCCTGCAAAAGATTGGCAGGTTGCAGATTTTTTAAAACCCGGCGGCGATCATTTTTATCGGAATGATAGTGGGAAGTTTATTGAAATAACCAAGGAAGCAGGCATCCATGGAAGCCTTATCAGTCTCGGACTTGGTGTAACAGTTGGCGATGTAAATGAAGATGGGTATCCTGATGTGTATGTATCGAACGATTTTTTTGAACGGGATTATTTATACATCAATCAACGCAACGGGACATTTAAAGATGAACTGGAAGAACGCATACAACACACCAGCCTTTCATCGATGGGTGCCGATATGCAGGACATCAACAATGATGGGTATCCCGATATTTTTACAACCGATATGTTACCCGGCGATGACTATCGTTTACGTGCAAATTCTTCCTTTGAAAGTTATGACGTGTTTCAACTGAAACTCAAACAAGGTTTTTACAATCAGTACACACAAAACGCTTTACAGGTTAATAACAAAAAAGGTAAATTTTATGAAACAGCATTTTATAGTGGAGTAGCGGATAGTGACTGGAGCTGGGGTGCGTTGCTGTTTGATGCAGACAACGATGGATTGGTAGATATTTTTGTTTGTAACGGAATTTATTATGATGTGACCGATCAGGATTTTATCGACTTCTTTGCAAACGAAGTGGCGCAACAAATGGTGCGGACAGGTAAGAAAGAAGAAGTGAGTAACATCATCAGTAAAATGCCATCGAATCCAATTCCGAATAAAGCATACCGAAATACAGGAAATCTTCGGTTCAATGATGCAGGCGAAGAGTGGGGGTTTTCCAAACCAAGCTTTTCTAACGGAGCTGCTTATGCAGATCTGGATAACGATGGTGATCTTGATCTTATCATCAACAATGTAAATCAGGAAGCAATGGTTTACAGGAATGGCAGCCGGGAAAAAAATAAAAATAACTATGTAGCTGTTTCAGTAAACTATGAAGTACCCAATACATTTGGTATAGGCAGTACGATCCGGATTTTTCAAGGCGATCAAATCATTACAAGAGAAGTAATTCCCAGCCGCGGCTTTCAATCATCGATCGATTACAAGCAAACCATCGGCTTGGGTAAATCAACGATCGATTCCATTTTAATTACATGGCCCAACCGAACAACTACATCGATCATCAAACCGGCAATTAATCAATCTCACAACATTACTTACTCTGCTGCTGCAACGAAACAGTTTGTTCCGGCTGCTGATGTTGCACACCAGTATCTTTTTGAGCAAGTGCAACATCGTTTTGAAAAACATACCGAAGATGAACATGTTGATTTTTTCTATGAACGAAATATTCCGTTCATGCTTTCAACACAAGGTCCGAAAGCTGCCACAGCCGATGTAAATGGTGATGGATTGGATGATGTATATATCGGTGGAGCAAGAAATCAACCCGCACAATTATACCTGCAAACAGCAAACGGACTTGTAAAGAAGGAAACTGCCGATTTTAAAACATTTGCTTTCAATGATGTAACCGTTGCCTTCTTTTTTGATTGCGATAAAGATGGAGATGCAGATCTCTTTACAGGTGGTGGCGGAAACTTCTCTGCTGCGTCCGCAGGTGGTTATCAGAATCAGTTATTTGTAAATGATGGAAAAGGGAATTTCAGTTTAAAACGTGGCGCACTTCCTATCATCAATACAAATTGCGGAGCCGCTGTTCCATTTGATTATGATGGCGACGGACATATTGACCTCTTTATTGGCAGCCGAAGCATACCACAGAATTATGGAGAGAGCCCTAATAGTTTTTTGTTGCGAAATGACGGACAGGGAAATTTTACAGATGTAACAGATGCTGTAGCTCCTGTTTTTTCAGGTGCAGGTATGATCACCGCAGCAGTTGTAGAAGATGTTAACAACGATCAGCGAAAGGAACTGATCATTACAGGTGAATGGATAAGCCCACGTGTGTTTACATATAACGGGAAACAATTCACAGAACTCAAAACCGGATTGGAAGCATTGCCCGGTTGGTGGCAAGCAATGGCTGCTGCTGATGTTGATAAAGACGGAGATATTGATTTTGTGCTCGGCAATCTCGGTGAAAATTTTTATCTCAATGCAACAACAGAAAGCCCGGTTAAATTATGGATGAAAGATTTTGATCAGAATGGCATTGCTGACAAAATGCTTACCCGAACCTACAACGGAAAAGATGTACCGGTGTTTATGAAACGTGAAGTAACTGATCAGGTACCATCGTTAAAAAAACTCAATTTGAAACACCAGGACTTTGCATCAAAAACAATTCAGGAACTTTTTGGCAAAGAACTGAATGATGCTGTGGTAAAGCAAGTGAAGTATACGGCGTCGTGCATTGCGTATAACGATGGTAAAGGCAACTTTACGATAAAAACACTTCCGTATGAAGTACAACTCTCATCAGTAAACGCCATTCAATTGATTGACATCAACAACGATGGCTTTGTGGATATTGTTGCTGCAGGTAATTTCTTTGGTATGCTACCGCAATTCTGCAGGCTCGATGCAAGTTATGGGCAGGTGTTGATCAACGACAGGAAAGGCAGTTTCATTTATATGCCCATCACAAAGTCGGGATTGAATTTGTACGGACAAACAAGAGATATTGTTTCATTGAAATTCAAAAATGAAACACATGTACTTTTTCTCGAGAACAATGATTTCCCTGTATTATATAAATTAAATGCGAATCAGTGACGTTCACGCAACAGCACTGATGAATAGTAACAAAGGATGAAGCAGAAACGTAACAGGAATAGAATTGTGCAATTGTATCATGGCGGTGCAGTGATGCTGCTGTTACTTCTGTTTTCCTGTTCGGATAAGAAGATCGAATCTCCTTTTTTTGAATCACTCGGCAGTAAGCAAACTGGTATAGATTTCACAAACCAACTAAAACCAACACCAGCGTTTAATCTTTTCTCTTACATGTATTATTACAACGGTGCCGGTGTTGGTGCAGGTGATTTTAATAACGATGGTTTGATCGATCTGTTCTTTGCTGCAAACCAGGGAGAGAATAAATTATATATAAACAAAGGCGGGTTGAAGTTTGAAGATGTCACAAAGGCAGCTGCTGTTCCACAGGATAGCGGATGGAGCACCGGCGTTTCGGTTGTAGATATTAATAACGATGGACTGCTGGATATTTATGTGTGCAGAGTAGGCCAATTCAAAATGCTGAAGAGCAAGAATCAGCTTCTGGTATGTAAAAAAATAGATCAACAAGGTGTACCTGTTTATGCAGATGAAGCAGCTGCATACGGCCTGGATTTTTCAGGCTTTAGTACACAAGCTGCGTTTTTTGATCATGATGGAGATGGAGATCTGGATATGTTTCTCCTCAATCATTCTGTGAATCATGATGGAAACTATGCGCCACGTAAAAACTTTTTAAATACGTATGATTCACTGGCAGGTCAAAGACTTTACAGAAACGATCTGTCAACAACTGTTGATGGGAAACAACAATCCTATTTTACCAACATAACAGCAGAAGCCGGCATCAACGGAACCAAGATCGGTTATGGGTTAGGTGTTGCGGTAGCCGATATCAATCTTGATGGCTGGCCCGATCTCTATGTGGGAAATGATTTTCATGAAAATGATTATCTCTACATCAATCAGCAGAACGGAACATTTACAGAAGAAACCACAACGAGATTGATGCACACCAGTCAGTTCAGCATGGGTGTTGATGTGGCTGATGTTACAAATGATGGTTTCCCTGAAATTATTTCAATGGATATGTTGCCGTACGATCCGTACATGCTGCGTCGATCATTGGCAGAAGATGATTACAATATCTTTCAAAATAAAATTAACTACGGGTATAACTATCAGTATGCACGGAATAATCTGCAATGGAACCGACGAAATGGTTTGTTTAGTGAAGCAGGACAGTATGCCGGTATCAATGCAACCGACTGGAGTTGGGCTGCTTTGTGGATGGATTTTGATAATGATGGAATGAAGGATCTGTTTGTATCAAACGGCATTCCAAAGCGGATGAATGATATTGATTACATCAATTTTGTATCGAATGAAGAAATGCAGGAGAAGCTTCGGAACAACAGTATGGAAGAGAAAGATATGCTGCTGGTGAATAAATTTCCGGAGATCAAGATTCCTAATCGTTTTTTCAGTAACCACGGTGAGTTGCAATTTAAAGATGTAACGGATAGTATTGAAAATAACACGCCCACTTTTTCAAATGGTTCTGTTTATGCAGATCTTGATAATGACGGCGATCTTGATATTGTTGTGAATAATATCAATGATCCGGTTTTGATCTATGCGAACAAATCAAATGATGCAAAACAAAAACCTTATGCATCAGTTAAGCTGCAAGGAGCTAAAAATAATAGTAATGCCATTGGTGCAAAGCTGGTTTTGTTTGCAGATGGCGGCATCAGAACCTATGAAAATAATCCCGTGCATGGATTTTTATCGAGTATGCAATTGCCGATTCATGTTGGATTGTTCAACACAACAATTGATTCGGCTTTTCTGATTTGGCCTGATCAAACCTATCAATCAATTACTATAAAACCCGATCAGCAGCTTTCGTTTTCCTATGCCGAAGGTTTACCGAAATTCAATTACAACCTCATCACTTCGTTTTATCAATCAAGCAGACCTGTGCTTGAAGATATTACTGTTGCTACAGGTATTAATTATACGCATCTTGAAAATCCATTTAATGAATTCAATCGGGAGCCACTTATTCCACACATGAATTCAACGGAAGGTCCTGCGTTGGCAATTGCAGATATCAATCATGATGGGTTGGAAGATGTATTTGTTGGATCCTCTAAAACATTCCGTAATGCAGTGTTTATCCAAACAGCAAATGGAAAATTTATACAGAAGCAACAACCCGGCATGTGGCAGGATAGCATGGTGGAGAATGCAGCTGCAGAATGGGTTGATGTGAACAATGATACCCATCCCGATCTGGTAATTGCAAGTGGTGGAAATGAATACTATGGCGAAGACTATCATCTGCTTCCGTTGTTATATCTCAACGATGGAAAAGGAAACTTGACAAAGAAGCCGGATGCGTTTAGAGCTATCTATACAACACAAAGTAAAGCCGTTTCATATGATTTTACCGGTGATGGATTTGTTGATCTGTTTATTGGCGGCAGAGCAGAGCCCTGGAACTACGGTGCTATTCCACGATCGTATTTATTAAAGAATGACGGCACAGGAAAATTTATTGATATAACTGAAACTTATTCGAAAGACTTGCTGCAACCGGGAATGGTTACTGATGCACAATGGATCGATGCAGACAAGAATGGGGAGAAAGATCTGTTGCTTTGTTACGAGTGGGGTGGTATTGATTTATTCATCAATCAGAAAAAAAGTTTTACCAGGAAATCGATAACTGCAAAAAGTGGCTGGTGGAACTTTGTGCTACCAGTGGATGTAGATGCTGATGGTGATATTGATTTTGTTGCGGGGAATTTTGGATTGAACAGCCGCATCAAAGCATCAACAGCAGAACCCGTTTCCATGTACGTGAATGATTTTGATGAAAACGGACGCAGCGAACAGGTGCTCACATATTTTATACAAGGCAAGGAAATACCGTTTGCCACCAAGCAGGAACTGGAAAAACAGCTGCCGGTTTTAAAGAAGAAATTTTTGTATGCAGCAGACTTTGCCAAGTCAACACTGGTTACGTTGTTTGGGGAAGCGAAACTGCAAAATGCACAAAAGCGAACGGCTAATTATTTTGCTAATGCCGTATTGATCAACAACGGCAATTTTGAATTTGAAACAGTTGCATTACCGTACGAAGCACAGTTAAGCACGCTTAGAGATGCAGTAGTTGTAAATGCCAATAATGATAACCTCCCTGATCTATTGTTGATGGGTAACTACTTTGATAACAATGTTGAAATCGGCAGACAGGATGCAGACTTCGGTACTATGCTTATCAACAACGGCAAAGGAAAGTTTGCAGCAGAATCGTTGAATGGGTTAGCGATCAAAGGTCAGGTGCGACATATCAAGCCTATTCAAATTAACCAACGGCAGGCATTTGTATTAGCAAGAAACAATGATCAGTTGATGATCGTTCAGTTCAGGTAAGTGTCAATAAAAAATCGGAAAGTTTAATCGGGTGATCCATTTGCTGCTGTCAGGTTCAAGTGACCGATCGGTAACAAGCGATTGAAATGGAATGGCCGGAGACGATTTGCCATAATCAAATACATAATTCGCCATTTGTTTTTCAGCATTCATCACTGTTGATACACCACCTTTTACTTCGCCAACCAGAATATTACCGAGCACCATCTTTTTTAATTTAAAATTTCTCTCTTCCGGTAAATCCCATTTGGTAGGTAGCGCAACCATTACTTCATAACTGGTACTTGCAACAGGAAAAATATTCAACAACGGCGGATTGGTTTGCTCTCCCTTTTTCTGTTGTACATAGTTCTTTAATGCATTTACCATTTGATAAATATCGTTGGTGGAAGGATAGTGATCAAAGGTTTGCTTCAATGAGATCAGCGATGAATCTTTTACCTTTTGTTGCTCCACCTTCATTCCGTAAATATTTTCTTCTTTTTCGAAATAAGGCTTTACGGTAACGAGAAACTGCTGCAAGTCAGTTTTCAGTTTCTTTAAACCAATGTATTGTTGAATTCGTGTGATTGGATTTGAGGAATAGTTATAGGTAAAACTCCATTGAAAAATGGTTGTATCGGGCTTAAGTGCAGATACCTGAAAAAATGCATTAACAGTATCGCCGTTGTTATCGATACTTGTTGCTATACCCGGTAAAATAATATTGCGGATGTTGAATGTTCTGTTTGCAAAACTGTAACTGTTCTCACTTACTTTGTTGCCTGGCCACCAGCGTTTCCATTTCGAGCTATCATGCAATTGCCGGATAGCTCCGTTTTCAGTACAATGAAATTTGATGCCGTATGTGTAACGATCGGTTGCAGGGATACGTGCATAGAAAAATGCAGCCGCTGCAAGAATCAGTAAAAGAGAAATAAGAAGCAATCGTTTCATATGTGAATTTTTTCAGCCGTCAATTCGTGCGTTGCAATTTAATCGAATTCTTATTTCCTGTACTGAAATGTTTCGGTTTTGGTGAGTTGCACAATTGTTTTAAACTGAATTATTCATTGCAATCGTTTGCAGCATCGGTTTTCCATAAGAGTGCTGGATTGATTCAGCATTAGTATCTATCTTTCTGCCAATAACGAAGATTGCCATGAAACGATTAACAATACTTGCATTGCTCTTTACAGCATTTACAGCAACAGCACAAACCATCAACCCCTGGAAAATTTCTGCTGATAAAATTGATGCGAATAATTACTATGGCATCACCGTTGCAAACGGAATGATTGGCGTGGTATCATCACCCGAACCGTTTAAAGTGAAAGAAGTAGTGTTGGCGGGTGCATACGATCTGTATGGTCGGGGCCGTGTAAGTAATTTTTTAAAGAGTTTCAATTTACTCAACAGTTACCTTGAAATTGATGGCAAACGCATCGATGCAAAATCAGCTTCCAATATGAAACAGGAACTGGATATGCAACATGCCAGCTTCACTACTTCATTTGATTATGCTGATAAAGCAACAGTAACGTATACCTATTATTCTCTACGTCAGTTGCCATTTACGGTGCTGATGGATATTACAATCATACCAAAAAAGAATATCAACATCACCGGCGCCAGTGTAATGGAAGCACCGGATGCGTTGAAAGATGTACAGAATTACTACAATGAAATTGATCGTCCGCATGTAACCATGAGTTTATTGACATCATCTGCAAAAAGCCCGACAGGTAAATTGCTGATGTGTGCCAGCAACACATTTTTATTTTCTGAACATCACGGCAGCGAACCAAGAGTGATCCATGAAATGTGGGATAATAATATGCACCTCGTAAAATTCAGCAAGCAATTAAAAGCAGGTGAAACCTATCGTTATTCGATTGCGGGGTCATCGATCACATCCGCACATCATGATGATCCGTTGAATGAAGCAGAACGTTTGACCATTTACGCAAAGCTTGAAGGAAGAGAACGTTTGCTGCAGTTTCATACTAAAGCATGGGATGAGTTATGGAGCAGTCGTATTACAATTGAAGGCGATGCTGCCGCAGCACAGGATCAGCAAGACATCAACAGCATGCTTTATCATTTATATTCGTTCACAAGAGAAGGTACAGCACTCTCACCTTCGCCGATGGGATTGAGTGGTTTAGGTTATAATGGTCATGTGTTTTGGGATACAGAATTGTGGATGTATCCGGCATTGCTTGTATTAAAACCGGAGTTGGCAAAAAGCATGATGGAATATCGTTATCAAAGACTAGAAGCAGCGAAACGAAATGCATTCAGTAAAGGATTTAAAGGAGCCATGTATCCGTGGGAAAGTGCAGAAACAGGTGTTGAAGAAACGCCGGTGTGGGCATTGAGTGGTCCGTTTGAACATCACATCACTGCATGTGTGGCAATTGCTGCGTGGAATTATTATTGTGTAACGCAGGATAAACAATGGCTGCGGGAAAAAGGATATCCCATCATTAGTGCAACCGCTGATTTTTGGGCTAGTCGTGTTGAACGGAATGGTGTTGGTAAATATGATATTAAAAATGTAGTGGCTGCTGATGAGTGGGCGGAGAATGTAGATAACAACGCCTTCACCAATGCAGCAGCAAAAGCCAATTTACAATTTGCAACAGAAGCTGCAAAGCTGTTGGGCATTACTCCCAATGCTGATTGGATGAATGTGGCGAATAATATTCCGGTGTTGAAATTTCCTGATGGTGTAACAAGAGAACATGCAACCTACAATGGTGAAGGAATTAAACAGGCCGATGTAAACTTATTGGCCTATCCGTTAAAAGAAGTAAAAGATGTAGCATCAATAAAGAAAGATTTAGAATATTACGAACAACGTGTACCTAACGAAGGCACACCTGCCATGACACAAGCAGTGTTCACCACCTTATATGCAAGGCTCGGCAATTCTGAGAAAGCTTATCATTGGTTTAAAGATGCATTTATTCCAAATCTCAATCCACCGTTCCGTGTAATTGCAGAAACAAAAGGCGGAACCAATCCTTATTTTGCAACAGGTGCGGGAGGAATTTTACAAAGTGTGCTGATGGGTTTTGGTGGATTAGAAATTACGCCGACAGGTATTACTCAAATCAAAACGGTATTGCCAAAGAACTGGAAGAGTGTTACAATCACGGGTGTTGGTGTGCAGAAGAAAACATATTCTAATAAACAATAAATAGAAAAGATTAAATTTGAGGTATGGATACATTTGTTGTAACATCAAAAAACAGGGCAACTTCCTCTCTCCTCAAAAAATTATTGAAGGAGATGAAGGGAATTGAACGTGTAACAACACTTTCAAAAACTGAAAAAGAAAACATCGCCTTGATGAATGCAATCAATAAAGGTCATTCGAAGAAATACATTGATACAACAGCATTCCTCAAAAAACTTGAACGGAAATGAACATCCGGATTGATGAAACGTTCGAAAAGGATTTGCGTAAAATAAAGAGTAAGCCACTTGATAAAAAAGTGGCTTTACTTATTCGTGACCTGCTTGCTGCAGAATCACTCACAGAAATAAGAAATCTCAAACTGCTGAAAGGCTCCGATGTTCACTATCGCATCCGCTTAGGCGATTACAGAGTTGGCCTGATTGTTTCGGGTAAAACCCTGATCCTTGTTCGGATTCTGCACCGTAAAGAAATTTATCGTTTTTTTCCATGATGAATAACAAAGCCTTTCTCTTCGATCTTGACGGTACACTCATCGATACTATGCCCTGGCATTTCAAAACATGGCAACTGGTGGTTACTGAAATGGGAAGCCCGTTGCAAGGTGATGAACTGATGAAAGAATTATATGGCAATGGTGCTGAACTCATGAACCGCCTCATCCCCGGACGAATATTCACAGAAGAAGAAGCCAAAGCAATTGTTGATGCAAAAGAAGAACGCTACCGTCAACTTTACGGTAAACAAATCACTGTGCTGGAAGGAGCAAGGGAATTTTTGGAGGAGGCGTTCAGTATGCAAATACCCATGGGCATTGGCACCGCCAGCAACCAGGCCAATATCGATTTTGCAATAGACTTTCTGAATCTCCGTCATTATCTATCCGCCATTGTGGGTGCAGATGATGTGCAACTCAGTAAACCACATCCTGAAACATGGTTGAAATTGGCCGATGCATTGCAAACCCCGCCTGAACAATGCATTGTGTTTGAAGATGCACCAAAAGGCGTTGAAGCCGCCCAAAAAGCAGGCATGAAAGCTATTGCCATCACGGGTCATTATACTGCAAACGATTTCGGGGAATATGATAATGTTTTGAAAATTGTTCCGTCGTTAAATGCGTTGCAGGTACGGGATTTCCTTTATCTTTAGTTAGCCAAAAACGAATTGCTGTTGCGAATCATTGCTTCCATATTTTTCCTCACGATCCTTCTGTTCAACTGGTTTGGCTACCGGTTGGTTATGGATTATGTACAGCACAAGGCCGATACTCATTTTGAAATAAAGCTTGATAATAAAGAATACGATGAAACCGCATTGATTGAAATTCGTGTGCCGGTTACATTACCGTATCAAACCGATTGGAAAGAATTCGAACGTGTAAGCGGCGAGATCAATATCAACGGCATGCACTACAAATACGTAGAACGCAAACTCGAAGCCGGTGAAATGATCTACAAATGTATTCCTGATACAGACAAAGCCAAACTACTCAACGCACGTGAAAACTTTTTTAAACTGGTGAACGATTTACAAACACAACCTGATAAGAAATCGAATAACCAGTCCCCACATTCTTACAAAACATTCAGCTTTGATTATTGCGACAAACTGACCAACTGGAATTTCCATGCATTGGAGCTCCAATCTACAAGTCGGTTTATGCACGCAACCAGGCCGTTGCTTACAATGGTGATCCCTGCACCTGTACAGCCACCGGATGCATAATTAATTCTTCCAGAACGATTCGTCAGTCACAAACTTCATTTGTATTGCAACAACTGCAATCCATCTGATGTCTCCATTTCACGATTTTGAATTTGTATTCATGAAGTTATTTTTTTCTGTTGCAGGCCTTTGCCTGTTTCTGATCGGTTGTAAACCTGCCGGTGATTATAAGAAGTTTACCAATGATCCCTTGCTTTATTCGAAAACAGTAAAGAAGTTGAATGATGTGGTATTGGGAAATAATTTTCCACCCATGATCGGCAGCCGCAATTATGTATATGCAAGTATTGCAGCGTATGAATGTATTGTGGCCGGTGATGCGAAGTATCAAACACTCAGCGGACAAATCAAACACATGCCGCCAATGCCGAAACCAGATACATCAAGGCCAGTTGATTATTCATTAGCTGCTTTATTGTCGTTCACAAAAGTGGGGAACGCCGTAACCTTTCCGGAAGGAAGTATGATGGATCATTACAACGAGTTAAAAGAGAAAGCAGATTCAGCCGGTATACCATCGGATATACTGGAGAATACAATTGCTTTTTCTGATACCATCGTAGCAACGATCATGAAATGGAGTAAGGGCGATAACTATGCTGCCACACGTGGATCGGAACGCTTTACCGTACGGGAAGAAGCCGGACGTTGGATGCCAACGCCACCCATGTACGCAACAGCAGTTGAACCACAGTGGGGCAAAATCAGAACCATGGTATTGGACAGCTCATCACAATTTGAAATTCCACGACCACCAGTATTTGATGTTACAAATAAAAACAGCACTTACTACAAGGCGTTGATGGAAGTAAAAAATGTGGGCGATAGTTTAACGGAAGAACAAAAACACATCGCTGATTTTTGGGACGACAATCCGTTTAAGATGAATGTAAGCGGACATGTAATGTTTGCTACCAAGAAATTTTCTCCTCCCGGCCATTGGTTGAATATTGTAGGCATTGCAGCAAAAACTGCAAAGGCCGATTTTAATTCAACTGTTGGTGCATATGCCATCACATCCATCGCATTTTTTGATGCCTTTATTCGTGGGTGGGAAGAAAAGTATAAAAGCAATTACGTTCGTCCGGAAACAGCTATTAACAAACATGTAGATCAGGAATGGCGTCCTTATATTCAAACACCTCCTTTTCCTTCGTATGTAAGCGGCCATGCAACCAACTCTTCTGCAGCAGCAGAAACAATGACGTCGTGGTTTGGTGATCAGCTTTCGTTTACCGATACTTCTTTACTGGAGTTTGGTATTGCAAACCGTGAGATCAAATCATTCCGTGCAGCTGCCGCCGAAGCGGCCATGTCGAGATTGTATGGCGGCATTCATTATCGATTTGATAATGACGAAGGATTAAAAGTAGGTCGACAATTGGGAGAACTGATCGTGCAACGGATCAAATTAAGAGCTAACTGATAAAATACCTGATCGATTACAATCAACAACCAAACTATTATTGAAATGAAAAAAATATTTGTATTACAATTGATGCTTACCGCATTCGTTTCTTTTACTATAAATGATGTTGCTGCACAAGGTTGCGTTGCTGTACGCAGCAATGGAGCAATGTGTACAGTGAGCCATGCTGATGGAGATGACGATCACAAATGGCAATTAACAACGGGCTATCGTTATTTTCATTCGTTCCGTCATTTTGTTGGAACTGAAGAACAAAAACAGCGTGTAGAAGAAGGAACCGATGTTCGTAACTGGCAGCATGCACTTGATTTCACCTTGGTACGTAAACTCAACAAACGCATGTCGCTGGCTGTAAACATGCCGCTAATTTCCAATCGTCGTTCATCAATGTATGAGCATTATGGTAACAGCAGTACAAATCCCAATGCAAGAAGAGAAACAACAACGTTCGGCATGGGTGATATCCGTATTACTGCATACCGTTGGATGCTTGATCCAATGAAAAGCAAAAAAGGAAATATACAGGTGGGATTAGGATTAAAACTTCCAACTGGTGATTATCGCTACAACGATTTCTTCTGGAAAAATGATTCTACAAAAGTGTTAGGCCCTGTTGATCAATCGATCCAATTGGGTGATGGTGGTACAGGTATTTCATTGGAGTTGAATGGTTATTATGTATTCACAAAAGCGTTGAGTGCTTATGGTAATTTCTATTACTTGAGCAATCCACGTGAACATAATGGTGTATCAACTGCAAGAGGCGGAACAACTTCTGCTACAAATATTTTGTATGGCAGCAGTGTTATGAGTGTGCCCGATCAATATATGTTGCGTGGTGGATTGAACCTGATGGCTGGTGCATTCTCAGCATCTGCCGGTGTTCGTTTAGAAGTAGTTCCATCAGAAGATATTATTGGAGGCAGCAGCGGTTTCCGTCGTCCCGGTCGCATTTTTGGTGTAGAGCCAGGTGTTGCTTATCAATTTAAAAAAGTAAGTCTGTTTGCAACTGTTCCATATTGGTTCAGTAAAAACCGCACACAGAGTTACGCTGATAAAATGCGTACAAAAGCAACCGGTGTGTTTGCACAAGGCGATGCTGCGTTCGCTGATTATTCTATTAACATCGGCTGTACAGTAAAATTCTAATTGTAAAGAAAAAGCACAGTTCGTATAAAACAATCATCAAATGAAATTGACTATTAAAACAGTGTGGGTACTGTTGCTGTGTATTACAGCAAAATACTCATCGGCCCAAACAGATATTGATGCCATCATGATGGAGAAGAATGCGTTTTGTGTTGGCCCCGGTTATTCATACAGCAGTTGGAAAAATTATTGGGAAGGAGCGAAGAAAAGAGAAAACCTCAATCTTGGAACTGTATCTACGCAAATGTTTGCCGTAATGGGCAACTACGGCGTTTCCAATAAACTGAATGTGTTGTTTAATGTACCGTATGTTGTTACAAAAGCAAGTGCCGGAACATTAAGAGGACAAAGCGGCTTGCAGGATCTGAGTTTAATGCTGAAGTATCGTGCCATCAACCAAAAGATCAATAACAGCCGGATCGCTTTGTTTGGTTTGTTGGGCGGCTCTCTGCCGATGAGTAATTACAATGCTGATCTGTTGCCACTTTCTATCGGATTACAAAGTAAAACAGCAATGGCCAGGTTGATGCTGGATTATTATTACGATAATAAATGGTTTGCAACAGCGTCTGCAACCTATGTGTACAGAAGTAATGTTACACTTGATCGTGATTCGTATTATACTGATCAATTCATTCTTTCGAATGAAGTGAAAATGCCGAATGCAACCAGTTATAATATCCGGGCCGGCTACCGTACACAATGGTTGATTGCCGAAGCGGTTTTGAATAACTGGACAACAAAAGGTGGATTCGACATCACACAAAATAATATGCCTTTTATCAGCAATCGAATGAACGCCACTTCGCTTGGTGCCAATTTCAAATTTGTTTTTCGCAAGCTTCCCCAGCTTTCCTTAACAGGAGGAGCCAGCCATGTAGTTGCGGGGAGAAACATGGGACAAAGCTTCAATGTAAACGGAGCTGTGTTTTATGTATTCGATCTCAATAAAAAGGAGAAAAAGGATAAGCAAGGCACAAATTGATCTAACACAAGAAAAAACGAAATTATGTACATCAACATAAAACAAATTACTGCTGCAGTACTCATCTGTGTTACTGTTGTATCATGCAGTAAAGAAATTGCAGAACGAACAAAAAATACACCTGCCTTAAATCCTGCTAACATTGATCTTAATGCAGGCACGTGGAAACCTGTATTGCTTTCAGCTCCCGATGAATTTGCAGTGGCCGCACCCGGTGCTGCAAGTGGTCCCGGATATACGGCTGAACTCAACGAGATCAAAGGTTATCAGAAGTCGATGACGGGTGTACAAAAAGAACGATTGAACTATTGGAGCGCAGGTGCAGTCTTCCGTTGGAATGAAATTATGCGTGGACTGGTGGCGAAATATAACTTGCCACCGTTTCAAAATCCTGATGGCACTTATCCTGTTCCTGATGCAAACAATCCATTTAATAATCCGCAATTTCCGTTTGCCAACCCACCGTATGCATCACGTGCATATGCTTATGTAAGCGCTGCGCAATATGATGCATTGGTAGCAGCATGGCATTATAAAAAATTATATAACCGCTCAGCACCATACAAGATCAACAATACTATTACAACGTTGTTGCCACAAAGCGATCTTCCATCTTACCCAAGTGAAGATGCTGTAGTTGTTGGTGTAATGATTGAAATGCTGAAACTGTTTTTCCCTGGTGAACAAGCTACCATTCAACAATTAGCAACCGAACATAAGAATGCAAGAATTATGGCGGGCATGAATGTGCGAAGCGATATTGAAGCAGGTGAAGCGTTAGGAAGATTGGTTGCACAAAAATTTGTTACACGTGCAAGAGGTGACAGAGCCGGTGCAGCTGTGGGCACACCAGCTATCTGGCAGCAAATGGAAACACAAACTGCTGCAACAGGTGAAATGCCATGGATCAGTCAGGAGTCGCCAAAGCGCCCTGCTATGTTGCCACTGTTCGGTCGTGTGCGCACATGGTTATTCGATTCAGCTACGTTGGTAACAACCGTACGACCTGGTCCGCCACCATCAACAAAATCAGAAAAATTTAAACAGGAAGTAGCAGAAGTATTACACTATAGCAAAAATGCAACACGAGCAGAGTTGGCCATTGTACACTACTGGGCCGATGGTTTGGCTACGCATACACCTCCGGGTCACTGGAATGCAATTGCTGCTGATGATTTTGTCGGGCAACGTTTCAGTGAAGTGCGTTGGGCACGTAACATGGCGTTGTTGAATATGAGTATGATGGATGCTGCTATCGCTTGCTGGGATGCAAAGTTTGCGTACTTCAATCCACGTCCTTCGCAGGTAAATCCTGAAATAAAAACATGGACAGGCTTACCGAATTTTCCAAGTTATACAAGTGGTCACTCTACATTCAGTGGAGCAGCTGCTACAATTCTTGGTCGTATTATACCGGCACGTAAAACAGCTTACGAAAATATGGCAAGAGAAGCATCGCTTTCAAGATTATATGGTGCTATCCACTACAGAAGTGATTGTGAAGAAGGATTGAAATGTGGAAATGTAATTGGTGGTTACGCCATTGCAAGAGCAAATCTTGATGGAGCGAATTGACAACGAGTATTTATTTTTAATCAGTAGTATAAATTATCCCTCCCCTGTTTTCACAGGGGAGGCTGTTTTTTAAAACAACAATCAATCATATGAAATTGCTTTTTTGGTTCGCTGTCATTGGTTTGATCCTGTTTGAAGTATGCAATGTGTATTTCATTATGCCCATGCCCGGCAGTCAACGGATGAACAGTATTGATCTTGCTTACTTCCTCCATAAATGGCGATGGGTATTTCGTGGATTGTTTGCTTTGCTGCTCATTGTTGGTTTATTCAAATCAACATGGAAACAGAAATGGGTAGCAGCAATACCATTAATTCTGCTGACTACAGTTATCTACATGGCCAATTTTAAAATGGCGGCTGATGCGATGTTTCAACAACCCAAACAGATCATATTCAAACATGCTGCTGATAATAAAGTTGACAGCAACCGGTTGATCATTGGAATTGTAATTAATGGAGAAGCAAAAGCTTATCCTGTACAATACATGGGTTATCATCATCACCTGCAGGATACTGTTGGAGGCAAACCAATATTAGTAACGTATTGTACTGTGTGCAGAACAGGCCGTGTGTTTGAACCAATGGTTAATGGCAAACATGAACAGTTTCGATTAGTAGGTATGGATCATTTCAATGCCATGCTTGAAGACAAAACAACTAAAAGCTGGTGGCGACAGGCAACAGGTGAAGCGATCGCAGGTGAACTAAAAGGATTGAAATTGACAGAATTGCTGAGCAAGCAAACTTCATTAGATAAATGGATAGAGTTGCATCCGCAAACAAGTATTCTGCAAGCTGATCCTTCCTTCACAAAACATTACGATACTTCATACAAGTATGAAAGTGGAAAAAGTAAAAGTAAACTCACAGGAACAGATAGTATTTCCTGGAATGATAAATCATGGGTTGTTGGAATAAGAATCGGGAATAAAGCAAAAGCATATGATTGGAATCGTTTAAAAAAGGAACGGATCATTCATGATACATTTAACAGAACAGCTGTTCTTCTGCTTCTTGCGAAAGATGATAAAAGTTTTTTTGCATTCGAACGCTCTTCATACCACGATTTGTTTTTGTTGAACAATGATACAATAGCACTTGGCAATAATCATTTTCGTGTTAATGGAACAGGTATTGATACAACACTCAACTTAAAACCAATTATAGCATACCAGGAGTTCTGGCATAGCTGGCGCACGTTTCAACCACAAACGGAAAAATAAAAAGTACATATAACAATTATAGTGCTGCAGTGATCTATGATTTCTGTGGTCGTTTTTCTTTTTGATTGCTGGATGTAGAAAAAAATTATCTTTAACCTACTAACGATTAAAAATAATTCGATTCCAAAGATTATTGCATGCAGCAAAGCACACTCAAAAAATTATCCGAAGCCCTTGGTATCAGTATTTCAACCGTTTCCCGTGCCTTGAAAGATCATCCGGATATTTCAGCGGCCACCAAGCGAAAGGTAAAGGAGCTGGCAGAAGCGATGGAATACGAGCCAAACAGCTATGCAGTACAGTTGCGTACACGGCAAAGTAACGTACTAGGGTTGCTGGTACCATCGATCGATAACTTTTTTTACGATTCGTTTATTGCAGCAGTTGAAGACGAAGCACGTAAGGTTGGATACTCTGTGCTCATTATGCAATCGAGAGATAACGTGGAAATTGAAACAGCAAGTTTGAATATTTTCCGGAAAAATATGGTGATGGGTGTGTTTGCAACAGTATCTGTTGCAACGGAGGAAATGGCGCCCTTTAAAAAACTGGAAGACTTAAACATTCCGGTTGTATTCTTTGATCGGGTTCCGGAAGAAAAAGGATTTTATACAGTTTGTCTGCCCGATGCATTGGCCGCAAAAATTGCAGCGGAAGCCATCATCGAAAAGAAAAAGAAAAATCTGTTGGCGTTGTTTGGTCATCCACATTTGAGTATTTCAAAAGTACGTTGCCAGGCATTGGTCGATACATTTAAAGAACAATCACCCGATACAAAAATTACGATCCATTATCCCGAACAATCAGCACCATCCAAAGAAATTGCATTGAATGCACTTACATCCAGCGAACCGCCGGATGTAATTTTTTGCATGGGCGATTTGATTTTAATTGGTGTAATGAAAGCCATTCACGAACTTAATTTGAAAGTACCCGAAGATGTAGCAGTGATTGGCATTAGTAACGGCTTTATTCCAACCATGTATAATCCTGTAATTACCTATGTAGAAACAAGCGGTTATAAGTTAGGAAAGCTTTCATTTGCACAAATGCTGGGTCGTTTAAAAGGAGAAGATATTAGCGAAAACGTTTGCGTTGAATCAATGCTGGTAAAAGGCGGTTCTTTGTAAGCAATTTGCTTTGGCAAATGATGGGTAACGGGTATATTTAATGCTCATTTCATCAACTTACCATGACCAGCTTTCGCATTAAACTTTCACTCTTCCTCAACTATTTTGTTTTTGCAATTCTGCTCAACAGTGTGGGCACTGTTATTCTGCAGGTGCAGAATAATTTTGATGTGTCGAAAGGATCAGCCAGTATACTGGAAGCGTTTAAAGATTTCAGTATTGCTATCACTTCTTTTCTCATTGCATCCTACGTCAATAAGATCGGGTATAAAAAAACAATGCTCATTTCACTGGGTTTGATTGCAGTGATGTGCCTCATCATCCCATCCGTCAGTAGTTTTTTTATGACGAAAATGTTATTTGCTGTGGCAGGTATCGGATTTGCATTGATCAAGGTGAGTGTGTTTGCAACAATTGGGCTTGTTACAAAGTCGAAGAACGAACACCTGAGCTTTATGAATTTCCTCGAATCATTTTTTATGGTTGGTGTATTAGCCGGTTATTTCTTGTTTGCATCAATGGTTGACAACAATGATCCAAAATCGACAACATGGTTCAATACGTATTATATTCTGGGCGCACTTGCGGTTGTTGCCTTTCTACTGTTGCTCACTACCAAACTTGATGAGTCAAGTATCAAAGAAGCGGAACAATCCAAATCAGCAGGGGATGATTTTGTAGAAATGTGGAAACTTGTTTTGTTACCACTTGTACTGGTGTTTATTTTCAGTGCATTCTTTTATGTATTGATCGAACAGAGCATTATGAGTTGGTTGCCTACGTTTAATAAAGACGTGTTGCAACTTTCTACAAGTCTTAGTATACAAATGGCCAGTATCCTTTCAGCATCCATTGCATTGGGTCGTTTTTTGGCGGGGTTAGTATTACGAAAAGCTGATTGGTTTATAGTATTAGCTGTTTGTCTGCTTGCGGCCGGCGTATTGGTGTTACTGGCTGTGCCGTTAACAAAGAATATTACGGGGATAACAGTGAACAGTTTAGCCGATGTTCCTCTGGTTGCATTTATTTTTCCGTTGATCGGTTTGTTTCTGGCGCCGATCTATCCGGCGATCAATTCAGTTATACTTAGTAATCTTCCGGCATACAGGCATGGTCCGATGTCGGGGTTAATTGTTGTGTTTTCTGCATTGGGTGGTACAACCGGGTCAATCATCACCGGAAATATTTTTGAAGCATATGGCGGACAAACTGCTTTCTATTTTTCATTGGCACCTATTTGTATGCTGATCGCACTGTTGTATGTATTCAAGCGCCTGCAGCCAAAAGCAGGAACTGTTGTTGACCTTAAAACTGCAGGAGGGCATTGATCGTGAAGCAGAAAGAATTATTTGAACTGAGTCCTTTGTTTGAAGATGTACAGATGCAACGCATTTTTACAGATGGAAAAACATTTGTTGATTGTATTCCGAAAGAATCAATCGACTTGATCCTTCAACAGTATAATGAACAAAAGACAACAGCCAATTTTGATTTGAAAGAATTTGTAACTGCACATTTTGAGTTGCCCCATGTATTTGCCGGCGATTATCATACAGATGAAAGTCAGGATGTGGCAGCACATATTCAATCGTTATGGCCGGTACTTACCCGTATGCCCGATGAAAAGAAAGGTTCATTGATCCCATTACCAAATCCATACATTGTACCGGGTGGGCGTTTTGGTGAAGTGTATTACTGGGATAGTTATTTTACCATGCTTGGTTTAAAAGAATCGGGGATGCAGGAGATGGTGGAACACATGGTCAATAATTTTACACATCTCATTCAAACAATTGGTTTTATACCTAATGGTAACAGGACGTACTATCTCGGTCGTTCACAACCTCCGTTCTATTCGTTGATGGTAAAGTTGATGATGGATTGGAAAGGAAAAGAAGTGCTTGTTACCTATCTCGATGCAATGGAGCAGGAATATCATTTTTGGATGAAGGATGCTGATCTGCTTTCTGCAACAAGAATTGCATCGAAGCATGTGGTACGTATGAATGACGGCGCAATATTGAACCGCTACTGTGATGCATTTGAAACAGCAAGGCCTGAATCATTTCATGCAGATGTGGAACTGATGCATAACAGTTCGCAGCAACCATCACAACTCTATGCACATTTGCGTGCAGGTGCAGAATCGGGTTGGGATTATAGCTGTCGCTGGTTCAAAGACCAAACTGATTTTGGAACCATTCATACCACTGAAATTATTCCGGTTGATTTGAATTGTTTGTTATACCATCTGGAATGTACAATAGCCGATGCGTGGCGAATAAAAGGCAACGAAGCAATTGCAGCAAAATACGATGCGGTTGCTGTAAGCAGGAAGCAGGCTATCCATCAATACTGCTGGAATGCTGCAGCGAATTTTTATACAGATTATGATTTTATGAATCAACAACCAAAGCAACAAAAAACACTCGCAGGAGCGGCCGCATTATTTTTCAAAATAGCAACCGATGAACAGGCCCATGCAATGGCTGCAGTACTGGAAGCTGAATTTTTAAAAGATGGCGGACTCGTTGCCACGCCTTATGTTACAGGTCAGCAATGGGATGCACCCAATGGCTGGGCTCCCTTGCAATGGATGAGTATTATCGGGTTAGAAAATTATGGTTATCATACACTGGCAACCACAATTGCAAAGCGATGGATACAACTGAATACAGATGTGTATAAACGTACCGGCAAACTCATGGAAAAATACAATGTGGTTGACACACATTTGGAAGCTGGCGGTGGCGAATATACAGGACAAGATGGCTTTGGCTGGACGAATGGAGTTTTATTAGCTTTGATGAAAAAGTATGGATAGACTTCAGCTTGATAATAAACTTTCTTTTGCAGTTGAACCTTACAAACGTAAACTGCGGTTCATTGTTTATGACAACAAGAGTGAGTTTGTTTGCAGAATTGAAGCACTAAACAAGATAGAACAATTTCTAAAATTGAATGAAGCACGAATTTTTAAGGGTAGATTACAACTGTATAAGATGAATAGTAAAATATATGTAGAAGTTAAGCGTAATCCAATTGGTTTTATAAGTGTGGATCATTTCACAAGCATGCTTCAAAAAGCAGCAGTTTGATTTGGTAGAGATGTCTCGTTCCTCGACATGACGTTGGAGAGTTTAATAAAATGAAAACCGTATAAAACTCAGAGTGTCGTCATCCCGACGAAGGAGGGATCTCTAAACATTTAACTGTAAATATTTAGGCGGAAAAAATCCAATCATCACCCCTCCAGCAACGCAAACCCATAAGGCGGCAACACAAAAAATTCATGATCTGCTCCAACTTCAAATGTAGTCTCACTCCAATGATCGTACAATGAAACAGGTGGATTTCCTTTTTCTTTAAATGCATACCAGGTAAGAAACGCTGTTTGATTACTAAAATTGAAAACACAGAATAGTCGTTGTGCATCTTTCTGCCGCAAATACCCGGCAACATGTACATTGTGTGGTGTTAACCAAACAAGATTGCTGTGATCAACAACAGCAGGCAGTTGTTTGCGAATAGAAAGCAGTCGTTTGGTAGAATTGAAAATCAGTTGTTCTACAGTCCCTTCTTTGTCTTTACGTTTATTCTTCTTCCAGTCGATCAACGGCCGATGCATCCATCTGTTATCATAGCTTTTTCCTTCGTCCTGCAAATAGGAATAGTCATTGGTATAGCCAACTTCATCTCCATAAAACAACATCGGCACACCACCTAAGAAAAAACTATGCGCCTGCATTAGTAAAATTTTCTGGATGGAAAGATCAATAGCTGTTTGATCATTTTCATTCAATGCTTTTTCCAATCCGCAAAGCGAAGCCAATGATCCACTGATGCGGGCATCGCCGGTTTTTGGATTGCTGGAAAACAATGCACCAATTGCAGGCGAACTTTTATGAGCACCTGCATAATATTCTTTCAGATATTTACGATGTGCATAGGAGTTATATCCTGCCTGCTCGATCATCATGTCATCATAACCTAAACCAATATCATCATGGCAACGGGTGTAGGTGATCCAGGAAGTGCCGTATGGTTTTTGAAGCAGTTCATGTTGTGCAGCCAGCATTACTTTGGTATCGCCTGTTGCCAGCATATCCCATTGCAATGCCATATGTGTGGCGTTGTAGGCAAAATCACATTCACGTGCTGTATATTGTCCGGTACCAAAATATTTCATGATCTCTTTTGGAGCTACGATCGCTTCACCGAGCAACGCCATTCCCGGTGTTGCTACCTGTACACATTGTTTGATCAATCGTAAAAGTGTATGTGCCTGTGGTAAATTCTGACAGGTTGTACCAAGTTGTTTCCAGATAAAAGCCGGCGCATCAATACGCAGAATATCTACACCAAGGTTTGCATAGAAGAAAATGGTATCCAGCATTTCAATGAACACAACGGGGTTTGTATAATTGAGATCCCATTGGTAGTTATGAAACACCGTCATTACCCATTTGTTACATTCTTCAATATAGGTGAAACTGCCGGGTGAACTTTCAGGAAAGATCTCCGGCATCGTTTTATCGTATTGGTCGGGTAAACTTCTGTCGTGGTAGAAATAAAAATAGTCTTGGTATTTTTTTTCTCCGGCTTTTGCTTTTAGTGCCCATTCATGTTTGTGCGATGTATGGTTTAGCACAATATCGATCATCAGGTACATATTGCGTTTCCGCATTTCTTCCTGCAAGTGTAACAGATCTTCAAGTGAGCCAAAACGTTGATCTACTTTCCTGAAATTGGAAACGGCATAACCACCGTCGCTCTCATTAGCCGGGCTTTCAAATACAGGCATCAGGTGAAGAAAATTAACACCAAGCTCTTCAAAGTAATCAAGTTTGGTTTGCATGTTTTGCAGGTTGCCGCAAAAACGATCAACATACAAACTCATGCCGTTGATCTTATTACTGAGAAACCAATACTCCTGTTCCAGCTTTGTAATATCCCGTTGTTTTAATACCGCACTTCGTTGCTTGTATGCTTTGATGATGGTTGTTATTACATCATCAAATAATTGTTCTGCAGCAGGGTGATGTTCATACAACTGCATGTATAATTCAAAAAGAGAAGTGGTATTTGCAAGAAAGCGTGTATAAAATGAATTATCTGCAACAGCTACATCGATGTTGTACTCTTTCAGAATTGCATTGATATGTTCGTGTAAACCGAAGTGATACATACGTGCTTATTTAAAAATATCGTTGCTTAAATGACGGAACGCTTCCATGGCACCCATGTACTCACAGGTGCGTGCACCTGCTTTGTTTCCATTGATAATGATCTGCTTCCATTGATCAACGGTAAGCTCATTGATCTCACTCATTGAATAATTACGTAGCTGATACAACACGGCTCCAACAAATGCATCACCTGCGCCAGTAGTATCTACCGGTTGAACAGGAATACTTTCGATCAGATGAGTTGTTCCATTATGGCCAAGTAATGTTCCTTCTTTTCCAAGCGTAATAGCAAATACGGATGTTGTATTTTGTAAGAAATAATCAGCCGCTTCCTTTACAGTTGTTGTATTGGTGAGCATGAACGCTTCTTCATCGCTTACTTTAAAGAATTGGCAGCTCCGTAAAAAATGCCAGGACTGAATACTGAACGATGGAATATTATCAGCAAACAACAGTTGCCGGTAATTCGGATCAAAACTTACCATGCAGTTGTTATCCAAAGCACGACTTAACAAACTAATATATGCCTGTTGCAATGGTCCCGGTAAAAAAGCGGTGGCCGAGCCAAAGTGAACAATGGAATAGACCGACAAATCAATGGCATCCACTTCTTCTTTGGTCAATACTGCATCGGCACCACGATTAAAATAAAAATCACGTTCACCATTTTCCATCAGCGATACAAAAGCAAATGTGGTAAAGCTGTTTTTATCCTGCAGCATATATTTTGTATTCACTACAAAGCTTTTCATTTCATCGATCAGGAATGTGCCGAACGGATCAATGCCTACTTTGGCTGCCAGATCAACATCGCCACCTAATGCAGCAATGGCTGCTGCTACATTTGTAGGGGCACCCCCTGGCTTCTTTAGAAAATGCTCTCCTGCAGATAAAGGCTTCCCTTTGTCTGAGCAGATCATATCGATCAACGCTTCACCTATACAAAGAATTTTACGCATAGTTTATAATTCATAAATGAGGGCTTCGTAAGGTCGAAGGCTATTTGAAACCGGTGCAGAGTTGTAATTACCAATCAGCAGTTTGGCTTTGCTTACATCAATACCTGTATTTACAGAAGCATCTTTATTCCTGAAGTTGAGCAAAACGAGCAATTTCTTCCCGTTTAATTCTCTTGTATAAGCAAATACATCGGGATTGTTTTTATCGATTGATGTAAACTTTCCATACACCAGCACTTCATTATCTTTTCGCAGTTGCACCATCTTTCTGAAATAGTTCAAACAACTGTTTTCATCTTTTTCCTGCGCTGCTACATTGATCGTTGTATAATTTTTATTTGTTTTCAACCACGGTGTTCCGGTTGTAAAACCAGCATTGGCTGTTGTATCCCATTGCATCCCTGTTCGTCCATTATCACGACAACTGAATTTGATCAGCTCCATATACTTTTTTAAATCCCCACCAATATTGATCTGATGCTGGTATTCATTCAGCGTTGGCATATCCTTGTAGTCTTCTATTTTATCGAAGCCTGCATTCGTCATGCCTAATTCATCACCATAATAATAGTAAGGCGTACCACGCATGCTTAAAAGAAAAGTAGTGAGCATTTTGGAAGACAGTTCTCTGTATGCAGGTTGATCGTTTCCAAAGCGACTTACCAATCTTGCCTGGTCGTGATTGGCCAGCACAATGGACAGCCATCCTTTTTCGGCAAAGGCGCTATCCCATTTGCTGAAAACATTTTTCAAATGCAACACACTGTATCCTTCAGGCTTTGCAATATCAATAGCTTCGAATGCATATGCCATGTTTAATTCGTTACGGTCGGCATCAACAAGATCATGTGCATCTGCAAATGTATTACCGGCCCCTTCGGCCACACTCATTACATCATACTTGCTGAACACTTCTGTATGCATCTCTTTTAAATAGCTATGCAGGTTTGGACCCATTGCATAATACTGCACAAAGTTTTTTTCAAATCCATCAGGGAATGCAGGGTATGTTGTGTCTTTTGCAGCAAATTGAAATGCATCTAACCTGAAACCATCTACCCCTTTCTCTGCCCAGAATTTCATCATGTCATAAATTTCCTGGCGGAGTTTTGGGTTTTCCCATTTCAGATCAGGTTGCTTTTGTGAAAAGTAATGGAGGTAATACGCATTGGTGAGTGAATCATATTTCCATGCGTCATGATTTACATCAAACAAACTGTAACGGTAAGGAGGTTTTCCTTTTTCTGCATTCCACCAATGATAATAATTACGATACGGATTATCTCTGCTGCTGCGGCTTTGTTTGAACCATTCATGTTCATCGCTGCTGTGGTTCACTACAATATCCATCACCAGTTTGATCTTCCGCTCATGCATTCCTTTCAACAATGCATCAAAATCTTCCATGGTTCCAAAATCTTTCATGATGTTGCGGTAGTCGCTTACATCATACCCGTTATCGTCATTCGGCGATGTATAGATCGGGTTGAGCCATACCGCATCTACCCCAAGACTTTTAATGTAATCCAGTTTTGAAAGAATTCCTTTAAGATCACCAATGCCATCACCATCACTGTCTTTAAAACTGCGGGGATAGATCTGATACACCACTGCTTCTTTCCACCACTTACGATCGACCTGCTCATCTGTTTGTGTAGTTGTTTTTGATTTGCACGAAACAAACCCAAACGCTGGTAAAAGGAACAATATGTAATAACTGAACCGTTTCATATCAATCAATTTAATGTCCGCCTCCACCACCCAAGGTCATTACTTCATCGGCTGGTTTTTTTGTTTTGATCAACAGCGTTGCTGAAGCGGCGATCAATAAAAAAACACCTGCAAATGTGATGGCTTTACCGGGATCGTTGTTTAAAAAGTTTTTTAAAATATAGCCGAAGGAAAGATTCTGAATGATCATTGGTATTACGATCATCATATTAATAATACCCATGTACACACCATACCGTTCTTTGGGAATATTACTCACCACCATTAAATACGGAATGCCCATCATGCTTGCCCAGCCAATACCAAAGCCGGTAATAGCGGGGAATAACAAATACTTGTTTTCAATATGTGGGAATGCAAGAAACCCAATGCCTGCTAATACTAAACAACTAAAGTGCACAAGCTTTGGTGAATAGCGTTTGGCAAACCAAACCAATCCAAAGGCACATAAGAACGTAACGATATTATACCAACCATTCACTAAGCCCGTCCAGCTCACTGCTTTTTCATACAGATCAGGATTTTCAGCTGGTGATGTTTTCCAAACTGATTGTGCAATACTCTTCGATGAGTTTTGCCAATAACAAAACAACGCATACCATTGAAACAAATACACCAATGCCAATTGCCACATAACTTTCGGCATATCTTTAATGGCATGAGCAATTTCAATGAACGGAGAAAAAATACTCAACGGTTCTGCTTTCATTTTTTTCAACTCTTCATCTGTTGGTGGAATTTCAGGAGTGGTACGCATACTCCACCAGATAGATCCAATGGAACAAACAGCACCTAAAAAGAACGATGCAAATACCCAGGTAGGAAGCTTCCCTGTTTTACCAATAAAGATCAATGGAAAAATAAAGAGCGAAACGTTGGCCAGTGTTTGTCCAAGCCCCGTAAAAAAACTTTGCGATTGAAAACCGGTTGGCTGTTGCGATGGATTTAATTTGTCGGCAATAAATGCACGGTACGGTTCCATAGCGGTATTGTTTCCTGCATCTAATATCCATAACAAACCCGCCGCCATCCATAAGCTGCTGCTGAATGGATAAAAGAATAAGGCAATGCTGCAGAGCAAGGCACCAACAAAAAAGTAAGGTTTACGACGACCGAAACGTGGATGCCATGTTTTATCACTTAAGGCTCCAATAATGGGCTGTACCAACAAGCCCGTCATAGGTCCAGCTAAATTCAGAAACGGAATTTCGTCTGGACTTGCACCCAGCATGTCATAAATAGGATTGACAGCGCTTTGCTGTAAACCAAAACTGTATTGAATGCCGAAGAAACCAACATTCATATTGATGATCTGCCAAAAACTTAAATGGGGTTTGGGAATAGACATGCAGTGGTAGAAATGGTTGGTTGATCAATTACACAACTGCACGGCGGCAGCAATCGTTATGAAGATAAAATAAGTTTCTTATCGGTGTTTTTCGCAAACGGTTGATGTTGGGAAAAAGCGATATGGCTGTCATCTTAACGAAGAGAGATCTGTTGAACTACTTATAAACGCTGGCAGATTCCTCGTTTCCCGGAATGATAATTTAATTCCTTACATCCAGCACATCCCGCAATCCGTTGCCCAGCAAATTAAAGGCAAGTACCAGCAGCATAATAGCAATACCCGGCGCAATGGCCAACATGGGATTATTGGTGATGATGAAGTTGTAATTTTCTTTGATCATGAGTCCCCAGCTCGGTTGCGGCGGTTGAACTCCAACGCCCAGAAAACTCAAACCGGCTTCAATGACAATGGCACTGGCGAAATTACTGGCGGCAATAACGATCACGGGGCCCATTACATTTGGAAGAATATGCTTGAAGATGGTACGTGCATTTGAAAAACCCATGGCTTTGGTAGCTTCGATATAATTGAGTTCACGCAGGCTGAGTACCTGTCCACGAACAAGCCTTGCAACATTCACCCAAAGCGTTAAACCAACGGCAAGGAACACTTGCCAAAAACCTTTGCCCAGTGCAAGTGTAATAGCAAATACCAACAGTAAGGTTGGAATACTCCACACCACATTGATGAGCCAGAGAATAGCTTCGTCTATCCAGCCACGAAAGTAACCGGCAACAGCGCCGAGAAAAATTCCAACTGTAAGAGAGATGGCAACTGCAATGAGTCCGACACTTAAACTGATGCGTACACCAACAATTAAACGACTGAGAATATCCCTGCCGAATTTATCGGTACCTAACCAAAATGTTTTTGTAACGATACGGCTCGAAAGTTTGTTCTTGAAAGTAAAACTCAACGGCTCTGTTATGCCTTCATCTACAAATTTCTCCACATCGTACCGGTTGCCTGTTTGTTTGTACGATGTAATGGGGATGTATTGATAGCGATCATCTTTCCCAAAAAGAAATTCGTTGAAGAAAGAAGAAGTTGTTTGTTGCTCTTTGTCAAGTTTGATGAACTGTTGCTGATAGCCGGGTTTTTTTGCAGCGATCTCTACAATAATACGGTTTGCATCAGGTGTTGCATCGGGGGCAATTACATAGGCAAACACAGCCGTTAGCAAAGCAAGGATAATAATACAAAGACCAAACACGGCGCCTTTGTTGCGGCGGAGTTTTTTCCAGAAAATTTTTGTGAATGAGTAATCAGTTGTTGTCATGCCCCCATCCCCTAAAGGGGAGTATTATATTTAAAAAATGAAGCTAACTAATAATATCAAAACGATATAGCATTTACTCTTTCTGCCAAGAGTCCTTTTTTTAAAGGCGGAGGGGTTTACTTTACCTTTCTCCCCTTCCATTCATAACTGCCAAACTTACCAAGCCATCCTGCAATCACCGTATAGAAAATATGAAAGGGTTGGGCCAATGGAAACCAAAGCAACAGCTTTTCTTTTTGAAAAAAAGTTGCCACAGGCAATAGAAAAATTAATTCAACCAATATTTTGAAAAATAAACTTCCTGCAAATAACATCCACAAACTACTGTTGAAAAATGCAGCAACAAACAGCACAACAAAAAATACATTGAGCAGATACACAAGCAGCAATACCCAAAAGATGCGGTTATCATCATATTGATCGGCTTTGCTGGCCCAGCGAATCCGCTGCCGGAAAAATTCCCCCACTGTTTCAACAGGGTTGGTGAGAACAATACTGTCTGCTGCTTTGCAATACTGCACTTGCGTGGGGAACCTGCTGTATAGTTTATGCATCAACAGCATATCATCACCGCTGGCAATATGATCAACATTTTTAAACCCATCCACTTGATGAAATGCTGCCTTGCTGTAACAAAGATTGGCACCATTACACATGCTGTGAAAACCCGCACCAACAGCAGCAGCAGTTATTCCCTGCAATGTTAAAAAGTCAAGCGATTGAAATAGTTTGATAGCCGAGCTTTCTTCTTTCATGGCAACCGGTGCAGCTACAAATACTGTTGGTTGCTGTTGAATAATGAATGCAAAGTTATGCAGCCAGTTTTTTGGCACAGTGCAATCAGCATCTGTTGTTACAATGTAATTACCTGTTGCCTGTTTAACCCCAACTTCGATCGCTTTCTTTTTATAAGAATTGATCTTTTCGTTCAGGATTGCTTTTAACTCAATCACTTTTACGTTGCTAAATTGTTTTACAGTTGCAACAGTAGCATCATCACTAAAATCATCGATCACAATTACTTCAAATAACTGAGTTGGATAATTCAGTTGCTGTATTGATCTCAGACAGGCGTTGATATTTTGCTCTTCGTTTCTTGCGGGGATCAAAATGCTGAAGCTGGTAGTTGGCTGAAATGTTCCCGGTACCTGCAACGGAGCTTGTTTGTTCCACCAGTAACGGTAAAGCAGGAGCAACATTGCATAAGGGATAAGTAATAGAAGTGAAAGCAACAACCAGAGCATGGCTGCAAAATAATCATTCAGCAGCCAGTAAAGAAATAATCAATGCTGCATGTTTTTCCCGAAGTAGCTGATGACCGGATGAGACCACATGTACGTGAATGAGATCGACTGCTCCCTGTTGAAACCGGTAACCATATTTGGCAAGAATGATACGGTCGTATTCGCCAAAAACAAGATGAACAGGAGTATGATGTTGCTGGAGAGATGTTTTGATTTGATGTAGACTGGGACGAAACTTCCGCATGGTTGTCCAGATACGGTACAGATCATCTCTTACCTTTTGATCATCGATGTAATGATGTACATATTTTGCCACACTGCTGTTGATCCATTTACGTTGGTTTAACCAATCGGTCATTGAACCAAACCATTTCGGGTTATTCATCGTTACACGAAAAAGTTTATTTCCAAGGGATGTTTGTGTGGCCAGCCAATACCAACCGTTCATTTGTAGTCCATCCGGAGCTAGTAATACTGTTTTTTCAATTTTATGTGGAATGTGCTGAAGTAAACTCAATCCAATTCGTCCACCCATGCTGTAACAAAGTAAATGCAGCTTTTGATGTTCATAATCAGGTATCAAATTTGAAAGAAGATCGATGAGATTTTTTACCGGAAAAGTGAGTTGGTTGTTCCAATCCGTTTTTCCATGCCAGGGGAGATCAATTGCATAGATCGTAAAATCTTCTGTAAAATGTTTTTCAAGAAACGAAAATGTAGCAGCTTCTTCACCAAATCCATGAAGGCACAGTAATGTCTTTTTCCCTTTCCCTCCTTTTAGATAAGAAATCGTTGCATTCTGCCATGAGATGAAATGTTGCTCCATAAGTTGTGTAAGCTAAAATAAAATTAAATCTGTCCACATTCAGGTAAATCACGCTTGCTGAAATTAGATTTGCAACCGTTTATGGCCCGTCGTAAAAAGAAATCGGTTCGCTATCTCCCTGTTATCATCCTTGCTGTTGTGTTTGCAACCGGTGCATTTCTATATGGCCGCAACTGGTGGCTTGAAAAGCAGGCAGGCATGATCCGTTACCGTGAGTTTGGTATTGCCATTCCTACCCGATACAGTTTGCACGGAATTGATGTAAGCAAGTACCAACAGGTGATCAACTGGGATACAGTAAAGGCAATGAATGTAGAAGGCGTACAGATACAGTTTGCATTTATGAAAGCAACCGAGGGAACGAATAACACCGATCAGTATTTCAAACGTAACTGGCGAAAGGCGAAAGAGGCAGGTATGACAAGAGGGGCCTATCATTTCTTCATTGCATCAAAAGATGGTACACAACAGGCACGGAATTTTATTTCTACAGTAAAACTATCTCCCGGCGATCTGCCTCCTGTGTTGGATGTGGAACAAAAAAACGGCACCAACAAAGCAACCTTACAGCAACGAGTAAAGGCTTTTTTGTATGCTGCTGAACTTGCGTATGGTGTAAAGCCGATCATTTATACCAATGCAGATTTTTACAAACAGAATCTCAAAGGAGAGTTTGATGACTATCCGCTATGGGTGGCGCATTACCTGCGACCGCTGGCACCACGTATTGAACGTAACTGGCATTTCTGGCAACATAGTGAAAGCGGACGGGTAAACGGGATTGCCGGTAAAGTTGATTTCAATGTATTTAACGGGGATAGTACCGAATTTGAAAAACTGCTGCTGAAATAATTACTTTTGCAACATCGGCTATACAAATTGCGTCTTGATAAATTACAGATAGTAAACTAAAATGAAGCAGATGAAAAGAATAGTATTGTTATTGTTCGTTGTTTTTTCGTTCAATTCTTTGATGGCACAAAACAGAACCACGAACAGTCCGGAGTATAAAACAGCAATTGGGGTGAAGTTGTGGGCCGGTGGCGGCGTGTCGTTGAAAACATTTATCAGTGATCGTAATGCACTTGAATTTATCGGTTTCTTCGATCGCTATGGAACACGTATCACCGGTTTGTATGAAATACATGGCAACCTCAGTTCAGAAGGCTCGTTGAAATGGTATGTTGGACCGGGTGCCCACGTTGGTTTGTACAAAGGCATTACAGCAGTAGGTATTGATGGTGTGGTAGGTATCGACTATAAATTCAACAATCTTCCATTGAACCTGGCTCTCGACTGGCAGCCAAGTTTTGAATTGGGTAGCGGTACACGCAATGGATTTAATGGTAACTGGGGAGGTTTTGCTATCCGCTTTACGCTTTAATAAAACAAAATCATACAAATGCTGTTGTACACTGGTGCAACAGCATTTTTTATGTTCGTAACTTTCCTTAAAATTTACTTGCTATGAGTGGTATGGAACCGGAAGCCCAGGAGTTTTTAAAACGGATCGTTCAAACGGTTTCGGTGGGTATTTTGTTTATGCTGCTCCACATGACTTTTGGTTTGTATCTCAACTGGGGCTTCTTTCAAGGAACACCCCGCCTTGGTAATATTATTTATTACATTGTTTTTCTTGCTTCGCTTTCCGGGTTGATCTATTTCTATTATCGGTTGTGGAAAGGGAAGTTGTAATGTTTACTTATCCGCATTCAATATAACCGGTGTATTTCCTTTGCCCATAATAATAATCTTGGCGTTTTGTGATTTACTTAATTCCAATTGGGCTTTAATACTTTCATATTGCAACTGCCGGTCGGTTAAACTTTCGCTGATGATGCGTTGGTAATCAGCAATACCTTGCGCTTCTACACGCTTCCGTTCAGCTTCCTGTTTTTCTTTCTGCAATACAAACTGCATTTTCTGTGCGTCCTGTTCGGCATTGATCTTTTGTTCAATGGTTGCTTTTACGCTCGCCGGTAAAGTGATGTTTCGTACAAGCAGATTCTCCAGAAACAAACCACGTTTTTCAGAATCAATAAAATTTTAAAGGATAGTAATTTATATTTAAGTACTTCATCGTATGCCAATGTAAAATGTTTGGTCGGGAATCAAAGGGAGCGATTGATTCATATATTTATTAATTATAATCCTGAAACTATTTACATTACTCATGCTATCATATAGCATTGAATAATCTCCATCTGGGAAATAAAAAGCAGAATAATTTCGAAATGCATCAAGCTTTCTGGAGGTATTTATATCAGATAAGCCATGATCACTTTGCAAAATAATTACAGCTTCATTATTTGTCTTACTTTTAATTGAATTGATTATTTGTAACAATTGCTTGTTTGTATATCTAATATAACCTGCAAATCTTTTTTTGTTAACTATCATATCTTCGTTATAGATACTGTCTGGTGGATAGGCTTTTCCATTTTCGTCATAAAAGTAGGGGAAGTGTGGTAAGTTTAAATGGGCATATGTAAAAACAGGGTGCTTGTTACTCGAAAAATTATTATGTAGAAGTGTATCAATAATTTTGTGGTTGTATTGTTTTAACGATTCATTGGTTTGCCTATTCAAGTTTTGTTTATAGTTTGCCTTTTTAAAAAACCAGGCATAGTAAATATCACGACTGAAATAATTCCAGAATGTATGGCTAAGAAACATTTCTCTTGGCGTAGTACTTAAAAACTTTTGCTTTCGTAATGCCTTTGTATCCGCAAGATCAAAAATTGATAAGTTGATAAACTCGTAGTTTGCTTTTTTTAAATATTGTAATAATCGTGCTTTGCTAATTTGTTTAAGTGCGAGCATATATTCTCTTGGGCCAGAAGCCCGAGAGGTATCGGCGATCTTCGGGTATGACATGTTAAATGTTGATAACATTGAAAAGGCTGTCCGATTATAGTTGCTTTTACTTTGATTAAGAACCAGAAAGCCTAAGTTTCTAAGTGAATCATCAAAAGAATTGTTGTCAACTTCAAGAATTTCTTTTTGGTAGGACGATGAAGGATAACAATCTGGCACCAAGAAATATATATCTGGAAGATCTTGTTTTATGGTGTCATGAAACTTGAGTTCAGTAGCGGGGTTTTCTAGTTTCAACTGATACCTTAATTGAAAGACCTTTATTATTTCAATACTGGTAAAAACAAGCAACAAGAAGCTGAAAAAAATATTAGTACGCCTTGTCATTTTATCGGACTTAATTGCCTTTAGAAAAAGAAAGAAGATAAATATTAATGTTGGCAATAGAAATTTGTATTTGGAGAAAAGGTTTAGAATCAAGGAGTCCTTTAAGTACACACGAATGTCTCCAAAAAAAAGAAACAATAGGGCACAAAAAGAAATTATTAGCGCTGATTTTGTGGCATTCCGGGTGACAAGATAAAGTAGGCCCCAAGAAAAAACTATTGCTAAAGTAAGTTGTAAGCCAACAACTATTGCTACTTCAGTACCCGATAGACCTTGATATTGCACATATTTACTCAGAATAAAAAATACAGGAACAAGAAAAATATGGAAAGGAGACTCTTTGAGCCTTATTTTGTTGATTTGTATCATTTTTAATAGAAGTTTTCCCGGTCATTTATAAACTTCTCCTTAAGGTATATTAATGTTTACTTAGGTGTCCTATTCTTATATGAAAACTAAATGATATATTGAATAAATTGATGAAAAATTCCTAAGAGGCCTTTACTTATCCGCATTCAATATAACCGGTGTATTTCCTTTGCCCATAATAATGATCTTGGCGTTTTGTGATTTACTTAATTCCAGTTGAGCTTTAATACTTTCATATTGCAATTGCCGGTCGGTTAAACTTTCGCTGATGATGCGTTGGTAATCAGCAATACCTTGCGCTTCTACACGTTTCCGTTCAGCTTCCTGTTTTTCTTTCTGTAATACAAACTGCATTTTCTGTGCATCCTGTTCGGCATTGATCTTTTGTTCTATGGTTGCTTTTACACTGGCAGGTAAAGTAATGTTTCGTACAAGCAGATTCTCCAGAAATAAACCACGTTTCTTAAAATCATCTTCAATGGTTTTGAAAATGCGTAGTTGAAATTCGTCCCGCTTGGTTGAGTAAAGTGCAATGGCATCGTAATAAACAGCGTTGTCACGAATACGTGTTCTTGTAAGCGGACGAACAATTTTATCTTCATAATCTTCACCTGTTTCGGCAATTAATCGTGGTGCTTCAGCAGGAATTACACGATACAAAACCGAAAGATCGATGGTTACTTCCAATCCATCGGCAGTTAGAACACGAATGGCATCGTCGCTGCGAGCAGTTCCTTCATCGTGCATACCACTCATGGTATAATTCAATGTTTTGATATCCATTTTCACAACTTCTACCAACGGATTTACGACATTTAGCCCACTCTGAAGTGTTCGGTTCTGTACTTTACCAAACAGTTTTTGTACGCCAACCTGGCCAGCATCGATCTGTACAACGCAGGCAGTAAGCATTCCGATTACAATCACTACAAAACCAAGCGAACGGATCAATTTACCATATCGCTGAACGGGGCTGTCGGCTTTTGCAACAGAGAAACCAACAACAACAATGATGATTCCGAGAATGATGAGAAACATATGATTTATTTTTTGTGAACTGTTGTTGAAGATACAACAGGATTGATGGAACTAACTGCTGTGGTCGGCCACAATTACCCATTCCCCGTTTATTTTTCGGAACAGCAAGGTATAATGTCCGCCAACATCTCCTTCTTTGGGTCTTGCCAAGTGCCATTGCCCGATCACAAAATACGCATCTGCAGAAATACGTTTTAGCTGAAAGAATGGAAACGTGAGTGTGCCCATTGCATCCTTGCTTGGATAGCCTTTCTTATAATTTTCCAGTGTATTCTTGTAGCCATACGTAATACCGCTTTTACCAATGAACATCAATGAATCGTTGTTCCAGTAGCCTTTCATGAATTGTTCCAGATCGCCATTGTTCCAATGTTTGGTTTGTGCTTCAAGTATGGAATGTATTTGTTGCTCATCGGTTTTTTGTGCAAACACTGTCAATGCAAACAGCAGCAGGGGAAGTAGAAGTAGTTGTTTCATAGGTTGAATGTAACTAAAATTGAAACCACGGTGGGTACGAATTTTCACGAATCAGACCGCAATAAAAAAGCACAGGCGGAAGGCCTGTGCTTTGTATTGTTGATCGAAAAAACTTAACCGTTTCCCCAGTTTTGTTTTTTCATGTAAGCAATGCTTTTCTTAATACATTCTTCCTCGGGCATTGTGTAGGCTTCCTGTTCTACAAAGGCATATTTTAAACCGGCGTGTTTTTTATGTTTAAAAATGCTGGCAAAGTCAATCACACCATCACCCACTTGTGTACTTTCTTTTTTGCCTTCTTTATTGGTAGTGAGATCTTTTACATGCCACATGGTAAAACGGCCGGGATATTTATTAAACCACTCCACTGCATTTTCATTCATGAAACTCGACCAGTAAATATCCAATTCGAAGTCAACCATCGATGGATCAGTTCCATCCAGCAATGTTTGCAGGAATGTTTTACCGCTATCCATTTTCTTAAATTCAAAATCATGATTGTGGTAGGCCAACTTCATACCTGCCGCTTTAGTAAGTTCAGCTGCTTTATTTACCAGCTCCACTAATTTGGGAAGTGTATCAGCACCACGTTGATTGGCATCTAACCACGGAACAGTCGCATATTCATTACCCATAATGTTGGCAGCTTCCAATACTTTTTTCCAGAAATCAAGATTGCCACTCTGTAAAACCCCACCGAAATTGTAGTGACCACTGGGCGATGTGAGTTTCAATCCATCAAACATTGCTTTGAATTCTTTGGGTGATTTTCCAAAGAATGTGTTCCCATCAAAACCATATAATTCAATTTGCGAATAGCCTGCTTTTGCTACATAATCCAATGTGC
The DNA here is from genome assembly GCF_037892605.1 of Lacibacter sp. H407. NCBI lineage: Bacteria > Pseudomonadati > Bacteroidota > Chitinophagia > Chitinophagales > Chitinophagaceae > Lacibacter > Lacibacter koreensis. The sequence continues at coordinate 1,019,515 of NZ_JBBKTU010000001.1, read as the reverse complement.
CGGCAAGATTTTTTGCTACATCGTTACGTACAGTATATAGCTGGAGGCCATATTTTTTTGTATCGGCTGTTACTTTACCTGCGCAGGAAAACAAAGGAAGACCTGCTAATGAAATACCTGCTGTGGCAGCAGCGGATGTTTTTAAAAATGATCTGCGGTTGTAAGCCATGTTATTTAAATTTTATTCCGTCTAACGGATTTATTTTTTATAAGACGAGAGTATGGGATGTGAAGTGCTCATGTTACTCCGCCCATGCTTTATCACCCTTCGCATAAGGAAACTCACCATCAAATTTACCCGGCACAGGAACATGACGTAATGTTTCCGTCATACCTGTTTTGGAAGTAAAGAAGCCTGTTAATGTTAATTGCTTCATCATGGTATAATAATGACTCGGTGATCCTTCAAATTCTGTTTGATCCTTCCAGGGCAATGCGTCATTCTTCTTTTTATGTTCTTCACGCAGCGGCTTATCGGTTTCGTTCCGCTTTTGATTGAATTCTTTGGCTTCTTTTTCAAGACTTACCAATAAAGCGTGGCGTTGCTCAGGCGTACATTCCATGAACGATTTGCTGTGCATTTTTTTGCAAGCTTCATCTACTTGGTTGATGCCGCTCATAAATGCATCCTGCTGGCGTTGTGTATAACAATCGGTTACCATTACTTTCATAAACTCACCGATCTGTGCCGCTTTCGCACCGGGAGTTGTGGTAGCCGGAATGATGGTTTCACCAATTTCATCTAACAGTGAAATAGTAGTGGGCGAAAATTCTGCTGCTGCTTTTGGTCCGGTTTTGCAACCGCTCAAAAACAGTTCACCACCAATAACTGCAGCACCAGTAAGGAGTGCTATGTTTTTTAAAAGCTCTCTGCGATCCATAATTGTTGATTTATAAGTTGCTTAAAGATTTCCTTTTTTCAATTCGCTTACGGCAAATGCTGCGGCCCTTGCAGTTAATGCCATATATGTTAACGATGGGTTTACACACGATGAACTGGTCATACATGCACCATCTGTAACAAACACATTTGTTGCATCCCATACCTGATTGTTACCATTCAGTACCGATGTCTTTGGATCACGCCCCATACGGGCAGTTCCCATTTCATGAATGCCATGCCCCAATGCATGTCCGGAATCGTAGGTTGTAATATTTTTTACACCCACGGCTTCCAGCATAGCCACCATTTCATCTTTAATATCCTTGCGCATGTTCAATTCATTCTCTTTCATTTCAGCATCCATGGAAAGAACCGGTAACCCCCATTTATCTTTTACAGTTTTGTCCAATGAAATTTTATTTTCATGATAGGGAAGCACTTCACCAAAACCTGTTGCACCAAGTCTCCAGCCACCGGGTTCGCTCAACGCTTCTTTTAGTGAGGCACCGATATTCATTTCAGCAATTGTTCTGCTCCATCCCTGCCGGCTGGCACTACCCTGGTAACCATAACCTCTCACAAAATTCCGTTGCTTGTTATCGCCGGGAATATTTGCAAATCGACTGATATAAAAACCTGCCGGACGGCGACCATATTCTGTAAGGTTTTCATACCCATCTATATCACCGGAAGCTCCGAGGTTGTAATGATGATCCATCACGTTATGACCTAGCTCACCGCTGCTGCTTCCTAACCCACCAGGCCATATATCTGTTGCTGAATTGAACAGTAACCAAGTTGAGTTTAACGCCGACGCACAAACGAAAACAATTTTTGCTTTGTACTCATACGTTTTGTTATCCATTGTATCGAGCACTTCAACACCGGTTGCTTTTTTTGTGTCTTTGTTATAAAGAATTTTTGTTGCGTACGATAATGGCCTAACTGTAAGATTATTCGTTTTCATTGCAGCAGGCAACGTAGAAGATTGCGTACTGAAATAACCACCGAACGGACAACCTTCCCAGCAACGGTTTCGAAACTGGCAATTAGTGCGTTCATTGTGCGGTACGGTAATATTGGCAACACGACTGTTGATCAAATGTCGTTGACCTTTATAAAACTGTTTGAGTTTTGCAGCTACATCTTTCTCTACAATATTCAATGGAACAGGGGGAAGAAATTGTCCATCGGGTAAATAAGGCAAGCTTTCGAGTGATCCGCTGATGCCTGCAAACCGTTCAACATGATCGTACCAGGGAGCAATGTCTTTATAACGGATGGGCCAATCAACACCAAACCCATCTTTTGCATTGGCTTCAAAATCCAATTCACTCCAGCGGTAACTGTGCCGGCCCCATAAAACAGAACGGCCACCCATGCGGTAACTGCGCCACCACGTAAACGGTTTAACTTCTGTATAGGGTGAATCTTTTTCATTCGCCCACGCATCCATTACCCGCTCATTGGCTGCCCATCCACGATGCACCACCGGATAATCTTCCTTTTGTTGTTGGGTTGTTTTACCACGGTGTTCAAATTCCCAAGGCATTTTGTTGGCAGTTTTGTAATCTTCAATGTGCTTGTGCTCGGCACCACGTTCCAGCATCAGCACCTTCAAACCTTTTTCACAAAGTTCTTTTGCTGCCCAGCCACCGCTGATCCCCGAGCCAATTACAATTGCATCGAATGTATTTTCTGCCATGAGGTAATGCTTACTTGTTGATTACAGATTTCCTTTCTTTAATTCTTTTACAGCAAAATCAGCAGCACGTGCTGTTAGCGCCATATACGTTAACGAAGGATTTACACATGATGCCGAAGTCATGCATGCACCATCGGTTACAAACACATTTTTTGCATCCCAGATCTGGTTGTTACCATTCAATACCGATGTTTTTGGATCACGACCCATACGTGCAGTACCCATTTCATGAATACCCATGCCCGGTGCATATCCTGCATCGTAGGTTTGTACATTCTTTACACCTGCTGCTTCCAGCATTTCCTTCGCATCGTTCATCATATCCACCCGCATCTTCTTTTCATTCTCTTTAATTTCTACATCAAACTTCAATACCGGCAATCCCCATTTATCTTTTACATCTTTATCCAGTGTGATCTTATTCTCATGGTAAGGGAGCATTTCACCAAAACCGGTAATACCCATATTCCAGTTTTCACTTGGTACACTTAATGCTTCTTTCAAGCCGGCACCGATCGTTAACTCAGCCACATCAATTCCTCTTCCACGGCCTGCACCTCCCTGGTAACCAAAGCCACGCAGGTAATCACGCTTATCATCATAAATGTTGCGGAAGCGTGGAATGTAAATACCTGTTGGTCTCCGTCCGTACTCATACTTATCGCTAAAGCCTTCTACAGCACCGTTGGCACCTGCACGAAAATGATGATCCATTACATTATGACCTAACTCGCCACTGCTGCTGCCCAAGCCGCCTTCCCACACATCGGTTGCTGAGTTCATCAATACCCATGCAGAGTTTAACGCTGATGCACAAACGAAAACGATCTTCGCTTTGTACACATAGGTTTGATTTGTTTCTGCATCCAGTATTTCAACACCGGTTGCTTTTTTTGTATCCTTATTGTACACAATTTTTGTAACAATGGAGAACGGACGCAACGTAAGGTTGCCTGTTGCCATTGCCGCAGGTAATGTAGCCGATTGTGTGCTGAAGTAAGCACCAAACGGACAACCTCTCCAGCAACGGTCACGGTACTGGCAATTGGTGCGGTTATGATGTGGCTGCGTAATATTTGCACTGCGGCCAATCACCAAATGGCGCATGCCTTTATAATGTTCTGTAAGTCGCTTCTTTACATCTTTTTCTACACAGTTCAATTCCATGGCCGGCATAAAATCACCATCGGGCAATACTTCCAGACCATCTTTGCTTCCCTGAATACCAGCAAAACGTTCTGCATAGCTGTACCAGGGTGCTACGTCATCGTAACGGATAGGCCAGTCAACAGCAATGCCTTCTTTTGCATTGGCTTCGAAATCCCATTTATTGAAACGGTAACTCTGGCGGCCCCACATAATGGAACGGCCACCTACATGATATCCACGAAACCAATCGAACCGTTTCTCTTCAACGTAGGGGCACTCTTTATCCTTCACCCAATAATCCAGCACCATTTCATTGAGTGGGTAATCACGCTTCAACACAGGATAATCTTTGATCATCTGCTGCGTTCGGTTGCCACGATGTGGAAGATCCCACGGCTCTTTTGTAGCGTTCACATAATCTTTGATGTGTTCAATATTCCGGCCACGCTCCAGCATGATCGTTTTCAAACCTTTTTCGGTCAATTCTTTAGCGGCCCAACCTCCGCTGATTCCTGAGCCAATTACAATGGCATCAAACTCATAATTATCCGGCATGTTATCGTATTTGAGTGGTTATTGTTTATATGAATTAAACTTCTTTATTCTGACCTCTATCTCCTTCACTTTCTCCTTTAAAGAAAGAGCGGTGCTTTCTGTATACTTCCAAACATCAAATCTTTCACCTCATCTTTTGTTTCCTAGTCATCTTTCTTTCTGTATCAATTAATTCAGTTTTGTATATTAGAAAGGGCTGTGCCTGGTAAGTCCCCCTTTGGGGGATTAAGGGGCTACACATCACATTTCTTCACGGCATCCTGCAAAGCTGCCATCTTTTCTTCATTTGTTTTTCCCGTTGGTAAAAACTCCTGCGCCACATATCCTTTATAACCGGTAGCTACAATTGCTTTCATAATGGCGGGATAATGCAACTCCTGTGTTTCATTGATCTCATGACGGCCGGGTACGCCAGCCGTATGATAATGACCAAAGTACTGATGATATTTATTAATGGTGTTGATAATGTCGCCTTCGCTTATCTGCATGTGATAGATATCATACAGAATTTTAAAATTCGGAGAACCAAGCCGCTTGCACAATTCAATTGTCCATTTGGTATTGTCGGCCATATAATCCGGATGGTTCACCTTGCTGTTAAATACTTCGATCTGGATGATGACCTTATGTTTCTCCGCCAACGGCATGATCTGTTTCAAACCTTCTACACAATTCTGCAAACCCGTTTCTTCATCCATGCCATTGCGGTTACCACTAAAGCAAATCAGGTTTTGATAACCCGCTTCCGCCACCAAAGGAATTGCTTCTGTGAAAGCAGCAATCAATTGTGCATGATTTTTCTTATCGTTCCATCCTTCTGTTAAACTGATCTTACCTTTTGTATAGCACATGGAACAATGAATACCATGTTTTTTGGCGATGGGAAATTCATCAGGTGTAAGCAGATCAATAGCGCTAAAGCCAATCTTCTTTACGGCAATACATAATTCATCAAGTGATAAATTACTGTAGGTCCATTTACAAACAGAATGGTTGATGTTGCCTTTTAATGTGTACTTATCTTCTCCCATAATTCGTTCCATTGTACCGGCACTTACTGCATTGCCGGCAGTTACAGCAACTGTTGCAGCTGCAAATTTTTTAAGGGCTTCTCTTCTGGTCGATTGTTTTGACATGAATACTGTGTGCTTTAATATTAAACGGATTTGTTTGTTTGTTCATTTTTAAACAGCAGTGCAAAAATCAGGAATACTGCAAACGCAATACCCGCCGGAATGAGCCAAACCATTTTGTAATCCAATGTTCCGTCTGCTAATTTGTAACTATCGGTAATTTTTCCTGCCACTGCAAAACCGATCAACATACCCAATCCATAAGTAGCCAATGTAATTAACCCCTGTGCTGCACTTTTGTGTTGTTCGCCTGCTTTTGAGTCGGTATAGATTTGTCCGGATACAAAGAAGAAATCGTAGCAAATACCGTGCAGGGCAATACCTATTATTAACATAAATGTGAGGTCGCCGGCATTGCCGTATGCAAACAACACATAACGCACGGCCCATGCAAGCATGCCTACTAAAATTGTTTTCTTAAAACCAAAGCGGTTAAAGAATACAGGTAATAACAACAGGAACAATACTTCCGATCCCTGGCCAATCGTCATTTTACCGGTAGGGTTGTCAACGCCAATGCTTGAAAGAAATGAGTTTGTATTCTGATAGTAGAATGCGAGTGGGATACAGATAAGGATAGAAGAGATAAAGAAGATAAGGAAGTTTTTATCCTTCAGTAATTTTAACGCATCTAAACCAAGAATATCGTTAACAGTTACTTTTGTGCCTTTCCCTTTCGGAGGAGTTTTTGGCAAAGTGAAACTGAACAAACCGAGTATCAATGATGCAACACCTGATAGTAAGAATGTATTTTTTAATAAACCTTCTTTTGTTCCTTCTGCTGAGTCCCAATGAAACAGATAGCTGATCAATAAACCTGCAGCGATCCAACCAAGTGTACCAAACAAGCGGATCACCGAAAATTCTTTTTCCGGATTTTTCATTTGGTTGAATGATACTGAGTTCACCAATGCCAGTGTAGGCATGTAGCAAATCATATATATTAATACGTAAGGGTAGAAAACAGCAATATTATCGGCACTGTACATCTGGTACATCAACACGGCTCCTATGATATGCAGCACACCAAGGATCTTTTCTGCATTCACAAAACGATCGGCAATTAACCCGATAATAAACGGAGCAATAATAGCGCCCCAAGATTGCGTAGAGAAAACCTGTCCCGATTCAGCGCCCGATGCAGATAAGTTGTTATTTAAAAATGTACCCAATGTTACAAACCATCCTCCCCAGATAAAGAACTCAAGAAACATCATTAGGGAAAGCTGTACACGGGTGGTAGAGGACATGCGCAATCGATTTAAGTGGTTGGTTAAAGTTCAAAAATACAATGGCTGAATATTGGCTCAACCACAGCTTTGTACGAGGTCTTAAATTTAGGGTATTTCTGCATTGTGAGAACCGATTTTTTTAGAGTTGTCAACGCAATCGTTTGAAATTTTAATGAATAGTAAACCTATGGTTCTAATCATTCATTTCTTATTGATACATTATTTGAATAATAAGTTTATGCAGTTGTTAAAATTTGTTTGCTTTTGCCACGCATATAAATATATAAACCGATAAACGCAACAGTTAATATAATAGGTATAATAAGCGTAGCATTGATGATTTCAGGACCGGCAGTAACTTTTGCCTGTGCTAATGCTTTGCCCATTTCAGAGTCTGCAGCAGCAGCGCTGTAATCAGCTAAACTTGAATTTGCAGGAAGTTTAGCTATAAGTTTTTCATCGTAAAACTTACCCATAAACATCATATACACCGAAACGGCAAACATGCCTGCACCGCCCATGAAGTTTAATCCAACAGCTCCTGTCTTTGGTAAATATTCTGCTACAAATCCCAGCATGGTTGGCCAGAAAAAGCATACACCCATACCAAACACAACAGCCCCAACAAATAAAGTATTACCACTGCTGTGTCCTAATAAATATAAACCTGCAGCAGATAAAATAGCGGAAATAACCAACACACCTGTTGGCGAAAGCCGATGAACAATTGGTTCAGCAAAAGCACGCCCAATTACCATAACCAATGTTGTTACCGTAAGAATAAGAAGAGCGTTGTCGGTTACGTTACGTAACAATACATCGATCCACTGGCCTGTAAACAACTCCGTAATTGCTGTGCCAAACATGCAGATGATCATGAACAGGAATAATGGATTACCCAATGATTTATACATTTCACCGGTACTTACACCTGCCGCTACACGTTCTGTAACCGGGAATTTGAGCTTTAAGAAAAGGAACCCATAAATAACAGTAGGTATCAGCATAGTACCAACCTGAACCTGCCAGCTGATACCAAATTTTGAGAAATAATAACTGATCAAAGTTCCAATTACAATACCACCCGGGAACCATAAATGGAAGTGATTTAGTTTTGTCGTTTTTTTATCGGGATATAGTGTTGTTACTAACGGGTTGCAGGCTGCTTCCACTGTACCATTAGCAATACCCACAAGTAAAGTAGAGAAGAATAAACTCCAGAAGCCACCGGCAAATATGGTGAGTAAAATACCTGCAAGGTGAAAGAAGAAAGCAAGTTCTAACAAACGCTTCATACCAATAAGATCAACAACCATCCCGCCAATAATTACAGCAAGTGGGAAACCCCAAAAAGCCGTTGCAGCTATTGTACCTAATTGTGTAGCGTTTAAATTAAAATCAGTTCCAAGTTTACCGAGAATACCGGCCCTGATACCAAAAGATAAAGAAGTAACTAATAATGCAAGGCAACTGCCAATAAATAGTTGATTACGGTTGATGGAATTCATTCTACAATCGTTTAAAGTTTAGGTTGGTCGAAGGAAAAATAAATTTAGGCTATTTCCTAATTGATAAACCCGAAATTTTTAACGAAGAATGGCAAACGCCTGAAACTACCAACTGTTTATATCCATGCAGCCAGTTGAACAAAATAATATCAGTGAATGCGAAAATAGTATTACCAATGGTTACAGAAACCTTTCATAAATAATCGATATGTTACATTGAATATTCAACTGATTTCAGATTTATTTCAGTTTTTCATTTTGATTTAGTCATTACCTTTAGAACCTTCAAACCAATTGCATGTCATGGGAGATTTTCAGGTAAAAGTTCAGCCAAAAAGTTATGATGTAGTGATTGTAGGATCAGGTGCCGGCGGTGGTATGGCTGCGTATGAATTAAGTAAAGCCGGATTAAAAGTGTGTTTGCTCGAAGCTGGCACTATGTATGATCCACAAAAGAACGTTACACAGTTTAAAAATCCATGGGAAAGTAAACGCCGCGGCGCCAGTACAAAGTACAGGCCTTTTGGCGATTTCGATGCTTGCTATGGTGGCTGGCAATTAGATGGCGAGCCTTATACAAAAGAAAAAGGAACGCAATGGGATTGGTGGCGTGCACGTATGCTTGGCGGACGAACCAACCATTGGGGCCGCATCTCTCTCCGCTTTGGACCCAAAGATTTTAAACGTAGAAGTATTGACGGGTTAGGTGATGATTGGCCGATCGGTTATGACGATATCAAACCGTATTACGATCGGGTTGATCAGCTCATCGGCATTTTTGGAACCAACGAAGGGTTGGAAAATGACCCCGATGGATATTTCCTTCCACCGCCCAAGCCCCGTTTGCACGAACTGTTTATTAAAGAAGCAGCAACAACGGCTGGTGTAAAAGTAATTCCATCACGCTTATCAATTCTTACAAAGAAAATAGAAAGCACCACTGACAGAGGTGCATGTATTTATTGTGCACAATGTGGGCGTAACTGCAGTGTGGCCAAAGCCGATTTTTCATCGACCAATGTATTGATCTATCCTGCGCTCAAAACAGGAAATGTGGATGTAATTGCCAATGCTATGGCACGGGAAGTGCTCACCAACAAAGAAGGATTGGCAACCGGCGTTAGTTATGTAAATAAAGAAGACCTCAACGAATACCAGGTGATGGGCAAAGTGGTGATCCTCGCTGCAAGTGCCTGCGAAAGTTCAAGATTATTACTCAACTCGAAATCGCAACGTCATCCAAACGGATTAGCCAACAGCAGCGATGTTGTAGGAAAATATTTGCACGATAGTACAGGTGCTGCGTTAGGTGGCGTGTTGCCTAAACTCTTTGGCCGTAAAAGATATAACGAAGATGGTGTTGGCGGTATGCATATTTATTCGCCGTGGTGGTTGGATAATAAGAAACTTGATTTCCCTCGTGGTTATCATATTGAATACTGGGGTGGTATGGGTCAACCAGCTTATGGCTTTGGTATGAATATTCAAATGATGAACGGGAAATATGCAGTAGCAGGTAAACAAAAAGAGGCGGGAGGTTATGGTGCATCATTGAAAGAAGACCAGCGTTATTTCTACGGTGCTAATGTGGGTATGGCCGGTCGTGGCGAAGCAATTCCGTTAGAAAGTAACTATTGTGCAATTGATCCCGATGTGGTTGATCAATACGGTATTCCTGTGTTGAAGTTTAATGTAAAGTGGAGTGAGCACGAGATCAAACAGGCCAAACACATGAAGGAAACGTTCAAAGAAGTAATGCACAATATGGGTGCGATTATTACATGGGGAGCCGATGATGGCCCGGAAAACAATTACGGATTGGAAGCACCCGGTAAAATTATTCATGAAGCAGGAACAGCACGCATGGGTAACGATCCAAAGAAAAGTGCATTGAATAAATACAACCAGGCACACGACTGTAAAAATTTGTTTGTAGTGGATGGTGCTGCTTTTGTTTCACAAGCTGATAAGAATATTACGTGGACGATATTGGCATTGAGCATGCGGGCGAGTGAATACATTGTTAGTGAATTGAAGAAGGGGAATTTGTAAACCAACTCAGCGGACTCTGTGCCGTTGCGTGAAATTTTGTTTTATGAAAAGAAGAGATTCCATTAAAGCCATCTTAGTTGGCACCGTTGCATCATCAGTATTGGTTGATGCATGTAAAACAGCTGATGAAAAAGCAAATGCATCCGGCGTTTCCTCAGCAGGTGCCAGTACTATTGACCGCACAAAAGAAGAAGCAGCGCTGGAAGCAAAGCTGATGGCTGAAACATTTTTTACAAAACACGAAATGGCAACCATTGCGGTGTTGAGTGATATTATTATTCCGAAAGATGATATGAGTGGTAGTGCAACCGATGCAGGGGTGCCCGATTTTATTGAGTTTATTGTAAAAGATATGCCACAACATCAAACTCCTATGCGGGGCGGATTGCGTTGGCTCGATCTGGAAAGCAGCAAACGTTTTGAAAAAGCATTTGTTGATTGCGACAGTAAACAACAGATCGCTATTGTTGATGATATTGCTTATCCGGAAAAAGCAAAACCTGAAATGAAACAAGGTGTTGCCTTTTTCAATCTCATGCGGAATTTAACAGCAACAGGTTTTTATACATCAGAAATTGGTGTGAAAGATATTGGCTATGAAGGTAACAAGCCCAATCAATGGAATGGTGTACCAGATGATGTGTTAAAACAATACGGAATTGCTTATTCCGAAAAAGAATTGAAAGAATGTATTTCATTCGAAAAGACTGCTTAACGATTTTGCCTGATCTATAAATTAGCTACATGAGTAATCACAAATCCAGAAGAGATTTTATCCGCACCGGTGCAGTTGCCACAGCTGGTTTTTTTATTGTACCACGACATGTACTCGGAGGCCCCGGCTACATTGCACCGAGTGACCGGTTGAACATTGCCGGTATTGGTGCAGGAGGAAAAGGTGCCAGCGACCTTTCTGAATTTGCAAAAAGCCCGAAAGTAAATATTGTATCGTTTTGCGATGTAGATGAAGCACAGGCTGCAGGTTCGGTCAAGCGTTTCCCCAAAGCGAAATTCTATTACGATTTCCGTGAAATGCTCGAAAAGGAAAAGAATAATATTGATGCAGTATCAGTATCAACACCTGATCATACGCATGCTATTGCAACATTAGCTGCCATGGAAATGGGCAAGCATGTATATGTACAAAAGCCGTTGACGCATGATATTTATGAAGCACGTATGCTTACCGAAGCAGCCAAGAAATACAAAGTGGTTACGCAAATGGGTAACCAGGGTGGCAGTGGCGATGGTGTTCGATTAATGAAAGAATGGTACGATGCAAAACTGATCGGTAAAGTAACCAATGTGTATGCGTGGACTAACCGACCTGTATGGCCGCAAGGTTTAGCAAAACCAACCGGTGCACATAACGTACCTGCAAATTTCAAATGGAATCTGTGGATCGGTCCTTCGAAATATGAAGATTATAACCCGGCTTATCATCCGTTTAACTGGAGAGGTTGGTGGTCGTTTGGTACTGGTGCGTTGGGCGATATGGCTTGTCATATCATGGATCCTATTTATCGAATCTTGCCGATTCTTTATCCAAACGAAGTAGAGTGCAGTTTGCCCAATCAATTTACTGCAGCATGGACAGAAGCAGGATATATTGATAGCTGTCCCCCAGCTTCAATGATCCATCTCAACTATCCACGCATTGATGGTAAGGGTGAAATAAAAGTTACCTGGATGGATGGAGGTTTGTTACCAAAACGTCCCGATGAACTATTACCTGATGAAGAAATGGGTAACTGGGATGGTGGAGTAATTTTTGAAGGAACAAAAGGCAAGATGATGAGTGGTTGCTATGGTGAAAAGCCGACCTTATTACCAACCAAACGAATGAAAGAAGACCGCTTGCCAAAACAAACATTGAAGCGTGTACCCGAAGGTCATTATGTACAATGGGTAAATGCATGCATGGCCGGTTATGGTAATGGAGAAACAAGTTCGCCGTTTGAATATGCAGGTCCGTTTACTGAGAGTATATTAATGGGTAATCTTGCAATACGATCATGGATGATCAAGAATCCGAAGCTTACAGGTTGGGGCGATAAATATCTTGGTCGTAAGAAATTATTGTGGGATGCGGCAAATATGAAGATCACCAACTTTGATGAAGCCAATCAGTTTGTGAAGAGGGAGTATAGAACGGGATGGTAAGATGGTGAATACCAAATTGTCATTAGTGAATGCGCAATAAGCCGACTCAGCATTATTACACAATTCACCATTTAAGACAGATAATTTGATTTTTTTATTAATGAACGATTGATACTATGAACAGAAAATTAAGAATGGCAATGATCGGTGGCGGTAAAGATGCCTTTATTGGTGCAGTACATCGCCTTGCCATGAATATGGACGGACAGGCCGAACTTGTTGCCGGCGCATTAAGTGTGAACCCTGAAGTTGCAGTTGAATCAGGTAAACTATTGTTTCTTGATGAAGACCGCATTTATACCGATTATAAAACTTTGCTGGAAAAAGAAGCAGCAATGCCTGCTGATAAACGGATTGATTTTGTAAGCATCGTTACACCAAACTTTGTGCATTTCGACCCTGCAATGATGGCGCTTGAAAAAGGATTTAATGTAGTGGTTGAAAAACCGATCACCTTTACATTGGAAGAAGCCATGCAACTGAAAGCAAAAGTTGAAGAAACAGGATTGAGCTTATTGCTTTGTCATACCTACACTGGTTACCCGATGATAAAGCAAGCAAAACAGTTTTTGAAAAGTGGAGCATTGGGTAAGATCAGAAAAGTTTATGTAGAGTATCCGCAAGGTTGGTTAAGTACCTTACTGGAAGCAGCGGGAAATGCGCAAGCCAGTTGGCGTACCGATCCGAAGAAAAGTGGTAAAGCAGGAGCAATGGGCGATATTGGTACACATGCATTTAATCTTGCTGAGTATGTTACCGGGTTAGAAGTAACACATCTTTGTTCCAATACAAATATTGTAGTTGAAGGAAGAATGCTGGATGATGATGGTGCGGCATTTTTAAAATTCAACAATGGTGCAACGGGTGTGTTGATGGCTACACAAATTGCAGCAGGTGAAGAGAACAATGTAAAGATCCGTGTGTATGGCGAGAAGGGAGGCATTGAATGGAAACAGGAAGATGCCAATACATTATTAGTAAAATGGCTCGATAAGCCAACTGAGATCTACAGAACGGGTGGCGGTTACAATAGTTCGTTTGCTGCTCATAACACCAGAGTACCTGCGGGTCATCCGGAGGGTTACTTAGAAGCATTTGGTAATCTTTATCGCAACTTTGTATTAACTGTTCGTGCAAAAATAAATGGGGAGCAACCAAAAGATGAGTGGCTCGATTTTCCAAGTGTAAAAGAAGGTGTGCGTGGAATGGCGTTTGTAAATAATGTGATCGAGAGCGGACAGAGTGATGAGAAGTGGAAGGAGTTTACCCTCTAAATCTCCCTAAAGGGAGACTTGTTACAGCAAATCTCTGATGATCTTTAAATTGAAACTCAACTGTTAAAAAATATTCAGTTGATCATTACATAACTAAAACTAAATAGCCCCTTTAGGGGTTGGGGTTTATGAGAACGATAAAAGGACCAGCCATATTCTTAGCTCAGTTCATGGGCGATAAAGCTCCATTCAACAGTTTGGAAACTATTTGTGAATGGGCAGCATCACTTGGTTTTAAAGCAGTACAAATTCCAACATGGGAAAAACGACTGATCGACTTGAAACTTGCAGCAGAAAGTAAAACCTATGCTGATGAGCTAAAAGGAAAGATCAACAGTTATGGTTTAGAAATTTCTGAACTCAGTACACATTTACAAGGTCAGCTTGTTGCAGTGCACCCGGCATACGATACCATGTTCGATGCATTTGCTGCCGATGAAGTAAAGAACAATCCCAAAGCAAGACAGGAGTGGGCGGTGCAGCAATTGACGTATGGTGCAAAGGCATCGCAGAATTTAGGTTTAACAGCACATGCAACATTCAGTGGTTCGTTGTTGTGGCATACCTTTCATCCGTGGCCGCAACGTCCGGATGGTTTGGTAGATGAAGGCTTTAAAGAATTAGCAAAACGCTGGTTACCTATTCTGAATTACTTTGATGAATGCGGTGTTGATGTTTGTTATGAAATTCATCCCGGCGAAGATCTGTTTGATGGCATTACCTATGAAATGTTTTTAGAGAAGGTAAATAATCACAAGCGTGCTTGTTTGCTTTATGATCCATCACATTTTGTATTGCAGCAACTTGATTATATTGAATACATCGATCTGTATCATGAACGCATCAAAGCATTTCATGTAAAAGATTCGGAGTTTAATCCAAGCGGGCGACAAGGAACCTTTGGTGGTTATCAAAGTTGGTTGAACCGTGCAGGTCGTTATCGTTCACCAGGAGATGGACAGGTTGATTTTAAAACCATCTTCAGTAAACTCACCCAATACGGTTACGATGGCTGGGCAGTAATGGAATGGGAATGTTGCATTAAGCATCCCGAAGATGGTGCAAGAGAAGGTTCCGAGTTTATCAAAAACCATATCATTCGTGTAACAGAAAAAGCCTTTGATGATTTTGCAGGTGCCGCAAGTGATACAGCAACCAATCGTAAAATATTAGGACTTGATTAAAACAGTTTTACTTTTTAATTTATACAACAACCAAAAATCAGATAACATGAAAAAGATTTTATTGACATCAGCAGTTGCATTGGTCCTGATTGCCTGTGGCGGTTCCGGTACCGAAAATAAAGAGCAACCAAAAGAAGAAGCAAAGCAGGAAACGCCGGCAGCACCTGTTTTATCAGACAATCCCGATTATGAAAAAGGATTGGCATTGATTGCAGCAAGTGATTGTTTGACCTGCCATAAAGTAGATGAAAAAATTATTGGGCCAACGTACAGAGATGTTGCCAATAAATATGAGAACACAGAAGCAAATGTAAAAATGCTGGCGGAGAAAGTGATCAAAGGAGGAGCTGGTGTATGGGGCGATGTTGCAATGACGCCGCATCCAACCGTATCACAAGCTGATGCAGAACAAATGGTAAAATATATTCTCTTACTGAAAAATAACTAAGCATGATCCGTTCTATTTTAATGATCGCAGCAATTGGGATTTTTTCATCTTGTAATAATGAAGGCGAAGCAGTAGATACAAGCGATACTTCAACTGCAGAAATTCCCACTGTACCGGTGTTATTAACGCCGGAAGAAGTAAAAGATGGTTGGGTATCGTTGTTTGATGGACAAACCACAAAAGGTTGGCATAAGTATGGCGGTGCACCTGTAGGCAGTGCGTGGAAAGTAGAAGATGGTATGTTGCGCCTCGATGCATCACAACAGGAAAACTGGCAAATAAAAGATGGCGGAGATATTGTGAGCGATGAAGAGTTTGAAAACTTTCATTTTAAACTGGACTGGAAAATAGATACCTGTGGTAACAGCGGGGTTGTGTTTAACATTCATGAGGATTCTGCCAAATACCAATGGCCCTGGATGACGGGTCCTGAAATGCAGATACTGGATAATAGCTGCCATCCCGATGCTAAAATTGTAAAGCATCGTGCTGGTGATCTCTACGATCTCATCACATCAGCTCCTGAAACTGTGAAGCCGGCATTGGAATGGAACACAGCTGAGATCAAATCACAAAATGGCACATTGGAATTTTATCTCAACGGAGCTAAAGTGGTAACGACAACCATGTGGGATGATGGATGGAAGAAGATGATTGCGGGAAGCAAGTTTAAAGACATGAAAGATTTTGGTACTTATAAAAAAGGACGCATCGGGTTGCAGGATCATGGTAACAATGTGTGGTTTAAAAATATTAAGATCAAGAAATTGTAGGTGGAACTGATTGTTTGAGTCCGTTAACAAACTGTAAAAGCTGTTATGCAAATGCGTAACAGCTTTTGCTTTAACGGGATGTTTTCATTTGCATGAGTAGATTGCTGAAAAAAAGATGAAACAATTTTTTACAACTGTTTTTCTGCTCGGCTTCTTTCATTTTTTACCGGCGCAGGAAGCTGCAACCATTGAGCAATACAGCATGGCGAGAATTTTTTGGAATGCGTTTGCCGGCGAAGCGAGCATTGCCATTGATGATGGCACGAAAGAAGAAGCGATGACAATATTCAGTCAACGGTTACGTGATAGCAGCAACCGCATCATCAAATTCAAATCACGGGTAGATGCATTGAATTATATGGGCAAGCAAGGATGGAAGATGGTGCATGTAGTTAGTAGCAATACAGATAATACAGATTATGTCTATTTATTTAAGAAGGAGGTGAAGAGAGAAGAATAGCTGACTGTAATCGTTTATTCTAAGCTATATGTTACTCGCCTCTTTTTATCAATAAGCTTACTCTTTTTTATTTTTAGAATAGCTGTAGAATTCCTGCTAATTGTAATGTGCGGATAATTCAGACAATAAAATGGATAATTAAACATAACAGTGAAATACATATTCTCTTTATCCAACTCTATCCATGGTATTTCTCTGTTTGTATTTGCATTTAATTCAATGACATTTTGATAAATAAAATGTGAGGACTTTTTACGATCAACAATAACAAAGCCGCTGTCATTTGTGCTAATCATTTCAGTCATGAATTGGGTTCCTGTTGGAAATGGCAGTAATGCAATTCCAAAATCACGAAGTGGAATTTCGTTAAAATCAATTGCTTGTATATAAACGGAATCACTTTTTCCCCCTTTATTTGAAGTAATGATTGCATTTAATTCCACGTTAGCACCTGTATCAAGATTGAAAATGACGTTCCTTTTCTTCCGGATAAACTTTCCTTTTGCTATTGACACAGTTCCTTCGCAACCTTCTTGATAGTAGAATATTCCGGTGGATTCGTTTAAATAAATATGATTTGAACAAAAACTACCATTCCAATATTTGTAGTGCTTTAAGTTCTGGCAAAAGACACAATTTGAAATAAGTAATATTGAAAGAAAGAAAATAAATTTCATTTAGATAAGTAACTCATCGAAAGTAGTAAAACTTCATTTTGTTTCTAACTATCCGCACGAAATGTTTAGTTGGTGATTCAAGTACCTGACCCCCAACGAGTGCGACGCAACAGCAGCTGCCCTTGGCACTAAAGCCGGCAACAATGAATTCCTCTCTTCCTCCAAACCCTTTCCCTGCCTGTTTTCCCGTACCTTTGCGGCTTCAAATTTTCGGAAATTATGATCAGTGCAAGAAATATTACCCTCTCCTACGGCAAGCGGGTGTTGTTCGATGAAGTGAATATCAATTTCGTCAAGGGCAACTGTTATGGAGTGATTGGCGCCAACGGTGCAGGGAAAAGTACATTTTTAAAGATCCTGAGCGGCGAAATTGAGCCCAACAAAGGAACAGTGGAAATCAGCCCAGGCGAACGATTGGCGGTATTGAAACAAAACCACTTTGAATTTGATGAGCAAACGGTGTTGAATACGGTGTTGATGGGGCACAAAAAAATGTGGGATGTGATGCATAAAAAAGACGCCATTTATGCTGATCCGGAAGCAACCGAAGATGATTACATGAAAGCGGGTGAACTGGAAGCGGAGTTCGGTGAAATGGGAGGCTATACCGCCGAAAGCGATGCCGCTACTTTCCTAAGCGGACTCGGCATTAAAGAAGAATATCTTCAGAGTTTGATGAAAGACATCCCCAGTAACTTGAAAGTGCGGGTGTTGTTGGCGCAAGCTTTGTTTGGTAATCCGGATATTCTGTTATTGGATGAGCCGACCAACGGATTGGATATTGAAACTATCGGATGGTTAGAGAATTTCTTAGCCGATTATGAAAATATTGTATTGGTAGTGAGCCACGATCGTCACTTTTTAGATTCTGTTTGTACGCATGTGGCCGATGTGGATCGCCAAAAGATCAAAACCTTTACAGGTAACTATAGCTTCTGGTACGAGAGTAGTCAGTTGATGGCGAAGCAGATGGGCGATAAGAATAAGAAGACAGAAGAAAAACGCCAGGCATTAATGGACTTTATTGCACGTTTCTCTGCCAACGCATCAAAAAGTAAACAGGCAACTTCAAGAAAGAAAGCTTTAGAGAAACTGACGCTGGATGAAATTGAACCATCGAACAGAAAATATCCAGGTATCATTTTTCAACCATTGCGTGAGGTGGGTAACCAAATTCTGCATGTTGAAAAATTAAAGAAATCGATTGATGGCCGTGTGTTGTTCGATAAAGTAAACTTTACAGTAAATAAGAACGATAAGATCGCTTTCATTAGTAAAGATCCATTGGCGGTAACGCATTTCTTTGATATCATCAATGCAGAAGAAATTCCGGATCAGGGTAGCTACGAGTGGGGAACCACAATTACAAAAGCTTATTTGCCGGTTGAACATAACAGTTTTTTTACGGACGGATTGAATTTGATGGAATGGTTGCGTCAATATGTGCCCAGCCATGTAACCGATGCCGATGAACCTTTTCTCCGTGGATTTTTAGGAAAGATGCTGTTTAGTGGTGATGATATTATGAAGAAGACAAACGTATTGAGTGGTGGTGAAAAAGTACGTTGTATGGTGAGCAAGATGATGATGCAGAATCCGAACGTCATTGTGTTGGATCAACCCACCAATCACCTAGATCTTGAAAGTATCCAGGCATTCAACGAACAATGTATTGCTTACAACGGAATCGTGTTGATGACCTCACATGATCATACATTCATGCATACAACAGCTAACCGTATTATTGAGCTAACGCCTTCCGGAATTATTGATCGCTTAACAACATTCGATGAGTACCTTGAAGATCCGAGAGTAAAACAATTGCAGTTGGAAATGTATGGTGCAGCTGTAATGGCTTAAACCTATTCTTCTATAAATTTCAAAACCCATGGATCCATCCACGGGTTTTTTTATGCAATAAAAAAGGGCAACAGCCTAAGCTATTGCCCGTGTCCGTACCAAGGGAACCAGAATTATTTTACAAAGCGGTGTACTTCTGAAGTACCGTCGCTGTTGATGATTTGTAAAGCATACACACCGGTAGAAAGATTGTTTACATCTAAAACCTGTTGTTGTGTAGTGCTGTTCATTTGTTTTACAATGATACCGCTGTTGTTCACGATTCGGAACTGACGGTTATCGTTGCTGAAGAATTGAACCATGATCTTGTTACTGCCCAATCCGCCAACTAATGTTTTTTGTCCGCCATTACCTTGTTTGATAATTGAAGAGTAGTTGATGCTGCCATCGAGGTCAACCTGCTCTAAGCGATAGAAATGAGTTGCAGCAGTTGCGTTTTTGTCATCGAAATTGTAATCACTTACAGATGATGTAGTTCCCTGCGCTGCAACAATTGCAATGGTGCGGAAACGGATACCGTCTTCAGAACGTTGTACATTGTAGTGTGATGCATTTTGCTCCTGCATTGTTCTCCACTGTAAAGCAACCGTTGAATTATTTACACGCTTACCTGCAAAACCACCCCAAACTACTGGAAGAGGACCGGGAGCAGATGATGAATTAGCAAAACCGAATTCTACCATTTGTGCTTCGTTACCGTTGCCCATTGTGCCAGACATTGTTACAGTGCCAGTCACCACAAAACCGCCGGTTAAGTTTGATGAAGCAATATGCCAGTTTGATGTGCCATTTGAGTTACGGCTGTAGCTACCACTTATTGGCATACCATCAATCGTAAGATTTGATACAGTAAGTGTTGCGTTGTTTGGTGTAGTAACTGCCAGATTCATCATATTGATACTGTTTGCGGAAGCGATCTTACCAGCATTTGATAAGTTTCCTGAAACGTTTGCAAATGATGTACTTACAGGGTTATCGTTAATTGTTGTTACGGTTGTGAAGGTATTGTTGCTACTGTTAAAAGTAATAGTGAAAGAAAACGAACCAGAGTTCCCGTAACCAAAATCGCCTGAAGCTTTGTTATTATTGTTCAGGTCAGGAATACCTGAGAATACAGCACCGCTTTGATTACTTGGGTTACTCATTTTACGATAACGAACACCCAAAAGCGATTCTGAAACGCCTGGATATTGTCCAATTAGCAAAGATTGAGCGATAACTGTGTTTGAGAGGAAGGTAAGGGCAATTACGATTGCACAAATTACGGGAGTAAATTTCTGTTTCATTGTAGGGGTACGTTTAGTTTTCTAGTATAAACCCCTAATTAGCGATGGTAAAAAAACAGCTGATAATTAGCTATTTAGATAAGTATGTATCGTTCTCTAGGGGTAAATGCTTAGCAAAAGTATAGTGTAGTTTTATATTATCCTAATCTTTTTCAGTATTTTTCTTAGAGGGTATCGTTAATCTACGATTCAGGGTTCGTATTAACTGCAAGTAAGCAATTGTGATTTAATACGTTAAGTAATTGCCTCGAAACCGTAAAAAAGACAAAAAAAATTTTCAAACGGGGTTGAAAAAGGAGCTGAATGTTCAACAAAGCGCAAATCCTGAAGCATGATTGGACTATATTTGCACCGTTATTTTTGAGTTATACAGTGATATGTAATTGAAATCGTCTTATCTGCTACGCACACACTGCTAATAGTTAGTCATTTTTTACGCCTCGTATTTTCTCAGATCATTATTAATCAAATGTTTAATTAACAAACATGAACATTTATGTTTCAAACTTGAGCTTCAACGTAAACGATGATGACTTAAGAGGTTTTTTTGAAAGCTATGGTGAAGTAACCAGCGCAAAAGTTATTAATGACAAATTCACCGGTAAAAGCCGTGGTTTTGGATTTGTTGAAATGAGCGATGATGCAGCTGCTAAAACAGCGATCAGTGAACTGGATGGTGGAATGGTTGAAGGCCGTGCCATTAAAGTAACAGAAGCAAAGCCACGTGAAGAGCGTAGCAACAGCGATCGCCGCCCTTCTTTTGGCAACAAAAGCTACGGTAACCGTTACTAATCTTGTTTCACACAAGAAATTAAAAATGCCCCTGAATTTCAGGGGCATTTTGTTATGCGAACGTTTTATGTGTTGGATTTACTTTACCATACTCTTCACCACTGCTTCGTTCACCTTTACCGGATATTTCTTTTTTAACTGGCTGATCCATTTTTCTTCCAGCTGTAGTTGATAATCGTTGATCACCAAACCTTTTGATTCATCAAAACTACGTGGCTCAGTTGTGTTGTATACGTTAATGATATAGCAAAACGAAGAAGAACCATCATTCGGATTGGTGGTAATGGGTGTAAATGTTCCGGCTTTGAAATTGGTTTGATCTGCAACAGGCAGTTGATTGAACTCAAATCGACTGCTGTCGGCCAATGCTGTTCCGCCCAGCAGGTCCATGTGTTCTTTCCATTTCAGCGGATCTTTTTTCATCAGCTTCAATGCTTCATTGGCAACAGCTGTATCGGCACAATTAAAAATAATTGCATTCACACTCGGTTGCCATTTATACTTTGTTTTGTTGTTGTTGTAATAGTTGAGAAGGCCAACGCTATCTGTTGGGGCTACGCTCCAGATCTTCCGCTCCATAATTTCAAACAACAAACTTCCTTCACGAAACTCCTGTATCTGGTAGCCTACTTCTTCATTGGTTTGTTCGAGCCGGTCCTTATAATATTGCTCAGCAATGCCATCAACAAATTGTTTCATAAACAATTTGTATTCCCGCTGCTGTGGTGTGTAGGTAGATGTTTGCAGGCTTTTTACATGTTTCAGCCAGTCTGCTGCATATACCGTTTTGCTGCCAAGCTGAAACAACGGCTTTTTACTATTCGCCGTAAAGATGGCCGCATAATTTTTTGCTTTGAGCATGGTATCGGTAACGATCCATAGTTGTTGTTCATTATACGGAAGCGGCTTATAGTTACTGCTTTTCAGAATTTCTTCTTTCTGCTTGGCAATTGCTACGTTGATACGTGGGTCGGCTGTTACTTTTTCAGTCATTTCCTGTACAAGCTGCGGATCATTTTTATCAGATGCCGGTGTAACCAATGCTATTCGCTTAATGATGTGAAACCCGGATGTTGTTTGAACAGGCGTACTGATGTCTCCATCTTTCTGCAAACCAAACGCAGCTTTGCTGAACCCGGCATCATATTTTGTATAAGTGAATTCAGGCATCTCGCCTCCGTTCATATAGGTAAGCTTATCCTCGCTGTAAGTAGAGGCCAGCGTTTCAAATTTTTCTCCTTTCAGTAAAAGTCCATGCACCATTTCAGCTTTGGTACGTGCGATTGCAATTTCTTCCTGTGTTGCATTGGCTGGTAGTGCAATAAGAATTTGTGCAGCTTTCAGTTTACCGGGTGATGGCCGCTTGCTGATCACTTTGAAAATGTGATAGCCGTTTTTGCCTGCTACCGGTTTCGAATAAGCGCCAACACTTGTGTTATACACAACATTCTCAGAGGTATAAGGCAATGAGAAGGCCGACACAAAACCAATATATCCAGCGGTGGCCTTTACATAATCGTTGGTCGAAAGGGTACGTGCAGAAGTAGAAAAATCAGCTCCTGTTTGTAATTGACCGTATGTTTTGTCAATAGCAGCTTTGGCTTTTGCACTATCAGCATCGTATCCAATAAATATATGTGCGAGTTCAATTTCAGTAGCACTTCGTTCAATCGCTTCCGTTACCAGTTCTTTACTGCTGCCCTGGTTACGCATAAACTGTTCGATCATTTGTGCACGAAAAGCAGCAATATCGTTCTGGATGTTTGGCAACGTATCCAGTTTTGCATCTCTGGCTGCCTGCACTTTCAGTTTAAAACGGACAAACAGATCGAGGTATTCACGGATCGATTTTTCATCGGTAGCGCCGTTGTTGTTTTTTGAAAACGCACGCCAGAATTCCTGTTTGTCAACTTTTTTGGTGCCGTAAGTAAATAGTGTTTGTGCCTGGCTGCTGAGGCTGGCAGCC
The DNA here is from genome assembly GCF_037892605.1 of Lacibacter sp. H407. NCBI lineage: Bacteria > Pseudomonadati > Bacteroidota > Chitinophagia > Chitinophagales > Chitinophagaceae > Lacibacter > Lacibacter koreensis. The sequence continues at coordinate 996,415 of NZ_JBBKTU010000001.1, read as the reverse complement.
ATCATTACAAAAAATAGAATGTTACGCATAAGCTTTGGTTATGGATGTTTGGATGTTTGATTGGTTTGTTTGAATTGCAGAAACTCATCTACCTGTTCAGGATTGATCTTTTTGGCAACAATGCGTTTCTGTTCGTCCAGCAAATATATAGTGGGTGTTTGAAATACATCGTATGCCTGCTTAAAGCCGGGCACCTTGTTTGTTTGTTCTGCTACTCTCATTTGCACTGTTTGATACAAATGCACCCAATCTTTCAACTGTTGCTGGCGGATATAATCAACCCACTTTGTTTTTGCTTCTTTTGATTTTGTTTCATCAGTAGCAGATACATCAGATAATACGCCCACAATTTTTACTCCTTGTTGTTTCCATCGCAAACGATACAGGCTATCTACTTTCGGTACCTGCTCTCTGCAATGCCCGCAATCCGGATCCCAAAATACAATTAATGTGTAAGGACTTTTAATGGAATATAAATTTACTTTCCGGTCGAGTGTATCCAGCAAATTCAATTCGGCTGCAGGTTCACCAATAATATTTCCGTACAAACTGTAAGCACGGTTAAAAACAAGATCACGGTCTTTTTTCTCCAGCCAATCTACCTGATCAGTGACGTAGTATTTTTCAAACAAATGAAGAAACACTACATCCAGCCCCATGTATTTCGGATTCATGTACTCGTTGGTAAACCGGTTAATGAAATACCGGAACATGGTTTTGTTGGTGCGACTGAACAAGATGAACTTATCCAACTCCAGTTTAATACTGTCCGGATGGCGAATCACCGCCGTTTCCAAATAACGGTTGAGCCGTTGTTCAAACATGGGCGTGCGCAACAGGCGCTCATCTGCAAAAGAAACAGACGGCCAGAACTGTTGCTTGTATTGATAAAAAGCATTGATACTGTCTTGCCGTACTCTGGTTTTTGGTGAGTTGTACACCGGCTCTTTCAATAACCGAAACAACAATGCCAGATAACTTTCGGGTTGCACAGCTACAAAACTATCCCGCCATTGCTGCGCAGAAATATTGGCTTCATTCATGGTTGTTTGAATGGTGGTGCTGTCTTGTTTTGTTTTGGCTGCTGCTAAACTTGTTTGCAATTGCTGAAAATTGCGGTAGTAATAAGCGGATGCCGTTTTATATGCAATAAGATATTCGTTTTCTTTTGAACCGTTCAGTGATGCAATGGTGAAATTGGACGTATCGATCTTGATGCTGAACTCCTGTTCCTTATCAATCAGAATATCGAAGAAGGTTTTTTTCTGTGGGTCAACGATCAGATACAATCCGCCGGTGAGTTTTTCTGTACCGCTGAATACTGCCTGGCCGTTTGGTTGAAGAATAGCCGAATCCTGCACATATTTTTGATTACCGAAATAGTAACCAAGATAGAGGTAGCCTTTCTCAACAGGTTTATAGTTGACGGTGATACGAAAACCCTGCGCTTTGACGAAAGCACAAAAGAATATAATGATCAGAAATAAGCTTGTCTTCTTCATAGCGGAACAGGCGTAAAGTTAATTCAAAAGCTTTCTGTTGCTGTTAATGATTTGCAAAGTGCATGATTGTTACCTTTGCGCCGTGAGAAAAAAACAAAAAATCAGGATACTGGAGCAGGTGAAGGTGGAAGATTATGCCGCCGAGGGTAAATCGATAGCCCGTGTAGATGGTAAAGTGATCTTTATCGAAGGTGCCGTACCCGGCGATGTGGTGAACATTCAACTCGGAAAAAGTAAAAAAGACTGGGCCGAAGGAAAAGCTGTTCATTTTCACGAATACTCGGCCGATCGTACCCAACCGTTCTGCGACCATTTTGGGTTATGCGGCGGTTGTAAGTGGCAAATGCTGCCGTACGAAAAGCAACTGGAGTTCAAGCAAAGGGAGGTGGAACAAAATCTCAAACGCATTGGCCGTATTGAACTGCCCGAGCTGTTACCTATTGTGGGAGCCAAGCAAACAAAATACTATCGCAACAAGCTGGAATATACCTTCAGCAATAAACGTTATTTAACCCGTGAAGAATTACTGAAACGGGATGAAGTACGGTTGAAAGTACAGGAAGCAAACGCAGGAGCCGATGAAAACGCAACGCCGGCTCCAGAGCCACCTGATGTGGCATTGGGTTTTCATGTTCCCCGCATTTTTGATAAGGTGATCGATATCGAAACCTGTTACCTGCAACAGGAACCCAACAATGCCATCCGCAATTTTGTGCGTGAGTTTGCCAAGCGATATGGATTTTCGTTTTATGATATCCGTGCACACGAAGGTTGGCTCCGTACTATGATCTTTCGCATGACGACAACAGGCGAAGTGATGGTAAATATCACCTTCGGGCATGATGATATCGAAAACCGTGAATTGCTGTTCAATGCAATGCTCAGCGAATTTCCGGAGATCACCACACTACTCTATACCATCAACCCCAAATGGAACGATAGTATTTATGATCTGCAGCCGCAAACCTATTTTGGCAGTGGTTATGTAAATGAAAAGCTGGAAGAGTTTGTGTTCAAGATCGGTCCGAAATCTTTTTTTCAAACCAATACCAAGCAGGGCGAAGAATTATACAGGATCACAAGGGAGTTTGCAAAACTAACCGGTAACGAAACCTTGTACGATCTCTATTGTGGTACCGGCAGCATTGGTATCTTTTGCAGCAAGGGAGCAAAAAAAATCATCGGCGTAGAAGCAGTAACCGAAGCAATTGAAGATGCAAAATTGAATGCACAGGCGAACGGTTTATCCAACACTTCGTTTTATGCAGGTGATGTAATTGATATCTGCAATGATGAGTTTTTTGCGGAGCATGGTCGCCCTGATGTGATCATTACCGATCCGCCACGGGTAGGCATGCACGAAAAGTTGGTGCGTAAACTGCTGGAGATCGAAGCGCCACGTATTGTGTATGTAAGTTGTAACCCTGCTACACAGGCAAGAGACTTGCAGCTGCTCAACGAAAAATATGTGGTGGAACAGTTGCAACCGGTTGATATGTTTCCGCATACGCACCATATTGAAAATGTGGCGGCGTTGGTGTTGCGTTAGTCGTAAACGAAACTTGATTTAACGTTTCCGTCAAAATGTTTTCAGGTGGGTTTCATGATCTATTCCGAAATTCGCAGTTAACCTCTCAAATAAGTTTATAGTGAGTTATCAGCAAGTACGTCCGGGTGGTTTTAATGTACTGCCTCCAGTAATTAAAAATCTCATCATTATCAACGGCCTTGTATTGCTGGCGCAATACACCAGTGGTGCATGGGGTAATGAGCAGGCGATCATTGATTTATTTGCATTGCATAATGTGCAGTCCGATTTGTTTAAGCCGCACCAGCTGGTAACGCACATGTTTATGCATGGCGATTTCTTTCACTTCTTCTTCAACATGTTTGCCTTGTGGATGTTTGGAAATATGCTGGAAAATTTCTGGGGCTCCAAACGTTTTCTTACGTTTTATGTATTGTGTGGATTAGGTGCGGCAGCGATACATCTCGGTTGGCTATCGTACGAAATGCAACCGATGTTGAGTGATGTGGCTGCATTTCAATTGTCACCTTCGCCCGGTAAGTTCATTGCTTTTTTTCAGGAACATGGCGTAGGAAGAGAAATGAATGTTGAACAACTCAACACACTGGCCAATCGCTGGTCAACTGATCTGAGCAATCCTGCCTATATCAACGACAGTATCGTATATGTAAAAGAAGGTTCGCAATCGATTTTGAGCCGACCAACCGTTGGTGCATCGGGCGCTGTATTTGGTTGCCTGGCAGCATTTGGTTACCTCTTCCCCAACACACTCATTTATATTTATTTTTTCTTCCCGATAAAAGCAAAATGGTTTGTGATTTTGTATGCTGCTGCCGAACTTTGGATGGGCGTACGAAACAGTGGCGGCAGTGTGGCACACTTTGCACACCTTGGCGGGGCTTTGATCGGATTTTTATTAGTGTGGTATTGGAACAAACGGAACCGAAAGACGTTTTATTAATAAATGGTTGATCTATGAGTTATATGCAGGCAGAACGGAAACGGAGAGTTCTCTTTGGAGAAGATGGCGATGCAGTTATGCGGCTCATTGCCCTTAACGTAATCATATTTGTGATCCTCAAATTTGTTGAGATCGTATTTCAGCTTACACCGAATGTTGATGTAAGTCTATACAAAACGAACGTTTTGGATTGGGTAGGCTTGCCGGGAAATCTGTCCACCTTTATCACCCGCCCATGGGTATTGCTTACACACATGATTGCGCAGTACAGCCTTTGGCAATTGCTGGGCAATATGCTTTTTCTCTGGGCCTTTGGATTTTTATTGCAGGATATGGTGGGTAACAAACATATCGTTCCACTTTATGTTTATGGCGGACTGGCTGGTGCTGTTTTGTTTATGGCAAGTGCTAACCTGTTGCCCAAGTTTGCTGCTGAGATCAATTCGTTCAGTTATCTTGGTGCAAGTGCATGTGTAATGGCTATTGCCATTGCTGCAACGGTTACAGCTCCCGACTATCGTGTGTTTCCTATGATCAATGGAGGTATTCCGCTTTGGATCATTACACTCATTTATGTGATCATTGATTTTGCAGGTTTGGCGAGTTCATCTTTCCCGCATCATTTGGCGCATTTGGGCGGCGCAGCTATCGGGTATGTTTATATTAAACAGGTGCAGGCCGGCAAACTTCCCGGTGCATGGATGCACAATTTGTACAACTGGTTTACTGGTTTGTTTGAACCGGCGAAAGAACCAAAGCAAAAGCCATTTAAGAAAGAAGTATTTTACAACACAAAGGGGCAAGATCCTTTTGTACGTAAACCAACGGTTACACAACAACGTGTGGATGATATCCTGGATAAGATCAGCCAGCAAGGGTATCAATCACTCACACAGGAAGAAAAAGATATCTTGAAAAAAGCGGCTGACAACGAAACTTCATAATAACTATGGCCGGATTTCTGCGCAGGTTCACCAAGCAGTTTGTCATCATCTGCAATTTGATTGTGAGTGTTTGTATGCTGTTGTTGTATGCGCTGCCTCATCTTTCACCGGCCACTTCGTGGATCGTTAATCTCTTTGCATTACTGTTTCCTTTTTTATTGATTTTGCAACTGGGATTTTTGGTTTTTTGGTTGATGGCAAAACGGAAGCTCGCTTTTATACCTGCGATAACATTGTTACTTTGCTGGAACCTCATTGGTTCTTTTTTTGGCTTTCATCCATCGGCAAAAGCAACGCAATCAACAGGGGATACATATCGTGTAGTTACATGGAATGCACACCTTTTTAATTTTTTTGATCAGGGTGGCAATCTTGATCCCGCCATGTTGCAGGAAGCAAAATCGTTCAAAGCAGATGTATTGGCGTTGCAGGAGTTTGTGTTTTCATTAGACAGTTCATCATCCTTTACATTGGAAAAGGTAAAGAAAAAATTAGGCTACCGGTATGCCGTAGCCGCTAATGATCGTGCTTTTGGTGTACACACCAACATCCGTCAGCGAAATGAACGGTATCATCCGTTTTGCGTGGCCATTTTTTCTAACTATCCCATCATCCGTTGGGAAAAAGTGCAAAGCATCAAGGAATACAATCATACGTTTTTATGGGCCGATGTGTTGGTGAAAGGCGATACCATCCGCATCTTCAATATCCATCTGCAAAGCATGCATTTTGCAAAAAAAGATTATGCGTTCATTGAAAACATTGATCAGCAGGATATGAGTGATGTGCAAACAGCAGGCCGTAGCATCATTCGTAAAATGAAAACAGCCAACCTGCTGCGCTCAGGTCAGGCAAGAGACATCAAAGATGAAATGGCGAAAAGCCCCCATCCTGTTATTGTTTGTGGCGATATGAACGATGTGCCTAACTCCAACGCTTACCAAATCATCAGCAACGATTTGTATGATGCGTTTACAGAAAAAGGCTGGGGCATTGGCCGCACATTCAAGTTTCTATCGCCTACGTTACGGATCGATTATGTGCTGCACAGTAAATCGCTGAAAGTAGAGCGGGTACAGGTGTTACGTTCGCCCCGCAGCGATCACAGCCCCGTACTCGCCGATTTTATTTTGGATAAAAATTAACCGGTGGAAGCCCTATCTTTGTTTCAATGAAGAATTTAGTACATACCTGTTGTTGTTTTTGTTGTTGCTGATCAGGCAACCTTTCCCGCTATAACAACCATTCTTCATTCCAATCATTCAGTTTTATGTCGCAGCTAAAAGTTTACAACTCCCTTACACGCCAGAAAGAAGTTTTTGAATCCATTACACCCGGCCATGTAGGCATGTATGTGTGCGGACCAACCGTAAGTGGTGAAAGTCATTTGGGTCATGCACGTCCTTATATCACGTTTGATGTATTGTATCGTTACCTCACTCATCTCGGCTATAAAGTGCGGTACGTTCGCAACATCACCGATGCCGGTCATTTTGAAGAAGAAGGCAGAGAAGCGGAAGATAAAATTTCGAAGAAAGCGGTATTGGAAAAACTGGAGCCGATGGAACTGGTGCAGAAATACACCAATCTGTTTCATTGGGCAATGGAGCAATTCAATACAGTACAACCATCGATTGAACCAACTGCAACCGGACATATTGTAGAGCAGATCGGAATGATCGAAAAGATCATTGAAGCGGGTTATGCCTATGTAACAAACGGTTCTGTTTATTTCGATGTAAAAAAATATGCGGCGAGCCACGATTATGGAAAACTCAGTGGCCGTGTGATTGATGATCTGTTAGAAACAACACGTGAACTTGAAGGCCAGGAAGAAAAGAAAGACCGTGCTGATTTTGCGTTATGGAAAAATGCAGCACCCGAACATATCATGCGTTGGAAAAGCCCATGGGGTGTTGGTTTCCCGGGCTGGCACATTGAGTGCTCGGCAATGGCTACAAAATATTTAGGTGCACAATTCGATATACATGGCGGTGGTATGGACTTGCAATTTCCACATCATGAAAGTGAAATTGCACAGAGTACTATTTGCAACCATACAGCACCTGTTCGTTACTGGATGCACAATAATATGATCACCATCAACGGAAAGAAGATGGGGAAGAGTTATAACAATGTCATCAAGTTAACGGAACTGTTCAGCGGTAACCATCCGATATTGGAGAAAGCCTATCACCCAATGACGGTGCGTTTCTTTATTCTGCAAACGCAATACAGAAGTACACTTGATTTTGGAAACGAAGCATTACAGGGTGCAGAGAAGGGATTGAAGCGTTTGTGGGAAGCATATGAATGGATCAGCAAGTACGAAGTAGCAAAAACATCGTACGAAGCGAAAGATAAGTCGCTTAATGAAAAGGTGTTGCAACTGATAGCCGAGTTTGATGAATTTATGAATGATGATCTCAACACGGCCAAAGTATTGGCGAGCATGTTTGAACTGGTTCCTGTGATCAACGGGTTAAAAGATAAACATATCGCTGCCGATGCATTGAGCAGCGATACCATCGCATTGCTGCAACAACAAATGAAGTTGTACATCGAAGACATCATGGGCTTGCGTAACGTAACAGGAGAAGACAATAACAAGCTGAAGGAAGTGATGCAGATCCTGATCGACCTGCGGAAAGATGCAAAAGCAAAAAAAGACTTTGTTACCAGCGATAAAATACGGAATCAGTTAGCTGAACTTGGCATTCAGTTAAAAGATGAAAAAGATGGCGGCATGAGTTTTTCAATTTAAGTAGTAAAGGGTTCATTCTACATCAATAAATTTTCAGAGGGGCATGTGCCCCTCTTTTCATTACCTCCAACTGTACATTCACTCCCTCTATTCAACAGTTCAGCGGTTTTTGCTGCCCGTTGTGCTTTTTCGTTGTTCTATACCAAAATCAAAATCATGAAAAAGAACCAGGTATTACGTAATGGGGCAATGGCCCTTGCTGCCTTAACATTGATGGGCAGTATCAGCAGTTGTAAAAAGAAAAATGATGATCCGGCTCCTAACACATTGGTGGAAGTGGCAACGTCGGCCGGGCTCACTTCATTGGTAGCAACAGTAGAAGCAGCCGGTTTAACCAACACGTTGAGAGGCGCCGGTCCGTTCACTGTTTTCGCACCAACAAATGCAGCCTTTACTGCAGCAGCAATTCCTGCAAACACACCGGCAGCAACTTTGCAAAGTGTATTGCTTTATCATGTGTTTGATGGTAAAGTATTAGCAGCAGCTGTTCCAACTACATTAACAGCCATTGCATCGAAAAATGCAACTACCGACACATTGTATGTGAAGCGTGTAGGTAACGATGTGTTTGTAAACGGACAGCGTGTAACAACTGCCAATGCAGAAGCTTCTAACGGTGTGGCACATGTGATTGGACGTGTGTTGATTCCTGCAGGCGGACGGAATATTGTACAAGTAGCAGTTGCAGCAGCACCGGCACTTGATTCATTGGTTCGTGCTGTAACACTTGCAAGTGCGGGTACTGCAGCAGGCAGTGCTGATAACATTGCCGAAGTTTTATCGAACATTAATGGTGCTACCGTATTTGCACCAACCAACCAGGCATTTACTGATTTGTTGGCACAATTAGGAGTTACCAGTTTGTCACAGGTTTCGGTTGCAACCCTGAGACAAGTATTAAGGCATCACGTTGTTGCAGGTGCTCGTGTGTTTTCCAATGATGTAGCCGCAGGTAATGTGGCTACGGCAAGTGGTACGAACGCAACAATTGCTATTTCAGGTGGTAACGCTACCATTAAAGGAAGCGGAGCAACCAGTGCAACAGCAACCATTGTTGCCACTGATATTATGGCGAAGAACGGGGTGGTTCACCTCATCAACAAGGTAATTCTTCCGTAAGTATTCATTAAATCATTTATACCGGCCCAAACCTTTGGGCCGGTTTTTTGTTTCAACTATGGACTACATGTTATTTCAGCATAAATACCGCTACTGGTTCATTCTGGCGCTGGCAGTATATACGTATGTAAATACAGCAGTTTGCCGGGTGTATGACTACTTCCAATTGCCCATCGATTGGTACCAGGCTTTCCTGAGCATTTTGCTCATTACTCTTCTCAGTTGGGAATGGAGCCGGTTGATTCAACCCTATTTCACCAAATGGTTTCATGGCGATGAGCATATTAACAAACGCCTGCTTTCTTTTTTTGGTTTGGGTTTGGCGGGAAGTCTCATTTTAACGGTAATGGTGGTAGTGTCGTTTGAAGTGTTTGTGTTACATGTGCCCATGTCGTTAGATAACCCGTTGAAGCTGACACTTACCTACACATCATTGATCACACTGTTGTTTCATTTGCTGAATGCGGTTGTTTTTTATATGCAGAAATATAAAACCAAACAACTGGAGGCAGAAGAATTGTTGCGGATGAACACACAGGCACAATTGCAAGGCATCAAGTCGCAGATCAATCCGCATTTTTTATTTAACAACCTGAACGTATTGTCATCGCTGGTAATGAAAAACAGCGAAGAAGCAAATGATTTTATTGAAGCCTTCTCGAAAGTGTATCAATATATTTTACGCAACCAGGATAAAGAGTTGATCGAGCTGCAGAAGGAAGTGGAGTTTTTACAACCCTATATGTATCTCCTGAAAAAACGTTTTCCTGCCGGTGTTGAATTGAAAACAGAAATTGATGAGCGATGGAATCATGCATATGTTGTGCCCGTCGCATTACAAATGTTGGTGGAGAACGCAATTAAACACAACGTGGTGTCGCATACAAAACCATTGGAGATAACAATCAAAGCAAACGGAACGGCTGTACTGGAAGTGAGTAATAATCTGCAGCCGAAAATTAACCGGGAGCCATCATCCAATATTGGGTTGAATAATATTAATCAGCGTTATGAAATCATAACTGGCAGGAAGATTGAGGTAGAAAAGAACGATCATGAATTTAAAGTTACCCTGCCTTTAATTGAAATAGGATGATCTGAAAATAATACCAAACAAAACCAGTAAACTGCAAACCGATGAATACAAAACGAATTGTGATTATTGAAGATGAGCAACTGGCGGCAGAGCGCCTGATCATGTTGTTGAAACAATATGATCCCGCAATTGAAATTATAAAGCATCTGTACAGTGTTGAAGAAAGCATTCAATGGTTGAATACAAATGCACATCCGGATCTGCTGTTCCTCGATATTCAATTGGCAGATGGTTTTTGTTTTGATATTTTTAAACAGGTGGATTACAGAAAGCCCATTGTTTTTACAACAGCCTACAACGAATATGCGCTGGATGCATTTCAACTTTGCAGTATCGATTACCTGTTAAAACCGGTAACAGCAGAAGCATTGGCGAAAGCCATGCAGAAGTTTGCACAACTGCAATCCAATTTTGCAGCAGGTAACTACGATCAGTTATCAAATTTGTTTGACAGTGCTTCGTTTAAATCCAGATTCCTTGCCAAAGCAGGCCAGCGTATGTTTTTTGTAGAAACATCGGAGGTGCAATATTTTCAGGCCGATGATAAGATCGTGTACCTCGTAGATAAAGAGGGAAATAAGCTGATGGTGGATTACACGCTGGAACGCCTCGAAGGATTGCTGAATCCCAAAGAATTTTTTCGTCTCAACCGCCAATACATTGCACGCTACAGCAGTATTGCTCAAATAAAACCGTATGTGAACAGCCGTTTGAAATTGTTGTTACGCAATGGTTCCAAAACAGAAGAAGTAGTGCTGAGCCGTGAGCGGGTGCATGAATTTAAAACCTGGGCCGAAGCTTAACTATGTCCCAATTGATGATTCCCGGATAACAGCGAAGGGAACTGAAAAAATGGCGACGCTTTTTCTTCTGGTATTTCTTCTTCCATTGGCTGATGCAATACTTCTGTAAAACTATGCAGCAAAATTTGTTTCGTTTGTTTGGTCCATTGCCGGAACTGTGCACTGTTATTTTGATGTTGCGGTAAATAATCCAGCAACACATCCAGATCAAATGTTTCTGCATGTGTACCCGCACCTGCTTTGGCTCCATCTCTTGCATTGCACCATTGTTCGAAATGACCTTGCACCGGTACCATTAAAACAAGTTTACCGAAATACATCGCTTCGCATACACTTTCAAATCCTGCTGTTGTAACCAGTGCTTTTGCATTTGCCATAAAGTGCAGAAATTTCTGATCATCCAATGAATGAAAGCAAAGGGTTTCATCAAATCGCCATTTGCCTTTTACCGTTGCGCTATCAGTAAAGCAATGCAGTTCTACTTCCGGATGTTCTTTGTGCCAATTGATAATATCCTGCATGTAACCCGAGTTAAGCAGGTATATCAGAATATGATTGCCTGCGAATACTTCCTGCTGAAACACTTCTTTGCGCAACAAGGGTGGACAAATTTTCAGTTGTTTGAATGATGATGGGTCTAATGGATAAAACGAAAGAGCTAATAATTTTTCAGATCCTTTGGCGGTGAGTTTTGTATAAAATTTGATCGCCAGCTGATCTGACTTGCTGCCGCCTTCCGGAAACTGAAACGAGGGATGCAGATAAATGTATTGATGTGCTGCTGAAATGATTTTTGTGTTGAGTTTTTTAAAGATGGAGCAGATGCCGATCAGCGGTTCATAAAAGTTGAGCAGCAGATCAGGTTGGTATTCATCCACTACTTCACGGATCAGTTTCATACTTTTTCTGAACTTCCTCCATTGCAATACATTTTTGAAAACAGATGCACCCAGCAGAATCGATTTGTTTTCCTTATCTGTTACAAAATTTGGACTGCGATAGGTAATGATGGGTGCTTTGATCCGCTCTCTTACAAACGATGGAATTTCTCTCCGGCTGCTGCTGCCAATAAGGACTGCTGCTACTTTGTGGCCACGTGAAAGTAATAACTCATATGTAGCAATGGCTTGCGTTAAATGCCCACGGCCTTCGCCTTGTACAGCAAAAACAAATGTGTTGTTCATAAAAGTTCAGGTGTTAAACTTGGAAAATAGCTTGTGCTTGTTTCAATTGTCTCAACCGGTGATTGTTGTTGCAACCAATCGTTATAATAAAGAATACTCCAGTTGCCATCTTCTGTTTCAACCAATGCACACATTGTTTCCACCCAATCGCCGCTATTGAGATAATGGATATTGTTGATGTTTTTATCGGCAGCCTGATGAATATGCCCACAAATAACACCTTCACAATGGTTGGCTGCTGCTACTGCACATAACTGCTCTTCATAATCGCTGATGAACGAAACAGCCGTTTTCACTTTTGCTTTTACCACTTGCGATAGCGAATAGTAAGGCAATCCTCGTTTGGTACGATATTGATTGTAATGACGGTTGAGCCAGAGTAAAAATGTATAACCCACATCGCCAAGTTTGGCTAACCATTTCAGCTTTGTAGTAACGGTATCGAAGATATCTCCGTGTACTACATAATATTTCTTAGCACCGCTTTGCAGAATATGATGCCGTTTGATAATGAACTGTCCAAATGAGAACGGCAGTATTTCATCCAGGAAATCATCATGGTTACCACGCAGGTAAATCACTTTGGTGTTGTACTTGTGCATGTACTTCATAATGATGCGGAAAAAAGAGGTATGCTTCTTTTTCCATTCACCCGATTTCCGGAGTTGCCATCCGTCAATGATATCGCCATTGAGGATAAGCGTATCACATTTGTGATGATTTAGAAAATCCACTACTTCTTTTACCCGTGAGTTACGGATACCGAGATGAATATCGGAAAGGATAATTGTTTTATACCAGGTCTTCACAGCGAAGGGTTTTACAAAGATTGAAAGCATTTGTTACCTGAAGATTGCTTGTGTATTAACGAAGAATGAATAAATTGTAAGGGGAATGTTAAGCCGGTGTCGGGAGGTCGCAGACGTCAGACACCTTTAAACGAAAACACAAGGTTGCCAACCCTGTTTGACACCGAGAGAATAGTAATAATCTGTGTGAGGGTTGGCAACCTTCACAACCTTATTCAATCAATATGCATTACATCGAACATCTTACAAAAGATAAAAAACTCAGAAAAGTATTGGAGAACCAGGACGCTCACGTTTTGGTAAAACGGAAGAAAGTTTACCTGCATCTCTGTGCATCCATAATGAGTCAACAGTTATCAACCAAAGTAGCTGATGTGATCTACAAACGGTTTCTTGCATTGTACGGGAAGAAAGAACCGACTGCACAGCAAATACTGGACACGCCGTTTGAAACCCTACGGGCAATTGGATTGAGTAATGCAAAAACCAACTACGTACACAATGTGTGCAGGTTTTTTATTGATGAAAAAATTACGGATGCGCAGCTATATAAAATGAGTGATGAAGATGTGATCAATAAACTCACGCAAATAAAAGGCGTTGGAAAATGGACAACAGAAATGATCCTGATGTTTGCCTTGCAGCACGAAGATGTGTTGCCGGTGGATGATCTGGGAATCCAGCAGGCAATGATTAAATTGTATAAGTTAGACAACTCCAATAAGAAATTACTTTACGAACAAATGCACAAGGTTGCAGAAAAATGGCGGCCCTACCGCACCTATGCCTGTGTGCATTTGTGGCGATGGAAAGACAATGGTTAATTGATAATGTTATAATGAATAATGAAAATAGTTCAAAGGGATTGTGCTGTATGAAACAGGCGATAATGATACTGTTGTTATTGGCTTTGTCGCATAAACTTGATGCGCAGGATGGCCCTACTGCGGGCTCAGCACTTCGTTCATTGTCGGGTGTAGATATGATGACGAACAAAGTGATCAATGTTGTGTTCCGGGAATCGAAAGATTATACCTTGTTTCATTTCTGGAAAAGCCAGAGCGATAGTTGTATCAACGATTTTCCAAAGCTGGTTGCCCTCGTTAAGAAATATGATCAGAAACTCACGGTGTATGGATTCCCGTATGAGTACAAGCAACAAATTCCTGCTGCCAAAGAAATGACGGTTACCAAGCAACTCAAGTGGACACATTTACTGCAGTACCGGCAAACGAATCCTGCGGGCGCAAACGTAATTGATGTATTGCAGATCACCGATTTTCCAACGTATATGTTGCTGGATAAAGAGGGAATGATATTGGTTCGCTCAGGATCATTGGAAGATGTGGAAGTGGTTTTGAAGCGGTTGGATTAGCTGAACTATTTGTGAGCTCTATTTATTTTTTGTAAAAAAGCGAAAGGTGTTTTTTTGCCGATGTTGTAAACTCTTTTTCTGCATCGTTGTGTTCATCATCTTCAAAGCGGTTGTGACCCAAGCTTACCTGATCGAAGAGTTTGTTGTTGCGAAAAAAGTATTTTCCGAGAAACCGGTCATCTTGTGAAAATTTTCCTGTTAGATCACCAGTAACAGGATGACGTTCGTACGTGAACTCTTCATCTCTTACATAAACAAGCTTTCCCGACTGAAAATAATAATCCATGATAACAACATAGCCAGATAACCCAATCCATTCTGTTATCCTGTAAACGATTCCTTTCTTATAGTAAAAGGTCAAACTTCCCCCGTTATCTGTTACATGATCCATGAACTCTTCCTGCTCAAATACCTTTTTTTTGAGAGAACTATCTTTATCAATCAACTTACAAAACGATTCGATTTGCTTCGCTTGTATTGATAGTTGAGCGACAGCTTTGCAGGAACCAAAAATCAAAAGAAGAAGTATTAGGTCTATTCTCATTAAATTTCTATCATTTCACAGCCTTTCAAATACGCTTCATCAACAGTAGCACCTATCCCATCCGCATCATTAATTTCTACAATGCCATTCTCAAGAAACTTCATGCCACCCACAACAGGATCTTCTTTTAACATCAACGGTGTATCCAAATCGTAATGTACGATCAGATCACTGCAATAGGCAAAGTGCACCAACGCTGTAATGGCCAAACGACTTTCCATAAAACAGCCTACCTGTAATTTTAAATTATGTGCTTTGGCTACTTCCACAATTTTCAATGCATGCCAGATACCGCCACTCTTTCCAAGTTTGATATTGAAATAATCGCAGGCGTTGAGTTTTGCTAATCGTTCGGCATCGTGTTCATCAAAACAACTTTCATCGCTCATGATCTTGATGGGACTGTTTTTTCTTACTTCCGGCAACGACATATAGTTCCAACGTGCAATGGGCTCTTCACAATGTTCAATCCCGAAATCTTTCAAAGCATTTAATGTTGCAATGGCTGTTTCAACATCCCAACCCTGATTGGCATCAATGCGCAATGGTAATTCGTTGCCAATTTCATCACGTATGACTTTGATCCGGGCTACATCGTCTGCCGTGGTAGTACCCAATTTCACTTTAATGGAAGGGAAACCTGCTGCTTTGTATTGTACAGCTTCTGCAGCCATCTTTTCAGGAGAGCCCAATCCCACCGTCATATCAGTAGAGATCAGTTTATTCTTAGTGCCGCCGAGTAATTGATACAAAGGCTGCTGCATAAACTGCGCAGCAATATCATACAACGCCATATCAAATGCACTCTTGATACTTTCATTACGGGTAATGAGTCGATCCATCGCCAACACACATTCTTCAATACGCAATGGATCTTTTCCTTTCAATAAACCGGCAAGGTATTGACCAACAATAAAACAAGTGTCCATGCTTTCGCCGTTAATGCTCATGTACGGGCTGCATTCGCCAAAACCACTGATGCCCTTGTTGGTGCGGATGATGACCAATACATTATCTGCATCGTATTGTGCGCCCAATGAAATCACAAAGGGTTGTTTGAGTGGAATACGAAGCTTATATAATTCGATGGATGTGATTTGAAGTTGCATAGAATGAAGTTAGGAAAACTATATTCAGTTTCATTATGTGATGTATGAGATTGGGAGTAGTTTGAACTATCAACAATTATTCATAAATCTTCTTTTCCTGTTCGCCAGTTTCGATACGATGTGGACGTTAAACAAAGAAAACCTTCTATGAGCAAACCCAGAAAATAATAAACGATAAAGCCCAGACAAATTGCGAATACAATACGTTGCCAATGACTTTCGCCAAAACGATTCTCAATATCAAACAGGTCAGATAATAAAAGAAACAGCCACACTGTTATTATAAAGCCCAAAATAAATTGAAAGACCATAAATCCATTCTTGTCCTTTTCAGGCATAACATCATGCGGGCAGTTGTAGAATTGAATAATGCCAAACGACCCTTGGATAAATAACAAACCTAGAAGTGAAAGAAGAAAACGCATAAGTAGAAAGAATGCTAAAATAGCTTATTTACATGTTGGTTTCAACCTGTGACTTTCTATACAAAACGCCCGTTATTCTGTAGCGGGCGTTTTGTATAGAAACTGAATTAGTTTATTTCACCAACTTCAACTCCTTAATCAAATGATCAGCACCACCCAGCTTATCAATACACCACAGCACATAACGAATGTCAACACAAATGGTGCGGTTGAGATCTTTATCGAATGTGAGTTTATGACTTAATGCTTCGTAATTACCGTCAAAGGCCAAACCAATCAATTCCCCATTTGCATTGATAACGGGTGAGCCACTGTTACCGCCGGTAATATCATTGCTGGTAATGAAACCAATCACAAGATCGTTGCGGCTTTTATCGATGTACTGACCGAAGTCTTTTTTCTTCAGCAACTCAATTTGTTTGGCAGGAAGATCAAATTCATAATCACCCGGTTTATATTTTTCCAGCAAACCTTTTGAAGTAGTAACGAAATCATATTTCACTGCATCTTTCGGCGCATAGCTTTTTACATTGCCATACGAAACACGCATGGTAAAGGTGGCATCGGGATACATCTTCTTTGCTTTTGCCGGATTCATCTCCATAATACCTTTCAGGTATAATCTGCCCAGATCATTATTCTTGATCGTAAACTCTGTAAAACGTGGTTGAAATTTTACATTCCAGTTTTTAAAGAACGCACTGGCAATCGCAAAGGCAGGGTCTTCCTGTAATTTCACTCCATCGGGATTACTTACAAATGCATTCCATTTTGATTCATTCAGGATCATTGTATTGGCAAACACAGCGGCTGCATATTTTTTCCAGGTAGCTTCCTCTTTCAAATCCCCAAAACTGCCTTTCACGCCTTCAAAATAACTGATTGGGTGTTGCTCTTTTGGTACATTTTGGTAATACATCATCAATATTTTTCCAACGATCTGTTGGTCACTGGCTGCATTGTGTGCTTCCAGAAAACTCTTGCGGGCAGCAACAGCAGCATTCGTTGCATTGGTTACATCGGCTTTACTTGCATTTGGTTTTACAATGGCGGCTTCCAGTTGAATCAATGAAGAAGCAAAGGAGAGTAATGGTGATCCAAAAATTCCTTCTATCATGTACACACGATGAAGTGCATATGGTTGCCAGGCAGCATATACTTTCTCCCATTCAGGAAAAATAGCAGCATAGTCCTGTTTGTCGCTTGCCCATTTAATAAAGGCAGCCTCGGCTTTTTGTTTCTGTCCATACACATCATACTTCAACAACTGTTTTGTTTCGCCATCATAAAACTTCCAGTAATTGGCAATACTTGCATAGCTGCTGGCTAATTTTAATTTGGTACCGGCATCTTTCTGCATTTCTGCAAACATGTATTTCAAACGTTCATCACGCAGCTTTACTAAAGTTGGGTTGTTGATATCGGTTGATAGTTTTACACCCAACGATGTTTCATAACGGTTGGTGCTGCCGGGGTAACCCCAGGTCATGGCGAAATCACCATCCTTCAATCCACGGATCGAAACAGGTAAAAAGTATTTTGGTTTCAATGGAATATTTTCAGGACCAAACTCAGCGGGCTTACCATCTTTACCAGTGTACACACGAAACACACTGAAATCACCGGTGTGGCGTGGCCATTCCCAATTGTCTGTATCGCCACCAAATTTTCCAACACTTTCCTGCGGTGTTCCTACCAAACGAATATCACGATAACGCTGATAGATGAACGCTAAAAACTGATTGCCTTTAAACAACGGACTGATGCGGCATTCGATCGATTGCTCAGCATTTGATAAACGTTGATTGATGGATGCAAGCACCGCTGCTTGTTTATCGGCTCTTGCTTTGCCAAGCAATGTGCCCAGCGAATCGTTTACTTCTTTTGTAACATCGGCAATGCTTACTAAAAACTGAACGCTAAGTCCGGTTCGTATCTCATCTTTCAAACTTTTTGCATAAAAGCCATCACGCAAATAATTGTATTCTACTGATGATGCGGATGCTATAGCGCCATAGCCACAATGGTGGTTGGTAAAGATCAAACCCTTGCTGCTTACAATTTCGCCAGTACAGCCG
This sequence comes from Lacibacter sp. H407, assembly GCF_037892605.1. NCBI lineage: Bacteria > Pseudomonadati > Bacteroidota > Chitinophagia > Chitinophagales > Chitinophagaceae > Lacibacter > Lacibacter koreensis. The sequence continues at coordinate 978,174 of NZ_JBBKTU010000001.1, read as the reverse complement.
TTTCCGAAAATGATGATGGCATCTTTCAGCGACGCTTTGTTGATATGATACAATTGCTCTTTGGTAAGCTTCAACCCTTTTTTCTGCATATCAGCATATACCTGCTCGCCTAAAAGAAGCGGTAACCACATGCCTTCATCGGCATAGGTGCGCAATAATGTAAAAGCAAATACAATCGTTACAAGAATCTTTCTCATGTGATTATTTTTTATGACAAAAATTTAAGCGAACAAACCTACGGAAAAAGCAAAATCAGAAAACCTGTTTGCGGTCAGCCTTTCTGCTTTCATTCAGCTTTTGGGCTGGGATGTACGGGGATAGTTGAATTGTTTTCGATGGTATTGATCTTATTATCAAAATACTGATTGGTATGACAATTATCGCCATCGCAACAAGGCAGGGCATTGATAAAGCAAACGGGACATTGATAATGTCCATGCACATGTACCAATTGTACCGTATGTCCGCAGAATAAACACTGTTGCATATCCTGAAATTAAAATTGTTTGATTTGTTTTCAAAATCAATCAGCGATAGCCGATCCAGCTTCGTTTCCGGGCATCATACAAAAAATACGTATTGTTTGAATAGCTGAAATTGAGTTTATCTTTTACAACAGCATCGGCCGGCAGTTTCAGTTTTTGCGAAATGAGTCCGTCGTTTTTGCTGTACAGTTCAATTTCTTTTGTTTCAAGATTCAGCAAACCATATTCTGCATTGCTGATGCCGGTGTAAACAACCGTTGTTGTATTGTATTTTGTAAGCACTGCATTTGAATCGATCACCAGATCAGCAGGTGGCGGAGTTTTTTTACCATAGCCAGCTTTCAGCAATACCGTTCGTTCTTTTACTTCTGCACCGGTAGCTGCATTGTAGGCTACTACGGTTGAACCTTTTAAAAAGTGTACAAGATTTTCACGCAGATTGTATTGTGCAACTGAATTCGGATAAGGTTGTAACTGTCCGGGTAAAAATGGTTTTGCATCGTATGGAATTCCGGCATCATCCAATACATAATTTACCCAGCCACCATTGCCAAATAAATTCCCCTGGAATGTTTTAAGTGCATTGTTATACCACAAGCCACGCACATCGGCCAATATTGAAAGATCGGGCGGCGACATCATTTCACCAACCTGGTTGAAGTATGCAAAGCTGTATGTTTTATTACCGGCAACGGTTGCATAGAAATACCGGTTCTTTCCGTTTTGTGCAACCGTACCACCGTTATCGCCAGGACCTTTCGGCATTTTCAATTCAATGGTTTGACGTAATTGGCGAACAGACTGTGCTGATGCTGACGAAAAAACAATGGCTGCACTAAAAAAGAAAAGAAAGAGTTGTTTCATGTGTTACGATCTTGTTAGGGTGTAGCAGCTTTCGGGCTGCTGAAATGAATATTAAAATTAACGAAAGCACTCCAACTGCACTGTTAAAATAAGAACCCGAATAACTCCATCAGCAATGCAATACTTACATGTACCAATAAACCGCCCCAGATGCTTTTGCTGTTGTAAGAAATAGCACCGAGTATCAATCCGCCAAAAAAACTGCTGATCGCTTCCATCATTGGTTTGCCTAAATGGATGGAAAAATAGAAGAGTGCAATCGGCAGTAGACATTGCCTTCCCATAATTTTCCCAAGTGTAATAATTAGAAATCCACGGAAGAATAATTCAATGCTGATGAAATCGGAAGCATAGGTGGTTTCAAATAATACGTAGTGCCATGGTTTTGCTTGTGTACCTAATTGGGCAGCTACAATTTGAGCTTTGGGATATACGGCCGAAAAATCAGTTTGTAGTGATGCCCAAATGAGCAACGGAACCATCATGAGCACTAATAAAAAATAAGTTTGCAATGAAACTGTTTTGACTGTGCCGTACAGTCCGTTTTGTTTTTCTGTAAAGCGATGTAAAAACAACAATGAGCTGATGAACAGAATAAGTCCGCCGAACCAGGTAGCCGGTTGCTGAAATATTTTTTGGTAAGGGCTTCCTTCAGCAAAAGGCAGAAGATGATAAAATGGGGTAGCTACTTTCAGTGCAAACAATACCGGTGCTGCAATCAACAGTAGTTGTACACTTTTGTATCTGAAAAAACCGGTTCCTGCTTCAATGAGAATACCGGCCGCAAAAAAAACAGCAAACAGAACACTGTACCAGGTCAATGAAATGTGAAACGGTTCTCTTTTCAACCACAACGAAACATCAGCATAATAGTTGAGGTAACACGCAATGGCAATAATGCCAAAAGCAGCAAGATATTTTTTAAAGGATGCAGGTTGCAACAGGTCTGTTGCTGTAAGTGCAATCAGGTTTTTCAAAACGATTCGTTATGATTTGCTGAAAATATGCAACGCTATTTATGCATTCAACTTCTGCCACAGAATATCTTTCAGCTCCACCAACCCTTGCCCTGTAACAGCAGAAATAAATACATGCGGAATATTTTTCGGCAACTCTTTTTCAATGGCTTCTTTCAATTCATCATCCAGCATATCGCTTTTACTTACAGCAATGATGAATTCTTTCTGCAGCATTTCCGGGTTATATTCTTCCAGTTCATTGTGCAGAATTTCGAATTCTTTTTTGTGATCATTGCAATCGGCCGGAATTAAAAATAGCAATACTGCATTCCGTTCAATGTGTCTAAGGAAACGATGACCAAGCCCTTTGCCTTCAGCAGCCCCCTCAATAATTCCCGGCAGATCGGCAATGCAAAAACTTTTTCCATCACGGTATTCCACCATGCCCAGTTGTGGCGTAAGCGTAGTAAATGCGTAATCAGCAATTTTTGGTTTAGCAGCAGTGATCGATGAGAGTAACGTTGATTTCCCCGCATTGGGAAATCCAACCAACCCAACATCAGCCAACACTTTCAATTCTAATTGCATCCAACCTTCCACGCCCGGCTCACCCGGTTGTGCATGTTCAGGTGCCTGGTTGGTAGGCGTTGCAAAATTGGCATTGCCCAAACCACCACGTCCGCCTTTCATTAATATCACCTGCTGACCATGTTCCAGAATTTCAGCCTTTACTTCACCGGTTACTTCATCACGGGCAATGGTACCAAGCGGTACTTCAATAATAATGTCTTTGCCATCCTTTCCGGTCATATTGTTTTTGCCGCCGGGATCGCCATCATCGGCTAATACGTTTTTGTAATAGCGGAGGTGTAACAGGGTCCACAGTTGCGAATTACCCCGTAAAATGATGTGTGCACCACGGCCACCATCGCCACCATCGGGCCCGCCCATAGCAGTTAACTTATTGCGCATAAAATGCTTAATGCCTGCACCACCATGTCCGCTGCGGCAAAATACCCGTATGTAATCAATGAAATTCTTTTCCATGCTGGCGGCAAAGATAGTTTTTATGGGCCGAGCAGCCGTATTTCTATTCAACTGCATTGGCGTCGCACTCTTGTACTAAATCACATTACTAAACAGGGTAAGTAAATTTAATTTTCAGAAAATATTGAAAATTCGGAAAATATGGTTTAAGTTTGTTCTGTCATTCAATCAAACGGATTTTATGAACATAATCGCCTACGTCGTTTACTTACTGCTCACTTATCTTATTACAGTACATGTTGGGCTTCGGTTTTACACAAATGGCAGGCTCTATATTCTCAACTTACTCAACGGAGATGAAGCGCTGACAAATTTCATCAACAGGTTATTACTTGTGGGCTATTACCTTCTCAACCTTGGTTATGCTGCAATGATGATCAGCGTTTGGGAAACAATTACAAACTGGATCGATCTGTTCACCAGTATCTGCATCATGACCGGCCGCATTATGCTGACACTCGGAGTGATTCATTTCATCAACATGACAGTTATTTATTTTCTGAGCAAACAAAAACAATCTCCCCTCACTTCTAAAAACAAATGATCATGAAAGCTTCTTTCAACTTCGCCGCCTACCTTATTTATCTTCCAATTGTTATTTCTCTTACCTGGTATGTAGCCTATGTATTGTTTAAAAACAGCCGAACATTCATGCTTGATATTTTTCATGGCAAAGAAGAAATAGCCACATCAACCAATACCTTATTTAAAACAGGATTTTATTTATTGAATCTTGGCTTTGCATTAGTGATCATGGAAATAGCAGCAGAAATTCTGGACGGACAAACAATGCTTGAAATACTGAGTTACAAAATTGGTGGCTTTAGTATTTATTTAGGCATTATGTTGTTCTTTAATCTTTACCTCTTCTTTCGTGGAAGAAGAGTTTCGAAAGAGAAAAGTCGCATTGCCGAAATAGTGAGAAATGCTGAACAACGAAATGCATAAATTTTAGAAAGAGAAAGCCCCTGTTACGACAGGGGCTTTTTAAATTTATTCTTTCATTTTCTTCCAGTTCTCATATAATTTTTCCTGTGCTGGTCTGTCGGCAGGAATTTTCCGTAACGGTTCACAAGCTTCCCATTCTTCCATCATTTCATTAGGTAATGATTGATAGAGTTGTGTTCCTTTTGTTTTCCAACCGACCATTTCATCGCTCACTTCTTTTATTTTTTTTGCAGGGTTGCCAACAATTAAACTGCGTGGTTCAAACACTTCACCCTCTTTAATAAAACTCAGGGCGCCAACAATACATTCATCACCCAACTGAACATTATCCATGATCACGCTGTTCATCCCAACCAAACAGTTGCGGCCAATAGTTGCACCATGTATGACTGCACCATGACCAATATGTGCTCCTTCCTTCAACAAAACCGTAACTCCGGGAAACATATGAATGGTACAATTCTCCTGCACGTTGCAACCATCTTCTAAAACAATGCCACCCCAATCGCCACGTAATGCAGCACCGGGTCCAATATAACAATGCTTGCCAATAATTACATTGCCGGTTACTGTTGCCTGCGGATGTACAAACGAAGTTTCATGTACAACCGGTATAAAACCTTTGAAGGAATAAATCATGACTAAGCAAAAATTGATACGAAGGTAAAATCAATCTGTGGTTGATGTACTTCTCTTTTTCCTTCGTTTTTTTCCGAGAATAGCCTGAATTAAACGAATAGCGCCAAATACAATTCCAAATGTACCCACGAGTGCAACAATTACAGCCAATGCTTCGGAGCCATTACAGGAAATTGTACATGCCAATGCTGCCAGTACATACAGAAGACCTGCTGCAACAACAACCGCCAAAAAGATCAAAACTATTTTCGCCCAAAGCGGTAAGTTGTTAACTTTTTCATCAACTTTTAGAAACAGGTTCTTCGATTCCTTCCGGCTTAATTTTTTTTGCGGCTTTTTTTCTTTCGCTTGTAAGGGTTTAGAAATGGTTGTTGATAACAAGGAGGTTCCAACTGCATTAACAGATTGGCTGAACGGGAAATAAGGTTTCGGTTGATGTACCTGGTTTCCTGCAAAAACAAATAGTAAATACGTACATACTGCCATGGTGAGATGCAGAAATTTCCGGGTGTAGTAAGGAGTTTTCTTCCGTTCAAAAAGAAATAAAAGTAGTGTAATGGTAATGAGAGAGTAAATAAATGCTTGCCCCATTGAAACATTGAGATCGAATAAAAGTAAACCCGTTACAATACCTGCAATGTTTAAAGGGATATGAAGCAAGATGATACTAACTCTTGCTGTTTTTGGATGAAGCTTAGCCCAATACGATAATTGTTTCATATACTTTGATTTTGGGTGAAAAGAGGGGACTCCTTTTACAAAGTATAAAAAAAGGATTGTTCTTACAATGATCGTTATGAAATAAGTGGCTTGCCTGTGCGGTAACAGGTTCCTTTAAACTGTGCTACCAAATGATCTTTCTGGTTAAAGATCTGAATATGATACAAACCTGTTGATCGGCCGTTGTGCAATTCTTTTGCTTCAGCTGTTAATACATCACCCACATGTACGGGCTTAATAAAATTGATGGATGTGTCTAATGCTACTGATAAATTATTCCGGTTATTGCAGGCAAATGCAAAGGCGCTGTCGCCCAACGAAAAAGCAACGCCTCCATGTACGATCCCAAAGCCGTTGATCATTTCAGGACGTACCGTCATTTTTATTTTACTGTATCCTTCTTTAATGTGTATTACTTCAATGCCCAGCCATTGGCTGAACAGGTCGTGTTGCATCATGTGAGAAACAACATTTTCGGCAGTTTGATCTGTGCTCATGATCAAGTTTACATCATTATTTTCAAATGCTTCATTTTCATCGAACGAGCCACGGATTCTGCTAAGTAAAAACAAGTAGAAGGAATAAGGGTTAAATAGACAATTGTAGTAGAAAAACGAGTAAACATTAGATTAATGTTCTATAAAGGAAACTGATTAGTTCGTCTACTTTTACTTCTTAATTCGAACGTAAGGTTCGCTTTAATTTATAATCCTTATTCCATATCCAATGAAAATCGTTTTTGCTTTATTTTTTTGTGCATGTTTGGTAAATGTGAATGCCCAGATTGGGATCGGAACCACGTCGCCCGTATCTACTTTAGATATACGTGGGTCATTATCACTCAACTCCCGAAGTTTTACATCTTCTACCACGGCTGGCTCTACTGATCAAACCTTATTGTTTACCGGCGCCTCAGCTGCAACCGTTACGCTGCCGAACGCCAGCGCCTGTGCAGGAAGAATGTACACAATAAAAAATATCAGCTCAACAACACCGATGCCCGTTGTAACGCTGGCAACCACATCATCCCAAACAATTGACGGGAATACAGCGCTGTTACTTTCTAATTCCAAAGCAACGGTGACTGTGATCAGTGACGGGAGTAACTGGAACATCATCAGTTCCGGTATAGTAAAAGCCAGAAATAATTTTGTGTTAGTACAATCTACTGCCGATTTACCTGCACCTGTATCGGGTGTTATTACATTAGCTGCCGGTACTACCTATGAAATTAACGGTACCATCATGCTTACGAGTAAGATCAACTTAAATGGTTGCTATTTGATCGGGAAAGATGCCAATAATGATAAACTGATCTATACTCCGGCCAGTGGCGAATTGTTTACCGGTACAAAAGGCGGAACCATTAAAACACTTACACTGGCAGCAATTACTACCGGTGCAAAGCTTTTTAATCTAGATCTTGCCTCAACTGAAAATCTTGTTTTCAGAGATAATGTAATTGCCAACTGTAAAGATGTTGGCTTAGTGAAAGGAGGATACATTGTTTTCTTCAGTGTTGTAAATTATTCAGGCAACACAAATGGTATTACCTACCAGGATGTGAACCATCTTTTATTGGATAATACAGCCTGGTTCTCTACAAACTCTAATACGTTTGAGAAATTGGTAGGAACATTTTCAATGATTGAAAAACTCGGTGGGTTTAGTCATGGTTCGAGTGCTAACTCAGCAGTAGAACTTGATGTAGCAGGTATTGTAGATATTACAGATGCCGCAACATTCAAGAATACAGCGATGATGGGTACCGGAACAAGGGTGAACGGAACCTTCTCCGGAAAATGGGAAGTGGAATGTCCCGGTATCACTACCGAAAAAGATGATGTGGCAACAGGTAATCTTTATCTTACGTCTGCTGCTGCAACAACATTTTCAGCCGTTAACACGCCTACAAAAGTATTATGCACAACAACTGGCGTTGGTTTTTTCAGGGTTAGTTCATCAACAAGTAACAGGTTAGTGTATGATGGTATTAAAACCCGTCGGTTTTCTGTAGTGGCGTCTGTGAGTGTTACTTCACAGTCAGCCAATAAATATTTTTCCTTCTACATTTATAAAAACGGGGTAAAACTTCCTGAATCAGAACAGGCAATGCGTTTATCTACGGGTGTAGATAAAGGCTCACTTACAATTACCTGCACCGTGCAGCTTTCAACAAACGATTATGTTGAAATTTGGGCAGCTAACACATCTGATGCCAGCAGCATGACGGTTGAAACAATGAACCTGACCATTAAATAAACCGGGATAAATATTCAAATGCTATGAGGAAAATAATCTGTTCCTGTTTATTTTTTTGCACTGTACTTCTTACAAATGCACAAGTTGATATTACGAACAACGGGATTTTCTATATTACGGGCAATACAGATACTGTTTCTGTTACTGGTAATTTCACAAATGCTTCTTCTGCATCCCTGACCAACAATGGAAGATTTTATGTGAAAGAAAGTTATACAAATAACCAAGCTTCAACTCCGGTTGGTACCGGTGAGCTTACATTAAATGGTACAGGTGCACAATACATTACTACAACGGGCACTTCGCCTTTTTATAAACTCACCATCAACAAAGCATCTGGTCTTGCAACGCTCTCCTCCGCTGTAACAGTGAATAATACATTAACGTTAACTGCAGGTAAATTATCACTCGATAATTATAATATGACGATTGGAAACAGCGCAAGCATCGTTGGAGGCGGAACCGATACCTATTTAATTGCGACCGGCACAGGTGAATTGAAACAACAGATAGCTGCCTTGGACACAAAAACTTTTCCGGTTGGTACTTCTGTAGCTTATACGCCGATCACCATTTCACTGGCAATGTTTTCAACCACAGATGTATTTAATGTGCGAATGCTGACTGCTGTTTATACAAACGGAATAACCGGCAACACGATGAATTCGAACTCTGTTAATGCAACATGGATGGTTTCCGAAACGGTGAATGGTGGTTCAAGCGCTACCCTTACCTGCCAATGGCCTGCATCATTAGAGCTTACAGGCTTCAATAGAGTATTCAGTCGTCTTGCACATTACACATCATCCGCCTGGGATTATGGAATGTTAAACATTATGGCATCCGGAATGAACCCTTACACGGTTACACGTTCAGGGTTTACAAGTTTTTCTCCCTTTGCAGTAACCATGTTGATGGCTATTTTACCGGCTGGTTCATTGGAATTGACAGGTAAGAATAACGGGAATGAAAATATACTCAACTGGTCAACTGCATCAGAACAGCATACCGCTTTTTATACAGTTGAATCTTCATTGAACGGAACTGATTTTACAGAAGAAGGAAGAGTAGTGGCTGCAGGCAACAGTAACAGATTGCGTTCGTATCAGTTTACTCATCAGCAAATCAATAACCGATCATTTTATTATCGTATTAAGCAAGTGGATGTTGATGGAACGATCGGATATTCAAAAACGATCCGGATCAATGTTGCTGCAACCAACAGAGCTACGCTTTATCCAAACCCGGTAAAAGATAAAACAACCCTCAGTTTTTCGCTACAGCAAAATGCATTCATTACTGCAACTATTACCAATGCATCGGGCGTGTTGATCTATAAATACAACCAACATTTTACAAAAGGGGATCATAAAATGAATTTTGACCTGGGGATTCTTTCTGCAGGGTCATATCTTCTGCAATTAAAAGATGATGTAGGGAATATGCAAACGTTCCGTTTTATTAAAGCTAATTAAGATAGCTTCCGAAACCACCTGCCCGGCCCGTTACATTTTTTTGTGACGGGCCTTTATATTCCTTTGAATGCCGCCTGTCTTTTTTCTAAGAAGGCATTGATGCCTTCCTGATAATCTTCTGTTGAAGCGGCTTTCTGTTGAAACGCATCTTCCAGTTGAAGTTGCTCATCCCATGAATTGGTGAGCGAAGCATTCAGCACCTGTTTGGTATAAGCCAGGCCTTTCGTTGGCATTAGCGAAATAGTATTCGCAATTTTTTTACTTTCTTCTTCAAACGTTACATCGGCAAATACTTTGTAGATCATACCCAGTCGTTCGGCTTCATTCGCAGAAACTTTGTCGCCCGTCATCATTAACGCACTTGCTTTTTGCCAACCGATCAAACGGGGAAGTGTAAACGTACCGCCACTGTCGGGGATCAATCCGATTTTAGAAAACGCCTGGATAAACGAAGCTGATTCTGCAGCAACCACAATGTCGCAACACAAAGCAATGTTGGCACCCGCACCAGCTGCCACTCCATTTATTGCTGCAATTACCGGCTTTGGCAAATTGCGGATACGTTTCACAATTGGGTTGTAATGTTCTGATAAAATTTGTGCCAACTCAATTTTATTTTCACCAACAAGCTCACCAATATCCTGTCCGGCACAGAAAGCCTTTCCTGCTCCGGTGATATATACACAACGTATTTCCTGCATTGATGCACATTCATCCAGCTTGTTTTGCAGCAACAATGCCATCTCACGGTTAAACGAATTGAATTTATCGGGACGATTGAGTGTAATAAAGGCGATGGAATCTTTTATTTCAAACAGAATGGATGACATAAAGCAATTGTTATAGAGTCAGTAAAAAATTAAATATCAAAGCTATTGATGCTTTTATGTTTTAACAGAAATTCATTTACAATATCGTAATCATCCTTCGGAGCACCAATACGGTAGACATAAATAGCCTCGTTATTTTCTTTGTTCATTTTTACGCAGCGGTAACTGATATCGTGCGATTCGAAAAAGGATTCCATTTCATTTTTTAACGCATCGGTTGTGTCGGATGTTTTGATCTTATAATCTTTCACTTTGTGGAAGCGGTTGATAAAACGTTGTACCGGCTCCAGAACAAATAAGGCAATTACTACCATACTTGTTACAACAATCGCTATTGGATAGTTTTTATAACCAATAGCCATGCCCAATGCCGCTATGATCCAGATGAGTGCTGATGTGGTTAAGCCGTTTACTGAAATACCCTCCTTAAAAATTACACCTGCTCCAATAAAACCAACACCTGTTACAATATTGCTGGCAATACGATCCGGACTAACGGTGTTACTTTCTTTTGAAAGAATGGTATACAAACAGGAACCAACACAAATGAAGATCATGGTACGAAAACCTGCAGGTTTATTGCGGAACTCACGTTCAAGTCCAATAACTGCACCAATGATGAATGCAGCAGAAACCTGTGCGGCTTCTTCTAAGTAAATGGTAATATCCATAAGTTGTATCCTTTAAGCCAAGACAAGTTAGTAAAATGTAGTTTAAGATATGCGGGGAAGTGGGTAAGCGGGAAAGTTTTATGCTGTTTATAACGCATAAAAAAAAGCCATCACTAACTGATGGCTTTTTTATCAATGAAAACTATTTACACATATTTTGTAACACCCGGTATTGCAACAGGGTAATAACCATCATCATTTGGAAGAATAGGAGGTGCTGCATCCCAATCGTATTTCTTTGGTTGAAGATTGAGGTTGGATGCTAAAATTTTATCCCACTCAAGCATTTGGCCGGAATATGTTGCCATACGACCCATGATTGCAGTAAGTGTACTCTTAGCACCAATTTCTGCATCAGCAAATTTGTATTCACCTTTTGCAATGGCTGCAAACAGTTCATCATGTTCGTTCTGGTAAGGATTGTTTTCTCCTTTCTTATCGAACTGGAAAATGGGTTTTCCTTTTGCATCAAGAATTGTTGCTGCATCACCTTTAATACTTCCTTTGGTACCAACGATCAATTCATCTACACGACTCATGGTACCAGGAATATGACGGCACTGACTGTTCAGCACAGAACCATCGGCATACGTAAACTCAACAAAGTGATGATCGAAAATTTCACCATGATCTTTTCCTTTACGTACTTGTCTTCCGCCCATACCTTGTGCTTTAACAGGGAAGCCACCTTTGAACCAGTTCACCACATCAATATTATGAATGTGTTGTTCTACGATATGATCGCCGCAAAGCCAGTTGAAGTAATACCAGTTACGCATCTGGTATTCCATTTCTGTTTGTCCGTATTTGCGTTTGTTCACCCAAACACCATCATTGTTCCACCAGGCTTGTGCAGATGTGATGTCACCAATTACGTCTTTGCGTTTATATAATTCACGGTAAGAATTTTGATAGCGACGTTGCAAACCAACCACCACGTTCAGCTTTTGTTGTTTTGCCTTTTCAGCAGCTTCCAACACTCTGCGAATACCAACAGGATCAGTTGCTACCGGTTTTTCCATGAACACATGCTTGCCTTTGTTGATCGCTTCTTCAAAATGAATTGGGCGGAAACCCGGAGGTGTGGTAAGGATCACCACATCAGCCAATGCAATTGCTTTTGCATAAGCATCAAAGCCAACAAACTTGCGCTCCTCAGGAACATCAACTCTTGATTTAACAGAAGAACCTGATCCATCATCTTTCGTTAATGTTCTATAACAGTTGTCGATGCGGTCACGGAATGCATCGGCCATTGCTACCAGTTTTACATTTTGTTTTGTGAGCAATGCCTGCATGGCAGCACCGGTACCACGACCGCCACAACCAACCAATGCAACCTTGATAGTTTCATCGGCACCGGAAAAGAAATTAGCATTTGAAAAGAGGGGACTCATGATGAGACCACCGGCAAGCAGCGAAGAATTTTTTACAAAATCCCTGCGTGATTTGTTATCGTTGTTCATGAAGATGGTTTAGATATTTACAGTTTATAATTTTAATTTATCACTAAGCCTCAGAAACACTGAAGTTCTTTCAATTCCTAAATCCCAATTCCTTACCTCTTGATGTTACACGTCCGGCGAGGGCGTCTGACGGAGCGTTCGTACATCGTACATCTTCCTTCGTACATTTCTTCAGTCTTCACCGAAATACTTTTGAAAAAATGCTTCTGCTTCTTCCGCACTTGGTTGTTTCAACGGACGGATGATGCGAAAACCAATAAACGGCGCATCAGCATTCCACCATTTGCTTCTTGGTATCTGCGGATCACGACGGTTCCATACAGGATCAGACTTAATGCGATTTGCACTACGTAATTCCTTTGCTTCATCCTGGTAAGTGCCGCCTTTCACTGTTCTTGGGTAACGTGCTGTTGGTTCAATCAATGGATTGCTTGCTTTATCACCAATAGTTGTAAAATACGTTTCACTGTATTGATCTAACACCCATTCACCAACATTGCCCAACATATCATACAAGCCCCATGCATTTGGTTGTTTCTCTCCAACTTTATGATAACGGTTATCGCTGTTGGTTTTAAACCATGCGAACTTCTCTAATTGTTTTGTATCTGTGCCAAACGGGTAAGCAGTTGTTGCACCAGCACGACAGGCATATTCCCATTCTGCTTCTGTTGGCAAACGAAAGAACACACCTGTTTTTTTATACAACCATTTGCAATACATCAATGCACCATATTGCTGCATGCTGTTAGCAGGGAAGCCACTTTCTTTGCCCATGCCCAATGTCATATCAATATAAGGAGAGCTTGGTCTTGTTACTGCATCAACAACTGTATTTTGACTGATTGATTCGTCAAGGAAAAAAGCATTGAACTCATCATAGGTAACTTCATAAGCTCCCATCCAGAAAGCATCTACTTTCACCTGTCGTTGCGGCGTTTCATCTGCTTCTTTCAGTTTGTCGGCATCACTGCTTCCCATCATAAATGATCCTGCAGGGATGGCGATCATTTTGCTTTGTAAACTGCCGGAAGGAATAGCTTGCAGATAGGTACGGAATGATGTATCGGCCGTTTGACTCTTACCAAGTAAAATCGTTGCAAAAAACGGAATAGATAATAATAACTTCTTCATGATTGAAATAGGAACATGGAAATTACTGAAACTAATGGTTACACTTGTTAGCGAAATGTGAATGGTACCTCTTTTGCCTGCGAAACCGTTTGCGCAGCCGGATAAATGGAGTTCTTAATTATTGAAACATAGTCGTTAAATTGAGAACCCAAACAAACAACTATGCAACGCAGACAATTTCTTCAACAATCGGTATTAGCAGGTGCAGCAACCGTAACAGGCGCAGGTGTGTTAGCAGAATCAAATAAAACTCAGGCAGCAGAAAAACCTTTTCAACTCGATTATGCTTTTCATGCAGGGATGTTTAAAAATCATGGCGGCGAAAGTTTTTTAGATCAGATCCGCTGGGCATATGATCAGGGCTTTCGTAGTATTGAAGACAATGGTATGATGGGCCGCCCTGCAGATGAACAAAAGAAGATTGGTGATTTGTTGGCAAAGCTGGGTATGCGTATGGGTGTGTTTGTCATTACATCTGATAACTGGCATTGGATCACATCGCTTACAACAGGCAAGCAAGAATGGATTGATAAGATGATGAAGGATTGTAAAACAGCAGTAGAAGTAGCCAAGCGTTGCAATGCAAAATGGTTAACCGTTGTACCGGGAAATTATGATCGTCGTTTATCACTCGATCTGCAAACGGCAAATGTGATCACCGCTTTGCGTAAAGGTGCTGAAATATTACAGCCACATGGTTTGATCATGGTGCTTGAAGCGTTGAGCGACAACAATGATCTGTTCTTACGTGGCACTGATCAAACCTATATGATCTGTAAAGCAGTGAACAGTCCGTCGTGCAAGTTTTTGTTTGATATGTATCACATGCAACGCAACGAAGGAAACATCATTGCATCCATCGATCGTGTTTGGGAAGAAACCGCTTATTTCCAGATCGGTGATAACCCCGGCCGTAAAGAACCCGGCACCGGTGAAATGAATTACAGGAACATCTTCAAACATATTCACAAGAAGGGCTTCAAAGGAATTATGGGTATGGAACATGGTAATGCTGGGCCTGGTAAAGAAGGTGAGCTGGCTTTGATAAAAGCATATCGTGAAGCAGATAGCTTCTGATGATTGCAGATTTCAGATTTGCTGGCATTACTTAGAATCAATCTGCAATCGTAAATCCCAAATCTAAAATCCTCAATGGCATTTGAAGTAATCGAACGGCTCTTTGCAATCATCGCATTGATATAATGCTTTGCAGGCCGTTGATCCAAACTCGCTGATGCGGTGCGTGTGATGTGAGTTGCAGTGCGGACATTGAACCGCTTCATTTGCCGCAAACAATTGATCGTTACAAACCTGTTGCTTGGGATTAGGAGGAGCGATGCCGTATTGTTTCAGTTTTTCTTTTCCTGCTTCGGTCATCCAATCAGTTGTCCATGCAGGAGAAAGTACAGACGTAATTTTTACCTGTTTATATCCCTGCTCAGCTAATGCAAGACGAATGTTCATGGCAATCATATCCATGGCAGGACAACCGGTGTAAGTGGGAGTGATGATCACTTCAACTTCACTTGCATTAATTATTACATCCCGAACAATTCCCAAATCAAGTACCGTTAACACAGGAACTTCCGGATCAACTACTGTTGCAAGTATCGACCAGATTTTTTGTTCTGCTGCGGAAGCATCAATATGTTGTTCGATATTATTCATGTTGCTGAATTATCCCTCCCCTTCGGGGTTCCTGTAAGGAAGGAACGTAGTTCGAGGTGGGGCTTTACCACTTTGCTCCCGGATAAGTGCGTTGCAGGTATTGTAATTCTGTTAAGATATAACCGAGTTGTTCTGTATGAATTCCTTTCTTACCACCCGACTGCATAAATACATTTTCAGGAACAGGGAGTTTTGCTTCATCAAACACTGCCGTTACTTTTTCTGTCCATGATTGTTTGATGGAAGCAAGGTCAATGCCCATTGCTGTTTCATAATCTGCTGCTTCAAACAGTTCGCCGGTGTAACGCCACAGTTCATCAATGGCATGCAGTATACGTTTATGACTTTCTTCTGTTCCATCGCCCAAACGAATCACCCATTCACTGCTCCAACGAAGGTGATAGGTTGTTTCTTTAATAGCTTTTGCTGCAATAGCTGCTAACTGTTCATTACTGCTTTGTTGCAGTTGTTGAAACAGTAAATGTTGAAATTGGCTGAAGAGAAATTGACGTAAGATGCTTTGTCCCCAATCGCCACTCTCCAGTTCAACAAGCAATAAATTTTTAAACTCCCGTTCTGTTCTCAAATAGGCTAATGAATCTTCAGTTGATCCATCATTCATCAATGAAGCAGCGTATTGATAAAAATTTCTTGCCTGCCCGAGTAAGTCCAATGAGATATTGGTGATGGCAATATCCTGTTCCAGTATTGGTCCATGTCCACACCACTCACTGTTTCGTTGAGAAAGAATAAGCGTTGTGTCTGCTAAATGTAGCGTATAGTTGATTAGAGAATTATCCATTGAAAAATTATCAATTAAGATCACATATGCTTCACCTCATCAGGCAAATCATAAAAAGTAGGATGACGGTATACTTTATCATTCGCAGGATCGTATAAACTTTCTGCTTCATCAGGATTACTCGCATGAATGTAATTGCTTTCAACCACCCAGATGCTTACACCTTCCATTCGTCGTGTATAAACATCACGTGCATTTTCAATGGCCATTTGTGCATCAGCAGCTTTTAAACTACCCACATGTTTGTGATCGAGACCTTGCTTGCTGCGGATGAATACTTCCCACAAAGGCCAGGCGGCCGCATCAGCTTGTGTCTGATAATTACTGCCTCCTCCTTTTTCTTCAGGAATATCGCCGTAATAAAATTTTCTTATCTGAAAGTTCATCATTCAAAATTTTAAGATTAATCAAGCTGCTGCCAAAGTCCCTCCTTTGGAGGGATTTAGGGAGGCCTTTTGTTTCTCCGCATGCGCTGCCGCTGCTTCACGCACCCATCTTCCTTCTTCGTGTGCTTTGCGGCGTGCTTCTAAACGTTGTTTGTTACAAGGACCATTTCCTTTCACCACATTCCAGAATTCGTTCCAGTCAATTTCACCAAAATCGTAATGACCACGTTCTTCATTCCATTTCAAATCCGGATCGGGCAAGGTCATACCTAACAATTTCACCTGTTCAACCGCCATGTCTACAAACTGCTGACGCAGCTCATCATTTGTTTTGCGTTTGATCTTCCACTTCATGCTTTGATCGCTGTTGGTGCTTTCACTATCCTTAGGTCCAAACATCATCAGGCTCGGCCACCACCATCTGTTGATGGCGTCCTGGCACATCGCTTTTTGTTCATCGGTTCCTTTTGATAAAACAAGCAACGATTCAAATCCCTGGCGTTGATGAAAACTTTCTTCTTTACAAATTCGCACCATCGCTCTGGCATATGGTCCGTAGCTGGTGCGGCACAACATTACCTGATTGAGAATGGCAGCGCCATCCACCAACCAACCGATGGCACCCATATCGGCCCATGTTAAAGTGGGATAATTAAAGATGGAAGAGTATTTGGCTTTGCCGCTGTGCAGGTCGTCGATCATTTGTTCACGACTCATGCCCAATGTTTCAGCAGCACAATAGAGGTACAAACCATGTCCGGCTTCATCCTGCACCTTCGCCATCAGAATAGCCTTGCGTTTGAGCGATGGAGCACGGGAAATCCAGTTGCCTTCGGGCAACATACCCACAATTTCGCTGTGCGCATGCTGACTGATCTGCCGGATATTCGTTTTCCGGTAGGCATCGGGCATCCATTCCTTTGGCTCGATCTTTATTTCCTGATCGATCTTCGATTGAAATACTTGTTCAAAATCGTGTACTGACATAACAATGCTTTAGAAACCACAAATTTAGTCAAAACTAACGCCTGTTTGTGGTTTTTGTTTATTGTTTGTACAGATTATCTCATGCTAAAATGTGAGTGCTTACTTCACATCAAAATCAACCGTTACGTTTGCGGTTGTGGGGTGGGCCTGACAGGTAAGAATAAAACCCTGTTCAATTTCCTCCTGCTCTAAACCCCAATGAACATCCATTTTTACTTCACCTTCCAATAGCTTGGCTTTGCAGGTGCAGCATACACCGCCTTTGCAGGCATAAGGCACATCGGCACCTTGTTGCATAGCAGCATCAAGAATGGTTGTATCGCTGTTGAGCGGAATGGAGAAATCAAAACTCCGTCCATCTAACTTAACCGTAATATTGCTTTGCGGGCCGTTTGATTCGTACTTCGTACTTCTTACCTCTGACTTCTTATTTTGTCCCGGTGTAGTAAACAATTCAAAGTGAATTTTCTTTTCAGCTACGCCGTTGCTTTCTAAAAATTCTTTTACAGAAAAGATCATGTCTTCCGGTCCGCAAATGAAAAACTCATCAGCTGTTTTTACATCCAGCAGTTTGTCGAAGAGATCGCTGCATTTGTCTTTGGTAATTCTGCCGAAATTCAGATCCGCATCTGTTTTTTCCCTGCTTAAAATATGAATGAGGTTAAACCGGTTGATGTATTTATTCTTCAACCCTTCCAGTTCTTCAAAGAAAATAATAGATGAACGGGTTTTGTTTCCATACACCAAAGTGAACGTACTATCCGGTTCAATTGCCAGGGTTGTTTTGATAATGGAAAGAAGAGGAGTGATACCGCTGCCTGCCGCAAAAGCCACATAATTTTTTCTGTTGGCTGCATCAAGTGTTGTGTAGAAACGACCGATGGGCGTCATTACTTCCATCACATCATTCATCTTGAGTTGCTCGTTGGCAAAGTTGGAAAACAAACCACCCTCTACTTTTTTGATGGCTACTTTCAGTTGATGTTCTAATGGACTACTGCAAATGGAATAAGTACGTCTTACTTCTTCACCATTGATGGTGGCACGCATGGTAAGGCTTTGTCCTTGTGTAAAGTTGAATTCTTCTTTCAGATTTTCGGGCACATCAAACAAAACAGAAACACAGTCGCTGGTTTCTTTCTTAACCTCTTTCACTTTCAACGCATGGAAATGGATAGACATATGGCAATCAAAAAATTAATCCTTTTTATTCTTTTAAGCAGCTTTTGTTGTGCAATTTGAACAATCCGCTAATAATTTTTCAGCAACTCCTGAATGGTTTGTTTCAGCAAAAGGCTGTCTGTTTGCGCCTTCGGTAGTAAAACTGAAAGGCACAGCGCAAGTATAAAACAGGTATTTCATTGGAAAAGCAATCAGCTTGATGTGAAGTAATGGAGCAATCTTATTTTCTTAACCCGTCGATCATGATCAACACCATATTGTCTTCCAGCTCAGGACCACTGATCTTGGCAGTGGAACGGTGCCAGCTTTCAATGCCACTTACTGAATGAAGCAGAATAACAACTGCTGTTGGGGCATCAATTTTTTTGATCTCGCCTTTTTTCATTCCTTCTTCAATGATCAATGCAAAACGTTTCCTGTAATTACGACGCTGCGTGTGGAAGTTGGAGCGATAAGGCTCATCGAGGTGTTTCCACTCTCTGTCGCTCACCATTACTTCTTCGTAGTTGTCGATCATCTGCTGGATATGAAAGCGAAGCAGCGTCTCGATCTTTTTGATCGGACTCAAACTGCCACTTTCAATTTCATCCAAATGCAGGTTAAAGCGATTGGCTACATTAAAACATACCGATTCCAGAATCTCGTTCTTGGAGCGGATGTGGTTGTACAAGCTGGCTGCTTCGATACCAAGGTTCTCAGCCAGGTCTCTCATACTGGCTGCACCAAAACCTTTTTCCCTGAAGAGGGCGGCGCCGGCTTTTACAATGAGGTCTTTGCGGTTGCCATTCTTTGGCACTTTCAGTTTTCCCATGTAACAAATGTAATGTGTTTGTGTCTTTTTTTAAAAATACCGTTTGGTGGGTATGGCAAGGGTTTTTAATGCAAAGTAAATTTGAGGTATCAACAAAGCAATTGATACTACCTGCAGAAAGTTGAGCTGCGACCATTGCCTCGTTTTTACTGGTAGATCAGGTTGCCCCAAACCAATAAAATCAATCAAATGAAACAAAAACTTCTTTTCCTCGCCCTTGTTTGCGGAGCTATAATGATGGCTGCCCCCGCAAAAGCCCAGTCTGACTATTATTATTATGAAAGCATCTCCAACCCCAGCAAAACCATTAATTTTCTGATTGGTGTGTATGTAACAAAAAATGAATTTATTACCCGTGATGATGGTACCGGCTACACAAAGATCCGCATGGCGGTCATTAACCAGGAGGGAGCCGATCCCCTGAAATGGAGCGATTATAAAGTGTATATCAAGTTAAAGAACAACGAAATGTTCTATAATTATACCACACAGGCCAAAGATGGCGACCTCGCCTGCACGTGGACGGTACCAGCCGGACAAAACCACATTCAGTATATCTGTTTTGATAAAGCTTTTGACATTAATCAGATCGATATGATCTGGCTGGGCATGAGCGATAATAAGTTTTTCGACCTCGTTCGTAGCGATAAGAAGTAAAACGGGTTTTTAATCATCGTAAGCGTTGCCGGTAATGGCAACGCTTTTTTTATGCATTCTTTCATGGATAGGTCTGTAGCCATTACCTTTGTCCGCATCCGTAAAAAGCGGAAAACTTAAAAACAAACTCCCATTATGTCGTTAGTAGTTGTTGGTTCCATGGCCTTTGATGCAATTGAAACCCCTTTTGGTAAAAGTGATAAGATCATTGGCGGTGCGGCTACCTATATTGCCTGGAGCGCTTCAAACTTTACCCAACCCATCAAACAACTGAGTGTTGTTGGCGGCGATTTTCCGAAAGAGGAATTGCACATGCTGGAAGCAAGAGGTGTGGTTACAGAAGGCGTTGACATTAAAGAAGACGAAAAATCATTTTTCTGGAGTGGCCGCTACCATCTGGACATGAACACCCGTGATACGCTGGATACACAGCTGAACGTGTTGGCGAATTTTAACCCGGTAGTGCCAGATAGTTACCAGGATTGTGAGTTCCTGATGCTGGGGAATCTGGTGCCAGCCGTACAGAATTCTGTGATCGATCAAATGAAGAACAAACCCAAACTAGTTGTGCTCGATACCATGAATTTCTGGATGGAAATTGCCATGCCCGATCTTGAAAAAGTGTTGAGTAAAGTGGATGTGTTGATGGTGAATGACAGCGAAGCCCGCCAGTTGAGTGCACAATACTCGTTGGTGAAAGCGGCAAAAGTGATCATGAACATGGGTCCGAAATACCTGGTGATCAAGAAAGGCGAACATGGAGCTTTGCTCTTTCACGAAGACAAAGTGTTTTTCGCTCCTGCGTTGCCGTTAGAAGATGTGTTTGATCCAACAGGTGCGGGCGATACATTTGCGGGCGGATTTATTGGTCATATTGCAAAAACAAAAGACATCAGCTTTGAAAATATGAAGACGGCTATTATTGTAGGTAGTGCCATGGCCAGCTTCTGTGTTGAAAAATTCGGCACCACACGGTTGAAAGAAATTTCAAAAGAAGAAATTGATGCCCGTATTCAACAGTTTGTACAACTGGTGAGTTTTGATATTGAGTTGGTGTGATAAAACAATTGATATTTTTAAAGAACGCCTCCCGACTTATCGGGGGTCGTTCTTGTTTGCTGAAAATGCATTTGATTACTTTTTTGGAGATAGCTTGTCATTTGTGCGATAGGAAAAAATCGGCGTATTTGCTGCACACCCTAGTCTTTAGAGATTTCTCCTGCGTCGAAATGACGATACTCCGAATATTTTAGAACCCTGCGGTTACTCAAACCAACTGCACCGTCATGTCGAGGCACGAGACATCTCAACAACCTGAGGTTGCAAAGTCTAATCAGGCTAATTAATTTCTGTTATGGAGAGTGAAACTAGAGCAGATTTAAAATCACAACGGACTCTTCACATGCGTTGTAATCAACACCCGTTTCAAACTCCGGTCAATTAATTCGCCCATACTGCTGCATCTTGAAAATACAGGATCTTCATAGTGATCTGCTAATTCACTACCAAGTTGTTTGATCTTTTCCTTGGTTGAAATTTCATCTTTCACCAGCACATCACGCAGATCGGTTAAACGGTAGCGTTCTTCTTTGATACGCCGTGCAATCAAGGCACGTTCTTCCTGTTGATATTGCATCATCACATCTTTATTAAAGTGCGTAAGCGCCATGTCAACGTACGGAAAGTTTTCTTTGAAGTATTGGGGCAGATAGATCTTCAAGCTTCCTTCAAAAAACTGCTGATCAAAATCAATGGCACGGATGCGGAACTGGAAGTCATCAAAGTCTGGCGTAATATCAAACACAAAATTATAGGCACGCATATCGCCCAGTAAACGCACAAAACAACGCTCATTAAATTTTACAAACTCTTTGCCGATTCGTTTTGCATTAAACTCCGGTCGGTTGCTGTACAAGGGCAAAAACACATCGCCCGGAATACCGGCAATATGTTCTTCCACTAACGTGTTCTCATCTACCAGATAATTCAATTGATTGGGCGATAGAATATGCTCCAGCTCCAACCCATACACCCGTGATGCATCAGGAACTTTTACATAGAAATAATCATGCACATCGTTATAACTGTTTACGATCTTGATGCGGAAGGGATGTGTATTGCCAAACGTGCAGTAATCAATGCGTTCAATGTACAAATGCTTCTGTACTTTAATATCGCCACCTGCTTTTAACATCGCATACACCTGCTTGAGGCCGGTATGAATATCTTCGATCTGAT
The DNA here is from genome assembly GCF_037892605.1 of Lacibacter sp. H407. Lineage (NCBI taxonomy): Bacteria > Pseudomonadati > Bacteroidota > Chitinophagia > Chitinophagales > Chitinophagaceae > Lacibacter > Lacibacter koreensis. Next base: position 955,943 of record NZ_JBBKTU010000001.1, on the reverse strand, counting down.
CCTGTGTATAGATCACGCTTTCCCACAACGTATCTTTTCCACGTGCATCAATAACAGGAATTGTTTCTAAGAAAAATTTCAGTTGCTGGTACGATACAGGTAATCGTTTTTCACGCTGGTACGTTTGCAGATACTTGCGTAATGCTTTGTTAACGGGGTAAATGATTTTTTTGCGGGTGATCATACATGCAAACTTCAGCTTCCTGTTAAAGATAATTCATATCGGTACGCAGATGCGTTGCTGATTTTCATCATTAGAACCGGCGGGCAAGTACTACTTGTTTCTTAAACCGCTTTACTTTTCCCTGCAGGTTAAATACTTCGGTAAAGATCACATACGGCCCAAGCGGCAACGGTTGAAATTTATCATTCAATCCATCCCAACGGAAATTTCCCTGCTGACTGCAAACAGTATTTCGCTGCAATGCTTTTACCGGACGACCGGCCGCATCAAATACTGTTATGCTCATCACATAACCGGTTTCAGGGAACCGATAGCCGATGGTTACAAAATCATCGTTGCCATCATTATCGGGAGAAAATACTTCAGGAGTTGCTGTCACCTCACCTTGTACCTGCAAGTCTAAACGAAACTGCGAGTTTTGATAAGATGGCGTTCCATAGCCAACATCTTTGGCGGCACTATGCCAGTTATCTTTATTTTGAGTAGCAGCGTTTGGATCAATGCGCTCCAACGCAACACCTTCCGGATTATTGATCAATGCAAAATGCCATTTCTCATCGTAGGCGAGTTCATCAATTACCAACCCGCCATTATCACTTAACACAACTGTTCCGCTGGCATCCGGATACGAAGGCATGGAAGACAGATTGAGAAACGCAGAAAGATTTTTTGCAGTGAACTGTCGTTTTACAATTTGCTCATCGGCACTTAATACATAGTACTCACCTGGAAACATCGCAAGATCATTTGCACTAAATGGACGCATACTGGCTATTACACCTGCACTGCTTCTGTTAGCCAGCAATACATTTTTCAGATTGATGATCTTATTGCTTCGATTGTAGATCTCCACATAGTCGGTTCCATCACTGGTTGGGTTAAACAACACTTCGTTGATGATCAAATCATTTGCTGCAACTGCTGAACTGATTCCCGCTTTGGTTTGATTAAAAGCAGCAATGCGGTTGCCTTTACAATCAGTAACGTTACTGGCGGTAATTGTATAAGTTGTTCCGGCCTGTAATGCATTGCTGAGTGTTAGTTGTACCATATTGAACAATGGTGCAATACAAATAGCAGAAAGCGGTGAACCGATACCGTTACTGATCTGGTAGTTGGCTGCTGTAGCAGCTGACAAACTATCTAACGGTTCATCAAAACTCAATAGTATAGTTGTATTGTCAATGGCGAATGCTTTGAGCAAAGCAGGAGGTATTTGATCGGTATTGGTTCCGTCAACAGAGTTTTTTATACCGGGTGTTCCACCTCGTGGATCGATACTCGCCCGCCAGTTATTGACTCCGCTGCAAGGATTGTTGACATCGATTATTTCAAGTGTCCAGCCACCATCACTTTTTACTGTATTGTTAAACCAGTTAAGATTGTATTCGACAGCATGAATCGTAGAGCCATTGTTGCTGCGGATAAAAATCAATTCACCTGTATTATCAAGAGAAGGAAAACTTGTAACGCCGAAAGTGCGGCCATACTGTTGCATGGTTGCTGCGGCAGCTGTGCCGCAAATAATAGCACTGCTATCGGGTTGTAATAAGAAGTTGGGTAGTGCTCCGCTTACTCCGCCGGCATCGCCAACACGCCAGTTTTGAAGATTGATAGCAGCGTTGGTTGTATTGCGTATTTCGATCCATTCATTATTGGGTAACCCGATTTGCGGCGTAGGGTCGCTCATGATCTCCGTGATCACAATTGCATAACGGTTTTGCGCAAACGAACTGTTGCCGTGCACACACGAACAAACAATCGTTACAATAAAATACAGAAAACGAAGCATGCTTTAAAAATAACATTAATCAAACGATTGCGTAAAAACCTTATTGAAATTTCTAAAACAATTTGGTGAAACGCAGATTCAGCTTTACTTTTGAATTTCATGATGATTATTAAACATACAAAACGCACAAAGAAACAGTTCCGCAAGGGAAGGTAACATTGTACGTTGTGTTGTAAACATAATAACAGGCCTTCCCGAAATGGAAGGCCTTATTTTTTTCCACCCGTCAGATGCCCTCGTCGGACGGAATTATTAATCAAACAAAAAAATTCTGTCAGATGAGGGCGTCGGACAGAAACAAAACAAAACACAAAATGAAAGTTGCAGTAGTTGGCGCTACAGGTCTTGTAGGTACCAAAATGTTACAGGTATTAGCAGAAAGAAATTTTCCCGTTACTGAATTAATTCCCGTTGCCAGTGAACGTTCTATTGGTAAAGAAGTAGAGTTTAAGGGAAAGAAATACAAAGTGGTCAGTATGACGGATGCAATAGCTGCCAAACCTGCTGTGGCTTTATTCAGTGCCGGTGGTGGTACTTCAACAGAGTGGGCACCAAAGTTTGCAGAAGCCGGTATAACCGTGATCGATAACTCCAGTGCATGGCGCATGGACCCAACAAAAAAATTAGTGGTACCTGAAGTAAATGCTGATGTATTAACAGCCGAGGATAAAGTAATTGCAAACCCAAACTGTTCTACTATTCAAATGGTGGTGGCATTGCAACCGCTGCATAAAAAATACCAGATCAAACGTGTGGTTGTATCAACCTACCAGAGTGTAACAGGTACGGGTGTAAAAGCAGTTGATCAGTTGTTGAATGAGCGAAAAGGAATTGTTGGTGAAATGGCATATAAATATCCAATTGATCTGAATGTGATTCCGCAGATCGATGTGTTCCTTGAAAACGGTTACACCAAAGAAGAAATGAAAATGGTGAAAGAAACCTGCAAGATCATGGGCGATGATTCCATTCGTGTAACGGCAACTACTGTACGTATACCTGTAATGGGCGGACATAGTGAAAGTGTAAACGTTGAGTTTGCAAATGATTTCGACCTGAATGAAGTGAAATCATTGCTCAGTTCTGCGCCCGGTATTGTAGTTGTTGACGATCCTGCTACACAGCAATACCCAATGCCAATGGATGCGCATGAAAAAGATGATGTGTTTGTTGGTCGTTTACGCAGAGATGAAACACAGGCCAACACATTAAATATGTGGATCGTTAGTGATAACCTTCGTAAAGGTGCGGCAACGAATGCAGTACAAATTGCAGAGTATTTAAGCGGCAAAGGTTTGTTGTAATGGTGGCAACGGCTTCCAGCCGTCAGAGCCAAAAAAACTTAACACAAAAAAGAGCGCTTCATATGAAGCGCTCTTTTATTATTGTTACCAGTATAAAACAAAATTTGTTCAGCAGAGTTGCTAACCTTCATCCTTCGACGAGCTCAGGAGTTAGCAACTCTTTATTCACCTGCATGCAATCCTTCATTCAAAAACTGTAACAATGGTTGCAGTGTTTCAAAATTTGTACATACTTTTTTAACCAGGTCTTTTGAAGTAAGATCAGCATCTGAAAATTGTTGCATTCCAACCCAGCTTTTCAATTTCAGGTATTCAATGGCCGGATTATCGGCTTCATATCCTTTTGGTGGCCGGCTCAACTTCATGTCGCCTTCTGTTGATAAATCACCAAACACCGCTTTGAATTTTTTACTGTTGATGATCTTGAAAAATTCTTTCCAGTTATAATCAATTTCCTGGCGCACATTTTTTATCTGATCGGGAGGTGCCATATACAAACCACCACCACCAAAGGCAGCACCGGGTTCACAATGAAAATAGTAACCTGCACTGATACCTTTCTTTCCATCTTTATTAATGTACGCTCCCATGTTTGATTTGTAAGGACTCTTGTCTTTACTGAAGCGTACATCACGGTTAATGCGGAAGATGCAGTCTTTTGCAGCAAGATGTGCAATAGAAGGATCTTTTTTGCCGTGTTTTTCAATCACTGTATCAACAAAGCCGATAAAATCTGATTTGGCAGCATCGTATGCTTTTCGATTCGCATCAAACCAGGGTTTATTGTTATTCTTTTTTAAGTCCTTTAGAAATTTAAGTGTAGCAGTTTGCAGCATAAGAAAGCGTTTTGTAAAACAAATTGACAAAATCTTTATTGTTTTACAAAACGCTTTTCACCAAGAATAGTTTAAATGGTTACGCACATAATTTACCGGGCGAAATGCCATACACTTTTTTAAACGACTTAATGAGGCAATTGGGGTCTTCATACCCAAGCTCATAGGCTACTTGTGAAACGGAACGGTGCGAGTCTTGAATAATGTTCCGGGCGAGCATCATTTTTTGCTCCAGGTAGTATTCATAGATTGGTTTGCCATGTACTTTTTTAAAATGCCGTTTGAGCGAACTTAGGCTCATATTGTATTCTTTGGCAAACACTTTCAAATCAGGTAATGCAATCTTCAAAAAGCTGCTTAGCTGCGCACTTAAGGCTTCCATTTCTACAGCATAGGAAAGATGTTTACAGTTAGCTTTTTCATTCATTACAGCTGCTTTTTCAAACAACTGATTCAACAGGCCAAGAATATTTACACGTAAGGCAAGTGATTCTGTTGCGCCTCTTTGTAATAAACTGATAATTTTTTTCAGGTATTGTAATGATTCAACGTTAATGATTGCAGTTAAATCATTTGTACTGCAGAGAGGTTGCAGTTGAATAATATAATCTTCAATAACGGATGCATTGTTGCCATAATTTGCCTCAACCCAGCAACTACTGAAAGAAAGTGCAACAATAATATCAGATTGTATATTTTTTTGTTTTACGGCTCCCGGCTTGTAAATAATTCGACGATTAGTTAAACTATCAGCTGCTGTTTGACAGACCAGTAATTCTGCTGTTTGCTGATTACTGCAATAAAAAAGTTGATAGTTACTCTTAATACCCGCTTTGCCGTAAAGGTTTTGTAACTGGGCTTTGCCGGGCGATTGTAGAAATGAATAACTGATAAAAAGCCCATCTTCAATACGGATGTGTAAGCCTTGTTCAAGTACACAGGAAATCGGTAGCTGTGAGTTGCTCTTTGTTGTGGTGTGCAGATGAGGTTGCATATGTTTTCGGTTTGGTTAGGGGTGTTAAAATACCCTTACGAAACTTCTGAAAACATGGATTTTTGTTTTAATGCGAAATGCACAAAAAATGTTGGGTTTTTTGATTGAAAAGGCAAATTATTATTTACAGATAAGTGTTTTCATTTAGTTTATTCGGTTGCAGGTCTCCATCTCAACTACTACTTCCTTCAACCAACCTAAATAAATAACTTTTTTTCAATTTGACCTTTTGGTTATATAGGTTGACCCTTCGGTGAATACGAATATGAAGGTTAGCGGGCAATCTTTGTACCAGATCATTTGAAAACACCTATTCCCTTTTTCTTCTGGTTGTTAATCCAATACTTGTGAAAAACCTGCACTAAGAAATCAAGTCTATCCTGTGAGACCATAATTATAACCTCCAAACAAATAATTATGTCTCCACTTCTACACCTTGCAAAGAGAGGGCTGCTTTTTATGCTCTGTTCTTTGTGGATGCTCTCCTCGTTCGCTCAAAATGTCAGTGAATGTTACAAACCAATTACTGGATTTGGTGTCCAGGTTAATCCAATCAGGAACTCACTTATTTGTCTTGATTGCGACCGTACCGGAATCAACAATGTAACAGATGCCAACAAAAACAATTTTGCTGATCTATCTCAATTTGTTTCGCTTATCAACGGTAATGGTATTACTGTAAAGCAAACATCATTTGATTATCCTGCAGGTTATTATGCAGGCTTTGTTGTTGCATTGGGAAATGATCTCAATGTAAATGTGTTAAATGCGATCAGCATTTCAACATTTAAAGATGATGTGTTGCAGCAAACTGCAACTGGCGCATCATTGAAAGCAACGCCAATTTTAGGTGGAAGCACTGGTCGGGCTTATCTCTATTTCGAGACCAACCAATCGTTTGATGAGGTTCGTTTTACGTTTTCTTCACTTGCATCAGTGCTTAGTGAAGTAAGAGTGTATTACGCAATGGCATTCGATCCTAATTGCGGTACAATTGAAAACAATGCAATTTGTGATGATGCAATTCAGGGCAATGGCACAAGCGTTACTTACAATGGTGGTCTTGTTTGTGCATTATGTTCCTTGCTTAACAGCAATAACCTTGTTGATGCCGATAAAAACAATTATGCAACATTAACCATGCCTGCTGCAGCACTCAGTACTGTATCGGTAGGTGTGTTGGATGAAAAAAATATTTACCCTGCGGGTAACAAGGCAGGTTTTGTAATTGCACCCGATCTTGCAAACACAATACTTGATGCTAACCTTTTAAATAGTATTACCATTGAAACTTATTTGTTTGGCACCTTGCAGGAGTCGCAAACATTTAACAGTGGAAGCGGTGGTTTACTTACTGTTTCTGCTCTTAGTTTCAATTCGGTTCAAAAAACTAAGATCGGCTTTACAACAACAAAGAATTTTAATGAAGTAAAGCTTCGTGTAAACCAACCCGTTGGTGTTACACTCGGTGCATTGCGTATCTTTTATGCATTTGAAGAACCTGCAGGTTGTGGCGATTGTCATGAAGCATTGACCTCAGATCGTTCAAATCCATACACTGTAACAATTGTAACTGGAAGCAGCTGGACAACAGCTGGCGGTCTTACGTTGAATATTCCGATTTTGCCGGATGTAACAATTGCCGGTACTATTCAGGATCAGGGAAATGTTGTTAACAGCAGCCTTGCAGACTATGCAACCTATACTCCTCCTGTAATTGATTTAGGTTTAAATGTTATTGGTCTTACAAGCAGCGCAAGTTTCAAATTAACAGTTGATAACAGCCCAACTGGTGATGCAGGTCCCTTGTTCCCTGCCGGAACCTTTGGTGGTTTTGTTATTCAAAAAGAAGGTGGCTTGCTTGATGTAAATCTTCTTTCAGCCATTACAATAAAACTTTATAATGGTACAACAGAGGTGGGCAGTAAAACAGGAGCAGCTTTATTAAACGCCGGTGTTTTATCGGGCACAGCAGGTAAATCTTTCGTGGGCTTTCAATCTGCTGCAGCATTTAACCGCATACAAATCATTATTGATAACGGATTACTGTATGCAGGTGGTTTCCTCGGTAGCAGTTACCGTATCTATTATGCGTTTGTGATTGGTGATATTGATAATGATGGAACACCGGATTGTATTGATGCCTGTCCAAGTGGTGATAACAGTATTGATACAGATGGTGATGGAACGCCTGATGCTTGTGATGACTGTACCGGTAATCTATTTAAATCTCCAACAAAAGATACCGATGCTGATGGTGTTGCTGATGCATGTGATGCAGATAGTGACAACGATGGTATTGCAGATGTGGTGGAAGATGCTAATAACGATGGCGATCCAACCAATGATGATTTTGATGGTGATGGTGTTCCGAACTACCAGGATCTTGATAGTGATAACGATGGTATCAATGATATTAACGAATCTGGTATCGATGCAGCAACTGTTGCAACATTGGATGCAGATAATGACGGTGTAATTGATGCATCTGTTCCAAAAGGCAGCAACGGTATGGCCAATGCTGTTGAAACAAATGATAACAGCAATGCATCAATCAACTATACATTAAAGAATACAGATGGTGATGGCAATCCTGATTATCTTGATCTTGATAGTGATAACGATGGCATCAATGATATCATTGAAAGCGGCCACCCTGGTTTGATCGATGCAAATAATGACGGTGTGGTTGACGGACCTGATGCTGATGGTGATGGTATTCAGGATAGTGCTGATGGTAACGATGCAGTGTTTGGCGATGCAAACAATCCTGCAGTAAAAGATACAGATGCTGATAACGTTCCTGATTTCCGTGATCTTGATAGTGATAACGATGGCATCAATGATATCATTGAAAGTGGCCATCCCGGTTTGATCGATGCAAATAATGATGGTGTGGTTGATGGTCCTGATGCAGACGCTGATGGAATTATGGATAGTGCCGATGGTAACGATGCAGCATTTGGTGATGCAGATGAAATGGCACCAAGAGATACGGATGGAGATAGCATTCCTGATTTCCGTGATCTTGATAGCGATAACGATGGTATCAATGATATTATCGAAAGTGGTCACCCTGGTTTGATCGACGCTAACAATGATGGTGTTGTTGATGGACCTGATGCTGATGGTGATGGTATTCAGGATAGTGCCGATGGTAATGATGCAGTATTTGGTGATGCAGGTGAAATTGCACCAAGAGATACAGATGGAGATAGTGTTCCTGATTTCCGTGATCTTGATAGCGACAACGACGGTATTGGTGATTTAGTTGAAAGTGGTCACCCTGGATTAATTGATGCAGACAATGATGGTGTTGTTGATGGACCTGATGCTGATGGCGATGGAATCCAGGATAGTGCTGATGGTAATGATAACCTGTTTGGTGATGCCGCCACACCTGCACCAAAAGATACCGATGCAGATGGTACGCCAGACTATCGTGATCTTGACAGTGATAATGATGGCATTAAAGATATTATTGAAGGCGGTCATGGTTTCCTTGATCAGGATGGCGACGGAAGAGTTGATAATCCTTCAGATCCCGACGGTGATGGTATAGCTAACAACGGTGGCTTAGATACCAAACCAGATGAATTTGGCGGCATTAACTCTCCGGCTGTTCCTGACTTAACACCTTCAACAAGAGTTTCATCTTCAGGTTTCAATGTGGCTGAGCAAACTGAACGCACCATTGTAATTGATGTAAGTGAAATTGCCGGAGCAACAACCAATAACGCAGCAGTGCCGATACAGGTGCGTGTATTAAAATCAGACAACTTTATTTATACGTTTGATGCTGCTTCTGCTTCTGCTTCTGCTAACGTACCCGCTGCAACTCCGGTGAATAATGCTGATTGGGATCTTACGACCAATTCGGGTACGGTGCTGGTGTTTACGTTGAAACCCGGAAAAAACATTGCTGCATCAGGGTTGAGTTCCATTGCAGTGAAGTTGAAAGTAGTAGCCGGTGCATCAAAAGGCACAGATAACTTCAATGTGTCCATCGTTGCGGGTTCTGGTACCGAAACCAATTTTTCAAACAACCTTGTTAACCGTATTCTTAACATCTTTTGATTATAACAACCTCTAAAAATTATTTTTATGAAAGCAATTTTATCATATAGCATAGCGATCGTACTTAGTACAGTACTTTTTATCAACACTTCATTTGCTCAAATAACAGCAACAGAAGCCGATCCGGCAGTGATCACTATTACACAGCAATCACCAACTGATCCTTCACCAATTGGTACAAACATCGCTGGTAATACGGTGTTTAAATTCAGAGTGGCCAATAACAGTGCTGTTCCAGGTGCAACAGGTACAATTCCTGCGGGAGCATTAACCTATACTGTACAGTTCAATCCATTCTATACATTTAACAGCCTTGTTTCTACAACTGAATTTGCAGTAACATTTATGGATGCTGAAACTTATGTGATTCAGCTAACCAATAGTGTACCGATGGCAGCAGGTGATGTGTTGGATTTCTATTTGAATGTAAAGCCAACATCGAACACTACGACTCCGGCAGGTGAAACTGTTACATTAAATGTTGATCGCACCGTTCCTATTACAACCGCAAACAGCTCAACCGGAAATGATAATGTTGCAAAGCAGTTTACAGTTGCAGCAGGTTCCTCATTACCGGTACGCTCTGTTCATTTGGGAAGTACCAGCAATGCATCATCTGTAAATTTGAAATGGGTAACTGAAAGTGAATACAACACCGATCATTTCGAAATTGAACGTAGTGTAGATGGGCGCAGCTTCATGGCATTGGGTACAACAAAGGCAGCAGGTAACACTACGTCAACTACAACTTATACTTCTGCAGATGATATCAGAGCTATTGCAACAAAGCCGGTAGTATTTTATCGTATCAGAGTGGTAGATGTTGATGGTAAGTACAGTTACTCAAATACAATTGCAATTCGCCTGGTAAAACAAAGCAAAGTACAGGTGTGGCCAAGTCCATTCAGCAGCCAGTTGAATTTGCAGGTTGAGCAGGAAGCAGGTGCTGTACTCGAAGTGCGAATGTTCAATATGAGCGGTGTAATAGTATATAACAAACGCCAGATAACAACTGCCGGTACAAACAATATTCAGTTGGTTGATCAATTAAGTAGATTGTCAGGTGGTCTGTATGTAATTGAACTGATGTCGAACAACAGCAAAATTTATTCTGAAACAATCGTTAAACAGTAAAACAATAAGCTTAGTCCGTTTTAGAGGTTCTAACAAAAAGGCCATACAGAAATGTGTGGCCTTTGTTATGTGTACTATTTTTTGAAAAAGAAAAGCGTAGTTAAACAGCGCCCCAATTCTCACCGCTTCTGATGCGGTACAATGTCATTTCACTAACGCTGTATTTTTTTGCAAGCTGTTTGTAGGTAACACTGCGATTAGGATCCTGAATAATTTTCTTGATCGTTTTCACCTGCACCGGTGTAAGCTTTAATCCTTTTTGCGAAGTGCTGCGTTCTTTCTGAAGTTGTTTGTATGCAATTTTTTGCGGGCTCTTTTGCTGATGTGTTGACATCTGTTCCAATGTGGCCCATTTCAGATTAGAAGCTTTGTTATCTGTTTTATTATGATTGACATGAATCACATATTTGCTGCGGGGCGATGGTTTTGTGCAAAATATTTTTGCCACTTCACGATGCAGATAAATGGTTCCCTTGTTATCGGCACGATGCAGATTTAAAGTGCGGTAGCCGGTTGTAATGGAACCATTCAGCAACTTACCATCTTCCGTTACATCGGTTGAATAACTGGCGCAACGTCCAAGATTGGAGACAGCATATTTTTTCCGTAACTGTTTCCAACCGGCAAATTGCAATTGTTTCCATTTTTCGCCGGGAAGTTTCTTGATCATATCAATAAATTGGAGTTTCTAAATATACAACAGCAAACCCTGTACCTGCAAGCGGAACAGCATATTAATTTTTTAACAGCGCCAGAAATTCTTCTTCTGAAATAACTTTAATAGTGCTGATCTTTTTCGCTTTCTCTAATTTGCTACCAGCATCTTCGCCCACCACTAAGTAATTCAGCTTCGCACTTACTCCTCCAAGAATTGTTCCACCATGTTCTTCCGCCATCTGTTCTGCCGCACTTCTCTTCAAGGTAGGCAATGTTCCTGTAAATAAAAACGTAACACCGGTTAAATTTCCTTCGTGCTTCCGTTCTTTGTGTTCATTCTTCAATTGCAGTCCCAGTTCTTCCAGTTGTTTCAGCATGTTGAGATTGTCTGCATTGCTGAAAAAATCATGAATGCTGTTGGCAACCCTTGGCCCAACGTCTTCAAGTTGTTGTAACTCTTCCACCGATTTATTACTCACTTCCAATAAATGATTGGTTGCAGTAGCTAATGTTTTAGCCGTTGCCTCACCAACAAAACGAATGCCCAATGCATAGATCAAACGGAACAAAGGCTGCTTCTTTGAATTTTCAAGCGCTGCCTGCAGGTTCTCTACACTCTTTGCTCCATATCCTTCCAGCGTTTTGATTTGATCGAATGGTAAACGATACAAACCGGGAACATCTTTCAAAAAACCAAGCTCATAAAATTTCCGCACATTCGCATCGCCCATACCACGTATGTCCATCGCATCTTTACTGGTGAAATGGATGATGCGTTCTACCAGTTGTGCTTCACAATTATAATTCACACATCGCCACACAGCCTCTTCTTCGGGCTTTACCAGTAAGCTGTTGCAAACGGGACAATGAGTTGGGAATATGATCTTGGTTTCTGATCCATCACGTAACTCGGCCATCGATTTTACGATGTAAGGAATTACATCACCGGCCCGCTCTACCAACACCGTATCACCCAGCATCAGATCTTTCTCTGCAATAAAATCCTGGTTGTGCAGTGAGATACTCGTTACCGTTACACCGCCAATGGCAACAGGATCGATCTTGGCAACAGGTGTAACAGCTCCTGTTCGGCCCACCTGATATTCAACTGCACGGAGTTTGCTGGTTCCTTGTCTTGCTTTAAACTTGTATGCAATAGCCCAGCGTGGATGATGACTGGTCATACCCATCTGATCCTGCAACTGCAGATCATTTACTTTTATCACCATGCCATCAATTTCATACGGCAGTGTATCACGCTTCTGCTCAAACTCGTTACAGTAATCAATTACTTCCTGTATGCCTTTGCAGATCTTTTTTTCTTTTTCCGGGCTCCGGAATCCAAGCTCCCACATCATCTTTAATGCGCCGCTATGTGTATGCAAAACATCATAGGTCGATTGTTTCCGATCAACCATCGCCACGTAACCAACATGATATAAAAACGCTTCCAGGTTTCTGCGTGCAACTTCTTTGGCATCTTTAATGCGCAAACTTCCACTGGCAGCATTGCGTGGATTGGCCAGCGGTGGTAAATTTTCTTCAGCCAATTGATCATTGTAAGCTTTGAAATTTTTCTTACTCATCAATATCTCGCCACGTATCTCAATTTGTTTGATGCCGTATGTTGAAAAATCAGCTGATAAAGGAATGGAACGTATCTGCCGTACGTTGGTGGTGATCTCTTCGCCTTCTGTTCCATCACCACGTGTTGTACCACGAATGAGTTTGTCATCTTCATAGATCAATGAAATGCTGGCGCCATCAAACTTCGGTTCTACACAATATTCGATCTCAGATAAACCGCTTGCTTCTTTTGCTTTCCGGTCCCAATCAACAAGATCGTCGGCATTGTACGAGTTTTCTAAACTCAACATCGGAACCAGGTGTTGCACTTTTTTAAAATCATTCCCCAATCCTTTTGCAACCCGTTGTGTGGGCGATTCAGGCGTAATGAGTGAAGGGTTTTCCGCTTCCAGTTTTTCCAAAGCTTTGTACAACTGATCATATTCAAAATCGCTGATGAGCGGATCGTTCTGGATGTAGTAACGGTATTCGTGAAAACGGAGCACAGCTCTCAGTTCTTCGATCTGCTCTTTTTGAATAGCTGAACTTTTTAATTGGGAAAGTAAGTTGGTGGCAGCGTGTTGTAATTCTTTGGTAGTGTTGGCTGAATACATATAAAATAAATCAGGCAGTAAAAATACAAGGATGAAAGACAAAACAATTTAAATTCACAGATTCATTTTCAGTTGTTCCATTTGTCAGATGGAATCACCATCAATAAAATTTATACCGGACGGAATAAACAATCATTGTTGTTTTGAGTTATACCGTCACCAATACTACTAATTATGATCCGATTGTTTGCGCTCTTTTTGCTCGTTGCCATGTTTACGCAGTGTACTACCAAAAACGCAGTTGATTCTTTGTTGATCAACGGAACGGTGTACACAGTTGATTCTAACTTTTCTAAAACCGAAGCGGTAGCTGTGAAAGATGGAAAAATTGTTGCCACGGGAACCACTGCCGAACTGCAGCAAGCGTACACAGCGAAAGAAGTAGTTGATCTTCAAGGGAAATTTTTATACCCTGGCTTTATTGATGCACATGCACATTTTTACCGTTATGGATTGGGGCTGCGTACGGTTGACTTAACCGGTACTACCAGTTGGACTGAATGCTTGGAACGATTACAAAAGCGTGCTGCAGAACAAACGCTGCAACCGGGCGAATGGTTGATTGGCCGTGGCTGGGATCAAAACGATTGGGAAGTGAAAGAGTTTCCAACGAATGACTCGTTGAATAAATTATTTCCTGGCAATCCTGTTCTGCTTACAAGAGTGGATGGACATGGTGCTGTTGTAAATGATCTTGCATTGCAGCAAGCAGGTATTACTGCACAAACCAAATTAACCGGTGGTGATGTGTTTGTGGTAAATGGGAAACCAACCGGTGTGTTGATCGATAATGCGATCGATCTGGTATCGGCTAAAATTCCGGCTGCAACAACAGAACAAATCACTGAAGGGTTAGTGGCAGCGCAGAAAAATTGCTTTGCTGCGGGATTGACTTCTGTAGTGGATTGCGGATTGGATTATACCGATGTGCTGAACATTGAAAAAGCAAACGAAAGTGGCGTATTGAAAATGCGTATGTATGTAATGCTGAGTGATGCAAAGAAAAACTATGATGCCATTTTTGAACGGGGTAAAATAAAAACCGATCGGTTGAATGTACGCAGCTTCAAAGTATATGGCGATGGGGCATTAGGTTCAAGAGGTGCATGCTTGCTGGAGCCGTATGCAGATAAGCCCGGTCATACAGGATTTTTATTAAGCAATCCGGAGCATTTTGATTCCGTAGCATCTGTGTTGTATGCAAAAGGATTTCAAATGTGTACACATGCCATTGGTGATAGCGGCAACAGAACCATTCTCAATATTTATGGTAAGTATTTAAAAGAAACCAACGATCTGCGTTGGCGCATTGAACATGCGCAGGTGGTGAATGAAAATGATTTTAACCTCTTTGGTAAATACAGTATTGTACCGAGTGTACAACCCACTCATGCAACAAGCGATATGTATTGGGCAGAGCAACGCCTTGGACCAAAGCGTGTAAAAGGCGCATATGCCTTCAATGATCTGTTGAAACAAAATAACTGGATTCCGTTGGGTACTGATTTCCCCGTGGAAGATATTGATCCGCTGAAAACATTTTATGCTGCTGTATTTCGCAGAGATGCAAAAGGATGGCCAGAACAAGGTTATCAAGTGGAAAATGCATTAACAAGAGAAGCTACGTTGAGAGGTATGACGATCTGGGCGGCCCGTTCCTGCTTTGAAGAAAATGAAAAAGGAAGTATTGAAAAAGGAAAGCTGGCCGATTTTGTGTTGCTCGATACCGATCTCATGACAGCAACATTCGAGCAGGTGTTGAAAACAACAGTATTGAAAACCATTTGCGGAGGCGAAACTGTTTTCAATAAAAATTAATACACCGCTTCATTCCTGAATTCCCGTGGTGTGCTGTGTTTCTTACGTGCAAACACACGGTTGAAATAGGTGAGTGATTCAAATCCTGCACTGCGGGCAATGGTGGAGATCTGTTTATCTGTTTCGATCAATTGATAACAGGCATAACCCACACGGAGATCGTTCACATAATCAGAAAATGTTTTACCCGTTGCCCGTTTAAAAAACTTACAGAAGGCGCTGGGCGAAATATTAATAATGGATGCTGCTTCATTAATGGTGATGGGTTTTGCAAAATTCTGTTCAACATAGGTACATACTTTGTTGATTCTTGGCTCACTGCTTTTCGCCTGGGAAATATCGTAATCGGCGGACGCAAGCTTGGTTCCTTTTTGTTTCGAGAGTTGATTCAGCAATTCGATCAGGTCAGTAATTTTTTCAACGCCTGTTTTTCGTGGCAGCGAAAGAATAAGATCTTTAAACGGCTTGCTGTTTTTAAAATGCAATCCATGCCGGCAGTTTTGCAGCAGTCGCTTGATACTTTCAAACTCCGGTAAACCTGTAAAGCTGTTGAACAAGGAACCTGAAAACTGGATCACCACAAAATCGCAGGATTTGTTTTTGATCTTTTTATCGGTTACCCAGGTATGCGGCATATCAGGACCGATCAGCACCAGATCACCTTCACCGAATTCTTCATAACTATCGCCCACAATTCGCTTGCCCGATACATTGATCTTGTAGGTCAATTCATATTCCGGATGGTGATGCCAGTAAAACTCAAGGAAAGGGAGGCTCATTTCGTAAGCCACAAATACCGGCTTGTCGTTTCCCGGAACAATTTTTTCGAGTTCAGCTTTCATAAAACCACCAATTTTTTTCGTGACATAAATGTACAGGAAGTTGGCAATATAGTGCCAGAAATTGGAATTTTAGTTCAATTTGTACCCTCGAACATAGGTTAATTTTGTGCTGTTCTGATTGCGGAAAATGAAGAGGGTAATGATTTTGCGACCAGCTGTTATATAAAAGACCGAACATCTTTCTTACAAATTGCAATCACAACGATAATCCAACAAATTTCATTGATCATTGTTTTATTTGGTTTGATGTAAACGGATTGCGTTATGAGAAAAACTTTGCTTGCGTTCTATCTGATTTGCTTTGCAGCTGTTGCTGGCCATGCACAGCTGTTATCTACCGATATTGCTTTTCCAACCGATGCCAGTACCGTTGTTGTAACAGTGGATGCAAATAAAGGCAACAAAGGATTACTCAACCACACTGCATCTGATGTGTACGTTCACACAGGTGTTATTACAAATCTCAGCACCGGCCCAACTAACTGGCGTTACGTTAAATTCAATCAGAACTTTAATCAGCCCAACGTGGCATTGCAGGCCACATCGATCGGCGGCAATAAGTGGCAATTTACGATTGCAAATATTCGTGCTTTTTATGGCGTTCCTGCAGGCGAAACGATTTTACGAGTTTCTATTCTTTTCCGCAGCGGAAACGGACAACTGAAGCAAGCGAATTCAGACGGTAGTGATATGTATATTCAAGTGTATCCCGCCAATGAATTTGCACTGAAGTTTACTTCACCGGCCATGCAGCCAACGTACAATCCTATACCGGAACCTGTTGCTACAGCTGCATTACCGTTTAATGTGCCGGTTACAGCCGTGAGTTCAAAAAATGCAAATCTCACCATACGATTTAACGGCAACCAGATCGGTACAGCAGCAGCCGCACAAACAGTTAGCGGCACAGCCAATGTAACAGCCAACTGCGATCAGCAAATTACTGCTGAAGCAAACGATAATGGTACCATCAAGCGTGATACGATCAATTTCTTTGTAGCACCGGCCACCTATCCAACCGGAGCAAGACCGGCAGGACGGAAAGATGGAATTACCTATGAAAATGGGAATACAAAAGCTGTATTGATCTTATACGCACCACAGAAAAATAAAGTTTCCCTTGTTGGTGATTTTAATAACTGGACAGAGACCTGTTCCGGTTTAATGACAAAAGATGGTGACTATTTCTGGACCGAAGTAACCAATTTAACACCGGGTCAACAATACAGATATCAATACAAAGTGGATGATACCATTCGTGTAGCAGATCCATATAGTGAACTGGTGCTTGATCCCAACAACGATCAGTTTATTTCAGCATCCACTTATCCCAACCTGCCTGCTTATCCAACAGGAAAAACAACGGGCGGTATTGTTGGTGTACTTACTCCCGGTGAAGCTGCATACAACTGGACAAGTAACAGCTATGTTCGTCCCGATAAGCGTGATCTGATGATCTACGAATTACTGGTGCGTGACTATACCTCTGCCCGAAACTGGCAAGCATTAAAAGATACACTCAACTATATTAAAAATCTTGGTTTCAACGCCATTGGCCTGATGCCCATCAATGAATTTGATGGCAATGAAAGCTGGGGTTACAACCCGATGTACTTCTTTGCACCGGATAAATATTATGGTACAAAGAATGCATTGAAAGCTTTTATTGATCAGGCTCATAGTCTTGGTATCGCAGTGATACAGGATGCTGTTCTCAATCACGCAACGGGCCAATCAGCCATGGCAGCCATGTGGTGGAATCCAACGCTCAATCGAACAGCAGCCAACAATCCCTATTTCTATGAGACAGCACAACATCCGTTCAATGTGTTTCACGATTTCAACCACAACGTTGCACCAACGAAGTTGCTGACAGAACGCTTTATTCAACATTGGTTAACTGAGTACCGTATTGATGGTTTCCGTTGGGATTTGAGTAAAGGGTTTACAACCAATTTTACCAACGATGTTGGTGCGTGGAATAATTACAATCAAGGCCGTGTTGATATCTGGCAGAATTACTATAATGCGATGCAAACCGCATCGGCGGGATCGTATTGTATATTGGAGCACTTGGGGAATGATGATGAAGAAGCAGAACTTGCAAAGCGTGGATTGATGTTATGGGGGATTATGCATTCCGGTTTTGCACAAAACACAAAAGGTTTCTCATCTGGTTCCGACCTCAATCGTGGATTCTGGAAAAACAGGAACTTTTGGAATGATGCCTTTTTAAATGATAAGCCGCATTTGATTACCTATGCCGAGAGTCATGATGAAGAAAGGCTGATGTATGATAATATAAACTACGGTAATTCATCAAATGCCGCACATAACGTAAAAGATACAACTGTGGGTTTGTATCGTAATGAAGCGGCGGCTGCAGTACTTCTGGGAATCCCCGGTCCGAAAATGATCTGGCAATTTGGTGAGTTGGGATACGATTTTTCAATCAACCGGTGCCCCGACGGGTCAATTAATAACGATTGCAGAACAGCCAATAAACCTGTTCGCTGGGATTATTTTCAACAAACACGCCGGAAACGTTTGTATGAAACCTATGCAGCAATGGCCAAGCTGCGCAATTTATACAAGAATACATTCCGCACACCGAATCTTGCGTTGGGTACAAATCTCGGTTCAAGTTTGGTGAAAACTATTGTTGTTGATCATGCCGATTTAAAATATGTAGTGGTTGCAAACTTTGATGTGGTGCAACAAACACCGGTTGTTACATTTCCTGCAAACGGTACATTTTACGATTATACAAATGGAGGAACTATTTCTGTATCGGGCAATCAGCAGGCAATTGTGTTGGCACCCGGTCAATACAAAGTGTTTCTCAATCAGAATGTATCAGGTGGAGTAGTGACGAATATCAGGGATATGATTGCTACAAATGCAGATTTTCGATTAAGCATTTATCCAAACCCGATCCAGCAATCGGCCATTGTAAAATATGAGTTACCCAAAAGTGGTAAAGTGAGTGTGCAGTTGATGAATATGCAGGGGCAGGTATTGGCTTCAAAGAATATGGGTTTCCAATTAAAAGGTTACCAGTTGTTTGAACTGGATCGCAACAGTTTTGCAGGCATGCCTTTAACAGCAGGCCAATATGTGTTGCAGGTGCGGGTTGATAATCTTGTACGCTATGAAAAGGTGATGGTGCAGCAGTAAGCACACGGATACTGTCTTCTTATGCTGCCTTGTTTTTTTTGAATCGATGAACGTGTTTTTATTTTTTTGTTGAACGTATCTGCATTAACAGAAATGATTATTTGACAAACAAAATAATTCCATGCGACTGGATATAAATTGTAAATTTTAAAACCCACTATTGATTATGACTCTTAAACGAATGCTTGCCAGGGCGGGGGCGCTAGGCTTCCTGCTGATGGTTTTTGCAATGCATGTGTTTGCCCAAAGCAGAACTGTTACGGGGAAAGTGACAGATAGTAAAGACGGAAGCCCGATAGCGAATGCGTCTGTTACTATTAAAGGAACCAACCTTGGTACCACTACTGATGCAAGCGGCAGCTTCAGGCTGGCCGTTCCTGATAACAATGCAGTGCTTGTTATTTCTTCCGTTGGATTTTCTGAAACCGAAGTTGCAGTAGGTGCACAATCCGATCTTTCTGTTACCATGATCTCCTCACAGGGAACCTTAAACGAAGTGGTAGTAGTTGGTTATGGTACACAACGCAAGAGAGATCTCTCCGGCGCTGTTGCAACTGTTTCATCGAAAGACTTTGTGAAAGGTGCTCTTCAAACACCGGAGCAATTGATTGCCGGTAAAGTAGCGGGTGTACAGATCACTCCAAACAGTGGTGCGCCGGGAAGCGGTAGCCGCATCAGGATTCGTGGTGGTGCTTCATTAAATGCAAGCAATGATCCATTAATTGTAATTGACGGAGTACCGGTTGATAATGGTGGCATCTCAGGTGCAACCAATCCGCTGAACCTCATCAATCCCAACGACATTGAAACATTCACCATTTTAAAGGATCCATCAGCAGCTGCTATTTATGGTTCACGTGCATCGAATGGTGTAATCCTTATTACAACAAAGAAAGGTAAGAAAGGAAAAACACGTTTTAATTTCAGTGCACAAGGGTTTGTACAAACACCCAATAAATTGGTTGACGTTTTAACAGGAGATGATATTCGTTCTATTGTAACTGCAAAAGGAACACCTGCACAGGTTGCGTTATTAGGAAAAGAAAGTACCGATTGGCAAGACCAAATTTTCAGAAATGCGTTTGCACAGGATTTTAATTTAAGTGCAACGGGTGCATTTGGAGATGGTAAGTTTCCGTTCCGCATTTCAGGTGGCTATTTGAACCAGGATGGTATTTTAAAAACAGGAAACTTCCAGCGTTTAACCGGAGCTATTAATCTCAGCCCTAGTTTCTTCAATAATAAATTAAAAGTTGACTTAAACCTGAAAGGCGCACGCACAACCAATGCTTTCGCAAATGAAGGTGCTATTGGCAACGCAGTTACGTTCGATCCTACTAAACCGGTTCGCTCAGGAAGTGCACGTTATGGTGGCTATTGGGAGTGGACCGATCCAGATGGATTGCCTACACAATTGTCGAATCGTAACCCGGTAGGATTGTTGAACGATCGCACAAATACAAGCGAAGTATATAGAAGTATTGGTAATATTCAATTTGATTACCAGATTCCATACGTAAAAGGATTGCGTGCTAACTTGAATCTTGGATACGATGTATCACAAGGCAGCGGGTTGAACACTACGTCAGACAGTGCAGCCAGCTCTTATCGTCGTCAGGGTAATTTCAGTCCTTACTTCCAGCAGCGCACAAATAAACTGATGGACTTTTATTTAAATTATGTACGATCATTTGGCGACAACATTAACAGCCGTATCGATTTTACAGCCGGTACGGGTTATCAGGATTTTGAATTTTACAGCTTTAATCATCCAGACAGAAGATTTAATGGTGATGTAGTGCCGGGTTCAGAGCCGGAATTTCTTTCACAAGCTCCCGGTTATACCATGATCTCTTACTATGGACGCTTAGTGTATACATTGGCAGACAAATATACCGTTACCTTAAATGGGCGTACAGATGGAACCTCTAAATTCAGTAAAGAAAGCCGCTGGGGTTTTTTCCCATCAGCAGCTGTTGCATGGCAGATCAACGAAGAGAATTTCTTGAAGAATTCGAAAGTTGTAACGAATCTTAAACTTCGTGCAGGTTATGGAGTTACCGGTCAGCAAGATGGTATTCCATTTTATGGATATATTCCTGTGTATGGTATTAGCAATGACCAGGCTCAATATCAATTGGGTAATAACTTCATCAACATGTTGCGTCCGGGTGCTTACGATGCTGATCTTCGTTGGGAAACAACAACAAATATCAATGCAGCAATTGACTTTGGCTTTATAGATAACCGAATAAGCGGTACAGTTGAAGGGTTTATTCGTAAGACAAACGATTTGTTGAGTACAGTACCTATTCCTGCGGGTTCAAACTTTACAAACCAGTTATTCACCAACGTAGGAAATATCGAAAGCAAAGGTTACGAACTAACCTTAAATGCAATTCCTGTGCGTAACAAAAAAGTTGAGTGGGAAATCAGTGCCAACTTTACATATGTTGTACCTGAAATCACTAAGCTGCTTGTAAATGAAGATCCTAATTTCACAGGTATTGCTGTTGGCGGAATCAGTGGTGGTACGGGTAACACCATCCAACGTCATATTGTTGGTCAGCGCCCTGCTTCATTCTATGTGTACAAGCAGATCTATGACAGTAACGATAAACCAATTGAAGGTTTGTATGAAGATCTCAATCGTGATGGTATTATCAACGAAAAAGATCTCTATATCTACCAGTCTCCTGAAGCAAGATATTTTCTTGGTCTAAGCTCCAACATATCGATTGATCGTTTTACCGCCGGTTTCGTAATGCGTGGAAGTATTGGCAATTATGCTTACAGCAATGTTAATGCTAATATGGGTGTTCTTCGTCAGGTTATTAACCCATTAGGGTTTCTGGCAAACGGATCAAAAGATTATCTGAGAACCGGTTTTATAAACAATCAGTATTTCTCTGATTATTATGTTCAAAACGCCTCTTTCCTGCGTATGGATAATATCAACTTTGGGTATGACGTAGGAGAAATAGCCAAGAATGTTCGACTTCGCATTAGTGCCAATATTCAGAATGTATTTGTAATTAGTAAATACAGTGGTGTTGATGCAGAAATTGCCGGCGGTATTGACAACACAATTTATCCACGCCCACGTACCTATGTACTCGGGTTCAATTTTGATTTCTAAAAAATAAATATCTGCAAATATGAAACGTATTTCAGTTTATATAAGTTTACTGCTGACGGGTGTGGCGCTTTTAACAAGCTGTCATAAACAACTCGACCGTCAACCACCAAATACATTGCCTTCGGCGAATGTATATACAACAGAGAATGGTTATTTACAGGTATTGGCAAAAGTGTACGGCAGTGTAGCGCTTACAGGGAATGTAGGTGGTGCAGGTGCTGGCGACGTGGCCGGTATCGATGAAGGTACTTCCGACTTTCTGCGTTTGTTCTGGAAAGCACAGGAGCTAAGTACCGATGAAGCGGTTGTTGCGTGGAACGATCCGGGCATCCAGGATTTTCACAATATGAACTGGAGCTCCAGCAATCCAATGACCAAAGGATTGTATTACCGTTGTACCTATATCATCACGTTAACCAATGAGTTTATCCGTGAAAGTGCTCCTGATAAAGTAGCCGGTAAAGGCTTTGCAGGTGTTACCGTTGACAATATCAAAAAAATGCGTGCCGAAGCAAGATTTGTACGGGCATTTGCTTATTGGGTGTTAATGGATCTGTATGGTAATCCCGGTTTTACAACTGAAGCAGATCCCATCGGTAAATTCAATCCGCCACAAACAAACAGGGCTACTTTGTTTGCTTTTATTGAAAGTGAATTAAAGGCCATTGAAAATGATCTTTCCAATGCCCGTGCAGGAGATTATGGCCGTGCCGACAAAGGTGCTGCCTGGGCGTTGCTTGCAAGAATGTATCTGAATGCAAAGGTTTACACAGGAACAGAAAAAAATACGGATGCCGTTACTTATTCTAAAAAGGTAATCGATGCAGGTTATGGTTTGTTGAGCGATTACCGCTGGTTGGGACTTGCCGATAACAACGTAAGTAATCCTGAATTTATCTGGACATTGAATTATGATGGGATCAATTCCCGAAACTTTGGTGGTACAACCTTTTTGGTGAACGCTTCAGTAGGTGGTGATATGGATCGTAATGTATCGGGTTTAGGCGGATGGGGTGGTATCCGTGCAACAAGAAGTTTGCCTGATCTGTTTCCTGATGTTAACGGCAATGGCGATAAGCGTGCACAGTTTACAACAGGTACACAAACTCTCGAGATCAATAATATTTCTGAATTCAAAGACGGCTTAGCAGTTATCAAATACCGTAACCGTACAAGGTCGGGTGGTTTTGGAAAAGATCCTTCGAAGGAATTTTCTGATGTTGATTTTCCATTATTCCGGTTGGCAGAAATGTATCTGATCTATGCCGAAGCAGTGAAACGTGGAGGTACCGGTGGTACCGAAGCACAGGCATTGATCTACCTCAATGCATTACGCTCACGGGCACAGGTAACCGCAGCTCCTCTTGGTTTTTATACTCTGGATTATGTTATCGATGAACGTGGAAGAGAGTTGCATTGGGAAGGTTTCCGCAGAACTGATCTGATCCGTTTTGATCGGTTTACAGAAGGCACTTATTTGTGGCAATGGAAGGGTGGTGTAAAAGGCGGAACGGGAGTAGCAGCTACACGCAAACTGTTTCCGATTCCGGATTCTGAAATTGCAGCTAATCCAAATCTGAAACAGAACGATGGCTATTAATCAACTAAAAAAATCAAGCGATATGAAATCATACACAATCAGATTTTCGCTCTTATTGGCAGTGCTCTCGTTGTTTGCCTGTGAGAAAGTGGAAAATAAAATCTCCTACCAGAATGGAACAGCTCCTGCTCTTACAGGCAGTACAAGTGTTGTTCGGTTAGAAGCAGGGGAAGAAGCCAATGTGGCGATCCGTCTTAACTGGACAAACCCTGCCTATAGCTTTTCAACCGGTATCAGTTCACAGGATGTGAAGTACACGTTAGAGATCGATACATTGGGTGCAAACTTCGGGAGTGGAAACAAATATGTAACTGTTTATTCCAAAGAGTTGTCGAAGACTTTCACCGTTGGTGAATTGAACGGCATTTTTGGAAACAGTTTACGCATCCCCCTCGATCCACGCAAATCGTATACCTTCCAGGCAAGAATTACCTCCAGCCTCGGAATTGGCACTGATGCTGTTCCTCTTCAATCAAATGTTATCACGTTTACGGCAAGCCCTTTCCCTCCGCCTCCAAAGGTTGCTGTTCCCGCAGCAAATAATTTGTGGGCTACAGGTGATGCCTTTACTTCTTCCTGGCAAAATCCATTGCCCGGACCGTTTGATGTAAGTCAAAAATTTACAAGAATTTCAAGGACACTATATGAGCTTACCGTGAGTATGCCCGGCGGTGGTAACTACAAATTGATACAAACCCAAGGCGATTGGGGTTCACAATATCATATGCTTACAGGTGGTTCATGGCAAGGCGGTGAGTTTGAACAACGGGATGCTGATCCCGGATTCCCCGGCCCGCCAACTGCAGGCACGTATAAAATAACGGTAGACTTTCAGCTAGGTCTTTTCAATGTTGTTAAACAGTAAAACGTAATCAAATGAAATTATTCAATCAATCAATTTTCAGTTTGCTGTTGTTGGCCACAGTTTTTGCAGCATGTGAAAAGGCCGACAAGCTTCCATTCTACGGCGAGGGGGTTGCTACCACTTTGTCAGCTGCATCCACAACTGTAGCACCCATACCTGCTGATTCAAATAAGTATTCCTTAATACTTAACTGGACCGATCCAAAATATGCACAAGACCCAAAGTTGTACAAGTTTGTAATTGAGATCGACTCTACTACAAAGAATTTTACAAGAGCATACAAAAGAACAGTAATCGGAAAACTTACCGATTCAATTGTTGCAAAAGAATTGAATGCCGCCATGCTTGGCTGGGGCTTTGAATTTAATAAAGCATACGATCTGGATGTGCGTGTAACTTCCTCTTATGGCAATAATAACGAAGTGAAATATTCGAATATTCTAAAGATCAGAGCTACACCTTATAAAATTCCACCGAAAGTGGCATTACCAACCACACTACGTTTGTTTATTGTTGGTGATGGTACTGAGCATGGCTGGAGTGATGCAAATGCAAACAACCCGGTTCGTGCATTTACACGACTTGATGAAACAACCTGGGGAGCTATCTTTAATTACTCAGCCAGCGGCAGCTATAAAATATGGGAGACCTGGGGTAATTGGGATACCCAGTTCCGTTATTTCAGTGGGGATGCGTTTGCAGGCACATTTGAAAAGCGGAATGCCGATCCGGGATGGAGCTCACCTGGTGCCGGTGCTCACAAAATGATCATGGATTTCCAAAAGGGAACGTATACGGTAACCAAGGTTGACAATGCTGTGCCAACACAGCTTTGGATCACCGGCGATGCTACTACTACCAGCTGGACCAATGATCCTACTTCAAATACAGCACAGCGCTTTACACATTTATCGAGTGGTTTGTTTGAACTTACAATTGATCTTGCACCAGGAAAATATTATAAATTCCTTTCCAGCCCGGGTAACTGGCAGCCACAATTTGGTGGTTCATCAGCAACCGGAGGTAATCTTGGCGGAAACTATGGAGGTGGCGGAGACCCCGATGCGGTTCCAACACCTGCTGCTGCCGGATCGTACAAAATCACTGTGAATTTTATTACAGGGAAGTACACGGTTGTTAAATTATAACTGTTGTTTCTATATCATTCAAAAGCCGACTCAACCATTGAGTCGGCTTTTTCTTTGAATTCCCCGAATCAAAATCAGCCACAGCCCTTATTTTCATTACCTTCGTGCCCTTAATTTTCAAGGCTATGAGTTCCTTGCGTGAACAATTGGATATGGGTCGCCTGCCGCAGCATATTGCCATCATTATGGATGGCAACGGTCGTTGGGCAAAAGAGCAGGGACAAGACCGGCTCTTTGGCCATTTCCACGGCGTGGAAAGCGTAAGGGATATTGTGGAAGGTTGTGCAGAGCTGGGTGTGAAATATCTTACCCTTTATGCGTTCAGTACCGAAAATTGGGACAGGCCCATTGAAGAAGTAACGGGTTTGATGGAATTACTGGTTGACACCATTCGTAAGGAAACGGCCACGCTCAATAAGAACAAGATCAAGCTGCATGTAATTGGTGATACCAATATGCTGCCCGATTATGCAAGAAAGGAATTACAGGAAAGTGTGGATGAGTTGAAAGATAACACAGGCATGAACCTGATCATGGCACTCAGTTACAGCAGCCGATGGGAAATTGTGAACGCCATCAAGAACATTGCGGCCGATGTGAAAGCAGGCAAACTGGAACCGTTTGAAATAGACCAGGACACGATCAAGGATTATTTGACCACACGTGAGTTTCCTGATCCCGAGTTGATGATCCGCACCAGCGGTGAGTACCGGATCAGTAATTTCCTTTTGTATCAACTGGCCTATGCAGAATTGTATTTTACCAATGTACGCTGGCCCGATTTCAGAAAAGAAAATCTGTATGAAGCCATTCTTGATTTCCAGGGAAGGGAACGCAGGTTTGGCAAAACAGGTGAGCAGGTACAACCAAACGAACAGCTAACACAATCATAAGATACCCGTGACAACAGGCATTTTAACAAAGAGTTTCAGCAAAACCATTTATTTTGCCCCTCGGTCGAACACGTTACCAGCAACAGCTCCTTTTGTGTTGCAACAAAGAACTGTAACAGGCTTGAGCGGCATTTTTTATAACACGACTTACAATATAACCGTAACTGAATTTTGATGCGTTTGAATAGAAAATTACTACTGCTGCTTCTGATTTGCTCCGGCTTTCATTTTCAATTATTGGCACAGCAGACCGACACCATAAAGCCTGTTTCGATTGACCCGGAACTGGAAGCGATCATGAACTCCAAAGTGCCGAAAGAATATATTATTGCGGGCATAACAGTGAGTGGTTCCAAAACATTTGACTCAGCATTATTGGTTTCCATTACCGGTATGGGCGTTGGCGACAGAGTGTATCTGCCGGGTGGCGACCTGTTCAGTAAAGCCATTGCTTCGATCTGGCGCCAACAATATTTTGATGACGCCTCCATTTTTATTACACGTGTTGATGGAAAAGATATTTATATCGAGATCTCTGTTACAGAGCGTGCAAGATTAGGGAACTTCTTTTTCAATGGTATTAAAAAAGGAGAGCAGGATGAACTGAAAGAAAAAGTTGGACTAACACCCAACAAAGTAATAACGGAGAACCTCAGACGCACCAGTATTGAACGCATTGAGAAATTCTATACAGAAAAAGGATTTCGCCAGGTTGATGTAACGATCACTGATACGAAGAACGCAGTGAATCCTAATTTCATTGATCTTACCTTCAATGTAAGTAAAGGGAACAAAGTAAAAATCGAACAGGTTTTTATCAGTGGTAACGAAGTAGTGTCGGATCTGCAGTTGAAGAAACAATTGAAAGGAACGAAAGAGCGGATGCGGTTTACCTTACACCCCGTCGATCAAAAACCACTTTACGGACCGAAAGATTCTGTGACCTTCAAACAATTCATGAAAGACCGTGGGTTTCTTTCGCTTTCCAAAGTGAGGGATTTTGTAGATCCATGGTTCCGTATCAAGTTTTCGGCCGCCAAGTTCAATCAAACCAAGTATGTTGAAGACCAGGAAAAGCTGCTGGCCTATTATAATAAGCTGGGTTACCGTGATGCGGTAATTGAAAAAGATACCACCTATTATAACAGTAAAGGAAACCTCATTGCAGAATTGAAAGTGGATGAAGGACGCCAATACTATTTCGGAAACATTACATGGAGAGGAAACACAAAGTATAACGACTCAACATTAAATACGATCCTTGGCATTCAACGTGGTGATATCTATAACCTCGAAACACTGAATTCAAAACTCGGAAAACAGTTATCTGCGGAAGGTGGCGATATCAGTGGTTTATATATGGATGATGGTTATCTCTTTTTCCGTGTAGAACCGGTTGAAACAAAAGTGTACAACGATACCATCGATTACGAAGTACGTATTTCAGAAGGCCCACAGGCAACGATCCGTTCCGTGAATATTACAGGCAATGATAAAACCAAAGAGTATGTAATTCGTCGTGAATTGCGTACTGTGCCGGGTGAAAAATTCAGCCGTAGTGATATGATCCGTTCGATCCGTGAATTATCGGCACTCAACTATTTCAATCCTGAGAAAATTAATCCCAACCCTGTTCCTAATCCTGACGATGGAACGGTAGATATCAATTATTCACTGGAAGAAAAATCAAGTGATCAGCTGGAGTTAAGTGCCGGCTGGGGTGGATTGATTGGTTTAACCGGAACATTGGGTGTTACCTTCAACAACTTTTCTACCAAAAACCTGTTCAAAAAATCAGCATGGCAACCATTGCCAAGCGGTGATGGACAACGTTTATCATTACGTATTCAGTCGAATGGCCCATCGTTCAGTTCACAAAACTTTTCGTTTACTGAACCTTGGTTAGGCGGTAAAAAACGTAACAATCTTACAGTAAGTTTATTCCGCACAAAATTGTCGAATGCATTTGATCCGCTTACGGGATTGCCAACACGCCAACGGGCCAATAACCAGTTTTTGCAAACATTTGGCGCCAGTGTTTCGTTAGGTAAACAATTGAAATGGCCCGATGATTATTTCAACCTGATCACATCGGTTAACTACACACAATATAAGTTGAAGGATTATCCCATCTTCCCTGAATTAGATAGCGGTACTTCCAACAACGTCAATGTTCGTTTTCAAATCATTCGTTCAAGTGTAGATCAACCAACCTTTCCACGTTCGGGTTCAACGTTTTCTTTAACGGCTACATTTACGCCGCCATGGAGTTTGTTCCGTGATGCAAGTAAGTATAGCGATCCGGCGGAGAGATACCGTTTGGTGGAATATCATAAATGGCGGATGAACTATGAATGGTTTATTCCGATCGGTAAACCGGCAGGTGCAGAAAAGAACCGCCAGTTTGTACTAAAAGCTGCAGCGAAATTCGGTTTCTTAGGAAGATATAACAGAGATCTGCCGATCTCTCCATTCGAACGTTTCCAGGTGGGTGATGCAGGTTTGCAAAACAACTTTGGTATTATTGGTTTCGATATCATTGCACATAGAGGTTACCCTGTGTACGATAATTCTGATCCACGGATCAACAATCCGAATCAAACATCGGCGAGCCAGTTCTTTACCATCTTTAACAAGTACAGCATGGAGCTTCGTTATCCATTGAGTACAAACCCAAGCAGTACCATTTTTGCATTGGCCTTTTTTGAAGCAGCCAATGGATGGTATGATGTGAAGGATTACAACCCATTCAAATTGCGCCGCAGTGCCGGTTTGGGTATGCGTTTCTTTCTGCCAATGTTTGGTTTGCTTGGATTTGATTATGGGGTTGGTTTAGACAGAACATCACCCGGTGCAAGATTCAGGGATATTACCCGCTTTACCTTCATGCTTGGGTTTGAACCGGAATAAACAACGTTTTGCCACCAGAACACATCATGTATAAAAACAAGTATATGAAAACATTCCTTCTTGCCGCCTTCAGCTTTATGCTCACGGCTTTTACAGCCAACGCACAGCGTTATGCTATTATTGATACCAAGTATATCCTGGATAAAATTCCGGAGTACAGAGGTGCTAATACAAAACTGGAAGAGATGGCTGATGCCTGGCAAAAAGAAATTGACCTGATGCAGGCCGATCTGGATAAAATGTATCGCCAACTGGAAACAGAAAAGGTGATGCTTACTCCTGAGTTGCTTAAAAAAAGAGAGGATGAAATTTTCAATAAAGAAAAGACAGTGCGTGATCTGCAACGCCGTCGTTTTGGATTTGAAGGCGACTACTTCCGCAAAAAGCAGGAATTGGTGAAACCCATACAGGATAAGGTTTACAACGCCGTTCAACGATTGGCAACTGAAAGATTATACGATTTTATTTTGGACAAAAGTGAAGGAATTACCGTTATATTTGCCGACCCTAAACTGGACAAAAGTGATGATGTGCTGAAGATTCTGGGTGTTAAACTTTAATCAAAACCACACACTGACACAACCAAAAGGGATCGTAAGTACACTTTATTTAAAAACAAACAAGCAAATGAAAAAAGTTATTGTTCTGGCAGTGGTGGCAATTATGGGAACTACTGTAGCAGTGAATGCACAAAAAATTGGTCATATCAATACCAATGATTTACTGATGGCGATGCCTGAAACCAAAAAGGCACAGGATAAATTGAAAGGCGTTCAGGATTCGCTGAATGTAGTGTATGGTGAACTCATTAAAGAGTACCAGGAAAAAGACAGCATTATCCGTGTTGATTCAATTAAATGGACCCCAGCTATCAAACAAATTCGTTTCAAAGAATTCCAGGATCTGGCTGATGGTGTACAACAATACTCAACTACAGCACAACAATATTTGCAGGCAAAAGAGCAGGAAATTTTTGCTCCCGTACAAAAACTTGCATTGGAAGCAATCCAGACAGTAGCAAAAGCAAACAACTATGCCTATGTTGTTTCGAGAGAAGCGTTATTGGTTGTTCCAACTACAGACGATCTTCTTCCATTGGTAAAGAAGTTTTTGAAAATACCTGAAACACCGGCGAAGTAATTAATCGCTTTCATTTACAATATTGATCCCTCGATTTATCGGGGGATTTTTTTTGTGCTTACATTAGCGGCATGCACACAGGACCTATCGGCATATTTGATTCGGGTTACGGCGGTTTAACCGTGATGAAGGAAATTGTGGAACAGTTACCGCAATACGACTATTTGTATCTTGGTGATAATGCACGTGCACCTTATGGTACACGAAGTTTTGAAACGGTGTATCGCTACACATTGGAATGTGTGGAATGGTTTTTTAAACAAGGATGTCCATTGGTGATACTGGCATGTAATACTGCTTCTGCAAAAGCATTGCGTACCATTCAGCAAAATGATCTGCCGCATCTGAATCCAAACAACCGGGTGTTGGGTGTAATACGCCCAACTGCCGAAGTGATCGGACAGTTCAGTAAAACCGGAAGTGTTGGGGTACTTGCAACAGCCGGCACCGTGCAATCGGAATCGTACGAAATTGAGATCAATAAGTTTTATCCGGCGATCCATGTTGTTCAACAGGCTTGTCCTATGTGGGTGCCGCTTATTGAGAACAATGAACATGAAAGTGAAGGGGCTGATTATTTTGTAAAAGAATATTTGAATGAATTAATGCAGCAATCCGTTTCCATTGATACAGTGTTGCTGGGTTGCACACATTATCCCTTGCTCAGTAAAAAAATTAAACAGTATTTGCCTGCGGAGGTCAACTTGCTTTCGCAGGGAAAGATTGTGGCAACCAGCTTGGCCGACTACCTGCAACGACATCCTGAGATGGAGGAGCGGTTGACGAAGCACGGCAAAAGGCAGTTTTTCACCACTGACTCAGCTACTGATTTTGACAAACATGCCAAGCTGTTTTATGGAACGGATGTTCAAGCGAAGCATATTGAGCTTTCAAGCTGATCATCCTCTCCGGGGCATCAGGTTACTATCAAGGGATTGCAGCAATTGATGTTGAGGATGAGCCACTCTATCCTTCGACAGGCTCAGGACAGGCTTGGGACTCACCATATTAGATTTTTCTTGCCTCAAACCCTGTGTTTTCGGGCAGTTTCCCCTACCTTTGCCGTCCTTTCACAAACAGCGGGAAGTGGTGTTCTCACTGCGTGATCTGAAATTTCCGGTTTCTCCCCGGTATTTTTAAAGAAGTAAAACAGCAAACAATGCCAGGAAAAAAACGTACATACCAGCCTTCAAAGCGTCGCAGAAAGACCACACATGGTTTCCGCAGACGTATGCAGGATGCTAACGGCCGCAAGGTGTTAGCAAGCCGTCGTGCAAAGGGCCGTCATAAGCTCACGATTTCTGATGAGCGTGGCGCTAAGAAATAAGCACTATTCATTTGAAGAAGATATTTTGAGTCTCCCGTTAATGCGGGAGACTTTTTTATTTAATCCCATGCCATAAAGGGGAGTTATTTTTGCTTCTGTAACAGTTGGAAAAAACAATACGATATACACTCGGTAAAGAGGAGCGCCTCAAAAGCCGCAAGCAAATTGAGCACTTGTTCAAAGAAGGGAAATCATTTTCCGTTCCGCCGTTACGTGTATATTATACTTCCTGCCCGTTGCCTATTGACGATTGTTCCTTGCAGTTTGGTGTAGCTGTTGGGACCAAACATTTTAAAAAAGCAGTTGACCGTAACCGTGTGAAGCGATTGATCCGTGAAGCATGGCGGTTACAAAAAAATAAGCTGAAGCAACAATTGAAAGAAGAGAACAGTCAACTGCATGTGTTTTTTAT
This sequence comes from Lacibacter sp. H407, assembly GCF_037892605.1. NCBI lineage: Bacteria > Pseudomonadati > Bacteroidota > Chitinophagia > Chitinophagales > Chitinophagaceae > Lacibacter > Lacibacter koreensis. The sequence continues at coordinate 923,514 of NZ_JBBKTU010000001.1, read as the reverse complement.
TTTCACAGGAAAAGAAGTGCCCGATTATAAATTGATTGCAGAGAAAACAATAATAGCGTTACAAAAACTTGAACAACTGAGTGTGCAGTCAACATCATAATACAGCCACCTCTACTTCAGGCAGGATCAAAACGATCCTGAGTTTTCCGTTTATTTTATTGATCCGTTTTTATCAGTATGTTATCAGTCCGGCCATTGGTCCAAAGTGCAGATATACACCTACCTGCAGCCAATATGGAATTGAAGCATTGAAAAAACATGGACCTATAAAAGGCTTGTGGTTAACAATGAAACGCATCGGCCGATGTCATCCATGGGGAGGAAGTGGTTACGACCCTGTTCCTTAAAATAAATACGCCATCACTGCTTCATCTACATACTGATCTTTACTTTTTAAATACGTGTATTTTTTCAACACACCTTCGTGGTGAAAGCCTGCTTTTAGATAAAGTTGAATTGCTTTTTCATTGGAAGTAGAAACGGTTAACTCTAATCGAATAAAGCCTTGTTGCTTTGCATAGTCAATGATCTCTTTCATCATTTGCAAACCATGTCCTTTGCCTGCATGCTCGGGATCAATGGCCACACCGCCTAAGTACGCAATGTGTGCATTGCGATGGTGTTGTGGCATCAGTTTAAACATACCAACATCGACCCCATTTACTTCAAAAATGTACAGCACGTTTTTGTGCAGCAACTCATTGAATACAGAATGGAAATCATCCTGCTGCATGTATTCATACAACAGGTACGGATTTACCTGCGGATGCATATACAGATAATACAGAAAATTAAAATCGTTACCGGTTGCTTTGCGTATCATTTTACACTGTTACGAATTGTGAAATTAATTACTTTGCAAGTGTATAAAGCAAAAATCATGGCAAAAGAAAAAGTACGCTGCAGTTGGTGTTTGAAAGATGACTTGTATAAGAATTATCATGATGAAGAATGGGGAACGCCGCTTCACGATGATCAACAACTTTTTGAACTGCTTTGCCTTGAAGGGGCACAGGCTGGACTTAGTTGGTACACCATTTTGAACAAGCGTGAAAACTACCGCAAAGCGTTTGATGGATTTAATGCAAAGAAAATGGCGAAGTACAGCGATAAAAAAATAGAAGCGTTGTTGCAGGATGCAGGTATTGTACGCAACCGTTTAAAAGTGAATGCTTTTGTACAAAATGCAAAAACATATCTCGCCATACAAAAAGAGTTTGGCAGCTTTGACAACTACATCTGGCAGTTTGTTGGCGGCAAACCAATTGTAAATAACGTGAAGACGATGGGTGATGTGCCTGCAAAAACAGAACTCTCCGATACCATGAGCAAAGATCTATTGAAACGTGGGTTTAAGTTTGTTGGCTCAACGATTTGCTATGCATTTATGCAGGCGAGTGGCATGGTGAATGATCATGCAAATAATTGCTGGAAGAAGAACCGCAGATGATGGGATGAAATGATGCAAATGATCTGATTGATAATTAAAAGGCTCGCCAATTATGGCGAGCCTTTTAATTATTACAAAGTATATTCTTTCTTATTTACCGAAGCGTTCTGCTACTTTACTCCAGTTTACTACGTTCCAGAATGCAGCCAAGTAATCAGCACGGCGGTTCTGATACTTTAAGTAGTAAGCATGCTCCCACACATCAGCTCCAAGGATCGGTGTGCCTTTTACTTCGGCCACATCCATCAATGGATTATCCTGATTAGGAGTTGATGAAACTTCCAATTTGCCATCTTTCACGATCAACCAGGCCCAGCCACTTCCGAAACGTGTCATACCTGCTGCTGCAAATTTTTCTTTGAATGCATCGAACGATCCAAAAGCAGCAGTAATTGCATCAGCCAAAGCACCTGTTGGTGTGCCGCCTGCATTCGGTGCCAATGATTCCCAGAAAAATGTGTGATTCCAGTGACCACCACCATTGTTACGTACAGCAGGAGAAATACTGCCGGCTACTGCTACCAGTTCTTCCAGCGATTTGCTTTCGTGCTCAGTACCTGCCACTGCTTTGTTGAGATTATCAACATAAGCCTGGTGGTGTTTACCATGATGTATTTGCATAGTGGTTGTGTCGATATGGGGTTCCAATGCATCATGCGCATACGGAAGAGGTGCTAATGTAAATGCCATGTTCTGTAAGTTTTAAAATTTACGAAATTGTTAATTGGAAGGCAAAGGTACAAACAGATAATTTAAAATGCAGATGGATTAAGTAGATGGCAATTAGCATGCCGACAAGTTTTTTAGGGTTGCCAACCTTGCAATTTGTAATTAAGTGGTGCAACTCATGAAAGATTGGCAACCCATACAAAAAAGAAAGGAACGCACTGCTGCATTCCCTTTCTCCATAGAGGACACTTGGGTTTATTGAGAACAGTACCAGCTGATACGGTCCTGTGCGGCAAAATAGCTTAGCCAGTAATCTTCCACATCAATGGCCATTAATGCACCACGGCTCCGGTTATATACATTTTTAAGTCCGTAGAAACTGAGGTCACCATACAAAACATCACCGGTGTAGGGACGGAACGACCAGTTTTCAGCAACGGTGTACCCGTTACGTGTTTCAATTACAAAGTAGTTACAATCGAAATCAGCAAACACAACCACACCCCGTTCCTTTTGTAACCATACTGATTCGTCAATGGGTGCTGTTGGCAGATCAGCTTTGCGACAAGCCGTAAGCAACAACATGCTCAGGATAACAAAACCAATGCTTTTTTTCATATGCTTATGCAGCCGTTGCTTTACAGCTACAACCATATAGATGGCTGCAAAAACCGGAAGTTGTAAGAGGAGGTAAAAAGGTTTTGTTAAAGAAAGCTATTGCCGAAATGCTGAAGTTTATTTTGCAAGACGGTTGAGCTTTTTCCCTTTCTCAACAAAGGTTTCTACAAGCCCTCTTGTTTCAAGATCGAGACGGATGGAGATGGTGTACCAGGGAATCGATTTGGTAAAGCCCGGCATTTGTTTGCGGATGATCTTTACCACGTCATCCGTTAATTCAGAAAACGTTTTACCCTTACTGCCTTTGAGACTTTGCAGAATGGCCGCTTTGAACGGTTCGTAAATAGCGGCATCAAATTTCCGTTCTGTTCCTGTTACAGGATGTGTAACTGTGATTGTTTTAGCAACTGCTTTTGCCATGGCTATCGTTTTGCTGCAAAGAAATCTTTCATTAAACGGGCGCACTCGTCTTTTAAAATTCCGGTGTTTATTTCTGCCTTTTGATGAAATGGAGATTCATCTTTCGTAATGCGTTTGTGTCCGTTCTTTTCATCGTCAGCTCCCCATACAATGCGGGTCAGTTTGCTCCAGTATAACGCACCTGCACACATCAAACAAGGTTCAACCGTTACATACAATGTTGCACCTGGTAAATATTTTGCACCGATATGACTGAAGGCTGATGTTAACGCAATCATCTCCGCATGTGCTGTGGGGTCATTGAGTTTCTCCGTCATGTTATGACCACGTGCAATAATTTTTCCTTCCATTACCACTACGGCACCCACCGGTACTTCGCCTTCTTCATAAGCGATCACTGCTTCTTTAAGTGCCTGTTGCATGAAATATTCGTCCGTCATACAGCGAAGGTAGCTATTCATTTACGTAACAGAAAGAACAGGAAGCTTTGGTACATTTGTAGAAAGGGGACCATCCTTCATCGATTGCTTTAAAATTATCAAAACCGGAAGGCCATTCATGAATTCATATCAATCCATATACGATGCACAGGTTGCTTTCTACAAATCAGGTGCAACCCGTTCGCTTGCCTTTCGCAGGCAACAGTTAAAAAAACTGGAAGCCGTTTTACGCAACAATGAAAAAAAGATCGAAGAAGCATTGTTGAAAGATCTGGGTAAGCATGCACAGGAAGTTTATATGACAGAGCTTGGTCCTGTGTATGAAGAGATCCGTGTGCAGTTGCGGGGCGTTCGGCAGTGGATGCAGCCACAATTGGTTGATACGCCATTGTATCTACTTCCCTCAGTTACAAAAATGTATCCTGAACCTGTTGGGAATGTATTGGTGATATCACCCTGGAATTATCCTGTGTTGCTCACCTACCGGGCAGTGGCAGGTGCTATTGCTGCGGGTAATACAGTGCTCATTAAGCATTCGGAATTAAGTGCACATACATCTGCCGTACTGGAGCAACTCATCAATGAAAATTTTGAAACGGAATTTATACATGCAGTTGCAGGCGAAGGTGCAGTGGTTGTTACAGCATTGCTTGATCAGTTTCATTTTGGGCATGTGTTTTTTACAGGAGGTACAGAGATTGGAAAAAAGATCATGGCGATGGCGGCAAAACATTTATCACCGGTATCGTTGGAGTTGGGCGGAAAAAGCCCGTGCATTGTAGATGCAAGTGCCGATCTGAAAATGGCAGCGAAACGAATTGTATGGGGGAAGTTGCTCAACTGCGGGCAAAGCTGTGTGGCTCCGGATTATTTGGTGGTGCATGAAAGTGTAAAAGATAAACTGATCCACAGCATTATTGGAACAATTGAACAATCGTATGGTACAGACCGTGCAGCAAATGATAATTATGGATGTATTATCAATGCAAAACGGTTCCAGTCCATTGTAAAATATTTGAAAGAAGGAAAGATCGTATATGGAGGTGATGTAAATGAAGCAAGCAGACATATTGGTCCAACCATCATGGATGAAGTGAAACCAGATGCAACAGTAATGAAAGAAGAAATATTCGGTCCGGTATTGCCGGTGTTTTCTTATAAAGAAAACAGTGAAGTGTTGCAATTGATCGCTTTGAATCCAAATCCGTTGGCGGTATATGTATTCAGCACCTCCAAAACAAACCAGCGCTTCTTTATTGAGAATATCAGTTTCGGAGCAGGTTGTATCAACGAAACCATCTATCAATTGGGAAACCATAGTATACCATTTGGAGGAATTGGTACAAGCGGCCATGGCGGACATTTGGGTAAATTCTCATTCGATACATTTACACATTACAAAGGTGTTGTAAAAAAAGCCAATTGGTTTGAACCATTTTTCAGGTATCCGCCGTTTAACAGATCCAAACTTCGATTATGGCGTTTGGCATTGGGAAGAAAATAATACAGCATGCGTAAACTTAAACGTGTTACCGTTGTTTTATTGATGATCGCTATAGTGGCGATGAGTTATTTTTTTTATGTAAACCGAAACAGTGCAGGTATGACAACAAGACAAAAAGTATTAAAAGCAGTTTACCCGGCATGGATATTTTTTACAAAACTGATTGGTAAAAACACCGATGCGTTGGCAAATGAACACCAGAAGCCGGCCGTTCCGTTCCATTCACTCAAGGGTATTTTGAACAATGGGACTACGTACGACTTTTCATCCTTGAAAGGAAAGAAAGTGTTGTTGGTAAATACCGCCAGCAATTGTGGTTACACCGGGCAGTATGATGAGCTGCAACAGCTCCAGAAAAAATTTGAGAATAAACTGGTGATCCTCGGTTTCCCTGCCAATGATTTTAAAGAACAGGAAAAAGGAAGTGATGAAGAGATCGCACAATTTTGCAAAGTCAACTTTGGCGTTACATTTCCGTTGATGAAAAAAAGTTCGGTTGTAAAAAGTGAAACGCAGAACGAAGTATTCAAATGGCTTACCGATTCAACCAAGAATGGATGGAATGGGAAACAGCCAAGCTGGAATTTTTCGAAGTACCTCGTAAACGAAGAAGGAATTCTTACGCATTATTTTGATCCTTCTGTTTCTCCAACCAGTGAACAGATGTTGAAAGAAATCGAACAATAGCTACATGACAGAGCAGCACAGTAACCTCCGGCTTGAAATTGCCAATAGTATTACACACGGTATCGGAATTATTTTTGGTATTGCTGCGCTGCCGGTATTGAGTGCAATTGCTGCGAATAAAGATCATACCGTTGCTGTTGTTGGCGCAGCCATTTATGGATTCTCGTTTATACTTCTGTTTACATTCTCAACGCTGTACCATGCATTTCAGAATCCAAAAGTGAAAGCTGTGCTGCATGTATTCGATCACATCAGTATATATTTTCTAATTGCAGGAACATACACTCCTTTTCTGTTGAACTACATGTTAAACACAACCGGCATTGTAATGCTGAGTGTATTGTGGGGACTCACATTGATCGGCATCTCCTTTAAAATATTTTTTACAGGCAGGTTCAATTACATCTCAACAGTCATTTATCTCGGTATGGGTTGGATCTTATTGTTCAGCGGCCGGCAGTTTTTTGCAGCTATTCCAGGCCCCGTTTTAACTATGATCATTATTGGCGGTTTACTGTACAGCATCGGTGTTATTTTTTATCTCTGGGAAAAGCTGCACTATCATCATGTTATCTGGCATTTGTTTGTACTGGCGGCTGCTATCTGTCATTATGTAGCTGTATTGTTGATGGTATAAATTTTTGGTTGTCATCGTTCAACTATCATTCACCGCCATTGGCGACGCTCCGTTCATCATTAGAATAACAATGAAACAACTTCCAACACATAATCCCGATCTACCGTTTATTAAAGATGGTTGGCATGGTAATCTGTTGAATGAAAAACAACAGTACATCAATCTGGATGGACCATCAGAACGAAGTGTAAGTGAATTATTCAAATGGCAGGTGGAAGCGAATCCACTAAAGCCGTTGAAGAAAAAACAACAGCCGAATGTAGAGGTGATAATCAATCCAACGCTTACAAGCAATCGGGAAGATGGGATTGTATGGTTGGGGCATGCAAGTTTTCTGTTCACAGTCAGCGGTAAACATTTTATTACTGATCCGGTATTGTACAATGTTGGTCCGGTAAAACGATTAACGCCATTGCCATGTGATGTTGCAGATCTCAAGCACATCGATTATATTTTGCTGTCGCATAATCATCGTGATCATTGCGATCAGAAAAGTATGCAACAGTTGTGTACATTAAATCCATCCGCCATTATTCTTACAGGTTTAAATATTGCGCCTTTATTACGTAGCTGGGAAATTACCAACCCTATTGTTGAAGCTGGTTGGTATCAACGCTATCAGTTAGAAACAGATGTTGCGGTTACCTACTTACCTGCCAAACATTGGAACAGACGTGGACTCAATGATATGAATAATATGTTGTGGGGAAGTTTTATGCTGGAAGGCAATCAGCGAAAGATCTATTTTGGTGCCGACAGTGGTTTGGGCATTCACTTCAGCGAAATTGCCCAGCTCTTTCCCAATATTGATGTGGCCTTGCTGGGCATCGGCGCATACAAACCTGAATGGTTTATGCATACGGCACATACAAGTCCGGCAGATGCATTGGTTGCTTTTGAACAATTGCAGGCAAAACAATTGATTCCCATGCATCATGCTACATTTGATTTGAGCGATGAGCCCATCTTTTATCCGAAGCAGGAGTTGCTCTTGTTGCAGGAGCAATTGGGCGTTGCTGCAGTCAATCATCTTTCTATCGGAAACAAATTACAGTTGTAGTATCTTACTGCAAACAATTCATCATGTTCAGCAAAACCGATATTGAACAATACTTTTCCGCAGAGAAACAAGGCAGCCTGTTTTTTATAGCAGTTGGTATAGTGGCAGTTATTGCTGCTATCATTTTATTTTTTGTGCTGAAAACGCCTTTCTTTAAAGGTGCTGCCATTCCGATGATCGTTGTGGGTGTTGTTGCCGGCAGCATTGGCTTTACCATTTATAAACGAAGTGATGATGATCGAATCCGGAATGTATATGCTTACGATTTGAATCCCGGCGATTTGAAACAAAAGGAATATCCTCGTATGGAGAAAGTAATGAAGAGTTTCCGTGTTATTCTGATCGCTGAAGTTGTGTTGTTACTCGTTGGAATTTCTCTCTTCTTCTACTTCCGAACAAATGCTGCACAACAATTGTGGAGTGGAGTTGGTGCCGGGCTTTTTATCATGGCTGTTGCTGCATTGGTTTTGGATATTGCTGCTGAACGAAGAGCAGCTGTTTACACAAAAGGACTTGAAAGTTTCGTGCGTAAACAAACTTAATGCGATGAGACTGCTTTCAATCCAATAATGGAAGCGATCAATGTTGTAATAAAAAACAGTCGCCAGAAATCGGCGGGCTCTTTAAAGAAAATTATTCCCATAATGACTGTTCCAACTGCACCAATGCCTGTCCAAACTGCATAGGCTGTACCAATCGGTAATGTTTGCGTGGCTTTATACAATAAAAACATGCTGATGCTGAGGCAAACAAAAAAGCCAACCATCCAGTACAAAGATGTATTGCCGCTTGTTGCTCTTGCTTTCCCAAGACAGGTAGCAAAACCAACTTCAAATAAACCTGCAATGATGAGGAGGAACCAGTTCATGATGGTGATGTGTGGGTCGGGGCGCTCAAAGCGACCTGAACCCTTATTCTAATTTGAAACTAATTTCAGGATCAATTGCAGTTTCTGAATGGTGAATGATGTCCGAAACCGTTAGTCCCGTGAATGAAAAAAATAATTCTTTATTACACAAAGTTCCGTTTCTTTTATCACAGTAATCAAGATGTGATGAATATTTCCAATCGTTCAGATCTTTAACCAAATCTGCTGCCAGGGGATTCTGATGTATGTAAAAGAAGCAGTGCTCAAGATAACTGACTTTGTGATTGTTTATTTCTTCCGCCAATAACTTGGCCTTTGTCTTTTGTTGAAAAAGCGAACCACTGGTTTTATTTGCCTTGTTAACAGCTTGCGTGTAACTGCTGAGCAGCATTCCAATTTTGTAAGCAAACTCCTGCATTGGCTTTCCTCCAAATGAATTACGTTCTTTTACACTTTGTTCGTTGGCCTTTATCAAAATATGAAAGTGATTTGGCATCAGACAGTATGCAAGAATATCGGCAACAGGCAGTAGTTGCTCCCGGATCTTTTTAATAAAGAAAACATAGTTGTCATCATTAAAGAAAATAGATTGCTTGTTATTCCCTCGGTTATAGATGTGATAAAATTCACCTTCTTCCAGATGCATTCAAACGTGTTTCTGTTAAGATACAAAAATGAAACAAAAAAAATAATGGAAGAATTCAGGCCGCTTTGAGCGTCCCGACTCAGACAACGGTTCAGGTCGCTTTGAGCGCCCCGACCCTTAATTCACCGGGCACTTCTCGTGGTAGTTGATCAATTCAATTTTCGAAGGAGCAAATTCAAAACCGCTGAACTTTACAACGATCTCATCTAACACCGCATCTATTTCTTCAACCGTGTTCAGCGTAACTAATTTGCCACGATATTCTTTAATGTTAGGAAGGCCTTTCAGATAATTGGCGTAATGACGACGCATTTCGAAGATGCCCACTTTCGGTCCTTTCCATTCGAAAGATTTATGCAAGTGTTTGCGACAAACTTCAACCCGTTGCTCAATTGTTGGTGGTGGAAGATGCTCTCCTGTTTTTACAAAATGTTTGATCTCGTTAAAGATCCATGGGTAACCAATGGCTGCACGACCGATCATCACGCCATCAACGCCATAACGGTTTTTGTACTCCACTGCTTTTTCAGCACTGTCGATATCACCATTGCCAAAAATCGGGATATGAATACGTGGATTGTTTTTCACTTTAGCGATGAGTGTCCAATCGGCTTCACCTTTATACATCTGGCTACGTGTACGTCCGTGAATACTCAAGGCTTTAATACCAACATCCTGCAAACGTTCAGCCACTTCTTCAATGTTCTTGGTATTGTCGTCCCAGCCCAATCTTGTTTTTACAGTAACAGGCAACGAAGTGGAGTTAACAACGGAGGCGGTTAACCGCACCATCAGGTCAACATCTTTCAACACACCGGCACCCGCACCCTTCATCGCCACTTTCTTTACGGGGCAACCGAAGTTGATGTCAACCAGATCAGGATTTACGGTTTCGCAAATACGTGCACTCATGCCGAGCGCTTCTTCATCACCACCAAAAATCTGAATACCGAATGGACGTTCCTCTTCTTCAAAATCGAGTTTCTGGCGGCTCTTGATGGCATCACGAATCAATCCTTCACTACTGATGAATTCACTGAACATCATATCGGCACCATTATCCTTGCAAACAGCACGGAATGGAGGATCACTCACATCCTCCATCGGAGCAAGGAGGAGCGGAAACTCAGGAAGCGATATGTTACCTATCTTTACCACTTTATAAAAACAAGCTGCAAATTTAGTCAGTTTTCACCAGTTATTATGTACGAAAATCAATATCAGCGCAAGTTAGAACCACCAATCGAGTTTTTGATCCTCATCGGTATCTGGGTAGGATGTTTTGTGATCGGCAGTGCAGCGGCCATTCCTATCTGGATCGGTATGACGGGCAAGTCGTTGTTTGACATGCAAAAAGAAATGTTCAATCCTGCAAACGTGGATGCCGTAAAGGTGATGCAGGTAGTTTCGACCATCATCATTTTTTTTATTCCTGCTTTTGTAACGGCACGTATTGCCAGCAAGCAACCATTTGAACGGTTAGGGTTTAAAAAAGGATTGCATATTAACCGGGCAGTTACTGCGATACTGATCATGTTATGTGCGTTGCCCTTTGTTGGTTTTTTAGCAGAGTTGAACAAAGCCATTCCCATTACTGCATCTATGAAAAAAATGTTTGATGGCATGGAATCGCAATATGCAGAACAGGTAAAGCTGATGGCGACATTTAAAACTCCTGCTGATTATGTAATTGCATTATTCATTATTGCCCTGATGCCTGCGATTGTGGAAGAGGTGTTTTTCAGAGGTGCCATGCAAAGCATTTTTATGCGTTGGTTTAAAATTCCCTGGCTGGTGATCTTTATAACCGGATTTATTTTCAGCGCCATCCACTTTTCCTGGTATGGATTTATACCACGTGTTGCTTTGGGAATGGTACTCGGTTATATTTTTTATTACACCGGTAATTTATGGTACAGCATCATTGCACACTTTTTTAATAATGCGTTGATGGTAACAATTCTGTATTGGCAATACACAAAAGATAAAAAGATCGATATGGAAGTGGGTGATAGTGCGCCTTGGTGGGCAGGAGTCATCAGTGCGGCGATATTGGTGGGCCTGTTTATTTTATTAAAAAAACTGACGGCAACAAAAGTATATCCCGACAGTATTGCTGCTGTACAAAACAACTCATCGCCCAACCAATATCTTAAATAACAAATTCATTCATGGCGTTTAACTGGCAAACATTCCGCACACGTGCACTTACAGCTTTGCTGTTTGTTGCAATTATGCTTGTTGGCTTGTTGTGGAATAAATGGAGTTTTCTGCTGTTGTTCAGCATCATTCATTTTGGTTGCTGGTTCGAATACCAGAAACTGGTGGGTCTGATCGACAAAGGATATCAAACCATCAATCCATTTCATAAGTATGGTGTAATGCTGGGCGGTTATGGACTGCTGTTATTCTTTACCAACGATTGGTTTGTTACGGACAAAGTATCGCTTCATTCGATTGGTTGGGTATTAGCGTTGATCGGCTTGTTGATCATCCCTTTAAGTGAGTTGTTGTTTTCCAAACATTTTAATTTTAAATACATCGCCCATTCAGTATTCGGACTGATCTATATTTCATTTAGTTGGGCATTGTTGCTCAGTCTTCGAAGTGGTGCAATGTGGATGCCGCAAAATGGTGACGATTGTAATGCTGATGCATTTTCGATAATCTCATTTTCATTAGCAGAAATAACAGGCTTTGTAGTTCCATTAATCATAATCGGTTCAATTTGGGTAAATGATACCATGGCATACATTGTTGGTTCATTGATTGGCAAAACACCATTAAGTTCCATTTCTCCTAAAAAAACATGGGAAGGAACAATTGGCGGATTCATTCTTGCAGTTATAGTGATGGGTATAATTGGTCATTTGATGCAGCCATACTCCGCAGGTTTATGGGCCGCTATAGCAGCAGTGGCAGCCATAGCCGGAACCTTTGGCGATTTGCTGGAAAGTAAATTGAAACGATTGGCTGCCGTAAAAGATAGTGGTAGTTTTATGCCGGGTCATGGTGGTTTTCTCGATCGCTTTGATTCTTTATTACTGGCAACACCTTTTGTATGGATCCTCTTAAAACTGATAAACTGATGATACGTATTTGTGTGATACTGGTTTTGGGGCTGCTACTCTCTTGTAAAAATAAAAAGCAGGAGGGTGCTGCAACACCTGTTGTGCAGGAACAAAAAAATGTATCAGAAGTAGAAGAAGTAACAGCTGCTGTTAGTGCATTGTTGCCGTTGCCCAGTTCGTATCAGTTGAAACGTGCAAAAAAATGGCACGATGTATCCGGTGAAAACTGGCTGGTGTTGTATGAAACGGGAGCATACATTGAAAAAGGACAAACGGATGCGTCGGCAAAACTATCAGCTGTGCTGTATCAAAAAACAGATAGTGGGTTTGTGACGAAGTGGAAGATGAAGGACAATATCACGAATTGTGGACTGGACATTACCTGTACATTTTATGATGATCATTTGTCGATCACCGATCTCGACAGCAATGGTATTGCTGAAATAACAATGGTGTATGCGTTGAGTTGCAAGGGCGATGTGAGTCCGAATGAAAAAAAGCTCATCATGTATGAAGCAGGAAAAAAATATGCGATCCGTGGTGAGGAATTAATGATTCTGCAGAACGATACTATTGGCGGAAGCTGGAAAGCCGATACCGCCTTCAGCGATGCGCCGAAAGCATTTCTTTCATTTGCAGTGGAGCATTGGAAGAAGTTTGGCCAGCAACAATACCAGTAGCCCGATTCTTTGTACTTTCGCAGCTCAAATCAGTTACATGACCATTCACAGAGAAGGATTCAAAAGTATTTCCATTGCAGCCGTTTTATTTATCGTTATCAACCTGCTGGTGTTCAATTTTGTAAGCCCGGGGTTGCCCATATTATCCTGGCTCATTTTTGCAGTAACCTTATTTTTCTTCCTGTTTATTGTTTCCTTCTTTCGTATTCCGAAGCGTAGTACACCACCCAACGAACATGCGATCTACAGTCCCTGCGATGGCAAAGTGGTAGTGATCGAAGAAATAACCGATGTTGAATATTTCAAAGACAAACGCATTCAGTTAAGTGTGTTTATGAGCCCGGCGAATGTACATGTGAATGTAAATCCTATTGCAGGTGAAGTGAATTATTCGCAATACCACAAAGGTAAATACCTCGTTGCCTGGAATCCGAAATCATCCACCGAAAATGAACGTCATAGTGTGGTGTTGAGTAACGATCGTATTGTGATCCTTGTAAAACAAATTGCAGGAGCTGTTGCCAAACGCATCGTAAACTATCTCCAACCCGGACAAAAAGTAGAGCAGGGCGGTGAACTTGGTTTTATCAAATTCGGTTCACGTGTAGATCTGTTGTTGCCTCCCGGTACAAAGATCAATGTAAAGTTGAATGAGAAAGTGCAGGCAGGCGTTACGGTGCTGGCTGAATATTGATGGTGAGGGGTGAGTATTGAATGGTCAGTGTTTCGGTTCTATTATTCCTGAAAGAAGTATGAACCGCTACGCCGAGGTCGGTGTCCCCACCGACCGCAATCAAAATGTCTGATACTAACTATAAAGGACACCGAAATTCCTATACAGAGTTAAGTGCTGTTTATTTCTGGACAATCACAATCAGGAATTGGGCACATCTTTTAAAAGAAGACGCATACAAAGAAATAATTATCTCCAGTTTTAAATGGCTATGCGATAAAAAATTGGTTGAAATTTATGGGTATGTGATAATGCCGAATCATATCCATCTTCTGTGGCAACAATTTGCCATGAATGGAAAAGAGTTTCCCAAGAATAGCTTTGAAAAATTCACTTCTCATCAATTTCAAAAAAAGCTGGTAGCAGAAAATCCAGAGAAGCTACTTCAATTTTCTGTTTCAGCATCAGATCGAAAGTATAATTTTTGGCAACGAGATCCACTGGCTGTGCATATTTTCAGCAAAGATGTCGCAGAGCAAAAGTTGAATTATTTACATTACAACCCTTTGCAAGATCATTGGAACTTATGTCGATTACCAGAAGACTATCGATTTTCATCAGCAAGATTTTATGAATCAGGGTTTGATGAATTTGAAATTCTTACGCATTATATGGATGCATTTTGATTGAGTTCGGTCGGTGGGGACACCGACCTCGGCGTGTAGATTAGTTCACTATCGGAGACCCACTCGCTTCACCACTCACTAAAATATCTCCTCCAATTCCCTCAAATGCGTAATCACATACGTTGGCTTTATTCCTTTCAACTCTGCATTGATATGATTCACAAAAATCGAATCCATTCCTGCGTTAATGGCGCCTTTAATATCGGCATCTAAATTATCACCGATCATAATGCTTTGTTTTAACTCAGCACCGGTAATACGAAGGGCGTATTCAAAAATTTCTTTGTTTGGTTTTACACTGTTGCTGGTTTCGCTGGTGATCACTTCTTCAAAATATTGTCCCAGTTTGCTGTTGTCTAATTTTCGCCATTGTGTTTTTTCAAAACCATTGGTAATGAGGTGAAGCTTGTATTCCTTCTCTTTTAAATGTTGCAGAATTTCATGGGTATATGGAAACAGGTTTTGTTTTGTGGGTAATACCTCAAGGAAATAGCCGCTCATTTTACGAGCCAGTTCTTCGCTGCCATTTTTAAATTCAAGTAAGGTGCGCCACATCCGTTTCCACTTCAGTTCCTCGGCTGTAATGTATCCGTGATGATAGCGATCCCATAGTACAGCATTGTGGTGCAGGTAGTGTTTGCAAAACAGATCAAAGTCATTGATGCCGGCTGTTTGCAGATCGAGATCCTTATATACATCCGCCAACGTTTCCATAGCATTGGCATCAAAATCCCAAAGGGTATGGTCGAGGTCGAAAAACAAGTGACGATAGTTCATAATTGCAAAATACGAAGTACAAAGGTAGAGGTACGGTTTAGAGCAAAAAAAGTTCGTACTTCGTACCTCAAACTTTTTTTATGAACGTTGTAATAACCGGTGCATCAAGAGGAATTGGTAAAGCCATCGCCGAAATTTTTGCGGCGAACGGGCATGCATTGTATCTCAGTTCGAAAAGTGAAGTAGCGATCTACAAAACCATGGCCGAGTTGCAGGATAAATATCCCGGCATAAAGATCAAAGCCAAAGCAAGAGATCTCAGCAAACGGGAGGAAGTTGATAATTTCGGAAAATGGGTGCTCGACAATAGTTTCAACATTGATGTGTTGGTAAATAACGCCGGTAATTTTTTACTTGGGAGCGTACATAACGAAGAAGACGGTTTTCTGGAAGAAATGATCGCTACCAATTTGTACAGCGCCTATCACCTTACCCGAAAGTTATTGCCGCAGATGATGAAACAAAGTCCTGTAAGTGGTTCACGTGGCCACATTTTCAACATGTGTTCCATTGCTTCGTTGCATGCCTATAACAACGGCGGTGCCTACAGCATCAGCAAATATGCCATGCATGGGTTCAGTAAAAATCTGCGGGAAGAAATGAAACCGCATCTGATCAAAGTAACTTCTGTTTTCCCGGGTGCCGTATTGACTGATTCATGGGGCGATTATGATAATTCTACCAAACGGATCATGGAAGCAGACGATATTGCCAAATTGGTATACGCCAGTTCACAACTTTCGCCACAGGCCTGTGTGGAAGAAATCACCATCCGGCCGCAGTTGGGGGATCTTTGACCGCTGATGAGATGATGATTTGATGATTGGCCACAGATGGACGCAAATAAATACAGATTTGCCTGTTGCTTATTGCCAATTGCCTGTTGAACACATCATTCATATCAATCAATCAATTAAATCAACGGTCGTTTTAACATCAACTTACATCAACGGCATCTGCTCAACGCCACTCTTCCGCTAATTTTGTACACGCATGTTACAGCAACGGTCATATGGTTTTGTATTAACAGTGTTTCTGCTGTTGCAGGTTACAGTTGTATCGGCGCAGGTAAAATTCTCTGTGATACCCAGTAAAACAGTGGTACAGTTGAATGAAACCATCCAATTGCAGTTTGTAGTGGAAGGCGCCAGCCAGATCGATGAATTTACGGCACCTTCGTTCCGCAACTTTGAACAAGTGACCGGGCTCGATCAAACAAATGGATGGACATGGATCAATGGTGCATTAACAGAATACGTTACCTACAGCATATTACTTCGCCCAAAAATAAAAGGCAAACTACCTGTTGCATCGGCTGTGGTAAAAGTAAAAGGACGGGTTTATACATCTTCTCCGTTTATGATTGTGGTAGCAGATGCAAGAGTATTGGAAGAAGAGAAGCCAGATTATTATTTGCGACCCGGTGAAAATGCAAAAGAGAAAATTGAAAAGAATTTATTTATTAAAGCCACGATCGATAAACGAACCTGCTATGTTGGAGAACCCGTGTTGGCAACCTTCAAATTATTTACACGGCTCGACAGCGAATCGAAAATTGTAAAACGTCCATCGCTCAATGGATTTTCGGTAGTAGACATGGAACGGCCGGAGACGGGTATTTTTTCAAAAGAAATGTACAATGGGAAACTCTACAACTGTTATCTCATCCGTAAAGTGCAGTTGTATCCGTTACAAGCCGGACAGATAACCATTGAGCCGGTTGAAGTAGAAAACCTGGTGCGGATGATCAGGGCACGAACACGCAGTACAAAAGAAACCGGCAGTTGGTTAGATGCGGTGATGGAAAAAATGAAAGAGGCTGAATTGGAAAATGGTGATATTGTTGAAGAGCGTATTGTGTTACGAAGCGATTCATTGCAGGTGAATGTGCTGGAACTGCCTGAAAAAAGCAAACCTGAAAACTTTAATGGCGCTGTTGGTCAGTTTAAGATGGATGCAACATTGCTAAATACATCCATTGCCGCCAACGATAATGCCACCTTACGTATTACCATTAAAGGCAAAGGCAATTTGCCCATGATCACAGTGCCAACGATCAGCTGGCCCTCGGGTGTCGATTCATTTGATGCAAAACTAACAGAGCAGATCGATAAACATTCATCGCCCATCAGCGGAAGCAAAACATTTGATATTCCGTTCTCTGTTTCCAAAACAGGATTGTTCAATATTCCATCCATCCGGTTTTCGTATTTCGATGAACAAACGAAAACCTATCACACCATTTCAAGCGACAGTTTGCAATTAAATGTAACGGCAGCGGTTAAGCGTAAAACGCCGGTGTTTCAGGACGTGCCGATCGTTGAAGATGGAACGCCACGTTGGGTGTGGGTTGCTGGTGTTGGAAGTGGATTGCTCGTATTGATCGGTGGCATCTTTTTCATGCAACACAAAAAGGAAACGAAAGTTGCAGCACAAGCAATTGTTGAAGAAGTGCAGGAAGATATGCAGCCACAAAAAACAATCGAAGCGTATTTGCAACCGGCGGCTTATGTGCAGCAAGGTCTTCAACCCAAGCAGTTTTATTCGTTGCTGTTACAAGGCCTTCAGGATTTTTTAATGGAACGATTGGATTTGACGGCAAAAAACATCAGTAATGTACAATTAGTGCATGCATTGCAACAAAAAAACTGGCCCGACCTTGCAACAGCGTTCAGTCAAATTTTCCAGTTATGTGAGTTGGCTTTGTTTAGTCCGATGGAAGTAACAGATAACAGGGAACAACTGATGGAGCAATCAAAAGAACTAATGCAGGAAGTTGACAGAAGAATATAACGCAGCAATTATTTTACAACAGCAATTACATCATTTTTTAAAAATACTCTCGCCTTTTCCAATTCAGTTCTGCCGGCATTGGGAGAGCTGGCTACTGTAAGCAATTGCTTGTAATAGTAGTTTGCTTTTCCGGCATCGCCAGATAACTCGCTTGCCAATCCTGCACCATACAATGCATTGAAGCGGTTAGGGTGCGTTTTTAAATTTGCTTCATAAGCTGCCAAAGCTTCCTTCGGTTTATTCATCAGCAGTAACATATCCGCCATTGATTCTTTTGCAGGTATAATTTCACCGGGCGTAACGGGACTTTTTCCTGTTTTATCTTCCAGCTCAACAGCAGTTGTTATTTGAATTAAGGCTTCATTTGTTTTTCCTTCTTTAAAAAGTATCCACGCTTCGCCTGTTTTTTGTTGTATCAACACCTGGTTTGCTTTGTACACATCTTTTTCAGCGATCAATAAGTGACGCATACTGTCAAGAATTTTCAATTCAGTTTTTGCTGCATCAAGTTTGTTTGTATGAACAGCGCCCATCAACCGTGTAAAATGAATGATCGCTTTTTGCCAGGGAAATTTTTGCCAGGGAAAATCAATTGGATGCATCTTCATGTCAGCTGCTTCTTTCCATAATTTATTTTCGAGATAGTAACGTGCAGGAATAGCCGCAAAGGCATAAGCATCTTTAAAATTTACCGGGTACACTTCTTTAATGGTGTTAAGGTAATCGAATTGCTGTTTGGCTAAACCCGTTTCGCCCCGCTGCAGGTAAGCATAAACAATATAATCCATGCCATGCAGTTCTTCATCCCAATGACCTTTAATGCCGGCTGTTTCAGCATAGCATTTTGCAGAAGATGTTGAAACAAGATTTGATTGAATACATTCATTCCAAAGCCCGAGTCTTGTAAAAATATGCGAAGGCATATGTTGTGCATGTGCCGAAGAAGGAGCGATGGCTGCATATTTCCTTGCTGCCGGTAATGCCAATGATGCAAGCTCAGGATAATCGTAGGTGTGAATAATGTAATGTACAATGCCGGGATGATTTGGTTCGCCGGGAAATAATGCGGTTAATATTTCGCCGGCTTTCCGTTGTTTGATATATGTTTTATCAGCAGGATCTGCTGCACCTACAAGAGCTAATGCATAAAATGCTGCAACTTCTTTATCGGTTGGGTAAGTAGCATAAACTTTCTCCATTGCCTGTTCAAAACTGAGTGTGCGTGTACGATGATCGATTGTATTCCAGTCTTTGTAAAAAGTGGCAATGGCATTAATATAATCTGTTTCTTTTTTTGATTTATTCTTTAACGCTTGTGCAATCAGGATCGCTTTTGTTCCTTTCTGCAACTCGGCTTGAGTTGGTGGCGAAGGCCACACCTGGTGATAATTGCTCATAGCCACTCCCCAATATGCCATGGCACAGGTTGGTTCTTGTTCAATCACTTTTGCAAACACTTTTTCTGCTTCATCATATTCAAATGAATGTAACAGCGCAATTGCAAGATCAAAGTCTTCTTTGGTTTTCGGCGAACAGGAAGTAATAAACTGAACAGTACCGAATTGTTCATCAGCAGGGCCGCACAAAACAACATTGCCACGTTTGAGATTTATCTCGTTGATTTCTTCTTTTGATGGAGAAGTACTTCTTTCTTTACATGCCGCAAACAATAACAACAATAGCCCAAAGCTAATTTTCGGAATACCTTGAAATAAACTGTTCATTACTATCGGAGTTTAAAACTACTATATAGCTTCTGTGATATTGCTGATAAAATTCTCAAGCAACATATAAGGTACAACCTATCAGTTACAAGTTAGCAGTTATTTTACCAGCGATTCTGTACTGTTGTTGAGTCATCTATGTCAGGAACAGAAATGAGTCTATCAGCTGTATACAATTAAACGAAGCAATTCCAATGCAACCGCATATGTTTAAGTTACCCTGCAATTGATATACCGATCAACTTACCTATGCCGAAGGTGATAGCTGCAGCAATTAAACCAAACAACACCTGCCGGAAACCGGAGAACCAAACATTTCGTCCGGTGAATAATGTAATAGCAGCGCCGATCAGGAATAAACCCAATGCACTCACTGCAACACTGATGCCAATAGCAGCAGTGCCTGTGGTAAACATAAACGGCGCAACAGGTATGATGGCGCCAATGGCAAATAAGATGAATGAATAAACAGCTGCTTCAACTGCTGATCCTTTTAATTCTTCAGCATCAATGCCTAATTCTTCTTTCACTAACAGATCGTGTGCCTTTGTTTTATCTTTCATCAGTTCATCTGCCAGTATGTAAGCCTGTTGTTCATCAATTCCTTTTGCCATATAGATCAAGGCAATTTCTTTTTTCTCTCCTTCGGGATTTGTTTCCAGCTCTTCCATTTCCAGTTGCATCTGGTTTTCATACAACTCCTGCGAACTTTTTACAGAGATCCATTCGCCCAATGCCATCGATAACGCTCCGGCCAATAATCCTGCAAGACCTGCCAGTAAAACGCCCTCCTGACCATGTGTAGCACCAGCAATACCCATTACCAGACTGAAGTTGGAAACCAACCCATCATTACCTCCTAACACCGCTGCACGAATGGCATTGCCGCCAACAGAACGATGTCGTTTTTCAAACCGTGAAATTTGTTTGCCGGATACTTCAACTTCTTTTTCTAAAATGGAGCGGAGGATTTTTACATGCGTTGTTTCGCTTCCGGTAATAGCTTCTTTGTTTTTCTTTTTGGTTTGAACGATTGCGTTGGAAATACTTTTCTCTGTATCCATCACTGCACCCAATACGTAATCGTAACCAAATACTTTACCGATCAGATTTAAGGTTTTTGCCCGCCAAGACGGTTTAGGAAGAAATGATGCATCGATCTTTTCTTTGGCAGCAAACGCAACGGCATGGCTGTTTTCAATTTCACTCATTTGCCTGAACACGTTGGCGATAACCGGATCGTCTTCATGTGTTGCCAGCTTTTGATAAAGAAAAGCAGCATCTATTTCGGTTTGAATATTTTTCAGGTTCATAGCTTGAATATAAATAGTTGGAACAAAATAAGCAATATACTCCCGGATTACTATGACCTTGATCGTGATGTGGGCTGATGAATACCAGCATCGGTTAATTTCATCAAAAAACAACGAAACGGTTTATTACATTGCAGGAACGTTCATCCCAAAAATCAGTTCTATGCCCCGTCGTTGTACACTTTTCCTCTTGATTCTTATTGCTGCCGGTTCGCTTTCTGCACAAAGTGGCGATGCAGGCAAAGTATATGGTTTCATCAATCAATACAATGCCGATGCGCAAATGCTGCAACGGAAATATGTGATCAAACATTCGCCGGAATATTTCAACCGTATGAAAGGTTTTTATACTGATTGGCTGGAGCGTTTAAAGAAACAACCCTTTTCTACTTATACAACTAGTGATAAGGTCGATTATTTATTGTTGAAACGAAATATTCAAAAAGATCAATCGCAATTGTTAGCCGATGAACAGCAATACACATCGCTGCTGCCGGTTATTCCATTTGCCAAACACATCACTTCGTTTGAAGAAAAACGCAGAGTAGGGCAACAACAACCCGGTAAAGAAGTGGCGCAATCTTTTATACAGTTGAAAGAGGAAGTGCTGCAAAACATGAAGCAGCTCGAAACAGGTACTGACTTATCAGCTCAACAATTTCAACTGGCTTCTGTAACAGTAAGCGATCTGCGCAGGGCGTTCAACGAAGCGTTTAAATTTTATGATGGATATGATCCGCAGTTTACCAGCAATGCAAAGCCATCTTATCTCGAAGCAGACACAACACTTGGTACCTACATTGCGTGGTTAAAGAAAAAAGCAAAAGCGGTGCAACAGAAAGATGATGGCAGCGGCATCATTGGCAATCCCATTGGCAGAGAAGCACTCATTCGTGATCTGCAATATGAAATGATCCCGTACACACCCGAACAGATACAGGCCATTGCCATGCAGGAATTTGCCTGGTGTGATAAAGAAATGTTGAAAGCATCGCAGCAGATGGGTTTTGGAACCAACTGGAAGGCGGCATTGGAAAAAGTAAAAACAAACTATGTAGAGATCGGTAAGCAACCGGAGCTGGCGAAATTTCTGGCTGATGAAGCCATTCAGTTTATTGAACAACGACAACTGGTAACTATTCCTGAAATGGCGAAAGAAGGATGGAGTATGCGGATGCTTACGCCTGCTGAACAAAAATTTGCACCGTTCTTTTTAGGTGGTGCACAGATATTAATTGCTTACCCAACAGAAGATATGAATGAAGCGGATCGGATGATGACGATGCGTGGCAACAACCGTCATTTCTCAAGAGCGGTGGTGCATCATGAATTAATTCCCGGTCATAACCTGCAGTATTATATGAACAGCCGATACAAACCTTACCGTAACCCGTTCCGCACCTCTTTCTGGGGCGAAGGTTGGGCGCTTTGGTGGGAGATGCTGTTGTGGGATAATAATTTTGCCAGCACACCTGAAGATAAGATCGGCATGTTGTTCTGGCGCATGCACCGTTGTGCACGCATTATTTTTTCAATTAACTATCACACAAATAAATGGACGCCGAAACAGTGTATTGATTTTTTAGTGGATCGTGTTGGGCACGAACCTGCTAATGCAGAAGCAGAAGTGCGCCGTTCCTTTGCAAGCACTTACGGACCGTTGTACCAGGTAAGTTATATGCTGGGCGGCTTGCAGTTTAAAGCATTGCACAAAGAATTGGTGGGCAGTGGTAAAATGACGAACAAAGTTTTTCACGACCGGATATTACAAGAGAACAGTATGCCGATTGAAATGGTACGTGCTGTGCTCATCAATCAACCATTAAAAGAAAATCATGTAACGGGTTGGAAGTTTGCGGGGGAGATGAAGTAGTGTGCTACTTGTAAAATCACGCCGAGGTTGGTGTCCTCACCAACCGTAAGATAGAAATCGCAAGTGTCTCGTTTGCGTTAAGCTGCGCTCAAAAATGAGAGTTCAACCACATTGTATCGTTTGCTTTTGTTGTATAATTCCAGAGTGTTTCATCGTCGATGTTTCCTTTATAAAATATACGGTTATTTTCTTTTTTAAAGCTAATGTTATAGTACGAAAACACTTTCTCTATATTTTCTTGATGTTTTTCAGTAAGAGAGTATGGGCATTTTAAAAAGCTGCTGCCGCTAAAACAGGTAGGAACATATTCTGTAAAGCCACTGCCAATACAGGAATGGAATAATAGGATGAATGCAATAAGCGTAGAAGTATAGTTTTTCATTGATTTAAACTGCAAGACTCTTTGCCCTTATGTGTGTTCTTAATTTATTTAAAGATAAGAAATGTAAATAAGCTGCCATCGTTTGGTGCTATGAGGCTGTCCGAGAATATTTTTTTTAGCGGTTATTTTACGACAAAGCAAACTCATTCTCTCACCGCTACCGCAATTTTCGAATCAGCCGTTCCATAATACAAAAACCATTTGTTCTTAAAATAAACTAATCCTTCTACAAAACACACTTCGTTTACTTCGCCCACACGTTCGTAGTCTTTATCAGGACGAATAAAATTGGAATCAGTACGGCTGATGAGCTTCCACGGCTCCTCTTTATCAAACAATGCTTGTCCGGCAGCGTAGGTAAACTTCGGCATACTACTGTCACTGAAGTTAGCAGCATTACTTCCGTTGTAAATTAAAAGAATGCCATCGTTTTGCAGCAATGGATGCGGCCCGGGTTCTACCAACCTGCTGTCGAAATAACCCATACGTGGATGTAACACTGTGATCATCTTTTTGCTTTCTTCATTTTCTGCAACGGTCCAGTGAATCAAATCATCAGACGATGCCATGAACAAATCTGTATCGCCGAAATACATCCAGTACTTTCCATTGATCTTTGTAGCTACGATCTTCTCTCCGTTTTGCTTGGCAACAATAGCTCCCGATTTCGACCACACATCTTTGTACTTCTCATTATTCAATACCAAACCATGTTTGGTCCAGCTGCGCAGATCTTTTGATGTAGCCAAACAAAGCCTGGCTGTTTTACCGTCGTACGAAGTGTAAGTAAGTATGTAGGTGCCGTCTTCGCTTTCCACCACCCGTGGATCTTCCACACCACCTTTCCATTCATAGATCTTCATGCTGTCGTTATCGGGAAAGAAAACCGGCTGCGGCAGTTTTGTGAAATGCAAACCATCATCACTTACAGCAAGACCAAGACGTGAAGTCATATGCCTGTCCTGTGCACGATAGAGCAGATACACTTTTCCATCTCTTACAACAGCTGATGGATTGAGCACATTCCGTTCTTCCCAGTTGACGGTTTGTTTGCTCACGGGGCAATTGAATTGTTGTGTTGAATCGGGCTGCAGTATAGGGTTGAGGCTATCCACTTTTACAAAGTTGAGCATGGCCCAACTGTTGGTTGTTGGTTCTTTTGTTTGTTCAGTACAACTGTAAAGAAGAATAGTGAAAAGGAAAATGAAAACCTTGTTCATGCCGGCAAGTTTATTGGAAGATAGGAAAAATGTGGGTAGGGATTTCTGTGGGTTCCGGTTTCGATAGCGCAAGCGTCTCGCTTGTGCTTACATAGAATTTTTTTTCTCGTCATTCAATATCTTCTCTGCCCACGATAGTGTTTCTGCAAAGCTTTCCTTTTCATATTTATAAAAAGCTTCTTCAAGTCTTGTTATTGTTTTATCTGATAATAGCCAGCTTCTAAGTTCAAGAATATGATCACTTTTATTATGAAAGCCGGGAATTACACCTTTATCAAAAATATTTGCTCTTTCATTAAAAATGAATTTTGCCAGGTGTAGCGTAGCGTTTTTATCGTTATTGTTTTGCCACTCCTCTAAAAGATCGCTGAAGCTTGGATAGAAATGAGCAATGGAGGAAAAATAGTCCATAAAAAAGAAGTCTGTTTTGTCAGGGTCTTCTTTTATTAAACAGGCCCACAACTGGAGCATGTATTGATGAATTGCTTTTATTTCTGATTCATTCCAGCTGTTCCAGTGTCCGTATTCGAGTTTATCAAAAACTATCCAGATTTCGTACGGTGTATTAAATTCTGCAGTTAACTCAAGTATCCTTGGTAAGAAGTGCTTATAATCGTTAACATCTCCCCAGGTTGTCATTGCTTTCCCTGCAAAACGTGACAGGTCAGATGCAGAGAGTTCTTTCAATTGATTAGACAGCAGTTCCCGGTTCCACATTTCGAGGTTATCGTAATTTGAACTTCCTTGCATGGCAGAGTTGCCGGGATATTTGGCAAAAACCTCGTAAAGCTTTTCAATTGCATTCTGTAGTTGAGAGCTCATCAATACGATTAAATATTTTTATTATTGCTTGTGTTCATAGTGATTCTAAAGATAGGAAATGTAAATAGCCCGCTGTCGTTGTGTGTTATCACCAACGACACATGTATATAGATGGCTTTGATTTGTTATAATTGATACGGTTGGTCAGGAGACGCAATCTTGGCGTATTTTCTCGAAAATATTCCAACACATCATGCTACGGAAAGCTGAATGTTCAAGGATACTTTTCTTTCATATACTTAAGAGAATTTTTGATCATCTTTTTTAAAATACTTGTATCAACATCTTCAAGTCGTTTAAAATAGATACAGGCCTTTGCTACTTTATGTTTTCCGAATTGTTGCAACAATTCTTCCCGTTGATCAAACCCGGAGGAAAGATAGAGTGAGAACTCAGCCTTGCGTGGCGAAAAACCAATTAAGGGTGCATCTCCTTCATGACCGCTTTCATAAACATAATGATAGCTGCCAAAACCGATAATGGATGGCCCCCACATTTTTGGCTCAAATCCTGATTCTTTCTGCATCAACTCAACAAGTGCCAATGCATCTTTTTGTTTTTGCTGATCGGGAACAGCAGCAATAAACTTAAAAACATCGCTTGTTGTTTCTTTTGTTTTTACCTGGTATTTTGCCATGGGATGAGTTTGTTAGGCTTTTTTTAAACAATAAATAATGTTATTTGAATTATCAGGATCTGTTTTGCCCGGCATGAGTTTAAA
This sequence comes from Lacibacter sp. H407, assembly GCF_037892605.1. Lineage (NCBI taxonomy): Bacteria > Pseudomonadati > Bacteroidota > Chitinophagia > Chitinophagales > Chitinophagaceae > Lacibacter > Lacibacter koreensis. Next base: position 897,780 of record NZ_JBBKTU010000001.1, on the reverse strand, counting down.
ACAAAATTTCTCTAATAACTTTCTTGAAGAAAGATTTTCTGAATGAGTAAAGGCCTCTACGGTTTCTATATTTAATTCTGTAAAAGCAACGTTTATGATTTCATGCAGAGCACTTGTCATGATGCCTTTGCCTTGAAACTCGGGTAAAAGTTCATAGCCAACTTCCGCATATTTTTTTTCTTTATTGATATTCCATAGGCAGATAGTGCCTGCAACTTCATTAGTTGGGAGACTTTCAATGATAAAATAAAACGGGTTTGGGTCAGCATTTCTTAGCTCTATAAATTTTTCGACATCTGATAAATTTTTGGGTAAGTCTCTTTCAATAAACTTGTTTACAATGGGATGGGTGCGTAAGTAATAAAGCTTTGCAGCATCTGATTTTTCAGGAGCTCTTAATTTTACTTTGTCTGTATGTAATTCAGTTTTCACTCTTTACTTTTCTTGTGTTCAGTTGCTCAAAACTGGTTTGAAGTTAATGAAATGTATGAAGCCCGCCGTCGTTGGGTGTTATCACCAAAGACACATGCATATAGCCGGGTTTGATTTGTGAAAACTTATGCGGTTGGTCGGGAGACACAACCTCGGCGTGTTTTTCTATGAAATACCAACAGGTACAAAAACGGCGAAAAAACCGCTGTTAGCAGCATTACTCTGAGTTTCTTTCTTTAATGTAAACTCCCGGTGGCAGGTTTTGGGGCGGTTGCGGAATATTTGGGTTCTTCTTTCTAAACTGATTTATTTCTTTTCGTTTTTTCTCTAAAGCGGTTGGGTCTTTAATAAAAATATCCACAATCTTTGAGGAAACGTCGCCTTTCAAAAAGAATAGCTCAAAAAGATAAAAGCGTCCGTCTTCGTTGTAATAAATTACTTGGTCAATATTGAAACTGTCTTTATAATTTTTGTAAGAGGTCTGAAATAGAACTTTTGTTTTCACTTTTATTTTCTTTATATCCTTTGAAAGCTTTTCAAGCTGCTTGGTTTTAGCTTTACGGTCAGTCTCTGATATGAACGTAAAGTAAGCGATTGCCTTGTGTACTTTTTGCTGTTCCAGAAAAGAAGTGACATTTTTTGTCACACTCAAATTGACTGTGTCAATCGGATCTGGCTTGTCAACTCCAATTCTTAATTGCGCAGATAACGAAGAATGAATAAGTGTAGAAATAGCAATAGTGACGAGAAATTTCAAGTGATCTTTTTGCATAGGAAAGACTGTTTATTTACTCCTACCGATCAGGGCTTTTACAGGTTGGGAATTAGTATTCCGTCTGCCCACAACCGCTGCTGATTGAAAATATGTTGATGAAGTTAAGTACAAAAGCTGATAGTAATTCGTCGGCTGGAACTGAAGCTGAGATTTGCAATGAGCTGATGTTACAAAGTCAAGCCCAACTTGCATAAAACCCAATGTTGCCTGCCGTTTTACTTCGTGCTGTTACCTGTGTCAATATCAAGAATAAAGTCTGTCCAACCATCTGGTGGGTCTATTTGTTCACTTCCATATATTTTTCCATTCTCAACTTTATTGATAATTATTCCATCAAGTCCAATGTTGTTGTTATGCCATTTTATTTGTCCGTACTTTGTCAAACAATAAATGCCTGAATTATAAGCAACTAATAAATGCTCGTCTGAAATCGTAAATCCGTCAAAGTAACCATTGAAGTCTATAAAAAGTACAACACTTTTTGTTGATAAGTCATACAAATATAAAAAGCCACTTAGTCCAACCGCAACAAATCTGTAAAATTTTATTGCTTCTTTTTTGTAAGAACAAGAGTAGGAATATCGAAGGTCAAGTATAGCTAATGGATTTTCTGTTTTATAAATTGTCAACCTGTCCAACAACTTTGATTTTGTCAAGTCGCCAAAAGAAATTACTTGGCAATCTATGTCAGCACTTATCGTTTCGTTGAAAACTAATCTATAATCATTGTCATTCGTTGAATAGTCCGAACTATCAGTGACAACTTCAATAGAATTTGTCTTGTCGTTTGTTTTATGTCTGTTGAATAAATTAAATTTCATTTCAGTTTGTAATGGTGGTCGTCGAAAATGGCAGGTAACTCTTAAATATATGCACCTCCTTGTAAAATTCTTTCTGATAGCCAATGCTTATTTATACAAGAGCGAATTTAATTTTCCCCCTCCACAAACCGATACCCAACGCCTCTTGCCGAATGGAAATAAACCGGGTTACGGCTGTCTTCTTCAAAATACTTACGGAAGTTGAGGATGAAATTGTCGATGGTACGTGTTGTAGGATAAACGTTGTAACCCCAAACAACCTGCAGAATTTTTTCACGGGTCACCACTTCGTTCTTGTTTTCAATGAGCAGTTGCAGGAGCATGTTTTCTTTTTTGCTCAGCTGAATTGTTTCGCCTTTAAAGTTGACGGCCTCTTGCGCTTTAAAATCAATATGGTTATTGCCGAAGCCGTAGCTTTCGCCAATGGTATCTTTATCCTGTATCTTTTTGTTTTTCTCGATCAGCTTTTCAACACGCAACAACAACTCTTCGAGATTAAAAGGTTTGGTGAGGTAATCATCGGCACCTTTCTTTAAACCCAGCACCCGGTCGTGTGAGGTATTCTTGGCACTCAACATCAAAATGGGCACATCGTTCTTACGTATGCGGATACTTTCGGTTGCACTGATACCATCCATCTCGGGCATCATCACATCCATAATAATGAGATCGAAATATTCATTCTCCACAGCTTTAAGAGCAGCCACACCATCACCGGCCGTCGTTACTTCATAACCTTCCAGTTCAAGATTTAATTTCAAAGCATCGAGTAAATGCTCTTCATCTTCCACGATTAAAATTGATGCTTTGTTTGTGGCCGACATATGTGTAGTGTTTAAAACTGAATTACAAAAATACTTCCACGTGGGGTATTGTTCATCACAAATATGTCACCATTGTGATCGGTAATGATCTTGCGGGTAAGGTACAAGCCAAGCCCGGTACCTTTTGCTTTGCGTGTGTTTTCGTTACCGCTGCGGTAGAATTTTTCAAATATCTTCTGTTTCTCTTCGTCGGGCACGCCCATTCCCTCGTCACTTACTTTGATCTGTGTTGTATCGTTATCATCCATCAGATCAATATACACCGGGCTTTCCTTGGGAGCATACTTCAACGCATTATCAATGAGATTGCTCAGAGCGATCTGGATCAGCAATTCATCGCCTTCAATGTACAGATCTTTATCGGCACTGGCTTCAATACGCCGGCCCGGATAGCGGTTCTTATAATCGCTCACTACGGTTTCCACCACATCGGCCAGATTTACTTCTTCATGCTCCCGTTGAAAATTCTTTTCTTCCATTTGTGAAGCAAGGAGAATATTATTGGTGAGAATATTTAACCGGTTGGTTTCGCTCAAAGCACTCAACAATAGTTTCTGTTGTTGTACTTCATCCAGTTTACGACGTAATACCGTTTCAATGCTGAGACGTGTAGTGGCGATGGGGGTTTTTAGTTCATGCGTAATGGCCATCATAAAATTCTGCTGCAGGGCCGATACTTCAATTTGTTTACGGATGGAGCGATACACAAACACGGCACCTGCGAGGATCAATGCAAGAAAAGCAACACCTTCACCTATAAATTTTGCTGATTGTCTTTTCTGGAATTGCAGTGCTTCATTGCGTAGCAGATCGTACTGCGGATCGTCCAATTTCAATTGGGCCAGTTTCAAAGCAGTCATATCAGCGCTTTGTCGTTCCAAAGAGATAAACCACCACACCAAGGCAGCCACTACATAAATGAGAAGGATCCAGAACCAGAAGGAGAAATTGCGGAAACTATATACTTTGTTGGTATAAGCCATTACTGTTTTGCTTTTTCAATACGCACACCGGCATTCATTACATGTAACAACGGATTATCACGCATTGTTTGCTGCAGCCGGATGGTATAGTTGCCCTGTTTTGTAAAACGGAGATCGTTGAACAATGGATAACGCACTTCCCAGATATCGCTCATCCCGGTACCGATCCATTCGCCGTTTTGATTTTGAAGGGTTAGTTCAAAGCGTTCTTTCTGAAACGTACTGTCGCCGGGTTGGCGGGTAGAAATATAGAGCCAGATATTTTTATATGCATACGCATCGGTATGTCGCAACGTTACAAATACATTGTAGGGCGTAACGGTATCGGTAATTGTAAAATTGATCTCGGGTTGCAGGCTGTAGCTCCATTCGTGTTTCGGGATCTCCGCATTTTTTTCAAATGTATCCATGGTGCTGCAACCGGCAAGCAAGATCACTGCCAGTAAACAACTGAGAAAAATACTTTGTGTAAGGGTCTTCAATACGGGGAAAGGTTTCAAGCGAATATTTTTACAAATGTAAATACCTGAGCAAACAAAATCCAAAGAAAACATGAAAGGAAAAAGAGACAAGGTAAAAGGCATAAGGTACAAGGTGTAAGCTACAACTCACAAATCCCAGCTCCTAATTCCCAAATCTTAACTCCTGCTACAGGAATAGTACCCTGTCAAACCGGGTCTCTTGAATTAAAGAATATTCAACACCTGTTCTTTTGCTTTTTCCAGTTCATCTTTCATTAATACCACCAGCTTTTGAATACCTGAATCGTAGGCCTTGGCACCGGTTGTATTTATTTCACGTCCAATTTCCTGCAATACAAAGCCCAGCTTTTTACCTTTTGAATCGTCGTTTTCTTTGAGGATGTTGAGGAAATAATCGCAGTGATTGCGGAGGCGCACCTGCTCTTCGCTGATGTCGATCTTTTCAATATAGTAGATCATTTCCTGTTCGAGTCTGTTGGCATCGTAGTTCTCTTTGCCCAATTGTTCTTCCATTTTGCGACGCAGCTCTTCTTTCATTTTATGCTGACGCAACGGTTCCAGTTCAGAAATTTTTTCCTGGTAGGCGAGTATATTATTAATACGTTCGATGAGATCTTTTTCTAAAGCCGCACCTTCCAGCAGGCGATGCTTGTTAATAGCATTGATCGCATTTTGAAGCGTTTGCTTAAACTGCCCGTATTGCTCTTCACTTAAAATATCAGTGTTGGGTACCACCACATCCGGTAAACGTAACATGGCAGCCAATACATATTCACTCAACCCGATATTTAAATCATCGGCCACTTCTTTCAATGGTTGAAAATAAGCTTTCGCCATTTCTTTATTGATGGTGATAGCGCCATTGCCTCCATTTTGCTTTAATAAAATATTGCAATCGATCGTACCACGCATTAGTTGTTCCGACAACATGGTGCGGATGGCAAACTCGTATGGTTTTAATAAGGGAGTAATTTTTAAATTGAGTTCAAACTGTTTTCCGTTGAGAGATTTTATTTCAACCAGGAAGGTCTTATCGCCGGCAGCTTCTTCGGTTCTTCCAAAACCGGTCATTGATTTAAGCATAGCTTATTTTTCAGCAATGTAAAGAATTTCAGTTGTTCCAACTGATTTTATTAAGAATCGTAAAAACAGGCATTTTGCAGAAACTGATTTTTATAAAATGAACTGGATCGAAAACAGGAGAGTTGTTGTTGTGATGCGTAAAACTGTGGAAGAAGATCGCTTCTGCAAAAGCGGAATTGTATAAAACTAAAAAGCCCGGAAGACACCGAGCTTTTATGATGGATGGGTTAGTAAGTACCAGGAAATTTCTTTCCCTTCACAATATTAAAAATAATTTCTCCGATATAAAAAATTTTTCAAAAATATTTTATGCACATTTTAATTTTGTCTGTGGAAAAGGGTTATGGAATTTTAGCATCTTTTGCGGTTGATGTGTTTCGTTTTTTTTGAAAACAAGTAAACAGTAAAACAGGAAATTGATTTTTATAGTTTTTATTGTTTCGCTGTAACATAGTGTTGGCAATAGTTTCAGCGTTGTTGTTTTTGTTGTGCTGTTTGTTTTAAAAAGTAACGTACCTGTTTTTTTGATTTGAAAAAGCAGAAAGAGCCAGCTGTTTTTTTACGATCAGCAACCAAAAAAAGGCTCAAAAAAAAGTTTAAAAATTTTTATCCAGAACCTTGTTTTTACCCCGAAAAAACCCAAAACGGATTCATTTGAACGTAATACTCGGGCAAACACAAACCATATTACCTTTGGTGAAAATCAGTTTATGAAGTTTCCTTCACCGGTTCCGGTACAATGGATTGCAGAATTAATCAACGCAACAGTTACTGGAAATACAAATGGGCTTGCAACAGGAATCAACGAAATACATAAAGTTGAAACCGGTGATCTGGTATTTGTAGATCATCCCAAGTACTACGATAAGTGTATTCACTCAGCTGCAAGTTTTATAATCATCAATAAAGAAACGGATGTACCTGAAGGAAAAGCATTGCTGGTATGTGAGCAACCGTTTGAAGCATATCTCAAGATCGTTCGGCACTTTCGTCCGTTTGTTCCATCTGCAACTCTCATCAGCGATACAGCTGTAATTGGTGAAGGTACCGTTGTAATGCCCGGTGCCTTTGTTGGTAATCATGTAACCATTGGTAGCAATTGCGTTATACATCCCAACGTTTCTATTTACGATCATACAGTTATCGGTAACAATGTGATTCTGCATGCAGGTACTGTTATTGGCAGCGATGCATTTTATTTCAACACCAAAAAGAATCGTGATGTATGGTATAAAAAAATGGAAAGCTGCGGACGGGTTGTAATTGAAGACGATGTGGAAATGGGATCGTGCTGTACGATTGATAAAGGTGTAACGCATGATACGGTGATTGGACGTGGTACTAAATTCGATAACCAGGTGCATATTGGTCACGACAGTGTGATCGGCAAAAACTGTTTGTTTGCGGCACAGGTAGGCGTGGCCGGGGCTGTTGTAATTGAAGATGGTGTAGTATTGTGGGGACAGGCAGGTGTAAGCAAAACGTTGACCATTGGAGAAAATGCCGTGGTGTTTGCACAAAGTGGTGTGCCATCATCATTGGAAGGAAATAAATCGTACTTCGGTACACCGGTTGACGATGCATTGCAAAAGCGCAAAGAGTTGGTGTGGGTAAAACGTATTCCCGAAATATGGGAACGATTACTAAAGTTGGAATCGAAATAGAATCCACTTTTAAAATCTAAAACATACATTGGTTTTTGTGTTAGCTCACAGCTAAACGATCGCAGCTTTTTCCCTATTCTTCCGGCCAATAATCATACGGCAACTGATCGGCTAAATTTTTCCAGGCCCAGTAACCACTATTGATCACTTCCGTTTGTTCATAGAAAAAACCGTTTTCGGTAATTACAAATCCGTTTAGGAATTCAAGTGTTGAAAGTTGTTCTTTTGCCGAAGGAGGATATTTGTTGGCAACCAGATATTCTTTTTCCATGGGCGATAAGGTGTACACGATTCGGTATTTCCCAAAAAGGTTAATCTCTCTGTCAACACTATTGATCAGCACATATACCGCAGTATCGTAAGGATTTTCAAGTGTACTGATCTTGGGTTTGTTGGTCATGCTGTCGGTATAAACTTCTTCAATTACGAATCCGTTTTCAGCAAGTGTACTGTCGTAATAACAACGCATAAAATGCATGCGTGAACCGAGGTAAGCCTTTTCTCTGTTTTGCACCCAGATCGCTTTTTGTTCGGCTGTTGAATCCATCTCTGTATAAAATGCTACACCAACATAGGCGCTGAATTTTGTACCGTAATCATAAATAAATGAATCGAGCTGGTATTGAATTTTATAGCCCAACGCATAATTCAGTACTACTACTGGTTCTTCTGCTTTTACTTTTAATACATTGCGTTTACGGGAGAAGTAAAATTTTAATGCCTGCGGATTTTCAATGCTGCATTGTTTGGCAAATGGCGTGCTGCCGATAAAGTAATTCGAAAAATGAGATCCGTATTTTGTCCAGCCATCTTTTACTTCGCTGCTGGCCTGTATTACTACTTCTTCCAGTTTGTTTTCTTTCTTTTTTAAAACAATGGTGAGTTCATTGCTGTTATCCTGCGATGAACTGATACGCACACTTTCACTTTCAAAACCTGTGTAAGATATTACGAGATTATGCCCACCTGCAGGAACTTCTAACCGGAACTCACCTTCTTTATTGGTAATAGTTCCCTTGGTGGTATTTTGACAAAGCACCGATGCGTTTTCCATTGGAAGACGTGTACTGTCGTCGATCACTTTGCCTTTGATATAAAAATAGGATTGCGCTGAAACACAGAAGGAACAACAGGCAAGGATAATGGAGAGGATTGTTTTCATACGTGATCTTTCATTGAGCTTTAAAAATAAACAATTTTTGAGCCAACCATGAAATCTGTGCTCTTTAACTCATAAATAGCAACAACAACGCTGACCCAATCAAGGCCAATTCGATGAAAAACTGTACCCGTGGCTTTTCTTTAATAATGCGGGCGAATACAAAATGAACGAACATTCCTGTTACAGCAATTAGAAAAAGTGGTATTGCAATAAGTAATGCCCAGGATTCCGGATCGAAAAGATTTTCTACCGCAAGGAATAAACTGAATAATAATAAAAGCGAAGAGGTAATAAATAAGGGCGAATAATAAACTTTCATATCGATACAAAAGCGCCAACTATGTTAAACGATAAAATTCTTTCAGCCACTTACTCGTTCGCTCAATCGTTTCATCAATTGGCGTAAACCTGAAATCGGGTAATGCAGCTAATACTTTCGATGAATCGTAATAGGTTCTTACTTGTGCAGTGCTGGCTGTTTCTTTGGTGAGCAATGGTTCTTTGTTGCTGAACATGGCTTTGAGTGCTTCCATGCGCCACACCAATTCACCCATCCATGGTTTTGCAAAACGATTCGGCGGCCGTTTCCCCAATGCAGTTGCAATTTTGGTAAACAGTTCCTGAAAACTTAAGTGTGTATTGCTTAACAAAAATCGTTCGGCTGAAATGTCGCTGTGCATCAAACGGATCATAGCTTCGGCCACATCTTTTGCATCAACAAAACCTGTTCCGCCGGTTGTGTACCACGGAAACTGTTCCCACATTTTTTTAAAGATAGCAACTGATCCTGTTTCCCAATTTGATTCGCCTAATATCACCGATGGATTGACTATAGCTGCATTTAATCCTTCACCAATGCCACGCCACACTTCCAGTTCAGATAGGTATTTTGTTTTGCCGTAATGGGAATTGTTTGTCTCATCGGTCCATTCTGTTTTTTCAGTGATTTGTTCGCCTTGGCGCAAACGTCCAATGGCCGCCACCGAACTTACATGAATGAGTTTTTCAATATTATGTTCCAAAGAGAGATTGACAATATTTGCTGTGCCTTCAATATTGATCTTGTACATCTGCTGCCGGCGACTGGAATGATACGAGACTACGGCTGCACAATGATACACCTGCCTGCAACCTTGCATAGCTTCATCCAATACCGACGTATCTAACACATCACCTTTGATCCATTCGATCTGTTGCTTTTCTTCTTCCGTGAGTGTGAGTGGCATGGAGTTTCGTACCAATGCTTTGATGGGCCCTTGCTTTTGTTGCAACAACTGTTTTAATAAAGCCGAGCCAACTAAACCTGCGCCGCCGGTAACGAAAACCATGATGGAATGGATAATTTAATAATGGAAAATGTAAAATTAGGGGCTGCGTTCGATTATCAACTATCAATTATACAATTATCCGTTGTACTTGTAATAGCCCTCGCCGGTTTTGCGGCCAAGCTTATTTGATTCCACTTTTTCTTTTTGTATGGGTGATGGTTGTAAACGTTCAGGGTTACCTAACTGTTCATATACGCTGCAGCTTACAGCATAGTTGATATCGTTACCAATAAGATCCATGAGTTTGAACGGACCCATTTTAAAACCACTGGCTTCCATCAATGCATCCACCGTTGCAAAATCGGCAACGCCGTCCTCAACTAATTTTAATGATTCAATGTAATAAGGTCGGGCAACACGGTTTACGATAAAACCCGGTGCATCTTTGCAGATGACAGGTGTTTTGTTCATCTGCTTTGTTAACGCAATTAACTGTTCGATCACTTCTTCTTTGGTTTGATCGCCTTTTACCACTTCCACTAATTTCATGATCGTAGCGGGGTTGAAGAAATGCAAACCTGCCACCCGTTGTGGTTGCTGTATTGATTGTTGTAACAATGAAATGGAAAGAGAGGATGTGTTGCTGGCGAAAATTGTATCACTGTGATTGATCTCTGCCAGTTGATTGAACAAGGAAATTTTTGCTTCCGGTTTTTCAATGATAGCTTCAATGATCACATCAGCAATACAATTGTTGATATCACTGATGTATTGAAGATTGCCTTTTATAGTAGTGCGTTGTTGTTCCGTTATTTTTTCTTTTGAAACTAAACTATCCAGATTAGCATTGATGGAGATTTCTGCTTTTTGCAACACTTCTTTATTGAGATCAAACAGCAGTGTATAAATGCCGCTTTGTGCAGCAGCTTGTGCAATACCGCTGCCCATTGTTCCTGCACCGCAAACGCAAATTGAGTGAACCATGATTAAACATTAAGGGGTAAAGATAATTTCAGTAATTGAATTCCGCTTAGAAATGTATTAATTTGCATGACTCAAAATTTACATGTACTTCAGACTAACCTGCTTTTTATCCGCAGTTTTTTTCTGCATTTTTTCTACCGCCCAAACATCTGAGTGGTGGGAGCGTAACGTTCGATGGAATGGAGTAACACACTGGCGGCATTATATTCAATTCAGCCCTGCTCATCTTGGACCAAATGCATTGCCTGTTCCTTCTGTTACAAACGGAATAGCAGATAGCAATCATGCTGTAACTATCGCTGCTGCCGGGCACTTTATGCCGGGCGACCGTACATTCAATGCAGTGATAAGAGGCAATTACTCTATTGTAAAAAATAAAGTTTCGGTTGATGCGATGTGGGTGCCGTTAGAAACGTATCGAATGAGTCATGCATTAAAAGAAGAGCGGCATGTATTTTACCTTGCTTACAATAACCGCTCAGCAATAGGTGATGTTCACATGAATATTAATATACAGTTGCTCGATCCTTCTAAATATAAAAATACGCTTGCTGTGAGGGTGGGTTATCGTTATCCTACTTCTTCAAATGTAGCTTCTGCACGCATGACGGACGCACCCGGTTATTTCTTTGATGCATCAACAGGTGGTTCTTTTTCAAAAACTAATAAGTGGAGATACATGGCTATGGCCGGCTTCCTGGTTTGGCAGTTGAATAATGATATACCGCAGAATGATGCATTTCTTTTTGGAGCTGGCGTTGAATACAATCATAATAAGTTCCAACTGCAGACAACCGTGGCGGGTTATCTTGGATATCTTAACGATGGCGATAAACCTGTAGTTGGCCGTATAAAAGCAGGTACTGTAAAGCCAGGTTTAAACTGGCAGGTGCAGTTGCAGCAAGGTTTCCACGATTTCAGGTATAGCAGTATTGAAGTTGGAACAAAGTATGTGTTTAAAACAAAACAATAAAAAAGCAACAGGTAAAACTTTTGCCTTTTCAGTAAATTCATGAATGGGTTTGTTTACACTGCTCCCGTAAACTGTTTCAAAAACCGCACATCATTTTCACTGAACAAACGAATATCCTTGATGCCGTACTTCAGCAACGCAGGACGTTCGATGCCCATCCCAAATGCAAAGCCTGAATATTTATTACTGTCGATGCCGCAGTTCTCCAACACTTTCGGATGCACCATGCCGCAACCTAAAATTTCCAACCAACCGGTTTTTTTACAAACACTGCAACCTTCGCCATTGCACAATAAACAACTAATGTCCATTTCTGCACTTGGCTCAGTGAATGGAAAATATGAAGGACGGAAACGAACTTTCACATCTTTCCCAAACATTTCCTGTACAAAAAAGTAGAGTGTTTGTTTGAGATCGGCAAAGCTTACTTTCTCATCCACATACAATCCTTCGATCTGGTGAAAGAAGCAATGACTTCTTGCACTGATGGTTTCATTGCGATACACACGGCCGGGAGTAATAATGCGGATGGGTAATTTGCCTTTCTGCATTTCATGGATCTGCACATTGCTGGTATGTGTACGCAGCAACCACGCAGGATCGGTGCTGATATAAAACGTATCCTGCATGTCACGTGCCGGATGATTTTCCGGTAAATTAAGTGCTGTGAAGTTGTGAAAATCATCATCAATTTCCGGGCCTTCCGCAACGGCGAAGCCTAACCGCTGAAAAATATTCACCATGCGGTTACGCATTAAACTGATGGGGTGACGACTTCCAACGGGTAATGCATCGCCAGGCAAACTAAGATCGATGCCGGCGGCAGTATCTGTTTGTCCATCACCATTCAATGCTTTCCACTCTTCGTATTTTGCTTCGGCGAATTGTTTGAATTCGTTCATGCTCTGGCCAAACGCTTTCTTTTGTTCGTTCGCCACATTTTTCATTTCGCCCATGAGCGATTTCACCAAACCTTTGGTACCAAGAAATTTAATGCGGTATTCTTCCAGTGCTTTTGCACTGTCGATCTGCAATGCCTCAATTTCTTTCCGAAACGTTTCAATCTGTTGTAACACCTGTTCCATGCTGCAAAGATAAGGTCTCAACCACGATTTGGGAGGATTTTGCTGATGAAGAGGATTGAAAAAGAAGCAGGGATGTTGAATGTTTTTACATCCTACATCGTACTTCATACATCGTACATCTTTCTTATGTTTGCCACCGAAACAATATTACATGAGTGATTCACAGATGATCGAAGATTTTTTGCAGCCCGTTGACTTATCGGCGGTATTGGGCGATGATGAATTAAATGCAGCACAACTGGGCCGGAATATCCAGACCTATGCCTTTCAATTTCCTGACCTTGATAATGTTGATCTTGTGTTGCTGGGCATTACCGACGAACGTGGAACGGGGAATGGTATATCGTTGTGTGAAGCACCCACGTTGATCCGTAAACATCTGTATCGTTTGTATTACTGGCATACAGATGTTCGTATTGCTGATATTGGAAATGTACAATCAGGAGCATCGGTAAAAGATACATATGCAGCTGCGAAAGCGGTGATTAAGGAATTAGTAGATGCCGGAAAAAAAGTGTTGATCCTTGGCGGCAGTCATGATCTTACATTGGCGCAGTATGGTGCATATGTGCAGCGTCAGCAAATTATTGAAGCCAGTTGTGTGGATGCATTTATTAATCTGAATAACGATACACCCATCCGCAGCGAAAACTTTTTGCTGGAGATGTTAACGGGTGAACCCAATTTTATCCGTCATTACAACCACATCGGTTTCCAGAGTTATTTTGTTCACCCCACAATTTTACAAACCATGGATCGCCTTCGGTTTGATTGTTTTCGTGTAGGTGTGGTAAAAGATGCACTGGAAGAAATGGAACCGGTGATCCGTGGATCGAATATGTTGAGTATTGATATGACGGCTTTGGCACATGCCTATGCGCCGGCCAATCGTACAACACCTAACGGATTAAACGGAATGGATATTTGTACACTCACCCGTTTTGCCGGCATGAGTGAGCAATTAACTACACTTGGTATTTATGGATATAACGCCAAGCTGGACAAAGATGAATTGACTGCTATCCAGATCGCACAGATGATCTGGTATTTTATTGATGGCACCAGCAAAGCCAAAACAGAAGCTTCGTTGGAAGACAGGCATCAGTTCACCGAATATCATACTACCGTTGCAGATATTGATGCGTTGTTTTTACAAAGTAAAAAAACAGGACGTTGGTGGTTACAACTGCCGAATAAAAAATTTATTGCCTGCAGTGCTACCGACTATCAGTTAGCCATTCATAGTGAAATACCGGAACGTTGGTTGCGGGCACAGGAGAGAGATTGATAAATTTTTTAATTATAATACCTATGTTTAGAAAAATACCAATAGCTTTTTTGCTGATTTATACAACTACGTCGAGTGCCCAAACTGCAACCCTTGGTGACTTTGGCAAAAGAATGTATTTCCATTTGTTTACTGATTCTGCCCATCCTGTAGTTTACGATTTTGCGAAATCATATAGTTCAGTGCTCGTAGAAAGTCCCGATACGAGCGCACAATGGACAGTTTCTTATGAGGCAAATCCAAAGCCTGACACGTTAACGTACAGCAAACATTCACTGTTTATTCCCAAACATCCTTATTTCGAAGCAGAATATTTATATTGTACGTTTGAGATAACCATGAAGAAATCAAAGCACTACTCGCCATCAATTTACGACCTATACTTGTCTTTTACATTTGATAGCAAGCAAAAAGCAATTGCAGCATTTGAGAAACTATCTTTTATTTTAGATGGATATGGTACAAAAAAGGAGACCTCAAATAATTTCGGTCTACTATTTGCGAAGTACTATTATGCTGCTGATTCTTTGTTATATGATCAGGTACAGTTTGCACTTGTAAACGATCAGTTTAATAAAAACTTATATCATCTCTATTTTTCGAAGTGGATAAACCTATTTAATACCGATAGAACTATTTACCAGTTTTGGTTCAATGTTCCAGAATAATTTACGCAATACGTCTTTCACGGAATGAGTCCCCGAAAGGCATCGATATCAGGCTATTCTATTGATAGAATCTGATAGAAAATATTATTGAAATGAAATTCATCACCCGCTTTCTTCATCAACAATAATTTCCCCAACGGTGCATCGGGCGAGAGTGCGATCACTGTTTTTTCGTTGATCGTTATTTTTCCCAAACCAAGACTGAGAAAGAAAATTCCTTTGTTGGTCGTGATGATGCTGCCTCTAACAGCTTGTTCTGTTTGCAGGGTTGGATCAATTTTTTCAAGTACTGCTTTTTGCTGCAATGCATCCTGCAACTGGCGGCTGTTATTCTCCTGTTCAATCTGCAGCATCGCCAATGCCGTTTCATGTTTATCGCCTGCTGTGCGTTTGGTTTCGTTTCCTGCACTGTCGGTTAAATCATGTAATTGCTTTTGCAGCAAACTGATCTTGGTTTGAATGATGGCTGCACATTGGCGGTATACGTTTTCTTTGAAGGACATGTCATTCAAATGTAGAGAAGAAAAACGATTCAACCGGAATTCGTGAACCGGTGAACAGAAACAGAAAGAATGTATATTTATCAGCAAAATAATAGCTGATGATCCTCGTCAACCAAAAGGTTCTTCTTCTTTGTTTATCGGTTTTCTTTTTTTCGTGTACAGCACAAAAACAAGTGCGTCAATCTGAACTGCAGCAGAATCTGATCAATGATACTGCATTGACCAATGCGTTTGTTGGCATTGCTGTGTATGATACAGACACGAAGCAATTTATTCATCAGCACAACAGCAATAAATATTTTGTACCGGCCAGTAATACAAAGATTCCGACGTTATATGCCGGTTTGAAATATCTTGGCGAAAAGTTGCCGGGTATTCAATACAAAGAACAGAACGATACATTGTACCTGCAGCCAACCGGTGATCCTACTTTTTTGCATATCGATTACAAGCAACATCCTGTGTTTGATTTTCTCAAACAGCAGAACAAGCCAATGGTGATGAATAATCATAACTGGAAAACGGAAGCCCTAGGGTTTGGTTGGGCCTGGGATGATTATGCCAGTTATTATATGACGGAGCGGAGCCCGATGCCGGTTTACGGAAATTATATCAAGTGGATCCAGCAACGGACGATTGAAGAACGGGATGGAAGACAAGACACATCGGCGTTTATATTTACTGATCCAGAAGTAAACTGGGATGTACAGTTTAAACCGGGTAAAGCAAATGTGTTTGATGTGACACGTACCCGTACTGAAAATAAATACACGATCATCGAAGGAAAAGAAATGAAGCGTGAACTGGAAGTGCCGTTTGTGACCAATGGATTGCAGGCTGCATTGGAGTTGTTGAAGGATACGTTACATACGTCCATTACAACTGAATCGCTCACCATTTCAGAATTAAATACAGTGTACTCGCAGCCCGTTGATTCGATGTTTAAGCCACTTATGCATCGCAGTGATAATTTTTTTGCGGAACAAACATTGATGATGGTGAGCAACCAACTCTTTGGTGAAATGGATGAACAAAAGTTGATCGCTCATTTGTTGCAAAATGAACTGAGTGGCTTTCCGCAAAAACCAAAATGGGTAGATGGCAGCGGCTTGAGTCGTTACAATTTATTTACGCCTGAAGATTTTGTATGGTTGCTGGGAAAAATGAAAGATGAATTTGGGTTAGAACGATTGAAAACAATTCTTCCAACAGGAAATACAGGTACACTCCGCAATTATTATAAAGATGAAACAGGATTGATCTTTGCAAAAACCGGTTCCTTATCAGGGCATTTGGCATTGAGTGGTTTTCTCATCACACCAAAAAACAAATTACTGATCTTCTCGGTGCTGGTGAATAATCATTATACATCGCCGGTTGCTGTAAGAAGAGCCGTTGAGAAATTTTTACAGCAGGTGAGGAGGGAGAATTAAAACGGTGTTGATTGTATTTTGATCCGTCAGGATCGTACTGTTTATAGGAATATTAATAAAATGAAGGTTGGCTCCGTAGGAGCCTTCTGTAAATACGGGTGACTCCTACGGAGTCGGCATGTCAATAATAATTCTTTCTATAATCGGGAAGCTGCCACGCAGCTTTAGAATTACCTTCCAAACATTTTTTCCAACTCTTCTTTCTTCAATTCCATATAAACAGGAAAGCCATTGGAGGTAGCATTTGGTTGTGCACAGTTAAAAAGATCTTCTACCAGCTGTTTCATTTCTTTTTGCGCAAGTGATTTACCGGCTTTGATGCTGTGCTGTTTTGCTAAAGAGCGAATCAGTTTTTCACGTTTGGAAAATTTGAGATCACTTGTGTAATGTTTGAATTGTTCCAGCAATAATTCAATGGCCATACTTTCATTCCCCTGATCTACATCAGCAGGCGTGCCCTGTATCACAAATGTATCTTTTCCAAACGGCTCAATGTGATAGCCGAGTAGTTGCAGATCATCGCTGAGTTCCTGTAACAACACTGCATCCTGTGGTGAGAGTTGCAATGTTGATGGAAACAAGCTGCGTTGTGTAGCAATGGCTTTTCCATCGGCAGCAGCTAAATAGCGTTCATACAATACACGTTCATGTGCATTCTGCTGATGAATGAGCATTATACCTTTTGTTGTTGAAGCAACAATATAGGTTTGATGTAACTGTGTAAACTCCTGATCAGGCACCAGCTTCTGCTGATTGTTGAGTAACGAAAAATCAGTCGCACCAACTGTGGACTGTGGACTATCGACTGTCGACTTGCTCACCGGTTCATAAAAATCCCTCCAGTGTTTCAACTCACTTTTCTGCTGCGGATCAATTTTATGTGCCGCATGTTTTTGTGTGAACGTATTGTACAAGGAAGAGGAGGATGCCTGTGATTTTTGTTCGCTGGTAAATGGTTTGCTTACCGCATCAAGGCGTTGAATCGCAGGATCGAGATCAAAATCTAATGTAGGTGTTATGCTGAACTGTGCCAATGCATGCTTCACTGCTGATTGTACAAATGCATACACGATCTTTTCATCTTCAAATTTAATTTCCTGTTTGGTGGGATGAACGTTGATGTCCACCTGTGCAGGATCCAGGTCAATAAACAACACATACGCCGGGAAACTATCGGTAGCGATCATTTCCTGAAACGCACCGGCTACTGCATGATTGAGATAAGCGCTTTTAATGAAACGCTTGTTTACAAAAAAGTATTGATCGCCTCTTGTTTTCTTTGCCGTTTCAGGTTTGCCGATAAAACCAAAAATGTTCATGTAGTCGGTCTGTTCTTCAACCGATACTAATTTCGAATTATATTGATTGCCGAGTAATTGTACAATGCGTTGTTTCAATGTTCCTTTATCGAGGTGGAACATCTGTTGGCCATTCGCTGAAAGTGAAAAGAAAATCTCCGGATACGCCATGCTCACACGAATGAACTCATCCACAATGTGACGCATCTCTGCTGCATTGCTTTTTAAGAAGTTTCTTCGTGCAGGAACATTGAAGAATAAATTCTTCATGGCAATGCTGGTGCCGTTTTTCATTGCAACAGGCTCCTGTCGTTTCACAATGCTGTTTTCAATTTCAATGAATGTGCCCGCACTATCGTCTGCACGTTTTGTTTTTACTTCCACCTGTGCAACAGCAGCAATGGAAGCCAATGCTTCGCCACGAAAGCCCATGGTTTTAATACGAAAGAGATCTTCAATTTCTCTGATCTTGGAAGTAGCGTGGCGTTCAAACGCCATCCGTGCATCGGTTTCGCTCATGCCACCGCCATTATCAATTACCTGGATCAATTGTTTGCCCGCATCATTAATGATCAGTTCAATTTCTGTTGCACCTGCATCTACTGCATTTTCCAATAATTCCTTCACTGCACTGGCAGGGCGTTGAATTACCTCACCGGCAGCAATCTGGTTAGCAATATGATCGGGCAATAATTGAATGATATCCGGCACGTACTCTCCTCCTTTTAGAAACGGCAAAAATACGTCTCTTAACCCAACCGTCGAAGGATAATTCATTACCTTTAAATCTTTCGAACTGAAGAAACTTACATGAAGAAATTAACCCTTACACTTGCCGTTTTTATCTTTTCATTTTCATCCTACGCTCAATCAAAACAGGAACTGGCCAAACGCTGGGCCGATAGTGTGTTACAAACATTGACGAACGATCAGAAAATTGCCCAGCTCATGATTGTACGGGCACACAGTAACCTCGGGCCTGCACATGTGAAACAGGTAACCGAGCAAATTCAAAAATACAATATAGGCGGACTTTGTTTTTTTCAGGGAGGTCCGGTACGCCAGGCAAATCTTACGAACTACTATCAAAGCATTGCACAAACACCATTAATGATCACGATTGATGGCGAGTGGGGTTTGGGTATGCGTTTAGATAGTGTTGTATCGTTGCCACGCCAATTGATGTTGGGCGCTGCGCCGGATGGAGCGCTGGCTTATGAATATGGAAAGATATTGGGTGAGCAATGCAAGCGCATGGGCATCCAGGTAAACTTTGCACCGGTGGTGGATGTAAATAATAATCCCAACAATCCGGTGATCAACGATCGCTCTTTTGGTGAAGACCGTTACAAAGTTGCCTTGTTTGGTGTACAGGTAATGAAAGGAATGCAGGATGTGGGCGTAATGGCTTGTGCTAAACATTTTCCCGGGCATGGTGATACCGAAACAGACAGTCATTATGATTTGCCCATCATCAATAAAACAAAACCACAACTTGATTCATTGGAATTATATCCGTTCCGTGAACTATTTGAAGCAGGTGTTGGAAGTGTAATGATCGGACATTTATATATTCCTGCTATAGATAATACAAAAAATCTTGCAACTTCTTTATCGTACAATAATGTCACAAAACTGTTACGTGAAGAGTTGCAGTACAAAGGCATCACGTTCACCGATGCGTTGGAAATGCAAGGCGTCAAGAAATTTTTCCCGGATGGTGAAGCAAGTGTACAATCGTTGATTGCCGGAAACGATCTGCTTTGTTTACCGGGCGATGTACCTGCCTCGATTGCAAAAATTAAAAAAGCGATTAAGAAGAAAAAACTCACGTGGGACGATCTCAACAGTCGTGTACACCGTATGCTGATGGCGAAATATTTATACGGACTTGCGGAGCTGCAACCGATTGATACGAACAACCTCACAAATGATCTCAACGAAAAAGCAGATGTATTCCGTAAAAAAATAGCGGCACAAACAACTACACTTCTTAAAAACGATAATTCCTTATTGCCACTTTCTGCTGCTGCGCTGTCCTTTATGGATCGGGCAAAAAAAACGGAACATAAAATTGCTTACATCGCCATTGGTACAACAACAGCGAATGTGATTACGCAAAAAATGAGCGATGAACTGAAAGCAGATATCTTTTTCTTTTCCAATAAAAGTGATGCAGGACGGATTTTATCTTTAGTAGAATTGATCAAAAATAATTATACGCATGTAGTAGTTGGTATGCATGGTTACAGTCGACGTCCGCAGAATAATTTCGGTATCAGTATTCCTGCCATACAACTAGCAAATAAGTTATTAGCATTACCACAATCGGCTTTGCTCTTGTTCGGTAATCCATATGCGTTGAAGAATTTTTGTGATGTAAAAAATGCTATTGTGTGTTATGAAGACGACAGCTATACACAAACAACAGCTTTTGATGTACTAACAGGAAAGCAACAGGCCAACGGCAAACTGCCTGTTACCGTTTGTGAAAACTTACGGTATGGTACGGGACTGGAATATGTAATGCCCAACACCGGTAATCTCCAACGTGCATTGATCGATGAAACAAAATTTGCAGTGGTTGATTCGATTGCTGCCGATGCTATTGAGAAAAAGGCAGCGCCTGGTATGGTGGTAATGGCTGTTAAAGATGGCAAGATCGTTTTTGAAAAAGCATATGGTTATTACACCTATGAGCAAACAGAACCAATGACATTGGAGTCGGTGTTTGATATGGCATCGGTCACAAAGATTTGTGCAACGACTATTTCGGTGATGAAGCTGTACGAAGAAGGAAAGATCGATCTTAAGAAACGGCTGGGCGATTATATCCCTTGGGTAAACGGGACCAATAAACAGGACCTGTTGATTGAAGATATTCTGCTGCACCAGGCAGGATTAAAATCATTCATTCCTTTTTTTCGGGAAACAATGGACACCAATTCAGGTGTACCGTTTGAACAATTGTATGCAACAGGCCCGTCCGATGAATTCAACATACGTGTAGCGGATAATTTTTTTATGCGGAACGACTGGCGTGATACGATGTATCAACGCATTCTGCAAAGTGAAGTGGGTCCGTTTGGAAAATATGTGTACAGCGATAATGATTTTATTTTCCTTGGGAAAGTAATTGAACAGATCACAGGCATGAGCTTAGATGAATATGTACGCAAAGCATTTTACGAGCCGCTTCATTTAGAATCGTCTGGATTTTTACCATTGCAACATTTACCTGTCAATCGGATTGTACCAACAGAACGGGAGGCAATGTTCCGCCGGCAATTGTTACGGGGTGATGTACACGATCCCGGTGCAGCCATGTTTGGTGGTATTGCGGGCCATGCAGGTTTGTTCAGCACGGCATATGAACTGGCTGTGTTGTTACAGATGTTGAACAACGGAGGAGCCATTGGCAATCAAACATTCTTCAAACCGGAAACCGTGCAAAAATTTATTGCCTACGGAAGTGAAACCAGCAGAAGAGGATTGGGCTTTGATAAACCGGAGAAAGATAATCTTACACGGAAAGATCCTTATCCGGCAGTGAGTGTATCGCCATCAACATTCGGACATACAGGTTACACCGGCACCGGTGTGTGGGCCGATCCCGAAAATAAGATCGTGTATATTTTCTTAAGTAATCGTGTACATCCAGAAGGTGGTACCAATACAAAATTGCTGACGATGAATGTAAGAGGGAAAATACAGGATGCGTTGTATAAAATATTGTTGAGTCAGTAAAGATCAAATAACAATACATGATTCGCTTTTTTGCACAAACATTTTTCGGAACAAAGTCTGTGTACATATTAACCTATTCTGAAGAACAGTTTGTTGAGCAATTGCAATCGTTGATAGAAGGTTCAAAAGGATTTTATACAAGAGTGAATCTTACAGGGAGATTTACAGACCACCCGAATGAGTTTGTGTTAACACCTAAATGGTCATTGAGTTTTATAAGAGGGTTTGAAACTGAATTGTCTTATCTAAAAGGCGAAGTCTCTGAGTCGTCAGTTGAACAAACAAAGCTTATAGTATCTGTTCGACCGAATATCATCTTTTTCTTGCTATTTCTGACCTCAAGTTTTATTGGTATAAAAAACCTGTATCATTTAATTGTTGAAGGTTGGAGTGAAGAGTTGTTAGTAGGTTTTTTATTTTTCATGGTGTTTTTCAATGGTGTTGTTATTTATATTGCCAGAGGAGTTTCCAAGAGTATCAGTGATAGGTTTAAGAGATATTTCTCTATTTTAAGTAACTAATTGATAGCAGCATTGAGGTTCTTTATCACTTCAATTTCATCAATAACTCCACAATCTCTTTCTCTCTCGTCCACACAATAAAATGATTTTCTTTTTCGAAGGTTGTTACGAAAATCGAATCTGTTTTTGTGAGCATTTCTTGCGTGTAAGCTACATTGCTGTAAGGCACCAACATATCTTTTGTACCGTGTAGTATATAAACAGGACAAGTAACTTTTTCATAGTCCGGTTTCATATCAACCAGATCTTTTTTCAAATACCATAACTCTTCATTGCTGGGGCGCAAGGCACCGGGCACTAAATAATTCAATGGTGTTTTGAATAACACAGGTCGCCACTTTTCCGGTTTCTCTGCGGCTGGATCTTGCGAGCCGGCCAGTATCACCAATGCTTTTGCATAAGCAGGCCGGGCAGCAGCAAGTTTAACTGTCATTGGTCCACCCAAACTATGACCAATAATAATAAATGGTTTGTTGTTATTGATCGAATCCATCCATGCTGCAATGATCTCTGTTTGTGCAGATAGATTCATCGCATTACCAAAATCGCTATAACCAAATCCAGGACGATCAATGGAAATGATGCGGAAGTGTTGCAGCAGATCTTTATTCTTCAGATAATTTTCAAAGGCATCCCAACTGCCGGGTGTTCCATGTACAAATAATAAAGTAGGTAATGTATCACTTCCGGTTTTTGCATAATGCAACGGAAACCCGTTGATCATTTTTACAGGTGTTTGTAATTCAATACCTGCTTGTAAAAACTGTTCCTTGGCTTTACTGTCGCTGATGCGCATCTTCATACAGCTTTGTGCCATGATGAGCCAGAGCAGTAAAATTATTCCGAGAATCATAAAGGAGCGTTTCATCCAGCGTGGCATATTCAAAGTAAGTTATGAAATGTTGATTGTTGAACTTCGTTAAAAACACGTGAGCTGCAAAAATTGTTAAGCACAAATTCAAATGAAAAACCCCAACTCTCGTCGGGGTTTTGTTTTTATGCATTATCATTTTGTGGCGGTTGATCTTTTTTCTTTTCGATCTGTGGCCGGTTTTGTTGTGGTTGTTGCGGCTTGTTCTGCTGCTGTGGCGGACGTTGCTGTTGAGGGCCACGTTGCTGCTGCGGTGGTCGCTGCTGTTGTTGCTTTTGTGGCGGACGTTGTTGTCCTCCTTGTTTATTTGGTTGACCACCACCTTGTCCTTGCTGCGGCCTGTTTTGTTGCGGTCTTCTTTGTTGAGGTTGTTGTTGACCTTGCTGTCCACCTTGACGTTGCTGTTGCTGACGTTGCTGCCCTTGTGCTTTGTCTTTTCTCCGGCGGCTGTCACGCTCCAAGGTTTTCAAACTGATCTGTCCAACCAATTCCACATGTGCATGTTCTTTCTCTTCAGCTTTTGCAGGTGAAAGTTCAATGGCACCTAATTCATCAGGACGTTGCCCCTTTACATTCATCAACCTGATTTCTTTTACCCTTTCAATGGGAACAGGATATTGTTGGTTACTCCCCGGCAGAATGTACCACATCAGGTTTTTGAAAATATCTTTCTTGATGAGTTGTGCAGTACCACGACTCAGCTCCAATGTTTCGGCATTGTTGGGGAAATGCTGCAACGCATCGAGGTATGTATCCAATTCATAATTCAAACAACATTTCAAACGTCCACATTGTCCGCTGAGTTTTGTTTGATTAATGGTGAGGTTTTGATAACGGGCAATAGTAGTGGTTACGCTTTTGAAATCGCTCAACCAACTGCTGCAACAAAGCTCACGACCGCAACTGCCGATGCCGCCGATCTTGGCAGCTTCCTGGCGAATACCGATCTGCTTCATTTCCACTTTTATCTTAAACTCGCTGGCGTAGATCTTGATCAGTTCACGAAAATCCACACGATCGTCAGCAGTATAATAAAAAGTAGCTTTTCGTCCATCGGCCTGGAATTCCACTTCAATCAGTTTCATATCCAGGTTCAACTGAATAATGATCGCCCTTGCACGAACCTGCGTTGGTTTTTCACGTTCCTTGCTTTCACTCCATTTTTGCAGATCCATGTCGTTGGCCCGGCGCATGATCTTTTTATGGTCGGGATTATCTTCCTTCACGCCTTTTTTCTTCATCTGCAAACGCACCAACTCTCCGCTGATGTTCACCATGCCTACATCAAAACCACTTACACCTTCCACGGCCACCATGTCGCCTTTGGTAAAACTCTGCAAGGTATTATTGCGGTAAAATTCTTTCCGGCTACCGTTATTAAACGTTACTTCCACAATCCGGCAATCACTATCAGGGTCACTAAACGGCAGGTTCGCCAGCCAGTCATGCACATTCAGCCGGTTACAGCCACCTGTGCTGCAGCCACCGTTGCTTTTACAACCGCCCGGTTTACCCGTACTACAACTTGTACAACTCATTATAATGAGAAATTAATCGTTAAAAAATAAGACAAGAGGATATGGCAAGCGGAAGAATGGCTAGGGGCTTTGGTTGTGTCACTCACTTGTACGCTTTGTTCGCTATGCAGCTGGGAAAGCCTGAAATTCAGTAGATATGTTGAAATACGTTGCCGATATGGGCAATGTAGTACAAGAGTGCGACGCAACAAAAGACGATCAGTAATTCAAAAGCTTACTCACAAAATCCTTCTTTACAGGTTGACCTTTTCTCCGCTCAAATCCTTTACCACAGGTCAATTCATCAAAAATAGGGATTTATATGCAAAGCTAACAGTTGTGCAGGAGTTGATTGCTTTCCCTGTCATCTCGACGAAGGAGAGATCTGCCGGGAAGAAATACGAATGAGCGGCAGATTCCTCGTACCTAGGAATGAAAAAAATTAGCCTACCTCAATCACCGAATGATTGGCAATAATATGGTAGAGTTTAATGGTGAGCGCCAGAAACAGCATCTTAGCGTTGGCGTTCCGTTCAATATGGTAGGCAGCACGATCGAGTTCCTGGGTAATAGCCTGTTGCTGACTTACATCGCAAAGTTTGTTGAGGCGGATGGCGAAATCTTTTTCTGCGCCGGTGAGCGGTAAATGTTCTTCGCCCATGGTGCGCAGTCGGATGCTTTGCTCCAGCAAATGCGTAAAGTAGCGGAGGAATTGCTTTTGCTTTTCACGGCCCAACTGGCTGATGGTGTCAACCCATTTTACCTGTGCAATAGGTCCGCTTTTTAGAACTGCGTTGAGCCATTCCCGTAACAGCGATTGCCAATCTTCCTCCGCATGTTGAATCAGTTGAAGTGCTTCCCGGTAGTTGCCTTCGCTTACACCGGCAATTTGCATTGCCTGTTCTTCGGTGAGTTTGGCACGTTCCACTAATGCGGTCGCCGTATCTTTCAAGTCAATCGGCGGTATGCGAACCGTTTGGCAACGACTTAGAATGGTAGGTAACACCAGACTTTCATTTTCAGCTACTAATATAAATAAGGTGTTGGCCGGTGGCTCTTCGATCAGTTTCAATAATTTGTTGCCTTCGTTGCCGAGATATTCGGGCATCCACAACAACAGAATTTTGTATTCGCTTTCGAAACTTTTTAAACTGAGTTTGCGGATAATGTCAGCACATTCGGCGGCCGTGATATTTCCCTGTTTGTTTTCTGCACCAATAAACTGCAGCCAGTCGTACACATTGCCGTAAGGATATTGTTTGATGAACTCCCGCCACTCGGTAATATAATCAGTGCTTACAGGTTTATCGCCACTCTTTCGTGGAATAACGGGATAACTGTAATGTATATCTGGATGGATGTATTGTTCTGCCAACTCTGCACCATGACTTACAGGTGCTGCCACTGGTTCATCGCCAAACAACCCTGCGGTTACAGCAACGGGCTTGTTTTTTTCGCTTTGCGAAACCACATAGGAGCTGAAGGCAAGTGCAAGTGGTAATGCACCGCTTCCTTCCTTACCAATGAAGAGCAATGCATGGCTGAGGCGATTATGATCGACCATTTCCTGCAGTTGCTGAATCACATGTTGCTGCCCGATGATGTGGCTGAATTGCATGCGGCGAAGATAGGATTTGATGAAAAGCAAAAAGCAGAAGTAATTCACTTCTGCTTTTCTTATTTACTTTGAAATTTGTTACAACTTACTTGTGATCTCTTCACTCAACGGCGTCACTTTACTTGGAAAGTAAGCAACCAGTTCACCTTTTTCGTTCAATAAAAATTTGTTGAAATTCCATTTCACTTCTGCATCCAGCACACCATTTTTGTCTTTACTGGTTAGCCACTGGTACAACGGATGCATATCATCACCCTTTACACTGATCTTGGCAGCCATCGGGAATGTTACATTGAATGTGCCTGTACAAAATTCTTTGATCTCAGCGTTACTGCCGGGTTCTTGTCCGCCGAAATTATTTGCAGGGAAGCCAATGATCACCAATTTGTTTTTGTACTGCTGGTACAATTTCTCCAGGTCTTCGTATTGTTTGGTGTAACCACACTTCGAAGCAGTATTGACAATCAATATCTTTTTTCCTTTGTACTTCGAAAAGTCAATTGTTTTACCATCAATATCTTCAACCTTAAAGTTGTAAACAGTAGGAGGTGCAGTAACTGCTTTATCATTCACGGTAAAAGCAAACGAAACAAAAACCACAAGGGCAAGAATAAGACGTATCATAAAATTGAGTTGTTTAAGATGAATAACAGGAAACTTGTAATTCTGTTCAAAGATGATGCAAAACTGATCAGGAACGTTGCCCGTTCGTCCTTTTTTACTGCTTTTCGTAACAGCCAAGGTCGGGAAGTCCAACCCGGGGCAACCCGTCAAAGTCGGTAACCAATGAAGTAACGATTCCTTTATTAATGGCAGGAGAGCCGTCTTTCAGCCGGAAATTATAAATACGTCGAACAACATCAACGCTATCAAACTGTGGAATGTTGTTTTTGATCACGTTGTTAAATGTTGTGTTGGATGGATCGGTTTTGGCACGGTACAACACATTGTTCAATATAAGCGTAGCAGCATCATTTCCTTCCTTCTGTACCACAATTTCATTTTCTACAAAACCTTCATCGCCCCAAACAATACTATTGGTAAAGCTTGCAGTTAATGGCGAAGTGAATACCTGATTGTTTTGCTTTACAAAGTTGGTTGCAGTAAGTACGGGGTTCTTATGTTCAATAAACGAACTGGAAGCGGTTACGATGGTGCAATGGTTGAATTGATAATTGCCACCATAAATTAATGCAACATTACTTCCGCAATTACTGATGAGACAGTTGTTGGCAACAATACTTGTGTTCACCGCAAACAAGCCAATATCATAAATATTATCAAGCACACAATTATTGAGGATCAGTTTCGGGTTTGCATTGGTAGCAGGACGTTCAACAACAATTCCCTGGTAAGCGTTCCTTATATATGTGTATGTTAATCGATTGTTGATGCTGCTGCCACGGAAATAAATACCGGGCCATGCGCCGGGGTACTCATTATATGGTATATCCAGACGATTGCTTCTAAATACCACACTGTCTGTTTTTGTTCCGTTTACGATCAACGTACCATCAACAATAAACGGAGCATCGGCATTCAAATGAATTCTTGTTCCTTGTTGAATCGTAAGTACAGCATTGGTATCCACGATCATTCCACCAAGTATCACGTATGGCTTATCGTTTGCCCAATTAATGTTGCCCTGAAAAATTGTACTGCGGATATAGTTTGCATTTTGTCCCCACGCTTCAAGTTGTTTGAATGAAGTATTGCCGTTCCATTCAATTTTAATACTGTCTCGTAGAATAAATGGTTGGTTATCGGCATTGGGATTTACGTTTACCCGAACAAAAACATAAATACTGTCGTTGGCAGCTATTTCAATACCGTTGAACTGTGTACCCTGACTTCCATCTACATTTATTTTAAAGGCAGAACTGCTGCCACCCATCAGCTGCAGATTATTGATGTTGATCTTTTGTTTGTTATCGTTCTTAATCAGAAAGAATTGAGTGACCGATCCGGCTGTGGTAAACACCGTGTCAAATTTTAAACTGTCGGCATCAATTGAAAGTCGGGCTTCTTTGCTGGTAAGTAAATTGTCTTTGCGGCAGGAGCCAGCAAACATAAGGGCAAGGATCAGCAGTATGGGTAAATAGGTTCTCACAAGTTGTAAAAATAGGAATGAAGATCGGAATCGTTTGTTTTTATAGCTGTTAAACTTTATTCGTTACTCGACCAGGCAAGTGTGGCAATGCTGAGTTCTGTATTTTCAGCTTGCGTGATGGCGAAGCCACAAGCTTCCAGCGTGGCGCCGGTTGTAATAACATCATCTACCAGCAACACATGTTTCTGCTTCATCAGTTGAGCATCGCCTAATTCAAAACTACCTTCTACATTTTTCAAGCGTTCGGTTCTGCCCTTTTTTGTTTGGGTATCGGTGTAGCGTTTCCGGCGAACGGCATCGTTCAATACGGGCAGGTTGCAGATGTCAGCAATGCCCTCACATAATAAGGTAGCCTGGTTATACCCCCGCTTTTTTTCCTTTTCGGGAAAAAGCGGCAAAGGTACCAGTGCCTCAACATCGGTAAATCGACCGCTGTTTTGCAGTTGCAGCCCCATCCAACGGCCGAGTTGGCGACCAACTTCCCGGTTTCCGCTGTATTTCAGCTGATGGGTGAGCCGCTGGAGCACCGAGCTTTTCGAAAAGTAGTATCCGGTGGCTGCCTTTTTAACAGGTAACCGCCCATAAAATATTTTTTCGATGGGGTTGCCGGGAAGGCCAAAAAAGCCCGTTTCGGGCAAAATACTGTAGCAATGGAGGCAGATGGACTGGTCCTGTTCCAGCAAATCGCTGCCGCATCCGGCACAGGTATGGGGGTAAAAAAGATGTGCAAAATCGTTGAGTAATTTGCGGGTGTTAATCATAAAAGTAAGATACGGAACGAATATAAAAAATGCAATGGCTGCATTTTGATCAACCATACAATTACATGATGCATCAAGCATCTTACTTATAATAACAAGTGTAGTTACGTTTTTTCTGCAGTGTTATTGAAATAAATATTGATACAGTTCTTCTACTTTCCCCATCGTAATAATTTCAATATTGTATTTCTGCATCATCTTCTTATCTGTTTCTTTTCTGTGACCAAGATTGTAACGACTGATGATGATTTTTTCAAAGCCTAATTTTTCAGCTTCGGCAATGCGTTGGTCAATTCTGTTCACTGCACGGATCTCTCCACTTAAGCCTACTTCGCCTGCAAAACAAATATGTGGATTGAGCGGTACATCTTCATAACTCGATAACAACGCACAAAGTACAGCGAGGTCAATGGATGGATCTTCAACTTTTATTCCACCAGCAATATTTAGAAATACATCCTTCATTCCAAAATGGAAGCCACCACGTTTTTCCAACACTGCTAATAACAATTGCAAACGTCGCAGATCAAAACCTGTAACAGTTCGTTGTGGTGTTCCGTATACACTTTGTGTTACCAATGCCTGTACTTCGAGTAACAACGGACGCATACCTTCCATGGTAGCTGCAATGGCAATGCCACTCAGTTGATCTTCTTTTTGTGTGATCAGAATTTCACTTGGATTTAGTACAGGTCGCATACCTGTATCACTCATTTCATAAATGCCTAATTCAGATGTTGAACCAAAACGATTCTTCATGGTTCGCAAAATTCTGTATGCATAATGACGATCGCCTTCGAACTGCAAAACCGTGTCCACCATGTGTTCCAGGATTTTTGGTCCTGCTATGGTTC
This sequence comes from Lacibacter sp. H407, assembly GCF_037892605.1. Taxonomy (NCBI): domain Bacteria; kingdom Pseudomonadati; phylum Bacteroidota; class Chitinophagia; order Chitinophagales; family Chitinophagaceae; genus Lacibacter; species Lacibacter koreensis. The sequence goes on along the minus strand of NZ_JBBKTU010000001.1, from coordinate 868,055 downwards.
CGTCTTTTGTTATATGACCAATCAGAAAAACAGGTGTGTTTGTTTCTTTTGCAAAACGTTGCAACTCTGCTGCTGTTTCACGTATTTGTGAAATGCTTCCCGGTCCGCTTTCAATGTACGGTGTTTGTAATGTCTGGATCGAATCGATGATAACGAGTTGCGGTTTTAGTTTTTTTATTTCCTGGAAAATTGTTTGTGTAGATGTTTCGGTGAGTAGATAAAAATCTTCGTTACTCATCTGCAAACGATCGGCCCGCATTTTAATTTGCTGTTCACTTTCTTCACCACTTACATACAACGTGGTTACATTTTTTAAATGCAAACCGATTTGTAAAAACAAGGTTGACTTTCCAATACCCGGTTCACCTGCAATCAATACAATACTTCCCGGCACAATACCACCACCCAACACACGATTCAATTCACTATCCTGTGTAACGATTCTTTTTTCTTCGCTGCTTTTTACATCGCTCAACGAAATGGTTTTCATTTCGCCGTTACCAGCAGATTCCTTCCAGCTTTGTTTTTGAGGATTGTTTTTTTCTTTCGTTACAAGTTCTTCAGCAAACGTATTCCATTCATTACACGATGGACATTTACCTAACCACTTCGCAGATTCGTAACCGCAATTCTGACAAAAAAAAGATGTTTTGATTTTACTCATATATTGATTTGCTCAAGCGCATAAAAGTCCATCAAAAAAAATTAATGCTGCAAAAATTATTTCAATCAATGCGGTAGTTGAAAATGAAAAATAAAACGTGAAGAAAAATGAGAAATGAATGCAGTAAAAATCAGTGGTTCCTGAAAAGTAAAAGGGCTGGAATTTCTTCCAACCCTTTGTACTTACTAACCCATTAAATTCTGTTGCTAAATTACAAATTGCTGCCACATTACAAAATTATTTTTGGACGATGTGCATAAATTAAGTGGACATGTGCTTATTGAATATGCCCCTAACACGGACACTAGAAATGCTTTCAATCAGCTGAATTTCAACAAGTTGTGATTTGGTTTGTTTTTTATTTCACTCTTCTGTTTTCTTACGGCAACCATTAGACGTAACTGGTTCTGCCAAAACGACTTAGGCTTTTTTTAATTGGCGGAAATTTGGCAAAAAATAAATTTTGGAAACCAATTTGATGTGACCTTTGCTAACAAATAAATAATTATGACACCTGGAATTCTTATTATTTCCCTGCTCTTTATGGGCATCGGTTTTTTGGTACAAATGCGGTTAAAATCGAAGTTCAAACACTACAGTCAGCAGCCTTTATCCAGCGGCTTAAGCGGCAAAGAAGTAGCTGAAAAAATGCTCCGGGAAAACGGCATTTACGACGTGCAGGTTGTGTCTGTCGACGGCTACCTGAGCGATCATTATAACCCAACCAATAAAACGGTAAACCTCAGCCCGGATGTGTTCAACGGACGGTCAATTGCTGCGGCTGCTGTTTCAGCTCATGAGGTTGGCCATGCTGTACAGCATGCAACGGCTTATCAGTGGCTTATGCTCCGGTCTAGGTTGGTTCCTGTTGTACAGGTGAGCACTACTCTTTCGCAGTGGATCTTGGCAATTGGGGTGGGTATCCTTGGTTTCGGCGGTGGCAACCCCACAATTTTGCTGGTGGGTATTCTGTTATTCGCAGCAACAACCGTTTTTTCGCTGATCACACTTCCGGTTGAGTTTGATGCCAGCAACCGGGCATTGGCTTGGTTGGAGCGTACCAATGCAACAAGTCCAGAGGAGCACCCCGGTGCAAAAGACGCTTTAAAATGGGCCGCCACAACCTATGTAGTAGCCGCCATTGCTTCAATAGTTACATTAGTACAGTACATTTTGATCTATATGAGTCGAAGAAATTAAAAATAAATTTAATGTTTAAAATAAATACAAAAACTCAAAGCAATTGCTTTGAGTTTTTGTATTTTGATCAAATATGTTTTTTCATCATAAAACTAATTTTGACCGAAGCAGCAGTCTCTGAATTTTACTTGTCTGGTTGAGGTGACAAGGAAATGTTAAATCTTTTTCCTTATTTTCGAAAACCAAAACTAACTATCACATGAGAAAATTGATTGGATTGACAATAGTCTTCCTATTGTCGTTAACGCAGGTTTGGGCACAAACCAAAGAAGTATCAGGAAAGGTGATTGATGGCAAAGACGGTACGCCTGTATCCGGAGCCACGATTACAGCTAATGGCAGATCTGTTGGAATAACATCTCCTACAGGCGAATTCTCGGTAAAAGTTTCTTCAGCAACTAAAAAACTTATTTTTTCTTCAATAGGCTATAGTGATATTGAAGTAACGATCGGTACTGGCTCTCTGTCGGTTTCCATGACACAGGGCGAATCAAAAACCTTAAACGAAGTTGTTATTACCGGTTATGGTTCACAGATCAAGCGTGAATTAACCGGTAACATTGCCCGTGTAAAAGGAAAGGATATTGAAAATATGCCTTTACCCAGCGTAGATGCTGCTTTGCAAGGAAAAGCAGCTGGTGTGTTTGTAAACAGCCAGTCAGGTAAATTAGGTCAATCAGTTACTGTCCGCATCCGTGGTAATTCATCTATCAGTGCAAATAGTCAACCTCTTTACGTTGTGGATGGAGTACCCATTACAACCGATGATCAAAGTTCGTATGGCGGAGACATGAACCCGCTTACCGATTTAAATCCAAACGATATTGAATCTGTGGAGGTTTTGAAGGATGCATCTGCCGGAGCCATTTATGGTTCACGTGCTGCAAACGGTGTGGTCTTGATCACAACAAAACGTGGTAAGGCAGGAAAAACCAATGTGAGTGTAAATTTTCAATCCGGTTTTTCAAGAGAAACAAGAAGAGTGAAGTTTTTGAATGCTGAACAATATGCCCAACTGGGATACCAGGCAACGCAATATTCAGATAATTTTTACGGAACCCCTACTACTTCTCCTTCCAGCGATACACGCTACTTAACGGATCTGATGTCGTATCATAGTTATGGCCAATGGGACACAGACAAAACGAAAACATATGATTGGCAAGATCAGGCCTTTCAGCAGGGCCTGTATCGCCAAGGCGATATTCAAATTAATGGCGGTAATGATAAAACTAAATTTTATGCTTCATTACAACTGTTAAACCAAACGGGAATCGTTGTAGGAAATAATCTTGACAGAGTTACCGGACGTATCAATTTGGATCATAAAGCCAGCAATTGGTTAAACCTAGGATTTAATATGAGCTTGGCAAGAACATTGAACCGCAGGTTGCCGGATGATAATGCGTTTTCAAACCCATTACAGTCGTCTGCATTGTTGCCAATGTCTCCATTTACCGATCCTAATACTGGACTCCCATCAGGCACACCTCCAGGTGATGTGAATGTAGGATTGTATTATAACCCCCGCATTACTGTTGATTATGCAAAGTATACACAAGAGGTGTTTCGTAATTTCAGCAATGCCTATGCAACCATTAAATTTACACCTGATCTAAGTTTCCAATCAGAGTTTGGTGTTGACTTATTAAGTCAGAACGAAGAAGGATATTTTCAGTCACAAACGATTCGTAACCAAACCCGTGCTACTAATGGTGTGGGAAGCAATCGTGCTGCATTTGTTCTGAATTATAATACCAACAACTATTTCAATTATGTAAAGGAATTTGGTAAACATTCAATCGATGCAACGCTGGGTATGCAATATCAACAATCCAGTTCTAAGTATAATTTTATTGAGGGCTTAGATTTCCCATCTGACTCGTATCAAAAAATTGCAAGTGCTGCAACGAAATCCGGCGGTAGTTCAAGTCAGTCAGACTATCGTTTCTTATCTTATTTCTTGCGTGCAAACTATAAATTCAACGACAGGTATCTTGCAACATTCAGCATTCGTCGTGATGGTTCTTCACGTTTTGGTAAAAATTCACGTTACGGATATTTTCCTGCCGGTTCAATTGGCTGGGTAATGTCTGAAGAGAAATTTATCAGTTCAATTAAATTTATCAGCTTCCTTAAACTCAGAGCAAGTTTGGGTCAGGTTGGAAATGCTGAAATTGGCAACTTCCCGCAGCTTGGCCTGTTTTCAGGTGATGCAGGTTATGCAGGTGCTGCAGGTCAGCGACCATCACAAATTGCAAATCCTGATCTGAGATGGGAAACAACAACACAAACAGATGTTGGGATCGATTTTGGTCTTTTCGATAACCGCATAAGTGGTGAGATCGACTACTATTATAAAAAAACAACCGGATTGTTACTGAATGTAAATATCCCTTCTACGTCGGGCTTTACAACTCAAACTAAAAATGTGGGTACATTAGAAAATAAAGGATTTGAATTTGTACTGAATACACAAAATCTGGTTGGCAAATTCAAGTGGAGTACAAGCTTTAATATTGCATTTAACAAAGGACGTGTAGTGGATATCCTCGGTCAGGTAATTGAAGGCGGAATCTCTTCAATGAATCGTGTAATGGAAGGACAACCGGTAGGTGTTTTTTATACTGTTGAGTGGGCGGGTGTTAATCCTGCAAACGGAGATGCGCAATTTTATAAAAATACAGTTGGGTCAAATGGAGATTTAGATAAAACAAAACTCGCACCGGGTCAATACAACCAGGCGCAGCGTATAGTTGCAGGTGATCCAAACCCTGATTATATCTATGGGATCACAAACAATTTCTCTTATAAAGGATTCGACTTGTCTGTTTTCTTGAATGGCGTAGCTGGAAACCAGATCAACATTTATGGTATGGGTAGATACTCTTCAGCCAGCTTCCGTTTTGAGGATAACCAAACGGTTGATCAGTTAAGAGCATGGACAAAACCGGGAGATGTTACTGATATTCCACAGGCAAGATTTTATTTTAACAATGGAGCACAGGTAAGCAGCCGTTATATTGTTGATGGTTCATTTTTACGTGTACGCACAATTACACTCGGCTATAATTTGCCAACTCAATTCCTTCGTAAGTATAAAGTAGATCGTATCCGTCTTTATGCCTCAGCATTGAATCTGTTCACGTTTACGAAGTATCCATATTGGGATCCTGAAGTAAATGCTGACAGCTTTGATTCGAACATTGCTAAGGGTAACGATTTCTACACGCCACCTCAACCCAAAACCATCATGTTTGGTATTAATGTTGGCTTCTAGAATTATTTAAAGAATTGAAAACAACAAAAATGAATTTTATGAAAAAATATATAATTGGTGTTTGTTTACTAACTACTACCCTGGCAGCATGTAATAAGCGCCTCGATGTAGTTCCTACGCAAAGCATCGGGCAAGATCAGGCTTTGTTACAGGAAAAGGATGTAATTGTAACACTCATTGGCGCCTACGATGGCTTACAAAGCACCGCTGCCTGGGGCGGCGACATCCATCTCATGAATGAGCTTACGGGTAACTCGGCCGATATACGTTTTACGGGTACGTTTGCAGGATTGTCGGATGCTTATAAGCTCGAAATGACTGCAAATAATACCTACGCATTGGGTATCTGGAATCAATCGTATAATACGATCAATCGTTGTAACAACGTGTTATCAGCAATTGATAAGATCACTTCATCAGCAACAACAAAAAACAGAGTAGAAGGAGAAGCATTGTTCATCAGAGCTTCTTTATATTTCGATCTTGTAAACCTGTTTGCGAAAGCATGGGGTGATGGTAACAATGCAACCAATCTTGGAGTTCCATTGGTATTAACACCCACTACATCCATAACTGATGCTGATTATCTCAGCAGAAGCAGTGTTGCCGATGTTTATCAAAAAGTAATTACTGATCTTGAAAGAGCAGAATCGCTGCTGCCAAATACCAATGGCATTTATGCAACCAAAAATGCAGCTGCAGCTATCCTTTCAAGAGTTTTTCTGATGCAGGCTGATTATGCAAAAGCAAGAGACGCAGCGAATCGTGTCATCACATCAAACAGGCAAACACTCTCTACAACTTTTGCCAGCTTATGGTTTACGTTCATTAACAATGCAGGTAACAGCCCCGCTGAGTACATCTTTTCAATGAAGGTTACTGCGCAAGATGGTGCAAACGGCATGAATACTTTTTTTGGAACGAATGCAGGAGCTGGTACTGCTGGACGTAGTGATTGCAAAATTTTCCCGGCTCATCTTGCAAAATATGAAGCAGGGGATGATCGCTTAGCAAACTTTGTAGTTGTTGGTGGTAATAACTATACCCGTAAGCATCTGGATCGTTTTGGCAATGTTTGTATTGTACGTCTTGGTGAAATGTATCTAACAAGAGCAGAGGCAAACCTGCGGTTAGGAACCAACATTGGTGATACACCATTAAATGATGTGAACACAATTCGCAACAGATCGAATCTTGCTGATTTGGTTACAGTTGATTTGAATGCAGTTTTAAATGAGCGTTATTTAGAACTTGCGTTTGAAGGTCAACGACTCCATGATATTAAACGTACACGAGGCACACAGTCAGGAACTGCCTGGAACTCTCCTAAATTAATACTTCCTATTCCACAGCGTGAAATTGATGTAAACAAAAATCTTACGCAAAACGAAGGTTATTTTTAATCGTATTTCTTCTGAATAGCAAAGGCCCTGAAACTTCAGGGCCTTTTTATTTGCTAACGTAAATTAGTTTTGTCTGCAACCTTTACCTTTGCCCTTTATTTAAGTAAAGCCATATGAGCTATTCCCCTTCCAATAAAGTCCGAATTGTTACAGCCGCTTCCCTTTTTGATGGACATGATGCTGCGATCAACATTATGCGCCGTATTATGCAAAGCAAAGGCGCAGAGATTATTCACCTTGGGCATAACCGAAGTGTGTTGGAAATTGTAGAATGCGCCATTGAAGAAGATGCACAGGGGATTGCGATTACCAGTTACCAAGGTGGCCATGTGGAGTTTTTCAAATACATGAAAGATTTGCTGGAAGAGAATGGTTGTGGACATATCAAAATTTTCGGCGGTGGTGGCGGAACAATTCTGCCTGCAGAAATTGAAGAGCTGCATCAATATGGTATCACCCGTATTTATTCTCCGGATGATGGAAGACACATGGGGCTTGAAGGCATGATTGAAGATGTGATCAAACAATGCGACGTTTCATTGAATGGAAGCGGTGATTATAAAACTCCGATGACATTGGGTGAGTTGAAAGATGTGCGGACGATTGCACGGAAAATTACAAATGCCGAAAATGGTATTCTCAATTCCCAAAGCCAAACTCCCAAGTCCACTATTCCTGTGCTCGGTATCACCGGAACAGGCGGTGCAGGCAAGTCGTCTGTAACGGATGAAATTGTTCGTCGATATCTCAATGCGTTTGCCGATAAAACAATTGCTGTTATTTCTGTTGATCCATCAAAGAAAAAAACAGGTGGTGCATTGTTGGGGGATCGTATTCGTATGAATTCGATTTCAAGTCCACGAGCTTACATGCGTAGCCTTGCTACAAGAGAAAGCGATAAAGCATTGAGTGTACATGTACAGGAAGCGATCGACATTTGTAAAGAAGCAAATTTTGATTTTATTATTCTCGAAAGCGCAGGTGTTGGACAAAGTGATGCATCTATTCTAGATTACTGCAATGTGAGTTTGTACGTGATGACACCGGAATATGGTGCGGCATCGCAACTTGAAAAGATCAATATGCTTGATTATGCCGATGTAATTGCGATCAACAAATTTGATAAAGCAGGTGCATTGGATGCATTGGCCGATGTGCGCAAGCAATACAAACGCAATCACCAACTGTTTATGGCCAAGGATGATGAGTTGCCGATTGTTGGCACCATTGCATCGCAATTTAATGATGCAGGCGTAAATGAATTGTTTGAAAAAATTATTCATTCGATCGTTAAAAAAACAGAAGTAAATTTTGGGAGTGTTGAACATTTCGTTCATCGGGATACCGTGAGTAAATCACTCATTATTCCTCCGGCACGTGTTCGTTATCTCAGCGAAATTGCAGATACAATAAAAGATTATAATCAACTCGTAGTTGATCAGGCAGCGATCGCATCGAAACTTTATCAATTACATGGTGCGTTAGAGATCATTAAAGACAAAGCAGATCTTGCTCTCCTGGAAACCATCAAACAACAAATTCAACTTTATACAGATCAGCAAACACCGGTTGCCAAAAAACTGATTACACATTGGCCGGAAAAGGTACAAGCGTATCAGAAAGACAACTATGAATACAAGGTGCGTGATAAAATCATCAAACAACCGTTGTACAGTACAAGCTTAAGTGGCACACGGATTCCTAAAGTTGTTTTACCAAAATATAAAGATTGGGGAGATCTATTAAAATGGCAGGCGCAGGAAAATGTGCCCGGCAGTTTTCCATTTACATCGGGTGTGTTTCCGTTGAAACGTGAAGGTGAAGATCCAACAAGAATGTTTGCCGGTGAAGGTGGGCCAGAGCGTACCAATAAACGTTTTCATTATGTATCACTCGATCAACCAGCCAAACGATTATCGACTGCATTTGATAGTGTAACATTATACGGAGAAGATCCTGCGCATCGTCCTGACATTTATGGGAAGGTTGGAAATAGCGGAGTAAGTATTGCAACGGTTGATGATGCGAAGAAATTATACAGCGGTTTTGATCTCTGCGATCCAAAGACAAGTGTAAGTATGACCATTAATGGTCCTGCACCTATGCTCTTAGCGTTCTTTATGAATGCAGCGATAGATCAGCAATGCGAAAAGTGGATCGAAGCGAATGGTCAGCAGCAATTAGTTGATGCGGCATTTGAAAAGAAATTCGGCAAAGGAACAAAACCAGTTTACAACAATACCTCTTCGCCCAATGAATTACCATCGGGTAACAACGGACTTGGTTTGCGTTTGCTTGGTTTAAGTGGTGATGAAGTATTACCAGCAGATGTTTATGAACAATGCCGCCAAGCTGCATTGCAACAAGTAAGAGGAACAGTGCAGGCTGATATCTTAAAAGAAGATCAGGCACAAAACACTTGTATCTTCTCAACAGAGTTTGCATTGAAGTTGATGGGTGATGTGCAGGAATATTTTATTCAGCAAAACATCCGCAATTTTTACAGTGTAAGCATCAGTGGTTATCATATTGCAGAAGCAGGTGCAAACCCTATTACGCAATTGGCCTTTACATTGGCGAATGGCTTTACGTATGTTGAGTATTACTTAAGTCGTGGAATGAATATTGATGACTTTGCGCCGAATCTTTCCTTCTTCTTCAGCAATGGAATGGATCCGGAGTACAGCGTCATTGGTCGTGTAGCAAGAAAGATCTGGGCGAAGGCGATGAAGTATAAATACAAAGCCAATAAACGCAGCCAGATGTTAAAGTATCACATTCAAACATCAGGAAGAAGTTTGCATGCACAGGAAATTGATTTCAACGATATCCGTACAACGTTGCAAGCCTTGTATGCGATCTATGATAATTGTAATTCACTTCACACGAATGCATATGATGAAGCCATTACAACTCCTACAGAAGAAAGTGTGCGTCGTGCAATGGCCATTCAATTGATCATTAATAGAGAACTTGGTACGGCGAAAAATGAAAATCCAAACCAAGGGGCATTCTTAATTGAAGAGTTAACCGATTTAGTAGAAGATGCAGTGATGACTGAATTTAACCGCATCACAGAACGTGGCGGTGTGTTGGGCTCAATGGAGCGGATGTACCAGCGTAATAAAATACAAGAGGAGAGTTTGTATTACGAACATCAAAAACATACAGGTGAATTGCCGTTGATTGGTGTCAACACGTTCTTAAGCAAAAATGGAAGCCCCACTATTTTACCGCAGGAAGTAATTCGCAGCACTACCGAAGAGAAGGAGCAGCAAATCACAAACCTGCAAAATTTCTGGAAGCGAAATGAAGACCGAAGTGCAGAAGAGTTAAAGAAGCTGAAGGAAGTGGCTGTGAACAACGGAAATATTTTTGCCCAACTGATGCACACTGCGAAGTATTGTTCATTGGGTCAAATTACACATGCACTGTATGAAGTGGGTGGCCAGTACCGAAGAAATATGTAACTCAAATAACGAAAGGGCGCTCTTGATGGCGCCCTTCTTTTTAACCTGTCATCATCATCAATCATTATTTTCTTTTACTTCTTTTCCTTTCTTATCGATCATGATCATGTTTCCGTTTTTCATTACACGGGCAATACCTTCCACAAAAAAATCTGCGAAGTTGTATTGATAATCGAAAACGATCTGTCCTTTTTTATTGATATAGCCCCACAGTCCATTGCTGTTTGATACTGGTGCTAATCCTTCCGAAAATCCACGGGCTCCTTCATATTGAAAAGGGATGATAGTTTTAAATGAATGGTTCACATATCCGAATTTATTATGTAACCGTACAACAGCCAGGCTGTCTCTGAAACAACCGGCTTCTTCATATTTCAGTTCTTCGATCAGCTTACCGGTTGAATCAAGATAACCCCATTTTTTATCGATCCGAACGGTTGCTTTTCCTTCCCGGAAAGTCATTGCTTCATCGTAGATCAATGGCACAATTACTTCGCCTTTTGCATTAACAAATCCTGCTTTATCTCCTTTTGTTACTTTGGCAAGGCCAAAAGCAAATTCATCCACATAGTCATATAATTTGGTCCAGCTTTGTGCAGTTGCATCTGTCGCAATGAACAGCATGAATAAGAATATATACTTTTTCATAGTTCATATTTTTAAGATGGTGAATAATAATAGGTAAGGTAGAAATGGTATTGTTCAATTTCTATGATCGCAGGCAGAATGAAAAGTGATCGTAAGCAGAAAGCGGGCGCATCTATTACGCTGCCTGCTTTTCTCATAAATCATTTAACTTTCAGCTATGAAACAGTTTTTTCTTCCATCGTTGCTGTTAATCAGTTTGTTATTTACAGTTGGGGGTTGTGCAAACAACCCATACGCAGCAACCAACAAAGCATATAAAAAACAGGCGAAACAATTTGCCAACCTGCTTCGTCAATATCCATTAAAGGATTCGGTGGAAACAGCTTCGTTTGTTGGAACCACAAATTTTTCCATGCGTCGCCCAAACTTTGTCATCATTCATCATACGGCGCAAAACAGTTGCGAACAAACATTAAAAACATTTACGTTGCCACGTACACAGGTAAGTGCTCATTATGTGATTTGTAAAGACGGTACAGTGCATCATATGTTGAACGATTATTTGCGTGCCCATCATGCAGGTGTAAGCAGGTGGGGTAATGCAACAGACATCAATTCAAACAGCATTGGCATTGAGTTAGACAATAATGGATTTGAATCATTTGATGAACGACAGCTCAGCAGTTTGCATCTCTTATTAGATCGGTTAAAAAAATCGTTCAATATACCGGCAGCAAATTTTATTGGACATGGTGATATTGCACCCACTCGTAAAAATGATCCGAACTGGCGTTTCCCCTGGCAAACATTAAGTGAGAAAGGATTTGGGTTGTGGTGGGGCGATACAACAAATGTTCAGGTGCCTGCGGGCTTTGATCCATTAACGGCTATTCGGATAGTAGGCTATGATATAAAAGATACAGCCGCAGCCATACTTGGATTTAAGCGACATTTTATGATGGATACTACCAAAGGGATGACCCCCGAAGCTTCCAAAGTGCTATTTCAGCTCCACAAAAAATACCTGTAACTTTATTGATCTCCGATTGTTTCAAGAGAACGATCATTCTGCGATTGCTTCCATTCAGAAAAGATGACAACCGAAATCGTTTGCAATACTGTGCTGTTTGTAAGAAAGCATGGGATAGAATATATTGCCGACGGGTGTGGGTTTATTGAAAGGATGATAACGATGAAGCCGGTATTAAATTGAAACGTATGACAGCAGAACAACAACGACTTTTAGAAAATGCAAATAAAACCGTTCCACTTGAACGCTGGGGTCCTTACCTGAGCGAACGCCAATGGGGAACAGTACGGGAAGACTATGGCGAGTATGGTGATGCATGGGGTTATTTCCCATTTGAACATTCGCATTTCCGTTCTTATCTCTGGGGCGAAGATGGAATTGCAGGCATCTCCGATTATTTTCAAAATCTCTGTTTTAGTGTAGCGTTGTGGAATGGCAAAGATCCTATTTTAAAGGAGCGTCTGTTTGGATTGGGCAACTACAGCGGTAACCATGGCGAAGATGTAAAAGAATTGTACTACTATCTTGATAATGTGCCTTCACATTATTACATGGAATACCTGTATAAATATCCGCAGAGTTTATTTCCGTATAAAAAATTGTACGAAGAAAACAAAAACAGAAATCGAAACGAGCCGGAATTTGAAATACTTGATACAGGTGCATTTAAGAACAATCACTATTTTGATGTACAGGTTAGTTATGCCAAGCAACATGCAACCGACATGTTCATCAAAATCGATATTACGAATCGATATCACAAAGCGTCAACTATTTCGGTGTTACCAACACTTTGGTTTGCGAATAAATGGAAGCAGAACGGAAAGGAAATGAAACCGGTGTTGGAATTTGTAAATGAATCCTGTGTACATGCATGGCACAACCGTTTAGGCGATTATTATTTTTATTTTTCCCAAAGCGACGATCTCTGGTTTACTGAAAACGAAACCAATAAAGAAAAATTAAACGGATCAGTTAATGAATCCATTTTTGTAAAAGATGCATTCAATGACGCAGTTGTAAATAATAAGAATAAGAAAAAGTTACGGGAGAAAAAGACCGGCACCAAATGTTCGCCTGTGTACGAATTGCATGTGAAGGCACACGAAACAAAAACAATTTATTGCCGATTGGTAGATGGTTATCTTGACCAGGCTTTCCCGGAAGGGTTTCAATCTGTATTTACGCAACGTAAACAGGAAGCCAATGAATTTTATAATACTGTAATTGCTCATTCATTAACGGAGGACGAAAAACGTGTTTCCCGTCAGGCGTATGCCGGTTTATTGTGGAGTAAACAATACTATTCATTTGATGTAGAGCAATGGATCAATGAAAGTGATGGTATTACTGCTGTGAATCATGGAAAGAAAAATGGACGTAACAGCGATTGGACGCATTTAAAAAATGCAGACGTTATTTCGATGCCGGATAAATGGGAATATCCTTGGTATGCGGCATGGGATCTGGCATTTCAATGTATAGCCATGGCAGCAGTTGATCCGGTGTTTGCAAAGCATCAGCTGTTATTGATCATGCGGGAGTGGTACATGAAACCTGACGGACAGTTACCTGCTTATGAATGGAATTTTGGTGATGTAAATCCACCGGTGCATGCAACGGCTGCGTGGTATGTATATAATATTGAAAAGAAACGAACAGGAAAAGGTGATGTTCAATTTCTGAAACGCATCTTTCAAAAACTCATTATCAATTTTACCTGGTGGATCAACCGGAAAGATGAAAACGGAAACAATTTATTTCAGGGTGGCTTCTTAGGTCTTGATAATATCGGCGTATTCAATCGCTCTCATCATATTCCCGGTAATCATCAACTGGAACAGGCCGATGGTACTGCCTGGATGGGCATGTATGCATTGAACATGATGGATATTGCAGTAGAGATCGCCATGTATGATGATGCGTTTGAAGATACTGCTACACGTTTCTTTGAACATTTTGTATTGATTGCCGAAGCATTGAACGAACATCATACATGGAACGAAGAAGATAAATTTTATTACGATGTATTGGTGATGCACGATGGAAGTCATCTTCCTTTGCGCATAAAATCAGCAGTAGGACTTACGAGTTTATTTGCAGTGTCCACTATTCACAGAGGTAATTTGTCAAGGCTTCGTGATTTTAAGAAACGTATTTCATGGTTTGAGAATTACCGGAAATCAAAAAATCGATTCTGGCCCAACGAAGAGAAAAGTGATAGTGAAGAAATTCTGATTTCACTTGTACCACGGGAAAAATTAGTTGCTATTCTGCAACGTCTGTTGGATGAAGATGAGTTTTTATCTCCGGGTGGAATCAGGGCATTATCGAAAGATCATGAAGCAAATCCGTATTCAGTAGAAATCGATGGACAAACTTATTCGATCCAGTATGATCCCGGCGATAGCACCAGCGATATGTTTGGCGGTAACAGCAACTGGCGTGGCCCTGTGTGGATGCCGTTGAACTTTTTGACCATTCAGGCAATTCAACGCTTCGGTGAATTTTATGGTGATTCGGTTACCGTTGAATATCCTGTTGGTTCGGGCAAGCAGCTTACCTTGCAGGAAGTAGCACATCAACTTTCCAAACGTATTCTTTCTTTGTTTACAAGAGATGAAAAGGGCGACCGTCGTTGTTATGAAGATTACAACTGGTTTTACAAACAACCGGGCAACGAACATCTTGTTTTGTTTTATGAATATTTTCATGGCGACAGTGGCAAAGGCTTAGGCGCAAACCATCAAACAGGATGGACGGCATTGGTGGCTGAACTCATGTATGAATTTAGCGGGAAGTAAAATGCTTTAATCGAAAAAAGATTCAGTTCAGTTCGCCAGCTGGTTCATGATCATCGTATTGATCCCGCAACTTCATCAATTCAGCTTTCAATTGTTTGATGACGGATTGATGTGCTGTAGAGTTGATGAGATTGGTTTGTTCTCCAGCATCTTTTTTCAGATCATACAACTGCCATTCATTAGCCGTGTAGAAATAAATGAGCTTATACTGTTCACCACGAACAGCAAGATGCGGAATAACTGTATGATCTTTTACAAACTCATAGTAATGATAGTAAAGATATTTCCGGTCGATCGTTTTTTGTTTGCCTGTAAGTAAAGGCTTCAGACTGATACCGTGCATCGAAGCAGGAATTTTTGCATTGGCAAGATCAAGGATCGTTGGCGCAAAATCAATATTCTGCACCATCGTGTTACTCACCGTATTTGCTTTGATATGGCCGGGCCAGCGAACAAGCAACGGTGTTTGCATACTTACATCATATGCAAAACGTTTGTCGAACCAACCATTTTCGCCCAGGTAAAATCCCTGATCGCTGGTGTATATCACAGCTGTATTGTTGCTGAGTTTGTTTTCATCTAAGTAATTCAAAATTCGTCCCACACTTTCATCAATAGATGCAATACAGGCAAGGTAATCCTGCATGTACCACTGGTATTTGTATTTGAGCAATTCCTTTCCACGTAATTTCTTTTCCTGTATCAGTTTGCCACGTTCTGCATAAATTTTTTTGTAGCGGTTACGTTGCGCTTCCGGCATTCGTTTGATGATGGCATTGTAGGTGGCGATATCTTCTGCATCAGGCTTGAGATCTGGAATATCCATTAAGTAAGCAGGATCAACTTTCAGATCTGCACTCAAGCGCATATCCAGCAAAATACTCATCGTTTGTTTGTACCAGGCCGTTCCTCTTCCTGTTGTATCGGTATAAAGCGTAGAGGGTTCGGGATAGATGCGTTTAATAAATTGTTCTAAATGTTTCAGATCGGGAACAAAATTGCGGTGCGGTGCTTTGTGGTGAAAGAACAATGCAAAAGGTTTATTCTTGTTACGATTGTTTAACCAGTTCAATGCATCATCCGTAATCACATCAGCCGAATAACCTTTTGTTGTAATGGTATCACCACTCATTAAGATCATTCTTGTATCATGATACTGACCCATGCCAGGTAATATTCTCCAATGATCAAAACCCTGTGGCCGTGAATGCAAATGCCATTTACCGATCAATGCAGTTTGATAACCGGCATTGCGCAAATGATGACCGATGGTAGTCTTCGTTGTGTCAAAGGGAGTGCGATTATCTTTCACTCCGTTTTTATGCGAATGCTGTCCTGTCAGTAATGTTGCACGTGCAGGTGCACAAATGGAATTTCCTACAAACGCCCTGTTGAAACGAACACCTTCTTTTGCAAGACGATCAATATTGGGCGTTTGAATAAATTGTTTATTGTATGCGCTGATGGCATCGTTATCATGATCATCACTCATGATGTAAATGATGTTGGGCTGTTGTGCAAGAGCACTATGGCAGCAAAGCAGGAAAAAGAAGAAAAATCGCATAGCCGAAAGTTACAATAGTTGCAGGATATGTAGATTTGAAAAAAGATTGAACCATGGAATTTGGACGGGTTGATGAACAGCTGTTAGATACGATCGATTTTTCTTTACCTGCAGAACCTGCATTTAATAAAACAGTGCTCAGTGGTAAGCCAGTGAAAGATGCGAAAGTATATCTGGGTTGTGCTAAATGGGGACGAACAGAATGGGTCGGCAAGATCTATCCGCCTAAAACAAAAGAGAAAGATTTTCTGCAGCACTATGTGCATCATTATAACAGCATTGAATTGAATGCGACGCATTACAAAGTGTATGGCGAAGTGGGTACACGTAAATGGGCAGAGAAAGCGAAGGGGATGGATTTTAAGTTTTGTCCAAAGATGTACCAGGGCGTTACCCATCGTGGAAGTTTGAAAGGGAAAGATTTTATTACCAATGAATTCTTTCGTGGTATTGTAGGGTTTGAAGAACATCTCGGCCCCATCTTCGTGCAGGTGAGTGATGCATTTTCGCCCAAAAGAAAAACAGAGTTGTTTGATTACATGGCATCGTTACCAAAAGACCTACAGTTCTTTTTAGAAGTCCGTCATCCCGATTGGTTTGGTAAAGAAGAAATACGAAATGAATTGTTCAGCACACTAAAACAACTGAACATTGGTGCAGTGATCACCGATACTGCAGGACGAAGAGATTGTGCACACATGCATCTTACTGTTCCGAAAATATTCATCCGTTATGTGGGAAACAGTTTGCACAAATCAGATTATGCCCGTTGCGATGTATGGGTTGAACGTATGAAGCATTGGATGAAACAAGGTATCGAAGAAACTTATTTCTTTATGCATATGCATGATGAAGCAACATCACCGGAGCTGACGGTTTATCTGGTTGATAAAATGAATAAAGAAATGGGGCTGAATTTAATTAAGCCGAAGTTTATTGAAGGCGGTGTGAGTGAAAAACCAAAGCCGAAGCAACGTGGTTTATTTGATTGATGAATTATATTTTAACAAACAAGGGAGGCGAAGCGCCTCCCTTGTTTGTTAAAAAAAGAGTTGTTTTTTATTTACTCTGCTTATAAACTTTTCCGTCTTTCATCACCCACTTCACATCACCTAATACTTTAATATTCGTGATTGGGTTTTCTTTTACTGCGATGATATCAGCAAATGCACCGGGAATAATTTCACCGATCAAACCTGTTTGCTCCAGTAACTCAGCTGCATTGATAGTTGCAGTTTGTATAGCCTGCAAAGGTTGCATACCGTATTGAATGAAGTATTCGAAATCTTTACTTTGCGGTTCGTTCCAATCGTAGCCACCAATATCGGTGCCGTAAGCGATCTTCACACCAAAGCTCATCGCCTTTTTAAAAATTTCCGGTTCTGATTGTGCGAAATATTTATTGATGGGGCTTCCTGCTTTTGCTCGTCCTTCTGCCACAAAATCATTTACATAAATAGTAGGGCACCAGAATACATTTTTCTTTGCCATCAGCTGCATACATTCTTCATTCATACCGAAGCCATGTTCAATACTGCTTGCTCCTGCGTTGATGGAATAAATAATACCATCGGGTGTAACGGCATGTGCTGCTAATTTTTTTCTGCTCTTGAGTGTTTCATCGGCAATGGCTTCAATTTCTTCTTTGGTAAAATTGGGGATACTTTTGTACCCACCGTTTGGTAAACGCACATAGCCACGATCAGCATAAATTTTTATCCAATCGGCACCATAGGCAATTTGTGTACGAACCGCCTTGCGTCCTTCATCGGCACCGGTAATTTCCTGCAAGCCTTTGGGTAATTTCAATTCCCATGCATAATCTTTCTCCGCAATTAAATAATGCCCCGTTGTGTTGATCGCCAAGGTTGATACAAACATTCTTGGACCGGGAATTACATTTTTGTTGATCGCTTTCTTAATATCTACATCCGCATAGCCTGCGCCTTCAGTTCCAAGATCACGAATTGTAGTAAATCCATTCAGTAAAGATTGATATGCACTTTTTGATGCACGCAGTGTACGGTAAGGAATGGATTCTTTTAACACCTGTACATCATAATCTTCGGTAGTAATATCGCCCTGCAATAATACATGTGTGTGACAATCGATCAGTCCGGGCAAAATAAAATAATCTTTCAGATCAATCACCGAATCTGTTTTTTGTTTGAAGTTGGCAGCATCGGTAATTGATTCGATCTTGTTTCCTTTTACAAGAATTACCTGGTTGGCCAGAATTTTACCTGTGCGTACATCGAGTATCTTACCACACTGAATAGTGATCGTTTTTTGTTGTGCGAACGAAAACAGAACAACTGCCTGCAGCAGAAGCAGGGAAATAATTTTTCTCATGTATTTGGTTTAGGAAAATGAATGTACAGAATTACTGTTATCCATAACAGTAAAAGGGATCAATGGTTCAGCTTACCGTACCTCATACAACTCTTCCCATCGTGTTGTATAACGTGGGCTTCGTAACTCCTGTCGCATCTTCCAGTCTCTGGTAGTGCCGCTGGCCGCAAACTTCAACACATCATCCCGTTGACTGAAATTGATATTATCAATCATATCCATCAGCAAACGACCATTGTTTTTTGTTTCAGGAAGAAATAGATTTCCCTGGATTGATGCATCGGGAACAAGTCCACTCAACATGACGCCTGCTTTTTTATACAACGTACCTTTTTCATACAAACTGTCAACCAATGCAACTGCAGGTTTAATTAACTCATTGGTGAAGGATGTTGCAACAGGCAACGTTGTGTACCTGCTGTGCGTAATACCCCGGTTAAATGTTACATTATGATTTTCGCCTTTCGCTACCACAAACACACTGATGATGCTGGCAGCGCTGTATTGTCGTCTTAATTTTTCGGCAGCCCTTGAAGTATAGGTAGCAACGGCCTCTTTAATATCGTTAATGTTATCAACAGGGCTGCCGAACATGCGTGTGGTAGCGATCATTTTTTTTGTTACGAGTTCATCTTCCATGTCTTTCGATGCAATACCGTTCAGTTCACGTATCAGCCGCATACCAACTACGCCACCTAAGTGCAAACGACCAAACTCTTCGCTCATTTTGCTTAACTGCAACGCATCATCAATAAACCATTGTTCCTTTAATTTCTTTGCATACTGGCCACCCACACCCCAGATATCACCAACAGGTGTAATTGCTAATGCTTTTTTTATTTTCTCTATTGTATCCAGCACAATTACACCACCCGATTTTTCTTTGTTCTTTTTTGATAGGCGATTCGCCAGCTTGGATAATACTTTGGTTGGCGCAACACCGATGGATACTTTAATGCCGGTCCATTGTTCAACGGTCGCTTTCATATCACGTGCAATACGATCCAGGTCTTCTGTCGGGAACATGCTCAGGTCTACAAATGCTTCATCAACGGAATACACTTCAACTTTCTCTTCACCAATGATGGCCCGCAGCGTATCCATCACCCGCATACTCAAATCGCCATAGAGATTATAGTTGCTGCTGAATACCGCCACATCATGTTTTTTAATTAATGGCTTCGCCATGAAGTAAGGCCCTGCCATATCCACACCCAACAACTTCGCTTCATCGCTGCGGCTGATAATACAGCCATCGTTATTGCTGAGTACCACAACAGGTTTGCTATCCAGGTGTGGTTTGAATAAACGCTCGCAGGAACAATAGAAATTATTACAATCTACGATGGCATAGATACTACGGAAGGTTCCATTCACTGCGTGTTGTGCAAACAGATCGGTTTGTATGGATTGTACTGTTGTTGCCATAATTTTTTCAGTTCGTTGTTCATTGAACCGCCGTCAGGTCTACATTAATTTTTCAAACGAATGAATACTATGAATTACCACCCCCCACACTTTAAAATCACTAAACTCCGCCAGGTTCACGGGTTTGTATCTTGTATTCTCCGGTATTAAAAACGCCGATGAAAAGTTTTTATGAAACCGCCGCACCAACAATTCGCCATTCAACACTGCAACAATAATTTTTCCATTCACTAGTTTCAACGAACGGTCCACAATTAAAATATCGCCATCAAAAATGCCTGCCTGCTGCATCGCATCGCCTTTCATTTTAAAAAAGAACGTTGCCGGTTTGTTTTTAATCAGCTGTTCATTTAAATCAATACCCCGTTCAGCATAGTCATCGGCCGCAGCACCAAAGCCCGTGGCGTTGGCTGTTTTCACCTGCTGTTGTGTAAACTGTTTGCTGCCTTTATAAGCAGCGCCAAAAAAATCTTCCCCATCCATAAAAAAATAATTTAACTCCTGTAATGCAAAGAGTGGTGATAAAAAAAGTATGTCTGGGTTTGTAAGAAAGTTTGGTAAAGCTAAAACTTTTAGTAATTTAGTAGTGCGGTTTCAGGAAATATTTTTTTGAAACTGCTACTTCAGCAAACCCCATCCTGCTGTCAATTATCTCTCAGCAAAAAGATGATTGTGCAATCAGCAGAAGTGTACAACAGTATTTCAATTAATAACTACTTGCCTGGCCTCCCTCTCCATTGGAGAGGGAACGAGGGTGAGGCTTAAATGATGGGTCATGCAATTACAATCAATCACAACAACAACCATTCCCGGTTACAGGGTGTACGAATACCTGCTGGTATTAAGTCCGCATGAAGAATTATGGAACCGTATTGTAAAAGTGAAAACAGAATTTTCAGAAAAGTACAAGTCTGAACATGCAAAATGGGGCAAGCCACATATTACATTGGCAAATTTTCTGCAGTACGAATTAATGGAAGAACGATTGGTGAATCGACTCAATATGATTGCAATGGGCTTTCATCCCATTAAAGTAGAACTGCGTGATTACGGAAGTTTTCCTTCGCACACTATTTACATCAACGTGGTGAGCAAGTTGCCGATACAATCATTGGTGAAAACAATTCGTACTGATGCACAACGACTCATGAAACTCAACGATGAGAATAAGCCGCATTTTATTCTCGAACCCACTATCAACATTGCACGCAAACTGCAACCCTGGCAATTTGAAAAAGGTTGGCTCGAATATTCGCACAAGCATTTCACTGGACGTTTTATTGCCGATGGAATGTTGTTGTTAAAGCGGCCACTTCATGAAAAAGCCTACCAGATCGTTCGAAGGCTTTCATTTCAAAACCTCGCTGTTACAACAAAACAGGGAGAATTATTTGGGTAATCAGCAACTGTATTACAATTAAACTTTCGTTGCGTCGCACACTGCATCGTATAGTAATTCTATTCATCTTATTGGTTACACAAAGTGCACAAAGCATAACACAAAGAGCACAGAGGACTCTTTGTGCACTCCGTGAAAAAACTTCGTGTCCTCTGTGCTACACAATTCATGTCAGAAAAATTACAACAGGATCATTATAAAGTAAAACCCAAAGATGCCGATGAAACACAGCCGTACCATGCCGGCCGTGGCGCACAGTTCAACACCAAGAACCGCTTTTTAAAAAACGAAGTCACCAAAGAACACATCGAAGGCATTGATGATTGGCAAGAAACCAATCTCAAAACACAATACATTGAAGTGCATCCCAAAACAATTGTAAACAAAGTGGAAAGTCCCGATGTAGGGATGAGCTACAGTATGAACCCTTACGCCGGTTGTGAACATGGTTGCATTTACTGTTATGCACGCAATGTGCATGAGTACTGGGGTTACAGTGCGGGAATGGATTTTGAACAAAAGATCCTCATCAAAAAAAATGCACCGGAGCTGCTGCGTAAATTTTTAATGCACCCCAAGTGGGATGCTACACCCATCATGCTCAGTGGCAATACCGATTGCTATCAACCCGCCGAACAAACTTATCGCTTAACAAGAGGCCTGCTGGAAGTTTGCAACGAGTTTAATCAACCTGTGGGCATCCTCACCAAAAATGCATGGATACTCAAAGACAAAGATGTGCTGCAGGAAATGGGTAAGAAGAATATTGTATCGGCGATGGTTTCTATCACATCGTTCAACGAAGATCTGAGAAGAGTGATGGAGCCACGCACCGTTACCGCCAAAGCAAAACTGAAAGTAATCAACGAACTCAGCAGTGCAGGTGTACGTATGGGTATTATGATGGGGCCGATGATACCCGGATTAAACGAACACGAAATGCAACGCATCATGAAAGCAGCAAGAGATAACGGTGCTACGTTTACGGCTTACACATTTATTCGGTTGAATGGAGCCATCAAATTTTTATTTCATGATTGGTTGTATAAAAATTTCCCCGACCGTGCTGATAAAGTGTGGCACCACATTGAACATAGTCATGATGGAAAAGTAAATGATACACGTTTTGGTGTGCGCATGCGTGGCGAAGGAGCCATTGCACAACTGGTGGCACAACAGTATAAAAAATATGGCAAGCTGTACGGCATGAATGCAGAAGAATGGAGTTTAGACAGAACAAAATTCAGAAGACCGGGTATGCAGACGAGTTTATTTTAGATTTGTAATGTAACTTAACGCATCAAACAATCCTTATGCAACGCAAATCATTCATCGCAAAACTTTCTGCAGCCACGGCTGCTATTGCCGGCTTATCTTCGTTCAAACAAAAACCAATGGACAAAGAATTAAAGAACATCTTCATTCACCATGTGTACTTCTGGTTGAAGAATGCAGACAGTAAAACCGACAGGGATAAACTTGTAGAAGGTTTAACCAAACTGGCGAAAGTAAAAACCATTCAAAACTTTCACATCGGCAAGCCGGCCGATACCAATCGTGAAGTAATTGAAACGGGTTATGCTGTTTCATGGTTCGTACAGTTTACTAACGGTGCTGATCAGGCCAGCTATCAGACCGATCCCATCCATTTGAAATTTATAGAAGAGTGCTCGCATGTATGGAGCAAAGTGATCGTGTATGATTCTGTTGATGTTTGATGTTCAAAAAAATATTTTAAAAATTTTTGTTCAAAAAGTTGGCAACATCAAAAAAATAAATTCATCTTTGCACTCACAAAAATTATAAACAACAATAAATGCTACGCATACAATCACATATCGAACGAGTGAATAAGTTTAGTCCCATGAGTGACTATACTGTTTGCGGGGCAAGTACTGCTGTTGAATAAAGTTGAAGAAACGAATTCGCTATAACACAGGCCCCGCAAGAGATTGCGGGGCTTTTTGTTTTACATGGTTTTTGCGAAAACATAACAAAGGCCGTTGCTATGAAATGAAAAACACTATTTAAAAACAATGAATAAATGATCAGAACAAAAAGAGAAGACATACGATTGAGTTTAACACATGCAATGAAATCATCAATGCATAGTTGGTTACTGCAACCAAACAGGAATGGTATGCCCAATAGTTATGTGATTGATTTTATTCATAAGCGACCGGATTGTATCCATACATAAATACTTATGTAGAGGAAGAGCAAAGCCCGGTCGTAAAAAACGACCGGGCTTTTTTGTTCGATGAAAAAAAGGAGGATATAATGAAACTGATTGCTGTTGTGTTGATCGTTCGTTTCTTTTTAGAAATGATCAGCAACAAAAATGATGGAGAGGATAACAACAACGATGCGAATGTGCAGGAGAATGTATTACACCCTGCAGCATATCAGTTGAGATAATATTATAGTGCAGAGGAGGGAAATAAGCGTACCCCGTGAGATGCAACGGGGCGCTTTTCCAAAACTGTTTTGCATAAAGTACATAGCAGCATTCCAATTGGTTGGATACTCCGCCTGGAACGGAGAGGCTACAGGTTCGAGTCCTGTCTGCTATACAAAATTGGTTCGTTGGTGTAACGGCTAACATCACAGATTGTCGATCTGTTGCAACGGGTTCGATTCCCGTACGAACCGCTTTATTGCCGGGTAGTGTAATGGTTAACATATCACACTTTGACTGTGATGTTCTCAGTTCGACTCTGAGTCCCGTGACGTAAACTAAAATGTTGGCTTTCGCTTATCTGGTAAAGCATCACACTGTGAATGTGAAGAACAGGGTTCGAGTCCCGGAGTCAACCAATACGGTTTGGTGTAATGGTAACATGATTGTCTCCCTCTCTTTCTGAGAGGCAAGTAGCAGATGATTGTATTCGGTTCAAATCCGGAAGCCGTACAAATTTGACTTATAGTTCAATGGATGAGAATACTGCGCTACGAACGCAGAGATACAAGTTCGACTCTTGTTAAGTCAACAACAGATTGCGGTTTAGAGTAATGGTTAATTCGGAAGTCTCATAAGCTTCAGATACAGGTTCAACTCCTGTAACCGCAACAATCATTGACCCATAGCTCAATGGTGAGAGCAGGAACCTTATACGTTCAAGGTTATCAGTTCAAATCTGATTGGGTCAACATAGCAAGATGACTTAGCTCAATTGGTTGAGAGCGTTACCCTGATACGGTAAAGGTTGAAAGTTCGAGTCTTTCAGTCATCACAAACAATGCGACTTAATTCAATGGAAGAAGATCATCGTTACAAGGTGATAGTTGAAAGTTCGAATCTTTCAGTCGCAACAAATTGGCTCGTAGCTCAACTGGATAGATGTTCCCGGCTTTTAACCGGGAGGTTGTGAGTTCGAATCTCACCGGGCCAACAATGGATGAATAGCTCAACGGCAGAGCAGCGGTTTGTTAGACCGTAGGTTGAAAGTTCGAATCTTTCTTCATCCGCAATTGTGAGTGCAACGAAGTTGGAGAGTCGTACCACTCACACTTATGGAGAGAGTCCGGCTGGTCATGGATGCTGTCTTGAAAACAGACTGGGTGTAAAAGCCTCAAGAGTTCGAATCTCTTTCTCTCCGCTGTGTATTTGAAAACATGATTTGCGATATGCAGTACAAGAGTGCGACGCAACGAGGATGATTGGAGTTTTTGTTACCGGTAACAAAAAATAAAAAGGAGAGTTGACAGAGTGGTAATGTGCCAGCCTGCTAAGCTTGGGCTGTCCGCCGCAGGCGGATACAAAGGTTCGATTCCTTTACTCTCCGCAATTGTTTGGAACAGTTTAGTTCGATGATGAGGAAATAAGATATCAGTCAGTAACTGTAACAAACAAATGGTGCTTTGGCAGAATGGATATATGCACCGGAGTGAAATCCCGGACATCGTGGTTCAATTCCACGGGGCACCACTTAAAATTAGAAAGGAAGAATGAAAAATTAAAAAATGTAAAACAATGGAACAGCGGCAATGGAGAAAATTGAACGGAGAAAAAATTCGGCGGCCTATTGAGGACGAAGTAAAAGCTGTGTTGGTACGTGAAAAAGAAATGGGACACAAATTAAAAGTGTGCATTGGTACCGATAGCCAGGTGAAAGGAAAGGAAACTGAATTTGCAACCGTGATCGTTTTCATCCGGAAAGGAAAAGGCGGTTTCATGTACATCCACAATGAAACAACAAAACAAAAGATGAACATTAAGCAACGGATGTTAACGGAAGTTGCCATGAGTATTGATGTGGCGTACGGATTGTGCAGGTTGTTTACGTTGTATGATGTGGATATGGAAGTGCATGCTGATATTAACACCAACCCTTCTTTTAAAAGCAATGATGCATTGAAAGAAGCAATGGGTTATATCATGGGGATGGGCTTTGCGTTCAAAGCAAAACCGGAAGCTTTCGCCAGTTCCAGTTGTGCAAATAAAGTAGTACAATAAATCAGAACCGGGATATATGAGATGATTGGGACAAATAGGAAATGTATTTAATCCTGTAAATCCCAGTCATCCTAAACATCAAGGTTCAGACAATTAAAAATTAAAAACAATGGACAGTTTATTTAATCAAAAAGTGATCAGTGCTAACAATGTGTTCTCTGATAATTTTTTGGATACGAAAATTTTATACCTGTATTGCTTCAACAGCTTGCCGAGTATTCATTTCATGAATTATATCGATGGTGAAAAAGCATTTGGAGTATTTAAGGAGCGTTATGCTGAAATGATAAAGGATATTCATCAGACACGCTGGTACAAGCAAAAGAAAAAGAAATTCCAGTTCGATAAAACAGTGGTGATTTTAATCAATAATTGCATACTTGAATTTGATGATGACTATTGCGAAGTATTGCACAACGGAAAAAATGATGCGTTTGTGCAGGAACTCAGCATCATGGTCAATCAGTTTAAGGAACGGCAACGTCGCCAGCCATTAGAAATAAACCTGATCGTGCAGAACAGAAATCATCTTGATTTAAAAGCAATGGAGATCAAACGTACAAAGCTTGACTTGAATCTTTTTTATGAAGATGATTTTAAGGAAATAGATGAAGTGATCAGAAAAAGATTGAGTCAAAAGAACGACAAAGGAATTGTACTGCTGCATGGTTTACCCGGCACGGGCAAAACAACCTACCTGCGTTACCTGGTTGGAAAAATCAAGAAACGTGTATTGTTCCTGTCGCCTTCTGTTGCAGGTAATTTGATGAATCCTGATTTTATTGAACTGCTGATTGATAATCCTAACACGGTATTGATCATTGAAGATGCAGAGAATATTATCATGGACAGAAAGTATAGCAGCAGTTCATCTGTATCGAACCTGTTGAATATTTCAGATGGGTTACTGGCTGATTTCCTGAATGTGCAATTGATCTGCACCTTCAACAATTCGCTTACGATGGTGGATAGTGCGTTAATGCGCAAAGGAAGACTGATCGCAAAGTATGAGTTTGGAAAATTGGGTGTGGAGAAAGCCAATCGTTTATCAAATCATTTTGGTTTCGATAAGCTGATTGATCAACCGATGACCATTGCAGAGATTGCCAACCCGCATGAAAAAACACAACAGGTTGAAAAAGTTGAAGTGATTGGTTTTCGCAGACAGGTGGAATTAATGAATTAAAATGTCTGAACCGGGATTTGGGTGGATTTAATGGATTATGAAGAGAATAATCTTATGAATCTGTTTCATCTCCCCAAATCATGGTTCAGACAATAAAAGCTTGCTTAACGGCAAGACAGGTATATGCAGATTGACAGCAAACCGGATCTGTGTTTCAAAGAAGCACGATAGTGCAACGGTAGTAACCTGTTGTATGCTGTTGTTGCAGTTGTGCTATGCCTGCCAATACGCTGAAGGACGAAGGTTCGAATCCTTCTCCCGTAAAAACGGGGTAACTCAAGTGGCTAGAGTGTCAGCTCCCAAGTACAGGTTCGAATCCTGTTTCATCTCAAGGGTGAATAGTTCAATGGTAGAACACTACACTGATAATGTAGCAGACGAAGTACAGCGCTTCTCAAATGCTGACCAACAAATAAAGCCGGGTGATTGGCCGGCGGTATCAAAAGATGAATCGTTAACGATCAGTTGATTGATGCTGCAATCAGGTAATTACCCGCAGGTGAAAAAGAAGTTGTGCAAAAGCATTCGCTCCATCACTCAGAATTGATGATACCTATCATCAACAGGCGTTTGATGAACCGCTTGAACTAACGCAATTGAACATTCATCTCCGTAACAACAGGATGATCAACCAACCGGCTTTATTCTTTTTAAACAACTGCAAATTGCATGTATGCAATGCGCAACAAAACAAATAAAATGAAACGTGTAAAAGTAAATGCCTACCATGTGGCATTGGTATTTAAGAATGGTGTATATCAGCAAATGCTGAAAGAAGGTAACTACTGGTTGTGCAACAAAGAAGTGCAGTTTTATGATCTTAATAAACGATTTGTAGCGCCAATTGAATTGAACATCCTGTTGCAGGACGCTGCATTAGCAGAAGCCTTGCATGTGGTAGATGTAAAAGACAATGAAATTGTGTTGAAATATGAAAATGGTTTGTTGGATCAGGTGTTGACTGCCGGTCGTTACACTTACTGGAAAAGTGCTGTTGAGTATGCGTTTGTAAAGGCAGACATCAGCAAAGTGGAGATCGATGAAAACATTGATCGTGCTGTTTTGCAAAACAGGTTGCTGGCTCCGTATGTGCGTAACTACAGTGTAGAAAACTACGAAGAGGCTTTGCTGTTTGTTGATGGTAAATTCCAAAAACGTTTGCAGAGCGGTGTGTACTACTGGTGGAAGAACAGCATTAGTGTGTTGGTGGGTAAAGTAGATAAACGTCAGCAACAACTGGAGATCAACGGCCAGGAAATTCTAACCAAAGACAAAGCGGCTTTGCGTTTGAATGCATGGGCACAATACAAAGTGGCCGATATTGAAAAAGCATTGTTGCAAAACAAAGAGTACGATAAACAATTGTACGTAGCTTTTCAATTGGTGCTGCGTGAATACATTGCCGGTTATGGATTCGATGAATTGCTGGAGAAAAAAGAGGCAGTTGCTCCTTACATTCTGGCGCAGGTAAAAGAGAAAGCGGAAGCGTTGGGTATTGAAGTGCTTGGTTTTGGTATCCGTGATATCATTTTGCCGGGCGATGTAAAAGAGATCATGAACCAGGTGTTGATCGCCGAGAAGAAAGCGCAGGCCAACAGCATCATGCGTCGTGAAGAAACTGCCAGCACCCGTAGCTTGCTGAACACTGCCAAGCTGATGGAAGAAAATGCGATGTTGTGGAAACTGAAGGAAATGGAATATGTAGAAAAGATCGCCGACAAGATCAGCAACATCAGTGTAAGTGGTAACGGTGTGTTGATTGAACAGTTGAAGCAGATTTTCGTACCACAGAAATAAAATGGGAAGTAGTGGTGAGCGATGATTATTTTGTTGTCGCCGCCACTGCTACTATTGAGTTTTTGTTGCGTCGCACACTTGTACGGTTGGGAATTCTATTGAATAAACCTATTTAGCTTTAATCAAATTATGATACAAAATGTAATTACTAGGATTAGGGAAGATCTATCAAAAGCATTTGCTCATTTGTTTTTGTGTTTTGAAGCGAATGATGAACTATTAGATTATCGACCGGTAAAAGGCGGGTGGAGTATCAGAGAAGTGTTGGAACATATTTCTCTGACTAATCATTACTTGCTAATTCTTGTCAGAAAAGGAACTGCTAAAGCTGTTGAAATAGCAAAAGATAAAAACTATGATGATTTGCTTCTTAACTATGACTTAGATTGGGAGAAATTGAAAATGATTGGCGAACACAATTCTTTTAAATGGAGCAGGCCTGAGCATATGGAGCCAAAAGGCACCTTGTCATTAAATGAAATCAAATCAACTTTGAACGAACAAATGCTGGAATGTCTGTTATATCTTGATCAAATGCCTAAGGGAGAAGGAGTGCTTTACAAAACAATGATGAGTGTTAATGATCTCGGAAAGATTGATATGTATCACTATATCTATTTTTTAGTGCAGCACATAAATAGGCACCTTATGCAAATGGAAAAAGTGCGTAGAGAATTTAAAAACTAAAAACAATGAGCAAGTTAAAAATATCAGGAAAAGAATTAAGAGCGATTGGCTATCCGGAAGGACCGGTGATCAGCGTCGCCATGAATGTGATGCAAAAAAAATACAAGCATCACACAAAGGAGGAAGTTATGGAACTGTTGAAAGCAGTGTTGGCATCACCTGCAAATTATTTAGATGATGCTGTGCTGGCATTGATCGCAAAACAATTGATGCCGGATGAAAAAGAAAGTGAAGGAGAGTTGTCGTTGAATCAAAACGGAATTCAATTTAATGTGTTCGGAAGCGAGCATATTGAACAAAGCGCCATGCACCAGATGTACACCGCAGCAAAATTACCTGTGGCAGTAGCCGGCGCATTAATGCCCGATGCACATCATGGTTATGGTTTGCCGATCGGTGGTGTATTGGCAACTGAGAATGCAGTGATACCTTATGGTGTTGGTGTAGATATTGGTTGCAGAATGTGTTTGAGCATTTTTGATATCGATCCGAAAGATCTGGTACAACGAGAAGCATTCTTTGCAAGAGAGATTGGCGAAGCTACTTTATTTGGAAGCGGCGCACAGTTTAAACAAAGTGCCAATCATGAAGTGATGGATAACGAATTGTTTTTCGAATTGCCGTTGCTGAAAAACCTGCACGGTCGTGCATGGAAACAATTAGGTAGCAGCGGAAGCGGAAATCACTTTGTTGAATTTGGTGTGGTGGAAATTGCAGAGAAAGATGAAGTGTTGGGTGTGGAAGCAGGGAAGTATGTTGGGCTGTTGAGTCACTCCGGTTCAAGAGCATTGGGTGCAAACATTGCGAACCATTATACCAAGATCGCTATCAGTAAAAGACGTTTGCCGCAGGATGCAAAAAATCTTGCCTGGTTAAACCTCGATGAAGAAGAAGGAATGGAATATTGGTTAGCGATGAATTTAGCCGGTGATTATGCAAGTGCCTGTCATCATGTAATTCATCAAAAGATCGCCAAACAACTTGGACGAAGACCAATAAAGATGGTGGAGAATCATCACAACTTTGCGTGGAAAGAAAAGTGGGAAGGAAAAGATGTGATCGTTCATCGTAAGGGTGCAACACCAGCAGGTAAAGATGTACTGGGTATTATTCCGGGAAGCATGACAGCCGCTGGCTTTATTGTAAAAGGTAAAGGAGAAACAGCATCTGTTAATTCAGCTTCACATGGAGCCGGACGTTTAATGAGTCGTTCAAGAGCTATGCAAAGCATTACGCATAATGCATTGAAAGATGAATTGAAAAAGCATGGCGTGAAGTTAATGGGCGGCGGATTAGACGAAGCACCATTTGCTTACAAGGATATTGAACTGGTGATGCAGAGTCAGCAATCATTAGTTGATGTTGTTGGAAAGTTTACACCGAAGATCGTGAAAATGGATGGACCGAGTATTAAGCCTTGGCAGAAGACGAGAGAGGTGGAAGGAGAGTAGATGAATGGATAATTGATAATGAATAATTGGTAAATCAAAAACCGTTTCAACTCCTGTTGCAGTAATGTAGCAGGAGTTTTGTTTTTACTGAATTTAACATTGTGGTAATATTGGCTTTATAGTTTTGTGTAAGATGAATGAAACCCTTGAAAAAAGACAAATAGAATTACTACAAGCACTGAAAGAACGATTTAGAGAACAGCCACGAAGATGGTGGCAACAGAAAGAGAAAACCTACAAAACAACATGGGATGTCGGTAATACATACGAAGATTACCAGGTTCCATCAGAAGAAATAACTATCAGATACAATTTAAAAGCGGCGATTTACAGAATCGCCGCTTTGCATTTGTTTATGTTTTTATTTTTTTATCAATCATGGAGCCAGGATTCAGGCAATCCCTACATATCAATGACAATGCTGATGATTTTTGTAATGCTTGAACTTCGATCGATCGTTGACCGAAAACCGAAAATTATCATTAGTTCCAAAAGTATTTGGTTTCAAAAGTTAGAAATGGAAATAGCCTGGGAAGATTTTATGGCCAGTTATATCGAAGAAGATCATTCAAGCGATTCAGTCACGAGGTCACTCATCCTGTTTCACTACGATAGGTATTCCGACACCATATATGAGACAACAATGAAACTTAATGATGACCTTGAAATGAATGACGCTATGCTTTGCTACTACATCGAATACTGGAAAATAAAAACCGGGAACCGAACGCCTACTGTTTAATCATTCTGTCTTCAACTGCTCTTCAATCCCCTTCAACTCATCCATAATTCCTTTCAGTCTTTTTTCTTCTTTTGCTAAAATGCGTCTGCCGAGAATGAAATACGCATACAACATCCAGCCACAATACACAACAATAAGTGTAATAATATAACCGATCGGTCGGCCATGCACCACTTCAAGAAAATATAAACCCATTCCTAAATTCAAAAAGAAAAAGTAAAGTGGTTTATTCCATTGAATTTGTTTTTTACGAAATGCATAATATTCCTCCCATTGCTGCAAATGTTGTGCAGGTGGCAACGTATCATCAACCAAACTCACTTTGTAAGCTGTAAAAAGTGTAAGGATCGATTGCAACAGAACGGTCGTGTTAATAATCCATATGGCAATATGTGTAACGAACCAAGTGAGTTTCATAGTACTGAAATACATCATCCAAGTAATGAAGACAACGGTAAAAAATAGAATGATACCTCCAAACAACAGCTGACGGAATAGCTTCGTCCTCGTATCTTTCGATTGACGGGTAATGGCCTGCATGTCCACTGCTTTTTGTTCAGCCGGTTTCGACTGTTGCCACAAATCTTTTATTGCATCAAAGTCTTTCATAACTGTTGTAAATTTCGCTGAGCTGTTTTTTAATACGGTGAATTTTTACACGCAGGTTATTTTCAGTAATACCGGTGATCTCGGCAATCTCTTCATAGGGTTTGTCTTCGAGTACCAGTGTAATGATCAGCCTGTCTGTTTCTGCTAACTTGCTGATGCATTTATACAACAACTGCACTTCCTGTTCTTTGTTGCGTTCATCATCCGGTATCATTGCTAAGCGTTCTTCATCGGCATCTACAAATTGTTCGTTCTTTTTTCGGAGGTGTGTTAAACAGGTGTTGGCCGCAATCCGATAGATCCAGGTACTCCATGCAGCATCGCCTCGAAACTTGTCCATATTCTTCCACACTTTCACAAAGCTCTCCTGCAACAGATCTTCGGCCAGCATTGCATCACCTGTGTAACCAAGACACAGCTTGCGGATGCCTGAAGCATACTGGTTGTATAACTCTGTAAACTGTTCTTCTTGTCTCATTGCAGCGGTAAGATAATGTTGAATTTGGTCTTGCAAAATTTATTGTAAGAATGCATCCACTTTTGCATAGAACCATTCAGGCACATCATACATAATAAAATGTTTGCTGTTGGCGACTTCAATGGTTTTGTTGGGCACGTTTCTGAACTGGTGATTCAACATTACATGACTGTTTGCTTCTGTACCATAAATACTACCGAGTACCAATACCGGTTGTTTGATCTTTGCAATGTCTTCACGCAAATCGGTAGTTGATATCTCCACAATGGTATAACCCAATGTGCGACGATCGCACTGCGAACTCCACGTTGCGATCTGTATTGCACGGGCTGTATCATTTACCTGGTACAACATTGCACCCGTCATATTTTTTACATAATTTTCATTCGGGATCATTTCAAAATTTTTTGCTACAGCTTCCGGATTGAACTGTGGATTCTTTTTCAATACTTCTGCGTTGGTAGTGGTATCTGAAACCGCCGATACAAACGGTAACCCATCCACGCAAATGATCTTTCCAAACAGATCGGGCTCCACGCTGCTCACCCACAGACTCATAAATGCACCCAAACTATGACCGATCAACATCGGCTTGTTTAGCTTTTTTGTTTTTACATAGTTGATGAGTTCGTTGCGAACGGTTTTGAGGATAGGTGTATCCAGTTTCGGTACACCAGCATAACCTGCAATAGTGATCACGTGACATTCGTAACGGTCTTTCAGGTGAGCAACGGTTTCGTTCCACACCTCACCACTGCAACTGTAACCAGGAATAAGAATGATGGGTTGGCCTTTCCCACTTACTTCTACTTTAAAGGCATTGGTTTGGGCATTTGCTTGAAAGATGATAAGGCTAATGATTAGGAGGCTGATGATTTTTTTCATGATGATATATTTTATAAATGTTTATTTTTTGTGGTTTACAGCTATTTGATGCAGGGCTGAACGGATTATTACAGAAAAAGAAAAATATTTTTTTTGGGGAGGGTGATCGATCCGCCAACCACAACATTTGAAATGCATAAAGTCTTACTGGGCTTACCTTTTAACAAAATATTCTTTCCCATATAGGCAAAGCTTCGTTTCTTTAGCGCTACTATTAATCACAACTATGAAGAGATTATTTTTCCTGGCAGTGAGTGTGTGTTTTACCACTGTATTGCTTGCACAGAGTAAGTACGACCATCGTGAAGCATTTCATCCGTTCTTCTATCCAAACTTTGGTAATGAATACAGGAGTGCAAGCGGTCAGCCGGGGCCAAAGTATTGGCAGAACCAGGCCAATTATAACATACAGGCAACCATCGATCCGGATAAACATACAGTAGGCGGCACCGTTGCGTTGCAATATGTAAACAACAGTCCCGATGCGTTAAGTTTTCTCTGGTTACAACTCGATCAGAATATTTATCGCAAAGATTCACGTGGTTCTGCAACCACCACCACGTTGGGTGGACGTTGGGCCAACGGTGAGTTTACGGATGGTCACATGATCCAATCCGTAAAAATTGAACAGAACGGCAAACTGGTGGATGCCAAATACCATGTAACCGATACACGCATGCAGGTATGGTTGCCGGAAGTATTAAAGAATGCAGGTGCATCAGCAAAAGTGGTGATTGAATATAAGTTTTCGGTTCCTGAATATGGAACTGATCGTATGGGCCGCCTCAAACAAAAAGATGGCTGGATCTATGAAGTAGCACAATGGTTTCCACGTGCTTGTGTGTACGATGATATCAACGGATGGAATGTAAATCCTTATCTCGGTCAGGGTGAGTTTTACCTGGAATATGGAATAATTGAATACAGCGTTACAGCACCATCGAATATGATCGTTGTAGGAAGTGGTGGTTTGATGAATGCAGAAGAATGTTTTACGGCAGAGCAGATCAAACGTTGGGGTGAAGCAATGAACAGCGATAAAACAGTGGTGATCCGTTCGGCTGATGAAGTGAACAAAGCTTCTTCACGTCCCGGTAATCCATTTACAACCTGGAAATTCAAATGTGAAAATACAAGAGATGTTGCTTGGGCCGCCAGTACTGCATTCATCATGGATGCAGCACGTATGAATTTGCCGAGTGAAAAAACGGCAATGGCAGTGAGTGTGTATCCGAAAGAAAGTGCATCAAAAAAAGATGGGAACGATTGGCGTCGTTCAACAGAATATACAAAAGCAAGTATTGAGTTTTACAGTAACTATTTATATGAGTTTCCTTACCCGGTTGCAACAAATGTGGCAGGTATTGTAGGTGGTATGGAATATCCCGGTATTGTGTTTTGCAGTGCTTCTGCAATGGAATCAGGTTTATTTGGTGTAACAGATCATGAGTTTGGCCATACATGGTTTCCCATGATCGTTGGTAGTAACGAACGCAAATTTGCATGGATGGATGAAGGCTTTAATACATTCATCAATATTCTTTCCAGCGAAGCATTCAATAAAGGTGAATATAAAGATGTACCGGATGTTGGCAGCATATCTAACGCAATGTTTAACGATCGAATGGATGGAATGCTCAACGGTGCTGACGTAGTGCAACAACAAAACCTTGGAATAGCAGCGTATTATAAACCGGGCATTATGTTATATGTGTTACGGAATGAAGTATTGGGTGCCGAGCGTTTCGATCGTGCATTGAAAGAATATGTACGTCGTTGGGCTTTTAAACATCCAACGCCTTGGGATTTCTTTCATACCATTGAAAATGTAGCCGGTGAAGATCTCAATTGGTTCTGGCGGAGTTGGGCTTTGAATACATGGAAGTTTGATGTAGCCGTAAAAGAAGTAGATCCAATAAAAAATGGCGCAATGATCACGTTGCAACTGTTGGAAAAAATGCCGATGCCACTTACTGTAAAAGTGGTAGATGTAAATGGCGATGAGCAATTGATCCGGTTGCCGGTAGAAGTGTGGCAGCGTGGTGATACCTGGACTTTCCCGGTGCAAACAAAAGCAGCCATCAAGGAAGTGGTAGCTGATCCCGAACAGCGTTTACCTGATATGAATACCGGTAACAACAGTTGGAAGAAATAATAAACTTGAGCAACAATAAAAAAGTCACGCTGTTCAGCGTGACTTTTTTATTGAAATGAACTGTGTTTATAAGTTCACGTTGAAGAATGTATTGATGATAAAACCATTGTTGTGTTGAAATACATTTCGTCCGCCAATTTCTCTTGCAAGTTGCGCAATCTGGCTGATGTAACCTGCTTCCAGTCTGAATTTAGGTGAGAAACGGTAGCCAAGTAATAAGCCAAACCTGTTCTGATCGAAGATATTTTCATTTACATTTTTTCCAAAGCCAACAAGTATTTCATCGTACGCAGCAACATAGGGTTCTTTATCTTCCAATGTTTTTCCTTTTAATGATTGTTGTAAACGCAACATGTAACGGGCACGGTTCATAAATAACCAATTATCCGGCTTTACTGATGCTGCAGAGTTGTAACGTGGTAACCAACGTTGCTCTAAGATCATACGATGACTGATATCAATACTACCGCTACGTTGTGTAAGTGTAGCCATTTGGTACATGCGATGTTCTGTAAATGTTTTGCCAAACGCATTGAGCGGATTATCACCATAGGCATAGGTTTCAGCCCAGGCATAACCCAACCGGAATGTTGTGTTGCTGTTTGCATGGTAGTTAATGCCGGTACGTAACAAACTTTGCTGCCAGTTGGTGATGTAGTTATCTCTCCGCCATTGATATTCTAAATGCCCACTCCATTTTTTGTTGAAAGCAAATGTGCCGGTGCCGGAGAACCAGCCAATATTATTGTTATCTCTGATTCTTGTATTTTGTGCAGTGCCTGTTGTTGCAATAAACAAAAAAAATACTACTGCAAAAAGATGGGTCAATTGTTTCATGGCCCGCAAAGTTAATGGCAAACGATCAAATGAGCAGATCGATCAACTTCATTTCTTCCAGTATTTCACGAATGGAAACATTGTCTTTCTTTTTCCATTTGATCAGTCGTATCATTCCTTCAGCTATTTCAATACCGGTAATATCTCCATCGCTGTAACAGCAGCAACCCGTATTAAAATAAAATGGCTTCATTTTAATATAATTACTGTTTACATAATCATATTCGTCCTGCCGGAAACGGATCTCTTTATTCAGTTGCTGTGCGGTGGGTTCATCTGCTTTTTCACGTGCATGAATCAGTTGTTTGTACAAACGCTCCAGATGTGTTAATGATGCAAACACGGGTTGATGGGTATGACCTGTGATCAGCACAGGATTTTTTTCCTGCTTGCTCCACTCATACATAAAACGGTTATGTGCTGTTTTTAATTCTTTGATGGTGGCCGGTGTATTGGGATTGAGGTTGAGATAACTCTGCAGCGGTCCCCAGATGCGTGATACAAACCATGCACTGAACGGATTGCCATCGCTTTGTCCATCGCCCTGATGCCCATGTGTAAGAAAAAAATCAAGTGCCGTATTGCTGATGCTTGTTTGTAATACAACCGCTTCATAGATCTTCACCGTTTCGCCATACATGCTGAACAGTTGCAAGCCTGCAAACGGATCGTTGTTCCAAAACAGATCGTGATTGCCGAA
This sequence comes from Lacibacter sp. H407, assembly GCF_037892605.1. Lineage (NCBI taxonomy): Bacteria > Pseudomonadati > Bacteroidota > Chitinophagia > Chitinophagales > Chitinophagaceae > Lacibacter > Lacibacter koreensis. Next base: position 830,890 of record NZ_JBBKTU010000001.1, on the reverse strand, counting down.
TACTTTGGTAAATCGTTTTTCAGTCAGAAATTTTTTCTCTGCTTCTGTTGTTATTTTATTTTTTGATTTTACCGGCCACACTGTATTTTCCCAGAGTTCTTCACTATCGCCTAATGAAATAAAATGATAGCCTTCATTGTAATAATGAGCCAGAGCGGCGAGATAGTTTGGTTCGGCCCACATAAAATCATCACTGCCATTTTTGGCGCCTTTGTGTTGATCGCTGAAAATGATGAACCGATCTGTTGCTGCATTCATCGGTAACAGCAATCCTTTCTTTCCCGGATGTTCTAACGTGTGTGCATACAATTTACTTAATGCCTCGTGTACTCGTTGCAGGTTAGGTTTGCTGGAATAGCGTTTGGCCATTGCGGCAACGGGTTTGGTGAGAATCGATTGCAAAAACTTACGCATACATATTTACTTATTGCTAAAATAGCTATTTTTCGTTCCTTTGATTGTTATGCAAGAAATACATGAACAGATAGCGCTGCTATATCAAGGTTGTTTTGGCACACTGCCTGTATTGATTGAAAAAGTGCCACAAAGCGGAAGCGACCGTGTTTATTACCGTGTAACAGGCGAGCCAACCTGTATTGCCACCTGGAGTAAGAATATTAAGGAAACACAAACCTTCTTAAAATTCAGTAAACATTTTAAACAAGCGAAATGTCCGGTACCAACCATCTATGCAGTATCGGTTGATGAAATGATTTATCTGCAGGAAGATTTTGGTGATGTATCGTTGCTGAATGAACTGGAGCAACATGGTTATACTGATCATACGTATCGGTTGTTCCAACAAAGTTTGCAGCAACTGGCACATATGCAGATCAAGGGGCATGAAGAATTTAATTACGACTGGTGTATTACATCCAGAGAGTTTGGCCGACAAGCAATCGTTTCTGATCTGTTGTACTTCCGTTATTATTTTCTGGATACGTTGAAGATCCCATACGATAAAGAAAAACTGATCGAAGATTTTGAAGACCTGAGTATCTATCTCACCCGAGTTGATCATAAATATTTTATGTTCCGTGATTTTCAAAGCCGGAATATACAAGTGAAAGATGGCAACGTTCATTTCATCGATTACCAGGGTGGTATGAAAGGTGCGGTGCAATACGATGTTGCTTCTTTGCTATGGCAGGCAAAAGCAGAGTTATCGGATGAATGGAAAGACAGCTTGCTGGATTATTATATGGATTGTGTAGAAAATGTATTGCAGAAAGAAATTGACCGTACCCGATTTGTAAGTCAGTACAACGGTTATGTGTTGATCCGTTTGTTGCAGGTGCTGGGTGCGTATGGTTTCCGTGGTTTGTTTGAACGCAAAGCACATTTCTTAACAAGTATTCCATTGGCGTTGCGAAACATCCGTTGGTTTTTAAGTAACCGCAATGTAGGGATTGTATTACCTGAATTTGAACGGTTGCTGGGCTTGATGGTACAGGATGAAGTGATCCATCGTTTTGAACCGCCAAAGGCAACCGATGAAACACCGTTGCTGGTTCGTATCAGCAGCTTCTCTTATAAATCAACCGGAATACCTGTTGATGAAACAGACAATGGCGGTGGTTTTGTGTTTGATTGCAGAGGTATTTTAAATCCCGGCAGGATCGAAGAATTTAAAACACAAACCGGACGAGATAAAGGCGTAAAAGATTTTCTGGAACAGCAAACAAAGATGCCGCAGTTTTTAAACAGCGTGTATAACATTGTTGACATTGCTGTGGAAGATTATATGCAACGCAACTTTGCCAATCTGCAGATCAGTTTTGGATGCACGGGTGGACAGCACCGCAGTGTGTATGCTGCTGATGCATTGGCCCGTCATTTAAAGAATAAATATGGCGTGAAGATCGAATTGAAACATGTGGTGCAGGATGCAAAAAACTGGATCAATAAAACGTATTAAAAGGTGAGTGGTGAATGGTGAGTGGAAGGTTGCAAGTTATAGGTTACGGGTTTGCAGGTTGTGAGTTGTTTCTTACTTCGACGCAGAGAAGGGAGAGAAAGAGTTTAACGCAGAGAAAACTAAAAGTAATTACAGCGAGTATGAAAGCAATGATTTTTGCAGCGGGTTTGGGTTCACGTTTTAAACCATGGACTGATCATCATCCCAAAGCGTTGGCATTGGTAAACGGCAAGAGTTTGTTGCAACGAAACATTGAATACCTGCAGCAATATGGTATTACAGATGTGGTGGTGAATGTGCATCATTTTGCTGACCAGATCATCGAAGCAATAGAAAAAAATAAAGGTTGGGGTAGCAATATTGTTATCAGTGATGAACGGGATCAAGTGCTGGAAACAGGCGGTGGTTTATTGAAAGCAAGACCATTGCTGGAAGGCGATGAGCCGTTTGTTACGATCAATGTGGATATTCTTACAAACTTAAATCTTCATGATCTGCTTGCTTATCATTATCAACACAAACCCTTGATTTCGTTTGCTGTTACCAATCGAAAAACGGCCCGTAATTTTTTATTTGATGATGCAAATAAATTATGCGGTTGGCGTAATGTAACAACGGGCGAAGAGAAAGGTCCGGTGCTTACGTATACAGAAGATGAAAAGAAGAAGCTTATTGAAAAAGCATATAGTTGTGTAGTTGTGTTTGAACCACGCTTTTTTTCATTGGTAAAACAAAGCGGTAAGTTCTCTTTGACCGAACCTTATCTTGATCTTGCAGCAGAGCATACGATTTTAGGTTATGATCACAGTGGTGATGTGTTGGTTGATGTGGGGAAGCAGGAGAGTGTGGCGGTGGCGGAGAATTATTTTATGTAATTTTTTAATAAATGAATCTAAGCTACAAAGTCATTTATTTTTATGAGGAGATTTGTTTATTTACTTATACTTTTTACTTCCTATGATTCTTATGCTCAGGAAAATGTCAATGAAAAGAACATTGACAGTATCGTGAATTATATAAATAAACAAAAACTACAAATTAGCAAGACGATCACATCTGATAGTACAGAAGACAAGGATTTCTTTATTGATATTTATTATTCTGATAGTAACGGTAATTTAGTGCTCTTTACTAGTAAATTTTCTGGCAAAATAAAATTCGGAAAGTTGACGCTTTTCTCGGAAAGCAACTTTTTCTTTCATGAAAATTCATTAATTAAACTTGAGATTAAAAGAAATATACAGACCTATAATCCAAGTATTAATGAGCTTTATTTTTACAGGGATAGTAAATATACCAAAAAGGAGAAGAGGTTTCGTTCTGATATAGCAAAAAAAGAAAAGAAGATTTTAGAAACGTTTGAGAAATAAGATATTTTTTGATCCTTCGACTGGTTCTCAGGGTTGCACAAACACCCTTCGACTGCGCTCAGGATGTTTACACTTTAATATAAATCTTCCTCTTATCTAACCAATAACAAATTGCCCAGTACATGATGATCATGCTGATGGCATAAACGAGTGAGCCGTTTTCAGGAATGCCGGGAACGAGTTTGCACACCTTTTCATAAAACCATCCAAATGGCGAAAGGTATTTGGGTAAGCCTTCCGCATTGAGACCATTGTGAATACGGATCAAACCCAATGCTCTTGGTAAGAAACCACTTAATACAAAAATGAACAAGGGATTTTTGCCAAACACATCAAAGAATTTCAGCAGAAACCCTTTTGCCTGTTTGAATTCGATAAAATAGATCATCGTTGCAATGGTATAGATGGCGAGCCCTGTTGTGTAGAGTGTGTATGAACTGGTCCAGATCTTTTTGTTGATGGGGAATACCATGTCCCATGCAAGTCCGCTTACAGTAAGTATGGTTGCAATAACAAAAAGTCCACTAACCATTTCAAAGGTCTTGCCCTTTTTCTGAATATAATCACCCACTAAATAACCAAAGATCACCTGCACAATGGCAGCGAAGGTGCTCATCAATCCTTCAGGATCAAATGCAATGCCTTCGCCTTTGTACATATGCGCTTCACCGAGAATGGCTTTGTCGATATTAGTGCCAAACCAGCCTTCTAAACTGTAAGGAGTACCGGGAGTACCAAGAAAGAGCGACAGCAACCAATACAATAACAGCAAGATGGCTGCTGTAACAAACGCACCCCGTTGTTTGAAGTAATACACAATTACCGATGCAAAAAAGTAGCAAAGAGCAATACGTTGCAATACACCCATGATGCGAATCGAATCCAGTGTTTTCAGTACTAATGCATTGTTGCTCCATTTCACGAAAGGACTTAAGTTGAGCAATAGACCAATGAGAAAAATAAGCGCTGTACGTTTGAGCACTTTTTTCCAGAACATGCCATCGCCTCCCTGTTGCAGTTTGGGCATCACAAACGCCATTGCATTTCCCACAGCAAAGAGGAAAAATGGAAACACCAGATCGGTAGGTGTACAACCATGCCACGGAGCGTGTTTTAACGGGGCATAGATATGCGACCAGGAGCCGGGGTTGTTCACCAGGATCATGAGTGCAACGGTGGCACCACGAAATACATCGAGTGAGTAAAAGCGTTGATTCAAAGCAGTGGGTTTTGTGGTGATGAAAATAGGAAGGTTTTTCGATGTAGGATAGGATGAGGGATTTGTATGTTGAATGTTACGGGTAAGGATTGAAGACTGGTCAAAAGCTTTGCTTGTAATTGTGAAGCTGTTTTGACAATAAGGTCAGAATTTTCGGTTTCTGCTTGATTTCAGGCACGATTGTACATAGGAATGGCTTACTTTCTTTGTGTCGCTTTTTTACGTCTGCTACGCCTTATATACGCTTCATCATGGGCGTAAGGTGGGAGTGTCCTGCCTTTAGCAACGAAGCTGCATCTTTTTTCAAATGAGGACTAAGTGTATCATTCAGTAAGTTGATTTTTTCAACAAATGAGATATTGTTTGTCAGTTGGATATGCAGTTGATGTTAAATATTATTTTTTTACGATTGAGGCTCAACCGTTATCTTGCGCTCAGATCAACTGAATGAAAAACATCGTTGCTCCGGGGTGGATGGATTGATGTGTAAGTGTCTAAACGACATAAATTTGCAACAATGGAATCGGTGCCGGCGCACCTGTGAATTGTAACGTGAAACGGAATAACAACAAACACATACCTGCTACGGCAGTGTTTATAACATTATTGGAAGGGTAAATAAGCCTAACAGGCTTGTTTGCCCTTTTTATTATTGCAGGATTTTTATTAGTAAGTACTTAGTCTTTTTTTGTGGATGTGACTGAGGGGGCGAAGCTTTGTAGTAAATTGTGGTTGGAGGAGGGGTGATAGTCGATGGTTTGGAAAGCCGATAGCCGGTAGTGAACTGTCGTTAGTGGGTAGTCGGGCTTCAATAGGCAAAAGTTGGGACCTGACAGTCGATATAGTTTGAAGGAAAACATGAATGAAAGCAAACATTGGTACGCTGTTTATACAAAGCCCAGGTGGGAGAAGAAGATCTGTGCGCAATTAGAAAAAAAAGGGTTGGTTTATTACTGCCCGATGAATAAGGTGCGGCGCAAATGGAGCGACCGATATAAAATAATTGAAGAGCCATTGTTTAAAAGCTATGTGTTTGTGCAGGTTTCTGAAGAGGAGAAGACAAGGGTGCGGTTAACAGATGGGGTGGTGAATTTTTTGTACTGGAACGGGAAGCCGGGCATCATTAAAGATGAGGAAATTGAGGTGATCCGAAAATTTTTGAATGAGTATGAGCAGGTGGAAGTTAGGCCCATCAGTTTGGCAGCTGGCGAAAAGGTGCGTGTGAAGACGGGGCTGTTGATGGATAAAGAAGGTATTGTGATCAAAGTGTTGAACAACCGTGCTTTCGTGGTGCTGGAGAGTTTGGGTTATGAATTGACGGCGCAGTTTGAGAAGAGTAATCTGGAGGTGGTAGTCAATAGTTCATAGACCATAGTTGGAAGACAGAAGCAGATAGTGGATAGTCATTAGTGAGGAAGACAGCAGTTGTTAGTTGTGCGTTGTAAGACGGGAAGAAAAAGTTCAAAAAGATCGAGTTCAAATAAATCATTTATTGTAACGTTCATGGATAAACATCAATCGACTGATCAAACTTATAGTATGATGCGATTTCTGGGCCTGATGGCTGTGAGTATGGCGCTGTTTTTATCGGCCTGTGTATCGCCTGAAAAATTGCGGAAAGAAACTGTGTATTTTAATGAAGGTTTGGATACGTCCAAACTTGGTCAGTACCAGCTGGTGGAGCCAATTATTCAAAAGGGTGATTTGCTGCAGGTAAATATTTCATCAAGAAGCTCCGCAACCAATCAATTGTTCAGCCAGAATTATTCACAGGGAACCGTGGGTGCCGGTGCGGAAGGTGCGGCAGGTGCCGGAGCAAGTTCCGGATCAGGCGGAGGAACTGGCGGGGCCTCTAACAACTATTTGGTTGATATTATTACCGGTGAAATCAAATTGCCCTTGCTTGGAGTTATAAAGGCCGACGGGATGACAAAATCTGCATTGGAAAAGGAAATTGTAAAACGTGCAAGTGAATATCTCAAAGAAGATCCGATTGTAAATATCCGTTACCAAAATTTCCGGGTAACGTTTCACGGGCTGGTTGGGTCGCCAGGTTCTATTATCTTCCCCTCTGAACGTGTTACTTTTCTGGAAGCGCTTGGGATGGCTGGCGGTATTGAGGAGGGAGGGAACTTAAAAAACATCCTGATCATTCGAGAGCAAAATGGAATTCGGACTATGCATACGGTTGACCTCACGAAGGGAGATTTTTTCAATTCCCCTAATTATTACCTGAAGCAAAATGATATGGTATATGTGGCACCGACTGACAGGCGGTTAGTATCTACTGATCAGACTTTTCAAAGAAGGTTTCAATTTGTCAGTTTAGGGTTCTCACTTATCAATTTCATTATTATTCTTACTAATTTATTCCGCTAATTTTTATATAGAATGGCCAACGAATTTGAACATTTGCCTCAGGCAGAAGCCGAAAGCAGATTAATGACCTTTAAGGAGATTCTGTTTAAGTATATCTCCAACCTGCCGTTGTTTTTCTTTTCTCTTGGTATTGCCCTGATCGTTTCATGGGCTTACCTCCGTTGGGCAACCCCTGTTTATACGGTTAGCAGCAGCATGATCGTGAAAGTGGAGAATGCCACCAATATCAAAGGGAACGACAAGTTCAGCAGTATTTTTAACCCGACCGATAAGATCAATACAGAAGATGAAATTGACTTGATGCGTTCGAAAGAGTTTTTAAAACGTGTAGTAGACAGCCTTCACTTGAACAGTACCTATATTGAACATGGAAAGGTGCGTAGCAGTGAAATTTATAACCGTGCTCCTTTCGTTGTCGAGCCAGTTAGTATTGTGGATAGTACGAGAGTATATTCTTTCAATTTAGAACTTTTAACCGCAAACAGTTTTCTCATTAATAAGGAGACCAAACCACGGCAATTTTTCAGCAATTTTGAAATCGGGAATGCCATTTTTCGTATTGTTCCCAGTGGCAGTATGGAGGAGGTCAGTGGAAGAAAATTCACTTATAGCTGGAGTCCTTCCAAATCTGTGGCTGGTTCGATTTCAGGTCGTTTGAATATTTCACCTAAGAGCCGAAGCTCAAGTGTGTTGAATTTAAGTCTGAATACCCTGAATGTGGAAAAAGGGCTTGATATCCTCAATCAGGTGATGAAAGAATATGGATCGTACAATGTTCAAGATAAAAGCCGGATATCTGAAAACTCTTTAAGATTTATTTCTGACCGACTTTCAAGCCTGGAAAATGATCTTGGTATTGTGGAAGCTAACCTTCAGGATTTCAAAAAGCGGAATCAATTTCTAGATCTGGAAAACCAGTCGCAAATGTACTTAGATAATCTAAGTCAAACGGAAGTGGAATTACGCACACAGGAAATGCAGATAATGGTGCTAGATCTGTTAGATAATTACATTAAAGACAAGCAAAACGTATATAATCTTACACCTACTACTTTGGGTATTCAAGACCCAACATTGGGTGCCCTAATTTCGGAGTATAACCAACTTCTTCTCCGTCGTGAGAATGAATTACGGGTAAGCCGTGAAGGCAGCCCAGTGATCAGAGAAATTGAGCAAAGCATCGAAAAGACCCGCACATCTATGATCGAAAATCTGAAGAATATCCGTGAGGCCTACATGCTTTCCAAAACAGAACTATTGAAGCGAAACAATTTGATGCGTACTGAAATGTTTGCCTTACCTGCAAAGGAAAGCCAGATTCGGGAGATCAAACGTCAGCAACTAATTAAGAATGAATTATATACGTTCCTGTTACAAAAAAGGGAAGAAACGGGTATCCAACTTGCCTCTACTTTATCGAATTCGAAGATTTTTTCTGAGGCGGAAGGTGGCGGGATGCCTATTTTCCCTAAACGCAGAAATGCTTATATGCTTGCTATTTTCTTCGGAATTTTGGTGCCTGTTATTATTGTGTTGATCCGTGATCTGATGAATGACCGGGTAACCACAAAGGCTGATATTGTAAAGTTTACCAAAATGCCGGTGATAGGGGAGCTAGGTCATAACGACAAAGCCCAAACGCTGGTTGTTGTGAAAAACAGCCGAACCATTTTAGCAGAGCAGTTCAGGATCATCCGTTCTAACCTGCAGCCGGTATTAAAGAAAGACCGTACACCAGTGATACTGGTTACCTCCTCTTTCAGCGGTGAGGGTAAGTCGTTTGCTGCCACCAATCTGGCTGCATCTATTGCATTGACCGGTAAGCGCACTGTGATTCTTGAATTTGATCTACGAAAACCGAAAGTGGTGAGTGGTTTGGGTTTGCAACGTGCTTTTGGTATTACCCATTATGTGATCGGTAAGATCGGGCTCGATGAATTGCCGATGAAAGTGCCTGATATTGATAACCTGTACGTCATCGCCTGCGGACCTACTCCGCCGAATCCATCGGAAATGTTGCTGGAACCAAAGATCAAGGAATTGTTTGAGTTTTGCCGTGATCATTTTGATGCAGTGGTGATTGATACGGCACCAGTTGGGCTTGTGAGTGATGCGATGACACTTGCCCAGTTTGCCGATGCCACGCTTTTTGTGATACGCCAGCGCTATACTTTCAAAAAGCAACTACAAATGCTGGAAGATCTTTATCAGCAAAAGAAATTCCCTGCAACCAGTATGTTGGTGAATGATATTAAAGTGGAAGGCTATAACAGTTATTATGGTTATGGTGGATATGGTTATGGCTACGGATATGGATATGGATATGGTTATGGGTATTACGATAATGACCCCTCGAGGAATAAGTGGTATAATAAGGTGTTGCAGTTTATTGGGATTAAGTAGATCGATTGCGGCGCTACACTTGCAATGTGAATAGAATCCAGATGATACTGATTGGAAAGATAGTCGTTGATTTAAATACTGTGCAGACCCAGCATTTTTGCCAGGATCTCCAACAACTTGGTTTTCAGATAAGGCCATAATCGAACATTGAACTAGTGAATGAAAATGCTTGTGATACAATCTCTTATGTGGCCCCTCCGACTTTTTTGAACAGTTACAATGTTGTGGTTCATAGATGAACTGATTATTAACAGCAGGAACTTGTTAACGGGAAGTTGCCCAGGCGGTCCCGCCCGAGTGAAAAATATATAGTTTGAAAAAAGATGAAAGGGTGGTAAGAACGGGATTTCGGGAAAGGTTTTGTAGACCACCGACAAACGCAGAAGAACGCAGATAAGCAGGTTTGAGTTTAGTAGACTAAAGAATAAAGAATTGATTTCTCATTATAGGTCCAAAGCTACGCTGGCTAGTATGTCCCGACACTCCAAACGAGAGCTTTGCTTCGAAATGGGAGTACTAATTATTTTTCAAAACATGTGCAAGTCCATACTCTATGTGTCGAATAGCGGGAATATTTGATCCTTTGGCAGGTAACCTGCCCCAGCGTATTTTGCAGATGCGTGATACGATGCACCGGGGCGGACCGGATGATGCGGGGCTGTTTATTCACCCATTGTTGCCATTGGCGTTTGGTCACCGAAGGTTGTCGTTGATCGATCTGAGTGAAGCAGGACATCAGCCGATGATTGATGAAGAGCTAACAATTATTTTCAACGGCGAAATATATAATTATCTGGAACTGCGTGCCACGTTGCAACAGTACGGACATCAGTTCCGTACGGAAAGTGATACTGAGGTAATCTTAAAAGCCTATCGTCAATGGGGTTTGGATGCCTTCGAGTTTTTTAATGGGATGTTTGCCCTTGCTATTTGGGATGAGAAGAGACGACAATTGATATTAGCAAGAGACCATGCTGGCATTAAGCCATTGTATTACTTTATTGACCGGGAGTGCCTGTATTTTGCATCGGAGATACGTGCTTTTTCTGCATCAGGAAAGCATTTTGAAGAGAATCCCCAATGGCGTTCTGCTTTTTTAACCTTTGGTCATTTACCTGAACCTGTCACTACTTTAAAAAATGTGATCCCTCTGGAAAAGGGAACGGCGGTGGTTATTGATCTGCCTTCGCTGAAACGGAAAGTACATCGTTTTTTCCGTTGGACGTTTACCCAGCAGTTGAAGAATGAAGACGAAGCATTGGCGCTGATGCGTGAAACGCTGGAACAAGCTGTGGGCCGTCATCTGATCGCTGATGCTCCGATCGGATTGTTCCTTAGTGGCGGTATTGATTCGAGCCTGCTGACGTTGATCGCCAGCCATACCCGAACAGATGATTTGCATACATTATCAATAATCTTTAATGAGAAAGCTTATTCTGAAGAAAAGTATCAACAGCTGATCATTGATAAAACAGGCGCCAGGCATCAGAGCTTTTTGGTTACGAAAGATATTTTCAACCAGCAGTTGGATGATGCCATGGAGGCGATGGACCAACCAACATTGGATGGCATTAATACGTATTTTATTTCGATGTATGCGAAGGCATATGGCTTGAAAGCTGTGTTATCTGGCCTTGGTGCCGATGAATTGTTTGGCGGCTACCCCTCATTTCAACAGCAGAAGATCATGAAGTATGTGCAAAAAATGCCAGCAGGTTTTTTGCGTAGCCTGCAAAACTTTCCTGATCACCGGATGCGTAAACTCAGTTATGCCGGTATGCCCAATGTGGCGTCTGAATACCTGAGCTACCGAGGCATTTTTACACCTGTTTCAGTTGCATCCTTACTCGGCACAACACAAGCGGAAATTGAAAAAGATCTTCTTTCGATCAGTGATCATTACCCGGTGGGTGAATTGAGCAACGGGAACCGGGTCAGCTGGTTAGAGACGAATTTTTATATGCAGAACCAGTTGCTCAAGGATTCTGACTTCATGAGTATGTGGCATGGTATTGAAATACGTGTTCCGTTTTTAGATAAGGAAGTGATGCTGATGGCGGGGGCGATTGATGCGGCAATAAAGTTTAAAACCGTTCCACCTAAATATGTATTGGTGAAATCCTTTGCAGATGAATTACCGGAGGCAATCTGGAAGCGGAAAAAACAAGGGTTTACGTTTCCATTTGAAGGATGGTTAAAATCGAATGAATATATCAAGCCTTCCAATAGGGCGGAAGAAGGTTTATACAAAGACTTTCAAAAAAAGAAATTATCGTGGGGGAGGTATTGGTGTGCGTTATTGATGAATCGGTTTCAGGAGAAGATGTGATCCGCCACCCCGAACTTCGTTCCTTCCTTAAGGGTCCCCCTTAAAGGGGAGGAGTGACATCGTTCAAGCGAAGAGATGAATATTTTTAAGGATGAATTTGACAAAGTATAAATACATGTTTACATGTTGGTGAAACGTTTCTGGGATACGGTTTAATATGAAGGAGAAACGGATCTTATTTCTTGTTTTGACTGCTTTTTCTCATATGGGTGGGATTGAAAAGTTCAACCGTGCTTTGATCAAAGCACTGATGGATCTGTCACCTACCCTTTCTCTCCGCAACAGTTTTGCAGGGATGTATGATGACCGGTTCGATGCGCAGTACACGCAAGGTGCACGGTACCATGTTTTCAACGGACAAAAAATAAGTTTTGTTTTTTCTGCAGTGATGCAGGCATTCAAGCAGGATGTTATCGTTCTGGGTCATTTGAATCTTGCTTTGATCGGGGTATTGATCAAACTGTTGGCACCAAATAAAAAAATCATTGTGATTTGTCATGGCATTGAAGTGTTTGAACCGGTGAGCGGATTAAAGAAAAAAGTATTGGAGCACGCAGATCAGATTCTGGCTGTGAGCACATTCACCAAACAACAGTTGATCGAACAACAACAATTAGATGCAGAGAAGATCACCGTATTCCCAAATACGATCGATCCTTATTTTCAACTGCCATCTCAATTTATTAAGCCTAATTACCTGCAACAACGGTATGGGCTAAGCGCAGATGAGAAAATCATTTTTACATTAACCCGGCTCAACAGCAGCGAAGGGTATAAGGGGTATGATACATTAATCAGTGTATTACCTCAACTGATTCAAAAAAACATTCGGTTCAAATATATTCTTGCAGGGAAGGCTGATGCAGCCGAATTGCAACGTATGCAAACATTGATTACATCACTTGGATTAGCGGACAAGGTGATCATGCCGGGGTTTATTGCTGATGTAGAAGTGACCGATCATTATTTATTGGCTGATGTATTTGTGATGCCCAGTAAAGGCGAAGGGTTTGGAATTGTGTATTTAGAAGCCATGGGGTGTGGATTGTCTGTGATTGCAGGGAATAAGGATGGGAGTACGGAGGCGTTGCAGTTTGGGAAATTGGGGACGTTGATTGATCCGGATAGTTCCGATGAATTGACTGCGGCGTTAGTGAACGTTTTAACAACAGAACATCATTCAAGAGAAGTACAGCAAAACATGCTAACGTATTTTTCATTTGAGAAATTTAAAGAACGCTTGAAGCGTATTTTGGAATCATGATGTGCCCTGCACATTCATCTTTCTTTTGTCTTGACACAAAAGAAACAAAAAGTCAAGCCGAAACATATTACCACTCCCATGTTTCGGCGGAAGCCTTGATTTAGCAGTTGTAATACTGTAGTGAATAGCAGCAGTGCTTTCACGATCATCTCATGTTCATTATGTTGATTTTTTTGAGCCAGAATTGTTATTCATGAGCAGAGAAAAAAGAATGAAGCACACTCGTTTTTTATTGGTCGGATGTGGAACCATCGGACAGCGTCATGCAGCATTGGCCGCAGAAAAGGGCGTGCTCGTTGCAGTGTGTGATATTAATGAAACAAAGGCGAAGGCATTTTCAGCGAAATATAATTGTTATGGCTACACATCGATAAAAGAAATGTTGAAAAACGAAGAAGCGGAAGCATTACTTGTTTGCACACCCAATGGTTTGCATGCAACACATAGCATCAGCGGATTGAAAGCGGGGGTGCATGTGTTGTGTGAAAAGCCAATGGCGATTTCATCGGTTGATTGTAAGCGGATGATCAATGCTGCTGCTAAAGCAAAAAAACATTTGCTGATCGTAAAGCAGAATCGCTTGAACCCACCTGTAGCTGCTGTTAAGAACCTGCTTGCTAAAAATAAACTCGGAAAAATTTACAGTATACAAGTGAATTGTTTCTGGAAACGTGGTGCGAAGTACTACCAACAATCAGATTGGCGGGGAACAAAAGCCTTGGATGGTGGCGTATTGTTTACACAGTTCAGTCATTTTATTGATCTGTTGTATTGGTTTTTTGGTGAGGTAAAAACTGTAAAAGGGTTCACCGCTAACGTGGCGCATCAACTATTGATCGAGGTAGAAGATACCGGTGTGTTTTCGTTTGTTACCAACACCGGAGTGCCGGGTACACTCCATTACAGCACAAATACAAAGAATAAAAATTACGAAGGTTCAATCACAATCCTTGCAGAGAAAGCAACAATCAAGATCGGTGGGTCATATTTGAATACGATCGAGTATCAGGAACCGGTTTTGATTGATGTGGCGAAACTTACTGCTGGTAATGATGCCAATCAATACAAAGGGTACCAGGGATCGATGAATAATCATGCGAGGGTGTATGATGCGTTTATACGGGTGATCGCAGGAAAGCAGAGGAATTATGTGTCGGGGGAAGAGGGGATTCATAGTGTGAAAATGATTGAGCAGTTCTATAAAGCCGGCGGAAAGCTGCGAGCTGCCAGCTTCTAGCTCTGCGAGCCAATACAAAAGCTAGCATACGAAAAGACTTGCCAGATTACTTCGTTCAAATTATATTGCCACTAAGACACAAATCCTCAAAGGAAAGAAAGGTTAAGCTGGTCGGTGCGGCCCTTAGACCGTCAAACTATTTCAATAAATAAAATTCAAATGATCATGGTCTGACGGTATATAACCGTACCAATCCAATAAATGGCAACCTATAAATTAAAAAAAGTAAGTCTCCGGAAAGTAAAAACGGGTAAGGGAGTTGTGATCATGCAACCATCGAATTTGTATGAATGTACATTGGGTGATGATTGTTTTGTGGGTCCGTTTACTGAAATACAAAAAGGGGTAGTGGTCGGCAACAACTGCCGCATCCAAAGCCATAGTTTTATTTGTGAACTGGTAACCATCGGCGATGATTGTTTTATTGGGCATGGCGTTATGTTCATCAACGATACATTCAGCGATGGAAAACCTGCCGGTGGTGATCACAGCAAATGGAAGAAAACAATCATCGGCAATAATGTATCTATCGGTAGTAATGCAACGATTTTGCCGGTGAGTATATGTCATGGAGTTGTGATTGGTGCAGGTGCTGTAGTAACAAAAGATATTAAAAAAAAAGGTGTGTATGTGGGCAATCCGGCGAAGAGAATGAAGGGGAAGGCCGGTAGCCGGTAGGTGAATAACCGATAGTGGAGGAAGAAGGTTGAAAAGTTGATAAAGTGAAATGATGACAAGAGTTAATAAGGTGAAAGAAAAAAACATGAATCAGCAAACTATACAAGAAGAAAATTGGGATCTGGAAATTAAACCCAAGGCTTCTTTATTTGATCTCAACTTAAAAGAAGTGTGGAGGTACCGTGATCTGATGATGTTATTTGTGCGGCGTGATTTTGTGGCGCAGTATAAGCAAACCATTCTTGGTCCGTTGTGGCATATCATCCAGCCTGTACTTACCACCATTATGTTTCTGCTGGTGTTTGGTAAAATTGCCAATATCCCTACTGATGGTATCGAGCCTATTTTGTTCTACATGAGCGGCATTACCATATGGAATTATTTCTCTACTTGCTTAACGGCTACTTCCAATACGTTTGTAGCGAATGCTCATATTTTTGGAAAGGTTTATTTTCCACGGTTGGTATTACCGTTATCAATTGTACTTTCCAATATTGTGAAATTGGGTATTCAGTTTGGCATTTTGTTTTTGGGAATGGTTTGGTTTGCGGTATTTCGTGGGATACCTATCAATTTTGGTGTGAACTGGTTATTAATACCGGTACTTGTGATCATTATGGCAGGTATTGGTTTAGGACTGGGAATCATTATTTCTTCTCTTACTACCAAGTATCGTGACTTTACGGTGTTGATCGGTTTTGCGGTACAGTTACTGATGTATGCAACACCGGTAGCTTATCCGTTATCGTTCTTAAAAGATAAGTCGTTTGCTCCTCTAATTGAATGGAACCCTTTAAGCCCTATTGTAGAAGGGTTCAGATATGCATTGTTTCAAAGAGGAAGTTTTGATATCTTTTCACTGGGTTATAGTGTGGTATTTATGTTTGTGGTGCTGGTAATAGGTGCTGTTTATTTTAGTAAGGTGGAACGGACGTTTATGGACACAGTGTAGAAGGAAGTGGAAAGTTCAAAGTAGTAAGTAGTTGCTATGAATAACATTATTGTAAATTTCTGTCCAACGGGGATGGTACCAACAACAAGGCATACTCCCTATGTGCCGGTACAGGTGTGGCAAATTGTGGAAGAGGTGCACGCAGCCTATGAACTTGGTATTACCATTACCCATTTGCATGCACGAAATACAGATGAAACACCTACCCATAAAAAAGAAGTGTATAGAGATATTGTGGAAGGTATCCGCAAGTATTGCCCGGAGTTGGTTATTTGTCTTAGTACTTCCGGACGTATTGCAGGTGATTTTGAACAACGATCAGAAGTAATCGAACTGCAGCCGGATATGTGCTCATTAACATTGAGCTCACTCAACTTCATGAACCAGGTATCGGTAAATTCACCTGACATGATCATTGCTTTAGCAGAAAAAATGAAAGATTACGGAGTAAAGCTGGAACTGGAATGTTTTCATATGGGTATGATCAACTATGGCAAATATCTCATACGTAAAGAAGTTCTTGAGCCGCCATTTTACTGGAATGTATTATTCGGAAATATTGCCGGTATGCAGGCTGAGCTTACACAAATCGGAAATGCGATACGGGAGATAAAAGAGGATCCTTCTTTTCATCATTTTGTAGCCCTTGCCGGTCTTGGCCAGGATCAACTGAAAATAAATACAATTGCCATTGCAGCAGGGTATGGTGTGCGGGTTGGATTGGAAGACAACATCTGGTTCAATAAAGGTCGAACACAACTAGCCAAAAATATTGATTTATTGACACGGGTTCACGAACTGATGGCGATGCACGAGTATACAGTGATGCCATCGAAAGAATTTGGCAAAAAAGGCTTTTATAATGAACATTCTGTTAGGGTATAGCGAAAGTGTATTGTCGAGGGTGATTGATGTGCTACAAGCGACTGATGAAGTAATTGCTCTTCAGATCATTCAAAATATTCCTGTTGAAACAGTGATGGATTATTGCCCTACTACCATCAGTAGTGAAATAATACTGCATTCGCATTGGCAACCATCAGAACAGGATCAATACCTGTTTTCGGTAGCAACGCCATCCATCAAGAAACTTTTATTTGATTTTTTTGTCAACGAAAAGAAGATTAATCCGGAACAGTTTCGTAAACTGGTTCACCCGAGTGCAATTATTTCAAGTAGTGTTAGTGCCGGAAAGGGACTTTTTGTAGAGCCCGGTTCCATCATCACTTCATATACGTCATTGGGTTTTGGTGTAACGGTGAATCGCAACGTAAGTATTGGGCACCATTGTACGATCGGAGATTTTGTAACCATTAATCCTGGTGTAAATATGGCCGGGCACTGTACAATTGGTAATGGGGTTCAAATAGGTATCGGAGCAACTGTATTCGATCATATCAGCATTGGTGAAGGAAGTGTGATAGGCGGCGGCAGCGTGGTTACGAAAAATATCCCTGCCGGTGTGAAAGCGTGGGGCAACCCCTGTAAAGTGGTAGCATCAATTAACTGAGCAAGAAACAAATCCTCAATTGTTTTTTCAAACCAAGTGACATAACCATGATCAATGTAACCAAACCTTTTCTTCCACCCAAGGAAGAATACGATAAATACCTGCAAGGCATCTGGCAACGCAATTGGATCACGAATCATGGTCCATTGGCTAATGAACTGGAATTGCGGTTGAAAGAATTTCTGGGAGCACCTCATTTATTGTTTCTCAACAATGGAACTGTTGCATTGCAAATTGCCATTAAAGCGCTGGAGTTAAAAGGCGAAGTATTGACCACGCCCTTTTCATACGTTGCTACAACATCTTCCATTGTGTGGGAAGGTTGTAAGCCGGTTTTTGTTGATATCGACCCCGATAGTTTTAATATTGATCCTACAAAGATTGAAGCAGCTATTACAGCCAACACGTCGGCTATTTTAGCCACCCATGTATTTGGGAATTCCTGTGATATTGCGGCCATCAGCGCTATTGCAAAAAAGCACAAGCTGTTTGTTATTTATGATGCAGCGCATTGTTTCGGTACAACCTATAAAGGTCAATCTGTTTTTAACTTCGGCGACATCAGTACTACAAGCTTTCATGCCACTAAATTATTTCATACAGGAGAGGGGGGTGCCGTATTTACACAAGAACCTTCATTACTAAAAAAGCTTGCTTATCTCCGCAACTTTGGACATGAAACGCCCGTTGAATTTGCCATGATGGGTATCAATGGAAAAAACAGTGAGTTGCATGCTGCTATGGGGTTGAGTGTGTTGCCGCATATGCCGGCCATCCTCCGCAAGCGAAAAGAACTGAGTGTACATTATGATGCAGTGTTAAAAAATCTGCGTATCAAAAAACAAAAGATCCAGCGAGAAGCCGGCTATAATTACAGTTACTATCCTGTTGTATTTGAAACAGAGGAACTGTTGCAAAAGAGCATCGAAGAATTAAATAAATACCAGATTTTTCCAAGACGTTATTTTTATCCATCATTGGACACGCTGAATTATGTGGGTGAACAGTTGTGCCCGGTTTCAAGAAATATTGCAGCTAGGATTCTATGCCTGCCATTGTATTATGATCTTTCAATCGAAGAAATCGATATGATCGCCCGTGTATTATTGAGGGTTCAAAATAATTGAAAAGGTTAACCTGAAAGATTTTGAAAGTTCAATTACTAAATATTCTATAATTTAAAAATAGCGCATGCATAACAATTTATTGGAATTCGTAAGTAACACCAATGAGAAAAGAATCTGTATTGTAGGAGCAGGCGGCTTTGGAAGAGAAGTATTTTGCATCATAACAGATGTGTTTAGGGCATATAGCAAAGACATCTCAGATCGAGTTTGTTTTATGGTTGGGGACAAACACTACGAGGACAAAGAAATTATGGGAATACCGGTAATTAGGCAATCGGAATTTCAACCATCTAATTTTTTTACTTCGATTGCTATTGGTGATCCTGAACAAAGGAAAAGCATGGTCGATAGTTTGCCCTTTGAAACGGAATATATAAGCATTATTCATCCTTCTGCTATCGTTTCATCCTGGGTGGAAATTGGACTAGGAAGCATTATTACTGCTGGTGTAATAATGACATGTAATATTAAAATTGGCAAACACGCACAACTCAATCTTAATACAACCATCGGACACGATTGCAATATGGGAGATTTCTTTACCACAGCCCCGGGTGTAAATGTAAGTGGACACTGTGAATTTGGCAATCAGGTCTATTTTGGAACAAACTCGAGTGTACGTCAAGGCATAACAATTACAGATAATGTTACGATTGGGATGGGAGGAGTTGTGGTAAAAAATATCACGGAGAGCGGTGTTTACATAGGAAATCCTTTGAAAAAACTTGAAAAGAAGTAGGGTTTAATTTATATATTATGTCTGATTTAGTAATTAAAGTAGAAAATATCTCCAAACAATACCGGTTAGGCCAGGTGAGTACCGGCACCTTGAACCATGATATTAACCGCTGGTGGCACAAGCTCAGAGGAAAGGAAGATCCCTATCTGAAAATTGGAGACAGTAACGACCGTACTGCCAAAGGCGGCAGTGATTATGTGTGGGCATTGCGTGATATCAATTTTGAAGTACAACAAGGAGAGGTGCTGGGCATTATAGGCCGTAATGGAGCGGGTAAAAGCACTTTGCTGAAAATCCTTAGCCGAACAACAGCTCCAACGATCGGCAATATCAAGATCAAAGGACGGGTAGCCAGCTTGCTGGAAGTGGGAACAGGGTTTCATCCGGAATTAAGCGGCCGTGAAAATATTTTCCTGAACGGCGCCATTCTTGGTATGACCCGAAAGGAAATTGAACGCAAGTTTGATGAGATCGTTGATTTTGCAGGAATCGAACGTTATGTTGATACACCGGTAAAACGGTACAGCAGCGGTATGTATGTGCGGCTGGCCTTTGCAGTAGCTGCTCACCTTGAACCTGAAATACTAATTGTGGATGAAGTGCTGGCCGTAGGTGATTCCGAATTTCAGAAAAAGTGTTTGGGGAAAATGAAAGATGTAAGTGAGCGGGAAGGCCGTACGGTTTTATTTGTAAGCCATAATATGGCAGCAGTAAAACAACTCTGTACAAAAGGTGTTGTATTACGGAACGGTGAATTGGTTTTTTCAGGCACACAGTATGAAGCTGTTAATAATTATCAAAATGCAAGCCAGACAAACAGCAGTTTTTTACACTATGGCGATATATCAAATGCACCTGGAAACGAAAACATAAGAATTTTATCTTTCAATATTCTGCCACTTAAAGCAGATGTAATTACTATTTCAAATGGTATTTATTTCGAGATCGAGTTTGTAAATTATAAAGCGAATACAAATGTTGATGTTACATTTGAGTTGAAAACAATCGATGAAATTATTGTTTTTCATAATGGTGCACTTATTTCCACCAAGCAAGATTCAAAACTTGGAAAATATAAAGTAAAAGGGGAGTTGCCTCCGAATTTTTTAAACGCAGGCACGTATTATTTTAATCTTATTTTTGGTGAAAATCAACGCTATCCCTTACACATTGAAAGAGATTTTGTTCAATTTGAGGTAATGAATGAGAGTGTTGGCACTAACTCCCATCCTTCACCAGGTGTCGTAAGACCGGCTATCACTTATCAAATATCGTTTGAATGAACAAGAAAATTCCAGAATTGATACAATTCGAATCAATAGGGTCTGCTGAGCTTGGATATATTTCTGTTGCTCAGCAAGATCGAAATATACCTTTTATAATTAGGCGTACGTACTGGACATATTTTACTCCACAAAATGTAAAACGTGGAGGGCATGCAAATATAGAAAAGGAGCTGGTGCTTGTTGCTGTTGCGGGTACAATTACTGTTTCAACTGAGCTGCAAGATGGGTATAAAGAGGATTTTATTCTTGACCGACCTGACTATGGTTTGTATCTTCCAAAACTCTGTTGGCATAGTATGCAATATTCCCACAATGCTGTTCAGATGGTATTGGCGTCTAATTTTTATTCAGCTGAAGATTACATACGTGATTACAACGACTTTTTGAAATATGGGAAATTATAAAGTACATAGTTTAGCTGATGTGCAAACTTCCAACATTGGAGATGAAACTTATGTTTGGCAATATGCCGTAATACTTAAGGGTGCTAAAATCGGTAATAATTGCAATATTAATTGTCATACGTTTATCGAGAATGATGTTTTTGTTGGCAATAACGTTACTGTTAAAAGTGGTGTTTATTTGTGGGATGGAATAACAATAGAGGACAATGTTTTTATTGGACCCAATGTTACATTCACAAACGATCGATACCCCCGTTCAAAGATTTATCCATCTACTTTTCAGCGAACAATTGTTAAAGAGTTTGCGTCTATTGGAGCAAATTCAACTATTCTTGGAGGAGTTTCAATTGGTTCCTATGCATTAGTTGGGGCGGGGAGTCTGGTTACCAAATCAATTCCTGATTTTGCATTGGTGTATGGAAGTCCGGCAAAAATTATTGGCTGGGTTGATGAAAGTGGGAATAAGCTTTTAAAGGAGAATGGATTGTGGGTAAAAGCGGATGGTACAAAGTATAAAGTTGAGAATAACAGCTTAGTCTCCTATCAATAGACAGACTACCAGGTGACTATTTTTCAAATATTAAAGCTGAATGAAAGTATTACTTCTAGGGTATAATTATGCAAGCGTTATTAGCAGTATTTGCGACGGCAATAAAGCTATTGGAGTTGACTGCAGGGCAATATTAGCCGAAACGTATATTTATAAATACCGTAAATACGACAATATTGAAACTCCGTTTGTTAACAACAAAAAAACCTGGATTGGCAAAAGATTGAATACAATTCAAGCTTACTTTAAACTTTACAAAGCCTTGAAAAATGCAGATGTCATTCACGTTTTCTCTGATTTTGACGTAAGCAACAGGTTTTTTTCAAGTCAACAGTTTAAAAATTATTTCTTTGGAAAAGTGTTCAAAGGAAAAAAGTTTGTGACATTTCTTGGGGTTGATATTCGAAACCCAAAAATCGAGTATGAGGTTAATCCATTCTATAAATATGCTGCTTATTCTAAGAATTATGAATACGGACATATTGAAACAGAAAATCAATCAAATCGATTACAGGAATCATTTAGCAAGCTTGGCTTTCATTTGATAAGCAGTGTAGAAACGGAAATGTTTATCAATCCTGAATATTTTCCTCAGTTTAAAATCTGTCATTATCCGTCTAACCCCATATCTAAATCCTCAGAGGAAAGTAAAAGGTCAGAAAAAAAAATTAGAATTGCTCATGCTCCAACAGCTCCATTTGCTAAGGGCACTCCTTATGTTATAGAGGCAATTAGAAATTTAGAAAAACAAGGAATAACTAATTTTGAGTTTGTACTTCTGAAGGATTTAACTGTAGATGAATACCTTTCAGAACTGGCGAAGACAGATATTTTAATTGATCAGTTGATTTGGGGATGGTATGGTGTGGCAGCACAACAGGCATTATCAATGGGTAAAATAGTTTTTTGTTATGTTAGTGATAATCGAACCAAATACATAGAAAACGCTCCTGTCATTAATGTTAATTGCAATAACCTCACAGAAACACTGATTTCTTTTCTTAAAAAATCCCAAGAAGAAATCGATCAGATTAAACAATCCGGGGTTTCTTACTATGATTTGAATCATAGGCCCGAATTAATTGCAGCTCAGTTTTTAGATGCATATCAAAAGGCATAATATTTAAAGCAATTCGAATGAAACTACCTTTCTTATCCTTCGATAATACGAATAAACAAATTGGCCCCGAAATTCATCAGGCTTTTGAAAAAGTTTTTAAAAGCAATTGGTATATCATGGGCGAATCGGTAAAACAATTTGAACAAGAGTACTCGTTGTTTAATGAAACTAAACATGCAATTGGCATCAGCAATGGTTTAGACGCTTTGCATATTGCTCTCCGGACCTTAGAGGTCGGCGAGGGTGATGAAGTGATCCTTCCTTCACATACATATATTGCAACGATACTCGCTGTTTCGTATACAGGTGCAACACCTGTGTTTGTAGAACCCGATGAGCATACATATAATATTGACGTAACTAAAATTGAAGCAGCAGTAACCGCTCGCACAAAAGCAATTATGCCGGTGCATTTATACGGGCAGGCATGTAATATGGAGGCTATAATGACCATAGCCGAAAAACATAAATTGTTTGTAATTGAAGATAATGCGCAGGCGCATGCCGCCGTGTGGAACGGGAAACTAACCGGTAGCTGGGGGCATATCAACGCTACCAGTTTTTACCCTGGTAAAAACCTGGGTGCATTAGGTGATGCCGGTGCTGTTACTACAAACGATCTTGCACTTGCTGCAAAAGCAGCCATGTTTCGTAATTATGGTTCGGTACAGAAATACAAACATGAGATAATTGGTTATAACCAAAGGCTTGATGAAATGCAGGCGGCCTTTTTAAGTGTTAAACTGAAGTATCTGCAGCAATGGACAAAGCAGCGGCAGGAGATCGCTTCCTGGTATAACGAACTACTGGCAGGAGTGGGTGATATTATAACCCCTTATGTGGCAACCGGAGCAAGCCATGTGTATCACCTCTATGTAATACGTACGCAACAACGGGACTCACTGCAACAATACCTGCACCAACAGGGAATCGGTACATTGATCCATTATCCCATACCTGTACATTTACAGGAAGCATACAGCAGCCTTGGTTATACAAAAGGCGACTTTCCCATAGCAGAACAATTGGCTGATACCTGCCTGAGCTTGCCTGTATGGCCGGGTATGCAGAAGGAGCAAACGCAATTTGTAGCAGCCAGCATTCAACAATTTTTTGCAAGCTGATGCAGGTTCCCTTAGTAACGGTAACAGCACTTTGTTACAACCACAGCCGGTATGTAACTGAAACACTGGAAAGCATCCGGCAGCAGGATTACTCAAATCTTGAAGTGATCATTATTGACGATTGTTCAACCGATGATTCGGTGTTGGTGATTCAGCAATGGTTACAGCAACATCAACTGAACTGGGAATTTATTCCGCATACTGTTAACTGCGGCGTTTCAAAATCGTTGAACGAAGGGAGTGACCGTGCAAGCGGAACTTATTTAAAAGTGATTGCCTGCGATGACCGATTACTTCCCCATTGTATCAGTACACTTGTTGGGGAGCTTGATCCATTGTCTGCAGAATATGCCATGCTGTATGCAAACGTGGAAACCATTGATGAAAACGGGCAGTTATTTGGCAGTACACCTTTTGAAGAACGGAACTGGCTTACTGATGCTGATGTACCATCGGGTAAATTATTTGCCCAGTTGGCACAACTCTGCTTTATACCTGCAGCAAGCACACTCATCCGTACTTCAGTTTTGCAAGCATTACGGTTTGATGAGGAATTGCATTTTGAAGATTGGGATATGTGGCTGCGTATGTCGAAACAATATCTGATCAAGGGCATTGCAACGCCGGTGGTACAATACCGCATCCACCGTACATCCATGTATCAGCAAAAATCGCCTGCTTACCAGGATGCTGAACTTCGCACTGCTGAAAAACACCTTGGGTTTGATCAAGAGGCAGACACTTACCTCAAAGAATATATCTACCGCAAAAGTATCAGCTTGTATATGCATGGCGGTTTTCGTCCACTGTACTGGCTCTGGCAGCGTTTCCTGATCAAAAAAAACGGAAAGAACCTGCTGCATGTTTTATTAGCACTTGCGGGAATCAGTTATAAAAAGAAATTAAAATGGGAGAATCGATTCAAGGGGGTTTAGTAGATATTCTTATCTTATTTTATAATAAAGTTGATCAGACAATTGACTGCATCAATAGTTTTTTGCCCTCTGGTCAGCATATTTATGTGTTGAACAATGGCTCGGATGAGCAGCAGCTTAAAAAGCTATCCCGGTTTTATGCAAGCAATCCGCAAGTTCATCTACTGGATGCAGGTAAAAATCTCGGCGTATCGGGAGGTCGTAATTTTCTGATACAGCATACCCGGGCACCATGGCTCCTGAGCGTAGATAATGATATTACTATTGAACCTGTTCAAAGCTGGCTGCATTTGTTCCAGGAATTTACAGCCGGGCATCCGGATACTGCGATCATTGTACCGCAAATTTATAATGTTCATGAACAGTGTAACAGCGACCAGTTAAGAGTGCGAGTAGAAAATAGCAAGGTGTTTGTGGATGCGGGGAGTTTTGCTGTTACAAATTGTTTTCCCGGCGGGGCCTCTTTCATTCAACGAGCAGTGTTTGAACAATACGGGCTGTTTGACGAAGGGATGTTTGTTGGATTTGAGGATTATGAATTTGCTTTACGTGCAATACTTTCTGAAAAGGGAGCATTTGCAGTGTACCATATCAATACAATCCGGTTGATCCATGATCACCAGTATCAAAAAAGCAGTTCAGATAAAGAGGCCGTAAAGCAGCGCTACAGTGAGGAACGTTTAACAGCCAGTTATAACCGAATAGTTGAAAAATTCGGAATTGAATTTGACCATGACTGGCAATGGTGGACAAAAAAACAGGTGCAGGAGATGACGGAACCAGTATGGGTGAGCAAAGCCAAATCAATCTTTGGCAGAATCCTAGGTAAGAACTGATGCATATTTTACTTGTAACGTATGAATTTCCGCCAGCGATGGCAACAGGTGGCATTGGTTCGTATATGAATCATTTGGCAAATTTGCTTTATCGGAAAGGGCACAAGGTGTCGGTAATATCGGCTACTTATTACCATAACAAGGAGTCGATTGTGCAGCGTGAGTTTTGTATCAATTATCTGGTTCCTGTGGCAGACCCGAATCAATTTCGAGCCCGGGCATTAGCAGTTTTTGAACAATATTTTAACGCCCATGAAGTTGATTTAATGGAAAGCCCTGAGGTAGGGGCTTGTGGATTGGATATAAAGTTGAAGTATCCGTTTATTCCATTGCTGGTAAAAATGCATACACCCGGTGTGTTGATTACAAAAGTGTCGAATACTTATCAACCGTTCCTCACGAAATTGCGTTTTGTAGCGGGCGCATTTCTTCGAGGACGCATCGATTTTGGTTACTGGAATAAAACAGATAGCAACAAGCACCAGAATCCCGAATATATTATTTGTACGCAAGCCGACCTGATTCTAACGCCATCAAAGGCTTTGCGAGATTGGGGAATATCCTATTGGAAATTACCGCAGGAAAAAATCAAGCTACTGGCAAATCCCTTTACAGCTGACAGCGAATTGTTTCAGTTTCCTATTGATCGTGAAACAAAGACGATTTGTTTTGTGGGCAAACTCACCATACTGAAAGGAATGTTTACGTTTACTCCGGCGCTTAAAATCATTCTTGAGCAGCATCCGGATTATTCAGCGATTATTATTGGAAGAGATGAATCTGTGTCGGAAGAGATGCCCTCCATGAAAGGGTGGATGCAGCAGGAGCTTCGCACCGTCGCCAAGCGGGTGCGTTTTACCGGCGCTCTTACAGGTGCTCAGGTAAAACAGGAGTTAGCCAAAAGCGATATTGCAGTAGTGCCAAGTTTGTGGGAGAATTATCCAACAGTAGTACTGGAAGCAATGGCCGCCGGTTGTGCAGTAGCTGCATCGGATCGTGGGGGGATTCCTGAAATTATTAAAGATCGCCAAACAGGTTTGCTCTTTGAACCCAAACATGTTTCTTCCATTGTTAATTCAATCAATGAGCTGATTACAAATAAAGTGTTTCGTTTACAGATTGCAACGGCGGGCCGGAAAAAAATTCAAAATATGAATAACGAATTATTTATTCTGGAAACAGAAAGTATTTACAGATCCGTGATGAAAATACCTGTGCCATAACAGCAATGCGAATCATCCATTTTCATAACGGAGCAGGCGGTGGAGTATTATCCGTTATCAGAAACCTGTTGTTGTACAGGCAGCATAATGAAATTGAGAATCATGTAATTTATACAATCAATAAGGATCTGGTAAAAAATTTTCAGCTTCCGGGTTTAGTTGGTGCGGCCAGTGAGCAAGTGTTTTATTACTCGCCTCGCTGGAATTTCTACTACACATGCCGACAGCTTTCAAAACTGCTACCTGATGAGCAAGCTGTAATTGTTGCGCATGATTGGCTCGAGTTAGGTATGGTATCACAGCTCGGTTTGGCAAATCCTGTAATTATGTTTTTACATGGCGATTATGAATATTATTACCGGCTCGCCATTAAGCATGTTACGTCGGTAAACGCATTTGCATGTGTGGCATCGGCCATTAAAAAAAAATTACAACAGCAGCTTCCTGCACGTACAAATGATATCACTTACGTAGAGTTGCCTGTACCAGGTATAAACGCCTTTGCCAGCAGAAAGTCAGGTAGTCGGATTGTATTCATCGGACGATGTGAGGAAGGGAAAGGTTATTTTTTACTACCACTTATTGATGAACAATTACGAACGAAAGGTCATCATTTTGAATGGCACATTTTTGGGGAAGGGTCTGACAACTGTGAAAATCAATCGGTATGGGGAGCTCAAAGTAATGTTACTTTTTATGGAGTTATACCCAGTGCTCAAATGCTCAACGAACTACCACGTTTTGATTTTTTAGTATTGCCAACAATTGCAGAAGGGATGCCTGTTACAATCATTGAAGCAATGAAAGCAGGCGTGCTCGCAATAGTCAATAATTTGCCCGGAGGTGTACAAGAGTTGATTGGTAGAAATGAGCGGGGGGTGTTAATTGAAGGAAATAAAATTGATGGATATGTAAAAGTGTTTCAGAAACTTCAACTGCATCCAGAAGAGGTGCAGGCCTTAACAACGGCTGCAATGCAATATGCCAACATTATATTTGATGCTGCACGTTGTACAGCCAATATTGAACAGTTTCTATTGCAGCATAGTCAAAAACGAAGCAGCATAAAAAAAGTGAAAGTATATGGAAGTATACTTGATCAGCCCGGTATTCCCAATTTCATTGTTTATTCAACAAGAATGGTGTTACAATTAACTAAAAAACTTAAATGATAACGATTACAGAAGACAAGCAGGTAGTTCTTTTTCGTTGGCTATGGGTGCTGAGTGCAGTTGCTTTTTTAGCAGTTACACTTATTTCGTTATCTCCCAACCTAACCATTCATCATTACCGCCAATCGCAAACGGCTATAACGTCACTGTATCTTTCACTATCAGAATTTAAACTGAGTTATCTTACTCCTATCATGGGTTCTCCATGGACAGTGCCTATGGAGTTTCCGCTGTATCAATATTTGGCCTTAGTCATTCATAAATTTTCCGGCATAGATTTAATTGTTGCAGGTAAGGTCATCAACATCAGTGCGCACATCATTAACAACCTGCTGCTGCTGGCAATCGGCAAACGATTGAACATTTCTTCTGCAGCAGTTTACATCGCTTTGATTTTTTATAATTTATTCCCTTTCTATCTCGTATTTGATACGGTTTTTTTGATCGATACATTTTCGCTAACTCTTTGTCTTCAGGCTATATATTTTCTGTGCGAATGGTTTCACTATTCAAAAAAGTATACATCGCTTTTTTTCTTTACAATATTTGGCACACTATGCGGCTTAAGTAAAAGCACTACGTTTATTGGAATTTTAGCCCCTGCAACAGCTCTTTTGTTTTTTTACTATGCAAACAGACAGTCGGTTTTTGCCAAACCACTACGACTCAGCCTCACAAAATTGCGTTTTTTCCTGTTGGCTACAACAGGTTTCGTACTGGCTTTTTTCATTACGTTTATGTGGGTGAAATATGCCGATGCTGTAAAACAGGGAAACCCTTTATCCGCCATGTGGACATCATCTGCCACAAGAACATGGAATTTTGGAACACTTGAACAACGGTTATCTATCAACAACTGGAAACAGTATTTTACATATTCGATGCTTTCGCATTTAAGCTCTTATATGCTTGTTGGTATTTTGTTTGTATTATTCTCAGTTCTTTCAGATAAAAAACAAAAGCTAGCCGCACTCAGTTTACTTTTGTTGTATCTGGCTCCATTGTTTTTTTTCTTCAATCTTTTTTTCATCCATACATATTATAGTACAGCTAATATTTTGTTTTTGTACCTCTTTTTTGGATATATGTTTTGGGTAGTGGTCAGTGCAAAAAATAGGTTTGCGAGGGTAAGCGGTTGGGCTGTATTGTTGCTATTCTTTGTTTTTGGATTATACCGTTCATATGCTTTTCGACACCAGATAATTAAAAATAAACCAGAGCCAGGTGTTTACAGCCAGTTAAATCGTTTACCCATTCAGCCAAAGCCGAATGATGTAATTGTTGTGGTACAGAATTCAAGAGACCCCTACATCGGTTTTTATTTTAAATGCAGAAGCATAAACCTGAATGAGGCGGAGTACGTGACAAATGGTAAGGCGGAAGGAATCAAAAAACTTGCCGGTGGCCTGCCAATTGTGATGTTATGTATTGTAAGTGACGATTCTCTGAATGTTTTGCCAGCAAATTACCAGGGTATTTTTACTGAACGCTACAAAACAATTTCTGTTTCCCATTATCCTGAAACAAATAAGTACTATAATTTTTTTTGGTAACTAATTATGCTTACATCAATTCTAATCACCGGCGGTTGCGGTTTTGCAGGGTCAAACCTGGCACTTTATTTTAAGGCTGCTTATCCTGACGCAAGTATTATAGCGTTTGATAATCTCAAACGTCGTGGCTCTGAGTTAAGTCTTGGCCGATTGAAGGCAGCAGGTATTGAGTTTATACATGGTGATATCCGCAACAAAGAAGATTTTGATGAAGTGGGGAAGGTTGATTTTATTATTGAAGCGGCAGCAGAACCTTCGGTACTTGCCGGGATTGATAGCACACCTGATTATGTAGTGAACACCAACTTGCTTGGCACCATCAATTGTTTAAATTATGCTGTAAAGCAAAAAGCAGGTATCATCTTTTTATCAACCAGTCGTATCTATCCTTTTGGTTTGCTTGATGAAGCGGCTTATACAGAAAGTGATACCCGGTTTCATTTCAGCAATGAACAAACGATAAAAGGTGTTTCATCAAAAGGCATCACTACTGAGTTCCCTATTGAAGGTGCGAGGTCACTCTATGGTGCTACAAAACTTGCTTCAGAATTATTGATCACTGAGTATATTGAATTTCTTGGATTGAAAGCTGTCGTCAACCGTTGTGGTGTGCTTACCGGTCCGTGGCAAATGGGTAAGGTGGATCAGGGTGTCATTGTATTGTGGATGGCCCGTCATTTCTGGAAACGGAATCTTACCTACAATGGTTATGGCGGAATGGGAAAACAGGTAAGAGACATGCTGCATATTCACGACTTGTTTCGTTTAATTGATTGGCAAATTCAACATATTGATGCGATCAACGGCCAGATCAAGAATGTAGGAGGAGGATTTGATTGCAGTGTATCACTGAAAGAACTCACAGCTATCTGCGAACGTATCACCGGGAACAGTATTACGATAACACCTATACCTGAAAACAGAAAAGCAGATGTACGATTATACATCACTGATAATACAGCCATCACTGCAAACACGGGATGGCAACCATTGTACACACCTGAAAAGATCATGCAGGAAATCTATGCATGGATAAGAGATCATGAAGAACAACTAAAACCAATTTTATATTAACATGTCAGTAGCTATTGTAACAGGATCAGCAGGATTGATCGGAAGTGAATCCGTAAGTTTTTTGGCAGATAAATTTGATACTGTTGTGGGGATCGATAATAACCTGCGTCAGTATTTTTTTGGCGAAGATGGTAGTACCAAATGGAACAGGGAACGACTCGCCAATCAATACGACAACTATAAACATTATACGGTTGACATCAGAGACACAACTGCTTTGCAAAAAGTATTTGAAGCGTATGGAAGTGCCGTTCAGCTTATCATTCATGCAGCTGCGCAACCTAGTCATGATTGGGCTGCACGTGAGCCGCTTACTGATTTTTCCGTTAATGCAACGGGCACGTTGAACATGCTTGAAATGACAAGACAATTTTGTCCTGAAGCTGTTTTCATTTTTACCTCTACCAATAAAGTGTATGGTGATACGCCCAATTACCTGCCCTTAGTAGAAACAGATACGAGATGGGAGATCGATTCCTCACATGCTTATTACGAGCATGGTATTGATGAACACATGAGTATCGATCATACAAAGCACTCTTTGTTTGGCGCATCTAAAGTTGCTGCTGATGTACTGGTGCAGGAGTATGGCAAATACTTTGGTATGAAGACAGCTGTATTTCGTGGCGGTTGTTTAACAGGTCCCAACCATTCAGGTGCGCAGCTACATGGGTTCCTGGCCTATCTTATGAAGTGTGCCATTACCGGTAATCAATACACCATCTTTGGTTACAAAGGAAAACAGGTGCGTGATAATATTCACAGTAACGACTTGGTAAATATGTTCTGGCATTTCTATCAGAACCCCAGACCCGGCGAAGTTTACAATGCGGGAGGCGGACGTTTTGCCAACTGCTCGATGCTGGAAGCAATTGCACTCTGCGAAAGCGTAAGCGGCAATAAAATGAATTATACTTATTCTGATACAAATCGTATTGGCGACCATATCTGGTACATCAGTGATCTTTCTAAGTTTAAACAGCATTATCCTGAGTGGAACTGGAAGTTTGATCTCACTGTTACACTTGAAGAAATGTTCAATGCATTACGTTCACGTATCTAAGCACTACTATTCCTTATGTCATTACGTATAAAACTTATTCAGTTTCTGATCGATATTAATGAGAAGCTGATCTTTTATCCAAGGCTTTCGAACTATTACCGTAAACATGTTGAGGTTAAGAAACCGGTTATATTTGATGTGGGCGCTAACAAAGGGCAGACCATCAGCTTCTTTCTAAATTTATTCCCTGAGGCAAAGATCTTTGCATTTAAACCTAATCCCCGGTTGTACCAGGTTCTGAAGAAAAAATTCGGCCACTTAGAAAATGTAAAACTTATTAATAAAGGTGTAAGTAACCAGAGTGGAAAGTTGCTGTTAAAAGAAACGGTTACAGACGAAACATCAACGTTTGAAGAATTGAATTACGATTCTGATTACCTGAAAATGAAGGCAAAGGTACTTGGTGTAAAGCCTGAAGAAGTAGTTGCAGCTTCTTATGAGGTAGATGTGATTACCCTGAATGCATTCATAAAAGAAGAATCGCTTGATTTTATTGACGTGGTTAAAATTGATACCGAGGGGCACGAGCTTAAATGTCTGGAAGGATTATTTGAAGGAAATACCGCTACGATTCAATTCATTCAACTTGAACAGCATCATGATGATATGTATCTAAAGGCAGTTAAAGCTGAGGAGATCGATTTGCTGTTACAAAATAGTGGATTTGTAATAAGCGCTAAGATCAAACATGGGTTTGGTGATTTCGAAGAGTTGATGTTTAAGCGAATCTGATTTTAAAAATCTTTATACAAGTATGCTCAAACTTTCCATAGTAATACCTGCCTATAACGAAGAAGGATCCATTGCAGAAACTGTGCAAACTCTTTTCGAGGTATTGCAGAAGTATAAAATTGATCATGAAATTGTTGTGATCAATGATAATTCAAAAGACAATACTATACAGGTATTGCAGGGGTTGCAGGAGCAGGTTCATTCGTTGGTTTACTATACAAATAAAGGACCGAATGGTTTTGGTTATGCAGTACGCTATGGGTTGGAAAAATTCACCGGTGACTGTGTGGCTGTGATGATGGCTGACCTCTCTGATGATCCGCTTGACCTTGTACGTTTTTATCATCGTATGTTGGAAGATAATGTGGATTGTGTATTTGGATCCCGTTTTATAAAGGGTGGTAAGCTCATTGATTATCCGTTTCATAAACTGGTGATCAACCGCATGGCTAACACAATAATACGTATGGTGATTGGCACCCGTTATAATGATGCAACCAATGCGTTTAAGTTATACAAAAAAGAAACTATTGCAGGAATACAGCCATTAATGGCGCCACATTTCAATCTAACAATTGAACTTTCGTTAAAAACGATCGTGCGTGGATATAGTTATACGGTTGTGCCAAATTCGTGGCGAAACCGTAAAGCAGGTGTTTCAAAACTCAAGATCAGGGAAATGGGTAGCCGTTATTTTTTTATTTTAATGTATTGTTTCATTGAGAAATTTTTCTCAAGGGGAGATTACAAAAAAAATATTCTTCATCTGGAACAAAAAAAGGGGAAGGCACAACATGCAAGCTGAACAACTATTGGTGAGTGTATTGATGACGGCTTACAACAGAGAAAAATTTATCGGCGAGGCTATTGAAAGTGTCCTTGCGTCAACATATACAAATTTTGAATTGATAATTGTTGATGATTTATCAGTTGATGGAACTGTTGAAATTGCACAATCGTTTGCGGCTAAAGATCAACGAATAAGGGTGTATAAAAATGAAAGGAATCTCGGAGACTATGGTAACAGAAATAAAGCTGCTTCATTTGCAAAAGGGGATTATTTGATGTATGTTGATTCCGACGATCAAATATTGTATAACGGAATTGAACTCTGTGTGAGTGCAATGCAAATGTTTCCAGAGGCTGGTTTTGGGATTCATGTTAAGGGATCAGATACAAGTAACCCCGTTCTGATAAACCCAACAAAGGCAATTCACGAACATTTTTTTGACCAACCCTTTCTTGTTTGCGGCCCAGGTGGTACTATTCAAAAGCGTAGTTTTTTCAAATCTATAGGCGAATATCCAACTAAGTATGGTCCTGCAAATGATATGTATTACAATCTTAAAGCTGCATCACAAGCCTCAATTGTGAAATTACCCTTCGATTTCATGATTTATCGAAGACATGAAGGGCAAGAGATAAATAACCAATTTTCATATCTATCGAATGGATATTTGTATCTACGAGATGCGATAAAAGAATTAAATCTTCCAATTACAGAAGATGCGAAAAGGTGGATTCTGAAAAAAAATGACCGCAGAATGGTTGTAAATTTGGCTATGTTTTTTTTTAGAGGATTTAATTTAAAAAAAACAATAAAAGTTATAAAAAAAACAGAGTTTTCTTTGATGAACTTTGTTAACGGGGTATTTCACATTAATTAATCTATTCTTACTCCGACCATTGAAATATCAGAGTAAATTAAAAAAGAATGTATGAATAAATTTTATCAGGAAAAATATTTCAATTCTCCCATCTTTCAGTATGACTATGCGCCAATAGCTGATGCTATAGTAAAATCATACAATCCAAAAAAAATTATTGAGTTTGGCTGCGGAAGCGGACAGTTAAGTAAAGCGCTTGGAAAGCGAGGTGTAGCAGTTCTTGCTTTGGATGGCTATGCAAAACCGGATTTTAGTGGTTATGATTCTATAAAGTTTCAATCACTTGATTTGAATGATGAAACCGGGGTTTCGCAATTTTTAAGTCAATTAAACGAAACATATGATCTTGCAGTATCACTTGAAGTAGCAGAGCATCTCCAGCCGACAATTTCTTTCTCTTTAATAAAGTGGATGACGGGAGTCGCAGATGTTGTTGTGTTTTCTGCTGCTGTACCAAAACAAAGCGGCGATGGGCATATCAACTGCAGGACTCATCTGGACTGGTATAAAGATTTTCAGGCAAATCACTTTGTTATTGCAGATACAATCCGTGGCCAGTTTCGACATCATGTTAATGTTGGAATGTGGTACAAAACCAATACTATCGATTATGTGAAAGCCGGTTCAGTTTTCGATAAACCCGCTTTGAGAGAAGATTTGACAGAACGATTGATTGAAGCAGAAGGCTTTGCTGTTTCTGAGTGCTTTCATTATACACATCAAACTGAGCTACGAGATTGGGCTCTGGGTTTACAGCCCATAAAATTGGCGGTCAGGTTTCGCAATATGATCACTCGAAAACTTGGGAAAACATCGATTGATTTTTAGGCATGACTGCTTGTAATGTTTCTTTAATAAGTGTTATCGTTCCTTGTTATAATGCAGAAGCCTTTCTGCAGCAGGCAATTCAAAGTGTGTTACAGCAGACCCACCGTAATTTTGAATTGATTTTAGTGAATGACGGATCAACCGATGAAACGGCAACCATCATTCATCGCTTCAACGATTCCCGCATCCGTTATTATTACCAGGAAAATAAAGGACAATGTGCGGCATCAAATTTCGGATTGTCTGTTGCAAACGGCGATTATATCAAATTTTTTGATGCGGACGATTTGATGAATCCGATGCATCTGGAAGCACAGGTTAAACGGATGGAAGGTCGTACTGATGCTCTGGCATCCTGTGCGTGGGGTCGTTTCTACGATGGCAAGCCTGCTTCAGCCATCTTTACACCTGAACCTGTTTGGAAAGATTTGCCAAGCCTGGATTGGATCAAGATATCAATGGCGCAGAAATATGATATGATGGGTGCATGGTTGTGGTTAATTCCACGATCCGTGATCACCAAAACAGGCGGTTGGGACGAACGTCTTTCACTCAACAATGATTTCGAGTTCAGTATGCGTTTGTTAACGCATGTAAATGAGGTGTTATTTGCTAGCGATGCGTTGTTGTATTACCGATCGGGTTTGCCATCGCTGTCGCAACGTCCATCGGTGCCGGCTTTCAAAGCAGCAGTACTTTCTACCGATCTTGGTTGTGGTTATTTGCTCGCAAAAGAAAACAGCAGGGTTACTCAACAACTTTGTGCCGACCGATATAAAGAATGGTTATTCCGCATTTATCCAGCCGATGCGGAACTTGAACAACTGGTGGCAGAAAAGGTGAGCACCCTCGGCGGCAGCAAACGCAAGATGGATGGAGGACTTGTTTTTCAAAGTATTTCATTTTTGTTTGGCTGGAAGCGGGCAAAACTGCTGAAAGGATACTTGCGAAGAGCAGGGTACCGAAAATTACCTTTTAATTGATACCACCTAAACAAATTGTATTTGTTACAACCTCCAGTCTGGCCACCAATCCACGATTGGTAAAAGAGGTTGAGCTGGCCGTTTCTCTCGGTTATAGCGTTGTGGTAGTGGCATTTAGTTTTGAGAACTGGAGTAGGCCGTTAAATGATCGGTTAAAAAAGCGATTTGGCGATGCGGTAAAACTGGTGGAAATTTCTGCTGATCGTAAACCGTTTATACCCTGGCTTATCAGCACTGTGACCCAGATAGTTTGTAAGGGGCTGGTATGGCTAGGTGTTCGCACGAAACCTATTCTTTCCCAAGCTCTGCAAAAACGTACGATTCTATTGTTATATGTGTTGCGCCGTTTGCAAGGTAAAGCAGACCTAGTAGTTGCTCATAATCCCGGAAGTTTTTATCCTGTTCAATATTATGCCCAAAAGCATCACATTCCCTTTGGTGTTGATGTGGAAGATTATCACCCCGGTGAATATACAGATGAGCGGAGCCGGCAACGTATGAAAGAATTGATTCAGGCTACATTGCCTTATGCTTCTTATATCACAACCGCAGCACCACTTATACTGAAAGAAGTGCAAAAGGATTGTAACGGAAGCCTGAAACAGATAGCAACGGTTCTCAATTATTTTGAAGCTGCTGAGTTTGTAGCACCAGTTGCTGTTAGTGAACACCGGTTTCGGTTTGTTTGGTTTTCACAACATATAGCAGCGGGGAGAGGACTGGAGCAATTGTTGCGAGCCATTGGTTCTTTTGCTAACGAGGCAGAGTTGCATTTGTATGGCCATTTAGACGGGGCATTTTTTCATAGCCATATCCAGCATGTGGTAAATGTTGTTGTACACAAACCCTTGGCGCAGTACGAATTGCATGCCTTGCTGGGAAGCTACGATGTGGGAGTTGCATTAGAGGATGCTGCGTCAAACGAAAACAGAGATCTCTGTATCACAAATAAACTGCTTGCTTACTACCAAGCCGGTTTGTTTCTTTTTGCATCAAACACGAAAGCACAAATTGACTTTCTTTCTCAAAATCCGGGACACGGCATTATAACGCAACTTTCAACCGAAGTTTTGGAGAAAGGAATCCGTCAACTGATTAATTGTAAGAAGGAGATCAGGCAGCAGGCATTGACCCGATTTATGAATGCCAGTTCTTTTTCTTCAGATTTGGAATTAATGTACGTATCGAATCAATGGATGCGTGTTTTATCGTCGAACCAATATTTAACTGAACCCGATTCGCCAAATGCTCTTTAACTCTTTAGACTTTGCTTTTTTCCTGCCAATTGTTTTTGTGCTCTATTGGTTTGTAACCAATAAAAAATTGTGGTTGCAAAACAGTATGTTACTGTTGATGAGCTATGTGTTTTACGGCTGGTGGGATTGGCGTTTTTTGTTTTTATTATTGTTTTCCACTTTACTGGATTATTTCTCCGGTATTAAGATCCATGAAACGGAGAGTAAGGCAAAACGAAAGTTTTGGCTGGTGCTGAGTATCGGGATTAATTTAGGGTTTTTAGCTGTATTCAAGTATTACAATTTTTTTGTTGTTGAGTTTACAAGTCTTTTGACGAGCCTTGGATTACAGGTAGATAAGTACACATTTAAAATTGTTCAAATCATTCTGCCGGTAGGTATTTCGTTTTATACGTTTCACGGGCTTTCCTACATCATCGATATTTATAAAAAACGGATACCGGCGGTTTACAATTTCGTGAATTATGCGTTGTTTGTAAGTTATTTTCCGTTGCTGGTTGCAGGTCCTATTGAACGTGCTACACATTTATTACCGCAACTGGAAGTGCCCCGTAAATTCAATTACCAGCAGGCGATTGATGGGTTACGACAAATATTGTGGGGGCTTTTTAAGAAAGTGGTGATTGCCGATACCTGCGCCGAATATGTTAATATAATTTTTGACGGAAGTGCCGATTACAATGGCAGTACGTTGTTCTTAGGTGCGTTACTATTTACTTTCCAGATCTATGGCGACTTTTCCGGTTATTCGGATATCGCATTGGGAGTGTCAAAACTGTTTGGTATAGAACTTCTGCGCAATTTTGCCTTCCCTTATTTTTCAAGAGATATTGCTGAGTTCTGGAGAAGGTGGCATATCTCTCTTTCCACGTGGTTCAGGGATTATTTATACATTCCACTTGGCGGAAGTAAGGGTGGTACATGGATGAAGGTGAGGAATACATTCATCATTTTTCTTGTGAGTGGTTTTTGGCATGGAGCCAACTGGACCTTTATTGTTTGGGGCCTGCTCAATGCTTTGTATTTTCTGCCATTACTACTATCGAACAAAAACCGGGATCATATTACGATTGTTGCGCAGGGCAAACTATTGCCTTCCATTCCCGATGCAGGTCGTATTCTGTTGACGTTTACACTAACGGTCTTTGCATGGATCTTTTTCCGGTCGGCTAATCTTACGCAGGCCTGGGATATTGTGAGCACTATTTTTTCGTCCTCGTTCCTGGAACCGTTGCAGTTATTTCCAAAAGAACCGCTCCTGTTTATTCTGTTCTTTATGGTTGTGGAATGGCTGGGAAGGGAGCAGCACTATGCATTACAGAAATTCGGGACGGGCTGGCCAAAACTGCTTCGCTGGTCGTTTTATTACCTGCTTGCTATTCTTATATTTATGTACAGTGGTAAAGAAGAGACCTTTATTTATTTCCAGTTCTAAATCATGCAGATGAAACGACTTTTGTCGAAACTGCTTTTGTTTTGTTCGCCACTGTTAGTGCTTATGGTTTTATATTTTTTATACGATCCGTTTAAGGTACTAAGACATTATAATAGCTACTATGAATCCGGCGGTAATAATTATGTTACACTAAACAAGGATTATGTTTCAACAGAGAATTTTATCAACCGCTATCCCAGGCAACAATATACCAGTTATGTATTGGGTAATTCACGCTCAATTTATTACGAAGTAAATACGTGGGGTCAACTGACTGGTGAGCCCGCTGACCGCTGCTATCATTTTGATGCATACGGTGAAAACCTTTATGGTGTTGCCAAAAAAATTCGATTTCTAGATAATAACAATTGCCAGATCAAACATGTGCTGCTTGTTATTGATAAAGTACTACTGGAAGAAACTAAGAATCAAAAAAAATATTTTCGGATCAAACACCCGGCTGTGTCCGGTGAAAGCCGGCTGAAGTTTCAGATCACCTTTTTTAAGGCATTTCTTAATTATGCATTTCTCAAAGAGTTTATTCCAGCCTTTGTTTTTTCCGTTAAACCGGATTCGGCAGCAGGCGGCATTTTTCAATCCATACCAATGCTGTATGATCCAGTTACGAACGAACAACGCATGGAGTTCCTTGAGCAGCAGATCCGAACAAACAAAGAGCAGTATTACCTAAAGCGGAAGCCTGTATTTTACAAACGGGATAGCTTAGCTGTTAACGTAGCGCCGGTGATCGGGCGAGCACAAAAAAAATTGTTAACCGGCATCAAACAAGTATTTGATAAACATCAAACAAATTATAAAATCGTTGTATCACCACTTTATGATCAACTAAAATTAGCCCCTGTTGATCTGTTGTACCTGCAGGAGTTGTTTGGTACAATAAATGTATTCGATTTTTCGGGCAAAAATGCATTCACTGAAACCATTGAAAACTATTACGAAGATTCACACTATCGTCCTCATGTGGCCGATTCAATTATGTACAGGATCTATGGACAACCCAATGAAAACAATTAAACAGTTTATCGTTCGCCTGTTTGTTTTTTTTGCGGGTGTAATTAGTTTGGCATTAGCGCTTATTTTACTTG
Organism: Lacibacter sp. H407; assembly: GCF_037892605.1. Classification (NCBI taxonomy): domain Bacteria; kingdom Pseudomonadati; phylum Bacteroidota; class Chitinophagia; order Chitinophagales; family Chitinophagaceae; genus Lacibacter; species Lacibacter koreensis. Next base: position 791,418 of record NZ_JBBKTU010000001.1, on the reverse strand, counting down.
GTAATAAGGCTGCGTCTGAAACATCTCTTTACCGAACCGTGGCCGGGAAAACCATTTTCCTGTTTGGGCATTCCCGAACTGCTTATGCATATAATGATTCACTCATTCCACGGGTTCGCAATTTTGCAAATACGGCCGAGCCTTATTTTTTTACGAGTGCCAAAGTAGATAAATTACTTTCAGCCAATCCACAAGTAAAAACGATTGTTGTTGAATTGTCAGAAATTCATATGAGCGAGAGGCAGACAAATGAATGGACTAACGGAAATGGATTTATTCAGCATCATTTACCAAATTATGGTCCGCTTATTACACTCAAACAACATTGCCAGCTTCTGCAACGTAATACCAAAGAGTATTTGAACACACTGCCGCTGACTACAAAGCAAAATTTACTTTTATTGCTGAAACCAAAGCAAACGATCTTCAGCTCCCGAAATTTTGGTGGTTATCTTGTTCATGATAGTTCATTGGTTGATTTTAAACGTGATCAGAATAATCAAAATCCAAAAAAGGGGCTCATGGTGAGCGACAGCTCACCCGATCTTGTTTATCTTGATGCGATTGCAGAATTATGTAACCAAAAAAAGGTGAGATTAATTTTGCTAAGGTCGCCTGTGCATCGGGACTTTGGTATGGGGGGGTATGATTCTGTATGGCATTCCGTTTATCGTACAAAGTATAGTAACTATACAGTTATTGATTTTTCAAGTTACCCTCTACCTGACGAGGGATTTTATGACTACCATCACCTGAACAGAAGGGGAGCTGGTATACTATCGCCAAAACTTGACAGTGCCCTATATGCAGCGGGAGCAAAATAGCTACAAAAGCAATCATGAAATACCGAGTCGTCGTTGGCAACAATAAACTCTAATAATTATATACATGAACGTTATCGTAAAGCCGCATTCAGGACTTGCCAACAGAATACGGGTCATGGTTTCGGCAATCAGCCTTGGCAAGCGAATAGGTTGTGACGTAAAAATTGTATGGGAGCGGGAGAAGGGATTAAATTGTAATTTCTATGATCTGTTTCAAAGGCACCCAGCACTGCACATTGTTCAACGAAGCATGCGAACAGATATCCTGGATAAAGTGAGGGCAAAACCAGTGCTTGTTGCAACTATTTCAAAGTTACTGGGTATTGGTTTTATTATGTATGATGTAAATATGCGGGAGTATGTTTGGTGTGCGCCTAACGGGGTAATTGATGTTTCGAAATTTGATCAACTTAATAAGGATATTTATATAAAAGCCTGCAACGATTTTTACTTTCAAGGAGAAAATTTGCAGTATTTCATGCCATCTGATCTTATTCAGGCTAAAATAAATGCAAATACGAAACATTTTACGAATAACACGGTTGGTATTCATATTCGAAGGGGAGACCATCAAACCAGTATTTATGAAAGCCCTACAGAATATTTTAAACTGAAAATGCGTGATGAAGTTGCATATAACAAACAAGTGTCGTTTTATGTTGCAACCGATGACCCGCACGTAAAAGAGGAATTAATAACAGAGTTTGGTGAACGGGTATATTACGCAAATGCAGTTTTAAGCAGAAATACAGTTGAAGGTATGACAGATGCCATGGTTGATTTGTATTCATTATCCCGCACCTGTAAAATTTATGGATCTTATTGGAGTTCCTATTCTGACATTGCAGCAAAGATTGGAAATATCCCATTAGAGATAATACAAAAGAACAACCAAAGCATTTGAGAAAAATAATTTCAACGAGTACAGGTACTGTTAAAAAACAAACTAGTATCAGTCAATAATTCCGTAAATATGTAAATTGAAAACTATTCTCATTATAACACCACATTATCCGCCCTCCAACTTGGCAGCTGTGCACCGAAGCCGATTATTTGCGCAGCATTTACCGAGTTTTGGATGGACGCCAGTGATCTTAACTGTGCATGAAGATTTCTATGAGGAGGAATTGGATTGGAACCTGCATAAGCTTTTGCCCGAAGAACAGCGTATTGAGAAGGTACAAGCTCACAATGTAACGAAGCCAAGGTTGATTGGCGATATCGGACTGCGTGCTTTTTATCAATTACGAAAGCGGGCCCTGGACTTAGTTCAAACGGAACAAATCGATTTTGTGTATATCCCAATCCCATCGTTTTATGTTTCGTTGATCGGGCCCTACCTGCATCGGAAAACAGGTGTAAAATATGGTATTGATTATATTGATCCATGGGTGCATGTATTTCCCGGATCTGGTCAGTTATTTTCCCGGCATTGGTTCAGTACACGACTGGCGAGGTGGTTGGAACCAAAGGCTGTAAAACAAGCGGCGCTAATTACAGGTGTTGCTGAAGGTTATTACAAAGCGGTGATTGAACGTAATCCGCATTTAACAAAAAGCTGTTTATTTGGAGCTATGCCTTATGGCGGCGAAGCGCAGGATCATGAACGAATGAAGGATCTGTTATTAAAGCCCTATTTGTTTCAAAAAAACAAGAAACTGCAATTTCTTTATGCCGGCGCCATGTTGCCAAAAGCATACCGGCCACTTGAGGAGATATTCAAAGCCATTGCAGCGCATAAAGAACAATTTGCCGAAGTTGAATTTCATTTTATCGGTACGGGTAAATCGCCCAATGATGCCAATGGGTATAATATCAAACCATTGGCAGAAAAATATGGTTTGTGGGAGCGTGTCGTTTTTGAGTATCCCAAACGCATTCCATACCTGGATGTATTGGTACATCTTACAGCAGTTGATGCTGTATTTATTCTTGGCAGTACCGAGCCGCATTATACTCCCAGTAAATCGTACCAGGCAGTATTAAGTGGTAAGCCTATACTTGCGGTATTACACAGTGCAAGCACAGCGGTGCAAGTGCTGGAAGATGCGAATGCAGGGTTGGTATTAGGGTTTAACGGCGAAGAAGAGATCGATCAGATTGCTTCCCGCTGGCTAACGATCTGGAATTATTTTTGTGAGTATACGAAACAGTTTCAGCCATCGGATGTGGGTCAAAAAATATTTGAACAATATTCTGCAAAAGCTGTAACTGCAAAGCTTGCTAAACTGTTCGATCAAATAATATAACTAATTCAATTTGTGAGGACCGGCTTTTGCAGCAGTATATAAGCAACCACTATTCATGAAAAAACGAAGTGCTTTTTTTGATTTTTTTATTTACAGTTTTACTTCAGTAAGGTACCTGCTGTTGCGGGGGAAACTTCTTCAGTTTATAAATGACCTTTCTTATTTTGGCCAATGGCGTTTTTATAAAACTTCCGGAGAGGGAATTTTACATTATCGTATTCCGTGGTTGGTATTTAGTTCAATTTCTTTCCTTGAAAAAAAAGTGAACAAACAAATGCGTGTTTTTGAATATGGTTCGGGAGGGTCAACATTATTTTTTTCTGAAAGGGCAGCAGCTGTTGTTTCTATTGAGCATAACCCGGAGTGGTATGACAAGGTAGCTTCGGCAATAAAGGACTTGAATTTATTGAACATCAGATATTCGATTATTGAACCTGAAGTAACTGTTGAAATGGCAGAAGCAGATTGTACTGATCCTCAAAATTACTTGTCGTGTTTCACTGAATATAAAGGCATGAGGTTTGTCGCCTATGCCGAAGCAATTGATGAATATGCCGATTCGTCTTTTGATCTGGTGGTGGTTGATGGGAGAGCTCGCCCTTCTTGCATAGCCCATTCTATAGTGAAAGTAAAACGTGGGGGAATGTTGTTGATTGATAATGCAGATCGTCAATATTACCTTCAATCATTCCCTGAATTACTGAGTTCAAACAAGTGGATTCCGAAAGAATTCCAAGGGCATTGCCCCTACGGTCTTACCTCCGTTTTATATACAACAATGTTGTTTATCAAAAATTAATTTATCCTATCTCTGAATAGTTTGTTCATCAGCTCATATAAAATTGAAAAACACAGAACACATTATGCGTATAGTCCACATCATGATCTTTGAAAAATTCATTCGGGGATATATTGAATTTGTGGTGAAGGAATTTGATGTAAGAGATCATCACTTTTATATTGTTGGAAAGGATTATAAAAAGTATAATCTTGACAATCTACCGAATGTTACCATTGTTGATAATTATTATAAGCTTTTGAAGTTTGTGTTTGCCATTAATCGATCGCAGCGGATTATTCTGCACGGTCTTTGGCACGAGGGAGTTATCCGTTTACTTTTGTTACAGCCATGGCTCATAAAAAAATGTTACTGGATGATGTGGGGCGGTGATTTTTATTATTACGATAGCGAAACGGTTTCAAAGAAGCGGCTCATTAAAAAGCTGCAACACTTTGTGGGGTTTGTAAGGGGTGATTATGAGTTTGTGCGAGAAAAGTATGGCGCAGCAGGTGAGTTTCATGAATCGATCCTTTATACTGTTGCTTTTTTTGAAGAGCTTGTCCGAAAAAGAACTGCTGGGAAAGAGGAGTCAATCAAAATTCTGGTCGGTAATTCTGCAGATCCTTCGAATAATCATCTTCAAATTTTTGAAATACTGCTGCCCTTCAAGGACGCTGGTATTGAAGTGATTGTTCCTCTGAGTTACGGGAACGAAAGTTATAGAAATGATGTCGTAGAAAAAGGTGCCGAGTTATTTGGTGATCATTTCAAGCCGTTACTCGATTTCATTCCTCTGGATCAATATAAAAAGATGTTGACGGAAATACAAATCGGCATTTTTAATCATGGGAGGCAGCAAGGGTTGGGTAACATTATTACGTTACTTTCTTATGGGAAAAAGGTATTTCTGCGGAAGGACGTTACAACTTGGGGTGCATTCAAGGATTTGGGTGTAACACTTTATGATATAAAAGAGTTTACGCTTACCGATATTGATCCGGAAACACGGAAAGAAAATATTCAATCCATGAAGCAGTATTTTACGCCCGAAAACTATAAGACGCAGCTAACCCGTTTATTTTATTCAAATCAAAACAGCAGTAATTAAGAGATGCAGTTGCCAAAATTTGCAGTAATCATTCCGTTTCGTCCAAAGGCAGAATCCGTTGATTGGGTCAAGGAAAGTTCTCTTCTGCGAGAAACAATCTATTCAGTGTTAAGGCAAACTTATGAAAGCGTCCATATTTTTGTTGTTTATACCGATGCGCCCGACTTTCAGATCGATGATTCCCGTATAAGGTATGATTTATTCCCGTATGGCTATCAGGAATATGAAGAGATGGAAAACAGAGATTTACTATTGGGAAAATTCAAATCTAAGAAACTGGTTGTACGTCGTTGGGACAAAGCCCGTAAACTTTGCTATGCTTCAAAATTAGCAAAGGAATCAGGTTGTGACTTTATCATGGCTCTTGACGCAGATGATCGTTTGTCGAACAGTTTTTTTGAATATTTGACAGCAGACCTGCAGAAACACACAAGAAAAGGTTGGTATCTGGAGAAAGGATATCTCTATCGAGCTCCTTCAAATTACCTGATTCGGATTCCGAAAAATATGCGTTTTCTGAACGGTTCAACACATGTGCTCCATACAGATCTGGTTACAATTCCCGACTTTCAATCACTTGTTTGGGAGGACTTTAATCTTTTTACAGATCATGGCTGGATAAAAGACAGAATGAAGATAGAAATGAATGTAGAAATTTATCCTGTTAAGCAAGCAATGGTTGTGTACGTTGTTCATCAATCAAATATTTCCCAAATTGGTAGAAAAGAATTCGGTTTCAGACTGAAGGCCATTGTAAAACGGATCGTCAGGTTTGTGCCACTTACCAAGCGTTTACGGGAAGAGTTTAATATTACGCCGCGATAACTTTTACCAGAATCTATCTTTGTAAAATGTAAACCCAAAATACGATGACTCAATATGTACAATTCGGCTGCGGCTTAAATGCTCCCGATGGATGGTTAAATTTTGACGCATCGCCCACGTTGCGTATTCAACGCATTCCTTTAATTGGCAAGCTGCTTACCCGGAACATGGTCACTTTCCCAACCGGTGTAAAAGTTGGCAACATTGTGGAAGGGTTGCCGGGGATTAAAACGGAAAGCTGCGATGGAATTTATTCTTCACATGTATTGGAGCACCTTTCATTAAATGATTGCAGACGGGCTATTGCAATGAGCTATTCTTATTTAAAACCCGGCGGTGTTTTTCGTTGTATTCTTCCCGACCTTGAAGCATTTATTGCTAAGTATAATCGTATGCGTTTGGAACAAAATGAAGATGCATCTATTGAGTTTATGCATGCGGTTTTACTTGGACAAGTTGAGCGTAAAGTGGGATTAAAGGGACTTGCCGTAAGCCTCCTCGGTCATTCTCATCATTTATGGATGTGGGATCGTTATGCACTTGCCCGTGAATTGAAAAATGCAGGATTCTCGTCTGTTCGGGAAGCGGTTTACAAAGACTCTGCAGACAAACACTTTCATATCGTTGACGATGAATATCGTTTTAACGATGGTTTCGGTTTAGAAGCAATTAAATAATTTTTTGAAACGCCTTGCCATCATCACTACCCATCCCATCCAATACAATGCTCCATTGTTTCGCCTCTTGCATGAACGGCAGCATATTGCTGTAAAAGTATTTTATACCTGGGGACAATCGAAAGAGCAAGTGTATGATGCAAAATTTGGAATGAAGCGGAGTTGGGATATTCCCTTACTGGAAGGTTACGATTACGAGTTTGTAAAAAACATTTCCGGCAAACCGGATTCAAACCGATTTTTTGGCGTTATTAATCCGGGGCTGATCAAACAATTAAAAGAAGCGCAATTTGATGCGATCCTGGTTTACCGCTGGAGCCTGTTCAGTCACCTGCGGATACTCCGTTCATTTGGAGGATACCCTAAACTATTGTTTCGTGGTGATTCACATTTGTTACATGTGCAGAACAGAGGTTTTAAGGTGTTTGTAAAGAAACGATTGTTTCGATTGGTTTATGGGCGGGTAGATAAAGCGCTGTATGTGGGAGAGCATAACAAAGCCTATTATCTGCACTATGGAATTCGACAAGAGCAATTGGCTTACGCTCCGCATTCGATCGATAACGAGCGATTTTCTATGGATGCAGACAAGCGGGAAACGAATGCACGTGTAGAACGGGAACAACTTTCCATTCCGGACAACTGTATTGTTTTTCTTTATGCCGGCAAGTTTTATGAAGTGAAACAACTACAACTCTTACTTACTTCATTTCAGCAGTTGAAAGGGGAGCATTACCGATTACTTCTTGTTGGTAATGGTGAACAGGAAGAACAACTACGTGCAGCGGCTGCGAGTGATGACCGGATTCTTTTTCAAGCTTTTCGTAACCAAAGTGAGATGCCTACACTGTATCGCGTGGGAGATATTTTTGTATTACCCAGCAAAAGTGAAACATGGGGGCTTGGGGTGAATGAGGCAATGGCTTGTGGAAGGCCTGCAATTGTGAGTGATGCTTGTGGCTGTGCGCCTGAATTGATAATAGATGGGGAAACGGGGTTTGTTTTTCGAAGTGGTGATGGTTTGAGTCTTTTGCAGGTGATGGAGAAGTTTGATGATCGTGGCATTGCAAGAGAGATGGGGAAGAATGCATTTGCCTATATTCAGAAATTTTCGCTCGAGCGGGTGGCCGAGGTGGTGGAAGAAGCAGTTTTGAGTTGATAAATAAGGGGTTTAAAGTTGATTAGGGTGGCCGATGAGTTAAATTAGGATTTATTATGCAGGAAGTACGACAGGTATGAAAAAATTAGCGATTGTTACATCTCATCCAATTCAATACAATGCGCCATTGTTCCGATTGTTGGCGGAACGTAAGAACATTGATTTAAAAGTATTTTATACTTGGGGACAAACAGAGCACGGGTTTGTATATGATCCTGACTTTAAGAAGGAGTTTAAATGGGATATTCCGTTGCTTGATGGATATGATAAGGAATTCGTTGAAAATATTTCGAAACAACCCAGTGCAGGTGAATTTAAAGGAATTAAAAATGCAGATATATTTCAACGTATCGATCGATACAATCCTGATGCGTTGTTGGTTTTTGGCTGGAGTTTTCACAGTCATCTGCAGGTATTGCGGCGCTATAATGGAAAAAAGAAGATCCTTTTTCGAGGCGATTCCAATTTATTGGATGAGAAGCAAGGGGTCTCGCCAAAAAAAATACTACGCCGCCTGTTTCTGCGATGGGTTTACCGTCATATTGATATAGCCATGTATACAGGAGAGGCCAATAAGGCTTACTATAAAGTGCATGGAGTGGATGATACTCAACTTGTGTATGCGGGCCATGCGGTTGACAATGACCGGTTCTTTGATGCTGATGGAGTATATACTTCCAATGCAAAGGCTTTGCGGAATGAATTAGGTATAGCTCAAGACGAGTTGGTTTTTCTTTTTGCCGGTAAGCTCGAACCAAAGAAAGACCCTGGTTTGCTGATCGATGCTTTTTTGAGATTGTCACAACATCAGGTTCGCTTGATTATGGTAGGTAATGGTGTTCTTGAACAGGAGTTGAAACAGAAAGCAGCCGATGATTCCCGTATTGTGTTTCTGGGTTTTCAGAATCAGCAACAAATGCCGGTGATTTACCGATTGGGAGATGTTTTTGTGTTGCCCTCTAAAGGGCCGGGAGAAACATGGGGCTTATGTGTAAATGAAGCGATGGCCAGTGGACGGCCTGTTATTGTAAGTGACCGGTGTGGTTGTGCAGGAGAATTGATAAGCGGGAATGGCAAAGCTTTTCGTGCAGGTGATTTGCATGCCTTATACAATACAATGCTTTTCTTTGCAGAACACCGGGAAGCTTTGGTGGAGATGGGTAATTTGAGCCAATCTATGATTAAGTCATTTTCCTTTGAACGAATTGCAGCTGTTACTGAAGAATTGATATGAACTACAATAAGATCTTATTTGGATTGCTTGCCTTTATTACTGCTGTGTTATTCACATTGGTAGAAGGTATGATGATCGAGGAGATTCTGTCAATCGGGATTTTTGTTTATTTTCTACTCGATTTTATTGATTCCATTGGTAAGAACTATAATATTCTGGATATTCCCATTCTGCTGGCATTATTTCAATGTCTGCTGATGCCCATCGTGGTATTTCATGTGTATAATGATGATGCGTTGGTAATTGCGCTAAAATATGATATGGGTGTATCGGCCGAAACTTATTATAGTTTTATGTTTCCGGCGGTGGTTGCAATGGCCATTGGAATGAAGCTGCCGCCTTTACTTCAACCGTCGTATCAACAAAAATTTTTGCATGCCGTAGTAACTGTGCGAAAACACCTTGAGGGTAAGGGAAATTTAGGTGTGTTGTTAATTCTGATCGGGTTTGTGACCACCATTATGAAAAGTTTTATCAGTGGTCAACTACAATATATTGCGTACCTGTTTAGTTTGCTTTTGTATGTTGGAGTTCTCTACACGTTCTTTTCTGACCATAAGCAAAGGTTTTTGTATTTGATCGGCGGCACGGTGGTCATTGTTGGTCAGGCAATCGGATTGGGTATGTTTGGCGAACTAGTATATATCATGTTGCTTGTGTTTTTATTGGTGATGCTGGGCCGAAAAGTTAGTAGTCCGCTGAAATTCGGGTTAGCCATTACCGGTTTTTTCTTTATTCTTCTTTTGCAAAGTGTAAAGGCCGATTATCGTGCAATCGCCTGGCGTGGCCAAGGAAAGGGTGATCAGACCAATACCGGCGCCTTTTTTACATTGATTCTTGAGCGTCTAGCGGAGCCGGGACGATTTTTTGATATTGATCTAATGTTCCCCACTGTGAACCGTTTTAACCAAGGGATGATTGTGGGTAAGGTATTGGATCATGTGCCTAAGCGGGAGCCTTTTGCCGAGGGAGAAACTATCTTTAAGTCGTTGGCAGCAACCTTTGTGCCGCGGGTTTTATGGCCGGATAAACCAGAGTCGGGCGGGCATCAAAATATGTTGCGGTTTACTGGCTTTAAGATTGAAGGGTATAGTATGAATATCAGTCCTATGGGTGAGGCTTACGGTAATTATGGTGTTGAGGGTGGGATCTTTTTCATGCTGCTTTACGGGTTATTCTTTGCGTTCCTGATTGTGTTGTTAATGGGTTATGTAAAGAAAAAGCCGACGCTGATTTTATGGTTTCCTATACTTTTTCTGAATTCGGTACAAATTGAAACAGATATTTTGATGTGTTTGAACTCTTTAATCAAGAATATGTTTTTTGTGGCTTTTTGTTATTGGGCCGCAGATCGGTTTTTGCGGTTGAAGTTGTAGGAAGTTAAGGGTTAAGGGTTTAAGGTTAAAAGGAGTTGAGAGGTTAAGAAGTTAGTAAGTTGAAAGGGAAGGGCAGTCGTTATGGTTCATAGATCATGGTTCATGGGGAAAGCGAGTGGGCAAGGGGTGGAATTGGGAATTAGGGAAGAAGTAGTAAGTTGAAAAGTTGATAGGTTAATAAGTTGATAGGTTGAGAGTAAGGTTAAGTTTAAGGCTGAAGAGACTGTTATTTTGAACAAGCGTATCCTCATTTTTTACGATCATTTTTATCCGGCCTGGAAAGCAGGGGGGCCTGTGCAATCGCTGGTGAATCTGGTGCGGGAATTGTGCAAGGACCATGATTTTTATGTGGTATGCAAACCGCATGAGATGAATGAAACAGCCGCTTTATCAGGTATCGTTACCAACGAATGGAATGATTGGGAAGGGAAGGCCAGGGTTTATTACATGGACTATGGTTGGAATAGGCGTTCTCAATTAATCGAGCTGATCAAGTCTGTTGCGCCGGATGTGATCTATATCAATGGCTTGTTTTCACTTTACTTTAATATTCTACCTGTTCAATATGCTGTTGATTATTGCAAGCAGCAACAGGATTGCAAACTGATCTTATCAGCAAGAGGTATGCTTCATCCCGGGGCTTTGTCGCAAAAGGCGCTGAAGAAAAAATTATTTCTATCCTTGTTTCAAATGATGGGATGGCAGAAACAATTGCTGTGGCATGCTACGGATATGCAGGAGCAGCAATACATATATCAACAATTTGGCAATAACATCCAAGTGGCTGTTGCAGGCAACTTCCCGAATTTTCTTCCAGTAACTGAGGGACCTTACAAGAAAGAAAATAAACTCATAATGGGCACGGTAGCCTTGATCAGCCCCATGAAAAATCATTTGGCTATACTCAACGCATTGAAGCAGGTTTCATCAAACATTTCCTGGCATATTTATGGTCCGGTGAAAGATGCTCTTTATTGGAAAGCGTGTGAGCAACTCATCGGGCAACTCCCTTCGCATATCACGGTTCATTATCACGGCGAATTACCGCCCACCCAATTGATCAATGCGATGCAACAGATCCAACTCTTTATTATGCCGAGCAAAAGTGAAAATTTTGGTCATGCATTACTGGAAGCATTGAGTGCAGGTAAACCGGTGATCACAACCGATACCACACCGTTTAAGGATCTGCAGAAAGCAAATGCCGGTTTTACAGTGCAAGTGAGTAAGCTGGAAGAGCAATTACCGGTTGCAATTGAACAGTTTGCGGGTATGAACAATGAACAGTTTGCTTCTTATTGTGAAGGGGCGGCTTTGTTTGCACGGGATTTTGTTGAGGTGGACGCTATACGTCAGCATTATCAAACTTTATTTACTACGGCCTGAAGGAACCTGAACGGTTATCTTTGCGGCCCTTAATACAATACTATAATGATCGTTTTAGGAATTAATGCTTACCATGCCGATAGCAGCGCTGCCATTTTTGTGGATGGGGTGATGATCGCTGCGATTGAAGAAGAACGCTTTCGTCGTGTAAAACATTGGGCAGGTTTCCCGAGTATGTCGGTTGCATTTTGCTTGAAAGAAGCTGGTGTGAGTTTGAAAGAAGTGGATCATATTGCCATTGGCCGTGATCCCTGGGCCAAGTTGGGAAAGAAATTATTGTTTCTGTTACAGAACCCGGGCGGCAGTGTAGCTGCTGTAAAGAACCGACTCAGCAATGCAAAAAAAGTATCAACCCTTGAAGATGAGTTTGTACAGATCGAAGCTATTGATAAAGCTGAACTGAAAAAGAAAATTCATAACGTAGAACATCACCGCAGTCATTTAGCTTCTGCATTTTTTGCGTCACCCTTTGAAGAAGCGGCGTTGTTATCGATTGATGGTTCCGGTGATTTCACCACCACTATGATCGGTATTGGTCGTGGCAATCACATCGAAGTGATCGATTCGGTTGACTTTCCTCATTCGGTTGGTATTTTTTATACAGCCATGACGCAGTGGTTGGGCTTTCCTCATTATGGTGATGAGTACAAAGTGATGGGGCTTGCACCATATGGTGAAGCAAAGTATGTAGATCAGCTAAGAGATCTTATACAATTTACTCCTGATGGATTATTCAAATTGAATCTTCCATACTTCAGAAACCCCACAAAAGGAATTATCACGTATGGTGATGATCATATTCCGGTTGTAGCCACGTTGTTTACTGATTATTTTGAAACGAAGTTGGGCAAGGCGAGACAGAAGAGTGAAGAGTTGACGCAGTTTCATAAAGATATGGCGGCATCGGTACAACGGTTTACAGAAGAATTGATCTTTCATATTTTAACGGCTTTGCAAAAACGAACAGGGTTAAAGAATGTTTGTATTGCGGGTGGTGTTGCGCAGAATTCTGTTGCCAATGGAAAGATCACACGCAACACTCCGTTTACAAATGTTTATATCCCCAGTGCGGGACATGATGCAGGTATTTCGATGGGTGCTGCGTTGTATGTTCACAATCAAACATTGAAGCAACCACGTCAACCTGCTATCTGGAGTGCTTATACCGGGAGCCATTTCAGCAATGATGAAATTGAAACGTATCTGCAATCAAGAAATATCAGTTATAAAAAATTGTCTGATACTGAACTGTATGAATATGTGGCGAATCGTTTGGTGAATGCAGGTGTAGTTGGATGGTTCAGTGGCAGAAGTGAGTTTGGTCCGAGAGCATTGGGTGGACGATCTATACTTGCAGATCCACGACGCAACGATGCAAAAGATCTGTTGAATGCAAAAATTAAACGAAGAGAAAGTTTTCGTCCTTTTGCACCTTCCATCCTTAAAGAATATGTAGAAGAATATTTTACGGTGAGCGATGTAGTGCCGTTTATGGAGAAAGTATTCCCGATCAAAGAAGAAAAAAAATCATTGATACCTGCTGTTACGCATGTGGATGGAACAGGTCGTTTGCAATCAGTTGACAAATCTGTTTCACCACGATACTATGCATTGATCGATGCGTTTCGTGAAAAAACAGGTGTGCCAATTTTACTAAATACATCGTTCAATGAAAATGAACCGATTGTGAATTCACCGGCAGAAGCATTGGATTGTTTCCTGCGTACACAGATGGACATGTTAGTGATGGAAAATATTATTGTGGAGCGATAATCTGATGAAAGTTTCCATTATTACTGTTGTGTACAATCGGGCTGCTACCATTGAACGGGCTATAAGGTCTGTACTCAATCAATCGTATCAGCAGATCGAATACATCATCATCGATGGTGCATCCACCGATGCGACCATGGAAGTGGTGCAGCAGTACAGCGACCGCATTGCAACCATTGTATCGGAAAAAGACAGCGGTATGTATGATGCGTTGAACAAAGGGATTCAATTGGCGACAGGTGATATCGTTGGTATCCTTCATGCAGATGATGAATTTACCAATGAGCAGGTGATCCAAATCATTGTTGAAAAATTTCAAGAGAACCCGGTGGTGGATGCGGTGTATGGTGATGTTGGTTTTGTACATGCGGATCATTCACATAAGATCATCCGTTATTATTCATCCGCTATTTTCAAAACTAATTTATTCAAGTTTGGTTTTATGCCGGCGCATCCAACGTTCTTTTGTTATCGCCGTTTTTTTGAACAATTTGGATACTACCGGACTGATCTGGAAATTGCAGCCGACTTTGATCTGCTCTTACGTTTTTTACGGAAGCACAAATTATTTACGGTTTATATTCCCCAGATGTTGGTGCGGATGAATATGGGCGGCAAGAGTACCAATGGAATCAGCAGTACGATCAAGATCAATAAAGAACTGAAACAAATATTGAAAGAGCATCAAATGCCATCAAGTTATATTCGTTTGTATTCGAGGTATTTTGTGAAGGTGAGTGAGTTTTTGCGGAAGAAGAGAGCGAATGGATAGCATGGGGGATTAGGAGTTGGGAATTTGGAAGAAGGAGTTAGTTGAAAAGTTAAAAAATAAATAACGATAACAACTATTATAAATTACGAAAAGCAATCAATGAAAAAAGCATTAATTACAGGGGTTACCGGACAGGACGGCGCTTATTTATCTGATCTTCTGTTGAAGAAAGGATATGAAGTGCATGGCATCAAACGCCGTTCTAGTTTGTTCAATACCGATCGTATCGATCATTTGTATGAAGATCCGCATATTGACAACCGTCATTTTGTGTTGCACTATGGTGATCTCACTGACAGCTCCAATCTCATTCGCATTATCCAGGAAGTGCAGCCCGATGAAATTTACAATCTCGGTGCTATGAGTCATGTGAAAGTAAGTTTCGATATTCCTGAATACACAGCCAATACAGACGCTGTAGGTACATTGCGTATTTTGGAAGCGGTGCGTTTACTGGGCTTAACCGAAAAGACAAGAATTTACCAGGCATCTACTTCTGAATTGTATGGATTGGTACAGGAAGTTCCGCAAAGTGAACGGACACCATTCTACCCACGTTCGCCATATGCTGTTGCAAAGATGTATGGGTTCTGGATCACGGTCAATTATCGTGAAGCGTATAATATGTTTGCATGTAACGGGATTTTATTTAATCATGAGTCACCTTTGCGTGGTGAAACATTTGTTACCAGAAAGATCACCCGTGCCGTTGCAAAAATTGCATTAGGCATGCAGGATAAATTGTGGTTGGGTAACCTGAATGCACAACGTGACTGGGGCCATGCAAAAGATTATGTAGAAGCGATGTGGTTGATGTTGCAGCAGGAGAAACCGGAAGATTTTGTGATTGCTACGGGCGTTACAACAGAGGTTCGTGAATTTGTGCGGATGGCTTTTGCAGAAGTGGGCGTTGAAATTGAATTTAAAGGTGAGTTACAGAATGAAATCGGCATTGTGAAGTCATGTTCGAATGCCGATTATCAATTGGCCATTGGTACAGAAGTCGTGGCGGTTGATCCACGTTATTTCCGTCCAACAGAAGTGGAATTATTGATCGGCGACCCAACAAAAGCAAATACCAAACTTGGTTGGAAACCAAAATATGATCTTAACGGATTAGTAAAAGAAATGGTAGCAGCCGATCTTGATATTTTCAAGAAAGAAAAACTGTTGCATGAAAGTGGCTTTAAGATCAAAAATCAATTTGAATAATGGAGAAGAACGATAAAATTTATGTAGCGGGTCACAGAGGAATGGTGGGTTCTGCGATAGTACGCAAATTGCAGCAAGAGGGATATGATAATCTTGTACTTCGCACATCAGCCGAACTGGATCTGCGGAACCAGGAAGCAACCGATCGGTTCTTTAAAGAATATAAACCCGATCATGTGTTTCTGGCAGCAGCAAAGGTGGGTGGTATTGTTGCCAACAATACCTTTCGTGCAGAGTTTTTGTATGATAACCTGATGATCCAGAATAATGTCATTCATTCGGCACATAAGCATAGTGTAACGAAGTTATTGTTCCTCGGTTCATCCTGTATTTATCCAAAGTTTGCAGAGCAACCTATCAAAGAAGAATACCTGCTTACAGGTTTGCTGGAACATACCAATGAGCCGTACGCTATTGCAAAAATTGCAGGGTTGAAATTGTGTGATGCGTATCGCAGTCAGTACGGCAGCAATTTTATTTCTGCTATGCCGACCAATCTGTATGGTCCGAATGATAATTATGATCTGCAGAACTCTCATGTGCTGCCTGCTTTGTTACGAAAGATGATCGTTGCCAAACGTACACAACAACCATCGGTCGAAATCTGGGGTTCGGGTATGCCACGCCGTGAGTTTCTGCATGTAGATGACCTCGCAGATGCCTGTTATTTTTTAATGCAGGGTTACGATGAAGGCGGACTTGTGAATATTGGTGTAGGTGAAGATATATCAATCAAAGAACTGGCGGAAATGATCCGGGCTATTGTGGGATACGAAGGCGAGTTAACGTTTAACACCGAAAAGCCCGATGGTACCCCACGTAAGTTGCTGGATGTTTCGAAGCTGCACAGTCGTGGGTGGCAGGCGAAGATCGGGTTGAGAGAAGGAGTTGAAAAAGTGTATCAGGAAGTAAAGTCGTTGGGGTTTTAAGTTATTCTTGTTCTTTTGTCTTGACACAAAAGAACCAAAAAGTCAAGCCGGAACATATTACCCCCATGTTCCGGCAAGCGCCTTGATTTGGTTGTGTTGCTACTGTGGTGAATTACTTTGGAAGATCATTCAACATCCTCTGTTCATCAGTTTGATTAAATGTATTCTGTTATAGCAGCCGCATTTTACTTTTTATTTTCAGTAGACTATTAATTTACTATCCAGAAGTTATGTTTGGATTATTTAAAAAGAAGAAAGAAGAAACACCATCTGCTGCTGGAATTGATTACAGTGGTTTGGGGGTGGATATGCATTCGCATTTGTTGCCGGGTATTGATGATGGATCGCCTGATGCAGCTACATCGGTAAGTTATATCAAAAAAATGATGGAGCTGGGCTATCGTAAGTTCATCACCACACCCCATATTTATCCAGACCTTTATCCCAACACAAGAGAAACCATCCTGGCAGCACATCAACGCTTAACAGAAAAATTGAAAGAAGAAGGTATTGATGTGGAAGTGCATGCGGCGGCTGAATATTTTATTGATGATCTGTTTGCCGACCGATTGAAAAATGATGAACCCCTTTTAACCTTTCATAAAAATTATGTATTGGTAGAGATATCGTTTATGCAGGCACCAACTGATCTGAAGCACATATTGTTTGAACTGATCGTGAAAGGATATCAACCTGTACTTGCACATCCGGAGCGATATAATTTTTATCATAGCCGTAAAGAAGCCTATCATCGCTTCAAAGACCAGGGATGTTTGTTGCAGATAAATCTTCTTTCGCTCAGTGGGTATTATGGAAAGGGCGTACAGGATGCAGCACATTATCTCGTAGAACATAAGTTGGTTGATCTGATCGGTACCGATCTTCATCACCAGCGTCATCTCGATGCATTACAACATCCACAATTAGTAAAAGATGTACAACATGCGTTGCAAACAAATCTCATTCTCAACTCTACGCTTTAAGTTTACTTGCACAAGCCCCGCTTACTCATAGTTCTCAATCGTCTTTCTGTAGGAGGCCCTGCTTCCAATACCATCAGTGCTGCATCGTTGTTAGCTGATCAGTTTGATATTTTGTTGGTTGCCGGTGCACCCAATGCAGATGAACAGGAAGCGGATTATTTACTCGAACAATACAAAGGATTCCGTGTGCAGAAAATAGCCTCTATGAAACGTTCGGTTATTCCGGGAAACGATTGGCGGGCATACAATGAATTAAAAAAGATAATTCGCTCCTTTCAACCACATATTGTTCATACACACGGTGCCAAGCCGGGCGTATTGGGACGATTGGCGGCACATCGAAGTAAAGTGCCCGTGGTAATTCATACATTTCACGGACATGTATTTCATTCTTATTTCTCCTCTTTTATATCAGATTTAATTGTACGGATCGAACGTTGGCTGGCAACTTATTCAACAGTATTGATCGCTATCAATCAAACTCTGCAACAGGAATTGATTTATCAATACCGGATCGCTGCCGAAAAAAAAATAAGACTGATCCGACTGGGCATCGAAACAAATCTTTACCGAGATGGTGATCGGCACAAGCGCAAACAGTTTCGGGATGAGTTTGGATTGCAGGAAGATGTTGTTGCAATTGGTATTGCAGGGAGGTTGGTTCCGGTGAAACAACATCGTCTTTTTATTGAAGTGGCCGAAGAAATCTTACATACACATGCTGCAACAAAAAAGCTGCGTTTTTTTATTGTGGGCGATGGTACGGAGAAAAAAATGCTGCAGGAAATACTTTCGGCCAAACAGTTAGCATACTCCATTACAGCTGATGCATCGTCGGAGAATATTCCGTTTGTATTTACATCCTGGCGCACCGATATGGACCGTGTATTTGCCGGTTTGGATATTGTGATGCTTACCTCACTCAATGAAGGAACACCTGTTTCGCTTATGGAAGCTATGGCGGCGGGTAAACCCATCGTAAGTACAAACGTGGGTGGCATTCCGGAGTTGATCGAAGATGGGCGAACGGGTTTGCTGGCCGCTGATCAACAAGGATTGGTTGCCCAGTTAACAAGGCTCATCAATGATGTTGGTTTGCAGCAACAGCTTTCAACAGCGGCGGCGGCAGAAGCCCAAGCCCGTTTATCCAAGCAGGTTGAAACGGCTGAACTTGCAGCTTTGTACAAGTCCTTTTTGCCTGGTTCCTGATCTTTTTTCCCCTTCTTTTTGTTCTACTGAACTTTTTTATTTTGCAGTTGTAATTATTCCCGGAGCAACGAAAACGATGAACAAGTTTACAATTAAAGACCTTGAAAATCTCAGCGGAATAAAAGCGCACACCATACGGATATGGGAGCAGCGCTATTCATTTCTTAAGCCGCAACGTACAGCTACGAATATCCGCTACTACAGCAACCAGGAATTAAAAATGTTGCTGAATATATCCTTGCTGAATAAGTACGGGTATAAAATTTCTCATATCAATCGTATGAGCAATGAAGAGTTGCGGGAGAAAACATTGACACTAACCGGTCCGCAGGCACAGCAGGAGCGTATTATCAATGAATTGATCCAGCACATGGTTGACATGGAGTTGGATGGTTTTGAGAAAGTAATTGATCAGCATATTGCTGCCCGTGGTATTGAAAAGACGATCACTTATATCATTTTTCCTTTCATGGAGCGGATAGGTATTTTGTGGATGACGGATCATATCAACCCGGCACAGGAACATTTGATGACGAATATCATCCGTCAAAAATTGATCGTGGGTATCGATAGTGTTGTTACGCCGCTTTCACTCAAAACTAAAATGCTGCTTTTCTTGCCGGAAAATGAACATCATGAAGTTGGATTGCTTTTCCTCCAGTTTTTATTAAAAAGCAGAGGTGTAGAAGTGATCTATCTTGGATCGAACGTGCCGGTGAAAGATCTGGAATATGTAGTGGGACTGAAGAAGCCTGATTATATCTATACGCATCTTACCACGGTAATGAAGGAGTTTAATTTTGACAAATTCCTCAACAATCTGAAGATGCGTTTCCCACAGCAACAGATCCTTATTTCAGGATTGCTGGCACAAACATTCGAGAAAAAAGTAGTTCCTTCAAACATCCGTTTTCTGAAATCACTTGCCGAAGTAAATGAACTTTTAGGCACATTGTCATAATCTTTCCAACTGTTTTTATACGTATATCCCCCGTACTCCGGGGGATTTTTCATTATAACTGGTTGGCTGCAAAGTGTTTAATCTTTTTAAAAAATAATTAAACAAAAATTTGGTGTGCTAACATTGATTTGTTTAACTTTACACTATAAATTATTAAACACGATTTTATGTCAACTGTAGAATTTAATCAAATGCTTTTGAACAATACCGATTTTCTGAAGCCCTTTGCCTTTACGTTGACGAGGGATAATGAAACGGCAAAGGACCTGTTACAGGAAACCATGTTTCGGGCATTGTCGAACCGTGAAAAGTATAATGTGGGCACCAACATCAAAGCCTGGCTGTACACCATTATGCGTAATATTTTTATTAATAACTATCGCCGCAAGGTGAAACAGAATACCATTTTTGATTCTACACCCAATGATTTCTTTCTGGATTTTCAGCAGGCAACCGTAGCCAATGAAGCTGAAACGAGTATGAAGATGAAAGAGATCCAAAAAGCCATCCATCAACTCCCCGATATTTTCAAACAGCCTTTCATGTTGTATTTTGAAGGTTTCAAGTATCATGAAATAGCCCATGTTTTACAAGAGCCACTTGGAACAATCAAGAGCCGTATCCATTTTGCCCGTAAATTGCTGAAGGAACAAATCAGCAGGTATTAAACAATTTCTACTTTGGCCCAACAAGCAATCGTTATTGGTAGCGGCTTTGCCGGTATGTCGGCTGCCTCATTTCTTGCCCGTAGCGGGTGGAAAGTGACTGTATTTGAAAAGCATGAACAACCCGGTGGCCGTGCCCGTCAATTGAAAGCCGACGGTTTTACATTTGATATGGGCCCGAGCTGGTACTGGATGCCGGATGTGTTTGAACGATACTTCCGTCAATTCGGGAAAAAGGTAAGTGATTATTATCAACTCAAGCGGTTGGATCCTTCGTACCGCATATATTATAATAACGATGTGGTTGATATTCCTGCCGATTACGATGCGTTGCGTAACTTGTTTGAACGGATCGAACCCGGCAGTGCTGCAAAGCTTGACCATTTTATGGATGAAGCAGCTTACAAATATGAAGTAGGCATCAACAAACTTGTTTTCAAACCCGGACAATCACTCACTGAATTTGCAGAAATGGATCTGCTCAAGGGCATTCTTCGCCTGGATGTGTTTGCTTCCATGAAAACACATGTACATAAACATTTTACCGATCCACGCTTACGTGAACTGATGGAGTTCCCTGTGTTATTTCTCGGTGCATTACCTGAAAAAATTCCTGCGCTTTACAGTTTGATGAACTATGCTGATGTTAAACTGGGCACCTGGTATCCTGTTGGCGGTATGTATAAAATTGTGGAAGCTATGCATAGTCTGGCTGTTGAGCTGGGTGTGAAATTTGAATTCAACAAAGATGTACAATCCATCAAAACAAACGATGGTATTGCAACCGGAATAATGGTGGATGATGTTTTGTATGAAGCCGATGTGATCATCAGCGGCGCTGATTATCATTTCACCGAAACAAAACTGCTACACCATCACGATCAGGCTTATTCAGATGCCTACTGGAGTAACCGTGTAATGGCTCCCTCCTGTTTACTTTATTATGTAGGCTTGAACAAGCGGTTGAAGAACAGTCCACACCACACATTGTTCTTCGATGCCGATTTTGAACGGCATGGAAAAGAAATTTACAGCGATCCGAAATGGCCTACCGATCCCTTGTTTTATGTAAGTGCCACCACCGCTACTGATCCGGGTGGGGCTCCTGAAGGACATGAGAATTTATTTTTCCTGATTCCTGTTGCTGCCGGTCTTAGCGGCGATACCGAGGAACTTCGTGATCAATACTTCTGTCAAATTTTAAATCGATTTGAGCAGCGTATTGGTGAACAAATTCAGCAATCGATTGTTTATAAAAAATCTTATTCAGTAAGTGATTTCGTAACGGATTACAATGCGTTTAAAGGGAATGCTTACGGGTTAGCGAATACGCTTCTTCAAACGGCTGTTTTAAAACCATCGTGCAGGAGCAAAAAAGTCACTAATTTGTACTACACAGGGCAGTTAACGGTGCCGGGACCCGGGGTTCCGCCAAGTTTGATCAGTGGTGAAGTGGTGGCAAATCTGGTGAGTAAGCATTTCTCAAAATCTGTTCAAACAAAGGTGCATTTATGATGAAGGTTTTTCATGAAGTATGTGAATTGTGCAGCCGCAATACAACCGAGCGGTATAGTACTTCCTTTTCATCAGCCATTCGGTTGTTGCACCAGGATCTGCGTCAGCCTATTTACAATATTTATGGATTGGTTCGTTTTGCTGATGAGATCGTTGATACATTTCATGAGCATGACAAAGCCGCTCTTATTGCTGATTTCAGAAAACAAACTTTTGATGCAATTGACCGTGGCATCAGCCTTAACCCCATTCTTCATAGCTTTCAGATAACGGTGAATCAATTTGAAATTGATCACGAGTTGATCCATGCGTTTTTTAATAGCATGGAGATGGACTTGCAACGCACCAATTATACAGAGCAGGGTTACAACGATTATATTTACGGCAGTGCCGAAGTGGTGGGATTGATGTGTTTGTATGTTTTCCTCGAAGGAAATAAAGCTGAATTTGAGCGACTCAAACCGGCCGCCCGTTCGTTAGGTGCAGCGTTCCAGAAAGTAAACTTTTTACGTGATGTGCAGGCCGATTACAACCAATTGGACCGCACTTATTTCCCCGGACTTGATTTTTCCAATTTCACCGAGCGTCAGAAACGTGAAATTGAAGCCGATATTCAAAAAGATTTTGATCACGCCTACGAAGGCATCATGCAGTTGCCCGGCAAGGCACGCTTTGGTGTATACGTAGCGTATAAATATTATCTCTCGCTGTTTCGAAAGATCAAAAAACTGCAACCCGCCGTTATTATGCAGGAGCGGGTGCGTATTCCCGATTATCACAAAGTGATGATCCTTGTAAGAGCAGGCGTACGCAGCCAGTTAAATATCATGTAATCCTGTAATCACTTATTTTTGAATGATGCATGAAGTAATTCTCGTGAATGAGATCGATGAAGCTATTGGTTCCATGGAAAAAATGGAAGCACACGAAAAAGCTTTGCTGCACCGTGCTTTCAGTGTATTCCTGTACGATAAAAAAGGAAACATGCTGTTGCAAAAAAGGGCGGCAACAAAATATCACAGTCCATCATTGTGGACCAATGCCTGTTGCAGTCATCCAATGCCCGGCGAAACAACAGAGCAGGCAGCTCTCCGCCGGTTGCAGGAAGAGTTGGGATTTACAGTTGCCATCAGCAAAGCATTTCATTTTACGTACAAAGCAGCATTTGATAATGGATTAACGGAGCATGAATTCGATCATGTGTTTGTAGGTGAGTATGAAGGTGACATGCAATTGAATGAAGAGGAAGTAAGTGAAGTTTGCTATAAAAGCATGACCGATATAAAAGTTGAACTGGAGCACAACGCCGGTGATTATACTGAATGGTTCAAGATCGCTTTTCCGTTACTGGAAGAATGGATGCAACAAAATAAATCATCACATGCGGCAGCCTAAAGCAGTAGTGATCGGTAGTGGTGTAGCAGGTTTAGCGGCTGCTATACGGTTAACTGTACAGGGTTTTGAAGTAGATGTGTTTGAACGCAATGCATATGCCGGCGGCAAACTTTCCTTTTTTGAGAAAGATGGATTTCTTTTTGATGCAGGCCCATCGTTATTCACGCAACCGCAGAATGTAGAAGAGTTATTCGCTTTTGCAGGTGAACCGATCGAAGATTATTTCCAATATCAACAAGTGCCACTTTCATGCAAATACTTTTATGAAAACGGGAAGCAGGTAAGTGCGTGGACAAATGCAGAACAGTTAGCTGATGAATTGCATGAGCAATTGGGCGAAGACAAAGAAGCCGTTAAAAATTATCTCCACAAAAGCGAAACGCTTTATAACAATATCGGTCGTATTTTTTTGAATCATTCGTTGCACAAACGTTCTACGTGGTTACAAAAGTCAATACTCAAAGCCTTGCAAACTGTTCGGCCTTCACATCTTACAGGCACCTTGCATGGATTTAATCAAGCTGCGTTTAAAACAAACGAAGCTGTTCAGTTATTTGATCGTTTTGCAACGTACAACGGAAGTAATCCTTATCAAACACCGGGTATGATGAGTTTAATTCCTCATTTGGAATTGAATGAAGGAACGTTTTATCCGAAAGGTGGAATGATCAGCATCACGAATGCCTTGGTGAAACTGGCAGAGAAAAAAGGCGTTCGTATTCATTACAACACAGCTGTACAAAGCATCATCCATCACCAAGGCGAAGTGAAAGGGGTAGTGGCAGCTGATGAAAATATTGCAGCTGATGTAGTGGTGAGTAATGCTGATGTGTATTTCACGTATCAGCAATTACTCGACGATCATTATCAAACCAAAAAAGTATTGAAGCAGGAACGCAGTTGCAGCGGAGTTATTTTTTACTGGGGTATGAACCGGGAGTTTTCAAATCTGCATCTGCATAATATTTTCTTCAGTAAAAATTATGCGTCTGAGTTTACAGCGCTGTTTAAACAACAACGTTTGTACAATGATCCCACGGTGTATGTAAACATCACTTCAAAAATGGAAAACGGGTTGGCACCAAAAGGAATGGAAAATTGGTTTGTGCTCATTAACGCACCATCGAATGTGGGTCAAAACTGGGAAGCGATGCGTGTGCAATTGCGGCAACAGGTAATTGATAAACTAAGCAGGATCTTACAAACGAATATTGAAGAAGCCATTGCTGTGGAAGAATATCTCGATCCCATTCGTATTGAAGAACGTACCGGTTCTTTCATGGGCTCATTATACGGTACCAGCAGCAATGGGAAAATGGCAGCTTTTCTTCGCCATCCAAACTTTACAAAGAAAATTCAGGGATTGTATTTCTGTGGCGGCAGTGTTCATCCGGGTGGTGGTATTCCGCTTTGTTTTAAAAGTGCTCAAATTGCAACGGACTTGATCAAAGAAGATTTTTTAAAACACCCGGTTCATTAATCATGTTACAACAGTTCAGTAAACAACAGATCGCAACTGCTATTGCCGTGTTATTTCACTGCATTGGCTTAGCTGGTATTTTGTTGTATGATGCTGCGTTGTTTGCTTCGCTTACACCCATGAACCTGTTACTTTCTGCCGGATTATTGATCTATACACAAAGCGAACGGAACAAACATTTTTTTCTGTTTGTGTTGATTTGTTACATCGTTGGTTTCGGAGTAGAATATATCGGAGTGAATTATCAATTGTTATTTGGAGAATACCGGTATTTACCTGCCATGGGTTTGCAGGTTGGTAATGTTCCGCTGGTGATTGGTGTTAACTGGTTTATTATGATGTATTGTTGCGGAGTAACCATTCAACACTTCCTCAACTTTATGTGGAATAAACTGAAGGATGAAGATCAGCCGCAGCGAAATAACGTTGGCTTTTTTGCGATCATCATTGATGGTGCTTTACTGGCTACTTTTTTCGATTGGGTAATGGAGCCCATTGCTGTAAAGCTTGGCTATTGGCAGTGGCTGGGCGATGGATCGATCCCTTTGCTTAACTATCTCAGCTGGTTTGGAGTCAGTGCCCTGTTAATGTTGCTGTTCCGGCTTTTATCGTTCCCGAAACAAAACCAATTTGCTGTAAATTTGTTATTGATCCAGTTTATGTTTTTTTTAATCTTACGCACCGTATTATGAGTTTAATCGTTTACATCTTACTGGCATTTGTTGTGTTCTTCACGATGGAAGGCATTACCTGGCTCACGCATAAATTTGTGATGCATGGTTTTTTGTGGTATCTCCACGAAGATCATCACCAACCCAAGGGTCATTTTTTGGAAAAGAATGATGCGTTTTTTCTAATTTTCGCTATTCCCAGTTGGCTGTGTATTATGCTTGGTTTAATGAACCAGGTTTATTGGGTGGTAAGTATTGGTGCCGGTATCGCCATGTACGGGTTGGCTTACTTTATTGTTCACGATATTATTATTCACCAACGGTTTAAAATTTTCAGCAGGTGGAACAGTACCTATGTACGTGCTATCCGCTGGGCGCATAAAATGCACCACAAGCACATGGATAAAGAACATGGTGAAAGTTTCGGAATGCTCTTCGTGCATAAAAAATACTGGGAAAAAGTGCGGAAAGAAAAGCAACTCAATCCCAACATCAGATAATACAATTGAATTCACATTACACTTACTTTTTTATTCTGGCGGCTTCTCTTGCCGGCCCCTTGCTGTTGAGCTTTGATAAAAAAGTAGCGTACTATAAAAAGTGGAAGTATTTGTTTCCTGCGTTGCTGTTACCTGCTCTCTTTTTTCTGATCTGGGATGATGTAAAAACAAAGGCAGGCGTATGGAGTTTCAGTGAAACACATATTACGGGGTTGAAACTATCAGCACTACCGCTTGAAGAAGTGTTGTTCTTTTTTGTTGTTCCATATTGCTGTGTGTTTGTGTACGAATGTATCATCAGTTATTTTCCATCGGTGAGAAACAGGAAGTGGGGGAACAAGGTATTGTTGTTGATGGGTATTGTGTTTTTGATCGCTGCTGTTTTTACATACGGGAAAGCGTATACGTTTTACACTTCACTCTTCAATGCATTGTTTATTGCAGCCTTGTTTATTTTTAAAAAGTGGTTCAAGGGATTTGATGCGTCTTCGTTTCTTGTTTCGTATCTGGTAATTGTGATTCCCTTCTTAGTGGTGAATGGTTTTTTAACAGGCATTCCGGTTGTGTTGTATAACGATGTAGAGAATCTCGGCTTTCGTATTTTTTCATTTCTCCCCTGGCCGATGAACAATATTCCGTTTGAAGATATTTTTTACGGCATGTTATTGATCATGATGAACGTAGCGTTGTTTGAGCGATTGCGGAATGGATCGCCGCAAAGTCGCTAAGGCGCAAAGAAGATCGAAGAAGGCACAAAAAATCTGTGCTCATCATTTAAATCTGTGTCATCTGCGACTCTATCAGTACCCTTTCTCTCTAACACCGGGACATCCCACTTTTTTATTTTTCTTGAATGATGCAATGCCCGATGTGCGTTCGTACCAATCCACAAATGGGCGCCAGATAATAGTTAGCTGTACAAAATAATAAGCGTCTTTATTTTTTTCACTGCCACGTAAACTGCCACCGGTTGGATAGGTACCACTGCCACGATAAGCCATGTCAACAGCAGTTTGTCCACGGGCTGCAAGCAAGGTTGCCTGATCAACATAACTTGTACTTACATCATCAATATAATCGGTGAACGTTTTGCGATAGCCCAGTTCCAAACCAACACGCAAATCTTCCGTCAATAAATATTCAGCACCAATGCCAAACGGAATAGAGAATTGTGTTGACTTGTATGCTTTCTTGCCGGGAAGAATTCCCTGTCCTTCGGTACTTAATGGTTGCAGAAAAACTTTGGTGCCGCTGTTATCAGCCGTAAATGGTTTAATGCGATATAACGCACCACCTGCAAACACGTAAGGCGTCCACCATTTATAATTCAGATTAAAAATATTGTATTGTGCGCCGAGTTCCCATTCAAACAAGTTGGTTTGAAAACTGAGGTTACGGCTTTGCAACGAAGCGCTTTTGCTTTTTGCATCGGCAGCACGCAACATCCCCAAACTGAAATGCGTTCGTGCCACTAAATGTTCCGTCAAATCATAACGGGCACCAATACTGCCTACAAATTTTGATTGATTGAACGTGAAGGCTTTCTTCTGCAGATCGCCCTGGTAATTGGCCAGTCCTCCACGAAATGATAAATGAAAGTTCTGCGCTTGCAGCAATACAGGTAAAAGACAAAACAAAAAGAAGAGTTTTTTCATACATCGATAGTTGGATAGAGGCCTAAAGATACTATTCGAAAGAGAAACGTAAAAACAGTGTAGAAAGTATTAGCAGGGTTGCCAACCTTCAATGCTTAGACCGATGAACACATATTTCCTTAGTCATCAGCAAATGAAAGCCCATGTTTCTGTAATTCCACTAACAACTTTGGAATGGCTGACGGGCCGAACCCATGTAGTTTCAACAACTCTTTTTTATTCCATGTTGCCAGTTGCTGGATGGTGTTGATGCCTTGGCCTTGCAAGGCTCTTCGTGCCGGTGAACTGATCATCGAGAGAAATCCATCTTCCGGTTTTTCTTCGGCCGCACAAATGGGACAAACCGGGCAATCGCTGCTTTTATAATACTGATGCCCTTTTTTGCAACTGCGAAGTGTTCCTTTTGTTGTTGGCATGTGTGATCTGATTTTGGATAAAGATAAAAACGGGAATGAATGGTTGCCAATCTTTTCAATGAACGATTTTGTGTTAAAGGTTGGCAGCCCTTTGAATCCCCGGCCGACCTTTGGTCAGACGGGGCAGTAAGCTCCTAACAATTGTTCCTTTCAAATCAATTAATTTCGCCATCATGATGCACAATTTCAACGCAGGTCCTTCTATTTTACCGAAGGAAGTTTTTCAGCAGGCAAGTGAGGCGATTCTTAATTTTCATAACAGCGGTTTGTCGATTCTTGAAATCGGTCACCGCACACCGTTATTTGAAGACGTAATGCAGGAAGCCCGTTTGCTCGTGAAGGAATTGATGCAACTGGACGATGAGCATGAAGTATTGTTTCTGCATGGCGGCGCTACTACGCAGTTTATGCAAGTTCCCATGAACCTGTTGAACGAAAACGAAATGGCTGCTTATACCGAAACCGGAACATGGGCAGGTAAGGCCATTAAAGAAGCAAAGTTGTTTGGGCATGTTGAAATTGTGGGTTCATCCAAAGACACTAACTATACGACAATGCCGCATGAGTTGGCTGTTCCTGCAACGGCTGCTTATTTGCACATCACTACGAACGAAACCATTGCCGGTACACAATGGCATCAATTACCTTACGATTGCGGTGTGCCGATTGTTGCTGACATGAGTAGTGATATTTTGAGCCGTGTACTGGATTTTAATAAATTCGATATCATCTATGCCGGCGCACAAAAAAACATGGGAGCAGCAGGGGTAAACCTGGTGATCGTCAATAAAAATATTTTGGGTAAGGTTGAACGTAACATTCCAACCATTCTCGATTACCGCAATCATATCAAAGAAGGCAGTATGCTCAATACGCCGCCTGTATTTGCCGTGTATGTAGCGATGCTTACGTTGCGTTGGTTAAAAGCACAAGGTGGTGTAGCAGCTATTGAAACCATCAATGATCAAAAAGCAGCGTTGCTGTACAGCACATTGGAATCAATTCCTTTCATCAATTTACCGGTGGCAACAGCTGACCGGAGTAAAATGAATGTGGTGTTTACCATGGATGATCCTGAAAAAGAAGCGCTGTTTATGAAGATGTGCAAAGAGAGTGGTATGTATGGTGTAAAAGGTCATCGCAGTGTAGGCGGATTCCGCATCAGCTTGTACAATGCGTTACAAATGGAAAGTGTGGAGGCGATGGTTGCATTGCTGCGGGACTTTTCACAGAAAATCGGGTAAGCAGAGCAGGCTGCAATTTATCCCGATACCACCTGAAATTTCCGTTTCTTTGCAGCCGGTTAGTAAGAAAAAAATATATGGCTATAATCGTTCCGTTTAAGGCACTGCGTCCGCAGGCCCAGTTCGCCAAGCAAGTGGCAGCACGTCCTTACGATGTGCTCAACAGCAAAGAGGCAAAAGAAGAAGCACAAGGCAATCCTTATTCGTTTCTGCACGTTACCAAACCCGAAATTGATCTGCCCGAAGAAACAGATCATTATGCACCGGAAGTGTATCTCAAAGCAAAAGAAAATCTTGCCGCTTTTATGCAGCGTGATATTTTGTTTCGTGAAAGCAAACCCTGTTATTATATCTATCGGTTGATCATGAATGGTCGAAGTCAAACTGGCTTGGTGTGTGGGAGTGCTGTTGTTGATTATGAAAACGATGTGATCAAGAAACACGAGTTTACACGTCCTGAAAAAGAGAACGATCGTATCAATCATATCAAGATCAGTGGCGCACAAACAGGCAATGTGTTTTTAGCCTATCGTGATGTAGAGCAGATGAATGAACTGATCGCTAAATGGAAAACAGAAAAAAATCCGATCTACGATTTTACTGCTGATGATGGTATCCAACATACGATCTGGGTGGTGAATGATGATACATCCATCAGAACCATCAGCACGTTATTTGAGCAACAGGTACCACAAACCTATATTGCCGATGGACATCATCGTGCAGCATCTGCGGCTAAAGTTCGTGCCGCATTATGGGATGCCGCAACGGAAGAAAGCAATTATTTTTTAACCACTTTGTTTCCTGCCAGTGAATTGCAGATACTCGATTACAATCGTGTCGTAAAAGACCTCAACGGTTTATCGGCTGATGAACTGCTGGAAAAGATCAAAGCCGATTTTGATGTGGCATTGGTGGGGAAAGATCCGGTAAAGCCAACACAGTTGCACAGCTTTGGCATGTATCTTGACAAGAACTGGTATCAACTCACGGCAAAAGAAGGAACCTATCAAACAGATCCCATTGGTGTGCTGGATGTAACCATCTTATCTGATAATATTCTTGATAAACATCTTGGTATTAAAGATCAACGTACTGATAAACGGATCGATTTTGTAGGTGGTATCCGCGGATTAGGTGAATTGCAGAAACGTGTTGACAATGGTGACATGCAGGTTGCTTTCAGTTTGTACCCTGTTACAATGGAGCAACTGTTTGATATTGCCGACAGCGGTAATGTTATGCCACCGAAGAGCACCTGGTTTGAACCGAAGTTGAGAGATGGATTACTGACGCACCTCATCTATGAATCATAATAAAAACAGAATATCGGAGAGGCAACCGTACAATCGTCTCTTTTGAATTATTTTTGACGCTGATATGAATAAACAACTCCTTACACTTTGTTTTGTTTTGCTGAGTCTTTTTGCTACAGCACAGGACCCTGATGCATCGCAACTGCACGAAACAGGCAAACAGTTTATGCGTAGTGGCGATTGGGCCAATGCCGTACTCGTTCTCAACAAAGCATTGCAGAAAGAACCGCAGAATATTTTGATCTTGAAAGATCTGGCAATGACTTATTACTATCAACGTGACTTTGCAAAAGCACGTGAGATCATCAAACCATTGGTTGATAAAGATGATGCAGATGTTCAGGCATACCAGATCGGAGGTAATGTGTACAAGGCATTGCAGGAGCGGAAGGAAGCGGAGAAAATGTACAAGAAGGCGTTGAAAAAATATCCAACCAGCGGTCCGTTGTATGCAGAGTACGGTGAGTTGTTATGGATGATGAATGAAAATTTTACCAGCATTGAACAATGGGAGTTGGGTATCAAGAACGATCCCGGTTATGCAGGCAACTATTATTTCGCTGCACGTTATTACTATTTCACAACCGATAAAGTATGGGCACTGCTCTATGGCGAAATTTTTGTGAACATGGAAAGTTACAGCAGCCGCACGGCTGAGATCAAAAACCTGTTGCTCGACAGTTATAAAAAATTCTTTGTGGTTGATCCAAAAGCAAAACCTACCAAAGAAAAGAACGAATTTACAGAAGCATTTATGGCGGTGATGAACCGTAACAGCAGTGTGGTGAACAATGGCATTACCAGCGAATCACTAACGATGCTGCGTACACGCTTTTTACTGGATTGGAATAAAGACTATGCTGCAAAATTCCCGTTCCGATTGTTCGATCATCAAAAACAATTGCTGCAGGAAGGAATGTTTGATGCCTACAATCAATGGATCTTTGAAGCAGCCGGTGATCTGGCAAAATATGAAAGCTGGACCAAACTCAATGCAGAACAGTACAGCGAGTTTACACGTTTTCAAAAATCAAAATTATTTAAAGTGCCCAACGGGCAGTATTATAAAAACAGTAACTAACACAATGAAAATCCTCCGCATCACGGAGGATTTTTTAGTTCGTTTCATTGCGCTTTTCTCCTTAACTTACTGTTACAACAGCAGGATATCCCTGTTCTATTTTCTTATTCAATTGCATGCTATATGACGAGTCCCAAACGTTTATTTGATTGTATTGATGTACAGTTAGCAAAATTTCCACAGGAAGCAATGTTTGCTGCCAAAGAAGAAGGCGGCATCTGGAAAAAATACAGCACGGCCGAAGTAAAAACAACGGTTGATCGCTTAGCAGCCGGGTTGATCCATCTCGGCGTCAGCGCCAACGATATGAGTGTGGAGAAGCGAGATAAGATCGCCATCATCAGTAATAACCGGCCTGAGTGGATGTTGCTTGATCTGGCTGTGCAAAAAACAGGTGCTGTGTTGGTGCCCATTTATCCTACATTGGCAATTGCTGAACTTGAGTTTGTTTTGAATGATGCGGCAGTAAAGCTGGTGTTTGTAAGTGATCAGGATCTCTACGATAAAGTACAAATTGCACGTGCCAAAGTACCAAGTGTGCAGGCCGTGTTTACATTCGATTATTTACAGCCATCGTTGCATTGGAAAGAAATAATGAGCAAAGCAACCGATGCAGATTTCAAACAATTGGCATTGGCGGCGGACTCTATTCGTTACGACGATATGGTAACGATCATTTACACATCAGGTACTACCGGAACACCAAAAGGTGTAATGCTCAGCCATAAAAATATTCTCAGCAATGTAGTATCGAGCACTATGGTGTTTGATGAGTTTTGTGTGCCCGGTGATAAAGCGTTGAGTTTTCTTCCGCTCAATCATATTTTTGAACGGATGGTCACGTACATCTATCTGTTCAATGGTGTGTCGATCTGGTATGCAGAAAGTTTGGAAAAGATCGGCGATAATTTAAAAGAAGTACAACCTTCTGTATTTACAACTGTTCCCCGCTTGCTCGAAAAAGTGTACGAACGTATTATGGGAAAAGGGCAGGAGTTAACAGGGCTAAAGAAAAAATTATTTTTCTGGGCAGTAGACGTGGGCAGTCATTATGATGTTGGACGGAACCGGGGCTTCTTCTACAATCTCAAACTCGCCATTGCCAATAAACTCATCTTTAAAAAATGGCGTGAAGGGTTGGGTGGGAAAGTGAAAGCTATTGTTACAGGTGCCGCTGCTTGTCAGGTACGTTTGTTGCGTGTGTTCACCGCAGGCAAAATGGTGATCATGGAAGGGTATGGTTTAACAGAAACATCGCCGGTGATTGCAGTGAATCAATTCAGTGAAAAAGGACGACGGTTTGGAACAGTAGGTCCGGTGATCAATGGAGTGGAAGTAAAACTGGCGGAAGATGGCGAGATCTGTTGCAAAGGTGATAATGTGATGATGGGTTATTACAAACGCCCGGATCTGACGGCTGAAGTAATTGACAGTGATGGTTATTTCCACACCGGTGATATTGGTGTGCTGGAAGGAGGTAAATTTTTAAAGATCACAGATCGCAAGAAAGAGATCTTTAAAACAAGTGGTGGTAAATATGTGGCACCACAGCCGATTGAAAACAAAATGAAAGAAAGCAAATTCATTGAACAGATGATGGTGGTGGGATCGGAACGGAAATTTGCAGGTGCGTTGATCGTTCCTTCATTTGAAAATCTGAAGGTATGGGCCGGTCAGAATAATGTGAGCTTTGGAACAGTGCATGATCTCATCCGCAACCCCGCAGTACTGGAAATGTATAAGAACATTGTAGAAGAATACAACCGGGAGTTTAACCATGTGGAGCAAATCAAAAAATTTGAACTCTGTGCCAATGAATGGACGGTGGATGGTGGTGAGTTAACTCCCACATTGAAACTAAAACGGAAGGTGATCATGGAGAAATATCGGGATGCGATTGAGCGGATTTATTTGTAAACGATTGTACTAAATGGAGTTCATGTCAAATAATGGGATTGTAGACTATACGATTTTAATTATGATGCTTTTAGGGATACTTGGTTTTACTTCTTGTGACGAAAGTCGTATTAATAAATTGAAGCGGCAAGGTATTGTGGGGAAAGCAAAAATTATAGATTGTAATAGCAGATCAAAAGGTGCTGGTGTTATTGTCGATTATACGTTCATTGTTTCAGGCAAGATGTTCAAAGGGAAACAAAGTTATTATGAATTAGGAAGCACTGTTTGTAGCGAACTATTTTATCAGGATGTTTCTATTATATATATTGAAGACGAACCCGATGTGAACAGGTTGATGATTAGTAAAAATGATTTTGAAAAACTAAAGTATCCTTTTCCTGATTCTCTAAAATGGGCAGAACGTTATTAATTAAACTGGCGGAGTTCGAAATGACGCACTCCGATTAAATGGAACTTTAAGATTACTCAAACACTTACGCCGTCATGTCGACGGCAGGAGACATCTCTAGAATTGAGGAATGTATAAGTCAATGGTTAGGCCTAAAGAATAGCTGCTCTATGCAATGCCGCACAAGAGTGCGACGCAACGAAAGTGTCATAGCAGCACCACCGCCAGTCACCCAAAAACCGCATTCATTTTTTCCCGTCACGGCAAATCTTCTATCTTCGCAGCATGCTTCCAAAATACAAACGCATTCTGCTGAAACTTTCCGGAGAGTCATTAATGGGCGATAAGAATTTCGGAATGGATTCCACCGTTATTTCGCAATACGCTAAAAGCATCAAATCGATTATTGAACTGGGTGTGCAGGTGGCCATTGTTATTGGAGGCGGCAACATTTACCGTGGTATGAACGAGGCAGAGACAGGTATTGAACGGGCACATGGCGATTACATGGGCATGCTGGCCACGGTGATCAATGGCATGGCGTTACAGGCCGGACTTGAAAAAGCAGGTGTGTACACCCGTTTGCAAAGTGCGATCAAAATGGAACAAATTGCTGAACCCTATATCCGCAGAAGAGCGATCCGTCATTTGGAAAAAGGACGTGTAGTGATCTTTGGTGCAGGTACAGGCAATCCTTATTTTACAACTGACACTGCCGGTTCGTTAC
Source organism: Lacibacter sp. H407 (assembly GCF_037892605.1). NCBI lineage: Bacteria > Pseudomonadati > Bacteroidota > Chitinophagia > Chitinophagales > Chitinophagaceae > Lacibacter > Lacibacter koreensis. The sequence goes on along the minus strand of NZ_JBBKTU010000001.1, from coordinate 756,987 downwards.
GTGCCATTGAAATTAATGCCGATGTAATTTTAAAAGGCACAAGAGTCGATGGCATTTACACGGCCGATCCCGAAAAAGATCCCACTGCTACCAAATTTGAACATATTACATTCCAGGAATGCCTGAGCAAAAACCTTCGTGTAATGGATATGACGGCGTTTACACTCTGCATGGAAAATAACTTACCCATCATTGTGTTCGACATGAATAAGCAGGACAATCTGAAACGTGTTGTAACCGGCGAGAATGTTGGAACCATCGTAAACGGGTAAGCCTTTGCACATTCGGTATAAGGTTGGGGATAAAAATACGCCTGCAACTATTCCACACTTCTTTTATTGAAGCTAACTTTCCTTTGCAATCCGTTTGCAGAATTTGTTGCACCTAAATTTTACAACCATGCCGTCTATTTTTCTTGCGATCCAGATTTCTGTTTTAGAAATTGTGATGTTCCAGATAGGTGCATTGGTATTAGGTTTTGTGATCCATTATTTCTGGAACATGCGCAATGGCAGTCAGTTTGATCAGGATATTGATGTAGAAAAATATGAGAAAGAAGCGCATGACTGGCGCATGAAATATTACAATGTACTGGAGCAACAGAAAGAATCGGGTGAACACCTGAGTAAAGATCTGCTGCAGGCAAGAGAGAATGAGCAATTGCTGGTTGATGAAATTGAAGAGTTGAAAGAATTGATACAAGAATTAAAGCAACGTCCGCAGGAAGTGATCGTTCAAACTTCTTCAGTTGTTGCTGCTGCAGATGTAAGTCCGGCTGAATACCTGGCGCAATTAAAATCCGCACAGGATCATTTGCTGCAGCACAATCAAAATATTTCCAAACTGTTGAACCAGGTGGATCTGCTGGAAAAAGTGGAGCAGAAACATCAGGATACATTACAGCAGAATCAATATCTCTCGGAACAATTACAATTGTTGCGTCGTTCATTAACGGAGAAAGAAGGTGAGCTCAATACCATCCGTCAGCAAACTGTGCTTACACAGGAAATGAAGAACCGATTGGAAACAGCGTATGATGAGTTCAATGAAATTCAATCGAAGCTGATGAAAGTGGAGCAGCAGTTATCATCGCCACAAACACATTCGTTGCACAATGATGAACTGGAAGAAGCCAATCACATGTTGTCGGTTGAGTTAAACGATATGCGTACCAAGCAACGTGAATTGGTGGAAGAGAATTCCCGCTTGTCGCAGCATGTGATCGAAATGGAAAGTAAGTTGAAAGAATCGAACATGCAACGCCAGCAACTCAATAAGCGGAATGAATTTTTAGAAGAGCTGAACAAAGATTTACAGCAGGTGAGTGATCATAATAAAAAGCTGGAATCGCAACTGTCACGCCTTTCTGAAATTGAAGCGATGCTCGCAAGGATTTCTTCCAATCAAAATCAATAAATCAGCGTTTGTTCACTATTCCTTCCTTAGTTTTGGCGCCTCACTAAAGCAACCTGTTTTATGTCGTCCATTGCTGATATCCGCAGAGATTATTCGCTCAAAACATTGAATGAAGACGAAGTAGCCGATTCGCCGTTTCTGCAATTTGCTGATTGGTGGCAGCAAGCCATTGAATCAGAAATTGATGAAGTGAATGCCATGACGCTGGCAACTGCGTCACTGGAAGCAGTTCCTTCGGCACGCATTGTATTGTTGAAAGGATACGATGAAAAAGGGTTTGTATTTTACACCAATTACGAAAGTGCAAAAGGAAGAGAGCTGGCCGAAAATCCCAAAGCCAGTTTGTTGTTTTTCTGGAAAGAGCTCGAACGGCAGATCCGCATTACGGGCATTGTAGAAAAAGTGAGTGCTGCAGAAAGCGATGAATATTTTTTATCACGCCCTACGGGTTCACAAATAGGTGCATGGGCATCGCCACAAAGTCATGTGATTGAAAACCGCAGCTGGTTAGAGAAGCAGGTGAAAATGCTGGAAGAAAAATTCAGTACAGAATCTGTTACCCGTCCATCGCATTGGGGTGGCTACCGTGTAAAGCCGGTGATCATTGAATTCTGGCAGGGAAGGAGCAGCCGTTTACACGACCGGTTACAATATTCGCTGCAGGAAAATGGTAATTGGAAAATTGAGCGATTAGCACCTTGACCTTCAACGACGAAGCAATGCACAGAAAAAAGGGTTGATGAGGATGTTCCTATCAACCCTGTTAACTTTTCAACATTGTGTTTAGTCTTTTTTCTCAGCTTTTTTAGGAGCTGCTTTCTTAACAACTTTTGCGGGACGGCTCTTGCCGAATGAACCTAAAAAGCGTTTTCCTTTTGCTGTTTTTTTATCACCTCTGCCCATAGTAAAATTTATTTGAAACGTAAAAGTAATGATGATGGAGCAATTACAGCTCCTGTTTTGTGAAGTTGAGTATAAAAAAAGCAAGAAACGTAGGGTTTCTTGCTTTTTCTACGAAGCAAACAATTAGAGTTTTGCAGCCAATTCTTTACCTGCTTTAAATTTCGCAACTTTTTTCGCTTTGATTTTGATAGTTGCACCTGTTTGTGGGTTACGACCCGTACGTGCAGCACGCTTGGTTACAGAGAAAGTACCGAAACCAACCAATGTTACTTTACCACCACCTTTTAATGTTTTGGTAACTGCTTCAATGAAAGAATCCAATACAGCATTTGCCTGTGTCTTTGAAAGTTCTGCATCTTCGGAAAGTTTTGCAACTAATTCAGCTTTGTTCATGTGAGAAGTTTTTTAAGTGGGACAAATATAGATGCTTTTGCTTTCCAACAAAATTTTTTTCGAATCACGAAAACCTGTAAGGAAATCGCTCAAATCCGCACGGGCAAAGGATTTCATAAAAACAAATCTTTTTATGGATCACATGATAAGTGAAGTGTAATTGCTGAAATGCCTGTGCAGCAAGGGTTTCGGAAGAGTGATTGCTGGAATGCTTGTACAGCAAGGGTTTCAGCAGGTGATTATTGTGTATACAATGTTTCTAACGCAGTTATTTATTTTCCACAATTACTGCACAAGCTCCATCACACTGCGGAATGAAATAAATCGATTACCCCATTTTGCAAATGCTTTTTCACGCAAGGATGCTGAGAATTCAGCAATGTATTTTTCCTGCAGTTCTTTGGTGGTTGCAAAATATTGTGCGGTGTACGTGGCACCCTCTTCATCATCCGATTCAAGTAAACGCAATAATTGTGCATTGGTAAAACAACCGGTTGATACCACTTCGGACAGATGTTCTTCCTGCATCCATTTCACCCATTCAGCTTCTATTTCCCAGGCAACTTTTGAAGTAACATTGTATATGATCATTTTATTTCAGTTTTAATTCAAGATAAACCGGACAATGATCGCTGTGTTTTACATCCGGAAAAATTTCTGCATCTTTTACGTTGTTCTTCAGTGGTTCTGTAACACTGATGTAATCAATACGCCATCCTTTGTTTTGCAAACGTACAGTTGGAAAACGCTGGCTCCACCAACTGTAACGATGTGGTTCGGGATGGAATTCACGAAACGTATCCACCCATCCGCTTTCAAAAAACTTTGTCATCCATTCACGTTCTTCCGGTAAAAAGCCACTTGATTTTTTATTGCCCTTGGGATCATGAATATCAATTTCTTTATGTGCAATATTGTAATCGCCGCAAAGTATAAGTTTGGGATGTTTCTTTTTTAATTCATTGAGCCATTTGAAATATTCATCCAGCCATACATATTTGAATGCCTGTCGTTCATCGCCACTGGTACCGCTGGGGAAATAGGTATTGATCAAACGAATGTCGCCAAAGTCAAGTTGTATAACACGGCCTTCATCATCACTGGGTCCATGGCCATTTCCTGTTTCTACATGATCGGCTTTTATTTTTGAAAATACTGCCACGCCGCTGTATCCTTTCTTTTGCGCACTGAACCAGTAAATATGATAACCAAGATCAGTAAACAAAGCTTGGTCAATATCTTCCAGTTGCGCTTTCGTTTCCTGTACGCAAATAATATCGGCAGGATCAGTTTTCAACCAATCGATCAATCCTTTTTTAATGGCAGCACGAATGCCGTTTACGTTGTAAGAAATAATACGCATACTGATTTTTTTCTGCAGCGAAAATAAGAAAGGCGAACTGTTTCTGTTCGCCTTTCTTTCGTGGTTACGATTTCTTCTCGTAAACTGTTTGTTCAATTTTATTATGAACCGGTTTTACCGTTTGCAGAAATTTGTAGATGGCTTTTATTTCGAGGTCGCTCATGCGACTGAAAGGCCCCCATGCCATCGGGCTGTGTTTGATCAACTTACCATCACGAATTCGTTTGCGAAATTGTTCTTCGCTCCAACCATAGATGCGACCGGTTTCTTTATCGGGTGTAAGATTGGGCGACATACATTCAAATTTTGTAGGATCGGTCACCGATTCCATTTTAAAACCACCGGCAAACGGTTCACCAATAAATGCACCTGTTTTTAAATCACGATCGGTATGGCAACCTATACAGTTGGCAACACTCATGGCCATGTATCGTCCATATTCAACCGTTGTATCGGGTTGTACAGTTTGAGGTGGAGTGCCATTTGGTCCAACAGGTTTTATTACGAATGCTTTTAAAACCATGCCTAATGGATTCATCTTGTTTTTTGGCACTTCATTTTTTACAGGCTTGATGGTTCTGATATACGAAATGATCGCTGTAAGATCTGCATCGCTGATATTATAAAACGGCATGAAATCAAAAAGTGCCCGGCCATCGTGCCCAACGCCATAGCGTAAAGAACGTGCAATGGTTTCATCCGATAAACTGCCGATTCCGGTTTCTTTATCGGGTGTAATATTTTTCACATAGATATGGCCGATGGGTAATGCAAAATCTCTTCCGCCAGGCAAATCAACTTCTGCACCACTGTTGACTAACTCTTCTGTTCCGGGTTTTGCATGACAATCGGCGCAATGTGCTGGGCCATAAACAAGATATTTGCCTCTTGCAAGAATAGCACTGTCGGTAGATGCTTTAATAGCAGGCAATGGTGCTTCAAATGTTTTGTTCTGATTCAGTAATGTAATAATGGCAATGCCGGCAATGAGAAACAACAGGATGAGCCCTGTCCATTTCAGGATTTTTTTAAACATGATGGTTGGTTTTGGGGTTGATGAGTGTAAACGAATGAACGTTCTGCAATAGAAAAGGTAAAAATAAAATCAGAAAACTGCAAGCAGTTCATAAAAAAAGCCTTGATGTGTTTCATCAAGGCTTTTGCAGTAAGTGTTCTGACACGTATTAAAATTTAAATGCAATTTTCAGTTTCAGGAAGAACGGATTCCCTGGTGTGTAGTGCAATTCATTTACAGGATCAGTTTCATTGCGTAATCTTGATTCTGTAGCAAACTGTGCTTCGTTCCATTCGGTATTAAACAAATTTTCGATTACTGTACCAATTTCAAATTTGCGGAATGCATAACTGATCGACGCATCGGTTACAAAATATCCTTTGGCTGTAATGCTATAGTCTTCGGTAGCGGCTCTGTTTGCCAGGTAACGGTAACGTATACTTGCATTCCAGCTGTTGTGCTGATAGTTAATTCCACCGGTGCTGGTAAATGTGGGAGCTAACGGAATATAATTTTCTCCTTTCGGGTCTTCAATGCTTCTTGCATGTGCGTAGTTGATATTTGCATCTGCACTGAATTGTTTAGAGGGTTGCCAACGTACTGATACATCGGCACCCACTCTTCTTGTTTTGCCACCGGGTTCCACAATACCTGCATCGCCTACATATACAAACTCCTGCTCCAGAAACAAATGCCAGGCTGTTGCATTGATAAGTAATGAACTGAATGGTTTCCAGATAAAGCCAAGATCAGATCCGTAGGAGGCGGGTAAAATTTGCCGGCCGGTTTGTGGCAACACCACTCTTGTATCGTTGCTGTGAAAACCTTTTCCGTTTTTAAAGTAGAGTTGAAAGTTTTTAGAAAACGTATAATAAATGTTCACTTTCGGGCTTACGATCATTTTTTGTTGCGATGGTAACGAAGTATTCAGTTGATCAGCATAAGCGAAATGAAAATAATCGGCTCTTGCTCCAATATTGAACAGCCAGTTGCCACGTTCTATTTTTTCATCGGCATACAACCAGGCATTGGCTTCTTTTACATTACCCAGTTGAATGGCTTCCAGTGTTTCTGTTTTGTTTTTTGTACGTGATAACTCTGAATTTGTTGTTGCATCAAAACGCACACCGCTTCCAATGCTGCTGATAAAGCGGGTAATACCTTTTTCTCTTGTTCGTTGCCAGGTGGATTGTGCACCATAAATATCTCTTGCTTCCTGCTGGCGTATCTGATCACCATTCACCGGATCAATTAAGAAAAAGGTGAAATTGGAAATAAGATTGAAGTGATAGCGTGAATAATACAACTGATGTTCCAACAAATCATCGTTTCGCAAACGCTGTGAAAGTTTTGTATTAAAGTTGATTCGACCTGTATAGCCGCCTTCTGTATTATCAATGGCGCCAAAGCGTGTAATGGTTCCATCAGCAACGGCACGTTCAGGAATTTGACCCGATGCATCCCATTTGCTGTTGAATACATTTGCCTGCACCGATAGTTTTGTGTTGTCGTTCAATGCAACATTGTATTTGCTCCAGATGTTGAAACGGTTAAAGTGTTGTGCACTTTCAAATGGCCCGTCAGAATAAATATATTCAGCTGCTACATACGCATTCTGTTTCTGATTGCTTTTCGGCAGCATATTCATCATTACAAGATTGCGGTAGCTGTTGAACATGCCCACTTCTGTTTGTATAATATTTTGTGTAAGTCGATTTGCGGTTTGTAACTCTACATAACCGGCTGTATTAAAATTGCCTTGCTCAGTATAGTAACTTCCTTTTCCATAATCAATGGCTCTTACCAATTCAGGGATTACAAAATGCATATCAGCATAACCTTGCCCGTGTGCATGCGATACCATGTTCACAGGCATTCCATCCACTGTAATCTTTACATCGGTACCATGATCTACATCAAAGCCACGTAAAAATATTTGTTCTGCTTTGCCACCACCCTGGTGTTGTGCAATAAACAAACCCGGTACATAACGTAAAAATTCCTGTGCAGAATTAACCGGCCGTTGATTGAGATCTATTTTGCTGATGGTTGCATGTACTTTGCTGGCATTGCCTGCGGAGATCACTAATTCTTTTAGATTAAATGCAGCACGACTAAGCGAAATGATAATTGAAGATGAAGAAGCGGTGAGTTCCTGCTTTGCATAACCGATTGCTGAAACGGTAATTGCTTCTTCGCCTGGTACATTGAGCGAAAAACTTCCATCTTTTCCCGAGGTAGTTATTTTGGAACGTGTTTGCAATACAGCACCTTCAATCGGTTCGTTGGTAACACTGTCAACAATACGACCTGTAATGGTGCTTTGCGCCATTGTGCAAATGGTAAGCACAGACAAGATGAATGTGAGTAAATATGTTTTCATAAACAGCAGTATGAAAGGTTATAGCGTTTTTAATTCCTGTTTAATTTCATTCGTAACCAGCGGGCCTAATTCAAAACTACTTTCCAATGCTTCCGTTAAGTATTGTTTGGCTGCAGTTTTATCGCCGCTTTGTTTTAATAATAATCCGATATGGAAAAGAGCGTCGGGTTCAAATGTTTTGTTGATGATACGGCTTTGTGCAATACGTGTTGCTTCGTTTAATTGTCCGTTTTTATAGAGTGCCCATGCAAACAGTTCGTACGATTGCGGAGTGGGGCGGTTATTAATTTCTGTTTGTGCAATTTTCATGGCTTCTTTTGGATCGTTCAGTTCATCACTTAAAATGCTGAACATGTATTTGTTGTACATATCACCATAAGCCGGGTTGCTTACTTTGTCAATAAACGAAGCGAGGTATTTATTTTTTGCATCATTGTTTTGTTCAAAGGCAGCAATTTCACTCAGCAGCAGATCGTAGTCGGGAACAGGATGTTTTTCCTGTAACCAGATCAATATTTTTTTCGCAAGGGTTGTGTTCTTGTCGTTTGAATAGGCGATCCATGCAATTCCTTTCCATGCATGGAAATAGTCAGGATTTTCTTTGATTACTTCAGTATAGAGTTGATACGATTCCTGAATGCGGTTGTTGTGGCCATACATATCGGCCAGGTTTGTTTTTACCCAAAGCAGTAATTGCTCATTTTTTGATTCCAGCACATCAGCGTATGCTTTTTCCATAAAGCTGATACTTGCTTCACTGTTTCCTTTGTGATCTTCCAGTTTGGCTGCACGACTGTAGTAATCGAAATTGGTTTTTGAACGAAGACTGTTGAGGATAGCTTCTGCTTCTTTCATTTGACCCAGCTCCAGTTTTACATCAAACTGTTGCAGTCTGGTAAAATAGAGATCATCGCCCATGATGGCAGCAGAATCCAAATAAAGATCAGCCTGTAAAAATTTGTGTTGTGTAACACAGTTGGCGGCAAGTGAACGATAAACACCTGAACCGAATTTGTGTTGAATTTGATTGGCTATACGATACAAGCTATCACTTTGATGTACGTCGTTGATATTGCCGCTGTATTGAAACCTTCTGCTGTACAATCCGGCAAGTTTGATTTGTGCAACCAAATCATCATTCGCTTTTTCTTCCAATCGCATTGTCCAGAACTGCATATCTGCTTTCAGTACTTCAGATGAAGTACTTGCGCTTTTCTGTTCCATCAAATTTGTGACGATCTCTTCCTGTACAACAGCATTATTTTTTGTTGAGCAGGCAAACAGAAAGCTAAACCAGCAGGCGATGATAGATAACTTGTACATAAAATTAAATTTGTAGTTGATTGGTTTGGTTTTAAAAAGGCGAAGGCTGTAACCCCTTCGCCTTTATTGATTCTCTTGGTACGGTCTATACGATTAATGAGGTGTTGCGAGGTAAGGGAATGAAGTAAGGAATGCTTTATCATTCATACTTACTTTATCGCTTGTAAGGCCGGGGTTTGAACTTCCATCAGGACCGCCAAACAATAACAATAATTCCACATCAATTACATCATCGCCCAGTGCACGACCGGTTAAAATATTGGTACCGTCAAAAAACGTTGTTTTAGGAGCGGTAGTTGATACATTCAATACATCTGTTACCAATAAACCGATCAACTGATCTACATTTTGGCCCAATGCATTGGTTGTGTAACCTGGATTGAGTGCAAGAAAATTTGTTTTGAACTTGGTGAAGAACGCAGCGTTCATTGCTGAAGGAATGGTTCCGTTGAAAGCGTCTTTATCGGCGCTGCCTACGAATACTGTATTAATAGCAGGACGAGCCATTTGATCCTGTAATTCGTAAACCTGTTGTGTAGCAGGTGTGTTTTCGCCTTTCTTACAGGCTACAAAAAACATAGCGCCTGCGAGAACTGTGTATAAACCTATTTTAAGTTTCATCTGATTATAATTTTAGAATTAAGAATGGTTGAGATTAGTTGATTGCTTTTTTTGATTCAGCCCATACACTTAATGCGCCTGTGCTGCTTGCACCCAATCTTGATTTGGGAACTTCAATAACAACGCTCATTACGTTTGTGCCTTTGAATGTATCATCACCGGGATTGTTAAAACCTGCCGCTGTTCCGCCAATTACTTTTTTGAATTGATTCAGATCAAAAAAGAACGGATCATCACGTGGACCGGCAAATACTTTAATGCCATTTCCTTCGCCAATCTTCGCTGCTTGACCGTAAGGAGTTACGTCAGCTTGCGCAGTAAATGCACTTGGCACAATTACACTTCTTGTTCCAGTTGCGGCTGGTCTGTAAGGACCGTATACACGCATTTTTCCATTCATAACAATTGCCTGCAAAACAAGATCTTCAACATTGTCACCGTTGTTGTCGATATTGAATTCAATGAGTGTTTTTTCATCGAATTTTGCAGCACCGGTTGCTGATGGTGAAAGTAAACCTTGTGTATTTGCGACAAATACAAGGTTGTTTGTGTTTTCACCATTGAAGACATACACATCGGTAATGTCAGTTGTTTGGTTTGATACAGCTGGTGCATCCAGGTGATCGGCGGCGTAAATGATGCCTCCGGTTACCGCTACTACTGCAGCCAGTACAGTCAGTAAAACTTTTCTCTTTTTCATTGTTTGATTTTTTTGATTTAAAAATTCAGTTTGATTGATGATGCGTTTTCATGTTACTCACAAGGTGTTTGTGGAACAGATATGCTACACTTACGTTGAATGAAGTGCGATTGGATTTTGAACAGAGAAATAATTAGTGATTATTCTGCTATCAATGAATCACATCTTATTTTGGCAGTAACAGAAAAAAGAAAGAGGCTGGTAGAAACCAGCCTCTTGTAAACCAAAACCAGGACTACATATTTAGCCTTTCGGCAAAACAACGGCGTCGATAACATGGATAACGCCATTACTTTGATAAACATCTTTGATTGTTACAGATGCCATTCCACCCTTCTCATCTTTGATCCAGAGTGTTTTGTCTTTCATCCATAACCATAATTTTCCACCTTGCACAGTTGTTAATTCAGCTTTGCCATTTCCTTCTTTAATAAGGCGTGCAATTTCTTTTGCATCCAAACGGCCGGCTACAACATGATACGTGAGTATTGCTGTAAGTGTTGCTTTGTTTTCAGGCTTTACTAATGTTTCAACTGTACCTGCAGGTAATTTTTCAAACGCTGCATTAGTAGGAGCGAATACGGTAAACGGGCCAGCACTCATTAATGTTTCAACCAGGCCAGCTGCTTTAACAGCTGCAACCAATGTTGTGTGATCATTTGAATTGACTGCATTCTCCACAATATTTTTTGAAGGGTACATGGGCGCACCGCCAACTTCCACTGTTTTTTCTTTCATCTTATTAGATGTTGAAGTTTGTGCATTCACTGTACTTACGGTAACAACCGCTGCAATTGACAAGGCTAACAATTTTACTCTTTTCATGTTTCTTAGATTTATAAATTGATGATTGATATACTGGGTTACCTGACGAGCAGTTGTTGGTTAATACTGCTTTTGTTGATTCAGATACAAGTACAGTTACGGAGCTGCAGTAATTGCGGATTTAAAAACAAAACATTTTTTAAAGAAAAGCCCCCGATAGATCGGGGGCTTGGTTAACTGTATATTTTTTCAGGTGTTTTCTTTAATGCTGATTAAACAAGACGGGACATGACCGGAAAAGATGAAGAATATCTTTTTACTCTTTCAAAAACTTTACAGTGCTGATGATATTTTCTGCTACTTTTTTACCCTGTGCAATGCTTCTTTCGCAGGTAAGCCTGTAGTGCAAGCCACCATATATTCTGCTGTTGGCAATATCTAATCCCATTTGTGTGAACGTGCTGTAACTACGTGGAGGATAATTCAGGTAATCGTATGTGTGCAGCGTCATGGGAAATTTTTCTCCAAACACATTGCTCATCATTGTCAATGCACCACCTGTTATTGTTGCGTGGCCTGAAGGAAACTCAGGATGATTGGGAGTTGGGATATAGGTATTCCATGCAGGATTTATGTATAACCGTATATAGGTGATCGGACGCATCACATTGAAAATGTATTTGTTTATAAACAAAACAATCGTAGCATCATGCTGAGCAATACCAACTTTGGCGTAAGCCAGCGCTGCCATATCCAGTTTGAATTGTGCTATGTTGAGTGCTTGTGTAAATGCAGCTACATAAGTGCCACCCGCACCATAGCCGGGATTATCCTTAAAATAATCAGCCATTGCTTTTTGCTCCGTTGTTAATGTAAGTGATGCATCATACACTTCTTTCACCATGGCATAATAATCAGACGATGGATCTGTTGAAAACGCCGGTAATGGTGTAAGTGTTGTGCCATTTGCTGAGGCAGGTGTAAGTAACCTGCGCTGACTTGCATACGGATTTATTGCAGGTGTTGCTGCAGTAGGTACCCAAAGACCCATCCCAACAGGTGGAACGTATGGTGGATTTACATTTGCTGAACCATCAGTTGCTGCCCACGCAAAAATTCTTATTGCGACTTCTTTTCCAAAAGCAATGGAACGTTGCAAGGTTGCATCGTTTACTTCGGTAGCATAGGTAGCTTGCAGGGTGCTTTCCAGATTATTCATCGCAGTTTTATTGGCCGCTGAAGTAGTTGGAAAAAGTCGCCTGTTCATTTCAGCCAACGCCGCATTGGCACTTGCTGCCCAATGATAAGCTTTGCCGGGTTCTGTTTTTGGCATTTCCGGAAAGTCCGTTAATTGATTCTCGAGCGATTGATAAGCAGGCATACCATTTACAACAGCCTCGTAAGCCGCAATACCACAATACGCCTGGCTGCGATCCGTAGCCTGAGCACCTGTTCCTGCGGGCAGTGGCAATCGTAGCATCTCCATTTGCATATTTAACCAACGGATAATTACATCAGAAGAGAATGTTTTGGCCTGCTGCAGATGGCCGTTTACACCGGTCTTGTTCGACGGGCTGACATTTTTTTCCTGTGCAAGATCTTCGCTTACTTCTTTTTGGCAGGAAAAATTAGCGAAGGAAAGGAACAGCAACAGAAAAAGCGCCCCTTGAAGTTTTTTGCTCATAGATTTAAGTTTTAGTGATGATGACGAATGATTTTCATCAGGCTCACGGGGATAAAATCCGGTTAAGCAGTTTCAGAAAGTAAATCGTAAAAATTACTTTCTCTTGAAAGAAAGGGATTGCAGGGAGTAAGTACGTTTTTCCAGGAATAACATATAAATGTAGGGTTGATAAAAGCTATAAAAAATACCGATTTATAGGTAGTTTTGTCGTTCACACCAGTTTACTCCTCTCCCCCTGATCACCACCAAACTCTGTGAAATAAAAGGATAACCCGTCTCTTTTCATTTATACACTAATAAGTTGTTTATGAAACAGGAGCCTTTTGATCTGGCATTTAACCGGATGTTTAAATGGTTTGGTAGTGATTCTTTGCCAAGCCAGTTACAGATCGAACTTGATCTTTACAAGAAGCTGTTGAATTTTTTCCTCGTTGGCGATTCGTATTACTTTGTGATCAACCATCATAACCTGATGATTGAATACATCAGTAATGAAGTTGAAGATGTGATCGGATATCTTCCATCTGAATTTAGCATCCCCTTCATGAACGCAAAGATCCATCCCGACGATCGTTCCTTTTTTTTAGCTATCGGCAACAGTGTGGTTGATTTTTTCTCCCACCTGCCGATGGATAAACTCTTGAAGTATAAAGTGCGATATGATATCCGGTTCCGGAAAAAAGATGGCAACTATGCCCGCATTCTTTACCAGGGAATATTATTAGAACATGATACGAACGGACGGTTTTTACGAACACTAAATATGCATTCAGATATTACTTACCTGAAGCAGGAGGGTAAACCCATGCTTTCATTTATCGGGATGGAAGGTGAGCCTTCTTATTTAGATGTTGTGTCGGAAAAGGCATTTGTTGAAAGCAAAGAAGAATTTACGAGACGTGAAAAACAGGTGTTGAAATTATTGATCGAAGGAAAACCGAGTAAAGAGATCAGCAGTTTACTGAAGATCAGTAAACAAACTGTAGATACACATCGTAAGAATATGCTGCATAAAAAACATTTGAATAATACAGGCGAGTTGATTGGAAAGGCAATTAGAGGTGGATGGATATGAAAAACCCTCACTTGAAAAGTGAGGGTTAACACAATTATTTGTTTTATCATTCCAGTATCGGCCTCAACCATCTTGTCGCTTCTTCCAAACTCATTCCTTTACGTTTGGTATAATCATTCAACTGATCTTTTTCAATTTTACCGACACCAAAATATTTTGATTCAGGATGAGCAAAGTACCAGCCGCATACAGAGGATGCCGGATACATGGCCAGTGATTCCGTTAAATGAATACCGGTTGCTTCTTCGCCACCAAGCAGTGAAAATAATTTATACTTTTCTGTATGATCCGGACAGGCAGGGTAGCCCGGTGCCGGACGAATACCGATGTATTGCTCTTTGATGAGATCTTCATTGCTCAGCGTTTCATCTTTTGCATAACCCCAGAATTCTTTCCTTGTACGTTGATGCAACACTTCAGCAAATGCTTCGGCTAAACGATCGGCCAATGCCTGTAACATGATCTTGTTATAATCATCATGTGCTGCTTCAAAACGTTTGATGTGCTCTTCAATCCCGTGAATGGTAACAGCGAATGCGCCAATATGATCCTGTGCTTTTGTTTCAGCAGGTGCAATAAAGTCGGCTAAGGAAATATTCGGTTGTCCTTCTGTTTTCTTGATCTGCTGACGAAGGAATTGAAGATGCAGTACTTCATCCGGTCCTGCCTGTTCGTGCAATACCGCAACAGAATCTTTTCCATCGCTGTTCGCAGGCCAGAAACCAATGGTTCCCTTTGCAGTTAACCATTTTTCTTTAACGATCTTATCCAGCAATGCATTTGCATCATTGTAAAGTTTGGTTGCTTCAACACCTACAATGCTGTCGCTTAAGATAGCCGGGAATTTACCATGCAGTTCCCACGCAATAAAGAATGGTTGCCAGTCAATATAGTTCCTGATCTCCTCCAGATCGTATGCATCGAATCGTTTTGCTCCGGTGAATGTTGGTGCAACAAGCGTGAAGGCAGTCCAGTCAATTTTTACTTTATTCTTCTGCGCCTCTTCAAAACGTAAAAACTGTTTTACAACTTTCTTATTATTAAAATCATCACGCAGTTTTTCATACTCTGCCTGTATGCCTTGCAGGAACGCAGGTTTCTGTTCCGGACTTAATAAGTTACCTGCAACAGTTACACTACGGCTCGCATCCAATACATGAATTACACCTTCGTCGTACTGCGGATTAATTTTCACCGCTGTATGCATACGTGAAGTGGTTGCACCACCAATGAGCAATGGTTGCTTCATGCCTCTGCGTTTCATTTCATGTGCCACATGCACCATTTCATCAAGCGAAGGCGTGATCAATCCACTCAAGCCAATGATATCTACATTTTCTTTTTGTGCCGTATCTAAAATTTTATCGGTTGATACCATTACACCCAGGTCAATTACATCATAACCATTACAACCGAGTACAACACCCACAATATTTTTACCAATATCATGCACATCACCTTTAACTGTTGCCAATAAAATTTTTGCAGCACCGGCACTTTCTTCATTCACTGTTCCTGCTGCAAGATGCGCCTGTTTGCGATCTTCTTTTTCCTGTTCAATATAAGGTGTAAGGATCGCCACACTCTTCTTCATCACCCTTGCACTCTTTACCACCTGTGGCAAAAACATTTTACCTGCACCAAACAGATCACCCACTACATCCATGCCGGCCATAAGCGGTCCTTCAATCACTTCAAGCGGCGCACTGTATTTCTGTCTTGCTTCTTCGGTATCAATATCAATATAATCAGTGATGCCATTTACCAACGAATGTTTCAAACGTTCTTCAACAGAACTGTTGCGCCAAGCTTCATCTTTTACAATTTCTTTTCCTTTTGCTTTTACTGTCTCTGCAAAATTGATGAGCTTTTCAGTGGCTTCGTTGTTATCGTTGTTGCGGTTGAGAATTACATCTTCACAGAGGTTTCGAAGGTTCGGTTCAATTTCATCGTAAACCACCAGCTGACCAGCATTCACAATACCCATATCCATACCGGCTTTGATAGCATAGTAGAGAAACACACTGTGCATGGCTTCACGTACATGTTCATTACCACGGAAGGAGAACGAAAGGTTACTTACACCACCACTTACTTTGGTAAGCGGCATCAGTTCTTTAATTTCTTTGGTTGCTTCAATAAAATCAACACCGTAGTTATTGTGTTCTTCCAAACCTGTTGCAATGGCAAAGATGTTTGGATCGAAGATGATATCCTGTGGCGCAAAGCCAACCTGCTCCGTTAATATTTTATAAGCACGGTGACAGATCTCTACTTTGCGTTGTTTGGTATCTGCCTGTCCTTTTTCATCAAAGGCCATGACGATGACTGATGCGCCATACATGCGACAGATGCGTGCCTGTTCAATAAATTTTTCTTCTCCTTCTTTCATGGAGATAGAGTTTACAATACTTTTCCCCTGCACACATTTCAAACCTGCTTCGATGATCTCAAATTTTGATGAGTCGATCATCAACGGAATCTTGGCAATGTCAGGTTCACTTTGCATGAGGTTGATGAATGTGGTCATGGCATGTACACCATCGAGCAAAGCATCATCCATGTTTACATCAATGATCTGTGCACCATTCTCTACCTGCTGGCGTGCAATGCTTAATGCTTCTTCGTATTGGTTTTCACGAATAAGACGTGCAAACTTTTTACTACCGGTTACATTGGTACGTTCACCAACGTTTAAAAAGTTGGTTTCCGGACGAACAACCAAAGGCTCTAATCCGCTGAATCTTGAATATGGTTTAATAGTATTCATGTTTTTGCCACAAAGGCACTAAGACGCAAAGTTCTCAAAGGATCATGCGCTTGATGCCGTTTTTAATTAATGGAACAGTAAAGTTTATAATAAAGCCAAGTTGTTTATCTGTTAGGCGCATATAGCTTAGAAGCTGAGCTTCCCATACAGGGTTAAAATTTTCCTGAGCTTTTAATTCAATAATAATTCTGTCATCAACAAGTATATCAAGTTTTAAGGCTTCTTCAAACTCAATACCATCGTACAGAATGGGAACTTTCTTTTGTGTAACAAAAGGGATTTCTCTTTTCTTTAATTCATAGCAAAAACAGGCTTCGTACACTTTTTCCAGTAAACCCGGCCCAAGTGTTAAATGAATTTGGTAAGCGATATCTACTATCTCTTTGCCAAGCCATTCTCTTATTTCTGTTTCATTCTGCATTTTTCTTCTTTGTGTTTCTTTGTGCTTTTGTGCCTTCGTGGCACAAATCAAAAAGCTGCTTCTACAACCGGCAATTCCCTCGGCTGCAATTTCTTCACATGATCTGCTATATGTTTAATGTGATCAGGTGTGGTACCACAACAGCCGCCAACAATATTCACCCAACCTTCTTTTGCCCATTCTTCTAAGTAATGACCGGTATCTGAAGGTTCTTCGTCATACTCACCCATTGCATTTGGTAAGCCTGCATTGGGATAAGCAGATACATAACAGGAAGCGATCTGCGAAAGCTCTTCAATGTGCGGACGCATTTCATGCGCACCTAATGCACAGTTCAAACCAATACTTAATGGATTGGCATGCATTACTGAAATGTAAAAAGCTTCAAGTGTCTGTCCGCTCAAAGTTCTTCCACTTGCATCAGTGATGGTACCACTGATCATGATCGGCAACTCTGGCTTATTGGTATCATGAAAATATTTCTTGATGGCGAAGATGGCAGCTTTCGCATTGAGTGTATCGAAAATGGTTTCGATCAACAATACATCCACGCCACCATCAACCAAGCCTTTGATCTGTTCGTAGTATGCAGTTACAACTTCATCAAATGTAACAGCACGGTAACCGGGATTATTTACATCGGGAGAAAGTGACAATGTTTTATTTAAAGGCCCGATGGCGCCGGCAACAAACGCAGTTTTGCCCGATTGCTGAATCGCCTCTCTTGCACATTTTGCAGAAGCAACATTTAACTCATAAGCCAACGATTGCATATCGTAATCGGCTTGTGCAATGCTGGTGCTGCTGAACGTATTTGTTTCAATAATATCAGCACCTGCATCTAAATATTGTTTGTGAATACCGGTAATGATCTGTGGTTGTGTGATACTTAGCAGATCATTGTTGCCTTTAACATCGCAATGCCAATCTTTGAAACGTTCGCCTCTGTAATCAGCTTCTTCCAATTTATGCCGCTGGATCATGGTGCCCATTGCGCCATCAATAACGAGGATTCTTTTTTCGAGTTCTTTTCTGATGTCCATAGTTTATCATTTTAACTGCCCGAACAAAGTGTTCAATAAAGCAGATGAATAATAGCATCAGGCGTACAAGAGTGCGACGCAACAAAAGATGATAGCAGCATAAAAGCTGGCTACATAATTTAAACTATAAACGTTTCGGAAAACCGGGTGAGAGTTTTATTGACGTTTATTAGTTCCGTTTGGCCGAACAATAAACAAATCCGCCTGAATGAAGTGCAAATGTAAATGAAAAACACGCACCAACAAGGGGTTTGGGCTTTTGAGGGAGAGGGTTAGTTTTTTACAAAATGTAATTGATCGTCCTGCGAGGGACTGTCGTCTTTGAGTTTGATACCTGAATTGGTGAGTTCGGTCTTGAGCCAATCACCGTTGAGGTCGCTCATTGTGGGGTTGCTGAAGTTGATATTGATTCTTGTACCTGTTTGGCTCCATATACCCGTGATGGTGGTTGAACTGCCATGCGCCATGAAGGTGCCGCCATTCAGGAACATGAAGTAGTATGACGTGTAGTTGGATGTTTTATCCTGTTGATCCCAAAAATAGCTGATACGCCAAGTGCCGTCGCTGATGTTAACTGAAGGCTCATCGGTTGTACCCGGTTTTCTGCAGGAGCTGATGCTGATAAACAGTAAGAAGTATAGTAAAGTGTTTCGCATTCAGGAATGAAGTTCAGCAATGAGCAGCTACCTGCCAAATGCTTATGCTGTTTTAACCTTCTTTTTCTTTTGCAAGTTGAACATCCGTGAAATGTTGAAACCAAAGAGGATGTTTCCTTTGCCCCAACTGCCAGCCGTTTCGCTGATGAATGTTCGCTCCGTCATACCACGTGAATTGGTGAAATGAAGTTGAAACACATGCCCGGCAGTTTCAAGATCGAAGCCAATGGAAAAAGAGTTGGTGGTTCCTTCGAAACGGGACCCCGGCAACAGGTAATAATATTCTGCATTCACCGATACCATTTTAGTTATACGTTGACGACCACCAATGCCCAACGCCAGAATATCATTTGGATCGCTGGCCTTTGGTACAAGATTGTAATGCACCATCGTTGGCATCAGTTGAATGGCCGTACCTTCTGAAAACTTACGGGCAATGATGAGTTGATGGGCATATTGCAAACGTGATGAAAACAGATTCTCTCTTGTCGGGTCTTGCCATTTTAATGTTGTAAGCATGATGGATGATGCAATAGCCGCACTGATGGGCATAGTCCGTTCGCCTTTGCTTTGCCGGAGAAAGCGATACTTGCCGAATGCATCGTATTGTTTTTGATAAGTGCTTCTTCCAACCCCGAACATAAGATTGGGTGTTAAACCAAAATCGAAACTCATACGCATGCTGGCATTATCTAATCCAAACAATTCATAAAAGCCACCATTGACTGTGCCGAAGCGGTGTGCAATACGAAAATCCATATAACCCTTTGGTGTAATTTCAATGGAATGACTGTTGATGATGCGTGTTGATTGAAATGTATTGGCTGTGTACTGTGTTTTAGGTTTTTCTTTTTCCTCTTCAAGTTGTTTGTTGAGATCGATCTCTTGTGCTGTGAGAAAACAACTACTGATAAGCATTATCAATAACAACATATATTTTTTATCAAGCATGGGTTATTTTGTTTTTGGTTGATAGAGTTGGTAATTGCAATTCACCGTTACTTCCACTTTCTCTGCTATTTTTTTTGAGACAATGGTTGGAACAGAAATTTTATAATCGACAAGCTTAATTGTGAAGACAGCAGTAGCGGTTACAGTACTACCTTTTACAATGATATTCCCTGCAGTTTTGATCTTATTGCTGACACCATGCATGCTGAGTGTACCCTCCACTGTTACAGGATAAGTGCCGTCTTTTGTAAAATCAACCGTGCTGATGTTGGTGATTGTTCCCTTCAACTCAGCTTTGGGATAACGATCCGAATCCATATAATCTTTTCCATTGAAATGATCCTGCATGGCAGCTTTCCTGAATTGGAAACTTTTGATTAGTACAATAAACTGAACGCTGCCGGTCTTTCGGTTCATCACAGATGCCACTTCGTTATTGATCGCTTTAATATCTTCCAATGGTGTGGAGGAGAAAAAACTGATCTGCCCGTTGCGGGTCATATAGTTTTCCTGCGCCTGCAACTTCAGCAGTGAGAAGCAAAGAATAAGTATGAAAGAAATTGTGCGCATGTTTTCAGGTTTAATTATTCAACATGCCATTTCTGATCCATGTTCTGATTTCAGCAATACGGCATTCGGGAAGTTTGGGAGCAAAGTCGGGCATTGCACGATAGCCGGGTGAATGAGTGACAGCGCCAAGCAGCCGACCGCTCATGGCAACTGTACGCACATCTGTATATGTATCAAGCATGATACCTCCGGGTGCACTTGCACCTGTATGACAGCCTAAACAATTTGCAGAGAGTGTGTTTACTATTTGCACACTGTATTTCACATTGCTGGTATCGCAGGTGTTATTGTACAACAACTCTTCTTTGTTATACGTACAGGAAGAAAAAAGTGCTAAACACAGAATAGTAATATAGATCAGTTTCATGTTGTTTTATTAATAAGGTAACAGCGTATAAGAATAACATCAGTTGTAAAGCCACTACAAACGCCTTTTATTATAACGTTCTGGCCCTCTTTTATACTTGACTCTTTTTCCATGGTGCAGTTAATGCCAAATAAGGGATCATTGGTTTGCAACTGCACAATCGTTTTTCCTTCCTGGTTCATTGCAATTGAGCTGACGATGCCGGTTATTTCAAGCACTTTGCCATTGTAGGTTTGTGTTGCCTGCTGTTCATTTTCTGAAAACTCACGGAAAAGATCAGCTGCATTTATACGAACAGCCTCAGCGTTTTCAATGCTTTCTGGAGCTTTATTCCATTTCGTATAGATAAAGAGTATTGCTGCGCCAATCAATACTGCAAATAGAATAAAGACTATGAGCGATCGTTTTTTCATACCAAAAGCCGATTGAGTTACATATATAAAATGGTTAACGGATAATTTTTGAAGCAAGCACTACACTTAACCAACTGTCATCTCCATTGCTATGCTTCACAGGCGAAAGTTCATGAGGTTGCAACCACCAGGCATCATAAAAATATCTAACGGATAACTCAACAAGCTTTTAATATCTATCAACCAATTACCAAACCGCTGTATTCTAACTATCGTAGTCAGAAGGAGAAAGGTTGCCTTTCTACGAATAATTTTGTAACTTTTATAGAGTCTTAAGACAGGGAATTGGTTTCAGGCAATATCTGAATCACAAGGCAACTGTTTGTTCTGTCTTTTCGTTACTTAATATAATATCAACCACAGGCCGTGCTGACAAAAGAGGAATTAGTTAATTGCATAGAAGGATGCAGGCATAATAAGCGTATATATCAAAACAAGATATATGTTGCTTTTTATGACTATGCTATGTCTATATGTTTCAAATACAGCAACGACAAGGAAGACGCAGTGGAAATCATCAACGACGGGTTTTTAAAGATCTTCAGGGAAATATACAATTACAAACCTCTTTCAGAAGATATTGCTTTTGGCTTCACATCGTGGTTGAGGCGTATCATGATCAATACCGCAATAGACCATTACAGGAAGAATAAGAATAACGCCATTTTCAAAGACTTGAATGATGAGCATACGAATGTAACTGTTGGCGAAGAGAAAGATATGCTGGCGAATCTCTCCTACAATGAATTGATCAAAATTGTTCAGGAACTAAGTCCTGCTTACCGCATCGTTTTTAACCTGTATGCCATTGAAGGAATGACCCATAAAGAAGTGGGTAAGCAGTTGAACATAACTGAAGGAACATCTAAATCAAATTTTGCAAAGGCAAGAGCTTTTTTACAGAATAAGCTCCTGCAAAAATCCACTAAAAAAGAAATAAATGCCTGGTGATGATCTATATAAAAAATTAAACGAACCTTCTCCTGACTCTTTTCCAAAATTTGAAGAGGAATCGTGGAGGAAGATGGAGGTATTACTGGATAAACATTTGCCGGAGACCAATGGTAAACCATTCCCGTATATCTTATTGCTGAGCTGTGTTATTTTGGCATCGTTAACTACATTTCTCCCTGCAAAGCGATCAACCCAATTGGATGGAGGCAAGCTAAGCAATGCAAAAAACTCAATTTCTAAACCTGTTCCTGTAATTGAGAAATATGACGTGCAACAACCTCCTGTTGCTGCTGATGATAATAGTGACCGTTCAACTGATCTTGCACTACAACCTAAGAAAACAGTTGCAGCTGATGTTGTACAAATAAAGCCGAATCAGCAACGGTTGTTGTTTGTCAAAACAGAAAAAGGTGAAACGAAGCAAGAGGAATTTGTAAACCATACAATACATGATGCTCCACTGGAAGGTTCATTAACGCCAATCCAGAATGTTGCTTTACTTACGAACAGGAAAAATTTCCTGTTGCTGCCAAATGAGTCGGCAAAGAATAGCTCGTTGATTGCAGCCAATAAAAAAATCGCTCCGGTGAGGAAGCCGGTTAAGAATAATTTTTCCTTAACCTTCAGCACGGGGCTTGAAGCACCCGGTACTGCTTTTAATACATGGGGAAGAGTAACGCCGTTGGCAGGAGT
This sequence comes from Lacibacter sp. H407, assembly GCF_037892605.1. Taxonomy (NCBI): domain Bacteria; kingdom Pseudomonadati; phylum Bacteroidota; class Chitinophagia; order Chitinophagales; family Chitinophagaceae; genus Lacibacter; species Lacibacter koreensis. Next base: position 734,508 of record NZ_JBBKTU010000001.1, on the reverse strand, counting down.
GGGGGTGCAGTATAGTTTTCGTAACAGAATTATACTGCGCACAGGTATTGCTACAGCAACAAAAATTTATTCTGCCGCAGATAAAGATTACAACCCCTCAGGCTATTGGTATAGTTATGTAACATTTAATAAGATTGATGCAGATTGTAAGATCACCGAAATTCCATTGAGTGTAGCATACAGAGTTGCAGGTGGCAGACAAACGAGTTTGTTTGTATCTGCAGGTGCATCCTCCTACATTATGCGGAAAGAATCATACGAATATTATTATAAGAATCAATACGGTAACGATACCGTTGTAAACCGTTCCTTTAACAACAACAGTTTTCATTTATTCTCCGGCGTAAATTTTTCTGTAATTGCCGAACGGAAAATAACTGATCGGTTTTCATTAATGGCTGAGCCAATTATCAAGATCCCCACAGCAGGAATTGGCTATGGAAAAGTTCGTTTGTATAATGCCGGGATAACTTTGAGTGCAAGATTTCAACTCAGGTAGTGCAGCGTTTTTATTTCATGCTTACATAATTCGCCACAGGCTGGCGGTTTTGTAAACTACGGGCCAATGTTAACTCATCCGCATATTCCAGTTCGCCGCCAAAGGCAATACCACGTGCAATGGTGGTTATCTTAACAGGCAGGTCTTTTATTTTTTTACTGATGTAGAATAATGTTGTGTCGCCTTGTATGTTAGGGCTGAGTGCAAAGATGAGTTCTTCCACTTCATCTTCTTTTAAACGGCTGATCAATGGTTCAATTGTCAACTGATCAGGCCCAACACCATCCAATGGCGAAATGATACCGCCGAGTACATGATACAATCCGTTGAACTGCTGTGTACTTTCAATGGCAATTACATCACGGATATTTTCCACCACACAAATGATCTGTTTTTTGCGGGAGATATTGCTGCAGATATTACAAACTTCGGTATCGGATACATTGCAACATTTGTTACAGAATTTAATTTCTTTCCGCATGCGTGCAATGGTATCAGCAAACAGTTTTGTTTCTTCTCCCGGTTGCTTGATGAGATGCAGCACTAAACGCAACGCCGTTTTTTTACCAATGCCGGGCAGCTTGGAAAATTCGTTGACGGCCTGTTCAAGCAAAGTAGAAGAAAATGACATGTGGCGAAAGTACGAAGGATGCTGAATTAAATATTCGTTTGTGCCGGTAACAACGGTTATTGTTTTTTAGGAGGAGCGTTCATGTCGATCACCAATTCGTTGTCCCAGTTTTCTTTCACCAAGAGCGGATTGCTGAGAGGTTGTACCAGTTCCGGTTGTCGTTTTGGTTTGGAGAAATAATCACCCGGGTCCCAAACGCCGTTTTGATTTGTATCGTACAACAGCGCCAGTTTGTAATTACCCGGTTTAAACATCGAACGGTAAAATTCTTTTCCTGTTAATGGGTAGCGGCCAACGATTTCTTCACCGCTATATACAAATAGAACCGGGTGTGCGGCTGTATCTAGTGCTGAAAAACGAACCCGAACAGTTCCATATTCCTTTTCTGATTTTACACGAAAGGAAATGGTGTCGTTTTTAATAGCAGTTAACCCTGAAGTGTCGGTAGCGTATTCTTTCTCTAAAAAAAGTTTGTACTTGCTGCCTGCTTTCCATGGTGCCATCACAATGATCTGTTTCCGGATACTGTCGTTCAGGAACGTTACATCGCTTACCGTTTGTGCGGAATCAATCACCAATCTTGCTTTTGATTGATCAAACTTTCGGATTGGTTTTGTATAACGTAGACGAAAACTATCCAATATATCCAGCGCACCTGCCTCGAGATTGGGGGATACAAGTAAGCCACGGATTTTATCGCCACTTGCTGAAGAAGATGGTTTTGGTTTTTCTTTTTCTGCAGCATACGCATATAACTGAACAGATGGAGTTGTAGTACTTACAACAATCGGAGAATCCAAAAACGCAAATTGCTCGATCGGTTGATTGTATTGTTTATTGCCATCTACATCGCCAAGACCGTATAAATAAAAAGCGCCTGTTGGTAAATTGGTGAAACGGAAATTGCCTTGCCCATCTACACGTGCAACGTACATGGGTTTTTGTTTGGCTACCGTTGAATCTTCCTGTTTGTTGTACAACACAGCAAACATGGTACTGTCGGTTTTGCCGGTTTCAGCAAGAATGATTCTTCCTGTTATTTCGTTTGAATCAATCGATGTGCCTGTAGAAAATGCGTATCGGAAATTTTTCAAGATGTTGCCTTCGTTCAAATCAACTACTGCATCGCCAAAATCAATAGTATAAGTAGTATTTGGCAGCAATGAATCTTTTAACCGGATGGTAATTGTTTTGAGTTTGGAGTCAATATCCGGATCCTTCGTTGGGAAAGGTGAATAGAGTACTTTTTCTCGTGCATTTTTCAATTCAATAAATTCATCGAATACGATGGTAATCTTTTGATCCTTTACAAATGTGGCCGAATCCTTTGGTGTTGCTGATACGAGTACAGGTGGCAAACTGTCTCTTGGTCCACCACCGGGCGGAACAATGTTGGCGCAGCCACTGCCACTGAATAACCCAATAAACAAAGCGCTGATAACTAAAAAAGATATAATTCTGCCTGCTGTCATAGAAGCTGCAAACTTAGGCTAATTGTATGAACGTTGATTTTGATGATGAAGAGGATTAACAGGATTTTCTAAAACATACATCTTCTTCATCTTTCGAATCTCCCCAAATCATGGTTCAGACTCTTCTTCCTCTATTTCATGCAATGCCACCGCCATTTCATTGGTCTTTACAAAATTGCACCAATGACAATCCTCTTTACCACAGCCGATGTAAAACTCACGGTTCTGAATTTTTTCCCATACCCGAACGATTTGTTGGGTCACTGTTTCAATATCTGCCGGAGTAATTACAATTTTTTCTTTTCGGTATTCTTTCTTTTTGTCGGGTTCGATAAAATCAAATTCGGTGCTTACTACTTTCCAGTCTTTCGCTTCGTAGTTGTCAACAAGAATTTTATAGAAGACCGCCTGTCGCCAGTAATCACCACCATCGGGTTGTTTATCGTTGGGGCCTTTTATTTTTTCTTTGGCATTATCAACATTGCCGGTTTTATAATCCACTACATTCACCGCTTTGCCATCAAACTCCAGTTTGTCAAGCTTGCCTTTCAACGGAATGCCTTTGATCATCACATTGCGGATGTTGCGTTCAATAGCCACAATAGTTGAGAAACTGTTGATGTATTTATCGTAGTAATTGCTCAATACTTCCACTCCGTATTCCATTCTTCGTGCAAACTGTTCTTTGGTAAAACTTTCACGGTGGCGCCGCATATACCATTCAAAATCGGCAATGAATTGTTGTTTCGAATGAAACGTATCTGTTTTGCTATCCTGCATTTTACGAAACAATTGTTCCAATGCATAGTGAACAGATGAACCAAATTCCGTTGCTTCATTTTTGGGCGACGGAATACGGATGAGATTTTTGAAATAAAATTCCAGCGGACATTTTAAATAATTGTTCAGCGCCGTCACATTCATTACAAATTTCTCCAGTATTGGCTGAATAAAACTTTCTTCGATCTTTTCAATTTCAGGTGCCTGTGCTTCGCCAAACAACAACGCAGTGAATTCACTCAATGCTTCCGGACTCAGCATCACTGGCACAATGTCAATTGGTTGTTCTTCTCTTATCTCTTCCACGAACATCGATGGTTCCAGTTCTTTCCCATCATTTTTAAATTGACTGAAAGAAAGATTCAAATGTGTTTCTGCTCTTGTAATAGCTACGTAAAATAAACGACGTAATTCTTCCGTAGAGGTTTCTTTTGTTACAGATGAAGTAGTGAAAATGGTATCCGGTAATTTATAACCATTGGAAGGATTACGTTTCTTTTCCCAATAGCCGGAGTTACAACCGGCCACAAACACATGCTCAAATTCCAAACCTTTGGAACCATGTGCTGTTAGAAGATTTACTCCGTTGTCGCTGCCGCTTACCTGCACTAGTGGAAGTTTCAGATCTTCCTTTTCCATCAGTTCAATAATAGAAACCAAACCCTGCAGTGAAAGTGAAGGGTCACGTCTTGTTTCTTCTTTTATAAAATCGAATAAGCCGGTGAGTATTTTCAACTGCCAATGTTTGTCCGGGCTTTGCATGGTGTGTTTGAGAATGCCTGTTTCACGAATGATGTTGTCGAACAAATGCTGCAACGTTACATTCGGTACATCGCCCACAAGTTTTTCAAAAATCCCACTTGCTGATTTTAAACCATGATGAATGCCTTGCGAAAAAAGATCTTTGGCAGGTGCGTGTGCTTTTTCGTACAACAATCGCCTGAGCGATGTTTTGTTGTCGCTGAATTGTGTGGCCGATACTTCAACCGTAAGTTTCGCAATTTCAATCGGCGGAATATGGAACCAACTGAAGTGTAATAATTCAAACAGCATTTCATCGCCACCATACGGCACATCATGCTCGGCAGCTAAATATTTCAGTATAAGAATGATCTTTTGTGCCAACGGCAACTCCAGTATATTCAAATGGCGCTTGCTGTAAAAGGGAATACCAAGGTGATTGAAGTAATGCGTTAATTCTTCACCATATTTATTCTCTTTATAAATCACTGCAATGCGACCGGGCAATATACCTTCTTTCAACAGCTGTTGCACCTGCAACGTAATATCGATCATCTCCTCTCGTTGCGTTTGATAACTTTTGATCGATGGGTTGTGCAACAGGTGATTGATCTTACTGTTACTTGCGAGAAGATCTTTTGTTAAGCCCGGTATCTTTTTAATTAAACGTTCATCGTTCCTGTTGATGAGCGATTTTGAAATATCAAGAATGGGTTGTGTTGAACGATAGTTGTTTGATAGAACAACTGTTACCAGATCGTTCGCATACATGCCTGCAAAACTTTCCATGTTCTCCACGTTTGCCCCCTGGAAACGGAAAATACTCTGGTCATCATCGCCCACTACAAACACATTCGGCTGATCCCAATAGCTGATAAGTAGTTCAACAATTTTATTTTGCGTACCGCTTGAATCCTGGAACTCATCAACCAAAATATATTGAAACTGTTCCTGGTAATTGGCCAGCATGTTTTTATTTTCTTCAAATGCTTTGATGACCCATGTGATCATATCATCAAAATCATAACGGTTGCGTTTGCGCATGAGTTGCTGAAAACGATCGAACTCTTTTACAGCTGCACGGAGTTTTTCCATGCGTTCGGTTTCTTCATCCAGCTTTTCTTTTTTAAGATCACCTGCGTTGAATTGTTTGTACTTACGTTTGTAAACATATTCATCACGTGTTGGGAGGTCGGTCAGGTACTCATCGATCTTTTGTTCAATAAAGGTTGCTGTCCAGCCTTCTTTCTTCATGGTGCTGAACAAGCGATCAAGATTCGTTATCTCAAAATACACATCACCTCTGTATCGTTTCAGTGGATGGTTTTTAGGAAATGAATCAATGAGTTCTTTAAACAATTCGATCTTCTCCAGTTCAGATAAAGGATCGAGTGCTGTTTTTTCAAACTGCGAAAGATTTTCCTGTATCACATCATTACAAAAAGCATGATAGGTGTAGATGTTTACTTTGTATGCATCGGGCCCGATGAATTTTAATAGACGTTTGCGCATGGCCACCACGCCTGCATCGGTATAGGTAAGACATAAAATATTTTGCGGCAGCGCATCGGTTTCCAGTAAAATCTTGCCAATGCGGCTGGCAAGTATCTGCGTTTTGCCGGTGCCTGGTCCGGCAATCACCATCACAGGCCCTTCAATATGATCAACCGCCAGCTTCTGTTTTTCATTGAGCCGTTCGTATTCTTCTCGGAACCGTTGTTCCAGGCGTTCTTTATTAATGGACATGTTTCAAAGTTAATCGTCTCTGCTTGTGCTGAAAGGGATTTTTGACCGTTGCGAAAGGCTTCACCCTTTTGTGGATAAAGCTTGCAAAAGATAAAGTGGAGAAAAGTTAAACAGAAAAGGTTTTAGCCTAATTTTCAACTACTAACTACACGCCCGTTTTTAAAATCCAGCTTAAACCGTACAGTATTGACCGTCTTTTTGCAAAAAAAGGCGGTTTTTTTATGGGCTTGGGGGGAATCGTATACCCTATAAGTGGTATTTTTTGAATGAAGTGATAGGTTTACATTTACGTGTTGAAGGTTTTAGCCGTTGTTGTCCTACCACACCCGCTGATTATTCAGCTTACCTGTAAAGATTATGTCGAGGCAGAAAGAACCGCCGATCTATTCAGCAAAACATCCTTTCTGCCTCTTTTCTTTACTTATCCCGGCATCCGGGAAATATATTTCTCCATTTGTTTGATCTGATCGGCCAACTGTTGCGTTGAAGGCTTCAGTGCTTTTGCTTTGCGGAAAAATTCTTTTGCCGCTCTGAATTCCCGTTTGTTCATCATAATACTGCACATCTGCAGGTTGGCGGCAGCCTGGTTTTCTTTATCGGGCAATCCTTTGCGGAGAGCCTGACGAATATAACTTTCTGCCTGTTTGAAGTTGTTTTTCTGCATGGCCAGCATTCCCATTTGTAATAAGCTTGCACCTTCGGTGCCTTGCATCAGTGATGAACCGGAACCGAGGTCCATTCCTTTCTTCATCATTTTCTCTGCACCATCAAAATCCTGCTTCATCATGGCGATATTACCCTTTAGTGTATAGAATACTGAACGGATCGGTTTGAATAATAAACCGGGAAATGTTACGGAGTTAAGGATCTTTTCAGCGCCATCCATATCACCTGCTTCCATATATTGTTGAATGAGACGAAGCGGACCAAAGAAAAAATGACCGACAATACTTACCACGGCAATCAGGTAAATAATAAAGGATGGCCAAAAGCTGGTATAATAATGAACTACACCTGCCACCAGCAGCAGCACAATACCGATAATAAGTCTGTAGCGGATATAAACGTTTAAGAACTTCATATGTAAAACAAATTGGGCTGCAAAGGTAAGGTTTGAGGGTAGATTTTAGATTGGAGATTGCTGAATTCTGTTATTTTTGCCGCCCGAGGGAAACAGTTATACTGTATTTTCTGCCGGTCCCGTAGTTCAATGGATAGAATAGAAGTTTCCTAAACTTTAGATACAGGTTCGATTCCTGTCGGGACTACCAAATGGGAATACCGAAACCTTGCAGTAATCAACGTTGCAAGGTTTTTTTATGTTCCAACCTAACGGTTGCTTAACGGTAACCCGTAAAAAACAGGTATTCGCTTTTTCAAGACCGGCACTGCAAACACAGGTTAGTGTAATCGCAGTAAATTGATTTTCCTCCTTTAAGGAGATATTTGGCAGTTATTGATATTTGTACATCTATTGCAGCAAATGATTGACTTCTTTTACGGTTGCCTTTTCAATCTGCGCATACGTTTGTGCAGGAGCAGCCCTTTTATATTTCTTACATTTATCTGCTAAGGAATTATTTTCAAAAAGATCTTAAGGAGGATGGTTTTAAACAAGATGCGTGTACTTCATGTTCCACATATCGTGTGTAGGGAAGATTTGTCAACAACAAAACAGGCGGTTGTAATAACACATCCTCTCCCGTTGCAACAATTGGCAGAACAACCTTGGCCATCTTTTGCTTATAAACCCGACGTTACATTTTCTATTGCACATACAGGCGATCACATTTTGCTTACGTTCAATGTAGAAGAAGCAGAAGTGCGGCATGAAAATACAGCCATCAATTCTTCTGTGTGGGAAGATAGTTGCGTGGAATTTTTCATCAGCTTTGATACCAGCGGTTATTACAATTTTGAATTCAACTGCATCGGCACCGCATTGGTTGGTTTTGGCAGCGATCGAAACGACAGGAAGCTGTTACCTGTTACATTGGTAAAACGTATCCGGTGTTTTGCTTCAATGGAAAAAAATGCAAACAGTATACAGTGGCAATTACAGGTCATTATTCCGGGGAGTGTGTTTATGTACCATACTGTTTTTTCACTCGACGGAAAGAGTTGCAAAGCAAATTTTTATAAATGCGGAGATAAGCTTACACAACCTCATTTTCTTGCATGGAATAATATTGAAACAACCGAGCCAGATTTTCATCAGCCGGCTTTTTTTGGCGAACTTAAATTTGAAACGAATATTTTATAATCTTGTGATGCATGGATAAACTACCAACCATAAAAGAAATTGCTGAGCGGCTGAAAGTATCGGTATCAACCGTATCAAGAGCATTGAGCGATCATCCACGTATTGGGCTTGGCACAAAGCTGAAGGTGAAACAACTGGCCGAAGAGTTGGGGTACGAACCAAATGCACAAGCCATCTTTTTCAAGCAAAAGAAAACATTTGTAATTGGCGTGGTGATTCCGTTTATACGGGAAGAATTTTTCTCACAAGCCATCAGTGGTATTGAAACAGCAGCCATGGAACATCAATACACCATTTTGTTTGGACAGAGTTATGATGATCCTGAACGTGAGAAGCAGGTAGTGGATGCCATGAAAAAACAGCGGGTTGATGGGTTGCTTATTTCCTTATCAAAAGGCACAAACAGGTACGATCACCTCGAGGCGCTTCGTAAATATGAAATACCTGTTGTGTATTTCGATCGTGTACCAAACATGACAGATGCACATAAAGTATATTGTAATTTATACAAGGGTACTGTTGAAATGGTAGGTTGGTTGTTTCATAAGGGTTACCGCCGTATTGCATTTATCAATGGTCCCGATAAGTTGCAGGCCAGTAAAGAACGCATGTCGGGTTATATGGATGGCGTGGCGAAACAAAAACTGAAAGTGGATATGCAGTTGGTTGAAAAAACCGATCTCAGCAAAGAGAGCACACAAGCTGCAATGAAAAAATTACTTGCTTTAAAAACTCCTCCACAGGCGATCATCAGTTTTAACGATTATGTGCATATGGATGCAGTGCAGTATGCACAGCGGCAGAATATTGAAGTGAATAAAACGATTGTATTTGTGAGCTATGCTAATTTGCCCATCACCAGTTATACCGCATTTCCACCGTTGGTTTCTGTAGAGCAATATCCTTATGGCCAGGGTGAGCGTGCAATGGAGTTAATGATCAGGATACTCAACGAAAAATCCGATAACAAAGTTTCTCCCCAGGAATATTACAAAGAGGAAATACCTGCTACGTTGGTTGTTTACCAGCAGTCGATTATATAATTAATTTTTCCTTTAACGGATTGCTGATCTTCTAACGCTGAGCAGACGGTTTTTTGCATAATTGCAGGTTTTTAAGGAACGCACATTTTTGTGGTGTGAGTTTGTGAACCTGACTCATCGGAATTGTATGACCTGTAGCAGCTGAATCTTGTGCAAACGACTGCGCTCTTTTCTCGTATTGAATTATCTTATTTTCACAAATAGTTATTATCTGAACAATGGAGCCAAGGCCTCTAAACGTTGCGACATTAAAAAAACTTAAACTACGTTCATGAACAGAAAAGATTTTATAAAAAACACAGGGCTTACTGCAGCCTCACTCACAGTGTTACCTACAGGAAGTTTGTTTGCTGCGAAAGCAGACACAAAAGTAAAACTGGTAATGATCGGCGTTGGCCTTCGTGGACAGAATCATCTTGATCTTGTATTAAGACGTAATGATGTAGAGCTGGTAGCTATCTGCGATATCGATGACCGTATGCTCAGCCGTTCAAAAGAAATGATCACCAAGAGCGGAAAGAAGATGCCCCAGATATTTACCGGCGATCCATATGCATGGAAAAAAATGCTGGAGCTGAAAGGTATTGATGGTATTATCATATCTACTCCGTGGGAGTGGCACAAAGAAATGATCATTGGTTCTCTGCAATCAGGTATTAAGTATGTAGGAAGCGAAGTAATGATCGGTATTACGTTGCAGGATCACTGGGATGTAGTAAAAGCAGCCGAGCAATACAATGCACATGTAATGATGCTGGAAAATGTTTGCTACCGCAGAGATGTAATGGCAGCGTTGAACATGGTGCGGCAGGGATTGTTTGGTGAGCTGGTGCATTTACAAGGTGGCTACCAACACGATCTGCGTGAAGTAAAATTCAACAATGGTGTTGATGCATACGGAAAAGGTTGTGAGTTTGGCGATAAAGGCTGGAGCGAAGCAAGATGGCGTACGCATCATTCGGTATATCGTGATGGTGATCTGTATCCAACACACGGCATCGGCCCCATTGCACATTACATTAACATCAACCGTGGAAACAGGTTTGTAAATATTTCTTCGTTCTCAAGTAAAGCAAGAGGCTTGCATGAGCATATTGTAAAAAAATGCGGACCTGAACATCCGAATGCAAAAATTAATTTTAAGTTGGGTGATGTGGTTACTACATCCATTGGTTGTGCAAATGGCGAGACTATTTTATTACAGCACGATACCAATCTTCCCCGTCCTTACTCATTAGGCTTCCGTGTGCAAGGCACTAACGGTATCTGGATGGATGTAAATAAAGGGGTGCACATCGAAGGCCAATCAAAGCCGCATCAATGGGATGCATCCAAAGATTGGTTCGATAAATACGATCATCCGTTATGGGCACGTTGGAGTAAAGAAACAGCAGGTGCAGGTCATGGCGGTATGGATTTTTATGTGATCCATTCGTTTGTTGAATCTATCAAACGAAAAACAGCAACACCAATGGATGTGTATGATGCGGCCGCATGGAGTGCCATTACACCGTTGAGCGAACTCTCCATTGAAAAAGGAAATGAAACAATTGAGTTTCCCGATTTTACAGGAGGAAGATGGATGTATCGCAAACCTGTATTTGCATTGAACGATGATTATTAATAATGAAGTGGCAAGTATTGAACGAATGACCGGAGATGATTGTATTACAGAAACAGAATCGCCGCAAGAGTTAACATGAGCTATAATATATTGGAATATCAACAAATCATGTCGAAATCCGTATTGCCTGTTTTTGGTTTAACGGAAACGAAAGTGAAACTGGAAGCTTTTGGAAGTGGCCTGATCAACAGCACCTGGAAAGTTACAACTGCCTCAAACGAATATATTCTGCAACGGTTAAATCATTTGGTATTTAATGAACCCGAAGATATTGCATACAACATCAGTTTAATTGCAAACTATCTTAAACAGCATTATCCTGCTTATTCATTTGCTGCACCAATTACTGCTGAAGATGGGGCCTCGCTTGTTTACTTAGAAAACGAAGGTTTTTTTCGCATGTTTCCATTTGTAAAAGGCTCGTATGCAAAAGAAGTGGTGGAAACAGCAACCGAAGCGTACGAAGCGGCTACACAGTTTGGACGGTTTACTCATTTGCTTAGCGGACTTGACATTGCGCAATTGAAAACCACGATCCCGTCTTTTCATGATCTGTCGTTGCGATATCAGCAGTTTCTTGTTGCATTGGAACATGGAAATGCAGATCGGATCATAGAAGCAGATGCCTTGATACAGAAAGTGATGGATAAAAGGTCCATTGCAGAACAATATCAACAGATAAAAACAAATACTGATTGTAAGTTGCGGGTTACACACCATGATACAAAGATCAGCAACGTATTATTTAATAAAGAAGGTAAAGGCTTGTGTGTAATTGATCTTGATACAGTAATGCCCGGCCATTTTATTAGTGATGTGGGTGATATGATGCGTACCTATCTATCGCCAGTAAGTGAAGAGGAGGCTGATTTCGGCAAGATCGAAATAAGGGCAGATATTTTTGAGGCGATCGTACGTGGCTACTTTAGCGAAATGAAAACCGATCTGACTGCAACAGAAAAGGAATTGTTTTTTTATGCTGGCAAGTTCATGATCTACATGCAGGCCATCCGTTTCCTTACTGATTATTTGAATGATGATGTGTACTATGCTGCTCGCTATCTCAAACATAATTTCATCCGGGCATCTAATCAACTGGTGTTGCTTGAAAAACTCATTGCAAAAGAAAACGAATTAGTTCCTTTGATCAACCGGGTACTTTCAACCAATGAATAAAAAATCCCCCGTAACAACGGGGGATTTTTATTGCTTATGCGTTTGCCTCCTGCATTTTTACACGAATGATCAATAAGATGACCGATATAATACAAAGTATACTCTCGATCATCAGCCATTGCTGACCAAACGCACCCAGTGGGCCTTCGATTGAAATGGTGAGTAATCTGGAAAATGCATAGCATCCCCAAAGAATGGCGGCAAAGGCCAATCCTCTGGTATGGTCTTTAAATGCCAAATAAATAAAGCTGATAAAAATGGTGAAGCCCACGCCGCCATATACTCCACGAATTGAACTGAAGGCGTCGTTGTTCGGCAATTTTACCTGTACCAGATCCATTACGGCTTGTGGATTTTGAAAAGCCATGAGGCTCACCATTAAAATAGCAAATGCTGAAAAACCGATGAGCGTGGCAGAGGAAATGCGTAAAAGTTTGTGCTGTTTCATATTTGTTTTTTTAAGAATACAAAAATCGAAACAGCACAAGACTTGGTTCTTGGTGTTTACCAAGATTTTCAGATGTTCATTGCATCAGGCAGCAAAAGATCGGCTACTGCTGTTAAATATCCTTGCTTTTAATTCTTCACTTGGCTGCAACTGTAAAGCAGCGGCATCACACAACGCCTGCCAGAAAGAATAAGGCTGATGCATACAGCCATGATACGTATAACAGTTGCTGCAACTGTTGGTGCTGCATTCATCTCCGGCAACCGGCTTGCCGTTTTGTAAAGGTTGTTTTTCGTTCATAATGAATAAGGTTTGATGATAAGGTTAAATGAACAATACAAACATAGGATCACTTCATACAAATAAAAAAGCCCGGAAGTATGAACTGAAAAAACAACAACATGAATTGTTTTGATCTGTTTGTAAGTAACAAAGGCTGCTTTTCGAAAGTCTTCTTTCCAATTCATCATTCAAAAAATACAATTCATGCAAGCCATGCTGTTGATTGTAGTTGCGGCAAAACATCTTTGCTGTCCAAAACCTTATTATCATGAAGCGATTTAAAAAAATTGCGAAATGGACCGGCATTATTCTGCTGTTCATTGTCGTAGCACTCACCGCATTAACTGCCACCCGTCAGGACCTTCGTTTTGAAGCACCTTATCCCAACATTAAAGCATCAACAGACAGTACAGTTATTGCACAGGGGAAACATCTTGTTTACAGCATGGCGCATTGTGCCGATTGCCACAGCGATCAAAACACAGATTCATTAGCACAACTGGGTATTGAACCAACGCTGAGTGGCGGAAGAAAGTTTGAATTTGAATTGGGAAAATTCTATAGCAGAAACATTACGTCTGATGCTGAAACCGGTATCGGTAAATTATCAGATGCTGAGATTGCCCGCACATTATATTATGGCGTTAATTCAAAAGGGCAGGCTATGATCGATTTTATGCCTTTCCACAATGTAAGCGAAGAAGATATGACAGCGATTATTTCGTATCTGCGAACATTAAAGCCAGTAAAAAATAAAGTACCTGAAAATGAATACAGCACAATGGGGAAAGTGCTCAAGGCTTTTCTAATAAAACCTGTTGGTCCAAGTGGGGAAATTCCAAAAACTGTTACGAAAGATACATCGGCTGCATATGGTAGTTATATTGTAAACTATGTAGCCAATTGTACCGGTTGCCATACACAACGTGGCCCAACCGGTGAATTGATAGGAGAACATCTGGCTGGTGGTAATCCGTTTATTGAACCCGGTGTTGATACTTTAACGCCTCCCAATCTTACACCACATACTGAAAGCCGAATGTATGGCTGGAGTAAAAAGAACTTTATTGATCGTGTACGCATGGGCAAATTGATAAAACATAGTCACATGCCATGGAATTCATATAAGAAAATGACAGATGATGAATTGACCGCTGTTTACAATTATCTGCAATCGGTAAAGCCATCTAAAACATCAGTTGAAGAAAAATAAAACAATTAACCATGAACAAACATCTTTTTATTGCGATTCTGTTTTTAGTGCCAATGATGTTGCAGGCACAAGTCGGTAATATATTGAATCGTGCAAAGGCAAAAGTAAATCAGCGTGTCAATACAAAAATTGACAAAGGGATTGATGAAGCATTGGATGAAGTGGAAGGAAAAGGAAAACAGAAACCTGCCACCAACAATTCAACCGATGGCTCTGCTTCTTCAACTAAAAAGAATGTGGGATATGCAAGCAGCTTTGATTTTATTCCCGGCGAAAAATTATTGTACACCGAAGATTTTTCGCAGGATGCCATTGGTGAATTGCCACTTAACTGGAATACGACCGGCAAAGGTGAAGTAGTAACTGTAGATGGTTTGAGTGGCAACTGGACAAAGATGTACCAGAACTCTTTTTACCTCACAGGTAATAAAACGGAGTTTCCAAAAAACTTTACGGTTGAGTTTGATCTGCTGCTGGCATTTAACTACAAGAGTTATACACTTCCGTTGGTTACGTTTGGGTTGTTGTCAAGTAGTGACTTGGCTACTACAGAGAATGAGCTAATGACCAATCACAGTAAATACCAATCAACAGAAGTAATGCTTCGTCCGGGTTATAAAAGTACACCCAGCTATGCCGGCGTGAAAAGTTTTATTGAACGAAAAGATTTTTATAAAAGCACTGATCAGGAATTAAACAGCTTTGATGATAATTACAACAAAGTAATACACATTGCCTTGCAGATACAGGAAAGCCGCTTACGCATCTGGATCAACAGCGAAAAAGTATTTGATATACCAAAAGCACTGGCAACACAATACATGTTTAATCAACTATTCTTCAAGATCCATAGTTCGGGGTATAAAGAAAATGAAATTGGCTTTTATCTCGGCAATATCAAAGTGGCAACGGGTATCCCTGATACAAGACATAAGCTGATGGAAGAAGGTACATTCTCAACAACAGGCATTCTCTTTAATGTAAATGAAGCAACGTTGCAGCCAACATCGTATGGTGTGATCCGGGAAATTGCAGCGGTGCTTAAAGCAAATCCATCGGTACGCATCAGCATTACCGGACATACTGATAGTGATGGGGCAGATGCCGCCAATCTTACGCTCTCACAAAAACGTGCAGCAACTGTAAAGGATGTATTAACGAACGAGTTTGGTATTGATGCAGCAAGACTTGAAACTGATGGGAAGGGCGAAGCAAAACCTGTGGCCGACAATAAAACCAAAGAAGGAAAAGCAGCCAACCGCAGAGTTGAATTTACTAAACTGTAAACCATTGTTGATGGAACTGAAGATACTGCTCCCAGTAAACCTGTTTGCATATACCAGTACGATTGTTTAGTGTTTAGGTATCATTATCTGCCCGTCGGGTTCTCCCTGCGGGCTTTTGCTATTTAGAAATATTGGTTTTTTCAGTGTGTTTGTACCGTGAAGCGTACACTTCAATTGTACAGGTCATACAATGAATAAAACAGTTCATGCAAGTACGGCTGTTTTTCAAACATTGTACCCGGTAAGTTTGCACTTGATTATTAATTCTGTCAACATGAACACACAAACGTTTCGGATGCAGGCTGTGAAAATTGACCTTGGGGTAATTTTATAAACCAATAGCAGGGATACAGTATAGGTAGTCCGGCTGCAATTCATCCCTTCTTTTCCTCAATTCATACAGTATGATCCGTAAATCCTTTCGGCCCCATTCAACAAAATCAGCAAAAGATGGTAATTTGTAGTAGTACCATGAAATTGAAATTACCATATTACACCAGCCGGGATTACAGTGTTTTAGCATTGATTCTTTTGCCAATTTCTATTGTGCTTAATTCAATTATTCTGGGCATTAAATATTATTCAAGCTGGCAAATATTTATCGTAGCAACAGGATTGGCATGTTTTGCATTTGCCATCAATTTTACACTTTGCGGTGGATGGGCAGTATTGATGAAACGTCGGTTTCCTGAGGAGCGGCAGGTTGGCATCAAGTTGAGTGTAATGATCTTGACGTTCATAGTAATTACAGGCTTGTTTCTGGCTTCGCTGTTTAAGGGGTATGAACTGATTCAGATGTTCAATTACACGTTCGATCAACGTATTTTTTTTCTGGCTTATATCGGAATGGGGATTGTGAATGTTTTTATTACTCTACTCATGGAGGGGCTCGACCGTTATGAAAAATGGAACAATAGTTTAAAAGAAACAGAGCAATTAAAAAAAGTTTTCAAACAGAGTCAACTGCAGGGGTTGAAGAGCCAGTTGAATCCGCATTTCCTCTTCAACAGTTTAAATTCATTATCAAGTTTAATACAGGATGATGAAGAAAAAGCAGAACGTTTTTTGAATGAAATGAGTAAAGTATATCGTTATATGCTGCGCAACGATGAAGATCATTTGGTAAGCCTGGAAACAGAATTACAGTTTGTGGATTCTTATTTTTATTTGCTGAAAGCACGCTATGGCGAAGGGTTACAATTATCGGTGCGTGTAAGCGATGCGGCTGCTAAAAATTTATTACCACCATTATCGCTGCAGGTGTTGATTGAAAATGCATTTACACAAAACAGTATGAGCAAGTCCAGTCCACTATGCATTGCCATTGACACACCTACTGACACAACATTGATCGTGCACAACAACGTGCAACCAAAACTTGTAACTGAAGAGATACATGATATGGAAGCTGAGCTTGATCACCTGGTAAATAAATTCCAGTTGCTCAATCAATCGCCCGTACTCATCAAAGAAACAGGAGGCGAGCGAAGCATACGTTTGCCATTGATCGTTAAACAAGAGGAGGTAGCTGTATGAGTAGTAAATGGAATAAGCCGACCAAGCTACAGGTGCATTCGTTCTTTGCATCCATGCCTATTATTTCAATACTGCTGAATTATATTATGTTCGATCAGCGGCTGTTCAATGATTTTATGGTATGGTTCATTTCTTTTCCATTGATCTTTATAGTCGGTATGGGCTCGTGGAGAGGACATGTGTTTATCGGGAACTACATTAAGCATCGGCTGCCGGAGATCAGACAAACAAAAAGCAGGATACTGATACAGGCATTTTGTTTGATCCCGTTCATGTCGCTGTCTGTTACGTTTATCTTTTTTTTGTATGATCTTATACATGTGCTCAGCTATGAATTTTCGATGGAAGATTTTAAAGCAGGGCTGATCATTGGTTTTTGTGTGAACCTCATTTTTGAAACCTTGTATGAAGCTGATTACGTGCTGGAGCGGTACAAAGAAAGTGTGGAGGAAAAACAGAACATGCAGCAGCTGTCAATGTTTCAGGAGTTTGACAGTTTGAAGAACCAGGTAAACCCCCATTTTCTGTTCAATTGTTTTAATACACTTTCTTCACTGATCTCGGAAGATAAAAAAACAGCCGAGAAATTTTTGAATGAATTGAGCAAAGTGTATCGTTACCTGTTACGTAATAATGAAGATGGTCTCAGTACGGTAGACAATGAGATCCGTTTCATCCGTTCGTATTACCAGTTATTACAAACACGTCATGGTGAAGCGGTGCAGTTAAATATTGAAATTGATAAACGCTACGATACCTACATGCTGCCTTCTCTTACATTACAACTGCTGGTGGAGAATGTAGTGAAGCACAATGTGCTGTCGAAAAACAAGCCATTGGTGATCGATATTTTTACAACGGCCGGCAACAAACTGGTGGTGAACAATAACCTGCAACGAAGAACGGTAAAAGTGCCCAGTAATAAAGTAGGGCTCGGTAATATAAAGGCAAAATATGAACTGTTGAAGCAGCAAGGCTTCCAGGTAATTGATGATGAAAAAAATTATACCGTGGTATTGCCGTTAATATGGAATAACAATACCGAAACAAAGCGAACAATTATTAACGAAACCAAAACAGTATAATATGCAAATTCTTATTGTTGAAGACGAAGAACTGGCAGTAAAAAAACTGCAAAAAACTTTACTGGCCGTGGATAGCACTGCTAATGTAATAGGCGTAACCGATAGTATTAAAGCAACCGTTGATTGGTTAAACGAAAATGAACGTCCGGATCTTATTTTGATGGATATAGAGTTGGCCGACGGACAAAGTTTTGAAGTGTTTAATCTCGTAGATGTAAAGAGCCCGGTGATCTTTACTACTTCGTACGATGAATATGCATTGAAAGCATTTAAAGTAAACAGTATAGACTACTTGCTGAAGCCTGTGCAAAAAGAAGAGTTGCAGGCCGCTTTGCAAAAGTATCGTCAGTTACATGTGGCTGCAGCAGAAGGGAAGGCGGATATTAACCTGGATAGCCTTGTGAAGCAATTGCAGCAGAAATTACAACCAAAAGAATACCGTAAGCGATTCCTGGTAAAACATGCGCAGAAACTGGTATCGGTTGAAATTGACGAGATCGCTTATTTCTATAGCGATGGACGGTTGAATTTTTTCAAAACATCCGATAACAAAAAATATGTGGTTGATTATACAATGGACGAATTGGAAGAAATGCTGGACCCGGAAAAATATTTCCGTATTAGCCGTTCCTTTTATGTGTCAGTTGGGAGCATCGAAAAAATTGATGATTATTTTGGCAACCGCCTCATCC
Source organism: Lacibacter sp. H407 (assembly GCF_037892605.1). Classification (NCBI taxonomy): domain Bacteria; kingdom Pseudomonadati; phylum Bacteroidota; class Chitinophagia; order Chitinophagales; family Chitinophagaceae; genus Lacibacter; species Lacibacter koreensis. The sequence continues at coordinate 715,991 of NZ_JBBKTU010000001.1, read as the reverse complement.
TGCAATTAAAACCAGCGGTGGATAAAGAAGCATTAGTAAGCCGTGAAAAGGTGAGTGATTTTAAAAAGTGGATGGGTAAATAAAAAAGGAACAACATAAAAAAGGACAGCATTTGCTGTCCTTTTTTATGTACTGATGTGGATCCTTATTTTCCGAAGCTGTTTCTGTACTGCCTGGGCAACTCTTTAAATTGCGTATAACTGGTTTCAGTATTCGTTTTTAATTCAATTGGGCCGGTCGATTTCAAACTTACAATACAATCATAGTTCATTTTTACAATTAAGTTTGGAGATTTCAGCGTATTCATCCCCAATACAAACGAAGCTGCATTGATCTCCACTTCTTTCAGTTGTTGCACCGGTAAGCCAATGTAAATACGCTTTTTGTAATTCCGGTCTTTGGTGGCGGCAATCGTAAGCACACCTTCTTTTTCAGTAACTGTTATCTCATTGAAGTAAGTGGAGTCACCCTCAATATAAAGTTTGCCGGGTGCATCGTCTTCAATGAGGAGTACATCAATGGATGCATCGATCACCAGTTTGTGAAAACGTTCAACGTTGATTTTTTTGATGGCTGCTTTTTTTGATCCGCTTGTTTGTGCATTTGCAGCAGTTGCAACCAGCAACAGCATGGCTGCAAACAGATGTTTAACATTCATGAGAAAAGGTTTAATGATGATAAGGTTAAAAAATTACAACACAAAGATGAGGCAGCAGCAAACCTTGGTCAATGCTGCTGTGAATGAATTGTACGAATAGCCGTATAAAGTGTAAAAAACAATTCGGCAGAGATGTGTTTAAGCAACAGGAACCTGCAGTATAAAAACCGAACTGCTTTTATGAACCTGCACATCCAGCTTTGCTTTGATAGCAGCAAGCCTAATTTCCATATCCTGCCGTTGAAGGAGATTGTTGAGCTGCTGCATGTCGCAACAATCGTTTTCAATTTGCATGGTGAATTGCAGCTTCGATTTTTCAATGCCTAAATGGATCTGGCATTTTTTTGCACCGGCCTGTACCAGGCTGTTAATGGCATCTTTAAAAAGGAGAAATGCTTCATGGCGCAGTTTCATATTCAACTCCAGCAGCTCCACATTTTTTTCAAACACAATTTCGATCTCTACCTGGTGCCGGTTACGTAATGCGTCCAGGTATTCTTTCATGCGTTCGATCGTTTTCTGCATGTTATCGTTATGCGGATCAATACTCCATAACATATCATCCATTGCGATCATCATGTTATGGCTTTTGGTATGGATTTGTTCAATGTATTCTTTCGATTTCTGTGGATCTTTATCGGCTTTAATCTTCGCCATCTCACTCAGGATATTGATATTGTTCAAAGCAGTGTTTACTTCATTGTGCAGATTGTCGGCAATAGAAGTACGCATTTGCAACATCGCTTCTTTCCGTTTCATCCGTTCCCGATCGAGCCAATAAATAAATGCTGCACTAAGCAAAATAAGAATACCATAGAACCACCATGTTTTCCAGAACGGCGCATTCATTTTTATTTCAAGTTGCGTAATGGTGGTACCCATTCGTCCTTCTTCATCGATCGAACGCAGTTCAAACAGGTATGTGCCGCTTGGTAAATAGGAATAGATCGCTTGCTGACTGGCATCTGCAATTACCCAGTCTTTGTCAATATGGCTCATCCGGTAAGCCACTTTATATGGAGTAGAAAATTCCAGACAGGAAAATTCAATACTGATCGAATTGTTGCCGGGTTTCAGATTAATTGTTTTCAGTTGTTGCAATGAATCAACCGGTACTGATTTATTTCTGATCTTAAAATCAGTAACGATCACCGATGGGGCCGAGCGTTTTACAATAATTGCAAGCGGATCAAAAACAATAAACTGATTGGTACTGCCTAACAACATCCGGCCATCACGTAACAGCGCTGATGCTGCAACAATAAAATTTTCGTTGTCAATTCCATCTTCTTTTGTAAAACGAACGAATACATTTTTTTCAACGTTGATCCGGTACAGGCCACTGGTGCTGGTTAGCCATACATAGCCGTTCTTGTCTTTGCGCAGGTCGGTAATATAACCGGAAATTGTTTCGGCGGTTCCAACAAGCGACGACTTGTTACTGCGCTTGTTGTACAACACGATTTGCGTGGAAGTGGTGATGATCATCATGCTGTCGTTATATTCCAGTAGCGATGATACACCCTCTTCAGGCAGTTTGTAAGGATACGGAAGTTGGTCGCTGAATTGATAAACAATTTTTTCTGTTGCTGGATCTATAGCATACGCACCTCCAATTCCAAATGCAACCCAAACCAACCCTTTTGAATCAATTATAATCTTGTTTACCTGTTGTTGCGGTACGTTCTTAAGTTTTCGAATTCCGTTGTTAAAATCATTGGCTCCCTTTGCAGCATCCCACTTAAACAGTCCAATACTTTGTGCGCCGACCCATAAGTTGCCAAACTTATCTTCTGCTATTTGCCGCATTGTCCTGTTTTCCAACGCAGGAGGGTTGTAGTACGTTGCCGTTCGCTGATCCTGGTTGATCTTCATAATGCCGGGTTGTGCCGATAACCAAATCGTATTGCTGTCGGCAGATGCAACCATATTCCAAAACGAATAGCTTTCATTTTCTTTTATTCCTTTCAGATTCAAAGGAATTTGGTTGAAGTTTTTATCGTAATGATACAATCCATCGCCCCAGGTGCCAACAAGTACAGTTCCCCATTTGGTTTCCGAAAACGACAACGCACTTCCTGTTCCCTGTTTGCCGATGATCCGGTTGATGTGTGTGATGTTTTGAAACGCATGCTGTGCAGGGTTAAAACGAAACACACCATTATTGCTGGTGGCGACCCAGATATTTTTTTCACGATCTTCGATTAACCCTCTGATGTTTTCATACGCAATACTTCGCTCGTTGCCATAACCGTTCTTTACAAATTGAAATTGTTTTGTTGTTTCGTTAAATCGCCCAAACACCTGCAGGCCCCGTAACCAGAGACTCCCATCTTCCTGCTCCAGAAATCCATGCACTTCATAGTAGGTTTGAAGTGTTGCGATCAAATTATATTCATACAGGATAAATTCTTTCTTTCGAAGATCGTAGCAATAGATCGAAGGAAAACCATTGCCCCAGGTAAAGAACCAAAGCCGGTTCTGTTTATCAAAGTATAACCCATAGGGATGGCGGTTGCCGTTAAATTCATCGATCAGTTTTTCATCTTCTTTGTTGTTACCTGCATAACTCAGCGATTTGGTTGCATGATTGTAAATCGCAAAGCCGTGATCCTGTATACTGATCCAATATTTTTGGGTGCCGGGTTGCGGAGCAAAATCAGCAATACGCCATTCAGGTTTAAATAAGAAAAAATTATGTGCCGGGGCGAATTCATGCAGGGCTGCATTATAGGTGAGTACTTCATTGCCACCCAGTATCAAAAAAATATTTCCTTTATCATCTTCGGTCATCCGCTTCACCGACGTTTTTTCAGCACGTGGATGAATGGTTTTAACATGCGCTTGACGAAACTTGAATGTTTTCGTATTGAAAATGCCGATCTCTCCACTGGCAAGAAACACCCATAAGTTTTTTTTGTGATCAACTTTCAACTGCCACACCGGGTTGGAAGGCAGGCTGGTGCTGTCGTTCTTTATATGCCGGAATGATTTATAACGGATACCGTCAAAACGTTGCAGTCCGTCGGTAGTGCCCGTCCAGATAAACCCTTTTTCATCCTGCACAATGCTGTTGATCTGGTTCGATAACAATCCTGAATTGGTGGAGTAATGCGTAAATGTATAATCCAATTGCTGCGCAGATAATCCGCTCAGAAAAAATATACATCCGCAAAAAAGGAAAAACTTGTGCAGCATAGTGTTCAGGTATTCCAAATGTAATGATTGGTTGTATAAACTGTGTAAATGCCTGTATGAATTGTAATTCGGGTATCTGAATTGATGAAATGCGGGGATGAATTGTACTGCTGTTTTTTGATGCTATTATAATGAAGTGTAATGGCAGTATGCGCTTACAATTCAATACTTCAAATCAGCATTTCATTCACATGCAGGTTCTGTTGCAGATAACGGATGTACATCTTTGCAGTGTTATTCAATCAGTATTAATCATTAAACCTTAAACAAAAAATGAAACGGATTTTATTCTTTGCTGTAATAGCAAGTGCTCTCTTTACTTCCTGCAAAAAAGAAAGCAATGAAAAAGTATTTATTGGCCCGGTTACAACTTTTCAACATGGTAAAGCATGGACCTGGTATGAAGTAGATGATAACAATAAACCACTGCGTCTTGCAGTTGCTGTGGATGAAGCAGCGATGAGTAGTTTAGACAGAGGGCAAGATCAAAGTGGTGGACACAGTCACAACAATTCAGTGATACTCAAATTACATCCCAAAGCTGCGGCCACTCCGTTCAACCACGTAGATCTCGGTTGGAATCCACATGGACATGAGCCTGAGTTTATTTATGGATTACCGCATTTTGATTTTCATTTTTACAGCATCACACCGGAAGCAGTTGCTGCAATTCCTCCCTACGAAGTTGACAGCAGCAAACACAAGAACTGGCCTGCTCCTGCTTATTTTCCTGCTACTTATTTTAACCCTGGAGGCGGTGTTCCAAAAATGGGCGTGCATTGGCTTGATTTTACAGCACCTGAATTAAACGGTGCTCCGTTTACACAAACATTTATCTATGGTTCGTACGATGGGAAAGTAACATTCTATGAACCGATGATCACGGAACAATTCATTCTTGCAAATCCGAATTTTGAACGCAGCATTCCACAACCTGCGAAAGTTCAAACAACCGGGTACTACCCAACAAAAATGCGGATTGCAAAAATTAATAACATCACAAATATTATTCTGGAAGGATTTGTTTTAAGACAGGCATCATAAACAACCTGCTTGCCCCGTAAGGCGAGTATTGTTGAAACAGCAGCTGCAGCCGGAAGTCCCGTAAGACATCCGGCTGTTTTTTTTAGAGTGATGGAATTTATTTGAGGTTGATTTTTCGTTCAGAGTTTGCAGAAGATTTTATTTGTTTTCATTTCATTCAGTAAAACAATCAACTCATTACAGTGCTTGTTTGCAACGCAGCAGAAACGCATCAATTTTACAGTAGTTATTATTTATCATTAAACCTTTTTTATGAAACGTTATAATATTTTCAACCAGGTCCACAAAGGATTACGTGCATTGTTGTATGAAACAATTATCAAACTTCAGCAAACCGATTTTACAGATGCAGAAGATGCAGAAGAAGCGGTTCAGCAAGTGAAAATTATTCTTGAATTATTTGATGAGCATGCGCATACAGAAGATACATTTATTCTTCCGGCCATTGCTGAATATGAACCTTCTGTTGTGGATGTGTTTGAACAGGAGCATGTAAAAGATCTTACTCTCAGTAAAAATGTACATGGGTTACTTCAGGCATTTTCGCTTACGATTTCTGCAAATGCAAAACAGGAAATTGGCGCAGCTATCAGTAAGGCGGTATTTGAATTTACATTGTTCAACCTGGAGCATATGAAAAAGGAAGAAGATGTTCTCAACAAATTATTATGGCGCTATTTTGATGATGAGCACTTGCATAGTATTACAGCTACTATAATTGCGAATGTACCTGCTGAGAAAATGCCACTTTACAATAAATGGATGATGCGTGGATTGTCAAATACAGAGATCATTGATTGGCTGAAACAGGTAAAAAACAATGCGCCCGATTTTGTATTTCAATCGTTCCTTGGTCTTGCAATGGCAGAGCTGACGGACAATCGCTGGCAAAAAATTCAGGAGCACTTAACAGAGGGAGCAATGCTGGCTTCCTGATACTTTTTACTCATCACAAACGAAACATCATCACAATGAAAAAAACACAATTCAAACAAATACTGCCAGCCATTCAGGTATTGAGTATTGCAGCAGTGCTCACCATTCTTGCATCTTCACTTGTATCATTTAGTATTCGCTCATTCAGCGATGATTTTTTGAAGCAACTCGGTTTATCAAAACCCGGGGCGGAGGAAAAGATCAGGCATGGATTTTTAAGCGGTTCATTTGATGCCTATGGCGTTAAGAATTTAAAAAGCATTGCTGCAGGCAGCAGGGTAGTATTGACAAATGAGATAATGACGTATTCAAAAAAATATGTGGGCTCTGCTGATTTTATCAAGAACTATACTGAAATGCGCAACTACCACAAACCTGCGTTTCAAAAAATTCAAACACCTGCAGAAATGCGTGAGCAATCAATTGCAAGCTTTAGAAAAAGTGTAGCCGACATGGAAGAGAGTTATAAAAAAGCTGATGCTTCCATGAAACCCTTGTTTGAAAAAATGCTGGCAAGCAACAAAGCAGAATTAAAAAAAGCGGAAGATCCCAATAATAAATCAGTTGTAAACTATGCAAATGCATACGACGACATGGTAAAAAGTAATCAGGAAAATTATGATCGACAAATTAAAGCGTGGGAAGAAAAATATCCCGCCAATCATTTATTATATGTTAAGAAGCGGTTGCAGGAATTCATGGATGAAACAGCAACTGTTGATTTTGATGCGAAAGTTGTAACAAAGGGCAACAAACTTTATTTTGAAAACCGTGCTTACGAATCAAAAGGCAACCGTTGGAAAATGGCATTCCGTGCAGGAAAAGACGTAGTAACCGTTGCTCGCAACTTTGCGCAGCAATGGATGAACGAAATAAAATGATCACTTGGTCTTGTTTGGTAAAAGCCCTGTGCATTTGCACAGGGCTTGTTATTTTATACCTGCACCAGTTTCCACTTTCCTTTTTTGAAATAGTACCACGCTACCAATGCGATCAATGTTTCAGCCACCGGTATGGCAATAAATGCACCGGTTGAATTCATATCCAATCCTTTTGCGAGGAAATAAGCAAGCGGAATCTGGAATAACCAGAAGCCAATAAAGTTGATCCAGGTAGGCGTTTTTGTATCGCCTGCGCCATTCAATGCCTGTATCATTACCATCCCTATTCCGTAAAAAATATAACCGGTACCAATGATCTGCAAAGCTCTGGCACCGTATGCGATCACGCCTGCATCCTGCGAGAAAATGCTGATAATGGGTTTTGCAAAAAATACAAACAGTACCGTGACAAGGCTCATAAAAATGGCATTATACTTCGCCGTTAGTAACACACTTTGCTCGGCCCGTTGAATTTGTTTGGCGCCAAGATTTTGTCCTACCAATGTTGCCGCCGCATTACTCAATCCCCATGCCGGTAAAATAAAGAACACCACATTGCGGATGGCTACCTGGTAACCTGCTGATGCGGTGGTGCCACCTGTTTCTGCTACAAGACGTGCAAGAAAGATCCAGCTGCCGCTTGCAATTACAAACTGTAAAGTGGCTGGCCATGCAATGGTTACAATAGAGCGAATGAGTTTTGGATCAAACCCAAAGTGAGCAGCCGTCATTTTTAAAATACCATTGCCTTTGAATAAATGCCAGCATTGATACAACACACCGGAACTTCGTCCAATTACGGTTGCAATAGCAGCGCCTTTCAATCCCAGGTAATGGATAAATATGGGGCAGAGAATGATATTGATGATACTGGCGATCCATAAACTTTTCATCGCCATGGCCGCATCACCTGCTCCTCTGAAAATACCATTGATGAGGAAAAGTAACATGATCACAATACTTCCGCCCAGCATGATCTGTGTAAAAATGGTGCCGTCTTTTACCACATCATCACTGGCACCCATTAATCGTAAAATATCCGATGCATAAACAATACCTGCTACACTGATAAGAGCAGTTACAACAAATGCAATAAGTAAGGATTGTGCACCGGCGTGTGCAGCAGCATCCGGATTTTTTTCACCGATCCGTCTTGCTACAACGGCCGTAGCTGCTGTGCTTAAGCCAATGGCTACGGAATAGACAATGGTGATCACCGATTCGGTAAGGCCAACAGTTGCAATTGCATTTTCGCCAAGCTTACCTACAAAAAACATATCTACTACAGCAAATACGCTTTCAAGGCTCAGTTCTAGGATCATGGGAATGGCCAGCAGAAACACTGCTTTGCGAATACTTCCTGTTGTATAATCCTGCTGCTCCCCGTTCAGTGATTGTTTGAATGTTTGATAGATATAGGATAGCCTGTTCGGTTTTTGGTTAGTCGTCATGAAAAAGGTTTAAATCTGTTAATGAAATAGAAGATAAGCCGAAGAGATTGACTTCAGCTAAACAGTGTCGGGAGAGTTTGTCTTTTGAAACAAAGACAGCTTAGAACTTCATATGCGTAAAATAAGAGTTGTAAAACTAAATATTTTCTGGTGGAATCAAAAACTCCCTTGTTGACGGACGGAAACTATCCGTGGAATACGGTATTTTAAGGGGTTCACAGGATTTTTCATTGCATTATGGAATACAAGTTTGTACTTTTATAACACAATCAATGATAATGAAAAAGATAATCGTAGCCCTTTCCCTTGTTGTATCTGCTACGGCTGTATGGGCACAGCCTGCACGTATACCTGTGAACGACCTGAATACAGGCAACAACAAACCCAATACCAACACACCCACCAATTCCAATTCAAACACCCCCACAACCAGCAGTGAGTTGAAGAAGTACAGCGATCCGCAAGGACGTTATACCATTGGCTATCCCGGCGACTGGACTTTTAATGATAAATCGGATAACGCTATTTTTCAGTTAACATCACCTGCAGAAAACAGTGATGATAAATTCAGACAAAATCTGAATCTTCAAATTGAAGAATTAAAAGCAAATACTACCATTGAACAGTATGTGCAAACAAATATGGATGCCGTAAAAGAACTGGTGAAGGGGTATAAAGAAGTATCGTCCATGTATTTCAACCGCAATGGCGCAAGAGCATACCAGATCATTTACAAAGGAAGATATGGAAGCATGACCGATGATATCCAGATCAAACAACTCTTTACCATTTCAAGCAGCGGTAAAGGATATGTACTTACCTATGTAAGCAAAGAAGGAGAGCGTGATGCATTTGAAACCACAGCGAACAAGATCTTTAATTCATTTAAGTTCTGATAAAAATATTGAAGTAAAAACGAGGGCGGTCGCTTAGCGACCGCCCTCGTTTTATATACATTAAATAACTGATCAATGTTGATCGCTATGCATCATCGTCTGCAGTTTCTTGGTTAGCAAGAAAAGGATGAGTGATGCAACGCCTGCCATCGCAACGAACAACATAAAGAAATCGTAGTTGTTATTCATTTCATAACCCATGAACGATTTTGTTTTTCCATCTGGATACAAAGCACTCAAAACACCCGCCAGTTTATTGGCAAATGCATTGCCTAAAAACCATACGGCCATAAGAAGTGAAGCATATTTAAACGGTGCAAGTTTGTTTGCAAGCGACAATCCTATTGGCGACAAACAGAGTTCGCCCCATGTGTGTAACGCATACATACCCGTAAGCCAGATCATACTTACTTTAATACCTGTGCCAACATTTTTTACACCAAATGCAATCCACAAATAACCAACTGCAAGTAAAAACAAACCGATCGCCATTTTGGTAGGGGCAGAGGGTTCATGTTTACCAAGCTTTATCCAAAGCCATGCAAATAAAGGTGCAAAGGCCACTACAAAAATTGAATTGAGCGATTGAAACCAGCTGGCAGGCACTGTATAAAATCCAAGATCACGTTGTGTTTGTTCTTCAGCAAAAAATGTAAGCGATGCTCCGGCCTGCTCAAAAGCGCTCCAGAAAAAGATCACAAAAAATACAACTGTAAACAGTACGATCACCCGGTTCTTTTCAAACTTATTGAGTGTTTTATCAGCCATTACCATCACAAAAATAAAAATAGCGGCACCTCCCAACAGATAGGTTAAGTAACTCACCACTTTTGCATCGATGTAAAGCATGCCAATTGCAAGAGCAGAAAAAACGGCCAGTCCTAAAATGATCGCTATTGGTTTTATCCAAATTGCGGGTGTGTTTTTTGGAGTTAGTCCAAGTACTTGATTATCGGGGCCAAGCACATATTTTTTGTGAAAAGCTAACTGTACAGCCACGCTGATCAACATGCCGATACCACCAGCCAAAAATGCCCATTTGAAATCTGTGGGGTCGCCGGTATCACCTACCAGCCCGCATATAAAAGGACCTAAAGCACCGCCCACATTAATACCCATATAGAAAATAGTGTATGCAGGGTCAATTCTTCGGTCGTTCTTTGGGTATAGCTGCCCCACGAGCGAAGAAATGTTGGGTTTAAAAAATCCATTCCCAGCGATCATTAATCCAAGACCGGAAAAGAACAACAAAGAAGATAACTCGGGTGATGATTGGTAGGTTGATCCGCAGAAGAATAATAAAAATTCGCCCAAGGCCATTACAATACCGCCGGCAATAATGGAACGTTGATTGCCCCAGTAGCGATCAGCAATATAGCCACCAATCAACGGTGTGAGATATACAAGGCTGGTATAGCTGCCATATAAATTGGAAGCAAATACTTTGTCAAATAACAAGGCCTTGGTCATAAATAAAACCAGTACGGCACGCATACCGTAATAATTAAATCGTTCCCACATTTCAGTGCCGAATAAAACCCATAGCCCTTTCGGATGTCCTTTCTGTGCAGTTAATTCACTCATACAATTGGTTTATGTTTTTTTACGATGCGAAGTTTCGAAAGTAAGGAATTAATACTAACAATAATTCGTGTTAACTCTTCCCGTTTTTATGAATGGTTTAGGAAGTTGGAGATGTAAGAACTAATTTCGGGGCGAAGAAAAATCCGACATGAATATACTACTGCTTGGCTCTGGCGGCCGTGAACATGCTCTCTCGTGGAAATTAACACAAAGCCCGTTATGCGATCAGCTATACATCGCACCGGGTAATGCTGGTACATCTCAATGTGGCATCAACGTGCAATTACGTGTCGATGATGATTTTGCTGCAATGGAAGAATTCTGTCGCAGCAAAAATATTCACCTTGTAATTGTTGGGCCCGAAGATCCGCTGGTAAAAGGTGTGTACGATTATTTTGAAACCGCACATCAAACCAATCCATTTACTGATGGCTGGCTGGGAGTAATAGGCCCATCCAAATACGCCGCACAGTTAGAAGGAAGCAAGGCATTTGCAAAGGCATTCATGGAGCGTCACAATATTCCAACCGCTTCTTATCGTGAGTTTACCGATGTCAACTTCGATGAAGGAAGAGAATATCTCATGAATCATGCATTGCCGGTTGTGCTGAAAGCTGATGGATTGGCCGCAGGAAAAGGAGTGATCATTTGTAATAATCATCTGGAAGCCGTGGCTGAATTTGATATGATGATCCATCAACACAAATTTGGCGACGCCGGTAAACGTGTGGTGATCGAAGAGTTTTTGAATGGAATTGAAATGAGCGTGTTTGTGCTCACCGATGGCAAAAATTATTGCCTCTTACCCGAAGCAAAAGACTACAAACGCATTGGCGAAGGCGATACCGGTTTGAATACGGGAGGAATGGGTGCAGTAAGCCCGGTTCCGTTTGCCGATGATGTGTTTATGAAAAAAGTGATCGATCGTGTGGTAGAGCCAACCATCAATGGATTTCGTAGAGAGAACTTGGTGTATAAAGGCTTCGTATTCATTGGATTGATCAAGGTGAACAACGAACCGTATGTGATCGAATACAACTGTCGCATGGGCGATCCGGAAACAGAAGTGGTGATTCCGCGGCTTAAAAACGACCTGGTAGAATTGCTCACAGCTACGGCAAACGGAACCATTGATACTGTCAAAATAGAACAGGATCCACGCTTTGCCGTTACCATGATGGCAGTAAGCGGTGGCTATCCCGGCGATTATATTAAGGGATATGAAATTGAAGGGCTCGACCAAACAGTCGAAGGTTCCATGATCTTTCATGCCGGCACAGCTGCTGAAGGAGATACAATTGTAACCAGCGGCGGACGTGTGCTTGCTGTAACATCAATGGGAAACGAGGTAGCTGATTGTGTGGCACAATCAAAAAATATACTGTCGAGTATCCGCTTCAAAAAAATGTATTACCGCAGCGATATTGGGTATGAATTTTTGAATACTAACTGAAACGTATAAACGAAGTTGAGCGACTCTTCTTTTCCTGTTTACTGCCATCAATGAAAAGTCAGGTGGTAAAGTGTTGGATGATGTTTTGAAAAATTTGTTGAAAAAACACTTACGGGCACGGTTTTAGCGTTGTTATTCCAAATTTTTCACTCAAATTTGCAAGCATCGGAACAATCAATTTCCAGTAACCAATATGGGACTCTTCAACTTTTTTATTCAGGAAATAGCTATGGACCTGGGTACCGCCAATACCCTCATTATACACAACGATGAAATTGTTGTAAATGAACCGTCTATCGTAGCACTTGATCGCAATAATCCAAAGAACGTTTTAGCAGTGGGAAAAAAGGCATTGATGATGCACGAAAAAACCCACGAAAGTATACGCACAGTTCGTCCGTTGAAAGATGGTGTAATTGCCGATTTCAATGCAGCGGAACTGATGATCCGTGAACTCATCAAATTAGTATTGACCAAAAAACCATTGTTTGCCCCCAAGTGGCGGATGATGATCTGCATACCAAGCAGTATTACCGAGGTAGAAAAAAGAGCGGTACGTGACAGTGCCGAGCAGGCCGGTGCACAGGAAGTATATCTGTTGCATGAACCAATGGCAGCAGCTCTTGGTATTGGCATTGATGTAGAAGAACCGGTTGGTAATATGATCGTTGATATTGGTGGTGGTACTACCGGTATTACCGTTATTGCGTTGGCAGGTATCGTGTGCGATCAGAGTATCCGTATTGCCGGCGATGAATTTACAGCTGATATTATGGAAGCACTTCGCCGCTACCACAGTTTATTGATTGGTGAACGTACGGCCGAGCAGATCAAAATTCAGATCGGTGCTGCCATGAAGGAACTGGACAATCCACCCGATGATATTCCGGTAAACGGTCGTGATCTTGTAACGGGTATTCCCAAACAGATCATGGTGAGTTACCAGGAAATTGCAGAAGCACTCGATAAAAGTATTTTCAAAATAGAAGAAGCCATCCTCAAAGCTTTGGAAATGACGCCTCCCGAACTGGCGGCCGATATCTACCGCAGAGGTATCTATATTACAGGTGGTGGTGCCTTGTTACGTGGACTGGATAAGCGTTTGAATCAAAAGATCAAACTGCCGGTTCATATTGCAGATGATCCGCTAAAGAGTGTGGTAAGAGGTACAGGTATTGCATTGAAAAACTACAATCGCTACCCGTTTGTGATGCGCAACTGATGATAGCATCCACAAACGGTGGAACCAATAAAACCCACCTTTCGTGCGGAATCTTTTTGCTTTTATCAGACGATTCTCAGTCTTACTTTTTTTCCTGGTGCTCGAAGTCATCAGTCTGATGCTTTTGTTCCGCTACAACAAATTTCATCAGGCGGCTTATATGGATACAGCCGGTGAAATTACAGGCAGTATTGAAGCCCAGTACAGTAAAGTAAGCGGTTACTTTAGTTTGAAAAAGGAGAATGAAGCATTACGTCGCCGGTTAACCGAAGTACAAAATAAGCTGGCCGAAAATTTTCAAAGCCCCGATACTTCACAACGAATCATCACTGATTCTATTCCCATTGATACGCTTGGTAACAAACGCAAGTACCTGTATATGGATGCAGAGGTTGTAAATAACTCTGTTTCGCAGCCCAATAACTATTTCACTATTCATCGTGGAACTAAGCAAGGCGTACAGCCGGGCATGGTAGTTATTTCACCCAATGGTGTAGCGGGTGTTGTATTGGATGCTACTGATAATTTTGCCACTGTAATGAGTATGCTCAACAAGCAAAGCCGCATCAGTGCACGGTTAAAGAAAACAGGCGAAAGCGGACGTATTGAATGGGATGGCAAAAACCCCCGGCAGGTGCAGTTGAGGGATATTCCAAAAAGTGTAAAACCGGCAGTAGGCGATACTGTTATCACCAGTCAGTATTCTGATTTTCCTCCGGGTGTGATGATTGGCGTAATTATAAAAGTAATTCCGGAACAAAGCAGTAATAACTATTTGTTGCAGATACGTCCTTCCAACGATTTCAGTCGTTTGCAAAATGTATTTGTGATATCCAACCTGCAACGCAATGAACAACTGGAACTTGAAAACCGTTTGAAAAAGAAGAAATGAGTACGCTCTTACGAAATATTATCCGTTTGATTTTATTCATCCTGTTGCAGGTGTTTGTACTCAATCAGGTGCCGCCGTTGCATCAATACATCACTCCTTATATTTATTTCCTGTTTATTTTGTGGCTGCCGTTCAGTCTTAGCCGCAGTGGATTATTGATCGTATCTTTTATTACTGGTATTTGTCTTGACTTCTTTACAAAAACGCCGGGGCTTCATGCAGCCGCCTGTGTATTGATCGGTTACCTGCGTCCCTTTCTCATTAACTTATTAATGCCACAGCAAGGAGTTGAATTTAATTACCGTGAGCCTTCGGTAGCAAGTTTGGGGTTTACACAATACATCACTTATGTATCAGTGCTTACACTTTTTCATCATGGTTTGTTATTTACCATCCAGGCATTCCAGTTTGGAAATATTTTATATCTCATTTTAAAAACACTCGGGTCAACTGTAATAAGTTTGTTGCTTGTTACCATTATAGAAATTATCTTTATACGCAAGCAGAAATTTTTAACCAATACCTGATCTTCCATTATTGAAAAACCTAGTAACAGGCTATGGCCGAATTTAATCAGTCACGACAAACCACCTTCCGTATTATTATCGGTATTGTATTCGCCATTATTCTTGTACGATTAATGACGTTGCAGTTATTTACATCCAAGTATTCAAAATTGGCGAGTGATCAGGCCATCCTCCGCAAAATTGTTTATCCAAGCCGTGGTATTATTTTCGACCGGAAAGGCAAAGCCATTTTGGATAACGTAACCATGTATGATTTGATGGTTACACCTTCGCAACTGAAAGGCGTTGATACATCTGCATTATGCCGCATCTTAAATATTGATACAGCCGAATTCAAAAAGAGGGTTGTTACATCGATCATTAAAAATTCACGAAACCGTCCGGGAGTTTTTGAACCACTGCTTTCCCCTGAGCAATATGCAAAAGTGAATGAGAACCTGTTCAAGTTTCAACCTGCCTTCTTTTTGCAGGAACGACCTATCCGGAGTTATCCATACAAAGCTGCTGCACACCTGCTTGGTTATATTGGTGAAGTAGATTCATCCATGCTGAAACGATCTAACTATTTTTATCAGATGGGCGATTTTGCCGGTCGCAGCGGATTAGAAAGTTATTATGAAAAAATATTGATGGGACAGCGGGGTATACAATATGTACTGCGTGATAATTTCAACCGACCCATTGGTCCATACGAAAACGGCGAATTTGATTCAGCTGCAACAGCCGGTCGCCATCTTAATACCTATATCGACATTGAAGTACAGGAACTAGCTGAGCGATTAATGAATGGTAAAGTGGGCAGTGTAGTGGCGATAGAGCCAAGTACAGGTGGCATCATCGCCATGGCATCGGGCCCCAGTTATGATCCAAACGAATTAACAGGTGGTGAATCAAGAAAAAATTTCAGCCGTTTATTTTTAGATCCTTCCTCGCCATTACTGAATCGTGGAATGCAAGGTGTGTATCCTCCGGGTTCAACGTTCAAGCCATTGGGTGCATTGGTGGCGTTGGATGAGGGATTGATCACACCGGATTATGGATATGCCTGTTTTGGGCGTTATGGCCCATGCGGTCGGCCTGCCTGCACGCATTCAAATGCAGGGCATGCTGCAAACCTGAGTTTATCAATTGCCAACTCCTGCAACTCGTATTACGCACATATGTTTCGCATGGCCATTGATAACCCTGCGTATAAAGATGTAGAGAAAGGATTGTTGAAATGGAAAGAATATATGACCGGCTTCGGACTAGGTCATCGTCTTGGGGTTGATATGCCGGGTGAATATGCCGGGTTTATTCCGGACACTGCACGATACAATCGTGTTTTTCGAAAAGGTGGCTGGAGTTCCTGCACTATTGCATCGCTGGGTATTGGGCAAGGCGAAATTCAAGCTACCCCATTACAAATGGCCAACGCCATGTGCCTGATTGCTAACCGTGGCTGGTATTACACGCCACACTTTGTGAAAAATATTGACGGCGAAACGCCGGAAGATACGGTGTTGAATAAGTACCGTCAGAAAATTTCGCCTTTGCATATTCCCAATGATTACTACCAGGCAGTAATTGACGGAATGGAGATGGTGGTAACAAATGGTACGGCCCGTAATGCACACATCGACGGTTTTGCTGTGTGTGCAAAAACAGGAACTGTAGAAAATTATTTCAGAAATGTAAAGCAGCAGAACCACTCGTTCTTTGTGGCGTTTGCACCAAAAGATAATCCACGGATTGCTATTTGCGTGGTGGTGGAAAATGCAGGGTATGGTTCTACATGGGCTGCACCAATCGCTTCGTTGTTGATGGAAAAGTTTTTAACGGATTCCATTGCGGGCGATAAACGAAAAGCAGAAGTGGAACGCATCAGCAATGTAACCATCACACCAACACGTATTAAGTACGAGCTGTTCAAACGTGATTCGATCAAACGTATCAAAGATTCAGTGATACGTATGAAGCAAAATCGTTTGCGTGTTGATTCAACGGCAATTGGTATGCAACAGCAACAGCTTCCAGTAGTACCTGCAGAAAAGCCGCAACAAAATAGTCAAACAGAAAAAATGATGGCTGTTTTACCATCCGATCGGTTCGTCATTAAGAAATTCAATTACACGTTTCATAGTTAATGGAAAATCAGGCCACCATAGGGAAAGGAGTAGATACGATCACCGTATTGTTATACTATGCATTGGTGACAGTTGGTTTCATTGCTATTTTTTCAGTAGAGTTCAGAGATGGGGATGCTTTTTTTCAATCCTTACTGGAGTTGAAAAAAAATTATTCAAAACAGGTACTCTTTATCGGCATCAGTTCATTGGTAGGCGTTTTTATTTTATTGACTGATAGTAAATTCTTTACCACCATCGCCAACCTGTTGTACATGGCTGGTATCTTGCTCATGTTACTCACGTTTGTAATTGGGAAAGATATCAGCGGATCAAGATCATGGATCGCATTGGGAGGTGGTTTCAATTTGCAACCGGCTGAGTTGTGTAAAGTATTTACTGCACTTGCATTGGCGAAATATTTAAGCCGGCAAGAAACTGAATTCACCACTTTCCGATCGCATGCAATTGCGTTTGCTTTAACGCTGGGTCCTGCATTGTTATCCATCTTGCAAAAAGAAACAGGATTGGCATTGGTATATTTTTCATTCTTTCTGGTGATGTACAGAGAAGGGTTACCGGCTATTTATCTCATTGCAGGCTTTTCAATTGTTGTATTGTTTGTTACGGCCATTGTGTTTTCGTTTCCTGTGTATGCCATTTTTATGGCAGCTGCGGTTGTAATTGCCTGTTATGTGTTGTGGCGAAAAATAAGACGCAATTATGGCTTGATGGTTTTTATTGTATTGCTGGCAGGCGCATGTGTGGGCTTTAAATATTTTGTTGACCATATTGTGTTTGATAAAATTCTGAAACCTTACCAGGCCGAACGTGTATTGAGCATGTTTGGTAAAAGTTATATTCCGAAGGATCCTGCACGGATCGCTCAATTTGAAAAAGAACGGGAAGCCGGAAAAAAACGTGATTATAACTACAATGTGAAGCAATCTAAAATTGCCATTGGTTCCGGTGGATTTTTAGGAAAAGGTTTTTTGAAAGGCGTAACCACTCAGGGTGATTTTGTACCGGAGCAACATACTGATTTCATTTTTACAGCTATCGCCGAGAGTTTCGGTTTTTGGGGCAGTGCTCTGCTGTTGGGCCTGTATTTTGTGCTCCTGTTCCGGATCATTACCCTGGCTGAGCGGCAACGAAGTACATTCTCCCGTGTGTATGCCTACAGCGTAGCCGCTATTCTGCTATTTCATGTAATGATCAACATCAGCATGACCATTGGTCTGATGCCCGTAATCGGGATTACACTACCTTTATTAAGCTATGGAGGGTCATCGTTGGTTACATTTACCATCCTGATCTTTATTATGCTGCGGCTGGATGCTGACCGAAGTATGGTGTTACGGTAAGCTGTATCAACTTTTTTCAAGTCCCGCTGTTTCATAATCGTGTTTTAGTTCATGCTGTATTTGCAGCGATTGATCACTGCTAAAACAAACAAATGAAAAAGTATCTCTGCACGTTTTATTTGCCTGATATGCTCGATGATGAATTTTGGGCATTGATCCCCGGACATCGCCAATATGTAAATGAATTAATGCGTGATGAAGTGATTGTTACGTATTGTGTAAACGATGTACGCAGTAAGGGATGGGTGGTGTTGAATGCCGCCTCTGAAATGGAAGCAGCCGCACTCATTGATCGGTTTCCCATCAGTAAGTTCATTCATTATGAACTGGATGAACTTTTCATCTTTGATTCCATGATCGGCGCACCCAAACTGGTTATGAACTGATTTCGTTGCTGTGCCTGTATCTTTGCAGCCTCAATGTTGTATTGTATACAACAGGATACATGAAATGATAACACAGTATACATGAAAATAATTCCACTTTCTGAAGGTAGTTTTACAGTAGATGGTTCTAAAAAATTTGTTCCCTTTGATCCCGAACGTGATAATATCAAAGACCGACCTGTAGGTAGTTTGTTGGTAGAAGTACAACCCTTTGTGGTGATCACTGAAAAAGATATTTTATTACTTGACACTGGTCTTGGTTTTACAATGCCCGATGGTACGTTGCAGATCCATCACAATCTGATGCAGGCCGGCATTAATCCCATGGAAGTAACAAAAGTATTGATGAGTCATTTGCATAAAGATCATGCAGGTGGTGTAAGCAAAGAAGATGCTGTATTGCAACAACAGTTTTTAAGTTTTCCCAATGCAACTTATATCGTCAATCAACAGGAACTGGAAATTGCAGTAAGCAAACTCTCGAAGTCGTATGCAATTGATGATGTGAGTTTATTAGCTGAATCAGATAAAGTACAATTGATCGAAAGCTCCGGTGTAATTGATGAGTACATCCATTATGAATGGACAGGCGGACATAGCCCATGGCACCAGGCATTCTGGATCAAAGAAAATGACGAGACGGTTTTCTTTGGTGGTGATGTGGCACCGCAGTTATTCCAAATGAAAACGAAGTTTGTAACCAAGTACGATTTTGATGGAAAGCTTGCTGCTGATCTTCGTGTAAAATGGTGGGAGCAGGGTCAAAAAGAGAACTGGAAATTTTTATTTTATCATGATCTTAAAACTCCGGTATTCAGCTTTTGATTCGTTGCTGAAGCATAATCGTTTTGTAGACGTATTACTACATATTCAATTTTTATGTAACGTAGGGAATTCAAACCTCTTATTAAGCAGATGGCATGAATGATGAACAAGCAACATCATTCATGCTTTTTTTGTTTTTTGGGTTAGCTGAAATGCTTTGCTGGCGCAGGTTTCAGGGCAAAAAAATAGGCCAACCCTGAAAAGAGTCGGCCGTTGCTAACCTATGAAAAACACCTATTCGCAAATTTATAGCATAAGAAATTAAAATTCCAAATTAATTTCTCTTTTGACGTTGCAACATTGGCCTGTTGGGGCGGTTTTTTAACTGATTCAATAACACGCCACGAAATTCACGTTCGGCCTGAAAGAATTTATTCATTCTGGGCTGTCCTATCACACCAACAAAACGATCACGATATTTTTTTCTTACATCAATGATCTTCTGTTCATCATCAACAATATCACGGTTGCTGTTATTCTTTTGTGCGATCATTACCTGCCGAACATCTCGTTTGTATTCGTTGTAAATGGGCCAGAAACGTTGTGCTTCATCCGTAGTTAAATTCAACTTTCTGCTGATGAATGCGATCTCCAATGCCTGGATCTTTTCCTGTTCTTTCGGATCGGGTTGGTCCTGAGCATACACATAGCTTGTTAAGCTACATGCAACGATCATCATCAGTGTAAATATTTTTTTCATAATCTGTTCCTCCGTTTCTTATTTTGTTTCTGTTTCTGTTTCTGTTTGTGGTTCTGTTGTGTTGTTGTTTGCTTCCGGTTGTTCCAATTGTTTCATCAATGAATCCAGAAACACATCATCCATATAATCTGTTTCTTCAGGCAACTTGCTTTGATCAATTGATTCGCTGATCTTCTCGACATCTTTTACATCCGATGTCATTTCCAGATAACTTACAATAGCATCATCACTCAATGCAGCTAATTCGTTATTAAATTGCTTTTCTGTTTTAATAGGTGAAATGATATCTACTGTATCATTTACGGTTGTTTGGTTGTTCATGAAGAAGTTAATTCCAAATGCAATCATTGTAAACACAACAGCGGCTGCTGCATAACGGATCAATAATTTGCGGCTGAAGAGGGAAACAACTTTTGTTGCCGAAGTTGTTTGTGTGGCAACAGTTGCTGCAATTCCATCAAAATAACCAACCGGTACTTCATACACATTTGTTTTGCTGATGCGGGCTAACACCGGTGACAATTCTTTCAACTCATCATTCACCGATTGCTCCTGTTTTCTGTTGATTTTGGAAAGAATATCGTCAGCTAAATTTTCGAAATAACCAGCTGGCACATCCTGCGGCATTTGTTTACCCACCACCTGCAGCAATGAATTTTCTTCATGTCCGCCGGCAGCAATTCGTGCCATGATCACCGAGCTCAAAGTGTCGAAATAAACCTCGGGCACCTGATACGGAACCATGGGGTTTAGTTGCGCCACAACGGGGCTGATGTCTTCTAACTCCTTCAATATGTCTTTACTACGTGTCATTTTCTGTATCTATAGATGATTTTCGAGGCTGAAAGTTTAACGGTTGAGGATATAATCCTCTATTTTTTTCACGGCATGGTGATAGCTTGCTTTGAGCGCTCCTTCGCTGGTTTCCAGCACACGGCTCATTTGCTCGTACGGCATTTCATCGTAATACCGCAGATTGAACACAGCACGCTGTTTTTCAGGCAGTTGCTGGATGGCCAACTGTAATTTCCATTCCAGCCGGTTGGCATCAAAATGTTTATCGGCCTTAATGGAGTTGCTAAGTCCGGTTTCAACCTGGTCCATCGAGATGGCTGTCCGTTTTTTCCGTTGTTCCAGAAAGGTGAGGCTTTCGTTGGTGGCAATACGGTACAGCCAGGTATAAAGCTGGGCATCTTCCCGGAAGTTTTCCAGCCCGTTCCATACTTTGATGAACATGTTTTGCAGCACATCGTTGGCATCTTCGTGCTCCACCACCATGCGGCGGATATGCCAGTATAATTTTTCCTGATATTTCTTGATGATACGGGTATAAGCCCGCTCTTTAGTAGCCGGCTCATGGAATTGCAGCAGTAATTCCTTGTCGTCTGGTTGCGTCATTGTTGAATAGAGGTTTTCTGGTTTGGATCTTTCTGAACGAGGTTAAAGTTAGAAAAAGCCGACGGTAAGATGGAATTTGGAGGGAGAAGTTTAATGAGGGTGAATTTTTCCAGTCTGTAATAAAAGGTTGTACAGCTAAGGCTGAGGCGCCTGCTGTTTTTAGGTGGTTATATTAAACTAACTTTTAGAAAAGTTTATAGCCTGATTTCCACCTGCCTTGTATTATTTGCAGGAATAAATATTGTATCGAATTTTTCAACATTCACACCATTGCCTTTAGCATCAACTTGAATAAAAGTTCGAATGTCTCCGGCAGTCTTAAATGTAATAGTTGTATCAATTGATCTCGGACCATTTATAACAACTCCGTCTGACCCGTTTCCGTAACCATAGCTGACAGTCAAAAAATTAAAGCCAGTTACTGTAGTTGTAACAATTCTGAGCTTTAAGGTTGCTGGCCGGAATAATAAAAGGTTCTTTACTACCGGGATATCAAAATCAGTAGAATCGAGATGATAGTTCGCTACTTTATTTTTAAAGAATGGACTATTAAACATATTATCCTTAAATGCTTCTGCATAAAAATATCCAGACACATACTGATACACGTTGCCGGGCATTACAAAACGGTAATTTCCCATTGCATCCGTTTTCACTCTTCCTAAAAAATCAGTCCTGCCGAATATACCGCCTGAGTAGTTGAAATAAAATTTCACTTCTCCGTTAGCTATTCCCTTGTTAAAGGCAGAGTCAAGTAAAACGCCTGTGAGAATATAGCATTTGCTGTTACAGGTAACCCCATCAAACTTTGGTTGTTTCATTTTCAAACAGCCAGTTGATGAAAGGACGAGAAGGAGAATGTAGAGGTGTAAAAACTCTTTTTTCATGGTATTTGTCGTCGTATTGAAGATACATTTTTTGCCCGACTGCCTAAAGAATGTTTCTAAGTAATATGCCTTTCTTTAAAAACAAAACCCCAACACATCGGTCGGGGTTTCTTATTCTAAGCAAGTAGTTCTCTTATTTTCTGCTCATCACTTTTTCGGCAGCGGCAACAATATCTACCACATCTAAACCATACTTCTTCAATAGGTCCATTGGTTTGCCACTTTCACCAAATGTATCTTTTGTTCCCACCATTTCGATTGGAATCGGGAAGTGCTTGGCTGCAACTTGTGCAATACTATCACCCAAGCCACCAATAATGTTGTGCTCTTCAGCAGTTACTGCACATTTGGTTTTTTTGATAGAAGCTAATACGGCTTCTTCATCCAGAGGTTTGATGGTGTGAATATTGATCACTTCAACAGAGATTCCTTTTTCCTGCAATTGCAAACCGGCTTGAATAGCGTACCAAACCATGTGACCGCAGGCAAAAATGGTTACATCGGTACCATCGCTGAACTTTTGTGCTTTGCCAATAATGAAATCATCTTCAGGCTTTGTAAAGATGGGCCATACGGGGCGACCGAAACGCAGGTAAACCGGTCCATGGTGTTCAGCCACAGCCATGGTTGCCTGTTTGGTTTGATTGTAATCGCAAGGAACGATCACGGTCATTCCAGGCAACATTTTCATCAAACCAATATCTTCTAAGATCTGGTGGGTTGCACCATCTTCGCCCAGTGTTAAACCGGCATGTGATGCACAGATCTTTACATTCTTATCACTGTAAGCAACTGACTGACGGATCTGATCGTACACACGGCCCGTACTGAAGTTGGCAAACGTCGTTGTGTAAGGAATTTTACCGCCAATGGTTAAACCGGCTGCAATACCGATCATGTTTGCTTCGGCAATACCTACCTGAATAAAACGCTCCGGAAATTCTTTAATGAAGGCCTGCAGTTTTAATGAACCTGCGAGATCGGCTGTTAATGCAACTACGTTTTCGTTTTTACGGGCGGCTTCTAAAATACCATCACCAAAACCGCTGCGGGTATCTTTATTACCACTTACCTGAATATCCTGTAATGCCATTTGCAAAAAATTTAGATTGAATGTAACCCGTTGATAAAGCCATCAACTAAGGCAAACTTTAATTTTGCTGCAAAGAAAAGGGAAAGTTTTGAGTTGATGAGAAACAAAAAACCGTTACCGGATATTTCTTCCCGTAACGGTTTTTGTTGCAGCAATAAATGCTGTTGTTGCATTAATTCAGTACGCTGTTCTGGCTGTTGAACAAGCCTTCGTCCCGCTTTACATTCAGTTCCCACTGCCAGGCGGTAGACATCATATCGTCGAGGCTGAACTTTGGATCCCAGCCGAGCAATGTTTTTGCTTTATCGTTATTCGCATAAGTTGCCACTACATCACCCGCACGGCGTGGACCGATCTTGTAATTGAGTTTTTCGCCACTTACTTTTTCAAACGTTTGAATGGCTTCCAGCACCGTTACGCCATTACCGGTGCCGAGGTTAAATACTTCGCAGCGGCTGATGTTCTTTTTCTGTACGAGGTAATCAAGGGCCAATGTATGTGCATGCGCCAGATCGCACACATGAATAAAATCACGCACACAGGAACCATCTCTTGTATCGTAATCATTGCCATACACCACCATTTGCGGCAATTTGCCAATGCCGGTTTGTGTAATAGCCGGTACCAAATTTTGCGGACGACCAACGGGCAATTCACCAATAATGCCACTTGGGTGTGCACCCGCCGGGTTGAAGTAACGAAGCAGAATAGCGTTGGTAGAAATATTTTTTACGGTTTCGCTTACGATCTGCTCACCCATTTGTTTGGTATAACCGTATGGACTTTCGGCCGGCTTCGGTGGCGTTTCTTCAGTAACAGGTACCACATCAGGATTACCATAAACTGTACAGGAAGATGAAAATACAAAATGAGGAATCTGAAATTCCTGCACACATTTCAGCAGGTTGATGAGTGATAAAAGATTGTTTTCAAAATACATCAACGGACGTTCTACACTTTCACCAACTGCTTTGTAGGCTGCAAAATGAATAACACCGGTAATATCAGGATTCTCCTGCAACACCGCATAGGTTTCATCATAATTGCAGAGATCTACTTTGTAATTCTTTACTTTTTGGCCCAGGATTTTTTCTGCACCATCCAGCAGTTTCATGTTTGATCGTGAATTATTATCAACACATACCACTTCGTATCCGTTTTCAACCAGGTCAACAATGGTATGTGCTCCAATGTATCCGCATCCGCCTGTAACTAATATCTTATTCATAGTTGTTTGATCGCTGTTTGTTTATTGTTTGATGAGATTCATGATATACTGTCCGTAACCGCTTTTTAATAATGGTTTCGCCAGCTCCTGCAATTGTTCAGTTGTAATAAATCCTTTACGCCATGCAATTTCTTCAATACAGGCGATCTTGATTCCCTGTCGCTGCTCAATTACCTGTACAAACTGTGAAGCTTGCATTAACGAATCAAACGTACCTGTGTCTAACCACGCAGTGCCACGGTCAAGAATGGATACTTTCAGCTTGCCACGTTTCAGGTATTCTTTATTTACATCGGTAATTTCATATTCACCACGAGGGCTTGGTTTCAAATCTTTTGCGATCTGTACCACATCATTATCATAGAAGTATAAACCGGGAACAGCATAATTACTTTTCGGTTCAGCAGGTTTTTCTTCAATACTCAAAGCATTGAAGTTTTCATCAAAATCAACTACGCCATAACGTTCCGGATCGCTTACATGATAGGCATAAATAATTCCGCCATCGGGGTTTGTATTGTTGGCGAGTAATTTGCCCAGTCCTGCACCGTAGAAAATATTGTCACCCAACACCAACGCCACACTATCGTTGCCAATGAATTTTTCGCCAATTACAAATGCCTGTGCCAAGCCATTTGGAACAGCTTGCTCTTCGTATGTAAAACTCACGCCGAGTGTACTTCCATCGCCAAACAGTCGTTTGAAGTTGGGCAGATCCTGCGGGGTAGAGATAATTAAAATTTCACGGATACCTGCCATCATCAAAACAGATAATGGGTAATAGATCATCGGCTTATCATAGATCGGCATGATCTGCTTACTGATCGCAAAGGTGATGGGATGCAATCTGGTACCCGATCCGCCTGCAAGAATAATTCCTTTCATGTGTTCTTAATAGTTGAGTCGCAAAGATGCAACTACCTGCTATAAATAAAAAATCCAACCTTAGGGGTTGGATTCTTCAATGTTATCTGGTGTGGTTTAATCAAACCCCGGAATAAAGAAGTGAAACAGTGCATACACCAATGCAGCCACACCTGCACTCACAGGTATGGTTAAGATCCACGCCCACAACAGGTTGATGGTTACACCCCAACGTACCGCACTTAAACGACGGGTAGCTCCCACGCCCACAATAGAACCGGTAATGGTATGCGTAGTACTAACCGGCGCACCTAGATTGGCAGCTGTAAACAACGTGATAGCACCGGCAGTTTCAGCAACAACACCTTCCAGTGGTGTAACCTTGGTGATTTTGGTGCCCATGGTTTTAATGATCTTCCAGCCGCCGCTCATGGTGCCAAGTGCAATAGCCGAGTAGCAGGCAATGGGAATCCAGTTAGGCATTTCACCTAAACGGAACTGCGTAGGGTCGTAGGCGATCAATGCAGCCATAATGATACCCATTACTTTTTGTGCATCGTTACCACCATGACCAATGCTGAAGATGGCGGATGAAACCAGCTGCAATTTTTTATACATATTGGCTGTACGGTAAGCCGTTTCACCACGCAAGTGGTTGTAAATATAGGTCCCCACAAAAATTACTCCGAGACCAAGCAAGGCCCAGCGTTCAAAATCTTTTTTGAATGGAATGAAAATAATACTTGCACTGATGAGTAAAGTGATGATAGCGATCTTGAGCCAGAAATTACGTTGAATGGTAACAAGCGTAATAAAAATGGAGATCAGCATTCCAATGATGGGAGCAAGAATAATAAAGATGAGTGTTTTATAAATACTCGTTGGATCAATACTCTGGAAACCGGCATGCGCAATAGCAGCACCCGCAAATCCACCGATCAATGTATGTGATGATGAAGAAGGAATACCATACCACCATGTGAGCAGATTCCAGAAAATGGCCGCAATTAATCCAGACAAAACAAGCGGCATTGTGATAAATTCTTTGTGTACTGTTTTGGCAATCGTGTTCGCCACTTCATGATCAGTAAAAATGAAAAAGGCTACGAAGTTGAAGAACGCTGCCCACACCACCGCTTGAAACGGTGTTAATACTTTGGTTGATACAATGGTGGCAATAGAGTTGGCCGCATCATGAAAGCCATTGATATAATCAAAAATGAGAGCCAGTGCTATGATGATTACAAGTAAAGTCATTAGATCAATTTGAAAAGGAAGTAATTTGAAAACTTGAAAATGAAGCCGGCAGTTGTTGCATGCTTTACATTTTCAAATTGTTTATGCGTATTTCACAATAATAGATTCAATTACATTCGCTGCATCTTCACATTTATCGGTTGCAATTTCCATTACCTGATAAATTTCTCTTTTCTTGATTACTTCTTTGGCATCATTCTCTGTTGCAAACAAGCGTTCGATGCTGTAATCAAACACATCATCGGCCTGGTTTTCGATGCTGTTAATGCGTACCAATGCATCTGTGATCTGGCGCATATTTTTCATATCCTTTAAACCGGTAACAGCAATCTTAATGTTTTCGCAACCTTGTACAATCAGGTCAGCCATTTTGCTGAAACTTTCGTGTTGTGGATCTACACGGTAAAAGTTGATCTTTTTAGCAGACGCAAAAATATAATCCGCCACATCGTCCATTGCTGAGGCGAGATAGTGAATATCTTCCCGATCGAAAGGAGTAATAAAGTTGCGGCTCAGCTCCGTGAATATCTTGTGTGTCAAATCATCATTCTTATGTTCCAGGTCTTCGATCTGGCGTATAATATCGGCCCGTACATCAAATTCACGTTCGTTTACCATCTTTTTAAGCAGTACTGCCATTTCTAAAGATGTTACAGATACTTCTTCAAACAACTGATAAAAAATACGATCCTTGGGCAGAAAGAATTTCATGAACGAATTGATCACTGACATACGGTTGATTTAATGATGTTAAAAATTTAATTGTGCCTGTAATCGCAACAAGTTTCCCTGCTGGTAATTTTCACGCAACTTAGAATCTTCGAATCTTCTCTTTGAAATAGTGTAAGCAGCCGTAATTTCAAAAAAGCGGTTCATCTGCCACTCAACGCCCATTTCAATTTCTTTTACATTGTAACTTCTTGCATCCAGTTCATGTTTTTTTCCACCTTCATATTGTTGTACACGGGTATATGGAAAAAAGAACATGTCTTTCTTTGTTTTACTTTTTATGCGTCCATAGAGTGTAGCATAACCACCACGCAGGTTTTTTACTTCAATGGAATCATTAACCGGATTGTATTGCGGGCCACGTCCCCAGTTATATTCCGTAAGTAAACCGATAGGATTGGGATACAAGTTAAAACTTACAGCGGCACGTTCATCTCTGTATTCAAAACTTTTTACTGATTTAACCCCGGCTGTCCGCACATCGGTGGGTAACACGTATTGGCCGGTATATGCCTGAATGGCCGGTTCAATTGTCTGGTTTTTTATTTTGAAGGGATAGCTGAGTCTTGAAACAATATGAGCTTTTTTATTTTGCTCAGGTTTGTTCGCAGTTTGACCATTATATACTCCAAATGCAAATACACCATAATCACCTGATCCTTTTCTGTTATCATTAATAAACTCGGGATACTGTTCTCTTGTTTTTGCAGGAGCCCAATAGAAGAATACACCCAGATCACGTTCGTTCGATACAGCGCTGTTCATCGCATCGTTCCGGTCGAGCGGCAAACGGTTCTGACTCGATTGCATATTCTCAAAACCATACGGTACTTTACTTTGACCAATACGAACTCTGAACTCACTTTTTTTATCGAACGCAACATCTACATATGCATCACGTAGCTGGAATACATTTTGTGATGTTCCGACGGTGCTGCCAAAATCGGGTTGAATGTAGAAGTAGATTTGTTTTGTGAGGTTGCCACTTAAGATAAGTCGTGCACGTCGAATGGCGAATCCACCACCTTCGCCCCATGATTTGTCGCATTGTTCACATTTCAGGTTTTCATTCGTTTCTAACAAGCGGTTATAACGAACCTGCATGTAACCACGTAAGGAAATGGTTTCGTACCACTTCTTCTTAGCGGAAGTACTAATTGTGTCGAGCTGATTGTTTTGGGCCATGAGGTTGTCCGAAATGAATAATAGTACGACAATCATAGCCCCTACGATTGTTCTCAATGGTATTATCTTTTAATTGCAGCGCAAAGGTGTAGAAAACGGGCATTGGCATACGGGTTATGCGTATTACCAAATTGTTAACTCTAACCAAAAGCCCCGCCAGGAAAGGCAGGGCGTTGCAATTAAAAGATAATATATGCCTTATCTTGAGGCTGTATGAATGCCTGTTAATCAGAATAATGTCTTATTCATTCTTAACCGGGAAGCGCAAATGTTTCAGTTCTATGTTACCCAATTGTTACCCTGCGGTTAACTGTATATTAATTTTCCATATGTGCCTGTTCCGAGCAAAAACAGTTATGCAGATCATTCTTTTAATCATATGCAAGCATCCGATAAACTGATTCAACGGGTTTTTTCTTCCGTCGTTAACATTGGCTTAATATGCAGGTAATGTTTCCTTAACACGCTCTTCACTTTGGGGTAACATAGCAAGGGTTCCTTTGCGGCATCAAATTGATACTATGCAAAGGAAAAACTTGAGGAAACTATTTTATCTCCTTTCTCTGTTACTAATTACCCTGTCTTCAGCTGCACAATCTATTCGCATTAACGGCCGTGTGCTCAACCAAAAAAACGAACCTATACCGGGCGCTTCTATTTCTGTTTCAGAAATCAACCGCTCGTTTGCTGCTGATGTTGAAGGACGTTTCTCTGTTTTGTTAGAACAGGGAAAGAAGTACACATTCACGGTAACCGCTGTTGGTTTTCAAACCAAAGCCGTGGATGAAGTAGAAGTAAAGGCAAATGAAATTGACAACACGCTTACCATTTTAATGGATGTTGCTGCAAAAGAAGGAACAGAAATTATTATCCGTAGTACTGCACGCAGAGAGAACACATCTGGGTTGTTAAGTTTTCAGCGGAACAACACATCGTTATCAAGTGGTTTGTCGGCAGATTTCATCCGTCGTACACCCGATAAAAATACAGGCGAAGTGTTGAAGCGTGTAAGTGGTGCATCTATTCAGGATAATAAGTTTGTAATTGTACGTGGTTTGGGCGATCGTTATAACCAGGCACTCATCAATGGTGCACAGTTACCATCATCCGAGCCGGATAAAAAAGCATTTTCATTCGATGTAATTCCTTCAGCACTCATCGATAATATCATCATCAACAAAACTGCAACGCCTGATCTAACAGGTGAGTTTGCAGGTGGGTTGGTGCAAATCAACACAAAAGATATTCCAACAAAAAATTCGCTGGCATTTGGTGTTGGCTTTGGTTTCAATACGCAATCAGCATTTCAGGATTTTGTAAGCAACGAACGTGGTTCAACTGATTACTTAGGTTTTGATGACAGAAGAAGTATTCCTTCTTCTTATCCAATGAAGTATGGTGTTTACAATACATTGCCGGCAGAAGAACGTCGTCAGATATCTGCTGACTTTCGTGATGATGTTTGGGCCGAACAAACTTCCGTTGCAGGTCCTGTTCAATCATACAATCTTACATGGGCCAATGCAGTACGCAGTGAAAAAGGTGGTGCTTTTGGTTCTGTAATTGGTGTTACATACCGTAATTCAAAGCTTATTTACAACGCTACAAAAGAGTTGTTTGAAAAAGATGGACAGCAGGCATTCTTTAGTTATGCAGATCAGCAAAATAAATACAGCACAACTGTTGGAGCCATTGCCAATTTTGCCTGGACAAAACGTAATCATAAAGTAGCGTTCAAGAATTTATTCAACCAGTTGTATGAAGATAATTACTACCGTCGTGAAGGTCCGAATACAGAGAATCTGCAAGATGTACGCTTGCGTTCATCGGTATTGAATCAACGCAGTTTATTATCTTCTCAGTTAGAAGGTGCGCACACATTCTGGCGTAACCTGAAAGCTACCTGGAACATCAACTATTCATACAACAGTAAAGAGCAACCCGATTTACGTGTACTCACTTATGGTCGCAGTCTCGGTTCCAATGATCCGTTCAGCGCCAACCTTCGTGGAAACAATACCAATCGTTTCTTCAGCAGCTTAAGTGATCACGCAGCAGGTTATAATGTGTCACTGGCTTATACATTTGACATTGGTAAACAAAAGCAAACCATCAAAGCAGGTGGTAATGCGTTGGTACGCTTCAGAGATTTCAGAGCAACGATCTTTGGTTTTAGTGAACCAAGTGATGCAAGTTTGCTTACGCAACCTTTCGACCGCATTTTTGCCCGTGACAACTTTATCAAGAACGGTGGATTTGAAATGATCACTGCGTTGCAAAACCCACAGGATAAATATTATGGTATTTCTGCTCTAAATGCAGGGTTCCTGATGTTTGATAATAAAATTTCTGACAAATGGCGTTTGGTGTGGGGTTCACGTGTTGAAAGTTTTCAGCAGTTCCTCAAATCGCAACTTCCGGGAACAGATAAGGCGATCATTATAAACACAGAAAAAATTGATTTCCTTCCATCATTCAATTTAACATACAGTCCTGCAAGCAGAGCAAATATCCGCATTGCCGGTTCACGTACAGTAGCAAGACCTGAGTTCCGTGAAATTGCACCATTTACATTCTTTGATTTTGAAACCATTGCTTCAACGGCAGGTACACCTGACTTGAAGCGAAGCAGTATCCTCAACGCTGATGTTCGTTTTGAGTGGTATCCCAAAGCCGGTGAAGTAATTTCTGTTGCAGCTTTCTATAAACAATTTACTGATCCAATTGAATTGCGTTTGAATAGTGGTAGTGTAGCCACACGCCGTCAATACGAATTCCAGAATGCTGTTAGTGCCGATTTATATGGTACTGAGTTTGAGATACGCAAGAATCTTTCATTTCTATCTAAGTCAAGCGAATGGTTAGAACGCTTCTTTCTGTCTGGTAATGTATCGGTGATTTTCTCTGAAGTATTGCTGGGAAATACAGATCCATCAGGTAATCCATTGCCTGCTACAATCCGTCCGTTGCAAGGCCAATCACCTTATCTCGTGAACGCAGGATTTCAATACGATTCAAAAGGCGGTACCGGCGTTTCGTTATTATATAACAAGATCGGACAACGTTTAGCATTGGTAGGTAATGCAGATTTTGGTGATATCTATGAGCGACCAAGAGATCTTCTTGATTTCCAGCTTTCACAAAAAGTATTAAAGACAAAAGGAGAAGTTCGTTTAACAGTGAGTGATATTCTAAATCAACCTATTCAAACTTACGAGAACAGAAATGCAGCAAAAGCATACAACAAAGGAATTGATAAAGCATTCAGTTCTTACACACCGGGCACTACCATTACAGTAGCCTTTACATATGATTTTGATTTAAAAGGAAAGTAAACCATCAACAAACAAATAAATATTAAAAATAGATTATGAAACAGCTTTTATGGACATTGGCTGCAGCAGTTACGGTAAGTTTTACTGCCTGTATTAAAGTAAACATTGATGATTCTACTGTGAACAATGGTTCTACAACGCCTGTTGGCACAACATTGCAGGATCGCATCATCAGCTCAAAAGTGATCAGCGGAAGTATCAATGAGAATGTGGAACTGCCAAAAGGCAAATACACATTAAAAGGATATGTGTATGTAAACGACAGAGCCCGGTTAACCATTGCAGCAGGGTCTATCATTTTAAGCGATACAGTAAATAAAGGAGCCATTATTGTAGAGCAGAATTCACGTTTGATCGCTGATGGTACTGCAAGCGAACCCATCATCTTTACATCAGGCAAAGTACCTGGTCAACGTAAGCCGGGCGATTGGGGTGGTATCATTCTTTTAGGGAATGCTCCAACAAACCGATCAACCACTCCCATCATCGAAGGTGGTGTAAATGCGGTGTACGGTGGAAGTATTGCGAACGATAACAGCGGTATTCTTCGCTATGTACGTATCGAGTTTGCAGGTATTGCAGCCGATCCTAACTCTGAGATAAATGGCTTAACCTTAGGTGGCGTAGGTAACGGCACAGTGATTGAAAACATTCAGGTATCGTACGGTAATGATGATTCATATGAATTTTTTGGCGGTAC
Source organism: Lacibacter sp. H407 (assembly GCF_037892605.1). Classification (NCBI taxonomy): domain Bacteria; kingdom Pseudomonadati; phylum Bacteroidota; class Chitinophagia; order Chitinophagales; family Chitinophagaceae; genus Lacibacter; species Lacibacter koreensis. The sequence goes on along the minus strand of NZ_JBBKTU010000001.1, from coordinate 683,193 downwards.
CGTAAATTGCAAAAACCTGATTGCATTTGCAACAGCCGATGATGATTTTGATTTCGACTTTGGCTACAATGGTCGTATCCAGTTTGCCGTTTCACTTCGTGATCCGAAGTTTGTTGATGGTGGCGATGCAGGCAATGGTATTGAGTGTGATAATGATGGTGCAGGTACGGTTGCCGGACCACGTACACGTCCTCAGTTAAGCAACTTTACTTTTGTTGGTCCAAACGGTGCTGATGGAACATTAGCTAATCACAATTTTACTACACGTTTCCGTCGTTCTACACAATTCTCATTGACCAATTCTATCTTGATTGGTTACATGGATGCCGGCTTCCAGTTTGAAAGTGATTCAACTGCTGCAGCTTACATTGATGGGCGTTCAAGTTTCCGTCATAACCTTGTACATGGAGTTGTTGAACCATATAAAGTAAGCAGTACTTCATTGATCAATGCAGCAACAGTTAAAACAAAAGCAGAAGGTGTCGATAGCTGTAAAACATACGCATCTGCTAATGATGTAATGTTGGAGAATCCATTCAATCTTACTGCTCCAAACTTTTTACCAAAAGCCGGTAGTCCTGCGTTGACCGGTGCAAGCTTCTTTGGTTTAAGTGGCTTTACAACTACTACTTATGTTGGTGCATTTGGAACAACGAACTGGATGCAAGGCTGGACAAGCTTTACACCACAAACAAACGTGTACTAAAATATTATACTCGAAAGAGTTCAAAGATTTTCCTTAAGCAAGTATCCTCTATTCAGCCTCCCGTTCCCGGGGGGCTTTTTTATTTGGAGCCCTTAGCTTTTAAATGCAGGTAAAAACAGATTGATAGCCGGGAATGTATTACTAAAAGCTGATAGCTTGTAGCTATCAGCTTTTTTGAAATAACAATTCCAACATATTTCCATCATCATTTGGTAAAACAGCAACCACATCTTTACAGCGCAGTAAAAAAACTTATCGTTTAGCAGTTTTAAACAATCGAGGGTTCATTTTTTCTCATGACTTGACTGGGAACTACGCCGTACTGATTCTTCAGAACGGCCTTTTTATTTTGGAAAGTGCAGTTATGCTTCTTCTTTTTCCATTCGGCCCTGTAATGTAAATCCGAAAGTGGTGCCTACATCCAATGTGCTGCGTACATGCATGGTTTGTCCGTGTGCTTCAATAATGTGTTTGCAAATGGAAAGGCCTAAGCCGCTTCCACCTTCTTTGCGGCTGCGTGCAAGATCGGTACGGTAGAAACGTTCAAAAATGCGTGTGAGATGTTCTTCTGCAATGCCAAACCCATCATCACTTATTTCAATAAGTACAAGATTGCTATGCGTTTTATATACACTAAACACAATACTGCCGTTTTGTTTTCCGTATTTGATGGCATTATCAACCAGGTTGATCAATACCATTCGCACTTTCTCTTTATCGGCATAGACTGTGATCGGTAATTCAGAACCTTTTTTAATGGAAGTCTTAATATGTTTTTCTGCTGCTTTAATAGATAGGCTTTCAAATATTTCTTCCACCAGCTCCTGGATCACAAAATTGCTTTTGTACAATTGCTGTTCGCCACTTTCAAGTTTAGAAATTTCATCCAGGTCGTCAACCAGGTTTACCAAACGATCGATGTTACGGGAGGTGTTCAGTAAAAATTTTTTCGCCACCTCTTCTTTCTGCATGGCACCACTCAATAGTGTATCTACATAACCCTGCACCGCAAAAATGGGCGTCTTTAATTCATGGCTCAGGTTTTGTAAAAATTCTTTGCGGTATTGTTCGTTTTGTTTGAGCGTTTCAATTTCTTCTTTCTTTTGTTCGGCCCATTCCTTCACTTCTTCGCTTACTTCTCGTAAACTTTTTTCGGGCAAAATAGATTTATTAAAAAACTCTTCCCGCTTGGTAGCTTTTGTTTGCGAAATGAATTTGTAAATGAGTTTGATGTGGCGATAAATAAACCGCTCGGTAAAATAACGGATGAGTAAATAACTGATGAGGAACAACACTGCAAAGCTCAGCAAAGCGATCCACCAACTCCGTATAAAAAAGTAATTCGCCAAACCAACCAATACGGAAATAGTGAATGCTGTGATAGCGGCAACCTGTACAGGACTGATCTGGCGGGGAGTAAGCATGGTTTGTTTGTCGGTTATAGAAACAAACAAAAATAATCAGGAATTAAGTTGTGCCCATCTCAAACTTATACCCAACACCTTTTACGGTGGTAATACAATCGATATCGAGCTTCTGCCTGATTTTGCGGATGTGTACATCAATGGTACGGTCGCCCACAATTACATCAGCACCCCACACCTGGTTTAATATTTCATGACGGAGAAACACACGTCCTGGTTTGGAAGCAAGCAGCGCAAGCAATTCAAATTCCTTTTTGGCAAGTACAATATCTTGTCCATGATATTTTACCATGAACTGTTCTTTGTCAATTTGCAGATCACCTACTTTGATTATCGTATCATCGTCTTTGAACGTGCGGCGGAAGAGTGCATTTACACGGCTGATAAGCACTTTAGGACTGATCGGTTTGCTTACATAATCATCAGCACCCATTTCCAATCCTTTGATATGATTGGCTTCATCGTTCAGGGCAGTGAGCATAATAATGCGTGTATCGGCAAACGCAGGTTGGGAGCGTAGTATCTGGCACACATCCATTCCGGTTTTGCGTGGCATCATTACATCGAGAATAATGAGATCGGGCTGTTGCTTTTTGGCGAGGTCGAGTGCTTCATCGCCATCCTTTGCTTTAACTACCGTATATCCTTCAACCGTAAGATTGTACTCAAGTATTTCCAGAATATCAGGCTCGTCGTCGGCAATAAGAATTTTTTTTCCTTTGGATTCCATGACTGTGTTGCAAATGTAGATGCCTGCTTCCATGCAATAGCGTTCGTAATATTATAAAATTGTTAACGAGTTTTAGCGCTTTGGGCATGCTTTTGTAGGTATAGGCCTGAAGCGATTCTGCTTTTGAATGAAAATTGAGGTTAATTTTGTACGCAATGAGAAAATACGCCTTTACAACTTTGCTGGTTTTTTGTGGTTTGGCAGCGTTTGCACAAAACAGGATCACGTTTGATACCAATGTGGTGAAAATTCCCATGACCCGTGTAATATGGCATGAGAATATTGATAAAGAACAAAAACGTACCGACCGGGTAGATGGTAAGATTGATAATTTCCTGAAGCTTACAACCAATGAAGACCTGAACATCCAGATCACTGACGTGATTTTGCGGAGGGTGGATGAAATGCAGCTGGATATCGAACGGATGGACGGCGATAATAATTTCAAGATCGGTCAGCTTCGTTCGCTTCGTGAATTGTTACAGGCCATTGCAAGCCGGGCAAAAGAAAAAGAAGTAACGCCATTGATCCCCCAACTCTTCAGCAGTTACGAGGAATGTATGAAACTGCAGGCAAACAACCAGAGCATGATGCCGGTGTTTGATAAATTACCTTACCAGGGAGCTGAATTATTATCCACCATTTTTGTTCAAACAAATGAGCTGAATGATATCAAGAAGATGGTGTTTCTGAAAAAAGCGAGGATCAACCCATCGTTTATTTTACCGGGCATTGCTCCATTTGAGAGCGAACCATTTGCAGATAGTTTAATTATACTGGCGGCTGATAAAATTCCCATGGAAGTATACAGCTATGCACAAGCTACCAAGTCGGTTGCTGCAAGAGTTATTCGCCGCAATACAAATCCAAAAGTTCAAACCATTGCCAAGCTCAGCTCTATCCTGAATGGTACCTTGTATCTTCCTTTTTTGGATGAGCTGTTGAGCAACCGCTTAACGATCGATGATATCAGAGGAGTTGTGGAAAACGAGTTGGCCTATTACAAACTGCTGGTAAAAACACAAACAAGTTATTATAACCGAATTGCAACCGGCGATACCCCTGTGCTTGCGGATGTATTGTATAAAATGCTTGAACGCAAAGCAACTGATGTGTTTGTAAATGTGATGAACGATCTGCACGATTCACCTGATGCTGTGCGGATGCGTGTTTCTGATCCATTGAGTTCACAGGAAATTTATTATTTGATTGTTACAACGGAAGAAGTGATCTATACCAGTACGTACACCAAATTGTACGACCGGATGATGACCCGTTTTCCCGGACGAAGAAGCGATTCATTACTAATGTCATTGAATTTTGACAAGTTCAAAAAGTTTATCAAGATAGCAGCAAACTACAACCGTTTGGATGATTTCTTGAAAGCTATGCCGGAAGACAGAAGTTTAAAACTAATGTATGCTTTTGTACAAGGCTTGCAGAAAACCGGCTCATTGGAAGATGCGGTGGATGTGGCCGATAGCTATGGCAGTATTACCGATTTAGATCTGCAGAATTTTTTGAAGCAGCAAGTAAAGCAGAATTATGAAAAAAGCTTACAGGAAAAAGACCGTAAAGGCGAAGTGATCTATAATATTTTGCAAACCTTGTTTCAATCAGCTTCAGATCCAACATTGGATCTTTCTGCAAAGCTGGGGATACCTCCGGTGTACAAAGTAGATTACAACAGTATTGCCGATGATAGTGGCCGTGTGGTACAACATGTATTTTTTTATGGTGATGAAGATGGTGTTACTTCCTTCCGAAACTTTATGGGACTGTTCAACGGAAAGCCTGAATGGAAAGTTGTAACAGGCAAAGAATGGGTAACCATCAATTCCATTAAAGGAAAGCCGTACACCATTTATGCAAATCTTCCATTGGATTATAAGCAGGATCTGGATGCAAAAGCACAACAGAGTTTAATTGATTATTTAACGAAGAATAATATCAATCCAAGTTTTGTGGTCCATCGTGGGCACAGTTATCATTTGAAATATACCATTCAGCAAATGCTGCCATCCTCACGTATCGTTATGTTAGGTTCTTGTGGTGGTTATCAGAACCTGGCGAAAATTTTGAATGTAAATGAAGATGCACATATCATTTCCACCAAACAGGTTGGTAGTTATTCTGTAAACGAACCCATTCTTCGTGCATTGAATGAAGATATCCGTAACGGACGCAATATTGAATGGATTCCTGTTTGGCAGCAGATCACCGCATCTGTAAAAAATGATCCAAAAGCAAATGAGCTGATGAAAGATTATGTACCACCACATAAAAACCTTGGTGCCATCTTTATCAAAGCATATCGCAAAGCAACCGGTGAAATGTAATGATTGCCGGTGAGCCACCCCGAATACTACTGCGGGTGACTCACCCAAAAAAATCCATTATCTTCCCGTTGCTTTGAATCAACAACTAATTACCCCTTCAACTTTTTCAGCTAAGCAGATTGCAGCAGCAGTTTACTTAGCTGTTGTTGTTTTTTTTACCTACGCTTCCATTTTTGCATTTCGCAAACCATTTACAGTTGCAACGTTTGATGGATTGCAGTTTGGAAAAGTATCTTATCAAACATTACTCATCATCAGCCAGGTAGTTGGCTATATGTTGAGTAAATTCTATGGCATCAAATTTATTTCCGAACTGCAACGACGTGGAAGATGGAAAACGAGTTTGCTGATGGTAGGCGTTGCATGGCTGAGTTTATTATTGTTTGCTATTGTTCCCGCACCGTGGGGCATTCTTTGCTTTTTGGTAAATGGCTTTACACTTGGTTTTATGTGGGGCGTGGTGTTCAGTTATGTGGAGGGAAGAAGAGCCACCGATTTTATTGGGGTAGTGCTGGCCGTTAGTTTCATTTTTGCCGGCGGATTTAGCAGGAGTGTAGGGAAATGGTTGTTGCTTGAATGGAATGTTACGGAATACTGGATGCCGTTTGCAACAGCTTCGTTGTTTGCTGTCCCCTTGCTGCTTTTTTATTTTTTATTAGAGAGGGCACCTTTTCCTGATGCTGATGATGTAGCTGAACGAACGATCCGTTTGCCCATGAATCAACCGGAGCGAAAACATTTTTTGAAACAGTTCAGCGCTGGTGTTATCTCCTTTGTGATCATTTATCTTCTGCTAACCATTATGCGTGATCTCCGTGATAATTACATGGGAAATATGTGGGCGGAGTTAGGTTATGGCGGCAATGCAGCCGTGTTTGCAAAAACAGAAACCATCACTTCGTTAGTGGTGTTGGGAATGATCGGTATGCTGGTGTTTGTAAGAAAGAATATGCGTGCCTTTCGTATTATTCATGTGTTGATGATTCTTGGGTTTTTAGTAGCAGGGCTCTCTTCGGTATTATTTAAACAACAACTTATTTCCGGTGCCAGCTGGATGCAGTTTACCGGCTTGGGTTTATACATCGCCTATGTGTTATTCAACAGTGTGTTTTTTGAACGATTGCTTGCATCATTCACCATTGCGGGCAATGTCGGGTTTCTGATTTATGTAGCAGATGCATGGGGTTACTTGGGCAGCATCACGGTAATGTTATCAAAGGAATTATTGAAACTGCAACTCAACTGGGTTTCATTTTATTCGCAACTCGTGATCGTGTTTGCAGTGGCGGGTATAATAGCCAGCATTTTCTCGTTGTTTTATTTTAACCGAAAATATCAACTGCAATCAGGTTCCTGAACATCGCCACTCATCCTTTTTAGCATCCGGTTAATACGATGAGGTTCGGCCACAAACCGAAAGAGTTTACCTTTGCCGCTAAATGTAAAAACGCTTGGAGCAGAAAGCAGGAAAAAAGCAGGTGTTCGATTTTAAATTACTCAGCCGTATCATCGGTTATGCATCGCCGTACAAGCGCAGGTTTAACAGCTCCATTATTTTGGCTATTGTACTGGCGGTAATGGCACCTGTAAGGCCATGGTTGATCAATACAACGGTAAACGATTATATTCAGCATAATATGGCGGAGATGGTAATTCGTATTACCATCTTTCAAATTGCACTGATTATTGTTGAGACTGTACTCCGTTTTTTCTTTTCCTATTTTACTGCATGGCTTGGACAAACGGTGGTGAAAGATCTGCGGGTAAACGTATTTAAAAAAATTCTTGGGTTGAATCTCCGGCAGTTCGATCAAACACCGATCGGTACATTAACCACAAGAACGGTGAACGATATTGAAACCATCAGCGATGTATTTGCAGAAGGATTTATTCCGATTCTCGCCGATTTTCTCACCATCATTGCTGTGTTGTTTACAATGTTTTATATCAACTGGCAATTAACATTGATCTGTCTCATTCCATTTCCTTTTCTCATTCTTGCAACGTATTATTTCAAAGAAAGTGTCAACAAAAGTTTTCATCGTGTACGCAATGCAGTTGCGGCATTAAATGCATTTGTGCAGGAACACATTCAAGGCATGCAGGTGGTACAGGCATTTGCTGTTGAGCAAAAAGAGTTCGGTAAGTTTAACCGCATTAATAAAGATCATCGCAATGCAAACATCCAGGCAATTTTTGCGTACTCTGTTTTCTTTCCGGTAGTGGAAATTATTCTGGCTATTTCACTGGGCCTATTGGTTTGGTTTGGTGCGGGACAAGCTGTTTCAGCAACCAATGGCGAAGCGGCAAAAATGGCGGGTGAGATCATGGCCTTTATCATATTGCTGAACATGTTGTTCCGTCCGCTTCGTTTTATTGCTGATAAATTCAACGTATTACAAATGGGCATGGTGGCGAGTGAACGTGTATTTAAAGTATTGGATAATACAGATGAAATAAAAGAATCTGCCCCCGATGCATACAAACCAATGACACAAGTGGCTGGTAAAATTGAATTTGAAAAAGTATGGTTTGCTTACAACGATGAGAACTGGGTATTGAAAGATCTTTCGTTTACGGTGAATGCAGGTGATACAGTGGCGATAGTTGGTCATACAGGAAGTGGTAAAACATCGATCATCAGTTTGCTCAACCGCTTGTATCATATTCAAAAGGGAAGCATCAAACTCGACGGCGTGAAGATCGAGGAATACGAATTAGATGCACTCCGTAGTAAAATTGGCGTGGTGTTGCAGGATGTATTTCTGTTTGCCGGAACTATTACTGAAAATGTAACGCTACGAAACGAAGCGATCGGAAAAGAGCAGGTGATCGAAGCGGCTAAGCTGATTGGTCTGCACGATTTTATTATGCGGTTGCCCGATAATTATGATTTTAATGTAATGGAGCGGGGTGCCACCATGAGCCAGGGCCAACGTCAGTTACTGAGTTTTATCAGGGCGTTGTTGTTCAATCCATCCGTTTTGATCCTTGATGAGGCAACTTCCGCTGTTGATACCGAAACTGAACAAATGATCCAGCATGCGATCGACAAACTGATCGAAGGGCGAACGTCGATTGTAATTGCACACCGATTGTCTACCATCCGTAAGGCCGATAAGATCATTGTGTTGGATAAAGGCGAGATCAAAGAAATGGGAACCCATGAAGAACTACTGATGCTTGGCGGTTATTATTCCAAATTGCATGAAATGCAGTTTTCGAAGGCGATTGTATAATTATCTATCCCTAGAAAGCTGTGCTTCGCCCAAAAGAGCAGATTGATGTGATTGAACTCGAAAAAATCAAAGAAGAGCGCCGCAAAATGGGTCTCGATTAACCTGAACAACTTTTTTCCGTTTTCAATTTAGTTTTCCCTTTTTTTCACCTGCCGCTCCTTATCTTTGCGCCAAATTTCAGGAAACGTATGGCGTTCAAGAGCTTCAAATCCTTATTGGTAGCGGTTTTCAGCGGATTTTTGTTGACGATGGCTCAAGGTGCTTATGCACAACACGAACAGGAAGGGCATGAGCAGGCACAGCCTGAGCACGCCGGTGCCGAGCATGCGCCCAAAAAAGAAGGCTTTGATGCCAAAGAAGTGATCTTCGGTCATATTATGGACGGCCATGATTTCCATTTTTTCGATTGGAACGGCCATGCGGTTGGTTTCCCGCTCCCAGTAATTCTTTATTCGCAGCAAAAAGGCCTGTCTGTGTTCATGTCTTCAAAATTTGAACATGGCCATGCAGAGTACAACGGGTACAAACTTGTAAAGGAAGAAATCGGCGAAAAGATCGTATCAACTGATCCAACTGAACAAGTATTTGATCTGTCGCTCACACGCAATGTGGTGCAAATGCTTCTTGCGCTTTTCATCTTGGTTTGGATATTGATCAGCATTGCCAAATCATACGGCAAAGGGTTGGGTGTAACGAGTGCGCCAAAGGGCAAACAGAATTTCTTCGAGCCCATCATTACATTTGTGCGTGATGAAGTAGCAATTCCTAACCTTGGTGCAAAAGCCCCCAAGTATCTGCCATTCCTCTTAACAGTATTCTTTTTTATTCTCATTAATAACATCTTTGGATTGGTTCCGGGTTCGGCTAACGTAACCGGTAATATTGCTTTTACAGTGGTGCTTGGTTTAATTGCGTTTATCGTAATTCTGTTCAGTTCAAACAGGCATTACTGGGGTCATATCTTCAACCCTCCCGGAGTACCATTAGGTGTAAAATTCATTTTGGTTCCTGTGGAATTACTGAGTGCTGTGTTGATCAAACCTGGAGCATTGATCATACGTCTTTTCGCCAACATGGTGGCGGGGCATATTATCATTATCTGTTTGATCTCGCTGATCTTCGTGTTCACCGAAAAATTAGGACAGGGCTTTGGTATCGGATCAACAGTGATCTCTATTCCTTTTACCATTTTCATTTATTTCATTGAAATATTGGTTGCGTTCCTGCAGGCCTTCATCTTTACTATGCTTACTGCTGTATTCATCAGCCAGGCAATGGAAGGTGATCATGGTCACGGCGAAGAAGCAGCACATCATTAATCGGTTTTTATTTTTCACAATTATAAATTCAAAACAATGGATTTAATTCTTTTAGATGCGGTAGCAAATGCAGGTGGTGCAGTAGGTGCAGGTTTAGCAGCTGTAGGTGCCGGTATCGGTATCGGACAGATTGGTAAAGGTGCATTGGAATCAATTGCACGCCAGCCAGAAGCTTCTAACGACATCCGTGCAAACATGATCCTTACTGCGGCACTCGTAGAAGGAGCTGCTCTGTTTGCTATTATCGTGGGCTTCCTTGCAATGGTGTTGTAATCATTGCCGCACAAACATTTTACTGCATCCAAAGCACAGGGCGGAGGATGCAGTATTTTTAAACTAACATCGAACGTTTTAAAATAAAAAATCATGGGTTTACTTACCCCCGCCTTAGGGTTACTTTTCTGGACATTGGTTGCTTTCTTAGTTGTGTTTTTTCTATTGAAAAAATACGCCTGGCCTGCTATCATCAAAGGATTGCACGAACGGGAGCAGGGTATTGCTGAATCGTTAGCAACTGCTGAAAAAGTGAAAGCTGAAATGGCGCAGTTGAAAAACGAGAACGAAGCATTGTTGATCAAAGCCCGTGAAGAAAGATCACAGATGCTCAAAGAAGCACGTGAAACAAAGGAAAAGATCATCAACGACGCTAAAGAACTTGCCAAGGCTGAAGCAAACAAGATCATGGTAGAAACACAGGCTGCTATCAACCAGCAAAAAATGGCTGCTATTACTGATGTGAAAAATCAGATCGGCAACCTGGTAATTGAGGTAAGTGAAAAAATTTTGCGTCGTGATCTGGCAAACAAAGCCGATCAGGAAGCGTATATCCACAAATTGGCTGAAGAAATTAAATTGAACTAATACAGCAACAAGCTATTCGCTGCAAGCCACAAGCCCGCAGCCTGAAGCTCAAAGCTAAAAGCTGAATTTTTTATGCAAAATCCCCGTCTCGCAGGTCGTTATGCAAAGTCGCTGGTTGATATCGCTCAGGAGCAAAATCAATTGGAGCAGGTGTATACCGACATGAAATATTTGCAGGATGTGTGCAAGCAAAGCAAAGAGTTTACAAATGTGCTGCGCAGTCCGGTGATCAAGGCTGATGTAAAGGATAAAATACTTACTGAAGTAATCAGCAAAAAGATCGGCCCATTGGCAGCTGCATTTATTCATTTAATTGTAAAGAAAGGCCGTGAAAACACATTGCCCGAAATTGCGTTTGCATTTGTTGAGCAATACAATGCGATCAAAGGTATACATCGTGTTAAGCTTACTACCGTATCACCTGCAAGTGAAGAGTTGAAAGCTGCGATCGTAAAAAAGGTTATGGCTGATGCATCGTTAGCGCATGTGGAACTGGAAAACATAGTGAACGAAGGAATTGTTGGCGGATTTCAACTTGAGTACAACGGTAACCTGATCGATGCAAGTATTGCACGTGATTTGAGAGACCTTAAGGCTCAATTCCAGAAAAATATTTACGTACAGAATATCAGATAAAATTCAATTGTAAACTTTCCTCATGCGTCCGTTTGGGCATGGGGGTTAAATAAAGCGTCATGGCAGATATTAAACCGGATGAGATTTCAGCGATACTTCGCCAGCAGTTAAGCAATTTCAATGTTGGTGCTGATTTGGAAGAAGTAGGTACCGTATTACAAGTGGGTGATGGTATTGCCCGTGTATATGGATTGAACAATGTTCGCTACGGTGAACTGGTAGAATTCGATAATGGTGTACGTGCCATTGCATTGAACCTTGAAGAAGATAATGTGGGTGTGGTATTGATGGGTGAAGGAAAAGATATCAAAGAAGGTTCGAATGTGCGTCGTACTTCACAGATCGCTTCGATCAAAGTGGGCGAAGGAATGTGCGGACGTGTGATCAACGTGTTGGGCGAACCAATTGATGGCAAAGGTCCCATCACAGGTGAATTATATGAAATGCCATTGGAGCGTAAAGCACCGGGTGTAATCTTCCGTGAGCCGGTAAAAGAACCATTGCAAACAGGTATCAAAGCGATTGATGCGATGATCCCGATCGGTCGTGGTCAGCGTGAGTTGATCATTGGTGATCGCCAAACTGGTAAAACAGCGATTGCTGTTGATACCATCATCAACCAAAAAGAATTCTTCGAAGCAGGTAAGCCTGTATATTGTATTTATGTGGCCATTGGTCAAAAAGCATCAACGATCGCCGGTGTTATGAAAACACTGGAAGATAATGGTGCAATGAAGTTCACAACCATCGTTGCGGCTTCTGCAAGTGATCCGGCTCCTCAGCAGTTCTACGCTCCGTATGCGGGTGCAGCACTTGGTGAGTTCTTCCGTGATACCGGACGTCCTGCATTGATCATTTATGATGATCTTTCAAAACAGGCCGTTGCTTATCGTGAAGTATCATTGTTGCTGAAACGTCCTCCGGGTCGTGAAGCATATCCTGGTGATGTATTCTATCTCCACAGTCGTTTGCTTGAGCGTGCTGCAAAAGTGATCAATGATGACAGTGTTGCTAAGAATATGAATGATGTACCAGACAGCATCAAGCACCTTGTAAAAGGTGGAGGTTCGTTAACTGCATTGCCGATCATTGAAACACAAGCCGGTGACGTATCTGCATACATTCCTACAAACGTGATCTCAATTACCGATGGTCAGATCTTCCTGGAAGGTAACTTGTTCAACGCAGGTATCCGTCCGGCGATCAACGTAGGTATCTCAGTAAGCCGTGTGGGTGGTAACGCTCAGATCAAATCAATGAAGAAAGTAGCCGGTACTTTGAAACTGGATCAGGCATTGTACCGTGAGTTGGAAGCCTTCTCTAAGTTTGGTGGTGATATGGATGCTGCTACAAAATCTGTAATTGATAAGGGTGGACGTAACGTGGAAATTCTGAAGCAGGCACAATACTCTCCATTTAAAGTAGAAAATCAAATTGCGATCATCTACCTCGGTACTAATGGTTTGTTGAATGCTGTACCTATTCGTAAAATGAAGGAATTTGAAGAACATTTCTTACACGAAATGGAAGTTAAATTACCGGAAGTTCTAGCTGAGTTTAAGAAAGGTGCTTTACCTGAAGATGGTATCAAGAAAATGGTGGACATGGCAAACAGCCTGATTCCTCAATATAAAGCATAATTATAAGAAAGAAGTGAAATAGGAAAGGGAGTCGAAAGACTCCCTTTTGTTTTATAGATGTGGCTTTACAATTTTTGTGGTGCTGTGTTTTGTCAGCAACAGCCGGTCAATCTTTCAGAAATTTCAGATTCGAGATAATATTATGTGCAACTTTTCTTCCTTGCCAAAACCCGGCTTCAATTGATTGTCTGTAATGAATACCACCGTACAATCTTGACCAGCCAGCTTCTTCTCCTGCCGCACGAAATGAATTAAAATAGCGGGGAGGTTGTTTGCTTCCTACAGGATTGGTGGTTTCATAAATATAAAATGTACTGTCAGTAAAAGAATAATTATCACCGAATACAGCGGTCATTGCTTCTGCATTTGCAGAAGATAACGTTGCGTGGCCTGCAGGATATTCAGGATGCGGGGCACCAAGCAGAGGTAGAAATGATTGACCAATCACATCATCATAATTAAAAGGCCGTGCTAAAAGATATTTGTATTTGTCCTGCCAGGTGCTGATGGTAATATCAACATCAATAATACCGCCCAAAGCATACGCAAGCGCTGCAATATCAAGACTTGCATGTTCTTTTTGTAACACTTGTCTTAAGATGCTTACATAGTGGCCGGGGGTACTGGTGCCGGGAAAATCTCTCCACCAGAAAGCCATTTTAAATTCATTGGTACCGGGCGCAGGTTTAGCGTTGATCACTTCAATGGTCATGGCCTCAAGTTCATCATAAGGAGGTGGAGGTAATTCTGCTCCTTCGCCACTATTTAAAACGATACGACGAAGGTTACCGATATATGGTAAACTATGAACCGGCATTGGATTGGGCGCTGTCCAATAAATGCCACCGCTTTTTCCTGCAGGTGCCGTATAGGGGTTATTACTATTCTGATAGCCATCTGTTTCGGACCAATTAAATACAGCTTCGGCAACTGCTTTGCCAAATGCAACAGATCGTTCGATGATGGCCGCATCAGCTTCACTACTGTATTGTGCAAGCAGTGTTGCTTCCAGTTCATCCATAGCAGCTTTGTTCTCAGCGCTGGCGGCAGGAAAAAGCTTTTTGTTGATAGAAGCTAATGCTGCATTGGCGCTGGCAGCCCAATGATAACCTGCGCCGGGTTTTGTTTTGGGCAAACCGCTCAACCCATTCAGTTGTGGAGCGATGGACTGGTAGGCAGGCATACCGGGTACTACTGCTTCATATAATGCAATTCCGCTGTATGCATAATGACGTGAGTAAGCCACATTGCCAACTATGCCCGGATACTTATACATCTGCCACACCTGCATGTTCATCCATTGAATTGCAACATCGGAAGAGAATGTTTTGGTTTGTTGTAAGTGACCCTGATCGCTGTTTCTTACTGTTATTCCAGCTAATGTTTCTTTGCCTGAAACAGAAATTTCTTTCTGACAGGAATAGTGAATAAGTGTTAGTGATGTAAATAGAAATGCATAGAGAATGTTCTTTTTCATAATGAAGTGTTTTGTGATTGATAATATGTAGTTTGATGTTGTGTTCATAAGTCTCTTCATTTTATTGAAACAAGATAAATAGTAGTGATGGCGCTGTTGATCTGTATTCGCTGAACGTACTTGTTTCGTAGAAATAAAGCAGATCGATTTGGGCAAAAGGCTTTTGGCAGAAAAACAAGTTGTTTGTCGGAAATATTTGCGGTTGGTCTATTACATGCATTCAGGATGAAAATGATTGCAGCCAATTGTTTAACTTGTAGTTGACAAATTCATGAACTCCTTTTTATATAACGACTTTATTTTTTCTCCCCGCTATCGTGTATGGCGTCATTTGTTTTATTGGACATTTCATATTGCTATATGGGCTGCATTCTGGGTAGTGATAGGGGTACCGCTTTCATATGGCCGGCAACTGATCAATATGATCATGTGGGTGCCTGCGTTTATATTATTCGGCTATCCGTTAGTATACGGTGCTATTCCATATCTTTTATTAAAAGGAAGATTGTGGCAGTTTTTTTTGCTGGTGTTGTTATGGGGGATACTTGGGCTTTACATTGATGCGGGTTACAGAAGTTATGTATTAATTCCTGCGCAGGAAGCAATGGGCTTAGATAATATTCTTCCAAGAGGGCCACTCGCATTTTGCTATTTATGCATGACTACTTCTGCAGCAAGCCCTATGATCATAAAATTCTTTAAGCTGTGGACGATCAAGCAAAGAGAGTGGATGCGTGTACAACAGGAAAAAGCAACTGCAGAACTTCAGTTGTTGAAAGCACAGGTTCATCCGCATTTTCTATTCAACACACTCAATAACATCTATTCATTTTCACTCGATAATTCACCCAAAACACCAGGGCTTATTTTAAAATTATCATCGCTGCTTAGTTATATGCTATACGATTGTAAAACAGAAGAAGTGCGGCTTGAGAAAGAAATCGAGATCATGAAAAATTATCTTGATCTGGAAAAGGAACGTTATGGAAATAAAATTGAAATATCCTGGAACGTAAGCGGCGAAATAAAAGACAAATTTATCGCCCCGTTATTGCTACTTCCCTTTTTGGAAAATGCGTTTAAGCATGGTGCTTCAGAACAAATTGAGCAACCATGGCTGGGTGTAGACATTTCGGTAAAAAATGATACGATCCTGTGCAAAATTGTAAACAGTAAAAACGAGTATGTACAGGAAAGTAAAAATGGTATTGGTATCAACAACGTTAAAAAGCGTCTTGAGCTTCTTTACCAAGGTAAATACGAATTGAAAATTAATGATGAAGGGAATTTCTATGTTGTGTCGCTGATGCTTATTTTGTCTGACGCAGCACACGCAACTGCGAATACATATTCTCCATTGATCATCGCACAAAACATACGGCATGAAACTTCGCTGCCTGCTTATAGATGATGAGCCACCTGCATTACAAGTATTGGCAAGATATATTTCTTCCATAAACGGGCTTGAAATTGTGGGCCAATGCAGAAATGCCATTGAAGCTTTAGATATACTTCACCAAAAAGCCGTGGATGTAATTTTTCTTGACATAAAAATGCCCCGTATTATCGGTACTGAGTTTTTGAAAAATCTTTCACACCCTCCAAAAGTGATCTTTGTTACAGCCTATCGTGAATATGCTGTTGATGGGTTTGAGTTGGATGCTGTTGATTACCTGGTGAAACCTGTTTCGTTTGAACGTTTCTTTAAGGCCATTACCAAGCTTAATCGACTGATGGGAAAAGAAACCTCTTCTGTATCAACAGGCGAAACCTCCAATTCAGCTGCATTTGTTTACCTGAAAGTGGACAAGGATATGAAGAAGATCTTTGTGAACGAAATTGAGTATATCGAAAGCTGGAAAGATTATGTGATGGTATTTCTTACCGGAGACAAGCATTTCCTGGTGAAGCAATCCATTACTGCTTTCGAAAATCTGTTATCGGAGCATATGTTTTTACGTATTCACCGGTCGTATATGGTTTCATTAAGTAAATTGACCGGATACAATGCCCTCTCAGTTCAATTGGCATCAAAAGAAATCCCGATCGGACGTTTATACAAACAATCAGTCATGGAAAAATTGCAGGAGCATCAGCGGCAATTGTAACAGAAGCCGGAATAATAAAATACTACCGCAATTTTTTCTTCATTAAAAAGTGCGGAATCCCAAGTTGTATAAATTCATCGCCTTCTGTTTTGTATCCCTGCTTTTCAAAAAACTCAAGTGCTGCTTTACGGGCATTGAGTTGAATGGAGCGGAAACCTCTGTCTCTGGCAATGTTTTCAGCAAAATTCATTAACGATGCGCCAATGCCTTTTCCCTGCAGATTATTCTGCACCGCCAATTGCCGAAGCTTTACATGTTGGCTATCGATTGCAGTTAAAAAGCAGCAGCCGAGCATCTTTTCCTCCTCAAATGCAGCAATCAGGATGTCGTTCTTTTCATGCTCCAACTCTTCGGGAGTAAATTGCAGCCCAAGCGGTTTGCGTAGTATCTCATACCGCAAACTGAGCATTTGACGGTATTCAGAAGTTCCAAAGTCGATTTGTTTCAGCGCCATAAGTAAGTTTAAGCAGGATTGACAAGTTACATTTTTTTAGGTAAAAACAAACAGTCGTACATGTCTGGTTTCACGTTTGATGGTTACCCAGCTTGTCTTGTTTTTCTGAAGCGGCTTAAAATACGGGGAAACTTCCTGAAAATGAACAGTTTCAGACAATTTTATCAGAACGCTTGCCAATTGAGTAAAAACTCTATTTTTGCAACCTGTAACCAAATTATTACGACAATGTCAGACATCGCAGCAAGAGTAAAAAAAATCATCGTAGACAAGTTAGGTGTTGAAGAGTCAGAAGTAAATCCTGAAGCTTCTTTTACCAATGATCTGGGAGCTGATTCATTAGACACAGTTGAACTGATCATGGAATTTGAAAAGGAGTTTAACATCTCTATTCCCGATGAACAAGCTGAAACCATCACAACGGTTGGTCAGGCAGTAGCTTATTTAGAAGAACACGCTAAGTAATTCACCACTGGATATTCAGTGTAATTAATCTTTCCCAGGCAACTTATGGAGCTCAAACGAGTAGTAGTTACCGGAATTGGTGCCCTTACACCATTAGGCAAAACTCTTGATGAATATTGGGAGGGTTTGACTAATGGTGTATCTGGTGCTGATCACATCAAGCAATTTGATTGTTCGAAGTTCAAAACACGTTTTGCCTGCGAGGTGAAAGATTTTGATCCAACAACTTATTTGGACAGGAAGGAAGCGAGAAAGATCGATCGCTTTACCCAATTTGCATTGGTTGTTAGTGATCAGGCTGTAAAAGATGCCGGCATCAGTAAAGACAATGTTGATGTAGATCGTGTAGGTGTCATCTTCGCAAGTGGTATTGGCGGCCTTATTACCTTTCAGGAAGAAGTGGTCAACTTTGCCAATGGTGATGGAACACCCCGTTTCAATCCTTTCTTTATTCCAAAGATGATCCTCGATATTGCAGCCGGACAAATCTCTATGCGTCATGGTTTCAGAGGTCCCAATTTTGCAGTTGTATCAGCATGTGCTTCATCTACCAATGCGATTATTGATGCGTACGATAATATACGCCTCGGTAAAGCAGATATCATTTTAACCGGTGGTAGCGAAGCAGTGGTAAGTGCTGCAGGTGTTGGTGGTTTCAACGCCATGAAAGCATTGAGTGAGCGTAACGATGATCCTGCAACTGCAAGTCGTCCGTTTGATAAGGACCGTGATGGTTTTGTGATGGGCGAAGGAGCAGGAATGTTAGTGCTGGAAAGCCTCGAACATGCGTTACAACGTGGTGCAAAAATTTATTGTGAAATAGCCGGTGGTGGTGCCACTGCCGATGCTCATCATATAACAGCCCCTCACCCCGAAGGGCTTGGTGCAAAAAATGTAATGACCGTTGCATTGAAAGATGCAGGCTTACAGCCATCTGATATCGATTATATCAACGTACACGGCACTTCTACACCGCTCGGCGATATTGCAGAAACCAAAGCCATCATGAGTGTATTTGGTGAGCATGCGTACAATCTCAACATTAGTTCTACCAAATCAATGACGGGTCATTGCCTTGGTGCAGCGGGTGCATTGGAAGCCATTGCCTGTGTAATGAGTGTGGTGCACGATATCATTCCACCTACTATTAATCATTTTACAGACGATCCGGAGCTTGATCCCAAATTAAATTTCACGTTTAACAAAGCACAGAAACGTACGGTACGGGCTGCTTTGAGCAATACGTTTGGATTTGGTGGACATAATGCTTCTGTTATTGTAAAAAAATATTCCTGATTTACTTTAGATTTGTTACTACATCGGCCGGAGAGCGGATTGCTCCCCTGATTTTAATGATGTGATTAAATCTGTATGGTGCGGAATCTGGTCCGACAAATATTACCTGCTAAAAACAAATTCGAGAGTAACCTCCGTAACATATTAGGTTATAGCCCGGGCGACCTTAATTTGTATAAAACAGCACTCAGTCATCGATCGATCAAAGAAGGCAACGATCAGAACAACGAGCGTCTTGAGTTTTTAGGCGATGCTGTGTTGAGTTCAGTGGTAGCCGATTATCTTTTCAAAAAATATCCCTACAAAGGCGAAGGTTTTTTAACCGAGATGCGTAGCAAAATGGTGAACCGTGTAACGCTGAATGATATTGCCGTGCGGATGGGGCTGAAAAAAATCACCATTTACAACAAAGGTGATAACTCCCTTAAAATTTCGCAGATATTCGGGAATACATTGGAAGCACTGTTAGGTGCTATTTACCTCGATCTTGGTTATAAGAAAACACAGAAGTGGATCGTGAAGAATGTGATCGTTCCTTACCTCTTCATGGAAGATCTTGAATTACTGGAGATCAATCATAAAAACAAACTCTACGGCTGGGCCAATAAAAACGGAAAGGCACTGGATTTTGAAACCATTGATGAGCGTTTGGAAAACGGCCGAAGGTTATTTACCATTGGTGCGGTAGTGGATGGCGAAGTAATAGCAGAAGGCAAAGCCTTTAATAAAAAAGATGCCAGCCAGATTGCAGCCCAGGTGGCCGTAGAAAAATTAGGGATCATCACTTGATGTTCATATTTGTAAATCCTTTTGCAGCGATATGACTCCGCTATTCAAAAAACTAAATTTCAAAGATCACTCCGCTATTTTATCGATCAATCATCCGGATAGTTTTCTTTCCGAGTTGAAAGCAATGGGTGAGCTCACGAATGTTGTTGAAAGCATCGGCAAGTTGAAATCTATTTCATTTGCAATTGTATTTGCAACCAAACAAACTGAAGTAAACAAAGCCGCTGAGCAAATTGCAAAGAAGGCCGAAGAGGATGCTGTGCTTTGGTTTTGTTACCCCAAGGGAACTTCTAAAAAATACAAATGCGATTTTAACCGTGACAGCGGTTGGAAAAAATTAGGCGAGCTTGGGTATGAACCGGTTCGTGCCGTTGCTATTGATGAAGACTGGAGTGCTTTACGTTTTCGTAAGCCTGAAAAAATTAAAACGATGACACGTTCCTTTGCTATGACAGAAACAGGGAAGAAGAAAGTGGCTGCAGCCAAGAAGAAATAAAAGTAATTTGAAATAAAAAATGCTCAACAGATTCTGTTGAGCATTTTCATTTTGCGGAGACGAAGGGATTCGAACCCTTGATACAGTTTCCCGTATACACACTTTCCAGGCGTGCTCCTTCAACCACTCGGACACGTCTCCGTTAAAGGGCAGCAAAAATACAGTTATAAGAATCAGCTACCGAATAAATTTTGTGCGTTGAGTGTTGTTTGAATTGCAATTTCTTCAGGCGAAAGATTCATTGTCTCTGCCATTTTATCGACCACATATTTTAGATACGATGGCTCATTTCGTTTTCCCCGAAACGGAACGGGAGTTAAGTAAGGCGCATCGGTTTCAAGTACAAGTTGTTCGATCGGTATAGAAGCAAGTACTTCAGCCAAACCTGATTTCTTGTAAGTGATTACGCCGCCAATGCCCATTAAAAACCCAAGGTCGATGATTTGTTTTGCCTCTTCCACAGTTCCGCCAAAGCAATGAAAAATACCCCGCAGCTTTCCGTTCTGATGTTCACGAACCAAATCAATACAATCCTGCATGGAATCCCGGCTGTGGATCACGATTGGCAGGTTTAGTTCCTGTGCCCATTTGACCTGCAGTCGAAAAGCATCTTTCTGTTCAGCAATAAACGTCCTGTCCCAATAATAATCCAGCCCGATTTCACCAACTGCCACAAACGGCCTTTTTTTCAGCCATTCTTCTACCAGCTTCAATTCATCAGCCACATTTTCTTTTACTGAACAGGGGTGCAGCCCCATCATTCCAATACATTCTCCGGGAAACTGTTGTTCAAGATTCAACAGGTCTTCGATGGAACTGCTGTCAATATTGGGCAGATAGAATTTTTCAACGCCGGCACTTCTGGCCCTGCTGATCACTTCCTGTATATCCGCTTTAAAATCATCGAGATAGAGGTGTGTATGTGTGTCGATCATCGTCATAGAACGGCAAAAGTAAGCTCTTCCGGCAAGCTATAAACGGGATGGACTTTTCAAATATCCGACCATCATTCCCTAATTATTTTTAACAGGCTTTAAACCAACTGTTGGGTAGCCAGTCTTTGTACAGATCAGTTTTTAATTTAAACCACCAAAAGCGTATATCATGAAAACAAGTTCAATTTTCACAAAAGGCACAATGGCATTCCTGCTTCTGGGTGCTCTCACCTTCACAGCCTGTAAAAAAGAGGCCAGTCAATCACAAGACGAAGAAATATCAACAGTAGAAAGTACCGAAAGCAATAGCGAGGCCGAAGCTGCATTTGACGACGTATTTGATAACACCATGGGTATTGGTGCCGAAGCCAATGGCGAAGACCTGGGTATTACTGCCGGTGTAGGTATTTATGGCCGTATGGAAGGCGGCAATTTTGTGGGTCGGGTAGACAGTATCCGCTGCTTTACGATTACCGTAGTTCCTCAAACACCGGGTGTGTTCCCAAAAACAGTTACGATCAATTTTGGCGATGGATGCAAAGGTCGTGATGGAAAAGTCCGTAAAGGCAAGATCATTACGGTGTATTCTGGTCCGATGCGTATCCCTGGTAGCAAGGCAACTACAACCTTCGACCGTTATAAAATAGACAGCTTACAAATACAGGGAACTCATGAGGTTACCAATAACAGCACCAGCAACAACAAGATTTTCACCACGAAAGTGATTGAGGGTAAGCTTACATGGGACAGTGGCCGTTGGGTAAAATGGAGTAGTGTTCGCACTGTAGCCCAGTTGGAAGGCAATGGTACGCCACTTTGGCCATTGGATGATATCTTTTCGATTACAGGCGGTGGCCGTGGCGAAAACAGCCGTGGCAAAAGCTGGGGTCATGAAGTAATTGAACCCCTGATCAAAAAATTCACCTGCCGCTGGATCTCCAAAGGCGTTCTCCGGATCAGGGTCAACAATACAAACGGGCTCCTGGACTTCGGTGATGGCCGTTGCGACAATAAAGCGGAATTAACCGTAAACGGAAACGTAAGAATCATTACGCTGCCCTAAGAAAAAACACTTGCATCTGATAAAAGAAATTGTACCTTAGCAAAAGTTTTCATAGGGTACGGATTAAAAACGGGCCAGGGTTTCCACCCCGGCCCTCCTTTTTTCAGCTCATTTCTAGCGTATTACTTCAAAACGGTAACCCTCACCCGAAAATAATTTCAATACTTCAGGCAGTGCAAACCGCAGATTGGGAAAGGCCTTTTCACTATCGTGAAATACGATGATGCTACCCGGTTTTGTGTTCTTCGTTACATTATCAAGGCATTTTTGCGGACTGATGTTCGTATCGAAATCGGCACTCAGTACACTCCACATGATTATTTTAAAAGGCGGGTTTGATTCTTTCAACACTTTTGCGGGGAAGCTTCTGATCTTTCCATAAGGTGGGCGAAACAGATCTGAATCGATCCATTTTGCTGCTTCTTTAATATTATTCAACCACAATTCATCTGTTGTATGAAATCCATTTAAGTGATCGTATGTATGATTACCTACACGATGACCTTCTGCAAAAAGACGTTGATATAACTGAGAATGTTGTTGCACATTGTTGCCAATGCAAAAAAAAGTTGCTTTAGCATTGTACTTTTTTAATTCATCCAACACAAACTCAGTTGCAACAGGAGTTGGACCATCATCGAATGTTAAGTATAACACTTTTTCTTTTGTAGGAAAACTCCATGTAAGATCCGGAGGGAATAACATACGGAGCCACCATGGTGTTGTTGTGGTATAAAACATAGTTGAAGTTAGTACAGATGAGAGAATCCGGTTAATTGGATCAAGACGTTTTTATAAAAAAATCGTTTTCCTTTCTTTGATAGAAAAGCAGATTGTGTTTGTGGAGAAAACATTTCGTTAGCATATGCAGTTTCGAGGCTGTTGTTTGAATTTGCAGTTGTACCCGTAAGCACGGCTTCGTTACAGTATTTTTCCAACAAGCCAGGTAGAGTTTGATAAAAAAGGGAGGTGCTGATAAAAACATCAGCACCTAATATTTTATGACCTGTTGATGCGATGATGCCGACAATACTGCTGTCTTTACTTCTCAAAGCTTGTAAGAAATAACGAACGTATTGTTGCGAAGTATCAGCTACTTTCCGATTGTTCAACAATGCTGCATACGATGACGAACCTGTTTGATTGTTTTGTTTGAGCAGTCGACGAATTTCATCCCAAACCTTTGTTTGGTTTTGTGCTGTATCAATAATGGTTTGTAATCCGCTTCCGGTTGTACCACGATAGATAAACTTTTTTTCTTTTTCGCTCCAGCGGTTTTCTTCAATGCAATAAACAGGAACAAGATGTTGTTTGCCTGTTTCAAGAATAGTGTCTCTGGCAAAAACACGGTCCTGCCTTCCTCCCATTACAATTTCTCCACTTTTGATCACGAGATCTTTGCCGCTGTTGTTTTCAATCAACAGAACGTTTATGTTGTCGAGCATATAATTTCCACGCTCTTTTAATTTCACCGTTCCTTTGCCCATCCCTGCTTTTAATGAAATGGAGTTGGGTGTTACAAAGTTGCTGTCGGTTAACTGCTCAATTCGTTTGATTGGGATCAGTTTCAGGTGTCGAAAAATGATGGCGCTATCATAATCAACCACAAGTGATGGAAACGTAAAATCAGTCTGCGCATTCGTGGCAATACAGGTAAAAAGTAAAATGAGCAGGCAGAAATATTTCTTCATTGATTTGGTGAAGGTATAAAATTGAAAACGTTTAAAGCGCCTTTAGGGGTTTGGGGTTTTTGACTTTATCTTTGCGGCATGAGTGTACGAGTTCGTTTTGCTCCCAGTCCAACGGGAGGTTTGCATTTGGGCGGTGTACGCACCGTGTTGTATAATTATTTATTTGCGAAGCATCATGGTGGCGAGTTTGTATTGCGGATAGAAGATACCGACCAAACACGCTTTGTAGCCGGTGCTGAAGAATACATTTTCAATTGTTTGAAATGGTGCGGATTGGAGCCCGATGAAAGTCCTGTGCATAATGGCCCTTATGGTCCTTACCGCCAGAGTGAACGCAAGGAGATGTACCGCAGCTATGCGGAAACGTTAGTAGCACGTGGTTTTGCTTATTATGCATTTGATACCAAAGAGGAGTTGGAGAAGATGCGTGAAGAATTAAAAACCGACGAGAACCCTTCACCACAGTACGATCATCGTGCCCGCAGAGACATGCGGAACAGTTTGAACTTAACTGATGATCAAGTAAGGGAACTGTTGGAAAAAAATATACCGCATGTGATCCGTATTAAAATGCCGGAGAATGATGTGTTGACTTTTACAGACATGATCCGTGGTGAAGTAAGTTTCCAAACAGGATTGGTTGATGATAAAGTATTGCTGAAAGCCGATGGTATGCCCACTTATCATTTGGCTGTGGTGGTAGATGATTATTTAATGAAGATCACCCATGCATTTCGTGGAGAGGAGTGGTTGCCAAGTGCACCTGTGCATTTATTGTTATGGAAATACTTGGGATGGGAAGCATCGATGCCGCAATGGGCACACTTGCCATTGATACTAGGACCGAGTGGAAAGTTGAGTAAACGTGATGGTGCTAAATATGGGTTCCCTGTTTTTGCAATGAACTGGACCGATCCTAAAACAAATGAATTAACCGAAGGCTTTCTTGAAAAAGGATTTTTGCCGGAAGCATTCATTAATTTATTGGCAGTGCTTGGCTGGAACGATGGTACAGAAAAAGAATTGTACAGCATAGATGAGTTGATCGCCAGTTTTGATATTAAACGTGTACATAGTGCAGGTGCAAAGTTTGATTATGAAAAAGCAAAGTGGTTCAACCATGAATGGATCAAGCGATTGCCGGTTTCGGATTTGCGATTGCAAATTGAATCATACTTTGCAGCAAGTGGTATTGATGTAAGTGATACAGCAAAACTTGAAAAAGTAATTGAACTGGTGAAAGACCGCTGCACACTGTTGCCTGATTTTGTACAGCAGGGTGGTTTCTTTTTTAAAGCGCCGGAAACTCTAGAGCTGGATGCAGTGAAACCAAAATGGAGCGAAGAGAAAAAACAGTTTTTTGCAGAGTACGTTGATGTGCTTAAAACAATGGGCGACTGGGAATTAACAGCTATTGAAAATGCATTTAAAGCGTTGGCAACAGCAAAAAATATTAAGCCAGGCGAACTGCAATTGCCTATGCGTATTATGTTGGTTGGCGGCAAGTTTGGCCCTGCTGTTTTTCAAATAGCAGAAATAATTGGTAAAGAAGAAACAGTAAAGCGGATGGAGTATGCGTTGAGCTTACTGTAAAAAACTTTGTTATATCATAAAATGCCTCTGCAACTGCAGAGGCATTTTATGATTTCAGTGCTATCCCTGTTTTCGTATCAACTCCATCAACTCAACAAATGAGCCCTTGCCTAACTCTTCAATCATTTGTTGATCGGCTTTCTCCAGTTTAAATAAACCATCCGTATTCAACTTCACCTGTTCCGGTGTGCGAATACCGGGAATAATTACAGACACTTCATCATAACTTAAAATATAGCTCAACGCCAGTTGTGTTTTTGTGCAATTGTATTTGCCGCACAGTTTCCAAACAGGTTCTGTTGCACGTAAAGTAGCATCAATCACTTCTTTTGTTAACCGGTTCTTCCGATGATCATTGTCAGTGAAATTCACCTGCTCATCAAACTTGCCGGTAAGCAAACCAAACTGTAAAGGCATACGTGCAATAATGCCATAGCCTTTTGCTGCTGCGGTTTTCATTAACGGTAATGCTTTCTGATTAATGATGTTGAGCACTAACTGAAAACCATTCCCTAAATGATTATTCAATAGAAAATCTGCATCATCGTTTGGTTCAAACGTATTCAACGATAAACCCCAGTAGCGGATCTTACCTTGTTGCTGTAACTGTTGCATAGCTTCAATGCATTCGCCGTTTTGTAAATGTGTTAGACGGGCTGTGTGCAGCTGATAGTAATCAATTGCATCTCTGTTCAATCGTTTCAAAGATGCTTCGCATGCAGAAAGGATATATTCTTTGGAATAATCAACAGTGAATTGTTCGTTGCGTGCAACATTGCCCACTTTCGTTGCAATAACTACATCGCTTCTGTTACCAATTTCATTGCCAATCATTTTTTCTGAATGACCAAGACCATAAATATCCGCAGTATCAAAAAAGTTGATCCCTGCATCCAATGCTGCATGGATGGCTTTGATCGATGTGTTATCGTCTGCATCACCCCAACCAATAGCGGTAGTGCCGATCATGGCACCTCCGCCAATAGCCCATGCACCAAAACCAATTTCACTTACTGATAAGTCTGTGTTGCCAAATTTTCGATAGTTCATAATGTAATTTACAGATAAGCTATTATCTTAACTTCATGAACCTTACTAAATCTGCCTGGCCATTTATTTTCTTGCTGGCACTCATCAAATTTGCCTTGCCGTTTTTTTTACAGCATCCCGTTTACGAATTACACCGAGATGAATTTTTGTATTTGGAACAAGGACATCATTTAGCATGGGGTTATATGGAAGTGCCACCAATGCTTTCCTGGTTGTCATACCTCACACATGTATTTGGCGGAAGTTTCTTCTGGGTAAAATTCTGGCCTTCCTTGTTTGGAGCTTTCACACTCATCATCACTTGTGCTATGGTGTTGGAAATGGGTGGAAAATTGTTTGCTGTATTTATCGCCGGCTTGTGTATCATGTTTACGGCTTACCTGCGGTTACATTTTTTATTCCAGGCAAATTTTCTGGAAGTGTTCTGGTGGACATTGAGTGCTTACTTAATTATCAGATATATCAATACGAGACAAGTAAGGTATCTGTATTGGATCGGCTTAGCGTTTGGTTGTGCGTGGTTAAGTAAAAATTCGGTTTCATTTTTTATACTAGGTTTTGCAGTGGCCCTGTTGCTTACACAATACCGTTCACTTTTATTAAATAAACATTTGTACGGCGCAGGAATGCTTGCGTTATTGATCGCATTGCCCAATTTAATTTGGCAGTACAATCATAACTGGCCCTTATTACATCACATGGAAGAACTAAGAGAAACGCAGTTGAAGTTTTTAAGTCCGGTTGATTTTTTGATGGGACAGATACTGATGTACTTCACCGCATTTTTTATTTGGGTGATGGGATTGATCTGGTTGTTTACTGCAAAAGGTAAGCCGTACCGCATGCTGGCTTTGATCTATCTCACAGTAATTGTATTGCTGATAGTAAGCAGCGGAAAAAATTATTACTCCATGGGTTTATATCCTATGTTATTTGCAGCAGGTTCAGTGGCTTTGCAACAATGGACAACTGTAAAACTAAAATGGTTACGATGGGTAACTGTTGCAGTCATTCTTTTTCTTGCCGGCTTTACCTTGCCGATGGCTATGCCACTATGGGAACCTGATAAACTGGCCGCTTATTATAAAGAGCGTGATGTGGAAGGAACAGGTATGTTGAAATGGGAAGATCAACAAAATCATTCGTTACCACAAGACTTTGCGGATTACCTTGGCTGGAAAGAAATTACAACTAAAGCTGAGAAACAGTTTTTATCGTTGCCGCAGAACGAAAGAGACAGCACAATTGTTTATTGCCGGCATTATGGACTTGCAGGTGCATTAAAATATTATGGAACGGATGAGCAGTTCAAATCAAAAGTGATCACCGACAATGGATCGTTCCTGCATTGGATTCCGAATGATATTGGTTTCAAACATTTAATTTTTGTTGGACGAAAAATGCCGGGTGCAGATGATGAAGTATTTCAGCATTTTGAAAAAGTAACATTGATCGATTCTGTTACCTACAAACATTCACGCCAGCTGGGTGATCGGGTGATCTTTTTTGAAAATGTTGATTCAGTTGGTTCAAAACTGGCAGCTGAGGGGTTGAAACAAATGAAGCAGGAGTTCAGCCGAAAGAAATTGTAATCCCTAGTTCTGCCTTGACTAGTTTACAATCGTTAGCCGAAATGCCTATTTTCGCAACATAACATTGCTGTATGAACAGACCTGTACGAGTACTCGTTGCTAAAGTTGGACTGGACGGCCACGATCGTGGAGCGAAAGTAATTGCTACTGCACTCCGTGATGCAGGTATGGAAGTAATCTATACCGGCCTTCGCCAAACGCCGGAGATGGTGGTAAATGCTGCGTTGCAGGAAGATGTAGATGCAATTGGTGTAAGTATTTTAAGTGGTGCCCACATGACTGTTTTTCCCCGACTGTTGAATTTGATGAAAGAAAAAGAAATGAATGATGTGCTGCTTACAGGCGGCGGCATTATTCCTGATGAAGATGTGGATGCATTAACAAAGATGGGCGTTGGTAAATTATTTCTGCCCGGTACCAATACACAGGATATTGCGGCTTATATAAAAGAATGGGTGTCAAAACATCGTAACTTCTGATTGTACATTTCTTAAACTTACTTATATGAGTTATCAAACATTGCTTACTTCTTTGGAAGATGGAATTTTTGTGATTACTATTAATCGCCCCGATAAATTAAATGCACTCAATAAAACAGTGATCGAAGAATTATCTGCTGCTGTTGATGAAGTGTACAGCAATGCTGCTATCAAATGTGCTGTAGTAACCGGTGCCGGACCAAAAGCATTTGTTGCCGGTGCAGATATTTCCGAATTTCTTTCGATGGGCACAATGGATGGTGAAGCATTAGCAAGAAAAGGGCAGGAAATGGTATTCAATAAAATTGAAAAATCGCCCAAACCCATTGTTGCTGCTGTGAATGGTTTTGCATTGGGAGGAGGTTGCGAACTGGCTATGAGTTGTCATTTTCGGTTGGCAAGCGAGAATGCAAAGTTTGGTCAGCCGGAGGTAAACCTTGGATTGATACCGGGTTATGGTGGCACTCAACGGTTGGTGCAGCTTATTGGCAAGGGAAAAGGTCTTGAATTGATGATGACAGCTGCGATGATCGATGCCAACGAAGCAAAGCAACTCGGGCTGGTGAATTATGTTGTTGCGGTGGATGAATTACTTCCCAAAGCAAAGGAGTTACTTATAACGATCATGAGCAAGGGGCCAAATGCAGTTGGAAAAGTAATTGCAGCGGTGAATGCATTTTATGATTCTTCAGTAAATGGATTTGATGCAGAAATAAAACTCTTTGGTGAGTGTTTTGGAACAGAAGAGATGAAAGAGGGGGTGGGAGCTTTTCTGGAAAAGCGGAAGGCGAACTTTAATCAACAATAAACAGCGTTTAGTTTTTCATATGGATTTATGTAAATTTATATTGAAGAAAATGAAAAGCATCTTGCTCATAGTGTTGTTATTAACTTACTTATCTCCTTTTGCTCAGACGCAAAAAAAATACACCATACAGCCCGGCGAGAGTCTTCTTGAAATAGTTCCGAAAAATGAAATGTATGAATATCCCGGTTTTCAAGAAGGGGTGGTCTATTTTAGGAATGGAGTAAGATCTAAAGCACGACTCAACTATAATTTTATCAATGAGGAAATTCTTTTTGTTTCGCCTGATAACGATACGCTTACAATTCTGAATCCAAACGAAGTAAAGTCTGTCAATATTGGAAGCGATCAATTCTTCTACGCAACAAATAGATTTGTAAAGTTGGATACTGTAATTGGAGATATTAAGATCGGAGTTGCCGGTTTCTTTGTGGTTGTCGGCAAAAGAAAGGTAGGTGCCTATGGTTCTACAACTGATGGAGGAACAGATTCATATGGTTCCTTTGTTACTCCAGCTAATGTAAAACTGGATCTTGTTCCAAATATTGTTACAACAATCGCCAGGAGAAACGCTCTGTTTATCGGGAATAAGTTTAATCAATTTATAACAGTAACGAAGAAAAATATTTTTTCACTTTATCCGGAGAAGGAAGCTGAACTTGTAAAGTATTTAAATAATACGAAAGTCGATTTTACATCACGGCAGCATCTCGTACAATTAATTGAATACATGAGCAGGCATTAACTTGAGCAACCTGAAATTTTCTTTGTTACCAAATCAAAACTAACTGAACGCATGATCAAATATTTTTCACTCGGTATCTTGGTATTTTCGTTTACCGGCTTATTTGCTCAAACACAAAAATTTTACACGATTCAACCGGGCGGAAATCTGCTGGATGCTGTTCCGCAAAGCGAAGCATACGAATTTCCTCAATTTGAGCAGGGCATTGTGTTTCTGAAAAACGGGATAAATTCAGCAGCAAAACTGAACTACCATTTGATTTTTGAAGAGATCCTTTTTATTGATGCAAATGGCGATACAGTTACAATTGCAAATCCGGAAGAAGTTAAGTATATATATATCGGGAAGGATCAATTTTACTATGCTCAAAATAAATTTGTAAAACTTGACACAACAATGGGAGATGTGAAATTGGCGGTGGCTGGCTTTTTTACTACTGTGAATACAAAAAAAATAGGCGCTTTCGGTACCAACACCGAAGGTGCCGGTGTTTCACAAGGTGGCTTTATAGCTCCGGATGGAAGAAAAATGAATCTTACTCCCAATGTAATTACAACGATAGCCTATAAAAAAGCACTGTTTATTGGTAACAGGTTCAATCAATTTGTGCCTGTCAACAGAAAGAATATTTTTTCGATCTATCCTGAAAAAGAAAATCAGCTGAAGCAATACCTGGATGGTAATAAGGTCAATTTTTTTTCACGGACTGATGTTGTCAACCTGATTACATATATGGCAAAGTTGTAGTCTATTTTTCAATCAGCATTTCGCTAACAAGATACGCTTCTATTTCACTGATCACCGTCGGCTTTTTCTGCTCATCAATTACAAGACTGATGATGCTGATATTTTCAATTGCCGGGAATGTGATGATCCGCTTTCTTCCAATGGTTGTACCCTTTAACTCCTTTATTACCTCACGCTCCTTGTTCAATAATACTATTCTGTACTGCGCACAAGCTTGTCCATTTTGGAGGTCTTCATTCAACACAATACAATTAATTTTTTCAGGGATATCAAAAATTAATCCAACAGAATTAAAATTGGTAATTGTTTCCGATGTTTGACTAGTTGCATCATTTAAAGCAGGCGCTGGCCTCGA
This sequence comes from Lacibacter sp. H407, assembly GCF_037892605.1. Taxonomy (NCBI): domain Bacteria; kingdom Pseudomonadati; phylum Bacteroidota; class Chitinophagia; order Chitinophagales; family Chitinophagaceae; genus Lacibacter; species Lacibacter koreensis. Next base: position 652,159 of record NZ_JBBKTU010000001.1, on the reverse strand, counting down.
GCCATTGTGTGGTATAAAATAACCTTTACTTCTTAGTGCAAGATTCTTTGTAAAATTTTCTGTTCTCAGTTTCCGAAACCCAACCAAAGCAGCCGAATCATTTGCATGGAACTTCCCTCGTCTGTCAGGCGGCACATTCAACAACAATGTTGTACCACGCCCAACTGATTTTAAATACAACTGCAACAACTCTTCCGGAGATTTTACTTTGTTATCTTCTTCTGCATGATAAAACCAACCCGGGCGAATACTAACATCACATTCAGCAGGAATCCAATGTGTACCATATTTGTTTCCCACATTCAAAGTATCTGTTGAGGGCGCACCAAGTCCGGGAGTAAAACCATCAATGTTTAACGTGTTCCAATTCGTTGTGCCTGCAATTCCTTTTTCATTTCCTACCCAGCGAATATCAGGACCAATATCGCTAAACACGACTGTTGTTGGAGATAGTTTTCGAACGGTTTCTTTAAAACGTTTCCAGTCGTACACTTGTTTTTTGCCATTTGGCCCTTCGCCATTGGCACCATCCCACCACAGTTCGGTAATGGGCCCATAATTGGTGAACAGTTCTTTCATCATATTCACAAATACATCATTGTATTTTTTAGTACCATAATCAGGATGGTTACGGTCCCAGGGAGAAATATAAACACCAAAGTTCAATCCAAATTCTTTGCAGGCAGCAGCTAATTCTTTCAACACATCACCTTTGCCATCCTTCCATTTGCTTTCACGAACGGTGTGTTTGGAATACTTACTCGGCCATAAACAAAACCCGTCATGATGTTTGGCGGTGATGATGATGCCTGTTGCACCCGCTTCTTTTGCAATACGGCACCATTGGCGACAATCAAGCTCTGTGGGGTTGAAGATATCTTCCGGCTCATCACCATGTCCCCATTCTTTATCGGTAAATGTATTGGGACCAAAATGGGCAAACAGATAGAATTCTGAATTATGCCATTTGAGTTGTTGAGGCGTTGGCACGGGGTTAGGGTTTTGTCCAAAGCAAACAATAGTGAGGACAAAGCAAGCTGCGATTGAAAAAATGAATTTTGTCATATGATTTGATTACTCAAATTAGGAAATCCAACTCAGTTAACACCTAACTTTGCGGCACTTTCCGAACTTACAAAAAATCATTTATTATGAGCTTCAGAATTGAAAAAGATACAATGGGAGAAGTAAAAGTTCCCGTTAACGCTTATTACGGTGCACAAACCCAACGCAGCATCGACAATTTTAAAATTGCACAGGATATCAACCGCATGCCAAAAGAAATTATCCGTGCATTTGCTTATCTGAAACATGCAGCCGCTATTACAAACAATGAAGCAGGTGTGTTGCCGAAAAAGAAAGCTGTGTTGATCGGTAAAGTGTGTAAAGAAATTCTGGAAGGAAAGCTGGATGATTTTTTTCCCTTAGTTGTTTGGCAAACCGGTAGCGGTACACAAAGCAATATGAATGTGAACGAAGTGATTGCTTATCGTGGTCATGTGATCAATGGGGGTAAACTTGATGATAAAGAAAAATATCTGCATCCAAATGATGATGTAAACAAAAGCCAAAGCAGTAACGATACATTCCCAACTGCGATGCATATTGCGGCATATAAGATTCTGATAGAAACAACGATTCCCGGAATAGAGAAGTTGCGGAATACATTAGATAAGAAGGCAAAGGCTTATAAGAAAGTAGTGAAGATCGGTCGTACGCATTTTATGGATGCAACGCCGCTTACAGTAGGGCAGGAGTTCAGCGGTTATGTATCGCAATTAGATCATGGATTGAAAGCGATCAAAAATACATTGGCACATTTAAGTGAATTGGCATTAGGTGGTACTGCAGTTGGTACAGGTATCAACACACCTCCAAAATACGATGTGAATGTAGCCAAGCATATTGCCAAACTCACTAAGCTTCCGTTCAAAACGGCCGAGAATAAGTTTGAAGCGTTGGCAGCACATGATGCTATTGTTGAAGCACACGGTGCATTGAAAACAGTTGCAGTTAGCTTGATGAAGATCGCAAACGATATTCGTATGTTGAGCAGTGGCCCACGCAGCGGTATTGGTGAAATTTTTATTCCTGATAATGAGCCAGGTTCTTCTATTATGCCAGGTAAGGTAAACCCAACTCAATGCGAAGCATTAACTATGATCGCTGCACAAGTAATGGGTAATGATGTAGCAATCAATGTTGGTGGTGCAATGGGGCATTTTGAATTGAATGTATTTAAACCTGTAATGATCTACAACTTTCTGCATAGTGCAAGATTGATAGGTGATGGTTGTGTAAGCTTTAATGATAAATGTGCAGTGGGCATTGAGCCAATTGAAGCAAACATTAAAAAGCATGTAGAAAACAGTTTGATGTTGGTTACTTCACTCAACACCAAGATCGGTTATTACAAAGCTGCGGAGATTGCACAAAAAGCACATAAGCAAGGAACAACGCTGAAAGAAATGGCGGTGAAACTTGGTTATGTTACGCCAGAGCAATTTGATGAGTGGGTGATCCCTGCAAACATGGTTGGAAAAATATAAAGAACGATCGACTGAAAACAAAAAAGGAGAAGCTAGCTTCTCTTTTTTTTTATTCATAACTGCTGTATTCATCAGGTTCTGAAAATATTTGTTGTTGTTCGGTTGGCTTAGCGACTTGTGCAGTACCTCCAAAGAACAGGCTGTAAAGTCTTGAAAAGTGATTTGTATCTGTTTCCCGGATGAGATAGGTATTGTCATCGCTCTTCAATATCGATTTGTGATTTGCCAGTGCTACAGACAAAAATGAAGCAGGGATCAATGTGTTTTGCATGTTATAGGTTTTACAGGTTATTAAAGACAAAACCCCTGCCATTGTTTGGCAAGGGTTTTACTTTAACAGGGTTTTATTGTTTGATGAGTTTTACTTTTTCATTGATTGATTTGCCGGTAATATCAAGGAAGTAAACACCTGGTTTATAATTATTCAGATCAAGTTGTAAGTTGGTTTTACCTTTTACAAGGTTGATCTCCAGTGTTTGAATAGTACGACCAGTATTGTCAATTACTCTTAATTGAGCAGTTTCGTCAGCAATAGCATTGATGGTAACAGTTGTTTTTTCGATAACCGGATTCGGGAACACATTTACGTAAACGTCTTGTAGTGCTCCAAAACTTACATCAATGATATCGGTATATTTCTTAGCACCATTGTTTTCATTTGAATGTACACGGTAGTAAACTTTGTTTGCCAGTTTGCCTGCATTGTAATCAATGAAATTGTAGGTGAGGTTTGTAGCCGGGATGTTTTTAGCATCCACCTTTCCGATCTCTTCAAAGTTTACATTGTCAAGGCTGCGTTCTACTGAATAAGAGATCACATCCACTTCGTTGTTCACTACCCATTCAAGTCTTGAATTATCATTGATCGCTTTACCGGTAAAGCTGAATAGGTCAAACGGTAACGTTGAAGACGAAGACATAAAGTAGAAACTGGAGAAGGATGTAACATCAAACTGAATGGCATGTCCATAAGATGACTGAACATATTTTCCGGTAACTGTTTGTCCTAATGCAGACGAAGCCATTGTTGTACCACAGGGGTCATTGTTTTTAAAGACAGACAGATCAGTAATACTAGTAACATTGCTGCCAGAGGTTGCGATCATATCTGCCAGTTCTTTTCCAGTAATATATAATCTTACAGAAACAGGTGTTGCAGGCGGATTATTTTGTACGTTAATTGTTACGTTACGGTTTAAATATTTGTTGCCAAACCCAGTTCTTACCGGTGCTCCCGTTCTTGTAAAAAATGATGTACTGATATCGCCAAGATCGTTGTTGTTTGCATCAATTTCAGCAATAATATTTCCGTTAGGGCCTGTAATAGGTACCCATAAATTGTTATTACCATTAGAAGCATTGATGGTTACTGCAGTTGCGGTAACACATCCTGCACTTGTGCTTGAATCAATTGGGATGCTTGTTGGGATGCTGCTTGGAAAAGGTGACGCACCTGTTGGATTGTAACCAAGGAACTCATATTTTATTACACAACCCGCACAGGCACTGACTGTAGCTACGGGATTGCCAACAGTTGCTGCTGATGCAGCGCTTGAACGATCCATAGAAAGAAAAATTTCTTTCCCATTTGGCGCAAAGGCAATGTCTCTGTATCGGTTTGTACTTTGAAAATAAGTAACTGTATCGGCTCCAGCTGTAGGAATTACAGCTGTACCGGCATCATTCAATTTTAATCGAATGGTACGTCCCCATTTCAATCCAGCGGCAAGTAAAGAGTTTTTCCATCCGGGAATTAATGTGTGTGTGTAAATATCTAAACCAGACCACCCTTCTGAATGCCAGCCAGCATTACCAGGTGTGGTTGCAGCACTCCAAATAGAAGAAACAGTTCCTGCGCCGGTTCCGGGATAGGCAGTAAAGAGCGGATCTTTGTAGGCTCCGTATAAAGAAGCACTTGCATTGATCGTATTCATGTTGGTTACTTCATTACCAATAGGCGGAGCGCTTGATGCTGCTGCTGCTTGGCCATCAACGGTATATGAACCACCTGTCCATCCAAAGGATACGCCTGCAGAAGTGCTGGTACTCAAACCCGGCGTTGTGGTTCCATTATAATTGCCATCCGCTGCATAGCCTATCACTATCGGATGTCCATAATTCTTAAAGCCTTCAATGATATTTATTTCGTCATCGCTGAAGGGGCCATGCGATGAACCATACAAAATATTTAATGCTGGATTATAAGCAAAGCCCTGGTTATTTCGTATTCCAATGCTCCAAACTGCACTTTTGCCAACAATTGGAGCAACATCATTATAGGGATTTGACGCCGGGATCCATTTTTGATTACCGGTACCTGAACATGTATCGGACAATGCAAAGCGTAAAATTTTTCCTTCGTATGCATTAATATGCTGCGCCTTCATTGGTCGGGTTATGTTTGCTGAAGTTGGAAACTGTTGCCCGGCACCCATATCTCCTGCCGCATAAAATAAATAGTAATCTGAACCTCCCTGTGTCATCGGTGCAATAATCATTCGTTGCGAATTATGATCACCACTGCCAGGTATTGTGTCGCAAATGGAAACAGGTGATTCTAATTTGTTGGTACTATGATTATACAGGAAACGAACGATCCTGTTTGTATAGACTATGCCGCCATTCCAGGTGTGTACATACGAAACATACACATAATTTTCACCCCCGGATGCGCCGGTAAAATTGGGATGTAATGCCATGCCTGCAAAACCTCCTTGTGGGTTATTGGCTGAAATATCAAACTGTCTATTAAATGTTTGGTCTGGCGCAGGCAAAAAAGTACTACCCTGCGAAACATCCAGTACTACTTGTTTTGCACCTGTAACAGGATGAATTCTGTTGAGCTTATAACCTTTCGCTTCTGTAACCCACAAATAATTGTCCGGTCCGTAAGTTATTTCCCATGGGTCGGCCAGCACGTTTGCCGCCGATAAGATGGTTTGCCTGTAAACTTCATTCATTTTACCGGAAGTAATGGACGTACTTGTTGGTGGTGCCGATACAAGAATGCTGAAATTATTCGCTACTGATTCTGCAGCAGGAGTAGTTGAGTAAGCAGACGATGAATATACTCTGATGTAATATTGCGTTGATGGAGCTAGTCCACTTGATATCGTTAATTCACCTTGGCCACAAGCAATACTAGCCAAGCTGCCACATGCGCCTGAGTACACTTGTATCATAGCTCCGTTTGCACTTAATGTTGCACCGGGTGTTACAGTAATACTCGCATAAGTTTGAGTGCTTCCAGTTGTGTAACTGAACCAAACGTCATCATCAGGCGTTCCTGTTGCACAACCAACTGTTGTTCCACTGGCAGCAGCATTTAAAACAGATCCTGTTGAATTGGTTGTACCCGATGTAAGTACAAGTGCACCTGCACAGTTATCGTTTGAAGGTACTGCTGTGTAAGAAACGCAGATGTCGAATCCCCAATTGGCAGCTGTACCACCAGTGGCTGTACCGGTTGTAAAAACCCTGAAATAATATTGTGTGGCTGGTGTAAGATTTGTCAATGAAAGACTTGAAGTGCCGCTTGCTGTTGTACCAATAGAAGTTCCGGTAAATACACCCGCAGCACAACTGGAAGAAGTAAATGCTTCAATAAATGTATTAGATGAAGTGAGGCTTCCTCCAAAATTGGAAGCAGCAATTTGAACGTTTCTGATATTAGCTGGTGTTGTAAACGTGTACCAAACATCTCTTGTTGTACCTGCACCGTTGGTTGGACTACCGGTAGTAGTTGCATTCAATAATGTTTGATTGGTTGTAGCACCGCAGATTGTTACTGGTGAGATGTTTGTTGCACCTGTGCAAACATCATTGGAGGGAGGCGGCAATAAACTTACGCAAGCAGTAAAGGTACCTTGACCACTTCCATTACCTGAGCTATAAACTCTGAAATAATATGTTACTCCACTTGTGAGTCCTGTCAAAGTAGTTGTTTCACTTGAAGAACCGCTCGTATTGTTCACACATCCATATGAGCTCAAACTTGAGCAATCGCCACTATATGCTTCAAGTACAATATTGGTTATTGGAGATGCACCACTTGGTGTAATTGTAATTACATGTGAACTAGCAGTTGCGATGAAATTAAACCAAACATCGTCATCAGCAGTTGTTCCGCCAGCACAACGAGTTATAGTTTGGGTTGCTGCTATCGTCGTGCCCGAAGTAGTACTCGTGCATGTTGCGTCGGAGTTGACAACTACTGAAATGGCCCCGGCACAATCGTTGTTAGCCGGTTGTGCATATGAAATAAATGAAATAGCACAAAAGAAAGAAATGAACAGGATACGTTTCATGATTTTACGAGGATTGTTTGGATTTTGTAAAAGTAGGATGACTGTACTTGCCTGCCAATAGAAGATTCCCCTTATTAAATGCGGAAAATACTGGAATGAAAAGGATGCAGTTTTACAGTTCATCAAACAGCGTAATTAATTGTAATACTACTTTTTCAAAACTTCGTATGAACTACAATACAGATGCATCAATTACTGCATATAGGTTACCGTAGTTATTCATCTTGGTTTGAATTGATCAGCAGCCTACTTTTATATTCCTTTTTAATTGAATTTGTTTTTAATCCGATAGCTTATGCAGAAATCTCTACTCCTTATTTATCAACTTATTTTTATTTTACTTGTCTCGGCTTTTTGTAACAAAGCGATCGCACAATCTGTGCAAACCGGAAAAAGTTATATCAACATCAGCAAGCCAACAGGTGGTACAATTCAAAATGGTGATCAATTAGAGATACGTGCTGTAATTGCTGTAACAGGCAGTTCTGCTTATTTTGCGAGGTACAACGATACAATTCCAACAGGCACCACCTACATTGCAAATTCAATCCGCTTTACTACGAATGAAGGAATGAATTATGGCACGCCGTTACGGACAACGGGCTTACTCACCGATGCAGGTGGGGATGATGAAGCACGATATAATGGAGGCGTGTTACGTGTAAACGTTGGCAGCCTTACAAGAGTTGGAGGGCAAACCGCTGCATACAATGCTGTTGCTGCACCCAATACGATCGATATCCTTCCGGCAGCATCTGGTTGCAGAATTTATAATACAGGTCGCCCGAGTTTTTTTGGAGGTACATGTATCATCATGATCACTTACAGAGTAACGGTGAATACAACTGCCGGTAATTCCTTTACAATAGCCGGAGGTGCTTTTCGATATAAAACAGCCAATACATTGAGCGAAGCAACATTGCCCAGTGTTGTTCGCTACTTAAACCGAATGACGGTGATGGTAACAGATCCTCTTCCTGTTTGCAGCACTGTAGGCGGTAATTCAATTACAGGTAACGGTGGAAATTTCGGGAGCGGTTCTACACAAAATTTAAGCCCGGTTCCTGCTGCGGGAACGGTAGTGCCGGGGTACCAATGGCGTGCGTTTGCAGCACCAACTTCGGGACCTAACGACAGCATGTTTACGGTTGCTAACAACACCAGCCCAACCGGCAGTACCAACGCAAGTCTTGCTTATCCCAATTCAAACCGTCAGTTTAATTTATGGGACATCATCGGCGATCATACCAATGCAGCTGATCCGTTGGCGGGCAATCCGGCAACAACACCCGGACAACCCGGAGGTTACATGGCTGTGGTAAATGCTGCCTACGGTATTAATAATGCAGTACAGCAAACAGTAAGTGGTTTGTGCCCGGATACATACTATGAGTTTTCCGCATGGTTCAGAAATATATGCCGCAGGTGTAGCAGTGATACTTCGGGCAAAGGTTCAGGAACCACAGGATTTAAAAACTATATGGCTCCTGTTGTTCCTAACACAAATGATTCTGCAGGAGTATTACCTAATCTTACTTTCCAGGTTGATGGAATGGATTATTATACAACGGGTAATCTTGACTACAATGGCCAATGGGTTAAGAAGGGTTTTTTATTTAGAACAGCGCCGGGTCAGACATCTGTAAATATTGTCATTCGTAATAATGCACCCGGTGGTGGTGGTAATGATTGGGTGATGGATGATGTTGCGTTTTCAACTTGTTTACCCGGATTGAATATGCGGCCATCAAATAACCCTGTTTATTGTAATAACGGGCAAGTTGACATGTCAGTAATTGTACAATCTTTTTACAGCAACTATCAATATTATCGTTGGGAACGAAGTATTGATAATGGTGCTTCCTGGAACAATGCACCAATGTCCCCGAGTGCTCAAACCTTCAGCTATACTTATAATTCACCTTATTATGTTGATACTGTTGCGTACCCAAGCTTTATTGCCAATCCTTCAAATAGTGGGCATCGTTTCAGAATTCGTGTTGGCACATCGCTCACTAATTTAGGTAACAATAGTTGTGCTTCATACAATAACACTGATGTTATTTCACTTGGATTAAATGCCACTTGCGACGTATTGCCTGCAAGTTTTATAAGAGTAAACAGCTCTCTCATTAATCGTCATGCAAAACTGATCTGGGATATTGCAGATGAACAACCAAATACTTCTTATAGTATTGAACGAAGTGAAAATGGAATGCAATACGCAGAAACAGGAAAAATTAACGGAGCATTACTGTTACGATATGTGTGGAATGATCCTGTAGCTGCTCATCAAAGAACATACTACAGAGTGAAAATGATCACAGGAAGTGCTGTTAAATACAGCAAAGTAGTTGTTGTAGCGCAGCAAGGATATGAATTGGATATGCAGGTATTTAATAACCCTTTTCATGAACGCATACTTATTGATTTTACAAGCGACAAACAACGTCCTGTAACAATTCAACTGATTGATATCACCGGCAGAGTAACACATGAACGGAAACAACTATTAACTGCCGGAATCAATACAGTTCAGCTTGAACTAAACGACAATGCATCTTCGGGTATCTATATTCTTCAGGTATTGTATGAGGGAAAATCAATTCAGAAAAAACTAATTGGTAATTAAATCCTGACGCAACTAAGTGTAAACCAATACGAGCTCATAGAGGCTTCTCGTTAGAATGTCATAATCGGGAAGTTTTACTATTGCTTCCGAAGAATTTATGATTGAATTTTGGAAAGTCGTCCGTATACTATCCAAATAGCTATGAAACCAAATTTGTATCTGAAGTCAATTCGACTAATTATTTTATTGCTTTCTCTTATAGCAATTCCATTTATTTCATTTGGGCAGGCAGCTAATAATACTTGTGGAAGTTCTGTTTTGCTGACTTCAGGCATTGCGTGCTCAACAACCATAGGAGATTTGCAAGATGCAACAAAAGATGGCCCTAACAGCGGTGCCGGTTGCTCTCACACAACAACAAACGATGTTTGGTATCGGTTCTCTGCACAGTCATCAACAACAACCATAACCATAAGTGGTCTGGGTTCGAATCTTTCCGGTGCAAATACATTTGTTGAAATATTAAGCGGGAGTTGCGGATCATTTACATCAATCAGTTGTCAAAGCGTTTCTACAAGTCTTGTTGTATCAGGCTTATCTGTAAGCACAACTTATTATGTGCGGGTATATACTACAAGTACAACAACAGGTAACCCATCTAACAGAAGAGGTTTTTCAATTTGCATAACTCATCCCGCTCCGCCACCTGCAAATGATAATTGTGCATCTGCAACATCGCTAACCTCAAACACTTCTTGTAGTAATATCGCAGGTACAGTAATTGGAGGAACCAGTTCCGGCATCGCCGTTCCTTCGTGTGGTGGCACGGCTGATGATGATGTGTGGTATAGTTTTACTGCTGTACAATCTATCACAACTATTTCATTGAGCGGTATTGAAACAAATCTCGCTGCTTCCGGAACTGTTGTGGAATTATTCTCGGGTACCTGCGGCAGCTTAACATCGCTGGGTTGTAATTTTGGCACTTCTTCAGCATTAAGTTTATCCTCTTCGCTTACAATAGGAGCTACCTATTATATTCGTGTTTACTCAATGGGTAATACAGCGTTAACCTCTACAGGTGGTTATAATATTTGTATTACACATGTTTCGCCGCCAGCCAATGATAATTGCGCAGGAGCAATTAATCTGATTCCGGGAGTAAGCTGTATAAATACAGCAGGCACCGTGGTTGGTGCTACTAATTCAGGAATTACAGCGCCTTCATGCGGTGGTGTTTCTGATGATGATGTATGGTATATGTTTACAGCTACAGTTGCACCCACTACTACTATTACGTTAAGCGGCTTGGGAACTAACCTGAGTGGATCCGGCGCCTATATGGAATTATTTTCAGGCACATGCGGCAGTTTAACTTCACTATTCTGCAGTACCAGTGGAAGTATTTCAATGAGTTTAACAAACGGCGCTGTTTATTATGTAAGGGTTTATTCTGCAGGCTCATCCGCAATTACAAGTAATGGCACATTTAATATCTGTATTACAACACCTGCGGCAACAGTGCCAGCTAACGTATCAACAGGTAAAAGTTTTATTAATATCACCAGACCAAATGGTGGTACAATTATTCCGGGTGATGTGTTGGAAATAAGAGTTTCTGTAAACGTAGCTAATAATGGATCAAATCGAATTTTCAGAGCACGTTATAATGATACGATTCCCTCTAACTTAACGTATGTGGCGGGCTCATTGAAATTATTGACCAACGAAGGCAAGCAGTATGCTGCTTATACTGATGCATCCGGTGATGATTTTGGTATGTATGATGGTTCTAACAGAACAGTTCGATTCAATCTTGGAAGAGATACAACGAATATGCCTACCAGTTCAGTTAATTCAACAGGAATTGATAGTGCAACAGGAGGTTATTATAATTCCGGCACACACAGGCCACGTGGAAATGGGGTGCTTGTGATCGTTACGTATCGTGTTACGGTTGATGCATCAATTGCATACAATACAATTGTTAACTATGGTTCCGGAGCAGTCCGGTATCGTAATCAGCTGTCATCGGTTGGTGCAGTTGATTATACAAATAACCCAAACAGTCTTTCTTTTATCATTTACCCTAACTATGGTTTATGTTCAAATGCAACCGGTGCAAATAATGTAAACGCAGGTAGTGGAGATTTTGGATCAGGAACCAGTCTTAACGGAGCTAATCCCGGAACTGTATCAGGATATAACTTTGTGGCATTGGCGGCAAGTAACCCGCAGGATGGTAATTTTTCCGTCACAAAAAATCTAAGCCCTAATCAATTAACTGATCCAACTGTCGCCCGTCCTAATACAACATCAGGCAATCGTATTTTCGGCGTGTGGGATATTATTGGTGATCATACCGGTGCCGCAGATCCCTTAGCTGGCAACCCTGCACCTGCAAATGGTGTAAGCGGTGGTTATATGCTGGCCGTAAATGCGGCGTATCAATTAAGTATTGCCAATAACCAAAATATTACGGGCTTGTGCGAGGATACTTATTATGAATTCTCGGCATGGTTCAGGAATGTATGTAAACGATGTGGTTCTGATAGCACCGGTACAGGAGCTTCAGGAGTTACAGTGAATGCAAGTTATATTCCAACAGCACCGGGTGATTCATCGGGTGTAAAACCAAATCTTACATTCCAGATAAATGGTATTGACTATTACAATACAGGAACCATGGATTATATTGGTACATGGGGTCAATGGGTGAAGAAAGGTTTTGTATTCAAAACAGGTGTTGGACAAACAGCGCTCACTATCTCCATTAAAAATAATGCACCGGGTGGTGGTGGTAACGATTGGGTAATGGATGATATTTCTTTTGCTACCTGCTTACCTACATTAACAATGCGTCCAACAAATTCACCCACCTATTGTGACAATAACCAGGTAGATATTTCAGTTGCTGTTTCTACTTTCTTTGATAACTATAATTATTATCAATGGGAGCGTAGTACAGATAATGGTACAACCTGGATATCTGCTCCAGAAAGCCCTTCCGTGCAGAGCTTTGGATTTACGAATTACAGTGGAGAATACAGAGATACTGCAGCATTGCCTTCGTTTATAGCCTCAAGTACATACAATGGTTATAAGTATCGCATCCGTGTGGGTACATCAACTACAAACCTCTCGTCAGGTAGCTGTGCTTTGTATAACGATGTTGATATCATTACGATCAATGTACAACCATCCTGTGCAGTTTTACCTGTTGAAATACTTCAATTCAATGTGCAGTTGAAAAACGAATTTGCTGTACTTCATTGGAAAGCAAAACAGGAAGCGAATCTTATTGGCTATACCGTTGAACGTAGTACCGATGGTAGAAATTTCACTTCAGTTGGCATGCTGACTGCAAAAGGGGCACAGTCTAACGAGGAACAATATTTTTTCAACGACACTAAACTTGTGTATGGTAAAGTATATTATCGCCTGCGTTTATCTGCTGTGCAAGGCGGAACAAAATTCAGCAACGTACTTACTGTACAGCCGGGGCAGGCAAAGTTATTTGATGTAAGTAATCTTGTAAATCCAATCGCTTCAAAATTGTCATTCCAGGTTATCGTTGCAGAAAAGGAACAGATCGATGTTCAGTTACTTGATGCCACAGGCCGGTTTATCCTTACAAAGAAACTTGCTGTAAGTAAAGGAACAAACGCAATGATGCTTGATGTTCCGGATAACTTACAGCCTGGCTCTTATATTGTACGAATTGTTTCAAGACATGGTATCGTTAACAAGCCCGTGCAAAAACGATAGTGTTGTCAGTTTGGGAAAATGTTTTTTCAACTTTATCAGTAAAGAAATTTTGTGCGGTTAATGCACCGTAAATATTGTACTGAACTAATTTGGATCCAGTGTACTTTATGTATGCTGGATTTTTATTTGCACACGTTTTCCGTGAGGAATTGATCCGCTAACTGTTTTTCTGTTATAAAATACGTGATTTTACGGTATAGTTTAGAGGTTCTACTATAGGTAGATTAAATGGATTTGTTCATTTTTGTAATGGTTTACCATTATCCTAAGTAACAATCACTATGAAACTATCGTTGTACCCAAGATCGATCCGGCTGTTTTTTTTAGTATGCTCCTTTCTGAGCATTCCATTCACACAAATATTTGCACAGAACGAATGTGCAACAGCCGTTACACTTACTTCATCAACTGGTTGCAATAACACAAATATTAACTTAAGCAGTGCTACAGCAAGTGCAGGTATTCCTTTGGGATGTGCTGCTGCCGGTACATACAATGATTATTGGTATAGCTTTACAGCAGTATCAACTTCGCATACAATTACACTAAGCAATATTGGCGGAAGAATTACTGCTCCGAGAATTCAGCTTTATAGTGGCACATGTGGTGCATTAACATCTGTTGCCTGTTCGTCATCTCCTCACACAGCTTTAACACAAGCAGGGTTAACGATTGGTGCAAACTATTATGTACGTATATCACAATATGGTGCATTTGGCGGAACAGGAAATTACAGAGCAGATATTTGTATTACACATCCGGTTGCGCCACCGGCGAATGATGAATGTAGTGGATCTGTCCTTTTAACATCAAGTACTGCATGTAACAATACCGCTTCAACGTTATTTTATGCAACAAGCAGCACCGGTACAATTCCGGTTGGTTGTGCTATAGCTACACCGGTGTATGAAGTATGGTTCAGGTACGTTGCTACATCAACAACGCAGATTGTAAGGTTGAGTAGTTTAGGAAGTTCACTCACGAGTGCATCCACCTATGTGCAGATGTTCAGTAGCTCTACAGGTTTATGTGGCGGTACACTTACTTCGTTAGGTTGTAGTGCAGCAAGTTCAGCACTTACGGTCAATTCGCTAACCATTGGTACTACCTATTACATACGGGTATTTGTTTCTTCTAACCCGGTAGGTATAACGTCGGCAGCGTATGCATTTAATATATGTGTGCAACAAAGTGGCGGCAATGATGATTGTGCTAATGCCATACAATTGACAAGCGGTACCACATGCAATACTGTTTCTGGAACATTAGATGGTTCAACAACATCTGCATCATTATTTGGTGGCAGTTGTGGTGTAGCAAATGCCGCGGATGTGTGGTATAGTTTTGTTGCTCAGTCAACAAATCCTACTGTTACTTTTAGCAATATCGGAATTCCAACAGGTAATCCAGGTGGTAGAAGATGGGCATTTCAAGTACTTTCAGGTTCATGTGGAAGCTTCTCAAGTTTGTATTGCTCAGAAAATACAAATGGAGGGGCAAGTATTTCAACGACAGGTCTTACCATTGGCACAACTTATTATGTCAGGGTATATTCAAATCAAACAACTACGCCAACAAGTGCCTGGACATTTACTTTATGCGTTACTGATCCGGCAACAAACTATGCAGTTGAAACAGCGAAAAGTTATGTCAACATCACAAAACAAAACGGTGGTGGAAGTATTGATGTGGGCGATGTACTTGAAATAAGAACAACCATGTCATTAACGGGTACAGCTACCATCGATAGTTTATCGTTTCATGATACATTAAAAACAGGCGCTGGGTTTGCCTACCAGTCCGGAACATTAGCAATGCGGACAAACGAAGGCAAGGTCTATGGTTCGATGTATACCGATGCTGTAGGCGATGATCAGGCTTTTGCAGTAGGAAGTGGCGCAGGGACTGATACAATTATCAGGATCAATTTTGGTGCAAATGCTACTTTAACTCGTGGAGGATCAGCAGTAGGAAATACCTCAAGACCAAGAACAGCAGCGAACAACTATCTTATAATGGCTACTTACAGAGTAGTTATAAACAGAGGTGAAGGAACAAGAATCAATTTTGGTGGAGGTTCTTTCCGATACAGAGAAGCAAGCACAGGCGTGTTCAGAGTCGTTACATTTCCAAGGGATAGTATGATTGTGTACGCAAGTCCTGAGGTGTGCCCCAATGCAGTATCTGCAACAAATGTAATAGGTGATGAATTTAACGGAACCTTTGGTACAGCCACCGGAACTAGTCAGCACAACAGAACTCCTTCTGCCAACACGAATTATGTGTACAGAACATTTACATCAGGCACACCAAATGATAATTTTTATGGGATTACAAATAATACTGCCGCTTTAGGAACAGTTACTGATCGGTTATTGCCGATTCCGACAACTAGCGGCACTAATCGGGTGTTTACTGTGTGGGATATCAGTGGCGATCATACGGGTGCGGCGGATGAAGAACGAGGCAACCCACCTTGTGATGCTGCGCAGCCTGTGAGTCCCACAAACCCTTGTGGTTACATGATGGTATTTAATGCGGCGTATAAAACCGATACTGCATTTCAGTTTAATGTGGCCAATGCTTGTCCTAATACTTACTATGAAGTTTCTGCCTGGTTTAAAAACGTATGTTATAAATGTGGACAGGATTCAGTTGGTAGGGGACAATGGGTTGCTTCAGGATATATTCCAACAGCTACAAATGATACGGCCGGTGTTCGGCCAAATATTGCCATCAAAGTAAACAACCTTGATTATTATAATACCGGCGATATTCGTCATCAGGCTGCAGGCGTACCACGAATGTCAACAACGGCCGATACAGCCAACCGTTGGGTAAAGCGTGCATTTGTTTACAGAACAGATGCAACTACCACCAACTTTACACTAACACTACGCAACAATGCACCGGGTGGTGGTGGTAACGATTGGGCTATTGATGATATTTCATTTAAAACCTGTTCGCCTACATTGCAAATGACGCCAAATGCCAGCCAAACATTTTGTGAAAATGCCCAGGTTGATATGCGTGTGTTTGTAGAATCGTATTACAATATGTACCAGTATTACGAGTGGGAACGAAGTACCGATGGTGGTAATACTTGGGGACCTGCTCCTGAAGTTACCGGTGCACAAACGTTCAGTTATACGAATGTTGGAAACGGGTACAGAGATACTGTTGCCTATCCTTCAATTCTTGCAACAGCAATGGCGAATGGCAATCGCTACCGTATTCGTGTAGCCACTACAGCAGGTGGTTTAAGCAATTCATGCGCCGTATTTAATTCAGACGAAACAATCGTGATCAATGTTAGTAATCCTACAAGTTGCAGTGTATTACCTGCTGATTTGTTGAAGTTCAATGTGCAGTTACAGGGCGAAACAGGTGTGCTTACCTGGAAATCTAAGAATGAAAATTTAAGGGGTTATGAAGTGGAAAGCAGTAAGGACGGACTTCATTTCAACTATATTGGTTATGTAGATGCAAGGGGCAATGATGGCGCAGAAATCAATTATACATTTAATGACCCTACACCTGTTTCAGGTAAAGTGTATTACCGTTTAAAAATGCTGGGTAAAGTAACAGGCAACAACAAGTTCAGCAACACGCTTTCTGTTACACTCCTTCACACAGAAAAAATGGAGATTTCCAATCTGGTAAATCCATTCATCAGTAAAGTGAACTTTCAGTTGACAGCATTCCGTAACGAAGAAGTGCAATTGCAGTTAACCGATGCATTGGGCAACCCGATCGTAAATAAAAAACTGATGGTGAGTAAAGGTGTAAACGGTATTTCATTTGATGTACCACAGCACATTGCAAAAGGTTCTTATCTCTTACGTGTTGTATCTGCATCAGGAGCAATTCATAGAATAATACAAAAACAATAGATCATCAGGTACAAATAAAAAAAGACTACTTAAGCGGTAGTCTTTTTTTATTTGAAGCAAACAATGTCATTCACTTCGTGAATGCTATCCTTTGTATTGTTTGATAAAGTTGATGAAACTAAATAGTTTGAAATTGCTGGTTCTACATTACCTGTGCATCATCGCCTACTTCTGTATTTGTTTCAACGGTTGTATTAGTTTGTTCCTCGTTACGTGGTTTAAAGAAACGTTTTTGAAAAACCAAGATCGTAATAACTCCTGTTGAAATAGCGGCATCAGCAATATTGAAAATAGCCTGGAAAAATGTAAATGGTTTGCCACCCCAGATCGGTACCCAGTTGGGCATCATTTTATTTTCAATGATAGGGAAGTACAACATGTCTACAACATGGCCGTGTAAAAACGATGAGTAACCTTTGCCGGTTGCTTTTGCCAATCCGTCGTAACCAAAATAGGTATCGGTTGCAGCATTATAGATCATGCCTTTGTCGAAGATCATTCCATAAAACAAACTATCGATCAGGTTGCCCAAAGCGCCGGCGTAGATCAACGCTGCACAAATAATAAAGCCTCTGTGGTATTTTTCTTTTACGATCTTAACGAGGTACCAGGTGCCGAAGATAACTGCACCTAAACGAAACAAGGTAAGTGCCATCTTCGCCCATTCGCTGTTGCCTAATTTCCAACCATAGGCCATACCTGCGTTCTCGATAAAGTATAAACGAAACCAGCGTCCAAAAATGAATTTTTCATCCTGGTACAGCATGGTGGTCTTGATCCAGATCTTTAACCCCTGGTCAGCAAACAGAATCAAAAGAATAATTAATATGACGTAACGAAGTTTCACGAAAACGAATTTTAGTGAGCAAAGATAGTAGAAAGGGAGTGAAGCTACACGCTGTTCGCTGCTTGCCACTCGCTACTCATCATCTGGAAAGCTTATTCAGGAAACCTAGTAGCATTTTTGCTCATCATTTATCTCGCCTAATAATTCAACTAATTTATTCTCATTGCCAAAATTTAATCGCTGTGCAATTAATAAATGGGTCTCTAATTCGTAAGAAGAGCCTAACGAAATTTCTATAAATCTTGCATAATCTTTTTCACTGGCTCGGCTGCTGCCCTCGGCAATGTTAGCGGGTATTGACACGCCAGCTCTATTAATCTGTGAAATAATGCCAAATTTTTCTGCTGATGGAAATTCATTTGTTAGTTGAAACGAGTTAACAGCGATATCCATTCCTTTTTGCCAGATTCGAAGCTCTTTAAAATTTTTCATGTAAGTGTTTTATTTTAAAGTTAGAAGTTACGAGAAGCGTGAGGCGAGTGGCGTGCAGCGTTTTGTCAGCTTTTCTTATTCTTCAAAATACACTCGTTTCACCCGTTGGCTAATACCTGTCATCAACTCATAAGCAATAGTTTGACTTTGTTTGGCAACATCATTAACAGAAAGGGTTGGTCCAAATACAATTACCTCATCCCCTTCCCGAACGTTTGGGATATCAGTAACATCCAGCATGGTCATATCCATACAAATGGTGCCGATAACGGGAGCTTTCTGTCCATTCGCCAGCATGTATCCAATGCCGTTACTAAGGTTGCGTGGATAGCCATCTGCATAGCCGATACGTACTGTTGCAATTTTAGAAGGCCTGTTAATGATCCCTTTTCGGTTATAGCCAACCGTTTCACCCGGTTGTAATATTTTGATTTGAGCGATGGTTGTTTTTAACCGTAATGCTTCTTCTAATTGTAAATTTCCTGAAACAGGACTGATACCATACATGCCAATGCCCAGCCGCACCATATCGTATTGCAATTGCGGGTGACGGATAGTGCCGCTGGAATTATCAAGGTGGCGAATGAAGGAATAGTTCAATTGTATTTCGATAAATGCACAGGCATCTTCAAAACGTTTTGATTGTAATAATGTAAAAGCATCTTCATTGACATCTTCACTGGCCGCCAGATGACTGAATACTGATTGAACAGTGAACGTGTTTTTTGCAGTGAGTTGCTGACAGAGCGCAGGTAATTCTTCCGGCATAAAACCAAGCCGGTGCATACCGGTATCAATTTTTAAATGCACGGGATAACTATTGATACCCTCCTGTTCAAGATACTGCTCAAATGCGTGAAGAATCGAAAATGAAAACAGTTCAGGTTCAAGATTCTGTTCAACCAATACATCAAACGTTGCAGGTTCAGGATTCATTACCATAATGGGCAACGTAATACCTGCCTTACGCAAATCAACACCCTCATCTGTAAAAGCAACAGCTAAGTAATCTGCTTTCATAAATTGCAGAAGGTTGGCAATTTCATAACTGCCACTTCCATAGGAGAACGCTTTCACCATTGCCATGATTCTGGTTGATGGATGCAATAGCTGCTGATGTGCTTTGATATTTCGTGCAATGGCGGTAAGATTAATTTCAAGAACAGTTTGATGTGTTTTCTGTTCCAGCAATTGTGCTACACGGTCTAATTCAAAAACCCGTGCACCTTTGATGAGAATAGTTTCGTTATGAAAAGAAAGTGATGCAAATTGTTCCAATAATTCTGCTGTTGAAGAAAATGAAAACATTTCGATCGATGCGGGGATCAACGGAAGTAAAAACTGTTTTGTTTTTTCACCAACGGTTATCAATCTTTTTACAAAATGGCTTTTTATGAGCGCTGCAACCGAAGCATAAACAGTTGGTTCCTGATCGGCCGTTAATTGAAAATCGGAAAGTATAACCGTTCTGCCTGGATGTTGCCATTGTTGCTGCAGCATGTTCAATGCAATAATGAATGAACTTAGATCGGCACTGTAACTATCGTTAATGATCGTGGTATTATGTAACCCGCTTTTCAATTCCAATCGTAAACTTACAGGTCGAAGTTGATTGAATTTTTCTCTTACTTCTTCAAACGGGATCTGTAAATAAGCACAAACACATAAACAGGTAATGGCATTTTCAATTGATGCATCATCAATAAAGGGAATTACAATTGTATCATTCACCGATCCGTTTGTAAAATCAATGCTTGTTTCAGTGATTTTTTTTGTGATGTTCTTAAGAACGATCGTGTTGTCGGTTTCTTTTCCCCAACTGATGATGTTCGTATGAGTAAATGAAAGACCATTAAGTTTTTCAGTGGAACAGATAAGGGTTGATGCATTCAGAAACAGGATTGATTTTTCATTCAGCTTCTCTTGCATATCTGCGAACCCATCAGCATGTGCTTCACCTATATTGGTTAAAATGCCAAGTGTTGGTTGAATGATTTTTTCCAGCTTATCCATTTCACCTTTCTGCGAAACACCGGCTTCAAAAATGGCCAATGTATGATGTGATTGCAATTGCCATACACTTAACGGAACGCCTACTTGCGAATTATAACTTTTAGGACTGCGGATAATCGTAAAATGATCACTCAGTAATTGATACAACCATTCTTTCACGATCGTTTTACCATTACTGCCGGTAATACCAATTACCGGGATATTGAACTGGCTGCGGTGATAAGCTGTTAACCGTTGTAATGCACTTAATGTATCGACTACTAATAAAATGTTGGCCTCGGGAAATTGATCAACAGTGATCTTCTTTTGAACAATGAAATTCCGGACACCTTTACTGTATGCTTCTTTAATATAATCATGCCCGTCTCTGCGGCTGGTGAGCAAGGCAAAAAATAAAGCAGTGGGGGGATGAATTACACGTCGGCTGTCGATCAATAAATGTTCAATATTGCAAGTAACATCTGCCTGTTGTAAACAGACAGCCTGTAAAATACCGGCAATACGATCAATACGATAGTGCGACATAACGATATAAATGAGATCTAACTGGGCATATCAGGTGGTGCATTTTTTTTCTTATGGTAGATCGAATAAACGATCGATCCGCCAATGCATGCCACAATAACGACTAATGAAATGACCACCTGCGTGCTTTTATTGACTACTGTGCCAATAAGTTCTTCACCTAACATTTTCAAACCAATAAAAACAAGCACTATTGCAATGCCTTGTTGCAGGAAATCAAATTTACTTACCGCTCCCCGTAACAGGAAAAACAATGAACGCAAGCCCAGTACAGCAAACACATTCGATGTGTAGATCACTAATGAAGCATACTCACTTTTTCGATCAACAATACCCATTACAGCAGGTATTGAATCCAATGCAAATACAATATCAGTAGTAGCAAGCATCACCACTACAACAAACAAGGCTGTGTAAACCGGTTTGCCATGTTGTTTTATTACATACTTGCCATGCCCATCTTCCATTGTAATGGGTAAGAATTTTTTAAGGAAGAGATACACTTTACTTTCTCTTGGGTCATATTCTTCTTCCTGGTTGGTGGTAAACATTTTGAAACCTGTATATACCAGGAACACACCGAAAATATACAACACCCAATGAAAACGATTGACCAGTTCAACACCCAGCGTAATAAAAATAACACGGAATACAATTGCCATTAATACGCCGATCAATAATACACGGGGGATATACTCCTCTTTCACTTTAAAAAAACTGAAGATCAGTACAAATACAAAAATATTATCAATACTTAAGCTCCACTCCATCAGGTAGGCTGTTACATATTCAAGTGCAGCGGGCTTACCGTCTTCATACCACATAAATGCACCGAAGCCCAACGCAAGGAGTACCCAAAAGATGGTTTGTGTTAACGCCTGCCTGGTAGTAAGGTGCGCAGATTTTTTGCTGAGCAAGCCAAGATCAAATACAATGGCAACTAATAATACGATTCCGAATACGAGATAAGTGATCTGTGTGTGAGTCATGAATGATAATTCAAAAAATGAAAACGTTATGCTTGTTTACTAAAAGTTCGTTTACGCCATTGCATATAACTAAAGCCAATCAATACAATGATAAGGATAGGTACTGCAATATTGATCAACTGCCATTGCAAACGCTGTTCAGTAACTTTTTGTGGATTCAATAAGCGCAAGGCCACATCTTTATTACGCAAAGCTACGATACCTGCATTACCTGTCATGTATTCCAATGTATTTTGCAAAAATGCTTTGTTGGCATAACTGCGTTCCTGCACACGACTGTAGCCCATAGTAAATGGTTCCTGTTTGGTAAAGCTGTTAAGCAGCACATCACCATCGCCTACAATTAACTGTTGCGTTGCTGATGCCGTTTGTGTTTGGAAAGAACCATAAGCACTTGTAAAGTATTGCCGCATTTCTGCCGATGCACGGTTTGCGTAAAAACTATTGAACTTTCCTTCCAACAAAACAGCAACGGGTAAATTCTTTTTGTTGTACAGGTTAATGTCTTCGATGGTTTGCAATTCCTGTAAGCTGATGATGGCAGGAGTACTTACAAACTTTGCATTTTCGCTGGATGTAAGTAAAACTGTTTTGGTTATTCCTTCTGCTTTTACAGTATCCAATGTATTGGTGAACTGACTGAGTACTGGTTCTAAATTTTTTGTAATGGGATGATTGCCAGTTGCTGTTAACAAAGGATAATAGTTGAACGGAACATCGGCTAACTGCGGCTGACCGCCGGCGTTACCTACTACTAATTTGCTAAGGTCGCATTGCTGATCCTGTAACAGATCACGGTTAATGCGTACGCCGAAGCGAAACAGCAGATCATCAAGATTTAATCCACGATCGTATGCCAATGTTTGTGCAACAAACGTAAGACTGTCTTTTTCTGCATGCAGCATATCGAGGAACCACAATACCTTTCCTCCCTGCATGATGTACTGATCGATCTTCATTTTTGCTGAGTCAGTAAACCCAACTGATGGTTTTACGATCATCACAGCTGCAAATTCTTTTGGAATTACAGCTGTTGTATTTGGATCGATGATACGGAAGAGATAATTGGCATCGAGTGTTTGAACAAGATCGAATGTTTCGGGTCCCATTGGCTGGCCGTTTCCTGTCATGTAACCGATCAATGGTTTTTGTTTGCGTTGAATTTTTTCAATGGCATCTGCAAACTTAAACTCCAGCAGTGCTTCTGCATTACTGATGCTTTTTGCTTCATCTGTAACCAAGCTTCCGGTTAAAGGATCACGACTATACTCTGTTTTGCCACTTAGTAAATCAACCGACATTACTTTGCCTCCATACTTCACCAATGCAGAAGGGTAGATAACACGTTGTGTTTTGGCTTCTTCTTTTTCCTGTACTTCTAATGTATAAGGCAAAATGCCAAGACTCTTTAACGAATCGGTGATCATCTGCTGAATCACTTCTTCACGAAAACCGGGCCTTGTTTGTCCAAGGCTATCCACATTTACACCGTTCATCCGCAATTCGTTGATCACTTCTCCGAACATGAAATTTTTCGCTTCATCATCAAACAGTTCATCAACCGATTTATAATTGATCTGCAAACGGCTGCCACTATAATCCTTCATTTCATTGAGAAGATCATTTGTTGTGTTGCGCAGTTTACGAAACGATGCCCTGAAATCGCCTTTGAGAAAAACATCAACTGTAATTGTACTGTCGATATTTTTTAAAAGTGTTTTTGTTTGGGGAGAAAGTGAGTAGCGTTGTTCGGCTGTAAGATCCCAACGTAAGCGAAGAGATGATGAAAGAATATTGAGCCCCACTAAAGCAGCCAGCAGTAAGAGCCATCCGTATTTGATCGAAAGCAATTTTTTCATGGGTGCTTAATTTTTACGGCCAATGCGTTGCACGGTGATGAATAAGGTGAAAAAGATAAAGCTGAGGAAATAAATTACATCACGGCTATCGATCACTCCTTTTGATAAACTGCGGTAATGAAATTCCATACCCAGCATTTCAATAATATAATCAGCACCCGTACCTACCAATTGACTCAAGGCAGTAAAACCGCTGTAGAACACAAAACAAAAAAAGGCACTCAATAAAAAAGCAACAACAGGATTTAATGTAAAGCTGCTGCAACAAACACCAACGGCTGTAAAGGCAGCACATAAAAAAAGCAATCCAATATACGAACCTGCAATGCCTCCCATGTCGATCGTTGTTCCTTCAGCGCTCATGGCGCTGATGGTAAACAAATAGGTAAGCGTTGGTAACAATGCAATGAGTACTACCAGTAATGCTGCAAGATATTTGCCCCACACAATTTGCCAGGCCGTGAGTGGCCGGGTAAATAGTGTTTCCATGGTGCCGCTTCGCCATTCATCCGGGAAAAGGCGCATCGTTACAGCAGGTATCAATAACAAAAGAATATAAGGGGAGAGGTTAAAGAAGTTTTCCAGCGTGGCATAACCATAATCTAAAATGTTGAAGCTGGAGAACACGAACAGGAAGAGTCCGTTCAACAAAAGGAAAAGAATGATGGTGATATACCCCGTAAGATTGCTGAAAAACTGGCGGAATTCTTTTTTGCAAATGGCCCACATAGAGCAGCAAAAATAAAGGAATCTGTTTCTCCTTCCGAACCTTAATTCAGGAGTACTGTTACAGTTATGTTCTACCTGAATCATACAGGCTACCAAACAAACAGGCTGTTTTGCTTCGATCACTTGCACAGACGTTCAAATTTTCGTCAAAATGTCTGGGTTTTCTGGATTGAACGATTATCTTTAAAGCTTGTTCTGATATCCCCCGAAACATCATTGCCTTACAACCTGTAGAAAGCCAACCAAATCTAAATCTCAGGCGTGATGATGAAAACGTTATTTGGCGTACTCATATTTATTTTTGTTGGAGTAGCAGCAAGAGGGCAGGTGATGCTTACCAATGCAGCTCCGAGTGTAACAATTGATTTCAGCAATAGCACAGTTGCATCTATCGGCAGCAATCCTCAAACTGCATTTACCGGAGTAGGATTTGGACCAAATCCTTCAACCACTGGACAATTGAATTCAAATGCTTGGAGTATTATTGGTTGGGATAACGGTAGTTTATTCTTTGGTGGCTCACAGGTTACCGCGGCAACCGACTTTACTCGAGGTGCTGTTTCAGGACCTGTTTCAACAGGTGGGATTTATGCTTTTACAGGTGCACCCCATTCAGCATCAAATCCTTGCCTGATGTTACAACCCGGCGGCTCCGATTTTGCACCGGGCGCCATTATTCTCCGAATTCAAAATAACGGCACATCACCCATTGCTGAGCTTACTGTTTTTTATAACCTTTTTGTGCGTAATGATGAGGGAAGATCGAGTTCATTTAATTTTTCTTACTCATCTAATAACATTAATTACAGTGAAGTTCCGGAGTTGGGTTACGAAACACCTGAAGCAGCAGATGCAAACGGTTGGGTGAAAGTGGAAGGGAATCCATCCCGTTCGACAATAATTAAAGGATTAGGTATTTTACCCGGAGACTATTTTTATATCAGATGGAACAGTGAGGATATTTCAGGAGCAGGCTCACGAGATGAGATAGGCTTGGATGACGTTGGAATTGCTGCTTTGTATAATACTAACACTATTACACTCACATCTCTATCTTCAACTACCTATAATCTTGCAAATTGTTTTACTACCGCCACCGGCTCTTTAAATTTTACTGCAACTGGCATATACAACAGCTCCAACATTTACACAGTTCAGTTATCCAATGCTGCTGGGTCTTTCACATCTCCGGTTAATATTGGTTCGTTAAATGGAAATGCGCTTAGTGAAACAATCAATTTTACAATACCAGCAGGAACATTTTCAGGTACAGGGTATCAAATGCGCATTGTTAGTACAGATTATGTAACCTTTTCCAACAACTCATCACCTGTCACAATCAGTCAAGCCGGTTCATGTGTTAGCACAACAGGAAGTTATTTCAGGTCAAGGCAGTCCGGCAATTGGAATGATGTTTCTACCTGGGAATCATCAACGGATAATAGCAATTGGATAACAGCAACCCTCGCACCAACAAATGCTGCCAATGTTATACGTATTCGTAATGGCCATACAGTTACGATTTCGTCAAATGTATCAGCAGATCAATTGGTAGTAGATGCAGGGGCGGTGTTAAAACATCTGAATGGGAATTCACTTTCTCTCAGTAATGGTGGTGGAGATGATATGATTATAAATGGCACGTATGTTTTGTACGGAACAAGGCCAGCACTTGCTTCAGGGTCAACAGTTTCGGTTGAAGAGAGCGGATTGGTAAGGGTAGATGGTAACAGCTCTCCCAGCCAATCGGATGATTTTGCATTTGAAAGTAATGAGGTCATTTTTAAAACAAATGCCGTATTTCAGTGGAACTTAAACGCTATATCTTTTCAAACTTCCGGGATTACATATTTCAAGACAGTATTGGATTACAAACCTATCTTCAGGATTTCAGGTTCGGTTGCAGTAGGCGGGGCAACACAAACACTTATTAATGGGGTTATAGAGGTTACTTCCGGTAAAAACTGTAGTTTTCAAAATGCGGGAGCCAAAATTTTCAGAGATGGAATTGTTGGCGCTGGAACAATAACACAACTTGCATCTTCCGGCCCTTTACAGATTTCAGGTAATGATGGCGCTCAATTAGGAGGAGCAGGAACGATCAACTTACACACAGCAGGGTTACAAATTAATGTGGGTGCACAAGTGTTTTTAACAGCCAACAAAACAATTAATAATTCTGTATTCACCAACAACGGTATTTTAAATTGCCAGAATTTTATTGTTTCCGGTTCAACATCATTTGTAAATGCTTTAGGTGCCACATTAGGTATTGGCTCAGCCGATGGCATTACAACCGGAGCAGCCGGTAATATTCAAACAACAGGAGTCAGAACGTTTGATCCTAATGCAACTTACGTTTACAATGGAACAACGAATCAGGTAACGGGTAACGCATTGCCTGCAACTGCGCAGGTATTATCAATTTCGAGTTTTGGAGCAAGCGGAAACAATACGGTATCACTTACAAATAACAATACAACCGTAAATCGCTTAAACTTGAATAGTGGGTATTTTGAAGCTGGCTTAGATGGGAATTTGAATATTGCAGATGGTGGAATCATCACAGGTGGTAATGGGGCTCAGCCAAATGAAGCAAAGGCGGGAACGATTACTTTTTTGGGTGCAGGAATAACAGAAGGTATATCTAACTATAAACCTCTTTTGTACGCTGTTATTATAAGAGGCGGAGTTGATTTTAATGGACTATTGGAAACCGGTTCTGCGAAGATTATAAATCGCTTGCAGATTAATACCGGAGGCTTTATTGCAAACGATGCTCCCTTTTATGAGACGGGTTCAACACTCATTTATAATACCGGAACAATTTCTAGATATGGAAGAGGAATTGAATGGGGGAATACTGTCGGCTTACAGGGCTACCCACACCATATTGTAGTTCAGAACAGCATTCTTGATTTATTTAATTCTGATTTTCCTGCCAGCGAACTCGAGATCGGCGGCAACCTTATTATCGGTAATGCAAATGGAAGAGGTGAAGTTCACATGAACAGCAGTATGTACAAGCCGCTTTCGGTATTAGGCAATGTCATAATTGGCTCTGATGGCGCTACTTCAAGTGTATTGCAGCTTTCGTCAAACTTAGGCGGTGATTTATGGTTGGGTGGCAGCTTTACACGCTATAACAACAGTTCATTCAATCAAAATAACCGTGCTGTTTATTTAAAAGGTAGCAGCAATACAACCATCAGTACTCCAGGCGTTAGTACCCCGGGTATCTCGTCACAGGATTTTAATTATCTACGTTTACAAAAAACAGGAGGTGCTTCTGTCTCACTAGGGTGTACTATTGGAATTACACATGAGCTAACATTTGATAGTGGCTATATTGTTAGCTCAAGTAATAATGTTTTAATTTTTTACGATGAGGCAAAAGCCCTCGAAGCAAAGTCTACATCATTTACAAATGGCCCTGTTAAAAAAATCGGGAATGATGCATTTGTGTTTCCGGTTGGAAAGCCTGCACTCTCTGGGCCCGCAGGTGGCGGCTATCGTTTTGTGAGTATATCAGCACCATCGCAAACAACAGATGCATTTACTGCTGAGTTTATGGTTGCAAGTGCAACTTCATTAGGCCCCATTGGAATTGCCGGTATAACGAGAGTGAGCCGTTGTGAATATTGGAAGCTAGACCGAACTTCAGGATCTTCATCTGTTGATGTCACACTTTCATGGAACGCAAGAAGTAATTGCAATGTTTCGTACGTATCTAACTTGCCTTCCCTTTCGATTGCTCATTTCAACGGAAGTGTTTGGGATTCGTTTGGAGGAAAAGGGGCTACTTCGCCGGAATCAACTGTAATTGAAGGATCCATTACTTGGGCAGGTGTTGCTACCTTCAGCCCATTCTCTTTAGCCAGCACCGACGTAACTGAAAATATTTTACCACTCCCACTCTCCAGCTTCACCGCCCGTACCCGCAAAACAGATATCGCTGTCGATTGGATGTTAACGAACAACAACGATTACGATGAATTTATGCTGGAACGTAGTAAAGATGGCGTTCGATTTGAAACATTGAAAACAGTAAAAACAAAAGTGGTCCTGAATACCGCTGCCTATGCAGAAGTGGACAGCAATCCATTTACCGGCTGGAACTATTACCGTCTGCGTGCCATCAACAAGATTGGTAGGGAAAATATTTCACAAGTTGTGAAAGTTTGGTTTGGACGTGAGGATGTGATCCGCATCACCCCCAACCCCGCCTCCGAAAAAATTCTGATCAATTTTGCAGCGCCAAGCAGCATATCACAAATTGAACTTGTCAATATAGCCGGTCAGGTGTTGCAACGCATCCAAACCATTACTTTTAATACTGAGATCAATATAGCTCACTTGCAAGCGGGAATGTATGTACTCCGTATAAAAGGAAAGAACGGGCTTTCCACAAAAAGCTTTATTAAACAATAAAGACCCGAAACCAACTGCTGAAAGATCCCCTCCACCAGAGGGGGTTTTTATTTTAGAGGGGTGCCTCGACTGATTGATCGCTGCATAAATTGGTTATTGTTAGAAAAATAGCTTTTTGCAAAGCATATCATTCCTCTATCAAATAAAGGCCATCAAGGATCAGGCGCCAAATTTCCCCCGAACTTAAGACAGTGCGACCAATGAGGAAGAGACTTAGAATGGATGTTGAAGGTCGTTTTTGGAATAAAAATGATTACGGGTCACAAAAGACGATCCTTTGTGAGTTAAAGACAAAAGAAAATCGCTTTTTTTGAAAAGGCGCATTAACAAAGCTATTGGCGTAAGAAAAATAAAGAAAATAAGGCTGAGCAGAATACGGTTATTGATATAGCTCAACACTTTGGCAATTGCTACCCAAAAATGATGAACAAATTCACCTATCGGGCCAATCAGGAAGCCAATCAACGAGATCGTGAAGGGAAGCAACAACCATTTTTTGTGAAAAATGAAATAGAGGATGACAAAGCCAATTGCGATTACCAGGAGGGATGTATGCTTAGGTTGCCACTTCATGCTAAAAGAGGGAATAAATAAAAGGTGCCACCGCACTGCTGCCTCCGAATATGAGCAAGGCACCAAGTAATAACATAACAATAATAATGGGAGCTAACCACCATTTCTTACGCACTTTTAAGAAGATCCACATGTCTTTTAAAAACTCAATCATAGTTGTTACAAAAGTAAAGGTTCGTTCTTATTTCGCACTTTATAGTTAGAAGAGGGCATGAGATGATTAATCACTCTGAAACTTCTCTTTCCAATCATATTTTTCTTTCCACTCAGGTTGTTCTTGTTTTCTGAGTAGATAATTTTCGATGACAAGATAATCCATTTCTGTTCGCATGAAACACTGATACGCTTCCTGTGGTGTACAAACAACCGGTTCGCCACGTACATTAAAGCTCGTGTTGATCAACACGGCACAGCCCGTTTGTTGTTTAAATGAACTGATGAGCGAATGAAAAGCCGGGTTTGTTTCTTTATGTACTGTTTGTACACGGGCCGAATAATCGATATGTGTTACTGCAGGCAAAGTACTTCGCTGAAAATATAATTTATCGGTTAAGTTGAGTTGATGATAATTCGCTGGAACAGGATGCTGTAAATCTTTCTTCACCGGTTGCACCAGCAACATGTAAGGCGACAGAGTATTCAATTCAAAATAATCTTGTACATCTTCTGCAAGCACTGCAGGGGCGAACGGGCGGAAGCCTTCTCTGTATTTGATTTTAAGATTTAGTTTTTTCTGCATGTCAGGATTACGTGGATCTGCAATAATGCTTCTGTTACCTAGTGCACGTGGGCCAAACTCCATCCGCCCCTGAAACCAACCAATCACATTTCCTTCGCTTATATGAGCTGCAACAGTTTTATTTAATTCATTTCTATCACTAAATGCAGTTGCAACCGCTTTGTATTGTTGAATAGTTGATTCAATTTCATCAGTAGGAAAAAATGGACCTAGGTAGGAACCTTTCATTGCATCCATTGCTGAGCTGACAAGACGTTCCTTTTCAAAATAAATATAATGAGCTGCCAATGCCGAACCAACTGAACCACCCGCATCACCACTGGCCGGTTGAATGAACATGTTCTCGAAAAGAAGAGCGTTTTGGAGTTTGCCATTTGCCACACAATTCAAAGCCACACCACCCGATAAACAAATGTTCTTCGAACCGGTAATTTCTTTTGCATGTGCAGCCAGTTTCAACACAATTTCTTCTGTTACCTGTTGAATGGCCAAAGCAAGATTACAATGTTCTTGCGTTAATTCTTCTTCTTTGCTCCTGCGCTTGAAACCAAACAATGTTTCAAACTTTTTATCTTTCACCATTCGTAATCCAACAGAATAATTGAAATACTGCTGATCTAAATAGATAGAGCCATCATCATAGATCTTAACCAGTTTTTCTTTAATGATGGAAACAAACTGCCTTGTTTGTTCTGCATTTGGATCGCCGTAGGGTGCTAACCCCATCAGCTTATATTCACCACTGTTTACTTTAAAACCTAAGTAGTAAGTAAATGCAGAATACAGCAAACCAACAGAGTGGGGAAAGTTGAGTTGTTTGAGTATTTCTATTTCTTTGCCTTTTCCTTTGCAGATGGTTGTGGTGGCCCATTCGCCCACTCCATCAATGGTCAATATTGCTGACTCTTCAAATGGAGATGGATAAAAAGCCGATGCTGCATGACTGAGATGGTGTTCGGGAAATAACAGCTTTAGTTTCTTTTTATCATAGAGTTGATTTTTTTTCAACTCATCACGGATTATTTTTTTTAAAAATAGTTTTTCGTTCAGCCATATAGGCATAGCCATAAGAAAAGATGCAAAACCTTTTGGCGCAAATGCATAATAAGTTTCAAGCAATCGTTCAAACTTGAGTAATGGTTTATCGTAAAACACGACTGCCTCTAGTTGATCAATGTTGATGCCTGCTTCTTTTAAACAGTAAGTAACGGCTTTTGAAGGAAATCCTGCATCATGTTTTTTACGGCTGAACCGTTCTTCCTGTGCAGCGGCGATGATCTCGCCATCTTTTATGATGCCTGCTGCTGAATCATGGTAAAAGGCCGAGATGCCTAGGATATACATGAGTGCAAAATAAATGATTTGAATTGAAACACAGATAGTACGGGCAGGATAAGTAAATAAGGAGTTGACCTTATCTTAATACAGGTAATAATTCTTTACTGAGTACGTCAGCTATTTTTTCGGCTCCTTTTTTGTTGAAATGAATAAAATCGTAATAGTAACTTGTGTTTTTTGGCATTAACCTCGAAAGATCAATTACTGTTGTTTGAGTGGCAAATGAACGAACTATATTGTTATATTTTTCCAACACTTGCTCCTGAAGTAAATTGTTTTTGGCGCTGTTATCTGCAAAATATTTCGTGTCCATTTTTATTCCGGTAGCTGAATCGGTGTACGCACCATACAAGGAAGGTTGAGTTAGCAACACTGGCTTTACGTTGTTTGCCTTACAGATATTGATAATCTCCTGCAATCTTGTTGCATAACCTACAAGGTAATTTTTCTGTTGTGCAATTACATCGTGTATGTAAGCAGGTGAATAGCTTGTATCCGCTAAGATTTTAAAATCAACTTCTTTATGAATAAGTCCTTTTTTATAAGCTAATTTGATAGCATAGAATTGAAAAATAGTAGAACCGATCTCTGTTTTGTTCATTACCGATTTCAAAAACTGTTTGAAAGAGTTGTAATGAATCCTGTTATCATTCATCAGGTCAAAACCTTCCGGTTGCTTTGTTTCCACATCGTTTACGCCCGTCAACAGGAATACATATTTTGGTTTGAGCTTAATCACATATTCTTTTAGTAGATGCAAATGGCCAAACGTTGAATGACCATCAATACCTGCATTATTCACCCATAGGTTAGGGATTGAATCTTTCAATTTTTCTCCCAGTAAGAATGACCAGGTGGTACTATCACTCAGAAAACGACATTCAGTCGTGCTGCCACCAATCGTAATAATCGAATTGAGTTTTGAAATACTATCCGTTGGCATTGGTCCTCGAAAACCCAATGCATTGCGACTGTAGTGGATTTTTGAATCCAGCTGTTTGATCCATTGATTATCGAATACTGTTTGCTGATTGGCGGGTAGTACTAATTTCCCTTGCTTGGTGAAATTGGTAAACGGATTGTAAATGCGCAAGATAATTTCGCATAATACCAATGCAACAAGTAAACCAAAGAATAATGCTTTAAGGTTTTTAATCATGACGATGTAAGATAAAAACTGTTTAGGATAGAAACACTGATAACGCTGATTTTAGCGGCTGATAAAGGATTTGATCCGTGCCAATCCGTTTCATCAGTGTTATCTATGACTCTATTTTTTTAAATAAAAAAGCAGCGAATCATCTCCGCTGCTTTTTTATTTATTTCTTTTCACTCTTTTGAGCTTTGGGCAATTATTCAAACGTACTATAGAAATACGGCGTTTTTGCTTCAAACTCAGCGCTGCAGGTATCCACCATTTTGTACACACGGGTAATGCCCCAGGCTTTACGCTTTTCGTAGAGCTCATCTTCGCTGGCATCCTCTTTCATAATGCGGCAGATCTGCTCGTCGCCAAAGCCCATCCGTTTTGCTTCGGTGAGTAATTCTTTCGTGAGCGACTGCATATCGTGCTTCGCCAGTTCTTTTTCCATGTTCACAATATCCTGGATCTGGTAAATGAACCAACGGTCGATCTTGGTTGCTTCTACGATCGTCTTCACACTCACACCCGCCATCAGGGCATCTTTAATGCGGAAGATGCGGTCCCATTTCGGCACCTTAATATATTCGATCAGCTCTTCTGCATGTTTCAAACTCTGGCCATAATAACCAAGGCCTACTGCATTGTTCTCCAAACTCTGACAAGCTTTCTGTACCGCTTCCGTAAAGCTGCGGCCGATGGCCATTACTTCACCCACGCTCTTCATCTGTAAACCCAACCGATCATCTGCACCTTTGAACTTGTCGAAATTCCAGCGAGGCATCTTTACAATTACATAGTCCAGTGCCGGTTCAAAGTAAGCAGAAGTAGTCTGGGTGATCTGGTTTTTCAACTCATCCAGTGTATAACCAATGGCTAGCTTCGCTGCAATTTTTGCAATGGGATAGCCCGTTGCTTTACTTGCCAAGGCTGAAGAGCGACTTACACGTGGATTGATCTCCACCGAAATAATTTCTTCATTCTCCGGGTTCATGGCAAACTGTACATTACAACCACCGGCGAAATTGCCGAGGCTACGCATCATTTTGATCGCCATGTTCCGCATATTCTGGAACGCCGTATCGCTCAAGGTCATTGCCGGAGCAACGGTAATACTGTCGCCGGTATGTACCCCCATCGGGTCAAAATTCTCCACCGTACAAATGATCACCACATTATCATTCTTATCACGCAACAACTCCAACTCAAATTCTTTCCAGCCGAGCAATGCTTTTTCTACCAACACCTCATGCATGGGACTGGCAGTTAATCCACGTTCCAATGCCCCATCCAGCTCATCTTTATGAAACACAATACTTCCGCCACTACCACCAAGAGTAAACGAAGGACGGATCACCAATGGAATTCCTATTTCCTGCGCAAATTCTTTTCCTTCCAGTAATGAGTTGGCTACACGACTTGGTGCCACACCAATACCAATATCGATCATCAGTTGACGGAACTTCTCACGGTCTTCGGCTGTATCGATCGCCTTCACATCCACCCCGATCATTGCCACACTAAATTTTTCCCAAATGCCCAACTCATCTGCTTCCTTACAAAGGTTGAGGGCTGTTTGTCCGCCCATGGTAGGCAGCACAGCGTCGATCTGCGGATTTTCTTCGAGGATCTGTTCAATACTTTCAATGGTGAGGGGCAACAGGTACACACGGTCAGCCATCATCGGATCGGTCATAATGGTAGCCGGGTTGCTGTTGATCAGGATCACTTCAATTCCTTCTTCACGTAAACTGCGGGCCGCTTGCGAACCCGAATAGTCAAACTCACAGGCCTGGCCAATCACAATGGGGCCGCTGCCTACAATCAGCACACTGGTTATCGATTTGTCTTTTGGCATGAGGAGAATTTGGCTGCAAAAGTATTGGATTGAGCGCTAATCTGAACGTGAAATTTTGAACGTTTTTGAAGTTTTTACTGAGCAGTTTTGGTAACAGGCGTTAGTAATGTTGTTCAGCTGCATTGGCGTCGCACTCTTGTACATTCGGTATTTCTGTTCAACAACACAGTAAAAAAAGCGCTCAGTCAATTTTCTAAAGAGTCTACATAATGGAGCACACAATTTATTTTTCTTTTTTATGCGTGGCAGTTATACACAACTTGCAACGGATTGTTGACAGTACTTCGTCATAACGGCAAATCGCTTTATTTCATCTTCTTTATTTTTGCCGCATGTTGAAACAGTTTTCCCTTCTCTATTTTTCGTTGTTTATTTTCTTTACTGCAACTGCTCAACTTTTTCCAGAGCAAAACTATCCCACCAATTATTTCCGGTATCCGTTAGATATTCCGTTAAAGCTGAATGCAAATTTCGGAGAGATGCGCCCCAACCATTTTCATATGGGGCTTGATCTGTTTACACTTCGCCGTGAAAATTTACCGGTATATGCACCTGCTGATGGATGGATATCAAAAGTAAAAGTAGATCCCAATGGTTTTGGGAATGCGATTTATGTTAGTCATCCGAATGGTTATACAACGTTGTACTGTCACATGAATACGTTTCCTGTAAAAGTGTTGAAAGCAATGAAAGAAGGACAGTATGCAAAGCAAAGCTGGAAAGGAGATGTGGAATTTGCGAAAGGTGAATTTCCAGTAAAGAAAAATGAACTGTTGGCATACAGCGGAAATACCGGCGCATCTGCAGGTCCACATGTGCATTATGAGATACGCAGAACAGATGATGATGCATGTTTGAATGCATTACTCTTTCATCGTGTACATGATGTTACGCCACCCGATATAACAAAACTTGCGGTGTACGACCGCACAAAAAGTACATACGAGCAAACACCCCGTACAATGATGTTAACCCGGGTAGCCGGTGGGTATAGTGTGGCAGGCGGTACAATTACCGTAAGCAGCGAAGCTGTTTCATTTGCGATTGTTGCAACCGATCGTGTTACAGGAATACCAAATGCAAATGGAATTTTTGAAGCAGTGGTTTATGTTGATGAAGAACCCGTTAGTGGATTTCAGATCGATGGTATTGATTATTTGCAAACACGTTACCTAAATGCGCATATAGATTATCGTATAAAAACAAATGGTGGTTCTTACTATCAACACTTGTCTCCTTTACCAGGCGATCGCTTACCGATCTATTTCAAACAAGATGATGGATTGATCCATTTGAATGATACAACAACCCATCAAGTCATGATTGTTGTAAAAGATGCAAATAACAATGCATCCACACTTCGGTTTAAATTAAAACGCACACCAACAGTATTGCCTCCCGCCAACGTACAGAAAGACAGCAGGTATATGCTACCCAACCAGATCAATATTTTTGAACAGGGCGATGTGCAAATGGTGAGCAGCGAAAAAAGTTTTTATGATGCTTTCCGTTTTGTGTACAACTATAAAACAAGTGCAACTGCTTATTCCAATATTCATGTAATGCACACGCCGTTGATACCTGCGCATGATTCGATGATGTTTCGCATAAAACCAACTAAAGAAATTCCTACAAGTGCAAGCAATCGTGTGATCATGATCCACAACAGCAGAGGAAAAACGGTAGTGGAACGTGCAGCATTGGTAAAAGGTTGGTACGAAGCAAAGTCACGTGACTTTGGTGAGTTTTGGCTGGAAGTGGATCTAGTGCCGCCTACACTTGCAGTTGCAGGTGTGGTTGATGGTGGAACAGTTGGGAATGGATCAACAATTACATGTACTGTTGCAGATAATAAAAAAGCGATCTACAGTTTTCGTGCAGAACTGGATGGTGAATGGCTGATGTTTAGCGGACTTGGCCCGGTATACCGATACAAGGTAGATGAACATTGTCCGCCGGGCGAACATGAATTAAAGATCATGGTAGAAGACGAGGCTGGCAATACAACCGAACGGATCATTCGCTTTACAAGAAAATAGGGATGCAGATGTTCATCTGATTCTGTTCGAACAAATCAACAACATCGGTGTTTCTACCGAAACGTTTTATATCAACATGGCAACAAAAAAGAAAGCAGTAGTAAAGAAACCGGCGGTAAAAAAAACTGCTTCAAAACCTTCGGCAGCTAAGGCAATCAAAAAAGAACCGTTTAAGAATTATGTGACCAAATTAAAAGTGGGCGATAAAGCACCTGCTTTTAAAGGTGTTGACCAAGACGGAAAGAAGATATCTTCAGCTGATTACAAAGGCAAGAAAATAATTCTCTATTTCTATCCGCAAGATCTTACTGCAAGCTGCACGGTACAGGCCTGCAATCTGCGTGATAATTTTTCAGAACTGAAAAAACTCGGGTACGAAATCATTGGTGTTAGTGAAGATGGAGTGGAGAAACATAAGCGGTTTGAAGCAAAAAACAATCTTCCTTTTCGTTTAATTGCGGATGAGGATCATGCAGTGATCAATGCATATGATGTGTGGGGTAAGAAACAATTCATGGGTAAGATCTATGATGGATTGGTTCGTACAACATTTGTCATGAACGAAAAAGGGATCATTGATGCAGTCATAACAAGAGTGCTCACGAAGATTCATACGCAACAAATACTTGATGCATTACAAGCAGCAGAGAAATAACACACAGGATCATTTGTTCCAGCGCCTTTGCAAATACTTTCTTACAGGTATGTCATAAAATTTCATCACCAAGTAACTGAAAGCAACCAGTAATATTGCGCCGCATGAGATCACAATTGCCAGTTCACTTGTACCGGGTTTTTGTGCAAGATAATAATGGCCGAATACCCAGATGAATGCATAATGCGTCATGTACAATGGATAAGAAACAGAACCTGAGAACATACATGCTTTCTTAACTTTTTCCGACAGCTGTGTACCTGCACCCAGCGAAACAATCAACGGAAAATAAATGATCACAGCAAACGATTCTGTAAGCCAGTTCCATTTTCCAAAGGGCATCAGGAAAGCCAGTAGTAATAATAGTGTTAGCCCTGTAAAGCCCAATTTGTTTTTAATGATCCAGTTTGAACGATAAATGAACATACCTGCTAAAAAGGAGTAGGCAACCCGTACAGCACCATCCCAAAAATTATCTTTACTCCAGCCTCCCAACAGATTTCCTGTGCGATAGGCGATGATACAAATGCCTGTTGCTGCAAGTAGTGCTAACAGTAACAAAACTGTTCGGCTCAATTTGCGTAAAATGAGTGCATAAAGAATATTAGCAATGTATTCCCAGAACAACGACCATGCAGGTGCATTAAAACCAAACAGATTAAAACTACGGTCAGTCATTATGGGAAGAGGAATGAGGAATACCGAGCTTAGAAATAATAATGCGATCATGCCGCTGCTGTATTGTGCTGCTTCATTCGAAAACGGGTCAAGAAAAAAACCAAGCAATCCCAATACAGAACCAAGCAACACCAATGGATGTAAACGGATCAGCCGGAGTTTGAAAAACGTTTTGATTCCTAATGTTTCCATGCGGTTATCATATGCATAAGCGATCACAAATCCTGATAGACAGAAAAAGAAATCAACAGCAAGGAAGCCATGTGCAATAAAGTTTTTGCTGAAGTCGGTAATGATCCATTCCATAAAATGGAATACCACAACTGCAAATGCAGCAACTCCTCTTAACCCGTCGAGGATCAAAAAATGTTGCTTGCTCTGTACGGATTCAGGAATTACTTTTTGATTGTTCATACAGTGGGGAGTGTATAAAAGCTTATGATCTGTATACGTCCCGCAACATAATCAATAATTGCTCATATCAATTATTCACGACCGCAAACTTTAAAATTATGGCACAGGCAACCTGTTAACTCAATCTTCCGTTAATTGGATTATAGGTGTTATAACTTTTAAATTCTTCTTTATGAAATGGCTTATTTCATGTGCAATGCTGTTAACAGTATGCTTTATCTATTCCTGTAAAAAATCTGATGGAGGTTCAACGGGTGGTGGTAATAATGGCGGTGGCGGAGGTGGTGGTACTACGTATACTCCCAATTGTTCAGGTGCTGCCATTCAGTTTTCAGCAAATGTGTCGCCAATTTTTCAATCGACTTGTGCCGTAAGCGGTTGTCATAATTCAGGTTCTGTAAATGGCCCCGGTCCGTTAACCAGTTATGCAGAGATCAATGCAGCCAAAGCACAGATCCGTGCAGCTGTATTGAGTGGCTCTATGCCGAAAACAGGCACATTAACAACAACACAAAAGAATTCGATCATTTGCTGGATCGATGCAGGTGCGGCAAATAATTAAATAAAAAAAGAGCGTCAAACATGACGCTCTTTTTCAAGTAGAAAAATTTATTGCTTATTGCCCTTGCGCCAAACTGTACGCTTTCTTATCGCCCCACATATTCAGTAATTCAAATGAACAGATCTTGAAATTACCACTCATGCTTACGTACAATCCAATCACGTCTTGTTGATTGAGTGGATAATCTTCAATACTTTCAAAACGTACATTGTATTGATTCACGAGGTTGGTATAAACCGAACCTGTTGGCCATACTTGCGTGCCGCGGTTGCTGATGCTTACTAATTTAAACTTAACACCTGCATGTCGCTGACATTTTTCAGCAATAGCAGTGGGTTGTTCGTCACTTTCAATAAACAGATCAACACCAACAATAGTTTCTGCATCGCCTTCTTTTGAGACCATCATGGAATTGTATTCCAATTTCAATGGAGTAGGGGTGCCCGGTTTGTTGGGAACAATTTCACGTCCGCCACTTTGCGGTTTCTTTCCAAAATTGTTGATGATGGCTTCAGCAAACTGCGTGGTATTTACAGCGGGAGTTGACTTGTCGCCAAAATCACCGGTATGAATTCCGTTTTCCAATGTATACAACAATGCATTTTCAATCAACCCGGCATTTTCTGTTAATCCAAGATGGCGAAGCATTGCCAAGCCACTTAATAACAAAGCTGTTGGATTGGCAATATTTTTTCCGGCAATATCCGGCGCTGTACCATGCACAGCTTCAAATATGGAAATATGATCACCAATATTTGCTGAAGGTGCAAAACCTAATCCGCCAACTAAACCGGCACAGAGGTCACTCACAATATCACCTTGCAGATTGGTTAATACAACCACATCAAACAGATCGGGGCGAGTAACCAACTTCATACACAAATCATCCACAATAATATCATCGGCTTTCAACTCCGGATATTCTTTTGCTACTTCATGAAAGCACTCGAGGAACAAACCATCGGTGATCTTCATGATGTTTGCTTTATGACCACAAGTGATTCGTTTTGCTTTTTTCTGCCTTGCCATTTCAAAAGCATAACGGATCACCTGCATACTTCCGGGACGGGTAATAAAACGACGGCTCAGCGCCACATCATGCGTGAGCATATGTTCAATACCGCCATAAGTATCTTCAATATTTTCACGAACTACAGTAATGTCGATGGGTATGCCTGCTTTGCTGAAAACGGTATCAACACCATGCAGTGTTTGGAAATCTCGTTTGTTGGCATACGTGTTCCAGGTTTTACGTGCTGTAACATTGATGCTTTTTACACCTTTTCCTTTTGGTGTTTCCATTGGTCCTTTAAAAAGAAGACCTAATGCTTCAATGGTTTGTTTGGCTTCAGGCGTCATGCCATTGTTGAATCCTTTGTCGAACACCCATTTGCCCATATCCACCATTTCATACTCCAGCGGTACTTTATTAGCGTCGAAGATCGACAAAACGGCTTCCATAATTTCCGGACCTATTCCATCGCCTTTAGCTACAGCTATTTTCATATGTATTCAGTTTTTTTACGTGCCGCAAAGGTAAGGCCCGGCTGCTGTTTCAAACGAGAGAAGATGGTTAAAAAACAGGAAATATCATAATACCCATTCCACTTCGCCAAAATCAAAATTCTCTTCCACTTCAATCCCCGTTTGCAGTTGGCCTTGCCTGCTCACCCCATTGATGGTTGTTGTAAAACTTCTGTTTCTTTTTTTTAACGTTACTTGTTCCCCCTTCTTATAAAGCTGCCGGTTGTATTGCTGAAGAAACTCTTCAAATCCTTCTTTTTCCAGTTTGAGAAGTGAATCAAGCAAGTTGACATGGGTGGCTTTCGCCAGTTCTTTGACCTGCGTTTCTTTACCTGTGATCTGTTTAATGGAAACAGGGTTTTGTAATTGCCCGAATGTTGTTTGATTTACATTGATGCCAATACCTGCTATTGCCCATTGCCATTGTGTGCCCCGCAGCACATTTTCAATCAAAATCCCCCCTGTCTTTCTGTCACGCCAATATAGATCGTTGGGCCATTTGATTTTGGCTTCGTTTCCAATAAATTTTTCTAATTCCTGCCGCACAGAAACTGCGGTAACCGCCAGTAACTGAAACATCTGCGTGGGTAACAGGAAGTGGGGCTGCAGAATAATGGAAAAACTCAGGTTTGCGCCGGGCTCGGTTTCCCAGCTTTTTCCCCGCTGCCCTTTGCCCTTGTTTTGATAGTGGGCAAACACAACTGTACCATGCTGTGCCACTCCTGCATGAATCAACCCCATGGCATAGTTGTTGGTGCTGTCCACAATGTCCAGCTCAATCCACGAGGTATCTGATTTTTTAAGAGGCATGGTTGCGCAAGATTGTATAATTTTGGACAAAATAAAAAGTAAAAAGCTACGACCGAACGTTCTAGCAAAAAACAGATTTATTCATTAAACCACCAAGCGATTGAGTACACTATCTCTCTTAAATAGCCGAAGTAAAGATTCAAAGGCCAGTTCCCGCATCAACAGAAACAGTAAATTATTCAAAACCATCCTGCGTGCGATCCAGGAAAAAAAAGGTGAACATATCGTAAGTCTTGATTTACGGAAGATCCCTGAAGCTGTTTCCGACTTTTTCATCATCTGCGAAGCAACCAGTACCACACAGGTAAAGGCCATTGCCGATCATGTTGAATACCTGGTGAAGGAAGAATGTGGCGAAAGTCCGTACAGGCATGAAGGTAAGAATGCGCTACAGTGGGTATTGGTTGATTACGTAAATGTGGTGGTGCATATTTTTCAACCGGAAACACGCAAGTTTTATCGCCTGGAAGAAATGTGGAGCGATGCCAACAGTGCTGATCATGAATAAATGAACGGATGAAAGCCAGGGAAAAATTTAACAAATACCGCCTGAAACTTTTAGCCACACAATTGTAATACTATCAGAAATCCCGCAGAAAAGGGAAAAAAACAAAAAGATGAGTTTGAATCAAGGAAATAATCCAGAGAATAGCGGCGAAAAGAAAGACACCCGCAAACCGTTTAAATTTAATATTTACTGGCTCTATGCATTAATAGCTGCTGTATTGATCGGCTTTAACCTGTTTCGTGGCATTGCACCAGATGCTTTACCAACATCACAAGTAGTGTTTGAAGACAGCATGTTGTTGAAAGGGTATGTAAAAAACTACCTTGTTGTAAAAAACAAAGGCGTTGTAAAAGTTACCCTGAAACCCGAAGCATTCAGCGATCCGGTGATCAGTAAAATGGTAACTGATTCAAAGCTGAAAGTAGATAAAGAAAAAGGTCCACATTTTCAGTTTTCGGTATCGGATGCAAAAACATTTGATGAACGAACCAATAAATTGATCAATGAACAACGGGCGTTGACTGGGCGGCCTATTGCACGGTATGATGATGAAGAGAATTGGCTAAGTCCACTAATCAGTTTATTACTTCCAATACTTGTGCTAATTGGATTATGGGTATTGCTGATGCGCAAGATGAATAGTGGTGGTGGTGCCGGTGGACCGGGAGGTGGTGGCATCTTCAACATTGGAAAATCAAAGGCCCAGTTGTTTGAAAAAGGAACAAGAGTAAATGTAACCTTCCAGGATGTTGCAGGGTTAGACGAAGCGAAAGTGGAAGTAATGGAGATCGTTGACTTTTTAAAGAATCCCAAAAAATATACGGCACTCGGTGGAAAAATTCCAAAAGGTGCATTGCTGGTAGGCCCTCCGGGTACCGGTAAAACGTTGCTGGCAAAAGCAATGGCGGGTGAAGCACAAGTGCCTTTCTTCAGCATCAGTGGTTCCGATTTCGT
Organism: Lacibacter sp. H407; assembly: GCF_037892605.1. Taxonomy (NCBI): domain Bacteria; kingdom Pseudomonadati; phylum Bacteroidota; class Chitinophagia; order Chitinophagales; family Chitinophagaceae; genus Lacibacter; species Lacibacter koreensis. Next base: position 609,452 of record NZ_JBBKTU010000001.1, on the reverse strand, counting down.
GGAAATGTTTGTAGGTGTGGGTGCCAGTCGTGTGCGTGACTTGTTTAAGCAGGCAAGAGAAAAAGCACCTTGTATCATCTTTATTGATGAGATCGATGCAATTGGTCGTGCCCGTGGAAGAAACGCTATTGTAAGTAATGATGAACGTGAAAATACATTGAACCAGTTGCTGGTGGAAATGGATGGATTTGGAGGCGATACCGGTATCATTATCCTGGCGGCTACTAACCGTCCCGATGTATTAGATCCGGCGTTGTTGCGCCCCGGTCGTTTCGATCGACAGATCTCAATTGATCGTCCCGATGTAAAAGGCCGTGAGCAGATCTTCCAGGTGCATTTGAAACCAATTAAAATTTCTGAATCACTCGATATTCATAAACTGGCTGAACAAACGCCTGGTTTTGCAGGAGCTGATATTGCCAATGTTTGTAACGAAGCGGCTTTGATCGCAGCAAGAAAAGGAAAGCCCGCTGTAGACATGAGCGATTTCCAGGATGCAATTGATCGTGTAATTGGTGGTTTGGAGAAAAAGAACAAACTCATCAGCCCCGAAGAAAAAGAGATCATTGCTTATCACGAAGCAGGTCATGCAATTTGCGGCTGGTACTTAGAGCATGCGTATCCGTTATTAAAAGTAACCATCGTTCCAAGGGGAACTGCAGCATTGGGTTATGCACAATACACACCAAAAGAACAGTATCTCTATAACATCGAGCAACTGAACGATCAGATCTGTATGACGCTTGGCGGACGTGCAAGTGAGGATATTTTCTTTGGTAAAATTTCAACGGGTGCAAGTAATGATCTGCAACAAATCACACGTATTGCCTATTCAATGATCACAGTGTATGGTATGAATGATAAGCTGGGTAACATCAGTTATTATGATCCGAACCAGGAACAAACATTTACCAAACCGTATAGTGAGAAAACAGCTGAGATGATCGATAACGAAGTGCGTTTGCTCATTGAATCTGCCTACCTGCGCACCAAAGAGTTGCTTACTGAAAAGAAAGGCGATGTAGAAAAACTGGCCAAGGCTTTATTGGAAAAAGAAGTGTTGTTCCAGAGCGATGTGGAAGCGTTGATCGGTAAACGTCCGTTTGAACATAAGAAATTGTTAGATGAAGATAATGTACCGGTAATGCACGCAGCCAATGTTGACAAAGAAGGCCGTGAATTGAATCAACCACCATTGTCGTAATTATGAGCGTTTCTCCGGCAAAAGAAAATATTCTAAAAAAAATAAGACAGGCACTGAGTCATCCGGTGCCTGTTCCTTTTCCTCTGAGTGAAGGAAACAACAGTGTATTTCAACCTCCGGTTGATGATATGGCGGTGCAGTTTGCACAACAGTTTACCAGCTTACAAGGCAAGTTTGTGTTTTGTGCTGATGAGCAGGACATGGCAGAGCAATTGTTGCAATTAGCCGCCGCAAGGAAATGGGACAAAGTGGTTTGTCGTGAAAAACCTTTGCAAAAAATGTTGCAGCAAAAGTTCCCTGTTACATTTCACCAGGAGCTTGCTGATTGTGATGTAAGCGTTACCGGTTGCGAACTGCTGGTAAGCCGTACAGGCACTATTGTATTGAGTACTGCAAATGAAAGTGGACGTACCACAAGTGTGTATGCTCCCGTGCATGTTTGTGTTGCATACAGCAATCAGTTGGTGTACGATCTCAAAGATGCATTACAGTTCGTGAAGGAAAAATACAACGGCAGACTTCCCTCATTTATCAGCTTTGCTACCGGCCCCAGCCGAACAGCTGATATCGAAAAAACATTAGTAGTGGGTGTACATGGTCCCAAAGAAGTATTTGTGTTTTTGATCGACTCGACAAAGTAACCAGAATCATACGTATAATTTTCATTTGCACTTATCTGCATTGTATCTTTAAGGCATGAACGACGCCATACAATTATTATTTGTTTACGGAAGCTTGCGCAGCGGTTTTCATGGCCCTGCATTTCAATACATCACACCCTATTTCAAACATCTTTATGATGGGAAAGTAAAAGGCAAGTTGTACGATTTAGGTGATTATCCCGCCGCATTGCCGGCAACAGGCGATTTCCATATCATGGGTGAACTTTATCAGGCAAATTCTCCTGATGAATTCAATTGGGCCATCAGCCAGTTAGATGATTATGAAGGTGTGCATCCCGAAGAAGGCGAAGTACAATTGTACGAGCGTGCAGTTACTAAAGTTTATACCAATGAAGGTGAGTTTTCTGCATGGATCTATTGGTACAAATGCGATGTAACAGATAAACCTGTTATTGAAAGCGGCGACGTGCTGGAGTACTTGCGGCAAAAAGCAAAATCCTAAACTGTGTTATACAGCTTCTTTATATTTGTTTGATGCAACTCCCTTCCGGTAAAAAAATATACTTTCTTTCCGATTTTCATTTGGGGGCACCCAACTATGAACAAAGCCTTGTTCGTGAAAAAAAGATCGTTCAGTTTCTTGATGATATCAAACAAAATGCTGCGGTCATTTTTATTGTAGGAGATATGTTTGATTTCTGGTACGAATATCGCACAGTAGTGCCCAAGGGTTATGTGCGTTTGCTGGGCAAGCTGGCGGAGTTGACAGATGCAGGAATTCCCATTCATTTCTTTGTAGGTAATCATGATATGTGGATGAACGATTATTTGCAGAAAGAATTGAACATTCCCGTGTATTACGAGCCCAAAGAATTCGAATTTGATCAAAGAAAATTTTTGATTGGACATGGTGATGGATTAGGCCCGGGTGATCATGGTTATAAGTTGCTGAAGAAGGTTTTTCGAAATCCTGTTTGTCAATGGTTGTTTGGCATATTGCCACCATACGTTGGAGTTGGCTTAGCCAATTACCTCAGCCGACGAAGCCGTGCACAAACAGGAGCTGTGGAGGAAACCTTTTTGGGCGAAGACAAAGAATGGCTGATCATTTATTGCAAAGAAGTGCTTCAGCAAAATAAAATTGACTTTTTTGTGTTTGGACATAGACACTTGCCCATTGATTTTCGTCTATCTGATACGAGCCGCTATATAAACCTCGGCGATTGGATACGTTATTTCAGTTATGCTGCGTTTGATGGAGATCAACTGACATTAGAGTATTATAAAAAATGAAGAGTATTTTTTCCATACTATGTTTCCTCATTGCATTGCAAAGCACTGCACAGGATGCTGTATTTACGCAGGTAAAAAGTATTGAAGGCGATTATATTGATTTTACGATCGACAACCTTGGAAATTATTATCTGCTTTCCAAGAATAACCAGTTGAAGAAGTTGAACGGTAATGGCGACTCAATGGGTGTGTTCAACGATGTGCGGCGTTATGGAAAACTGTATTCCATTGATGCAAGCAATCCATTAAAAGTGTTGTTGTATTATAAAAATTTTGCCACTGTTGTTGTATTGGATCGTTTCATGAACATGATCAATACCATTGATCTTCGGAAGCAGAATATTTTTCAGGTAAAAGCCATTGCACAGAGTTATGATAACAATATTTGGGTGTACGATGAGCAAAGCAGCAAGTTGAAAAAAATTGCTGATGATGGCAGTGTTCTTAGTGAGACGGTCGAGTTCCGTATGTTTCTGGATGATGTGCCTTCACCTACACATATTTTTGATCAGGATGGTTTTGTATATCTCTACGATCCGGAAAAAGGAATTTACGTATTTGATATTTATGGCTCGTTCAAGAATAAAATCTCCTATGTAGGATTGACCGACCTTGGCATATTCGGTAAAACAATTGTTGGTATTGAAAATCAGCAATTGATCGCTTACACAACAGGTACACTTATCGAACGTAAACTCCCGCTGCCGGCCATGTTTGCCGATCGGCAAAAAGTACTGATACGCCCAGGGCATTTTTATCTCCTGCAAAACGGTGCCGTGCAGCACTTTACATTTTGATGCACATAAAGTTGCAAGACGTTATTTTTGCACATGCCTGAGTTTTTACAAACACGAGTATTCGACAATCCGCTGATCAGTTATTTATGGATAGCTGTTATTATACTATCCATGTTTTTATTAAAGGGAGTTATTTCCCGTTTTTTGTGTGGCATCTTATACCGGTTTTTTCCAAAAGCCAAAAAATATGTAAGCCGTGATCAATTCATTTCATTGGTGCTGATTCCGATGGAATGGTTTATTGTTACAGCAGTTGTTATTTTCTCATTGCACAAGCTCACTTTCCCTGCGGTATTGGATATTGAATTGTATAAGATCACATCCAGAGAAATTATTGAAGCAGTTGGCAAAGCAGTGCTGGTGATTTTTTTCATTCGGCTGCTGCGCAGGTTCATTGATTTTTTAGCGCTGATATTGGAAGGCAAAACCAAAAATACGGCTGATCAGGCCGACGATCAATTGGTTGTATTTTTTAGAGATTTCTTTAAAGTGGTGGTGCTGATCATCGGCATCTTGATGTTCACCAAGTTTGTTTTCAATTTTAATATTTCCAATCTTATTACGGGGCTGAGTATTGTTACAGCCGCCATTGCATTGGCTACCAGGGAGAGCCTTGAAAACCTGATTGCTTCGTTCATCATCTTTTTTGATAAGCCATTTACATTGGGGGATCTTGTAAAAGTAGAAGCCATTACAGGAACGGTGGAAAAGATCGGGTTGCGAAGTACCCGTATCCGCACCGATCAAAAAACAATTGTAACAGTTCCCAATAAAAAAATGGTTGATACCATTCTTGACAACCTCACATTGCGAACACAACGCAAAGCAGAAATACGATTGGAGTTGCAGGTGCAAACCAATTCAAAACGAATAGAAGAGTTGATCGCTAAAGCTGATATATTATTGCAACAACAGGAAGAAATTGAGAGTTATACAGTGATATTAAATGACATTGGTGCAAAGTCGATCATTCTGCACATTGATTATTTTACACAAACAATCGAGTTTGCCCGTTTTCAGGAGATCAAACAAAATATCAATCTTCATTTATTACGTTTTATGGAAGCGCTTTCCATTGAACTTGCAGGCAATCAGCAATAGTATTTTATCTACAACACCGAAGCTTGTTTTATATATGATCAACTTACAACCGGTTCTTGAAAATGAATTCATTCGTTTGCAGCCATTGCAGCAAAATGATTTTGAACGATTATATAAAGTGGCATCTGATCCATTGATCTGGGAACAGCATCCCAACAAAGACCGTTACAAACGGGAAGTGTTTCAAACTTATTTCGAAGGAGCTATGGAATCAAAAGGAGCTTTATTGCTCATTGATAAACGCTCAGGTGAAGTGGCAGGAAGTTCACGCTTTTATGATCATAATGAAAAAGAAAGTTCGTTGCTCATCGGTTACACATTTATTGCACGGAAATTTTGGGGCCAGGCTTATAACCCCGCAATGAAAGCATTAATGATCGAGCATGCATTTCAATATGTCGATAAAATACTCTTTCATATTGGCGCAAACAATCTGCGTTCGCAAATTGCAATTGGAAGAGTTGGTGCAATAAAGCAAAAGGAAATTTCTGTTGCCTATCATGGGGAACCTGAAAAATTGAATTTTGAATATTTGTTAGAAAGGGAAAAATGGAAACAGCATAAAACAAACAAAGCAATCAAGGTTTCCTGATTGCTTTGTTCCAAATAAAGGGGAGTAAAATTATTTTGCTTTAACCAATACCTCTGCGAGTTCCTTATCATAAATGCCATATTTTCCAAACTCTTCCACACGGCCAATTTCTTTACCGCCTTTCAATACCATAATTGTTGGTGCTTTGGTAACACCTAATGCTTGTGTAAGAGAGCCAAGTGTAGTTTTCTTGCGATCAATACCAATAACTGTTAAACGCTTCATATCAAATCCAACCTGGTCAAGCATTTTCAACAGTTGAGGAAATACGATCTGCGAATCTTCGCACCAGGTTCCAACAAACACCATTAACTGAATCGTATCTTTTACTGCGGTAAGGTTTGTTACACAATCAGCATTGGGTTTATACCAACTGATATCGTTTTTCATCCAGGCAAAATCAGCATCGTTCAGTAATAACTCACGACTTAGAATACCCTTCAATGTTTTCAATCCGTTTTCCGGATCTTTTGATACTTCGTATTGTACTTGTGAAAAACTGTTAAATGATAAAAAGAGAAATACGACAACTAATAATTTCATATGTTTTGTTTTCGATGCACGAATTAATTTTTTAAAGATCAGCTTTGAGCGCCAGCAGAAATTGTTTGATCTGTTGCAAACTCTTCAGCAATTCAAATCGTTCGTCTGAATCATTTGTATGTTGCTTCAAATAATCTTTCGCAGCTTCAATGCTGTATTTTTTATTTCGAAGCAGGTAGTAGATAAGATGGATCTTTTTTATTTCGGTTGCATTATAGAACCGGTCGCCTTTTTTATTCTTACGGGGTTTCAGAAAACTGAATTCGGTTTCCCAGTAACGGATCGATGAGGGATTCAGTTGAAAAAAATCACACACTTCACCAATGCTGTAATACAATTTCTTTTTCAGTATTTCGTCCGATGGCAATTCAATAAACTCAGCATCATCACCCATATCCTTCAAACTCTTGCGTCCACGTTTTTGCTTGGCTTTGGGAGGTTTGTTCAAGGGCTTGCGTCCACGTCGTGGTGCCGACTTTGGTGGTTCATCAAACTCAAATGCTATTTGTGCAGGTGTTGCCAGTTGTAAAATCTTTCAGCAAAAGTAAGGATTCGGAGAGAAGCCGATAGCCTCAAGTTGTTATCCGATAGTTAAGCTTCATACTAAAGACTATCCACTAACTACTACCGGCTTGTATTAATCAAAGCTCTGATTACCCGTTGCCGCAATTTTCAGCATACGGTCAAACTGTTCTGGAGTAAGATCATTATAGAAAAAATAGATCGGGTCAAGATCCCGTCCGTTCTTGTGTACTTCGTAATGCAAATGCGGACCTGTACTTTTTCCGGTGCTTCCTACCCAGCCAATCACTTCACCACGACGGATGCGTTGGCCGTTTCTTGCTTTAATACGTACCATATGTCCGTATAATGTTTCGTATCCATAGCCATGATTAATTACCACATGATTGCCAAAACCATTACCGAGGTTGCCTGCCACTTTTACCACACCATCAGCCGTTGCATAAATTGGTGTGCCTTGTGGTGCAGCAAAATCAAGACCTGCATGAAATTTGGTGGTTTTGTAAACCGGATCGATCCGATAACCAAAGCCGGAGGCCAGTCTTGATAATTCTTTATTACTTACGGGTTGAATGGCCGGCGTAGCAGCCAATAACGCTTCTTTATTTTTTACCATGCCTTCAATAGCAGTAAAGGAAGTATTTTGTGCGTAGATCCTGTTGCGAAGTGTATTGATCTGTTGCAGGATGGAAGTATTTAATTCATCCTCACTCAGCCTGGCAATCATTCGGTCTTCGGCTTGCTTTTCCATCATCTTTGCACGGGCACTATCCGGTAACGGACTGGCTTCAAAAATGGAACGATACACCTGGTTATCACGTTTCTCAATTTCACGAAGTTCCTGATTCATCCGTTTGATCTCTTCGCTCAAAATAGTATAACTGTCCTTGATCCGGTTATTTTCATTGATGAGTTTTTTCTCATTCGCAGAAGGGAAATACCGATAGGAAATTTGCATGAACAGGAAGCCGGCCACCGCCACCGACGCCAAAAAACTAAACACCCGCAGCAGTTTTACCCGCAGGGGCGTCACCAGTTTCTCGTACCGGAGCGTATTGGTATTGTAGAAATACTTTACTTTCTTCATATAAGCAATCAGGTGGTCATAGGTTTGGCTTACCTTTGCTACCCATAAAAAAGGGGTATTACAAATATAGGTGTATCAACCCTCAAAAATCAATCCAAACAAGGGATCATTATGTTGACTGCAGCCGAAATACGACAGAAATACTTAGACTTTTTTGCTTCCAAACAGCACCAAATCGTTCCCTCGGCACCGATAGTGGTGAAGAACGATCCTACATTATTGTTTACCAATGCGGGTATGAATCAGTTCAAAGATTATTTTCTCGGCAACCGTAAGCCGGAGCATTCCCGTGTGGCCGATACACAAAAATGTTTGCGTGTGAGCGGCAAGCATAACGACCTCGAAGAAGTGGGTGTTGACACCTACCACCATACCATGTTTGAAATGCTGGGCAACTGGAGCTTTGGTGATTATTTTAAGAAAGAAGCGATTGCCTGGAGCTGGGAATTGCTGGCTGATGTGTATGGTATTCCGAAAGATCGTTTATACGTAACCGTATTTGAAGGCGATGCAAAAGAGAATATTCCCAAAGATGAAGAAGCATGGAATGAATGGAAGAAGGTGATTGCTGAAGACCGGATTTTGTTAGGAAATAAGAAAGATAATTTCTGGGAGATGGGTGATACAGGACCATGTGGACCTTGTACAGAAATTCATGTTGATTGCAGAGCCGATGACGAACGCAAACTGGTTGATGGGAAAACGTTGGTGAATAATGATCATCCGCAAGTGATTGAAATCTGGAACAATGTATTTATCCAGTTCAATCGGTTGAAAGATGGATCACTGGAACCATTGCCAGCGAAGCATGTAGATACAGGTATGGGCTTCGAACGTTTAACCCGTGTATTACAAAACAAACAAAGCAACTACGATACAGATATTTTCACAGGCACTATTGCTGCCGTTGAAAATATCGTCAGCAAAAAATATACAGCGGGTGATGATAAGGAAAGCGTTGCGTTTCGTGTGCTGGCCGATCATATCCGTGCTATCTGCTTTACCATTGCTGATGGACAATTACCAAGCAATACCGGAGCAGGTTATGTTATCCGCAGAATTTTAAGGAGGGCAGTTCGTTACTACTATTCGTATCTCGGGTATAAACAACCGTTATTACATCAACTCGTTCCTGTATTGGCAACGCAGTTCGAAAAAGTATTTCCTGAATTAAAAGCACAGGAAAGTTTTGTACAGAAAGTGGTGAAGGAAGAAGAAGATGCATTCTTGCGAACACTCGAAAAGGGATTGAAGCGCATTGATGATATGATCACTGATGCAAAGGGTGCAACCATTGGTGGAAAAGCAGCATTCGAATTATTTGATACCTATGGTTTCCCGATCGATCTTACACGATTGATTGCGATTGAAAATAACCTGACCATTGATGAGAAAGGTTTTGAAGCTGCATTGAATGAGCAGAAAGAAAGAAGCCGTGCGGCAACAACGATTGATACAGAAGATTGGGTTGATGTTGTTCCAAATAATGGAATTGAATTTGTTGGTTACACAACAACAGAAGCAGAAAGCAAAGTGGTAAAATACCGTAAGGTAAATATCAAAGGAAAAGCAGCTTGTCAAATTGTGTTAGATAAAACACCTTTCTATGCAGAGAGTGGTGGACAAGTGGGTGATACAGGTGTATTGAGTTTTGATGGGGAAGAAGTAATTGTAACAGATACAAAAAAGGAAAACGATCTCATTATACATTTCATTGATCAGTTGCCCGTAAATATTTCTGCACTCGTGTCTGCAAAAGTTGATGCCGAGCGCAGAAAGAAAATAACAGTACATCATTCAGCTACACATTTAATGCATGCCGCTTTACGTGCTGTATTGGGCACACATGTAGCACAGAAGGGAAGTTTGGTGAATGATGAATATCTGCGTTTTGATTTTTCGCACTTTGCAAAAATGACGGATGAAGAGATTGCAAAGGTTGAAGCATTGGTGAATGAAAAGATCAGAGCAAATATTCCAGTTGTGATAAAAGAAATGCCAAAGGAAGAGGCCATTGCATTTGGTGCTACCGCTTTGTTTGGTGAAAAATATGCAGATGTAGTGCGTGTGGTAATTATGGATGAAAACTATTCGATTGAATTATGCGGTGGTACACATGTGGGTTCAACAGGTGAATTAGGGTTGTTTAAAATAACATCAGAAGGAGCTGTTGCCGCAGGTGTAAGAAGAATAGAAGCTGTTACCGGTTTTGCTGCTGAGCAATTTGTAAATAATGAGTTCGGAACTATCCGTGTAATTCGTGATTTGTTCAAGAACCCAAAAGACCTCAGCAAGTCAATTGAAAATCTGCAAGTAGAGAACAGTGAACTGAAAAAGAAACTGGAAAAACTGGAAGCACGTCAACTTATAGTATTGCGGAATGAACTCTTGCAGAAAGATGAGATCATCAACGGAGTTACATTCATCGGCGATATTGTTGAAGTAAGTAATGCTGATGCATTGAAGAAGATCTGTTTCGATCTCAAAACAAATCTCAACGATTATGTGGCTGTGCTTTGTGCCAACATCGACGGTAAACCATTTGTTGCAGTCGGCATAAGCGATACGGTTGCTACGGCAAAAAATCTGGATGCAGGTAAGATCATTAAAGAACATATTGCACCACTCATCAAAGGCGGCGGCGGCGGACAAAAAACACTGGCAACAGCCGGTGGACAAGATGCCAGCAATTTGCAACAGGTAATTGAAAAAGTGAAAGGATTATTATAGTGTCTGATGTCTCGAAGAGCGTCTTATACATCATAACTACCAGCGTAGCTACTCAGCTACGCTGGTTTTGTTTTCAGGCAAAAATGTTAAAAAATCAAAAAATCTCCGAAATAATTCGTAAATAAGAAAATGTTCGTACATTAGCCCTGTCAACTAATAAAACCTTATTTATATGAAACGTATTTCAGTGTTTGTTTTCGCATTTGTAGCCGTTACCCAGTTGCTTACCCTTTCTGCATCGGCTCAGGAAAAAAAAGAAAAAAGGGAAAAAGAAGAAAAAAAGGAACAGATCATCATTCGTAAGAAAGGTGATAAAACCGAAAAGACCACAATCGTAATTGAAGGCGATAAAGTAACTGTAAATGGAAAGCCTGTCGAAAAAGGCGATAAAGATGTGATCATCCATCGTTTTGATGGCGATGATGAGTTTGTGTTCCGTTCACCAAAAGTTCGGGTTACAGCACCCCGCATGTACCGCAGCGGACCTGGTGGCTGGAACCAGTTCAACAGTGAAGATTTTATGAGGGACTTTGACGTTCAGTGGAAAAGCGGTCCACTATTAGGCGTTGTTACCGACGAAAATGAAAAAGGTGCCATCATTGAAGAAGTACAAAAGGAAACTGCTGCAGAAAAAGCAGGGTTACAAAAAGGCGATATTATTACCAAAGTAGGCGATCAGAAAATCACTTCTCCTAATTCACTGAGCGAAGCAATTCGCAGCAAAAAGCCAAACGACGAAGTTGACATTACCTATTTGCGTGATGGAAAAGAAAAGAAAGTAAAAGCAAAATTGGGCGAAAGTAAAGGTGCCGATGGAATGGGGACTTTCAACTTAAGGATGCCCGATATGCATTTTGGAGAGGGTCAGTTCAACTTCGAACATCTGCAACCCCGCTTGCATGGTTTGCAAAATGAAGTATTCATGTATCAGAATCGCCCCAAATTCGGAGCTACGATTCAGGATACTGAAGAAGGAAATGGCGTGAAAGTATTGGAAGTAGATGAAGATTCTCCTTCAGCAAAAAGTGGCTTACAAAAAGATGATGTGATCACTGAAGTTGATGGCAAGGCTGTAAAAAATGTAGCTGAAGCACGTGCCGCTTTACGTGGTAATAATGAGAAGAACCTCTGGAATGTGAAAGTATTACGTGGCGGAAAAACAGTGAATATTGAAGTAAAGATTCCAAAGAAACTCAATAAAGCTGATCTGTAAACCTGTCTGACGTCTCGAAGAGCGTCTGACACATTCATTCGTAGAGATTTCCTGATAAATATTCTGATTTAAGCATCCCCCGATTTGTCGGGGGATTTTTTTGTGAGCTTACGCACAGATGCTTCGGTGTAAAACGGGTATTTTTGCAAACCTTGAAACCCTGAGCTACCCTGAGCGTAGTCGAAGGGTTTGCTTTTTGTCGAGCGGTTAGTCGAGACAAAAAGAGTTGAAAAAAAACTTTATGTCGAATTACAGCGATAAATACGAAGCAGTCATTGGATTGGAAGTACATGCACAATTGCTAACGAAGAGCAAATTGTTTTGTGGCGATAGTGCAGGTTTTGGTGCAGAACCAAACAGGCATGTGAGTCCGGTTACTTTGGCACATCCCGGCACATTACCTAAGTTGAATAAAGAAGCGATTGAATTAGCAGTGCGGATGGGCCTTGCTTGTAACTGTGAAATTGAACAGAAGAATTATTTTGCCCGCAAGCATTATTTCTATCCAGACTTACCGAAAGGATATCAACTGTCGCAACACACTACGCCTGTTTGCAAAGGCGGTTTTGTAAAGATCAAAACAAACGAAGTTGAACGCACCATTCAACTCAACCGCATCCACATGGAAGAAGATGCGGGCAAGAGCATGCACGATCAACACGATCTGTATTCAGTTGTTGATTACAACCGTGCGGGTGTTCCGTTAATTGAAATTGTAACAGAGCCCGATCTGCATAGTGGTGATGAAGCGGCGGCTTATGTAACAGAAATACGAAAACTCGTTCGTACGCTAAACGTGTGTGATGGTAATATGGAAGAAGGAAGTTTGCGTTGCGATGCAAATATTTCCATTCGTTTGAAAGGTGAACAAAAGCTGGGAACAAAAGTGGAGATCAAAAATCTCAACTCCATCCGTTTCCTGAAAAAAGCAGTGGATCATGAAGTGATGCGGATGATTGACATGAAAGAAAAAGGTGAACCGATTGTTCAACAAACAAGAGGATTCAATCCGGATACAGAAACAACATTTGCGATTCGCACCAAAGAAGATGCGGATGATTATCGCTACATGGCTGATCCGGATCTGCCGCCGTTCATTATTACGGATGAATTCATCAGCCATGTAAAAGCTTCGTTACCTGAATTGGGCGAACAAAAAAAGCAACGCTTTATTACACAATATGCATTGCCTGAATATGATGCTGCTTTGTTGAGTGAAGAAAAAGAAACGGCTGATTATTTTGAAGAAACAGCTACACATACTTCATCATTCAAACAAATTGCCAACTGGTTGTTAGGTCCGGTGAAATCAGTTTTGAATGAGGAAGGAAAAGAAATTAATCAGCTTGCATTTCGTCCGCAACAACTGGCAGACATTATTCAGTTGGTTGAAAGTGGGAAAGTTAGTTACACAATGGCTACACAGAAATTATTTCCTGCAATGCTTGTTCATCAAGAAACTTCTGCATTAGAGTTGGCAGAACAGTTGAATCTGATACAGGAACGTAATGAAGATGCATTACAACAATTGATTGAAGAAGTGTTAAGCAATATGCCGGAGAAAGTAACCGAATATAAAAAAGGAAAAAAGGGATTGATTGGTTTATTTGTAGGAGAGGTGATGAAGAAATCGAAAGGGAAAGCCGATCCGAAACTGCTGAATCAATTAGTCATTGAAAAATTAGCGAACTAAATAATGAAAATGAAAAGTAGTATATACATGAAACAAACATGGATCGTTGCAGCGATTGCTTTATCGGCCGCAGCTTGTCAATCTAACGGCAGTAAAAATTTTACTGTTACCGGTGAAGTGAAAAACGCACCTGCAACAGTGGTTTACCTGGAGCAGATCTCTTTTGAAAACATGCCGCCGCAGGTATTGGACAGCATCACAGTAACCAATGGAAAATTTACACTGAAAGGAAAAGCAGCCGAAGAATCATTACTGCAGCTGCGATTTCCTCAAGTGGAAAACAGTCCGTTGTTTTTTGTGATCAACGATAAATCTGATATCACGCTCACCGGCGATTGGAGCGATATCCGTAAGCTGAGCTACAAAGGATCACCCGCCAGCGAACGCTTACGTGTATTTGTTGATTCACTTTCTGCAACACAGCAGAAGTTGTACATGATGCAGAACGAACTGCAAAATGGAGTACAAGACAGTTTGGGCATGATCAAACAAACTGAAATGACCAATATGGTAACGGCATTCAAAACATACGTAAAGAAAACAGCAATGGAAGATAAAAGTCCCATGCTGAGTATGTTTGCTACATCGATCAACATTGGAACAGATGTAACGGAAAACGAAGCCATGTTCAACAGTTTGGTGAAACGTTTTCCAAAGCATGCAGGCATTCAGGCAGTGGTAAAACAGTTTCGTGAAAGCACTGCAAACGCAGCACCACCAAAGCAAGGCACGCCGGCTATTGGTACAATGGCACCGGATATTACAATGCCCGATGTAAACGGAACGAATTTTTCATTAAGCAGTTTAAAAGGAAAATATGTGTTGGTTGATTTTTGGGCAAGCTGGTGCGGACCTTGTCGTGCAGAAAATCCAAATTTGGTAGCAGCTTACAATAAGTATAAGAGTAAAAATTTTACCATTCTTGGTGTGTCGTTAGACAAAACAAAAGAGGCGTGGTTAAAAGGTATTCAGGAAGATGGATTGACATGGAGCCAGATCAGCGATTTAAAATTCTGGGATAGTGAAGCAGTAGGTTTGTACGGCTTCAATGGAATTCCTTACAATGTATTACTTGATCCAACAGGAAAAATTATTGCAGATAATTTAAGAGGAAGTGCTTTGGAAAGTAAGTTGGCGGAAGTACTGCAATAAAAAAGGATTTGACCTATAATAAAAAACCTCTCCGATCGGAGAGGTTTTTTATTATATCTGTTTTTTACAGAATTAATAACCAGGATTCGGCTGACAAGATTTATTCACCAATAATTCAGCGATTGAAATTGGCCATATATACTGATCAGCAGAAGGTGCAACAGATCCTACATTTCCTTTTGCAGGGAATGTGGCACCTGTGCGGGCAATATCAGAAGTTCTGAAACCTTCACCAAGAAGTTCAATTCTTCTTTCAGTTAAGATCAGTGCAACTAACTCATCCTTTGTTGCAGGAGCAAAGTCGGTAATGGTTGGATCTGAGCGTTTGCGAATTGCATTCAGGATCGTTAATGCTCTTGCATCCACCGAAGTGCCGGCTGCGTTTCTTGCTAAAGCTTCTGCTAAATTAAGCATCACTTCCGCATAACGGATAACAGGGCTTGGGTCTGCTGCGTTATTTGGATTTGGAAACTTACGCAACCAAGTTTGTCCGCCTGATACTACGGTTAAAGCTCTTCTTGCATCTTCAGTTCTCCAGCCTGCGTCTGCAGCAATTCCGGGAGCGGTTAAATTTAAAGCATACTCACCTCCACCGTTAGGCCCTGGATTATAATACCAACCTAATCCATTTTGCGTACCTGGTACATCCAGAGCGGTAAATGGCATCGAAAGGATCATTTCAGAGTTAGTATAATTTGTAAAAACCGTAGCAACTGAAGCTTGAAGGCTGTTTGCTACTCCGGAAGGTGCAACCCAAGGAGCTGCGTTTGGCACAAGCTTATTTCCTTCTGAAATTACACTGGCCCAGTTGCCCATGTTGAGATACACACGTGTTTTTAAAGCAATCGCAGTATTTCTATGTGCACGGCTGGTGCTTAAGCTACCGGGATGGCTTAACGGAAGATCTGGTTCGGCTTCATTCAGATCTTTTAAGATCTGAGTATAGATCTCAGCTCCGGTTGTACGTTCCTGATTTTGTTCGCCACTTGAAGTTTCTGGCAACAACTTCAGAATTACGCCCAGCTTACTACCATTTCCATCAGTGTATGGACGAGCATACAATTGCATCAACATAAAGTAAGAAGTAGCACGTACTACTTTGGCTTCAGCAATCAGGTTCTTTTTAAGACCGTCGCTGATCGTTGTTGATTTTGAAAGACCATCAATTACCACATTACAACGGTTGATTGCAGCATAACCTGCAGCCCAAAAACCTTGCACTTCATTGGCACTTGCTGTTAAGTTAAACTGCCAGGTTAACCAAGCAGTTACAGCGTTATTGGTTCGGTTGATAAATTCTTCACCACGTACATCCTGATAAACCTGATAGCGGCCTGCATACATTTGACCTGCCTTCAATGCAGAATATAAGCCGTTAACCTGTTGTACAGATCTGGCTGAGTCACTGAATGCAACAGCATCAGACAATGCCGTTTGAGGGATGGGATCCAGCTTGGTTTTATTACAGCTTGTAATAGCTGCTGCCATGAGCAAAAATGATACTATTTTAAATTTCATAAACTTCATTTTTTAGTTGATTAAAATCCTACGTTAACACCAATATTAAAACTTCTTGCCTGTGGTACTGAGTTACGGTCTACACTTGGGTTGCCGTTACCATTACCGTTAGAAGAAATTTCAGGATCATATCCTGTGTATTTTGTTAACGTAAAAGCATTCATGATCTGGCCATAGAAACGGATGTTGTTGATACCGATTTTTTGTACAATTGTTTTTGGTAATGAATAGCCTAATGTAACTGTACGTAGTTTCAGGAAATCACCTTTTTCAACGTTTTCACTGATTACTACACCTGAACCATTGGAGATATTATCGCCAAATACGATTCGTGGAATTTCGGTCACATCGCCTGCTTTTGTCCAGCGGGTCAATGCTTCTTTTGAATTGTTCCAGCTACGCATATCACGTAAACCGGATTTTGAACCATTGTACACATAGTTGCCACCAGAGAAGAAGAACAGCATGTTCAGATCAAAATTGTTGTAACGGAATGTATTATCCCAACCACCTGACCATTTTGGCAAAGCTGGTCCAATGATCACACCATCATTTGATTGGTCTGCAACACGAGGAGCAACAGCGCCTGTTGATACCAATGTCCAACGCTGGGCAACGGGTGCAGCATGGTTGTATTGTACAGCTGTACCATCACGGTAATAGAAAATACGCTGACCATTCGCAGGATTTACACCGCCGGTACGAACTGCATAAAAACTACCAATTGATTCACCAACACGAATCATACTTGGACGCTCTAAACCTGAAGTAGCAGGCTGAATGTCAGCACCACCTGCAGCTAAAGCAGTTACTTCGTTTCTAAGCGTTGTGATATTGAAACCTGTATTCCAAGTAAAACCTTGTTTCTGAATAACAGCTGCATTGATTGTTAATTCAACACCCTGATTTTTCATGCTGCCGATATTCTGAAGAATAGAGTTACCCGGAATTCCTCTTGAAGGAGCTTGAGGTTCGTTCAAAATGAGGTTGTCGACATTATTGATGTAGTAAGTAGCCTCGACATTGATTCGATTATTCAGGAAGCCCATTTCCAAGCCAATATCAGTTTTCTGACTGGTTTCCCATTTCAGATTTCTGTTTCCTGCTTGCGAGAAGAATAATGATGGGTTTGTACCATATAAGCCACTGCTGAAAAAGCTCCAGTAAGCAAAATCTCCAATTCCCTGGTTGTTACCAACCACACCATAACTACCTCTTACTTTCAGATTGCTGAAAACTTTCGACAAGCCTGAATTCATAAAGAAGTTCTCATCGCTGATAACCCAGCCTGCGGAAGCACCCCAGAAATTACCATATTTGTTATCAGGAGAAAATGCTGAATAACCGTCTCTGCGTCCGTTCAACGACAGAAGATATTTTTTCTGGAAATCGTAGTTCACACGACCGAAGAAAGACGCTAAGTAGTTTTCACCCAGAAAGTTTCCGGATGGAACGATCGTGTTGAAACCACCCTGAAATTCATTATAGAATGGATCGGTTACACCTTGACGGTTAGCACCCCAACCTTCCTGAAAAGTATATTGTTGTTCGTTACCGATCAATGCAGTAATGCTGTGATCGCCGAAACTTTTCGTGTAGTTCAATACATTCGATAAATTCCACCTTTTGTAGGTTTGATTTGTGTTAAACACAGAACCTCCATTGGCAACACCGTCACCATGGCGTGCATTCTGGAACGCTTTGTTTACCACAGTTAAGTTATCGATACCAAAGGTTGTTCTGAAACTAAGGCCATCAAAAATTTTCACATTACCATAGATGTTTGCAATAACACGGTCGCTGGTTGATGAGAAAGTGTTAAGATCTAACAACATCTGAATGTTTGTGAACTGTAACGGTGTAAGATTGGCACCCTGGCCAATTGTATTACTTACAGTATTAATGTTGTAATCTCCATTGTTAAGAAATACAGGCACGTTTGGCATCAGGTTAAAGCCCAAACGGCCAATACCTGAGGTTGCAAACGCACCACCGGGCGTAGAGCCAGAGTTTACACCATCATTTTTTGAATTGGCATATTGGAATTTTGTTCCTAAAGTTATCCGGTTGTTTACTTTATGATCCAGGCTCATGGTAGCGTTCAAGCGGCTAAAATCATTCGCTCTGATCATACCTTCCTGCTTCGTATAAGCGCCGGAGAAGTAGTAGTTGGTACGCTCATTTGCTCCCGATATGCTTACGTTGTGATTTTGAGAAGTACCTGTTCTGTAGATCACATCATACCAATCGGTGCTTACAGGATTACCATCTGGTCCGATATAAGGATAAAAACCTCTTGTGGTTCCGTTAGGAGGAGTGCCAGCATTGGTTAAGCCTTCATTTTTGATCAACTCGTATTCACGTCCATTTAATACAGGAATCAGGTTGAATGGTTTTGTAAAACCAACCCATGCATCGTAGCTAACTTTTGCACGTCCTTGTTTTCCTTTTTTAGTAGTGATGAGTAACACACCTGCTGAGGCTCTTGAACCATAAATGGCAGCGGCAGCGGCATCTTTTAATACATCAATACTTTCAATGTCGGCAGGGTTAATATCGCCCAATGGGTTGTTGGCAGCGTTACCGTTACCAACATCACCTGAAAAGCTGGGAATTCCATCGATAACCACTAACGGGAAAGAACTCAAACTGATTGAGTTTACACCACGTACCCTGATCACCGGAGGATTGTTTACAACACCATTTGGAATAGTGATGCTTACACCGGCAGCACGGCCGGAGAGCGCCTGATCAAAACTCTGAATCGGCATGTCTCGTACTTTTTCGCCACCAATGGTAGCAACGCTGCCCGTAAGGTCTTTCTTACGTACTGTACCATAACCTACCACAACTACTTCAGCAAGCGAACGCTCTTCTGAAATCAACACAATTGAAACCTCCGACTTGTTACCGATCGGAACCTCTTGTGTTGCAAAGTTGATAGAAGAAAATACCAGTACTCTGGCTGTTGATGGAACGCTTAAACGGTATGTACCGTCGGCTCCGGTTGTTGTACCTACTGTGGTACCTTTTACTGTAACAGAAACTCCAGCTAATGGAGCGCCGTCTTTTTCGTCAGTTACCTTACCGGTAACAGTTTTGTCTTGGCCGAAGATGTGGTATGAGCACAGCAACAGCGACAACATCATTACGATTTTTCTCATGCTAGTTTAGGTTTATAAATGAAAATTGTTTCCTTGTTTGCAGGGTTTTCAGAAGCGCTGTCAATTTTCTGTTTCCTTATATGGTCGGTCCATCGTGATGATAAGCGTTCAAATTTAACAGCTTTAGCAACACGGAATCAAAGAATAAGACAGAATATTTTTTTGATTGCTGCTTTTGACAGCCATGTTACTTGAAAATTTTTCGGGAACGGGAAAAGATTCTGGTTGGAGTTTCAATTCAACAATAAATGAGAAAGATTTATAAAGCGAGGGCAAAACAAGAATGTCGGTTAGAATTTTGATGGTAAGCCAACAAGAATCACTTTACAGAAATTGTAGCGCAAAAAAAAGCCCGGCATTATTGCCGGGCTTTTCAAATTATAATTTCAAACAGAACGTACTTCCTTATCTCACTAACCTGAATTGATAACCTGTACCAACTACGGCTTGGTTAGCATCGAGCAGATCGAGTGAAATTGTAAAGGTGTTGTCACACGATGAGAATGTGTTGACCGCTCCCGCAGTACTTCTTACAAAACTAACGCCGCTTCCAGGCGCATTTGTAGCTTGTAAAGGGACTGAAATTGTAAATGCGGCCGGATTTGCCCAATTCATTACAAATTTAATATCATCCCAACCATAATCATAAAGATTTACAGCATAGCCTTCTGCAGTTGTAGCGCCGGTCGAAACAATATCTCTTATTTGTGTGGTGTACGGACCGTATTGCAGAGCACCTGCACTGTTATATTCTCTGGTGCGGGTGTAGTTCCCCGTTAAGTTACCAATCACAACATCACAATATGCCTGCAAAATAACTTCAAAAGAATCTCTTCTCTCTACATCTTTCATATTTGCAAACGTAATTTTCACGGTATCTTTTCTACCAGTTGGGTAACCGGCGAAAATTCCTTGAAAATTAATAGTGTCAGTTGACGTACCACCTTTAATGGTCACAGTTGCAGGTGCATTGTACTGAACACCCTGTTGTGCATTTCTGGAAGTGTATGTAAGGTTAATTACACGGTCTTCGCTGGAAACATTGGTGATTCCAACAGGGATTTTCAATGCGGGACCGCCATTTCTCACAAAGTAATCAACACGTAATATTTTGTTGATCGGTACAAATTGAGCAGCTGTAGGAGCTAACAGAGCATCCTTATCTACAGCGTAATTATTTTTTTCACAGCCTGCGAAAAATAAGGCAGAAACTAATGCTGCTGCCAGCATTAGTTTTCTACCTATGTTATTTATACGAATTGTATTCATTAGTTGTATTTTTTTTGAATTAAGGGTTTTGGTCTGCAGGAGTCATCTTCGAATTGTTATTCAACTCTCTGGTTGGAATACGCATCAGGAACAAAGGACTTGCCGCTGGTAATTGGTAAACAACCGGATTAAAGTTTGGCGCACCATGATTGCCTGCACCTGTTGGTCTGTTTAAACCGGCACCGGTTCTCTTAATATCAAACAATGAGAAACCTTCTCCCCATAATTCAATACGACGTTGTAATAAAATTTCATTAACCAAGGCAGCGCCAGAAAATGCAGCAGCACTATAACCCGGGTTACGTAATCCTACCAATGCTTCCAAAACTGTACGAGCTTCAGCATCTTTACCACCTTGTCTTGCCAATGCTTCTGCTTCGATCAGATACATTTCAGATGCACGCATGTAAAGATAATCAGCAGCCCAGCTACCTACAACCGGTACAGCAAACTTGGTTTGTGTATAGTCCGGTAAAATAGATGTACCTGTACCTGGAGCTCTGAATACATTCTTACGAATATCTGTAGCAGGAATTTGATCGTATAAAGCTTTGGTGATCTTCTTTTGTCCGCCTAATTGCGCATAACCAAACTGGGTAGCATCAATATGCGAGAAAAATGAAGCAAAGATGGTTGCTTTATCAGCAGGGATCAACGCACCCCACATCCATTCTGGATTGCTGATGCTTGAAAAACCGCTTCTTGATTGGTAAACTGTATTGCTCATCAGGGTGTAACCTGTGCGTGCACTTTTGGCATATGTAGCCGCTGCAGCCCAGTTTTCCATCACTAACGCAGCACGGGCTCTGAAACCACGTACAACTGATACATCAATACGCTCTTTAGAAGCTCTTGCTTTACCTGTCAATAAAGTTTCAGCTTGTGTAAGATCTGCAATGATCTGGTCATACACTTCTTGAACAGTTCCTCTGCCTTGATCTTCAGGAGAAATGGTAATGTGTAAGGGTACACCTTTTGCATTCTCATTTCCTTTATATGTCTGCTGGAAATTATTGATAAGGTTCAGGTATGCCCAAGCTCTTAAACCAAGTGCTTCACCACGAAGTGCATCTAAACTTGCTGAAGGAGTTTGATTTGCCGTGTTATCAAGAAGCAGGTTCGCATTCTTAATAACCGCACTGTAATAGAACGACCATGCTTGGTCTGAACGTGTAGCAACACCGTTTGGCAAAGTCCAGGCAGTGTAGTTATAATCACCATTGTACCAACCATAACCTTGGGTATGAACAATCATGTCATTTCCCATCAGATCATTTGCAAGATCAATAGACTTTTGACCATAGTTGTCATGACCGCCATTACCGTTACCACCACCAAACGCAAATGTTTGCAGGTAGCCACTGTTAATAGCAGAGTTAACAGCTGAAATAGAAGCATAAGCCTGTTCCAATGTAATGGCGTCAGACGGCTTCGTATCCAGGTATGACTTTTTACAACTAACTGCCAGCATAGTTGCTGAAGCTAATAGTAGCAAGTTTAAAAATCGTACTTGTTTCATAATTTCTCGTGTTTTAGATTATAATTTGATTGTTGTACCAAACGTGATTGTTCTGTACGGTGGATAACCTGCATCAACGTTACCATCAAAACTTTGCTGAGGATTACCACCACTCTTAGAAGTGAAAGTATAAGCATTATCAACACTCACAAAGAATTGTGCATCTTTTAAGCGCAAAGTCTTTGCAAGACTTGAACTTAAATTATAGCTAAGGGTAATATTCTTGAGGTTTACATACGATGCATCAAATAAGAATCTTGATGAAGCTCCATCCTGTCCACCAGCATTCTGCAAACGTGGAACATTGGTTACATCACCAGGCTTCTGCCAACGATTCTTGATATCTGTATGCCATGCTGTACCTGCTGCACCTGAGTGCATGATGCTTTGATAGTTGCCATCATAAAAATGACCACCATAAGAGTAAGTAGTAAGGATCGACAATTGGAAATCCTTATAACGGAACGTATTTGACAAACCGCCATAGAAATCCGGAATTGAAGTAGCGCCAACATAGAAGAAATCAGCTCTTGTGATATCTGATGTAAGTTCACGCTGACCTGTTGGTTTGCCATCAGTACCTAAGATGTCTCTGTAATAAAGTGATAAACCTGTTGCAGGATCAACACCAGCAAACTCTCTTAACCAGAAATCGTAAATTGAACGACCTTCCTCATATTTCTTATTTCCGGTTACGATACCAAGTTCTTTTTGTTTTGGCGGAAGTTTGGTGATCTGGTTTTTGAAATGGGTGATATTGAAATCAACTTTCCAATCAAAATCCTTCTTTTGAATCACGTTGTAGCCTAACTGAACTTCAACACCATAGTTTTTAGATTGACCGATATTTTGCCAAACACTTGCGAATCCACCAGCAGGTGCAAGCGGTGTATTGAACAAAAGATCATCTGACGTTCTTGTAAAGTATTCAACAGAACCCTGCAATCTTCTTTTAAACATGGCAAAATCAACACCTACGTTTGTAGAAATGTTTCCTTCCCATTTCAAACTGGGGTTACCAATTCTAGCAGGAGCCTGAAAATTACCAAAACCATCGGCATAGTAATAATCAACATACTGATAGAACAATCCGATATCATCATTACCAGATTCGCCATAGCTCGCTTTCAATTTCAAATCATTCAGCCAGTCAATATCTTTCATGAACTCTTCCTGTTTGATTCTCCAGCCAAGACCAAATGAGTAAAAAGTACCCCATCTAACATCTTGTGCAAAACGTGAAGAACCATCTGTTCTTAAGGAAGCAGATAACAGGTATTTACCATCAAAATCGTAGTTCACACTTCCAAAATAACTCTCAATTCTGCGAACATCTTCAGAGCTGCTTGGGGGAGCTTCTACAACGGCTGCGTTATTTAACGCATATTGACCAGGGTAACTGAAACCGGTTTTTGTTGCCGAAACAAATTTTGTACGGAACTCATAGTTCTCATGCCCTGCCAGCGCACGTATATTGTGCTTGTCAAGACGCTTGTTCCATGTTAAAACCTGATTACCTGTCATTGAAATGTTTTGTGTAGACGATACAGTTGAACGGCCACGAACGTTCGATGCGTCACCGAACTCATTGTTCTGATACGTTAACCCATCATTTTGAAAAAGGTTCAAACCAAATGAAGTTTTGAAGCTAAAATCCTTCAGGAAAGTGATCTCAGCGTATGTGTTCAGGTTACCGTTAATTCTTTTTTGTTCACGTCTGTCAAGTGCCAATGAACCAATAAGGTTTGAGTTGGCGGCATATGGTCTGGCACCCATTTGAGCAGGTACACCCCAATCCAACGCAGGTTTACCATCTGCACCCAGAACAGGAGCACCTGTTGGGCTGTACTGATAAACAGGGTAAATAGGACCCATTTGACGACTGTAATAGAATGGGTTTGACGTGGCAGTACCACCGGCAAATAAACCATCTCTTCTGTCAGAAGCGGCATCCATGTTTAAGCCAACTTTTAACCAGTTATTTACTTCGCTGTTAATATCGGCACGGAAGTTATAACGCTTGTATCCTGAAAATTTAGCGATACCTTTTTCATTCAGGTAACCGCCACTTACAAAGTAATTTGTTTTATCACTTGCGCCGGATACGTTCACGTTCACATTTGTACGTGTAGCATCCTGAAACAGCGCATCAGCCCATGATTCATTCCACAAAAGCTGTGCATTTGGGTTCAACTTACCAGTGGTTGCATCAACCAGTTGGTTGCCGGGAACATTGTAAGCATTGTAAACAAGCCCTGACGCACTTGTTAATACGTTTGTTGCACTTGTACCAGCTGCTGCGTATGATTGACCACTGCCAAATACGTATGAGTTGCGATATGCTTCCCAGAATAATTCATAATAATCTTGTGCACCTACACGATCATATTCAGGAATACCTCTTTTAGAGATACCGTGACGAACGGAAGCCTGAATTTGTGCAGGGCCTTTTTTACCTTTTTTGGTTGTGATCATGATCACACCATTTGCGGCACGTGAACCATAAAGGTTACTTGCAGCTGCATCCTTCAATACGTCTACTGTTTCAATCTCATCAGCAGAAATAGATGAAATTGATCCATCATAAGGAATGCCGTTCAAAACAATCAGGGGTGAAGAAGATGCATTGATCGATCCGAAACCACGGATACGTATATCAGTGCCACCACCCGGTGTACCACCACCATTTGTGGTTGCCAAACCCGGAACCAAACCTTCCAACATCCTTGTTACAGAAGTTACCTGCTGTTTTTGGATGGTAGCGGCTGTGATTGTACCGGCGGATCCTGTGAACGTTGATTTTTTTACTGTACCATAAGGCACACTTACTACTACCTCTACAAGTTCATTTACTGAAGCTGCCAGCGAAACTGATACAGTTCCGTTGCCAATGCTTACTTCTTTTGCTGTAAAATTCAATGAAGAAATTACCAATGCTCTTGCGGACGTGGGTGCGTCTAATGAAAACGATCCGTCTGCTCCTGTAGTAGTACCAACTGTGGTACCTTTTACGAGTACGGATGCATTTGCGATCGGACTTCCATTTTCATCTGTTACTTTACCTGTTACTTTTTTCGTTTGCGCTAATAGTGACGATACCGACACCATTAGTACAAACAGCAGTGATACAAGTTTTCTCATACTTCTGTGTTTAGTTAAAAATTAAAAAATTACGATTTCAAGTTAAAAACAAGGTTAAACGGTCAGTGCAGGCGTTTTTCGGGGCGACAAGATAGTAAAATGACAACATTTTTAACAGTTTTGTTGCTTGTCTGTTAAATAATAATAAAATAAACAAAACAGTACTATTTCTTTGTCTGTTTTTTACTCGTTGTGATCAATAAAACCGGCAATAAAACCAGGTTTGTGATCATGGCAACCAACAGCGTAAGAGAGGTAAGCCAGCCAAGTGCCTGTGTTCCTCCAAAATCAGATAAACAAAAAATAATGAAGCCGGCAACTAATACAAGTGAGGTATAAATAATACTGATGCCTGTTTGACGGATGGTTTGTTTCACTGTTTCCTGTACATCATGTTTATGCAGCGGCAGTTCCTGTTTGTAATTGATGAGGAAACGGATGGTTACATCAATAGCAATACCCAGTGCAACACTGAAAACCAATACTGTACTAGGTTTCAGGGGGATGCCTACCCAACCCATTACACCGGCTGTAATTACAAGTGGAACAATATTAGGTATGAGTGAGCAAAATAAAATACGGGCAGAGCGGAACAAATACAACATGCACAACGCAATTAACAGGAATGCCCAAAAAATACTTTCTTTCAACCCATTGATAATAAAACGACTTCCTTCTACGAAAATGATACTGGTACCTGTTAACTGAATATTTGCAGAGCGTTGAAGTTTTGATGAATCAATATCAGCAGTTGCAATTTTACCGCTGTTCAGTAGAGTTGCATATTCAATACTATCGTTGTTAAAAAGTTCCTCGGCTTTTTGTTGTACAGCCGCCAATATTTTTGGCAAGCTATCACTTCCAACATCAGCCATATTTACACTGATCCTTGCTTTTTGTTGTGTACTGTCCACAAAGTTGGCAACCAGTTTTACAAAATTGTTGTTCTTGCTGTTGCTGTCGGCTTTCATGCGCAGGTAAGGTGCAAGAAAAGCAAGATCAAATTCATTGGGAACAGCGTACATATTACTGTCGTTGTCATAATAAGCTTGTCGTGCAAATTTTAATCCTTCCGTTACGGCCAATGCTTTTCCAATCTCCGGACGGCCTTCCAGATAATAAACAAGTGAATCAATTTTTGTAAGATTGGGAATGCTTCGTGTAACCCCTTGCTTTCGCTTTGTGTCAACTACAATTTCAAGTGGCATTACCCCGGAAAAATGTTGTTCAAAAAACTTCAGATCAACATACAGTTTATCGTTCTTAGGAAGATCGTCGACGATATAGCCAACACTCTTCAATCGTAACACGCCCATTAATGAAACAATCACTATGATTGTAGTAGCAGTGTAGATGTATTTTGGATGATTGAACACCCAGTTTTCAATACGGATAATGCTGCGGTTCAACCGTTCATTTTCGAGGTAACGAACATGACGTTGTTTCGGCGCAGGCAGATAGCTCAATACAATCGGGATCAGTATAAATGAGATCACGAACAGCACCATAATGTTGATGCCCGCTACAATTCCGAACTCACGGAGTATCTGGCTTTTGGTCAAGGCAAATACCGCAAAGCCAATGGCAGCAGCAATATTGCAAAACAGGGTTACAATTCCCATGCGCCCCATCATGTTTACCAACGAAAGATGTTTGTCTCCCGTTTTTTTAAATTCAGTATGAAACTTATTAAGGAAGTAAACGCAGTTCGGAATTCCAATTACAACCATCAACGGCGGGATCAATGCATTCAGGATGGTGATCTTATATCCAAAAAATACCATAGTGGCCAGGCTCCATATTACTCCGATTATTACAACCACCATGCTCAACCACATCGCACTAAATGAACGGAAAAAAACTAACAGAATCAACGCTGATAATAAAACAGAACCCAGAAGGAAAAACTGCATTTCTGCTGCAATACGAGTACTCATTTCAGTACGCACATGCGGCAAACCACTGAGGTGCATTTCCAACTTTTGTTTGGCTTCGAACTGGCGTACCAGTTTTACAATTGCATCAACCGAGCTTTGTCTTTTTTTGGAGTTCAGTACTTCTCTGTTCAAACGTACAGCAAGCATGTAAACACCTGCATCATAATTATAAAACAAGCCCTTGTAAAAAGGAAGATTCAGCAATACATCTTTGCAGCTATCTAATTCAGTTTGTGTTTGTATGTTTTCCGGAAAAACTGTGCTCGTTCGTAATTTTTCAGTAGCTGAATCTTTTACAAGGTTTACCGCTGCACTAAAACTCAACACATCTTCAACACCAGCAACCTTTTTAATTTGTTGCTGTAATTCAACAAACGTTTGAAAAAAGGGAAGCTGAAACATCTCCTTTTTCTCAAAGCCAATTACCAGCAAACTGCCATCCTCACCAAATTTCTGTTTAAACGCTTCGTATTCAAGAAACTTCGGATGATCGACCGGGATAGCTTTTGCAAAGTCGTAACTACGCTCCACTTTGGAAGCGAAATATGTCATCACGGCAGTAGAAAGAAGAACGGCGATAATTAACGGAAGCCTGTTGCGCAACACCCATTTACCCAGATTATACCACATGCGTTGTTGATACGATTTTGTTGAACGAAAACAGCGCAAAGAAACAGCATTCCTACTGAACAGGCGCATAAAAATTTTACGTATTTCCCATGTTTTCCGCATGCAGGAAGGGTTTCAGCCTCTCTCATTCGCAATGCTGTTTGGAGATTTATGCGGCTTGATGGAAAAGAAACTAAATTTGAACACGAATGCGCTACCTGTTTTGTTTTTTGTTTTTACAGTTGATCTTCTTTTGTGATGCCCGTGCGCAACTTGCACCTGTTGGGCAATGGCGTGAGCACATGGATTACCGGGAAGGGAAGCGTGTAGCCTTGTCCGATGGGCATGTGTTTACTGCTACTAACTTTGGTGCTTATGTTGTAAGTCGCAAGGAGGGTGAAATTTCAAGATTAAGTAAAGTAAGCGGATTAAATGATGTGGGTGTGCGTACGCTCAATTACAACACAACCACAAACAAGTTGTTGATCGCTTACAACAACAGTAACCTTGATGTATTGTATAGGAATGATGTGATCAATATTCCGGATATCGCACGAAGTACTGCAACGGGCGATAAAACAATTTATGATATTAGTTTTGCAGGCAACAACGCCTATCTCAGTAGTGGGCTTGGTGTAATTGTAGTTGACCTGCAGAAATATGAGATCAGTAACACATACATTATCGGCAATAATGGAAGCAATGTTAAAGTGAATGGGTTTGCTGCAACTTCCACTCAATTTTTTGCTGCAACCGACGAAGGTTTAAAAATAGCGAATCAAACAGTTGCAAATTTAAACGACTATCGTAACTGGAGTTTGGTCAGCGGTACAAATGGTTTGCCGACTGGTGCTGTGCAACAAGTTTTTGTTGTGCAGAACACAGTTGTTGCAAGAATACTTAACAGACTTTATTCATTCAATGGAACTTCATGGCAATTAATCTATAATGATGACTGGCGTTGGGAAACCGTCAATGCAAGCGATGGTTCATTGCTGATTAGTGAAGAACGTTTTGGATGGATTGAACGACGTGTTGTAGTGTTGAATTCAAGCGGCACAATAACCGCAGTTTTACAAAATAATGCGGAACTACGCTATCCGATGCATGCAGTAAAAAGCGGCAATGAAATATGGATCGCCGATCTGGAAAAAGGATTGGTAAAAGCAGAATCAAACCTGTTTGAACGTTATGCGATCAATTCACCCTACGGTCGTTTAGATGGAGAGATGTTGTTTTACAAAAACACATTGTACGTAGCCGGCGGAAGTATTAATGATGCTTGGAATTATCAATTCAATGGTTCCGGTTTTTTCACGTTTACAAATAATGAATGGAAAGATTACAATCGCTTCACACTTCCGTGGATGGATACCATCTTCGATATTATCAGTATCGCAGTTGATCCACGAAATGATGTGATCTACGCCGGTTCGTTTGGAGGTGGATTAATTGAATTTACAAGTGCTGCACAGTTTAAAGTGTACAAACAGAATTCACCATTGAATGTCGCCATTGGCGATCCTAATAATTATCGTGTTGGTGGAATGGCGTTTGACAAAGAGAATAATTTATGGATCAGCAATTTTGGCGGCAGCAACAATTTTTTGGTAAAGAAAGCAGATGGTAGCTGGCAATCGTTTCGTGTGCCTTTTTTAATTCAGGATAACATGGTGGGTGCTGTGTTGATCGATGATGCTGATCAAAAATGGATACAGGTGCCGCAAGGGAACGGTGTGTTTTGTTACAATCATGGTGCATCGATTGATAATACAGGTGATGACAGATGGAAATGGTTGCAGGCAGGCAGGGGGAATGGAAATTTACCAAGCAATGCAGTGAACTGTATGGTAAAAGATAAAGATGGATTTATCTGGTTTGGAACCGATAAAGGAATTGCTATTATTCAATGCCCGGCAGATGTGTTTACATCCAACGGTTGCGAAGCATTTCAGCCGGTTGTTCAACAGGATAATTTTGCAGGATTTTTATTTGAGAATGAAGATGTGCGTGCATTAGCTGTTGATGCAGCCAATCGTAAATGGGTAGGCACACGCAATGGAGTTTGGCTGATCAGTGCCGATGGCGAAAAAGTATTGCAACGGTTTACTGCTGAGAACAGCCCGTTGTTAAGTAATGAAATTATTCGCATCGCAATTGATCCAAAAACCGGCGAAGTATATTTCTCAACCTTCAATGGCATTTGCAGCTACCGGGGTGGGGCAACCGAAGCAAGTGAAAATCCTGATAAAGTGATTGTTTTCCCAAGTCCCGTTCCGCCTGGTTATAATGGCACTATTGGTATTCGTGGTTTGCCGGAAAATTCAATTGTAAAAATTATTGAGTTAAACGGACGATTGGTTTTTCAAACAAGGTCATTAGGCGGACAAGCTGTCTGGAATGGAAGAGATTACAGGAATCAGCGGGCATCAAGCGGCGTTTATCTTGTATTGGCAAAAGATGAATTTGGAGCCGAGAAACAAGTGGGTAAAATTGTATTCATCAAATAATTTTTTTGCTGTTGAGTGAAGTGTTACATAAAACGAAAGCTGTTATACTGCGTACTGTAAAGTATGGTGAAACAAGTTTAATTGTTGCAGCTTATACAGAACTTTACGGGCTGCAGAGTTATATTGTACAGGGTGTGCGAAAGGCAAGTAAGAAGGGTGGCGGCAAAGCAAATTATTTTCAGCCCGGTGCAGTTCTTGAATTGATCGTTTATCATCATGATCTTAAGAATCTGCAACGCATCAAAGAATTCAAGTGGAGTTTTTTGTATGAAGAATTGTTTGCAGATGTAATGAAGAGCAGTGTACTGTTGTACATGATGGAGCTGTTGCAGAAATGTGTGAAGCAACCCGAGAACAATCCTGATCTGTTTTATTTTGTAGAGGAATCGTTGATGCAGTTAGACAGAGCTGATGCAAGAGTAACTGCTAATTTTCCTTTGTATTTTTCATTACATCTTACCAACTTCTTCGGCTTTCAAATGAATACAGAAGATGCGATCAACTGTACAATTCTTGATCTGCAGGAAGGGAATTTTGTCTCCGCTTATCCGCAACATGTTTACTATATCGAAGGACAACCCGCATCGCTCATCAGTGAGTTGTTAAAAGCCATGCAGCCGCATGAGTTAAATGAAATTCCCATGAATCATTTGCAGCGCCGTGAACTGCTCGAAGCAATGGAAACCTATTACATGTTGCACTTGCCGGAGTTTAGTAAAATGAAAACGTTACAAGTATTGCAGCAAATCATGGAGCCGTGAGATGAGTGCTGAAAGCTGAGTAGTTAAGGATTCGCTGAAATGCTTAGCTGAAAGAGTTGATTGAAAGTAAAAGATTGACCTTCCTCTCTTTTGGAGAGGGATTGAGGGTGAGGTGTTACAAGATCCTTTTTGAACTACTGAAATCATCAGCCAGTAATACAACGCCCGGTTGTTTTCCTTTTTCAAAACTTCCCAATGCGTCATCCCAATGCAATGCTTTTGCTCCGTTAAGAGTAGCCATTTGCAACGCCTGTTCTGCAGTAACTGAAGTATGTTGCAACAACGTCCGGATTTCATTTGCAATACTCAGTTGCCAATTGCTGCTGTAACTGTCTGTGCCAAGTACAAGTTGACAATTGTGTTTCAAAAAAAGTTCTGCAGGTGCTGTCTTGTTTTCGATATAAAGATTTGCATTGGGGCACAAACAATAAATAAGCTGTAAGCCGTTTGCAGTTGCATATTCATTTGCCCACACAATATCTTCTTCCGGCATGAATGTATTGTGAACTAGAAAAATCGTTTGTCCATTGTTGAAATAAGGAAGATATGAGCGGATACTGCTTTTGCCGGTAACGTTAAATGGGGAAGTTTCAATACCAAAAACGTTAAACAGTTTTAGAAAATCTCCAACACCAGTTTTATACAATTCATCTTCTGCAGGATTCTCCTGGTTATGAATGGAAATAATTTTCCCCTTTGTAGCTTCATTGATCAATTGAAATGTTTTCGCTGACACACTGTAAGGTGCATGCGGAACAAGTGAAGTACGGTGTGCGATGTGTGATGTATGCAGTGAATCTTCCAGATCGTTTGCAATTTTTCCGTATTGCTCGAGGGTTGTTTCTGCTTTCTCATCATAAAATCCCAATACTTCTACAAAATTTTGCCAACGGATATTACTCTTCCTTTTTACCAACGCAGTATCAGCAGTATTACCTATATCTCCAACTGCAACAATGCCGTTGTTAAACATTTCTTCTTCTGCCTTTTCAATTTCCTGTTGAATGATGGCGGGATCAAACCCTCGTTTGGTGACAACCGAACAAAGAAAATCAACCAGCCCGGTATGAGGTGGAATCACATTCTTTAAATGGCTCAATTCAAGATGGCAATGACAATTGATCAAACCGGGTGAAAGTATTCCGCTTAGTTGTTGAATGTCGTCACCTGCATCGGCAATTAGAACAATATCGTGCACAGTACCTGCTTCATCGGTGATCAAAATATCATCTGCTTTTCTGAATCTGTATCCATCAAACAACCGGTCCGCTTTGAATTTCCTGTATTGCATGCGTTAATTCATTTAAATTTGCCGCTCAAATTTAAGACGAAACAAATCCCTTTCAGGAACCAATTGATTTATGCTAGATAAGTTAGAAGCAATACAGGCAAGATTTGATGAAGTGGGCGTGGCTCTCACCAACCCGGAAATCGTTGGGAACAACCAGAAATTTTCTGCATTAAGCAAAGAATACCGCAGTCTTGAAAAAATTGTTCGTGCACGTAAGGAATACCTCGCAGCACTTGACGATGTAAAAAGCTATCGGGAAGCATTGAATGGGAATGATGAGGAGTTACGTGAAATGGCAAAAGAAGAGTTGCCTGCAGTAGAAGAAAAGAAAGAGGAGTTGGAAAAGTACATTCGTCAGTTGCTTATTCCGAAAGATCCGCAGGATGATAAGAATGCGATCCTTGAAATACGAGCCGGAACGGGTGGCGATGAAGCCAGCTTGTTTGCGGGTGATCTGTTGCGGATGTACACGAAGTATTGTGAACGTCGTGGTTGGAAAACAACTATACTGAGTGAGAGCGAAGGAACAGTTGGTGGGTATAAAGAAGTACAATTAGAAGTAATTGGTGATGATGTGTACGGTATTATGAAATTTGAAAGTGGTGTACATCGTGTACAACGTGTGCCAGCTACAGAAACCAGCGGTCGTGTACATACGAGTGCAGCAACAGTGGCTGTAATGCCCGAGGCTGAGGAAGTTGATTTTGAATTGCGTGAAAGTGATGTAAAAATGGAAACTTCACGCAGTGGTGGTGCTGGTGGACAGAATGTAAATAAAGTTGAAACCAAAGTAATGCTTACGCATATACCAACAGGCACTGTGGTAATTTGTCAAACAGAACGTACACAGTTGGGCAATCGTGAAAAGGCGATGCAAATGATGCGTACCCGATTGTATGAAGAACAGGTGCGCAAACATGAAGAAGAAATTTCCAGGCAACGAAAAAGTTTGGTGAGCACAGGCGATCGTAGTGCCAAGATCCGGACTTATAATTATCCGCAGGGCCGTGTTACCGATCATCGTATTGGTCTTACACTATATAATTTAGACGCTGTTCTTAACGGCGAAATTGATGAATTGATTGATGCCCTGCAGTTTGCTGAGAATGCAGAAAAGCTTACTCTTCAATAATAGGAAACCCTAACGCCGCACCCAGATCTGACTACATTTTATTAAGCACTCATTCGACATTATGGTGCTGGCAGATGAATTTACTTTACACTTTCTTTGAAAGCAGTGATTGGATTTTGTAGGTATCAGCAATTCAATTTTGCTGCTCTCTACGAACGACAAAATTCTATCCGCTTTGGACAATAACGAAAACATTTCTGACTTTGGCATCATGTTTTCAATTCATAAAACGAAAAAATTATTTGAAACAAGCAGGGAGACAAATGCTGCCTGCTGCAGATGGTAATTAACTATAAAATCGAATATCCAATTTAAAATCCAATCACTATGAAAAGAGTAATCTTCTATTCTTTGCTGTTGCTTGCAACGGCCTGTCAAAAACAAGACTCAGTTAATGACGAATCCGTAAACGATCTTACAAACAATCCGGCTCCAGCTTCACGAAAAACAGAAACCTGTGATTTTCTGAAAGGAAATTATAACCAGGTGCGCAGGGGCGAGTTTTTTGCCAGTGCAGAAGCCACATACAGAGGTGTAAAAGGAAGAGATGGAGATAGGGACGGCATCCCGGACTCAATGGATAATTGTCCGAAAACGTATAACCCCGATCAAAAAGATACCGATGGAAATGGAGTAGGCGACGCCTGTGATACTAATACGACAACTGTTATTGATCCACCGCCTCCAACAACATCTACTTCATGGGTAATTTTTCTCGACTTTGACGGGCAAACTGTAACAACACCTTATTGGAATGGCGGAACTACTTTTTATTGCACGCCTTCCGGATTTTCAAGTATCGAAATTCAGAATATTCTTACAGAAGTAAAGAATGATTATGCAGCTTTTCCAACAATTACGGTAACAGCTGATTCAACAGTTTATTTTGCTGCAAGTGCTGCTAAAAGGCAACGTATTATCATTACTGAAAACAGTGCATGGTATGGATCTGCAGGCGGTGTTGCATATCTTGATTGCATTTCCTGGGGGTTAGAAGTTCCTGCTTTTGTATTTTCAAAACTGCTTGGTTATAACCAGAAATACAACTGGGAAGCAACATCACACGAAGCTGGGCATACGTTGGGGTTAAAGCATCAAACCAAGTATGATACTAATTGTACGTTTGTAGCAGAGTATAATCCCGGCGGAAATGGTGAAGCACCGATCATGGGAGTATCATATTATCAGCCAACAGGTAAGTGGTGGATTGGAACATCAACCGGTTGCAACTCTGTTCAAGATGATGCGAAAATAATTGCAAACAAGATTCGATAAACCTGGATTGTTATAAAAATTTATTAGTAAAAGCCCGGATAAAATTCCGGGCTTTTGTTTATCAATTTGTTCTATAGATCTGCTTCCTGAAGAATCTTTTGTATCAAACATCAAAAGAATTTACTTGTATCCCTTGCATGTAAATTTTATTTCATCTATCTTAAATGTCCTTAACAAATAAACTTATAATTATGCTAGACCAATTGCTCAACATGGTAAAAGAACAGGCAGGCGCTGCTATTATTCAAAACCCTGATATTCCCAATGAGCGGAATGAAGAAGCGGTGGCGGATGTAACGAACAATATTGCAGGTGGTTTACAACAGGCATTAGCTGGTGGACAATTCAATGATGTGTTGCGTTTACTCGGTGGGCAAGGGGGTGATTTGCAAAGCAATCCTCTGGCAAATCAGCTTTCGGGCAATGCGGTTGAATCTCTCATGAATAAATTTAATCTTAATCAGGGACAGGCTGGCAATGTAGTAAATAGTCTGTTGCCGGGCGTGCTGCAAAAACTCATTTCGAAAACAAACGATCCGTCAGATAACAGCATTGATCTGCAAAGTATTTTCAGTTCACTTACCGGCGGCAAAACCGGGGGGCTGGATCTGCAAGGTTTATTGGGTAGAGTTACACAGGGTGGTTTAGATCGGGATGGTGATGGGGATACTGACCTTAACGACATTATCAATATGGTAAAAGGCGGTGCAGCCGAGCAACAACAAAGTGGTGGTGGCGGAATGATGGATATGGTAAAAGGGCTGTTTGGCCGCTAATCATCTGTTGCAGAACAACTTGGCGATGACATTTTGAAAATACCCCGATTTTTTTGCGAAAGCTGCATGGAACCATAGCGAATGCTGTTTCGTACAGAAGTTATCAGCTTGGCATGGTTTTCGAAATAGTAGGATAGATTACTTTGCGACAAAAGCTCTTTTAGAATTTTTTAACAAACACAGAGCAAACTTTGGAATCGCTTTTGCGTCATAGTAGTGAAGTTCATTTAAAAGCAGTCAATTTTCTCATAAGCAGTTAGTTTTGGTTAACGGTCCCGGTTTCTACCGGGACCCGTTTTAAAAACAAAACGTTTCAGGAAATATTAACAAGGAGGTGACAGTTTCGAGGGATAGATTGACCGAACTTTGTATAACAAATCTGAATTTAAATTTTTCTCATAAGCAGTTAGTTTTGGTTTCGGCCCCGGTTTCTACCAGGGCCTTCTTTTTTGTATCAACAACCAAAAACCTGCAACAAAAGCACCTGCTGCATCGGCCACCATATCCCATACATCAAAATCACGACCAACCCAACCCTGCACATACTCCATTGCAATTCCATACAATGTTGCAATAACTACAATGATCAAAAGTTTTTTGAAGAAGAGTTTGCCGGAAGAAATGAACTGCTGTTGATAGAAACCCCACAAAAAAACCATCAGTCCAAAAAGAAAAAAGTGAATGAATTTATCAAGACCGGAAAAACCAATCACCTGCTTTTCGCCGAGGTTTATCGGTGGCATAGCCAGCAATAAAAAAATAATGACCGACCAAATAATGGCCGGCCATTTTGTAAGAAGATATTGTTGGATCTTTTTTTTCATTAAGCCACTAGAGCACTATACGCTGCTGCATCCATCAATTTTGCGACATCAGCAGGATCGTTCACCGTTACTTTCACCATCCAGCCTTCACCGTATGGATCGTTGTTAACAGTTTCCGGTTTGTCGTTCAATCCACTGTTTACTTCTGCAATGGTGCCTGCTACAGGTAAAAACAAATCACTTACTGTTTTCACTGCTTCTACTGTGCCAAATATTTCTTCTGCATTCAGTGATTTGCCAACGGTATTAATGTCTACGTATACAATATCACCCAACTCCCGTTGTGCAAAATCGGTAATACCAATTGTGGCAACATTGCCTTCTAAGCTGATCCATTCATGGTCTTTTGTGTAGCGGAGATTCTCTGGAAAATTCATGATTTGTTTTTTGTTTAGAGCGCTGCTAAATTGACTGTTTTCTGGGAATCAGAAAAATAAAAATTTCTTCTTCAACCTGATCTTCATAATTCGCACATCTTCTTTCGGTCGGTCGTACTGATCCCGTTCCGTTTGTGCAATCGTATCCACAACGGCCATTCCTTTGATCACTTCACCAAAAACTGTATAGTTCTGGTCGAGATGTGGAGCGCCACCAATGGTTTTATACACTTCACGTTGGTGATCGGGGATTACCCGTCCGCCCATACGTTTTTCCCGGACATCGTTCAACGTGCTATCTGTAAATTTCTTTCCTTGTACAATGTAAAAATGACTGCCGCTGCTTGCTTTCTCCGGGTTGCCGTCTCTTGCTGCCGCTAATACACCTCGTTTATGAAATAGCGATGTGTCAAACTCTGCCGGTATTTTATATGTTAATCCACCACTTCCGTAACGTTTGCCTTGCTCAGATCTTTTGGTGGTTGGATCGCCGGCCTGTATCATGAATTCTTTAATGACCCTGTGAAAAAGAATGCTGTCGTAAAATTTTTGTTTTACCAGTTTAATAAAGTTGTCACGGTGTAAAGGTGTTTTATCGCTTAAGCGAACAACGATCTTACCTTTGTTTGTAACGATCTTCACTTTCCGGTTTCGTGCATCTGCATGAAAGAATAAGCAACCAAAGACAAGCAGTAAAACAATTTTTCTCATTTAGAATCCCTTTTGTTCAAAGTATAGCAACACATGATCTTTAATGAAATTTTCCTGTTCCCGCATATCCATCACAGGCATTGCTTTCAGCTGTTTAAAATGTGGCCATCCATCTTTATCAAATGAATCAAATTCAAAATAGCCGCTTTGCGACAGTAATGAACAAACAGCTACATGCATCAGATCCTGCTTTTGCTCTTTGGTATATTTATCCTTCATCTGTCCAAACTCCTGCACTCCAATCAGGAAAAGAATGGCTTCCAGATCGGGTTTTTTACCAAAACGCTCCACCATCTTTTGCTCAAGGTTCATCCATCGTACAAATAAATCATTCGCTGCATCCATAGGGCGCAAAGATAGTGGATAGCCGGTAGTAGACAGTGGGTAGTAGATAGCCGATAGTTGCACAGGTGTTGAAGCAGTTTGATAATGACTAAAACTAAAGACTATCGGCTTTCCTCAAATTCGGTCTTCTTTTTGCATGAAGGAAATGAAATTTGAATACAGCCGTTTATAAAATGATTTTAATTGAAGCCAACGGGATTGTATTTTCACAACCTAAACCGAGATTACATGTTAAAAACCGCAGAAGACATCAAGATCCTGAATGAAAAAATCGAATACACGGGTGCGTTTCTCGACCGTTTACGTGCAGAAGTAGGAAAAGTGTTGGTGGGGCAGCAGTATATGGTGGATCGCTTGCTCGTAGGTTTACTTGGTAACGGCCACATTTTACTCGAAGGTGTACCGGGTTTGGCAAAAACCTTGACGATCAAAACACTTTCACAGGCCATCAATGCAAAATTCAGCCGTATTCAATTTACGCCGGATATGTTGCCGGCCGATGTAATTGGTACAATGATCTATAACCAGCAGAAAAACGAATTTTTTGTAAGGCGAGGTCCCATCTTCGCCAATTTTGTGTTGGCCGATGAAATTAACCGTGCCCCGGCCAAAGTACAAAGTGCTTTACTGGAAGCAATGCAGGAACGCCAGGTAACCATTGGTGAACATACTTACAAACTGGAAGAGCCGTTTCTTGTACTGGCCACGCAAAATCCGTTGGAACAGGAAGGTACTTACCCGTTACCGGAAGCACAGCAGGATCGCTTTATGTTGAAAGTGGTGATCGATTATCCGAAAAAAGCAGAGGAGCAGATGATCATTCGCCAAAACACACAACAGATCGCATCGCCCGTAATTAATCCCGTGGTGTCAATACGGGAGGTAACAGAAGCAAGAGATTTGGCACGTACCATTTATATGGACGAAAAAATTGAAAATTATATTCTTGATATTGTCTTTGCCACACGCAAACCCGAAGAGGTGGGGTTGAGTAATCTGAAACCACTCATTGCATATGGAGGTTCTCCTCGTGCTTCAATTAATATGGCGTTGGCTTCTAAAGCGGTTGCATTTCTTCAAAAAAGAGGTTATGTATTGCCGGAAGATATTCGAGCCATTGCTGCTGATGTATTACGTCATCGTATTGGTCTTACCTACGAAGCGGAAGCAGAAAATATATCAGTTGAAGATATTATCAGTCAGGTGTTGAATGCAGTGAAAGTACCTTAGAACCTCTAATACCTGAAGGGGAATAAAGAAGCATTCTTCAACTTAAAACTTTAAAATGCAGAACTCATCTTGCTGACAACCGACGAAATACTAAAAAAAGTACGGGCACTTGAAATAAAAAGCAAGCGGCTTACCAATCATATGTTCACCGGCGAATACCATTCGGCATTCAAGGGGCAAGGTATGAGTTATAAAGAAGTAAGAGAATATCAACCGGGCGATGATATCCGGTTTATTGATTGGAATGTAAGTGCACGCTATGCACATCCATATAGCAAAGTGTTTGAAGAAGAACGTGAACAAAGTGTTTTTTTATTGATCGATAACAGTGCCAGTATCAGCTTTGGTACACATCTGCAACGCAAGAAAGATCTGGTAACTGAATTAGCTGCTGTGCTTGCTTTTTCTGCTGTAAATAATAATGATAAAGTAGGCGCCATTTTGTTTGGCGATAAAGTGCAACGTTTTATTGTACCGAAAAAAGCAAAACAGCATACGCTTTATATTGTGCGTGAAATGTTGAGTAACGATGCGGCATCAAAACAAACAAATTATATTGATGCGTTCCGTATGTTCAATAATGTATGTCGTAGAAAAAGTATTTGTTTCCTTATCAGCGATTTTTTAGGGAAGGGTTATGAAGATGCGTTACGGGTTGCCTGTAAAAAGCATGATGTGATCGGCATTAAAATTTATGATCAGTTGGATATGAAATTGCCCGATGCAGGTTTGTTGCAGGTAGCAGATGCCGAAACAGGCGAGCAACGATGGATCGACAGTTCCAGTGCACTGGTGCGGTTTGAATATGAAAAGGATTTTCACCGGCATAACGATCATGTGAAAGATGTGTTTCGCCGTTCGGGTGCTGATCTGCTGCATATGCGTGCAGGCGATGATTATGTAAAAGTGTTACAGAAATTTTTTATCAATCGAATTCGATGAGTAAACGGGTACCGGCGATCATATTGTTTTGTTTATTCACAGGCTTGTACTCCAATGCGCAGGTAACGCCTGTTGTTACCGTCAGTAAAGAAAAGATATTGATTGGAGAGCCATTTAAAATAAAGCTTGAACTCAAAGCTATTGAACGCAATGCTGCTGTTCAGTGGAAATTCCCCGACAGCATTCCTCATTTTGAATATGTGAAATTCGATACCAGTAATCTTTTTAAACGGGAAATTACGCTTACCAGTTTTGATAGTGGGTTATGGGCCATTGATAATATTGAGGTGGTTGTTCCTTCCAACGTAAATGGGCAACCACAGTTACTTCGTTTTCCGGCAAGAGAAATATTGATTGAATACGACACTACCGGCAACCAATTATTGAATGATGTAAAACCGATCATTGATGTAAACGCAGGCGAAGAATGGATCGGTTATGCCGTAGCAGCTGCAGCTGTGCTGAGTCTTATCTTGTTGATCATTTTATTCAGACGGTGGAAAAAGAAGAAACAGATTGCAGTAGAAATCGAATCGAAATATACAGCTTTGGAAGATTTCCTGCTATTGACGGAACGGTTGAAAAAAGAAGAATGGGATACACAACTGGCGCAGAAGAAAAATTTCTCCGATCTCGATCATGCAGTTAAACGCTTTTATGAACGAAAAATTCAGCAACCTTTTACAAGGCTCACCACCGATGAACTTGCAATGCAACTGAAACAGTATGTATTAAACGAGCCGCTCATCAGCATCATTCAAACACTTCGTTTAGGCGATGCCGTTAAGTTTGCAAAATTCAATGCTGCAAAAGATGAATGCATAGAAGTTGTAACACAAATGGAAACCATTATCCGTAAATCTGATACAGAACTCAACCCCGATGCTTAACGACTGGTATCAACATATCGTATTTGCTTATCCATACCTGTTGTGGTTGTTGGTACTGTTGCCTGTATTGATCGGCTGGTATATAGTGAGCCACAAAAAAGCAACCTCCTCCATTACAGTTTCTTCATTAAGTATTTACAGGAAAATGGGCGGGTCAAAAAATGCAATTCGTCATTTACCATTTGCTTTAAGGGTATTGTCGCTTGCCTTATTGATCGTTGCTATTGCACGTCCGCAAACGAGAAGCAATGAAGAGCGTGTGGAAGGTGAAGGGATCGATATAATTCTTTGCATGGACGTAAGCGGCAGTATGCTGGCCGAAGATTTCAGTCCAAACCGTTTAGAAGCAATGAAACGGGTTGCCATTGATTTTGTGAGTGCCCGTAAAACAGATCGTATTGGCTTGGTTATTTTTTCAGGAGAGCCGTTTACACAATGTCCTCCAACAACTGATTATGCTGCGCTCATCAGTCAGATCAATGCTGTACGCAGCGGAATTTTACAGGATGGAACAGCCATCGGTTCAGGGTTAGCTACCAGTGTTGAGCGTCTGAAGTCAAGTGAATCAAAAAGCAAAGTTGTGATCCTGTTGACGGATGGTGAAAATAACGGTGGACTTATTCCGCCAAGCACAGCAAAAGAAATTGCGAAATCGTATCAGGTAAAAGTGTACACCATTGGTATGGGTACCGAGGGATTTGCAGCCCTGCCACAGCAAACAAACAGTGGTGTTGTGCGAACAATGGAGAAAGTAAATATTGATGAAAAACTGTTGACTGAAATCGCTACTGAAACAGGTGGCAACTATTTCCGTGCAACCGATAATGAAACATTAAGTAAGGTGTATGCCGATATTGATAAGTTGGAAAAATCAAAAATTGAAACCAGCAGCTATTCCCGTTACAAGGAAGAATTTTATCCGTTTGCAATAGCTGTTGTAATTCTTTTATTGATCGAAGCATGGCTGCGGTATAAAGTGTTACGGAAGTTCCCTTAATAGTTAGCCATAGGTACTCTAAGGCACAAACTAAATAAGCTTACATCTTTCTTATCCTCTCTCATCTCTCACTGTGTTTTCTTAGCGTCTTTGCGCCTCCGTGGCAAATAATCACTTTTCTTTGCATAGCATGAAAGCCATCATTTATAAATCAACCGGTAGTTGGTATGTTGCCAAAACAGAAGAGGGAAAAATTGTGCAGGCACGTATCAAAGGCAAGTTTAAGATCGATGGATTTACGTCTACCAATCCAATTGCTGTGGGCGATGAAGTGGAGATCGAAATGGAAAATGATCTGGAACAAACGGTTATGATCACCGGTATTGCTGATCGCAGAAATTACATCAACAGGCAAAGCCCGGCGAATAAACATCAGCACCATATTATTGCTTCCAACCTCGATCAGAGTTTGTTGTTTGCCACCTTAAAAGAGCCACGTACTTCCCAAGGTTTTATCGATCGTTTTCTGATTGCATCGGAAGCATTTCATATTCCCGGCGTGATCGTATTTAATAAGGCAGATGTTTATAAGAAAAAAGAACAGGCGCAATTTGAAGACTGGAAAGAAATGTATGAAGCAGTTGGTTACAAAGTGATTCTCGCTTCGATGGAAACCGGTTTGGGGATTGATGATATTAAAACCGCATTGAAAGATAAAGTGACCCTTTTAAGCGGCCATTCAGGAGTAGGGAAGTCAACGTTCATCAACGCATTGATGCCTGATCTTTTGTTACGTACCGAAGAAGTGAGTGGCTGGAGCGGCAAAGGAATGCACACCACCACCTTTGCTGAAATGTACGATCTGCCATTTGGCGGAAAGATTATTGATACACCTGGTGTAAAAGAATTTGGATTGGTGGATATCAGCAGGCAGGAACTCTCACATTATTTTCCTGAAATGCGTGTGTTGATCAACGATTGTCAATTCAACAACTGTCTGCATCTGGAAGAGCCAGGCTGCGCAGTAAAAGAAGCAGTGATGGCTGAGACCATTCATCCCCTTCGCTATATCAGCTATTGCGGTATACTCGCTACCATCGAGACAAAAAAAAACTACTAAACTGCGTAGCAGTCTGGTAGTTTGTATATAGAAATAAAATAGAAATTTATGCTTCGCCGGGATCAGCGTCTTTCAAAGCATCAACTAATTCAGCGATCGCTGCATTTTCAAAATGCTCACTTTTTTCCTCCAATGATGGAAAAACAGAAATACCGTTGAAAATGTTGAAGCTGAGGGTAAGCGCTGTGCCTTTATAAATGAAATCCCAATACAAGGCTTCAAAATCGTCCAGTTTCTTGGTAAAGGAGATTTTTAGTTTGTCTGAAATGACATCTGCCCAGCGATGAAATTTTTCAAAACTAGCATCATCATCGAGGATGGCCTCATTGTATCCTACATGGTTGCGTAATGTTGGATTCATAGTGGTAATTTTTGTTGGTGTTATAAATGGGGTTAGTTCTATTTATTTTATTTAGCTGTTAAATCGTTTCGCTTTTTTAATTTTTTCACCGCCCAGAAGTTTTTCTGCCCCTACGTTCTTTCCGTTGGTTGGACATCCTTCTTTGGGTGTTCGTTTAAACACATTGCAACTTGTAATGAAAGACAGTAATAATACGACAAGCGCTGCTTTGGTGATCTGTTTCATATAATTATTCTTGTTTAACATGTGGGTATAGACAATGTTCGTACCGTAATCAGGTGTTTTCTGTTAAGGCATCTTTAAACCAGCCGGAATACTTGATATAATTATTAGCGATCCGGTTGATCTCGCCATGGATCAGCTCCTGGCTGATGTCTTTTACTTTTTTAGCAGGAACCCCTGCATATATACTTCCCGCTTCCACTACGGTTCCCTCTAGCACAACAGCACCTGCTGCTATAATTGAATTGCTGTTGATAATAGCATTGTCCATCACAATAGCACCCATCCCGATCAACACATTATCATGCACAGTACAACCATGAACAAGAGCGTTGTGCCCGATGCTTACATTATTACCAACGATGGTTTTCGTCTTTTGGTATGTAGCATGCAACACAGCCCCATCCTGCACGTTCACCTTATTACCCAGTCGTATACTGTTAACATCACCACGAATAACAGCATTGAACCACACACTGCATTCATTACCCATTACAACGTCACCAACTATTGTTGCATTAGGGGCAATAAAGCAATCGTTGCCAAATTGTGGAAAAACGCCTTCTACGGGGAGAATTACGGGCATACGGAATGTGGTTTTGTTCTGCTGTAAATTTCGTAATGTTTTCTGAGGGTACATAATGTTTGTACTCTTTTTTAATTAGTTGCCCGTTTTTTAATGCAATTCTGCCTATAAAGGTCAGAATAATGTCTCGTTTCAGCATTTATCCAGACTTATATACGCAACGACAAGATGGATGGTTTCAACAGTTGGTCAACCATCACTCTGCGGAGGAAGGTGGGTAACCGTTCAACTATTTCCCGACATTTGCAGGCACAATACAATATGAATCAACGGGAACTATTTTTAAAACATGTCGCTCAAACATCCCCCGCACCGCTGGCGCTGGAAATTGTAAAGGCAGAAGGAAGCCGTTTGTGGGATGCTGAGGGTAACGAATATATCGATCTGATCGCAGGCATCAGTGTTTGTAATGTGGGGCACCGGCATCCAAAAGTGGTGGAAGCCATAAAACAACAGGTTGATCAGTATATGCATTTGCTCGTATATGGTGAATTTGTGGAAAGTCCGCAGGTGCAGTATGCCAAGTTGTTGACCGATCATATGCCAGCATCACTAAATTCTGTATTCTTCACTAACTCCGGAACAGAAGCAACCGAAGGTGCCATGAAATTGGCCAAACGGGTGACTGGTCGCACCGAGATGGTTGCATTTAATAATAGTTATCATGGCAGTACCCAAGGCGCATTAAGTGTAATGGGCGATGAATATTGGCGCAATTCATTCCGGCCGTTATTGCCGGGAGTTCATCATGCAGATTATAATTCCTTCGAAGCATTGGAGTTGATTGGAAAGAACACAGCGTGTGTAATTGCTGAAACCATCCAGGCAGAAGCAGGTGTAAATGCGCCTTTGAAAGAATGGATCACGGCCTTGCGTAAACGCTGTAACGAAACCGGTACCTTATTAATATTGGATGAAATACAATGTGGCTTTGGCCGAAACGGATCATTATGGGCATTT
Source organism: Lacibacter sp. H407 (assembly GCF_037892605.1). Classification (NCBI taxonomy): domain Bacteria; kingdom Pseudomonadati; phylum Bacteroidota; class Chitinophagia; order Chitinophagales; family Chitinophagaceae; genus Lacibacter; species Lacibacter koreensis. Next base: position 564,495 of record NZ_JBBKTU010000001.1, on the reverse strand, counting down.
GAACAGTTTGATGTGGTGCCTGATATTTTATTATTAGGAAAAGCTTTGGGCGGCGGTATGCCATTGGGTGCATTTGTTGCTGATAAGGAATTGATGTGGAAGCTGACAGAGAATCCGGTGCTGGGCCACATCACAACCTTTGGCGGTCATCCGGTTTGTTGTGCTGCAGGTATGGCGGCCATGAATGTATTGTTAGAAGAAGAGTTGGTGAAGGGCGTGGCTGAAAAAGAAATTCTCTTCCGCACATTATTACATCATCCAAAAATTGAAGCCGTACGTTCACGTGGTTTGATGATGGCCGTTGTGTTTGATAGTTTTGAAACAAACAAAAAAGTAATTGATGCCTGTATTGAAAAAGGCGTGATAACTGATTGGTTTTTATTTGCAGCAAATTGTTTGCGTATTGCACCACCACTGACAATTAGGGAAGAAGAAATTACAAAAGCTTGTGGAGTGATAATTGGCTGTTTGGATGAATTGTAAATGATATCAATTTTCATTGACTTCCCGGATTGTAGTATTTTTTCTTTGCGGGAAAGTTGTTTTCTTGTGCCGGGCTCACTAAGCAAACTGTGTGAGTCTTGTAAAAATTACAATAGCGATGGAATCTAACATTGAAATTTATTTCATACTAATCTTAGTTCTATTGACGATTGGCTTTGGGGTCAGAGAGATATTGCGTGATCAAAGTCTGTCTCTTGAAAAAAGAGTTTTATGGATTGTTTTTATCGTCTTTTTCAATATTTTGGCAGTAATTATCTATTTGATAGTTCGTCTTTTTAAGAAGGGTTACAAAAGTTAGATGACAAGTCTTGCCTGAATGTGTTTTGTAATGATTAGTTTAAGATATCAACGTCGAAGAGAAATTAAAACTGCAACTTAAAACTTCCAAAAATGCCAAAACGTTTGTAGCGTTCCTGTGGTAATGGCTGAGGCGATAATCGCCAGATAAAATCAAATCGCAACACACGAAAAATATTATCAACACCGGTACCCACTTCCATATAGGTTTTTCCATTCAGCGATTGAAACTGATGACCACGATCAAACACCGCACCCACCTGATTAAAGCTGCGGTTGCCTTCACTCAAACTTCCCCACAACACTTTTGCGGTCCAGAACTGGCGAAGCTTTAGTACACGTGTTGGTGCCAGCAAACGGAACATGCCATTACCAATATTATGTTCAATGTTGATACCTGCATATTCATCACTCAAATATTCAAACCTGTTCATGAGGTTGAACGCATATTTATTATAGTAGAAAATTTCATTGCCCGGGTGTATTTCCAATAAGGGAAACGGAAGCGTGCCATAAATCTTACCTCCGTACACATTGTAATACAGCTCACCAAGATTAGCGATCTTGAAATAATCATGAACTGATCCTGTTAAACGATGATACTGGTAATTACTTTTTAAGAATCCAGGAAAACCTCTTGCATATTTAAGTTCAGCAATAGGATAGGGGCTGCCTAAACTTGATCGCAAGAATGTTCCTTCGAGGAAACGTTCAAGGTATGCATAACGAATACGAAGACCAACTTCAGAATTATTCAACGCATCACCAACGCCATCCGGATAAATTGATTTTGCAGGCAAAGAACGAATGGGGTCGAACCGTTTACGTGTAGCAGAGACTTCAAATGTAAAACCTGCATGTGTTTCTTTCGAAAATTCAATACGCTGTTGTTCTACCCTTAAGAACTTAATAGGCACTTGCGATTTACGTGCTGCTAATGTAAATACATTATCGGTTCCCACTTCATCATAATAGCGTTGTCCATTGTCATAATCATTTGTGTACGACAGGTACATACGAACACGTGGGTCACGTTTGAACAGATGTGTGATCTCTGCACGGCCTTTAAATTTTTTATCAGTAAATCCATACGCAAGATATCCACGCAACCACCATGTTTTATTGAAGTTGGTACTCGTTCCCAAATCCAATCTTGTGCGGAAACCTTCCACCACATTTGAACTCATTACGTTGAACCACGGACCGTATTCAAAACTTCCGAATGCTTTATAACCCGTTGCAAGAAAAGTAGCGATTTCGCTGTAGCGTTTAAACAGCGGCATTTTCTGCAACGTATCGATCATACTGTAAATCGCCTTCTCATTTTTTGCAAGCTCTTCATGCCTTGACTCTTTCCAATAGGTTTCGGGTTGTTGTGTTGAACCTGCGAGCAATATTGTTTCTTCCAGTTTTTTATTCTTCTGCAACTGCTCCCACACTAAACCAGAATTTATGAGTACGTCTTTATAGGTAGTGGTCTTTCGTCCTGTTACACCGAACTTCTGTTTACCAATTGGTGCCACATCAATAATAAATTTATCCTTCAGCAAAAACCAAATGGAGTCATTCACGAATTTGTATTCCTGTACAATACTCAGCTTCTCAACATAGTTTACGTTGGCGCCTTTTGCTAAACGCAGGTTCATTTTTTGTACGGCATAGGTTGTGTCATGGATCCAGCAATCACCTTCAAATGTATTTTCTCCTTTACGCTTCGGTGAGAAAACAAGATGAAAGAAACGTTTGCCGGCCACATACTGTGTATCGGGTACACGGTAGTTATAGAATGCATCGCCGTTATCGCTGATGGGGCTGATGAAACGTTTATCAAAAATCGGAATGTAGTTATTGTAAACATTGATGTTCTGATCCATGCCGCCCAATAATTTCTGTACACTTTCATTATCTACACCTGATGTACGACTGGCTTTGATCTCTTCCCGTCGGCGTAGCGGTGATTTTTGATAGTAGTAATTCGAAATCGTTTCGGTAAGGAAGATCGGGAGAAATGGTTTTTCTTCGCTGGTACTGTCAACTGTTTGATCAAGAATAAAACCAAATGGTTTGAGCGGCCCGATGTTCTTGAACTTATCTTTATTAAAGCGATTGAGATCAAGTTCAAGTTTGTTGTATAATTCGTAACCAAAATTTTCAAAACGATAGCGGTCGTTCACAGGTTTTTGTCTTACTACTTTTCGCCAAAGGATCCAACCTCGTCCGTACTTTGATTTTATTACCACTTCTTTTCCGGCGCTTCCCCGCTCAAGTTGAATTGTTAGAAAAGCAGAATCGTTTGTACCGGCGGGTATTGCAACAGTCATACTGTTGTAACCAACATAACTAACGAGCAGGGAATCGGTTGCTGAAACAGAAGCAAGGTTAAGTGTAAACAAACCTGCTGAATCACTCAGCTTACCAATCGTTGTATTTTTCAATTGTACAGAAGCAAATGGGATCGGCTCATCGGAGTGTGAATCTTTAATGATACCGGAAACAACTTTTGTTTGCGCCGTTATGTTTAAGATGCACAGGACACACAGTACAATAGAAACGATATACTTCATCCGGTTAATGCGATTGTTTGGAACGATAAAATTAGTGAATCCAAGCCGCTCATCCCGTGAGGGTTTTTACGATAGGCAATTCTTTTCTAAAACTTTCTGTTAAAAAGGGCAACAGATTATTAGAAGAATCGATGAAAAACCATTTACTTTGCAATTCAAAGTGCTTTTATGAATAGCCAGAATCAAACGCTTGAAACTATCCAGGACATCCGTAATATGATGGACCGCAGCAGTCGCTTTATCAGCCTTAGTGGCTTAAGTGGTATTGCTGCAGGTTTGTGTGCATTAACCGGTGCCTGGTTTGCTTATGATGTGATCGAAAGTGCAGATGGATCGGGCGTAAGAAGAGCCGGCTTAATTGGCGAAAGCTACAGCACTGATGGTGTTAGCATGTTACGTTCTTTCATGGGCAGCGGCTTATTTTTAATTGCGGTGCTTACATTAATTTCTGCGATCATACTGGCTGTATTCTTTACCTACATCAGAAGCAAACGACAAGGGGTGCCCGTGTGGGGATCAACAGCAAAACGTATGATCTGGAATATTGCAGTGCCGTTGGTGGCAGGTGGATTATTTCTTTTAAAATTGATCGAAGCAGGTGTGTATGGTTTAATTGCACCGGGTTGTTTGATCTTTTATGGCATCGCATTGATCAATGGAGCGAAGTACACATTTGGAGAAATTCGCTTTCTGGGATATGTTGTCACTGCATTGGGAGTAATTAATTGTTGGTTTCCGGGTTACGGACTTTATTTTTGGGCCGCAGGTTTTGGAGTGTTGCACATTGTATACGGAATAGTGATGTGGAATAAATATGAACGACAGCCCATGCAAATGGAGAAGAAAGTATGAAGAATCCGATAGAACAGTTACAGAAGGTGTTCGATAGCCGGGTAAGGTTAGGCGTAATGAGTGCGTTGATGGTAAATGCGCAGGTAAGTTTTAATGAACTGAAAGAACTAATCAATGTAACTGATGGAAATCTGGCATCACATCTCAAAGCACTGGAAGAAAACGGTTACGTGAAAGTGAACAAAGGATTTGTTGGTCGTAAAACAAACACAACTTATGCAGTTACAAAAGCAGGCGAGAAAGCATTCAGGTTACACCTTGACGCATTGGAGCAAATGATCAAGCAAATGGGCAAGTAAATTTTTTTGTACATAAACTTTGAAATTCAAAGTACTTTTAAAATAAACATAATGGACACACAACAACCTTCTTTCTGGCAACGGTATGGCATCTTTATCAAATCCATTCTTGTTGGTTTTCTCATCCTGGTATTATTGATACCAACTGCTTTTATAACTGAATTGGTTCGTGAACGACAAGACAGGCAACGTGAAGTAATAGCCGAAGTAAGTTCTAAATGGGCATCAGCCCAAACGGTAAGCGGTCCCTTTTTAATGATTCCCTACCAGGAAAAGTTTGTTGACGATAAAGGAAAAGTGATGATGGTGAAACGCATGATGCATTATTTACCTGAATCAGAAAATATCAATGGCGAACTGATTCCGGAAGAGCGTAGCAGAAGTATTTTCAAGATCATTCTTTATAAATCAGACCTGACGATCAGCGGAAAATTTTTGCCGGTACAACTTTCGCAGCTTGGTATTGATCCTGCAGATGTTTTGTGGAATGAAGTGAGGCTTTGTCTTGGTATATCCGACAACAGGGGTATTGCAGAAGCATTGTCATTAAACTGGAATGGGGCATCATCAGAAATGGATCCCGGTTTTCCGCCAACAGATATTGCAGGTTCAGGTGTAAGTAGTTTATTAAAAAATGCGTTGGCATTAAAAGATTCAGGACCATCATATGAGGTCAAATTGAAACTCAAGGGATCGGAGCGGCTTTACTTTACACCACTTGGTAAACAAACCAATGTACAATTACGATCCACATGGCCCGACCCTTCGTTTGACGGTAAATTTTTACCAACTCAACACAGCATTACTGATAAAGGATTTACTGCGAGTTGGAACATCCTTCATTTCACACGTGATATTCCGCAGCTATGGAAAGAAGGCAAACAGAATATTGATGGATTTGCATTTGGTGTAGAATTGTTACAGGGTGTTGATTCGTACAGTAAAACCATGCGTACAGTAAAATATGCGTTGCTTTTTATTGCACTTACATTCTTCCTTTACTTTTTTATTGAAACGCTAAAGAAACGAAGTGTACATCCTTTGCAATATGTGTTGGTGGGATTAGCTCTTTGTATATTTTATACGTTGTTGTTATCTGTTTCTGAATACACAGGATTTAATATTGCATACCTGATTGCATCAGTTGCTACGATTGGACTGATCACATCATACACTTACAGCATCTTTAAACAATCAACTGTTGCCATTGCGTTGCTGGTATTCCTGTCATCATTGTACGGCTTTATTTATATTCTTATCCAATTACAGGATGGAGCGTTATTGTTTGGAAGTATTGGTTTGTTCATCCTGCTTGCAATTGTGATGTATTACTCCCGTAAGATCGATTGGTATGGCGAAGCAAAAAAAGAAACAATTACCGACAATACAACCATATCATGAAACACTTATTGAAAAAACTCCGTAGTAATATATTGGTCATGCTGACGCATACAATTGCATTGCCGATATTAAAGATCATAAGAAGAAAGAAAAAGTTTCCTTACAGTATGGAACAACTCAGTGCCTTGCCTTTTGAAACCGTGGGGAATGAATTGTGGCAATCATTAAATGCAGAAAACCTACGGTTGCTTCCTTACTATGAGCGGCATGATATTAAACATGTGGTACTTGATTATCCCTTTACAGATGAAGGCGAAGTGAGTCTGCAGTTTTTTATGCTGGCAAACGGAAGGGTTTCATTTCCTGTACTGGCAACAGCTATTTACGGACTAATTACAATGCCGGAGTATTATTCATCGTTCCGAAAGGCATATCAGCGGGGTAAAGAAGCGAACGATCTTTCTTCACTTGATTGGTTTGCGATTATGCAAGAACCACTTGCTGACGTAAGGTATCAGTTTTCATTAGCTAAATGAAATTGTTTATGCGATCATTTTATTACGCTTTTAAAGGAATAGCAAGTGCTTTCAGGAGTGAGTTCAACATGCGTATACATGTTCTTGCTGCAGTGCTTGTTACTATTGTGGGGTTTTACTTCAGAGTATCTCCGGCAGAATGGGTAATGATCGTATTTTGTATTTGCTCGGTAATTGCAATGGAACTGATCAATACAGCTCTTGAACAATTATGCAATCATGTTACAGCGGAACAACATCCCGCCATAAAGCAAATAAAAGATATTGCTGCGGCTGCGGTTTTGGTTACAGCTGTAGGCGGTTTTGTGGTGGCGCTTATCATTTTCCTTCCTAAACTCATTCTCATTTTTAGCACATGAGGAATATCTTGATCTACTCGGTTGGCTTTTCGTTTTTATTGTATGTATTTCGAGTGTGGTACACAGGGAGTTTTCTTTTCCTGTTTATTCCATGGAATCTTTTTCTTGCATGGTTGCCATTGCTGTTTAGTAGTATGATCAAAGATTCAAAACTTTCAATGCGGAATGTATCGCTGTTCAGTTTATGGTTACTGTTCTTTCCCAATTCACCTTATCTCATCACTGATCTTTTTCATTTGCAGGAAAGAGCAGGTGTTCCTTTGTATTATGATCTGGTGTTATTATTCATGGCTGCATGGAATGGTTTACTCATGGGTTTGTATTCATTGCGGAATATTGAACAACTGCTGTTGAAACGTTTTTCAGTTACGCAGGTGCGGCCGATGATCTTAATCTTTTTTGTACTCTGCGGTTTTGGTATTTATCTCGGCCGCTACGATCGTTATAACAGCTGGCATTTGATAACACAGCCATTTGATCTGGCGCAGGGAATTTTATCGAAGGTTATTTCACCGGCATCACATCCACGTGTCTGGGCTGTAACAATTCTTTTTGCAGTTGTGCTGTTGCTGATCTATGAAACACTCAAAAAAATACCTGCTCATTTTACTGAGCAGGTATCTATATCGTCACCGAATCAATCGGATTAAAAATCAAATCCTAACGATACATGCATCACCGGCGTTCCTCTGAAAAATCCATTCATTTGCCAGCCGGCATCAAATCGTAAAAAATATCCGAGCAAGGTGCTTCTTGCACCAAATCCATAACTGCCAAGGAATGGTCCAATACCCGGTGCTTTAATAACAACTGAAACCGGATTGTTCGGATCGCTGGCATCAGAATAAGTTATTTCAGGACGACCGATCTTATCATAACGTCCGTTCCAAGCTGTGCCAAGATCAATAAATTGTACTAACTGAAAATTGCGAAGGAAGGCGTTGTTTACAGGTCGGTTGAAAAACGTTGTAAACACAGGTAAACGTAATTCACTATTGATCACTACTGCATTGTTTCCATTCGCTGCATTTTGTGTAAAGCCACGCAGGTTCACAGCTAATGATTCATACACATAACTTTGATCGGGTGCAGGGCGGTTGGCTGTATTGAAATAACGTTGCTTTGGCACACCATTCCGCACTACATCATTGTTGCCAAGCATCAGCCATCCATCTGTTCCACCGAGGTAATAAATGAATTTATTATCACCCCATGATACATCGGCTGCACCACGAACGGCCCATATAAAATTGCGGTAAATGCGCAGATAATGCCGTGCATCAAAACCGAAATTGAATGTAAGATCACCGGGACGTTCAGAGAAGTTTCCACCAAGGCGGTTGAACATTTCCACCCAACCTTTTGCACGGAAGCCATTCCAGATATTACTTACCGGGTTAATACTGTTGTCATGTACAAATTCAGCTCTTGCCATCGCAAAGTTTTCATCATAATTCGGCTCCTGTAATGAGCCGGGAAACTGTTCATCTGCTTTTACATTGTACACATCTCTGCGAATACCGCCAATGAAACGGATGCTTTGTACTTCATTTAACGGGTACGATAAATTGCCTTGGTAAATACTGCTGATGAGTTGTATAGGAAACGTGCCTCTTGATGTAATAATGCCTGTTGATACAGAAGAACGGTAATAAGTAAGTCCCCAATCGATCCGGCGTTTGAGATTATCGAAACGCATGTAGATCTCATTGTCTTCAAATCCATAGTTTACACGGAATGCACCACTGAATTTATAATCTTCCAGAAATTCCATTGCACCAACTCTTGTCATTGCATTTAATGCATTATAGTTGCCAAGATTAACAGGACCATTGGCTCCTGAATAGGGTTGAAAGCGGTTGACGAGTAAAGCGCCATTGGAAGCAAAGTTGGTGGTTACATTATCAACAAAGTATTTTTTTGAATACGGGAATAAACGCATCCGGCTCAATACTTCTTCACGACTTTGTTTTTTTGCACCCATCAGTTTTTCTGTGGGATTGATTGAATCGGTTTTAAACTCTGTTTCAAAGAAATCAGTTGGAGGAGCTGCAGTAGTAACTGTGTCCTGTATATCGGTTCTGTCTTGTGTGTTTTCACCCGCCACTTTATCAAGCCTCGTCATGCGTTTGATATATTCAGTTGGTCGTGCATTTACATTCCGTTTCCGGAGAGTATTTTCATCTACTTTCAGTTTATACAGGAATTTAAATTCACCCTGACGGTTTACTTCAGTCACTTGACCGTTTTCTCCCGCAATACGTGTTTCCAACACACTACTTTGATAGTTGCTCATCGGGAAAGTGTAAGAACTGTCATCAGTAACTCGGAATGTAAATACAGAATCAGGTTCCTGTTTGTTCCAAGCCTGTAATGTTGAGTCAAGTTCTTTAGGTTCAGGATTACGAAGTATTTCATCGCCGATCTGGAAAATAGTATCAAGCCCGGCAGCTTGTGTGCTGAAGAAACCTGCCCAGCGGTTACCGATACCATTTTCATCACTGATAAATGTAAAGTGATTGGTATTGTATTGCGTTGGGAAACGGGCATTGCCGTATTTAATATTACTGAGCTGCGAAATTTGTTTGAACTCAGATTTATTCCAGTTGTCGATCAGGAATACATTGTAACGCTCTTTCGGTAAAACGGTATCGCCGGTTGCTGCGTTTGGCGATGGGCGGTTACTCGAGAAAAGAATACCTGTTTTATTGGGGAAGGCTACAAAACTCGCATCCAGATCATCGTACACATCGTTGGTAACCTGTTCCAGTTTGTTGTTGTCAATTTTATAAACAAACACATCACTTTGTCCGCCTTTAACTGCACTCATCACCAATGTATTTGGATCGAGCATGTACTGCATATCATTCACCTGTTCAAACGGAAGCTCAACATTCTTTACTGTTTTAATACGGCGGAATGCATCGTACACATTCAATAACACTTTTCCTTTCTCCCAAACTACCATGGCAATTCTTGTTCCTTTCGGATCCCATGCCAGTAACGGATAATTGGGGTTTGGTTTTTCTTCCAGGTTACGTACACCGCTTTTCCATAATACTTTTTCTGAAATGAAATTTTCATTCAGGATCACACGGGTTTGCCCTTTGCGATATTCAACTACGGCAAACGTAAAGCTCTTAGGGTTTGGGTTTGCCTGAAAACGGAAGTAGTCGTTCTTGCCGATTTCTTTTGGAACAGTTAAACGGCCACTCGGTACGTTTCTGCGTGCACGAATGTCTTTGTAATATTTATCACGGTTGTACAGCATAAAATCTTTCAGTACATCCTTCAGTTTCTTTTTAGCAATGGTATTAGTAGCCCTGTTTACGTTTTTGTAAATGCGGCTGAGATATAACAGATAGGTTACGTTTTCTTTACGGTAACGTTCTTCAATATAATACCAGAACGCATGGCCAGCCAAACGTGGCTGCTCGTATGCAAAGTGATAGAAGTTTTTATAATCGGCGCCGATCATGGCACTCTTCAATTCATTATCCAACTTCGTACTCCAGTTTTCGGCCGCATAAGAAATGTATCCATCAGTCATCCATTTGGGTAGATCAAGTAAGGCTTGGTTTTGTGCGAACTCACCAAGATCATCACCAAACAATAACGATTCAACCAATACCTTGGCAATACCTTCACGGATTTGGCGGCGCAAATCGTTATGATCGCCGTTGTAGTACACCACCATTTTATTATTCACCAATTTGGTAAGGCCGCCAGCATTGGGAATATCTAAACCAATACCAATATTCGATTGCTTATAATCGTTGAAGTTGTTATACAACACAATATTTAGACGGCGTTGAATTCCAAACTCAATAAACTCTTCCAGCGATGGCAATTCCTCTTCAGCTACCTGAGTGGTAAATTTAGCGAGCTCAAGTCCGTTGAGATTATAGTGTACATTGAAATTCGGGCTCTGGTAAAAACTCCATTTGAACTTGGTATGTTGCACACGGTTTTTGCCAAATTCTACCATGTTTATTTGTGCAGACGATTGACTGCAGAAAAAAAGAAAAAGAATAGTTGCCGTTGCTGTTAGCCTTGAAAAACCGTTCACTTGAATTCGCATATTTTCGTGTTATATCTTTTTGAGAATTTGGTTAGTGAAAACCAGCATTTAAAAGTACAAAAATCAATCCATGTTCACTGTTAAAGCTTTTACATTCAGCCCTGTTCAGGAAAACACATATGTACTCTATAACGACAAGGGCAATGCGTTCATTATAGACCCCGGCTGTTATTTTGAAGAAGAACGGGATACACTGGCACAATTTCTTCAACAAAACAAGTTGCAGCCGGTAAAATTGCTCAATACCCACTGCCACCTCGATCACGTATTTGGAAACAAGTGGATCTACGAAACCTATGGTTTGGAACTCCATCTACACACAACAGAACAACAGGTGCTTGCTTTTGCCCCTACCAGCGGGCTGATGTGGAACCTGCCGTTTGATAATTACAATGGACCGTTTCATTTTTTAAATGCCGGGGATGAATTATTGCTGGATGGCGATCAACTAACGGTGCTGTTTGCACCAGGTCATTCGCCGGGCCATGTTTGTTTTTATTGTAAAGTGCAGGGTTTTGTAATTGGCGGAGATGTGTTGTTTCGTGAAAGTATCGGCCGAACGGATCTGCCGGGCGGTAACCATGAAACATTGCTCAACAGTATCCGTACACAACTTTTTACGCTCCCGGATGAAACGATCGTGTACAGCGGGCATGGACCAATCACCACGATTGGCTATGAAAAGAAACACAACCCTTTTTTACGGTAATGCAACGTTTTGGATTGCTGCAAACTCAAATTGAAAAAGAGTTATGAAGACGGGTTTTATTATTTTGTTGTTGACGCTTTTGTTGAGTTGTAAAAAAGAATCTGCTAACGGAGATGTTTACGTTTACAGTCAAACCCAATGTTCTGATAAGTGGGCGAACGGAGATACAGATGCTAAAACAATAGCGAATATGCTTTCTTATCTCTCTTCAAAAGGTATTGTTGTTGCAAATGCTGTACTTACAGATGCTCCTGTTGACCGGGTTTATTGCATGGCCTGTACCTGTCCCACCGGTCGCTCATTTATAATAACGATTTCAAAAGCAGCAGTGGCCGATCTGGAAAAAGAAGGCTTTTACAAAGCTGATTAAATATACTTGCCCACTACCGGCAATCGTTGCAATTCTTTTTTCTCAATGCGCAGAATGAACAATGCGAAGGCAATGATCAACGCAAGGCCAAGCCCATGGCTGAACCATATTGATTCAATGAAATAAACGCCCAGCCGGTGTATGCCGAACAGCAGCACACAAATCACTACATAAGCCGTGAGTTTTTTCCATGCGTACGGAATCGGATAATACTTCTGTCCAAGTTTATACGACGTAACCATCATAAAGGCATAACAGCAAATGGTGGCGATAGCGCAAGCCATGTAACCCAAATACGGGATCAACATAAAATTGATCAGAATGGTAATGGCAGCTCCGCCCAATGTGATCCAGGCCCCGATCAAATTTTGATTGGTTAGTTTATACCACACAGATAGATTGTAGTAAACACCGAGAAATAATTTTGCCAACATCAGAATAGGAACAACTTTCAACCCCGTCCAATACTCAGGGTGAGCGCTGCCCATAAAATATTTCCAGATATCTAAAAACAGCACCACACCAAGAAAACAAAAACAACAGGCGATCACGAAAAACTTCATCACCCGTGCATAGGTACGTTGCGCATTTTCCTGTGTTGATTGTTTAAAGAAAAACGGCTCGGCACCTAACCGAAAAGCCTGTATGAATAGAACGATCAGTACTGCCAGTTTATAATTAGCACCATAAATACCGCTTTGCGAATACGCTTCTTCCGTTGTGCCGGGTATTAGTTTCAACAGCATGAACCGATCAATAAGTTCGTTTACCATGCCGCCCAATCCTACAATGATCAGCGGCCAGCTATAGTTCATCAATTCTTTCCAGAATTGTTTGTCGATCGTAAATCGAAAACGAAAAAGCTCTTTTGATAATAACAATAACGTAACGGCACTGGCAGCGAGGTTGGCCAATATCACATAACCTAATCCGATCTTTGGACTGTACAATACAGAGAAGAAGGTTCCTTTTTGTGCATTTTTACAAAGCACCAGGAAAAACAATACCAGCCCAACATTGATGAGAATGTTTAGCACTTTAATAGATGCAAATTTTCGTGGTCGTCCTTCAAAACGAAGTTTGGAAAAGGGAAGAACGGCCAGTGTGTCCAGCGCAACAATCATCATCACCCAACGCACATATTCCGGGTTTTTGGGTATTTCGAGAAAACCAGCAATGGAATTACTGAAGAATAAAAATAAAACGGTGAGTAATGTTGTAGTGATGAAGAGTGAACTTAATGAAGTGTTGTACACTTTGCCTTCGGGCTCTTTGGATGCAAAACGGAAATACGCCGTTTCAAGTCCGTAGGTATAAAGAATGTTGAGAAATGCAGCAATTGCAAACAGGGTGCTGATCTTACCATAGTCGGCCGATGCAAAAATGGTCGCCAACACAGGCGTGAGCAGGTAATTCAGAAATCGTCCGAAAATGCTGCTGAATCCATACCAAATTGTCTGCCCGGCTAATTTTTTAACGCTGCTCAAGAAAACGAAATTAAGATTCTTCAAAAATAAATAAACATATTTCCACTTGAATGCAACACATTAGTGTTGTTTTTTATCTTAGTAGCACAAAATTAAATGGCATGAAAAAACAAATCTACTCGTTCGTTGCATTTTTACTGGTTAGTTTCTATGCTCATGCGCAGGCTTTTGGTGAAATGGACTGGCAAAAGAAAAAGATTCCTGCCATGGTAACCGAAGTGCCTTACCCGGCTTCTGTAACCGAAGATGCCATACGGCAAAAATTCAGCCAAATGGGTTACAGTGCCAAAGAAAGTAAAGGTGTGTACACATACAAAGGCATACGCATTCCGGAAATCAGCGATGAAACATTTGATGTGATGCTGAAAGTAGATCGCAAAAGCAGAAAAGAAAAAGATGAAAGCAATGTGTACTTCGTGTTGTCAAGAGGAAATGACAACTATGTAAAAGGAACAGAAGATGTAGCGTTTATTACAAAGATCAGACAGTATTGTCTCAATTTTATTCCGATGGCTGAAGCACAAGCATTGGAAGTGGAGATCAAAGGCCAGGAAGACAAAGTAAAGTCGAACGAAAAGAAATTGAAAGACTACGAAGATGAAAGTGGCAGCCTTGAAAAGCGGTTGAAAAAATTGCAGGACGATATTGAGGAGAACAAAAAGAACATCGAAAAGCAGAAAAGCGAAGTAGAGAACCAGAAAAAAGCATTGGATGTGTTGCGGGCCAAACGCAAAATCTAAAAATAGAATCCCTCGTTTTTAACGGGGGATTTTTTATTGCGGTGCATTAAAACTTATGTTGCTGGTGAATTTATTATCCGTTAATGTTCGCAGAAAGTCAACCAAGGCTATTCGTTCCTGTGCTGAAAGTGGAATTCCATTAGTCAGCAATGGATTAAGCGTTGCACTTTGCACAACGCCCGATTGATAATGATCAAAGATCTGCTCAAAACCAATAAAGCGACCATCGTGCATAAACGGATAACTCTTGAATAGATTTCGTAACGAAGGCACTTTGAATTTGAATGCATCTGCATTATTTCCTGTCACCATCATTCGTCCTTTATCATTTAGCATCGTTTGTGGTAAACCGTTATTACGATACGAAAAATCGGTGAACAATGGTTCGGTATGGCAACTGTTGCACTTGTTTTGAAAAATTGTATAACCGGCTTGCTCGCTTGCGGTAAAAGTGGCGAGATTTTGTTTTACTGAATCGTATTTGGTAGCAATGCTGATGAGTGCTCCCACAAATTGTGTAAGAGCATTGGAGATGCGTTGCTGATTGATATCCGTTGAGCCAAACACCGTTTTGAATTGCTGCGGGTAGCGACTGTCGGCTTTTAATTTGTTGATAACGTTACTCACTGTTTCGCCCATTTCGATGGGGCTTGTAATGTGCGCCGCATAAACGGCTTCCATCGAACTATACTTTCCATCCCAACCAAACGAAGTTTGCCATGCAAGATTATACAAGCTCATTGCATTGCGGATGCCATGTGCACCATCCACTCCATGACTCAGATCATGATCATATGTTCCAAAAGCAGATCGTTGTTCATGACAAGAGCCGCAGGAAATGGTTCCATCTTTTGAAAAACGTTGATCATAAAATAAGCGTCGGCCCAATTCAAATCCTTCTTTCGTAATAGGATTATTTTGGTAAAAAGAAGTAGGAGGGAAATGTGCAGGTAATGAAACAGGATATGCCGTGAGTTCCACTTTATTTTTACGGCAGCTCTCCATCAGCCACAGACTTAACAGCAGTGTTGCAAGGATGGTTATGATGCTGTTTCGTTTTTGCATGCAGCTTAATAATCAGATAAACGTATTTTTCTGCGAGTTTGTTTGTGTTCGCCTTGTTTCTTTTTTGCTTCGATGCGTTTTTCTTTGGCAGCTCTTGAAGGTTTACTGGCGATCCTTGCTTTTTTAGGAGTAAGGGCAACAGAGATCAGCTGGTTGATCTTTTCAATTACTTCCTGTTTATTGGCCTGCTGACTCCGGTGCACCTGACTTTTCACAATCAGCGTTCCTTCTTTATTAATGCGGTTGCTTAGTTTTTCCAGCAATATTGTTTTTTGCTGATCGGTTACAAGTGCAGATGAAGCAATATGCCAATAACCCATCACCATGGTTTCCACCTTGTTTACATTTTGTCCGCCGGCACCACCACTGCGTGCCGTTTGGAATTGTAATTCACTGCTTACATCTTTTATCATTTCTCTTACCCGATGCGTTGTATTTTCGGGATTCGAATTTACAACCAATTGAACAGATTATGAGAGTGGTATTACAACGAACAGCAAATGCCAGTGTTAAAGTTGATGGAACTATCACCGGTTCTATTCAGAAAGGGTTGCTGGTGCTGATGGGTGTTGAAGATGCAGATACTTCTGAAGATATCGAGTGGCTGAGCAACAAAATTGTAAACCTGCGCATTTTTGATGATGAAAGCGGCGTGATGAATTTGAGTGTGAAAGATGTGGCGGGTGATGTTTTGTTGGTAAGCCAGTTTACATTGCATGCATCAACTAAAAAAGGCAACCGGCCTTCGTATATTAAAGCCAGTAAACCTGATGTCGCCATCCCGATGTATCAGAAAATGATCGCTCAACTGGAATTGGATCTGGGAAAAAAAATCCAGACCGGTGTTTTTGGAGCCGATATGAAAGTGGAATTGCTGAATGATGGTCCGGTTACGATTGTGATCGACAGTAAGAATAAAGAATAATTTGATAATGAATAATTGAAAATGCAATGAGCGCAGACTTAACAATAAAGCAGGCACAAGCCGATGTTGATCAATGGATCAAAACCGTAGGTGTTCGTTATTTTAACGAGCTTACCAACCTGGGTATTTTAATGGAAGAAGTAGGAGAGCTGTCGAGATTGATGGTGCGGAAATATGGTGAACAATCTTTTAAAGAAAGTGATAAAGGCAAAGAGATCAGTGATGAGATGGCTGATGTGTTATGGGTACTCATTTGTTTGGCGAACCAAACAGGTGTTGATCTAACCGAAGCCTTACAAAAGAATTTTGAAAAGAAAAATATCCGGGATGCAAACAGGCATCAGGAAAATGAAAAGTTGAAGTAACATCTTATTACCGGTCTTTGAAATTTTGATTTTGTCTCTAGTTCTGTGTTCCTTTCGTCTTGCGCCTTCAAACACTTATCTTTGCCAACCTTCAAACAAATGTGAATATGGCGAACGAAAAGCTTTTTGCAAATATCATCTCACATGCCAAAGAGTATGGCTACATTTTTCAATCATCTGAAATTTACGACGGCTTAAGTGCAGTGTACGATTATGGTCAAATGGGTGCCCAACTCAAAAAGAATATCCGTGACCAGTGGTGGAAAAGTATGACCCAACTTCACGACAATATTGTGGGGATCGATGCTGCCATCTTTATGCATCCTACCACCTGGAAGGCAAGTGGACACGTTGATAATTTCAGCGATCCGATGATCGATAATAAAGACAGTCAAAAGCGTTATCGTGTGGATCACCTGATCGAAGGATTTGCTGAATCATTACCTGCATCGGAAGGCGCTGCCCTGATTGTTCAAATGGAACAATTGCTGGCGGCGGATAATTTCGCCGGCATCAAACAGCTCATTGAAGAAAATAAGATCAAATGTTCGGTAAGCGGCACGGCCAACTGGACCGATGTGCGCCAGTTCAACCTCATGTTCTCAACTGAGTTTGGTGCTGTGTCGAGCGATAACCCCGACGATAATATTGTGTACCTGCGTCCGGAAACGGCACAGGGTATTTTTGTAAACTTCCTCAACGTACAAAAAAGCGGACGAATGAAGATCCCGTTTGGTATTGCCCAAACTGGTAAGTCGTTCCGTAATGAGATCGTTGCCCGACAGTTCATTTTCCGTATGCGTGAGTTTGAGCAAATGGAAATGCAGTTCTTCGTTCGTCCCGGTACAGAACTTGACTGGTATGCAAAGTGGAAGGAAACCCGTATGCAATGGCATAAAGACCTGGGTTTACCCGCTGACAAACTACGTTTTCACGATCATATCAAGTTGGCACATTACGCCAATGCAGCCGTAGATATTGAATACGAATTTCCGTTTGGCTGGAAAGAGCTGGAAGGGATTCACTCAAGAACAGATTACGATCTGCGCCGCCACCAGGAATTCAGCAAAAAGAAAATGCAGTATTTCGACAATGATCTCAATGCCGATGGAAAACCATATGGTAATTATATACCGTATGTAGTAGAAACCTCGGTAGGGCTCGATCGTTTATTCCTCACCATTCTCAGCAATTCCTATCATGAAGAGGAAGTGCCGACTGCGGAAGAGGGAAAAACGGACTTGCGAACGGTGCTAAGGCTGCCTGCCAAAATAGCTCCGATCAAGTTGGCGGTATTTCCGCTCACCAAAAAGGACGGTTTGCCTGAGCTGGCAGAGGAAATTGTGAAGGGTTGTATGCCTCATTTTCATTGTTTTTATGAGGAAAAAGATGCGATCGGTAAGCGTTACCGCCGCCAGGATGCCATTGGTACACCTTTTTGTGTAACGGTCGATCATCAAACGAAGGAAGACGGTACGGTAACCATCCGAAACAGGGATACTTTGGTGCAGGAACGCATCCCAGCCACTGCCGTTAAACAATTTGTACTGAATTATATTGCATAATTGGCTGAAGTGAACTAATTTGCCCCCGTAAGTTGACAAATTTTAAAAATTGATTACCCATCAATGTTAATCGCTTAAAATCGATGAAGTTGAGCTTAAACAAAAGGAAGAAATGAACCTTACTCAATTAACCCTTGAAATCCATGTACTCATCTTTGCAGGCATTATGCTTTTCGTTGTATTTGTTGGATACTTATTTGGTAAGAAACAAGTAAAAGCTAAGGAAAAGAGAATACTTGAGTTGGAAGACGAAATGCTGGCTGCTCATAAAGAAATTCTGCATTTTGCAAAAAACAACAAGCAGTTGGCCGAAACACTTGAAAAAGCAAAAATTCCTTACCCCGTTACACGTATTGAGGAAGAAGAGGATGAAAAGGTTCGTAAAATCCCTCTCGGTAAAATCGGATGATCTTATTGAATTGATAAAGAAAATGCCCCTGAATTATCAGGGGCATTTTCTTTGTATATGATTTGTTGATCAGGGATTTATTTCCCCGCCTTGACGATTTTTTTCACGAATTGTTCTTTGCCTTTTTTATCCTTGATCTCCACGAAGTAAATTCCGGTTGACAGGTTGTTGATGTTGATCCTTGTATCTGAATACGAAGTTTGTTTATTTACTACTTCCTGTCCCACACTGTTTACGATACGGATACTCATTTCACGAACCTGCGGTTTATTTCCTGCAAGTATTACAAGACTGCCTGCTTCATCAGCAAAAACATTTTTAATAAAGATGCCTTGCGTATTGATGTCATCAACACTTGTTACAGTTTGTGTAAGATTCATATCGACCGCATTGATCCAGAATTCTGAAAAACTCTTCACTTTGAATTCGGCGTAGTAACCGTTGTTAAATGGCACAATATCTACCTTGCCTGAATCAATAAACTGGAATGTTCCATCTGCTCCATCGTTCAATACACCATTTTCAAACGAAGGACTTCCATTGTATTTAGTAACCGCAGCCAGGTATGCATCGCTGAACTTTATACAAGTGCCGCAACCTGTGACAGAAATTAAAGCTTTTGCTTCCTGTTCAGTAAAGTAGAAACGAACCAGCACACTATCGGTTGGAGTATTGGTTGATCGGATCACAAGGTTTCGGTCGAGATAATATTGATTATTCATGATCCTTACCGCACCGGTATTGATGTAAGCACTTACATCGGTGCTTCCCAGATTTTGTCCCATAGGGTGAATAGAGGCAACTAGATTTCCTCCGTTACTGAAGTGCACCCAGTTATTACCACTTACGGTTTGGTTGATGTTGAGTACATCAACACCTGTATAAATGGTTGCTTTGTCAAAAATGTGAATGTCATCAATACCAATTCCTTCACCTTGTGTTAATTCATCACTTGAAAGGAAGAAACGGAAACGTACATTGGCAGCATTGGGCACTTCTGTACTAGATACATGCCAGCGTTGAATATTTTTTCGCCAAGATTGATTGGCTGATGAGTCGAACCAGTTTGTGCCATTGGTTGCTGTAAGTCGTTGCCATGTATTACCATTGTCAACACTGTATTCAAGAGTATGAAAATCGCAGTTGCAATTATCTTCCTGTTGTGAAATATGGCTGAAACTCAACACTGGTTGAGTCAACATACTTAAATTAAAGCACGGCGAATAGAGGTATGAATTTTCATTTTGTTTGTACACACTGTTGAGTGTTGTAAACCAGCCTTTGCCTTCACTTGCCGATCGGTTCATCACTGATTTTTCAGGTGTACCCCAACGCCAACTGCTGTAGCTGAGTGTATCTGTAAACCAGTTTCCATTACTTGTATTGAAACGTTCTAAATAAGGAAAGGAGCTGATTGACGGACTGCTGTATACATAACGGTTGTTGATGCTGTCGTTCACAGGATAATCATCACCACTCAATTGTACCCACGCATCAATTTCATAAGCTTGGCTGGCAGACAGATTGGCTTGAGTTGGAAATGTAAAATCAAGTTCAGTATTTCCTGCCAATGATGGGACAGATCCAGCGACCGCAGTTCCGTTGTTAATGCGGTAATACACCGGCACATTTGTGTAGGTAGTTGAAGTTGTGTTTTTAACACGAACCGTAATGTTGGCATTACCGGGTGTACAGTTAAATGTATCAGGCGCAACTAACCGGGTAAGCAGTAAATCATTATTTGTTTGAAGAATACGGATGTCGTCGAATGTAAAACCATCGTCCATGTCATATCCGTCAATGTTATAAGCGCCATTGTTGGCAGATGTGGTGCTCTGCTGATCAAACCTCACCTGGAAGCTTGTACCAACCGGTTGCCCCAATTCATTGATGTTAATGCTCACTTGTTTTGTTTCGCCCCGATTTCCCTGGTTGTTGATGAGATCATATACCTGAACCCATGGGTCGGTATCTGTTCCTCTCATCCACACACCTGATGCAGGTTGCTTTAACTGACCATGATTTTTGAATTTGAAATCAAAACGTAAACCTTGTGCAGCCGTATAACTGCTCAAATTGATGGTTGCTGTAATGCTGTTATTTGCAAGCACACCATTATAATTTATAGCGTCTAAAGTAATGGCTTTGTTTCCTGAAATAGCAACACCGGAATTTACAAAAGTTCGTAACCGTCCATTGATCGTATTAGTATAATCAAACCGATCAGCATTACTGAGTGAAAAGAAATTGGTTTTGTATTCATCCGATCCGGTTGCTTCAAACGTTTCTGCAAAGGGTAGTACAACAGCGGGATTTGCAACATGCTTTACTGTGTAAGTAAGTTCGTCATTAGCTGTTTGTGTATCACCGGTTTGCTTTACAAAAATCCGGATGGTATAATTTCCTGTTGCTGCTAAATTAGCTGTTGCAGCAAATGTGTAATTCACAGTTCCTCCGGCGGGAATAGAAACGGCTGATGATTCTGTAACAATTGTACCACCGTTTACTTGGTATGAAATATCGTAACTGCCACTGGTAGTAATATTGTCTAAATTTTTGATTCGAACTGTAATTGGATTGGCAACGCTTAATGCTGTACTGGTATTTTGGCGACCATGTACAGGTGAAAGCAATGAATCTATTTTCAGATCATTATCAAACTCTGCTGCTGAACAAGCTGTTGCCAGTATAGGCGTTACGCTTCTGGCAACAGCACGCATCCCTAATGAATCAGTCATACGTGCTCTTACAGTGAACCAATATGTTTGCGTTTTATCCAGTCCACTTACCCGATGGTTCAATAAATTAGTTGTGCCAAGCGATATAAACTCACTATTTACCAGTTGCAGCACTTCATAATCAGTTGCACTGGTTACTGCCGGCCAACTAAGATTTACATATCCTTCGCAAGGAACGGTTGCAGTTAAAACTGGTTGTGCAAGAATGGTAAAGTTGCCGGGAGATGTTGCGGATGCGCCGCCACCGTTTCTTGAGATTCTTACTTTACCTTTATTGGTGGGGTTATTTGGTACACCAATCCATCTGTAACGATGCTGGTTCGCTGCAATGTTATTATTAATTACGATCCAGTTTGCTCCATCGTCGATAGAATATTCAAGTGTAAAAGTGTTAGTACTGTTATCGGTTGCGTTCCACTTAATAATTTCTTCCAGGTCAGGAGCAAAACGTTCGCCGCCATAAGGATGTTCCAATTTTATTTCATCCAGTAAATATTCATATGTAACAAAATATTCTTGCGGACCATTAGGTATATTAAAACCACTCAGGTTAATTGTAACGCTGATACCAGGATTATCGATCGTTACCTGTTCAATATTATTGATACGGTCAACACCTCTCGTTGCAGGAGTATTTACAGAACCAGGAGCTGGATTTAAAATCCAGGGCTCATACGTAGTTGCTCCGTCAGTAACGGTAAGATCAAGATCGTTTACTAATGCCGTTGCTGCTAAGGGAGAGCCTTCTTTATCGTGCCAGTATAACATTACTTTTACTTGTCGAGTACCTGCTGGAATGGCAATGATTTGTGTTGATGTTCCAGATGTAGAAAGCGAGCCTGTGAAGTAACGGTTGTTTTCAATAGCCTCCACAGCTTTGCGGGGATTAATAAAACCAAAGCCATAGCTGTAATCGGGTCCTGCGTTTCCACGGTCATCCCCCGTGTTGCAGATAATTGCTTTTAGTAATCCGGATTTAGGAAGTGCATTTGCATGAAGTTGTTTGTACCGTTCAGTAAGCAAAGCCCAAACACCTGTTACAAAGGGTGATGAGAAGCTGGTGCCGAATCCATTTGTATAAGTATTATTTGAGCTGGTAGTCAAAATGCTGCCACCGCTAGCGGTTATTTCTGGTTTAATGCGTCCATCTTCCACAGGTCCTCGACTGGAACTTGTGTTCAAGTTATCAGTCGAATTTGCATAATCTGCTACATCAAGTACGTTCTTGCTCACCTGATAACCACTTTTAATTGTTGCAAACGAAAGTGGGTAAGGCGAACATGTACGTTGTCCATCATTACCTGCTGCAAAAATGTGTTGTAAAAAGGGGTTTGAATTGATTTGTCGGTCTACATATGAACTTAACTCATTGTAAACTGCATTTCCTGGGCATCCAACTAATCCGGTAAAGTATGAATTGTTTGTAACAGTCATACCATGATCGGTAAAATAAGTGGCTGATTTAGTTAGGACATAATCAAAAAAATCAACAATCAATAAACTGTTTGGAGCCGCTCCTTTAAACCGTTCTTCAATTAAACCGTCACCTCCAACAACTCCTGTAACTAAACGCCCGTGGTTTTTTGAAATATAGGAAGGGTTTCGGTTGATTACTTTGTTTGTATTGTCAAGATGAAGAGGATTGGAATCATCTCCAATACCAATAACGGTACCGTTACCTGTTAAACTCCGGCCGGCAACTTCCGAACTCGTAAGATTGGTTAAACCAAACAACCCTCTTTCACGCTGATTTAGTGTTGTTGGTTGCAAGAACGATAAATTCAAATACGCAACAAAAGGCAACTCACTTATCGCTGCAATATTCTTTGATGCAATATTCACTTGCGCTAACCCTTGATTCAGGTAATCCGATTTAGTTAACGAAACTCCGTAAGATGATAGAATGGCAAAGACCTCGTTCCATTGTACACCTGGATGTAATTGCAGATTGAGTGATACGATTCCATCTGGCTTTTCTACAGCAAGTTGGGTGTGTAATTCACTTCCTAATTTGGAGGCACCCGGCAAATGCATCATGGCTCTTACGCCCACCTGGTATAACTGCGAAAACTGTGGTGTTGTTTTCATCCGCACCTGGTATGTATTATCCGGCAAATAGGTGAGCAGTTCAATACCCATTGAACGCAATGCCTGTTGTTGACCGGCTGTTACCGGTTTCTCAAAAGAAAGCAAAGTATACGTCCATTGACCAATCTTCCCCTTTCTTAATTCAGCAGAAAGCGTTTCGGCCTTCATGTTGTCTTTGATCAACAGGTCGCCACTTTTTAAATGAAGTGTGGTAACAGTTTTTTGGGCAACAACAAACTGTGCACATAGCAACAATAAACTAAACAGAAATGATTTGATCATAACAGATTTTCGATCGATGGAATGGGAAGCTGGAGTGAAACAACTACGATGTAGCTGAAAAGATGGTTGGCAGTGCTTCATGGACTTGGTTTTAACAGATTTGGATTGACTTCAAAAATAGGCTTTCTTTCCCGAAAATGAAAGCTTATGCAGGGTTTTCGTTTCATTTTGACGGACTCGTTTAATTGCCTGTTCCTGTTGTATATTTGCCGCCTGTGAATTTTGAGTTGTTGCAGAAGAAATTTAATGATGATCCCCGCCTTTTTCAACTGGCGGACAGGCTTTCTTTTTCCCAAACTCAACGGATCTATCTCAAAAACCTGTTGGGAAGCTCATCACAGTTCGTAGCTGCTTCGGTTTTCAATCATTCTTCGCTGGAGCAATTCAATCATGTGTTTATCGTAAACGATGCCGAAGAGGCCGCATACTTCCACAATTCACTTGAGAGCATCACGAAGGAACTCAACCTGTTTTATTTTCCTTCTTCCTTCAAACATCAAAAGAATTTTCGGCTGCTTAATTCGTCGCATGTAATGTTGCGTACAGAAACGTTGACGAAATTTTCTATGCCTACGGGCCAACGTGTTGGGGCCATCGTTACTTACCCAGATGCATTGTTTGAAAAAGTGGTGTTGCCCAAAAAACTGCAGGGCAATATGCTGCTCATTAAAACCAACGACACATTGGACGTTGAGAACATGATGGGCTTTTTGGTTGATCTTGGGTTTGAACGTACAGATTTTGTTTATCAGCCCGGACAATTTGCAGTACGAGGCGGCATCCTCGATATTTATTCGTTTGGTAATGAAAAGCCTTATCGTCTTGAATTGTTTGGCAATGATGTGGACAGCATCCGCATTTTTGATCCTGAAACGCAATTGAGTGAACGACGTTTGGCGCAGGTGAGTATTATCCCGAATGTGGAAACTCAATTTGAAAGCGGCGAGAAGGTTTCGTTGTTTGAATTTTTACCGGAGAACACCATTGTGTGGGTGAAAGATTTTGATGTGATGAAAGAACGATTGCTCACTATGGAAGAAGACATGGAGCAGTTTTTGAAATTACCGGTTTCAAAACAGGAGCGTGACGATGATGAGCGATTGGAAAAGATCGATCTGAATGAACAGGATTTTATTACTGCTGCAATTGTTGAAGAACAGATACAGCAACATCATACCATTGAGTTTGGCTACGAGCCACACTTGTTAAATACAGTTGAGGAAAGGAACAGGTTTGAACTTGCTTATAACACCAAACATCAACCTGCTTTCAATCGTCAGTTTGAATTACTCATTAGTGATCTGAAGAGTTGGGGTGCGAAAAAATTTGAAACATTCATTTTTGCTGAGAACCCAAAGCAGCTCGAACGCCTGCACAGCATCTTTGCAGATCTGAAAGCAGAGATTCCTTTCACGCCAATTGCATTGGCAATTCATGAAGGATTTATTGATGAGGATTTGAAAGTGATCTGCTATACTGATCATGAAATTTTTCAGCGTTATCATAAATACAAAGTCAAGCAGGCATATAATAAAAGCAAGGCACTTACAATCCGTGCATTAAAAGAATTACAACCCGGCGATTATGTAACGCATATCGATCATGGTGTGGGAACCTACAGTGGGTTGCAGAAGATAGAAGTGAATGGTGTAATGCAGGAAGCGGTGCGTTTGATCTACAAAGACAGTGATATTTTGTATGTGAACATTAATTCACTGCATAAAATTTCAAAATACACGGGCAAGGAAGGAAGTGTGCCGAAGATCAACAAGCTTGGCAGTGATGCATGGCAGCGATTAAAAGAAAAGACCAAGACGAAAGTAAAAGAGATTGCTTTTGATCTTATTCAGCTATATGCTCAGCGTAAGGCACAACAAGGATTTCAACACACACCGGACAGTTATCTGCAAACAGAACTGGAAGCATCGTTTATGTACGAAGACACGCCTGATCAAAGTAAAGCAACAGCCGATGTGAAGAAAGATATGGAAGCGCCATCGCCCATGGATCGTTTGGTGTGCGGTGATGTAGGCTTTGGTAAAACGGAAATTGCTGTGCGTGCTGCTTTTAAAACAGTGTGCGATGGTAAGCAGGCAGCTATCATGGTTCCTACTACCATTCTTGCATACCAACACTACAAAACATTCCAGGAGCGATTGAAAGATTTTCCTGTTACGGTTGATTATGTGAATCGTTTCAAATCAGCGAAGGAGAAAAAGGAAACCTATCAAAAATTGCAGGAAGGCAAAGTTGATATTATCATAGGTACACATGCATTGTTAGCCAAAGATGTAAAGTTTAAAGAACTTGGTTTGTTGGTGGTAGATGAAGAACAAAAGTTTGGTGTGGGGCATAAAGAGAAAATCAAAACGTTAAAGACGAATGTTGATTCTCTTACACTAACGGCAACTCCTATTCCACGTACGTTGCAGTTTAGTTTGATGGGTGCAAGAGATCTGAGTATTATGAATACGCCGCCACCAAACCGTCAGCCCATACAAACCGAAGTGCAGGTGTTCCAGGAAGATTTTATCCGTGATGCGGTTTATTATGAAACAGAACGTGGCGGACAAGTCTTCTTTATTCATAATCGAATTGCAGGTTTGGCTGAAATGGCGGCTATCATTCAACGCTTGTGTCCTGACCTCAGCATTGGTTTTGCACACGGACAAATGGAAGGTCATGATCTTGAAGAACGAATCTTTGATTTTATCGGGAAGAAATATGATGTATTGGTTTGTACCAACATTGTTGAGAGCGGAGTTGATATTCCCAATGTGAACACCATCATGATCAACAATGCGCATCAGTTTGGTTTAAGTGATTTGCACCAGTTGAGAGGAAGGGTAGGACGTAGTAACAAAAAAGCATTTTGTTATTTGCTGGCTCCACCAATGAGTACATTGCCGAACGACTCTCGAAAACGTTTACAAACTCTCGAACAACATAGTGAGTTGGGCAGCGGTTTTCAGATTGCCATGCGTGATTTGGATATTCGTGGTGCAGGTAATATGCTGGGTGGTGAGCAAAGTGGTTTCATGGCAGAGATCGGGTTTGAAATGTATCAGAAAGTATTGGACGAAGCCATCCGTGAATTGAAACGCACCAAGTTCCGTGAATTGTTTAAAGACGAAATTCAGCAACAGGAAAACTATGTGAAGGATTGTGTAATTGATACTGATCTTGAAATTTTGATCCCTGATGCTTATGTTGAAAGCATTGCTGAACGTTTGAGTTTATATACAAGGTTAGATAACTGTGAAACAGAAGCCGATCTTGTGGAGTTTCATAAAGAACTCATTGATCGTTTTGGTCCTATACCTCCACAAGTGGAAGATCTGTTTACGACTGTCCGTTGCCGTAGGTTGGCTGTAGAGCTGGGCTTTGAAAAAATGACCTTGAAAGAACAAACCCTTCGCTGCTACTTTATCAATAACCCTGATTCACCTTATTTTGAATCAACCGTGTTCCAGGGTATCATGCAGTTTGTGCAAACCTCACTCAACAAAGCACAACTGAAACAAACCGGCAAACTGTTCCTCTTGGTTGTTCGTGATATGGAAGGTATGGAAGCATTACTTCGCCTGTTAACCCGTATGCATGCAGCCGTAATTGAAAAACCGGTTACCGCCTAAACACGCTGTCATCGACAGAATTATCCATTTCGTCGCAAAATGGAAAACTTTCAACTGAATAAATAAGTACTTTGTAAGTATGAGCAGTAAATGGAGTACACGTAAATGGGTGGTCATTGGATTACATATTTTATTTTGGGCATTGTTCCTTGCCGCTCCTTTTTTATTGCGCCCGGTTGGAGATGTAAATAAATCACCACATTCTGAAGAGCAGCTTTACGGCATGTACTATCTGCATTTTCTGAAGAATATCCTTTGGATTGCCCTGTTTTATGTGAATGCTTATTTTCTGATCCCATCAATTTTTTATCAAAAAAAGTACAAGCGCTATACGCTTATTATGCTTTCTGCTTTTTTATTGATCGGCTTGGCCGACAGGTTGATGTTTGATCTTTTTATTAAAGGGATCGCTTATAAACCCAGGAATTTTATTGTGTTTAATCTTCCTGTTTTTGTCTTCATCTTTTTATCAAGTTCAGCTTTTCGTATTATACGTGACCGGGTTATTGAGGACCAGGAGAAGCAGGAAACGCAAAACGAAAACCTTAAAACAGAATTGTCTTTTTTACGTTCGCAGATAAGCCCGCACTTCATGTTTAATATTTTAAATAACATGGTGGCGTTAGCAAGAAAGAAGTCGGATATACTCGAACCATCACTCATTAAACTCTCATCGTTGCTTCGGTATATGTTATACGAAACAGATGAAGACAAAGTATTACTTGATAAAGAAGTGGAATACCTGCAAAGTTATATCGATCTGCAACGTTTACGTTTTGGTAAGAATATGCAGATCAATACACAATTACAACAAGCATCTTTTGCCTATACGATTGAGCCAATGTTGTTGATCCCTTTTGTAGAAAATGCATTCAAGCATGGTGTTGGTTTAATTGAAGATGCACAAATTGATATTGATCTGAAAGTAGAGAAAGATCAATTGTATTTTTCTGTGCGGAATAAGTACAATGATACAAACATAGATGAACCGAAAGATAAAACTTCGGGTATTGGATTGGCAAATGTGAAAAGACGTTTAAATTTATTATACCATCAGGATCATGTCTTGAGTATTGATAAACAAGATGGTTGGTTCACTGTTTCACTTCAATTAAAACTGCATTAATGCTCCGTTGTATTGCAATAGATGATGAAGAATTGGCGCTTGAACTGTTGGTAGATAATATCAGCAAAGTTCCTTTTCTGCAATTGGTAGCAGCCTGCAACAATCCGTTGGAAGCTTTGCGCATTATGCAGCAGGAGCAGGTTGATCTTGTATTCATCGATATACAAATGCCCGGTCTTAATGGGTTGCAGTTTATTCAGAGCAGTCCGCAGCAATGCATGTTCATCTTAATAACAGCGTATGAAAAGTATGCGTTGGAAGGATATAACCTTAACGTGGTTGATTACTTATTAAAACCAGTTGAACTCAATCGTTTTATACAAGCTTGTAACAAAGCCAATGAACTGCATCAGTTAAAGCAAAAGCCGAAACAGGAATCGGTGCAGCAGGATTATTTCTTTGTGAATGTGGAGTACAGTCTGCACAAAGTTGAAAAGACCGACATCACCTGGATCGAAAGCCTGAAGGATTATATCAAGATCCATCTCAAAAGCTCGCCGAAGCCTGTTATTACCCGTATGAGTTTAAAAGCAGTTGAAGAGCAACTGCCAGCCAATCAATTTGTACGTATCCATAAATCATTTATTGTGGCTGTTCCGGCTATTACTTCTATTCGCAAAAGCAGTGTATTTATTCAGGATGCAGAACTCCCCATCAGCGATAATTTCAGGGATAAACTCTTTGCCCTGATCGGTCGTGCTGAATAGATTCTTTCTCTCTTTCAGATTTCGTCGCATCATTTCCCGCTGTTGTCTCATTTGCCCTAGTCAAGGCTTTCCACCAAATTACTTTTGCTGCATAAATTATCAAAAATGAAAAAGTTTATTCTGGCGTTTGTGGCAATTGTTACAGTGAATTTGGTAAATGCACAAATGCCCGGTGGCACAATGGCTGGCGGAGTTAAGCAAGCACCTCCAAGTATTGGTCGTATCTATGGCAAACTGGTCGATAGTACCGGTAAGGCAATTGACGGGGCTTCTGTAATGGTGCTTCAAAGCAAATACGATAGCACAACAAAGAAAAGAAAAGATGTTTTGTTAAAAGGAACCATCAGTTCAGCGAATGGTGATTTTAATATTGAACAGTTGCCCATCATGGGACCGTTGAAAATAACGATATCGGCAAGCGGGTTTGAAGCATATACACAAACTGTAGCATTTCAACCAAAGATGCCGGCAGCTGGCGCACAAGCAAAACCGGGACAAATGCCGGATATGAGTGCAATGGCTTCTGCCTTTGAAAAAGATCTCGGTAAAGTGAGTTTAATGAAATCAGTGAAAGAATTATCAGAGGTTGTTGTAACAGCAACAAAGGGTCGATTGAAAATGGATATTGATAAAAAAGTATTTAGTGTTGATCAGAATATTGTAAGTGCAGGTGGTACAGCGGTGGATGTGATGAAGAACGTCCCTTCTGTAAATGTTGATATAGATGGAAATGTAACCTTGCGTAATGCATCGCCACAAATTTATATTGATGGTCGTCCAACTACGTTAACGCTTGATCAAATCCCTGCAGATGCAATTGAAAGTGTAGAGATCATTACCAATCCTTCTGCAAAGTTTGATGCGTCAGGTGGTAATGCCGGTATCCTCAACATCGTTTTAAAGAAGAATAAAAAGAATGGGTACAATGGTAATGTGAATGTGGGTGTAGATAAACGTGGTGCTATTAACGGTGGCGCAAGTTTAAATCTGCGTCAGCAAAAGTTTAATCTTTCGCTCAGCGCATTCAGTAACCAAATGAAAAACCGTACAACAAGTTCTACTGATATCACCAGTTTGCTTACAACTCCTAATATCCTTGTGAATCAAACGGGCAATACTACAATGAATGGTGGTTTTCTGTTTGGCCGTGCAGGTGTCGATTATTTTGCAACCAATCGTTTAACGCTTTCGTTATCGGGCGTACGAGTACATGGCGAATTTAACCCGGGCTCTGTATTGAAAACAGATAGTACTTACAGCAATGGATCTTATATCAGTTACAGCAATCGTTCAACTGCAACGAAGAGAGAGTTTAATGCAACAGGTGTGCAAGGCGGCTTCAAATATTTATTTCCGAAAGAAGGAGAAGAGTTGACAGGCGATTTCAATATTTTTAGTGGAACAAACACTAACAGTCTTAATTACAATACTGGTATCTATACGTCAGATGGAGGTACAAAAACAGGAACGTTGTTGCAGCAGATCCTTGGTAACGGCACTAACAACTTTATTACCATTCAAACAGATTATGTAAAACCGTTTGGTAAAGCTGGTAAAATCGAAACTGGTGCAAGGGTGCAGTTGCGAACAATGACGAATAACCAGGAAAATTACATGTTAAATAACTCTACAAACGAGTATGTAGTGATCCCAAACGCAACAAGTAATTACAAAAACAAAGACAATGTGTATGCTGCTTATCTTTCGGTAGGTAATCAGATAAATAACTTCGGTTATAAGGTCGGTTTACGTGCAGAAAGTTCTGACTACACTGGTGAGTTAACTGATACCAAACAAACTTTCAGCAATAAGTACCCGTTGAGTTTATTTCCTTCGTTGTTCTTAAGTCAGAAGTTGAGTGATAAACAAGAGTTGCAATTCAGTGTAACACGGCGAGTAAACCGTCCGTTCTTTATGCAGGTGATTCCATTTATTGATTCAACTGATCAATTGAACTGGAGCAGAGGTAATGCAGCATTGAAGCCTGAGTTTACGAATTCAGCAGAAGTATCTTACTCAAAAAGTTTCAAAGGAGGGAATATGCTTTTGGTTTCAGCATACTACAAATACAGCACTAATTTAATTACACGTTTCCTCGATACAGTTACATTGGCATCCGGAGAAAAACGTCCATTGAGTACATATCAGAATGCACAATCAAGCCAATCCTATGGTATTGAATTCACCACACAGAACACCGTTACAAAATGGTGGGATCTGAATTCAAACCTCAACATTTATAATTCAAAGATCAATACAGACAATATTACAGGTACATCACAAGCTGCTATGTGGAGCTGGTTTGCAAAGCTGAACAATAACTTTAAGCTACCTGCTGATTTTAAACTGCAGTTATCAGCTACGTATCAATCAAAAACAAATTTACCGGTGAACCAGAATAGTGGTATGGGTGGTCCGCCGATGGGTGGTGGTGCACAAAGTGCAGCGCAAGGTTATATTAAAGCGAACTATGGTATTGATGCTGCTATTTCAAAAAGCTTCCTCAAGAACAAAGCAGCAACAGTAACCTTTAACGTAAACGATATTTTCGGAACAAGAAAGTTCGATCAGTATTCGGCAAGTTCATTCTACATCCAGAACAGCTACCGGTTAAACGATGTGCCGATGTTCCGTATCAACCTTGCTTACAAGTTCGGGCAAATGGATATGTCGCTCTTCAAGCGTAAAAATATGAAAGCCGAAAGCGAAGGTTCGCAAGGCGCTATGCAGGGAATGCAGTAAGATGATAGATTGATGAGATGTTCAACCCTGTGTACTTGTTGCGCAGGGTTCTTTTTTATATGTAAAACGAAATTTTAATCTTATTTTTAAGTGTACAAAGTCGTTGTTTCTTCCATCTTTAACCGATCATTTTCAAACATTAAACCTTCATTCATGGAACAAAACTTTGCAAATTCAGGCGAGATCAGGTACGCACAGGTAAGCAGCGACGAACGATCCATCGCTATTCTTACACATGTATTATCGATCTTCTTTTCCATCATCCCCGCTTTAATTATTTATCTCGTAAAAAAAGATGAATCACGTTATGTGGGTGAACATGCGAAAGAAGCATTGAATTTCGGGATCAGCATGTTCATTTACTGCATCATCTGCATACCATTGATCTTTTTAATTATTGGTATTTTCCTGTTGATCGCTATCGGGATAGGTTCGCTCATCCTCTATATTATTGCAGCGGTAAAAGCGGCCGACGATGTGTTGTATCGCTATCCTTTTACCATCCGTTTCATCAAGTAGTTTTACTTTTTTTAAGTTAATTCATTGATAAAGGCTTTCATAAACGAAAGCCTTTATTAATTTTGGTATTCCAATTGTTCCAATTCTATGACACATTGTATTATTCAATAAAAACCGAAACTTTATGAAACAAGTTCTACTCTTGATTTCTCTCTCACTACTGATCAATTCCTGTGCAAGGAAAAAAATGATGGAAAGGGTACAGCAATACAACATCCGCACCATCGCTATTCTCCCGGCACAACTCGAAGTAACAGGTAACATTCCAAAGAAATTAACACCTGAACAGGTGCAGGAGATCATCAACAGAAACACTGTTTTTCTGAACCGTGCATTATACATTGATCTGGTGCAGTATGTTGATACCCGCCTTCGTCGTTATTCGCAGGTACAATTCCAAAGTTCAGAGCGTACAAAAAAACTTTTGGAAGAAAAAGGGATTACTGATTCTGCTTCCTGGCAAATGGATCCAATGGAGCTTTCAAAAATACTGGGTGTTGATGCAGTGGTATCAACCAAAGTAACACAAAATCATATTCTCAGTGATGAAGTAGCGTTAGGTGTTGATGTGGTAGGCGGAATCCTTAATCGCACCATTCCCGGCATTGGTGTTCCTACTGGTATGGCCCGCACAAGCGATATGTTTGTGAGCAGCGCATTGGTACGTGATGGGTATACGGTATGGAGCACACGCTTTACCAATCAAACCGATTGGAACTATCCGTTTCAACAATCCATTCAAAGTGTAACAAGAGCGATAGCAAGAAGATTTCCGCTGTAAGTTTAGCTGTTAATAAAAATTACGACAATAAAAAAGTCGCCCTGCTTTCAAAACAGGGCGACTTTTTTTATGGATAGAATCAGATTAATCCCAACCTTTCTTTGCAGTTCCGGCAGCGATAGCAGCAAGTGCTTTTGCTTCACCTAACAAAGCAGTAAGCTTGTTACCTTTTCCATCATCACCTTTAGCAATGTATCCGCCTTTTGCAGTACGCTCAACAACTGCATTCTGGATAGGAACATTTTTTTCTTTCGTTTTTACATTATACGCTGTTAATTGCATAGTTTAATTTTTTTGGGGGTTAGTTAAAAATCCGGCCTCCGGTTCAGGCTAAAGTACAGATTTTCGCCAAAAACGGGCCAAAATGCTTTCCACAAGATATTAGTCATTGAAAATCAACGAAAAAGCGGCCCAAAGGCCGCTTCTATCTCAAAATAATCAGATTCATT
This sequence comes from Lacibacter sp. H407, assembly GCF_037892605.1. Taxonomy (NCBI): domain Bacteria; kingdom Pseudomonadati; phylum Bacteroidota; class Chitinophagia; order Chitinophagales; family Chitinophagaceae; genus Lacibacter; species Lacibacter koreensis. Next base: position 530,960 of record NZ_JBBKTU010000001.1, on the reverse strand, counting down.
TCCCCCTGAAACAGCCTGAAACTTATACGTCGATATTGGCGTATTTCGCATGTGTTTCAATAAACTCTCGGCGTGGGGCCACCTCGTCGCCCATCAACATGCTGAACACACGGTCGGCTTCTGCAGCACTTTCAATCGTTACCCGCTTCAATGCACGGGTGCCGGGATTCATCGTGGTTTCCCATAACTGATCAGCATTCATTTCACCCAAACCTTTGTAACGCTGTACGCCTACGCTGTCTTCCTTGCCTGCTCCAAACTGAAGTACAAATGCTTTGCGTTCTTCTTCGTTCCAAGCATACGCCATGTCTTTTCCTTTCTTTACCTGGTATAACGGCGGCTGTGCAAGATAGAGATAGCCTTGTTCAACAATAGCTGTCATATAGCGGAAGAAGAAAGTGAGGATCAATGTGGCGATGTGACTACCATCCACGTCGGCATCCGTCATGATAATGATCTTATGATAACGAAGCTTACTGATGTCTAATGCTTTTGGATCTTCCGGTGTGCCCATCTTTACGCCAAGGGCAGTAAACATGTTGCGGATCTCTTCGTTGTCGTAGATCTTGTGTTCCATTGCTTTTTCAACGTTGAGGATTTTACCTCTCAACGGTAGAATAGCCTGGAAGCTACGGTCACGGCCTTGCTTGGCAGTACCGCCCGCCGAATCTCCTTCGACTAAATATAATTCGCAACGTTCAGGATCACGATCAGAACAATCGGCCAGTTTACCGGGTAACCCGCCACCGCTTAAAACGGTTTTACGTTGCACCAGTTCACGTGCTTTTTTTGCTGCTGCTCTTGCCTGTGCTGCCAGAATAATTTTTTGAACGATGTTCTTTGCTTCACGTGGATTTTCTTCGAGATAAGCCTCAAGCGTACGGCTTACGGATGTTTCAACAATACCACTTACTTCACTATTACCAAGTTTTGTTTTTGTTTGTCCTTCAAACTGCGGTTCAGGAACCTTCACCGAAATGATGGCTGTTAAACCTTCACGAAAATCATCACCTTCCACATCTACCTTGGCTCTTTCAAACAGGCCTTCTTTTTTTCCGTACGATGTGAACACCCTGGTGATTGATCTGCGGAAGCCGGTTACATGTGTACCGCCTTCAATGGTGTTAATGTTATTTACGTATGAAAAAATATGTTCACTGTACGAATCATTATACACCATCGCAACTTCTACTGCCACATTGCTCTCTTGGTCGTGGCCATCCATGTAGATCACCAAAGGCAGAAGCGGACTACGCTTTCCGTTCTTCTCGATCAATTCAACAAATTCAGTGATGCCACCTTCGCTGAAAAACGTATTGGTATAGGTTGCGCCATTATCATCTACTTCACGAAGATCGTTGAGGATAATGCGGATGCCCTTGTTCAAAAATGATAATTCACGTAAACGTGCTTCCAGTATTTCTTTCTTGTAAACAGAAGCAGTGAAGATGGTTGTATCGGGCCAGAAATGAACTCTTGTACCTGTAATATCGCTTACACCTGCTTCACGAACGGGATATTGCGGAACACCAATGCGGTACTCCTGCTCAAATATTTTTCCTTCACGTTGAACTGTTACCTGAAGCTTGGATGACAATGCGTTTACACAACTAACACCCACACCATGCAAACCACCGGATACTTTGTAAGAACCTTTGTCGAATTTACCACCGGCATGCAATACCGTCATTACAACTTCAAGAGCAGAACGCTTTTCTTTTGTATGCATGGCAGTGGGAATACCACGACCATCATCCTGCACACTGATGCTGTTATCTTCATGAATGTTTACCGTAATGTTTTTACAGTAACCTGCTAATGCCTCATCAATAGAGTTATCAACCACTTCATACACGAGGTGGTGTAAACCTTTTTCACTGATATCGCCAATATACATGGCCGGTCGTTTACGAACCGCTTCTAAACCTTCTAAAACCTGGATACTGTCGGCGCCATAACCTGCATTTTGTGCTGCTGCGCTCAGGGCTTTTTCCTGTAGATCTGTTAACTCTGTGCTCATATAATGTTTCTCAAAAAATCTGATTGGGAGTGGTGAAAATATATTCGGACAAATGTACGGAAAAGGCAGCGGTTGAAGCGTTTTTGCAACCTGATTTTAGCCCAAGAAATCCACAATTTCCAGCCTGAAAATGAAGTGGTTAAACCGCATTTGGGAATAACTCACAATTGGTTGTTTTTGCATGGCTTAAAGAGCCGATCAAAACATGACAAAACTCTGTCAAATGACAGGCATTTCAGGACGTTACAGCACTTAACTTTGCCGCTGATGCAGCAGTTGAACGATTTACTAACATTGGCACACAAGCACCCGCTCATGACACATGAGCTGGAATTGTTGTTTGAGCAGGAAAAACAGATTCCCGGCTCGGTGCAGTATAGTATTCAACGGTATCAATTACAACAGCAATGGAATATGGAAGATGTGGGCATGCTGGCGTATAATTATGAACCAAAGCTTGCCAAAGACAAAAGTATTGAGCTGCGGTTTTGTATCTCAGGCAACCGGTATTGTACAAACGAGCAATGCACAAACGGTATTTGCAAAAAACAATCGGCTGTATGTAAAGAACCCGTTGCTACGTTTGATGTATTCAGTTTTCGTTATTCAGCAGCTTATCTCAGCCAGTTTGTAAAAGGAAAGACCATCCAGACAAAAAGCGATCAGATCCTTGCATTCAAACAAAAACAATCGTTTTATACCGTTGTAAATCTTTGCAACCGTACAAAAGGAATTCTGGAGAATCTGTTACAGCATAATTACAGCGATACACTCGAAAATATATTTGTCAACAGTCAGTTACAAACATTACTTCTTTATGGTCTTGAATGTTTGGTAGAAGAAAAGCAGGAAGAGACCTTCTCTTGTAAATTTTTGGCGAATGAAGCTGACCGGGAAAAGATCAACATGGCCCGTGAAGTACTGTTGCAACGCATTGGCGATCCCATCACTATTAAAGAACTAAGCCGTAAAGTTGGTACCAATGAATGTTATTTAAAGAAAGGGTTCAAGGAAATGTTTGGTACAACTGTGTTTGATTTTTATCAAAGCCAACGGATGGAACATGCCAAATATCTTTTGTACGATAAAGGACTAAGCGTAACAGATGTAAGTGCAATGCTTGGTTACTCTTCTATTTCACATTTCTCTACTGCGTTTAAAAAGCATACCGGCTTAAAGCCTTGTGAGTTGTTGTTCCGCTAATAACACTCGTAAGTATTTTCCTTTCTTTTATTCTCTTTCCGTTTTGCGTAAATGCTTTTCCTCATTCTGTAAATGATTTGGAATGGCATGATCCAAATTTGCATCTTATAAAAACACATAATACATAAGATCAATGGAACGGAAATTAAGGACCAAACTAATTATTCTCTTTACACTTTTTACATCAACTATATGTGCACAGCAGATTATCAACACCGGATTAACTACAAGTCAGCAAAACAGCCAGGTGACTCCGGGGGTTGCACAGCAAACGATCAAAGGCATTGTTACAACTGTTGATGGGAAGGCTGCAGAACATGTGAGTATTGTATTGAAGGAGATCAATAAAGGAACCATTACACTTGAAGACGGCTCTTACAGAATAGGTAATGTACCGGTTGGCGAATACACCATGATCGTGTCTTTCACAGGCCTTCAAACAATTGAAAAGAAAATACAGGTAACTGAAAACGAAGTGCTCACAAGCAATTTTATCCTAAAGGAAAATGCGAAGGAACTGAATGAGATCGTGATCGCCTATTTCAGAGGCGTGAATGATAGGGCAACCGTGTTTGGCAAATCGGCTATTAAACCAATGGACCTGCCTCAAGCGATTGCATCCGTAAGTGAAGTGGTGATGAAAGATCAGCAGGCGCAACGTTTGAGTGACGTGGTGAGAAACGTAAACGGTGTGTACCTCAGCACAACAAGAGCCAGCACACAGGAAAGTTTTTCGGCAAGAGGTTATGGCTTTTCATCAACCAATATGTTTCGTAATGGTTCAAGGGTTAACAGCGGTGCAATGCCCGAGATCAGTTCATTAGAAAGCGTGGAAATCTTAAAAGGAGGCGCTGCTATTTTATATGGTAATGTATCACCCGGTGGCGTATTGAATATGGTTACCAAAAAACCAAAGTTTGAATTTGGCGGCGAAGTAAGTGTTCGTGCAGGAAGTTTCAACTTGTGGAAACCAACATTTGATGTGTACGGACCCATCAGTAAAAAAGTAGCGTATCGTATAAACGGAACGTTTGAATCAACTGATAGCTACCGGGATAATGTATCATCTGCACGTTATTATATTAATCCTTCTTTCCTTTTCAAGCTTGGTAAAAAAACGGAGCTGATTGTGGAAGGCGATTATTTAAAGCATGATTTTACACCTGATTTTGGTATTGGCTCATTAGGCAATACTGTAATTCCCGATGTGCCACGCTCACGTTTCATGGGAACTGATTGGCAGTATAATATTACACAGCAAAGCACCGCATCTGCAACCATCAAACATGCCTTCAATAACAACTGGCAATTGAGTAGTGTTGTTTCTTATCAAAACTTTGATCGTGATTATTATTCAGTAGAACGGATTCAGGCAAAAGCAAATGGCGACTGGGGACGTCCGCTGGGGCGTATTGATACAAAAGAAAATTATTTTACAGGTCAGGTCAACCTCAATGGAAAATTTAAAACAGGTTCAATTGAACATACCTTTTTAGCTGGTGTGGATGCCGACAGCTACGTGACTGAAACTTACAATTACGATATACAAGGAAAGATCTACGATAGCATTAATATCCTTGATCAAAGTAAATTTGTTCGTCGTACCGATATTCCTGTGGCAACAAGAACAACATTTGTACAAACACCGGTAATCAGAGGAGGTGCTTATGTGCAGGATCTTATCAGTATTACAGAAAAACTTAAATTATTGGCAGGTATCCGTTGGTCGCTTCAGGAATCTGTGCCGTCAACAACCACAAATCTTGTAACAGATGCAATTACTAAAGGGAAGCGTAAAGTTGACAGAGCATTTTCTCCCCGCTTCGGGTTGGTATATCGGGTAAAACCAAATGTATCACTCTTTGGAAGTTATTCGAATTCATTTGCGATCAATACCGGCCTCGATGTATTCAACAATGTTTTGCCGGCTTCAATTATTGATCAATATGAAGTAGGCGTGAAGAATATATTCTTCAAAGGCAAATTAACGGTTAACCTCACAGCTTATAAGATCATCAATAATAATCTTGCACAAACAGCACAGTTCGATCAGAATGGTAATCCGAACAACAACAGCAATCTGAAAGAACTTACAGGACAAACAACCAGCAATGGTATTGAGCTGGATGTTACAGGGCATTTCATAAAAGGGTTGTCAATGATGGCAGGATACAGCTACAACGATATGCGTTACACCAACACGCCTGACAAAACAGGAAGTTATATTGAAGGCGATCGACTGGTAAATATTCCGGCGCATACTGCAAATGCAAGTGCATTCTACACATTTAGCGAAGGAGCCTTGAAGCGGCTGAAGCTGGGTATTGGAGTATTTTACATCGGCGATCGTATTGGTGGATGGAATAATACCCAAGGTCAGGCGCAGAACTATTCCCGTATGATTCCTGTAGAAGCGTTTACAACCGTTGATATAACTGCGGGCTACAGTATCAAGCGTTTTTCTTTACTTGCAAAAGTTTCAAACCTTACAAACGTTTTAAATTACTACGTGCATGAAAATTATAGCATCAACCCAATTGCCCCACGTCAGTTTGTGGCTACGGTTGCCTATAAATTTTAAGCAAGAAAAATAACTAAACAACGTCAAAAAGGGACTCGTAGCAATGCGATCCCTTTTTGACATACTAAACAAATCGTAAAAGAAGATAATCGAGAAAAAAAATGGCCAAAATAACCACACAAAAAACCAGTTGGCAACGAATAAGAAAGTTCTTCAATGACATACATCTCTGGTTGGGACTCAGCAGTGCATTAATTGTAATTGCTGTTTGTTTCAGCGGAACCGTTTATGTGTTCAATACAGAGCTTACTGAAAAAGCAGCGCCGCATTTATACAAAGTACAACCTGTAGCAGGTAAAGAACGTATTCCTGTTGATTCGTTAGTAGAGAAAGTAAAACAGGAAACAGGTGGCACTATAGCAAGTGTAACGATTCCCGCAGAGTTAAACCGTACTTATCAATTCAATGTAAAGAAGAAAGAGGATAGCACAGCAAGAGGTGGTACAACCTATATGGTAAATCCATACACAGGTGCAATTGTTGGTAACTCCAAAGAGAAAAATGGTACAAAAGAATTTATGGGAACGATGTTCAGTTTACATCGTTGGTTGTTGTTGGATAAAGTGAAGAAGCCCATTATCGATGGCGTAGAAAACAGGAAGCTGGGTAGTATGATCACCGGTTGGGCAACCATCATTTTTACATTGGGTTGTATCACAGGTTTGATCATCTGGTTCCCGCAAAAAGTAAGACATTGGCGACAAGGATTAAAAATAAAATGGAATGCAGGATGGAAACGTGTGAATCATGACTTGCACAACAGTCTTGCATTTTATTCATTGATCTTTTTATTGCTGATGGGATTGACCGGTCCGCAATGGTCGTTTGAATGGTACAGAACTGGGTTGCAAAAAACATTGGGTACATATAAGCCGGCTGAAGGAGGAAAAGGAGGAGAACGTAAAGAAGGTGAAGGAAAGAAAGAAGCCGCAGCAGATACAACTGCATTGGCAACTGTTCAATTATCTGTTGCTGATTATGTGAAAGAAGCAGATAAGTTATTAGCGTATAATGGAAATTATGTGATCACTTTGCCTGCAGATGCAGATGCAAAAACAATGATCAGCAAAACAAAGCTTGGCTTTTTTGCTCCTGCTGCTGGTGACAGAATCACCATGGATCCCAAGAATGGGAAAGTGGTGAAGCTGGATATCTTTAAAAAGAAGCCATTTAATGAACGTGTGGCCGGTTCAATTAAAGCGATTCATGTTGGTAACGTATATGGTACGTTTACCAAGATCCTTTATTTCCTCGCTTGTTTGATCGCAACAAGTTTGCCGATCACAGGAACAATGATCTGGTTGAATAAAATGAAGAAGAAAACGAAAAGTAAAAAAGAAGAACCTGTTGTTGCATTAACAGGCGATGAAAAAGTAGCATAACAAAAAGGGGCTGAATTTCAGCCCCTTTTTATTTATAGCTCCTGTAAACTTTCTTTTGTTGCTGCAATGGTCTTATCTAAATCTTCATACGTTAATGCATTGTTGAGGAACCAGCTTTCAAAAGCAGATGGTGGTAAGTACACACCACGCTTCAGCATCGCATGAAAATACTTTTTGAATAACTCGTTGTTGGCTGATGCTGCTGTAGCAAAATCAACCACAGCATGATCGCTGAAGTGAATGCTGATCATTGAACCGAGTTGATTAATGATGTATGGTTGTCCCCATGCTTTTAATACTTCGTTCAACCCATCACGTAAATAGATCGTTTTCTCTTCAAGTTCTATAAAAATAGAAGGATTGTTCTTTAGTTCAGTCAGTAACGTGAAGCCGGCAATCATAGCAATAGGATTACCACTCAATGTTCCTGCCTGGTACACATTTCCCAATGGAGCAATATGCTGCATAATTTCTTTCTTACCACCAAATGCACCTACAGGCATACCGCCGCCGATTACTTTTCCATAAGTAACAAGATCAGCTTTAATACCGAGACGTTCCTGCGCACCACCGGGCGCTAAGCGGAAACCTGTCATCACTTCATCAAAAATGAAAACGATTCCTTCTTCATCACACAACTTTCTTAATCCTTCATGAAAACCAGCCTTTGGTAAAATGCAACCCATGTTCCCTGCAACAGGTTCAACTATGATCGCTGCAATTTCTCCTTTGTGTTCTGCTGCTAATTTTTTTACTGCATCAAGGTCATTATATGCTGCCGTTAATGTATCGTTCGCTACACCTGCCGTTACACCAGGCACTGTTTGAATGTTAAACGTTGCAACGCCACTTCCTGCTTTCACCAAAAATGAATCAGCATGACCGTGATAATGTCCTTCGAACTTGATGATCTTATTTCTTCCGGTATAACCTCTGGCCAAACGAACTGCACTCATACAAGCTTCGGTACCGCTGCTAACCATACGGATCATATCGACGTTTGGTACCATACTCAAAATGAGTTCGGCCATTTCAATTTCCAATTCTGTTGGTGCACCGAACGAAGTTGAATCAAGCGCTTTTTCCTGGATGGCTTTTACAATTGGTTCATGTGCATGACCAAGGATCATTGGTCCCCACGAAGCAATGTAATCGATGTATTGATTACCATCTGCATCATACATGTAAGCACCTTTTGCTTTTTGCATAAACAAGGGCGTACCGCCTACACTTTTAAATGCACGTACCGGTGAGTTAACTCCGCCTGGAATACTTTTTTGTGCCCGTTCGAATAGTTCTTTGCTTTTTTCGTACATCTCTTTATGTTTTGCCTTACTGGCCTGTAATTCTAATAAAATCTTTCGCAAAATAGGTAGCGATCAGATCTGCACCTGCACGTTTGATCGAAGTCAATACTTCCATGATTGCTTTGTCTTCGTTGATCCAGCCTTTTTCTGCAGCTGCTTTGATCATGGCATATTCACCGCTGATATTATATGCACTCACCGGAACATTCACTGCGTTCTTCACCTCACGAATGATATCTAAATAACTCAATGCAGGTTTTACCATTACAATATCAGCACCTTCTTCCACATCCATCAACGTTTCTTTGATGGCTTCAATTCGATTGGAATAATCCATCTGGTATGTTTTCTTATCACCAAAGCCGGGTGCACTATCGAGTGCATCACGGAAGGGGCCATAAAAACAGGAAGCATATTTTGCACTGTAGCTCATGATGCCTGTGTTGATGAAATTATTTTCTTCAAGTCCTTTACGGATAGCACCGATGCGTCCATCCATCATATCACTTGGGGCAACCATATCTGCACCTGCTTCTGCATGACTGATACTCATCTTCACCAGTGCTTCTACTGTTTCATCATTGACGATCTGTCCATCTTTAACAATACCATCATGTCCATAGGAAGAATAAGGATCTAATGCTACATCTGTTATCACATAAATTTCCGGCACAGCATCTTTAATGGCTTTGATGCTGCGTTGCATCAGTCCATCTTTATTCCATGCTTCTTTACCTGTGTTATCTTTTAATTCGTCTTTTGATTTTACAAAGAGCAATACACTTTTCAAACCCATGCTCCAGAGTTCTTTTACTTCCTTCACAGTTACATCTAAACTGTTACGGTAGTAGCCGGGCATGGAAGCGATCTCTGTTCTTACATTCTCGCCTTCATCAATGAAAAGCGGAACAATAAAGTCATTTGCTGTAAGAATCGTTTCACTCACCATGCTTCTGATAGCAGATGATTGACGGGTGATTCTGTTTCTTCTTTGTAAATACATAGAAAGAGTTTAATCTGTTAACATGAATTCGATCGTTTGGCCCACGCAATCTTTTCTTCTTCACTTATTTCATTCAGCCATTCTCTTGGATGCAGACAGGCTTCCTGCAATTTGTATTCTTCACTGCCGAAAGCAGAATGATAGTTGTATTCGAACCGAACAGTAGGAGGTAAGCTCATCAAAATACTTTCAATACGGCCGTTGGTTTTTAAACCGAAGATCGTTCCTCTGTCGTGCACTAAGTTAAACTCAACATATCGTCCTCTGCGTATCTCCTGCCAGTGTTTGTTTTCTGCAGTGTAGGTTGTGTGTTTTCTTTTTTCTACAATGGGGATGTACGCCTCAATAAATGCATTGCCGCATTTCTTCGCAAACTCAATCCAGAAAGTTACATCTTGTTGTTCAGTTACTCTTTGGTAATCGTAGAAGATACCACCAATACCTCTGCGTTCAGCATTGCGATGCCAGTTCACAAAATAGTTATCACATTCTTTTTTGAACTTAGGATAGAACGACGCATCAAATGCATCGCATGCATTTTTGTAGGTCTGATGAAAATGTTTTGCGTCTTCTTCGAACAAATAATAGGGAGTAAGATCAGTGCCGCCGCCAAACCATCTGTCGATCACTTCATCGTTTTCATTGTACAACTCAAACATGCGGTAATTGCAATGGACTGTCGGCACAAACGGATTCTGCGGATGAATCACCAAACTCAAACCACAGGCAAACCATTTGGCTCCGTTGATCTTGAGTTGTGTACGCATTGCATCAGTAACATCACCAAATACGATCGAAGTATTTACGCCGCCCTTTTCAATCACGTTGCCATTAGCAATCACACGTGTTTTACCGCCACCACCTTCGGGGCGTTCCCATGCATCTTCCACAAAAGTTGCTTTGCCATCACTTTGCTCCAAAGCAGCACAGATGCGGTTTTGCAAATCGTGAATGAATGATATCCAGGTTTCTTTAACGTTCATATGATGAGTAATCAGTGATGAATGATGAGTTAACTACTGATTACTCATCAGTCATCATTCATTATTTGTATTCCTTCACAGCATCAACAAATGCTCTTGCATGATCAACCGGTACATTGGGTGTAATACCATGACCTAAGTTGGCAATGTATCGTTGGGTTCCAAATGCATCGATCATTTCCTTCACTGCTTTCCTGATCTCAGGAATAGGAGCTAATAATTTCGCCGGATCAAAGTTACCCTGAATGGTGATCTTATTCTGTGTAAACTCTCTTGCCATTTGTGGTGTAATGCACCAATCGATACCCACACCACTTGCAGCACTTTCGCTGATCTCTTTCAACGCATGCCATGTTCCTTTCGGAAATAAGATCACAGGTGCGTCGTCTTTCAACGCTTCAGCGATCTGGAATAAATAAGGTTGTGCAAATAATTTGAAATCAGCTGGCGATAATGAACCTGCCCAGCTATCAAATACCTGTACGGTGTCTGCACCTGCTTTCACCTGGTGCTTTAAATAAACAATTGTAATGTCAGTGATCTTTTGCAAAAGTTGATGTGCCATTGCAGGTTGTGTGTATGCAAACTGTTTTGCTTTATCCCATGTTTTGCTTCCTTTCCCTTCCACCATATAACAAAGAATGGTCCAAGGTGCACCTGCAAAACCGATCAATGGTACACGACCATTCAATTCTCTTTTGGTTAATGCCAACGCATCATACACATACTTCAAACTTTCTTCAGCACCTGTTGTGATCAATGCATCAATATCTTTTTGCGTGGCAATTGTTTTTGGTAATGACGGTCCTTTACCTTCTTCCATCAATACTTCAACACCCATTGCTTGTGGTATCACGAGAATATCACTGAAGATAATGGCTGCATCTACACCAACCTGGTCAACCGGTTGCAAGGTAATTTCAGTTGCAAGCTCCGGTGTTTGACAACGGGTGAAGAAATCATATTTCTGCCGGAGCTTAATATAATCAGGTAAATATCTTCCTGCCTGTCGCATCATCCATACCGGTGGGCGTTCTACGGCTTCTCCTCTGAGTGCTTTTAATAATAAATCGTTCTTTAGTTGAGTCATAATAAATAGTTGTGAGTGGTTAGTGGTGAGTAGCGAGTGATACTACTTGCCAATTACTACTTTCCACTAGCTGAAATACTCCATCGCCTGCCTTACCAGTTCTTCTTTCCCCGGTTCTTTGCCAATGATGATGGTATTGTTACAATATTGTTGAATCGTTTTTGCTGTAGTATTACCAATGGCAAACAAAATTGTTTGCGCAGGTACTTTATTGTTGCTGAAAAAACTGCTCACCGCACTTGGACTGTAGAATAAAATAGCATGATAGTCTTTGCTGACCTTGTGTGGTGTGTGGATGGTTTCGTACACAAAAATTTCATGTACTTCAATTCCTTTACTCCGTAGAATAGCTGGCAATTCATCTCTGCGTTGTTCGCCGCAAAAGAAAACCACTTCATCGATATCACTTTCTTCTGCAATCAGTTCAGCTAATTCTGCAGCATAGCCGGCAGTTCCGGCAACACTGTGTTCTCCAAAATTTTCCTTCAACAATAGTTTGGTGGTATTGCCCATGCAATAAATTACCCAATCAGGTTGTTGTCCGTCTTGCCAGGCAAGTACGGCATCCACTGCGTTCATGCTGGTGAATACAACAGTGGACGATTGCAGATAGGCCTGTTCAATTTCCTGTTGTGTGGCGATGTCTTGTATCGGTTCTGTGTCAATGAATGATAATTCATCGATCGAAATGCCCACAGCCTTCGCTTCGTGTACCAATGATTTATTCAGTGGCCGTGTAGATAGTATGTTGATTTTATTTTGCTGCATGTTGAATACTGTCTGCGATGGCTTGTCCGCCATGATTCAAAATTTGTTCGGCTGCATAAGAACCCATGTCTGTTGCTTCCCACACCGGCATGGTAATTTCAAATTCTGCTTTTTGTTTTCCATCGAGCGATAAAATATTTCCTTTAAAATGAATTTCATCATCTTTCATTTCTGCATAAGCGCTGATGGGAGTAGAACAACCGCCCATTAAAGCACGAAGAAAATCACGTTCGATCTTTGTGCAGAAGTCAGTATCCGCATCATTAAAATGAACACATGCATCCAATGCATAACTATCTTCTTCCCGACAAACAACCATGATGGCTCCTTGTGCAGGTGCTGGTAACATCCAATCTAATTCAATCGAATTTTCCGGACGAAGGTTAATGCGTTCCAATCCTGCAGCAGCAAAAATAGCTCCATCCCAATCTTCTTCTTTCAACTTACGTAAACGTGTATTTACATTACCACGCAGGTTATGAATTTGTGATGATGGAAATTTATTTAACCATTGCGCTTTTCTGCGAATGCTGCTTGTTGCTATTTGTTGTTCTGCTTTTCCAGGCATGATCCATTCGCCATTCACCATTGACCAATCACCTTTCCACACCAACAGATCTTTCACCGGTCCTCGTGGTAACACCGCAGCTTGTATAATTCCTTTTGGTAATTGTGTTGGCACATCTTTCATAGAATGCACGGCAATATCAATTGTATTGTTGAGTAAAGCAAGATCAAGACTACGAGTAAAAATGCCCTGCACACCCATTTCGTATAAGGGTGTTTTTAAATCGATATCGCCTTCACTTTTGATGTAAACTAATTCAGCAGTATAACCATGTTGGGCAAGCAATTCTTTTACTTGTGTTGCCTGCCATACTGCTAATTGACTTTCTCTTGTTCCAATGCGGATGATTTGTCCCATTTTAGTCTGTGCCCGTAGCAATAAACTCATTGATGGCTTCAATATAATAACAGCCACGCTGGTTTTGCTCCTTCATTTTTGACGCCATGCCATTGATCACCCGTTGAATTTTTTCATCGGTCTTGGTGCAGGCTGTATGATGCGGTTGCAAAGTTATGTATAATGGGGAAGTATGTATTTCTTTCAGCTTTGTTTTTACCGCTTTTAATACCGGTACATGTTTACGCATCTGGTACCAGTCGATAAATTCAGCTATATGCTCGGCAATGATGGCTTTTGCTTTCGGCACTTCAGCTTCACGCATTGCCAACGTCTCGTCTTTCAACTTCGATAGTTCATCCACATTCACAAGTGTGATGTTGGCTAGTTCCTTTGCCGACTGCTCCACATTGTACGGAATAGAAAGATCAATAATGAGTTTATGATTCAATCCTTCCAAGTGCGATTTTAAAATGGTAGGCTCTGTCGCATTGGTGGCTACCAGGATGATATCGGCTGTTGTAATATGTTGTTGCAAATCTTCTAACGGAGCCGATTGCAAACCTAATTCTTCAGCCAACGTTGTTGCTTTCTCTTCCGTGCGGTTGATAAGCGTTATATTTTTTGTACCGAGATAATCCACTAAGTTTTTGCAGGTGTTGCGTCCAAACTTACCGGTACCCAGCAACAATATCTTTTTGCTTTTAATTGCCTTGATATGTCTGCGGATATATTGCACAGCAGCAAATGAAACAGAAACGGTTCCATCGCTCAATGCTGTATTGTTCTTGATAGCTTTTGAAGATTGTAACATGCAATTCACCAAACGCTCTGTAAATGCATCGATACGATCATGCTGTTTGGCAAGCTTGGCAGCTTGTTTGATCTGTCCAACAATTTCGTAATCGCCGAGGATCTGCGAATCCAATCCACCGCCTACGGTAAAAAGATGGTTTATCGCTTCCTGGCCTTGTTTGATATAAGAAAGTTGTCTGAATTGCTCAACTGTTCCTTCGGTTTGTGTACAAAGCAAGCGAATAAGTTGATCGGCATTGTCAGCAAAACCATAGATCTCGGTACGGTTACAGGTTGAGATCAAAAAGAATTCATGCACAGCAAAATCAGGTGCGAGTTGCAGGATGGTATTGTATTGTTCCGGATTTACGGCAAACTGACCCCGGATCAATGCATCTGTTTTGCGGTAGTTGATACCCGCAATAAAAAATTTTGATATGTCTTTTGCGCCTGTTCTGTGCATGTGTTAATCGTAAGAAATTCTACAGCGCAAATGTAGTTGCAGACAGCACTATGAACCTAAAAAATCTGTCATTGCAATGTCATATTACCCATTGATTTTTATCATGATAACAACTGTTTGCTGTCAACGAAATCTTTGTAGCAAAAGCACTACAGTTCATCTTTAAAAAACGACAGTTAATACAGATTTCTTTGGAAAATGAACTTTTGTTTTGTATTGCCGTTACTTTTGCAAACCAGTAAAAATGCACATGGAAAAAGCAACACGCAAAGGAATCCTGTTAATGAATCTTGGTTCACCTGATTCAACCGAAGTAAAAGATGTTCGTCGTTACCTCAACGAATTTTTGATGGATGAGCGTGTGATCGATTATCCATATCTGTTGCGATTGTTACTGGTGAAGGGAATTATTACACGTTTTCGTGCACCAAAATCGGCAGAAGCGTACAGCACTATTTGGACTAAAGAAGGTTCACCTTTAATTGTGCTCACAAAGCAACTCCGTGATGCATTGGATAAAGAAGTTGATATGCCAGTCGAAATAGCGATGCGTTACGGCAACCCCACTGTGAAATACGCATTGGATCGTTTGCTGGAACAAAACCCTGAATTGGATGAAGTGATTGCTGTACCGTTGTATCCGCATTATGCCATGAGTAGTTACGAAACGGCGGTGGAGAGTGCAAAAGAGATCCATGCAAAAAATAACTACCCGTTTAAGCTGAGTTTTATTAAGCCTTATTATAATGAAGAGCATTATATCACGGCGATGGCCGAAAATATTCGCCCTTACCTTGAACAGGAGTACGATCACATTCTGTTCAGTTATCATGGTATTCCAGAAAGTCATTTAAAGAAATCAGATCCTACAAAAAGTCATTGTTTAAAAACAGGCGATTGTTGCAATGTGTCTTCAACAGCGCATGCAACCTGTTACCGTCATCAATGTTTTGTAACAACAGAACTGATTGCTGCAAAACTTGGTTTAACAAAAGATAAATACAGTTTATCGTTCCAATCGAGATTGGCAGGTGAACAATGGTTAACACCGTATACCGATTATCGTTTGCGTGATATGCCAAAAGAAGGCATTAAAAAATTATTGATCCTTTGTCCGGCATTTGTAAGTGATTGCCTGGAAACATTGGAAGAAATTGCAGAACGTGGAAAAGAAACGTTTGAAGAAGCAGGCGGTGAAACTTATACCATGATCCCTTGTATGAATGTGCATCCGTTATGGGTGGAAGCAATTGCAAACTATGTGGAAGGAGTGGCGAAGGGGGAGAGAGAGATGGTGCTTTCTTAATACGGTTATTATTGTAAGTAATTCTGAATATAGTTGGTTTTTGACTTTGTGAACTTTGTGGGGTATTTCTTTGTGCACTTTGTGGTTGAAATGGTTAACACTAAGAACACAGAGGGCTACACAAAGTACACGAAGAATATCACTGATTATTCATCACTCATCACATGTATTTATACATTAAGGCCATCCATATCATCTTTATCGTTACTTGGTTTGCGGGTTTATTCTACATGCCTCGGCTTTTTATTTACAATGTTGAAGCAAATACAAAAGATGAAACGAGCCGCAAAGTATTGCAGGAGCAGTTTGGCATTATGATGAAACGTTTGTGGTATGGCATTACCTGGCCATCAGCAGTGTTGACATTGGTCTTTGGAATATGGGTTTTGTTTGAAAGCGGTTACTCAGAAATTGTGTTTCAACCGGCAGGAAGGTGGATGCTCATCAAACTCATCTTTGTTCTTTTCTTATATCTCTATCATTTCTCCTTACATAGAATCTTTAAACAGCAAACTGCAGGTGTATTCAATTATTCATCACAGCAACTCCGTATCTGGAATGAAGTAGCAACGATCTTTTTAGTTGCAGTGGTGATGTTGGTAGTTGTGAAACAAAACCTCAGTGCATTGTGGGGAATACTTGGGCTTGTGTTGTTTGTATTGCTACTGATGAGTGCAATTAAGATTTACAAACTGATCCGAAAATAATACGATTTGTAACAACTAGGGCAGTTTAAAATCAAAGGAATAGTTGGGTGTCAAGAAAGATTAACGATTAAGTAATTTCGAATATGTATAGAGAGTTCTAAGAATTGAGCACCATCACTTTTTTGCAACAATTCTTATCTTTAAACGAAAGTAGCTAACATGAATAATCACTTTTCAAAGACTCTAATTGCTGTTATAACCGGTCTGTTTATGTATTCATGTAACTGTTCTTGTCTGTGTGATAGAAACATGGGGTGTGCTATTGCAGAAGCAAAATCAGCGTCCGGTGTGATTGTTGAGAGGCAGCTATATTGTTCCCTAACTAACTATGATACAGATAAGGCTGTCAACGATTCTGTTATCAAATTCAGGGAAAGATATCTGAATTCGAATGTTACAATTTCAATTCGGGATTCAATTTATGAAACGAAACAACTAAAAGGTTTAACCTGTAATGATGCTAATGACCTGAAGAGTCAGGGATATGGATGTTATTGTGCAAAATAATCTTACCGGATTTTGTTTAATTTAATGAAATCATTTGAACGCTGTCAACTATAAAAATGATTCGTTCGAGAAACTCATCACTCATCATCAGATCGCCTTACTATACAATTGTTTTCCATTCCGCTGTTTGTTCCGCTGCATGTACAAATCAAATGCACTGCAGATATTCCGGATAAACTGCCGGCCACTTGTTGTTACGGTTAAGCCTTGTTCATCCCATTCAACCAATCCATCTGCTGCTAATTGCTCCAACAACGGGAATGTATATTCCGTAAGCACTTCGGTGTCTTCTTTCCGGAAACTAGTTTTCCCGTTACAACTGATAGCAAGAATGTAGCGTCGAAAGCTGATATCTTCTTTGTTCAAAAAATAACCTTTGAAAACAGGCAATTCATTTTTTTGAATCGATTCATAATAATCATGAATTGTTTTCTTGTTTTGCGCAAAGGCTGTTCCAATATCACTGATACTGGATACACCCAATCCTAACAGCAACGAAGTATGTTGTGTGGTATAACCCATAAAGTTGCGATGCAAACTTCCATCACTCCATGCTTTAAACAAAGCATCATCCGGCAGTGCAAAATGATCCATACCAATGTCGGTATAACCTGCCGCCGTGAGTAATTCTTTTCCTTTCAAATACAGTTGTAATTTTTCTTCGGCCGTTGGCAAATCATTTTCATCAAACAAACGCTGGCCTCTGCTGGTCCACGGTACATGTGCATAGCTGTAAAACGCAATGCGGTCGGGTCGCAGCTCAACAACCTGTTGAATGGTGCGTGTAATACTTTCCAAGCTCTGTTTTGGTAATCCGTAGATCAGATCATAATTCACCGATTCAAAACCGATTTCCCTTGCATCGGCCGTTGCTCTGCGAACATTTTCTATCGGTTGAATGCGGTTGATGATGCGCTGTACTTCAGGATCATTATCCTGTACACCATAGCTGATGCGACGGAAACCAAGATTGCACAAAGTTTCAAGGTGTGCGAATGTTGTATTGTTGGGGTGACCTTCAATGCTGAATTCATGATCGGGATGAACAGTTGAGCGTTCCGTAATAAAATTGATCAGTCGTTTGAGGTTTTCCGGCGAAAAGAATGTTGGCGTGCCGCCGCCTAAATGCAATTCACGTATCACTGGTTTTTCAATGAACAGCGAAAGGTATAATGCAAATTCTTTCTCGATCATATCGAGATATTCTTCTTCAACGCTGTGATTTGTGGTGATCTTTTTATTGCAACCGCAATAAGTACATAGCGATTCGCAAAACGGGAGATGAATGTACAGGCTGATGCCTTTTTTGCTGTTGTGCAGGTTGAATTGTTGTTGCAGTTGTTGTTTCCATTGCTCCAGATCAATGGCTTCCTTCCAAACCGGAACGGTCGGGTAACTGGTATAACGGGGTACGGGCAGGTTGTATTTTTCAACCTGTGTTTTTTCGATTTGGGATTGCATGGCGCAAAATTCCCCGTTCTGGGAGCAAGCGGGACTGATGAAAATTGGGTGAAATGATGATTGCGGTCAGTTTGTCAAAGCCATTTTTACGTGTTCATTCACCCCTGAACTTTCTTACCTTTGGCCACTTTAAAAATTAGACAGGGATTGACTTATGAGCGTTAAATACAGAGAATTTTCGCAGCTGAATTTACCTTCCATCGAGCAGGAAATATTGGCGAAATGGGATGCTGAACAGGCATTTGAAAAGAGCATTGAAGTACGCAATGGCGCTGTACCCTTTGTGTTTTACGAAGGTCCGCCCAGCGCCAATGGTATGCCCGGCATCCACCACGTTATTTCAAGAACCTTGAAGGATCTGGTTTGTCGCTACAAAACCATGAAAGGTTTCCAGGTAAAACGCAAAGGCGGTTGGGATACCCATGGTTTGCCGATCGAGTTGGGTGTGGAGAAAGAATTGGGTATTACCAAAGAAGATATTGGTGTTAAGATCACCGTTGAAGAATACAATAAGAAATGCCGTGAAGCGGTGTTGCGTTATAAAGACAAATGGGATGAGATCACGAAGAAGATGGGTTACTGGGTTGATCTGAATGATCCATACATCACCTTCGAAAATAGTTACATTGAAACATTGTGGTGGTTGTTGCAGCAATTGTACAAAAAAGGATTGTTGTACGAAAGCGTAAGCATTCAACCATACTCACCTGCAGCAGGTACAGGTTTAAGTAGTCATGAATTGAACCAGCCCGGCACTTATAAAGATGTAAAAGATACCAGTGCAACCGTGATGTTCCGTGCAAGGCAAGATGAGCAAAGTAAAATTTTGCATGATGCAGTACATGGTGCAGAAGTGTTCTTTATGGCATGGACTACCACGCCATGGACATTGCCAAGTAACCTCGGCTTAACAGTTGGGCCACACATTGAATATGTGTTGGTACAAACCTTCAACCCCTACACACACTTGCCGGTGAACATTGTGTTGGCGAAAGATCTCGTTCATAAATATTTGAAAGCAGAAGGAGAGAATGGAGACTTTGAAGGCTACAATGGTGAACAGAAAATTCTTCCATGGAAGATCATCACTTCATTTAAAGGTTTACAACTGGAAGGATTGCATTACGAGCAACTCCTGCCTTATGAAGCAAACAGCATTGAAGAAGTTAAACGCATTACACCTGATGCTGATCCATTCCGTGTATTGATCGGTGATTTTGTTACAACAGAAGATGGTACCGGTATCGTTCATACTGCACCTGCATTTGGTGCAGACGATTATCGTGTAGGTAAGAAATACAATATTGGTATCTTAACCATGGTTGATCGTGAAGGAAAGTTCCTTGATGGCTTGGGTGAATTCAGCAACCGTTATGTAAAAAATTACAAAGACGAGAAAGATTATGTAGATGTGAATGTTGACATCTGTGTAAAACTAAAGAAAGAGAACAGAGCATTTAAAGTTGAAAAATACGAACACAGTTATCCGCATTGCTGGCGAACTGATAAACCAATTTTGTACTATCCGTTAGATGCATGGTTTATCAAAACCACTGCTATCAAAGACAGGATGGTGGAGTTGAATAAAACCATCAACTGGAAACCAAAGTCAACAGGCGAAGGTCGCTTTGGCAACTGGTTAGAGAACATGGTTGATTGGAACTTGAGTCGTTCACGTTTCTGGGGAACTGCATTGCCCATCTGGAAAACAGAAGATGGTGAAGAAGAAATCTGTATTGGTACTGTTGAAGAGTTAAAAGAAAATGCAGCAAAAGCAGATGCAACACTTGGCACCAAAAACGCAAAATATTTAGGCAACGATATCGATTTACATAAACCGTATGTGGATGAGATTGTTCTTATCAGCGCAAGCGGCAAACCCATGAAACGTGTACCAGACTTAATTGATGTTTGGTTCGATAGTGGTGCCATGCCTTATGCCCAATGGGGACTCGATCATGAGAAAGTAAAAAACGGAGACAAGTATCCGTTTAAACTTCCTGCAGGTGTAAACAAATTTGAAGATCTCTATCCTGCAAGTTTTATTGCGGAAGGTGTGGATCAAACACGTGGTTGGTTCTATACACTGCATGCAATTGCATCACTTGTATATGATAGTGTTGCTTACAAAACTGTTGTAAGTAATGGCTTGGTGTTAGATAAGAATGGTAACAAAATGAGTAAACGCCTCGGCAACGTGGTGAACCCGTTTGAAACTATTGAAAAGTTTGGTGCTGATGCTACACGCTGGTATCTCATCACCAATGCATCGCCTTGGGATAATTTGAAATTTGATATTGAAGGCATCAAAGAAGTGCAACGCAAATTCTTTGGTACGCTTTATAATACGTATCAGTTCTTCGCACTGTATGCAAATGTGGATGGCTTTGCGTTTAAAGAAGCAGCTATTCCCGTAAAAGAACGACCAGAGATCGATCAATGGATCTTATCATCGCTTCACACACTCATTAAAAAAGTGACTGAGGCAATGGATGATTACGAACCAACACAAGCTGGTCGATTGATCGAAGAATTTGTTGATGAACATTTAAGCAACTGGTATGTGCGTTTGTGCCGCCGACGCTTCTGGAAAGGAGAGTATGAGCAGGATAAGATCAGTGCTTACCAAACTTTGTATAAGTGTGTTGAAACTGTGCTTCGTTTAATGGCACCGGTTTCTCCATTCTTCAGCGATGCAATTTTCAGCGAGCTGAACAAAGTAAGCGGCAGGTTCAATGCAGCTTCTGTTCATCATGTTGATTTCCCCGTTGCCAACGAATCAGTGATCGATGCTGCACTGGAAGAACGCATGCAATTGGCGCAAGATGCCTCTTCGCTGGTGTTGTCGCTCCGTAAAAAAGTAAACATCAAGGTGCGTCAGCCTTTGCAGAAAATCCTGATTCCAGTGCTGAGCAATGGGATGAAGGAGCAATTCAGCAAAGTGGAGGATATTATCATGAGCGAGGTGAATGTGAAAGAGATCGAATACCTCACAGCAGATAATACCTTCATCAAAAAGAAGATCAAGCCCAACTTTATCGCTTTGGGTAAAAAAATGGGTGCAAAAATGAAAGCTGTATCGGCTGCACTGGGTCAATTCAGCCAGGAAAATATCAGTCAATTTGAGCGTGAAACTGTTTATAATCTGTTAATTGATAATGAAACGGTTACCCTATATTTGACGGATGTTGAAATTGTAAGCGAGGATGTGCCCGGCTGGATGGTTACCAACAAGGGAGCCGTAACCGTGGCGCTGGATGTAACCATCAGTCCTGAATTGCTCAACGAAGGCAATGCCCGGGAACTGGTGAACCGCATTCAGAAAATCCGCAAAGAGAGTGGTTTTGAGCTGACAGACAGGATCACCGTGCTGGTTTCCGACAACGAAAATCTCCGGCCGTCATTCACGCAATTTAAATCCTATATTTGCGCCGAAATTTTGGCAGACGATCTTGACTTTTCGCCAGCTTTACTGGATGGCACTGAAGTTGAGATAAACGATATTCCCATAAAAGTACAAGTACTCAAAAAAGGAGGATAGAATGGCAATCAAAAAGAAAGCAGCAAAGCCTGCTCCAAAGAAAGCGGCAAAACCGGCTGCAAAACCCGCCGCTAAAAAAACGGCGAAACCTGCCCCGGCTGCAAAAAAGCCAGCTCCTAAAAAAGCGGTTGCTAAGCCAGCAGTAAAGAAGGCAGCTCCTAAAAAAGCAGCACCGAAGGCAGCTCCTAAAGCGCCCGCCAAAGCGGCCAAACCAGCTCCTAAGCCTGTAGCGAAACCGGCAGTAAAGCCAGTTGCGCCAAAGGCGGTTGCTAAGCCAGAAGTAAAAACGCCTGCACCGGTTGTAAAACCAGACAGCGCTATTAAACCCACCGTTAAACAAGCGATTAAAGATTTGAAAAAAGAAGCAAAAAAGCCGGCTCCGCCGAAAGAAGTAAAGCCGATAAAAACCTCCGTATCTACTTCTGTGCGTTATCAACCTGATTTTACAAAGTCGGTACTTGATAAAAATGTAGTGGAAACACCGCAAGGTCCAATGGTTCGTTACAGTGATGCTGACCTGGTTGAGTTTAAAGAACTGATCCAACGGAAACACGAAGCGGCGAAAAAAGAACTTGGTTATCTGCAGGGATTAATTACCCGTAAAGATGATATGGGTGGCGATGGTGATGATGGCCGCTACATGACCATGGAAGATGGAAGTGTAAGTATGGAACGTGAGCAACTGAGTCAAATGGCAAGTCGCCAGATCACTTATATCGATCACCTTGAAAAAGCGTTGATGCGGATCGAAAATAAAACTTATGGTGTGTGCCGTGTAACCGGTAAGCTGATCGACAAAGCCCGTTTACGTGCCGTTCCGCATGCTACATTGAGTATTGAAGCAAAGATGGGAATTGTAAAAGGCCCTCAACCGGCTGGCGAATAAATCGTATTCAAGTTACTTGAAATATAAATCCTCCCATTACCGGGAGGATTTTTTTGTGCGTAAAGGGTTGCCAACCTTCTGCAATTTGCATCTGTTGATCATTATGCAAAAAGGTTGGCAACCCTGGATACACTTTACCCCAATAAAAAAATCCCTCCAAGTTGAAGGGATTTCAAATATTTGGACGAATAGAGCTGATTAATAATCTCTGTTATAACCGCCGCCGCCGCCACCTTTGTAGCCGCCACCGCCGCCACCTTTGTAGCCGCCACCGCCGCCGCCACCTTTGTAGCCGCCGCCACCGCCACTACCGCCGCGGAAGCCACCGCCTCCACCGCCGCCGAAGCTGCGCTTTTTAAATCCGCCATCATCTTTCTTAGGCTGAGCTTCGTTCACTACGATCTTGCGTCCCTGAACATCTGTGTCGTTCAGTTGGCTGATTGCAGCTTGCGCTTCTTCTGCATTGTCCATTTCAACAAATGCAAAACCCTTGCTACGGCCAGAAAATTTGTCGGTTAAAATTTTGGCAGAGGTTACTGCGCCAAATTGCTCAAACAGGGCAGCGAGGTCTTCGTTCGTCATGGACCAAGCCAGGTTTCCTACGTAAATGTTCACAAAAAATAAATTAAAAAAACAAAAATCATGAACCAGAGATAGCAACTGAAACCGGGGAAACTGATCGAGCGAAAAGCACCTTGCAGGTCAGAAAGCATGGACTGAATTCACATTAACTCTATAAAGATAGGGGAATTATTGAGAAAAGCGAATGGGCCAAAACAAAAACTTAACGCACTTCCTGCATGTCTACCAACTTGCGGTAAAAGCCTTGCTGGGCAACCAATTCATCATGTGTGCCCCGTTCTACAATTTCACCTTTTTGGAGTACCAGTATTTCATCGGCATGCCGTACGGTCGATAAACGGTGAGCAATCACCAAACTGGTTCGCTCTTGCATCAGGTGGTTGATGGCGTCTTGTACAAGTCGTTCACTTTCAGTATCAAGTGATGAAGTGGCTTCATCCAAGATTAAAATGGGTGGGTTTTTTAATACTGCACGGGCAATGGTAACACGCTGGCGTTCACCACCACTGAGTTTACTGCCGCGGTCGCCAATATTTTCATCGTAGCCATTTTCTTTTTTGATAATAAAGTCGTGGGCATTTGCAATTTTTGCTGCTGCTTCAATTTCAGCTCTGGTTGCTTCCGGTTTACTTAACGCAATGTTATTGGCAATACTGTCATTGAACAGAATGGGTTCTTGTGTTACAATGCCCATCAATTGTCGAAGACTGTTGATCGAATAATCTTTGATGTTAATACCATCAACAATTATTTCACCACTGCTTACATCATGAAAACGTGGAACAAGATCGGCCAGTGTTGATTTACCGGAACCGCTTGAACCAACTAATGCAATGGTTTTTCCTTTCGTTAATGTGAGGTTGATATTTTTTAAAATGGTTACATCAAAATAACCAAACGATACATTTCTAAATTCGATACTGTGTTCAAATGTTGGGATAACAATTGCATTTGTTTTTTCTTCAACCACCACCGGTGCATTTAAAATTTCTTCGATCCGCTCAATGGCAGCACTACCTCTTCGTGTATTATAAAATGCAGATGATAATGATTTGGATGGGTTGATGATCTGCGTAAAAAATAAAATGTAGGTAATAAATCCATCAGGTGTAAGTCCACCGGCATTATCACCTAGTACCAATCGACCGCCAAACCATAGCACACCACTTAACACCATTACTCCCATAAATTCAGATAGCGGTGAGGCCATGTCTTTCCTGAAATTCATTTTGTTGCGGATATGATTCAACTCACGGTTCATTTGATGAAACCGTTGCCCCAACAGCTTTTCAGCAGTAAATGCTTTGATGACCCGGATGCCCGTTAATGTTTCATCCAGTATCGAAATCACCATTCCGTTTTTTTCGCCGGCTTCAGTAGATTGCTTTTTTAACGAACGACTTACCCTACCAATGATAAAGGCAGTAATTGGTAAAAACACCAAAAGAAAAAGTGATAGCTGCGGACTGATGAGCACCATCATCACCAAATAAAACAAAATGGTCAGTGGTTCTTTGATCAATGCTTCCAACGCCATCATCACACTCCATTCAACTTCATTAGCATCGTTGCTCATACGGGAGATCAGGTCACCTTTGCGTTGTTCTGTAAAAAAACCAATGGGCAGTTGCAATACTTTATCATAAAGATCACCACGTAATCGTGTAAGTACGCCGTTGCGCATGGGTGCCAATGTGCGGTAAGAGAGATAGAGAAATACATTCTTCAGCAACACAGAGGAAATAATAATGCCACAGATAAATGCCAATGCAGCTTGCGTACCTTTTTCCTTGATAAGCATGCTGATGTTGTACATCATGTAATCAAGTATTCCTTTGGCTGATAAAGAAAACACGGGCTCTGTTAACAGCAGATCTTCCTGGTTAAATAGTAATTTCAGAAATGGTGCCAGCATGGCCAGCGATACCATCGAAAATAAGATTGATAACAGGATGAAAAGAAAGTATAAAGCGATCTTGCCTTTATACTCACTGAGGTATTTGAAAATGCGTTGAAACTGTTTCATGCGTTAAACGCCGCAAAGTAACTACTTTTACAGCGTTTAAATGTTGAAGATATGTTAGAAGGAAAAAGACAGAAACAGGTTGCCGGCGTTATTCATGAGGAAATAACGGGTATTTTCAGAAAGCTGGGATTGAGCATGATCGATGGGGGACTGGTGTCCATTTCATCTGTGAAAGTAACACCTGATCTGCTGGAAGCGAGGATCTACCTGAGTGTGTTCCAGGCAAAGGATAATGCGGCTGTTCTGAAAAAAGTGGAAGACAAAGCTCATGAGATCAAACGTGAACTGGCATCCAGCATCAAACACCAATTGCGCCGTATTCCCGAGATCAAATACTTCCTTGATGATACATTGGAACAGGTGTTTAAGATGGAAGAATTGTTTAAAAAGATCGAGGGAGAGAAGAAAGAGGAAGAGTAGGTAGCCCATAGTTGATAGTCGTTAGTAAAGTCGGCTTTGACTATTCACAATTGACCATTCACCATTCACAAAAAGACTCCATTGAATTTCCTGTTCGCCTGGCGTTATTTCAAATCAAAAAAATCAACCAATGCCATCAACATCATTGCGTGGGTAACCGTTTCTGCTATGGCAGTTGGTACCGCTGCGATTGTGGTGGTGTTGAGTATTTTTAATGGGTTTGAAGGATTGGTGAAAACATTGTACTCTTCGTTTTATCCCGACGTACGCATTACAGCATCGCAACAAAAAATCATGTTGCTGGATGATGCTACTCTTGCAAAAATAAAAGTGCTGAAAAATATTGCTGCCGTAAGTATGGTTGTAGAAGAAAATGTTCACTTGCAAAACGGGGATTACAGAACCAATGCGGTGATCAAAGCAGTAGATGAATCGTACAACAAAAGCAGCGGTGTTTCATCCATGATGGTGAATGGAAAATTTGAAACGGGAAGCATTGAAACCCCTGCATTGGTATTAGGAGTTGGAATAGAAAATGCATTGAACTTATTAAGCGACCGTTCGGTTACTCC
The DNA here is from genome assembly GCF_037892605.1 of Lacibacter sp. H407. Lineage (NCBI taxonomy): Bacteria > Pseudomonadati > Bacteroidota > Chitinophagia > Chitinophagales > Chitinophagaceae > Lacibacter > Lacibacter koreensis. The sequence goes on along the minus strand of NZ_JBBKTU010000001.1, from coordinate 504,453 downwards.
GGTAACAGCATACCTCCCGAAACGTGGTGTTAGCTCCAGTAATCCGTTGGAATCGATCAGTACAGTAAATCTGCAACCAACAGGATCGTTTTCCATTCAACAGGATTTTGATAATAAATATGTGATCACCAATCTGGCGATCTTGAAAGAAATGCTGGGTATGAAGAGCAATGAATACAGTGCGGCAGAAATAAAACTCACTGATCCATCTGCTGAAAAAGAGACCATTGCAGCATTGCAGCAAATCATGGGTAATGGTTATTTGGTGGAGAACAGGTATCAGCAAAATCGTTCACTCTTCGCCGTTATGCAATTGGAAAAATGGGCCATTTATGGGATCCTTTCATTGATATTGGTGATCGCATCTTTCAATATGATCGGCGCACTCACCATGCTGGTTCTGGAAAAAGAACAGGATATACAGATACTTCAGGCCATGGGCGCCGAAAAGAAATTTATTCAACGTATCTTTTTAACTGAGGGAGTATTACTTGCATTTGTAGGTAGCGTCATTGGTATTTTATTGGCAATGTTGTTTGCTTATTTACAGGTAACATTTAAACTCATTCCGTTACAGGGTTCGTTTGTAATTGATTATTATCCGGTCGATATTTTTCTCACCGATATTTTACTTGTGATGTTCACTGTTTTTGTGATCGCCTTACTGGCATCGTGGGTGCCTTCGGTTAAAGCAGCACGGCAGAAAGTGTCGTTACGTGCACAATGATGAACTGAATCACGGACAAATAAAAAAGCAGAGAACTTTCATCCTCTGCTTCTATCTAAAAGTAAATCGTTGCAATTAATAATCGCCTAAGCTTGTTTCGCCAAGTTGGGTAAGGGCTTTTTCTAATTGCTCATCGTTTGGAGCAATACCATGCCACTCGTGACTTCCTTCCATAAAATCAATGCCTTTGCCCATCTCAGTTTTCATGAGGTTTACAATTGGCTTGCCTTTGCCAACAAAGGTTTTTGCTTTTTCTAAACCGGCAACCATCTGGTCCATATCATTTCCATCTTCAATAATGAGGGTTTCCCAACCAAAAGCTTCAAACTTTCCTTTAAGATCGCCTAGGCTCAATACTTTTTTAGTTGGACCATCAATTTGCTGGCCATTCCAGTCAACGGTAGCAATCAGGTTGTCCATTTTGTTATGCGCAGCAAACATGATCGCTTCCCAGTTCTGGCCTTCCTGCAATTCACCATCGCCATGTAATGAATAAACAACTGTATTTTCTTTGTTCAGTTTTTTAGTATAAGCTGCACCAATGGCAACACTCAACCCTTGACCAAGCGATCCGGATGCAATACGTACGCCCGGTAAATGCTCATGCGTAGTAGGGTGCCCTTGCAATCTTGTATTCAGTTTGCGGAAGGTATTCAACTCTTCTGCCGGAAAATAACCGCTGCGGGCCAATGTTGCATAAAACACCGGTGATATGTGCCCGTTAGAAAGAAAGAACAGATCCTCACCTGTTCCATCCATATTAAACGATGGATCGTGTTTCAGTAACTTGAAATACAGAGCGGTAAAATATTCGGTACAGCCCAAAGAACCACCCGGGTGGCCGCTTTGACATCCGTGTACCATACGTACGATATCTCTCCTGATTTGCGTTGCGATTTCTTTCAGTTCTGCCATGATTTTTAGAGTTGCGGGCAAAGCTAACAGAAAAAATAGTTCAACCGACTAAACTTTTTGCCCAAATTCGAGTCGATTACTGAGCTGTTTGTTGAAAAATAGGAAAACTACGATGGCATTTAATTTTATTGTTATCTGTTTCCGCTTTCGGCTCAGATAGTATAGATTTGCAACACACTTGAATAATCAACTGCATGGATCACCTGTTAATAGGATCAGTCATTGCTTTTTTAATCACATATTCAGCTATTCCGATCATTATTCGGGTAGCGGAAGCAAAGCATCTGTTTGATGTTCCTGATGATGATCGTAAGCTGCACAAAACACCGATCCCTTCACTCGGAGGTATTGGAATTTTTGCCGGGTTCATTTTAGGTTTTCTCATTGCTGTTCCTGCCGGTTGGATAGAAGTTCAATATTTTGCCGCCGCATTTTTAGTGATCTTTTTTCTTGGATTGAAAGATGATATTGTGGTACTTACACCACTCAAAAAATTCCTCGGTCAGTTATTGGCAGCGTTTATCATCGTGTACAAAGGAGGAATTCTCATTGATGGAATGTTTGGATTTATGGGCTTTGAGAAAATGCCTTTTATTTTAAGTCTTGCATTTACTTATCTCACCATTATTGTAATTACCAATTCATTTAATTTGATCGATGGGGTAGATGGATTAGCTGGTTCGCTGGGCTTATTTACATCGGCGGCATTTGGTGTTTATTTCTTTATGGCCGATCAGCCTTTCTATGCCATGATGGCTTTTGCTATGACGGGCAGCCTGGCTGGTTTCCTAATCTTTAATTCATCGCCAGCAAAAATATTTATGGGCGATACCGGTTCGTTGTTACTCGGTATCATCAACTCTATTCTTGTTATTAAGTTTATTCAAATAGCCACCGTTCCTACTGCTAAAATTTATTTGCCGGCAGCACCGGCCATTGGGTTTGCAATTTTGTTTGTTCCGTTGTTTGATACGCTGCGCATTTTTGCCTATCGCATTTTATCACGCCGTTCTCCATTCAGCCCCGACCGGAATCACGTGCATCATTTGTTATTGGCAAAAGGTTTTAGTCATCGGATGGTTACCTTCCTGGCCGTATCGTTTAACATCGTTATTGCCGGCGCAACCGTATTGGCACGTGAACTCAACATCACCTTTCTTTTGTTAGGGCTTATCAGTGTAGGGTTCTCGGTAATCAGTCTGTTGATCTACTCCAATCGCAGCAATCGTCAGAAACTGTTTGCACCTGATCAGCACATCGATGTGAATGGCAAAACAAAGGTGATTCCTCTTCCTACCAATGTAAACGCCTCAACTGCTGCCACCGAGAAAGGCGAAATCGCAAAATAATCGTTTGAAACTTTTCTTTGCATCGCAGCAATCAGCAACAATTTATTAGGTTTGCAGCTCATTAATTTTTACACGTATGTCAGAAGATCTATCGTTGATACTGAGTGATGCTGAAGAGCACATGGGTAAAGCTATTCAGCACCTGGAAATTGAATTGGTGAAAATTCGTGCAGGCCGTGCCAACCCCAATATGCTCGATAGTATTGTGGTGGATTATTATGGCTCGCCCACACCAATTGGACAGGTAGGAAATATTATTGCAGCCGATGCAAGAACAATTACCATTCAGCCTTGGGAAAAAAATATGTTGCAACCCATTGAGCGTGCCATCATCAATTCCAATATTGGCTTAACACCGCAAAACGACGGGAGTATTATCCGTTTGTTTTTACCACCGTTAACAGAAGAACGGAGAAGAGAATTGGTGAAGCGGGTAAATGCGGAAGGTGAACACACAAAGGTTGCTGTTCGTAATATTCGCAGAGATGCAATTGAACAGATCAAGAAACTGCAAAAAGATGGATTGAGTGAAGATGCAGCGAAAGATGCTGAGAAAGATGTGCAGGTGCTTACAGACAAATACAGTTCACAGATCGATAAACACCTCGAAGCAAAAGATAAAGAGATTATGTCGGTGTAAGATCGTTTGCAAATAAATGGAAGGGGTGCATTACTGCATCCCTTTTTTATTGCCGGTTGGCAAGATATACGCCTGACAAAATGATCAACAACCCGACAATTTCCAGTTGCCCGATTGTTTCACCCGCCAACAATCCCCAGCCAATAGCCACAAATGGAATTCCATACGTTACCATTGAAGAAAATAATGGACCAGCCCGTTTCATCAGCATATAAAATAAGATCGATGCAATGGCCGTTCCGAAAATTCCTAATACAGCCGATGCACTAATGGCTCTTATTACAGATGGTTCTGAAAAATTGTGATTAGCAAAACCTGCCACAAATAAAACGATCGTAGCAGGGATGATCAATGCTACAAATGCAATGGCAGCAATATCAAGTGATGCCACATGTTTTAAATAGCGATTGATGAGGTTTACATTCAACCCATACGAAAATGTAGCAATTACAATCAGCGATGCAAGAAAAAGATCGCTGTTAGCACTTCCTTTTTTTTGTGCGAGGAAGAGTAACAACATGCCGCCAAAACCGATCAATACACCTACTATTTTTTTCCAGGGAACAGATGTTCGAAATAAGAGTGCACCAATAATGATCACAAACAACGGCGTTAACGCATTCAACATACCGGCCAATGCACTGTCGATCTTTGTTTCCGCTACGCAAAATAAAATCGCAGGTATAAAACTGCCAAGTAAACCGGATATGATCAACAAGCCGAGATCCTTTCGTTGCATACGTTTAAAACTGTTAAGCGCAAAGGGTAATAAAACTACACCACCACTTAACATACGCATGGCCGCTACTTCATAAGCAGATAGTTCCTTTAATCCTTCTTTCATCAAAATAAACGAACTGCCCCATACAAGGCAAAGAATAAAAAAAAGCAGCCAGTTAAACAGTTTTGAATTCATAATGGAAGCTGCAAAGGTGTAGGAAAATTGCGTATTACAGGCAGCATGTTTTATATTCGTAGAAATGCAGATCTATGGCAAAAATTAAACTCAGTGCAATCAGTACTCGTGCGCCAAAAAAGGCTGACAAAGAAAAACTGAAAGCAGAAACAGAAAAGATACTTGTTGAATTAGATGAACTGCAGAACCGCCTGATCGCTGAAAGCAAACATTCATTGCTGGTGATCATCCAGGGAATGGATGCCAGTGGGAAGGATGGCATACTGCGTGATGTATTTGGATCGCTTAATCCGCTTGGCGTATCGGTCACATCATTCAAAGCACCCACCGAAGAAGAGTTTAGCCATGATTTTTTATGGCGTGTACATAAAGCTGCTCCTGCAAAAGGGATGATCAAAATTTTCAACCGCAGCCAATACGAAGATATTCTTGTAACACGTGTGCATGGCTGGTGCGATGATGCAACGGCTGTAAAACGAATGAAAGCCATTAATGATTTTGAAGAGTTACTGGTGAATCATAACAACACGAAGGTGCTTAAATTCTATCTGCATGTTTCCCCTGCTGAACAGCAGGAACGCTTACAGGAACGTACACATGATCCACGTAAAATGTGGAAGTACAATGAAAAAGATTTTGCCGAAGCAAAGCTTTGGAAAAAGTATATGAAGTATTACGAAGATTGTTTTCACTATTGTAACAAAGTGCCGTGGCAAATTATTCCCAGCGATCAGAATTGGTACAAAGAATATTTGATTGCAAAAACGGTGTACGATACGTTGAAGAAATTGAATATGCAATACCCGGGCCTGAAAAAATAGGCTTTGATTACTCAGATTATTTTGTAAGATTTGTATTGCCCTCCATAAAAAACCTACACTATTATTTAATTATTAAAATCAACAATTATGGGAATGCTGAAAGAATTTAAAGATTTTGCAATGAAAGGCAACGTAGTTGATCTTGCTGTTGGTGTAATCATCGGCGGTGCATTTGGTGCCATTGTTGGCGCTGTTGTGGATCACATCCTGATGCCGATTGTGGGAATTATTACAGGTGGTGTTAATTTCGACACCTTATCGATCAAAGTAGGTGAAGCAGAGTTGAAGTATGGGATGGCAATATCTGCCGCAGTTAAATTCATCATAATTGCATTCTTTCTTTTCCTTGTAATTAAGGCAATCAATAAAATGAAAAAAGCAGAACCACCTGCTCCTCCTGCAGCCACACCCGAAGACATTGTGTTGCTGCGTGAGATCAGAGATGCATTGAAAAAATAATTGACCCAGTTTGTATCAGCGGTAATAACAACCTGTTATTACCGCTTTTTAGTTTCTAAATTTCAGTGTGGCATTTTATTTGTCGACTTTTCTAATTAAAAATAAAACAACGCTTATGATAAAACAGATTTTCGCAGCAGTGCTGTTTTCAATAACAGTTGCAGAAGCACAGGCACAGGACGTAGAAGTAAAGCGATTAAAGGACGAATCAAATAAGACTGTAAAAAAAGAACCTGAGCAAAAAGAAGGCTGGACCAAAGGGGGCGTATTCAATCTCAATCTCAGCCAGGGTGCCAGCCGCAACTGGGCATCAGGTGCTGAAAAATTTTCGTTCTCCATCAATGCACTCATTAACAGCTTTGCCTATTATAAAAAAGAGCGCAACGTTTGGGATAATACGCTCAATGCACAATACGGTATTGTAAATGCAACCAGTATCGGTACACGAAAAAATGATGACCGTATTGATTTGCTTTCGAGATATGGATATCAGTTAGGCGATACGGCAACCAGCAAATGGTACTTGTCGGCATTAGCCAACCTGCGCACACAAATGACGCTCGGATACAATTATAGTGTTGATCCCAAACAAAAGAACTCCGGTTTTTTTGCTCCGGCTTATGTGCTCGTTTCGCCGGGTATCATGTACAAGCCCAATGCAACCTTCGATGTATTTCTGTCGCCGGTCACTTCCCGTTGGGTTATCGTAAACGAAGCTAATAAGGACATACGAAGACTGTTTAATTTTACAGATACCACCCAATCATCTATCAACGAGATCGGTGCATTTTTAACCGCCAATCTCAAAAAAGATCTGGCAAAGAACATCAGCCTGGCCAGTCGGCTCGATCTGTTCAGCAATTACAAAAACAACCCCCAGAATATCGATGTGTTCTGGACCAACACCTTGGGTTTCAAGGTGAATAAATACATCGGCATCAGCTACAATTTCGACCTCATTTACGACCACGATACAAAAAATGTGGAAACCGGCGGACTCATGGGTACGCAGCTCAAATCCCTCATGGGCATTGGTTTTACCGCCAACTTTTAATAAGGTTTAGTTCCCTACATTTGCAAGTCCCGGCACAGATTGGCCGGGACTTGTTCGTTAAAAACAGAAATACTTTGCAAACAGAATCATACCAGATAAAGCTACCCCAGTTTGAAGGTCCTTTCGATCTGCTGTTGTTTTTTATTGAGCGTGATGAACTGGATATTTACAATATCCCCATTACCCGCATCATAAAAGACTTCATGGATTTTATCCATCAAACCGAAAAGCTGAATATTGAATTGTCGAGTGAATTCATTTTGTTCATTTCAACGTTGATGCGGATCAAAGCAAAAATGCTGTTGCCCCGCAAAGAAATTGATGAGCAGGGAAATGAAATTGACCCACGTCAGGAGTTGATCGATAAAATACTTGAATACAAACGTTTCAAAGAAGCGAGTGTGCAGATGGCGGAGATGGAAGCAATGCGGATGTTGATGGTGAAGCGTGGCAATATTGCCAGCGAGCTCGCCGGCATTGGCGAAGAAGCAGGTGAAGGAACCGAGATACAAACCATTACCATGTTCAAACTCATGAAGACCTTTGAACGGGTAATGAAAAAACACCACGATCGTTTCAATAAACCGGTGCATACGGTGGTGCAATACAACTACACCATGGAAGGCAGCCGTGAGTACATGCTCGATGTGGTGAAGAAGGAAAAAACAATGGCCTTCGAAAAATTATTTGATGTAGTGGAGAATCGCATTCATGCTATTTTCTTATTCCTGTCGCTGCTGGAACTTTCGCAACAACGTTATATGACTTTGTTGGTTGGTGAAGGAAAAAATAATTTCATTGTTGAGTGGAACGAGAGCCGGGAAGAAGATGCAGAAGATTCATTTGTGTATCCACAGAATCCCGAAGAAGGAAATTGATTTTTACAAAACGTATTACGGAAGCCTCATCAGATATGGTGAGGCTTTTTTTATTGCTGTTGTAAGCCGAAAAATCATTTCCGTTTTTGTTAACAATCCAGGTATTATTTTGGCTGCATGAAACACCTTCTTTGCTTTGTACTTGTAAGTTTAGTTGCTAATAGCAAAGCAGTACAAGCTTTGGAAAGAATACAAGGTTTTTGTGTTGATGCTGATTCAAAAAAAGGTATTCCATTCGCCAGCATTCTTCTTCAAAACACAAAGCTGATTACCGATGCTGATAGTAGCGGTTTTTTTGAAATAGATATTATTGGCGATGATACGCTATTAATAACAAGTATCGGATACAGGGATCAGAAAATTGCTACCAGTGATTTAAAAAAGGAGCCTACTGTTTTTCTTCAACCTTTGCCTGTTCAGTTATCTGAAGTTTTTGTTGGCAAAAAGCAATCAATGACCATAGGTTTAACGAAAGGCAAGAAGAGGTTTGACATGAACTCCGATGATTGTGTGCGATTTGAAATGGCTACAAGAGTCAATGTCCCGGATAACGTTGGGCAATTTCAGCTAAAGCGTATTTCTATAAAAGGGATTGGTTTTAATGAAGCAAATCCTGTTCGTATTCATATTTACAACGTTGGAAAATTTGGAGAGCCCGCTTACGAGTTGATGAAAAAGGATATTGTTATAACAAAGAACTCATCAAAAAACAATGTATTGCACATTGATGTTGAAGACCAAGGTATTTTCCTGAGCGATGACCAGTTTTTTGTTGGGGTTCAGTGGATAGCTGATAGTATAAACAAGGAACGGATCAATATAAAAAAAAGACCTGTTGTTGGTCCAGGCATTTATTGTTCATTTAGCAATACTACTACCGTCACTTATACAAGGTCTTTGAATTTGAATGGATATAAATGGATGCTTCATGCCGATAGAATTCTTTATCCTTTTGACTATGATAAGATGCCATCAAAAATTAAGTCTCCATTAAATATGCTTGTGTCTTGTGATATTCTGTATTGATAAAAAAAATCCCACTGCTCAGCAATGGGATTTTCCTTTTATACAAAGTTCAATTAAGCATTTACTGTTACTCTTACATTCATCATCTCTCTCACCGTTTTTGCAATACCATTGGCATCAATGCCAATTTCTTCATATAATTGTTTCGGTGTGCCGTGTTCTACAAGGCTGTCAGGAATACCCATGATCTTAACTTCAGCTTTGTAATTATGTGCAGCCATAAATTCCAATACCGCACTTCCGAAACCACCCACTACCGTTCCATCCTCAATCGTTACGATCTTATCAAATTTCGCAAATACTTCATGGAGCATTTCTTCATCGATCGGTTTTGCAAAACGCATATCGTAATGTGCAGGATTGATGCCATCGTTCTTTAATTCACGAATAGCACTTGCTGCAAAATTGCCGGGATGGCCAAACGAAAGTATTGCAAGGCCTTCTCCATCTTTCAACTTACGGCCTTTACCGATTTCAATTTCTTTCATTTCGTTTCTCCACTCAGGCATTACACCTTCGCCTCTCGGATAACGAATCGAGATCGGTAATTTATGTGAATCGAGTTGAGCCGTGTACATCATGTTACGCAACTCCGCTTCATTCATTGGAGCAGCAACGATCATGTTAGGTACACAACGCATATAAGCAATATCATAACAACCATGATGTGTTGGCCCATCTTCTCCTACCAATCCTGCACGATCCAAACAAAAGATCACCGGAAGTTTTTGAATGGCCACATCATGCACCACCATATCATATGCCCGTTGCATAAATGATGAATAAATATTACAGTACACCTTCATGCCCTGCGTTGCCATACCTGCACTAAGTGTAACGGCATGCTGTTCGCAAATGCCCACATCAAATGCACGGTGTGGCATTTTGTCCATCATGAATTTGAGCGAGGAACCACTTGGCATTGCAGGTGTAACACCCACAATTTTTGCATTTTGTTCTGCCAGTTCAATCATGGTATGTCCAAACACATCCTGGTATTTGGGAGGCTGTACAGTATCGAATTTTTTCTTTTGAATTTCGCCGGTTACTTTATCAAACAAACCGGGCGCATGCCATTTGGTTTGATCTTTCTCGGCCAACTCATATCCTTTTCCTTTAACAGTTACTATATGCAACAGTTTAGGTCCGGGAATATTTTTGAGGTCTTTCAACGTATCAACCAGCTTGGTAATATTATGTCCATCGATGGGGCCGAAATAGCGCAGCTTCAACGCTTCAAACAAATTACTGCTCTTGTTCACAAATCCTTTGATGCTGTGTTCCAGCTTGCTTGCCATTTCACGGGTAAATGTTTTACCAACAGGAAGTTTGCCCAACGCCTTCCACACATCATCTTTAATACGATTGTAAGTAGGGGAGGTAGTAATATCGGTGAGATATTCTTTCAACGCACCCACATTCGGGTCGATGCTCATGCAGTTATCATTCAGAATGATCAGCACATCACTATCGGCCACACCGGCATGGTTCATGGCTTCAAACGCCAGGCCTGCCGTCATGGCACCGTCGCCAATTACCGCAATCGATTTTCTGTTTTCGCCTTTTAACTTGGCGGCCATTGCCATACCCAAAGCAGCAGAAATCGACGTGGAAGAGTGACCAACGCCAAATGTATCATATTCACTTTCGCTGCGTTTAGGAAAGCCACTGAGTCCGTTGTATTTGCGGTTCGTATGAAAGTTATCCCGGCGGCCGGTCAATATCTTGTGTCCGTAGGCCTGATGACCAACGTCCCATACCAATTGGTCGTACGGGGTATCATACACATAGTGAAGGGCTGTTGACAATTCCACCACACCAAGGCTGGCACCAAAATGACCACCATGCACACTTACCACATCAATAATATACTGGCGAAGTTCATCGCAAACCTGTGGTAATTGATCCATTGGCAGCTTTTTCAAATCGGCCGGAGAATCAATTTTCTGTAGCAGGGAACCGGGTTTTATTTCCATAAATTCCTGAATAATTAAGTAAAGGTAAAAAACTTACAAGCAATGTAAAGGAATGTTTGTGTAACAGCCAAAGCAGGAAATGGTTGAATTTGTGCACAAAAACTGTTTCGGCTCCTGACCATTTACCCAAATTTTTCGCCCTTTGTACCTTTAGGCAGGCGAAACCTATATCTTAACGGTTAGATTTGTAGCTACTATGCGTATAGGAATCAGTAAAATGGGAGCTTATTGGTGGTGCCAGCTGGCTGGCTGGGGCGGCAATATGCTCATGAATTTCTTTTTTGCCTGGACCTATAACCGGGAGATCACTTCTTCCTTCATCATACGTTCCCTCATTATTGCCGTGCTGGGGTTGATCATTACCCATTTCATGCGCTGGGTAATCATTCAAACCAATCTGCTGCATAAAACTTTTGAACGGCAGGTGGTTTATTTCCTTGTACTTACACTTGCTTTTTCGATGCTGTATCCGTTTATTTCGCTTTCGCTTTTTAATATATTCGACCTCTTTACACCGGAACAAAAACAATACAGTTTTACAAGGCTCCTGGTAGGTTCGGCCATTAATGCGTTTGTAACCTTACTGGTATGGAACCTCATTTATTTTATTTACCATTATGTTGAAAGCTTTCGTAAACAGCAACTCGATGCGTTAAAGATGCAGAGTGTGGTGAAGGAGCTGGAACTCAAAACGATCAAAGCACATATCAATCCGCATTTTATTTTCAATTCGTTGAATGGCATCCGTGCATTGGTCGATGAAAACCCTACCCGTGCAAGAACAGCTATTACCGAGTTGAGTAATATCCTGCGCAGTAGTATGCAGGTAGAAAAACAGGAAACCGTTCCGTTTGAAAAAGAACTGAGCATTGTAAAAGATTACCTGGCATTGGAACAAATGCGTTTTGAAGAACGGTTGAAAGTGAATTTTGATATTGATGAAGATACGTTGGAGCAACCTGTACCACCAATGATGTTGCAAACGCTTGTAGAGAATGCGATCAAGCACGGCATCAGCAAAAATGTTACCGGTGGTGTCATTAAGATCAGCTCAAAGTTTGTGAACGATCATCATGAACTGGTGATCCGGAATACAGGCCGGCTGAATGGCGATTTTAATCCGGATGGGTTTGGTATTTCCAGCACACAAAGCCGGTTGAAGCTGATGTTTGGTAATGATGCCGGTTTTTCCATCAGCGATGTAAATGGAAATGAAGTGGAAGCCAGAGTGGTAATGCCTGCGGGATTGTAGTAACTTTAAACTATTCGTTTAATTCGTATAAATAAAACCATCCATGAATAAAAGAGCAATCATTATTGATGATGAACGATTGGCCAGAAATGAGCTGAAAAAGCTGTTGATTGAATTTCCGGATATAGAAGTGATCGATGAAGCATCGAATGTAGATGAAGGTCTGCAAAAGATCGAAGCATTGAACCCCGATCTGATTTTCTTAGATATTCAAATGCCCGGCAAAACAGGCTTTGATCTGTTGAGTGAACTGGATCGTACACCCGAAGTGATCTTCACCACTGCGTATGACGAATATGCCTTGCGTGCATTTGAAGTAAATGCATTGGATTATTTGCTGAAGCCGATCGAACCCAAGCGTTTGGCAGATGCATTGCACAAACTCGACGAGGAAGAAAAAGAAACAACGGTTGATGGTGAACCACTGTCGGTAAACCGCAGCATGTTGAGTGAGAACGATCAGGTGTTTGTGAAAGATGGCGAACGCTGCTGGTTTGTAAAGCTGAGCGATATCCGTTTGTTTGAAAGTGTGGGCAACTATGCGAAAGTTTATTTTGGTCCCAACAAACCGCTCATCTTAAAATCACTGAATGCATTGGAAGAGCGACTAGATGAAAAAATATTCTTTCGTGCAAACCGCAAACACATTGTGAATCTCCGCATGATTGAAAAAGTAGAACCTTATTTCAACGGCGGTTTGTTATTGGAAATTCATGGTGGCGATAAAATTGAAGTGAGTCGCAGACAAGCTGTGAAGTTTAAAGAAATGATGAGTTTATAATCGAAACATTTTAAAGTAATACCTTATCAATGAAGAAATTTTTTGCAACGTGGTTATTGACCGCAATAGCCACGTTTTTATTTGCACAAACGAAAGTTGACAACATTATCAATGCAAAGGAAGTGGAACGGATTGAGCGTGTACTTGCATCCGATGAAATGAAAGGCAGGAGAGTATTTTCACCTGAGATCGATAAAGCAGCTGATTTTATTGCTGCCGAATTTAAAGCAGCCGGTTTAGAAACATGGAACAGCAGTGGCACATACCGCCAGGAGTTTACGATTCTTACTCCACGGTTCAAAGGATTGACTTGCAGCTTCGATCAGCAATCAGTTGATCCAAAGAATGTTGTTGTAATTACAACTGCAGCCAGTGTAACGATCAATGAACAATCGGGTTATGAAAAAGTAAAACTTGCAGCAGGAGTCAACCTGTTTTCAGAAGCTCAGAAGTATATCAGGTCTGGAAAAAATTACATTGTTTTAGTTGACACTTCATACAGTAAGAATTTTGGACGTTTGACCGGGTTCAAGCGTGGCATGTTTCCGATGAAGAACAGTGTTGTGTTTGTTTTAACTGCTGTTGATCCATCAACTTACAGTATTGAAGCACAGCATGAAATTACAGAACAAAAGTTGTCGAATGTTGTAGGAATTATTCCCGGAAAAAGTGAAAAGGATGAGTATGTGATCTTCTCCGGGCACTACGATCATATCGGTATTGGCAAGCCGGTTGATGGTGATTCGATCTTTAATGGTGCAAATGACGATGCCGCAGGAACTACCGCTGTTATTCTGCTGGCAAAATATTACAAAGCATTAAACAACAACGAACGCACCATCATCTTTGCTGCCTTTACTGCAGAAGAATCGGGTGGTTATGGTGCACAATATTTTTCAAAACAATTTGATCCGGCAAAAGTGGCTGCCATGTTCAATATTGAAATGATTGGTACAGAAAGTAAGTGGGGTAAAAACTCTGCATATATTACCGGTTTCGAAAAAACAGATATGGGTGCAATTATGCAGAAGAACCTGGAAGGAACAGGATTTGCATTTTATCCCGATCCGTATACTGATCAGAATTTATTCTATCGTTCCGATAATGCAACGCTTGCACGCCTGGGCGTTCCTGCACATACCATTTCTACATCAAAAATGGATAGTGAACCAAACTATCACAAAGTGTCGGATGAAGTGGAAACACTTGATCTTGATAATATGACCATGATCATTAAGTCCATTGCATTGAGTGCAAGAAGTATTGTGAGTGGGAAAGATTCACCAACAAGAGTGAAAGTGGAAGAGTTGAGATAATAACAGAAAACATTCATATAAATAAAGAAAAGGAGCATTGCTCCTTTTTTTATTTTCTGATCGATAGTCGAAACTTAATTCAGCTTTTCAAAATGCAAATCCAGTTTCTTATCTTTTTTATAATAATCCATAATCAATACTTGTCCCTGGCGGGCTGGTAATACAATTGATCTTGTGGCGTCTGATTTTGTTTGGATCTTATCCTGAGTAAGTTTGCCATCGCTGTATGTTATGGAGTTGAAGGTGGTTCCTTTGTAACCTTTGCCACGCTCATAATCACTGTAGCAAACAGAGAATGAACTACGATCTCTATTTACCTGTGTGTAAGCATAATCAAAAGCACCATAGCCATATTTTACAGCTTTCCCTAACATTTGGGTGCTCATAAATTCAGAACCGCCCGCAAGTTGAACATCGTTATCACTTTTCTTATAGATTGACGCTTCTTTAACAGTAAAATCAGGATCAAACTTAATAACAAGCATATCGGTTACTTTCAGTTTAACTGTGCTCACACTTGTACCACCGCCCGCAGCACCTACAAGTATAGTTGAGGCAATTCCAAGTGCGCTTGCAGCTTTTTTATAACCTTCGCCAATTGCATAAATGCTGCCATCTTCTGTTTGTATCATATTATGCAGGAACATAAACCCAAAGTCATCAATCTTACCACTACCACTTACCCCAAGATGTTTGCCAAGATCAAGAGCCCAGGAAGAATATTTTTCACTCAGCGTTTTTCCTGATTCGTCAATACCTATAAATGCAAACCCTTTTGATTTATCTTTCATTACATTGCCACCTTTATCAAAATACTCTCCGTACAAATAAGCTTTACCATCATTTAAAACGGACATACTGATTGGGTAGAAATTGTATTTCCCTTCGTTGGTTGATTTTTGAAACAGCAGTTTCCCGTTTTCAAGTGACAGGCCCAGTATATAGGAGTCGGGATTGCGATCCATTCTGCTGGAGTATTTCAGCATTTCAACATATACCACATTCTTATGGGTACCAAGGTAATCACCCACAAACATTTTGCCATCCATCGCCGGAACATAGGTCCATTGTTTTTTTGCAGCAGTGCCTACGTAGCTAATCTGAAATGTAAAATCTTTATTATCACGACTGGGGACATTTGAAATAAATCCTTTGCCCTCTACCGGATATAATCCTTTAAAATTACTGTCCTCATCATCCATTAAATAGTTCATTCTTAAGTAAGCTTCATCTTTTTTTGAAATACTTTTAGTGTAGGAGAATTTCTTTGTACCATCCGCACCGTAAACCTGATAGTCGAGAATATTGGCGTCAGAATTATAAAATAAAAACACAAGATCAGTTCCGTTAAACGACGATTCAATGATAGTGACGTTTTTCGAGTCCTGGAATTTTACTTCTTTTAATTTGTTCAGGTTTTGATCCATGATCTGTAATGTGTACTCGTTGGTTTTACGGTCGATCTTATCACTTACATAAAAGAAATAATAACCTTTCACCTCGCTGCCTTCTTTAATGGCATCGGAGTTGCGCAGTACGCTTGACTTCTGGATATTGGCGATACTTAACTTTTGTGCTTGCGTGCTTGCAATAAAGCTCATAAGCATAATTAAAACTGTTAGTCTTTTCATTTCTGAGATTTTTTTAATGTTGATTATTGTTTTTTTCGGCTATGTTTATTTGTTCTGCTACCGGTTGAAGTTCTTTTAGCGGCAATAAGTAACGGTTGCAGAAACTCCGGGTTACTTGCGCCATTTCATTAAGTCGTATGCGGTTGAGAAAGCGAAGGAGCTGATTGTAATCATCTGAATAGAATTTGTTCTCCGTATCAAGTAGTAAACCTGCCTTGTGATTTTTTTGTTGTTCGTACAGCTTATTCAAATCTCTTGCGATTAAATATGCAGCAAGATTTGTTTGTTTCTGCTGTTGTAATAAAAGCAAGTTATAATAGATGTTTCGGCTTACATTATCCGACTGATACGTATGTTCAATCATTTCAAGTAAAAGCTCTTCTTTCAGTTTCTGAAAATAATTTTCATCAACCAGAAAATCCTTACCGGTTGTTTGTGAAGCAACTGAGTCTTTCAATGCAGCAATACGTTGAGGGATATCTGGATGTGTTTTGAACGAGTCTATCTCTTTTGCTTGTTCTTCAGCAGTCTGCATATTTATTTTACTGAAGATTACCGACTCGTCCTGTATCCATTTCTTTTTAAACGGATAGTTTTCGAAGTTGAGTATTGTTTGTACGTTGAGCTTCGGAAAAACAGTTGCTTTATCAACCGTATCAAGTAATTGCAATAACGATACAATGCCGTTTGCATCATATCCTGTATTCTTAAAAAAGCTGAAAGCCTGCATATCAGCTTCTGTTTCCCTTGTGCGACCGTGATGCCTGCTGTTGAAAATCAAATTGAGACTGAGTTTTTCAAGCTCTGCATTTACACCATATTGTTTTTTCGAAAGCTCCTTGAGTTTCTTTTGGAATTCAGGACTGTTGGTTACTGTAACGTATTGATCAACCGACTGACGTGTATGTGACCGATAATAGTGCGCCAATTCATGACACAACACAAATGCGAGTTCTGCTTCGTTCTGCAGATGTATCACAAGCCCTGCATTGATGGCAATCGAACCATCGCCCATGCTGTAGGCGTTCGGCCACCAGTCACGTGTGAAAAATAAGCGAAGCTCATCGGCTTTCAGTACTGGATTCGCTTGAATGATTTTACTCAATACCCGTTGCAGGTACGAATATGGTTCTTTAGCTGTAATGCAACTTTTACCTGTGATTGTTTTTTCAATCTGTTCGAAATGTGTTTTATAGATCTCTTCATAATCTTTTTTCAATGATGGTGTTACTTGCGCCAGCCAGGATTTTTTTACGTTTTGTACAGATTGTACCCAATTCTTTTTCAGAATTGTATCATCGGTTTGAAAATTATAAAAAGGATTTTGCTGTGCCGAAAGCAACGAGCAGAGAAGTAACGAAGCGAACGTGTGGACAATGGTTTTCAAAAGCATACCGGGTTTAGGGTCCTGATAAAATCAAATGCCTGATCAAATGCATTTGGGTTAAACAGTGAATTGAATACCCGGTAAAAATAATACGTAGGAAGTAAACTTATGCTTTTACAGGCACACTATGTATAGCTGCGGCCATTTCTCTGATAAGTGTGGCGTTTTTCTCTATAGCATTGCCAATCACGATCACATCAGCACCTGCTTTACAGTTGCGGTATGCTTTTTCGGGGTCAGTAATACCGCCACCAATAATAAGCGGCACCTCTATTTGTTGTGCTACTGCCTGTATCATGTTTTCACTGATAGCACGTTTGGCACCGCTGCCGGCATCCATGTAAATCACCTTCATGCCCAGCATTTCGCCGGCCATAGCCGTACACATGGCAATTTCATTTTTATCGGAAGGAAGAGGCGTAGCATTGCTGATATACGATACCGTTGTTGGTGCACCACCATCAACTACCATGTAACCGGTTGAAATAATTTCCAGCCCACTTTGTTTTACAAAAGGAGCGGAGATCACATGCTGACCAATCAGTAATTCAGGGTTACGCCCGGAAATGAGCGACAGGTATAACAGCGCATCTGCATAATTGCTGATTTGTGAGGGGCTTCCGGGAAACAGGATTACCGGAATATCGCAGGAAGCTTTGATCTGCTGCACTACTTCATCCAATTGATTGGAAATAACCAGGCTGCCTCCTACTAAAAAATAATCCACTTTGGCGTCCACAGACAGGCGCACCAGTTGTTCAACAGCCGACGGATTTACTTTATCGGGATCGATCAAAACAGCGAATGATTTTTGTCCTCTCAGTTTTCTCTCCCGTAATTGTGTATAGATGTCTTGCTTCATTCAGCGAATACTATTCCTGCAAAAATGCAAAAAAATGTCCAGCTTTTCGAGATTGGACTGTTTTTATCTCACGGAACCCAAAACCGGTCAAAACGGACAGTTTTCAGGGCTGCTCAAATACTGCGTTTAGGTAGCTACGTTAGTTAAATTTCCGGCTGCTTACGCCTTCAAATTCAATGCAGGCAAGGCTAAGGGAATTCTTTTCATATCGCCAAGGTTTTTTATACTCATTTTGAAATCCGGAGGGTTGAAAACTCGATATCCACATGGAAAAGCATAGCTGTATTGCGTTTCCACGTGATTTCCACAACCTGTTTATAACTATGACTTTGGACTTTAGCTTGGAAAAAATATTTTCGTATTCTTTCGTTTAACGATTTCTTGGACTTACTAACCATCTAAACTTACACATTATTATGGCCAGCAAAAAGAAACAAGATCAGGGGCTGCAGTTCAGCCGCCGGTTCACAAAAGAGGGTGTAACTCCCTTCGACCTGTTTGAGTACGATTACCGCACCTCTGTAATCCGCAACCCATCGGGCGAGATAGTATTTGAGATGAATAATGTAGAGGTGCCGAAGGGATGGAGTCAGATTGCAACAGATATCTTGGCGCAAAAATATTTCCGTAAGGCGGGTGTTCCACAACCGGATGGTTCATTAGGCAGAGAAACTTCATCGAAGCAGGTTGCACATCGTATGGCCAACTGCTGGAAAGTATGGGGTGAGCGTTATGGTTATTTCGCCAGCGCAAAAGATGCAGAAGTTTTTTATGATGAGTTAGTATATAGCATTTTGAACCAGGTGTGCGTGCCTAACAGTCCGCAATGGTTCAACACAGGTCTGTATGAAAGTTATGGCATCACCGGAAAGCCACAAGGCCATTATTATGTAGATCCAACTGATGGGGAGTTAAAGAAATCGACTTCAGCATACGAGCGTCCGCAACCACATGCCTGTTTTATTCTTAGTGTAAGTGATGACCTGGTGAACGATGGAGGTATCATGGATCTGTGGGTACGTGAAGCAAGGATCTTTAAATATGGTTCTGGTGTAGGTACAAACTTCTCTACCATTCGTGGTGAAGGTGAAAAGTTGAGCGGTGGTGGTACGTCCAGTGGTTTGATGAGCTTCCTGAAAATCGGCGACCGTGCTGCAGGTGCAATCAAAAGCGGTGGTACAACACGTCGTGCTGCTAAGATGGTTTGTTTGGATTTAGATCATCCTGAAATATTAGACTTCATCAACTGGAAAGTTGAAGAAGAGAAAAAAGTAGGTGCGTTGATCAATGCAGGTTATGCATCTGATTATGAAGGTGAAGCATACCGTACAGTAAGCGGACAAAATTCCAACAACTCTGTTCGTATCCCGAATGAGTTTTTTGAGAAGTTAGAAAAAGGCGAAGACTGGGAACTGAAAGCAAGATCCGATGGCCGCACCATGAAAAAAATTCCTTCACAGGAAGTGTGGAACCAGATTGCTTACGCTGCATGGCGTTGTGCTGATCCCGGTACTCAATATGATACGACTATTAACGAATGGCATACTTCACCAAAAGGCGGACGCATCAATGCATCAAATCCTTGCAGTGAGTATATGTTCCTCGATAACACTGCTTGTAATCTTGCATCTGTAAACCTTCGTCGTTTGTTTGACGAAGAAACACAAGTGTTCGATGTACAGGGTTTTGAATATGTATGTCGTTTGTGGACTGCAGTATTGGAAATTTCTGTGTTGATGGCTCAGTTCCCATCAAAGGAAGTAGCGCAACTTTCTTACGATTACAGAACATTAGGTTTGGGATATGCCAACCTTGGTTCAATGTTGATGGTAATGGGTATTCCTTACGATAGCGAACAGGCACGTGGTATTGCCGGTGCATTGACCGCTGTAATGACGGGTATCTCTTACAAAACATCTGCAGAGATGGCGTCGTTCCTGGGTGCGTTTCCACGCTACGAAGAAAATGCGGAAGATATGTTGCGTGTAATGCGTAACCACCGTGCTGCTGCTTACGATGCAGAAGATGCGTATGTTGGATTGAGTATTAAACCACAGGGGATCAAAGCACAACACTGTCCTGATTATTTATTGACCAGTGCCTGCAAGAGTTGGGATGATGCTGTAGAGTTGGGTGAAAAATATGGTTACCGTAATGCACAAACAACCGTAATTGCTCCAACAGGAACAATTGGTTTGGTAATGGATTGCGATACAACTGGCGTTGAACCAGACTTTGCGTTGGTGAAGTTTAAAAAATTGAGCGGTGGTGGTTATTTCAAGATCATCAACCAATCAGTACCGGCAGCGCTTAAAAAATTAGGCTACAATGAAAGAGAAAGTGAAGCAATTGTAAAATATGCAGTAGGTGCTGCTTCGTTGAACGGTGCTCCACATGTAAACCCGCAATCGTTAAGTGATCGTGGATTTATTGCAGATGAGATCAAGAAAATTGAAGGCACATTGGCCAGCGCATTTGAAATTGGATTTGTATTTAATAAATATGCGTTGGGCGAAGAGTGTTTACAACGTCTTGGATTTACACCAGAGCAGTACAATGATTTTGAATGGAGCTTATTGGAAGCTTTAGGTTTTTCTGAAGAGCAGATCGCTGAAGCAAATGATTATATCTGTGGTACAATGACGGTGGAAGGTGCTCCATACCTGAAGCTGGAACATTATCCGGTTTTTGATTGTGCAAACAAATGCGGTAAAAAAGGCGAACGTTACATTCATCACAGCGGTCATATTCGTATGATGGGTGCTGCACAACCATTCCTGAGTGGTGCCATTTCAAAAACCATCAACCTCCCAAATGAAGCATCTGTTGAAGAAATTGCAGAAGCGTATTACGAAAGCTGGAAGCTTGGATTGAAAGCATGTGCATTGTATCGTGATGGTTCTAAACTGAGCCAGCCATTGAGCACAAAAGGTGATAAGCGTAAAAAGGGTAATGCTGATTTAGCTTCGGCTCAATCAACAGAAGAAGAAGCATCTACCGAAAGCCCGATGGTAGATATGGCGAAACTCACCGTTGAAGAATTACTGGAAGAGTTGAACAAGCGTGTGCAGTCATCGCCTGATACAAAATTGAAGCGTGATCTTGCACGAATTGTAGAACGTAGAAAACTACCAGCCAAACGCAGAGGCTTTACACAAAAAGCAAAGATCAACGGACAGGCGATCTTCCTCCGCACCGGTGAATATGGTGATGGTACATTAGGAGAAATTTTTGTTGACCTGGCTAAAGAAGGTAGTACGCTTCGCAGTTTAATGAACAGCTTTGCGATCTCAATTTCTGTAGGCTTGCAATACGGTGTTCCGTTAGAAGAGTTTGTAGAGAAATTTGTATTCACCAAGTTTGAACCAAGTGGTATGGTGGATCATCCGAATATTAAATCAACCACTTCGATCGTTGACTTTGTGTTCCGTTGCCTTGCATACGAATACTTAGGACGTACTGATCTGGTTCATGTATTAGACAAACCGGAAGTAGACAATACCGGCACTGATGATTGGGATGATATTCCTACCGGACTGGAGTACGAAAAAAAAACTCCTGAGTTAAGTGATGTACGTGTGGTAGGTGTAGTGAGCACACCGGTGCAAACACAAAAAGCACAACGTGTCATCAACACTGTGAAGATGGATAACAGTCTGGATGCAGTGAATGCCGCAGCAAAAAGTATGCAGAGTGATGCACCTACTTGTAACACGTGCGGACATATCACCATCAGAAGCGGTACATGTTACAAATGTTTGAATTGTGGTAACAGTATGGGTTGCAGTTAAATTCTGCATCAACAATTAATCTCAACAGAGGTTCCTATAACAAACGCTCCGGTTCTCCGGAGCGTTTTCTTTTTTGATGCAGTTGCCAGCGTATATGCTGAAAATAAAATAGTAGTACTACAAAGTAGTTTTTCGATTTTCTCAATTTTTCCAAGAGGAAACACTTATTTTTTTAATTATAAAATATAAAGGTTGGTTAAATAAATAATGAAAACCTATTTTTAAACCCTATTAAATCCGTACCCCATGAAGAAAACAATCGCTTACTCATTATTACTTGTAAGCATCTTTTATCTGAGTTCCTGTACTAGATCCCTGTCACCCTATGAAGCTGCTCATGGATCATATCGTAAATGTATACGTGTCAGATAAATAAAAAACCTCCCGGTAACACGCCGGGAGGTTTTTGTAAGTACCGTATTTACTTCCCGTTCACATAATCTTTCAAATACACACAGCTGTTAAATACTTCGGTAAATGTTTTTGTTTGCCGGTAGTTTTTTACAAAGTCTTCGAAGTATTTATTCTTCCGGAAATCTTTTGCGTACTGCTCATTTGCTTTTTCATATTGATCGTAATCAGCAAATGATTCATAAACCGGAATTGCATGTTGCTTTTGTGCACACTTCGCTGCCATAAATGTATAATGTGCTTTCAAATTCTGATTAGCTGTTAACTCTCTTGCTTTGAGATAAAGTTGTTCGGCAGCATACACTCCATAATACTCCCATTGCCAATCATCTTTTGTTGTATTGCTTTTTAATCCATCACCACTGCTCCAGCCATATTCCTGTAACATCCAGCTGTTACCCCAATAACTGGATTGATAAATACCATTGGCCATTTGAAAGTATGCGTTTGCTTTTTCTTCAGCCGTTCCTTTCGTTGTTTGCAGGGCAAGCTGTTTCATTTTTTGAACATATTGCAACTTGGTATACTGTACATTATCCTGTTTGGTTGGAGCATGTGTATCATACAGCAGATCGGCAAATGGATTTGCAGCCAGGTAAGTGCTGTACGGTTCTTTTTTATAATATGCAGCAGGCACTTGTTTGAACCATCTTTCTGCATTGTCCCAATCCTGTTCACGCAGGTAAGTAGTGCCAGCTATATCACATACATCGTCTTTTGAAAATTGATTATGATTTACGAGGTACTGTTCCCATTTTGATTTTGTGTTTGCCTGCATCAATGTGTGCAGCGCTTCCACTTCGTTACTGTTCATCTGTGTACGTAGAAACGCAATAGCGTTCCCGCTCCAATAGCTATACATGTCTTCTCCTTCGTTGGGCATTATCATGATCCTGTCTGCACAACCTAATACCAGTGCCGTTTTCGAAGCATCTTTTTGTTTACTGTACTGCACAGCTAATATTTCTGTAAAAAGATTCCGGTAAAACTTACGCCATTCTTCGTCTTTTTTTGCTTTGCTTTCGAGCCATTGAACAGCAGGCAGTATTTCCTCTTCAAACGAAGGATCGAGTTTTCCTTTTTCATTGATGCTTACCAATAAACTTGTCAGCATCCATTGATCTTTTACAGCGGCAGAAAGAGGCATGTCCTTCGCTATCCGCAAATACTCTCTTGCCTTTTTCAAGTCTTTGCTCATGTAGGCTGCATAAGCAGCAGCTACTTCAAATAATCCACGATTGGCAATCCGTTTGTCTTGCGCCACTTGATGACAGAAGTTGATCATCTCTTTGGTTTGCTTTTTACTTTCATTGTACAAACTATCGTAGTTAGCGTTATCGTAATCCCAGCTGAATAAACTCCAGGAATAGATCAGTTTTTTTCCTTTCAGTTGTTCAATAGAAGGATGCAGGTATTTTTCTTCCAGTTTGTTGATCTCACGAATGCTTAATAATTCCAATAATGGGGAAGTTGGATCCAGTTGATAAATTTCTTTCAACTCCGGCAGGTTATTGACTAAACTGTTGAATGCATACACAGCCGTAACATTTGCTTTTTCCCGATCGGTTTTGCAGAATTTCAACACAGCTTCTTTTGTTACTTTTTTTGTTCCTTCTTCATCTCTTGTGCTGAATGTAAAGCTCAGAAAATTACTTTTTCGTTTGATTGCATTGGTTGCACAAAGCTGCGTAAAGTGATAGGCCGCTTCTTCGTTGCTGCCCAATTTGTACATAGCGCCCGCTTTTAATGCAAGTGATAATTCCTGCAATACACTGTTTGTTTGATTTGGTTTGATGTATGTATCATAGTAGCTGATACATTCTTTGTATTGCTCACTGTAATGTGCCAATCGTGTTACTTGATAACCATAGCGGAGTTTTATAAATTCATTTTTAGCTACCGTCCAGAGTTGAATACCGTTTTTGATCAGCCGTTTCATTTTTGCATCATCACGGTTTCGCTCTTCCCAAAAATCTTCATCGCCAATAACAAATGGCTCCGCCTGTTTGGCAAACATGAGGTAGCCCAACGCTTCCAGATCTTTACTTTGCAAAAACCATTTCGTAAGACTGTTTTGTTTTACTGAATCAGGAACCAGGAGCGGTTGTTTTTTTTCAATATGATAATACAGATTACTGAGTTGTTTATAATTGTATTTCAATACAAAATCCTGTACATCTTTTTTCGTTGCTTTGTTTGATGCATAGTTGATCCATTCTGCACTGGTTGATTCCTTGGTGCTTACCGGTTCCTCTTCATCAAATAAAAACCGATAGCCGGTATAATAAAATGGTCGATAACTGTTGTCGTCCTGCAAGTGTTGTGAAAAGAAGGACGTATAATAGTCATACGGATCTGCATCTGGTCCGCAACCAATACTGTTTTGCGGAAAGCAGAGCAAACAACTACTGATAAAACTTACGATAAATTGTTTCCAGTTCATGGATGGGGTGTTTCGTTAAAAGTAATTGATCGAGATGATAAAATGAAACGGTGAAATGCTGATTTTGTGCTGCGGATTGACGAATAATATAATCGGCTGCTTGCAACAATTCGTCGGCTGTATTTTCTTCAAGTCGCAATTGATCCTGCGGTTGAAAATTTATTCCATTGAGTACAGCATCTTTTTGAAATGTAAAACGGTTTTGTTTCCATTCACCAATATTCCCGTTTAATTCTTCTTTTGGAATCTGATAAACGATGCCTTTGTATTGACCGTTTCGATACAATATATACCAATTGAAAACAGGCAACGCATAGTCCAATGGCAACGGATAGTGTTGCAAGCCGCCAAGGTATTTTTTTAGTTCATCCGTTTCAAGGATAGAATTGTTGGTTGCCGGATTTTTTAAATTGCCCATATTGTAACACATCAGCAAACCCCGGTCAACGGGCGGAATACCCGACTTGCTGCTGTACTTCACCTGATGCAAACGAATTGTTGCAGAAAGTATCGCAGTATCAGCAAATGTTTTTTTATCTGCACGTAACAAATGCTTCACGGTATTCACCAAACTGAAGTAGGTGTCTTTTGTGGAAACAGTCCAATCGCAATCCAATTGAAATTCAGGAACCTGATTCAATTGGTTCTTCTGCAACATTTCAGAAAGAAGTTTCATGATTTTTTTTGCCAATTCCTTGCCGGCAATTGTATCAAGTTTCGTTAATGCTTCATTGGTGATAAAAACAACAGGGATTATTTGAACCTGTTGCTTCTTTAGATGTTGAAGTGAAGCTGAATCGATCGATAGCTTTGCCACCGGTTGTGCAGATGATTGTTCTCCGTTCCATTCTACATCAAAAAACTTCACATACAATTTCTTTACTTCTAACTGTTGCAAAGCTGTTATTTCGTTTGTTGATAATTGAAGTGTGCTTTTCCAATAATAAAATCCACGGTCAACTATTACCTGCGGCGTTTGTTTGCAGGCGCTTATGCAAATTATCAGACAGATAACAGGAAACCATCGGCAGAAGCCGGTTATCAAACAAACTTTATTTACTTTGCAGCTTTCGAGCACTTACTTCCAACTTTATACACGAATTTATGAGAAGCTTTTATTGTTTCGCCTACCTGCCGGTACTGATTTTTTTTGCAGCACTTTCAACCAATGCACAGTTGGTTAGTGGTCCCATGCTTGGCCCGGTTGAATTACGCACTGCTAAATTGTGGATCGAAGTGAAACCCGGCAGCAGTGCCGACTTGTGGGTTTGGAAAAAAGGACAACCGACAACTGCAAAACGTATGATCAAGAAAACAACTGCTGATCAATGGTTTGCTCCACTCGTATTTGATGTGGTGGCGTTGGAACTGAATACAACATACGAGTATCAATTCATCATTAATAATGTTTCCAACAGGAAACCTGCAAAGGCAGATGGCTCATTTACAACAAAGGAATTATGGCAATGGCGCAAACCTGCTCCAGATTTTTCTTTCTTAACAGGTTCCTGTGCTTATATCAATGAACCGGCTATTGACCGGCCGGGAAAACCATACGGAGGAGACTCAAGTATTTTTGAAAGCATGGCGAAAGAAAAAGCAGCCTTTATGTTGTGGATGGGCGATAACTGGTACACCCGTGAAGTAGATTTTTATGATACATGGGGTTTGTGGAACAGAGCCAGTCATGACCGTTCAGTACCGGTGTTGCAAAAGTTTTTAAAATCAACTTCGCATTATGCCATGTGGGATGATCATGACTATGGCCCCAACGATATGGGGAAGAATTATATCCTGAAGAATACTTCCCGCAATGTATTTACCAATTACTGGCTCAATACTTCGTATGGTATGAATGATCAGGGCATTTATTCTATGATCAGTTATGCCGATGTAGATATTTTTATGATGGATGATCGTTGGTGGAGAAGTGCAGATAATATGAAAGATTCAATTGATGGAAAACCAAATGCAGATAAGCAGATGTGGGGCAAAGTGCAAATGGATTGGTTAAAAAATTCATTGCTGTACAGCAAAGCACCATTTAAAATTATTGCCAATGGAAGCCAGGTGTTGAATCCCGATTCACCATTTGATAAATTATTGAACTGCCCGGCAGAATACAATGAATTAATACAGTTTCTACAGGAAAATAAAATTACAGGTGTGTTATTTATGAGTGGCGATCGTCATCATACGGAAGTGATCAAAGTAAACCGCCAAGGTGCATATCCTTTATACGATATAACAGTTTCTCCTTTAACAGCAGGTACACATACATTTGGCGGAGCAGAAGCAAAAAATCCTTACCGTGTGTTTGGATTGGATGAAAAACAGAATTATGGAAAATTCAATTTTAGTGGTGCAAGAGGGCAACGTAAATTATCAGTTGAGTTTTTTGGTATAAAAGGTGATAAGCTGGGAGAGTGGAGTGTGAGTGAAAATGAGTTGAAATATCCACGTCAATAATAGAAAAGAAAATCGAGTTATGAATATTTCGTTCCGGTACGATCGTAAAAAAGTAATCCAGGCATTACGTTATCATTTTATTTCTAAAAAAGAAATACGCATCCTGATTATTCTGGTAAACGTGTTTGCGTTGTTTGCTGCAGCTATGTTCTTCTGGAAAAAAATTGCACCGGTTGCTTTTCTGTTGAGCTCATTTCTATGGTTTTCATTAATGGTATCGTTGTGGTTTATTTTACCGTTCACGGTTTACAGTCGTGCAAAAACCTTTCGGGATTCATTTAATCTTACGTTCCTTGATACATACATGCATCTTGAAAATCCAAATGGCAGTAAAAAATGGAATTACAGTGCATTTAAATACTTTATTGAAACACCGAACTTCTTTCATCTGTACATTGATGACCGTTCCTTTTTCCTGATTCCGAAAGATGCGTTTGATGACACGGATGCTACACACAATGCCCGGTTACTTTTACGGGAAAAGATTGGGCAGAAATAGGGATAACACTTAACCTAATATTTGTCAATCTTACGTTTGTAGAGAAACCTACTATAGATGAACCATAGCTTCTACTACATTCCTGCTAGTTGTTACTACTTATTTTTGTTTTTTATTCAATCTCTTTGTAAAACCTTTAGAATGAAATTCCCACACCCGCATTTTAAAGGGCTGCTGATGCCCTTTTTTTTATTGTTGCTGACATCTGTAACCTATGCCCAGTCACCTGGATTAATTGTCCGTCCTGCAGGTGCTGCAGGTCCGCTTGTTCTCAATCCAAACCAGGATTTTTTTAGTTCTGCAACATCTGCAGGCTTTACTACAAGCGATATTACTCAAAGTGAAATATTGTATAAGATTATTAAACCGGTAATGATTGAACCAACAGGCGACCTCGCTACAGGACCTGATGGTGGTTATTCTGATATTGTAAAAACAGTTGATAACAGCGGCTGTTATATTTACAATGATGGAACAAACCTCTTGTTCCGTTTACGAATTGGCAGTATTGTTAGTGGTGCAAAGGCGTATAATATTTTAATAGATACTGATCTGAAACTTGGCGCATCGGGTTCTGCTGCTGATCCCAATTATGTGGCTCCAACAAACAGTGGAAATGGTAACCCCGGTTTTGAACTGGAAGTGGCACTCGAAACAGGTACAAATGGGCGTGTGGCTATTTATAATGTGGATGGTATTGTAAACCCAACAGCAAGCAACACTTATTCTCTTGCAACCAATCAATTGATCTCTGTTGCACTGAGTCGTGAATCAGGTAATGCGGATTATTTCTATGATTTTTATGTGCCGCTGTCTGCATTAGGTATCACAGCATCAACACCAATCCGTCTGGTTATTTCAACCAATACAAATCCAGGGTCAGCATTCCAGGGAACACGTTCTGATATTTATGGTTTGAATGATGATAATTTTACAAGCACAACAGATGCATGGGAATTTTTAGGCGAGAATACGCCAAGCTTTACATTGACTGATATCACCTCAGGTGGCTCTGGCCCTTCGGATGCATGTACTGCTGCGCCAGCTGTAAATACAGGTATTGCTTCGGGATCAAACGTGAATATTACCGGCACGTGGACAAGACTTGATGCAACTAAACCTTCAACAGCTACTATCTCAGTTTATAAAAATGCTGTATTGGCCGGCACAACAACTGCAACGAGCGGAAGCCCGTGGACTTATATCATTGCAAGCGTTGCAAGTGGAGATATTATTACTGCAAAAGCACAATCAACCGGCGAGAGTATGTGTTTAACAAGTAACAGTGTAGCGGTAACAAGTTGCTCTCCATCAAATGTTTCAACTAACACAACAACCGTCATTACTTGTATTACGAATAAAGGTATACAAGGAACAAAACCGGCTAACGCACGAATCAAATTATATACAATTGCAGCGGGAGGCAACCTTGTTTTGTTGGCAGACGATGCAACAACAACGTTGAAAATTACTTATAACCAAACAACCGATCCTTCAGGTACTATTTGGGAATATAACAGTACAAACAATGGCGGACCAAACGCTGCGTGTACCGGTGGTGCGAATGATATGACATCGTCCAGTTATGCATTCTCGGTAATTGAATCAGGTAAGTGCGAATCCGCACCTGCCTTCAGTTGTTTAACACTCACACAAACCGCAGCGCCAACAATTACGCAAACAGTTCTCTATCCGGGCTCAACTATTAGTGGAACAGCAGTAACGGGTGCCACTGTTCGTTTATTTGTAAATGGATTTATTGTTGCATCAACAACAGCTTCAGGAAGTGCGTATAGTTTTTCCAGTCAAACATTTCAAACTGGTGATATAATTACTGTTCGTCAACAGGCAAGCGGACAGTGCATTAGTACAGCAGCAACGTTAACGGCTACCTGTTTTACATCGGCACCAGTTATTACAACAGATATTCAAGGTAATTTAACCGGAGCTGTAACAACAGTTACAGGAACTTCATCCGAACCTGCAGGTACAACTATTCGTGTCTATAATGGTTCGAATGTTTTACAAGGTACAACAACCGTTCAGGCGAATGGTACATGGTCTGTAACTGTTGCTGCGTTGGTAAACGGAACAAGCTATTATGCAACGGCACAAAACGGAAGCTGTTCTGTTAGTGCCAACTCTTCGTCTGCAACAGCAAGAGCTGCGACCACTGTTTGCCCCACGATCACCGGATCATACACCGAAGGCAATACATCCGTATCAGGAACCATCACCGGTCCGTTTACGGGTACAGTTTATTTGTACCAGGATGGAGGATTGATTGGCTCGGTGGCACTCTCTGCTCAATCAGCATGGACAGTAACCGTGTCAGCATCTAACCCATTGTATGCAGGCGGAGTATTAAGTGTTGGTGCGCAGGCAACAAGCAGCACATTAAACACCGCATGCGGTTCTACCACAACTGTTTCCTGTTCTGCTCCAACAACACCGTTGATCAGTCCAACAACATCATCGATCTCCGTTGGGCAAACAGTTACCTATACTGTATCAAATACACAGTCAGGTGTGTTATATATTGTTGAAGATGCAGGCAGCGGATTAAGTTATGCAACATCAGAATTTGGAAATGGTGGTGCAGAAACAATCACTACACAAACATTCACATCACCAGGTACATACAATATTGAAGTTGTTGCCGATAAGTTATCCGGCTCCGGTTGTTTATCTGTAGCAACGGCGTCAATTACTGTTTCAGGTACGTTGCCTGTTCAGTTGCTGTCGTTCAATGGACGTTTATTGAACGGACAATCACATTTGAACTGGAGAACAGCTACTGAGATCAACGCAAGTCATTACCTAATTGAAAGAAGTGGCGATGGGATTAATTTCCTTTCCATTGGTTCGGTAAAAGCAACCGGAAATTCAGTTACTGAAACTGCTTATCAATTTGTAGATGCATCTCCACTTGCAGCTTTTAATTTCTATCGTTTGAAAATGGTGGATGAAGATGGTAAATCAAGCTACAGTGCAGTTATCAAATTGTATAGTAGTGCATCCACCAAAGTGATCGCATCACCTAATCCATTTGACCAGTTAATAAATATACAGGCAACAGTTGAAGTAAGCGGAGATGCGTACGTCCGTTTATTCGATCAACATGGAAGGATTGTTTATACTACCATCAGATCGGTGTTTAAAGGGACAAATTCAATTCAGTTAAATAATCTTCCCCTGTTGCCGGCAGGCAATTATATTTTAGAGGTAAGAACAGGCCAACTTAAAAGCTCTCAACTTCTCCTGAAAAGAAAATAAGCAAATGAACTAACGGAAAATGCCCCCAGATCCAGGGGGCATTTTTTTATAATTCCTAAAAAAAATCTGGCTTGAATATTTGGTTTATAAAATAAACTAGTCTACGTTTGTGATATATTTATCAGAAATGAAAGCATTTACCTTCTTCATCAGCCTTATCATCACCCAATTGGTACTTGGGCAAACAACTATCACCGGTACTGTATTGGACAATAAAAAGAAGCCTGTGCCAGGTGCCTCTATTAGTATCAAGGATTCATACGACGGTGCTACTGCCGATTCAACAGGTCGCTTCAGTTTCAAAACAACAGATAAAGGCAATCAGATCCTTATCATCTCAGCCATTGGTTATAAAGCATTGGAAATGCCGGTTGAGTTAAAAGGAGGCGACCTGCAATTGCCTATTCAATTAAAAGAAGAGATCACCGAGATCAGCGCCGTTGTAATTACAGCAGGATCTTTTGAAGCCAGTGATCGTAACCGTGTTGCGGCGGTATTATCATCGATCGATATTGTAACAACAGCCAGTGCAAATGGCGACATAACAGGTGCATTAAAAACATTGCCAGGTGCACAACAGGTAGGAGAGAGTGAAGGATTATTTGTTAGAGGTGGAACTGCTACTGAAACAAAAACATTTATTGATGGAACATTGGTGAACAATTTCTTTTTCAGCAGTGTGCCCGGTATTGCACAACGTGGCCGCTTTTCTCCATTCATTTTTAAAGGAACGGTTTTCAGTACGGGTGGTTACAGTGCATTGTATGGTCAGGCATTATCGTCTGCTTTAATATTGGAGTCGATCGATTTGCCGGAGCAATCATCTGCCACATTAAATCTGTCGGTGTTAAGTCTTGGTGCCGGCTTTCAAAAATTGAATAAAGAGAAAACAGCATCATGGGGCGTAAATTATAATTACTCCAATCTTACAGCAGCATTTGCCGTGATCAAACAACAACAGGATTATTCAAAGGCGCCGAGCTCACATAACATGGATGCCAATTTTCGTATCAAGACATCAAAGAACGGGATGTTGAAGTATTATGGTTACTATATTACCAATGGTTTGGGCTTCACACAAAACAGTCTTGATTCATTGGGTTATAAAGACCGCTTCTCATTGGAAAACGGCAATATGTACCACAATCTTTCATGGAAAGAAAGTTTGAAGAATAAATGGAAGTTGATAACAGGTGTTTCTGTTTCAACCAACAAAGATGATATCAGCTTTGGAATGCAGGATGAAAATAAAAATGATGTGTTGTTGAGTGGATTAGAATTTAAACAGTTTGATATTAACAGCAAAGGATTCTATGCCAACGCCCGTTTTGTACTTGAAAAAAAGTTCAGAGGATTAAATACGTTGCGTGTTGGAACAGAGTATAATCATAGCGATGATAAAAGCAAGTTTACTGCCTTTAACGGCATGATGTTCAATACACGCCTCATTGAAAATATATATTCGGTATTTGCAGAACAGGATGTATATCTCACCAATAAACTGGCTGCAAAAATCGGAACAAGAGCTGAGCATTCGGCCATGCTCAATAAAACAAATCTCGCACCACGTGTTTCACTGGCGTACAAGCTGGGTAGAGAAAGCCAGGCATCATTGGCGTATGGAATTTTTTATCAGAATCCGGAGTTGCGCTATCAACCCGCTGTCAATCCACTCACATTCATGAAAGCAACGCATTACATTGCGCAGTATCAAAAAACAACCAGTCTTACAACTTTTCGTGTAGAAGCATTTTACAAAGAGTATGATAATTTATTGAAAACATCCAATGTAAATGGTAGAGAAATTGGAAGCAGCAACAATGGTTTTGGTGAAGCAAGCGGCTTTGAATTGTTCTGGCGTGATAAGAAACATGTAAAAGATCTTGATTACTGGATATCCTATTCGTTCCTCGACACAAAACGTGATTTCTTAAATTTCCCAACAGCTATCACTCCAAATTTTGCAGCAAAGCATACGGCTTCATTGGTGGTAAAGAAATTTGTAACGAAGATCAAAACCAATGTCAATTTTTCATACAATTATGCAAGTGGTCGACCGTACTATAATATTCAGTACGATCCCAATATCTCAAAAACATTTTTTGCAGATCAGGGTCGCATCCCTGCTTATCACAACATGAGCTTTTCACTGAATTATCTTCCGGCTATTGGAAAGCAAAATGCAAAAATGTTTCCGGTATATGTGTTAAGCATCAGTAACGTATTCAACTTTAAACAGGTGTATGGCTATAACTATTCAACCAACGGTATGCGCAAAACAGAACTGGTGCCGCCGTCACGCATGTTCATTTTCATTGGTGCATTCATCAGTTTTGGTGTAGACAGATCTGAGGATGCCATCAATAATAATTTATAAATCATCATTCATCATTCAACTTTATCAAACATGAGTAACTTTCAACGAATCCCTGATTCAAACGACGAAAAGGACAAGCAACTCTGGGAAATTGCAGAAAAACGTGCATCGTTCAAGCAACATCTGATCACGTATTTATTGGTCAATGCATTCTTCTGGATCTTGTGGTCCATCAATGGAGCAAAACATTACGGTGGTGGTGTTCCCTGGCCGGTGTGGCCAATGCTGGGCTGGGGTATTGGCATAGCATCGCATTATTTTGGTGCTTACGTTTATCCCAAAAGCAATAGTGTAGAACGGGAATATGAAAAACTGAAAAAGAACCAATAAAATTTTATCATCAATACAATTATACATCATGAAACAAGTACTTCTTGCCGTTCTTTTCGCTCATCTTTTTACAGCTGCTATTGCACAGAGTGAACGTTATACAGGCGCTATGCAAAAAAATATGCAGGCTATGGCCGATGCAAAAACACCGGATGCTATGCTGGATGTTGTCAACGCTTTTGAACGTATCGGCAATGCAGAAAAAAATCAATGGCTTCCGTTTTATTATGCAGCTGTTGCGCAGGTATGGCATGCATTTATGTTACAGGATACAAAACAGTTTGATCCGTTAGCAGATAAAGCAACAGCCTTTCTTGCAAAAGCGGAAGAGTTGGAAAAAAATAATTCTGAGATCGCACTGGTAAAATCAATGATCGCTACTGTGAAAATGAGTGCCGATCCCATGAGCAGGTACATGCAGTACGGCGCTATTATTGCTGAAAATATTGCATTATCAAAAAAACTGGATCCAACAAATCCACGTCCCTACATGTGGGAAGCGCAAGGGATCAGCAGAACACCTGAACAATTTGGTGGTGGATGTGCGAATGCAAAACCGGTATTTGAAGAAGGCGCAAAGCGTTTTGCAACATTCAAACCGGCATCTGCCATTCATCCGAATTGGGGCAAAGAACAAAACGAGCAGGCATACAATGCGTGTAAATAATGTGTATTAGTCCCGGAGTAAACACTTCGGGACTCCCTTATTTTTGACGTTTAAACATTCAAACATGGAACAACAGGAATTATCCACCCGTGACAGTTTGCAGTTGATCGAAAGCATGATTAACAAAGCGCAAAACCGTTTTAGCGAAAACGGTCATTTGTATTTATTATGGGGCTGGGTAGTTCTTGTGTGCAGTATTACCAGTTTTATTGCCATTTATTTTTATGGCAATGGGAAAAGCCTCATGTATGTGTGGATGCTCACCATTCCAACAGTGATCTATCAAATGATCTATCTTGCCCGTGTAAAGAAAAACACAAATGTTCGAACGTATACAGATGAGATCAACAGTTATGTTTGGCTGGTATTTGTAATTATGGGTTTTCTTGTTGGAATTATTGTTGGCAGAAGCGGACAACCCCAATTATTTAATCCGTTGGTTTTAATGCTCTATGGTATGCCCACATTTTTATCGGGAGTTATTTTAAAATTCAAACCGTTGCGTATCGGTGCAATTTGTTGCTGGGTATTGGCACTGGTATCTGTGTTGATTCCTTACCAATTTTCATTTTTGTTGCTGGCGCTTGCTGTTATCACCACATGGATTGTTCCCGGTTATCTCTTACGTTCACGTTTTAAAACTCAACACTGATGCAGGAAAAGCAATTGACGGAGCAGGAAAGTTTGCTGATCATTCAACAAATGATCAGCCGGGCAAAAAACGATTTTGTGGACACAGGCATTGGTCCCATTTTATGGGGTGCTGTTATAACTGTGTGCAGTTTGGTACAAGTAGGTATTATTCATTTTGGTTGGAGTTTGCCATTTGATATTTGGTTATTGGCATTATTGGCGATTGTTCCGCAAATATTTATATCGATCAGAGAACGGAACGAGCGGAAAGCAAAAGGTTGGGATCATGATATGATGGGTTATGTGTGGCTTTGTTTTGGCATAGGAATTTTTGTTGTAAATATTCTCAACAATATTGCTGCGAATGATCTGAATCCATTGTTACGTGATTACGGCGTTTTGTCCGGCAAAACAGATATTCCGAATTTCTGGACTTACGGCTCGGGATACCTCATGTTTGTATACGGTTATCCAACCATTGTAACAGGCGCTACCCGTAAATTTAAATTGATGGTGTTTGGTGGGATTTTTTGTTGGGTCGCAGCCATTATCAGTGCATTCACTATCGCAAAATTTGATTTTCTGCTCATGGCAGCTTCTGCTTCATTTGCCTGGTTAATTCCAGGAATTGTGTTGCGTAACAAATACCTGCAAAGCAGAAAGGAACAACATGTTTAAAGAACTGGATCCCATATTACATTCGCAGTTACGCCTGGCCGTAATGAGTCTGCTCATTGGTGTAAAGGAAGCTGAGTTTACCTTTATCCGTGAAAAAACAGGTTCAACAGCAGGCAACCTCAGTGTGCAGATCAGCAAACTCAAAGAAGCAGGTTATGTAGATGTGATCAAACAGTTTAAAGATAACTATCCACAAACCATTTGTAAGATCACCCCGCAGGGTATTACAGCTTTTGAAGCGTATGTGAAAGCCTTGCAAACTTATCTTCCCAAATAAGTTTCCCTTTGCTGCAAACCTTATCTTTACTTCGGTGTTATTGAAGCAGCAACGATTATGGAAACGATCATTCAGGTTACCCATCTCAGTAAAGTTTTTAAAGAAGTAACAGCCGTCAGCGATCTCTCGTTTACAGTAAGGAAAGGCGATGTGTATGGTTTTTTAGGGCAGAATGGCGCCGGAAAATCTACCACTATCCGCATGTTGCTTACACTTATTACTCCAACCGAAGGAGAGATCGAAGTTTTTGGATATAACCTGAACAAACACCGAAAAGAAATTTTAAGTAACACCGGTGCTGTTATTGAGCGTCCTGATCTCTACAAATATTTAACTGCATTTGAAACGCTGCAATTGTTTGCAAAAATGAGCAGTGTAAAACGCAGCAGGCAACAGTTGATGGATCAACTGGAACTGGTTGGTCTTGCACAACGGGCGCATAGTAAAGTGCGCACCTTTTCGCAAGGAATGAAACAGCGGTTAGGCATTGCCGTTGCACTGGTACACGATCCCCAATTGATCATTTTGGATGAGCCAACAAATGGACTAGATCCGCAAGGGATCGCTGATATCCGTAACCTGATACTTTTGTTGAGTGAAAAAATGCAGAAGACGGTATTGGTGTCTTCTCATTTGCTGAGTGAAATAGAACAGATTGCCAATCGCATGCTCATCATTGACAAAGGAAAAAAATTAGTGGAAGGAACAGTGAAGGAATTATTTCACCCCGATGATACGGTGGTGTATGTAGAAACGGGTGATAAAAATGCCTGTGAACAATTGATCAAAACAAGTCCGTACGTTAATAAATTTTTAGGAACAGATGCGTCCGGTATTGAGTTGAAGTTGTGTAAAGAAGAAGTACCTGCATTAACACGTTTTCTGGTAGAAAGAGGGGTGGAAGTGTTGGGTGTAACTGCACGACATACGTTGGAAGATTATTTTTTAAAGATCACAACAGCCAATCAACATGTGGAGCCTTTTAAAAATTGAGTTGTTCAAAGTGTTCAAGCGACCACGAACTTATATCGCATTTATTGCGGTGTTAGCGATCGTGGTATTAATACAGGTTGCCATTTATGCAGATGGTGCCAAGTATATGGACTTTGTGTTAAAAGATGTGAAAGATAATTTTGATGTTATTGGAAATCCGCTCAACGGTTATTTTGTTTGCTTTGTTATTTTACAAACGTTGTTGATACACGTGCCGTTACTTGTTGCATTGGTAAGTGCGGATATGATTGCAGGCGAAGCTAACATGGGTACCTTACGATTACTCATTACCAAACCGGTAAGCCGCACCAAATTATTGTTGAGTAAGTTTTTTGCCTCGGCCATCTATGCTGTTATTCTGCTCATCTGGATCGCAATACTTGGTCTGTTTGTTTCGATGCTCATATTTGGTACAGATGGATTGATGAATGCAAAAAGCTATGAGATCATTATCCTGAATGGAGATGATATTTTCTGGCGGTATTTACTTGCATTTGGCTTTGCGGCAATAGCACTCATCACAGTTTCTGCAGTCGGATTTTTCTTCTCCATTTTTGCAGAAAACTCGCTTGGCCCCATTGTTGCCACCATGAGTGTAATCATTGTATTCACCATTCTTACAACATTGGATATTCCGTTGTTTCAAAGTGTAAAAGATTTTTTCTTTACCTCGCATATGATCGCATGGAAAGGATTTTTTGAAATGAAGCTGAATGCAGATGGAGAATCGATCCCGGGCACCATTCGCAATTTACCGGCGGTGCTGCGTAGCGCAGGAGTGTTGTTGCTGCACATTGTTTTACTGGTAGGTGCATCGATCTTTATCTTTAAAAGGAAAGATGTGTTGAGTTAGATATATAGTTTTTAAAGTGAAAATGTAATGGCTAAAGTTGCAATAAATATGAATCAGAAATTCACTTGGGTGTTGTTGTGTTGTAAGATCGTTCTTACTTCATGTCTCTTATTTCATGCCTCATCAGCAACGGCACAACCGGCCGAAGAATTACTGAAGAAAGTAAAAGCAAAAATGGATAGGGTGAATGATTATATCGCCACCGGAAAAATGAAAACCGATGTGGTGTTCATTAAAGCGCCCATTGCCAATATCAAATCGTACTTTAAAAAACCAAACCGTTTTGCTATTAAACGGGATGGTGGAATTTCATTATTACCAAAAGGCGGAGTAAGTGTAAATGTAAGTTCGCTGTTGCTTACGGAAGACTATACAGCGATCGATGCCGGTCAAACAACCATTGCAGGAATTCCTTTACGCATCATTAAATTACTTCCGTTGAGTGAAAGCAGTGATGTAGTATTAACTACGATGTATATCGACGAAAAGAATTTCCTGATACGTAAGGCAAGTACTACTACAAAAGATAACGGTACGTACGATATGGAAATGCAGTTTGGGAAATATGCAGAATGGGGTTTGCCCGACAAAGTGATCTTTTCCTTCAACACCAAAGACTATAAACTTCCAAAAGGAATTACATTAGAATACGATGATGGAACAAAAAAACCTGAGCTGCCAAAAAATAAAAAGGGCAGAGTAGAGATCAGCTATAGCTCGTACGTCATCAACAAAGGTGTTACCGATGCGATGTTGAAATAAGCTGCAGCTGCTTACCGGTTACTTTGTTCTTCTTCAATTTTTTCGTCCACCACTCTTGCAAACATCGATGCACTAATTTTCCGCAATGGATTACTTCTTGCATCGGCATAGCCTTTTCTGCTACGGAAAATATCAATGGCTGTAAATAATGCTGCACGGAACGATGATTCATCAGCCTTGCCTTTTCCGGCAATATCAAATGCAGTTCCATGATCGGGACTTGTGCGGATGCCATCCAGACCTGCTGTATAATTTACACCTTCACCAATAGCCAGTGATTTGAACGGGATCAAACCCTGATCGTGGTACATTGCCAGCACCGCATCAAATTTTTCATACTGCCCTCTTGCAAAAAATGCATCAGAACTGTAAGGTCCAAAACAAAACACATCATTCTGTTTTGCTTCTTTGATGGCCGGTTTAATAATTTCTTCTTCTTCTTTGCCGATCAATCCTTCATCACCTGCATGTGGATTTAATCCCAGCACCGCAATTTTTGGCTTATCAATTCCAAAATCTTTTTTGAGCGATTGATTCACCAATTTCAATTTGCTAACAATGCTCTCACGTGTAATGTGTTGTGCCACTTCTGCAACAGGTACATGTTCTGTAACCAATGCCACACGAATATTATCAGCTACCATAAACATCACCACATCCTTTGCTTCAAATGCTGCCTTCAGGTAAGGCGTATGGCCCGTGTATGGAAATTCTTCCGATTGAACATTTTTTTTGTGAATAGGTGCTGTTACCAACGCATCGATCTGCTTTTCTCTCAACGCTTTTACCGCTTCGTTTAGCGATTTAATGGCATAAGTGCCGCCAATATCGGTCAGTTGCCCTGGTTGTATACTCACTTCCTCTTCCCAGCAACTATACACATTCACCGTTTTTGGACTCAGACGCTGGAAATCCCTTATTGCCTGATAAGAGAAATTTCCATCAGTCACCGACTTTTTATAAAAATTGATCGCTTTGTTTGAGGCGAATACAACGGGTGTGCATATTTCAGACAGCCGGGTATCGCTTAGTGTTTTGATTATCAATTCAAGACCAATGCCATTCAGGTCGCCAC
Organism: Lacibacter sp. H407; assembly: GCF_037892605.1. Lineage (NCBI taxonomy): Bacteria > Pseudomonadati > Bacteroidota > Chitinophagia > Chitinophagales > Chitinophagaceae > Lacibacter > Lacibacter koreensis. The sequence continues at coordinate 464,929 of NZ_JBBKTU010000001.1, read as the reverse complement.
AGCTGAAGCCGATCACCGGTTTTTGTTCAGAAGTCATCATGGTTCAATGTTATTCCTACAAATGTAAAGGATTGCTTCCGTTCGCAAGTATCAGCTAAACGGATGGGAATCAATCAATTTTCACGAAGTGAAAATTACGGTTCGTAGAAATGTGCAGAATTTACGGTAAAAACGAAGGGAAAAAAGGTGGATTGATAAGTGGAAATTCATTGACAAATCTTAGGTTTTCGGATGCAGAGACTCTAATTTGTGCTAAAATCGTAATCCCCATGAAAACAATGATTATTGTGGCAGCGCTTGCGCTGTCGTTCAACTCAGTACAGGCCCACGATGGTCTGGTTTCCAAGCAACCATTTGCAATTGAAAAAGCAACTGCCGCAGCTCCGCAGGGTTTCGGTTATTTCCGCATTCACCGTCAGGCGGCCGATGTGGCACTGAACTGGGCTATTGAAGATCCGTCATCAGTAGTTTGTTTCAGCGTTGAACGTTCGTTCGACGGCGTAATGTTTTTTGAAATTGATGAGGTAGGCTGCACAGCAGGAAACCCAACTTACAAGTACAGAGATACGGGCGCATTTCCCGGCTCCCTTTACTACCGTGTTGTGGCCCGTATGGCTGATGGCACTACCGTTAATTCTCCTGTAGAGATGATTCGTATTGTTAGCAAAAGAGGTTAACTTTTTTGAAAGGCTGTACAGGTTACAGTGTACAGCCTTTCTTCCCTAATTTAAATCCGTTACTATGAAACAACTTTTACTCAGTCTGTTTCTTTTCGTTGCACTAACTGACCAAACACTCACTGCTCAAATTACAACGCATCAAATCAAAGCAAGGTTTGGTGTTGAGGCCGATTTGAGAGCCAACTACTATCTTAACGGAGCTGGAACTTCTGGTTTTATCACCATTGGTAGCGATGACTGGTTTAAGAATGATGCTTATAGTGGGCTGGGGGTTGGTGATTTTATTATCGACACAACTGGTGCTGCAAGTATTCTGGCATTGTATAATTCGCAACCTGCTACAAGAAACTATCCCTTCTTCCGGAATATGCGTTACCCTCAGTTTCATGTATTGAATGGGATGTTGCTGATTGATGCCATTTTTATTCGGGACCATCACGGTGATGATTCAACCATATTTGCATCGGGCAGTAATAAAAACGGAATGAATCCAAATACCTGGACAACTCCTGTTTCGCAAAGCATACCCGATAAGAACGAAATTCTTGATATGTTCATGCACGTAAGAAGGGATGGTGATGGTACTGAAACAAACGATTCGCTTTGGTTATTCGGTGGTGTGTCAATTGAAAACACAACAGGTAACCGTTATTTCGATTTCGAAATGTATCAAACAGATATTTATTACGATAGACCCAACCTCAATTTTAAAGGATATGGACCCGATGCAGGACATACTTCCTGGACATTTGATGGAGCCGGAAATATTGTAAATGCCGGCGATATTATATTAACAGCGGAGTATAGCAGTTCTAATCTTAGTATGGTTGAAGCAAGAATATGGGTTCATAAAGATGCATTGCTGATGACACCAACTGCTTTCAGTTGGGCAGGTTCATTTGATGGTGCAAGTGCAAGTGCAACTTATGGCTATGCAGGTATTATACCGAAAACGGCGGGCGCATTTTATAACGGATTGCAAAGTATCAACAATACATGGGCAGGTCCGTTTAAACTTGTATTAGGCAACCAAAACGTAGTAGATAATTATGTTGCCCGGCAGTTCATGGAATTCTCCGTAAACCTCAGTAAGCTTGGTCTTGATCCGTTGGTAAGGGATGGTGATGTGTGTGGATTGCCATTCAGAAGAATATTGGTAAAATCAAGAGCATCCACCTCATTTACCGCAGAGCTGAAAGATTTTGTGGGGCCATTCAGTTTCTTTCGTGCGCCGATGGCACAATTAGATACTGATTTCCCGATGTTGTGCCCTGGCGGTGCCGCTGATATATGGGTAACCAATGCCATTCCAACATCCGTTTACAATTGGACAACAACGAATGGAAGTATCGTTGGCCCTACAGTTGGTGGTCGTATAAATGTAGATCAGCCAGGTACTTATATTGTTTCGCAACAACTCATGGATAGCTGTGGTATTGCTTATGCAATGGATACTATTACACTTACAATGCTCAACTTTTGTGAAGTATTAAGTGGTAAGCCGCATAGCTTTAATGCACGGTTAAAAGGCAAAACGGCGTGGATCAACTGGAACAGTGAAAGCGAGGGAGGTGTTGCCTATTTTCAAATTGAAAGAAGCACCAATGGTGTAAATTATACAAGTGTGGGTTCACGAATTTCGCCACGTAGCAACGGTGCTTATCTTGAGCCCGATGACATCAGCACGCTCCGTTCAACAGAAGTATTTTATAGATTGAAATATGTTGGAACGGGTGGAATGGTACATTATACAAATTCAGTGCGTCTTTACCTGCGGCAAAACAACAGTTATGCCTTAGTGGTGGCTCCTAACCCTGTAAACGATCAATTTAAAATTACGTTTACAGCCGACCGGAACGAAACTGCTGAGATACGGATCACAAACAGTACCGGATCAGTAGTGTACCAAACATTCCAACTGGTGAACCCGGGAGTGAATACGTGGACAGTTCGTGAAGCGGCTAATTGGAGTCCCGGTCAATACAATGTTCAGTTTAAAACCGGTGATGAAACATTCCAAAAACGAATAATTGTATCGCATTAAAATTTCTAAAAAGCCCTCCGCAAATTCGGGGGGCTTTTTTCTGCTACTTTTGCAGCGTGGAGTATACGTTAAAGAAATCATTAGGTCAGCATTTTCTGAAAGATGAGACCATTTGTCAACGCATTGTTGATGCCGTAATGCAGGAGGAACCCAAACGATTAGTAGAAGTGGGTCCCGGTGCGGGAGCTATTACAAAATATTTTCTCAAACAACCAACTCTTGATTTTAAAGCAGTGGAACTTGATCTTGAAAAGATCGGTTACCTCGAACAAACATATCCGGCGATCAAAGGGAAGTTGTTACACGAAAGTTTTTTGGATACAGCCATGCCATTCACCGATCGTTTTGTGGTGGTCGGTAATTTTCCATACAACATCTCGTCACAAATTTTGTTTAAGGTGTTGGATTGGAAAGAACACGTGGATTGTGTAGTAGGTATGTTTCAGAAAGAAGTGGCCCAGCGTATTGCATCTAAACCCGGCAATAAATCGTATGGTATACTGAGTGTTTTGGTACAGGCTTATTTTGATGTGGAATATTTGTTTGATGTAGAACCGGCAGCATTTAATCCGCCACCGAATGTAAATAGTGGAGTTATCAAATTAAAGCCGGTAGCTGTTATACCCGAAATGAAAAGTGAACAGAAGTTTAAGTTATTGGTAAAAACAGCCTTCAATCAACGACGGAAAATGTTGCGGAATGGAGTGAGGGGAATGTTTGATGCAGAATTTTTAAAAGACGAGTTATTTAATAAACGGGCCGAACAATTATCAGTAGAAGATTTTGCAAAACTTACATTCAGAATGCAATAAGCAGTACGGATTTTGTATACAGCATCATCTTCTTCAACAATCAACAGCAGAAAATCAACAGTGAAAGTAATTATTACAGCCAGTTGTCATGAATACCTGCAGCAGAAACTGCAGGAGGGTGGATATGAAGTGATTTATACTCCTGCGATCACGTACGACGAATTGAAAGCAGTGATCCATGATGCAGCAGGCTTGGTTGTGTCAACACGTGTAAAAGTTGATCGTGGATTGTTGGAAGAAGCCAAGGAGTTGCGCTGGATCGGACGCCTGGGCAGCGGATTGGAACTGATCGATGTGCCATTTGCTGAAAGCAGAGATATTAAAGTATTCAGCAGCCCCGAAGGCAATTGCGATGCAGTGGGTGAACATGCATTGGCGCTGTTGCTCAACCTGATGAATAAGATCAACAGCAGTTACAACGAAGTAAAGCAACTCAAATGGCTGCGTGATGAAAATCGTGGGGTAGAACTCAATGGAAAAACAGTTGGAATCATTGGCTTTGGACATACCGGCCGGGCGTTTGCAAAAAAACTCCGTGGCTTTGATGTAACCATTTTGGCGCATGATAAATACCAATATGAATTTGGGGGCGAACAGGTAAAAGAAGCATCGCTTGAACAAGTGTTGCGGTATAGTGATGTGATCAGTATGCATTTACCGCTTACCAATGAAACCTATCATTATGCAGATACTTCGTTTTTTGAAGCAGCGCTGCAACGTCCGTTCTTTTTAAATACGTCCCGTGGTAAAGTGCATGGCAAAGCGGCCATCATCGATGCCTTACAAAGAGGATTGATCGCAGGAGCAGGATTGGATGTATTGGAAAATGAAAAGCTCACTACATATACAGAAATGGAGCAACAGCAATTCAACTGGCTGGCTTCGCAACCGAATGTAATATTAACACCACATATTGCCGGCTATACACACGAAGCATTTTTTAAAATGAGTAAAGTGCTGGCCGATAAGCTGGGGCTGCAATGATCAGTTGCTAACGGTAACGGGTACTTCAATTTTAAGTTTGTCCCAGCCAACGATGATCTTTCCTTTTTCAATAAAATACTGTAAACGTTCCAGCGGGTTTGATAATGTTATCGGTTTCACTTTAAAACGGATGATGTCATCTTTCGCATCATAATCATCAGTCAAATGCTGCTCATGATTTTTGTTGAGAATAAAGGTCCATTCGTTTTTCGACGGAATCGTGAAAATGGCATAGGTGCCGGCCGGAATGGTTTTGTTGCCGATACGAAATGCTTTATCAATTTGAATATTGGTAGCTGCATGAGCACCGGTAACCCATACTTCATCCAGCGGCACCACACCTCCCCAGATAATGCGGCCCCGCACACCCGGTGAGTAATAGTTGATACGTACATTGGCTGAACCGATTTTTCCAACAGCAGCTGATCGGATACTTTTTTTAGTGGTATCTTTTTTTGCGTTGGGGTTATAGTTGATACCGGCCGGCTTTTTATCCTGTGCTGATACTGTAATGCATGAAGAAATGAATAGAACCACGACAAGCAGATATTTCATGTACACGAGTTTGGTCAAAAATAGGCGATTCATTCATTGCAACAGTGAATAAAAGCAAATGGTTTCTCTTTGCTGAAAACACCGTTTTCATTTAACTTGGTTCCATGAATCAATCAAATGATCCGCTGCACGGCAAAACATTGGAAATGATCGTCACAAAACTGGTAGATCATTTTGGCTGGGAAGAGCTGGGGCAGTTGATCCGCATCAATTGTTTTACCAGTAATCCAAGTATCAAATCAAGTTTAACCTTTCTGCGCAAAACGCCATGGGCCAGGAAGAAAGTAGAGGAATTGTATTTGTCGATCATATAAAAGCGATCCGCATCCTTTTTAAAAATGGCGATTGCATCGAAATGCCCACAAATTAATTTTCATCAGCATTATCTCATCCGGCGCTTAATATAATCGATACAGTCTGTGGTCATACGGGCGGTTTTTTTACGTAAATAAACAAAGGCTGTTGGTTTCAAAAAAAAGGCTATTTTTGTTATTCAATAAAACATGCAACGCTTCAGCACAACTGAGGCGTTGTTATTTTTTTTGTATAACCGTAAACTCAAGGAGGATTTATGAGTGTCAATTATGTAACCAAAGAAACACTGGAGCGATTACAGGCCGAACTTCAGCATATGCGTGGAGTGGAACGTCCTGCTGCATCAAGAGCCATCGCCGAAGCAAGAGAAAAAGGTGATTTGAAAGAAAATGCAGAATACGATGCGGCCAAAGAAGCGCAGGGAATGCTGGAAGCAAAGATCAACCAATTGGAAAATGTGCTGGCCAACGCCCGTGTGTTGGATGAAACAACGATTGATACAAGCCGTGTTGCCATATTAACCAAAGTAACCATTACCAACCTGGCTACAAAAAAGAAGCTTACGTACCAGATCGTAAGTGAACAGGAAGCTGATCTGAAAGCCGGAAAAATTTCTGTTTCTTCTCCTATTGGAAAAGGATTGCTGGGAAAAGAAATTGGCGATGTGGCTGAAGTACAGGTGCCGGCAGGTGTTGTAAAATTTAAGATCGAAGATATTACGGTGTAAAGCTGCTGCGGGCTTTGAGCTTTGCGTGTTAATTTGAAAGCTTTGTAATGTGAGTATGTAAGTTGTTGTTAGCGAGTGGCAAGAAGCGAAGGGCGGATTTTGTACTAACTTTAATTTCATGAAAAAGGGAGCATTATTACAACGTGTCTTCTTTTATCTTCGTTCAAAATTGTTTGGCGGCATGAGTATTTTTTCAAAGATCATTGCGGGCGAAATACCATCTTACAAGATCGCAGAGAGCGATCGTTTTTTTGCATTTCTTGATATATTTCCTTTAGCTGAAGGTCATACGCTCGTTGTTCCCAAAAAGGAAACTGATAAAATTTTTGATGTAGATGATGCAGATCTGGCGGAGTTGTTGTTGTTTGCAAAACCAATTGCCAAAGCTATTGAAGCATCATTTCCATGCGATCGGGTGGGCATTGCTGCCATTGGGTTGGAAGTGCCGCATGCACATTTGCATCTTGTACCCATCAACAGTGCCGATGATCTGAATTTTACACGTGCAAAATTGAAATTAACCGAAGAGCAGATGAAAGCTGCTCAACAAAAAATACTGGACCATTTAAACCAACAGCAAGCATGAGTCAGCTCCACGATCAATACGGTTATAAACGGAAACGTGCCAAAAAAAGCCCACGACCTCAATTGATCACCATTCTCTGTGTGTTGTTATTTGCATGGGGCTTGTGGGAAATTGTGTATTCATTTACCGGCAACACTGCATTAAATAAAAGCGGGGTTGATACATTATATCCTGCAGTAAATGCGTTGATGATGGTGTTTTCGTTTGTTGCATTAAGTGGCACATGGAGCATGGAAAAATGGGGGCCGATCAGTTTTGTTATTGTAGTTACATTGAAATTATTGGTAGATCTGTTGTTTGGGCATTTCAACTGGATGTATGCATTGGGTTATATCCCGGCAGTGATCTTTTTACTATCGCTCAAAAAGATGCGGGTTACTGATTGATGGTTCCTGTTTAATAAACTGAAAAAATCTAACTTGTCAGCCAGATACCTGTTCCTGCTTTTTGTTTCCGTTATATGCTTTTCTTTGAGCAGTTTGTCTCAATCGTATTTATTGAGATCAAAACGAAATGTTGAAAAACAATTCAAAAAATATACTGCCGTTAATAAGGTCAGATCGTTTGTATATGCTACCGATTCTACGTTGCGTCTTTCGCTTCAGGATACTGCTTTCAATAAAATGGACCTTACCTGCTACTTTGATACAAGAGGAAAGTGTTATAAACAAACAAGAACAACAGATTGTGATGCTTGTTTCGAAAAGTATTTTTCAGAAATAAGAAATACGAAAATGTACAAATGGAAGAAGTTAAACGACTCTCTTTATTTGTCGAATACATTTTGGCAAACCGCTCTCATGGTTGATCCGTCTATCCCTTTTGCATTCACGCTGATTCATAAATATTATGAGAGGAAAAAACATGCATTATTGTATCAGCAAGCGAAGTAATAATGTGGCAAGGTCTATTTTTTTATTCTACCCGGATTTTGTTTCAAAAAATCATCCCAGCCTTTTAGTTTACCAGTAGATTTTAATACGGTGCCGGATGTTTGAAAATGATGGCACAAAGCAACAGACAATGCGTCGGTTGCATCAAAGTATTTTGGTTTGGCTTTGAACTGCAGATAGTGTTGCAGCATTTTCCAAACCTGTTCTTTGTCGGCATTGCCATTCCCGGTAACAGCCTGTTTTACTTTTTTGGGTGAGTATTCTGTAACCGATAAACCCGCACTCATAGCAGTTGCAATAGCAACACCTTGCGCTCTTCCGAGTTTGAGCATACTCTGTACATTTTTTCCAAAAAAGGGGGCTTCAATTGCAAAATCGGTTGGGTGATGGGTTTCAATTACTTCTTTTACTTTTTCATGAATGAGTTGCAGACGGATGTACACATCTTTATGTTTGGTCAACTTCAATACATCCATCTCGATCAAATGCAATTGATTTTGTTTAATACCGATGAGTCCGTAACCCATGATCACAGTTCCCGGATCGATCCCCAGAATGATTTTCGAAAAACTTTGCAAGGAGCAGGTTATTTTTGAACAAAATAAACTGAATCTGAGCAGGAATCTCAAAATCTTTATCAATTACTTTCTGGGGCCCGTACTTTTTGTGTGGATTAGCATCTCCTTATACAACCAAGTGAAGCTTCAACCCGACTTACCTCTTGCATGGCAGCAAATGAAAAATGCGTTTACCGGCAGCGATAGCTGGAAACTATGGCTGGCCATTGCACTGATGCCTGTAAACTGGGGTTTGGAAACATATAAATGGTATTTTCTTGTCAACAGGTTTGTGCCATTATCGTTTCAAAAAGCATTTGAGTCGGTGTTAAGTGGATTGTCGTTAGCGGTAAATACGCCCAATCGCATTGGAGAGTATGGAGGGCGGGTACTTTATTTGCCGGCGAATTTCCGGATGCAGGGAATAGCGTTAACCCTCGTGAGCAGTGTGGGTCAATTGCTGGTAACATTGATCTGTGGATGGATCGCATTGCAATTGCTGCAGCCGCAGTTATATAAGGTGCAACTGGGAGGAACACATTTTTCAGGAGTTTTGTTACGGGTGTTTGGTTTTTCGGTCTTGTTTTTTACAGCCATCACTGCTTTGTTCTTTTTCAGAATGCAATTGTTGGCGAGAATGTTGCAATGGATCCCGTGGCTAAAAGAAAAGTTATCATTTACCAGCGTGTTGCAAGGCTTATCGAACAAGACGTATCTTGCGATCCTGTTTTATTCGTTTTTACGATTCTTGGTTTTTGCATTACAGTACTTATTAATATGGCAGGCGCTGCAGGTTGAACTGCCTTTGTGGGAAGGATTCTGGAGCATTGCATTGATCTTTTTAGTAATGGCTATAGTACCGGGGTTTGCCATTGCAGATGTGGGAATAAGGGGTGCGGTGGCATTGAGTATTGTAAGTGTGTTCAGTGCAAACAGTGTGGCTATCCTTGCAGGTACAGCAGGCATTTGGCTACTCAACCTCGTACTACCGGCATTGATTGGGAGTTTGTTGTTGTTGACGATTAAATTATTTAAAGAACGATGAAGATCATTACGGCCTTCTTAACCTTGTTGCTTGTATCATTTACACCTGCTTCTACACAAACGGGTGATGAATTCTGTGGTGGTATCCGCAACTCAGCATGGCAAACCGGTGAATCGATCAAATACAATGTGTATTATACGCTTGCCGGAGTTTATGTAAATGGCGGTGAAGCGAATTTTAATATTAACCTTGAACGATATAATGGAAAACCGGTGTACCATATTATCGGTGATGGAAAAACAAATTCGTTCTTTGATGGTTTGTTTAAAGTAAGGGATAAGTACGAGAGTTTTATTGACACAAATACATTGCAACCCTACAAGTTCATCCGGAATATTTTAGAAGGTGATTTTAAAAAATTTGAAACAGTTACATTTAACCAGGGAGCTAATACTGCAACCTCGCAGGGTGGTACGTTTAAAACACCGGAATGTGTACAGGATGTATTGAGTGCAATTTATTATTCACGGAATATTGATTTTAATAAATACAAACCGAACGACCGTATTCCCTTCAATATGTTTATTGATGATAAGACCTATGGTTTATATATACGTTACCTCGGAAAGGAAACCATCAAAACAAAATACGGACGTTTCAACGCCATCAAGTTTAAACCATTGTTGATAGAAGGAACAATTTTTAAAGGAGGCGAAAAAATGACGGTATGGGTTACTGATGATGCCAACCGTATTCCTGTTCGAATTGAAAGCCCTATATCAGTTGGCAGTGTAAAAGTAGATATGATGGGCTATCGCAATACACGTCATAAAATGACGGCATTGATCAGTACACGATAATGAGTGGTTAGTTGTGAGTCTTCAGCGTGAGTCGAAGGACGGCATAGTCAATCGAGCGTAGTCGAGAGTGACAGCTTTAAATTACAACTCATCCAACCGAAACGCATCTTTCATCCGCACACCTTTTTCTGTTTGTTGTAAGCTGCAACATTCAATGTGCGGATCATGCTCGAAGAATAAGATGTAATCATTCTCCGCAGCTTCGGCTAAGAATTCTTTCTTTTCATTTAATGTTTGCAAAGGTCTTGTATCATACGCCATTACATAGGGAATAGGTAAATGTGCAGCCGAGGGTAACAGATCTGCCATGTACACAATTGTTTTTCCTTTGTATTGGATCTGCGGCAACATCATACTTTCTGTATGTCCGCTCACATAACGGATATCAATACCTGCAGCAAATGATGAAGAAGGTAGCTGATGAAACTTTTTTTCACCCGGTACCACAAACTTTAATTGTCCGCTTTCTTCAATTGGTAAAATATTTTCTTTTAAGAACGAAGCTTTCTCTCTGTCGTTGGGTTTAGTGGCCCATTCCCAGTGTTGTTCATTACTCCAGAATGTTGCATTCTTAAATGCAGGAACAAATTTATCGCCATCACGTACAATACTTCCACCACAATGATCAAAATGCAAATGCGTTAAAAACACATCGGTAATATCATCTTTTCCAAAACCATATTTTGCTAACGATTTTTCCAATGTATTATCGCCATGTAAGTGATAATGACCAAGAAATTTTTCATCCTGTTTATCACCAATGCCATTATCGATCAAGATCAAACGATTTCCATCTTCAATCAGCAAACAACGCATGGCCCAACTGCACAAATTATTTTCATCGGCCGGGTTTAGTTTATTCCACATTACTTTAGGTACTACACCAAACATAGCACCTCCATCTAACTTGAAATTTCCTGTATTGATCGTATAAAGGTTCATGACTGTTTTATTTGTTCCTTCTTTTGTGTGCGAAGTGTATGCCAAAGAAACACCAGGCCAATTGCAAAGAAGCCCATCAAGGCGAGTACAGAATTACGCTGTGAGCCATTGAACAACTCTGTGATAAGGCCAAAGCTAAACATCCCGATCACGATAGCGATCTTTTCTGTTACATCATAGAAGCTAAAAAAGGAAGTGGTGTCTTTTGTTTTGGGCATAAGCTTTGAATAAGTTGAACGGCTCAACGATTGAATACCGCCCATTACAAACCCAACGGCAACAGCCAATCCGTAAAATTCATAAATGCCACCCTTTGGAATCAGGTACCCAACATAACACAGCACGATCCATAGTGCAACAACAATCATAAGCGTTTGAATATTGCCGATCATACTGCTGATCTTGGAAATAGTGAAAGCGCCGGCAATGGCAACCAATTGTATCAACAGGATGGCGATGATGAGATTGTTAACAGGGATCCCCAGTTCGCTCTTTCCGTATAAGGTTGCTGCCAGCATAACAGTCTGAACACCCATATTGTAAAAGAAGAAGGAGGTAAGGTAACGTTTCAATACAGGCATTTGCATTACCTGGTGCCATACTTTCTTTAATTCAAAAAAACCATTTGCCAGAACATTGTGTTTGCTCTTTCGTTCTGTTTTTGGAGTAATGGGTAAGATGGCTAATGGGATCAACGAAAATAAAAACCACCAGATACCTACCAGTAAAAATGAAGAACGCAACGCTTCACCGGTTGTAAAACCAAACCATTCTTTATTAAACAATATAACAAAACAAACAAGTTGCAAAATAACACTGCCAATATAACCCATGCTGAAACCCTTTGCGCTGATGCGGTCTCTGTCTTCTTCTGCGGCAATTTCAGGTAAGTAAGAATTGTAAAAAACAAGGCTTCCCCAAAAACCAATACAGGCAAGAATGATCATGCCAATACCGAGATTAAGATTCTCTCCTCTAAAGAAAAACAACATGCTGCAGGAAATACTCCCAAGAATAGCGAAGAACCGCATGAAATGTTTTTTGTTTCCTTTAAAATCTGCAATGGATGATAAAATGGGCGAAAGAATGGCTACGATCAAAAATGCAATGCCCAATGCATAATTATACAAGGCTGTGTTTACAAAGTCCCGTCCCAGGAAACGAACCACGCCTGTGCCCGAATCGCCCCTGGTTACTTCTTCGTAATAAGCCGGAAACATGGTTGATGTAATAACAAGATTGTAAACACTGTTGGCCCAATCATACATGGTCCATGCATTTACAATTTTCTTTGGAGCTGTTTGCATACAGTTGGTTTATGTGGAACTGGTGATCTGCTGCTATGAAAATAAGATAATAAAACGAATTCCCTATTTGAGATAACCCGTGAAGATAAGAATGAGCAAAATGATGCCTGCAATAATTCTGTACCAGCCAAACAAACGAAAGCCGTGCTTTTGTAAAAAGCCTATAAAAAATTTGATGGCGAGCATGGCAACCACAAAGGCAACTACGTTCCCGATAATAAATGCCTGTGTGTTTTGGGCAGATGAAAGAATCAATTCATATCCTTTTTGCTCAATGCCGTTTTCTGTCCAGTCTTTCAAAAACAAGGAGTAGCCTGTTGCAGCGGCCATGGTTGGTACTGCAAGAAAAAAAGAAAACTCAGCTGCTAATGGGCGAGTAAGTTTTTGCTGCATACCACCAATAATACTGGCGGCACTGCGGCTAACACCGGGAATCATGGCCACACATTGCCACAAACCGATGATGAATGCTTTGCCAAACGAAATATCTTTTTCTTCGTGGATGGTGTGTTGCTTGAACACGTTGTCAATAAACAACAACACAACACCACCAACCAACAACGTAATTGAAACAGTAAGCGGACTCTCCAGTAATTCATCGATCTGGTCGCTGAATAAAAAACCCAGCAGCAACGCAGGTACTACAGCTACCAGCAACTTTGCATAAAATTCCCAGCGTTTGAAATCAACAAATTTTTTCCAGTATAACACCACTACGCTGAGGATAGCACCGAGCTGTATGGCAACGGTAAACAGTTTGGTAAAATTATCGGCCGGCACTTCCATCAGCCGTTCAGCAAGGATCATGTGCCCGGTAGATGAAACAGGAAGATATTCAGTTAAGCCTTCTACAATGGCGATGATGATTGATTCAAATGTAGTCAAGAATGCAAATTTGAAAATGGGTTAATTTGAAAATTTGAAAATAAAAAAACCGATTTGAGTATTTGAATTGTTCATTTTCAAATTTTCAAATCGGTTCATTTTCAAATTATGTCTTTTAGTCTTTTGGCTTTTTCATGATGGCGTAGATCTCAATGATCAATCCGGCAATGATCAGAATCGGTGCCAAAGTAATTCTGCGGAAACTGTACACCTCCTCTTTATTGAACACATTTGGATCGGCGCTCTTTCCACCGATCATCAGCAATAAGCCAACAATAATAGCGGCTGCGCCGATCATCATCCATTTGTAGTTCTCTTTTGTAAAAATCGTTGCTGTTTTTTTCTGACTCATAGTCTCAGTTTGAGGGGTGCAATATAAGGATTTTGGAATAGTTCATGGTCGATGGTTCATAGTTCATAGCCGGGCCATTTTTCCATGAACCATTAACTATGAACTATCAACTGTTAATACAACTCGTCGAGTTTCATCCGCAAATACTTCATCACACTTCGGTGGGTGCTGTACAGCGAAATGCCCACGCCAATCAGAATAATGGAACCAAAGAGAATGAGGTAAATTTTCGGATCACGAAGCGCCTTCATATCAGGAATATAGCTTTCGGCCCAGGTGATCACCGCCCAAATAGCAGCAATAGCAATACCTGAACTGATCAGTCCGTTGATGATCGCCCGTACGTTCATCGGCCGGGCAATAAACCCTCGGGTAGCACCCACCATCTGCATGGTTTTGATCAAAAACCGGTTGCTGAACATGGCCAATCGAATAGTGGTATCGATCGACACGATCACGATCGCACTCAATAAAATGGCGACGATCAGCAACACAAGTCCCACTTTCTGCGCCCGTTCATTTAATGTATTCACTAAGTCTTTGGGGTATTGCACTTCACTGATCACGCCGGGGAATTTCGTCAGCAGATCTGCCGTAATAATATCCAGACTGTCTTTCTGCACATAGTCTGCCTTGGCATAAAAATCCACACTTTCCGGTAATGGGTTTTCGTCAAGAATATTTTCCCAGCTTTCGTTGCCATCCTTGTTGTAAATTTCTTTGGCCATTTCTTTGTTGATGTAGGCCGATGATTTTACATAAGGTTGAGCTGCCACGTATGTGGTTAAACTGTCGATCGATTTTTTGTTGGTAGTGCTCAGCCATGCATGAAACTGGATATTTTCACGCAACGTGTTACCCACTTTCTGGAAGTTTAAAAAGATCCATCCAAGTACACCGAGAATGAAGAGCACCAATGCCACACCTATAATACTATACAGGTAAGATGGCTTCGAGCGTTTCATAGAAGCTTTGCTTTGTTCTTGCGCCATGCAGTGTTGATTTTGTAAGTTCGTAAAGCTTAAGAATCCTGCCCTACACAGGATGTGGGCAAATTTAGCAGATTTAGCCCTGCAATCCTTAATTTTGTTGCCCACTTAACGGTTGATATCTGCCATTATTTTACGGGTTGTGCAGAAAGAAGGAAGAATACAGTTTTTTAAGTCTTCTTTCACAGCTCTGTTCATCGCCTGTTGTGTCACTCACTTGTACGTTCTGTTTTTCAAATGAACAGAGAGTAGCACAAAGGTCACAGAGAACAAACACACAAAGCACACGAAGCCCGTGATCTTTGTGATTCACTTTGTGTTCTTTGTGGAACCAAAAATGAAGAAAGATGCATTGCAGATGCAGTGTGCGACGCAACAACAGATAAATAGAATTAATAATAGTCGACAACAAAATAAAACCAACCGAAACGGTACATGGAATATAAGTTCAGAGAAATTGAGAAGAAATGGCAACAGCAATGGATCAATACAAATGCCTACAAGGTTTCGAATGTAAGTGACAAGCCAAAGTTTTATGTGTTAGACATGTTTCCGTATCCGAGTGGTGCAGGATTGCACGTGGGTCATCCGCTCGGTTATATTGCCAGCGATATTTATTCCCGTTTCAAACGCCTGAAAGGATTTAATGTATTGCACCCGATGGGCTACGATGCATTTGGTTTGCCGGCTGAGCAATATGCCATTGAACATGGGGTACACCCCGCCGTTAGTACCGATCAGAATATTAATAATTTCCGCCGACAGTTAGATAATATTGGTTTCTGTTACGATTGGGACCGTGAGGTACGCACTTGTGATCCCGGTTATTACAAATGGACACAGTGGATCTTCTTACAACTCTTTAATAGTTTTTACAACCGTACAACAAACAAAGCTGAAAAGATCGATGTGCTGATCGCTTCGTTTGAAACAGAAGGTAATGCCAGCCACCCAATTCCTAATTCCCAATTCCCGATTACTTCGTTTACTGCAGAAGAGTGGAAGTCATTTGCTGAAAAAACGCAGCAGGACATCCTCATGCAATATCGCCTTGCCTATTGCGGTTATGGCGAAGTAAACTGGTGCGAAGCATTGGGTACTGTGTTAGCGAACGATGAAGTAGTGAATGGTGTAAGTGAACGTGGCGGACATCCGGTAGTGAAAAAGAAATTACGTCAGTGGTATTTGCGTATAACTGAATATGCTGATCGTTTACTCGAAGGGTTAGAGCGCATTGAATTCAGCGAAAGCATGAAAGAAATGCAAACCAACTGGATCGGAAAATCAAGCGGTGCTGAAATTGATTTTGCAATAAAAGGTCACGAACAACAACTCAGAGTTTATACAACGAGACCCGATACCATCTTCGGTGTTGACTTTATGGTGATTGCTCCAGAGTTGGAATTAGTTGATCAAATAAAATCAGCTGAGCAAACAACTGCCGTTGATGAATACATTGCTTATGTAAAAAGCAGAAGTGAGCGTGAACGGCAAGCGGAAAAAAAGATCAGTGGTGTGTTTACTGGCGCATATGCAGTGAATCCGTTTGATGGAAGAGAAATTCCGATCTGGATATCAGAATATGTATTAGCAGGGTATGGTACAGGTGCTATCATGGCGGTGCCATGCGGCGATGAACGTGATTTCAAATTTGCAAAGCATTTTAATATTCCCATCACTAACATTATTGGTAAACATTTTAATGGTGAAGATGCCAATGCAACAAAAGATGCAACGCTTGAAAACAGTGGTTTCTTAAATGGCACAGGCATGCGTGAAGCTGCTGAAATTGTAATTGGTAAGCTGGAGGAATTGGGAATTGGTACTCGCAAGGTAAATTACAGAATGCGTGATGCAGCGTTTAGTCGTCAGCGTTATTGGGGCGAACCGTTCCCGATTCAATGGAAAGAAGGAACAGCTTATGCGTTAAGCGAAACTGAATTGCCATTGCTGTTACCGGAAGTAGATAGTTATTCTCCCGGTCCTGAAGGTGAAGGTCCGTTGGCAAATATTCCTGAATGGGTGGCGAAAGAATTAGAAACAAACACGATGCCCGGCTATGCAGGTTCATCCTGGTATTTCTTACGTTATATGGATCCGCATAATGATAAAGCATTTTGTGATCGCAGTGTAAGTGATTACTGGAACCAGGTCGATATTTATATTGGTGGAACAGAGCATGCAGTTGGACATTTATTGTACAGCCGTATGTGGACGAAAGCCTTATATGATCTTGGACATATCGGCTACGATGAACCTTTTAAGAAATTGGTGAATCAAGGGATGATACAAGGTTCTTCCCGGTTTGTTTATCGCATTAACGGAACAAACACGTTTGTTTCAAAAGGTTTGTTGAAAGGTGATGAAGAATACGATGGTAAGAAATTAGATAAGCTTCATGTGGATGTAAACTTTGTTGATGGATATGAACTGGATATGGAAACATTCAGGAAATGGCGCAACAATGAACATGCAGGTGCAGAATTTATTTTAGAAGATGGTAAATACATCTGCGGCAGTGAAGTGGAGAAGATGAGTAAGAGCAAATTCAACACCGTCAACCCTGATGATCTTGTATCCAAATACGGTGCAGATACGTTCCGGATGTATGAAATGTTCCTTGGTCCGGTTGAGATCAGCAAACCCTGGGACACGAAGGGTATTGAAGGTGTACATCGCTTCATTAAAAAACTCTGGCGTTTGTTTTATGATGAAGTGAAAGGCCAGGTTTGGAATAACGATAAAGCAACTGATGCTGAACTGAAAGTATTACACAAGACCATTAAGAAAATTGAAGACGATACCGAACGTTTCAGTTTCAATACCGGTGTAAGTACGTTCATGATCGCTGTAAATGAACTCAGCGATCTCAAATGTCACAAGAAAGAAATCCTGGAGCAGTTGCTTATTCTTTTAACACCGTATGCACCGCATGTGAGTGAAGAGTTGTGGAGTGCATTGGGCAACAGTGGTTCTATTCTTGATGCTGCGTTTCCGAAATTTGAAGCGAAGTATGTAACTGAATCAACCAAAGATTACCCGGTTGCCATTAACGGTAAAACAAGAACCGAGTTAACATTGGATCTCAGCATTACACAAGCAGAAGTAGAACAGATCGTGTTGAACAACGAAGTGGTCTTGAAATGGCTCGATGGCAAACAACCAAAGAAGATCATTTATGTAAAGAACAAAATGATCAACGTAGTTATATAAGTTATTGCGGCGAAAAGCCGCATCACCCCTTAAATTCAAAACAGAATGAAAAGATTAGTAGTTATTGCAGCGTTAGCGTTTGCAGCTTGCGGCGAAAAGAATCCTAACAACAACGAACCTTTTGTAAAGGAACGTGCAACTGTAAATCCTGCAGCAATAAAGGAGTATGTAGTAAATGCTGCGGATAGTGCGCAGTTTAAAGTGCAATTGTTTGAGCAAAAAGAATCGTTGAATTTTGAAGTGAAGTTTTCGTATAAAGATGCAAGCAGTGAAAAGATCTTCACTTTGCCGAACATGGGCATCATGCCAAAACCTGAATTGAAAAGAGGTGATGATGATCTTTCCTGCATCATTGGATTTTATGATGCCGACAGTACATTTATGGAATACCGGTTGGTAAAAGTTGAGAACGGGTCATTATTCTATCGTCACCTGAAAGAGTACCAGGTAGAAGCGCCGAAAAAGTAATACAGTTGATACAACGATAGTGAAGGTTGATAAATGGTTTTTCACCATTCATCAACCTTTCTTCATTTCAAAGCTTTCCAATCGGGTAGTTTCGTACTTTCCCAGTACAAAACCTCCAAATATGAAATACTTGTTGTTGCTGTTGAGCAGCTTTATCATCAGTCAGTCCTTTGCGCAGGACAATGCATATTTTCTTTCCAATCCAACATTAACACCCGATGGCCAAACTGTGATCTTTTCTTTTGAAGGAGATCTATGGAAAGCCAATGTAAACGATGGACAGGCAGTTCGTGTTACAGCCATGCAGGGTTATGAAACATCAGCACGTGTTTCGCCCGATGGAAAGTGGATCGCATTTACCGGTCGTCAAACCGGCAATCCGGAAGTTTATATGATGTCGGTGAGTGGTGGCGATGTAAAACAAATCACTTATCACAGCGCTAATGATGAAGTAACCAGCTGGAGTTGGGATTCCAAACATATTTATTTCAACAGCGGCCGCATGGGACAGGTAGCCGGTTATAAAGTAAGCGCCGATGGTGGTACACCGCAACGTGTGTTTGGCAGTAATTTTTTCCAGTACGATCATAACCTGGTGGAACACCCAACCAGCGGTGAGATCTTTTTCAATGATACTTGGGAAAGCATAAGCCAGGTAAATCGGAAACGATACAAAGGCGCATTCAATCCTGAGATTCAGTCGTATAACCTCAAAACAAAACAACACAAGAAGTACACAAGCTGGGAAGGAAAAGATTTTGCAGCCAGCATTGACAGAAGCGGGAACATCTATTTTATTTCAGACGAAGCAAATGGTGAATACAATCTCTACACAATGGAGAGTGGAAAGAAAAAGGGCCTGACCCGTTTTTCTTCTTCTATCAAAACGCCGCAGGTAAATGCAGCAGGTGGCAAAGTAGTGTTTGAAAAAGATTATCAACTGTGGCTGTATGATGTAAAGACTGATAAAGAAAAGAAACTGAATATCTCGATTGTACGTAATCAGGTATTACCAAAAGATAAAGATTATGAAGTACGTGGCAACATCAGTGCATTTGATGTAGCACCCGATGGGAAAAAACTGGCATTTGTTTCCCGTGGCGAATTATTTGTGAGTGATGTAGATGGAAAATTTGTACAACAGATCAACCGCAACTCTGCAGAGCGTGTACGTGAAGTACGTTGGATGAGTGACAGTAAAACTGTATTGTTTAATCAAACACTCGATGGCTATACCAACTGGTACAGCATTCGTGCCGATAGTAGCAGCGCTGCTAAACAAATCACTAGCGATAAACGAAACAACAGAAGTCTTGTATTGAATAGAAAACGTACAATGGCAGTTTATCTCAGCGGACGAGATGAAGTGCGATTGCTGGATTTAAAAACCTTACAAAGCAAAACCATTGTGAAAGATGAGATATGGGCTTTTCAAAATAGTGATCCGGGTTTTTCTCCAAACGATGAGTATGTGTTGTTTACGGCGATCCGCAATTTTGAGCAGGACATTTTTATTCATCATATCAAAAACAATAAAACAACAAATCTTACCAATACCGGAATAACAGAAGCCGGTCCGGTATGGTCGGCCGATGGAAAATATATTTACTTCACTTCACAACGCCTGAAGCCATCTTATCCTTTTGGTATGGCCAATGCAAAAGTGTATCGCCTGCCGTTGGAAAAAATTGATGAACCCTATCGCCTTGATAAATACAATGAACTGTTTAAAGATGAGAAGAAGCCGGCTGCTGCAAAAACAGATTCGTTACAACAATCACAACCCATCAGTATTGATATGGATCTGCTGATGGAACGGATGCAGCAGGTAAGTCCTTCAGCCGGAGCACAATTTCTGATCAATGTATTCCAGAAAGGTGAGAAGGCAACAGTGCTGTATGTTAGCAATCATGGTGAAGGAAGAAATGCGATTTGGAAAACGGTGATCGAGCCATTTGAACAAAATAAAACTGAAAAAATTGCTGGTACAGATAATACCTTCGGCTTTGAAGTAGTGGAAGTGAGTGATAAATTATATGCGTTGACCAATGGAAATATCGTAAAGCTGAATCTCGATGCTAATAAAGTTGATCCGGTAGCCATCAGTTTTACATTTCGAAGAAGTCTGGCAGAAGAATTCAATCAAATGTTTTATGAAGCATGGGCCGGTATGGAAGAAGGGTATTATGATGAAAAGTTTCATGGACTCGACTGGAAGAAAACAAGAGATTATTACAAACAGTTTTTACCGCATTTGAACAGCCGTGCCGATTTGCGTACAATGTTGAATGATATGTTTGGTGAGCTTAACTCATCACACCAGGGCTTTGGCACATTTGGTGATGATGAAAACGTATCACTGCAAAGTGCAACTATGGAAACCGGAATTATTTTCGAGAATGATGATCCGTATAAAGTAAAATACATTGCACGTCGCTCGGCTGCCGATCGTAAATCAGTGGATGTTAAACCGGGTGATGTATTGGTGAAAGTGAATGATGTTATAGTTGATACAAAGATGGACAGGAATTATTACTTCACAGCACCATCAAGAGATAGGGAGCTACGTCTTACATTTAACCGTAACGGACAAATGATCAATGTGAAAATTCATCCGCAGGCAAGCTTGTTTTCAAATCTGTACGATGAATGGGTGGATGCAAATCAAAAGCGTGTGGATGAAAAAGGAAAGGGACGTATTGCGTATGGGTATATGAAAAATATGGGTACCGGTGAATTAGAGCAGTTCATTATTGATATGACGCAGGAGTTAACAACAAAAGATGCACTCATCTTTGATCTTCGTTATAACACGGGCGGAAATGTACACGATGAGGTGTTGAAGTTTTTAAGTCAGCGTACGTATTTACAATGGAAGTATCGTGAAGGAAAGCTGACACCACAATCCAATTTTTCACCAGCTGATAAACCAATTGTATTATTGATCAATGAACAATCGTTGAGTGATGCAGAAATGACAGCGCAGGGATTCAAAGCATTGAAGCTGGGTAAAATTATCGGGAATGAAACCTATCGCTGGATCATTTTCACCAGTGGTATTGGATTGGTGGATGGGTCAAGTGTACGCATGCCTGCGTGGGGTTGTTATTCACTTGATGGAAAAGACCTGGAGATGAGTGGCGTGCAACCGGATATTTATATCATCAATAGTTTTGAAGATAAGCTGAACGGAAAAGATCCGCAACTGGACAAAGCCATTGAAGAAATATTGAAGCAGTTGAAGTAATGAGTGATGAGTGATGAGTAATGAATGATGAGTGCAAGCCACAGTTCATCTTAATCTGAATTTATAAAGAAGGGTGTACATTCTTGTACACCCTTTTGTTATTTGCTAAATCATCATTCGTATGTTCATCGCTTGGCCGTTTGGAATGGCCTCGCTCAATCTCAGTGTTCTCCGTATCTCATCTCTCTGTGTTGAACTATTGTAAGTGAAGCGAACAATCTTCTCCACTCACTCTTTCCTTACAAACCGTATCATCGCACTGCTGTTCTCTGTGCTTTCAAGATTAGCCGTATAGCGTACACCATTCACATAGGCGATCATATAGGACGTATTCGGTGGTATGGAGCCGAGATTTTCGGCAACCATCACCAGTTCATTACTTTCACTCAGTTCAGTAACAGCAAACTTTACAATATGCGGTTTGTCGCTGAGTTTAACATGTTCAAAAACCAAACGGTTATTCATGAACAGTGAAATTGAATCGCCATCGATCTCTGCGTTGTCATAAAAATGAAGTTCAATGGTATCACCCAGTAATGGCAATTCTGTTGTTAATACTTTTTTGCGTTCAATAAATTTCTCTTTGATAGTTGGTGCTTTGGTAGAAATAACTGTTGGCTCTTTTACAGGTGGTTTGTTTTCTGTTTTGGTAACAGGTTGTGTTTCCTTGGGTATAGTTGGTTGCGGTTGTACAACTACGGGTTCGGGTTTTGGTTCTTCACGTTTCGGTTGTTCCGTTACAATAACCCGTGGAGGAGTAACTGCTACAATTTCCGGTTGTCTGTTTGTTTTATGAATCGTTGCCACACTGTCGATGAAGTAAGGATCGTTTGCACCTACTGTATAATTCTCGATCACATAATCCCATTCATCTGTAAACTGTGGTTGCTCCACTTTATCTAAATGCAGATCACCTTTGTTCTTTTGTTCTTCTTTGGTCACCGCTTTTCCATCAAGCATCATTACGCCACCGCCTGGACAATTAAAATCAGCTTCCATCAACAACGGCACAGCGCCGGGAGAGGTAATAGCAATCCGTCCTGTCTTTGCTTCGAGCAATTCATCATCCCACCAAATCACTTCATTGGTTTGCTGATTGAAATAACCTTTCACTGCATAGCGACGGTAGCTGTTCACCGATTCGTAGTAGTACGAAGTGCCAAACAAACTATCGCCCCGTTGAATCAGTTTGAGTTCCAGTTTAGCAGGACGTAATCCATTGCCCACTTTTCCCTTCCACACACCGGTGATCATTTGTGCCTGTGTAAAAAAGCTAAACAAAAGGAAAACAGTCAGTAAAGAGATGTAATGTTTCTTCATGCGATAGAGCTTAAACGAAATGTTGATCTAAATATTTTTTGCTGATGTTAATGTTTCAACAAAAGACGCAGGATTTTTGTATTAGTAGGAAATTAGCGTATGGCACAAGCAAATATTCAATTGATCGAAGCGCTGCGTGAAACAGCAGCCCGTCTCCGCAATGGAGCAGCTTATGCATGGGGCAACCATGGCGCCTGCAATTGCGGTAACCTTACACAGGTGGTTACCAAATTGAGCAAAGAAGAAATACTGGCGTATGCACACACCGGTATTGGAGAATGGACTGAGTTGGCAGAAGATTATTGTGGAGTTACAAATGCACCTGCCGGTTTGCTGATCACTAAATTGCAGGAAATTGGTTTAACGCCGAGTGATATCCATAATCTTGAATATCTGGAAGACAAAGCCGTGTTGCAACAATTGCCCGGTGGCTTTCGTTGGTTGAAACGGAACGTACGGGAAGATGTGATCGTTTATTTTGAAACGTTTGCATCGATGTTAGAAGAACAATTAGCAGAAAATATAACGATCCATTATGATCAGCTGTTTGAAGTACAACAGCCTGAACTTGTTTCGTAAGGCTCACCTATATTAACATCGCCCCGGTCACTTGACCGGGGTTCTTTTTTGAGAATATATTTCTGCATGCTTGCTGACAGAATGGTAATTTAGCAACATAAAGAATGCTTACACAAATGGCGACTCCACTCATCAATATTCTGGAAAAGAACAAACATCAATACTATCCCGTTGTGCCTTTTGAACCTGAAAAGGATCGATTGCTGAAAATGAATTTCACTGAATCAAATACAGAACTTACAAAAGAAGTGATTGAAGATGTGTCAAAGTTCAGCAGCTATGTTGATCAACAACTTGGAAATGCCGGCGCTCGTTATGGTATTGGCGGCTATGCTGAGCTTCGCAGTGTTTACAGCCGGAGTAATGTATTTGATTCACCCGATGGAGGAGAACCAAGGCGATTGCATTTGGGGACTGATATTTGGGGGAAAGCAGGAACACCTGTATCTGCACCTATCGGCGGCATGGTACACAGTTTTAAATTCAATGATGCGTATGGCGATTATGGTGCTACGATCATCTTATTGCATCAGTTGGAAAGTGTTGCGTTTTATACATTGTATGGACATGTAAGTTTGAAAGATCTGGCAATCACAGAAGGACAGTATATCAACCGTGGTGAACCATTTGCACATTTTGGTGAGCCGCATGAAAATGGTCACTGGCCTCCGCATCTGCATTTTCAGATCATTATTGATATTGAGTTAAAAGAAGGTGATTATCCCGGTGTTTGCCGTTTGAGTGATAAAGATTTTTATTTAGAAAATTGTCCGGATGCTGATTTGCTTTTGCAGATGAACAGGTATATCAATCATGAATAGCAAACTATCGCTTTACCACTCACCATTCACTACTCACCACTCACTTCATGCCCTTTTTCCTTAGTTTTACAACCGATGGCCAATCCCAATTTAAATAGCGATAAAGAAGCATTAACTTCTGTTGATAAGGAGTTTGAAAATAATATTCGTCCGTCGAGTATAGAAGATTTTTCCGGCCAGCCACAGATCATCGATAATCTCAAGATATTTATTAAAGCTGCGAAGATGCGTGGCGAAGCATTGGATCATGTATTGTTTCATGGTCCTCCCGGTTTGGGAAAAACAACGTTGAGTAGAATTGTTGCGAACGAACTTGGTGTGAACATTAAAGAAACAAGCGGACCGGTTATTGAAAAACCCGGTGACCTGGCGGGATTGCTTACCAGCCTCGAACCGCATGATGTGTTGTTTATTGACGAGATCCATCGCCTAAGTACTGTGGTGGAAGAATATTTATATGCGGCGATGGAAGATTACCGTATCGATATCATGATCGACAGCGGTCCCAATGCAAGAAGCATTCAACTCAACCTCAATCCATTTACATTGGTGGGTGCGACAACACGAAGTGGCTTGTTGAGTGCGCCATTGTTATCACGTTTCGCAATTAAGTCAAGACTGGAATATTATAATGCAGAAACATTGCAAAAAATTATTCAACGAGCTGCCGGAATTTTAAATGTGAAGATCACCAGCGATGCTACAAAAGAAATTGCTGGTCGCAGTCGTGCCACACCACGTATTGCAAATGGATTGTTGCGTCGTATGCGTGACTTTGCAATGGTATTGG
Source organism: Lacibacter sp. H407 (assembly GCF_037892605.1). NCBI lineage: Bacteria > Pseudomonadati > Bacteroidota > Chitinophagia > Chitinophagales > Chitinophagaceae > Lacibacter > Lacibacter koreensis. The sequence goes on along the minus strand of NZ_JBBKTU010000001.1, from coordinate 440,018 downwards.
GTAATGGTGTAATTGATTTGGGTGTAACACAACATGGCCTCAAAGCATTGAATGTAGATGAGTACGGGTTAGATGATATGGACAACAAAATTCTCCTCACCATAATTGAGAAGTTCAAAGGTGGCCCTGTGGGCATCACAACAATTGCAACAGCTGTTGGCGAGGAAGCGGGTACACTGGAAGAAGTGTATGAACCATTCCTGATACAGGAAGGCTTTTTACAACGTACACCAAGGGGAAGAGAAGTTACCGCCAAAGCGTATGAACATTTAGGAAAGAAACCCTACAGCAGTGGGGCTGGGCCAAATTTGTTCAGCTGATCAGATCAGTTTGTGTTCAAGGGCTAGTTTTAATAACTGTTGCGTTGAGCTTACATTCAGTTTCTGCATTAGGTTTTTGCGGTGTGTTTCGATGGTATAATGACTTAAAAAAAGCTTCTCAGCAATTTGAGGGCCATTGAATCCATCGTACAATAATTTCAGTATTTCTTTTTCTCTGCGTGTAAGACCGGGTAACTCTTGCGCAGCATCCTTTAATGAGTTGAATTGCTCCAGAATTTTTTGGTTGGCTGCTTTGCTGAGATAAATTTTGCCATTCATTACTTCATCAATAGCTTCCAGTAATTCATATCGCTCCATATCTTTCAGTAAATAGCCATTACCACCTTTTGCCAAAAACTGGCTGATGATGCCGGCTTCATTGGTGGAAGTAAGACCAATGATCTTTACTTCTTTGTTTTGTTTGCGGATGATGCTGCATAATTCGATACCATCAATATCAGGAAGGCTGATATCGAGGAGTATCACATCCGGTTCTGATTCAGTGAAAGATTCAATAGCCTGTTTGCCATTTTTACAAATGCCACAAACATTCAGATGCAGTTCATCTTTCAACATAGTGGAAATACCATCACCCACTAAAGGATGATCATCAACAACGAGGATTTTGATCATAGTACTTTGTTCGCTCCGCTGAAAATACAAAAAGCCAGCCTTATGTAACTATTTCTCCATCGTTAATTAAAAAATTCATCAGCACGGTTGTCCCAATCTCTTTTTGTGAATCGATAGACAACTGCCCGTTTAAATATTGTACCCTGCTTTTTACCGATGAAAGGCCTGCACTTATTTTCTCATCGCTTTCTTTCATATTGAATCCACGGCCATTATCTTCTACCGTAATACTTAAGCGATTGCCCTCTCTGTTAAATTGAACAATGGCTTCGGTTGCCTGCGAATGTTTAATAATGTTGTTAAGTAGTTCCTGTATAATGCGGAAGAGCATGATCTCCGTTGAGGCATTCAATCGTTTTTCCATACCGTACGATTGCATGGCTACTTTCAGCAATTTGCCTGCGCTGATGCTGTTGCATAATTCCTGTGTAGCTTGTACAACACCCATCTTCAGTAATACTTCAGGCATCATATTGTGTGCAATGCGGCGTACTTCTTCCGAAGCGGTATTAATAAGTTCATAGCTTTTAGAAAAGAGGGGATTGGTTTGCAACTCCTGTTGCTCGTGCTGCAATGTGCTGAAATGCATTTTTACAGTAGAAAATAAACCTCCAAGTCCGTCGTGTAAGTCTTTAGCAATACGTGTGCGTTCTGTTTCCTGCCCGTTCACCATACTTTGTAACGAAACAACCTGTTGTTGCCGTTCGAGGAATTTGATTTGTTCCTGTTGTAATATTTTGTCTTTTTCTGCAATGGTTCTTTTTTGTTGACTCACCCTATACAGAAATCCAAGAATTGATAATAATGTTATAGCAAGCAAACCAGTAATAATGAGCATCCTGTTTCTGCGTACTACAGCAAGCTCGTTTTGTGTGTTAGATAATTCGAGCGCTGAAATTTGTTTTTCCTTTTTACTGTTTTCAAACGATGCTTCGAGAAAAGAAGCATATTGTCTGGTTTTAGTTGATAGCACACTATCATTCAGTTTTTCATATTCAATACTGTATTTGTATGCATTTTTATAGTCATTAATGGCTGCATAATATGTACTCATTTGTGCACATACCCGGTATTGCACATCAATTGATTTTGATTTTTTTGCAAGAACTAATGCTTCATTAAGATAGTAGTATGCATTTGGTAAATCTTTTTTCTTTAAATAGGTCCTGCCTATTGCAAGATTGAGATATGCCGGCTGAAAATTTTCACGAAGTGATATTTTTAATCCGGTTTTATGAAGCATAAGAGCAGTGTCATATTCACCCTTACGTTCATAGTAGAGGCCCAGTATACTGTACGAGTCAGCAGCAAATGCAAGATCGCTGGTTTTTTCTATATATGCTCTTAAATAGGGAACGTATTTAGAAGCTTCATCTGTCTTTTTAATTCCGAGATATGCAACAATCAAATGATTATAAGCAAACGCTACTTGTGAGCTGTCGTTAAAGCGTTTTACTTTTTCAACCAACTCGAGGCTCAGTTTTATACTCTTATCATAATTTTCTAACGAACCGATCGTTGCAATGAGGTTCTGATAGGCTATTAATTCTCTGGCGGTATCTTTAACTAATTGAAAATATTCACACGCTTTGGAATAATGATAGGAGGCATTAAAAAAATCGCTCTGCATAAAATGCCAACTACCTCTGCCGTTACTGATTTTTGCAAGTAATTCCTGATTTTTTTCTGCTATAGCAATCTGTTCGGCTTCATCATACATATTGGCTGATTCTTTAAATTTATTCTGATCGGCATATACAAAGCCAAGGATGTAGGCCATTTTTGAAGAGCCTTTTTGATAACCAATTTTTTTACTAAGGGCCAACCCCTGCAATCCATAGTTGACGGCTTGGTCCAGATCGTAATAGCTTATATTATTACAGATTTCTATCAACAGGTTTACCTTATTTGAATCTTCCTTTTGTTTTGGTAATTCTTTTCGTAAACTATCTACTAATTGTTCCGGGGTTTGCGCAATAACATTTATCCCACAACAGCACAGGGTCAATAAGAGAAGACATAAGTTTAAGATTCTTTGCATAGTCATTTTTTTAGCTGTGCTATATATGCACGTAAGTATTACTGTGGCTTGATTAATTTGATAGTGAACAGGATTGTTATATAAAGCTGACTAATGAATTGCAGTGTGGAAGTTGAATAAGAAGAAAAGTGTGCAATCTTTCAGTTTATGAGAATAGTAGTACATAAGCAATTAGTTAATGTTGGGTTTATTTTCTTCGGTAAGATAAAATCTAAAGCCGTAAGTTCTCTACCTCCTTTCAGGTATTTTTTATTATTTAAAACCACAGGCATCAGGTATAGAAACAATTAGGGCACAACTGCAACTTTGAGGACGAAATAAATCACTATGCAGCGTTTCATTTTTTTACCCCTGTTTATAGTAATGCTTGTTGATGTTTCTGCACAGGATGCCGGTGCACCCAACAAAGTGTCTCCTAAAGAATTTGCAATACCTGCTTCTCCTGTATTTGACGTGATGGGTGTAACACCTTCACAAATCAATCGTACAGCCGATATTAAAGATTTTAAAGTTGACTGGTCGTTTAAATCATGGCGGCTGAGTCCCAACCTGGCAATACAATCGCAACCTTTCTGGGAATTATTCTATAACCGTAAAGATTTGAGTAAGTATCAAGCAGCATCCGGCTTTATGCGAAAGCTTGCTTCGGTTGATCTGTCTGTTGGTTCTGTACAAGATGAGAATAATGACCGGCGAATAGGGTTTGCAGTAAAGACAAACATTTTCCGATCAAGAGATCCGTTAATGGCAAAAGAACTGTATGCCGACATCTCCGAACGTTTCGGCGCCGAAAAGATCGAACTGGAAACAAAGCTGAAAGAATTAAAACAACAGTTAGACACTACTGTAAACATTCTTGCAAAACCTGAATTGCGGAACCAGATCAAAGCAACGGAAGATTTACTCTTAACAATCAACACTCGACGTAATGCAGAAATCAATGAACGGGCAAAAGTATTTATTGCCGAGCATTGGAATGTAACTTCTCTTGATGCAGCATTCGGCAGAGTGTATTCCTATCAAACCGATAGCAGCGGGTCTCTTAAATCACTTCGGTTAAACCGAAGTACGGCATGGGCCGGCTGGGCAAACTTCAGTATTGGTATGGGAAAAAAATGGCTGCTCTCCGGATTAGTGCGCAACAGCTGGTATCAGGAAGAACTGAATTTTCAAGTTCGTAATACATCAACCGGCGATGAGTTAACGCAGGTTGCAGTAGCAGATAATACATTACTAACGGCCGGGCTTAACCTACGCTACGGAGGTTCCTATTTTACCTTTTTTGCAGAATTTTTATATGAAAGAAAAGGCTTACGTACACCGGTTGAAGCATTGTCAAAAGTATTTGAATCGCCTGACGGATTTGAGGTAGTGGGTAATTCTGTTAAGTGGAATATCGTGCAGCCTAATACCATTGCCATTGGCGGCGATTGGCGCATGAACCGTAATGTGGTATTGAACTATGGTATGCGTGGCATTTTTGATAAGAACTGGAAGTTTACAGGGTTCATACCGGTGGTATCAATTGCATGTTTAATGCGGTAGGCCCAACTCAACAATAAATTAATGTCAACCCCCAAAAATATAATACCATGAACAAGCTTACAATGCCTGTTTTATTTTTAGCAGCATTCTTATTTTATCAAAGTGTGCATGCGCAGTTCTTTACTTCTTTGAAAGCTCCTCTGGCACCTGGTGAGCGTTTTGCTTCGGCTATTGTTGATTTAAGAGGTCTTTCGGTTTCTCAGGTGCGCATCAGTGTAGTGTATGGTACAGATTCTATTGCTGTCGCTAATGCATTTGATCTTGCCCGTCGGGATCCCACTAAGTATTTTGAATCAGTTACTACACAGGTTGGTGCTGTTATTGATGGAAAGGTTGAAGCTGTGGTCATCTTCCCGCATAGTGGGAGGCCGGCTATCAATTCAAGAGAAAGAGTTTTTTCAAAAGGTACAAAGCTGTTTTATTCATGGGCTCGAACGCACACCCCTTCAGGTGCCACCAGTTCCTTAACCATCAGCAATGGAAGAGTATTGAGTTTTGTTATGCCAAGGCCATTAACGATCGCTTTATTGGGAGATTCGTATGCGTCTGGCGAAGGTGCTAAAGGCAGTGCATGGTTGAATGATCCTTGTCATCGTTCTGCAAATGGCGGAGGTGAGTTGGCTGTGCGGAAATTGAAAGTAGAACGTAAACGTATTGAAATTGATTATATCAATGTTACATGCAGTGGTGCGAAACTTACAGACTTTTATCAGAATGCTCAATTAAAAGATGAGAAAAACCCTTCTGCAGGAACCAAGCAAGGTTTACAGGTTGATCTTGTAACAGCTTGGTTAAGGGCCAAAGGTTATGATGGTTTGGATATTTTATTATCTGACGGAGGTGGAAATGATTTGGGATTTGGAGATGTTGTTGTGCAGGGATTAACTTCTGTTTTTTCAGAGTTTAAAAATGATCAGGAGTTAATGTCTAGAGTACAAACTGCATTTACACGTCTTCCGGATAATTTCCTTTTGTTTAAGACTTATCTGCAATCAAAAGTAGACGTTGGAAGAGTTGTTTGGTTTAACTATCCCAATGTAATAACTGGTAATCCTTTACCAGGCGGGGGCTTTGATGCGAATTTTTGTATGCCTGGAATTGTTTCCGACAAACGACTTTGCTGGACAGCCGAGAATAATTTAAACGAAACAGACTGGAAATTTATTTATGATCGGTTTTTGGCTCCGTTGAATAAAGCTGTTGCGGTAGCTGCTGCATTGCACGGGTGGGATTTTGTGGATGTATCTAATGAAGCTTTGCGAAATGGAATCTGCAATTGCGAAGGTTATGTAAACTCTCTCTCCCAGTCACTTGCAAGGCAGGGCGATAAGTTTGGTACCATGCACCCAAATGCTACAGGCTTCAGGGAAATTTACAGAGATAAATTATATAATCAGCTTTTAACAAGTATTACGAATGTACATACAGCGTTTATTGCGGATGCAAAGGCGAGGGCAATTGCTGCGGCAAAAGAAAAAGCCATAGCAGAAATGGAGTTTAAAGCAATGGTATCAAAATTAACCACAATTATGTCAACCCAATCTCAGCTAACAAATAGTCTGTTGAAGTACAGAGTAGCTTTAGATCCTGTTAAACTTAACATTGATCCGAGTAAGTTGCAGAATTTGAATTTTTGATACAAACTGAAATTTTACAGGTTTTATACCTGTGGTATCAATTGCATATTTAGATGGGATAACACCTATTATGAATAAAAACTATTGTGATCGCTGTCAGTTGTAACAAGTAAACAGTTGTTATAATGTGAAATGATAGCATAACTATTTTCTGCTTTATACAATTCTACAATTTCATCAAATTAAAACAGTATTATGAAAAAAGTATTCTTTTCTATTACTTTAGTAATTGCAAGTATGCAATTGCATGCACAAACCCCTACTTTAACTTCTGAGTCAAGCAGGTTGTTGAAAACTGTGTTCGACTGTTCTACTCTTGCAAAGGCAGAGTACCGCTATATTTTTGATTATATCAAGAATAGACCGGGGTCTTGCGATGTTTATACAGCAATGGCCACATTAACGATGGTTGTACATGAAACCACATCAGATGTAATAACTACTTATACAGGCGCACCATTAATACCTCAGCTAATAACCTGTTCAAAGATTGATTTAACGCCAATGATTGTAAGATCAAATACAGGAGTAGTAACCACATTTGGGGGATTTCTTAATCCTACAACCGGCCGTCTGGCAACCAGTCTGTATCTAAAGTCGGGTATTTTAACAACAGATATTCCATTGCGGGAATTATCTGCAACCATACCAAATGGAGGCAAAGTATTTACCGGCAGTATTCAAATTGGTAATAGACAAGTAACAGCAGTTTTAACAGTACGTAATCAATGCATAAACATTGGTGGTTAATTTCTAAATCCCTAAATCACTTTGTATGAAACAGCGAATTATTTTGATCTTGTCTATATTCTCATTTACCTGCAGTTATGTCAACGCTCAGTCTTTATACTCCCGGCAGGCTTTTGCAAGCGGAACTCCGGAAAGTCATCAGATTGTGAAACGGCCGTATTATACTTCTACAGGAGAAGTGGTAGGCCCGTTCGATCGCAATTATCGTATTACAGGTTCTGGTAATACTGTTAATGCATTTACTGCTTTTGGTTCAACTTCAGAAAAATTAATTTTACTCATTGCACAAAAAGACTGGTTAGATCTTACAAATAGGATTGTTGTGAGCGGAACAGGAGTTACACTGTCAAGAATTATTTCGAAAGGAGTAGATGGTAGGGGATTATCTACTCAAAAATCCTGGATTTATTTTGAGTTAACGATCAGTCCGTCTGCTGCTGCCGGCAACCGAACAGTGAGGTTAATACGTCCATCGCTTCTTGGTACAGATGAAAGCACTTTTACATTAAACCTTCAGCAAAATGCAAGAATATTATTTCAAAGCTTATTTACAGCAGGGGGTAGAACTGTAACGGCAGGCACGGCTGAAGCACTTGGCACAGAAATAAGAGTGACTTTTGAAGGCCACCGTTTACACTTGGTGAGAGGTATAAAAAATAATGGAAACACTATAACTAACAGCATTCTTAGAAATCTCAGGATTGTTGAACGTAGTTCCAGCAAACTGGTGTTTGCATTTAATATTGCACTGGAAGGGGTGCTTACATATAGAGATTTTGCAATTAGATACCTAGATATGGAGCCTGGTTCAATTCTATTTAATTTAAACTGTGATGGAATTAACTTATGCAACTTTATTCAAACAAGAGCAACGTCTTCAGGTGGTTTTAATAGAGGGGTCTATTTTGTTTATGGTACTGATGCAGAGCGGGGAATTGAATAGTATTTTTTTAAATAAAAAAGGCGTCACTGAATAACCAGTGCGCCTTTCTGTTTATTTATGCAATTCTTTATTTCGCCATGTCATCATAACCTTCTTCTTTCGGTTGCAACACGGGCTCATTTAATTTCACTACATTCTTTTTCGATACACGTTTGCGCATTACCATGTTGAGCATTTCCACAGCAAAGGAGAACGCCATACCGAAGTAGATATAATTTTTCAAATGTAATTCGTGAGCAGCTTCTGCATTCCATCCTTCAATTACTAAACTTAAACCGATCATTACAAGAAAGGAGAGTGCAAGCATTTTCAATGTAGGATGCTGATGAATAAAACCTGCAATTTTTGGACTGAACAAAAACATCACCGTCATGGCAATTACTACAGCAGCAATCATGATCTCAACATGCTTTGCTGTACCACCGGCAGTAATAATGCTATCGAATGAGAACACCGCATCGATCAATATGATTTGACCAATGGCCTGACCAAACGAAATGCCTTTTGCATTTTTGGGATCCTGGTTCGGATCTTCCCCTTCCAGCTTTTGATGTATTTCGTGAACCGATTTATAAATAAGAAATAAACCTCCGGCGAGCATTACTAAACTTGCAAGGTCAAATCCTTTTCCTGCAATGGTAAATACTGCTTTTCCTTTTTGCGTCAGCAACCATCCTAAACCCATCAGCAATAAACTGCGGGAAAGAATACCGGTGATCATCCACAACCGGCGTGCCCGCTTCTGATCTTTGATCGATTTTAAACGGTTGAGAATAATACTTACAAAAATTACATTATCTATACCCAGCACTACTTCCAGCACAACAAGAACGATAAAACTGATAATACTCTCTGACGTAAAAAGATGTTCCATTTTTTTCCTGAATTGTCAATTTGCAAAAAGCAACAGGCAAATCATCTTGCCAATTACTTATTGATGTAAGTTGTTACAAATTTTCTTTGCGATTGCTGGGCCTTCATAAATAAAACCTGTCCACACCTGCACCAACGCTGCACCTGCATTTAGTTTTTCTTTTGCATCGGCCGCAGTGAAAACTCCACCACTTGCCATAACAGGTACCTCGCCTTTTAATTTTTGTGCAATGTACTGTACAATTTCTGTACTGCGTTGCTTCACTGGCAAACCACTGAGGCCACCTGCACCAATGGCCGTTACAACAGAAGCATCGGTGGTAAGTCCTTCCCGACTGATGGTTGTATTACTCGCCACCAATCCATCAAGTTGAATTTCTCTTGCCAGATCAATTACATCATCCAGCTGCGATTGAGTTAAGTCGGGTGCAATTTTCAACAGGATCGGTTTTTGTATATGTTCTTCTGCTTTTAGTTTTAAACGTGCAGCTCTCAGCGTTTGCAGATGTGATAAAATTTTATGCAGCGAATCTTTTTCTTGCAGCTCACGCAAGCCGGGTGTATTCGGGCTGCTTACATTCACCACAAAATAATCGACGTAATCAAACAGTTCATTAAAACAGATCTCATAATCTTTCCATGCATCTTCATTCGGCGTTACTTTGTTTTTACCGATGTTACCGCCGATGATGAGTGATGAATAATGAGTGGTGAGTTGCGTTTTGCTGCCATCGTACTTTGTATTTCGTACTTCGTTTTTCGAACGCCATTCCTTCAACCGCTGTGCCACCACTTTCACTCCTTCATTATTAAAACCCATGCGGTTGATGATGGCTTTATCTTTCGGTAAACGAAAGAGGCGTGGTGTATCATTGCCATCCTGAGGTTTGGGTGTAACGGTTCCTATTTCCACAAAACCAAAACCAAGCACTTCCAACTCCCGCAGGTATTTTGCATTTTTATCAAAACCTGCTGCAAGGCCAACCGGATTTTTAAATTCCAATCCCCATTTTTCAACAGCGAGGCCTTTTGCTGTTGGTTGAAAATTGTTGGCTAACAGTTTTCTGATGAATCCTATCGAACAGAAGAAATGCAGCGCATTCATGGCGAAGTAGTGAACTTTCTCTGCATCAAACAAAAAGAAAAACGAACGAATCAACTTGTACATGGCTGCGAAGATAAACCCCAAAAGCCGATCACAAATTAACAGCAATGATTTGGTGATATTTCTTTTGAAACCTTAACTTTGAACTAGAAAGTTGCATAAACAACTATTTAACGATTGAACCTAAAAATATTACTATGCAGGAAGCATATATCGTAGCGGGTTACCGCACAGCAGTGGGCAAGTCAAAACGTGGCGGATTCCGGTTTACAAGACCCGATGACCTGGCAATTGATGTTATCAAAGGATTGCTGGCAAGTGTGCCGCAGCTCGATCCAAAGCAGGTAGATGATGTAATTGTAGGAAATGCTGTACCCGAAGCAGAGCAAGGGTTACAGGTGGGCCGCATTATTGCTGCACGAGCTGTCGGTTTTCATGCACCGGGTATGACGGTGAACCGTTATTGCGCCAGCGGCTTGGAAACAATTGCTATTGCCACTTCAAAGATCAGGATGGGCATGGCCGAATGTATTATTGCCGGCGGAACCGAAAGCATGAGTATGGTGCCAACTGCAGGTTGGAAAACTGTGCCTGCTTATTCCATTGCAAAAGATGAACCTGATTATTATTTGAGTATGGGCTTAACAGCCGAAGCAGTAGCAAAAGAATACAATGTAAATCGTGAAGACCAGGATCTGTTTGCATACAACTCTCATATGAAAGCGAAAGCGGCTATTGAAAATGGTTATTTCAAAGGCGGCATACTTCCAATTAATGTTGAAGAAGTATCGCTTGATGCAAAAGGAAAAAAACAAACAAAAAATTATGTGATCGATACAGATGAAGGTGTGCGTGCAGATACCAACACAGAATCGTTAGCAAAGTTGAAACCGGCCTTTGCAGTGAACGGAACAGTAACTGCAGGTAACTCATCACAAACAAGTGATGGTGCTGCGTTTGTAATAGTGATGAGTGAACGTTTGGTGAATCAATTGGGATTAAAACCAATTGCACGTTTGGTAAATTGTGTTTCTGCAGGTGTGCATCCACGCATTATGGGTATTGGCCCTGTTGAAGCAGTGCCTAAAGTATTGAAACAGGCGAATATGAATTTGAATGATATTGATCTGTTTGAATTGAATGAAGCCTTTGCTTCGCAGGCGTTGGCAGTAATTCGTACGCTCAATCTTAATCCTGATATTGTAAATATCAATGGAGGTGCTATTGCATTAGGCCATCCGTTAGGTTGCACCGGTGCAAAATTGACCATCCAGATCACACAGGATATGAAACGACTCAATAAAAAATATGGCATTGTAACGGCCTGTGTTGGAGGTGGACAAGGCATTGCAGGAATTATTGAGAATATTATGTAAATGATGCAATCGTAATAAAAGCAAATGATCCCGCCTTTTTGGCGGGATTTTTTATGGTAGATATCCTCCGTACTATTTTTTATTCTCCTCATTAAACTTTTGTACCTTAAAACGTTCTAATTCAGGATTTCTATTCTAAACCAACTGCCTTATGGATCGCAGAGCATTTCTTACTGCAAAGAAAAAAACGCAACAGGTTGCTGTTGTAAAACCCAAACCCGTTGCTGGGCGCACTACAACCGACCTCACTATTTATACCGGTGCCTGGACCAAAACAGAAGTTACCCACCTGCTCAAACGAACAATGTTTGGCTCACGCCTAAGTGATATCAGCTATTTCGCAGCTAAAACCATGAATGAAGCTGTAGATGAATTATTAAATCCTGTTGATCCGTTACCTGCACCGCCGGTAAAAGAGTATGATGGTGTAACGGGTGTAACAACTCCCGATAACGATGTCGCCAATGGAGCAACCTGGATCAGCAATGTGAATAATGATGGTACCATTCAAAGCCGGCGCAGAGCCTCATTCAAAAAATGGTGGATCGGTTGTATGCTGCAGCAAGACAGGAGTATACGTGAAAAGATGACCCTGTTTTGGCATAATCACTTTGCAACAGAAACGGTGGATGTAGGTAATGCTAACTTTTTATACAAACATGCAAATCTTTTGCGCACAAAAGCATTGGGTAATTTTAAACAGCTGGTGCGGGATATTACACTTGATCCGGCAATGCTTATTTACCTGAATGGAAGATTAAATACCGCCAGTGCTCCTGATGAAAACTACAGTCGTGAGTTACAGGAGTTGTTTACATTGGGAAAAGAAAACAATCCAAATTATTCGGAGGCGGATGTAAAGGCTGCGGCAAAAGTGCTTACGGGATGGCGTGTTGATAGTAATGTGAATACATTTCCATCCTATTTCACTTCGTCACGCCACGATTCAACTAACAAAACATTTTCTTCTTTTTTTGGTAATACGGTTATTACCGGAAGAACAGGAACAACAGCAGGTGATCTCGAATTAGATGATCTGCTGAATATGATCTTTGCAAAGAATGTTGAAGTGTCACGCTTCATGGCAAAAAAACTCTATCGCTTTTTTGTGCATTATGATATTGATGCTGCTGCAGAAACAAACGTGATCGAACCATTGGCGTTACTATTACGTACCAACAATTGGGAAATAAAACCGGCACTGCAAGCCTTACTCAAAAGCGAACATTTTTTTGATGTAATGAATCAGGGAGCGATGATAAAATCACCCATTGATCATGCGGTTGCATTGTGCAGAGAATGGGAAGTTGTTTTTCCAGATGCGGTTTCATTTTATGCAGATGCATATGGTATGTGGAATTATATTATGACGGTTGCAGCAACGAATCAACAAAACATTGGCGACCCGCCAAGTGTAGCAGGTTGGCCCGCTTATTACCAGGTGCCGCAGTATTATGAGATATGGGTGAATACAGATACACTGCCCAAGCGAAATCAATTTAGTGATCTGATGATCGGAAATGGTTATTCACGCAGTGGAAAAAAGATAGTGATCGATGCCGTAGAGTTTACCAAGAAGCTCAGCAACCCTGCTGATCCAAACGCACTCATCAACGAGTTGTTTGAAGTGCTGTTCCAGATACCCATTACGCAGCAATCAAAAGATCAGCTGAAAAAAGATTTTCTGTTAACCGGGCAAGATCAGGATTACTATTGGAGCAATGCATGGAATATTTATATCGGATCGCCCACAACAACGAATTTCAATATTGTGAATACCCGTTTACGTGGCTTGTTTAAGTATTGCATGAATCTTGCTGAATACCAGTTGGCTTAATCCAAAAATCTGATTCAATGAAACGCAGAGACTTTTTACAAAATACAATACCTGCAGCTATACTGCCGTCCATCATCGATAATTTTTCGATCCGTGTGTTGGGTGATAACCCGGTAATGGCTGCATTGCTAAATACCTATGTTGAAACAGATCGTGTATTGGTGATCATACAACTCAATGGCGGTAACGATGGATTGAACATGGTGATACCACTCGATCAATACAGCAACTATTACAATGCAAGGACAAATATTGCGATACCGCAAAACAAAGTGCTCACCTTAAACGGTACGAACACAGTCGGCTTACATTCTTCCATGACGGGTTTGCAAACCATGTACAACAATGGTAAACTTCGTTTAGTACAGGCCGTTGGTTATCCGAATCCAAACTTTTCGCATTTCCGTGCAACCGATATCTGGATGAGTGCGAGTGATAGTGATGAGCAATTGTATTCCGGTTGGGCAGGTCGTTATCTCAACGATCAGTTTGCTAATTATCCTGTCGGTTATCCCAATACAACCATGCCCGATCCATTGGGCATACAGATCGGCTCTTCTGCATCATTAGCATTTCAGGGTCCGAGTGTAAACATGGGCATCAGCATTTCAAGTGCTACTAATTTTTATAATCTCATCAATGGTATAGAGGATCCGGCACCCGCAACAAAAGCAGGCAATGCATTGCAGTATGTACGTTTAGTGGCCAAACAATCCAATCAATATTCATCACGAATTTCTGCAGCGGCTGCTGCTGTGCCAACACAGGGAACTTATCCAACTACCAATACATTGGCCGACCAATTAAAAATTGTTGCCCGGTTAATTAAAGGTGGATTGAAAACAAGAGTGTACATGGTAAGTATGGGTGGATTCGATACGCACTCAGCACAAACCAATACAGGTGATACATCTACCGGCAATCATGCAACGTTGATGCAGCGGTTAAGCGATGCGGTGAAAGCGTTTCAGGATGATCTGCAGGGATTAGGTATTGAAGACCGTGTATTAGGTATGACGTTTAGTGAGTTTGGCCGAAGAATAAAATCGAACGCAAGTACAGGAACCGATCATGGAGCTGCTGCACCTTTGTTTGTATTTGGCAGCAAAGTAAATCCTGGCATCACGGGTGTAAACCCAACTATACCGGTAACTGCAGCGGTAAATGATAATATACCAATGCAATACGATTTTCGCAGCGTGTATGCTACCATTTTGCAAAACTGGTTTTGTGTTGATAATACAACGCTTGAAACGATCATGTTGCAAAATTTTCAGCAACTTGGTTTGTGTGCAAATGGTAATTGTGTATTAACGAATGTAGATGATAACCGTAATGCAGGTGTTACGTTGATCTCCAACTATCCAAATCCGTTTACATCAACCACCACCATAAGTTTTACAACCAAAGGCGGACATACATTGGTACAGATCATGGACGCCCTTGGTCGTGTACTTACTACACCGGTCGACCGAACTTACAGTGCAGGGAAATATCAAATCAGCTTCGATTCGTATACACTTCCTGCCGGTGTGTATTATATGCGTTTCCAGAACGGAAGCACACAGCAGGTGAAACCCATGCTGAAGGTGCGGTAAGCAATATCCTAAATAACGATTTGTGAAAATTTCAGCCTCATCCTCCCTTTTTTAAAATAGATTTTTCAAATTTGAAACTTTGTTGCATTTTTGCAACCATGTTTCAAATGAGCCGTATTTTCCTCTCACTGATTTTTATGTTGTGTTTGCAGCAAATGCATGCTCAATGCACACTTACACTGTCAGGTCATATCAATGATGCCGAAACAAAAGAACATTTGGATGAAGCGGTGATCCTGATCAAAGAGTTGAAGCTTACTCAAATATCTGATAAGGATGGATTCTTTGTTTTCAAAGGTCTTTGTCCCGGAACATATACAGTAGAAATTACACATGCCGGTTGTATTCCTGCTGAAAAACATATTCATCTTAAAGCAGATCTGGAAACGGATATTGATCTGGCGCATGCGGTAACTGAGTTGAGTGAAGTGGTGGTGCGTGGCGATCAATCATCAAAAAATGTAATTCCTGTTAGTGAAATAAAGGGTAAAGCACTCGAAGCAACACGTGGATTAAGTTTGGCAGAATCAATCAAAAAAATAAGTGGTGTAAGCGTATTACAAACAGGTGCCAATATTTACAAACCGGTCATTCATGGCTTGCATAGCAACCGTGTACTCATCTTAAACAATGGTGTACGTCAGGAAGCACAACAATGGGGTAATGAACATGCGCCTGAAATTGATCCGTTCATTGCCAATCGTATTTCTGTAATCAAAGGTGCGTCTGCTATTCGTTACGGTGCCGATGCTATTGCAGGTGTAATATTGGTTGAGCCGAAATTGTTGCGGTTCGATCCGGGTATTGGCGGCGAGATCAATACTTCGTTTTTCACCAATAACAGGATGGGTGTTTTATCGGCTATGATCGAAGGCAATAGTGCCAAACGTCCTGCTTTTAGCTGGCGTTTACAGGGAACTGCTAAACGTGGCGGGTATGCACGCACACCGAATTACTGGTTGGCAAATTCAGCCAATGAAGAATATAATTTTTCTGTTACGGCAGGATGGAAAAAACAAGACCGTGGTGCTGAATTATTTTATTCGCAGTTCAATACAAAGCTGGGCATTTTTGCAGGTTCACATATTGGTAATGTAACGGATCTGTGGAATGCGATTCTGGCAAAAGATCCACCTGATTATATTAAAGAGGTAGGTTTTTCGTATAACATAGACAGGCCTTATCAATCCATTCAACACCAGTTGTTGAAATTCAAAGCATGGAGAAATACAGGAACTATTGGTCGGCTGAATCTTGTTGTATCAGGTCAGTACAACAACCGCCAGGAGTTTGATCAAAAACGATTTGCCAGCAGCAGCAATGCACCACAGCTGGACTTAACAATTGGAACAGGTTTGGCAGAAGTAGTATGGGATCATTTTAATACCGGCGCATTCAGAGGAACAATTGGTGGTTCGTTCATGTATCAGAACAATAGTTACGAGCGTCGTTTATTTATTCCCAATTACGAATCAACCAATGCGGGATTGTTTGTGATTGAAAAATGGACAAAGAATAAACTGGACCTTGAAGCAGGTATCCGCTTCGATCGTAAATCAATTTTTAATACAACCGATAACGGGCAGGTAAATACCTATCCCGACAGGCTGTTCAACAATGCATCCGGGAATATTGGTTTCAACTATCGCTTTGTTCCTGCTTTTCGTGTAACAGTAAATGCATCTACTGCGTGGCGTGCACCACAGGTGAATGAATTGTATGCAGATGGATTGCATCATGGCGCTGCACGTATTGAAAAAGGTGATCCCAATCTTACACCAGAGCGTTCAAACAACATTGCAGCAAACCTCTTGTTCAACAACAGCAAATGGGATATTGATGCGGGTGTTTATCTGAAACGGATCGATGGATTTATTTTTCTTGAACCAACGTTTCCTCCGGAGTTAACTATTCGAGGAGCATTTCCATCGTTTCGGTATACACAAACCAATGCACGGTTAAGCGGATTGGATTTTTCTGCAGCCTATCAATTTGATGCACACGTAGCAGCTTCCGTAAAAGCATCATTGTTACGTGCATGGGATAAACAAAAAAAGCAATGGTTGATCCAGATGCCATCAGACAGGTACGAAGCAGCTGTTGAATATAATTTCGGCAATGCAAGGAAAGTGAATGATAGTTATGTAAGCATCAGCAGTACATGGGTATTGGAGCAAACAAGAGTTCCTTCAACCGGAAACATTGAAGTGCCCGGCACATCTATCAAGCAATCCGATTATCTTAATCCGCCACCGGCTTATTTTTTGCTTGCATTTGAGGCAGGAACAAAATTGAAAATGAAACATAGCAACTGGAGCTTTATATTATCGGTTACCAATCTTACAAATAAAGCTTACAGAGATTATATGAATGCGTTCCGTTATTTCAGTGATGAAATGGGACGGAATATTTCGCTTCGTGTACGCATTCCATTTGATCTGAAACATACACACAAATCATAAATCAATCATTCAACTAAATTTTATGAAAATGAAGCACTTGAAATTTTTAGCGGTAGTTATGCTTGGCGGACTGATACTCGCAGGTTGTAAAAAGAAAAACAACGAAGAAGAAAATGAAGAAGAACTGATCACAACCGTGAATGTAAAATTAACAGCGGCCGGTGGTGCAACGCAAACATTTACATGGAAAGATGTTGATGGACCCGGTGGTAATGCACCACAGATCAATACCATTTCAATTTCACCAAATACAACGTATGCCTGTGCGATCGAGTTTCTGGATGAAAGCAAAACACCGGCGGAGAATATTACAACTGAAGTGAATGCAGAAGGAGCCGATCACCAGGTCTATTACGAAGTAACAACTGCAGCACTTACCATTAATGGCTTAAATACAGATGCCGGCGGATTGCCATTGGGCATTACATCGAACTGGGTGGCCGGTACCAACAGCGGAGGTTCAGTAAAGATCACACTGAAACATAAGCCCGGTGTAAAAGCCTTAGGCGATTTGATTTCAAAGGGCGAAACCGATGTTGAAGTTACATTTCCTGTTGTGATTCAATAATTGCAATCGATATTATTTTTAAGGCCGCAGCAATGCGGCTTTTTCGTTTTGCAACACTTGATTACTTTTAAGGTATGAATGAGTTATCCATCACCACACCTGCTTTATTATTTCCTGCCATTACGTTACTGATGCTGGCGTACACCAATCGCTTTCTGGCATTGGCATCGCTGGTTCGTAAACTGCATGATGAATATGTAAAGGAAGAAGATACCGGAATGATTCACAAACAAATCAGCAATGTGCGTACACGCATCAGTATGATCAGGAATATGCAGGCGTTGGGTGTACTTAGTTTTCTGTTGTGTGTGGTGTGTATGTACTTGATATTTCGTGGTTTTGACAGCGCAGCCAAGTGGGTATTTGCCTTTAGCTTATTGAGTTTACTGGCGTCGCTGATTTTTTCATTATTGGAAATTTTTCTCAGCACAAAGGCCATCGACCTTGAGTTGAGCGATATGGAATTGAAACGCCCCAGCCTGTTAAAACATTTTCTGGACGACGAATAATGAATGACCCGTTATGAGTGGTAAAGTTTTCCACTCATCATTCATTACTCATCTTAATAATCAAACGTCTGTGGCTCCGATGTTTCGTAATCTTCATTATAGCGCACAAAGAAATAGAGATAAATGGCCCTGCTTAAACGCATCAGCCAGGGTTGCAATATCAGCAATAGAACAGAATTGATGCCCAGCCACCAGAATACACGGTTATCGCTAAACGAAACGCCGACCAATACCCACCATGCAACAAATGTTGCAACAGAAATAGCAACTGTTAGCGCATAGCTTACATAACCTGTTCCATACCAAAAGCCTGGCTCCATATCAAATTTTTGTTTGCATACAGGACATTCATCGTGCATGCTGAACGTGTGTTTGAAATTATAAGCGCTGTGATCTTTGAACAATTTCCCTCTTCTGCATCGTGGGCAATGCATGGAAAGCATGCTCCAGAAATAGTTCGGTCGTGGCTTTGATGCACTCATGTTCTGATTTTTTGCAAAGGTAGCCAACGAATAGTTACTATATGTGACAAAAAGCACGGGCCAAAGTTTCAAACCTTGGCCCGTGTAAATAGTTTCAATTTTTTATAGAAAGGTTACCTGCCTTTTTCACTAACTGGTAGCAGCCACCAGTTTTTTGCGCTCACCAATTTGCTGTCGCCACATTGCGTAGTACAATCCTTTCTCTTCCAGTAATTCGTGGTGCGATCCTGTTTCAACTACATCTCCTCCTTCCAACACGTAGATGCGGTCGGCATGCATAATGGTACTCAGCCTGTGTGCAATTAAAATACTGATCTGATTTTTTTCAGATGAAATATCCCGTATAGTAGTTGTAATTTCTTCTTCTGTAATGGAGTCAAGTGCAGAAGTTGCTTCATCAAAGATCAGAAGTCTTGGTTTGCGTAACAAGGCACGTGCAATCGACAAGCGTTGTTTTTCACCGCCACTCAATTTCAATCCACCTTCACCGATCATTGTTTCCAACCCTTTTTCTGCTTTGGCTAACAATCGCTGGCAACTTGCTTTGTTCAACACATCGGTTAACTCTTCATCTGTTGCGGATGGATTTACAAACATCAGGTTTTCTTTGATCGTGCCGCTGAACAATTGCGTATCCTGCGTTACAAAACCGATTTGGTTACGCAGGTCTTCGAAGTTGATGGAGTTTTCATCCATGCCATTGTATAAAATGCTTCCTTGCTGTGGACGATACAATCCTACCAGCAATTTCATCAACGTTGTTTTGCCTGAACCCGATGGACCAACAAAAGCAACGGTTTCGCCCACCTTTACATTGAAATTGATGGAAGTAATGGCATTTTGTCCCGCTGTTTGATGTTTGAATGAAACATTGTTGAATTGCAGGGTTTCGATGTTGCCGAGATGTAATGGATTGCGGGGAGTTGCTTCCGGTTTCTTTTCCATCAGCTTGTGAAAATTGGTAATGCTTGCTTCCGCTTCACGATAGGAGAGAAGAATATTGCCAATTTCCTGCAATGGCCCAAATACAAAGAAGGAAAATATCTGCATGGTTACCAACTGGCCTGCATCCATTCTACCATGAAAGATCGTCCACATGAGCATAAACAAGATAACCTGGCGCAATGTGTTTACAAATGTTCCCTGTATAAAACTGATGCTTCGGATGCGTTTTACTTTGGTGAGTTCAAGCCCAAGTATTTTAAACGTGTTTTTATTTAAACGGGATACTTCCTGTTCGGTTAATCCTAAACTTTTTACCAGTTCAATATTACGTAACGATTCGGTGGTGGCACCAGCCAGTTGCGTGGTTTGCGCTACAATGGTTTTTTGTACCGCTTTTACTTTTTTACTGAGCGCATTGGAAATGATGACCAATAAAATAATGCCGCCAAAGTAAATAAACGGAAGTGACCAGTGAATGCTCGAAGCGTAAATGGAAACGATGAGAATGCCAATGATAACGGGGAACAGAATATTGATAAAGGCCGATACAAATTTCTCTGTGTCAGTTCTTACTTTGGTTAAGATCGAAAGTGTTTCACCACTTCGTTGATCTTCAAAATCCTGGTAAGGTAGCTTCATGGCATGTTGTAATCCATCAGTAAAAACTTTCGTACCGAATTTCTGCGTAGTAAGATTCTGAAAATAATCCTGGAAGGCTTTGGCGATCCGACTCACCATAGCTACTGAAATTGACATGGTCAGTACAAAAAATACACCCGGTTCTTTCCAGCTAAACGAAGTAAAAAAACGGTTCCAGTCAAAATTTGAAGTAGGTGGTTTTTCAATACCCTGATGTTGGTTGGCAAGATTGATCAGCTTGCCAAACAGAATAGGATCGATCAATGAAAAACCGATATTGATAGCGGCCAGCGCCATCGTTAGTGCAACAAGTCCCTTGTAAGGGGTTAAATATTTGATGAGAAGTTTCATAATAAATGGTAAAGGCTGAAGAAGGTCAAAGTTTACACCATCTTTAAAAATAAGACAAGTTTGCAGGAAACAGCCTGCGGATTTTTTCTGAAAGCCGTAAATGATTCACAAGAACTGCCACATCCAACCGTATTGGTTTCCGCTTGGCAGAGATCGGTGGCAGCCATGTGAGCTGCTTTGTATCGAAAAAAATCGGTTCTTTGAAGATATTCTCAGTTATGAAGATTACCGGAGTTACCATTATCCGCAATGCTGTATTAAACGACTTCCCGGTGGTGGAAGCCATCCGTTCTATTTTACCTGTGGTGGATGAAATGATCGTTAGTATTGATAAAGGCGATGATGATACGGATGGATTGATCCGCTCGATTCAATCGGATAAATTGAAGATTGTGTATTCAACATGGGACATGAGTTTGCGTAAAGGTGGTGTGGTGTATGCATTGGAAACCGATAAGGTGATGCGACAGGTTTCGGCTGACACCGATTGGATCTTTTACATACAGGCCGATGAAGTGATCCATGAAAAATATCACAGCGTTATCCGGTCAACAGCAGAAAAATATTGTCATGAGCCACGAGTTGACGGACTGTTGTTTCAGTATTTACATTTTTATGGAACGTATGATTATGTAGGCGACAGCCGCAAGTGGTATAAAAGTGAAGTAAGGATAGTGAAAAACGACAAAACCATTACTTCTTACCGAGATGCACAGGGTTTTCGCAGAGGCGATAAAAAATTAAACGTAGTGCCGGTTGCAGCGGAAGTATATCATTACGGCTGGGTAAAAAGCCCGGAGCAGATGAAGCGAAAAATGGATAACACCCTTGTTTTTTACAGTGATGATGATGCGGTTGTGAATGAGTTTAAGCAACGGAACCAGGTATTTGATTTTAATGAATTTGATTCGATCCGGAAATTTGAGGGAGAGCACCCAATTGTGATGAAAGAACGTATTGCTTCAAAAAACTGGGAGGTGGTATTGGATGTAAACAAGAAAAAATTATCGCCCCGTATGAAGCTGCTTGCTTTCATCGAAAAATTAACCGGCGTACGACCATTTGCATTCAGCAATTCAAAAATAATCAGAATAAAGTAAGCCGTTTGCAAGCATGTGTACATGTTTCACATTCATCTGTTGTAAAAACGCAATTACCGTATCAAATTGAAACTACTCTAAGTTGTACATATCGATAGATCAAGAGGTAATGAAATGGTGCACTTTATCAGCCAGCAATTGCTCGTTATTGAATTTACCTGCTTTATAAGTTTGTACCAGTTTTTCCTTTCTGGTTTGATCAGCTTCAGTTTGTTGAATTAGTGCAAGCAGGTGCTGCATATTGTTGTAGTATATACTGTATGGTGCAATATCCTGGTTCTCCTGATAATTATCCGGCAGAAAAAACGGGAGTTGATAACCGAGGCCAAGATTAAATGATCCGGAAATTCTGCCGGAACCATAAAAGCCATCGTCGTCTGCCTTTAGAAGTGGAAGAATATAATCTGACTGCTGAATATAGGAGTGAAAGAGATCGTAGCTCAGGTAATGATCGAACGTAACAAAATGTTTTTTTAATTGCGGTGAGCTGTTTAGCAGCTTGTTTGTTTCTTCATCCAGGTGATTGTAGCCAAGCAGAATAAATTTAATATTCTCTGCAAGCTGGTTGCTATTCTCCACCTCATTGATAAGAGCAAGATAATCTCTCCGGGTTGTAAATACTTCTCCGGGTATCGTTATCCAGCATTCATTTGGCGGTTTTATAGGATTGAGCGTTGTAACAGCTGGAAAATAAACGGGATAAAAACTTTCAATCTGAAATTGATGATGCGGATGCAGCTTACTGATCAGGTAATCGCCCAGAACAAAAAATTTCTTCATCTTCCGGCTGATGATCTTTGTAAACGTAAAGCTTTTTTCAAGCCGCTTTGCATTGTGTACTATGCCCGTATAGTTGAGCCGGGGCAATAACAGCAGCAGGTTACGCACAATGGTAATTTCTGTTGTATTGAACACAACTGCCTGGATTTTATTTTTGATAATAAACTTGCGTAGCTGATATGCAATTCGCAAATGCTGCTTATTTGTTGGTCTGTCAGGAAGTTCCAGTAAAGCAACAATTTTTTCCCGCTCAGCAACTGAAGCAACTAACTTTTCATTGCAGGCAACGAACACCGAATTGTTTTTCATGTGCAGGTAATGCACCATGCTGTGTACACATTCAATATGCGATCCGCCAACTTCAATAATCAGTACATTCATTTCGTTCAGTTGCAGTAGTAAACTGTGTATACAACAGGCAATTATTCTGCCGGAAGTAATTTTGTATATAATTCCCAATACTGCCGGGCAGCATCTTCCCATTTAAAAAAAGCAGCCCGTTGTTTTACAATTTCCTGTTGTTGTGGGTTTGCATTGAAATGTTGCAACGCTTGTTGTAAAGTTTGCTGCATGTCTTCCGGATCAAATGAGTTAAAGTAATAAGCAGCATTGGATCCAATTTCAGGAAGACAGGTGTGCGTTGAAAGGATCACCGGTTTTCCAAAATGCATAGCTTCTACTACCGGTAGTCCGAAACCTTCCGAAATAGACGGAAACACAAATGCAGTCATGTGTTCAAGTAACCACCATTTTTCACTTTCAGTAACAGCGCCGGGAATGATCATTCTGTCGGCCACACCTGCTTTTTTTGCTGCTGCTTTTATTTCTTCAAGGTAATGATGATCCTGTGTAATGCCGGCAATTACAAGATGGTGATCATTGCCAACCAATAATGCAGGAAGGGTATGGAAATATTTCTTTTTTGTAATAGTGCCAATGGAAAAAATATAAGGTCTGTCTGTTTGAATAAACGATGGACGTTGACTCCCATCTGTAATGGCGGGGACGTTGCAACCGTTGTAAATTACCTGTACAGGTACATGATCAATGTTCAGGTGTTCCCGGATACACTGTAATGTAAATGATGATATTACTGTGAGTTGATCGGACCGATCGATGAGCGTTTGTACTTTTTTTAAATATCGTTTTTGTTTCTCAGGGCCTTTGGCTTCATCGTATAAAAAATTGAGATCATGGATGGTGAGTAGTTTTTTTACCTGCTTACTGGTCGGGTAGTAGTTGCTGCCTTGGTATGTACCATGCCATAGTTGATTTTTTTGTGTGACAGGATGATGCAGTTTATGCCACGAGCTTTGAAGGATGTACTTATCGGCCTGTTCTGCTAACTGCCTTTCTGAAGGAGGTATGTAAAGCGTAAGCGTAGGGTAGGTGGGTTGTTGCTGTTGAATCAGTGCTTTGCTAAGTTGTTTGCAGTAATGATAGATCCCGGTATTGGGATATTTCATGCGTTCACAATCAAAAATTATATTTGCCGGGTGCTGCTCTATTTTTTGGGCTTTATATGTTAAAGATAAGTGAAAAAGAAAATGATTTTAAAGAATAAGAACTGAAGCGTAGCTGCATGTTCGATTTGGTTGCTGATAAAACCGGATAGTATCATTACTTAAATAGTATGCAGGCAGCTTTAATTACCTGTAATTTTAACGGATATATTTTCGCATGAAAGCATTGTTTTTATTAGATACAGAAAGTAAGCTTTTCACTAAACGTGAAAAGGTATTGTATTGGCTTCTCTTTACTTTCTTCATCATTATTTTTATTCCACGGGCACCTGTGCTTTCAAATTCATTATTGGGAATTCTTGTTTTGTTTTCGTTTTCATTTAATTCAGTCAAAGAAAAGGTAGCCCTGTTGAAAAACCGAACGTTTGTAATGTTACTGATTGCGTACTACTTATTGCATGTGATCAGCACACTGTTTTCGGTAAATAAAGACGAAGCGATTGCTCAATTGCTGATACGGCTGCCCCTGCTCTTGTTTCCGATCGCACTTGGAACCATTGTTATCAGTAATGAGTTACGTGACCGTATTATATTGTGTATTGCTTCAATTATCAGCATTGTAGCAATTGTAAGTCTTGGCTTATCCTTTTCGCAATATGCTGAGAGCGGTAATTCCGGATTTATGTACAACGATAGTTTGACTGTTCACTTTGGCCAGCAGTCGATCTATGTAGCCATGCTGGTGAATCTATCGATTGTTGGATTTATTTATCTGCTTGCAAAAAAATCATCGTTGATCACAATTCCCGGGTTGATCTACCTGGCTATTGTTATTTTGTTCGGCTATCATTTTTTACTCGCCAGCCGCTCGGCCATGATCTTGTTGTATGGTGGATTGTTCTTTTATGCCGTTTATTACATTATTCGAAAGCGGAAATATCTCGAAGGCTTTACGCTGCTGCTTGGGATGTTTATCGGAGCGTTCATACTCTTTAAGTTTTTTCCAAAAACGATTCAGCGGTTTAAAGAGCTGACGATTACAAACTATCAATTTGGAAATACAGGGGCCGAGAGTCATTATGATATGAAGCTCAGTGAAGAACAGTGGAATGGCGCCAACACACGGTTGGCACTATGGAATTGTGGTTGGGAGCTTGCTCAAAAAAATCTGTTAACCGGAACAGGTATTGGCGATCGGGTCGATCAATTGCAGGCCGTTTACCGTGAAAAGAATTTCACCATGGCCATTCAAACAAACAAGAACGTACACAACAGTTACCTCGATGCGTTGCTCACATTCGGTATAGGAGGACTTTTTCTTTTCCTGCTAGGGTTTGTGCTGTTACCGCTTCTTCATGTGCTGAAGCGGCAGAACATGTTCGATCTGTTTGTTGTAACTGCCTTTATCGTTTCGATGATCTTCGAAGTATATCTTGGCCGAAGCTTTGGTTGTATGATCACGAGCTTCTTTTTCTCCTTCATCGCTGCAACAAAAAGAAATACATAGCCGATTATTGATTATCGGCCATGTAGAGTTCGATTGCTTTTTCAGTATTGCCGAAGTAGACCATTTCGCCGTTTTTCATAAAACCGGCACGACTGCAGTATTTCTGGATTGTATCCATTGAGTGACTAACAAGAACAACTGTTTTTCCTTGTATCCAGGAACTTTCAAAAACCTTGATCGCTTTTTCCTGGAACTTCATATCGCCTACCGCAAAAATTTCATCTAGGAACATAATGTCTGCACCAGCATTTACTGCAATAGAGAATCCAAGACGGGCAACCATACCAGATGAGAAATACTTGATCTTTGTATCAATGAACTCACGCAGCTCGGCAAAATCAACGATCGTATCAAAGATGGCATCAATCTCTTTGATCTTCATTCCTAATACAGAACCCGACACATAAATATTTTCCCTTGCAGTCAGTTCATGGCTCATACCTACACCTAGATTCATGAGCATGGTGCTGCCGTTTATTTTTACATAGCCTGTATCGGTAGGATATACGCCTGCTAATAATTTTACGAGTGTTGATTTGCCACATCCGTTTCGTCCTAACAATCCCACACATTCGCCTTTATTGATCTCGAACGAGGTCATTTTTAACGCAGGTATTTTTTTTCTTCTGGGAGGATTGAATAAGTTAAACAATCTGTGTTTTACGGTATTGTGACTATCCTCTGATATTTCAAATGTCTTACTGATATTTTTTGCGCTCAATGCGATCACTTTTTCCATAGTTTGTTATTTAAAGTTTTTCAGCAGCTTTTGAACCAAGTTTGTTTAATACTACTAATCCTAAAAGAAACAGAAACAATGCATAGGCCAAATCCCAGACAAGTAGAGTGAAATCAGGCGAACTTTTTTCCATCATTATTTTTCTAGCATTGATAATGAGCCCGGCAACAGGGTTGCCGTAATCAAATGAAGGCAACGCCTCTTTAAATACTTTTAAGCTGTAAAAAATAGGCGATAAGAAAAAAAGAAAGCTTGTAAATACCAGCCAGATTTGCGAAATATCTTTTGCGATAATGTAAATATTAGAGAGTATAAGTGATACTCCCAGTGAAAGAATGAAAAGGTTGAGAAAGATTACAACTATCCAAATGTTCTGAATGCTTATGCCAACAGAATCTTTTTCAAGAAAATTATAGAAAAGTAAAAACATTAGGAAATTGAAGAAAAAACCTATTGCATTACTCATTAAGGTAGAAATATAGATCTCCAGCTTATTCATGTTACTGTATTCGTACAAGTATTTTTTTGTATTAAGAATTTGTATGGTTCCAGATGTAGATTCTACAAAAAAGTTCCAGATTATGAGACCAATAAAAAGAAATGAAGCAAATGCAGGCACATCGGATTTCATAACAATTTTAAAAACAACATAGTAAATACAAATGTCCATGATGGGTTTAAGTAGTGCCCAAAGCAAACCCAGTTTGTTTTCATAGTACCTCAATTTAAACTCAATCTTAGCAAGAAGCCAAATTCTTTCAAGTTTATTGTTACTGCTAACCCAATCTTTTACAATTTTTAGAAGCATAATTATTTTTTTAGAAACCGGTATAATTGATAAGCAATGTTTTTTGTATGTCTGTTTCGCTTTATGAGTTTTATAACTTTTTGCGAATGCTTTCCTAAGAAAGGAATCTTGTCAGAAAGATGATAGTCTAACGAGGGGTTATCGTGTTGAACACCAGAACCATTTGTATTATAGAGATTAACCAACTCGTAGCCATAATTACTGTAAAAAGAACTAAACTTATTGCTGATGTACTGTACAAGCAGATTTTTCTTGTCCTTGGAAACATCCCGAATCATTGAATTGTTACGAACCCTATATCGGAATAGTGGTTCAGGTATAACTACTCCACCATAACCTGAAGCAAGCATGGAGACAACTGATGCGTAATCTTCAAGGCCTGCAAAAGTCATTTTTGTATCATATAAACCTGCTGCTATAATACTCTCTTTTTTAAAAACTAGTGCACTGGAATTGATAAGATTGTGGTACAAAATTAATGGCGGCTCTGGTGAAAATGTTGGCCATATTTTATCTGAGTTTTCAAAGTAGCGGGTCCAGCAACCAACAAAATGTACATTCTCATAAGTTGACAATATTCTTGCTGCAGTTGCGTAGTAGTCGGGTTCAACAATGTCATCTGCATCAAGCACAGCAATATATTCACCACTAGCGGCTTTAATTCCTATATTTCTGGCTGCGCCAACACCTGTGTTAACTGTGTCAATGACAACTACCCCAGCTTCAGATCTGTAAGTGTTTAGTTTTTGAATGCTTTCTTCTTCCGTACTGCCATCGTTAACAATTATAATTTCATGGACTTTACAAGAGCTGTTTTTGATCGAACGAATTGTTTCATCCAGGAAACGTCCCATATTATAAAAAGGGACTACGACCGATAGTTCTTTATTGCCCTTTGGAATATTGTCAATTCTTGAAATATCCTGTTTAATCCGAATATATGGAAACTTTTTTTTATAACTCCTTTGGAGAATAACACGATCAATGATTTGTTTTTTATTTTCATAAACTTTTTGATAGCCGAAATATTCGCTGATTCTTTTCTGTGCTCTGCTACCAATCTCCAGTTTCTTTTGCTTATCAAGTCCAAGGATAGTAGTTAATTGCTGTTGAAATGAGCCTGCTTTTTCATGGTCGAAAATAAAACCACTTATTGCGTTTTCAACTACTTCACGGTGCCCACCCTGTTCTGATACCAGGACAATTTTTCCTAAACTCATCATTTCTGCAGTAACATAGGGCAAGTTGTCGTTATTGCTTGGGACAATGACAACTTCTGCTTTTACCAGACGTTTTTCAACTGCTGATGGTTCAATCCTGTCTTCAAGTTTAAGTAAGCCTGAGTTAATATAAGATCTGTACTTTTTTCGAACGATTGCACCCATTGACAAGCCTTCAGGATGGTATACAATATCCTGTCCACCTATTAAGATCAGTGGTCTTTGAAAACCGTTATCCCAAAGTTGCTTAAAGTAGTATAGTAATTGCAGTATTCCTTTTTGAACAGTGAGTTTGCCAAAAAAAATAATTTCATTCCCGCCATCAATAGTAAATTGTTGTTCCTGAAATGTGTATGGGTTTGGAATAACAAAAATATTTGTATGATTCAGGGTGAACCTTTTGCTAAGCTCATCAATCATAAATTGGCTTGGTGAAATAACATGATCAGCTGCTTGCAAACAAAACCTTTCCATTTCACAGATCCAGTAATTTGGGTATCTGAATTCAGAAACGTGATTATACTCCATGTAAAGGAAAGATGGAGAATGCATCGTAATAATTACCGGCACATCTTTGCACCATGCGTAACCAAGATGTTTAAATTGTAAAAGATAGTACGCAATGCCAAGGTATTCCTGGGATTCTATTATGTCTGGTTTACCTTCTTGCTCAATAAACTCTTTTAAAATGTGGGCAAATTCGTAACTGATATTTGTAACATGTCCTAGAAATTCAGATGACTTTGTAGCTGTAGCGTTGAAACGAATAATCCTGATACTACCATCGTTAACGATGGTAGTATTCAGAGCAGTTGCATCGTTTACAAAAACAGAAACTGTATGTGCCTGTTGCTCCAGCATTTTTGCTGTATGATAACAGTAGGTGCTGATACCTCCTCCAAAGAATGGAGGATATTCTGTTGTTAGTAGCCAGTACTTCACAGCTTGTATTTTTTTGAATTGTCATCATAGAGTGATCGAAAGGTCCGTTTGCCTGTAATAACTTTTAGGATATGTCCCAGGCGCTTATACCAAAGAGGAAGAATTTCATATTCATTTTTATAAAAGTTAACAATGTCTGCAATTTTCTTTTTATAAAAAGAGCCAGGTTCATTAATATCTGAACCGTATTTGCTTAGTGACTCCAATGACTGGGCTAAAACACCATTTTGAAATGACAATTGCCTTCTGTCTTCATAAAGTTTGGTGTAATCTATAAAAAATTGCATTAACTGATGGTGTTTAGCTGCCAATATAATTTCAGCTCTATTCAATTTTAAGAGAAAAGGAGATATTTCATCTATAGAATTGATTTGAAAAAAAATCGGTTCATTAAAATCTTTTATTTTCATTAGTGTATTCGCATAATGCTCAACTACAGTTTTATCATCTGCGTTCAGAGTACTAATGAGATGATATTTTTTTACAGTAAGAGGGGAAATATTGGGAAAGCCCTGTTCTCTGCCTGCGCAATTTAATATGGAAAGAAAAGGAGCATTTGAACTTGTGGAAGCACTAGCTAAAATAAAGGGAGAGGAAAAGCTATCGTATTTATATTGGTAGTGAAAAAAAGAAGGAATGAGATATTCCTGAATAAACTGATTGATCTCTTCCACTTTTTTTTCTTTAATGTCAATATGAAAACAGAACCCCGGCTTTATTGATGAATGCAAAAGATGCGTGTAAAAAAAGGGTAGTGAGGATAAATTTTGATCAGTTATTTTAAAGCAAAAATGATACTCATTTGGCAGATTTAAATGGAGCGAACATTTAACATCTGATATGTCGTATAGAAAGTATGAATGTAGATACATGACGTTAAATGCCTTTAATTTTATAGCCTTGTGATGTCGAGATCATCGTAAATAATCGTTCCCATGCATGTATTAATGTTCCTTTGGTAAAGTCAAGTGCATTGCCAGTTTCAAAATCTTTTCTGATCGCAAGAGGCTTGTGTTCGGTAAAGAATGATTCTAAAACTGAACTTCGTATCCAAAAAATGGTGCCTGCAATGAAGTTGAAGTCTTTTGGGTGAAGCTTATAGTCTTTCAGCTTTTGTAAGAGGATATCATTACTTGTACAATCAAATTCTTTTTTATCGGGGTTGAATTCAGTTTTTACAAAATCTTTAGTGCCTATAATGCCTGTTTTTTTATTTGCTTCAAACTCTGATAGGACAATCTCAATTCTTTCCGGCTCAATCACTTTAAAAAGTTTATCTCGCCAGGTTTTTCCTGTTGGTGTGTGCGGGCTAAGCTTATCATGAATGATTAAAGTATAATCTGTTTTGTTTTCGGACTTTAACATTGCATCAATCAGAGCAAACTTCCCCCCGATGTCCCGTCCTTTGTTTGGAGTGTGTAAAATTACTGATCCTGAGAAAGATCGGGTAAGGACATCTATAAAATCTTCGTCATACATTAATCCATCTGAAAGGTTAAAATAAAAATCGGCTTTAAACGATTTTAAGATAGAGAGCTTTGAAAGGAAGTAATAGATACTATGAGGATAATAAAGATGACATAATATACTGATTTTTTTATCCGGTACTGTGACTGGCGATGTGGGCTCTAAACTATTTACTATAACTGATTTTATCAATTCTGTATTGAAATCGGAAACTTTCCGAACTACGTGAAATACTGAGTTTAGATTGCGAATGTTTTCAGGATTTTGTAGCAGCAGGTCACGTTTTAGAAATGGGTATTTAAATTTGGTTATTAGCGTATCCCAATAGAAATGAGTTGAATTCTGACTAAACACACTGTCTTTTTCAGAATCGAGATCTTCATAAGGAAACAAAGCCCTCCCTTTAAACCCTGCAGCAATCAATTCCTGACTTAGCCTTACTTCACCATCCTTAATAATTTCAAGCTTTGTTTTATTATTAAAATTCTGAGAGAATACTTTTTGGAAGGCATGCGATTGTAAAACCTGCCTATTCAACAGTAAAAAATACGATTGTATATGCCATGCCCCTTGAAAGTTGTCAGTTAATCCCCAAAAATCAGATTGATCGTCCTTGTACATGGATTCAAAGTGGTAGGCTAAATTGAAAAAAGGGCCAATGACACTGTCATTAGCTAATAGTAGATAGTCTGTATCTTTTGGTATAAGATTGTTTGCAAATGCCCAGCTCCATGCACCAAAATCAGCGCCTTTATTTTCCCGCAAAAAAAAACGGCAGTTAGGTATTTCCTTTTCAACCCTTGTTCTACTGTGCTCAGAAATCTCGGAATTTGACAAAAGCAGTATTCTATAGTGTAATGTAGAAAGTGACTTTAAGAAAATTAATACATAGTCAGATATTTCACTTCGACGATTGTAGTGTACAAATAAGCATATTTTAGAATGACTTTGCATTAAATGTATTTTATGTCAAATGCAGAAATTTTATTTCGCATTTCAAAGTATGAAGTTTTTATAATGTACAATAGTTGTAGTTATCTAAATTGATAATTCTGCTTTTATTGTCTTAAGTGCGTCTATCCGATTTGTTAAATATCCCGTTCCTTCTCTGCTAAGTTTGATAAAAAACTCACATCCTTCCGAGGGAAAGAAGGACACCTCTTTAAGATTAATTAGACCAAGCGAATTCAAGTCTTGTATTAAAAGCCTGAATGATGTTGGAGTAAAACACCATGAATGTAAATCAAGGTATATTTTATCTCTTATCACTGCATTCATCTGATTGTAGGCATCCTCTATTGAGAATTCGAGTGCTAATTCTCCTCTATATCCCTCAAACCAAGAAATATTCCCATCTCTTTTTGCAAAATTCAGAAAATATTCAGCTGCTGTACCGGGAGTGTGGATTTTGTTTTTGTGCAAATAGGCATCTATTACTTTAGAAACGCCGGTAATAGGCCGAAAATAGTCGAAGCAATATCGAACATCGGGAATGGCAAGGGACAAGACCCCGTTTTCTTTTAAAATCGCATCACATTCGTTTAGGAATGATATAATATCTGGCGTATGCTCAATTACATGCGATGCCAGTATCCAAGAGTAGGATTTACTTCTTCTGGTTAACTCAGAATATGATTCCCCTTTCCATACAAAATCTACTTCCTCAATATTCGAAAGATCTACATTGTGATCTTTGTATTTTTTAATAAGTTCGTCTTTGTTCATATGATCAATGATATGAACGTTGAATCCAGATTTTTTTGGAGCAATAGGGTTATGGCTTGGGCCAATTTCAACACCAAGCAAGGTTTTGTCAATCTTATACAAAAGTTTTTCTTCTCTGGTCATGAGTATTTCCAATAAATAATTACTTAGTAAATAGAGATTTGAATGTTCTTTTCCCGGTTGCAGCTTTTATTAAATGACCAACTCTTTTATACCAAACTGGTAGTACCTCGTATTCTTTCATATACCACTCAAGAATCGTATCTCTGTTTTTTACTACCTCATCAAGCCTGGTTTTTAATTCAAAGGAGTTTTGGTTGAAATCATTCGCAATTATTGGCGCTTCTACATGCACAAAAGCTGGAGTACTCCCATTATTTTCTACATGCCTTCTTAGATGATCGATTTCACGAATAACCTTGTCATATTCATAAACATACCACAAAGAATTGTTACGTAAAACTTTCAAGTTGTCATTGGTATTATCTAGTTTGATTTGTAATGCGCTTTTTTCAAATTCGAATTTGGCTTTAAGATCATCAGCGTTTTCATACAAGGATAATAACTTAAATACAACAGGATTTATCTGTGAAACCAAAGAAGAAAAGTGATCGGCTAGTTGATTCTTAGTGGTATAGTCAGAT
This sequence comes from Lacibacter sp. H407, assembly GCF_037892605.1. Lineage (NCBI taxonomy): Bacteria > Pseudomonadati > Bacteroidota > Chitinophagia > Chitinophagales > Chitinophagaceae > Lacibacter > Lacibacter koreensis. The sequence continues at coordinate 407,009 of NZ_JBBKTU010000001.1, read as the reverse complement.
GATGATTCAATATGAATTATCCATTTTTTTTCTATGCTGTCAGGCGATATGATTTTCTTTATTAAGTCTTGCGAAACAATTCCTTTATCCGATGATGTAATATATTGGCTAAATGCTTCATTAGTAATACATAAGCTTTTTTTATCAGCATTTACTACTCGTTTCTTTTTATCAAGATCCGTTGTAATAATGTTTTTGATGCCCTGCAAGCGGAGCGTATTCAGCAATTCTTCTTTTTGCCGCCGAAACTCTCTTTCTGAAGACACTTCTTCATCAAAAAAGAATAAATAGTTTTGCCTATATCGTGCATAATTTGGTAAAAACGCAAAAAGCACCAGAAAGCTAACTAGGTATTCTTTGGTTATAACGCTGGGATTTAAAATGTCTTTAGTTATACAGAAACAAAATCTTGTTTCTGAGTTGTATAACTTTTTAAACAAGAATGCTTTATCGGAAAGGAGGTCCTTTGTAATTGGGAATATATATTCTTTTTTTTCCTTTTTATGTTCGGATAAAAGAAATTCAATCGGTTGCTCAATAAAAAAAAGGTAGTTTGATACCATATTAATTAAATGCCTTTTATAGTGTGTCCTGAATTTTTTGTAATCCAACAAAACATACGTTCCCACGTATGAACTTTCGTGCTAACCTTCTCATCAAGAACGTTGCCTGATTCGAGTTCATGTCGAAGGTTAATTGGATTATGCGTGGTAAAGAAATCTTTTATTATCGAAGATTTTAACCAATAAATCGTACCTGAAATATATTCATAGTCATTAATTTGAATTTTGTAATTTTTCAGGTACTCCTTTGAAAGATCATTATTATGTCTAAACGTTTCTGTTTGCGGATTATATTCATTAATGAAATGCTCTTTTGCACCTATGATGCCTGCGTTTTCGGTTTCAAAAAGGGATATAATACTTCTATAGTTGTTGGGGTCTAATATTTTAAAAAGATTTTTCTTCCAAGAATCACCAACCAATGTATGGAGGCTCTGCTTGTCATGCAGAAAGATCAAGTAACTACTATTAATGCCAAGCATTAAGTATAATTCGATGAGTGCAAACTTACTTCCAATGTCACGGCCAACGTTTGAGGTAACAATAACGTATGAGTTTCTAAAAGTTCTTTTTATGTCAGAAATAATCGCATCCTTATTTATACAGACCTCACTGATGCTAAATAAAAAATGATTATTACCTCTGTCGAAATGCCTGATACTTGTTTTTATTTCCTCCCAGGTATGATCGAAAAAGATATGTGTAAGAATTGTTACAGATGGTTCTTTTATAAGTGCAAGCTCAGTAATATCATACTCTTTTGAAATAACGTTCAAAACTTTTGGAGCCAGAATTTCAGTTGAAAAGTTTTGTTTTACGATTGAGGAAATTTTTGATCTTTCATTTTTCAACAAATGTGGATTTTGGTAATAGTCCATTACTTTAGATACCAACGAAGGAATATCTAGATATGGAACGGAGTGACCAGTGCCAAGCTTCACATATTCCTCAGAACCACCTGTATTTTCAAAACAGATAACGGGTGTTCCCATAGCACCACTTTCAAGGTTTACAAGTGGGAAAGGGTCCTCCCTCGAGATCATTAAAAAAACATTGAACAACTTAAAATAAGGTTGAGAGTCGTGTTGTTTTTCGATCAAATGGATTTTACTTTTAAAGTTGGTTTTGTTTATTTCTAAAGAAATGTCATTGTATAGTTGGCAGGTTTTATCGGCACCTAGCCAAACTATATGAATATTTTCAGCTTTATTACAGATGCTCATTCCAATAATTGGCAACAAGTCTGCTGATTTCCGCCATTCAAAAGTCCCGGACATGCCTATTACGAAGGCATCATTCGGTATGTTTAATTCTTTTCGTAAATTTTCTGTGTTGTCAGACTGTAAATCATTTTCTTGTATATCAATGAACTCGTTAATAACACTTGTCTTTGCAGGTTCTAGTTGTAAGAAATTAATTAAGTTCTTTTGCACAGATTCGGCACAGCAAATAAAGTGTTCTACCTCAGTACGAAACCAATCAAGATTATCTGTTATTGAGGAGAACTGATTGAGCACATATGAAAGCTCATGAACAAAAATGATTTTGGGGACTTCAAGAAATGACAAAAACTTCATTGCTTCCCCATTAACCATAGTATTTGAAAAAATCAGAGAAATATTTTCACTGATAAGCCTGTTTTTAATACTATTTTTTTCAATGTTTGAAAGTGAGTAGAAAAATGTCAAATTTCCAAAAGTAGAAAATTCTGTCAGTAAATCATGTCGGCCTTCTCTGCAAACTATAATTTCGAAAGGGATGTCAGTATTAGTTTTCAGCCATTTTAGAAAGTTCAGCAGCACTCGCTGCGCCCCTCCTATTTCAATGTTATGTGTAAGAAACAAAAACTTGCGTTTTTGAAGGATATAGTCTGTATTATTTTCTTTTTTTACTTCGTAATACTCTTTCAAAAAGGAATCAATTTTTTCTACTGGGTAGTTTGTATTTTTTTTGATTATACTCTTCCAATTTCCTGTGTTAACATATAATCCTCTTTGCCAGTAAATTTTGTCAATATCTTCTTTAATGAGTACTTCTCTCTTAAGAAACGGGAATTCAAAGCGTTCAATTAACAAACGCCAAAAGCCTAAAGTTGGATTCAAGTATTTTTCTCCATTACGATGGCTTTTGCTTAATATTTCAACATCAGTGTATGAACCTAAGCTGAAATTTGCCGACAAGAAATGCTTCGAGAGCCCCACTTCATAAAGGCCTATAACCTGTGTTTTGGTGAGTGTGGTATCGATATTTTGCCAGAAGCTTTTCCAATGACTGCTTTGAATAACCTTTTTTGAAAAATATAGAAAATAGCTTTGTAAATGGTATTCGATTTCAAGGCTTGCTGTCATTCCCCAAATGTCAAATCGCTTTTTCATGGATTTAATGATTGGAGGCAACTCATACAAAGGCCCAAAGACACTGTCATTTGCCAGCAGAATTGCATCAAAATTCTGTGGGAAGTTTAGAATTTCCAATGCAATTTTCCAAGATCCAAAATCAGGACACGTGTTTTTTCTTTCAATTATTAGGAAGGCGTATTCGCTAAGAATGTTAATACACTTATTTGATAATTTACTTGTAGATACAAATGCAATTGAAAACCCTGCTTTTTTTAATTGCTGCAAATAGTAATAAATGTATTCATCAATTTCTCCAGTAAAACTATAGGATGAAAAGACACATAATTGGGCTGTTAAATTCGATTCATTTCGAAATTTAATATCAAAATCTGCTTTGCTCTCTGTTGCTTTTAATATTTCCGGCTTAAAATTAATCGACATGGGTAATGTTTCTTAAATAAGAAATTAGTGTGGTTTTTGATATTGATTTATAAGGCTATTATCATCATCTAACAAAATGCTACCCTGGAGAGAAGGAAGCGTTTCTTTAGAACAGACTGCAATGAGATATTCTTTTTCTTTTTTAGAATCAGCTCTCCCTGGCTTATATTCATTTGCACCCATATGAAGATGGTCTATAGTATATATCGTATCATCTCCATTAGATATTTCACTGCCACCAATTATTTGTTGTTCAAAAAATGAAACATTAGGAAAGAACTGCCTTAGAAATAGTTCAAAATCTTTTCTATAAAATTCAGCTAAATGATAGGGGTTTGAGTAATTAGCTTCATCTGAATAGACTTTTTTGTTTGGAGTTGAGATAATCAATAAGCCATCCTGACAAATAGTTCTTGAAACTTCGCTAAGAAATAACTGTTGATCCACTTCGTTAATATGCTCAAGTGTTTCAAACGAGACGATAACATCAAAGAAGTTGTCATTAAAAGGCAGTTGTGTAGCGTTGGATTTCAGGAATTGTAAATTCTGAATCCTGTACTTTTCGTTTGCATGATTAATCGCTTCTTCAGACACGTCAACGCCGATTACTGAAGTGGCTGATTTTGCTAAGAAGGCTGATCCAAAACCTTCGCCACTTGCGATATCCAATACCTTTTTTTGGTTGCAAAAACGGCCGGCAAAAAAGTATCGATGCCAATGCTCGTAGCTAATTTTTGCAGCAGATAACTCTGGTACATATCTTTCTCCAGTATATTCCATTTCGTTATTCGACATTTTCAAGTCAATTAAAATCTGCTATTAAAGGGAATCTTATTTGAATTCCTTTGTTAAAAAGGAAGTCAGAGCCTGTTTCCATGTAGGCATCTTATTTATGCTTAATTGATTAAGATTGTTGTTCTCTAAGACGGAATAGAAAGGTCTTTTAACAACTAACGGAAAATCCCTAACACTGGCTGGTAATAAAGGGGTCTTTAAATCCAATGTGTCCCAAATTGCTCTTGCAAACTCATACCAGGAAACCTCTCCTTCACAAGTCATGTGATATAGTCCAAATGCATCTGTTTTAATAAGTTCAGCGGTATTTTTAGCAATTTCAAGAGTTGAAGTAGGTGTTAATATTTCATCACTTACAACTCTTACTTCAGGTTTTTCTTTCGCTAGCTTAATCATTGTCGTGATGAAATTCCCTCCTTTAGCTCTGCATGGAACTGAACCATAAATTCCAGATACACGAACTACGTATGCTGAGTCGCAATAGTTTCGTGCAAAATGTTCTCCAGCTAATTTGGTATTAGCATAAACATTTAAGGGATTGGGGGTGTCAATTTCTGTATAGGCCGTTTTTTTTAGTCCATCAAATACATAGTCTGTACTATAATGTACAAGCTTGATGTTTTCGCTAGCACAAATTTTTGCAAGATTAAGTACGCCCGATCCATTAACCCTAAATGCTTCATGAGGGAATTTTTCCGCTTCAGGAACAACATGGTAAGCTGCTGTATTTATAATGAAATCAGGTTTAATTGACTTCAATGTGTTATTCACACTATCAATATTGGAAATCTCAATTTCAGTATGTGTCAAACCAATAACCTCATGATCTTGTTTAGAAAGTACTTGAATTAGATCACTACCTAATTGCCCGTTTGAACCGATGACGGCTATTTTCATTATTTTAGTTTAACTGTTTGAATATGTGAATATTGTAGTAGTTGGGATTGTCAAAGTCTGTAAACTTATCCATGTTCACAATCAAGTTGTCTAAAATTGCAGTTACATCATGTTTAGGTTTAAAACTTAATGTTGTTACCGCTTTTTCATTGGAAACTTTATAGTTTCTGAAATCTTTAATGTTCTTAATGTTTAATTTGACTTGTTTACCCAATTTTTTTTCTATTGCCTCTTTTACAAGGTCTGCCACTTCGCCAACTGTATAGTTTCCGCTGGATAAATTAAATACGCCTGTAATACCATCAGAGCTTTCAATAGCACGGATGTAACCACTTACCGCATCTTCAATACTAAGAATAGGGCGCCAGATGGATGGGTTGTTTACAATAATTTCGCCGGTTTGCAAAGCTGTCTTAAACATTGTATTTACAATAAGGTCGAGCCGCATTCTAGGGCTATAGCCGCTTACGGTGCCTTTACGAAAACAGATTACTGAAAAATCTTTATCAGCCATACCGAGCACGCCCTCTTCGCCCTGCAATTTTGAAATTCCGTATGGATAATTTGAAACTGCAGGTGCAGTTTCATCATACAGCTCATTCACAGTATAACCATATACAGAACATGAGCTGGCATAAATAAATTTCTTTACTCCGGCACGTTTGGCGATATAAGCTAGATAAGAAGGGGAAGAAGCATTGTAAATAAAGTTTTTGGCTGGTGAAAATTCAGCCATCGGGTCGTTTGAAAGACCAGCAAGAAACATTACTTGGTCGTACTCTTTCAATTCGTTCTCGTTCAACTCAAAAATATCCTTTTGCAAAACTCTCACATCAGGAGGTAAATTGTTACCGAACCAAAGCAAGTCAATAACATCTACAACATACCCCCTCTCCAGTAATTTGGGAATAAGAGCTGATCCTACATAACCCGCACCACCTGCAATTAGTATTCTCATTTTTCTAAATAATTATCATTTGAATATTAGTAAATAAAATTTTTAGCCTCAGGGTTATTTATCCATTGCTCCAGTGTTTGTGCTTCTTCATCTTTTTTAGAAAGAATTGGATTCGATACTGGCCATTCAATACCAATGGCAGGGTCATTCCATAAAATCCCGGATTCTGCTTTTGTACTTGTGTACACACCTGTACATTTATATTGTATTTCTGCAAAGTCACTTACTACGCAAAATCCTCTTGCAAAACCTGCTGGAGCGTATACCATCTTACGATTTTCTACTGAAGCCTCAACTCCTTTCCATTTACCAAATGTGGGGGATCCTATACGAATATCAACGGCAACTAAAAAAGCTGCGCCCTGTGTTACTCTCATTAGTTTACCCATTGGAGGATCCCATTGAAAATGCAATCCTCTTACAACATTTTTTATTGAGCGAGAGTGATTGTCCTGAACGAATGTTGCATCAAGACCAAAAGCATCAAATTTGTCCTTTCGGTATGTTTCTGTAAAGAAACCTCTGTCATCCTGAAATACTTCCGGTGTAATAATTAAAAGATCTCTGATTTCTGTTTTTTCAACTTTAAATTCCATTTCTTATATATTGAAGACGTGTACTATTTTCTTTTATCCCAGAATTTCTGCCTTAAAACGCCTAAAAAACTCCTCTTCTCATATGTCCGCTTATACCACTCAATATCATTCTGATATCTCCTGATATCTTCCAGTAGTTTATTGATCAGTTGTTTCGTGCCTTCCTGTTTTTTGTTTTCTTCACTTAATGTTTTGTGAAGTTGTTTTTTCTCGTGCTCTTCCTCAGCAAGTTTAGCTTCGAGATCTTTTAAACGTTTGATCAACTCTTCGATCCGCTCACGTTTATATTCATTTTCCGAAAGTAAATGACTGTAAACCTGGCGTAACAGATCTTCTAATTGAAGTTCGGTGAGGTTGCCGGGTAATGCGATCAGTTTACCTTGATCTGATTGTTTGTTTTGTTGCGTATCCATATTGGTGCCTTACTGGTTTAATAGGTATAAGCAATACGATAGTTGCCTGCACTGCTGGCTGCATTGAACTCTGTTTTGCATAGATCTTTCGAATAACTGCCCATGGCATCCAACATAAATGGATTGTTGATGTAATAGAAGATCTGCGTACATGCCTGTGCTGTAGTTTCAAACAGATCGCCATTTACACCATAACGGATAATGTCTTTATTTCCTGTACAGTTCGATAAGATCAACGGTTTGCCAAGCGCCATTGCTTCCAAAACCCCAAAAGACAGTCCTTCGTAATCTGCAGTTGATAAATACAGGGAAGCTTTTGCTAATTCGCTCTTCACTTCATCTTCCGTAAGCCATCCAGTTATGCGAATATTAGGAGAGGTAAGTAGATCTTTTTCTTCACCATCACCGATCCAGACAAATTCAACATTTGAATAATTCAAAAACTGCTGAGCGATCTCATTAAAACGTCTCGGATTTTTTTGTGCCAGTATGCGACCTGAAAAAGCAATAATGAATTTGTTCTGATCAGTAGTTGAAGTAAAAAGTTTAGTACTCACAAACGGCAGGGTAGTGCCGTTGTTGATATATGAGGCATCGATACCCAATTGTTTGTACGCATCAGCTTCTGATGCAGATACACAAACAACCTTGCCTCCAAAAGAATGACCAATGAGTTCAAGTTGTTTGTATAATAATTGTTTAAATTTCCCCTGCTGCATAAGAAAGGGCGCACCATTTGGTGTATAAATCACATTCCTGATCTTTAACCAACGGCAGGCCAGCCTTCCAATAAATCCACTTTTCGATGAATGGAGATGTACAACATCAGCCGTGCGGAAACGCTTCAAAATATTGTACAGCTCAAATAAGGCTCTGGTATCTTTTACCAAATGAAGACCTCTTTGGGCCGATTTCCAATGAATGAATTTTACCTGGTGGGGTGGGAAAAGTTTTTTTACCTCAGCACGTTCCATTACTTCCTGCCGTTCGCCATGTATAACAATATGATAATCTTCCGGCAGATGCTCTACCAGTGATTTTACAAAGGTTACAACGCCCGATGCAAATGGCTCTACTACATGAACAATTCTCATTACAGATATTGTATTTTTTCTCAGGTTTAAATTGTTTGTCAGAAGTCTGACAAGCCAATCGTATAAACCGCTGCAAAGGTATTTGTTAGAATATTATTCGAGTGCACACTTATCGCTCAGAATGCACACTTATAAATTTTAACGAGCAAACAATTTCTTAATGTGGAAAAACAATCCGTTTGATGCGGATAATAATTTTATACGGAAGCAAAGCGAAAAAATATTGTCTGAGTAGACCAATGTAAATTAATGATTTAATTGATCCAAACGATTTGATGATGCGGATTTTTGATTGAATTTGTTCTTGTCTCTTTTTTACAGAGATGCCGCTTGTAGTTAATTCACTTTCAACCAGAAACTCTTGCTGGATATGGGTTTCATGCTTTTTTGCGAGTTCAAAAAAGAGTGCATAATCTTCAGCATAAGGGAAGTTATAGGGATATAAATTGGTTTCTTTCAATGCACTGTTTCTGAAAATAACTGTGGGGTGAATGAAGCTGCATTTCCAATGCATTTCACGAAGAATATCCTGATGATTTTGCTTTGCTGTATAACGGAATTGAATATTTTTTTTTCGATCAATAAACAAACAAAGTGATCCAAGTAGGCCTACATAAGTGTTTACACTTAAAAATTGAATCTGTTTGTAGAATCGGTCGGGGGTACAAGTATCACCACAATCTAAACGTGCTGTAAACAGCGCATCGTTTTTTTCAAGAATATATTTGAGGCCGCTGTTTAAAGCAAACGTAATTCCTTTATTTTCCGGCAGTCGTATAATTTCTATGTTCTGTTTTTGAAGAAATGCTTCAGGAAAACTGGCTGTACTAACCGGAATGTTGCTACCATCGTCCACTACCAGCACCTTGAATTTTTCTTTTGGATACTCAACCGAACTGAGAGAGTGGATAAGGCCCTCCGTATTGTTGTAACAAGGAATTAAAAGATAAAAATCAAGCATAACGATGTTTACTTATCCTGCCCATCCCTCCCTGTCGAGGCTCCTGTATTGAATGGCTTCGGCAAGGTGTTCCACTTTTATGTCTGAGCTTTGTGCAAGATCGGCAATGGTACGACTTACTTTTAAAATACGATCATAGGCCCGTGCACTCAAATTCAATTTATCCATTGCTGCTTTTAATAATGTTTGACCCGCCTGCGAGATCACACAAATTTCCTTCAGCTGTTTACTGCTCATTTGTGCATTGGCATAAATGCCTTCCACATCTTTGTATCGTTCGGCCTGTATTTCCCTGGCAGCAATTACACGGTCACGTATAACCGCACTTACTTCACTATTCTCAACCCTCGATAGCTCACTGAAAGGAACAGGTGTTACTTCTACATGCAGATCAATTCGATCTAACAAAGGACCTGAAATTTTATTCAGATATTTCTGCACAGCCCCCGGCGGACAGGTACATTCTTTTTCCGGATGATTATAAAAGCCGCAAGGGCAGGGATTCATGGATGAGATGAGCATGAACGATGCAGGAAAATCAATTGCGATCTTTGCTCTTGAAATAGTGACACGACGTTCTTCCATTGGTTGACGCATTACTTCCAACACCGTTCGTTTAAATTCAGGTAGCTCATCTAAAAATAAAACACCATTATGCGCCAATGAAATTTCGCCCGGTTGTGGGTTTGTACCACCCCCGACCAAAGCGACGTCCGAAATTGTATGATGCGGTGACCGAAACGGACGTTTTGAAATGAGTGTTGCATTCTCCGGAAGTTTACCTGCTACACTATGGATCTTAGTTGTTTCCAATGCTTCCTGCAAACTTAATGGTGGCAGAATAGTGGGCAATCGTTTTGCCAGCATCGTTTTGCCTGCACCGGGCGGTCCAATGAGTATTGCATTGTGACTACCGGCTGCTGCAATTTCCAAAGCACGTTTAATATTGCTTTGCCCTTTTACATCACTGAAGTCAAATTCAAATTCATATTGTGCGTTAAAAAATTCTTCTCTTGTATTAACAACCGTTGGTTGCAATGTTGTTTCGTCATTGAAAAAACCAATCACATCGTTGATGTGTTCCACACCATATACATTGAGGTTATTCACCATGCCCGCCTCTTTTGCATTTTGTTTAGGAACAATCAATCCTTTAAAATTTTCTTTGCGTGCCTGTATGGCAATGGGTAATGCGCCTTTGATCGATTGAATACTTCCGTCTAAACTCAATTCACCCATGATCACATAATCATACAGTCGTTCAGGATTGGGAAGTTGTTCTGTTGCTCCCAGAATACCCATGGCAATGGGCAGGTCAAATGCAGTTCCGGTTTTACGAATATCCGCAGGAGCAAGGTTAACGATCACTTTGGTGCGAGGGAAAAAATGTCCGGTATTCTTCAATGCACTTTCAATACGTTGCTCACTTTCTTTTACAGCACTATCGGGCAAGCCAACCATGAAAAACTTTTGTCCGCCGCTTACATTCACCTCAACCGTAATGGTAATAGCATTTACTCCGTACACAGCGCTTCCAAAGGTTTTAACGAGCATGTAGATGGTTGATGTTTTTAAATGAGTGTGTTAAAAATAATTTTTTTATGCGAGAAGCGGCAACAAATGAATATTCATTTAAAACCACAACGGTTGATTGCCCAGCAATACCTGCCAAATAAGTGTAACAATAGCAAGTATGCTGTACAATAGTTTCCGTACAAAAAACCTTACCTTTTCTTTGTTTGGCTGAAACCCCAGCCGCTCCAATAAAACTGAATAAAAAGTGCTGCCATCGTTCTCAGACAAGCCGTGTTTTGCATTGAGCAGGCAGCGTCCAAAAATTGCATGTTGAAGAATGATTGCAACAAATACAGGAACCGCAATTTGCCAGGATATCAGAAACGGAACAAAATAAGCACCGATCGTAATGATCAAATGAAAAATAAAAATAGCTGTTGATTTGGCTTGTGGCATATACATACAACAGGTTTATAGGAAGTTGGCGATACTTATTTATTCAGCCACAAACATACAATTCTTCCTTTACCAACTGCAGGTGGTAATACAGAGGTAGAATCGTTTTGCAAGAGTAGCACTCTTCCCTGCGGTTGCATATTCCACAAACTGCCAGTGAAAAATAGGTTCAATCCGTAATGGATGTTTGCTTTAAGAGCATGTGTGCCCATGCCGTATTTGAGCCAGGCATCGCCTTCTGTAATTTTCTTGTAGTCGGTTGTGTCAACATCGGCAGGTGCTTTCGATCCGTTGTAACCTTGCCATGCGGCTGACCAAATACTGTCCTTCCCGCCAAGTGATGGTACTACTATAAAATCAGCTTTGTTGGTGAGATTTGCATATGCCTGCGGATACCAGCTGTCGGCACAAATCAACACAGCCATTCTCCCGGCTTTGGTTGCGAAAATGGGTTGTTGTAATGAATCAGCAGCATGTGTAAAACCAAGTTCTTCATCGATCGGAAATTGTTTTCTGATCAATGGCGGAAGTATCTTGCCATCATTTCCAAATACAACCGATGTGTTATACAGTTCGCCCTTTTTTTCAATTACCAATTCTCCTGTGGTGCTGATCGATGCAGCAGGTAATAAAATGGAACCTGCAACAATGGTACAGTTGTATTCTTTTGCCAACAATGAAAATGTCTGTTGATATTGCTTCGCCATTTTTTCTGCTTTGAGATGAAAAATAGCGTACGTCGATTTGTCTTTTGCAGGTGAATTTAGATAGCCATATAGAAAACTGAACAGGTTCGATCGAACCATTGTCGTCATTGCTTTTTCTATACTTGGCTCCTTGTATACTTTTTCTTTTTCGTTAGCAGCTACCAACCATGTACCAATGTATTCAGGCAATACCACAATTGATTTATCGGTGAGTTTATTTTCACGTTTCAGTTGTTCAAAATAAAAACGGAGTGATGTTTCAAAATTAAAAGCGGTTGAATAGTTTACTTCCGTAAGGTAAGGTTGTATGCCGATGATGTTTCCTTTGCCACTGTCAACACCTGCTTCTATAAATTCAAAACGTGGTTTCAGCTCAGGCATTTTACTCCAGCCGGTTTCCTTTTCTTTTGCACGACCGGTGTACGACCAGATGAAGTAGCTGGTTAATACAACTGCAATAATGATTGTTATACGGATGAAGAATTTTTTCATAATCTGTAATTCCTTTGAGGTCTTTGTGAGTTGCTTCGTGTTCTTAGTGGTATAAATTAGTAGCACAAAGTGAACAAAGATTTCACAAAGTACACGAAGAAAAAATCGGCGAGAATCAGCTGTATCAGTGTCGTCTGCGACTCTATTCTTTTACAACTTCTCCAGCATCTCCACCACCTTCTCCCGTTTCAGAATCAAATAACCAAAGCGGTCGTTGCTGATTCCTTCTTTTAATTGATAACTGAATTGCAGTTGCTCATCAGTAGCCGTTGTTTCAAAATAGCGGAATGAAATGTTGGAATAGGGTTTCAACTCTTCACCAATTTCATACAAATGTGTTGAGAGAATAAATAATGAGCTTTTGATCTTTAATAATCCCTTGATCACAGCGGCGCTGCAATGCATGGCATCCTGTATATTGGTTCCTTTAAACAATTCATCGATCAACACCAGCCATTTTCGCCCATCTGTTATTTTCAATACAGTATTCTTGATGCGTTGCACTTCGTTGTAGAAATAGCTTTCGCCTTTTACAATATTATCCTGCACCTGAATATTACTCAATAAGCCGTCAAACAAACTTAATTCCATTGATGCTGCAGGAACTCCCATTCCCAAATGTGCCATGTACACAGCGCAACCCACCGACTTAATAAATGTGCTTTTACCTGCCATATTAGCACCGGTCAAAAACAAGAAGTTGGTTTGCGGATTTAAGGTAATGTCGTATGCCACGGGTGTTTGCAATAATAAATGGTACAAACCTTTTGCTTGTATCAACGGCTCATCCGTTTCTTTCATTTGCGGGAAATGAAGATTGAAATGAAGCACTGCCTTCGCCATACTGTAATACGCATCCAGCTTATGATAAATATCGATCAACAGCTCTGCTTGTGATTTATATTCGTTCCGCAGAAAATTACCAAACCGCAATAATTTTTGTGTACTCAGCTTTCCGGTTGCAGGAAGCCCGGTCATTTCCTGTATCAACGGATGCTTCATCAGTTTTCTGATGTCTTGCAACATGAACTGAAGAATAGGAGAGGCGTTATCTTTTTCCAGCAATTGTTGCAGCTTGTACATTCCTCTCAGAAAATCTACAAAATGTCCAACAGTATAACGCACCAAACGATAATCGGGTGCATCGAATACTTTGTATAAAAATGCCGGGATGGGTGAATAGCTGTCGGGTATTTTATCAAACGGATAACCATAGAACTTCTCCAGCATGAGAATAGTTCCATTGGTAATTTCTGTTGGCCATTGTGTAATTACTTCGCCGATCTGCAGAAGTGTTTGTTGTGTGTCAACGATCTTCTTCAGGTTATGATGCGGATGCGTTAACAGGTATTCCAGTTTCTGTTTACCGCCAAACGTATTGCAGAAGTTAATACGGTGCAGCAGCGAGTATTCCTCTTCACTGTTGAAGATGGAGAGGTCGTAGTATGTTACTTTATCTATTTCCAAGATTATACTGTCGTGTAAAAATTAATTCCTGTCAAATAAGATTCGTTGTCCCATCTGTGATTCATCAATACGTCCATTTCCATAAACTAAATGACCATTTACAAATGTATGTGTGATGCTGGCAGGAAATGTAAACCCTTCTAACGGACTCCAGCCACATTTGTAAAGTAGGTTTTCTTTGGTTACGGTTGATGGATTGTTTAAATCAACCAATACCAGATCGGCAAAATAACCTTCACGGATATAACCCCGCTCCTTGATCTGGAAACAATCAGCTACTGCATGACTCATCTTCTCAACAATTCGCTCCAACGAAATGCGGCCTTCTTTGTAATAATGAAGCATCAGCAACAGCGGATGTTGTACCAATGGTAATCCGGCGTGTGCATTTTCATACGAGCCTTGTTTTTCTTCCCATGTATGGGGTGCATGATCGGTTGCAATTACATCGATACGATCATCAAGCAATGCTTTCCACAATGCTTCTTTGTTTTCTTTTGCTTTGATGGCCGGGTTGCATTTAATGCGATAGCCAAGTGTTGTATAATCATCAGCCGTAAAATGCAGGTGATGCACACATACTTCACTCGTAATTCGTTTTTCTTTCAACGGCATCATATTTCCAAACAAGTCCAGTTCTTTTGCTGTGCTGATGTGCAGAATATGTAAACGGGTGTTGTATTGTCGGGCAATTTGTATCGCCATCAATGAAGATTCGTAACAACCATTTTCATCACGTACCAATGGATGATCAGCAGGTGATAATTCTCCCTTCAGTGCTTTGAGTCGCTCATAATTTTCTTTAATGATGCTTTCACTTTCGCAATGGGTAGCTATCAGCATTTCACTTTCACGAAACACTTTATCAAGTGTGTTGTAGTTATCGACCAGCATATTCCCGGTGCTTGCACCCATAAATATCTTGATGCCGCAAATGCTGTTTTTGAAATCATTTGCTTTCAATGTATCATCAGCACTTGTATTGCTGGTGCCCATGTAAAACGAATAGTTCGCTAACGAAGTTTGCGAGGCGATCTTGTATTTATCTTCCAGTAACTCGAGGTTCAGTGCATTGGGAATGGTATTGGGCATTTCCATAAACGAAGTAACGCCTCCGGCAACAGCTGCTTTTGCTTCGGAATGAATGTTTGCTTTATGTGTCAACCCCGGTTCACGAAAATGTACCTGGTCGTCAATAGCGCCGGGCAACAAATATTTTCCCTCGGCGTCTATTTCTGTAACAGCAGCATCGCCTGTAATAGAGGAGGCAATCTTTTCGATCCGTCCGTTCTTAATGAGCACATCGGCGGCTGTAATCTTCCCTTCATTGACCAATAAACAATTTTTCAACAGATAATTTTGCATAATATCAAGTAATGAATCATTCAATTTGGTTGATGTGAAACTGACATACATCCGGTTTTTTGAATTCGTCCACACATTGTCCGCATGTATCGTTGGTATAACTTATTTTTACCATTAAAACACAACCGCATGCAATTTAGCAAATGCAGTCTATGGTTAGCGTTACTTGCTATACCCTTTTTTTCCGCTGCGCAAAGTACGTACATGCAGCAGCAATCGAAACACCTTCATTTTATTGACCGGCTTGAATTGAAAACCGGTCATGTGAGCGATCTTAATTTCACCTCCACAAAGCCATACGACCGTCGTTATGCTGTGCAATGGCTGGGTGCCAAGGCCGATTCGATGCTGGCGCACACACCCTTATTTTATAACCAGGATACAGCGCTCCGGTTAAGCAAGGCCGATCAATACAATCTGCACAGTCTGTATCTCAACAACCAGGAGTGGGTAAAAGGCGATCGCAGTGTGTTTAAAAGTAAAAAACCATTCCTCAAGCATTTTTATAAAACGCCCGCCAGTTTTATTGAAAAGTATGGTGATGATTTTTTTATTGCCATCAATCCAATGATCAGTTATCGTCAATCAGTTGAATTGAATAATACCGATCAGAACATTTTCATCAACCAACGTGGTTTGAATGTGCGTGGTAACATTGGGCAACGGGTTGGATTTAGTGCCATGGCAATGGATGTGCAGGAGCGTGGGCCGTTGTTTGTGCAGAATTGGGTTGATAGTTTAGCGGCAGTGCCCGGTGCAAATTTTTATAAGACATTTAAACAAACCGGTGTTGATTATTTTGATGCACGGGGTTCATTCACTTTCAATGCTGCAAAGTATATCAACTTCCAGATCGGTTACGACCGCAATTTTATCGGCAATGGTTACCGTAGTTTAATGTTGAGTGAGTTTGCAGGTAACCAGTTATTTGTAAAACTCAACACACGCATCTGGAAATTCAATTACCAGAACCTGTTCATGGAATTGCACAGTGAAGGGAAAAGCAACAATAATAATAATCTGGTGCCTAAGAAGTATGCAGCCATGCATCATTTGAGTATGAATGTAATGCCGTGGTTGAATGTAGGTTTGTTTGAAGGTGTTGTATTTGGCCGCAAGGATAAGTTTGAATTTGGATATATGAATCCAATCATTTTTTACCGTACTGTAGAAGGAAATTTAGGAAGCAGTGATAATGCGATGGTGGGTGCTGATTTTAAGGCAAACCTGTTCAAGCGTGTACAGTTGTACGGACAATTGATCATTGATGAATTCAATTTTGCTGAGTTACGCAAAGACCGCAGTTGGTGGGGTAACAAAACCGGAACACAGCTTGGGTTGAAGTATATTGATGTAGCCAATGTAAACAATCTTGATCTGCAGTTGGAATGGAACAGTGTTCGTCCATTTACGTATTCGCATTTTGATTCAGTATCGAGCTACACGCATTACAACCAGCCATTGGCGCATCAGTTAGGTGCAAACTTCAGCGAAGTAATTGCCATGGTACGTTATCAGCCAATCGGCAAACTGAATTTAACCGGTCGTTTGATCTACTGGAAGCAGGGATTGGATAGTGCCAGTGGCCGCAACTCGGGTTCAGATATTTTTCGATTGAATACTGATGGCCGCAGCAGTAACTATGGGTATGCGTTGGGCAATGGTGTAAAGAGCACCGGTATCAATGCACTCTTCTTAGCCAGCTACGAGATCTACGAGAATATTTTTATTGATGCGAATCTGTTGTTTCGTCGATTTACCAAAGGAAATGAAGCTGCACAAAATACCACCATGCTTGGGTTAGGTGTGCGGATGAATTTGTGGTTCCGGGAGTATGATTATTGATGAGGGATAGAGTCACAGATCACACAGATGGAACGGATCAGAGCTGATTTTTATTCGTGTATTTAGTGAAAACTTTGTGTTCATTGTGTTACTTAATAGCACAAAGAACACAATGAATAGCACAAAGGAAACAAAGTGAAATCAGTGAAGATCAGTCCAATCAGTTTTATCAGTGTTTCTATTTCTCTTATCCTTCCAAATGGATGCTAAACACAATCATTCTTGCCTGAATCCGGTCAATCACATTTGAGTGAATCAAATTTGCATCCCGGCTGTGTACATTCTGAAAGCTGTTGCTGAATTTAATTTCAGGACTAAAAATAAACGTAGGGAAGTAGAAGTTGAAACCAAGTCCGGCTTCGTAACCCAAAGCAGCACGATTTAATTTTACAAGATCTTCTGCCCGGCGGGCCTGACTGTTACTGGCCAAATCATATTCATATTTGCCGCCGCCAAGAATATAAACTCGAAAATTATCAATGCGGTCGCTGCTGAACTTTAATTGCAACGGTAAGCTGATATAAATACTTTCAATATTTTTCTGCTGCCATTTTTCTTCACCCACCAATGGATAGTTCATGTAGTAATTGATACCACGGGTAGCAAAGATCAGTTGTGGGTTAATTCGTGCTTCCAAATGATTCACGAGGCGCAATGTACCCAACAAGCCTAATCCAAAACCACCACGGCTTACAGAACTAACGGTGGATACACTATCGTCCTGTAAAAATTTCGGATGATGGTTCATCTGAAAATATGAACTGTTACCGCTCAGTGTAATACCAAAATAGTAAGACTTCTGCTCATGGTTGGGCAAATTGGTTTCCCGTTGTGCAATTGCCGTTACAACACAAGTAAACAGAAACAGGGTAACGATTATTTGTCGCCGCAATAAATACTGCATATGCCAAGCGTAAGAGGTTTGCATGAAGTTTTTGTAAATCCTGTTTTATCCAGCACCGCCACAAAATTGTTTCCTTCCGGAAATGCTTTGATGCTGTTGTTTAGATATTGATAGGCTTTTTTGTTTTTACTGAATGCGCCGGCAACCTGTGGTGCCACCAATCCCATATAGAGATTGTAAGCTTGTAATACACCCGGCAGTTTGGGCTTCGAAAATTCCAGCACCACCAAACGACCACCCGGTTTCAACACACGGTAAATTTCACTGATGCCTTTTTCAAGGTTTTCGAAATTCCGTACACCAAACGCTACAGTTACTGCATCAAACGTGTTATCGGGAAAGTTTATTGTTTCACTATCGCCGCTTCTCAGCTCAATTACTGTCTCTAATCCCTTGGCTTTCACCTTTACACGACCGCCTTCCAGCATTCCTTCACTAATATCAATACCAATAATTTTTTCGGGCTGTAATTGTTTGGCTGCCATAATCGCTACATCACCGGTTCCGGTAGCCACATCCAGCATCAGTTTCGGCTGCAGATCTTTCAATTTGGCCAATGCTTTTCGGCGCCAGCCCGTATCAATACCGGCCGAAAGAAAACGATTCAGAAAATCGTAACGGGGAGCAATGTCATCAAACATCTCTGCCACCTGTTTCTTTTTGCTTTGTGAGGAGCCTGCATCGGGTACTACCTTGTCGTGTGAATATTGTTCTGCCATGGAGCGCAAAGGTAAGGAGGGAACTGTTATGGGTTATGAGTTAAGAGTTATGTGTTCCCCTTAACCTTTAACCTTTTAAAACTATCTTGCAGCCGTGAATATTAAATCAGCCACATACGTTATCAGCAGTCCAAGTGTTGAACAGTGTCCCAGCCCCGAAAAACGGGAATATGCCTTTATTGGCCGTAGTAATGTTGGCAAATCATCGCTCATTAACATGATTTGCAACAATACTAAGCTGGCAAAAACAAGTGCTTCGCCGGGTAAAACACAAATGATCAATCATTTTTTGATCGAAAGTATTGATGTGAAAACACATAAGGTACACGACTGGTACCTCGTCGATTTGCCCGGTTATGGCTATGCAAAAGTGGCGTTGGGCAAACGGAAGCAGTGGATCAAGATGATCGAGAATTATATCCGCAAGCGTGAAAATCTGGTGAACTTGTTTGTATTGATCGACAGCCGTCATACGCCGCAGGAAATCGATATCAGCTTTATCAATCAACTAGGCGAATGGAAAATTCCGTTTGCGATCGTATTTACCAAAGCTGATAAGAGTACACAGAAAGAAGTGGCTGCCAGTGTAAAAGCATTTTTGTATGCGTTAGGTGCAGATTGGTCTGAACTGCCGCCATATTTTGTATCGTCGGCGGTGAAGTACAGAGGCCGGAAAGAAATACTGGCGTTTATTGATGAAGCAAACAAAAGCGTTGAGTTCAAATAAAAAAAGAGAGATAATATCATCTCTCTTTTTGTTTATTGCTAAATCCTCTTTATTCTGATTCAACTAAACGGAAACCGTTACCGTGAATATTTACGATCTCCACTTTTGGATCTTCTTTCAAATATTTCCGAAGCTTGGCAATGTACACATCCATGCTGCGGCCGTTGAAATAGGTATCGCTGCCCCAAATGCGTTTCAACGCTGTTTCTCTTGGCAACAGGTCATTTTTATATTCACACAACATGCGTAACAATTCACTTTCTTTAGGAGAGAGTGTATTGGTTTTTCCTTCAATCGTGAGTTCACGCAATTTGGGATTGAAATGATATTGCCCCAGATCAAACTCTTTATTCTCCGTTTCCTGTTTTGTTTCTTCGTTACGTTTCAGGATGGCTTTGATCTTCATCAACAACACTTCACTATCGAATGGCTTGGTGATATAATCATCAGCACCCAGTTTGTAGCCGGTTAAAATATCATCCTTCATTGTTTTTGCACTGAGAAAAAACAACGGAACATCAGGATCAATATCACGAATATCTTCAGCCAATGTAAAGCCATCTACATGTGGCATCATTACATCCAGTAAACAGATATCGTACTTCTCACGTTGAAATGCAGCTAAGCCCAAACGGCCATCACGCTCCAGTGTTACATCAAAATCATTCAGCTCCAGGTAATTCTTTAACACATTTCCAAAACTGCTGTCGTCTTCAACTAACAATACTTTTGATTTAGCTTCTTCCATTGTTTCTTATTTATATTGACAAATAAAGATAAAACCTTTTGTAGCAACTTCTTTCAGGGAATAATATTTTGTTAAAGGAAGTACGCCAACTCTTGTAAGAGCAGCAAAAGTACACTGGGGTTGCAATCAGCTTTCCTGTTTCGTGTTATTTTTGCTGCTAAATGAATTTTATGCGTTTTACCTCCGATAACCGGTTTAAAAAGCTCATTGTAATTGGTGATCGTCTGTTGATCAAACCCAGTAAACCCGACGAACGTACGGCCAGCGGTTTATACCTGCCGCCGGGTGTGCAGGAAAAGGATAAAGTACAGCAAGGGTACGTGATCAAAACCGGTCCCGGGTATGCCATACCCATGCCGGTTGATGATGAGCCATGGAAAAGTGAAGACGAACAGGTAAAGTATGTGCCGCTGCAGGCACGGGAAGGTGATCTGGCAATTTTTTTAATGAGCGGCGCCACCGAAGTGATCTATGAAGGAGATAAATATTTTATTGTTCCGCAAAGCGCTATTCTGATGCTGGAGAGGGAAGAGGAGTTATAAAAAAAGCATCCCGTGAAAACAGGATGCCCATTATAGATAAGGAACCAACGTGAAAAAGAAAATGAAACTGTATCTGTTAAGGTGTTGAGCACATGTCAGCGATAAAAAATCTTATTGATTGATAAGGTGCAGAAACAGTTTCATAAAAACTAACTTGCTAAAGTGTTCCACAAAAGTAAAAGCTGCTTTGATTGATTGCAATACTACTTTTCGGGTGTTGGTTCCCGCTTGTAAAAAAGAATACCGCATAGAAATGCGGTATTGATAATAACGATCACTGAGAAAATTAATGCTTGAGCTGTAAAAGTATTCTGCAATAAAACCATTGTCAATACCACAAACAGGTATTTTTATAGACGAAGAGTTTTTTATTCTTATTCTTATCTTTCAATAAATTTCAACCATGGCAAGTAAGGAACTTTTTTTACAGGCAGTACAACAGGGTTACACATTCAAAGGCGAATCATTTCGTTTGGGTGTAGGTATGTTCGATAAACAGGTGGTGCAGGGAGCCGAAGTGTTATTGCCTTTAAAGACGATGAACCGACATGGATTGATCGCAGGGGCAACCGGTACTGGTAAAACAAAAACATTGCAGGTTATTGCTGAAGGTTTGAGTGATGCAAGTATTCCTGTTGTGTTGATGGATATTAAAGGCGACCTCAGCGGTATTGCTGCAGCCGGTGCTTCGAATTCAAAAATTGAAGAGCGTATTCAATTGATGGGAGGCGAATACAAACCCGCAGCTTTTCCGGTTGAGTTGATGACCTTGAGTGATGATGGGAAAGGAGTGCGGCTACGGGCCACCGTAAGTGAGTTCGGTCCCATCCTGCTTTCAAAAATTTTAGGATTGAATGATACGCAACAGGGAATTGTTGCCATGATCTTTAAGTTTTGCGATGATAACAAAATGCCGTTACTGGATCTGAAAGATTTTATCAAAATCATTCAGTACATCAGTGATGAAGGGAAATCAACAATAGAAAAAGATTACGGTAAAATATCAACATCCTCAACCGGTACTATTCTGCGCAAAGTAATTGAACTGCAGCAACAAGGTGCCGATGCGTTTTTTGGTGAACCCAGTTTTGAAGTAGATGATTTGATGCGAATCAGTGATGATGGGCGTGGTATGATCAGTATTTTACGGGTGATGGAGTTGCAGGACCGTCCAAAACTGTTCTCGACTTTCATGTTGAGTTTATTAGCAGAACTATATGCAACACTGCCCGAAGAAGGCGATATGGATAAACCTAAGCTGGTGTTGTTTATTGATGAAGCACATCTTGTTTTCCAGGAAGCCAATGAAGCATTATTGCAGCAAATTGAAACCGTGATCAAACTCATCCGTTCAAAAGGAGTAGGTATTTTCTTTTGTACACAAAACCCGCAGGATGTACCTGCCAGTGTATTATCACAATTAGGTTTAAAAGTGCAGCATGCCTTGCGTGCCTTTACAGCAGC
Organism: Lacibacter sp. H407; assembly: GCF_037892605.1. NCBI lineage: Bacteria > Pseudomonadati > Bacteroidota > Chitinophagia > Chitinophagales > Chitinophagaceae > Lacibacter > Lacibacter koreensis. The sequence continues at coordinate 385,001 of NZ_JBBKTU010000001.1, read as the reverse complement.
CGATCGGAAAGTAATTAAACAAGCCGCAGAGAATTATCCAGAAACTGAATATTATGATGTGGATGAATTACTCACACAGTTAGGGATTGGAGAAGCCTTTGTTACCTTGTTAAATGAGAAAGGAATTCCTACGCCATTGGTACATACAATGCTGGTAGCCCCCCGCAGCCGCATGGATGTGTTAACCGATGCAGAAGTAGATACTCTTGTTGCCAAAAGTAAATTGGTAAAGAAATATGCCGAAACCATCGACAGTGAAAGTGCGCATGAAATAATTACTGCTAAGCTGGAAGAAGCAGCTGAAAAAACAAAAGCAGCTGAAGAATCGAAAGCTGAAGAAAAAGAAGAAAAGAAGCGACCTGCCAAAAAAGAGGAAACATTTTTTGATAACCCAACGGTAAAACAAGTGGGCCGTACAGCTGCCAGTATTATTACACGAAGTTTATTGGGTGCACTGGGCCTGGGTGGAAGAACAACCAAAAAGAAAAAAACGGGTTGGTTTTAAAGATTACTCATTAGACATACTTTTTTTTAAACAGAATTGCTGCGTTTTCGGCGGTGTACAGCTGTTGTTCAGGTATATGCAGCGACTTTCAGATACCCCGTGTCTTAACTTTAAATCAGTGGCTCCCTTGTCGATAAAAAAGACTCAATTCTTATAAACGACTGCAAGGGATTTACTATTTTGCTTTAATGAAAACTGACAACCTGTGGTCAGTGGACAGAGGAACGATTGCTTGCTATTTATCTATCGGCTGATCGGGTTGTTGGTTTTATTTTTTACAATCAAAACCAATTACGCATGAGAAAATCTGTGCAAAGGCTTGGACAGCTATTGCTGTTCCTGCTATTCTCCACTGCCGGCTTTAGCCAGTACACCGTTAAGGGAAAAATTACTGACGATGCCCGGAATGAACCATTACCGAATGTAAGTGTTCAAATCAAAGGAACAAGAATTGGAACTGTAACGGGTACCGATGGGACATTCAGCCTCGCTGTTCCCGACAACAAATCTGTTACACTTGTTATTTCTTTGGTAGGCTTCATGTCACAATCAGTGAATGTTACAAGCAGCAGTTCATCTGTTGATGTAGCACTGAAAACGGATGCATTGAATCTTGAAGAGGTAGTTGTAACAGGTTTGGCTTCCTCTGTTAAAAGAAGTAACCTCGCAAATGCTGTTACATCCATTAATTCAAAAGAATTAACCGGCACAACGCAAATTCAAACAACCGACGGTGCATTATACAGTAAAGTGCCCGGTGCAAACATTCGTATGAATGGTGGTGCGCCCGGTGGTGGCTTGTCGATTCAGTTACGTGGCGTGTCATCGCTGGTGGGTGCATCACAACCGTTGATTATCATGGACGGTGTTTATATCAACAACTCCTTCCAACGTACCGGCCGTGCAACTGTAAGTGGTGCTGCGGCTGGCGCCGGCGCACCTGCACAAGATGATGGATCTAATCGCTTAGCAGATATTAATCCCAACGATATACAATCTATTGAAGTATTGAAGGGTCCATCTGCCGCTGCTATTTATGGTACACGTGCCAATGCTGGTGTAATTATCATCACCACTAAAAAAGGTGCTACCGGTAAAACAGCGATCAGTTTCGGACAGGATATTGGTTTTGGTCGCCCACTACGTTTATTGGGTACCGATAGCTGGAGTGTAGATAAGATCAATTTCTTTTTCACAAATCCAACCAAACGGGCAACTGAGTTGGCTCGTTTTCAACAGGCGCAAAGCACCGGTCAGTTTTTTGATTTCGAAGATTTGTTTTACGGAAACACTGCCACGCTTTCAAATACACGATTAAGTTTATCGGGTGGTACAGATAAAACGAAGTTCTATATTGGCGGAGTTCTTACCAATGAAGAAGGGATCATTCGCCGTACAGGATTTGAGCGTTATTCGATCCGTGCAAATATTGATCATAAAATAAGCCAACGTTTAAGCTTCTCTGTTAATTCAAACTTTGTACGTTCTAATACAGATCGTGGATTTACAGGTAACCAGAACAATACAGGCGCTTCTATTGGATATAACATCGCTTATATTCCTAACTACTTTGATCTGCGTCCAAGTGCTGCAGGAATTTACCCGGATGTAGATTATGGCGGGCCAAGAGAGAATCCATTAGCAGTAACTGATAAAGCAACAAACAATTCATTGGTCAATCGTTTTATTCAGTCCGGTACATTGAACTGGCAAATTTTAAATCGTACAAATTCAGAACTGAAGCTCAGTATAACAGGAGGTATCGATTATTTGCAGAATACAACACTCATTCATCTCCCTGAAGACTTGCAGTTTCAACGTGCACAGGCAAACCCCGGCGATGTGTTACATGGCCGGCAAGAAAGCTTTAATAAAAATATACAGGCTGCATTGGTGCATAACATCACCGTTAAGAGTTTCAATTTTACAACACAGGCCGGTGTGGTTCGTTTGGAATTTGATAACAGCGGCATTTTTCTCAGAGGTCGTGGGTTAGCACCAAAACAAACGAATGTGCAGCAGGCGACAGTTCAACAAGTAGATCAGCAATTTGACAGCAGAATAAGAGAGGCTGGTATTTTTGCACAGGAAGAAGTTAACTGGGACGATAAAGTTGTTGGAACAGTTGGTGTGCGTTTTGATAAATCAACACTCAATGGCGATATCAATAAGTTCTATGCATTTCCAAAAGCATCGTTGGCAATAAACCTAACTAATTTTGATTTTTGGAATGTTGGATTCATCAATCAATTAAAACCACGTATTGCATACGGTGAAACAGCTGGTCCCGTTGGTTTTGGCTCCATCTTTACTCCGTTAACAGGTACAAATATTGGAGGGTTACTCGGTTCTGTTGTTTCCACTCAAATTGGTAATACCGCAATACGTCCTGAAACTGCACGTGAAATTGAATTTGGTATTGATGCGGGTTTTTTCAAAAATCGTTTTGCATTAGAAGCAACATATTATATCAAGACCACTGCAAATAATATTCAGAATCTTAATCTGTCACCGGCAGTAGGTGTAAATACAGTTCCAAGTAATGAAGCTGAACTTGAAAATAAAGGAATAGAGCTGGCTTTATCCGGAACTGTTATTCAAAAATCAAATATCCGCTGGTTCTCCCGTTTGATGTGGTGGAAGAATGATGTGATTGTAAAAAAACTTGGCATTCCTTCTTATCTCACCGGTGCATTTGGAACAGGTTTGGGAACATATCTTATTCAGCAAGGTGTAAGTCCACTAACAATAGTTGGATCTCCCGCAGTTACTCCGGGTGTATTTACAGTGTGGGGACAAAATCAACCTAAGTTTACAATGTCTTGGTTTAACACAGTAAGCTTCCTTAAAAATTTTGATTTAAGTATGATGTGGGAATGGAGAAACGGTGGAGATAATATTAACCTGTCCAGCTTTTTGACAGACTCAGGAGGCACAACAGATGGTTGGTTTGATGATGATGACAAAGACGGTATACCAAATGGTCGCCAGCGTCCACCGGCCCCTTATAACAATGCAGGTCGTTGGGTTCAGGATGCCAGCTTCTTTAAAATGAGAGAGATCGGTTTGTATTATAACGTTCCAAAAACATCCGTTAATAAATGGTTTAATGGTTTTGTTGACCGGATTCGTATTGGCGCATCAGGTAACAACGTATTCCTCATTACAAAGTATGAAGGTTACGATCCTGAAACATCTACGTTTGGGGCACAATCAGTAGCGGGTAATGTTGACGTAGGTCCTTATCCTACAACACGTCGCATTTTCTTTCATATTAACCTTGACTTCTAAAAAACTAAATACTATCGTATGAAATATAAATTCATAAAATCATTTCTTGGAAGCATTGCCCTTCTTTCGATGGTTGGATGTAATCCGCTAAAGCTGGAAGAAGTAGCCGATCCAAACAATCCATCTGTAGGAAGTGTGTCGAATAATGCTTCCCGTGCACAGATTCAATTTTTAATTACCGGACTTGAGTCACGCCATCGTGATTATCTGTTTACAGTAACCGCAGCGTTTGGAACTTTTGGCAGAGAGATCTGGTATTTCAATGCATCAGATCCCCGTTTTCAAACTGATTGGCTGGGACAAAGTGGACGCAGACCCGATGCGGCTTATTTTGGTTTCGGGGCAACAGGCGGAGCTGCTTATGCTTCACCTTATCAGGCTATCAGGCAAGCGATTGTATTACGGAATGCTGTTGCAAATACAGCTGTACTTTCGGAACAGGAAAAGAAAGCTGTAACAGGATTTGCTAAAACGATCATGGGTTATCAATTCATGATCCCTGCTAATTTTTTGTATAATAATGGCGTACGTGTTGATATTGAAGATCCACTAAATCCGGGGGATTTTGTTCCTTACCAGGATGCGTTAACATATATCAAAGGAGTATTGGATGAAGGATTTGCTGATTTAAATGCAGCGGGCACTGCCTTTCCTTTTACGCTTACTTCAGGATGGACGGGCTTCAATAATATTGATGGACTGAAAAAAGTAAACCGTGCCATTGCAGCAAGATTAGCCATTTACCGTAAAGATTGGCAAGGAGCGTTGGATGCTGCTAATGCATCGTTCATGAATTTAGCCGGAAATTTAACTGCCGGCCCGGCGCATACTTATGGCGCTGCTCCTGATGTATTCAATCCATTATTTTATGTGTTAGATGCAAGTCTCAGTACCATCATCGTTGTACATCCTTCTATGTTGGCTGATGCTACACCAAACGATGCACGTGTTGCTGCTAAATTCTTTCAACGTACTACTTCTGCAAGTGTGTCAACAGACGCAGGTACATTGTTTGGCACGCACCAGGATCGGCGTTGGGCTTCGAACACAACTGCTATACCGTTTATTAAAAATGAGGAGTTGATCTTAATAAAAGCAGAAGCTCATGCGCAACTCAATCAACCTGCTTTGGCTGTTGCTGCTATAGATGTTATTCGTAATGCCGCCGGTATTGGAGGTTACGGTGGCGCACAAACGCAAGCCGCATTGATCAGTGAAATTCTGTATCAGCGTCGCTATTCATTATGGGCCGAACCTTGGGGTCATCGCTGGATCGATACCCGCCGTTACGACCGGATGAATGAGATACCCGTTGCAGCCGATCAGGGAGCTGTGTTTACACAATTCCCGAAACCACAGGCCGATCTTAACTGGGATATTTATACAGGAGGATAATTATTTTTCTATTGAAAGAAGAAAGCACGTTGTACCAACAGCGTGCTTTTTTTGCTCATTTTATTTTCATCAACCCTTCTTTGCTCAATGTAATTTTTTCTTCCGCCACCAAATGGTCGATCACTTTCCAAACACGTTCTTTTTGTTTACTTCCCATTTTTGTCAACAGATCTTTAAGTACAACACCATTACCGCTTGCTTTTTCTGTTAAGAACAAACGGATTCGTTCAAACTCTGCGGTAGTAAGATCGTTTCCTTTTTTGCGTAAGCATACATCGCATACGCCGCAATCAACAATGGCCGCATCGCCAAAGTAATTACCGATTATTTTGCTGCGGCAACTGCTTTCATCGTTTACATAGTTGAGCATCGCTTTTACCCTTAATTCGAATTGCTCTTTACGCTGCAAACGGTTATGCGGGTTGATGAACAGATCGTCTACTGCCGGTCGGTTTTCACTGAACTGTAGTTGAGCATTGTCTTTTTGCGGCGAATAGTGAATGATGCCGTGCTGATGTAATTGCAGCAATGCCTGTTTCACAATCTCAAGATCAGTTTTTACAATGCTCACCAATTGTTTTTCTGATATGAACGATTCCATATCAAAGATGCCCCCATAGTTGCGGAGTAATGCTTTGATGAATGGCTCCAGTTGTGGATGCTGTTGTTCAAATTCAGCAATGCGATCTTTATTGGCGGTGAAAACAACTTTCGCCGGCAAGAATATCTGTTCAGCATAGTTGATCCAGCCTTCCTGCTCCAGTGTTTTAAGTGCATACACAGCTGTATGCATGTTCAGTTTAAACGTTCTTACAAAATCCTGCAGATCAAAATCCATCCAGATCAATTCACCACTTCCACTCGGCAGTTGCAAATAGTTCACCAAACATTGATATACTTTTTTTACTTCAGCAATGGATGGAAAACGAATCGCCGATGCATTGGCCAAGTCTGTGAGATCTTTTTCTTCGTACAATAAAACGGCATAGGATTTTTGTCCATCTCTCCCTGCACGTCCGGCTTCCTGGTAGTAATTCTCCAGACAGTCGGGCATGTCATGATGAATTACTACACGCACATCAGGCTTGTCGATTCCCATTCCAAATGCATTGGTACAAACAATTACCCGGGTTTGGTTTTGCAGCCAGGCTTCCTGTCGTTTACTACGCTCATCATTCGATAAACCTGCATGATAATAGTCGGCAGAAATATGCTGCAATTGTAATAATTGTGCGGTCTCCTGTGTCATCTTCCGGCTCTTGCAATACACAATGGCACAGCCCTGCACATTCGAAAGTATCTGTATGATTTTATTGATGCGGCTTTCTACTTTAAACACACTGAACGATACATTCGGCCGCAGGAAAGAGCCTTTGTAAATATGATGATTGCGAAACTGAAGTTGGTTACAGATATCGTCCTGCACAACAGGTGTAGCAGATGCTGTTACTGCTAACAGAGGAACGTTCCGTAACTCACTACGTAGTTCTTTTATTTTTAAATATGACGGACGGAAATCATAACCCCATTGTGAAATGCAATGCGCTTCATCCACAGCAATCAGTTGCACATTCATACCCGGCAAGTATTCAAGGAAGAGTTTTGTTTCCAACCGTTCGGGTGATACATAAAGAAACTTCAGTTGATCATTCACCGCCATTTGTAAAATATCTTTTACCTGTGGGAAAGGCATTCCCGTGTAAATGGCTGCTGCCCTGATATCTTTTCGATGCAATGCTTCTACCTGATCTTTCATTAAGGCGATCAACGGCGATATTACAATACACATTCCGTCTTTTGCCAATGCAGGTACCTGATAGCAAATACTTTTACCGCCGCCGGTTGGTAGCAGGGCAAGTGTATCCTTCCCCTGAAGTACAGATTCAATAATCTCTTTCTGTAAAGGGCGAAAGCTGTCGTAACCCCAGTATTGGGATAATATGTTTTCTAAATTGTCCATTTGGAAACACTACAAAGTAATGATGATCGATGCGATCTCCCTGACTTTTTTGAAGTCTTTATTGGCAGTATTTAGAAAAGTGGTTAAACCACTTTCTTCACAAACAACCGCACACTGTTGATTGCTAATACCACATCACTCAGTCCCATCACCAATGCACCAAACGTGGGCGTTAATAAACCAAAAGCGGCAACGGGAATAGCGATGATATTGTAAAAGAATGCCCAGAACAGATTCTGCTTGATTGTTAGAAACGTATGTTTTCCCAAGCCCAATGAAAGAGGCAGATTTTTTAATCCATGATTCATTAATACCACATCAGCTGTTTGCATGGCCACCTGCGAAGCTTCGCTCAACGATATACCAATGGTTGCTTTTGCCAATGCAGGTGCATCATTAATACCATCGCCCACCATTGCTGTTGGAGTTGTTTTACTCAATTGATCGATGGTTGCGAGTTTCTGCTCCGGTGTTTGCTCCGCAATAACTTCGTCTATCCCTAACTGTTTGGCAATCGCTTCGGACTTTGCTTTCCGATCACCACTCAATAAAATGGTTTTGATGTTTTTGCTTTTCAGATATTGAATAATACCGGTAGCTTCTTCACGTACTTCATCTTTCACGTCAACCCATCCAATCAAGACTCCGTTTCGTAATACATACACATTGTGTGTTTCGTCGGTTGTAAGGTTTGCAGCCGCTTTGTACGAACCGGCGATCCATTCCACACCATCTTTTGTTACAGCTTTCATTCCGAATCCTTTGATCTCTTCAATGGAAGCCCATCGCTCATCTTTATTTGTTTTCCAGGAAGTGGTAATACAAGCTGCAATCGGATGATTGGAATATTTCTCCAATGAGTAAACGATACGTTGAAATTCGTGAGTGGTGAGTAGTGAGTGTTGAGTGGGAGACTCCGCTGTTGAAGTCGTAGTATTATTGGTTGAACTGTTGTTTGACGATTGACTATTGCTCATTGCCAATTGTGTATTTCCCATTACCCATTCATCATTCACAATCTTATAATCGGCCAATACAAACTTTCCGGTAGTAAGCGTTCCTGTTTTATCGAATACAACCTGTGTAATATTTTTAAACAGCTCTAAACTTTTTGAATTGCGGAACAGCACACCATTTTTTGCAGCACGACCTAACCCCACAGCAATTGCAGCAGGTGTAGCTAATCCCATTGCACACGGGCAAGCAATCACCAACACAGCAATACTCCGCATCAACGCCGGTGTAAATTCTTTTAATATGATCCAGTTCACTGCAAGCGTTAATACTGCAATACCTAAAACAACAGGAATAAAAATGGCGCTGATCTTATCGGCCATTTGTTGTACAGGAGGTTTTTCACCCTGTGCCTGTTTCACAAGGTTTACAATATTGGCCAGTACAGAATCCTTCGCAGCAGCAGTTACCTGTGCTTTTACAGTACCATCCACCAATATACTTCCACCGATGAGTTGATCTTTTTGTTTTTTCGTAAGAGGTAAACTCTCACCGGTAATAATTGCTTCATTTACGGTTGCTTCACCCCATAATATTTTACAATCGGCCGGTATTTGTTCGCCGCTTTTAATAAGGATGAGATCACCTACATGCAACACGGTATTTTCAACCGGAAAAATTTGTTCCTGATGCTGATCGTCAAACGCAATCATATTGGCCATTACCTTTTGGCTTTTTGCCAAACTGTTAAGTGCCCGTTGTGTTTGCTGCACCGATGCATCTTCTAAATAGTTACCAAAGAAAACAAGTGTAATGATTGTTGCCGCCGTTTCATAAAACATGTACTCTTCGGCTTGTCCTGTAAGTGTACCATACAAACTGTATACAAATGCGGCCGTTGCGCCCACTGCCACCAATACATTCATATTGGGCATTCCGTTGCGGATACTTTTAATGGCACTTCGTCCAAAAAAACTCATCCCGATCACATATACCGGTAAACATAAACCCAACTGCACCCAAGGATTCATCAGCCAATGCAAATGAACCCAACCTTCAAACATATGGAGCATTAAGATCAATGTAAACGGAGCGCACAGCAATACATACCGAAGAAATTTATTCATCGGCTCTTTATCTGTTTGTTTGGTTGATACACCATTCTTTTCTGCCACCTGATAGCCAAGCGACTCGATCCCTTTTTCTATCTTATCGATTCCGTTTCCATCAACACTATCAAACATCACTTCGCCTGTTACCGGATTCACCTTCACATTTTTCATTCCTTCTTTTTCCAGGAATTTATTAATGGTGAGGGCGCAATTGGTACAGGTCATTCCATCTACTTTCCAATTCACTGTTTCCATAGTACAAATTTACGACGGAAGTAAAAGCACATCAATCAATATCTTTGCAACCACTATTCATTTTAACAGTGCAACGCACATTTACAAAACATACAATTCATACAACAGCAAAAGAAGTTTGGCAGCTTTGCAAACAGTACAAAGTATGGGCATTCGATGCGCCCATGGGCAGCGGTAAAACCACTTTTATACATGCGTTGTGTGATGTGTTGGAGGTGAAAGATGCGGTAGGCAGTCCTACGTTTTCCATCATCAACCAATACCAAACAAAAGAGGGGCAAACAATTTATCATCTCGATCTATACCGGATCAAAGATGAAAATGAAGCTATTCAGGCAGGTGTAGAAGATGTGTTGTACAGCGATGAACTTTGTTTGGTGGAATGGCCCGACAAAACGCCCGCCCTCTTTCCTCCCGATACCGTCTATCTTCATCTTGAGGTAATTGACAGCGACAGCCGAAGATTAACCATCCAAGTTCCAAAGTAGTTTTGTAATTTGAGTACTTTCTAAAAAATCAACCAGGCAGTGATTGTATGGCTTTATCGAAACCAATTGTAAGTGCATCGTTCAGCTACGAAACCTTAGAAGAAAAATTAGATATTAAGCCGAAAGGAGCCCAATTGTTTATTGGCATTCCCCGTGAGCAAATGTTTCAGGAAAACCGGATCGCCCTTACACCCGAAGCCGTAAGTGTGCTGGTGAGCAATGGTCATCGGGTGATGATCGAATACCTGGCTGGCGAGGGTTCCCATTTTACTGATAAAGATTATAGCGAAGCCGGTGCAAAGATCGCTTACGACCGCAAGGAAGTGTATCAGTGCGATATACTCATCAAATCAGCACCCGTATGTGAAGAAGAACTGGAGTTGCTGAAAGCCGGACAAACCATTATTTCGCCGATCCATATTGCGGTGATGAAACCGGAGATACTGGAAGGGATGATGGAAAAACGGATCACGGCCTTATCGTTTGAGAATTTAAAGGATGATTCCGGGCATAACCCTATTGTTCGGAGCATGAGTGAAATTGCCGGCAGTGCGGTGATGTTGATCGCCGGACAATACCTCAGCAGTTTCAATAACGGAAAGGGCGTATTGCTGGGTGGAATCAGTGGTATACCGCCAACAAAAGTCATTATCATCGGTGCCGGTATTGTGGGTGAATATGCAGCCCGAACTGCATTGGCCATGGGTGGAAGTGTAAAGGTGTTTGATAATAATATTTATAAGCTGAAGCGAATGCAAACGGCTATCGGTCATCGTATGTGGACATCCGTTGTTGAACCGAAAATATTAGCGAAGCAATTGAAGACTTGTGATGTGGCAGTAGGTGCGTTATCATCCATTGGTGGTGCACGAAGTCCTATTGTAGTATCCGACGAAATGGTAGCACAGATGCGGCCAGGTAGTGTGATCGTTGACGTTAGTATTGACCGTGGTGGTTGTTTTGAAACGAGTGAAGTCACCAGTCACGAAAGTCCCATTTTTATCAAACATGGCGTTATCCATTACTGTGTTCCGAATATTCCCAGCGGTTTTGCACGTACAGCCTCAACCGCTATCAGCAATGTATTGATGCCGTTGTTACTCGAAATAGCCGATGAAGGTGGATTGGAAAAATTACTCTGGCACAAACTGAATATCCGCAATGGCATTTATCTTTTCAAAGGATCACTCACCAATTTTTATCTCAGTCAACGTTTTGATCTGAAGTACACCGATTTGAATTTGTTGATTGCAAGCAGGGGGTAGGGAAACAAGAGGCTTATACTGAGCTATGCATTCTCTGTGTTGAATTCTTTAACGGAAAACTGCTGACGGGGCGACTCTACTAGAATAGAACAGTTTCGGTGATAATAGTGTTTTCGATAATTCGTTCAGTAGGAACATTCTGTTTCTAGAACATTTATTATCGGTGAGACGACTCCATAGGAGTCTCCTGATTTGAAAAACATTTATATGCCAAATACCTATTCCCAAATTTATCTCCAGTTTGTATTTGCTGTTAAACACAGACAAAGTCTTATCCCAAAAGAGCACAAAGAAGAATTACACAAATACATGACGGGCCTGGTGCAAAACCGAAAAGCAAAAATGATCGCCGTTCATTGTATGCCGGATCATGCACATTTGTTCGTAGGGTTTAAACCGGTGTTGTCGATCTCGGACTTTGTAAAAGAAATTAAAGTTGCCAGTAATGATTTTTTGAATGACAAGTCATGGCTGAAACATAAGTTTAATTGGCAGGAAGGATACGGTGTATTTTCATATGGCCATTCGCAAATTGATACAGTTGCCAAATATGTAATGAATCAGGAGCAACATCATCAAAAGAAAACATTTCAGCAGGAATACCTTGCATTTCTTGATAAATTTCAAATCCCGTTTGAGGAGCAATACCTGTTTGAATTTTTGGAGATGTAACAGGAGGCTCATACGGAGCCGGACCCATTGTGAGAGATGTTTTTAGAAACAGGAAGCTCCTCCGGAGCTATGCCACTTTGTGATTGGGAATTCTATAAACCGGTGACTCCTACGGAGTAAAAAAACAGCAATTTAAAATGTAAGGTAAAAACCAAGCATTATTTATATTCTTCTCTCTCCGGCATAAACACATCAATCACTTTGCAATTGGTAAGTGATCGACCGCCATGTTTTACATTTCCGGGAATGGTTACAACAGCACCGGCCGTTAATACTTCTGTTGTTCCATCAACCGTTAATTCAAATTCACCTTCTACTACATGCATGATCTGTTCATGAACATGCGAATGCTCTGGGATAGGAGAGTTGGCGGTAATATCCCAAAACGCAACAGTGGATGTGCCGGTGTGCACAAACTTACCGTTATAACCGGGGAACATTTCTTTCGATGGAATGGAGTTGAGATGATGGAAATACATGTGCTTATTGTTTATAATCCATGATACTGACTTTGTAATTGCAGAAGTTGTATTCCACTTCATCATTACTGCTTACGATCACCAAACGGTTGCTGCAATGTTGGTTGATCAATCGATGGTATAATGAAATGCCATCTGCATCTAAATTGGTGCAGGGTTCGTCGAGTAATACCACAGGTACATCACTCAATATGGCCTGTGCCAGTTTTACCCGTTGTTTCATACCACTACTGAAATTGCGGAGTTGCTTTTCTTTTGCTTTCTCTAAACCCAGCAAGTGAATAATACTGTCAACAGACAACGATGATAAAAAAGGTTTGAATGAATGATGAAACGACAGAAATTCATGCAAGGTCATTTCTTCCGGCAGTTCCAGGTAAGGAGCGGCAATGCCGAGATGTTGATGGTGATGTTCGGGTACAATTTTTTTATCAGCATCGGAAAAATCAATTATGCCTTCTGAATGTTGAACGGCACCGGCAATTACCTGCAGCAATGTTGATTTACCCGAACCATTGTTCCCGGTAATCGCATATGCATTAGCGTTTGTGAATTCGTAAGTAAAGTGACGAAAGATCCATTCTCTGTTGTATCGCTTACCGGCATCAGAAAGCAATATCTTCATCGCCACTGATTTGTGATTTACGTTTGATGACGCCGATCTCGGATTTCTTAATAAATCCAAGAATTTCATCTCTTGTTTCAGTAATTGGCAACATTTGCTCGATCAGCTCAACGGCTTTTGATACAATATGCTTTTCTACAAAAAGAATATGATAGATCTTAAAGATCTCTTCAATGGTTTCTTTACTGTAACCTCTGCGACTTAACCCCACATTGTTGATGCCCACATAGCTTAATGGCTCACGTGCTGCTTTTACATACGGTGGCACATCCTTACGGATAGCACTCATGCCGGCGATGTACGTGTGTTTTCCAATATGTGTAAATTGATGCGCTGCACTCATACCGCCAATAATAGCATAATCATCAATGGTAACATGTCCTGCTAACTGCACTGAGTTGGCAAGAATTACATTGTTGCCAACCATACAATCATGTGCAACATGTGCATAGGCCATGATGAGACAGTTGCTGCCAACTTTAGTTGTGTTCTTATCGGTTGTGCCACGATGAATGGTTACGCATTCACGAATGCTGGTATTATCGCCAATTTCTGTAAGTGTGTATTCGCCACGGTATTTCAGGTCCTGCGGAACAGCACCGATCACAGCGCCGGGAAAAATACTGCAGTTCTTTCCAATACGTGAAGAAGAGAAAATAGTGACGTTGCTCATTACATGCGTACCATCTCCAATTACCACATCGTCGTGAATAACGGAAAACGGATCAATGGTTACATTGGCGCCTATCTGAGCATTGGGGTGTATATGAGCAAGGTTACTAATCATTCTTTGTTCTTTTTACAATTTGAGCAGTAAGGTCGCCTTCACACACCACTTTGCTGCCCACAAAGATGGTTCCCCGCATTTCAACAATACCTCTTCTGATCGGATTTTTTAATTCCATTTTTAAAATTAAGGTATCGCCGGGTACTACTTTCTGTTTGAATTTACAATTATCTACCTTCAAAAAGTAAGTATCGTATTTATCTTCTGTATTTTTTGGAATCGCCAGCAAACCGCCGCATTGCGCCAATGCCTCGATCTGTAACACACCTGGCATCACGTAGTTGCCGGGGAAATGCCCTTGGAAAAAGGGTTCATTGTAGGTTACATTCTTTACTCCCACAATATAAGTATCTGTAAGGTCAATGATCTTATCAACCAATAAAAATGGATAGCGGTGCGGCAATATCTTTTCAATTTCCACCACATCATGTACCGGTGGTTTCTCCGGATAATACGGAGGTACGTTTACTTTGAAACGGTTCTTTTTAATATGCTCTTTGATCTTCCGGGCAAACTCTACATTACTCGCATGACCGGGACGGTTGGCAATGATATGTGCCTTGAACGGCATGCCCACCAACGCCAGATCACCAACAAGATCCAGCAGTTTGTGTCGTGCCGGTTCGTTGGGAAAACGTAATTCAAGATTATTTAAGTAACCTTCACTGGTAATTGCAAATTTCTCTTTACCAAATGCTTTAGAAAGTGTTTCTAATTGTTCATCGCTTACGGGTTTATCAACTACAACAATAGCGTTGTTCAAATCGCCGCCTTTGATGAGATTATTTTTGAGCAGGTATTCCAGTTCGTGAAAAAACGAAAAAGTTCTACAGGGAGCTACTTCAGTATTGAATTCACTTACATTTCGCAATTGAGCATGTTGCGTGCCCAATACCGGCGAGTTAAAATCAATTAATGTGTTGATGCGGTATTCGGTTGATGGCATTGCCACCATTTCTACTTTCTTATTTTCATCGAGGAAGTAGATATTATGATCGATCGTAAACCAGGTTTTGATGGCATCTTGTTTTTTACGGCCGGCTTTATCAAGTGCTTCCACAAACGGGCGTGAACTTCCATCGAGGATGGGGATTTCAGGTCCGTCGATTTTTACCAGTGCATTATCGATCTCACAGCCAACAAAAGCTGCCAGCAAATGCTCAACGGTATTTACAACGGCACCGTTGTGCGACAATGTCGTGCTGCGGTTGGTCTCTACAACAAAGTCCACATCGGCCTTTACAGTTGGTTGATTGGGCAGATCGGTTCGTTGAAAAACGATACCTGTATTTGGTTCGCCCGGCTCAAGGATCATCGTAACCGGTTTGCCGGTATGGATGCCTACCCCAGAGATGGTAATTGATTCAGCAAGTGTATGTTGATTGGCATGTTCGGTGCCATTACTGCCATTACTGTTATTCATGGGCACGAAAGTAATAAAAAAGAGGTGAAACGCTCGTAAGCGTGTAACGGCCAGTTAAATACTTTCTTTTTCAGCCATTAATTGTTTGATCAACAGTTCCAGTTCAGCGATCCGTTTTTCCAGGTCGGGGAGGTTTCGGAAGATGGCCTGACTCCGGAGTGTACTGGTATAATCGAAGGCGGGAGAGCCTGTTACAACACTGTTGGGAAGCTTCATGGATTTACTTACACCGCTTTGGGCGTTGATGCGGCTTCCATCAGCAATAGTAATATGGCCAACAATGCCGGCCTGTCCGCCGATCATTACCCGGTTGCCGATCTTGGTACTTCCGCTTACGCCGGTTTGAGCAGCAATAACGGTGTAGGTTCCTATTTCAACATTATGAGCGATCTGTATGAGGTTATCGAGTTTAGCACCTTTATGAATAATGGTTGAGCCCATCGTTGCACGGTCGATAGTGCAGTTGGCCCCGATCTCCACTTCATCTTCCACCAATACGTTTCCGATTTGCGGTACTTTTTTGTAGGTTCCGTCTGCCTGTGGAGCAAAGCCAAATCCATCGCCTCCTAAAACAGTTCCGGCATGGATGATCACTTTTTGTCCAACGACACAATCATGGTAAATTTTTACACCGGCGTGCAAAATGCTGTTATCACCAATCACCACATTATTGCCTAAGAAGCAATGGGGGTGCACTTTTACATTCTTACCCAGCTTTACATTTTCGCCGATGTAAGTGAACGCAC
Source organism: Lacibacter sp. H407 (assembly GCF_037892605.1). Taxonomy (NCBI): domain Bacteria; kingdom Pseudomonadati; phylum Bacteroidota; class Chitinophagia; order Chitinophagales; family Chitinophagaceae; genus Lacibacter; species Lacibacter koreensis. Next base: position 369,044 of record NZ_JBBKTU010000001.1, on the reverse strand, counting down.
CTACAAAAACGCTTTCTTCAATGATGGCCGATTTGGCAACAAACGATGGTTCCTGAATGCCCACCATTTTCTGCTCCATGATCTTTTCATAGGCCTGTAGTAAGGTAGCAAATGCGCTGTATGCATCCGGTACACGGATGAGTGCCGCTTTTACCGGTTCCCGCAACTCCAACGATTGGTTGATGATGATGATGGAAGCACCGGTGCTGTATAAATAATCTTCGTATTTGGGATTGGCTAAAAAGGCGAGCTGACCGTCAACCGCTTCTTCAATTTTACTGAAAGAACGAACTGTTGCGTTGGGGTTGCCTTCTATCGAACCATTAATGATGAGTGCAATTTGCGAAGCGGAAAACTCCATGTATCCTGTCTTAATATTTTAAAGTTACTTTCAAAAACGTTCCAAAACAATCTTTATGCTGGCATTTCTCCGCTTTTTATGCAAACGGAGGTCGGCAAAGGTAAAATTTTCGAACCGGGCTGTGAATGGCTTTGTGAATCAGTCCATATTCTACTTCCGATATATCTTTTACAGTTCCGTCCTTGTACAAAATGTTGATATGCTCATTGCCCGGGTTATACATTCTGTTTTCAGCAATCCCGTTAAATACAAAATAAGGCACTTCCTCGTCTGTTAATGACAACTGTTCTTTCGCTTTCCGCTGCACCAGTTCAATTTCTTTGCTATCAAACGGCTGCATCTGCAATTTTGTTTTAAGCATATTGCGGTTTAACAACCATTGGCTGAGTGTGCTCAACACTTTATCGGGATGATGCATCCATTTTTTGATGGAAGCCAGCACATCGTAATCGTCCAGTTCACAAAACTTAGCCAGGTTGTTTTTGATAAAGGTTGCCGATTGTGTTGTCCGCAAAAATTCATCCAGAATTGGGTTCGATGAAAAAGCACCCGGTTCTTTCTTCGCCAGTACTCTTGCCCGGTCCAGAATTTTTACCAGCATATTTTCTGCACTCAACACGGTTTTATGCAGATAAGCCTGCCAGTACATGAGGCGACGGGCCACTAAAAATTTTTCAATACTGTACACGGCCTTTTCTTCCACCATCAACTCATTGTTGTGCACCACCATCATTTTGATGATGCGATCGTACCCGATCACTCCTTCACTTACGCCACTATAAAAACTGTCACGTGTTAAATAGTCCATCCTGTCAACATCCAACTGGCTGCTGATGAGTTGATGCAAAAACAGTTTGGGGTAAGTTCCTTTGAAAATGGAGATGGCCATGTCCAAAGCGCCTTTGAATTCTTGATTCAGATGTTCAAATATGAGCAGCGATATTTCTTCGTGGTGCACATCTTCGATCAACACATGTTCCAATGCATGACTGAACGGACCATGGCCCACATCGTGCAACAGGATCGCTAATTTGGCTGCTTGTTCTTCTTCGGCCGTTATTTCAACTCCTTTGCCTTTTAACTCAGTCAGTGCAAGACACATTAAATGATATGCACCCATGCTGTGGTGCAATCGGGAATGAACAGCACCCGGATAAACAAGATGTGCCAATGCCATTTGGTGAATGCGGCGCAAACGCTGGTAAAAAGGATGTGATAAAACCCGGTAGATCAGCACATCATCGAAGGTGATAAAACCATGCACCGGATCATTCACTATTTTTCTGAACTTCATGTGCTTATTTATAGTTGCTTTTTATTGCCCCCATGTTATTCGCCATAAAAACGAACATCGCTATTGCGTAAATTACCCGTTCATTTTTATGGCTCATTTCATTTGTAAACTGTTAAATATCCAAACGGCAAGTGTGCAAAGGTAATGGCTTGTGCCTTGAAACTTGTACCTTGAGGGCTTAACTTTTGTTTTAAAACTGTAAGCATGGCATTAGCAAAAATTCTTTGGGTAGATGATGAAATTGAAAGTCTGCAATCACAAAAATTATTTCTTGAAAATAAGGGCTACGAAGTACATACATTAACTAATGGGTTTGATGCCATAGATTATGTAAAAGAAAACCCGGTGGATGTGGTGTTGATGGATGAAAGCATGCCGGGTATTACCGGACTTGAAACACTTACTAAGATCAAGGAAGTGAATCAATCCATTCCCGTAGTACTCATCACCAAAAATGAAACCGAGAACCTGATGGATGATGCCATTGGTTCACAGATCAGCGATTATCTCATAAAGCCCGTAAATCCGAATCAGGTACTATTGAGCTTAAAAAAGATCATCGATAATAAACGGTTGGTGAGTGAAAAAACAACTTCGGCTTACCAGCAGCAGTTTCGTAACCTTTTCATGGCACTCAACAGTAATCCCAACTTTAACGAGTGGATGGACATTTACAAAAAACTCGTGTATTGGGAACTGGAAATGAGTAAAGCCGACAGCCCCGAAATGAGCGAAGTGCTGCAACAGCAAAAGAGCGAAGCCAATAACGAATTCTTTAAATACATTTCACGGCATTATTCTGAATGGGTAAAATCGAAAAAGGCTGAGGCGCCCATTATGAGTCATACGTTGTTTCAGTTCAAAGTATTACCACATGCTGAAAAAGGAGTGCCGTTGTTTTTTATTCTGATCGATAATCTGCGCTTCGATCAGTGGAAAGCAATACAACCCATATTTGCTGAAAGCTTTCGCATTGCTGAAGAAGAATCGTTCTATGCAATTTTACCTACTGCTACGCAATATAGCCGTAACGCTATTTTCAGCGGTTTACTGCCGGTTGATATTGAAAAGAAATTTCCCAAGCAATGGAAAAATGACAATGATGAAGGCGGTAAAAATCTGCATGAAGAAGAGTTTTTCAGGGAGCAACTAAAACGCCTCGGCAAAGGCGATCTCAAAGTATCATTTACGAAAGTACTGAACCACCAGGCAGGGCAGGAGTTGGTGAATAATATTCATAATCTGCTGCAAAATGATATTAATGTGATCGTGTACAATTTTGTAGATATGCTCAGCCATGCACGTACCGAAATGGAAGTGTTGAAGGAACTGGCGAACGATGAAAAAAGTTATCGCAGCATCACCGTAAGCTGGTTTGAACATTCACCGCTTTACCAGGCGTTGCGGAAAATTGCTGACAAGAAGATCAACATAGTAATGGCAACCGATCATGGCAGCATCCGTGTACAAAAGTCAGCCAAGGTAATTGGCGATAAAGAAACCACGACCAACATCCGTTACAAACACGGACGCAATCTCAACTTCGAGCAAAAAGATGTGCTTTCGTTCCGTGATCCTGCCGATGCAGGGTTACCAATGCCCAACGTTAACTCATCGTATATTTTTGCAAGAGAAGATGTGTATCTCTGTTACCCCAATAATTATAATTATTACGCTAATTATTACCGTAACACGTTTCAACACGGCGGTGTAAGTCTGGAGGAAATGATCATACCGGTGGTAAGGATGACAAGCAAGTAACTGGATGTACGAAATAGGAAGTACGAAGTACGAATGTACGACTGTGGAAAAGTCCTCTGTACTGAAACAGGTTATGAGCAGAGGTAGAGGTAAATTTGCAACGAATTAAATACCCCTTTAGGGATTGTGGCATGAAGTTCAATCAATCTACATTAGATAAGTTAGAAGACGTTCTTGAACAGAGCGGTTATGTTGTGCGTTACGAACGTGGTACATTTCAAAGTGGCTATTGTATTCTGGAGCAGAAAAAAGTAGTGGTGCTCAATAAATTTTTACTGCAGGAAAGTCGCATCAACACCTTGCTCGAACTTATTCCTCAAGTGAACGTGAGCTTTGATGCATTAACAGCCGACAGCCAGAAGCTATATGAAGAAGTAATGGCGCTTGCTGAAGCGAAGGCGAAAGCGACAGAAGAATAATTAAAAATGATGAATGAGAACTAAAAAATGAAGAAGTTATCTCCCAACAACCAGTACTTTTTCATTGCTCATTTTCAATTTTTCATTTTTAATTTTACTTCGTGACCTATCCTCCCATCAAAATAACATTTCTCGGAACAGGCACCAGTAGCGGAGTGCCCATGATCGGATGCGATTGTGAAGTATGTACATCCTCCGATCCAAAAAACAACCGGCTGCGCAGCAGTATCATGGTTGAAACAGCCGATACCACCATTGTAGTTGATACCACACCCGATTTTCGTTACCAGATGTTACGACTGGGTGTAAAGAAAGTAGACGCCATTATTTTCACGCATCCACATAAAGATCACATGGCAGGTTTGGATGATGTACGTGCCTTTAATTACATCAACAAAAAGCCAATGGAAGTGTACTGTAATTATCTCACGGAGGAAGCCTTACGTCGTGATTTTTATTATGCATTTTCCGATACCAAATATCCCGGTGTTCCCGAGATCAATCTCAATACGATTACAGAAGCACCTTTTACGATCAACGAACTTACAATTGAACCTGTTCTTGTATGGCATTTAAAAATGCCGGTGCTGGGTTTTCGGTTTGGACCGTTCACTTACATTACCGATGCCAATTTTATTGAGGCCGATGAAAAGGAAAAGATCAAAGGAAGTAAAGTAATGGTGCTGAATGCGCTGCGAAAAGAAAAACATATCTCCCATTATAATCTCGAAGAAGCCGTTGCATTGGTGCAGGAATTGCAGGTGCCGGAAGCATACTTCACACATATCAGCCATCAGTTGGGCCTGCATGCATCTGTTAATGAGGAATTACCTTCAGGTATACACTTAGGCTATGATGGATTAGTACTGAATTTGTAAATTATCAGGCTGCTATACCCGCTTTGTAGTATTTCATTTCTCTGTTTGGACGATTATTTTTAGGGTATGCAGTTTACCCAAACCAAATGGATGAAGGAATATTTTTCCTTCACGAAAAAAGAACGCAATGCAGTATTGCTGCTTGGTACGCTTGCCGCATTGTTTGCCTTATTACCCACCATGTTTCCTTTCCTGGTAAAAGATGAGATCGAACTGGTTGTAGATACAGCGCTGCAAAATGAAATTGCTGCATTGCAGGTAGTCAATGAGTCATCAGACAGACGAACTGCTTCTTATTCGGATGCCGATCTCTATCAACCAAAACAATCACGATTCGAAAAATTCAGAAACGAACAATCAAATGCCGTGCTGTTTGCATTTGATCCCAATACAGCAAGCGAAGCAGAATGGCAACGATTGGGGCTTCGTGATAAAACCATTCAAACCATCCTCAACTATCGTTCGAAAGGAGGAAAATTTTTTAAAGCGGAAGATCTGCAACGTATTTATGGTCTTCGATCTGGCGATTATGAACGGCTGAAACCATATGTTCAAATTGCATCGCAACGAAAAGAACAAACATCGGGCTTTGCTGCTGCAACAGAACCTAAAATCGAACGGAAGGAATATGCCGCTGTTGCAGTTGATATCAACACAGCCGATACTGCCGAATGGAAACGACTCAAAGGCATTGGCTCCGGTTATGCCCGCAGAATTGTGAATTTCCGTTCCAAGCTGGGCGGCTTTGTTTCAGTTGAACAGGTAAAGGAAACATTTGGGTTGCCCGATTCTGTCTATCAACAGATCAAACCCCAGCTTCGTTTTGATGCTTCATCTGTACAACAAATTGATTTGAACAAAGCTTCGATTGATGAACTCAAAGCCCATCCTTATATTGCCTATGCTGTTGCCAATGCCATCGTTCAATACCGAAAAGAACATGGCGATTTTACGGACGTAGATGATATCCGGAAAATAGGCGCCATTGATGCGCCGTTATTCAACAAAATTGCTCCCTATCTTAGGGTCAGGTAGGAGGAAAAATATTTTTTTGCACTGCCACTAACAAATGTTAGCAATATTCCTATATTTGCATTGCCGTTTCGATTGATTGCTATAAGTAAGAAAGTTGAGTCATGGTACTGGTTGTAGGTCAGTTCATGGCTCAACTTATTTTAAAACCTATTTGAACAGCTTAAAACGAACAATGAATTTTATACAAGACGAAGTAACACAGCAGGTAGCACAGGTAGCAAAGGATTTCGCTCACAAACATATCAAACCACATGTAATGGAGTGGGACGAAACGCAGCATTTTCCAATCGATGTGATGAAGGAAATGGGAAAGCTTGGTTTGATGGGCATTTTTGTTCCGGAAGAATATGGCGGGAGTGGATTCAGTTATAATGAGTATGTAGCGGCCATTGTAGAAACTGCAAAAGTGTGTGGTTCTATCGGTTTAAGCCTTGCAGCTCATAATTCACTTTGCACCGGTCATATTTTATATTGTGCGAACGGAGAACAGAAGAAAAAATATTTACCCAAACTTGCAACAGGTGAGTGGATCGGTGCGTGGGGTTTAACTGAACCTAATACCGGTAGTGATGCGGGTAATATGCAAACAACCGCAGTAAAGGAAGGGGATGAGTGGATTTTGAATGGTACCAAATGTTGGATCACACATGGCATAAGTGCAGAACTGGCTGTTGTAATTGCACGCACCGGTGAACCAAGAACAAGTGGCAACTCCACCGCTTTTTTAGTTGAAAGAGGTACTGCCGGTTTCAAAGCCGGTAAGAAAGAAAATAAGTTGGGCATGCGTGCAAGCGAAACATCAGAAATGATCTTTGATAATTGCCGCATTCCTGATGCAAACAGAATTGGTGAAGTAGGTGATGGGTTTCGCCAGGCATTGAAAATTCTGGATGGTGGACGAATTTCTATTGCAGCTCTTTCATTAGGTATTGCAAAAGGTGCATTTGAAGCTGCTTTACAATATTCGCAGGAACGCTATCAATTCGATCAGCCGATTTCAAGCTTCCAAGGTATTTCGTTTAAGTTGGCAGATATGGCAACAGAAATTGCTGCGGCAGAGTTGTTGATCATGAAAGCAGCCGATTTGAAAAACCGTGGAGAAAAAGTAACCGAAGCCGGAGCCATGGCAAAATATTATGCAAGCGAAGTAGCAGTGAGAGTAAGTAATGATGCGGTACAAATTTTTGGCGGCTATGGTTACACCAAAGATTTTCCGGTAGAAAAATATTATCGTGATAGTAAACTCTGCACCATAGGTGAAGGCACCAGTGAAATACAAAAAATTGTAATTGCCAGAGAAGTATTAAAATAGGTCGATCGTAAATCAACATGAGAAAGCAAAGCCGTTTCAGTTTACTGAAGCGGCTTTCTTAGTCTAAGAAATCGTCTTCATCTTTCGGACTGTACTTGTTAAACAGTTTATCGATCGCTCCACCGAATACCGGAAATTTTTCCTTCGCAAAATTCTTGATCACTTCAATGGATTTGTATGCCTGCTGTTCGGTTAATCCTTCTGCCATTAAACGGTTGATGAGTTCCTGCATTTCTTAAAGTTTAAAGTGGAAAGTTAAAAGTTTAAAGTTGGATGGAGTCACTGATGACGCAGATTTTAATTAGTTAGCGGCGACTCTATCATTTTCTTCAAATAAAAAACCTGTTGACTTTACTCAACAGGTTCAACTATCGTTCACGTTCGTACTTCGTATTTCTTACCTCGTAGTTAGGCTTATGCCACTTTCAACAAGCCCAGCTTACTCTTATCAAACTTATGCATAGCATAGTCTAATGTAAGATGGAATTGTTTTTCCTCGCTGCCCGGCAGATCGAACATGGCATCGGTTAAAATACTTTCACAGATGCTGCGTAGTCCTCTTGCACCGAGCTTGTATTCCATTGCTTTCGCCACCATGAAATCATATACGTCTTCATCGATCAGTAATTCAATTCCTTCCAGGTCGAATAATTTATGGTACTGTTTGATGAGTGCATTTTTTGGTGTTACCAGAATTTCACGGAGCGTTTCTGCATCCAATGGATTGAGATAGGTAACAATTGGTAAACGTCCCAGCAACTCAGGAATCAAACCAAATGATTTCAGATCCTGTGCATTTACATATTGCAGGAGGTTCTTCTTCATGTGTTCCTGTTCTTCTTTATTTACATTGAAACCAATGGCATTGGTATTTACACGACGTGCAATCACTCTGTCAATACCATCAAATGCACCACCGCAAATAAAGAGAATATTTTGTGTGTTGATCTTGATGAGTTTTTGTTCCGGATGTTTACGTCCGCCCTGTGGTGGAACCAATACTTCTGTTCCTTCGAGCAACTTCAACATACCTTGCTGCACACCTTCACCACTTACATCACGGGTGATGGATGGGTTATCGCCTTTACGTGCAATCTTATCGATCTCATCTATATAAACAATTCCTTTTTCTGCTGCTGCTACATCGTAGTTACAAACCTGTAACAAACGTGTGAGAATGCTTTCCACATCTTCACCTACATAACCGGCTTCTGTAAATACGGTTGCATCAACAATGGCAAACGGAACATTGAGTAAGCGTGCAATTGTTTTGGCGAGTAATGTTTTACCGGTACCGGTTTCACCCACCATTACAATGTTGCTCTTTTCAATTTCTATTTCGCTTTCTGTTTTTTGCTTTAAACGTTTGTAGTGATTATAAACAGCAACGGCCAATACTTTCTTAGCTTCATCCTGGCCAATGATATATTCATCCAGGAAGCGTTTGATCTCCACTGGTTTTTTTACATTCAGTTTAAAGTTGGAAGTGGTTGCTTCATTGCGCAGTAATAATTCCTGAGCAATGATTTCCTGTGCATGCTCTACGCAGTTTTCACAGATATGTCCTTCCTGTCCCGCAATTAAGATCTTCACTTCGTCCCTGCTACGGCCACAAAAGGAACAGTGCAACATGTTGTTTTTCGCCATTTGAAATGGATTTTTCAGGTTGGTTTGATAATACAAAACCAACTCAAAGATAACAATGCTTTTTAATTAAGGTAGTATTATGATGAAAAAGGGATGGAATACTACAAGATTCCATCCCTTTTGCGATTAGATCGGATGAGTTAGAGTTTATCGAGAATGCCATCAACGATGCCATAATCAACGGCTTCTTTGGCATCCATCCAGTAATCACGGTCAAAATCTTTCAACACTTGCTCAATGGTTTTGCCACAGTTTTCTGCTAAAATCTTTGCTCCCATCTCCTTTGTTTTTGCAATTTGATTGGCGATGATCTCCAGGTCAGCGCTGGTACCCTGTGCACCACCAATACTTGGCTGGTGGATCATTACTTCACCACTTGGGAAAATGTAACGCTTGCCTTTTGTACCGCCGCTTAACAGGATAGAACCCATTGATGCAGCCATACCCATACAAATGGTGCTTACAGGTGAACTGATCAACTTCATGGTATCATAAATAACCATACCACTTGTTACGACACCACCGGGGCTGTTGATGTAGAGTTTAATTTCTTCACCGGGCTTTACAGCATCGAGATACAATAATTTGTTGACGATCTCTTTCGCAGAGTTATCGTGTACAACGCCCCAGAAAAAGATCTTGCGTTGCTCTAAGAATTTTTTATTGTAAGGACCAAATGCTGCTGCAGTAAAATTCTCTAACGGATTTTCTTTTGGTTCATCCTCTTCTTCGTCTTCAAAACGAACCGGAAATTTTAAATTATGCTGATACATAGTTTACTTGATTTTGAGGTTTAGCTTTCTTTTGTCTTGCGGGGATTCATTACCAATACTTCATCCACCAATCCATATTCTTTTGCTTCGATGGCTTTCATCCAGAAATCACGGTCGCTGTCTTCTTTTACTTTTTCAATTGTTTGACCGCTGTGGTAAGCAATGATCTCATAGAGTTCGTCTTTGAGTTTCTTTACTTCATTCACCATGATCTGAATGTCGGTAGCCTGTCCACCTGCACCGCCATACGGTTGGTGTAACATGATGCGTGAATGTTTTAAGGCAGTACGTTTTCCTTTTGTACCGGCACACATTAACACAGCGCCCATACTTGCAGCAATACCAATGGTGATCGTGCTTACGTCGGGAGTAATGTATTGCATGGTATCATAAATACCAAGCCCTGCATAAATACTTCCACCGGGACTGTTGATGTACATCTGTATATCACGAGTGCGATCGGTACTTTCTAAAAACAACATTTGTGCAGTTACAATGTTGGCTACATAATCATTGATCGGTTCACCCAGAAAAATAATACGATCCATCATGAGTCGTGAGAACACATCCATACTGGCTACGTTCAACGGACGCTCTTCAATAATGTAAGGCGTAAGATTGGTTGGGTTACTGAAAGCTGATTGATAATTATGCAATGTGGCGCCGGAGATACCACGATGTTTCACGGCGTATTTTTCAAATTCTTTATTCAAATCCATAATCGTTTTTTTTCCGGTTTGAAGTTAAGGGAAATCGTTTGGAATAAACTATTTTCAAATACCATGCGAGGCAGAAAATCAGGACATTAAGGCAGAACGTAAGTCGAAAGTGGAAAGTGGGAAGTGGAAAGTTGTTTAAGGTCGGTTATAATGGCTGGCTTTGTGGAGGAATGCAGATTTTAGATTGGCGATTGCAGATTTGCGAAATCGAACAAGACTAAGTGTAACTAAAACCCCGCTATTTTCTAGATAGCGGGGTTTATATCAATCTGAAATCTACATTCTTAAATCTAAAATCTTAATGGTGTTGATGTTGGTGCTCTTCGTTCATTTTAATAAACTCTTCTGCGCCTACTTCTTTCTCATCTTTATTCACCTGCTGCTCGGCCCAGTTAAATACTTTTTCTGTAACGAGGCGGCGGTAAGTTTGATCAACCTGTTGTTCATCTTTCAACAAACCATCAACGTATTGATCTAACCACTCCAGATTGCCATCACCAAGGTTCATGCTGCCGAAATAGCTCATCACCTGTTGACGCATACTGTCTTTTATTTCTTCCTGTGTTACATCTAAACTATTTTCAGTAACAATTTTATCGGTGATCAATGTCCAACGTAACTGATTGTTGAATGTTGGATACTCTTCTTCCACCTGCTCAGGTGTTTTTGGCTTTTCGCCGGAAGTAGCCAACCATTTTTTCAAAAAGCTTTCGGGCAGTTCCATGGTTGTTTCTTCCAGTAACACATGATACAGGTGATGCTGGAGTTGGTTGCTGCTTTGTTTATCCCAATACGCCTGAATATCTGCTTCAATGGCTGCTCGGAATTCGGCTTCTGTTGCAATGGTTTTACCGGGAAGAGCTTCTTTAAAAAACTCTTCGTTCATTTCACGTTTTTCAATCAAACCAACTTTTGTGATGGTGAGTTTGAAATGTTTTCCTTCTACTTCTGCTGCATCTTTAAAACCAAGATCACCAATTACCCAGTTGCGTTCTTTTTCTTCAAACGCATCCTGTAATGTAATTACAAGTGTATCGCCGGTTTTAGCGCCCTGCAATTTTGCACGGTATCCTTCAGTGAAATATTTAACCAGTAAAGAATTATCTTTTTTAACACCGCCTTCAACCACATTTCCGTCTGCATCGCTTTCTTCAAATGTGAGGTTGAGCACGCTATCGTCGCTGTTCACTGTTTCAGGCTCTGTCATTTTGCCGAAACGGTTTTGCAAACGCTCAATTTCTTCGTTCACCATCTCCGCCGTTGCTTTAACACGGAAGTAAGGGGCTTTCTTTTTACTGAGATCAATTTCAAAAGCAGGTTTCAAACCAATTTCAAAATCAAAGCTGTAATCAACAGGGGTATCCATGCTGGGCTTGAATTCAGTATTGGCAAGTGGGAGAGGCTGTGCAAAAATGTCCAGCTTTTCAGTGGCGAGGTAATCGTTCAATCCTTTTTCAATGTTGCGGATCACCTCTTCTGTAAAGATGCCGGGACCGTACATTTTCTTCACCATACCTGCAGGCACCATACCCTTGCGGAAACCGGGAATATTGGCTTGCTTGCTGTATGTTTTCAATGTTTTTTCAAATGCCGGGAAGTATTCCTCTTTTGTAATTTTTACAGTGAGTTTGTCTGTTAACAAACCAATGTTTTCTCTTGTAACTGTTGCCATATTTTTAGCTTTTAGCTTTTAGCTGCGAGCTTCAAGCTGTTTAAAAAAGCCCCTCCGCCAGAGGCGGAGAGGTTGAAGCGGTTGTCCGGATGGAGGGACTCGAACCCCCACACCTCACGGCATCAGATCCTAAGTCTGACGTGTCTACCAATTTCACCACATCCGGAAGAACTTTGTTTAAAAACGGGCTGCAAAGGTAGGGGTTTCAGTTATTCTATTCGTTTCGGAACTGAGCTTTTTCGTAAATTCGCCGTTACTGGAAACGATTACCACCATACCGGCCTATACCCTAACCCCCGAACAGGAGAAAAAGGAAATCCTTCGTCATTACCGCAGTTTGTTGCGCTCGCTCAAAACAAAACTCAAAAAAGGCGATAAGGAATTGGTGCGTACTGCCTTTGAAATGGCAGCCGAAGCTCACCAAACCATGCGCAGGAAAAGCGGCGAACCTTATATTCTACATCCGCTGGCAGTAGCGCAGATTTGTGTGGAAGAAATTGGCCTTGGTGTACGTTCTACCATTTGTGCATTGTTGCACGATACGGTAGAAGATACCGATGTAACGCTGGAAGACGTGGCCCGTGAGTTTGGAAATGAAATTGCACGGATCATTGACGGGTTAACGAAAATCTCAACGGTGGTGGACGCAAACTCCACGCAGCAGGCGGAAAATTTCAAGAAGATATTATTAACGCTTACAGATGATCCCCGTGTGATCCTCATCAAACTTGCTGATCGTTTGCACAACATGCGTACGCTCGACAGTATGAAACGGGAGAAGCAGTTAAAGATCTCCAGCGAAACGGTATATGTATATGCTCCACTGGCACATCGTCTTGGTTTGTACAATATCAAAACCGAAATGGAAGATCTGTCCATGAAATACCTGGAACCCGATACGTACAAAGAAATTGCACGAAAATTATCAGAAACAAAACGGGAACGTAGCCGCTATATCAATGAGTTTGTAAAACCGATCAAAGAAAAACTGGAGCGGACAGGCTTTACAAACTATGAATTATATGGCCGTCCGAAATCGATCCATTCCATTTCAAATAAGATCAAGAAGAAAGGCGTAAGCTTTGAGGAAGTATATGACCTGTTTGCCATCCGCATCATTATTGATTCGCCGGCCGATCGGGAAAAAGAAGATTGCTGGAAAGCTTATTCCATTGTTACAGATATGTACACGCCCAGTCCTGAACGTTTGCGTGACTGGTTGAGTAACCCCAAGAGTAATGGCTATGAAGCGTTGCATACAACGGTGATGGGGCCGCAAGGTAAATGGGTGGAAGTGCAAATCCGCACCAAACGGATGAATGAAATTGCAGAGAAAGGGTTGGCTGCACACTGGAAATACAAAGAGGGTAGTGGCGATGAAGACCGTTTCGATAAATGGTTTCATAATATTCGTGAGGCATTGAGTAATCAGGACAGCAGTTCTCTCGACTTTTTACAGGATTTCAAAAGCTCTTTCCTTACCGAAGAAATTTATGTGTACACACCAAAAGGCGATGTAAAAATGTTGCCGGTGGGTGCCACTGCATTGGATTTTGCATTTAGTGTGCATAGTGATGTTGGCAGCCGTTGTATTGGTGCAAAAGTGAATCACAAGTTGGTACCTATTGCACACAAGTTGCGCAGTGGTGATCAGATCGAGATCATTACCAGCAGCAAACAAAAGCCAAGTGAAGATTGGTTGAATTTTGTGATCACCGCAAAATCAAAGAGCAAGATCAAAGATGCGCTGAAAGAAGAAAAACGAAAAGTAGCAGACGAAGGGAAGTATGTGCTTCAACGCAAGCTGGAGCAGATGGGCGCAAGTTTCGATGTTCACAATGTAGAAACACTAACGCTGTTTTATAAATTGCCATCGCAGTTAGAACTGTTTTATAAGATCGCCACAAAATCAATTGATCTGAAAGAGCTGAAAGAACTTCAGATGCATGGCGATAAACTGGAATTACCAAAGCCGGTAAAACCTGTAATGGAGCCTAAACCGGAATACGATCCCAACCGCACAGGTTCGGCCAAGGATTCGGAGCTCATCATTTTTGGAGAAAGCAGCGACCGTATTGTGTATACATTGGCGAATTGCTGCAAACCTATTCCCGGAGATGATGTGTTTGGCTTTGTATCAACGGGCAAGGGATTGATCATTCATCGAACTACTTGTCCCAATGCATCAAGGCTCCTGGCCAACTTTGGTCATCGTGTGGTGAAAACCAAATGGGCGAAGAACAAAGAGATTTCCTTCCTCACCGGTATAAAGATCATTGGTGTGGATGATGTAGGTGTGGTAAGTAAGATCACAAATCTCATCAGTGGCGAAATGCGTCTCAACATCAGCGCCATTACCATTGAAGCGAAAGAGGGTGTGTTTGAAGGAAACATTAAGATTTTTGTGCATGATAAAGATGAACTCGACGAATTAGTGTCCCGTCTTTACAAACTAACGGGCATTCAGAACGTAGAACGTTACGACACCGAGCAGTAATTTTCCCCAACTGTATTTTTATTTCTTCTTCAGCTTGTGATTCACTTATTTTTGCCGCTCAAATTATTTACTCAAATTATTTTATGGTTGATGTAATTCTGGGCCTCCAGTGGGGCGACGAAGGGAAAGGAAAGATCGTTGATTTTTTTGCACCCAATTATGATGTGATTGCCCGTTTCCAGGGTGGCCCCAATGCCGGACATACTTTGTATGTAAATGGCGAAAAAGTGGTACTGCATCAAATACCCAGCGGTATTTTTCATAAAGGCATTGTAAACCTCATCGGAAACGGTGTGGTACTCGATCCTGTTACATTAAAACGTGAGTGCGAAAAAGTTGCGTCGATGGGTGTAAATGTAAAAGAGAATCTTTTTATTGCACAGCGTACCAACATCATCATTCCCACACACAGGGCTTTGGATAAAGCAGCTGAATTGGCGAAGGGTGATGAAAAGATCGGTTCAACCTTAAAAGGAATCGGTCCGGCTTATATGGATAAAACAGGCCGCAATGCGTTACGTGTTGGCGATCTGCTCGATCCGGAGTTCAATCAATTATACAATAAGCTGAAAGCAAAACATCAGCAATTACTCGGTAATTACAACTTCACAGATGATATCAGTGCATGGGAAGCAGAGTTTTTTGAAGCAGTAGAATTTTTGAAAACATTGAACATTGTGAACGGTGAATATTTCATCAATGCAAAAATCGCCGAAGGCAAAAAAGTATTGGCTGAAGGTGCACAAGGCAGTATGCTTGATGTTGATTTTGGAACATTCCCGTTTGTTACATCATCTAACACTATTTCAGCCGGTGTAAGCACAGGCTTAGGCGTAGCACCAAATAAGATCAGGGAAGTGATCGGTATCACCAAAGCATATTGCACAAGAGTAGGTAGTGGTCCGTTCCCAACTGAGTTGTTTGATGCAACAGGCGATGAGCTGCGGAAAGTAGGAAGTGAGTTCGGTGCAACAACCGGCAGGCCACGCCGTTGCGGCTGGATCGATCTGGTAGCACTGAAGTTCGCCTGCATGATCAACGGCATTACACAAATTGTGATGACGAAAGCAGATGTGCTGGACAGCTTTGCTGATCTGCAGGTTTGCACAGCATATAATGTTGGCGGAAAAGAAACACAGGAAATTCCATTCGAGATCAGCAAGGTAAAAATTGATCCGGTGTACAAAGCGTTCAACGGTTGGAGTCATCCAACGGCCGATTGCAAAACAGCCGCCGATTTCCCCGAACAAATGAATACCTATCTTGCTTATATAAATGAGTATCTTGGTGTAGAAGTAAAATATGTTTCCAACGGTCCGGGTCGTGATCAGATTGTAACCATATAAGACAAACTGCCTTACAAAAAAAATTATAAAGAAAAGTTTGGCTAATTCAAAAACCCGTTGAAATTTTACAGCATAATCGTTGTTACAAATGGCAAAGTCAATTAAGAAAACCGGCGACACATCTACTCCTCATCCGGAGAACACTAAGAAGGCTGATACCAAGCCAAAAAAGAATCACGAAGATGATGAGGACGAAGATGATGATCTCGAATTAGAAGATGATGAACCTGTCGTGAAGAAAGCCGGTAAAGGTGCCGCTAAATCAAAATCGAAAGATGATGAAGACGATGATGATGAAGCAGACGTAGAAGATGATGACTGGAACAAAGGCGATGAAGAGGATGATGATTACGATCCCGACTTTGAAGAGTTTGACATTCCGAAATCAAAAGGGAAAGCTGCCGGAAAGAAAAAAGCAGACGAAGAAGATGATTTCAAAATTGATGAGGACTTCAAAGAATTTGATATGATGGCCGGTGGTGATGATTTTGACGACGATGATGATGATTTTTAATCAATGAAGTGATACGAAGTTTCCAATCTTTTTCCATAACAGATTTTTCTGTAACCAAACGTCAAATGTTGAGCTGGTGTAACCGGTTCAACATTTGTTCTTTTTTGGACAACCATCATTACCAATTACCCGGCCATAGTTATGAATGCCTGGCGGGCTGCGGTGTTATTACTTCTGTAAAAGCAAATGCAGGCAATGCATTTGAATCTCTGCAAACATTTTTGGATCGACAGAACGATTGGTGTTTCGGGCACTTCGGTTACGATCTGAAAAATGAAACTGAACAATTAACCTCTGCACACGAAAATAAAATCGGATTTGCCGATCTGTATTTTTTTGTACCGCAGTATGTATTTCAGTTGAGTGAAACAACATTGCGGATCGGTACGTTGCAGGATGATCATGTAGCTATTTATGATGCTATCTGCAATGAAAAAATGGAAATGGCAGAAAAAGAAGCAGCCATTGTTTTTCAGGAACGTGTTTCAAAGGCAGACTACATCAACAGTATTAATCGTATTAAAGAACACATTCTTCGTGGCGATTGTTACGAGTTAAATTACTGCATGGAATTTTTTGCAGAACAATCAATGATTGATCCGTTGCGTGTGTATCAATCGTTAACAGCTATATCTCCCAACCCGTTTTCTGCATTTTACAAAGTTGACAGCAGTTATTTGCTCTGTGCAAGTCCTGAACGTTTTTTACGCAAACAGGGAACGCAGTTGCTTTCGCAACCGATCAAAGGAACCGTGAAACGAAATGTGGATGATGCCGTTGCAGATGCTGTGTTAAAGGAACAACTCCACAGTAGTAAAAAGGATCGTAGTGAAAATGTAATGGTAGTTGATCTGGTGCGGAACGATTTGAGCCGTGTATGCAAAGAAGGAACGGTGAATGTTGATGAACTGTTTGAAGTGTATTCATTTCCGCAGGTACATCAAATGATTTCTTCTATTGTTGGTGAAGTAAAAGAAGAATTGAATTTTACAGATATTATCCGTGCCACATTTCCCATGGGAAGTATGACGGGTGCACCCAAACGAAAAGTAATGGAGTTGATCGGGCAATACGAACAAAGCAGAAGAGGAATTTTTTCCGGAGCGGTCGGTTATATTGCTCCCGATGGAGATTTTGATTTCAATGTGGTGATACGAAGCATTCTTTACAACGAGGCCAGTAATTATCTTTCTTACATGGTTGGCAGTGGTATTACGTTTTACAGTGATGCAGAAAATGAATATGAAGAGTGTTTGTTGAAGGCAGATGCGATACGGAGTGTGTTGTCATAGAATGCTGAAAAAAATCTCAAAGAATGAGTAGAAAATTGAACTTTATTTTTCTGTTTTTTTTGGGTTTGTGTTCATGCATGAAGACAGAAAAGGATGTTGTGGGGATATATGTTAAAGAACCATCTTTTTATACAGTTGATAGCCTTTTTTTGTATGCTGACAGCACGAAAAATAGTGGGAAAGGCTTGACTTATATTTATGAGCAACGTTTTTATAACAAACTCAGTGGGGTCTTGTTGTTTAGAAATTTGCAGGATTGGAGGATTGGGAGTGATGGTCGAATTGAATTGTCAAACCTATATGTTGATTGGGATAATCGAACTGATTCGAAATCATTTTCGCCAGAAGCAATAACCAACTCAGTGATTTTTAGTAGCCTTCCTTTTGAAGGGAGTAATATAGTTGTAGACTATGATCGGAAGATATTTTATAAGAAAGTGAAATGAGTGCAGCTTGCCTCCCGACTAATCACATAAACGTAACTGCTGTCAACAATGAAACCAATCTATAAAACACTTTTGCTAAATGTTTTGATATCCATAATTGTTGTTATTGCGTTTTTCCTTACCGCTTTTTTGATGGGGTATGGTTCTAATAGTTCTTATGCCAGTGCTACGAATAGGCTGTATGTTGTGTTTATCTCCACCCACCTCATTGGCAGTATTCTGATTTTGCGAAAGCGGAAAATTTTAAATGCAACCAATATTGCTATAACGATACTGGAGTTGTTCATAATTTATGTATTGATAGCATGGTATTACAATAGCTAATTAAATTACAAAAGGCTCTTGCCCTTGCTGGCAGTATCGAAAAAAACACGCCGTGGTTGCGTCTCCCGACCAACCACTTCAAACAAGTACTAATTTCCCTTTACTTCCAGAACTGCATTTCCTCCTTTGTATCAGTAAGCTTCTGCTTGGTTTGTTGATATCCTTTCTCAATGAGCTGTTTCCAATTAGTCCAGTCTAAAAATTTAAACTCTTTCAAATCAAGTTCGAGAAATAGTGATACGTTGGGCTTACTGCTTTCCTGCCGATGGCGGCTGTTAATGGTAATACTGTTTACCAGAATTGAAGAAATGCCCGGCAGCTGATAGGTGGTTGTATTGGTGATCCTGCTCCAGAATAAGTGCCAGGAAGAAGGAATCTCATGCAGGTCAACCATGGTTGTTGCTTCAGCTGATAATGAAACAGCGATAATATGTCGTACCGGTTTTTTATACATTGCTTCTACCGGAAGATTATCAATTACACCGCCATCAATGTGTAAATGTTTGTTGATGATCACCGGAGGAAATACACCGGGTATGGCCATGCTGGCTGCTACCTGTAATTGTGTTAAACCACGTTCATGAATTTTCAAGGAAGCGCTGGAGAAATTAGCCGACACACAATAGGTATTCACCCATAGATCTTCGAGGTGTGAATCACCAAACATCGAGTCTAAAAATTTCCGGATCTTTTTACCCGACATCAACGATACAATGGGTAGCGTTAAATCGTTTGATGTTAATTTACTATCGGCCGCCAACTTGCACATCGCCGCCGACTTTTCAAAATCAAAATCAAGAAAAGATAATCCTGCACCATACACGGCACCTGCACTGGTACCGCCGATAAAATCAAATTCAACACCCTGTTCCAATAACGCTTTTGTGACACCTACATGAGCAAAACCCCTGGCACCACCACCGCCCAATACCAATCCGATTGCCTGGTGTGTAACAATGCGGCAAAATCGACGTGTATCAGCCGCATTATTTTTTCGCATGTGTAAATGCAGATCAACTTTGCGGTCATGAAACCAGCGTCTTGTATTGGAAGGCAAGGCTGCACTTTCTTCGTGTAACAATAGCAGGTAGATCTTTTTATTCATCACATTGTCTGAATACAAATGCAATACCTGTTCGATCTCATACAGCTCACTTTGTGCATGAAAATCGGTTGCTACGATCACAATATCACAATAAGCAATACATTGCCGGGCCCATTCCGGATTTTCCATATCACATACAAGGAAATTGAGACCGGGCTGTTTTTCCATTGCATCAAATGTGCTGTGATCCTGTTCACCTGTATGCGATGCAGAATCATAAATACTGATGCCGAAACCCATCTTTTGTAACTCTTGCTGGATAGCACCGGTGTATGCACTTACATCGTTGGCCGGTTGCAGATTGACAACAGCGATATTTTTTGGTGCCGCATCCATTTTTGTTTGATGGTTGTTGCGGCGCATCCGTTCAATAATAAATTTTGTAATAGTATTAGCGAAGGAAGGGAATTGCTGTACCAATGTTTTATAATCATCGTCCTCCAGTTGCAGAATCGTTGACTTCCGCAACGCTACTACCGATGCACTATGCGGCTCCTGTGTAAAGAGGGAAAATTCACCAATGGGTTCGCCGGTAGAAATATCGCCTAAAATAAAAATATCATTTTCATTATGCTGCATGGCTCTGAAACGGCCCGATAAAACAATATAAAACGAATGGCCTTTCTCGCCTTGCTGAAACAGGTATTGCCCTGCTTCAAATTCAAGAATGTTGGTGAGCTGTAGAATATTCTCCAGCTGCTCTTCATTCATTTTTCCAAATAAACGTTCCAGCGGCTGGCGGCAAAGCGATTTAAGGCTGAGTAGTTGACTCATGAAACTGACAGATAATCGTTAACAATATGGCTTGGGTTGTTTCAGAAGGAATGGAAAAATATCTGTTTGAAGATATGGTTTATTTGGAAGTATAGTTCATGCAATGAACTTTACATTTTACTCACCGTGTAGAGCTTTAATTGGCAATAAAGCAAGAGAGTTTGAG
Organism: Lacibacter sp. H407; assembly: GCF_037892605.1. Classification (NCBI taxonomy): domain Bacteria; kingdom Pseudomonadati; phylum Bacteroidota; class Chitinophagia; order Chitinophagales; family Chitinophagaceae; genus Lacibacter; species Lacibacter koreensis. The sequence continues at coordinate 348,709 of NZ_JBBKTU010000001.1, read as the reverse complement.
AAAAGCATTTTGATAGTAGGAAAAAGGTCAACCCCTTTTCTTCGGCACAGGTTTCTTCTTCACCTCAGGTAATTCCGATACTTTGGGATAAATATCTTTCATGCCATCATCGCCGTAAAAGCGCATCAACAGTTGCACGCTCTCATTGAGAATATTATAACGGTTGGCATTAAACTGCTGCATTTTATCGTTGGGCAAACGCAGATCAAAGGGTTGATTGCCTGCGAGCACTCCATCAAAATTGGGATTGAGTTGATTGAAGCGCAGCAGATCGATCACTAAATTTTTCGCCATTACCACCGAACTGAATTTTCCTACAATGGTTTGTACGCTGATGTTGGGATCTGTTTTCTCCGGTGCAAACACAGGAGCTGTTGGTTTTTTGCCATCGTTCACCATCGTGGTAATACCACCTTTGCCTTCCATGATGTAGTGCGTAGCGATAAACTTTTTTACATGGTTCCGGCTTTCGGTTGGTAAATAATATTGCAACTTCCAGAAGTCACGACTGCCACTTTTTTTAATTGCACTGTACACACGGCCGGGTCCGCCATTGTAAGCTGCTATCACTAATAACCAATCGTTGAGATCGTTATACAAGTAGGTAAGATATTTTGCGGCGGCATGTGTGCTGCGGAAATAATCGGTACGTTCATCGATCCAGCCATTCACATTCAATCCATATTCTTTGGCGGTGTACGGCATAAACTGCCACGGTCCACGTGCACCCACCCAACTGGTAGCATTGGTGCTGAGTCCGCTTTCAATTACGGCGAGGTATTTCAATTCATTCGGCAATCCGTATTGCATCAGTACATTATCGATCAATGTAAAATACGGGATGCCCCAGCTTTTCATTTTCTCCAGATTCTTACCATAGCGGTCAAGATAATCCTGGATAAAGCCCCATGCTTGTGGATGAATTTGGGCATCATACGAAGTGGAAGAGTTGAACTCCTTGTTCACGAACAAAGCCTGGAACCCATACTTCTCTACATTGCCTTGTTTTGTTGTATCAGCGGCTATGCCATTGGCAGCAGAATCTGTTTGTGCAAACGATCCATGCACACAACTGATAAAAACGAGGATGAGAAAAATTTTATACATCAGTAATTCTTACGATGCCTTGGAGGTTTTTAGTAACCCATCGGCAAGGCGGAGCAAAGATACTTCATCGAAATGCTTTGTCATGAGTTGAAGTCCGAAAGGTAAACCATTGCTATGTTGAAACAGGGGAATGGAGATGCCGGGGACACCCACAAGGTTGGCAAACACGGTATAGATATCGGCCAGATACATTTCAATGGGGTTGCTGTTTTTTTCGCCGATCTTAAAAGCGGTGGAAGGTGAAACGGGCATCAGCAAAACATCTATATCGCTGAATACCAGCTTTGTTTGCTCGTATAATTTGCGTCGCACCTGTTGTGCTTTTGTATAATACGCATCGTAATAACCGGCACTTAATACAAAGGTGCCCAGCATAATACGGCGTTGCACTTCTTTGCCAAAACCTTCGGAACGGTTAGCCGAGTAAAATTCTGTTAATTCTTCTTTCAACGGTACCGACTGGTGCCCGTAACGTACCCCTTCGTAACGGGAGAGGTTACTGCTGGCTTCGGCAGTAGTCAATACATAATAAGTTGGTACGATATAATCGATCAAGTCAAAGTCGAGTTCTTTCACTTCATATCCATCTTCCTTCAACCGGTTGATGAAATTTTTATGTGTTGTTCTTATCTCTTCATCCAACCCTTCGTGTTCCAGGGTTTGTTTGAAATAACCCAACACAGGTTTGGTAGAAGATGGTTGACTGATTGCAGCTGCATAATCAGGAACAGGTAATGAGGAAACAGTACTGTCGAACTCATCAGCACCTGCAATTACTGAAAGTACCAATGCTGCATCTTCAACAGAATTGGCTAATACACCGATCTGATCAAAGCTGGAGCCATAAGCAATGAGTCCATGTCGGCTCACTCTTCCATAGCTTGGTTTCATTCCAACAATTCCACAAAAATCGGCGGGTTGCCGAACGGATCCGCCGGTATCACTTCCCAAACTCACCATGCACAGATCAGCTTGTACAGCCACTGCAGAGCCACCCGAAGAACCGCCAGGTACTCTTGTTTCATCCAGTTTGTTTTTTACCGGACCGTACGCTGAATTCTCATTGCTGCTGCCCATGGCGAATTCATCACAATTATTCGTACCGATGATGATGGCATCTTCAGCTAATAATTTTTGTACCGCAGTTGAATTGTAAATGGAATGAAATCCATTGAGTATGTTGGAGGCAGCGGAGAGGGGGTGTTGCTGCCATGCAATTACATCTTTAATAGTAACTACTACACCATGCAGTTTGCCAGGTGTTTTACCTGCATTACGTGCCTCGTCCAACTCAGTTGCTCGTTTCATTGCTTCCTCTGCAAACACATGTACCAATGCATTGAGATGCTCAAATTGTTTGATTTGAGACAAGTAAAAATCAACGGCTTGTTTGCAGGAAGTAGTTCCGTCAAACAAATGCTGCTGGTATTCCTTTATGGTTGCAAATGGATACAATGAAGACGATCGCTTCAATACAATTGAAATGAAAAATAAAACAACAGACGAATGAACTTACTGTTTGTTCTGCGGAGGTGTGTCGGTAGTTGAGCTTTCCTCAATTTCCTTACGCACAGTGTTCTTGGCATCGTTAAACTCACGGATACCTTTACCCAAACCTTTCATCAGTTCAGGGATCTTACGACCACCGAATAACAACAGAATGATAATGGCAATGATGATGATTTCCTGTGTGCCGAGTACGCCTAAGAGTATGGGTTGAAAATTCATGATATAAATTTTAGAGGAACACAAAGTTACAGTTATTTATAACGCAGGCTTCGAAAGAAACCATAAAAAAAACCTTCCTGTTAGGGAAGGTTTCAATGCGTTTTGTTTCAAATGAGTTTAGCGGATAAAATTCTTACCACATTTACCTGCTTTGCCGTTAGCCGCCTGGTATGGCGAAATACCCCTGTTACAGGACATTAAAAACAGTGTAATGACAGTAAGTGCTACTAATACCTTTTTCATGATCGTAACCTGATTTTAGTTTAAAAATAGAGTAACGAAATTTCAAAAGGTATGGGATTATAAGGAATGGTTTAGATTCCGAGCTCGTAAATATAAGAACGAAATCTGATTATTAAAAGTATAAAGGGGGAAAGTTTTCTTTCCCCCTTTATACAAATATGCTTGAAACGATGATTATCTCATGCGCTTTTCCTTAATACGGGCACTTTTACCACTTCTTTCACGGAGGTAAAACAGTTTTGCACGGCTTACTTTACCTACTTTGTTCAGCAAAATAGAATCCACATTGGGAGAGTTTACCGGGAAAGTACGCTCAACACCAACACCATCAGAGATCTTACGCACTGTAAATGTAGCAGTTGCGCCTTGGCCTTGACGTTTAATCACGTCGCCACGGAAGCCCTGGATACGCTCTTTACCACCCTCAACGATCTTGTAGTTCACAGTAACGTTATCACCTGCTTTAAACTTGGGATGTTCTTTCCCAACAGTTAATTGTTCATGTATAAATGCAACAGCGGCGTTCATATCTCTTAATTTTTAGGACGGCAAAGGTAGGGGGTTTTTGCAGGAATTGGTAATTTGTTGGTAGGAATTTGGAAAAAAAGTTGAACCCCTGATTCCAAATCCCCAATTACCGATTCCTTTTCTATTATCTCGCTACGTTTACCGCTCTTTTTTCTCTGATCACAGTTACTTTGATCTGACCCGGATACACCATTTCTGTCTGTATCTTCTGCGCCATTTCAAAACTTAATTTATCTGATTCGGCATCGGTTACTTTTTCAGCTTCTACAATTACTCTCAACTCACGACCTGCCTGGATGGCGTATGCTTTTTCAACACCGGGATAAGCCATTGCAAGTGTTTCGAGGTCTTTGATACGTTGCAGGTACTGCTGCATGATCTCACGACGTGCACCAGGGCGTGCGCCACTGATGGCGTCACAAGCTTGAACGATCGGGGAGATCACATACTGCATTTCCATCTCATCGTGGTGAGCACCGATAGCATTTACAACCGCCGGATTTTCACCATATTTTTCAGCCAGTTTCGCACCTAACAATGCGTGGCTTAATTCCGTTTCTTCTTCGGGTACTTTACCAATATCGTGTAACAAGCCGGCACGTTTTGCCAGCTTCGGATTCATACCTAATTCAGCAGCCATGATCGAACAAAGATTGGCTGTTTCACGGCTATGCATCAACAGGTTTTGACCATACGATGAACGGAAACGCATACGTCCCACCATCCGGATCAACTCTTTGTGCATACCATGAATACCCAGTTCAATAACGGTACGTTCGCCGATTTCCATTACCTGTTCTTCTAACTGACGACGGGTTTTTTCCACTACTTCTTCTACACGTGCCGGATGGATACGTCCATCGGCCACCAAACGTTGTAAACTTAAACGTGCTACTTCACGACGAAGCGGATCGAATGAAGAAAGGAGGATCGCCTCAGGCGTATCATCAACGATCAGATCAACACCTGTTGCAGCTTCAATGGCACGGATGTTACGACCTTCACGCCCAATGATCTGGCCCTTTATTTCATCGCTTTCAAGGTTGAATACAGTTACGGTATTTTCAATGGTTTGTTCAGCTGCTGTACGCTGGATCGACTGGATCACGATCTTACGGGCTTCTTTATTTGCTTTCAGCTTGGCATCTTCAATAATTTCCTGTTGCAACACCAACGCTCTTGTGTGCGCTTCCTGTTTCAGGCTTTCTACCAATTGATTCTTGGCTTCTTCTGCACTTAAACCGGCAATTTTTTCGAGACGACGGATATGCTCTTCCTGGTGTTTTTCCAGTTCCGTACGCTTGAGGTTTACCACCTCGATCTGGCGATTGAGATTTTCTTTGATGGCTTCGTTTTCCTTGATCTGTTTGTCGAGGTTGGCCTCTTTTTGATTGATGGATTGTTCTTTCTGACGGGCACGATTCTCGCTTTCGTTGATCTTGCGGTTTCGCTCCATCACTTCACGATCATAATCCGATTTCAGTTGAACGAATTTTTCTTTTGCTTCCAGTTCCTTTTCCTTACGGATGGTTTCGGCCCGCAGTCCTGCTTCTTTAATGATGGATTGTGCCTGCAGATCGGCGTCTTCAAGTTGTTTCCTTGTATTTTTTGCGAAGATGATCTTCCCCGTTACCACTCCTATAATGAGTGCAACAGCTCCTATAATAATGTATAAAATTACTGGTTCCATTTTTGTTGACTGGTTTGTTGTTTGTTATCGGCAAATCGTTCCGTTCTATGGCGTTAACTAAGTTCATAGTGGGACAATAGTGAGCGAAAGTACAGAAAAAACAGGTAGAAAACGGCGAAAGCAACGGTCAAAGATCGCCGCTTTCGCATTGAAGCGCAATTTGTTCTGTTAAAAAAATGCAGATGGTTTGAGTAGTGGGATGAAAAACTATCCTTGTTGCAATAACTGATCGATCTGTTGTTCGAGTTTTTGCAAAGCAGCTTCACTGCTGGCTTGATCGGTTGCTTCGGTACCGGTTTTGTTGCCTGACGTTACATCGGTTGCATACCAGATGAGCACCATCGAAATATAGTCCTGCATATCCTTGCCTGCAAAACTGGTACGATATTCGAGCACTTTATCGTTGATGATCTTAACCGTTTTACGTACATGCTCTTCGTGCTCCGGACTTACTTTGATCCGGTAGCTACGATCGCCGATAACAATATTGATGGGAATTAATGAATCCATAATACCAAAATATGAAAAGGAAGCTATATATTAGATACTCGTAAAAAAATACCTTCTCTATCATCCGTTGCCAACTTTCATGAAACCGCACCGCTTTACTTATCTCTAAACCAACCTCAGGACATGTTTGCAAAAGTTAAACCACAAGTGTTTATTGATACACTTACGCTTGAACTTTCCACACCGGAGAAAACCGGGATCAAAGCTTTGCTGCGGGATGAATCGGGTATTGTATGCCGACGAATGGAAGCTGCTACTACCACACATCGCTCAGTTACTTGGAATGGTTTGAATGATCTGCCCTACGGCATTTACACACTTGAGCTGCAACAAGGAGAAGATGAGATGAAGATGCGTATCATCAAACGGGTGTAATTATTCAATAAGCAATGCTATACAACGATCGATCTCTTTGATGTAAAGCGACAACTTTTTTTCCAACTCCTTTTTTTCCTTATCATCCAAATGCTGTTGCGATGCTTTCAACATGGCATTCTGCATTTCAAGTACTTCCACTTCCTGTTTTTTCTCTGATTGGGTTTCTTTCAAACGCATCAACTCATTTTTCAGCTTCGCATTTTCTTTTTCCAGCTGCTGGTATTTTTTTACCAGCAACTGCATTTTTTGCTGAAGCGATTGGATATGTTGATCGAGTGTGGTCACAAAGCTGCTCTGTTTAGTTGAACGGTATTACTTTCTGATTTCTGCTGCCAGTTGTTTTTCCAATGATTGTACCAATGTATTCATCATCTTCTCTGTTTCATTATCGGTGAGTGTTTTTTCATCGTCCTGAAACACAAAATTGAGTGCCATTGATTTTTTACCTGCACCAATTTTTTCGCTTTCAAATACATCAAACAACGAAACAGATTGTAAGCGGCTCACTTTTGCCAGTGCAATAGTTTGTTCCACTTCTGCAAAGGTTGTTGCCTGCGGAATCACTATGGCCAGATCTCTTTCAACCGCAGGGAAACGTGCAATTTCTTTGTATTCCAGTTTTGCTTTAGCTGCCAACTGCGTTAAAATATTCCAGTTAATATCAGCAAAGTAAACCGGTTGTTTAATGTCGAATTGTTTCAAACGATTTGTATCCACAATTGCAACGGTTGCCACAACCTGTTTTTTGATCTTGTATTCTACACCTCCACTGAATCCAGCTGTTGCCTGCATCAGTTGTGTTTCAGCTTTTAAACCTGCCTGTTGCAAAATACTATTCACCACTGCTTTGAGATAGTACACATCTGTTGCAGATGCTTTCTGTTTCCAGGACGCTTCTGTGTTGCCGGATGTATAAATCGCAATATGGTCGGTTTCAAAATACTTGCCTGTTTCAGAAGTAGTGTAGGTTTTGCCAAACTCAAACAAGCGCAGATTGTTATTTCTGCGGTTGAGATTAAAAGAAACGCATTGCAATCCTGTTTCCAACATCGAAGGACGCATCACATTCAATTCTGCACTCAGGTTGTTGAGCATTTTTACAGTAGTGGCTAATACTTCTTCACTGTACCATGCACTGTTAGCAATAGAGTTGGTGAAAATTTCGTGAAAGCCCTGACCAACGAGTACATTGCTGATCTTTTCTTTATATGCAAAGCTTGTTTGATCTGATTCGGTGGAAGGAGAGATGGTAATGCTGGTTGGAATCTCCACATTATCTAATCCATCGATCCGCATTACTTCTTCCGCTAAATCGGCAGGAATTTCCATATCCGGTTTACTGAAAGGTGCAGCTACCCACAGTTCATCAATTGAATCTTTGATGATCTCAAATCCCAGCGACTCAAATATTTTCTTTACTGTATCGGGATGATAATTTTTACCACTGATCTTTTTCAGATAATGATATTTGATGGCGATCTGTGTTTTCTGTTTTGGTGTTGGATACACATCCACTACATCACTTGCAATTTCACCACCACCTAATTCTTTAATTAGTAAAGCAGCACGTTTCAACACGTTCACAGTATTGCTGATATCCACTCCTTTCTCAAAACGGGTGGCTGCATCGGTACGCAGGTTATGACGGAAGGATGTTTTACGTGTAGTGATGGGATTAAACCATGCACTTTCTAAAAAGATATTTTTCGTTGCTTCTTTTACACCACTTTTCATGCCGCCAAATACACCTGCAATACACATCGCTTCTTCTTTATTGCAGATCATCAGATCTTCGCTGCTCAGCTTGCGTTCTTTTTCATCAAGCGTTGTAAATACAGAACCTTCGGGTAAATTCTTTACAATTACTTCGCCGCCGGTAATGGCATCTGCATCGAATGCATGCAATGGCTGACCGGTTTCGTGCAATACATAGTTGGTAATGTCTACAATATTATTGATTGGTCGTACGCCAATTGCTTTCAAACGTTGCTTTAGCCAATCGGGACTTTCCTTTACTGTTACATTGCTGATGCTTACACCTGCATATCGCTGACATGCTTCTTTATTTTCTATCACCACACGAATGGGTAACGATTTATTATCAGCTTTGAAGCCGTTTACAAAAGGCGATTTAACGGTATAGTTTTTCTTATCGTGAAAATTCAAATAAGCAATTACATCACGTGCCACACCAATATGGCTCATGGCATCCATGTGATTAGGTGTTAATCCAATTTCAATGATCCAGTCGGTATAAGGTTTGAAATAATCGGCGGCCTCACTTCCAACACGCACATCATTTTTCAGGATCATAATGCCTGCATGGCTGCTGCCCATGCCGATTTCATCTTCAGCACAGATCATTCCATGGCTTTCAACACCACGGATCTTTGCTTTCTTCATGGTCATTGGTTCGCCTGAAGATGGATAGATGGTTGTGCCAACAGTTGCTACGATTACTTTTTGACCAACCGCCACATTGGGTGCTCCACAAACGATCTGCAATGGTTCGGCAGCACCAACATTTACAGTAGTAAGCGATAATTTATCTGCATCCGGATGTTTTTCGCAGGTCAATACTTCGCCGATCACCAGGCCTCTCAATCCGCCTTTGATCTCTTCGTATGCTTCCATGCTTTCTACTTCCAGGCCAATTGATGTGAGGATGCGGCTCAAACGCTCCGGTTCCACTTGCACAGGTAAATATTCCTGCAGCCATTTATAACTGATCGTCATTCGTTTACAACACTTTTATTCAGAAAGCTGCAAAGATAATTCTTTGAAGCCTTGCTCACGCAATCACTTTTAAGGGTTTTTGCTTATGAAAAATCGATTAAAATCGTCTAACAGTAAGCGGTAAACGAAAGTGCTGGTAATAATCGGAAACGAACGGCTGAAACCCTTGCTGTGGTTGATTTTTACAAGATTTTTTTGCTGAAAAAGAGGCGAAAGTTCATATTGTAGTTTGCAGCAGATGACCAAAAAAACGGTTCAAAATCTTTCTGCACAGCCGGTGTGCAAATAGTTCTGGAAAGGGCGAAGAAATAAATTAAATTGAGGATAACAGTAGTTAAAAATGTGAATGGAGACAATATTTGGGTGGATAACCGTTGAATGAATGTGAATAGAGCTTGCATAAATTTTACAAAAGAAATGTTTTTGCAGTCAGGTCTTTTGCATTTACATTCGTCGCCCTTGTTCCGTAACAATTGCTTAACATCAGAATTGCCGAAGCGATTGCAGGAAAAGGAACCCAAAATCACAAACTTGCATTTTACAGCGAAACATGGATCTTACTAACTTAAACAAAGACCGTAAAACAAAGAGAAAACCTGCTCTTGACCTTTCCACAATGGTGTATGGGAAGGTGCCGCCACAGGCCAAAGAACTGGAGGAAGCAGTACTAGGTGCCGTGATGTTGGAGAAGAGTGCGTTTGATGCGATCAGTGAAATTCTGCGCCCGGAATGTTTTTACGTAGACTCACATCAGCGTATTTTCAGAACCATGCAAAGTTTAACGGCCAAGAGTTTGCCGATCGACTTGTTAACGGTTGTGGAAGAGCTGAAGTTGAAAGAAGAACTGGAGATGGTAGGCGGTGCTTACTATGTAACCCGTTTGACCAATACAGTTGTTTCAACTGCGAACATTGAAGCGCATGCACGTATTATTCTGCAAAAATTTTTACAACGTGAATTGATCCGCATCAGTGGCGAGACCATTGGTGATGCGTATGAAGAAAGCACCGATGTATTCGATCTGCTTGATGATGCAGAAAGTAAACTGTTTGAAATAACCAATAACTATCTCCGCAAAAACTTTGATTCGTTTGATAATGTGTTGATCAAAACCATTCAGCGTATTGAAGACATGCGGAACAAACAGGAAGATATTACCGGTGTGCCAAGCGGCTTCCCGTCAATGGATCGGGTGATCTACGGATGGCAACCTTCGGATCTGGTAATTCTTGCTGCACGTCCTGCCGTGGGTAAAACTGCATTTGCGTTGAACCTGTTGCGGAATGCAGCGTTGAGTCCGTCGAAGCCAACACCTGTTGCCTTCTTCTCGCTTGAAATGGGTGCTGCACAGTTGGTGCAGCGTATTCTTTCGGCCGAAAGTGAAATTATGCTGGAGAAAATTTCCCGTGGTAAACTGGAAGATCATGAAGTGCAGCAGTTGTATAAAAAAGGAATTGAACGTTTGGCAAAAGCGCCCATCTTTATTGATGACAGTGCGGCGTTGAACATTTTTGAATTGCGTGCAAAGGCCCGTCGATTGGTAAACAAGCATGGTGTGGGATTGATCATCATCGACTATTTACAGTTGATGAGTGGAAGCGCCGGTAACAAGAATACCAACCGTGAACAGGAGATCAGTACCATTTCACGTGGTTTAAAACAATTGGCAAAGGAATTAAGTATTCCCATTATCGCATTGTCGCAGTTGAGTCGTGAGGTTGAGAAACGGAAGGATGGTAACAAGATGCCACAGTTGAGTGATCTCCGTGAATCAGGTGCCATTGAGCAGGATGCGGATATGGTGATGTTCCTGTATCGCCCCGAATACTATGATATTACGTCGAACGAATTTGGCGAAAGCAATCGTGGTGAAACACATATACGTATTGCCAAGCACAGAAATGGTTCGCTTGAAACAATTAAGCTGCGGGCGTTATTACATATCCAGAAATTTGTGGAAGATGATTTTGGTGACAATATGGGCAGTGGTGGATTCGGCGGACCACAAGGGCCAATGCCTGGTGGACCGGGTATGATGCCGGGTGGTGGTAACTGGAAGCCGGTTCCTACTGATGAAGGCCCGAAAGTATTTGTACAGAAAGGCAGTAAGATGAATGACATGAATTTTGATGAGGAAACGCCGTTCTAGATTTCGGATTGCCGATTTACGATTTTAGATTTGTGTCCTGCTAAATTATTGGCAGGACATTTTTTATGGCTTTACCTTTTTTTTACCTTGAATCGTTTGATGCATCGCAGCAACTCATTACGTTGAATGAAGAAACATCAAAACATGTTGTGCAGGTGTTGCGCATGAAAGAGGGTGAATTGTTACAGCTTACTGATGGAAAAGGTAGTTTGTTGTTGGCGAAGATCACGGATGCACACAAGAAACATTGTACGGTTCAAGTTCAATCTACAAGTTATAAACCCCAAGCTGCACGCAAAATAACCATCGCCATTTCGTTGGTGAAAAATGCGAATCGCTTTGAGTGGTTTTTGGAGAAAGCTACAGAGATAGGTGTTGCTGAAATTATTCCTTTGCTCTGCGAACGCACAGAACGGCAGCATTTCCGTTTCGATCGGATGAAAGGAATTCTTGTAAGCGCCATGTTACAAAGCCAACAGACATGGTTGCCTGTTTTACACGAGCCGGTAAAATTTGAAAATGCTTTACGTCAGACTTCCCCGTCTAACGGAATACTTAAACTTGTTGCCCATTGCGAAGAAACAGAGAAGAATTCATTGAATAAAGTCCTGAGCGAAGTCGAAGGGTCAAATTGCATTATCCTCATCGGTCCCGAAGGTGATTTTACCACTGCTGAAATTGAATTTGCACTTCAACAAAATTATCAACCTGTTGCGTTGGGTGAAACAAGACTACGTACCGAAACAGCAGGAATAGTTGCTGCTACATTATTGTGCATTGCCTAATAGCAGAAAATGCAAAACTGAAATATTGTTTTTTAAATTTAATAGGCCGACCTTACAATTGGTTCTATTTATCTCTGCCGCAAAATTTTTCTTTCATTTCTAAAACATGAGAATATGAAACGGGATATTTTATCTGTTGGCGGTATTGTATGTATTATTCTTTCTATTTTCTTTTTAGCGTATCTCTTTGTTACTTCTCTTACAAAACAATTTTTCAACGAAGTTCCTGACTATGCTGATACATGGATGGCCACGCCAGCAGCATTGAACAAGTAGACAGCATTGCACAGGCTGCTATACAATTCAAATAATTCAGTAAAAAAATTATGTTGGAGCCGAGGTTAGGGGAGACGAAGAACCTCACCGTGGTTCGCACAGTTGAAAGCGGAACCTGAATGAGTAGATCAGTTCACAATTTTGTTAGCACAGCTGCTACTGGCAAAAGCTTCCGGTTTGGCTTTAAAGGCAAAGCCCATTCCAAGAATATAGCCCATTGCTTCACGTAAGGCTTCGTTGCTTTTGAAGTGCGGATTGGTGTTAATGTCGGCATGTACTTCCATGTCAACATCATACTCTGTAAAGAGCTCGCATAACTCATAGGCAATTTCAATGCTCTTGGCCACTTCAACCAACATCCGTTCTTTGATGGAATACTTCTGTTTGGTTTTCTCGTTGTGGATGAACATAAAGCCACCATGACCTTCCCGCAGGAATACAATCACCGTTGCAAATTCTGTTTCGCTTCCTTTTACCTGGCTGTCGGTACCAATACATACTTTCAAGCGAAAACCTCTTCCCGTTTCCCTGAGAATAGCTGTACGCACTTCCTCTTTGATCGGGAGTTTGATGTGTTCGCCGTTAAATTTTCTCCAGTTCATAAAATGGGGTTTCCCTAATTTACGAAACTATTTCCGGCTGCTGCAAGTTTGTGGAGTTATGTGTTTATTAACAGTTGGGGATAAACGAAGAAGACGATAGACCACAGACCACAGACCACAGTCAATAGCAGAAGCTTTGTGTTGATTATTCATTCTGTAAAAGTGAGGGCTGTGTATTGATTTCTCCCCTTTGGGGAAATCAAGAGGGGCTGTTTAATACTGCCCTGTACTCAACATTACAAGCGTACATGCTTCCATTGGTTCGATGTTATTTTTCACTGCGAGTTGTTGCAGTTCTTCATTTTCTGCACCGGGGTTGAAGATGATGCGTTTAGGATGCAAGCCGAGAATATAATCGTAGTATTCTTTTTGGTGTGCAGGGTTCAGATAAAGTGTAACGGTATCAATATCTGAAAGTGGTAATTTTTCTGTTTCAATTTCTACAGTAGCTACCGTTCCTTTGTGCTTTCCGATTCCAACTACTTCATGACCTTTTGCCAACAAACTTTTCATTGCAAGGTAGCTGTAGCGATGTGGTTTGTCGGATGCACCGAGTACAAGTGTTTTCTTTTTCATGTTGCAAAGTTACGATTGTATTCAATGCTTTTTCGAGTGTGATTCTATCTCAAATAAATCATCATATTCGAAATAAATAACCAGATAAAGACTACAGCAAACGTGATGAACAACGTATTCATCAGTACTTCGCCAATTTTAAAGATGAGCTTGTTGGGAATTTCATACATCGGGTAATAAGCAAATTGTGTAATGACTTTCCCTGTCCAGTAGGCAGCGATCAAACCGGTTATTGCAATGGCAAGTTGACTGCCATTCTTTAATTCATCTGCAAGTAAGAATGAGATCAAGCCAAACGAAAAATTTAAACCTTGTATGTAACGGCCATATGTTTTTGCGATTTCCTGGTTAAGTGGTTTTAGTTTCTTGATATCGTTGTACCAATCGAAAACTTTATGACGAACGTAAGGATAAACCAAGGCGGTAAAAATTTGTCCGGCAGCACCAACATAAATAAGCCAGTTGGGGATTGTGTAGTTCATAACAATTTATTTATTGATCACTTATTTCAAATGCACAAACTCTCTCAGTTTCAGGAATTGCAATTCACGCCAGCAGATATAAGTATACATGATGGCCATAAAAGGTGCAGCATACAGTAAAATAAACAAGCCAATACCAAGAGGCGTAAGCAACAAAAGGATAGCGGTGAGCCAATGATAATAAATACGCCAGCTTCGGCTGCCAGTCAGCTCCTGTTTAATGGCATGTGCGATCATGCTGATCAATTGCACAGCACCAACCGTATAGTAAGCAATAAACAAGAGATTGTTATCGCTGGTAAGGATGTAGCTGATTATAAATCCGGCAATGAGCAGAAGGTTAAGATAGAGTTCAATTTGTTTGAGCTGTTTCATTTTCAAATATTTTAATATTTCAGAAAAAAATGAAAGTATTGTGTTTTAAAAAAGCCGAAACGAATCGGCTTGTATTGATCGTAATCAATTATTTAAAGAGCTTCAACGCAGTACTGATGAACCAGTTCTCATCACTTTTCACTACAACATCCAGCATATTATCGGCATGCGCACCAAACTTTTTGATACCTGCAATCGTGTCAAGAAAGGTTTTTACTTCCTTATCTTTTTTGTCGCCATCCACTTTACTTAACTGATCCATCAGTTTCATCATGGGGTCTAATTCACGCTTCTTACGTTCTTTAATGATCTGGCGGGCAACTTTCCAGATATCCTTTTCCGCAGTGAAATATTCTTTGCGTTCACCCTGAATAAGTACACGATCCACCAAACCCCAATCAATCAGGTCACGTATGTTCATGTTCACATTACCCCGGCTGATATTCAACTGGGCCATCACATCGTCCTGCGTCAATGGATCAGGACTGATCATCAGCAATGCATGAACCTGTGCCATGGTGCGGTTAATACCCCAATGTGTACCCATAGCGCCCCAGGTGCTGATGAACTGTTGTTTGGCTTCCGATAGTTTCATGGCCCTAAGTTAGCAAACAATTCCGAATTTTCAGTAATTACTGAAAATTAATTTTTTAATAAGATCGACCGTGTGTAAGCCGTATCAACGGTTTGGCCAGGAAGGGTAGCGTTTTGACTGAATTGATGAAGAGATTGGTGACGCTTGACTTGCCAAACAGCCCTTGAATCAGTCGGCCGGTTTTTAAACGTTTGGCAAACTGTTGTTGCCAGTTGCGGCTGTAGAATTCTTCCATTTGCTGCCGGGTGATTTGCTGTTGCAGAAACGCATGCACTTGTTCAAACGCAAGTTTGCTTCCATGCATGGCCATGCTCATACCGTTACCACAAAGAGGAGTGATCATACCGCCTGCATCGCCGATCATCAACATATGATTTTCCACCTGTTGTTTTTTATTGAAGCTGATCTGTGAAATGGTAACAGGCGAATCGTACAGAAATTCAGCTTCGTCAAATATTTTTTTAAGCTGTGGATTTTTACAGAGAATAGTTTTCTCCATCTGCTCAATACTGTTATTACTTTTTTGCAGATTAACAGCAGTGGTCAAATAACAAAGACAAATTTTTCCTTCTTCTATTTGCGAAATGCCACAGTATCCATTTTCAAAATTGTGCAAGGCAATTACATCAGCCGGACGGTTGATATTGATATGATATTTAACACCGATATAGTTGTTGAGCTTATTGGGCTTTTGCTGTACAAAATTTCGATTCCATTTTACATCGAGATTACTTCGTTTGCCAAAACAACCTGCGGCAACTGTTACGATGAACCCACCTGCAGTTGAATGAATACTAAAAACATCGTTCTGAAAAATCACATCATTCACTTTTGTTTCTTCCAGTAATAACACATTGTGTTGCCGGGCAATGTTTGCCAGCATTTCATCCAATTTGTAACGACTGATACCAAAGCCGCCAAGTGGCAGTTCGTGTTTAAAAATATTTCCATTCGGTGACGATAGTTCCAGCTGTTTGATGATAGGCAAGTTTAGTTTCGATAAAGGAATGCCTAACGATTCGATAAAGTTCCAGCTTTCCAAACTGATGTATTCGCCACAAACTTTATGGTAAGGATATTTTTCTTTTTCAAATAACACAACAGCATAACCTTGCTTTGCGGATTGAATGGCTAATGCCAATCCTGCCAACCCGCCACCAATAATTGCAATATCGTACTGTCGGTCAGTCATGTTTATAAATCAATAACCAACGAAAAGCCCACATCCACTTTAATTGATAATGGATGATGGATGATTGTTGTAGTATTTCGATTAGCTCATCTTTTTTAAAACCACGTGCAACACTTAAAGGTGCATCGTTTTTTACAAGATATGATTTTGAAAAGAGAGTCGTTAACAATTTGATGGAATGATAAGCAAGCAAATGACGGTGCAAGTCGTTTACAAAAAAACCAAGCGTGGAATGATTTTTCATCCACACAAATTGCTGTTGTAATTCTTCTTTAGTAAAGTGATGGCAGAACAAGGAAGAGAAAATAATACCTGGTTTTTGTGCGAACGCTACCGATGCATAATCGGAACAGATAAATTCAATTCCGTCATTCTCTTTTCTTGATCTGGCATAAGCAATGCAATGCGGGTTGATATCAACGCCAATCAGGTTAACATTAATACTTTTCTCTTTGCAGTAGTGTTGAATTGCTCTTAGATTATCGCCTCCACCACAACCAATTTCACAGATGTGCAGTGTTTTCGTGTGACTCGCCTTATTCATTAATTGCTGCAATCCCTTAATCGAAATTTGATGCCCACCCAACCATGTATTGATCACATCAAGTTCCTGCATATTCTGTTTGATGTCTTCAAACGGAATATCATCACGGTCGAGTAGTTCTTTTTGGTATGATCGTTTGGAAAGATCAGGCATGTGTTGAAGCTACAAAAGTTTCCATTGTTAAACCGGGTCCAAAGGCGGCACCAAAAATGGATTCATCAGAACTGCTGCGTTGCATCAGTTCTTTTAACACAAATAAAATAGTAGGAGAGGACATGTTGCCATAATCACGCAACACATCATAACAAGCCTGCAGTTTACCTTCCGGTAATTGCAGCGATTTGTGAATGGTATCTACAATACGTTTGCCGCCTGGATGAATACACCAGTTGCTGATCTCTTGCTGCTGCAAACCTGCATGCTGCAATGCACGTTCAACCAGCGGCGCAAAATCTTCTTTGATCAGATCAGGAATATATCCACTCAGCGTCATTAAAAAACCTGTGGACGAAAGCTCCCATGCCATATCCCGTTTTCCTTTCGGAACAACTTCGCTGTAAAAACTTTTCAGGTGTAATCCTTTTGGAGTCGCATCATCATGCATTACCAATGCTGCTGCACTTCCATCGCCAAACAAAAGAGTAGAAGCAATACTGTCCGGACTCGCATCTTTTTGAAAATGTAATGTGCACAACTCAGTACAAACGATCATCACTTTGGCAGCACGATCAGTTTTGCAAATCATATCCGCCATTTTTAAACCGTGAATAGCTGCATAACAACCCATAAAGTTGATGGACGTACGAAAGATATTTTTTGGAAGATCCATTAACTCCATCACCATCAGGTCAAGACCCGGCGCACTCATGCCTGTGCAACTAACGGTGATGAGATGTGTGATCTGCTGACTGTTGATCTTTCCCGCAATACATTGCCTGATGGCGTCAACAGATAACGGTGCCGCATAACGGTTGTACCAACGCATGCGATGTTCAAGATCTGGAAAGGGTTCAAGATTTTCGCTGTGCGGATAAAATTTCCATTCAGGTAATTGATGACTGTAATCGGGAATGGCTGAATAGCGTGTATCAATGCCGCTTTGGCTATAGAGAAATCTCAACTTTCTGTTTTCAACTGTGTCCAGTGCATACACTTCCTGCATGAACTGCAGAATATCTTTCTGCGCATGTTTAAATGCCGGAACGGCTGTGCCAATGGAAATGAGTTTACTCAAATTGATTCATGATTAAAATCGTAATAAATGCTGCGTTGGTGCATAAACTTGCCAAAACGTTCATTTGCATCGTATGTTTAAAATCTGCAAAACTTTCTGACTTCCATACTTTCACTGCCCACCATAAGAAATAAACGAGTATTGGAAGAAAAAAGATGCTGAGGATAAAAAATTCTTTGATCATGAGTGATGAAAAGAAGGTGTATCCAACAAATAACATAGCAACGGAGTAAACGACAGCGCAGAATACAAATGTTTTGCGATAGCCCAGCAGGTAACTGATAGTTATAACCCCATCTTCTTTATCCTGTTTGTGCTGATAAATTTGTGTGAGCGGATAAAATCCACCGATCAATAAGCTTGCTGCAATCATACCTGCAATCGGCATGCCCGTTTTTAACAGTTCTGAACTTCCATGGTACACCATCCAGAAAACCAAGCCACCCTGCAACGTTATAACGGTGAGATAGCCGACGATTGGATATTGTTTAAGCCTTACGCCACGATAACTGTATAACCTTGAGCCAAGGATGTAAACAAGAATTCCCAATGCAAACCATAAACTGATGAATAAACTCAATGCAACAGCTGAAACATCCATTATTATGGACGTATAGTATAATTGCTTTGTTGGTTGCAACGGATTAGCCAAGCCTCCAATAGGAGAAGTATCTCTATCCATGTAACTGTTATAGCCATTGCTCGATGGATACACAAGCACATGAAGAATAAAAAACATCAGTGCTGCGTTTACCCAGTTGATGTTTACACGTTGTGTTAAAGCAAACCAGTATACCGGCATCAAAAAAAAGGAAAAATGAAAACGCAGGAGTTGTATTGTACTTTTCTTGATCATAGTTGACGCTGCTGATTGTAAATGTAAGCTATGTTTATTGGGCGAATTATCGCCTGGCTGTCATTTGCTGTTTGAAGTTAGTACAACAAACCCTTCAAGAAAATGTTTTAAATGAATGAAGGGGTATAAAACTAAAATACCAACCGCATAGTGCTGGTTGGTATGAAGAAGTATAATGCAAGAGTAATTATGTTCGCTAAATCTCATTAGCTGCTGTAAGAATAACCGGCTTGCCATCAGTGATCATGATGGTATGTTCGTGTTGCACTACATAACCACCTTTGTTGCCAACAAAAGTCCAGCCATCTTCCAGCTCCACTGCCTGTGTGGAATGTGTGGCAATGAATGTTTCAATGGCAACCACTGAATTTTTGCGAAAACGGTTTGTATTGAAGCGATCGAAGTAGTTGGGTATTTCAAGCGGATCTTCGTGCAAACTTTTACCAACACCATGACCGGTTAAATTCTGGATCACCTTGCAGTTTGCTTTCTTCGCTTGTGTTTCGATGAGCTTTCCGATCTCTGCTATACGTACGCCACCTTTGATCTGGTCAAGTGCATTGTATAAAATACGTTTCGACAAATCAACCAATGGTTGATGTTGATACAGATCTTCACCTACAACAAAAGAACCGCCATTATCCGACCAATAGCCATTCAACTCAGCAGATACATCAATGTTCACCAGGTCTCCTTCCTGTAAAACAATATCAGTTGATGGAATACCGTGGGCAAATGATTTGTTTACACTGATGCAGGTGAAACCGGGAAAGTTATAGGTAAGATAAGGTGCGGATTTAGCGCCCATGTCTGCTAAAAGCTTTCCGCCAAACTCATCCAGTTCTTTTGTGCTGATGCCGGGCTTTGCATAGTCACGCATGGCTTTCAATGTGGAGGCCACAGCAAAGCTGATCGCTTGCATACCTTCGAGTTCTGCATTGTTGGTGATGGACATTTACTTGCTGTTTAGGTGGTAAAGATAAATCAGTGTTGTGTTTATACTTACATAAAAAGTACAATAGAATTACCAGCCCCTGAAGTGTGCGACGCAAGGAACGATGCGACTGGTACATCAGCTAAGTACAAAAATATTTTTTCTGCATTTTTCAGCAGATTCCTCGTACCTCGGAATGACAGCTGGCATCAACAAAAAAAATCCCGCCATTAAAGCGGGATAAATTTTTCAATAAAAGAACTTGTTACTTATACCAACATGGTAACAGGATTCTCAATATACTTTTTGAGTGTTTGTAAGAAGCTTGCACCCACGGCACCATCCACACTGCGGTGATCGCAACTCAAGGTTACTTTCATCACATTGGTTGTACCGAAGCTGCCATCCGCTTTCTTAATAACGATCTCTTTAATTCGGCCAACAGCAAGAATACAACTGTCGGGAGGATTGATGATGGCAGTGAAATCTTCAATATCCATCATTCCTAAATTCGAGATCGTAAATGTGTTGCCTGTAAATTCCTGCGGTTGCAGTTTACCTGTTCTTGCTTTATCGTATAAGCCATTTGCTTCAGCAGCGATCTGGCTTAAACTTTTTTGATCTGCAAATTTGAATACAGGAACAATCAATCCCTGATCAACTGCAACAGCACTGCCAATATGAATATGATTGTAAGTGCGGATGAATTCGCCCATCCATGAAGAGTTCACTGCAGGATGTTTGCGAAGTGCCATTGCACATGCTTTGATCATCATATCCTGGAAGCTGATCTTCACCGGGCTGATGGCATTCATTTGTGCACGTGCTGCCATGGCGTTATCCATGTTCAACTCCATTTTCAAATAGAAGTGAGGAGCTGTGAACATGCTTTCGCCCAAGCGACGTGCAATGGTTTTACGCATGCTGCCATTTGGCGTATCAACAAATCCTTCGCCAGCACCCGGTGTAAAGGCAATAACAGGAGCAGAAGGAGTTGCTGCTTTGGCTGCGGGAGCACTTGCAATAGCGGCAGCCGGTTTATAATTATCAATATCTGCTTTAATGATACGGCCACCATCGCCACTGCCTTGTACAGCGTGGAGATCAATGCCTTTATCAGCAGCAATTTTCTTTGCTAATGGTGAAGCTTTTACACGACCATTTTCGCTTGAAGATGTAGCCGGAGCAATTGATGTAGCTGTTGCAGGAGCGGCAGCCGGAGCAGCAGTACCTGCAGCTTGAGGTTGAGCCGGCGCACCCGGATTCTTAAACGCATTTACCAAAGCGGCCACATCAGTACCTGCTTTTCCAATTACGGCAATCACTTCGTTTATTTTGGCAGCCGAACCTGCCTCAACGCCTGTGTATAAAACAGTGCCGTCAACATAAGGAACTACTTCCATGGTGGCTTTATCGGTTTCAACATCAGCAAGACTTTCATCTGCTTTTACCGTATCGCCAACCTTTTTATTCCAGGCAACAATTTTCCCTTCCGTCATGGTATCGCTGAGCAGTGGCATGCGGATAACCGTTACACCCAATTGTGAAGCAAGTGCATCAGCATCAACACCGGCAGCTGCAGGAGCAGATGGAGTAGTTGCGGGAGCGGGGGCTGTAGTTTCAGTTGCCGCAGCGGCAGGTGCCGGTGCAGCAGTTCCACCTGTTATCAGGCTTTTATAATCTTCGCCTTCCTTTCCTACAATTGCAATGATTTCATTGATTTGTGCAGCCTTTCCTTCAGGCACGCCAATATAGAGTAATGTACCGTCGGCATAGCCTACCACTTCCATGGTTGCTTTATCTGTTTCCACATCAGCAAGCACATCGTCGCTTTTAACTTTATCGCCCACCTGCTTGTTCCATTTCACTATTTTTCCCTCGGTCATGGTATCACTTAACAGGGGCATACGAATCACTTCAGCCATAAGATCAATTTTTAGTCGTAATGAGGGCGTGAAATTAAGGCAATTTGAGCAAATATCGACCTGTGGTTTCTGGTCAATAACTGTTAGTTTTTAGGAGGACATGAAACAACCCGAAATAGTATAAAAAAATAATTTTTAGAAAGGCAACGGGTTTGGTAGTTTTAATGTCAGGATTTAAAAAACAGGTATGCGTTATTTTTTACTATCAGCAATATTGGTCGTGTTTATTGTGTCGTGCAAAAGAGAATCAAGCGGAAACAATGGACAAAGAACAGACCTTACAGGTACCTGGATGTTAACGGAGGTAAAAGATAAAAGTACCGGATCAACTATCAGCTATCCGGCAGGAACACAGGAGCGCATTCAAATTACGTTACGGGAAGATGGGTCGTTCGGTGGCAAAACAAGAGTGAATTTATTTGAAGGTGGAACTTACACGGTGCCGGCTACCGGCCGCATACTTTTTGGTTCATTGGGGATGATGACAAAAGTGGCAGAAGATCAATTAGGTACAGCATTTTTTACTGTATTGGGAGCCTGTCATCTTCAATCAATTTCGCCGTGTGCTCCTTCTACGTACACAATCAACGGGAACATGATGGTCATTGTCAGCCCCCTCCGTTATGATATAACATTTGTGAAGTTGTGAGTAATCAATAATCCAGTTCCAACCCTAAGCGGTCTTTCAATTCCTTTACCAACGGATATTTCTCCGTCATTTTCATGAATTGTTCTTTGGTAGATAAAGGCCGTTCGACGGGATTTGTATCTTCCGGTGCTTCAATAAGATCAACATGCATATTGAGGCCGGGGTTATGGAAAAAATGCTGGATATGCTCGAGCAAAGCGGTTTTTTCCTGTTTCAGAAAACCGAGCTGAATATTCCCGTTGCAAACAATTTCAAAATCAAGGGGCGATCTTAAGCGACATTCCATCATTTCGAAATTGGAAACCACTGAATGTTTGCTGGCCGTGCGAAGTTTGAGAATGTATTCCTGCCAGGCAATTTTGAGTTGCTCCGCATCCATTTCTTTTTGCTGGTCGGCTGTCTTGCTGCTCTCGGCTGCAATTTTTTCCCTGAGTTTGGACAATCCGCCTTTTACACCTGTAGTGGACGTTTGTTTAGGAACAGCTGTTGCTGTAGTTGGTTGTTGTGTATAGGTTGCCGGCTGTTCAACCCTGTAGCTCGGTTTGGGTTCTTCGATGATCAACTTCGCTGTACCTGATTCTTGAACTTTGTTCCCTGTACTTACAGCCTGCTCCTTCACTTCCATTGGCTTGAGTGCACGGAACTGAACAGCCTTTGCTTTATCAACTACTTTTTTTTTATCAGTGAGATCGAGTGCCTGTTGCAGGTAGGTGAGTTTGATCAATGCCAACTCAACATGCAGGCGCTTGTTACGGGCCTGTTTGTAATTGATCTCTGCTTCGTTCAATACATTCAATGCACTGATGATATAAGAAGCAGACGTTTTTTTAGAAGCAGAAGTGTATTTGTCTTTAAAGCTTTCCACCACTTCCAGCAAGTTGGCTACCTTTTCATCTTTACACACCAATAAGTTGCGGAAGAATTCAGCCATGGCATTTAACACCATATCACCTTCAAAACCTTTGCGGTTAATATCATCAAACAACAACATCGCATCCGCTAATTGCTGTTGCTGCATAGCTTCCAACAACTTGAAAAAATAATCTGCATCCAAAATATTCAGATGCTCCAATGTATTCTGATACGTTAATTCGCCATTGGTAAAACTTACGATCTTATCCATGATGCTGAGTGCATCACGCATACAACCTTCACTTTTTTGAGCAATTACCTGCAGGGCCGGTTTCTCAGCTTTGATCTCTTCTTTGTCAACGATCTCCTGCAAATGATCAACGGTATCGTTGGTGGTGATGCGTTTGAAATCGAAGATCTGGCAACGGCTTAAAATGGTGGGCAGAATTTTATGTTTCTCCGTAGTTGCTAAAATAAAAATGGCATAGGAGGGCGGCTCTTCCAATGTTTTCAAAAATGCATTGAAGGCACTGGAACTAAGCATGTGTACCTCATCGATGATGTACACTTTGTATTTTCCCATCTGCGGTGCAAAACGAACCTGCTCAATCAATGAACGGATATCATCCACCGAGTTGTTACTGGCAGCATCGAGTTCATGAATGTTGAGCGATGTGCCTTCGTTGAACGTGCGGCAACTCACACATGTATCACATGCTTCACCGTTGGGTTGAATGCTTTCGCAGTTGATGGTCTTTGCCAGAATACGGGCACAGGTGGTTTTGCCCACACCTCTCGGACCGCAAAACAAAAAGGCATGTGCCAACTGGTTGTGGCTGATGGCGTTTTTGAGTGTGGTGGTGATATGCGTTTGCCCCACAACTGTATTAAAGGTTTGGGGTCTGTATTTCCGTGCTGAAACAATGAATTTATCCATAACTGCGGGTGCAATTTAGGGAAAAAGCAGAGGATACATTTTTGTTCCCTGTCCATTTCCCTGGATTGTAAAGAACTTGCATTTACAGGCATCATTAACTAACTTTAATAGAGCCATTTTGATCCCGCCATATGGATTAAAAATTTCTTATATGAAAAGGGCTTTATTATTAATCGGACTTTCATTTTTTTTTGCTACTTGTGTAAAAGTAAATACTCCAAAATGTGAGGTATGGGAAGTGACTGATGAAAAAAACTATTTGGGAAGCGGTATTGATTGGAGTTGTGCGGGCAAGAGAACTTATCAACTTGTTTTTTGTGGCGATGCCTTAAAAGATGCCAGACCCGGCAATACAAAAGTGATCGGTGGTGGAGATTGCCAGACAACCAGGACTTTTGTTCGTTTTATAAGAAATTTTTAGAAATTCAAAACTCTCCCCCAGCTCCTCCGCCGCCAAAACTCCCGCCGCCAAATTTGGTCGTATCTGCCGGCTTTGCCTGTTGCCCCAATGTTTCAACAACTACCAGTGATTCGATCAGCGATTTTTCATCTTTGTGTTTGCTCTTCAACTCAGCATAAGTAAAACCAAACTTTGGTTGCTTTAAATAATTGATCAATGCATAGGAAAGAATAAGCAGAACTGCTCCTGCGATTGTCATTGCTACTTCTAATGGAACAACAGAATGATAATAACGGATCGTAAAGATCATGGCGGCAATCAACAGAATTCCTATTCGTAAAAAAATAACATCTTTCTTTTGGATGCCGATGACAATATAAACGAGCGGGATGAGAACCGTCAATATCCAGAACAACCATCCGAAAGGCAACGAACCATCACTGGTTAAATGAAACATGGCATTGTTCACTTCTCTCACCACATAATAATTTCCGGCTGCATAAAAGCTTAGCAAACTACAAATGATGATGACGGTAAAGCAATGCTCATAGTTTTTCAGGGTTTCTTTTTTTTCTAGTCGGTTCATTAAAAAATAAACGGTTGCGGAAGCAGCCATGAGCACAAATGGGATGACGGCTTTTGAAATTCCGAGATGATCTGTAAAGAGAAAAAAGAGCATGGCCAGAAAGCTGAGATACGCAACTGCACTCATGATCCTGTCTGCAAACCGGACCGAACAATAAAACGAAATGAAGAACGTAAGAATACAATTCGTCAATGCACCCGAATCAATGATGAGGATAAGGCTGCCCAACAGCATACCTGCAGAATTCCACATCAATGCATCATCTACTCCGGATTTATAATGATTGTTTTTATCAATCATGAATTCCAATGCTGCATAGGTAAGTAGTGAAAAGAACAACAACAACCCTTTCCATACATTTTCACCCGAACTCATGAAGACTAACGAAAAAAGACTGAAGGAAAACGAAACAATGATGCCGGTTAAGATGAACAGCCCGATGCGGATAAAAAAGTTCGGTGTATAAAATTGTACCGGGTATTTTTCTTTGATCTGCTGCAATTCCTCAGCGCTGAGCAGATTGTTTTCGAAGGCAGCCGTTGCTTGCTTGCGCACATCGTTATTGTGCAGCGATGTTTTGTTATAAGCGATCATGCTGCTTTTATTTTACGGTTCGATCGGATCAGGAATAAAACAAGACCAATTCCTGACGAAATAAAATAAAGTAATCCAATATAGATGGAGCTCAGTCCAAATCTCCCAACCGAATCGATCAGTTGAATAACTACGTAGCCCATACCAATATAAGTATATAAGGTAGTAGCTACTAAAAAATAGAATGATTTGTTTTGTATTGATCTTGTATAGAAAAAGAAAGCCAATGCGATCAGTAGCAGAAACCAGAGCAGGTACACATTATCGAAACGGAACATTGCTGCAAGGCAGGAAATAAAAAGAAGGTGGGTGCCAAAGTTGGCATAGATAAATTCAAAATGCGGTTTAAATGCTTTCATTTTTGAAATAAAAGCTAACGCAACAAGAAAAGCTCCAAGAAACAAACTTGTGTAAATAATGGTGCTGCTGTTAAAATCATTTGTCTTTAGTAATTGTGACGGTGTAACGGTTATTCCGATCCATGCGGCTAAGTTGGTAATAGCCAAACTGAGTATACCAAGGTGATCAAAAAAATAGGCAGAGAAGAATAAGACGAGCATTGGTAAAAAAGTAGCCAGTCCATATTTTGTTCCAAAAACATTGTATTGAAATTGCAGGTAAGCAATAAAACTCAAAAAGGTTAAACAGGCAAGGAGCAAAACATAATCAAAATAAACATTGGGCGATTCTACTTTAGATAACGCAAAAGGGAGTTTTGTTTTAAAACAATAAAAAAAGGCAGATGCACAGATTAATGCAATGAAAACTAAAATGGCTTGATGACCAATGGTATCAATATTTTTATAAATGAGGATACCAAGTCCGCCACTTAAAAGCAATACACCCAAGTATAGAAGCGTGCGGATATCCCAATGCAGGGAAATCGTTTTATTGTTTGAAGCGTTCTTTATTTGTTCAAACGAGCTGTCAGAAAGAAGACCTTCCGTGTGGATTTGTTCGAATAGCCGGGTATTCATGACAGTAATGATAAGAATTTTTTACAACACCGGATGCCGTTTAAATTCTTTCTTCCTGTCAAACAAAAAGCGATAGGTAATTAACCGACGGCTGATATGTGTGCCCAGGCTGGCAGCCACATTCATCATACGTGGATTAAAATCGCCGATCCATTGCATTTCATAATCATCATATAACATGGGGGCTTGTATCACTTTCGCCGCTTCAATGATCATGAACGCATCCACACCTTTGTGCTGATGCTCGGGCACAATACCGAAGATGATGCCCGTGAATTTTTTATTCCGCTTGGTTGCTTTTACCCAAAGAAATTTGAGTTTACTCCAAAGATCGAAACGCCCGTTTAATTCCATGAACCATTGATTGAGGTCGGGTAAGTTCAACCACACAGCAACCGGTTCATTGTTATAATAGGTAAACCAGCAAATGCGTTCATCCATCACCGGTTTCATCGCATTGAACATGGCCATGGCTGTTTTTTCTTCCATCTGCTTAAGCCCTGCATGACCAGCCCATGCTTTGTTATAAACCGTACAAAAATCTTTTGCAAATTTTTCGAGTTGATTCACTTTAATGTGAACGGCTTTGTAGTTGGGATCTTTTGCCAGGCGATCATGACGTTCATAAAATTTTTGATCCAGTTTATCCTTTACTTTCAGCGAATAGCAATATTGATTGAAGAATAATTGAAACCCGTAGTTCTCAAATAACTGTTGATAGTAAGGAAGATTATAATTCATGCAATACAGTGGCTGCTGAAAACCCTCTACCTGCAAACCCCACCAGCGGTCACGCTCACCAAAGTTGATAGGGCCATCCATGGCTTCCATTCCTTTGCTTTGCAACCAGTTCTTAGCTGTATCGAATAATAAGTTCGCTGCGTTTTGATCGTTGATGCATTCGAAAAAACCAATACCGCCAACGGGTACATCGTCACCTTTCGATTTGTATTTCTTGTTGACGAATGCAGCAATGCGTCCAATTAATTTGCCATCAGCATTTTTTAATACCCAACGGATCACTTCACCATGGCGATAAGCTTTGTTTTTCTTTTCATCAAATACCTGTTCAATATCCTTATCCAACGGACGGATCCAGTTGGCATCATGTTTATATATTTCTATAGCAACCTGTAAAAATTCTTTTGCCGATCGCCTGTCAATAACTTCAATTGTTTGCATAATGGAGTATCAAATTTAGCTGAACTTTCTTAACAGGATATTTTGTTTTATTTATGATTTATTTGCTGGTGAAAGAAGCGGCTACGTTTATTTTTGAACTACTAAACCTACTACTTATGAAGCAACTTATACTTCTCGTTACAATTTTCCTATTTATACTCCCTTTTGTTTCTAAAAGTCAAGACAGTAGTTTTCAATTGAAGGATTACAAATACCGCACACCTGGGTTTAAAGCATTACTGCTAAATTTCAACGCATCCGGAAGTTTATATGATGGGAAAGGGGGTACTCGAACGGATGTTAAGGGAAACCAATTTAACTCCAATTCCGTCATCAATTATTACCGGATAATCAGTACCGATAAGCGTCAACACATTTCCACAATTAGTTTTAACCCGGTATTCAATTTTGTTAAAAACGACAATGGTGGTGTGGTGACAGAACGTAACCGGCAACTTAGAATTGATGCTGACTGGCGCAGGATGGATCGTTTTTTTAACAGCAGAAATTTGTTTTTTGAGGTGGGAAATGAGCTGGGGGCTTCAAGCGCAAATCAAAAGAGTAGTTCACAATTCGTGGATTATAAATCAAAAAATAATACGGTTTCCAATATGCTGATACTTGGTGTTGGAAAAGGACGTTTGGAAAATGTGCAGGATGCTCAGATGGCAAAGTTCATTATAAACGACCTGCAGAAAATGGGGCTGCTTGATCGTCTGCCGGATGCTGCAACGGAATATGAACTAGCTGTGTTGATCACTGACATTAACAACCGTCGTGTGTTTGATGATCGCAAACGACTAATCTATGAATTGACACGTATCGATTCTTTTTTACAAAGTAAACAGTTGGTAAAGACCCCATCGATTGCCTACTTTACAACAGTGAATGATAACTGGTTGCTTGCATTCAATCCCGGACGGTTAAGTGGTACAAGAATCTATGCACAACTAAAGCCCGGGATTAGTTTCATTATTGCCGGAGTGAGACTGACAGACTCAACTTCATTTCCTTATAAGGATGATACGAAGCAGATCGAATATTTTTATGAACCGGAAATAGGAATTGAGCACCAAAAGCCAATAACACTGCAGTGGCAGCGGGTTGCTTCTGCGTCAATTCGTTTCAGACAAACTTTTAAGAGAGATACTAGAAAAAGTGAATCGATTTCCGGTCCATTGGAGTTTGAACAATTTGAAACATACCCGCAGTTATCGTTCAACTCTTTTTATGGGGTTGGCTATTTCCCAACAAACCGGACGATTGTAAATGGAGGCCTGAGCTTTGATGCTGTTTATAGGCAACAAAATATCGCAATAGGCCGACATTCATATTTTTCGCTTGTTCCGGGTTTGCGATTCTCGGCTGACTACTTTATTAATTTCCGTACAAGACTATTCCTTAATGCAGATATTAATTACTACTACACAGAGTTCAGGGATAATATACTCTCGATGCCTGTTTATAATAAAAATATTGTAACAGGCAATTTCAATTTCGGTTTTTCCCATGTCATTTTCTAATGATTGTTGCAACAGGTTTTTGTGTAACTTGTTTTCATGACGAAATACATTCTTGCCTTAGACCAGGGAACAACCAGCAGTCGTGCCATTGTGTTCGGGCATGATGGAAGCATTGTATCGGTTGCACAAAAAGAATTCAAACAGATATTTCCACAGCCCGGTTGGGTTGAACATGATCCTGAAGAAATCTGGAGTACACAATTGGGCGTAGCTGCAGAAGCGATCACGAAAGCAGGATTGAGCACAGAAAATATCCATGCTATTGGTATCACCAATCAACGTGAGACAACGGTGGTGTGGGATCGTAATACCGGCAAGCCGGTCTACAATGCAATTGTGTGGCAGGATCGACGCACAGCCGATTTCTGCGATGAATTGAAACGAAAAAATCTGCACATATTGATTCAACAACGAACAGGGTTGGTAGTTGATGCATACTTCAGTGCATCAAAAGTGAAATGGATCTTAGATAATGTGGAAGGCGCAAGAGCAAGAGCAGAAAAAGGTGAACTCTGTTTTGGGACTGTTGATACCTGGTTGTTGTGGAATCTTACAAAAGGACAGGTACATGCAACAGATGTAACGAATGCAAGCCGCACCATGCTCATGAATTTACAAACACTGCAATGGGATGGTGAGTTAGAAAAGATTTTCAATATACCCGGCAATATGTTGCCGCAAATACGCAGCAGCAGTGAAGTATTCGGCACCACACAAAACATACTAACGGCCACCAATATCCCTATTGCAGGCATTGCAGGCGATCAGCAGAGTGCATTGTTTGGTCAGTTGTGTACACACCCCGGCATGGTAAAGAATACTTACGGTACAGGTTGTTTTATGCTGATGAATACCGGTGAGAAAGCCGTTATCTCCAAAAACAATCTCTTAACCACTGTTGCATGGAAGATCAATGGTAAGACAGAATATGCATTGGAAGGAAGTGTGTTTATTGCCGGTGCGGTGGTGCAATGGCTGCGTGATGGACTGGGCATTATCCGCTCTTCAACCGATATTGAAAAACTTGCAGCGAAAGTAACCGATAGCGACGGTGTATATATGGTGCCGGCATTTACAGGTTTAGGTGCGCCTTACTGGAACCAACATGCAAGAGGAACCATTGTTGGTATTACAAGAGGAACAACTGCGGCACATTTTGCAAAAGCAGCATTGGATAGTATCGCTTATCAAACAGTTGATGTGTTGAAAGCCATGGAAGCCGATTCGGGCATTGAGATCAAAGAATTAAGGGTAGACGGTGGTGCTACTGTTAATAATCTGCTGATGCAGTTTCAAAGTGATCTGTTGAATACGGCGGTTGTTCGTCCCCGTATTACAGAAACAACTGCATTGGGCGCTGCATATCTTGCCGGACTCGCCACAGGTTACTGGAACAGTATTGATGAAATACAGGAGCAATGGCAGGTCGATCGAAAATTTGAGAGCAGCATGGACGAAGACAAACGGGAAAGCCTGATGAATGGCTGGAAGAAAGCGGTGAAGGCGGCACAGAGCTATTAAAGAAAGCCAATAGATATTAGCTGTTAGCCAACAAATATCTATCCCTTAACTTTAGGCGTTTAATTTTCGATTTTCCATTTTCAATTTTTCATTTTAGTTGAATCGTTCACAACAAATACAACAATTAAAAACCACTAACCATTGGGATATCATCATCATTGGTGGTGGCGCAACCGGATTAGGTGCAGCAGTTGATGCAGCAGCACGTGGTTACAAAACACTTTTACTGGAACAACACGATTTTGGCAAAGGAACATCCAGCCGCTCTACCAAACTCATACATGGCGGGGTGCGTTATCTGCAACAAGGGAATTTTCGTTTGGTGCGTGATGCACTTCGTGAACGTGGATTGTTGCTGAAGAATGCACCACATATTGCTCATCGTTTGAAATTGGTATTACCTGCTTATCGATGGTGGGAGAAATTATATTACGGACTTGGTTTGAAAGTATACAATTTTCTTTCAGCGAAATTAAGTCTGGGCCCGAGTGAAATTTTATCGATCAAGAAAACACAGGAATACATTAAAGGTCTTGATGGAAAAAAATTAAGCGGTGGCGTGGCGTATTACGACGGGCAATTTGATGATGCACGTTTATGTGTGTCGTTGGCGTTAACAGCTGCCGATGTAAGTGCAACAGTGTTGAATTATTGTAAGGTTACAAATCTCATTCATGAACAAGGAAAAGTAGCAGGCGTAAACATTCATGATTGTTTGACTGAGGAAACATACGAAGCAAGAGGCACTGTGGTGATCAACGCAACCGGTGTGTTTGTGGATGATGTGTTGAAGATGGATGATGATGGCTTGACAAAAACAGTTTCACCTTCGCAGGGAATACATATTGTTGTAGAGAAAACATTTTTCCCCGGCGATCAGGCCTTGTTTATTCCACGTACTGATGATGGTCGTGTTTTGTTTGCTGTTCCGTTTCATGATAAAGTAATTATCGGTACAACTGATACCAGTGTTGATACAGCGGTGATTGAACCATTACCATTGGAAGATGAAGTGGAGTTTGTGATCAATCATTTCAACCGTTATGTGCATACAGGTTTAAAACGCAGCGATGTAAAGAGTGTGTTCGCCGGTTTGCGTCCGTTGGTGAAAGTGCCCGGACAAAAGAAAACAGCTGTGCTTCCCCGTGATCATACCATTTGGGTATCAAAAGGCGGTATGATCAATATCAGTGGTGGTAAATGGACCACGTATCGCAAGATGGCACAGGAAGTAATTTTGAAAGCACACTATGAAGGTGGACTTGCATACACACGTTGTCAGACAGAAACCATGAAGTTGCATGGCTGGATGAAGAAAGTGGATTTCGACGATCCGTTGTATTATTACGGAAGCGATGCTGCTGCGATCCGTTACCTGCAACATCAGGGTTTTTCGCAATTGATTCATCCGAACTTACAATATACCATTGCGGAAGTAGTGTGGGCTGTAGGACATGAAATGGCCATGACGGTGGAAGATGTATTGGCAAGAAGAACAAGAGCGTTGATCCTTGATGCAAAAGCTGCAATAGAAGCAGCACCGCTTGTTGCTGATATTATGATGAAGGAATTGAATAAAGATGAAGTGTGGAAACAAAAACAGATCGAAGCATTTAATGAAGTGGCGAAGGGCTATGTGTTGGGAGAAGTACGAAGTTAGAAGTACGAGGTAAAAGAAGTAAGAAGCAGGAGGTAAGAAAGCGTTGTCACATTCTAACCATACCTGACGACAGGCAAGCGGTACAGATTTCTTTTGCTATGAACGATGAATCATCCACCACGAACAACTAAAACCAAACGACTGCCATATGTCACCCTTCCTTGCAGAATTCATCGGTACCATGTTTATCATCTTACTAGGTAATGGTGTTGTGGCCAATGTATTGTTGGCAAAATCAAAAGGACAAAACGGGGGATGGATCGTCATCACATTTGGATGGGCCATTGCTGTATTTGTAGGAGTGTACAGCAGTGCAACAGTGAGTGGTGCACATCTCAACCCGGCCATCAGTATTGCGTTGGCAGCGATCGGAAAATTTGAATGGACTTCTGTTCCGTACTATATTCTTGCACAGGTATTGGGTGCAATGACAGGTTCTTTTTTAATGTGGCTCGCTTACCGAAAACATTTTGATGAAGTGAATGATGCTGATGCAATGATGGCGATCTTTTGTACAGCACCAGCCATACGAAATACCGCTGCTAACCTTACAACAGAAATCATTGGCACATTTGTACTGATGTTAGGTGTGTTATTTATTGTAGCACCACAAAATAGTTTAGGAGCATTGGATGCATTGCCTGTTGCGTTACTGGTGTTAGGTATTGGTTTGAGTTTGGGCGGACCAACAGGTTATGCAATTAATCCTGCACGTGATCTTGGTCCACGGATCATGCATTTTATTCTGCCGATAAAAAATAAACGCAACAGTGATTGGAGTTATAGCTGGGTGCCGATTGTTGGTCCAATCATTGGCGCATTGATTGCTGTTAGAGTTTGGACCTTGCTGCAAGGCTGATCAGGCAGCTTGTTTTTGAACATAATATTTATTGCGTAACCAAAACGCAACATTCACCAAGGCGATCAATGCCGGCACTTCTACCAACGGACCAATTACACCGGCAAAGGCTTGTCCGCTGTTGATACCAAATACACCAATGGCCACAGCGATCGCTAATTCAAAATTGTTACCTGCCGCGGTGAATGCAATGGATGCATTGGTAGAATAATCAGCGCCCATTTTTTTACCGATGAAGAAACTCACCAAGAACATAATAGCAAAATAGATCACCAACGGAATTGCAATGCGTACTACATCCAATGGAATCTGTACGATCAATTCACCTTTTAAACTGAACATCACGATAATGGTAAACAACAATGCAATTAGCGTGATGGGTGAAACAAACGGAATGAATTTCGTTTGATACCATTCTTCACCTTTCAGCTTTAATAAAAAATAGCGTGTAAGAAAGCCGGCTAAAAACGGAATGCCTAAATAAATAGCAACCGTCTCTGCAATTTCTCCGATTGTTATATTCACAACTGATCCGCTGAAACCAAATAGCGGCGGCAATACAGTAATGAACACATAAGCATAGATGCTGAACATCAACACCTGGAAAATGCTATTCAACGCAACAAGTCCGGCTGCATATTCACGACTGCCTTCTGCCAGTTCGTTCCAAACAATCACCATGGCAATACAACGTGCAAGGCCAATCAGAATCAGGCCAACCATGTATTCCGGATAGTCGTGCAGAAAAATAATTGCCAGTGCAAACATGAGGATGGGGCCAATGATCCAGTTGAGCAGCAATGAAACACTCAACACTTTTGTATTCTTAAATACTTCTTTCAGTTTGTCGTATTTCACTTTCGTAAACGGCGGATACATCATCAGGATCAAACCAATGGCTAATAGAATATTGGTAGTGCCCGATGAAAATGAATTGATGAAAGTAGCTGAAGAAGGAAAGCAATAGCCAATGCTAACACCAATGGCCATTGCTAAGAAGATCCACAAGGTCAAATACCTGTCTAAAAAACTTAATTTCTTTCGCTCGTGTGCAGGGGCACAGTTGTTTGTACTCATAGTATGTTAGTTGTTTACAACTTTTGAAAACACATACAGGCATTCCATGGCAATCTGGTTGCTGCGTTCGGTATATTTTTCATCCTGCAGAATAGTGTTGTCAAATGCTTTCGGATCGTTGTAAGTAGTACCGATACGCAGATCGCAACCGGGAATGAACGGACAATTATCTTCTGCATCAGAACATGTCATGATGGCCGCAAAGTTTTGCGCAGGATTTATTTCGTGGTTATATACTTTCGAAAAACAAGTGGTGAATTTATCTTCAGCAAAGTACACTTCATACACAGGGTTCGTTGTTTCTGTTGTTTTTTTTACTTTGAAACCTGCTGTTGTAATTGCCTTGATCGCATTTGGGTTGAACGCTGTTGCTTCTGTTCCACCGGAAAATGTGTACACATTATCAATGTTATAATATGCTGCTGCTACTGCTGCCCATACCTGTCCTAAATGACTGCGACGGGAATTGTGCGTACATACATAAACGAGATTGATGGCTTCGTTTATTGCTGC
The DNA here is from genome assembly GCF_037892605.1 of Lacibacter sp. H407. Taxonomy (NCBI): domain Bacteria; kingdom Pseudomonadati; phylum Bacteroidota; class Chitinophagia; order Chitinophagales; family Chitinophagaceae; genus Lacibacter; species Lacibacter koreensis. The sequence goes on along the minus strand of NZ_JBBKTU010000001.1, from coordinate 313,934 downwards.
TTTTCCGCTGATGTAAGCCGCAATTTTTTCCAGTAGTTCTTTACGCTCTGCCGGAATTTCTTTAAAGTTCTTTACCAGTGCTTCGCAACGTTCCTTGATTGGTTGGTACATGTATGATGTATTGTAAATTGAAATAATTTTTAATCGAAGAATATGTTTAACAGCATCCGTTTTCTTTTGCCGCAGGAAGACTATGAAAGAAACCTGTAACCAGTGTTTCTACTTTTTTCCATTCCTTTTCATTAATGCAATAGCTTACACTTGTGCCTTCGGTGCAGCCTTTGATGATGCCGATCTGTTTTAATTCTTTTAAATGCTGCGAAATCGTGGCCTGTGCTAAACCCAGTTCTTCCACCAGGCTGCCGCAGATGCAATGCTCTGCTTCCAGTAAATGTTGCAGAATGGCAATGCGAGCCGGGTGCGCCAAAGCTTTAAGAGTAGCTGCCAGCTTGTTTTGCTTTGCTGTAAAAATTTCTGTTTTAGTTGTACCCATTCAATCGCAATATTACGATCGATAAGGGAGCTGGCAAATTAATTTTGTGCTGGTTGAAGAATAGCACATCAATCGTTTTGCAGAAAATTCATCTTTAATGCAAGTTGTTGATTAGGCGACACAACAACGGAACAACCATGATCATCATTTGCACAATCGACGGGCTTAATGCCGCAATGAAAACAGAACCCCGACGAGTGCGACGCAACAGTTGACGCCATATAATGCAACTGCTGACCAACACCCATGCTTTCCCTGTTTTCCTCACCGCAATTAGTTTTTTTACTGATAAGCGTCATTCACCACCCATGCAGGGTCGGGTAATTTCGTTGCTTCAAATCAATTACATGGAAGCAACAACCAACCCCGTAACACAAGACAAAGCATTGTATGAAGTAATGGATGGCAATGAGGCCGCTGCATATATTGCTTATAAATGCAATGAAGTATGCGCCATTTATCCTATTACTCCTTCGAGCACAATGGGCGAGTGGGCCGATGAATGGAGTGCCAAAGGCATGAAGAATATTTTTGGTACTGTTCCCCGTATTATGGAAATGCAAAGTGAAGCGGGTGCTGCAGGTGCTATACACGGTGCATTGCAGGGCGGTGCATTGGCTTCTACATTCACCGCATCGCAGGGATTGTTGCTGATGATTCCCAACATGTATAAAATTGCAGGTGAATTAACACCTACTGTATTTCATATTGCCGCACGTAGTTTGGCTACGCATGCGCTTTCTATTTTTGGTGATCATAGTGATGTAATGGCGGTTCGTCCAACAGGTTTTGCGATGTTGTTTGGTAACAATCCGCAGGAAGTGATGGACATGGCGTTGATCGCTCAATCAGCTACGTTAAAAGCAAGAGTTCCGTTTCTGAATATTTTTGATGGCTTCCGTACTTCGCATGAACTCAATGAGGTTGAAGTAATCCCTGATGAAATCATTGAACAAATGATGGATATGGAAGCCATTCATGCACATCGTAACCGTGCATTGAATCCGAACAATCCTTCGATACGTGGTACGGCACAAAACCCTGATGTGTTTTTCCAGAACAGGGAAGCGGCCAATACTTATCATGCAAATGTTCCTTCTATTGTACAATCAACCATGGATGAGTTTGCAAAACTCACCGGACGTCAATACAGTTTATATGAATATTACGGACATGCACATCCTGATCGTGTAATTGTGATCATGGGCTCAGGGTCAGGTGCAGTAAAAGAAACTGTTGATTATTTGAATGAACGGGGATCGCATGTAGGGATGATCGTAGTACGTTTGTTCCGTCCGTTGGATGTGCAGGCGTTTATCAATACCATTCCGAAAAGTGTGGTAAGCATTGCTGTACTCGACAGAAGCAAAGAGCCAAACGGAATTGGTGAAGCACTTTACATGAACGTGGTGAATGCATTGAATGAAGCACAGGAAAATCATCATGCACATGTGATTGGCGGACGTTATGGTTTATCAAGCAAAGAATTTACACCGGCGATGGTGAAAGCAGTGTTCCGTGAATTGAAAAAAGACAAACCAAAAAATCACTTTACTATTGGTATTGATGATGATGTTACGCATACAAGTTTAGAGTACGACAAAACATTTAACCTGGAAACACAACATAAGTTCCGTGGTTTGTTTTTTGGATTAGGTGCCGATGGAACAGTGAGTGCAAATAAAAACTCCATCAAAATTATTGGTGATAAAACCAACGATCATGTGCAGGGATACTTTGTGTACGATTCAAAAAAATCAGGATCGTTAACGGTATCGCATTTACGTTTTGGTGAAAACCCGATTCATTCAACTTACTTAGTGCAATCTGCAAATTTTGTTGCTTGTCATCACTTCAATTATCTCACGAAGTATGATATTTTGAAAGATGCAGAAGAAGGTGCAGTGTTTTTATTGAATGCGCCATATGATCAGGATGAATTGTGGACTATGTTGCCGAAGAAAATTCAGGAAGAGATCGTTCATAAGAAATTAAAATTCTATGGCATTAACGCATACACTGTAGCAAAAGAAGCCGGTATGGGCAACCGTATCAATACCATTCTGCAAACCTGTTTCTTCGCCATCAGTAATGTATTGCCGAGAGAAGAAGCCATTGCAAAAATTAAAGAAGCGATTTATGATACGTATTGGAAGAAAGGTGAAGCAGTGGTGCAGAAGAACTATGAAGCAGTAGATCAAACACTGGCGAATTTATATGAAGTTGATTATTCAAAATATTTAATCGGCAACAGACCAATTGGTGATGCTGTTCCTGATTCTGCACCGGACTTTGTAAAAGAAGTATTGGGTAAAATTATTGCAGGCGAAGGTGATGAATTACCGGTGAGTGCGTTCCCGATTGATGGTACATTCCCAAGTGGTACAACCAAATGGGAGAAACGCAACATCGCTGATGCCGTGCCGGTTTGGGATACATCGTTGTGTACACAATGTGGTAAATGTTTTATCATTTGTCCGCATGCAGCCATTCGTCCGAAAGTGTACGACAAATCATTATTGGAAAATGCACCTGCAGGTTTTCAACATGTAGATCCGATTGGTAAAGAATGGAACAAAGAAATAGAAGCATACACGTTGCAGGTATCAACAGAAGATTGCACCGGTTGTACATTGTGTGTGGAGTTCTGTCCCATTACCAGTAAAACCGATCCCGGTCATAAAGCCATCAACATGATGGATAAAACACCGATTCAGGAAAAAGAAAAAGAGAATTGGGATTTCTTCCTGAGCATTCCTGAAGTAGACCGTACAAGAGTGAATAAGAATACTGTGAAAGGTTCACAGTTTTTTCAACCGTTGTTTGAGTTTAGCGGTGCATGCGCCGGTTGCGGTGAAACACCTTACTTGAAATTACTCACTCAATTGTTTGGTGAACGTATGATCGTTGCCAATGCAACAGGTTGTTCTTCCATCTTTGGCGGTAATCTTCCCACCACACCATGGACAACGAATAAAGCAGGTGTTGGACCGGCATGGGCCAACAGTTTATTTGAAGATAATGCAGAGTTTGGTTTGGGTATCCGTATGGCGAGTGAAAAGAAGAAAGAAATGGCGTTGCAATTGATGGATGAATTACGGCCGATGATTGGTGAAGAGCTGGTTGATAAAATTATCAATACCAATGAAACAACAGAAGCAGGCATTCATGAAAAACATGAATTGGTACTTGAACTGAAAAACCGTTTGAAGCATGAACGATCCATGGCTGCGTTGAACCTGTACCATCTTGCAGATTTTCTTGCAGAGAAATCGATCTGGATCATTGGTGGTGATGGTTGGGCTTATGATATTGGTTATGGTGGATTGGATCATGTACTGAGTACAGGTGAAAATGTAAACATCATGGTATTGGATACCGAAGTGTACAGCAATACCGGTGGACAAAAATCAAAATCAACTCCGTTAGGTTCCAGTGCGAAGTTTAGTGTGAATGGAAAAACTACCGGTAAGAAAGATCTGGCGATGCAGGCCATTGCACATGGTACAGCATATGTTGCGCAAATTGCGATGGGTGGAAATGATATGCATACCATCAGAACAATTCTTGAAGCAGAAGCATATCCGGGTCCATCGTTGATCATTGCATACAGTCATTGTATTGCGCATGGTATTGATATGGCTCATGGCGCAGAAGAACAAGACTTTGCAGTGAAGAGCGGTTACTGGCCATTGTTCCATTACAATCCAATGAAACCAAAAGGTCAACGCTTTGTGGTTGATTCAAAAGATCCTTCACTCGACCTGGCTGAGTTTATGTATCATGAAAACCGTTTCAACATTATTAAAGCAAAAGATCCTGAACTCGCTGCACGTTTTATGGAACAGGCACAGGATGCAAAAGTGAGCAGATGGGAACGATTGGAAACATTAAAAGGATTATAGCATATTGACCCATATGAATAAAGAAAAGGGAGTTTCGTGAGAAGCTCCCTTTGTTGTTTTTGGTATTCAATGCTTGATTTATTTCTTTCTCGAATCCAACTCTGCTTTAATTTTTTTCAGATTCATGAAGTTAATGATTGCAATAGGCATGAAGGCAAAAGGTAAAATAGCTGTAACGCTGAAACCTTTCTTCATGTAGGAAAAAACAGCAGAAATAAACATGATGATGATGGATGCAATAATAACTGTGACTGCGATGGTCATTATCCGCATGTTTTTCTTTAATTCTTCATCTGTCATTTCTGAAAGTTGCTTTTGTGCCATGTATTGAGTAGTTGGTTTAGTTGAAAGATGAATATTCGACACCTGATTGTTCAAAAAATGTTTTATTACTTTCTCAAAGCTAATTCTGCTTTGATCTTTTTAAGATTCAATAAGTTGCTAATAGCGAGTGGCGTAAACAAGAGCGGAAGAATAGTGGTAGTTGAAAATCCTTTTTTTGAATAGCCAATGATGGCAGATATCGTCATTACCAAAACCGCAACTGCCATCAGAACGACTGCGAAAGTTAATTCTTTCTGTCTTTTCTTTAACTCTTCGTCTGTCATTTCTGAAAGTTGCTTTTGCGCCATAAGTCTTGATTTGTATTTTTTAGTTTGCTTGTTGCAGGAAACGAGATACATCCGCTACCCATTCCTCTTGATATTTCAGCAGGTAATTTTCATGTCCTGCAAGTTGATATGTTTTCAATTCTTTTTTGCCTTTAATGTTTTTAAAGATCGCATCAATTTCTTCACGACTTACGTTTCTGTCTTTCTCACCATATAAAAGTAAGGTTGGACAATTTACTTTCAAAGAATATTTAACCGGATTGTGACCAAACGCCCAGAATCCATTTTGCACGCCACCCCAAAAAACCAGCAATCCCGCCATCGGAAAAACAGGCGCATTCATGATTCGGAACCGTGCACATGTAGTTTGATACATGGATCCAAATGGACATTCAATGATGATTGACTTTGGAGTTAGGTCGTGATCGCTGATCGATTTAAGTATGGCGACGGCACCCATTGAAGTCCCGAATAGATAAATATTTTGTTCTCCTTTCGTTTTTAAATAATCATAAACGGTTTTGACCTGCTCGGCTTCTTTGTAACCAAGTGTGGTTTGATTTCCTTCGGAGCCACCGCTTCCCATAAAGTCCACAAGTATTGTATTGTAGCCAAGCTTTTGAAATTCTTCCGCCTTATCCATCATGGAAGATTTTTCACCACTGTATCCATGAAAGATGGAAACAGTACCTTTTGCTGAATCTCTGTTGTAATGAGACTTCATATACCAGCATTCAATTCGCTTATTGCTTTGGAGTGTTACAACTTCCACGGTCTTTCCTGTATCCGTTTTATTGTTTGGTCGGGGATTGTTTACACCTGTAAGTAATGTTTTGATCTTATCAAGTGACGAAAGTTTTTCCGGGCTTTTTGTTTTTTCAACGGCTGCTTCTGAAAAATGTGTGAATTTATATGCATGGAAATATGCCACTGCATTCATGAAGAGAAATGCAATAACGAAAAGCCATAAAAGCCTTTTGTATGTTTTACGCTTAAACATAGTAGTGAAGATAATTGATTACACTCCAAACTGCCGCAGATGATGATCGAGATGTTTCCACATACTCCTGCCCCATTGCTCTGCTTTCATGGGGCCGAAGGTGGGATGCATTTTATCGCCGATACCACTTGCACCTCTTTCGTGAAAAGCTTTTACGATGGAAAGCATTTCTGCTTTTTCTTTTTCAAAATCACGATCGTCTTTAATAATAAAGTTTGGGGCAGTAGGTAAACTTTTCCGGTAAGGTCTTGAATTATACAACACAGGACGAAAGATCCAGCCGATATAACTGATGGGAAGTCGCTTTAATTTTTTACTGGTGAGTGGAACTTTGTAGGCTTCTTTGCAATGGGCCAGCATTTGTGCTGCAGTCATCTTTCCCCATTGACGTTCACTGGTTGCCGTTAGGTTTTGCAAACGAATGATGATCTCTTCATAGGCCTGCTGATCAAACAAATTCTTTACTTCCATTGATGACTGTTTTCGTCTAGAGAAAAGTAAGGGATATTATCGCTGCTTGTCGCTTCTTCCTGTTGCCAGTAAGCCAATGTAACAACACGGTTATCTTTTGTTTTCAACAACCGACCAAAAATCGCATTCGTTGCATTGAATGTAACATCGGTAACACCAACTGTAAATGTTTCAGGTGGCGGTGGGGCAGGAGCTGCTTCAACCGGAGCTTCACCTTCAACCGGTTTAGGAGCTGGCGCTGATTTTGGCGGAGGAGATGGAACAACAATTACTTTATAGCGATTGAATTCAAGCAAGTCTTTTAAAAACGCAACACGTTCTTTTGAAGCATTCTTTTCCACGATGGCACATTTCACTCCATCAAGGTCTTCGAATTCATGATTTTTATTAATAGCCATACACGAAAAGTTAAACACGAATTAATCGAATTACACGAATTTATTTCACCAATGAATAAATATATTCATAAGCACCGCTTACAATGCCGGTGATCACAATACCTGCAACACAAATGGCCATTGAAAGTTTTGGTGCCCATGTTATCTCTACTTTTTCAATCGGCGTTTCATTGGCATCCATAAACATGGCTTTGATGATACGCAGATAATAATAGAGCGATACCACCATGTTCAATGCAGCAATAGTGATCAACGGGTAATTATTTTTTCCAGCACCTGCTAGTATCAAAAAGAATTTTCCAAAGAAACCGGCTGTCGGTGGAATACCTGCCAATGAAAACAAAGCAATTGCTAATACCCATGTCAGCAATGGATTGGTTTTATAAAAGCCTTTGAAATCATCAATCGTCTCTTTCCCTTTTTCTGAACTTACCAAACTCAACACGCCAAACGCTGCAAGATTAGAGAATATATAAATGAGCACAAAATAAATAACCGAACTCTGTCCGATGGAATTTGCACCGGTTACACCGATCAAAATAAAACCAACCTGCGAAATCGAAGAGAAGGCGAGGAATCGCTTTACATTTTGTTGACGTATGGCAAAGAGATTACCAACGATCATTGATAAAACTGCCAGCACTGCAATGATATTGTACCAATGAAATATTAGTTGAGCAAACACAGAAAAAAGTACCGTAGTCATCGCAAAGATCATACTGCCTTTGGAGATCACGGATAAATATGAAGTAACAGCAATCGGCGAACCTTCGTACACATCGGCTGTCCACAAATGAAAAGGTACTGCTGATATCTTAAAACCAAAGCCCGCTAAAATGAGTATAAAAGAAAATAAGAATAGTGGTTGATCAGATGCTGCTGTCTGTAATTCCGCAAAACTCACCGTGCCGGTAACCCCATACATCATCGAAATGCCAAATAATAACAAACCTGATGCAAATGCAGACGACATGATGTATTTCATGGCTGCTTCAGATGAACGTCTTTTCTCCAGATCAAAATTGGCCAATGCTGCCAATGGAATACTTGCCAGTTCCAATCCTACATAGAACATCAAAAGATTACTGCTGCTCAGCATAAAGAACATGCCCAGCAATGTAGAGAGCATCAGCAAATAAAATTCTGTTGCATGTTTATGTTTCAGTAACCAGTTGTACGATTGTAAGGAGATAAGAAGCGTTCCGAGGTTGAGAATATTTTTTTCCAATCGAAGCAGATCATTTTGTTGAAACATATCGCCAAATAAACTTCCTTTTCCTTGAAAGAAAAATCCGGCAGCAAGGTTGATCGCTAATAAAACATTCACTACCAGCAACACATTCTTTGTCTTCCATTCCACTGTACTCAGCTTCATGAATAGTAAAATAAAGATGATTGCCGTTAACAGCAATTCCTGTTGCATCAAAAGAAAAAAGTTACTCATTGCTTCGTTTTACTTTATCGATCCTAACTTTTGTATAATTACTTCTGTCCCGGGGTTGATAAGATCTGTTAACCAGAACGGCACAATACCCATCACTAATATTCCAACTAATAGAACAACGGCCGCTGTTTTTTCATTCCAGCCGGCGTCACCTAATTGCAGATGTTCATTATTTTTTATTGGTCCCATGATCGATGAACCAACTGCTCTTAAAATATAAACCGCTGTTACTACAATGGAAGCACAGGCAACAATGGTAGCCGTGTGATAGAATGCGCCTGCACGTTGCCAGCTACCCATAAACACCGTCATCTCTGCAACAAATCCACTTAAGCCGGGTAAGCCAAGTGAACACAAACCTGCAATTACAAATACAGAAGAAATGAACGGCATTACTTTTAATAAGCCGCCAAGTTGTGCAACCTGTCTTGTATGTGTTCGATCGTAAATCATGCCGATGACAGCGAAGAAAAGGGCCGTCATTAAACCATGACTTACCATTTGCAACACAGCACCGTTGATGGACGTTTTCGTTAACATACCAATACCCAGCAATACAAAACCACAATGGCTCACGGAAGAGTAAGCGTTGATGTATTTAAGATCGGTCTGCATCATTGTCGCAAAGGCGCCATATAAAATTGCAATGCAGGATAAGATGATAATGATGGTTGAATAATATTCGGCTGCATCAGGCATTAAATACGTTGCAACACGCAGGCAACCATAACCGCCGAGTTTCATAGAGATACCCGCCAAAAACATCGATGCTGCTGTTGGTGCACTTGAGTGACCATCGGGCACCCATGTATGAAAGGGAAAGAGTGCAGTGAAAATACCAAACCCAATAAATGCAAACGGGAAGAATAAGTTTTGCAAGGCAGGCGAAATATTCTGTTTTGAAATCTCCAAGAGATCAAATGAATGAACGCCGTTGATGCTGGTATTATAATATAAACCGGAGAGTCCCACAAACACTAATGCAGAACCGGCCATCAACATCAACGCCAGTTTCAGGGCACTGTATTCTTTCTTGCCACTTCCCCAGATACCGATCAATAAAAACTTTGGTATCACTGCTACTTCCAGGAAGAAGAACATGGTAAAGAGATCGAGAGATATGAAGAATCCGTATGCTCCTAAACTTAAGAAGAGCAACAAAAAGAAAAATTCCTTATGCATGGTTTCCTGCTTCCATGAAACCAACACACCAGCTAATACCACAAATGCTGTTAAGAGAATCATCGCTACTGAAATACCATCTACGCCAACATGATAACCTATATTGAGTGCTTTGTACCATGTATGATTCTGTTCAAACAAGAACGCAGCATTGTTCGTTGCCCGTTCTGCAAGGAACTGCATCAACAGGAATAAACCTGCGCCCAATTGTACAACGGCAGCAACTAAAGCAACGAGGCGTACCTGTTTTTGTCCTTTCACTACTAATAACAGCAGCGAAAATACAAGTGGTAATATGAGTAGTAACGTGAGGTTCATATTCTGTTATTCGTTTTAGTGAAGTGCCATCGGCACGCCATATTAGTAGCCCCAAATTGTACAGGGGTTGTTGAGCTCCGTAGGAGCGATATGTTGAATTTGTCAGTCATAGAATTCAAATAGATATTTTGGGCTGAAATCAATTTCAAATTTTTCCAGAAATTCCACGTATTCCTGTTGAAAGGTTTTTCTTGTATGATGTTCAGGCTGATTCAGAATATAGTTTACAACAGTAGGTGCCTGTGATTTTGAATAACTGAAAGCTCCAAACCCTTCTTGCCAGCTAAATGACTCCGGAACAATTTTTTTGTCTTTGAGGAAAGAAGAAGAATTTGATTTAATATCTCTTGCTAAGTCTGATATAGATAAATCGGGCTTCATGCTCACAAGCAAATGCGTATGATCAGGCATGCAATAGATTGCATATAATTTTTGCTTCTTATTGTTTATAATACCTGTCATATACTTTTGCAGTTCTTCTCTAAACGGTTCTTTTATAAAATGCTCTCTGCCTTTTACAGCAAACACAATTTGTATGTATATCTGTGTGTAGGTGTTTGGCATTTCGGTTGATTTACATGTCGCTCCTACGGAGCTTGGCCTTTTATTGTGTCTTTATGTTCTACTAATATTACGCCCTTACAGGGCTTTTCTTCATTTATTATGGTTTCCAGAAATAAATAAATATGATTAAGAATGCAGCCAGTCCACCAAAGAAATACAACGTGTAGTTCTGTATTTTGCCGGATTGCAGATTTTTGATGAGACTTGAAATTTTTCCTGTACCTGTTGCAATACCATTCATCAACCCATCAACTATGTTGCGATCGATCCATGCAGCGGGCCGGCCAATAAAATTGAAGATGACTTTCTTTGTAATGAACAGGTACAATTCATCAATATAAAATTTCTTATATGCTGCTTTGTACAATCCGCCGAGTGCTGTTGCAACCTGTTGCGGTTTGTTGTTTTCATTTTTGTACATCAGCATTGCAATTAAAATACCTGCAAGACCAAGTGCCACAGGTGCAATAGAGAAACTTAAATGAAAATGCGATTCGAGTGCTTTGCCATCTGCAGAAACAAATTCGCCAAATGGAATAAAGCCTGCAGCAAGTGTACATACTGCTAAAAGGATCAACGGAAGTTTCATGGAGAATGTTCCTTCACCATGGTTGTTGTGGACGTCTGTTTGTTTATTCCAGAAAATAGAAAAATACAAACGGAACATATAGAAAGCAGTTAGCCCCGATGTGAGCAATGCGATCACGTACACGATCATGCTTGAATTGTAAGCAGCCAACAAAATTTCTTCTTTACTGAAGAAGCCTGCAAATGGAGGAACACCTGCAATCGCAAGACAAGCAATTAAAAAGCTGATATGTGAAATGGGCATGTATTTGCGCAGGCCGCCCATATCTTTCATATTGTTGCTGTGTACTAAATGAATAACAGCACCTGCTCCGAGGAACAATAATGATTTGAAAAATGCATGTGTAAACAAATGAAACATAGAAGCAGTGTAGCCCAAACCGTTTTCACCACCTGTGCCACTTACACCTAATGCAAACATCATGTAACCGATCTGGCTCATGGTAGAGTAGGCGAGTACACGTTTAATATCTGTTTGGGTACAGGCGATCACTGCAGCAAATAAGGCAGACACTAAACCAACAATTGTAACAATGGATAATGCTTCTTCATTCACAGCGAACAAAGGGAATAATCTTGCAACTAAATAAACACCGGCCACCACCATTGTTGCAGCATGGATCAATGCAGAAACAGGTGTAGGGCCTTCCATTGCATCGGGTAACCAGATATGCAGTGGGAACATGGCACTTTTGCCGGCTCCACCCATGAACACGAGGGTTAATCCCCATGTTAAGGCCGATACGCCAATGAATGATGCAGATGTGATGGTAACAAACTGTGATGATTGCTGCGCCGTTAAATTTTGTATAATGGTGTTGAAGTCTAAACTTTCGCCATAGAATGCCAATACTAAAATGCCGATGAGAAAACCAAGATCAGCAAAGCGTGTGACAATGAATGCTTTTTTTGATGCAGCCACTGCTGATGGTTTCTGAAAATAATAACCAATGAGTAAATAAGATGATGCGCCTACCAATTCCCAGAACATGTATATCTGGAAGAGATTAGATGACACCACCAATCCCAACATTGAAAAGGTAAACAGGCCGAGGAATGCATAGTAAGTTGCAAAGCGTTCTTCGCCTTTCATATATCCAAGGCTGAAGATGTGCACCATTAGCGAAACAAATGTTACCACCACCAACATCATCACCGAAATTGGGTCGAGAATGATACCCATGTCGATGGAAACATTTTCAGAAAACGATAACCAGGTGAATTTAAATGCAGTGATGGTTTGATAAGTGTCACCCACCTTTCCATCAACAAAAAAATACTGATAAGCAGTGTAGATGGAAAGCACAGTTGAGATCAACAGCAAACCTGTTCCTATAATGCCTGCTGACTGATTCATGTATTTCCTGCCAAACATACCCAGCAGTACAAATGCTGCAAGCGGTAGTAAAGGAATCAATGCGATGTATGAAGAGTAATTCATGTCTTAGTATTTCATTTCAGTGGCGTCTTCCACATCAATGGAATTATGACTGCGGTAGAGATTGATGATGATGGCAATCGCTACAGCTGCTTCTGCAGCTGCAATCGTAATAATGAAGATGGTAAAGAAGATGCCGTCTAATTTATCGGGATACAAATATTTATTGAATGCAACAAAGTTGATGTTGACACTGTTCAGCATTAATTCAATGGCCATGAGCATGGTGATCATGTTTCTTCTTGTAAACAAACCATACATGCCAATGAAGAACAGGGCCGTGCTGACGAATAGAATATTTGAAACAGGAATGTCGCTCATTTTTCTTCAGGTTTTGTTTTTAATGCAATAACAATACAACCAACCATGGCTGCCAGTAATAACATACTCACTACTTCAAATGGCAAAGAATAACCACCTTGCTCTGTATTCAACATTGCTTTACCAATGCGTGCAACATCATTATCAAACGGCTGATCAATGGTGACAAAGCCATATTGATCAATTAATAAATAGGTAAACGCAAAGCCAAACAATACGGCCAAGGCTCCTGCAATGGTTCTTACCAGTGGCGCTTTGGGCATTTCCTTGCCTGATTGCTGCGTTAGAAAAATTGAAAAGATAATGAGTACAACAATGCCGCCTACGTACACAACAATTTGCACCGCAGCAATAAACTGCACATCCATCCAGAAATAAAGACCGGCTATGCCAACTAATGAAAACAAAAGCCAGATAGCCGAACGGAAAATTTTTCTCGTAGTTACTGATAAAACACCCATGCTCAGAATAAAAGCTGAGATGAGATAAAATATAATTTGTGATGCAGTCATTTCAGTTCGTTATAAAACCAATATTCAATTATTCAACACCCTCCCTGATCTTCGATCCGGGTTGGTTCAATGTCTTTGTCAGTTTACTTCTGTCGAACACACTGTGTTCAAATGTTTGCGCCATCTTAATTGCACCTGTAGGGCAAGCCTCCACACATAAATTGCACATGGTGCATAATTCAAGATGATAAACAAATGTGTCGATTGCTTTTTTCTTCTTGCCTGTTTCTGCATCCACATCAAACTTGGTAATGATCTTGATGGTTGCATTCGGGCAAGCCAATTCACAAGCAGTACAACCGGTACACGCATGTTCATTGTTCTCATCATGTATCATTACCACTTCGCCTTTGAAGCGTTCGGGCAATACCAACGTATCCCTGTTATCAGGATATTGTTCAGTAATGATCTCTTTGTGGTGTGTGAAATAATAGCCGGTACGTTTCATACCTGTTGCTAGTGATTTCATTGCACCCCAGACGTCTTTTATGTATTGTTTTAAAAACATAATGCTACATTAAAAATGCCAACCCAATATGGCGATCAACGTTACCAGCAATAAATTAAACATGCTGATCGGTAATAAATATTTCCACTCAAGATTCAATAACTGATCAATACGTAACCGTGGGAACGTCCAGCGGAACCACATGATCAGAAATATTAAAAAGAATGTTTTTCCAAAGAACCATATACTCGATGGAATATAATCCATCACATGATTGAATGCATCCCAGTTACCAATGTGAAACGGCATCCATCCACCTAAAAATAATGTTGCACCGATCGCACAAACAATAAACACATTCACATATTCAGCCAGGAAAAAGAGTGCGAATTTCATCCCTGAATATTCTGTATGAAAACCTGCTGTTAATTCACTTTCTGCTTCTGCCATATCAAATGGAGCACGGTTCGTTTCTGCTGTTACAGCGATAATGAAAATGATAAAGGAAATAATAGCAGGGATATGTCCTTTAAATATCCACCAGCCATCAGCCTGTGCATTGATAATATCGCTTATACGCAAACTTCCTGTTAATACAACAATGGCAAGGATAGCAAGACCGGCAGATAATTCATAACTCACAATCTGAGCACCGCTGCGCATTGCACCAAGCAACGAGTATTTATTGTTGCTGGCCCAGCCTGCCATTAAAATGCTGATTACTGAGATAGATGATACTGCAGTAATATACAATACACCAATGTTGAGATCCCATAGTTGAAAATCTTTGGCAAAGGCGATGGGCGCCATCAACAACATGGCAACAATCATGGCCACAAACGGTGCTACATTAAATAATAATTTATCAGCGCCACCGGGTGTCATTCCTTCTTTCACCAATAACTTTAAGGTATCTGCTAATGATTGAAACATTCCCTTCGGACCCACACGATTTGGTCCTAAACGGATTTGTATCCATGCAGATACTTTGCGTTCCATGATCACCAATATTAATCCGAGCATTGCAAATAAGCCAATCACTGCCACACCTGCTATCAGCATTTCAATAATGAGTGCTAATGTTGGATTTAAGGTTTCATTGAGCCATTGATCAATGCTTGTTGCTATGTTACTTAAGCTCCACATTTATATTTGTTTATTCTTCTTCATTGTTTTACTTCAGCTTATTAGCTAAGTCGATGTCTTCCTTCTTAACATCTACGATTGCGTATTTCATGATCTTGTTAATCTGCATTTCATCTAAAATATCTACTGTGTTTTTGTAAGCTGTTGTTTCTAACGGAACAATAAGAACGGTAAAAGAATTCTTTGCTACTTCTTCTTTTACCAGAAAAGTTCTAACGTCCTCAAGTGATCCCTTTTTTGCTTCAGTATTGTTTTTATAATAAATAAATTCATTTACGCCACTAATCAAAACCGTTACAGTCGAATCCGGACTTATCAGTTCTCCCTTTGTTTTGTCAGCATTTACTACTACCGTTTTCGGGCTTGACATCCTTGTTGTTATATAAAAGAACACAACAGGTGTTGCAATCACAAATAGCAGTAGCACCGCTATAAGTAAAATCACTTTTTTACGTTTCATAGTTTGCGTTTTATAGATGTGTTATAGTGTTTTATAAATTAGTAAGTGTCTACAAATAAGTGAGCCCTGTGTTTTGGTGGTCTTCTTATCTATCAATATCCGGTATCACCAGATCCAATGTCCCCATTGCGGCAATCAAATCGCCGATCTTTCCACCTTTCACCAAATGATTCAATGCCGATAAATTGGAGAATCCTGGTGAACGGAATTTAATACGGTAAGGAGTTGTTCCACCTTCGCTCACAATGTACACACCCAACTCGCCACGTGCTGTTTCTGCTTTTGTATAGAATTCACCTTTGGGTAATTTCAACACAGCTTTTGTTTTTGCCTGAAAATCACCTTCCGGAATATTATCAATTAATTGTTCAATAATGCGGATCGATTGTTGCATTTCACGAAGCCTTACCATATACCGAGCGAACGAATCGCCACCTGTCTCCAGCACTTCATCAAATTCAAGCTTATCATAAATTTCATACGGATAGTGCTTACGTGTATCACAACTTACTCCGCTTCCTCTTGCTACCGGTCCCGTACAACCGTAGGAGATGGCATCTTCGGGAGAAATATAACCAACAGCTTTCATTCTGTTCTGGAAAATGATATTGCCGGTTACCATTTCATCGTATTCGTGAATTTTACTTTTGTATAGTTGTATGAAATCCTTCACCCGTTTTTGAAAGTTGGGATGAAGATCATGCATTACACCACCGGGTACCATGTAGTTCATGGTAAGTCGTGCACCACATGTTTCTTCCATAATATCATTGATGCTTTCCCTTTCACGAAATGCATGAAAGAAAGGAGTGAAGGCACCAAGATCCATCGCCATTGCTCCCCACCATAATTCATGTGAAGCAATACGTGTAAGCTCATCCATCAACACACGGATCACTTGTGCTCTTGCCGGAACTTCTATTTGCATTCCTTTCTCTACACACATGGCACATGCATGATTGTTGATGTGTGCAGAAAGATAATCCATGCGACTGGTTACATAAATAAACTGGCGGTAGGTAAGGCTTTCGCACATCTTTTCAATTGAGCGATGAATATAACCGAGATGCGGTTCTACATTCTTAATGGTCTCGCCGTTTAGCGTAATTACCAAATGCAATACGCCATGTGTGGCAGGGTGCTGTGGTCCTACGTTAATGATTAAATCGCCTTCTGTTGTTGTACCTACTTCTTCAAACATAAATTAGAGTCTGATCATGTTAATCGGATCTTCAAAATCTTTCAGCATTGGTTTCTTTCCTTCCCATCCATCGGGTAATATCAGCAAACGCAGATCGGGATGGTTCAGAAATTTCACACCAAACATTTCATATACTTCACGTTCGTGAAATTCTGCCGTGCGCCAAATATGGCTTACGGTTTCGATTTCAGGATTTATTCTGTCGACTTTTGCTTTTACCACCAGTTCGTGACGATGAATGGTTGAACGCAGATGATACACCATTGTTAAATGCGTTTTCCAATCAACACAGGTCAAACAAAAAAGAAAATTGAATTGCAGTGAAGCATCATTGCGTAAATGTTGAGCAAAGGATACCCAATCAGTTGCTTCGATGTTGATAGTTAGGAAATCGCTGCCATCTTCCATTACTGCGGAAGGTAGCCGTATTCCGATGCTTGTCTTTAATTCTTCGTTCGTCATATACTTTCTTTTCCTTCCTTTATTTGTTCTCTTGTTAAACCACTTTTGATCTTTTCCTGCAATGAGATCAACGCATGTAATAATGCTTCCGGGCGTGGCGGACAACCGGCCACATACACATCAACCGGTATAACATGGTCTGCACCTTTTACAACCGAGTATGTATTATAAAAGAAAGGGCCTCCGCTGATAGCGCAGGCACCCATTGCAATCACATATTTTGGATCGGCCATTTGATCGTACAAACGTTTCAGCACCGGTGCCATTTTATTTACGATGGTACCAGCTATAATAATTACATCGGCCTGACGTGGTGTGGCACGTGCTACTTCAAAACCAAAACGGGAGAAATCATATTTGGCACCTGCAGTACTCATCATTTCAATACCACAACAACTTGTGGCGAACGTAAGCGGCCATAATGAATTGGAACGTGCCCAGTTGATCACATCATCCAATTTGCTGAGGACAATACCACCGCCCGGTGTTTCGTGGATCTGTCCGGGAAAATCTGTTGCGGTATGTTGTTGTTCTGTCATCTGGTACTTTTGGTTGGGTGTTGTTTACGATTATTTTATTTCCATTTTAATGCGCCTTTTTTATGTGCATATAAAAAGCCCATAAATAAAATGAAGAAGAAGATCACAATTTCAATGAGCGCCAGCCAGCCAGTTTGTTTCGCTGCAACGGCCCATGGATATAAAAAGATGAGCTCCACATCAAAAATTAAAAAGATGAGAGCGAATAAATAATAACCTACATTAAATTGGATCCAGCTGGGGCCAACGGTTGGTATACCGCATTCGTAAGGCTCAGATTTTTGCTTGTTCTTTGTGGCCTTGGTCACCACTTTTGCGATAAGAATAGCGCCGGCCGAAAAGGCAATGGCAGCAAGTATTAACAGGATGAGTGAGGCAGCACCCATAAACAGATTGGTTTGTTTGTGGTTTAAATTACATCATTATTCTCTTCCACCTGTCGTTATCATATAAAAAGTTATTCAGAATCTTTTTTCAGAAAATGATTTCGACAAATGCTTTTCTTTTGAAAGGCGAAAGGTCGCAGTTGAATGAATGACATCAATTGATGATCGTCATCAAAAAAACTGTTTCCTCTCATCTGTTGTAATGATGAACATTATCCATATAACTCCTGATGAATCGCTTTCTTATCGTAGCCCATTTCCATAATGCGCTTCTTTGTTTCATCGATCATGGCTTTCCATCCGCAGAGATAAAAACTTGCTTCTTGTCTGCTGCTGCATAACTCTTCGTAGATAGGATGTACATAACCGGTGCGACCCTCCCATTCTTCCCGTGAAAGCGTGGGTACATAATGAAAGCCCGGAAGTTCTTTCTGCAGCTGTGTTAATTCTTCGTAATAAAGAAGGTCTGTTTTTTTGCGTGTGCCAAACAACAGATAAATATTTTTATGCGGAAGATTATGCAACTTAATATAATGTGCCATACTGCGGAATGGTGCAATACCTGTTCCTGTACAAATAAAGAAGAGATCTTTTTCAATTGGGTCGGGCAACGTAAACACACCCATAGCACCACGTACAGGAAATTCGGTTCCTACAGTTGCGTTATTAAATAACCAGGTGGTGCCTGCACCTGCTTCATTTAATACAATGAGCAGTTCAAATACATTGGTACCATCGGGCCATGATGCAATGCTGTAACTGCGTAGGCGTTTGCTTTGCTGTTCGTGAATCGGAAATTCGAGCTGCACAAATTGACCGGGCTTAAAATCAAATACATCCAGTTCTGAAAGCTGGATCCAGTAACGTTTTGTATTGGGCGTTTCGTCAACAATACGAATGATCTTGCCGGTACGCCAGGGTTGAAGCGCCATGAGTTGGTTGTTTTTGGTGCCTCAATTTATTTTATATGAAGTTATAAACCAATCTTTTTTACGAAAACGAGTGCGTAGAAATGTGTTTCATGCAGAATAACCTATTTACTCAAATGAGGAACTGATGAAGTTGCAGTAAAACTGCCTGCAATAAAAAAAGGGCTTTCTTTCGAAAGCCCTTCCACTAATTGAATAGTAATTACTGTTGTTGGAACAGCGAGGTAAAGAATTCGTTCATATCCTTCCAGCTGGCTGTATCAGCTGCTGCGTTATACTTGATTGGAATTTTAAATTTTTCGCCCATTGCTGTTGCGTTGGGATTGGTGAATGCGTGCACCGCATCTGCATATTCTTCAAATGTATAAGCAATGCCTGTTGAATCCATCTCTTTTTTGAATTTGGCCACTTCTTCAACCGGTACAAATGGATCGGCCGCACCATGACAAACAAGGATCTTTGATTTCAACAAGTCCTTATTAAGTGGAGTGCCAACTAAATTTCCATGAAAGCTTACCACGCCTTTTAAGTCGATACCCATGCGGGCAGTATTCAATACCATTGCTCCGCCAAAGCAATAACCGATAGCTGCAACATTGGCTGCATCGGTTTGCGGATAGGTTTTGATTTTAGCAATGGCCGCTTCAATACGGGTTTTTGCCATTTGTGGGTTTTGATAAAAAGGAGTTGCAAACGCTCCGGCACTATCCGGGTTATCGGCTGTTTTACCATTGCCATACATATCAATGGCCATAGCAATATAGCCAAGCTTCGCAAGTTCACGGGCACGCATCATTCCATAGTCAGTCAATCCCCACCATTCCGGAACTACCAATACAGCCGGGCGGGCACCTTCAATATTTTCATCGTACACCACAAAGCCATTCATGGTAATACTGTCGCCGGTATACGTGATGCTTTCTTCTTTCAGAACAGGTTCTTTCGTTTCAGTTGTTGTTGTGGCTTCTTCGTTGTTACAGGCAGCAAATGCTGCAATTGCTAAAACTGGTAACAAAAAGCGGAGAGACATACGTTTCATTCGTTTGTATTTAAGATTAAACATTGTGCTCAATAACCACAAAGTGAGCAAAAAGTTTTGAATTGACGGGTATTGTGCAAAAAGAAGCGGTTTTGTAAATCAGTCGATGGGCTGTGGGATGGAAGCGGCACCGGAGCAAAGCGGAGGTACAGCGTACAGCCCGAACCAAAGAAAAACCAAGGCTCAAAAGTCCACAGCCCCAAGGTTTTCCGGCTTTTTTCCCCAATTTTAAAAATCGGGGTCAACAAATTGGCAATTCATTCTCCCACCCTTACCTTTGCGCCCTGAATAATAACCCCTTTTCTTAAATACATTGACTATGGCCAATATTGGTAAGGTTAAACAGGTGATCGGAGCCGTTGTAGACGTTCAGTTTCACGGTACTCTCCCCGAAATTTACAGTGCTCTTGAATTAAAGCGTCCAAACGGTGAAATCCTTGTAATGGAAGTGCAACAGCACCTCGGCGAGGACAGTGTTCGTACCATTGCGATGGACGGAACCGAAGGTTTGGTACGTGGAATGGAAGTGGTGGATACAGGTAAGAACATTACCATGCCAACCGGTGAACTCATCAGCGGCCGTTTGTTCAATGTAACTGGTGATGCCATTGATGGTTTGCCACAGGTAAGTAAAGAGGGTGGTCGTGCAATTCACGCCAAACCTCCTGCATTTGAACATTTGAGTACAACCAACGAGATCCTGTTTACAGGTATCAAAGTAATTGACCTGATCGAGCCATATGTAAAAGGTGGTAAGATCGGTTTGTTTGGTGGTGCCGGTGTAGGTAAAACGGTATTGATTCAGGAATTGATCAACAATATTGCAAAAGGTTACGGTGGTTTGTCGGTATTTGCCGGTGTAGGTGAGCGTACCCGTGAAGGAAATGATCTGTTGCGTGAAATGATCGAAGCAGGCATTATGAACTATGGTGATGCTTTCAAGCACAGCATGGAAGAAGGTGGATGGGATTTGAGCAAAGTGGATATGGAAGGATTGAAAGAATCAAAAGCAACCTTCGTATTCGGACAAATGAACGAACCTCCAGGTGCACGTGCTCGTGTGGCTCTTTCAGGTTTGACAATTGCTGAGTATTTCCGTGATGGAGATGGTACAGGCAAAGGAAAAGATATCTTGTTCTTCGTTGATAATATCTTCCGTTTCACACAAGCCGGTTCTGAGGTATCAGCGTTGTTGGGCCGTATGCCTTCAGCGGTAGGTTACCAACCAACGCTTGCAACTGAAATGGGATTGATGCAGGAGCGTATTACTTCAACACGTAACGGTTCAATTACCTCTGTACAGGCGGTATATGTACCTGCGGATGATTTGACCGATCCGGCACCTGCAACAACTTTCGCTCACTTGGATGCTACTACGGTATTGGATCGTAAGATCGCCGATCTTGGTATCTATCCGGCGGTAAGTCCGTTGGAATCTACTTCACGTATCCTTACTCCTGCAATTGTAGGTGATGCACATTATAAAACTGCTAACCGTGTGAAGTTGATCCTTCAGCGTTACAAGGAACTGCAGGATATCATCGCCATCCTTGGTATGGATGAATTGAGTGAAGAAGATAAAATGACTGTATTCCGTGCACGTAAAGTACAGCGTTTCCTTTCGCAGCCATTCCACGTTGCAGAAGCATTTACCGGTTTGAAGGGTGTATTCGTAAGTATCGAAGACACAATCCGTGGTTTCAATATGATCATGGATGGTGAAGTGGATGAATATCCTGAAGCATCATTCAACCTCGTTGGTACAATTGAAGATGCCATCGAAAAAGGTAAGAAGTTAATGGCAGCAGCAAAAGGATAACTAATTTGAAAATTGTATGAATTTAGAAATATTAACTCCACTCGGAAAGACATACAGCGGCGATGTAATTGGTGTACAGTTGCCGGGTATCGACGGTAGCTTTGAAGTATTGGATAACCATGCTCCGTTAGTAAGTGCGTTGAAAGCCGGACAGTTAAAGATACTGGTTGAAAAAAACCGTAACGAACTGTTTAAGATCCAGGGTGGTTTTGTAGAAGTGCTGAACAATAAAGTAACAGTACTGATTGAAGGAAGCGAAGCTGTGTAAACAGATTTAGATAAGTTTTGCAAGTCCCGTCAATTTTTTGTCGGGACTTTTTTATTTAGTGGCCAACTGAAATTATCTCCTAATTGACGTTTGAGCATTTCAACAAGTCCAACGATTTTCTGACACTCTTTATAATCGTAAATCTGGGGTAACCAGTAAGAGATGTATCGATATGAATGTGGCGTTGCAATCTCGAAATCATAGCCATAACCATCAAGTACTGGCTTTATTTTAAAGTTTTTAATGTCTCCTTGGGTGGGTAACTGCAATAAGCTGAAATAATTTATGCTGTCACGAAACAGTTTCCAGCCGCAATACGGTACAATCTTTTTTACAACAAATACACTGTCGCCCAGCCCTGTTAAATCAGTTAGGGTAAATACATTTCCATCAGCATTAGTAATTGGTAACATAAAAGAGTTGTAATGGTGGCCACTGGCTGTACCATTACCTAATTTAAAAATTAAGACATTTTTGGTGATATCGAATGCATGATTGGGCCAAATCCTTATTTCCAGTGAGTCAGAAGTTCCCACAGTGATATCTGGTAAATCAAAATAGCCATATAGGGATCGTCGGAAATTTAACAACTGTTTCTTATGCAAAGAAGTATCGTTTAAATTCGGGTAAAATTGGAACTCGTTTTCTTTTTGAGAACTGCAACCTAGTATTATTAGAATAAAGCCAAGGCTGACTTTTTTAACTTTGTTCATGTTGGTTTAACGAATTAAATTCAGCTAAAGTATTTTGTTGTTTAACAAGGCTTGTGTTTAGGTTATGTAATTGTCCTTTTTCCTGCATCCATCGTTCATAAAACAATTGTTTATGAAAACGAAATGGCTGCAATTTCTTCTTTATGTTCTTCCAATTACAGTAGTTGCTCAATCAGTAAAACGTGTTCCTGTTGAAACAAAAATGGAACAGGTAACTGTGTTTACGAAAGGGGCACAGGTAAAGCGAACCGTGAAACAATCCATCTCTGCAGGTAAGCAGGAGATCGTGTTCACCGGTATCTCCACCGATATTGAAAAGCAAAGTGTGCAGGTGAAAGCCGATGGCAGACTCACTATTTTATCGGTGCGTGTTCAACGTGATTATTTAAAAGAACAGGAAGTACGGGAAGAGATCAAAACAACGCAAGAGAAATTCTTTCAGCTGAATGACAAGATCAGTCTTACATCTAAAGTGCTGGAAGTATTTAAACAGGAAGAAGCAATGCTGATCAAGAACCAGCAGATAGCAGGATCAACTGTTACATTGAAGCCAGAAGAATTAAGACAATCACTCGATTTTCAAAGAACACGATTAACCGAAGTATTGAAACAAGAACTGACGTTGCAAAAAGAGATCGAAGAGATGAACAAGGAACGAAACAAACTTTCGAATCAACTGGCAGAAATGAGCAGAAAGATCGATCTCTCTACCAATGAAATTGTCATTCTCGTTGATGTAAAGGAAACAGCAACCGTTCCGTTTGAAATAACTTATCTCGTGCAAAAAGCTGGCTGGTATCCTACTTATAATATCCGTGTGAAAGATGTGGTGAGCAAGCTGCAACTTGAAATGAATGCGAATGTGTATCAAACAAGCGGTGAGAACTGGAACAACATCAAACTGGTTTTATCAACCGGTAATCCGAATGATAATAATTCAAAACCATTGATCAATCCATGGTTTATATCTTATGTAGATGCACAGATGAGTAATTATATGAAGCAATGGACCATCAGCGGCAGCGATCAAATGTTAATGGGAAGAGTAACGGATGATAAAGGAATACCAGTCCCGGGTGCAATCGTAACAGTGAAAGGAACAACACAAAACACCACAACGGATGCGAATGGATTTTACCGCATCAAAGCAAATGGAAATACACAATCATTAGTTGTATCATCAGTTGGGTATGAAGCTTATGAATTTGCAGCAGGAAGAAGTTTTGTTAGTGTGGCTATGAAACCTATGAATAATAATCTGCAGGAAGTAGTTGTGGTTGGCTATGGAACTTCAAATGATTTGGCTGGGGCAGTTCCGGGTATACAAGTAAGAGGAAAAACATCATTGAAAATGGAAAACAAATCAACCCCTTTGCAGGTTATTACTACTTTTCAACCCATCACTACACAATACGAAATACAGGAAATCGCAACGGTGAATAACGATGGCAAAGTAAATACGATGAGCATCAATGATAAAAGTATTGAAGCATATTATGAATACTACGCTGCACCAAAACTGGATGAAGCTGCATACCTCACAGCCAAGCTTATTAATTGGCAGGATCTTAATTTAATTCCCGGCGAAACCAATTTGTTTTTTGAAGGAACATTCCTTGGTAAATCCTACCTCGATCTGTCAACCGATTCTGATACGTTATCACTTTCATTGGGAGTTGATAAGGGTATCACCGTTAAACGAACGTTGTTGAAAGAATTCAGCAACAAGAAATTCCTCGGTAGCAATCGTACCGATACCAAGCATTATGAAATAACTGTTCGCAATAACAAGAATGTGCCGGTGAATATTATTGTGGAAGATCAGTTCCCTATTTCAACAATCAAAGAAATTGAAGTGGGTGATCTGAAATATGATGGAGGAAAGTTAAATGACGAGACAAAGATCATCACTTGGACTTATACCATTGATCCAAAGCAATTGAAGAAAATGGAAATGAAGTACAACGTAAAATACCCAAAGGAAAAGAAATTACAACTCGACTAAAGAATCAAAAACCGCAGCAAATCACTGCGGTTTTTTTCTGCGCCTTGCCTATCTTCATCCCCAATTTTGTTTGCATGATCTCAGTTATCATTCCTGTTTACAACGAAGAACAAACCATTGCAGCGCTGGTAACTTACCTGAAGCAGCATGGCGGCTCTTTGCTGGAGGAAATCATTGTATGTGATGCTGCCAGTACCGATGCAACAAAAGACGAAGCAGCGAAAGCAGGAGCAACGGTTGTTGTATCGCCACAAAAGGGCAGAGGTGCCCAGTTAAACTATGGTGCATCAAGAGCAAGTGGTTCAGTCTTTTATTTTGTACATGCTGATGTGTTTCCTCCGCAAAGTTTTGCAGCCGATATTCAACAGGCAATCCGGGATGGATTTGCACTCGGGCGTTACCGAACAAAATTCAACAGCAACAAATGGTTTTTATCAATCAACGCATGGTTTACCCGGTTCGATTGGTTTATTTGTTATGGCGGTGACCAGACCTTGTTTATTACAAAAGAACTATTCCAGTCTACTGGTGGTTATCGAAATGATATGCGGGTTATGGAAGATTATGAGTTTGTAAAACGGGCGAGGCAACAGGGGCGCTATAAAATTCTCCGTAAATCTGCGCTGATCTCAGCCCGCAAATACGATAAGAACAGTTGGTGGAAAGTGCAAACGGCCCATCGCAAAATCATAGCCATGTATCGAAAGGGAGCCTCGCAGGAAGAGATGGCTGTTGCCTACAAACGCTTACTGAATTGGTAAATACAAAAAACTAATATCTTCACGCTTTCGTAAATAAAAATAAGTTCAATGAAACGGATCATCAGTGGTATTCAGCAGGTAGGAATCGGTGTAACAAATGCGGATGAAGCATTTATCTGGTATAACAAACATTTCGGCACCGATGTGGTGGTGTTTAAAGATGCTGCCCGTGCAGAGTTGATGAAGCGTTATACCGGTGGCGAAGGACATGAGCGTTATGCAATTCTTGCATTGAATATGCAGGGTGGAGGCGGTTTCGAAATTTGGGAATACCGCAGCCGTAAATCGCAACCGGCAGCATTTGAAGTGCAGTTGGGCGACACAGGCATTTTCGTGATCAAGATCAAATGTAAAAATGTAAAGGCTGCCTATGCTGAATATCAGAAAGCAGGTTTAAATCTGTTGAGTGCACCAAAAGAAAATCCGGGTGGCATTGAATCATTCTTTCTGAAAGATCCATACGGCAACATCTTTGAAGTAATGGCGGATGAGAACTGGTTCAGCGATACAGGACGACATACAGGTGGTGTTTGTGGCGTAACCATCGGCGTTATTTCAATAGCGAAAGCAATTCCGTTTTATGAAAAAGTATTGGGTTACGATAAGCAATTGTTTTTGGATGAAGGACATTACGACGAGTTCAGCAACATACCCGGCGGGCAACACAATTTCAAACGTGTGATGCTCGGACATACACGTAAACAGGAAGGCGCATTTTCAAAATTACTCGGCCCAACCTATGTTGAGTTGATTGAAGTAACAGACCGCACACCAAAACAAATTTTTGAAAATCGTTTATGGGGCGATCAGGGATATATTCATGTGTGCTTTGATATTAATGGTTACGAAGAACATGAACGCATCTGCAATGAAAATGGTTTTCCATTCACTGTTGACAGTGCCAACAGTTTTGATATGGGCGAAGCAGCCGGTCACTTTTCATACAATGAAGATCCGGATGGTACATGGATCGAATATGTGGAAACACATCGTGTGCCGATCCTGAAAAAAATAGGATGGTATTTAAACTTAAAAAACAGGAAGCCTGAAAAACCGTTACCCAACTGGATGGTAAAAAGTCTCAGTTTCTCGAGGGTAAAAGTGTAGCAGGCGCAACACAATTATGAGGTTTATTTTTTCTGCAGTCATCGTCTTCTTCTTTACAGCAAATGTTTTTTCGCAAGACAGCAGCAGAAAAAATAAACCTCGTCGTTTAACGGCGTTTCCTGTTGTGTTCTATTCACCTGAAACAAGTGTGGCTGTTGGTGGATTTGCAGCCTATACATTCCGGAATAAAAAAGATACGGCACAACGTTATCCTTCTCAAGTGCAGTTTGGGGCTGCTTACACATTTAATAAACAACTGTTATTGTATGCACCGTTTCGTATTTACACACCTGGAAGCAAGTTCACTGCTTATGGCGAAATAGGTTATTATAAATACTCTTATTATTTTTTCGGCATTGGAAATGATCAGCCAGCTGATTACAAAGAATTATACAAAGTAAACTATCCAAGAGTGCGATTGAATGTGTTGCGTAAGATCAATCCAAAGCTATATGCAGGCTTACGTTATTGGTTGGAAGATTATCGTGTGGTGGA
Organism: Lacibacter sp. H407; assembly: GCF_037892605.1. Lineage (NCBI taxonomy): Bacteria > Pseudomonadati > Bacteroidota > Chitinophagia > Chitinophagales > Chitinophagaceae > Lacibacter > Lacibacter koreensis. The sequence goes on along the minus strand of NZ_JBBKTU010000001.1, from coordinate 286,911 downwards.
AACAGAACCGGGCAAGCAACTTTCATCTGGTACAATCGAAGGAAGTACACGAAGCTTTATTTCAGGTATTGGCCCCGCATTGAATTACGATACCCGTGATAATATTTTCTATGCCGGCTCAGGGGTGTTTGTTGATGCAGGTGCACAGTTTTATGGCAATGCAACAGGCAGCAATTATCAATACAACCGATATACACTTGATGCATCTACATATCTTTCAACCAAACGAAAAAATGTGTGGGCCTTTAATCTGTTTGCAGATATGGTTGATGGAAATGTACCGTTCAGTCAACTGGCATTGCTGGGTGGTAATAAAAAAATGCGTGGGTTTTATGAAGGGCGCTACCGGGATAAAAATCTCCTGGCAGCTGGAACAGAATATCGTTTTAAGATCTACAAACGATTTGGGGGAACGGTGTTCGCCAATGCAGGTGCAGTAAATGATCAACTGAAAAATATGGCTGAAAAGATTCGTACAACGTACGGTGCCGGACTTCGATTTGCATTAAACCCTGCCGAAAAAATAAACCTGCGTTTAGATGCAGGTTTCGGGAAAAATTCAACCGCTTTTTATTTTACTATTGGCGAAGCTTTCTGATAATCAAGCAATTCTTTCAACTCTTCCCAATCAGTAAGCGTATCTACATCTCTTAACTGTTCGGTTACAGCAACCGTTAATCCTGCTTCTGTTGCATCGTTGATGGTGCTGCTGTAAACACTGTCGGTACTCCATGCTTTGTTACTGAAGAAAGGCAGATGAACAGCACGCAAGCCGAGTAAATAATAACCACCATCATCAACAGGGCCAATACAAACATCATGTGTTTCTAACAATTCAAATGCATGGTTCAGATGTACGGTGGAAAGTTGTGGACAATCGCTGCCAATAATGAGCACACGCTCATAGCCTAGTTCAAACAAAAATGAAAAAGCGTGTTGCATCCGTTCGCCCAAATCATTTCCATGCTGCAGTTGTTTGTAAAACGAATTTGTTTCCCACAGATCTAGACGGTTGATCTCATCTGCATAGAAAATAAATTTACCTGCAGAAACTGGTACCAGTACATCATGCGTATGCCGCAGCAACTGACGGTAAACGTCAACCGCTGCAGCATCGCCGATATCCTTTGCTAATCTTGTTTTTACTTTTCCCGGTTCGGGATTTTTTACAAATACAATAATCGCTTTTTTCGTCATGTAAGTTTTCGCATTAGCAGCATCCACCACCGTCGTAAAACCAGGTAGATCCTGAAATATAAATATCTTCACGGTTTAATGAAGCCAATGCTGCCGCAGTTTTATCGCACACCGCCAACGGCTGGTTGGGCAACAAGACATGTCCATTGTCATCATCAAAGCATTCTTCATTTCCAAAATAAATTGCTGTTTTACCGGTAAACACACAAGGTCCATCAGCAGGCATCGGATCTTTAATGGCACACACTTCCACACTTTCAATAAAGAGCAATTCATTGGTATCATAATTCTTTGGATCAAGAATACGATACGGACGCTTCGCTCTTATTTCAACAGTACCAAATCCAGCATCAGTGATCATCTTCACATAATCCCACAATGGTAAAGAACCACTCAAACACAAAGCACGCAAACGTTCATCTTCACGGAGGTTCTCCGGTATATCCTGCTCACAGGTTGGATCACTCATCACCAAACGGCCTCTTGGTTTCAACACACGATACATTTCTTCTAATGCCAGTTTCAATTCTTCCTGTTTAAAAATATTGAAGAGGCAATTTTGTGCAGCCACATCAATACTGTTGTCTTCAACCGGCAAATTCAATGCATCACCTTTACGCAGATCTACAAACTCTGAACGGAACCACGGATTCAAACGTTCAGCCTCCACAAAATTATCACGGCTCGCCTGCAACATTTCATCCACTACATCAACACCAATAACACCGTTCAACTGGCGACTGAAATAGGCAAACTGCAACAACTCCATTCCTCCGCCAACGCCAACATACAGTATTCGTGGATTCTTTACGAGATCTCTTGGATGAACGGTACTGCCACATCCGTAATTCATCTGTTGCATACGCACCGGAATATCTAATCCTGGCAATTGCCAAATGGGTGTAGTGGTGCAGCACAAACCAACTTGCGGGTTTTCAGCGGCTTCTTTGTAAACATTTTTTGTTGTTTCGAGATAAGTAGTGCTCATTGTCTTTTTTATTTGATGGTGAGTTTAGTTGATATACGATATAATAAAATAAATGGTTGCACTGATGATGGCTGCAATTGGCAATGTGAGTAGCCATGATAATCCGATCTTCGCTATTTCTTTGTTATCGGCAGTTTTTGCAGAAAGACCAATGCCATAAATACTACCAACAGATACATGTGTGGTAGAAACGGGTAACCCAAACTTACTGGCCATGATCACCATTGTGCCGGTAACCATATTCGCCAATAATCCCTGTTGGGGTGAAAGCCTTGTAATTTTTTTACTCATGGTCTCAGCAATTTTGCGTGCATTGATCAATCCTCCGATTGCCATTACAACTGCAAGTAGTAAAAAGTTGATGGGCATACTGAAATATGTTGAAAGTAATAGCAGTGAAATGAGTTTAGGTGTATCGTTCAACCCTCTTGCAAAACTTACAACGCCTGCGCTGACATAGTGAAGCGGGTTAAGAAACGATCCGTTGCCTGTTATGGATAATCCAGCAACAGTATAGTCGGTTTTCTTTGTTGTGGAAATGATTTTATGCAGAATGCCTGTTATAAGAATGGCGATCAACGGACTGAATAGTAAGGGAAGAAAAAATGTTTTGCCCAATACACTCAGATCAACCTTGCTGCCTGCTGCTACAATACCTGCACCAACCAATGCACCTACTAACCCATGTGTGGTTGAAACAGGAAAACCTAAAAACGTTGCCAGTAAAATAGTAATGCCGGTGCCGCCTGCAACGGCTAATACAAATTCTTTCGTTTGTAATATTTCATCGGGCACCAAACCTTTACCCGAAAAATTTTTTACCAAACCGTTTGCCAGGAAATAGGAACAGATCGATCCGGCAAATGTAAATAGTGTGGCAAGTAACAGTGCTTGCTTGTAATTCAACGTACCACTTCCCCATAAAGTAGCAGTTCCTTTAAAATTATCATTCGCACCATTGGCGTATGTAAGTAAAAGCACAGCAAGAAATAAGAGGATCGTCATGTGGTGGATTTAAAAGCTGTAACGAATACTGAATAACCCCTGCGCTCTGGAGATCAGTGCATCGTATTGCCAGGCTGTTGTTTGCGGATTCGAAAAATTTAATTCCGGTTGTAATGAACTGTTCACTCTTGCAACAGTGAGTAATTGGTAACTGCTGTTTAAAATATTGGGCACATAATATTGCCGTCCCCAGTTTCTCGAAATAAGATTGGAAAGATTAAATACATCCAGTGAAAAGCCAAGTGTATGCTTTTGTTCTTCGGAACCTAATTGTATCGAATACGTAACCTTCATATCAAGTTGCTGATTCCAGGGAGTGCGGGCTCCATTTCGCTCTGCATACTGGCCTCTTCGTTTCCTGAGATAGCGATCACGTTCGATATAGTTATTCAACTGTTCCCATTGTGCAGCAGCAGTTGTTACAATAGTTCCGGCTGCATCTTTTATATCAACCAGGTTACTTTCAATTTGATTGCGTGGAATATAGATCAGATCGTTATTGGGCGAACCATCACGGTTTATGTCGCCAATATAGGTATAGGTAAACGGACTGCCGGATTGCAGCGTGTAAACAAAGATCACATTTACACTGCTGTGTTTCCATTTTTGATTGTATTGAAGATTGCTGATGCTTCGATGACGCAGATCGAAGTTAGAATAAGATAACTGCGGGGCATTCGGTAAAATCGTTTGATTGAATTCCCAATTCGCTTGTGGTGAAACACGCACACCATTGGAAACATCTTTTGATACGCCATAAGTGTAAGCAGTAAAAAATTGAAATGCTTTGATGCGCTTTCCAGCTGTAACAGAAAGTTGATAGCGGTAACCTTGGTTGGTATTGGTGAGCAGGAATACATTGGTGAATGAAGGATTCAGCTTTTGTGCATTTCCATTTCCAAGATACACCGTTCTGTTATCACCTGCTCCGGTTAAGCTGGCGGTGCTGTCTTTGAGATTGATGGTTTTATACAAAACATCATTCAATGTTTTTGTATAAACAGCTTCAGCAGATATTGACCATCCATTTTCAGTTTTGAAATCAATCCCTAAACTGTTACGGAATACCTGTGGCAGTTTGTAATTGTTATCAAGCAAATTGATCTCCCGTATGCCGGGCTGATACGTGGCAGCGATCTGTGATACATCGTTGATCAACGGAACATTTGTTGTTGGACGAAAATCTACATTGCCATATGTTGTACCACTGTTGTAATACGGATAGGCAAGCCATGCAAATGGCATACGACCATTGAAGATGCCGCTTCCACCTCTTACAACAAGTTGTTGCGTTCCATTAATATTCCAGTTGAAACCGATTCTTGGTGCAATTTGCGGATATGGGTTGTTACTGTTTGAAAAGTTTTCGAATCCTTTTGTTTTTGTTACATCGGGATTTACATTAGGCCTGTCGGGGTAAGCTGTAAAATCAAAACGGATGCCTGCTGTTACACGTAAGTTTTTTGTTACCGCAATTTCATCCTGTATGTATTGACTCAATAAAAACACACGAAAACTGGCTGATGGATTGTTGCGGTTGAATTCATAATCGTTATTCTGCAAGTTGTACACGCCACGTATGCGGCTTGGCTTATCGGCATAAAAATCATCTACACTTCTGTAAGCCCATCTTCCGTTAAAAGCTGTAAGAAAGCGATAGTCGATATTGTAAAATTCATTGTGCGTGCCAATGGTGATCGTTTGTTTTCTTCGGTAGAACGTAAGGTTATCCGTAAGTTCAAGTGTTTTTAAATTCAATCCATATACCGCTGCTTCACGGTAAGCACCCAGGTAAATAGTGTTGGCAGTGTTGTAAGTAATTTCAATATGTGGGAACAGATCTCCTTTGATTTGGCGCTCATCTTTTGTATTTGTAAATCCGATGATCAGGTTATTGGACAAACGGTCGGAGAAATTTGATTTTGCTTCAAACACGGCACTATGCGTTTTACTGTTGTGCCGAAAGCCCTGGCTGCCGAAGTTGAGAATATTGGCTGAACGTTCATTGTTATCTGCAAATGCCTGTACATAATTATGCCGGATGCTCAGCTTATGTACACTGTTCACATTCCAATCCAGCTTCATAAAAAATTTATCGCTGTTGATCTTTAAGGTGACATCTTCATAAGAGCCAAGATCATAATTGTAACGGGATAGAACCGTATCGTACAATGCTTTTGCAAGTGCAAACGGTATCGCTGATCCATCGCTGCCTGGTGCAAATGCAACAGGTTCGTTTCTTCTGGCAATTTCAATAGCTGTAAAATAGAAAAGTTTATTCTTCACAATGGGGCCGCCTAAACGAAAGCCGGTTTGATAATCAGAAAAGTTTTCAATGCGTTGACGTTTTGCATCTGCAGTAGGTCCCGTTAACCATTGATTTCTTCCGGAGAAAAATGTAGAACCTGAAAATTGATTCGTACCACTTCTTGTAACAGCGTTGATACTGCCGCCTGTAAAATTCCCCAATGTAACGGTGTAAGGCGATACTTCTACCTGTACTTCCTGTATGGCTTCTAAACTGATCGGTTGTGTTTTTGCTAAACCACCCGGCGTGCCCGATGCCAATGATCCACCTGCACCGCTTGCAGGTTCAGTAAAACCAAAAGCATCGTTCAATGCAGCGCCATCAATACTTAAATTATTGTATCGGTAATTGGTGCCGCTTAAACTGTTACCATTTGCCTGCGGACTTAACCGTGTAAAATCCTGCAGGCTTCTGCTGATGGTAGGAAAATTTTCAATCTGGCTTTTTGAAATAGAAGTGCCGGCACCGGTTCTGCGAATGATTTTTTTATTACTTCTGATAATAATATCGTCTAATGTTGTAGCAAGTGGTTGCAACACAGTGTTGATAGTTTCGGTGTTGCCTAAACTTAATTGAATATCTGTAAGTGTATCACCCGCAAAACCGATATAGGAAAAAATGAGTGTATAAGGACCACCGCTTTTGAGGTTGGGTAAGTTGTACGTACCGCCTTTTTGCGAAGCGGTTGTATAAATTGATCTTGTTGGTTCATGAATTGCCTGCACCGTGATCTTTTCAAGCTCTTCACCATTTTCCGCTTTTACAGTACCACGTATACCGGCACTTGTAACCTGCGCAATTGTTGGTAAAACAAAAAGAAACGATAATACAGTTACAACAACAAATCGCTTTGTGAGAATAAGCAGGAATGATTTATTATAATGAATTACCGAAAATTGTTTCGCCATACCACAGTTATTACGCCTACGTATAAACGAAATAATTGTGCATGCGGTTTTTAAAAATCAACTATATAAACGGTTTTCAATTAGGCTACAGCGCCTCCACAACTACTGCCCATACCGGCTGTGCAGCCATAGCAATGCTGGTTGATGATAATTTCTCTGTTAGTTAATGCTGCTGCATTAAAGGTTGATAAATGCTGCGATCCTTTACACGATACTTTCATTTCCAGCATCTGGTTGAAATCACAATCATAGATATAACCATCCCAGCCAATGGAAAGTGTTGTTCGGCACATCACGTTTGAAGCAGCAGCCGGATTAAATGCAGCGATCAGTTTTTCCATATACTTCTCGTAGTTTTCTGTTTGCAACAGGTAATCGAGATAACGGCTGATAGGCATGTTTGTAATCGTAAACAACGAATTGAAAACGATATTGAAATCTTTTTTCAACGCTGCTTTGTATTCTTTTTCCAAAGCGTTTTGTGGTGCCGGTAAAAAAGCTCCGGCGGGATTGTAAACAAGGTTCAGAATTAACCCCGTGCCTTCCACTCCATAACCAACTGCATTTAACATTTGTAATGCTTTCACCGAATCTTCAAATACACCATCACCACGCTGACGGTCTGTACGGTCTTTTGAATAGGAGGGAAGAGATGAGGCAACTTCTATTTGATGCTGTTTGAAAAAATCAGGCAGGTCATGAAAACGTTTATTTGCCAGAATGATGGTGAGATTACAACGGACGATGATATGCTTCCCAAGCTTTTTGATCTCTTCCACAAACCAACGGAAATCCGGATTCAATTCCGGTGCACCGCCTGTAAGGTCAACTGTTTTAAATGAAGGATTGGCTGCAAGTATATCCAGACACAACTGCATGGTTTCACGGGTCATGATCTCTTTACGGTCGGGGCCTGCATCCACATGGCAATGTTTGCACACCTGGTTACACATTTTACCAACGTTGATCTGGAATATTTCCAATTGTGTTGACAGTAATGGATACAGACCAATGCTCTCTAGTTTTTGCTGAAAAGGTACCAGACGATATTCGTTGCCGTTATAACCATGTTCTAAAATCTCGATCTGCTCATGTACATCTGCCAAACTGTTTCCCTGTGCCTTTAATGATTTCGTGTTGCTGCTCATCTGTTGAGTAATTGATGGTTGGTAATTCGTTGGGTCTGGTTTTACATAGCGATCTCTTTCACCTTGTTCATCATTTGCACACCATGCACCAATGCTGCACCGCCTTTAATGGCTGCCGCTACATGCACTGCTTCCATCATTTGCGCTTCATCCCAACCCTTTTCAAATGCATCGCTGCTGTATGCATCAATACAATAGGGACATTGCACGGCATGTGCTACTGCCAAAGCGATCAATGATTTTTCTTTTGCTGTTAGAGCACTGTCTGCAAATGTGGCGCCGTACCATGCGAAGAATTTATCTGCCAGGTCTTTTTGGTATTCACCGATCTTTCCAAATTTGCCGAGATCTTCTGCGTTGTAATAATGATTGTGCATGATGTTGGTTTTAGTTCTGATAATTGTTTAAGTATAATGTCCAGTCGTATGATTTGAATTTGATTTTCGGATTCACATCAGTTGGTATAATCGCTTTTTCTTTCAGCAAACGGATCATTCCTTTCTTGCCGCCAAAGTCTTTCCGGAACCATCCCATAATAGCAGGAAGCTTCATGGTATTTGCTTGCTTATCATATTCCGCTTCGCCGGTTAAGTAAGCAGTTGCTGCAATATCCAATTGTTGATGTAAGTTTTCAGGATTATAAAAAGCAATCGGCGGACAACTTTTCGCTCCACAATTCAGCGAAAAGTGTAAACGATAGTCTAATTTCTTTACACGTAATTCCTTTTCAGTTTTACCGGGAAAAAGTTTATTAAGATAGCCGCCGCTCCATTTAATTTTTGAACGACGTAGAAAATCATGTTCAATATCATCAAGACTTAACTGCAATCCTGCAATAGTGATTTGCTTGCTTTTGAAGAATGCACTTCTGCTTTTGTAAGCATCAGGATTCTTTTGCAAAGCAGCCTGTACATAACCGTTATAAAGATTGATCCAGAATGCTTTCTTCTCATCATCCGTACTTAATTTGTTTTGCAGATCAGTGATTGTGATCGACCGGAGTTGTTCTTCCAATGCCGCAGTGCTTTCGCCTGTTTTTGCAGCATAGATATAATCCTGCGACAGTTTTACTAACACATTTTTGCTGCGTGTTTTTGTATTCATCACTTCATTGTAATTCGTGGTTGGTACACTTGTCGTTTTCTGTTCTTCGATCGGTTGCTTTTCTCCTTTCATCCAGTTAGCAACTGCTTCCTCTGTAATTTTTTCAGCTTCTGTAATGGCAATGATCTTTCCATCTTTCAAAATGATGGTATAGGGGTAGGCTGGCGGCTGAAATAAATTGGTAATGCTGTTATCTGCATCCGAAACAATCGGGAAAGCAAAATCTTTTCTTGCCGCAAGGAACTTCTGTAATCTTGCTTCTTCTTCATTTGATACCAGAACAACCGTCAGCTTATCTTTAAACTTCTCCTGGATTTTTACAAGCTGTGGTATTGCTTTGATACAGGGAACACACCATGTGCCAAAAAAGTCAAGAATCGTAATGTCATCCTGTAACGAATTGAAGTTCGTGGCAGGTTTTTCCTGGTTCAGTGTTTTGTTGATGGGAAAGTTTTGCACAGCATCACCCGTTTTGTATCCGTTCTGAGCCGATACAAGGGATGCCGGAAAAAGAAACAGTATGAAGAAGGGTCGTAATCGCAAAAAACCTATTTTCATGGATATACGTAAGTGGGAAAATTATAGATTAATAAATAACTCAATTAATACAACGAATGAACAATATTGTTGCAGCAATTCAGGAATCAGCTTCTTTTTTAGCAGAACGGGGTATGAAAGCAAAGCCGGTGGTGGGTATTGTACTTGGTACCGGGCTTGGAGCATTGGTTAATAAAATAGAGGTGGAGCTCACGATTCCTTATACCGATATCCCTCATTTTCCACAAGCTACCGTTGAGTTTCACAAAGGAAATTTATTATACGGCAAAATTGGAGGTGTGCAGGTAATTGCCATGCAGGGAAGGTTTCATTATTATGAAGGGTATAGTATGCAACAGGTTACGTTCCCTATTCGTGTAATGAAAGCATTGGGTGTTGAAACACTGCTGTTGAGTAACGCTGCCGGTGGTATGAATCTCCATTACAAAAAAGGCGATCTTATTCTCATCGATGATCATATCAATATGCTTCCTGATAATCCATTGCGTGGATTGAGCGATCCTTCGTTGGGTGAACGATTTGTTGATATGAGTGCGCCGTATGATGCTTCATTACAACAACGCATGTTACAAAAAGCAACGGAGCAAAATATTCCATTACACAAAGGGACTTATGTTGCAGTGATGGGGCCAAACCTGGAAACAAGAGCAGAGTACAGATGGTTGCGCAGCACCGGTGCAGATATGGTGGGCATGAGTACGGTACCGGAAGTAATTGTTGCCAACCAGATCGGTTTAAAATGTTTGGCAGTAAGTGTGATTACAGATGAATGTGATCCCGAAAATTTAAAGCCGGTAAATATTGCCGAGATCATTGAAGTGGCAGGTAAGGCGGACGAAAAACTCAGTACCTTGTTTGCATCGTTAATTGAAGGCTTAGTTTAACTGCGGGTCGATGGGGTAGTGGATCAATTGTTCAAATTCACCGCCCATTGATTTAACGGATTCTTTCCAGATATGATCGATATCGGTTTGAAACACGAGTTTTCGGGTAGCGTTTGCCGTTAGCCAGCTTTTTTCTTTCATCTCATCAGTGAGTTGTCCATTGCCCCAGCCGCTGTAGCCAAGATAAAAACGGATCTTGCCAAGGTCGAGTGTACCTTTTTTCAACATGCTGATCACCATTTCAAAATCGCCTCCCCAATAAATGTCTTTTGTAATGGCTTGTCCGCCGGGAATTTCATCGGGCAGTTGATGCAAAAAATGCAGCGTATCCATTTGAACTGGACCGCCATAATGTACGGGAACAGAATAGCCCTCCAGTTCCGTGATCAATTGATCGAGTGTTTGTTCAAATGTACGGTTGATCACCAGCCCAAAACTGCCTTCGTCTTTGTGTTCACAAAGCAACACAACCGTACGCATAAAGTTGGGATCTTTTAAAAATGGATCGGAAATCAATAATATGCCTGTACCCGGTTCAATCATAGAATTAATTTACATCGGAAATTTCAATTTTTCATGTTTTTTAGCAGGCTTCTGTCAAAACCACGTTAAAAAGAGCAGGTCTTTTTAAAACAGTTATTTCCTGTTACTTTCACGGGTATTTTTGCAGACATTGCAGGTTCCTTAACCAACTCAATTGTAAACAGTAGGCATGAAAAAGATTTTCCCGGTCATCATTGCATTGATCACATTGTCGTTGTTGGGTATTATCTACGTGCAGGTATCCTGGCTACGCAATCTGGCATTGTTGCGGGAAGAGCAGTTGAAGGAAAAATTATCAGCAGTTATTCAGGGTGTGGGCGAAGAATTGGTGATGCAGCGAAGCGATGCGTTCAATAACCTTGGCCGCATGCCGGGCATGAAATTTCCGGGCGACGGCTATGATATTTACAAACAATTTTCAGTTACCAACCGGTTCACCATTTTTGAAATAAAAGAGAAACTGCAAAAAGCATTTCTGCGGCAGAATTTAAAAGACACGGAGTTTGAGTTTGCAGTAGCAAGCGATAATGTGTTTGGTCATTATGAATTGAAATCGCCTCGCTTTATGGAAATGGCGGCTGATACTGTGCATAATTTAAAAGCATGGTATCCGTTGGTAGCCAGCAGTGGCAGCATATTGGAAAGTCTTGCGCCCGATGAAGTCTTTGTAATTGTGGTGCCCGATGTAAAAAGTTATGTGATCCAATCGCTCGGTTGGATGATCGCCGGTTCTGTTTTGTTTACATTGATCATCGTCACTGCGTTTTTTCTTACTGTAAGAACATTGTTGCGACAGAAAAAACTGGGCGACATGAAAAATGATTTCATCAATAACATGACGCATGAATTGAAAACGCCACTGGCTACTATTTCGCTGGCAGTAGATGCGCTCAAGAATGAGAAAGTACTCAGCAACCCCGAGAAGATGAGCTACTTTACCAACATGATCAAAGATGAAAACAAACGCATGAACAAGCATGTGGAATCCATTCTGCAGGCAGCACAAATGGAGCGGCAGGAAGTGCAGTTGAGTTTGCGTGAATTGCATGTGCACCAGATCATCAAAAATGTATTGAACAACTTGCAATTACAAATTGAAGAAAAGCAGGGAAAAGTAGATGTGCAGTTGAATGCAAGTAATGATTTGATGGATGCAGATGAAGTGCATCTAACCAATCTCATCAACAACCTTGTTGACAATGCATTGAAGTATTCAAAAGATGATTCGTTTCAATTAAATATTTCTACAAAAAATATCGGCAAGTCCATTCGTATTACGGTGGAAGATCATGGTATTGGTATGAATAAAGAAACACTGGCCCGTGTGTTTGAAAAGTTTTATCGTGCCCACACCGGAAATGTACACAATGTAAAAGGCTTTGGTCTTGGTTTGAGTTATGTAAAAACAATGGTGGAAGCCCATGGCGGCAAAGTAAAAGTAGATAGTGTGTTAGGCAAAGGCAGCACATTTACGGTTGATCTGCCGTTGAAGAAATAGGACTAAGCGGATTTCTATTTTTATACTGTTCATTAATGCAAGATTAACTATGAAGCAACTCACCTACTTTATTTTCTTGTTTCTGCTGTTTCACAAGAATGGAGTAACGCAAAAAAAAGATTTAGAATACACGATCTGGAAGCAAGAGGTTGAAAAAGTTGTTTTTAAAACAATCACCGATTTTGATCAAGATTCTACCCGATTTATCGAAGTTTTTTTAGTTTTTCAAGTCAGGCAGAATACTCAGCCTCTCATACATACTTTCCTCGTGTCTCAGAGTGGTATTCTAGATAGTTCATTAAATAAACCCGAACGCTTATACGGTACATCTTTTTTCGAAAATATTGTTTTGCAAAAGCTTAGTAGTTCTCAAACTGGTACCTACTTTATTCAACCGTTACTGTTTGGCAGGACAAGGGAAATTGATAGACATGTTATTGATCCCGAGTTTTATACAATCACTAATGTCCCTACGGGTGCATTTTTTGAAAAGAATGCCGACCTCAAAACATTAATCGTTTCAAAGCAGTTGAATTATATCTATACGGTAGGCCGATAATTATTTCCTCATTATTGTTGTTGCCAACTTCAACCCTCACCATTGCAAGGTTACATACCCTTCGTCAATGAAATAACATACTATACTGCTGAGTTATCTCCTTAATTCACACCCACCCGTCGGTTTTCCACAGGTAATACAGTTCTATTCACACCCACTTCACAAAAAAATCACCAAAACGGCGCTGTAATGCTTGCCTGCATTGGCTTTGGGTCGTGTGGAAAAAATAAAACTTCTACCATTTGTGTTGAAAGTGGGAAAAAGTGTTATTTTGTGTGTAATTGTGTTTAAAACGAATTAATTCATTCTAAATGATTGGTTTTCTGGGAGAATATGAGGTTACGCTCGACGCAAAAGGTCGATTCCTGCTCCCGGCTGGCTTTAAAAAGCAGTTGCCGGAAGATTGGAACACCCAGTTTGTGGTGAGCCGTGGTCTGGACGCATGTCTCAGTTTATACCATATGAAACAGTGGGAACCCATATTTGCCCGCATCAGTCAGTTGAATGATTTTGATCCGAAGGTACGCCAATTCCAACGCTACTTTTTGAACGGTGCAACCGTAGTGGAGCTTGATTCTGCAGGTCGATTGTTGGTACCGCAACAGTTGAAAGAGTATGCCGGGCTGGGGAAAGACATGGTGTTATTCGCCAAGGGCGACAAAATTGAAATTTGGGATAGTAATAAGTACAAACAGTTCTTTGACACCCTTTCAGCCGACGATTTCAGTAGTCTGGCGAATGAGGTAATGGCGAAACCATTGCAGTAATTGTGCATGGCAAAAAAGAAAACGATACTGCCTGCGGAAGATGGAGCGAACGGTGAGCAAGCGGATGTATATCACATTCCGGTAATGCTCACGGAAGCAGTGGATGCATTGAACATTGAGCCAAGTGGCGTTTATGTTGATTGCACATTTGGTGGTGGCGGGCATAGCCGGGAGATTTTAAAACGATTGGGGCCGGAGGGCCGACTGGTTGCATTTGACCAGGACCCCGACGCCAAACGAAATCTGCCCGACGATGAACGCATTGTTTTTGTGCCGCACAACTTCAAACACATCAGCCGTTTTTTAAAACTCAACCGTTTTGAAAAAGTGGATGGCGTGCTGGCCGATCTGGGCGTGTCCAGTCACCAGTTCGATGAAGGTGCAAGAGGTTTCTCTACCAGGTTTGATGGCCCGTTGGATATGCGCATGGATCCCATGCAGCCATTAACAGCCGCTATCATTCTGCAAACTTATTCGCAACAACAGTTGCATAAACTGTTCGAGTTGTATGGTGAAGTAACCAATTCCAAAACATTGGCCGCTACCATCGTTCAGCAACGCACTACCAATCCGTTTCAAACCATTGAACAGTTGAAACAGGCATTGCAATCAGTCGTGAAAGGGAATCCCAATAAATACTTTGCCCAGGTATTCCAGGCCTTGCGTATTGAAGTGAACCAGGAACTGAATGTGTTGAAAGAATTGTTACAGCAATTGCCGGGAGTATTGAAACCCCACGCACGGGTGGCGATCATTTCCTTTCATTCGCTGGAAGACAGATTGGTAAAAAACTTTTTTAAAAAAGGAAGTTTTGAAGAGGAGGCGTATAACCCATTCGATCGGGAAGAAAAAGAAAAGGTATTTCATATTATCAGTAAAAAACCTGTTGAAGCAACACCTGAAGAACAGAAAAAAAATCCAAGATCAAGAAGCGCACGGTTACGTGTAGCCGAAAAAATTTAAAACCCATTGTAAAACAAACGAACAGCATTACAAACGGAAATTACAAACAAACCAATGGCAGTAAAAGAGCCGAAGATTGATTTAAAAAAGTGGTTCAATTACCAGTGGATCGTACGCAACGTTCCATACTTCCTCTTTCTCTCTGTGCTGGCGATCATCTACATCGCCAATGGCCATTACGCCGACAATACCATCCGCAACATCAATCGTACAACCAAAGAACTAAAGGAGCAGGAGTATGAATACAAAACGCTCAACGGGAAACTGATGTTTCAGAACCGCCTGAGTGAAGTGGCAAAAGCAGTAGAGCCAATTGGTTTAAAAGAAAATATTCAACAACCCATCAAACTAACTGACAGCACCAAGCTGAAAGGAAATTAATGGAAGTAAAGAACGACATATTATGGAGAGTGTACCTGGGTTTCCTGGGGTTGATGCTGCTGGGTATACTCATACTCGGTAAGGCATTTTATACCCAAAGTATTGAAGGGAGCTATTGGAAAAGTATGGGTGATAGTATGCACACCCGCATTCTTGATCTGGCGGCTGAGCGTGGTACTATTTACAGTGAAGACGGAAGTATGCTCAGTACATCGTTACCACAGTTTGATGTTTACATTGATTTTGCTGCTGAAGGATTACGTTACAAGAACGGATTACGATTTAATGAGAACATCGACTCTTTGTCAATTGAATTGGCTGGTTTATTTAAAGATAAAACTGCCGCTACCTATAAAAAGGAATTGAAGCAGGCGTATAAATCAAAGTCACGCTATTATTCTTTGAAGAAGAAAGTATCGTTTGAAGAGTACAAACAGTTACGTGAGTTTCCATTGGTACGTCTTGGTAAAAACAAAAGTGGTTTTATTGCAGAGGTAAAAACCAAACGGTTGAATCCGTTTGGTGAGTTGGGTTTCAGAACAATTGGATTGTACAGAGAAAATTCAAAACTCGTTGGGCTTGAGCGTTCGTTCGACAGTGTTTTACGTGGTACTACCGGCAAGCGTTTGGTTCGCTATGTGTCAGGTGGCGTATTGATGCCGGTTGAAGGATACGAAGTAGAACCGGAAAATGGAGATGATGTGTACACTACGATCGATGTAAATATTCAGGATATAACCGAACGTGCATTGATGCGCACCATGACTACGAACGAAGCTTTGGAAGGTACCTGCATTGTAATGGAAGTGGCAACCGGAAAGATCAAGGCCATTGCAAACCTTGGTCGCACAAAAGACGGAACTTATTTCGAAACCGACAATTATGCATTGCGTACAGCAGAACCGGGTTCAACCATTAAGCTGGTAACCTTACTGGCTGCGTTGGAAGATAAGCATGTAACCATCAATGATAACATCACCATTCACGGTGGTCGATGGAATTTGAACGGCCGAAATATTGTGGATGATCATCATGGTCCTGAAGTAACAACTATTAAAACAGCCTTTACACAAAGCTCGAATGTGGCAATGAGTAAACTGGCCTATCAGTATTACACAGCTGATCCAAAAAAATACTACAAGCATTTCACCAATCTTCATCTCACCACCAAAACAGGAATTGAGTTGAACGAAGAATTTAATCCGTTGATCAGAAATCCGAATAAGGTAAAACCAAAACAATGGCATCCGCAAACATTGGCTTCGTGGGGTTTTGGTTATGAGTTGATGGTATCGCCTTTACAATTATTAATGGTGTACAATGCTGTGGCGAATAATGGGAAGATGATGAAGCCCTATTTGCTGAATGAGATCAGAAATTTCGGAACAGTGATCCGCAAAAATGAACCGGTGGTATTGAACGAAGAAATTGCAAGCGAATCAACCATCAAACAATTACAGGAATGTTTAGCTGCTGTGTGTACAGAAGGTACAGCACGTAAACAATTTGAAACAGCGCCGTACAGAGCATCGGGTAAAACAGGAACAGCGAAAGTAAATGATGGTACTTATAAATACAGAGATGGTGTATATCAATCAGCGTTTGCCGGTTACTTCCCAAGCGAAGCGCCGAAATATTCCATCATAGTTGTGGTAAAGAACAAGCCACATGCCGCCAACTATTATGGTGGTTCAGTAGCAGGGCCGGTGTTCAGAGAAATTGCAGATCACTTATATAAATACAGTCAGGAACAACAGCCATACACAATGGCAAAACCGTTTGCGGATTCAATGCTGTACAGTTTCAGTGGAATGAAACAGGAAGTGCAACAGATCTCAAAACAGTTTGGTTTCAGTTATACGGATCAGTTAGTGGGTAACTGGCGGATATCGTTCTTGAAAAATAATACCGTTCAATCACAAACCTATGCAACCAATGGGAAAGTGATGCCGAATGTAAAAGGTATGGGATTGAAAGATGCACTGTATGTATTGGAAACAGCCGGTATGAAAGTGCAGGTAACAGGAAAAGGAAAAATTAATGATCAGTCCATCGCTGCCGGTGCGCCGGTAGCAAAGGGACAGGAAATAACATTATATCTCAATTGATGGCAGTATTGAAAGACATATTGTACAAAGTGCATCTACGCAGCGTTCACGGATCAACTGCTCTGGAAGTAAGTGATCTGCAGATCGATTCACGTTTTGTGAAGCCGGGCACTTGTTTTATTGCCATCAAGGGAGTAGCTGTTGACGGGCATGCATTTATCTCAAATGCAATTGAGCAAGGCGCTGTTGCAGTGATCTGCGAAGAATTGCCGCAGCAGTTGAATGAGAATGTTACTTATATACAGGTAGCGAACAGTGCAGAGGCAGCAGGTTTTATGGCGAACCAGTTCTTTGGAAATGTAACGGAGCAAATGAAAGTGGTGGGTGTTACCGGCACCAACGGAAAAACAACGATCGCAACATTGCTGTTCAAAGTATTCAGCGGATTGGGTTACCGGTGCGGATTGGTTTCAACTGTAGAATATCATATCGGCGATAAAGTAGTTCCATCAACACATACAACACCGGATGTGATCAATTTGAATCGTTTGCTCAAAGAAATGTATGATGCCGGTTGCACTTATGTATTTATGGAATGCAGCAGTCATGCCATTCATCAGCATCGCATTACAGGTATTCATTTTACCGGTGCATTGTTCAGCAATATCACACACGATCATCTTGATTATCACAAAACCTTTGATGAATACATCAAAGTGAAGAAACGTTTTTTTGATGGATTAACAGCCGATGCATTTGCTATCAGCAACAAAGATGATAAGCGTGGTGAAGTGATGTTGCAAAACTGCAAAGCAAAGAAGCAATATTATGGGTTGAAGAATATTGCTGATTACAAAGGAAAGATATTGGAGAACAGTCTCACCGGTTTGCAGATGATGGTCAATAATGATGAAGTGCATTTTCGGTTGATTGGTGAGTTCAATGCATATAATCTGTTGGCCGTTTTTGGTGCGGCAGTTTCGTTAGGAGAAGACAAACATAAAGTGTTGCAGGTATTGAGCAGTGTAACAGGAGCAGAGGGTCGCTTTGATTATATCATTTCACCCAATGATCTAATTCTTGGTATTGTTGACTATGCACATACACCCGATGCATTGGAAAATGTATTGGCAACTATTAAGAAATTAAGAAGAGGCCATGAGCAGATTATCACCGTAGTTGGTTGTGGTGGCGACAGAGATAAAACCAAACGCCCGGTAATGGGTGAAGTGGCATGTGAATTAAGTGACCGGGTAATTTTTACAAGTGATAATCCACGCAGTGAAGATCCATTGGAAATTTTGGCTGACATGGAGTTCGGATTAAGCTCTGCTGCAAGGAGAAAATTTATTTCTATTGCTGATCGTAAAGAAGCCATCAAAACCGCAGTAAGCATTGCGAAGCATGAGGATATTATTTTGATTGCAGGTAAGGGTCATGAAAAATATCAGGATATAAAAGGAGTGAAATACTCTTTTGATGATAAGAAAGTATTGGAAGAAATGTTTGAATTATTAGAGAGATGAGTGATGAGTAATCAGTGATGAGTAACTATTCGCCACTGACCATTCACAACAAATAGAAAACGTATGTTAAAAAACTTGATCGATTGGTTGAACAGCATTGGGATTCAATTCCCTGGCGACAATCTGTTTCAGTTCATCACAAGCAGGGTGATGCTGGCAATGGTACTGTCGTTGGTGATCTCAGCCGTATTCGGTAAAAAGTTGATCAACTATCTGCGTAAGCGACAAGTAGGCGAAACAGTTCGTGATCTTGGTTTGGCAGGAGAGCAACAAAAGAAAGGAACACCAACCATGGGTGGACTCATCATCATTGTTGCCATTGTAGTTCCTACATTATTGTTAGCCGATGTAAGCAAAGTGTATATCCTGCTGATGTTGTTTGCAACCATCTGGATGGGCATGATCGGTTTTATTGATGATTATTTAAAGCTCCGTGCCAAGCGCATGGCACAACAGCAGGGAGTAAATTATAAGAAAGGCGATAAAGATGGATTGGCAGGTTGGTTTAAAATTCTTGGGCAGGTTGTATTGGGTGTTGCCGTTGCAACTACATTGATGTTTAACGATTCGGTTAGTGCTTACCGTGAGTTTGTGGGAACTGAATTGCCGGCAGATGCAAATGTGAAAATTGTGAAAATGGATGGTGTTGAAAAAACAATGATCAAAGCAGATGGACCTATTACCACAATTCCATTTGTAAAAGGGCATGAATTTAATTATTCAAAACTATTGCCGAAAGCGATCCGTGGAGCCACCTGGGTACTGTATGTAATGATCGTTGTGTTTATTGTAACAGCAGTATCAAACGGTGCAAATATTACCGATGGTATCGATGGGTTGGCAACAGGTGTATCAGCAGTGATCGGTATAGGGTTGGGCATATTTGCGTATGCAAGTGGTAACGTTCGCTTAGCAGATTATCTCAACATATTATATATACCCGGCATTGGTGAGTTATCCATTTTCATTGCGGCAATGGTAGGCGCATGTATCGGTTTCCTCTGGTACAATTCTTATCCGGCGCAAGTGTTCATGGGCGATACAGGAAGTTTAATGCTGGGAGGAATTATTGCATCACTTGCATTTTTAGTAAGAAAGGAATTGTTGATACCCATTTTCTGTGGCGTGTTTTTAGTGGAAAACCTGAGTGTGGTGCTGCAGGTCGGCTACTTTAAATACACAAAGAAAAAGTATGGTGAAGGCAGAAGGATCTTTTTAATGAGTCCGCTGCATCATCACTATCAAAAGAAAGGATTTCATGAGAGTAAGATCGTTACCCGCTTCTGGATCGTTACGATCCTTTGTGTGGTGATGGCGATCGTAACACTCAAAATTCGCTAAAGAGGTTATTGAAAAACCACCCCTGGTTTTCAATCCTTACCCAACCAATCCTATGTAAGACTAAATGACAAACCATCTATGTAGCACCTCTGAGATCCTGTACTAACCCATACTTGTGAAGAGCCTTTTTTATTTCTCTGTGAGAAATAGAAAAAGTAGAAAAACCAAAAAAGAAAACGTTACCGGTTTCCAGTAACCGGTAACATTTATCAAGCAACTGGAAACTTGAATGAACATGGCACACAAATGTTACATACTTGGTAGCGGCGAGAGCGGAACGGGCGCAGCTATTCTTGCAAAAAAGCAAGGGTATGATGTATTTGTGAGCGATGCAGGACCTGTGAAATCCTTGTATAAAGATGAGTTGAATGAGTATGGAATTGCATTTGAGGAAAGTATGCATTCGGCCGATCTCATTTTACAGGCCGATGAAATTGTGAAAAGCCCCGGTATTCCTGAAAAGAGCGACATGATGAAGCAGATCCGCAAAAAAGGAATTCCTGTGATCAGTGAAATTGAACTGGCGTGGCGATTTAAAGGCAATAGTAAAATTGTTGGCATTACCGGCAGCAATGGAAAAACAACCACTACCGCATTAACCTATCACATCTGCAAACATGCAGGATTGGATTGTGCAATGGTTGGAAACATCGGCATCAGCATTGCCAAACAAGTTGCGTTGGATCCAAAAGAAGTGT
This sequence comes from Lacibacter sp. H407, assembly GCF_037892605.1. Taxonomy (NCBI): domain Bacteria; kingdom Pseudomonadati; phylum Bacteroidota; class Chitinophagia; order Chitinophagales; family Chitinophagaceae; genus Lacibacter; species Lacibacter koreensis. The sequence continues at coordinate 266,487 of NZ_JBBKTU010000001.1, read as the reverse complement.
ACGTAGCAGAGATCAGCAGTTTTCAATTGGATGATATCAAAGATTTCAGAGCAGAAATTGCGGTACTCACCAACATTACAGAAGATCATTTAGACCGGTACGATTACAAATTTGAAAACTACATCAACGCAAAATTTAAGATCATCCAAAATCAAACGAAAGACGATTATTTCATTTACTGTGCCGATGATCCGGTAACAGCAACGTATTTAAAAAAACTTACTCTCCATTCAACCCCATTACCATTCACCATGAAACAGGAACCACAAAAAGGCGCAATCATCAAAGACGGCACCATGACGATTGCAGTGAACGACGACAAAGTAACAATGAGCGTAGACGATTTTAAGATCAAGGGTAAACACAACCAGTACAACACCATGGCAGCAGGTATTGCAGCGGCTACATTAGGTATCCGCAAGGAAAAGATCAGAGAGGCCGTTACCACGTTCGAAAGCCTTGAGCACCGGATGGAAATGGTGGCAATGGTAAAAGGTGTGGAATACATCAACGATAGTAAAGCAACTAATATCAATTCTACCTGGTATGCATTGGAGAGCATGTCGAGACCAACCATTTTGATCTTAGGTGGTGTTGATAAAGGCAATGATTACGAGGTATTGAAAGAACTGGTGAAAGAAAAAGTAAAAGCCATAGTGTGCCTCGGTTTGGATAACCGTAAAATTCATGAAGCGTTTGGCGATTCTGTTTCACTGATCGTGAATACAACGAGTGCAGAAGATGCCGTACGTGCTGCTTATCATTTTGCAGAAAAAGGCGATTCAGTTTTATTAAGTCCTGCCTGTGCAAGTTTTGATCTGTTCAAAAATTATGAAGACAGAGGCGATCAATTTAAGAAAGCGGTAAGAGAATTATAAATACGAAGTAAGAAATACGAGGTAAGAAGAAAGAAAAATAAATGAGTCAATTAACCGACATATCAGCGAAGTTTTCACCAAGCGGCTTTCGGGATAAAACCAAAGGCGATAAAGTGATCTGGGCAATCGTCATTGTTCTGTCGCTGGTGAGCTTACTCGTAGTATATAGTGCTACCAATTCATTGGCGTATAAACTATACAAGGGAAATACGTTTGTGTATTTGTTCAAGCAAATTGCATTCATCACGCTCGGTATCATCATTGTTTATTTTGCGCATCGGGTAAACTATACCATTTATTCACGTGTAGCGAAATTGCTGTTTTATATCTCCATTGTACTGTTGATCTATACATTCTTTTTCGGTGCAACCATTAACGATGGAAGCAGATGGATCAAATTGCCCATCATCAATCTTACAGTACAAACATCCGACATTGCAAAGCTGGCGTTGTTCATGTACATATCACGTTTATTGTCGAAGAAACAACATGTGATCAAAGATTTTAAGAAAGGATTTCTTCCGTTGATGGCACCGATCGTTATTATTTGTTTACTCATTGCGCCTGCCAATCTTTCAACCGCATTGTTAACAGGCGCAACCAGTATGTTGTTGTTGTTTATCGGACGGGTAAGCATGAAACACATTGGTATTGTTGCGGCCGTGATTGCAATACCCGTGATTATTTTAATTGCCATTGCCGGCAGTTATTACGACAAAGAAGAAGGAAAAGCAAAAGAGTTGCCGGCAGTTCTTTCTGCCGGTCGTGTACCAACATGGATCAAACGTGTACAGGATTTTATGTATGCTAATAAATCGGAAGCACCGTACCAGGTACAACAGGCAAAAATTGCTGTTGCTAAAGGAGGCTTGTTTGGTTTAGGCCCGGGTAACAGTGAGCAGCGTAATTTTTTACCGCATCCGTATTCCGATTATATCTATGCGATCATCATTGAAGAATACGGTTTGATCGGTGCAGCCTTTATCATCTTTATCTACATGGTGTTTTTGTTCAGGAGTATTCGTTTGTTCCGGAAATGTCCGTTTGCATTCGGCGCCTTCCTGGCATTGGCACTCAGTTTTACATTGGTGATACAGGCCATGACGAATATGGCAGTGAATGTGGGTTTGTTTCCGGTAACAGGTGTAACACTTCCATTGGTGAGTATGGGTGGCAGTAGCTTTCTGTTTACCTGTTTATCCATTGGAATTATTTTAAGTGTAGCAAGGAATGTGGAAGAAGCGGAGGGTGATGCAGCAAACGCAAAAGCAGTAGCGGCATGAGTGTGAAAATTATAATGGCAGGTGGAGGTACGGGCGGACATATTTTTCCGGCCATTGCCATTGCCAATGCGATCAAAAAATTGCAACCCGATGCAGAGATCTTGTTTGTGGGAGCAAAGGGCAGAATGGAAATGGAAAAAGTGCCGCAGGCCGGTTATGAAATAAAAGGGATCGACATTATCGGTTTTAACAGAAGTTCTTTGATAAAAAACATTGGTTTGCCGTTTAAGTTGATACGAAGCTTTGTGCAGGTGCGTTCGATCGTTAATCAATTTAAACCCGATGCAGTGATTGGTGTAGGTGGTTATTCCAGTTTTCCGGTGTTGCGTTTTGCACAGAGCAAAGGCATTGCAACCTTTATTCATGAAAGCAATTCGTTTGCAGGCAAAGCAAATATGATGTTGGGTCGCCAGGCGAAAAAAGTATTTGTAGCCAGCGATGGAATGGAAAAGTTTTTTCCTGCACAAAAGATCATTATCACCGGTAATCCTGTACGTGCAGCCATTGCACATACAAAAGTTACTCGGGAAGAAGGGTTGAAGTTCTTTGGATTGAATACAGATAAAAAAACAGTATTGGTTGTTGGTGGAAGCCTTGGTGCAAAAAGTATCAACGAAGCCATAGATGCAGGGATTGATGCGTTTGAAAAAAATAATTTGCAGCTGATTTGGCAAACCGGGAAACCGTATGCAGCACAAGGCAAAGCAAGAGCAAACGGAAAAGCAAATGTGTGGGTGAATGATTTTATAAAAGAAATGGAGAATGCCTATGCTGCTGCTGATGTGGTGATTTCAAGAGCAGGTGCCATGGCCATTGCAGAGATCTGTTTGATTGCAAAGCCGGCTGTATTTGTTCCTTACCCGCATGCGGCTGAAGATCATCAAACGGTCAATGCAAAACACTTGGTGCAGAAAAATGCAGGACTGATGGTGAAGGATAGTGAAGCAAAAGAAAAGCTGGTGAACGCCATCATTGAGTTGGCGAAAGATGAAGCAAAACAAAATGAATTGAAACAGCAGATCGCAAAGCTGGGCGTGGGTGATGCTGATCTGGTAATTGCAAATGAAGTATTGAATACGATCGGGACGCTCTAAGCGGCCTGAACGAATAATGATCATGCTCCGTCAGACGCCCTCGTCGGACGGGACAACAGGAAGAACAAAACGAATAATAAGAATCGGTCCGACGAGGGCGTCTGACCTGACAACAAGAATGATTCAGTTGAACGATATAAAAGAAGTGTATTTCGTAGGAATAGGCGGCATTGGAATGAGTGCAATCGCAAGGTTCTTTAACGAAAAAGGAGTGAAGGTGAGTGGTTACGATAAAACAGTTACACCGCTTACATCGCAACTGGAAGCCGAAGGAATTGAAGTTCATTATAAAGAAGAAGTAGAACGTATTCCGAAGAATGTGCAACTGGTAGTGTATACACCGGCCATTCCGAAGGAGCATAAAGAGTATCAGTATTATTTGCAGAACGGATACAGCGTGGTAAAGCGAAGTGATGTACTGCAGATCATTACACAAAGTTCTTTGAATATATGTGTGGCAGGTACGCATGGTAAAACAACCATCAGTACAATGACGGGTCATTTGTTGCGCCACAGTGGTTTTGGTTGCAATGCATTTCTTGGAGGAATTGCAGTGAACTACAATCGAAACTTCTGGAGTAGTGAGAACAATGTGTGTGTGGTGGAAGCAGATGAGTACGATCGTTCTTTTCATAAGCTGAGCCCCGATATCGCTGTGATCACTGCAATGGATGCGGATCATTTAGATATCTACGGAACAGCCGAAGCAATGGAAGAAGCCTTCATCGAGTTTACACGAAAAATTAAACCCGGTGGCTGGCTCATCAGCAAACATGGATTGGAAAGAAAGAATGATCTCGTTGCAGAAAATCATATTACCTATCATTTGAATGATGCACAGGCAACCGTTCATTCAAAAAATCTGAAAGTACAAAACGGAAGTTATTTGTTTGATGCGGTAATGAATGAGTGGGTGTTGAACGATGTACAGTTGAATGTGGGTGGATTACACAATGTAGAAAATGTTTTAGCAGCGATCGCTGTTGCACATATACTAAAGATCGATGACGACAAGATCAGAGAATCAGTGAAATCGTTCAAAGGAGTGAAGCGCAGGTTTGAATATGTGATAGCGCCAGGTGAAGCGGATGTAACATTTGTTGATGACTATGCACATCATCCGGAAGAATTGAGAGCGTTGATCAGCGGTGCACGAAGCATGTTTGCAGATAAGAAGCTGGTATTGGTTTTTCAGCCACATCTGTTTACACGCACAAGAGATCTGGCAGATGGATTTGCAGAAAGTTTAGATATGGCTGATGAAGTAATGCTGCTGCCCATTTATCCGGCAAGAGAATTACCCATTGAGGGAGTAACAAGCGAACTTATTTTAAATAAGATGAAGTTGGTGAAGAAACAGATCGTAACAAAAGAAGAGTTGTTGAATGAGGTAAAGAATAAAGTAGATAAGGATACAGTGTTTGTAACAGCAGGTGCAGGCGATATTGATGCAATGCTGCCCGAATTAAAAAAGAAGATCGAACAGAAATAAATGAGCAGTAAGAAATTTTCATGGAAAAAGTTAGTAACGGCAACCGTTTGGTTGTTGGTAAGTTCAGCCACAATTGTGCTGCTGATCGCTGCTACCCGTAACCAGAATGGAAAGTTGTGTAAGGAAGTGGTGGTAAAGATCAAAGGTGCAAATGCGGTGGGGTATGTAAGCAAGCAACATATACTGCAAACAATTTCCGGTGGTCGACCCGATCTGATGCCGGGGCAGCTTATTAAAACATTTGATCTGCAGCAATTGGAAAAATTACTGGAACGCAACTTATGGATACGGAATGCCGAACTGTTCTTTGATAACAATGATGTGTTACATGTAGATGTTACGGAGCGTGAGCCCGTGGCAAGAGTGTTTCGTGTAGATGGTGAATCGTTTTATATCGATGAGTTGGGCGATGAATTACCGATCACCAACGATCAGGTGGCACGTGTGCCCGTGTTTACATCATTTCCAAATGAAACAACGGCTGCACGTACAAAGGATAGTGTGTTGAAACAGCAGGTAAGAGAAATGGGACAGTTCATTTTAAAAGATGAATTCTGGATGGCGCAGATCGATCAGGTGAATATCAACAACTATGAATTTGAATTGATGCCGAAGTTGGGTAACCATATTATTCAGTTTGGAAATGCGGAAAAGATCGCACCAAAATTTGACCGCCTGTTATTGTTCTATAAAAAGATCATGCACAAAACAGGATGGAATTATTACAGCACACTGGATGTACGTTACGATAAACAATTGGTGGCATTACGCAGAGACAGTGTAAGCTTATTCAAAAGTTTTGTAGTAGAACAAAATAACTATAAGATCAATACAACAATAGACAGCAGTTATATACCGAACGATTCATTGATCGGTAATACAAACGAATCCAATAACAGTTTGCTTACCTCTGGGCCCTATAAGAGAGAACCAACATCCGCAGAGCCCGTTTTAAAGTCCGCTACTGTGAAACCAGAACCAACGGAAAGTCGCAATGCGATGAAAAACCAATTCCCTACCCCTAAAGGAAAAGCACCAACACCAACATCCATTGAACAAAAACCTAAGCCCGTGAATGAAGAAGAAGCAGTGTTAAATGAGGCGAAGAGCCAACCTGTGAAAAAACAACCGAAAGCAGTGATGAAGAAGAAAGATTAAACGGCCTCCCCCAAACCCCTCCGGCAGAGGGGCTTTGCAAGGCACAAAGGCCAACTTGTCTAAGAGAGTAATGAATGGATAAGAAGTTGAAGTAAAAAGAAAAGATGAAGTGAGTGACACAACGAAGAACAGCTAAGCACAACAGTTGATAACCATAAAAACAAAAAAGCACACAACTAAAAACAACATACAACTATGACATCGGAATTACCAACAAACGGAGCCACATCGACCGCACAGGCTGTGAACAACAATCCCATTATTGTGGGGTTGGATATTGGTACCACAAAGATTGCAGCAATTGCCGGACGAAAAAACGAATTTGGCAAACTGGAAATTCTCGGCTTTGGCCGGGCAAACTCCAGTGGTGTGCAGCATGGAATGGTATTGAATATTGATCAAACCATTAAAGCCATTGAACAGGCATTGCAGAATTGTTATGCCAGCAATCCCAACTTAGAGATCAACGAAGTGTATGTGGGTATTGCAGGTCATCACATTAAATCGTTGCAAACACGTGGCGATATTGTTCGCCAGAACAACGAAGAGGAAATTGCACAACGTGAAATTGATCAACTCATCGGCGATCAATACAAAACCTATATTCCTGCAGGCGATCAGATCATTGATGTGATACCGCAGGAGTTTACGGTGGATAATTTTCAGAATATTCCCAACCCGATCGGCTATAGTGGCGTGAAAGTTGGTGCTAACTTTCATATCATCACCGGCGATAAAAATGCGATCCGCAATATTAACCGCAGTGTTGAAAAAAGTAATTTGAAAGTGAAGGACCTGGTACTGCAACCACTGGCTTCAGCAGCAGCAGTTATGTGTGAGCATGATCTGGAAGCGGGTGTTGCCATTGTGGATATTGGTGGTGGCACAACTGATCTTGCTGTTTTTTATGAAGGCATTTTAAAACATACAGCCGTAATTCCTTTTGGTGGTGAGAACATTACCAATGATATTAAAATGGGATTGGGCGTGTTACGTACACAGGCTGAACAAATGAAAGTACAGTTTGGAAGTGCGTTGGCCGATGAAGCAAAATCAAATGCATTTATTACCATTCCGGGTATTCGTGGAATGGCACCCAAAGAGATCAGTGTAAAAAATCTGTCGCACATTATCCAGGCACGCATGAGCGAGATCATGGATTTTGTAACCTATCATTTAAAGCAGGTTGGTTTAGATAACCGCATGCTCAATGGTGGTATCGTATTAACAGGTGGTGGATCACAATTGAAACATCTTATTCAGTTAACTGAATATGTTACAGGATTAAATGCACGTATTGGTTTTCCGAACGAGCATCTATCATCCGGGCATATTGATGAATTGGCGAAGCCAATGTATTCAACCTGTATTGGTTTGATCTTAAAAGGATACAACGTATTTGAGAACACACAAAACAAACTGAAAGGCATCGAAATAAAAGAAGAGCCTGTAGCAGAAGTGGTAAATGAATACGACGACCAGACAGAAACACATGTGGTACGTGTGAAAAAACGCAAGAGCCTGAAAGGATTTATGGACAGTATAAAAGATGGTTTGATCGATCTGTTTAACGAAGAAGAAGACAGGAAACTTTAAAAGAAAGTCTGTAGCCGATAGTTTTTAGTAGATAGTATAGGGACTACTAATGATTTAAGACTACAGGCTATCGGCTAATAAAAAACTTACTAACCCAGCAAACCCGGAAAGTTATGATACATTTTGATCTGCCAAAGGAAAAGTCATCCATCATTAAAGTAATTGGTGTAGGTGGCGGTGGTAGCAATGCAGTAAATCACATGCATGCTCAGATTATTGAAGGCGTAAATTTTATTATTTGTAATACAGATGCACAAGCCATTGCACAAAGCATGGTGCCGAATAAAGTGCAGTTAGGTCCGCATTTAACGCAGGGCCTTGGTGCAGGCGCCAATCCTGAAATTGGAAGGCAGGCAACCGAAGAAAGTTTAGAGGAATTAAAAACCATGTTGGAAGTAAATACCAAAATGGCGTTTATTACAGCAGGTATGGGTGGTGGAACAGGCACAGGTGGTGCTCCCATCATTGCAAAAATTTGTAAAGATCTTGGCATCCTCACCGTTGGCATTGTTACCACACCGTTTGGATACGAAGGAAAGAAACGTATTCAACAGGCAGAAGATGGTATCAACCGTTTGAAAGACTATGTTGATACATTGCTCGTGATCAGCAATGATAAATTGCGTCATCAGTTTGGTAATTTGAAAATGAAAGAAGCATTTTCAAAAGCAGATAATGTATTGGCTACTGCTGCCAAATGTATTACCGATGTGATCAACAGCACCGGCCAGATCAATGTGGATTTTGCCGATGTATGTACTGTAATGAAAAACGGAGGTGTAGCTATTCTTGGTAATGCAAGTGCAAACGGTGACAACCGTGCACAGCGTGCCATTGAAGAAGCATTGAATTCACCATTGTTGAATGATAACGATATTAAAGGTGCAAAATGGATCCTAATTAATATCAACAGTGCAGAAGGTGATCATGAATTTACAATGGATGAAGTAGAGATCATTCAAAACCATTTGTTATCACAAGCTGGTGAAAACACAGATGTGATCCTTGGTTTAGGTTATGATAGTACGTTAGGCGATAAGATCGGTATTACATTGATCGCAACAGGTTTTGAAGCAAAAGATCCGTTTGATAAAAAGCCTGCTGTTGTTGAAGAGGTAAAACCAAAGGTTGAAAAAATTGTGATGACACTTGGTGAACCGGAGAAGAAAGAATATTCACAACCGGCATTGTTTGCAGAAGAGATCAAAGATCCGATTGCGCCGAGTATTGTGGAAGAAGTAAAGAAGGTAGAGGTACCTGTAATGCAAACGCCTGCTGCACCAAAAGTTGAAACAGCACGTATTGAATTTACATTGGAACCAACAGCACCAGCACCAATGCCGGTTGCAGAAGAGAAACAAGTAGTGCATGAGCCAACACCGGTACCCGTTCAACAGAAAAGTATTGACACATATACAAACGAACCTGTTTCCCGGCCTGTAAGCGGGGGCTATTTAGCCAAGCCCGCCATTATTTACACCGAGGAAAGAGAAGAATCCATTCCGGAAAAAATAGCCGAAGAAAAACCGGTTGCGATTCCTGCTCAGTTGCAAATTGTGAAAGACGATGAAGAATCGTTTGACATGCAGCTGGTGGAAAAAACAGATCAACCAACGGCGGAGAAAGAGCTTCGGGCCGATCAAAATGTTCATCTTGCTTCTTCGGAAGAGCCTCCGGTAACGGATGAGGCAGAAGAGCAACGGAAGAAGGCAGCCGATCGTTTACAGAAGTTGAGAAACCTCTCGTTCAACATCAATGCACCGGATCCGAATAATGAGTTTGAAACTGTGCCGGCTTATCTCCGCCGTAATTTAGAATTGTACAACACGATTTCACCGGCTGAAAATTTTTACAGCAATTACACGGTGCAAAGTGATGAAAATAACCAGGCACAGATCAATACCATCAACACATTCTTAGATGGTAAAAAACCCGATTAATGAATTGCTCTGTGTTTCAACACAGAGACATCTTTGTTTTATAGTTGTAAGTTGAATTTTAGAATCGTAAGTTTTATTAGTTGTGTAAAAGCCCCGCCTTAAAAAGCGGGGCTTTGTTTTGCTTAAACCTTAAACATAAGAAAACTAGAATCAATTTTTTTTACTGTTGTTGAAAGATGAAAGGTAGCACTAAGTATAAGCTGATTTCATGACAATGGTAATCTTGCTCACTGATTCATATCAAGTACAGTTTCCAATCGTATAATTATCAAGTGGAATAAAATTCTTGTTTTTTATTCTTCTTTTTTAGCATTCATATTGCGTGTATAAAAGATCAATTGAATCTGCTGTAGTGAGTAGTAGAACATGCATTTTTCTTCATACAGGTTTTTCCCTTTTTAAAAAATTGCGCAAACGGTTGAAACCCCTGCGCAACCGTTTGCGCATGCGTTTTGGAAAATTGCCGCTGTTAAATCATTAATAATTCCTTCTAACTTGGTCTTGCTTTAAACGGGATAATGTATAGCGATTGATTTTACAAATGATATGTTTTTAAGAAACAAAAAATGTAAGATCTGATAACGGAAGAGTTGTTGTCGTTTGAAGTAAAGCTTAAACTAACTATTATAATTATGAGTACACGATTGTCATTAGCCACGGCTAAACAACGGCTTATTTTTTTTGCTTTCGTACTTTTTTCTGCTATTAACGGAAACGCACAAACTGATACGTCTGCACAGGCAACAGACGATTCCATTTTAGTGATTGCAACAAACGGGGTTAAGATACAGCAAATGTCTGCCGGTGTAAAAGGGATCAACCAGGTGCCTTTAAAATATGCAACTACTCAACCATACATTTCTTTACAACAAATCGTAAAAGGTAATTTGGCTGCTGTTTATGTACAGGAGCCAAGTGGCGAACCGGGTACAGAACAGAATATATTTGTTCGTGGTATTTCTTCGCCTCTTTTAAGCAAGCGTGAATTGTTTGATCAGCAGGCGGCTGTTTATCTGAACGGTATTCCACTTGTACAGGATAATCCGTTTGCATACGAAATTCAGAAATACGATTTCAACCGTATTGGACCTGCCACCAACTTACTTGCTGCCATTAACTTAGATAACATTGAATCGATCGAAGTAATTAAAGATCCGGTGATGCTTGCAAAACTTGGTCCCATTGCAACAAATGGTGCTATCTGGATCACAACAAAAAATGCACATTCGGGTTACAGAGAAATATCGATCAATAGTTATTATGGTTTTGCACAAAGCCCTTCGATTACTCCTGTAAATGCTGCATACGAAAATAATTTCCGCAAGCCGTTTTACGACAGGTTCGGAACTGTTGCCGACAGGTTGAACTATCCACCATATTTAAGAGATTCGACCAATGCAGATTATTATGGCCCGGCAAACTGGAGCGATAATTATTATAAGAATACACCGTTGTATAATGTTGACCTGAGTTTAACTGGTGGATCTGAACGTGCCAACTTCCGCTTTTTTGGTGGTGCTACTAAAAATGCATCAAGTGCAGATGAAACAGCGATCAACCGTTATACAGGATCCTTCTTTATTAATGCTGCTCCTATTAAATGGTTGATGGTATCAAGTATGATCAACTATACCCGGTTAGAACGTACACGCAACCTTAATATACGTGACAGGCTTGCTGAGCAGCGTTACATTCCTGATCTTACCAATCCGCTTACGCCAAATAAAAGTCTTTACGGTTCTTATCTCAATGAGTTTAATAAAGCCATTGATGATAACACATCAAACGTAATACAAGGTTACTTTGCTTTATCGGCCGATCTTAACAAGTTTGCTTACAACGGTCGTATTGCATTCGATTACAACGAAGGTATCCGTGATGCATTCTGGCCAACCACGTTATTAGAGAAGAATAATTTTGTATCGAATTATTTCGGGTACAACCAACGGGTGGTAATCAGCAATACACTGTCTTATAAAGTAAACGTAAATGAAAGACAGAAATTAGTACTGGAAGCCGGGCAGAATTTTATGGCCGATACTTACAAGTATGATTATGCATATGCATACAATGGCCCTAACGATTTCGTGAAGATCAATGTAGTGAATGGAGATCCCAATGCAGCTGATTATTTATTGCCAACCGCTTTCAGAGTGAATTACTTTCCAAGTAAAATGCGTTCGGCATTAGCATCTTTTTCGGGCAACGCTACCTACTCATTTAACGATGTTTTGAAACTGAGTGCGGTTGTAAGCAGAGATGGTTCATCGAACATGCAACCAGATAATCGCTGGACAACTAATTTCTCCGGCGGTGCAGAATGGGATATCAAAAAACAATTTGAAACAAAATTAAAACGTATCAATGCATTTACAGCAACTGCATCATGGGCACGTTTAGGCAGACTGTTGAGTGATGACAGGTTTAATGCAGGTGCACAATATCGTGTAGATATGGGCTGGGGAAGTGAACCAACATTGGGATCGTATGTTGGCATGCCAGGCATTTCAAGACCTTATACAAGCGGATGGATCGGTTATGGTATTCCATGGGCGTACAGTGATCAGTTGAATATCGGTGTTCGTTTAGCCACATTGAACAACCGCTTAAAATTTGCACTCGATATTTATAACAGGGATGATAAGCAAATGCTTTTACCTGTTCCGGTTCCTGTTGAATGGGGTTATACAAGTGCATATAAAAATGGTATGCATGTTCGCAACAATGGAGTGGAACTTACGGTGGTTGCTGATCTGTTGCCTGCTGAATCAAATGCAGTAAGTTGGAATTTTGCACTCAACATATCTCAAAATAATAATAAACTGATTGCTTTACCTGATGGATTGCAGGAGGTGATCATTGGAAATAACAAACTGTCTGTTGGCCGTCGTATTGATGCGTTTTGGGTACTCTTAAATAACAACAACGGAACAGCCTATCCTCCAACAGGACCGGTGCTAAGTTACAGAGGCGTTCCGTTCAAAGCAGGAGATCCACGATGGGTTGATGTTACAAGTGATGGTGTAATTAATGATGATGATAAAGTTTTAAGAGGAAATTATATTCCAAAAGTAAGTGGCGGATTCAATAACTCGATCGGGTTCAAATCATTTACACTTGATGCGCAGTTTTATTTTGCACTCGGCCGCAAAGTAATGAACCAGTATGCATCATCTCGTCTCAATTTTATAAACGTCGAGGCAAGCAACAATATTAACTCAGTAAAGGAAATTACATTCTGGGAAAAGAAAATGGATCTGTCATCTTACCCCATGTATAATCCATGGAGTGCGGTTGTTCCTTACCGTCTTGAACAGGATCTTTTTCTTGATGATGCATCATTTTTAAAACTCCGTTCGCTTTCTCTCAGCTACAGTTTAAAACCGAAAAAAGATAAGGGTATCACCAGTTGTGTATTTTATGTAACAGGTACAAACCTCTTTACACTTACACCATTTAAAGGTGATGATCCCGAACTCGTGAACTACAACGGCATTTATACTGGTTATGGCTTGCCGTTTTCACGCACATTCATTACAGGTGTAAGACTTGGTTTATAATCTCAAACAGAAATCATTCAAAATAATCAGGAAACATGAAGATTATGTCAGTAACAACAAACAAGCTGATAAGCATTGGAAAGAAACTGGTGCTTGCAACAGCGTTGGTGCTTTTCATGGGAGCTTGTAACAAGCAATTGGATATTCAATCATCACGCCAGGCAGATGAGTTGGGCCATTGGGATTCGTACGAAGATGCACGAAGCGGACTCATTGGATTATATGGATTGCTGCGTGCAGCAGTTGCGGATAACAATGCACATTGGATGTGGGGCGAATTAAGGAACGGCGATTTTCAGTCAGTTTCACGTCCCGATCTGAAAGCAGTGATTGAAGGAAACCTCAATGCATCGTTTCCAACAATTGAAGCGGTTACAAACTGGCGTCGTTTTTATGCAGTGATCAATGCAAGTAATCTGTTTATTGAACGTGTGGCAGGTTGCAAAGCCGATCAACGTTATACTGAATCGTATTATAAACTTGATGTTGCACAGGCAAGGGCCATTCGTGCATTCACATATTTCTACATTGCAAGGATCTGGGGCGATGTTCCGCTTATCATTAATACAAAAGAAGGAAGCTTTGATGAACTGCCACGCACCAGTCAATCAACAGTACTTTCATTTGCTGAGCAGGAATTGATCCAGGTAGCGCCTAATCTTCCGTTCCTGTATTCAGGTATTGATCCGGCACAGATATTTCCAAATAATTATTACGGTTATAATTCTTCTCAATGGTTAAATGCGCCAATTACAAGATTGGCTGCTTATGCAATGCTTTCACATATTGCTGCATGGCAGGGCCGTTACATTGATGTGGCTGTTTATACTGAGTTTGTGGTAAACAATGCAACAAAAAGCAACCTGTCGCTGGTAACAACTGCAAATCTTGTTTCAACATTATTTAACAGTGGTGTAAGTAATAACTATAACCAGCTGATTGGTTTCAGCTTTAACCGCAACATGGGCGAAACAACTTCCGAAGGTCATTTAGAGCAACTCACATTGGCAACTACAACACTTTATCCAATGTCGAAGCAGTTGCCTGAAATATATGTTTCAAAAGATTCTATTGCTGCAGCATTTCCAAGAAGCAATGGTGGTACCGATCAGCGTTTTGGTGTTGATCCGGCATCTGTGCAGCAAACAATTTATACCAATTACTTTGAAAACTATAGTGCAGCAGTTCCTGTGTTCAAAAAGATAAGAGTGGTGGATGGCAACGTGGGTAACGCAGGACAGTTTGCAGTATTCAATTCATCGATTGTTTTTACACGCCTCGAAGAAATAAAATTATTGCGTGCGGAAGCATTGGCTGTATTAGGACAAACAGATGCTTCGTACCAGGAATTAAATGGCATCAGAAGTATCAGAGGGCTGGCTTCTATTTCTCCGGCACCATCAAGAGATCTGTTAACTGAAGTGTTTGCAGAGAGGAGAAGAGAATTAATGGGCGAAGGATGGAGATGGTATGACCTGGTGAGGTTTAACCGGTTGAAACGTACAAACCCTGCTTTTAATGAGTTGATCGACAGAGGCGGTATTTACTGGCCAATAGCACAGGAAGTGTTGAACAGAAATTCGAAGATCACACAAAACAGTTACTGGCAATAATCGATTGCTTACACAACAGAAACTTCTTCATAAAAGTAAAAACGTACAGAATGAGTTTTATCAGAAAAAATTATTTGTTGATTGCAGCAGGCGTGTTGATCGTAATAGCATTAACAAGCTGCAGCAAAACCGACAAAGCTTATTACGATTACAAAAACACTGCGGGTGTTTTTAAAGGAACAACCTACGAGTACCTCTCTGCACAAACAGGTTTGTATGATTCGCTGCTGTTTGTTGCAAGTCGATTAACGGGATTAACTGACGTTTTGAAAACAGGTAACGTTACATTGTTTGCAGCTAATAACAGGAGTTTTGAACTGGCTCTCTTTAATATTAATCAGGCCCGGAAAGATTCGATTCCTGCCATGCCGCAGGTATCATTGGCTACGATTGATTCTGCAACACTAGATACTATTGTGTGCCGCTATATTATTCCGGGATTACAACATACAGATAGTTTGAAAGGGTTTACAGATGGTAAACTGTACACATCGTATCGTCACAATTACAATATGCAATTGCAATATGTTGCTACCAATGCATCGGGTTATGTAGGCGGTGGTCCTAAAGCCATTTCGTTCAGCGATCCACGGAATTCCATTTTTACACGCAACTGGGTAAGAGTAAATACAATTACGGTTGATATTAAAACATCAAACGGAATGGTGCATCTGCTACCGCCCGGTCACGACTTTGGTTTTGGAAACGATTTTATTAAACGAGTGAATAAACGATAGGTTTCAGCAATCTCTCATTTTCTATAAAAAGAAGATAACGATGAACAAGAGCATAAAAAATTTAGTACATAGCCGCCGTTATTATCTGGTAGCAGTTGTAGTGGTGCTGGCAGTAAGTGCCTGCAAAAAATACCTGCCGAAAGAACGGGAAACAGTTGGTGCCGATTCGCAATACACCATTGATACCTATCAACCGGTGCTAGGCCGCACTACTTTCTTTACTGATAATTTCTATCAAGGCAGCACTACATATCCATCCGATTTCAAGATCGTGAACCCACGCAGAAGAAATGGTGATCCTGCACCTGAGCTTACCGATGTTTTTCCTGTGCTTGTTTGGAAAAAAGCATACACCGGCAATGAGCAATCAGTTGCCGAAATTGAAGCGAAGCGTGAAAAACAATATCGTACACTACTTGAAATAGGGCCACACTCTGGTGCATTAACATTGTGGGCTGAAGCGAAATCAGCTTTTATCAGATCACAACCCGATTCCGGTTATTTGTTTGATGTGGAACTATCGAACTCAGGTGGTCGTAGATTCTATCGCAATCTAAAACTGATGCCATTGAAAGAGCGTCCCTATGAACCATCAAATTATAATTCATCAACTGGTCAGCCAACAACAAACGGCGTATATGCTTCTGCAATTTTAAATATCAAAGGTGCAAATACAAACCGCTATCTCTCTTACAACGATATTGATGTATATATCCGCAAAATTGAAAAAGCGGGTGTACCTGCAACCAATACATTGACCTTCCGTTTTTTGGATACGTTATATAATCCGATCGATCCTGCAAGGTTTTCTCTAACCGATTGGGATAATCTCGTGCATGGGTTTGAAAAAACAATGACCACAACCGGTGTTACTTATAAAATGGCATATCCAATTCCTGCTGTTGAAATACCAACACGCTACACATCATCCGACGGGCGACGTGCAAGAGCTGTCTTTGGTTATTCCCGCATAGGTTTTAATGGCGCAAGAGAATATGCATTACTGGGACTCGACTTCGCTATTTATGAAGCCGGCGATTGGGAGATCGTGTTTGCATTCAAAAACGATAATCCAAAATTTATCAACGATTAATACAGGACGCACATGTTAAGTATAAAACCAAAAAAATTAACGGCTATGAGATTGTTACCCTGTATCGGGATAATGGCACTTGCACTTCTTTTTGCTGTGAATGCGAAGGCACAAAACAAGATAACTGTGAAAGGTGTTGTAAAAGACAATGCACAGCAAACAGCTATGCAGGGTGTAACAGTATCTACTACCAAGCCTTCCAAAACAATTGCAACTACAGATGCAAATGGTGCGTTTACAGTAACCATTGATGCAGGAACTGAACTTGTGTTTTCGCACTCAGGTTATACAGCTTCACGCAAAACATTTCTCTCAAGTACTTCATCCGTTGAAATATCACTTTCTGTAAAGGATAACACCATGCAGGAAGTAGTGATCCAGGGCTTCCGTCAAAAAACAAAAGAAACTGCAACCGGATCAAGCACCGTTATCAATGGTAAAGCATTACAGGATGTTCCTGTATCGAATGTGGTGGAACTGTTGCAGGGTAAAGTGGCCGGATTGAACGTACAGAATAACTCAGGTTCTCCGGGTGGTATGGGCACCATTAACTTACGTGGTATATCAAGTATCAACATCAGCAGTGATGGTTTCTTAACACCCACATCTCCTTTGTTTGTGATAGATGGTGTTCCGGTTGATGTAAATACAAATTTTGAATATGGATTTCAAAGTGGTGGCTCAGGTATCAATCCATTGGCATTGATACCGCCGGAAGATATTGAACAGATGGAAGTGTTGCGTGATGCAGCAGCAACATCTGTATACGGAGCAAGAGCAGCGTACGGTGTTATTATTGTTACCACAAGAAGAGGTAAATCAAAAGTACCGATTGTACAATACTCATCCAGCTACTTTGTAAAATCACCTCCACGTTTACGTGAAGTACTTGGTGGTAAGGAAGAACGTTTGTTCCGTATACGTACCATTCTTGATTATGATACTTCTGCTACAGCAGCACAGGCGCTGATCAATCAAACCCCGTTTTTATCCGATAGCCTTAATCCTTACTACAACAACTCTACCAACTGGCAGGATTATTTTTTCCGTTCTACTTCTAACCAGCAGCACAACCTAAGCATACGTGGTGGTGATGACCGTTTCAACTACAAAACCAACCTGAACTATTACCAGGAAAATGGGATTGTGCAGAATACAGGATTTAAACGTTATGGTCTCAGCATGAATGCACAATATGCACCTACCAATCAGTTGCGTGTACAAATGAATCTTTCAAGCCAGCTTGGACAAAAACAAAACGGTAGCGGTGTAGGGTTGATACAAACAGGGTTGGCAAGTGGCGGATCAGCTTCTTCCTTACTTCCATCACCATCATTGTTCTCTGAAAATAACAGTGCCCTTGCTACAGCAAGAGTTACCAATAATAATAAAACAGCAAATATTCTTACCAGTCTTGATATTTCATACGAGCCGGTAAGAGGACTTCGTGTTGGCAACCTGCTCAGTTACAATTTTAATTCAGGTACAGAAGACAGGTTTACACCATCGTTTCTCAGCAATGGTTCATCACAGTCATTTAGTTTTAACAGCAGGTCCTATCAGTTAAACAATCGTTCGAATATAAATTTTACAAAGAGTATAAATAATCTGCACAATTTTAATGCGTTTGTATTTAATGAGATCACTTCAAATGGGTTTCGTGCAAATGCTGTTCGGTTAGTTCGTACCGCAAATGATCAGATAACAGGACCTATCGGTTATGGATGGGCAGCTACACGTGGAGGTACATTAGATAATATTTTTGAAAGAAGACAGCATGGTTATGGCGGATCTTTTTCATACAACTTCGATCGTAAATATGTAATTGATTTCAATTTCCGTTTTGATGGGTTATCAAATATTGGTTCGAAACAACCTTATTCAAAAAATCCTGCTGTGAGTGCACGCTGGAACTTTAACCGGGAAAAATGGCTGGAAAAAGTTTCCTGGTTAAGTTATGGGTCTGCAAAGGTTTCGTGGGGACGTAACATTAAACCTACCGGCGACATATTTGATACCTATGGCCGATACATTGTTGGTTTACCGTACAACAACAACCCAACTGTAACCATCGACTATTCTACTGTTCCGAATGAAAACTTTTTACCGGAAACACAAACACAAACAAATGCCGGTTTGGAATTAGGTCTTTTCAACAACGCTTTACAACTTACATATGAAACATACTACCGGTCTATTGATAACCAGATCATGGAAATTGAACTGGCCAATACAAGTGGTTTTGCTGAGTTGCAAACAAATGCTGTGAGTTTGGTAAACTATGGTATGGAGTGGTCGGCAACAGTACGTATGTTCAAACAAAGCAAACCCTTTCAGTGGACAGTTGCAGTGAACGGAGCTTTTAACCGTGAAATACTCACTAAGCTGCCCGATAATCTCCGCCAGATAAGGAAAGAGATAAAAGATAATGGAAGCGATGTGCCGGTTATTTATAGAATAGGACGTAATGCAATCTCCAATCTCATTTATCATACACAAGGTGTTTATAGCAGCACGTCGGATGTGCCCGTAAACATTGCAACAGGAAGGCGTCAACAGTTGGGCTCAGGTATGGGTTATTATTTTCAGGGAGGCGATCCACGCTGGACCGATGTAAACGGCGATTACATCATTGATGAAAAAGATCTGTTGCCAATTGGTAATCCCATTCCAAAAGTGATCGGAGGAATTCTTTCACAAATGCAGTATCGAAACTTCCAGTTAAATATTAATGCATCCTACACGCTGTTTCGTGATCTGCTGAATGCTTCGCTGGCGCAAACCATGCAAAACTTTGGAAACCCCGCAGCCATCGGACCTAATGGCGAACGTTTATTGCCCGGTGCATTGGTGCCGATTGATGAATACAATTACTGGAAACCATCTCCAGGAGATAAAGGAACCGGTACAGTAAATGCTCAATATCCAAATCCATTCGATTTCAGAAGAGCACGTGTAATGCAACCATTCCGTTCAAATCAAACCTTGTTCCTTGAAGATGGTTCGTACTGGAAAATCAACAACATCGTATTGGCGTACAACCTAGATCGAAAATTCATTTCACGTTTTAAGATGACTTCGTGCAGGTTTACATTAACGGCCAACAATGTATTTACATTTTCAAATTACAGCGGTCCCGATCCTGAATTGGTTACACAGTTGGGAAGAGATAACTCCGGTGGTTATCCCAACGCTAGGAGCTATGCAGTTGGTTTAAATGTTCAGTTTTAATTGT
This sequence comes from Lacibacter sp. H407, assembly GCF_037892605.1. Taxonomy (NCBI): domain Bacteria; kingdom Pseudomonadati; phylum Bacteroidota; class Chitinophagia; order Chitinophagales; family Chitinophagaceae; genus Lacibacter; species Lacibacter koreensis. The sequence continues at coordinate 246,808 of NZ_JBBKTU010000001.1, read as the reverse complement.
AAAAGAAAAAACAAAAATCAGATGAAACGTATTATCAGCATACTTACAGTTACAACAATACTTCTGTTTGGCAGCGGTTGTAAAAAATATTTAAGTCTTGATCCACCCAATGCGCTTTCAGGAAATAATTTCTGGAAAACAAGAACTGATCTTGAAAACTATACCAATGGTATGTATGAGCTGCTGCGCAAATCTGTTGCAAGGCTCGACATGAAAGCCTCTGCAGGTTCATTCAACTTTCCCTTCTTTGCTTTCTCCGGCGATTTGAGAGGTGGTATGGCGAAAGAGAACACCGAATTGAACTGGGGGCGTACTTACATTGGTAATTTATCAAACAATAATATTAATGCACTTTTTGTTGATGCGCCAAGTGGTGGTAATAACTGGTATCGTGTATTTAATATGATCCGTTTCAGCCAGTGGGATAATTTTTATAAAGTGATCGCTGCGGCTAATATTGCGGTTGATCGTGTTGATGGCGTACCCGATCCTTCATTAACTACGGAAGAGAGAAAGCAATACAAAGCAGAAGCGATCTTCATCCGCAACATGGCTTATTTCCTGATGGTTCGTCAGTGGGGTGATGTTGCTTACTATACAGATGCTTACCACAGTGCACCATTGAAACGTATGCCAATGGTGGAAGTATTAAAAAAATGCCGGGAAGATTTGATGGCTGTAAAAGATGATCTGCCATGGACGTATAAAGATCCGGTGTTTGTGGCTGTGCGTGGCATGAAAGGATCGGCTCTTGCATTGTTAATGCATATCAACATGTGGCTTGCTGCATTTGATACAGGGAATGAAAAAGGATATTACGAAGCTGTAGATGTATTGGGCGATGAGCTGTATAACGATAACGAAGGTGCGTATGCGTTGTTGCCATTGGAACGTAATGGTGAAATTTTTAAAGGCCGTTCAAAAGAAGGTTTGTTTGAAGTGCCACAGAATGCAAACTATGGCGAATCATTTGGCTGGTCGTACTACTATGATCTTGTTTATTATGATCGGTTGAATCCGGATCCCAGCCATCCTTATATCAGTTACGATACCAAATTCATGGAAACCATTTATCCGGTTGGACAGGCTGACAAACGAACTGATTACTGGTTTGATGTTACAACCATGTACAGTGGTAACAGAACCTTTAAAATGCTGAAGTTTTTTGTGAACCGTGATCCGAATTCGGTTGATGGTACTTCGTTTGATGCAAGCCAGATCATTTTCCGCTATACCGATGCAATTCTGTTACATGCAGAAGCATTAGCAAATCTTGGCAACGAAGCAAAAGCAAAAGACAAAGTAAATATTGTGCGTGAAAGAGCTGCTGCTGTTCCATTAACCAGTACAGGTGCCGATTTAAAAACAGATATTTTTTATGAACGCTGCAGGGAGTTATTGGGCGAAGGTCATTATTGGTTTGATGTGGTACGCACAAAACGCATCATCGATCCAACATATAAGTTCGGTTACCATTGCACGGTAGAACAATTTAAAGCAGGTGCATGGACATGGCCTATTCATCCATCGGCATTGGTCAATAATCCCGGTATGACATTAAATAATTACTGGCAATAACAAATAAAAATAAAGGCAGATGAAATATATGAATCGCTCCATCATCATCGCTGTTCTCATCACAACCATTTCAGTTGGTTGTCAGAAAAATGATTACTTCACTGATACAGGGAAGCATACACCCAATTACGAGGGTACTGTATTTGATTATTTAAAATCAAAACCATACATGTGGGATTCGTTGTTGAAAGTGATCCGCATTGCAGGGATGGAAGATGTATTCAAAAATGAAAAGATCACCTTCTTTGCTCCTGCCGATTCAAGCATTGCACTTTCAATACGGATATTAAATTTCGAGTTGGACAGGAAAGGGAAGCCACGTGTAACAAGGCTCGATCAAATTAAACCGGAAGTATGGAAAAAACAATTGAGCCGTTACCTGTTTAAAGATGCCCGTTCAATGAACGATTATCCGCAGCTCGACCCGGGCAATTTATCCGCTTATCCCGGACAGATCTACAGTTCTTATCTCGGCGACATTATGAATATCGGCGTGATCTATAATGATGCCGGTGGTGTAAAGTATGCAGGCTACAGGCAGTTGATGATCTCCTTTATCCCATCTGTTTCAGCACCGAGAGATTATAACAGTTGGTTCCCGGCTATTGTTGCATCGGTGAATGTTGCACCCACTAACGGATATGTACATGTGTTGAATTATCAGTATCACTTTTTCGGATTTGGAACCACCCAGTTTATTGAAGATGTAATTGACAAAGGCATTATTTACTGAGTATAAAAAGCGTAAGCGTTTTTCATGATAAAGCAAACGATTAAAAATTTTTCAGCGATGACAATAAAGAACAGGCAGGTAAGCCTTGCAGCAATCAGTTGTTTTCTTGTAGCTGTACTTTTAAGTTCATGCTCAAAACAAAAGGTAGAGCCTTCGGAAGTATATCCCGCCCCACCCCCTGTATTGGTAAAGTTTCTGGATGGTGGTCCTTATCCTGCCATTGGCAGTGAAGGTTCCATTGTAAAATTTAATGTGAACGGTTTGAAAGGAAAGGAAGGACAGTTTAAGTTTTTCGTTCATCTTACCGAAGCAGAAATTATAACAGTTGAAGAAAATGCAATTACAGTAAAGGTTCCGTTAGGAGCAAGTACAGGTGCTGCCAATGTGCTCATCAACGGACAATACTACTTCGGACCAACATTTGTGATCAAAGGAAAACTTTCCATTGATGCTTCCTTTAATCCAGATGCATATGTTTCAGATGGTGCGATCAATGGTATTTTTCTGCGTTCTGATAATACTTCCTATTTTCTGTACGGACGTTTTTCTAACTACCAAAACAGTGCTACCGTAGCGAATCCGATTACAGGTATGGCAATTGTTGATCTCAACTGTGCATACAAAGCTGTAGCCGATCAAATGAAGGTTGGCAAAACGGGTGTTGCAGGAAGTTTAACAAGTGTAATTCAACAACCCACCGGTCAATACTTGATCGGAGGCGCTTTCAGCAGTTACGATACTACCAATGGCATCAACAATATTACCCGTTTAACATCAGCCGGTGTATTGGAAACGCAGATTGTTGACATCATTAATCCAGACCCGGTCAATTTTCCAAATGACGGAACGGCAACAGTGGCATCTCTGAATGGAGGAACATCCGGTGGTGGTATTACAAAAATGTTTTTCAATTCAACAACAGGTGATATTACCCTGATAGGAAATTTCTCAAGTCATGTAAGTACGTTTTATGAGCGCTCAACCAAAACAGGTCCGTTTGTGGATCTGGTGAAAGTGCGTCAGTTGATTCGCATGAAATCAACCGGTGCATTTGATTCTTCATTCAATTTCAATTTTGCAACGAAGGAAGGTTACGAAGGCGGTAATGGATTTATTTATGATGCCGTGCAGTTGAACGATGGAAAGATCATTCTTGCAGGAAATTTTACAACGTTTAACGGAACAACCACAAACTATATCACACGCATTAATCCGGCAAACGGATTGGTAGATGCTACGTTTAATCAAGGCGGAGTTGGTGCTGATGGCCCAATCAATAAGATCAGATATAATGCAACTACCAATAAAATTTTACTTGTTGGTGATTTCAAGAAATACAATGGACAGGATGCAAATGGTGTTGTGATGATCAACCCTGATGGTTCAACAGACGCAACGTTCAAGTTTGGACGGGCAACAGGTGGTATACCAACTTTTGCTGCACAGTTAAACAATGGAAAAATTATTGTTGCCGGCAGCTTTAGTCATTACAACTACAATTATTTGACTACACCCGATAAATCAATTGTTCGTCCCGGTTTTATGGTGCTTGAAAGTAACGGTGAATTGGCGTTGGGTTACAACAACACCGGATTATTCAGAGGAACCATCAATGATCTGGTACAGATCGTTATTAACGGAACACCTGGTGTAATACTGGTAGGAGATTTTGACAGGTTCGATGGTAAGACAGTTGGAGACATTGTAAAAATCCGTATGGAAAACTAACAGATTCATAAACACATTAATTGATACGATTATGATACGTCTGAAATATCTAAAGGTTTTATTTCTCTTTGCCGGAGCAGGATTTATAGCAGCAAGCTGCAATAAATCATTTCCCAATCCTTTGGAAACAACTGCAGGTGGAAATGCTGCAACAGTTGTTAATCCAAAAACATTGGTGATCGTAGTTGACGGTGCAGTAGGTACACAGGTGCAGGTATCGAACCCGCCCGTGCTTAACAGCCTTGTAGATTATTCCATCTTTTCATGGGATGCATTGAGCGATTATGATAACGTAAATGTTACAAATGAATTAGGTTGGTCGAACCTGTTTACCGGCGTAAAAGTAAATAAGCACAATGTTACCGGTGCAAATTTTACCGGTAACCGTTTTGCAGATTATCCTTCGTTGTTTACAAGACTCAAGCAACAAAGGCCCGGCATGCGAACAACTGCGTTCTTTTCATCAAATGGTATTGCCGGTGAACTGGCAGCAGACGCTACAAAACATGAATCGTTCAATGAAAATGATGCAGCGGTAAAAGAAGCAGTGAAAGCTGAATTGAATACACAAAACCCTGACCTGGTGCTGGCACAATTTCATGCGGTTGATAAAGCAGGTGTAGCATCATCGTACACAGTTGGTTCAACAACTTATAAAGATGCGATCTTACAAACCGATGCATACATTGGTGAAATATTAACTGCTCTCAGAAACCGTCCATCATTCAAATCAGAAAACTGGATGGTGATCATTACTTCAAACAAAGGAAGCAATACAGTTTACAATCCATCCGGCTCATGGTCTGCGTTTGAGGATACACGACATAATACGTTTTTCTTTTGCTTTAACCCACGCTTTAACAGCAAAGGATTATCAAAGCCCGGTGCATTGATTCCGTACACAGGAACGGCGCCATTGTTTTCAGGTACACTCGCACAAAATCGCAGAGCGAAAGTATTGGATGGAGGATCGGCATTTGATATTGGATCAACAGGGGAAATGACGATTTCATGTAAAGTAAAGATACCGGTCGGGAATTACTACTATCCTGCGATCGTATCAAAACGTGCATCTTTTTCCGGCGGAGTTGTTGGATGGGTGTTTTTTCTGGAAGCTAACTATTGGATGGTGAACATTGGACAAACAAGTTTAGGAAACCGCCAGATTCGTGGGCATGTAATTGCCGATGGTCAATGGCATACACTTACCGTTGTAATAAGAAAAGAAGGCGCTGCCAGAAACGTTTATACCTATACTGATGGTGTTCTTTATAACACAGGTATTTCTGCAGCTACAAGAGATATTACCAGTTATGGAAATCTCAACAGTCCTCAACCGCTTACAATCGGAAATCTTCCTCCAGATAATGTAACAGGGCTCAGCAATTATCATATAACGGATATCAGGTATTTCAACGTGGCCTTGCCCGACAGCTATATTGCAAATACGTATTGTACAACAAGCATTGAACCATCCAGTCAGTATTATAATAATCTTGTTGGTTTCTGGCCAGGCTTCCCTGTTATCAATGATAATGGTGTGTTTAAAATGCAAGACGCAAGTCCGTTCGGTCGTGCTTTCACACTTGAAGCTTATTCTCCGGGCAGCTTTAATGATCTCAATGCAAATGTTTGTCCTCCTGTTAGCGAACCTGTTTACAAAACAGTTCCAAACTCGGTGGATGTAGCAACGCAGATCTATGCATGGTTTGGAATTACGGTACCTGCTGCATGGGGATTAGATGGAAAAAACTGGATTCCGACCTACAGCGATGTAAGTGGAGGTTAATAAAGAAAACGAACGATCAATAAACTAGTTACAATAAAACGAACAAGCATGAATTCTGTTATTCTTGTTAAGCGATTATCGGTTTGCCTGCTGTTACTTTCAGTAGCAGTAACCGCATGCAGAAAAAAATATGCATACGAATTTGAAGATGGTACTCCCGGTAATGGTGCGCCTGCAGGCAGCATTACGGTTGATACAAGTATTAAAAATGTAGATGCAAGTAAGTACGCACAGGCAAGGGTGTTTCCCGGTTTGGTGTGTGCATCTGAACCACGAACCAAAGTGGATATTGCAATGAATTTAAATTACAACCATGTGCAGGATGAGTTGCGTATCTCTGTTCCGCCAAGTCCGCAATTCAGTACGGGGCTTTATGCAGCTCCCGGTGAGTTGGTGATCATTGATGTTCCGCAAAACGAATATTCATTGTCTGTACAAATAGGTGCATGGACGGATAATCTTTCTACTATCCAGAATGCACCACGTGATCCCGTTATTTATACACGCAGCCAGTTAAATCCCGGAAGAAATTATTTACGGAATTTATACGGAGGCCATATTTATATATTCGCAGGTCGCCCAATTGCAACTCCGGTAAACTTATCATTTACGAATGTTGTGAAGTCGCCTGATTTTGTACTGGGACAAACTGATCGGGCAACCTGGGAAGCTGCCATACGTTCATCCTGTGTACCATGGCTTGAATTAAGAAGTGCCAACATGATCTTTGTTGTACCACGTCAATATTGTATCGACCGGCCGTTTGCTGATATTCAAAAAGCAATGCAGGATTGGGATGATATTATCAATCTTGATTTTTACCAATGGGAAGGTTTGAGTGAAAATCCTGTTGATGCAATTGATGAAGCACCGCTTCTTCCATGGAGAGTGGTGATGGATATTAAACCTGTTGTAGGTTATGGTCACTCTGGTTTCCCAATTGTTGTGCAAAACGATTACAGTTGGTTCGATGGAATTGGCAACGTCACCAACATTAATGGCGGCGGTAACTGGGGTGTATTCCATGAAGTGGGGCACAACAATCAGCAAGGTACTTATTGGAGCTGGAGCACATTAGGTGAAGTTACCTGTAACATTTTCTCGTTTAAAGTTGCCAATCGGTTGAGCGCAATAACTCCAACTGCATGGCCTCCGAAACATCCTGCGCTGGCAACAGCAATACCCGGAGCAATCACATGGGCATCTTCTGCTATAGGCACAAGAAATTTTGATGGCACCGATGCTGCGATCAATGATCCGTTTGCACGGTTAACACCATTCATTCAGATCATGAGTAAGATACCGGCTAATTGGGGTTATCCCGGGCAACCGGATGGATGGAGCTTTGTAACAGAGTTGTACAAAAAAACAAGACGTTCAAACAGGATATCGTTGACCGATCAGAACAAACGTGATTTTGTGTACGAAACATTATGCGATTTTACCCGCAGGGATATGCGTGCATTTTTCAAAGCATGGGGTATTACCGTGAGTACTATTTCACTAAACAAGATGGCAGGCGTTTATCCTTTATCATTCCAGGAAATATGGAAGTATAACCCATTAACAAAAACAGGTGGAGATGGAGAGGCAACTGAAAAGAGAACGATCTGGACGGCCACTGCAAGTTCATGGTCTACAAGTGAAGGTTCAAACGGAACCATTAATAATGCATTCGATGGTTCGTTCACTACGTATTGGCATAGTAATTATGGAACCGGTACCGGACCAACATCGCCAACGCACACAATTACGGTGGATATGGCTGTGCCAACAGTCATCAAAGGTTTTGCTGCTGCATTAAGGCAAAGTGGTACAGGTACAGCAACCCGTATTAAAAACATACGGGTACAGGTAAGTGACGATAATATTAACTGGACCCCGGTTACGTTTGTGACCGGTGCAAGTACAATTGCCGGTGCTATGACATTGTTGAATCAACAGGGATTACAAAGCTTCAATCTCACTGCAAATATTACAGCCAGGTATTTCCGGTATGTTGTATCTGCTACATCCGATAATGATCCAACAGGTAACAACTCAGCATTAGCTGAAATAAATATTGTACGACCTTAATTTTTTATTCGAGATAAATGAATAATATGAAATGAGCCATAAAATTTTTGAGGTAATTTATAACAACTACCGATAAAAATTTTATGGTGAATAACATGTGGCCAAAAAAAATAAATAATTACACATGAAAAAGAACAAACTGCATATTGCTCTCTTACTTTCTTCTGTAGGAATCATGATCATATTGTTTGCCTCCTGTAAACGTTATGTTGATCCGCCTCCTTATTTTGAGGATCCGGGCGATACAACAAAGCCTGCATCACGCAGAATACTGTTCATTGGTATTGATGGTGCAGTGCCCGGTGAGTATAAAAAAATGACATTGCCTGCATTGCAGGGTATGTTGGCAAAAAGTAAATACAGCTGGGATGGTATATCAGATGAATTAAGTACTTCAGGTGCATCGTGGAAAACACTCATGAGCGGTATCTCTTATTCACGTCACAAAATAAAAGACAGTACATTCATTTATACGCAAGGGATCAATGATCCGCAACACGGAGCAATACCGAATTTCCCTTCAATTTTTTCGTACATCCTTTCTTCACCCAAAAATGAAATGCGTACAGTGTTTATTTCGCCTTGGTCAACCATGGTTGAAAAACTGGTGCCTGAAGTACAGGATCCTGTAACAGCAGCCAACGATGTAGCGGTGAAAGATTCTGCAGTAAAGCGAATTAAAAATGGCAATCCTGAATTTATGGTGGTGCATTTCAACTCTGTTGCTATTGCCGGTAAATCGGGTGGGTTCAGTGAAGCAAACAGCGATTATAAAAATGCAGCATCACAGGTTGACAACTATATTGGCGAAATGATGATGGCATTAAAAGCAAGGCCCGGGTATAATAAGAATGAAGAATGGTTGGTGGTGGTAGCCAGTACACATGGTGGTACAGGAAACAGCCATGGTGGCTTTAGCCCTGAAGAAACAACGGCTTTTTCTTTTTATTACAACGAAGCATTTAAGCAAACAGAATTTACAAAGCAAGGGTCTTTTGTGAATGTACAAATGAAAGGAGGACAGGGAGGTGTAAGAGCAGTTATGAGCGATGCTTCTGCTTATAATCCGGGTACAGGGCCTATGACGATAGAAATGAAAATGAAAGGCAGCCGTAGTGGTGGCTTTCCGTTGTTTGTTACGAAGAAAGGACCTGCATCAGGTAATATTCTTGATTCGGGCGATCCCGGCTTTGCCTATTTTTCCGGCGGTAACAATAACTGGAATTTACAGTTAAGAGGTGCCAGTGGTAATGTGCGTATTCAACCGGGGCTTCCGCAATCACCTGCGGTAGTTGATAACAGTTGGCATACGCTTACATTGGTGTTTGTTGACAGTGCTTCAAAACGTTGGGCCAAGCGTTACAGGGATGGTGTAAAAATTGACGAAACAGATATTTCTTCGTTTGGTGCAATTACGTCGCCTCAACCATTGATCTTAGGTTGGGGTCAGGGAAATGCAGGCGATGCACTTACATCGCATGTTGCATACAATGTATCCGATATTAAAATATTCAATGTAGGCTTAAGCTCTGCAGAAGTAGCAGCAAACCTTTGTGTAAAAAACATTACACAACACAGTAAGTATGCGAACCTTACAGGCTACTGGCCATGTACAGATGGATTAGGTGGTCGGTTTAAAAACTATGCACCCGGCGCTGTTAATAAAGATTTTATTCTGCAAAGCAGTTTTGAATGGAAGCCCGTTCCTGAATTTCCATGTAGTTTCTCAAGTGTTGTGGATCCGGGAAAAACAAACTTGTTCTTAACAAACTCAGGGTTTGCTACAACAGTTTTTTATTGGTTGAAATTAAATACACAGGCAGTATGGGGATTGGAAGGCAGTAAATGGCTTGAGCTGTACGAGCAGGAATTTGTGAAATTGTAAACAGCAGCGCAAAGTATAGAAGTGTGGATTGATTTAAATACCGTTTCACAGATCGCCGCCCATGAAAACGAATTTTTTATTCATCGATCATGCATACTTGTTATCGAAACATCATTCAACTGTTGACCTTTGTGTAAAAAACACTGATTTGTTGTGCATTAAAGAAGGCAGGCTGTTTATTATTCATCTGTAATTTTTTCTGAGGGCAGGCATTGTTCAATTAAAAAGAAAGTAATGTTGGAGTTTGTTATAAGGCGTTATGGGTTGAAGAGAGATGAATTGCATATGTCTCCTTTAGGAAATGGATTGATCAATTCAACCTGGAAGCTTTCGGTAGATGGGAAGGATTATGTACTTCAAAAAGTAAATGATGAAGTATTCAAGAAACCTGAAGATATTGATAAGAATCTGAATCTTATTGCGGCACATTTGCAGCAATACTATCCTCAATACAATTTGTTGCAACCGATTTTTGCATTGGACGGAAGTACGCTTGTACAAAAAAGCGAACATGAATATTTCCGCATGTTTCCGTTTATTCCCGATTCACATTCAAAGGATGTGGTAGAAACACCAGAGCAAGCGTTTCAGGCCGCAGCAAGGTTTGGTAAGTTTACAAATATGCTGGCCGGCATTTCCGTTAGTGATTTGAAAATTACAATCCCCGATTTTCATAATTTGTCCTTACGGTACCAGCAGTTTTTAGAAGCGCTTACAACAGGCGATAAGAGCCGAATAAACGAAGCTGATGAACTCATTCAGTTTATTAAGCTGAACAATGATATTGTTCGTGATTTTGAAAAATTAAAAAACGGAACCGGCTTTAAAATAAGGGCTACGCATCACGATACCAAGATCAGTAACGTGTTATTCGACAGTTACAATAACGGTATCTGTGTAATTGATCTGGATACTGTGATGCCCGGCTATTTCATCAGCGATCTTGGCGATATGATGCGTACCTATCTCTCACCTGTAAGCGAAGAAGAAAGTGATTATTCTCTGGTTGAAGTGAGGGATGAATTTTATGAAGCAATCGTCAGCGGTTATTTCAATGAAGTGAAGAACGAGTTATCAGCAGAAGAAAAGAAATACTTTTTTTATTCGGGTACATTTATGATCTATATGCAAGCCATCCGGTTTCTTACAGATTATCTCAACAATGATGTGTACTATGGCAGCCGGTATCCGCAGCATAATTTTGTACGGGCTAAAAATCAGATCGTTTTATTACAACGCTTGCAGGAAAAGAAGGAGTTATTTGAAACCATGCTGAACAAAGCTGCTGACATGAGCGAAGCATAACAACTTTCATTTGTACAACATCATGTTATGCTGATAAAACTCATTACTCCAGATTCGATTCAGAAATATTTCCAGCAATAGAAAAGCCCTCGAATGAGGGCTTTTCAGTAAGCAATGCTCAGGTAGTTATTTTCTCTTCTTCTTTTTCTTCTTTGTGAACGGAACTTTCACAATTACAGTTTCTCCACGGCCTTTTTCATTTGCAATGCTTTGAATGGTCCACAAGTCAAGTAAGTTGTCGCCATCAATTACACTTCCGCTGTAGTCGCCCCAGGCAACACCATCAGCAGCACCCTTTCCTTCTCCAACGTTTACAATTTCACGAACAGTTCCTGCTGCATCATTTGCATATCTGTAAGCAAACCTCGGGCTGATGAATGAAGCACCATTTACTTCCTGGAAGCCAATGAGCACATCGTTTCGTTTATTCACCGCTAATGTGGTTTGTATATAGTTGGTTGTATCACTTGAAATAATACCTGTTTGCAGAATAGTACCATCATCTCCTTTGATCTGGTGCCATTGTACTGCAGAATGTCCGTTCTTATTAACGGCGTGGGAAAACCAAAGACTACCGTTTTGATACACTAAGTTTTTAGGATTACGATCGCCACTTGATACTTTTTGTGCAGTTCCTTTTTGTGATGATTGAGGTGGATAATTATAATATTGCAATTGATGTGGTTTCTTCGAAACAACTACACAATATGGAACACCATCCGCACCTTCAGTTACTTTTCTGATGATAAAGTTGGGCCCGGCAATATCAAAGAAATACAGATCATCCACATTATCCTGCATAGCAACAGGATGACCTAAGCTTCCTGCGAAATGATAAATTGTTGCAGGCTTTCCTGATTTTGCTTCAGCAAGTTTTAATACAAATGTTCTTTCCTCTCCACCGGGAAATGAATAACCGATCCATTTTTTGCTGTAACCAATACCACCACCATCAACACCTTTTTGTGCAGGAACAGGGTAGGTGTTCCAGGCAGCAGTTGGATCGCTTGTTTCAGAGACAGAAATATTAACGGGTTTTACTTTTTCTTTATCGTAGTACCACCAAAGATCGAACAGGAATACTTTATTATGAAGTTCGTAACCCATCTTTGGATCAATGCCATTGTTAAAATGTTTTTGCGAAATACCTGCAACAAACTCACCTTTTTTGGTATAAATAATAAGGCCGTTGTTTGTTCCGTGCAATACATAACCACCACCCACAGCAATTTGCGGATCTACCTGGCGGTTACCATCGGTTGAGCCGTTAAATAGCAGGTACCCATCTTTGGTTTGTGGATTACCGCCTTGTTTTCTGGAGTTGCGTAAACTGTCTTCGCAAAATTTATCTTTATGAAGTGGTGTAATAATTTCTGTGCGTGAAGGCAATTGTTTATCGCCTGTAGTTTGTGCATGTAATGTGCCGGATAAAAGAAAAAACAAAAGAAAATGTCGCATAATGAATTTGCAGTTTAATTAAGTTTACTAGGGAATTTCAATTGAAATGTCCTTGCTAAAAGTAGAGTATAGGAGTTAACTTATGCTGATTCAGAAGGCGAAATACAGCACAACCGATTGCACACTGTTTAAGTGGTTAATGCAATGAAAATGGAGGTCTTTTTTCCGCTGCGGATGGACGTAGCGATGCAGTCAATTCAGTAATTCACCAGACGTATGATGATGAGTTGATTGAGTAATTTTATTGCCATGGATTGGCAGAGCAAAAACACAGGAGATCAAGATGTGCATTCTCAATTTTTGCTGCAGCTGAAGTATGCCGATAGTGCAAAGCCAACACTGAACTACTTGCTCAACAGGGTAGCACAATACAAATCGAAAGCGGTTGTAATGAAGTTCAGGTTTTTTTATGCATGCATCCTTGAAAAAATAATGCCGGCGATCAATGCCTGGAAAAATCCATATACTAACCAGGAAATGATGGTTAAAAACGATACGTCAATTGCACTGAACGTAATGAGTAGCGATGGAATAGTGGCAATGGCTACATAGATCAACGCCATTTCAATTCCCTGCATCAGTGCATTTCCTTTTAATAATTTTTTGAAGCGGTTCCAGAACCATGCAAGACCAAATGCCAATACAACAGGATGTACATAGTACAACAGGTTGCGGGATTCATCGTTTACAAATGCCGGACTATAGTATTCTTCCGCCACTTTTGGAAGCAGAACGGGCATTATCAATAAACACAGGTAGGCAAAAGCCAGTAACACAAGGCTAACGACAAAGCCGGAACTGATGATCTTTTTCATGAATGAACATTTAAGGGCGAAAGATAGCATGCCGAATTTACTGCTTTCCTAATGCTGGTAATACAAAATCCTGACCTTCGTCAGGGCGTTGCTGCACCCGTGTAATACACTTATCCCCAACCGTATTTTCACTCTTTCAAAAGCGTTTTCTTTTTTTTACATTGGTTGATCTTATCACTAACAATTGTCAAATGAAAACACTCACCATTTTGCTATGCTGCTTTGCAGCTTCTTTTAGTTATGCTCAGGAAAATGAGCAGACGCAGGATTCATCGTATGGCTTTGGCCTTATTTTCGATCAGGATTTTTTCACACCGCAAAACCAGGACCGCAATTACACAATGGGTGTAAGCATTAATATGAACGGCCCGGTGTTTGATAAAAATTACCTCATCGTTCCGCTTTTAAGAAAAGGTGCCGATTGGCTTTTTGGAATCAAAAAATGGCACAAAGAAGGTGACAACTATCTCACCGGGATGCAATTATTTGATGGTGCCTTTACACCCTTGAATTTGGAATCGCTTACACCTGTAACAAACGACCGGCCCTATGGAAATATATTGGGCATTGGAGCTTCACGCACCACCGTTATCAATTCATCAGAAGACTTACGGGAGCAAAGTAGTATTACCAGCCGCTTTGTATTGGGCATTATTGGTACCAGAGTAGCAGAAGCGGTACAATCATATATCCATAAAAACTTCTTTGATGGAAAACGGGCAGTGCCTGTTGGCTGGCCCACACAAATTTCTGATGGAGGTGAACCTACGCTGCTATATCAACTGCAATTCATGAAACCCATCTTCGAAGAAACACATCCCACACAAACACAGTTGAAACGAATGCAGGCAACGTGGTTGCTCGAAACAAATCTTGGCTATTATACCAATATGGCGAGTGGTCTATCATTTCGCATCGGTCGGTTTACAACACCGTTTTGGAAGTTTAATAATTCAGGAATGTCGGTGGTGTCACAAGCGCCTTCACGGATCGATAAAAAACCGGAGTTCAGTTTTTTTGTACAGTTCAGAGGAAGGGCCGTGGTGTACAATGCGTTATTGACAGGTCAGTTCAAGCAAAATGAATTTGAGTTAACGAAAGAACAAGTGAACCGCTTTTTGTTTGAAGCAGAAAGTGGAGTGATGTTGAATATTGGTAAACTCACGGCTATTTTTCAACCGTACATTTTACGCACATCGGAAACAAATCTTCCAACTGCACGCAATCATTCCTGGGGTAGTGCGGCCTTGTATTATAATTGGTAACAGCATCAATCAATCGTCATGTCTTATTTTGTTTATCAACAAGGAATCAAAAAAAAGATCAACAGTAAAAATATCAGCAGCGAAAAAAAACAGGAGTACTCGATATTGATCATACGGTTCAGAGGCGGTGTAAGCAAGCATACCGATGAATTTAATAAAGCCAACGGACTGCTGCGAAAAAAAGTACACGACAAAGCCGGTCATATTTATCTCTGTTATTTCAAAAAAATGTCGGTGAACAAACTGGCTGCACTTGCAAAAACATATTATGATAGTGGCATTGCAGAATTCGCTGAGCCTTATGTATTACATCATATACAAAACACAGCAATTTCATTGAATGATCCTAAGTTTTCAACGCAATGGATCTTGGAAAATACCGGTCAGTTCAACGGAATTCCCGGAGATGATATCGGAATACTGGATGGATTGAAGTTGATCGCAGACAATCAACTCACACTCGACAAAACGATTTGTGTAGCTGTATTGGATGAAGGTGTGGATACAACACATCCTGATCTGAGGGATCCGAATTTATGGCATCAGAATTTCAGTGTGTTTGGTGCCAATAAATTATTGCCGAAAGATAAAGATCATCATGGCACATCAGTAGCTGGTGTTATTGCAGCGATACAGGATAATGGGGTAGGTATTGCCGGGATCAATCCGTTTTGTAAGATCATGTCCGGACGTATTTATTTTACACAGGATAATGTAGGAGGTGTAAATGCATTACGCATCAGTGAAGGAATAAAACGTGCAGTTGATAACAATGCACGGGTGATCAATTTAAGTTGGCGAATGGAACCAAGTCCGTTGGTAGCAGAAGCCATTCAATACGGCTTTTCAAAAGGAGTGATCTTTTGTGCAGCAGCCGGAAACTATGTGCGTGCAAGTGATGATCATGCAGTACAGTTTCCCGGAAGAATGGATGAAGTGATTACCGTTGCTGCTGTTAACAATAAATCAGAATGGGTGAATCTCGTCAATACTCCATCCGATCAGAAATTTGGTTCCTGTTACGGGCGTGAAGTGGATATTGCTGCGCCGGGTTTATTTATTTCCACTACCAGAAACAACGGGAAATACACCGATATCTTTTGCGGTACCAGTGCTGCCACTGCCATTGTATCGGCAATAGCTGCCATACTTGTAGCCATCAATCCTGCACTAACGGCTACGGATGTACGTGATTGTTTATTATCAACAGCAGATGCTGTAAGCAGTGAAGCAGGGTTAGAACATCTCAATAGGGTCGGACATGGAAAGATCAATGCATACAAAGCAATTGAAAAAGCAATTGAAACAGTATTATTGTAATGATCAATTTGTTTTGCAGCAAAAGAAAAAACAAATAGTTACGTAAAAGAAAAAGTAACGGATTTACATTCATAAAATAAAAAAAGAACAGCAACAGTGCTGTTCTTTTTTATTCACAAAAACGATCGTTTCTTATTGATTTTGAGCAGTCAATAAGTAGAAGTTTATTTTTATGAATGATCAATTATTTCTGTTGGCACACTTTCTGCTTTATACCGGATGTTGATGTAAAAAAATAAGTTATCAACAGTTTTAAACCTGCGAAAACATCCTCTGTCTGTATATCCGGAAATAAAGCAAAACGCTTTTAATTTATCAATCACAAAAAAAACAATCAAATGAAGAACAAGATGAAACAATTAACAGCCGCTGCAGTAGTGATGCTTTTAGGTAACGCAGTTTTTGCTCAGGTGAACCTGAATTTGAACAGTACAACCAGTGCTGTTACAAAAGCTACTGTAAACACAAGTAAAGTTGCAGATGTGGTAAGTAAAACAACACAGGCTACTACAAGAGTGGTACAGGCAACCGGTAAAGTAGTGCAAACTACTGCGAATGTTACAACACGTACAACAGCAAACGTAACTGCAAAAACAAATGCAGCTGCAAATGCTACGGCCAAAGGAACTAATGCGAAAGTAACAAACGAAACAGCAGTGGATACCCGTGTAAAGGGTGAAACAAATGCTGCTGAGCAAGGAAATGGTATGGCAACAGAAGTAAAAGAATTAGTTGTAACAGAAGCACAAGGCATCCGCACAACAACAAAAGAAATGCGGAATGAAGTAAAGCCGGGGCTCAACATCAGCAGTAACACCAATGCCAATGCAAACGGTGAGGTTAATGCAAACGATGCATCTGCCAATGGTGATGTGAATAGTAGTACAGAAGTAACAACTGATGCAAAACTGAAAACAAAGAAAATTAAAACGAAAGCAGGCAACACAACAGCTGAGGCAAAACAAACTACAAAAGCAACTGTAAAGAAAGTGAAGAATACGGAAGCGGGCGCTGATGTAGAAGTGTCAGCAAACAGTAACTCAACAGTTACTGCCGGTCGTCAATAAGTTTTATAGGTAGTTATAGAAATCATGACGATCGGGAACTGGAAGTCCCGCAGAAGCGGGACTTCTTTCTTCCGAACCAAACTGTAAGGCCATGAAAAAAATAAAACAACTCTTTTCCTTTTTGTTGCTCTTGTGTCCGCTGTTTCTTGCAGCACAGGACGACACAACAAAAACTGATACACGAAAACCTGTATTTACAGCAACACTTGCTCATCAAACGCTGGTACATTTTCTCGGACGTACAGATAGTTTAAGCAGCAGCGCTACGTTGCCAATCGTGGGATATCAATTGAAAAATGGATTGTATGCACAAGGTGCTGCCATCTTTATACAAAACAGTGCATTGCCGTTTCAATTAACAGGAGGTAGTGTGGAATTGGGTTATCGTTTCCCCGAGAGTGAACATTTTACAGGCAATCTGTTTGCATCAAGGTTCTTGTACAAAGAAGAATCTTCATTGGTACAATCAGCCTTGAAATATCAAACCGGGATCAACACAACCATACAAACAAAGATCATCAATATAAATCTTGGTGCCGATCTTAAATTCAGCAGCAATACAGATATTGGTGCAACAGCTGGGCTCGATCATTTATTTATTATTAAATTAAAAGAAGGAAAGCCACGGGCATTGGCTATTAATCCAACCATTACAGCATACGGAGGTACACAACGGTTTGTTGAAACCTACGAGGAAAAAAGAAATGGAACCATTGGCGGATTACCGGTTGGCCCTCCGCAAACAGTAACCGGTACAAGAAATGTAAATACGTTTTCATTACTCGCATACGAATATACCATGCCGATTGTGCTGGTTATGGGTAAAATGAATGCGGTAGTAAGTCCATCGTTTGTAATGCCGCAAAATCTGATCGCATCAAACGGTGAATACGGCCGTAATCGTTTTTACATCACAGCAGGTATTGGAATTAGATTGTAACTTCTCATCGCTCAATATATATGGTAAAACCTGGCAATTATTGGCCGGGTTTTTTTTATTGCAGTCGATAAGCCGGAGTGTAGGCATACCATTTATTTAGTTGTACAATCGTTTGTGCAAATTGATGAAGCAGTAAAGGAAAATAAATGTAAATTGAAGGCACAAGTTAACAGGGTATTGCTGTATGAAATCATTCTTCAAACAAAAAACGGTTCTTATTATCGGGTTGCTCATTGTACTGGTAGCAGGCTATTTGTTCCTGATGCCATCACGTACAGTTGATTTCAGTGCCGATGTAAAACCCATCCTCAATAATAAATGTATTTCCTGCCACGGTGGTGTAAAAGCAAAAGCCGGTTTTAGTGTATTGTTTCGTGATGAAGCATTAGCCAAAACGGAGTCGGGAAAGCCGGCGATCATTCCAGGTGATCCCGACGCAAGTGAAATGATCAGAAGAATTACAGTGAACGATCCGGAAGAGCGGATGCCTTACAAACATGAACCGTTAAGTAAGGAAGAGATAAAGATTTTAAAGCAATGGATCAAACAGGGTGCAAAGTGGGGTGACCATTGGGCGTATCTGCCGGTGAAAGAAACCGAATTGCCGGATGTTACTGATCCATGGATACACAATGATGTTGACAAATTCATTTTTGCAAAACTGAAAGAACTGGAATTGAAACCTTCTGTGCAAGCCGACAAACCTTCATTATTAAGAAGAGTTAGTCTTGATTTGATCGGTATGTATCCATCCGAGGCTGTTGCAAAACAATTTTTGCAAAGTACAGATGAGAAAGGATATGAAGTGTTGGTTGATTCATTACTGGCATCACCACGTTTTGGTGAACGATGGGCATCACTCTGGCTCGATCTTTCAAGATATGCTGATACCAAAGGTTATGAATCAGATGAAGGTCGCACTATTTGGAAATACAGAGACTGGCTTATCAATGCATTTAATAAAGACAAACCGTATAACGAATTTTTAGTGGAACAACTGGCCGGTGATCTGCTGCCAGACCCAACCGATGCACAATACATTGCTACTGCCTTTCACCGCAACACCATGAATAATATGGAAGGCGGAACGGATAATGAAGAGTTCAGAACAGCAGCAGTGATTGACAGAGTGAATACAACATGGGAATCATTGATGAGTACAACATTTAGTTGTGTGCAATGCCACAGTCATCCATACGATCCGATCAAACATGCTGAGTACTATAAATTTTTGGCGTACTTCAATAACACAAGAGATGAAGATGTACCTGCTGAATATCCATTGCTGCGGGAGTACAACGATACATTGAAACAAACGTTGAACGAAGTTGTGAACTGGGTACAGCGATATGCTTCTAAAGATGAAGCAAGCAGAGTGAAACTTTTTTTGCGTACCTGGCAGCCATCAGTTAATTCAACTACGGCCGATAGTTTGAACAATGCAGTAATTGGAAATAACAATTATGCGTTGATGATGCTGAATTATTCTTCGGCACGATTAAAACGCATCGATCTGCAGCATTCAAATCAACTGATATTTAATTTCATTTCAAGAATAAAGGGAGGCGTATTAAAATTCCGTACCGATAGCCCGGAAGGACCGGTATTTGCTAGTGTACCGTTGCAGAAGATGGATAAATTTCAAAAGTTCTTCCTTTCGTTTACACCGCAACAGGGCATTCATGATGTATATGTAACGTATGAAAATGCAACATTGCCTGCCAACAGTAAAGAGTTTGCACTCATTTTCGATTGGTTTGCATTCGTGAATGAGTTACCAGGAAAAACAGAACCTGGATTTGCAAAAATCAATCAGGCTTATCGTACACTCTTAGATGCAAATCCTGTTACCACACCGGTGATGGTTGAAAATCCTTCGTGGATGTGGCGAACCAGTAATGTGTTTGAACGTGGTGCGTGGACGAGTAAAGGAGAAGAAGTGCAGCCGGATGTGCCGCAAACATTTGCTTTTGCAATGCCAGCCAATGCGCCAAAAAATCGTTTGGGATTAGCGATGTGGTTAACAGATAAAAAGAATCCATTGGTATCACGCACATTGGTGAATCGTTTTTGGGAACAGTTGTTTGGTACAGGCATTGCAGAAACATTGGAAGATATGGGTACGCAGGGAGCACCGCCCACACACCAGGAATTACTGGATCATCTTTCGTGGAAATTGATGAACGATCACAAATGGAGCATGAAAGCATTATTGAAAGAATTGGTGATGAGTGCTGCTTACATGCAGGACTCAAAACTTACCGAAGAAATAAAAGCAAAGGATCTGTTCAACCGATATTATGCACGTGGTCCACGAGTGCGGTTGAGTGCAGAACAAATACGTGATCAACATTTATGCATCAGCGGCACCATGAGTAATAAAATGTATGGCCCCGGTGTAATGCCCTGGCAGCCGGAAGGCATTTGGTTATCACCTTACAACGGCGATAAATGGAAAACAAGTGAAGGTGAAGATCAATATCGGAGAGCAGTGTACACATATTGGAAACGTACGGCTCCCTATCCATCGATGATTGCGTTTGATGGTGTTGCGAAAGTGGTATGCAATGCCCGTCGTATTCGTACCAACACACCATTGCAGGCGTTGGTGACCTTGAATGATTCAGCATATCTTGATATGTCACGACATTTTGCATACCGCATGCAGAAAGAAGCAGGAAAAAATCCCGAACAGCAAATTGCAAAAGGATATGAACTGATGCTGTACAAAAAAATTGATGCAGCAAAATTGAAAACATTTACCAGTCTCTATCAAAAGGCATTCACTGAGTTTAAAACAGATCAAACAAAAACACGTGAATTGATTGGGAAAGATGATGAACACAACAATGCGGAGACAGCGGCATTGGTAGTAGTGGCAAACGCCATGTTGAATATTGATGAAGTGATTATGAAAAATTAGAAGAAGCTATGACTCAACAAGAATTACATGCACAACGGATGGTGAAAGAGGCCCAGGAAGCACAGCTTCGGTTGCATACACGCCGGCATTTTTTAAAAGAAAGTGCAATGGGACTTGGTGCATTAGCGATGGGTTCTTTACTTGGTGGTTGTGGAAATAAAACTGCAGGCACCAATCCAATTGTGTTTGATCCGGCACATCCATTGTTGCCAAAATCGCCACCGTTCATTGGCAAAGCAAGAAGTGTGATCTATCTACATATGGCTGGTGCTCCTTCGCAACTGGAGTTGTTTGATTACAAACCGGAGTTAATGAAAATGGATGGACAGGATTGTCCGCCTTCATTACTGGAAGGGAAAAAATTCGCTTTCATTCGTGGCGTTCCGAAAATGATGGGACCACAAACAAATTTTAAACAGCACGGACAAAGTGGTGCATGGGTTAGTGAAAATCTTCCGCATCTCTCAACTGTTGTAGATGATATCAGTTTTTTAAAAGCAGTAACAACCGATCAGTTCAACCATGCACCTGCACAGTTGTTATTGCACACAGGCAGTGCACGGTTGGGCCGGCCAAGTATTGGCAGTTGGGTAACCTATGGTTTAGGAACAGAAAATCAAAACCTGCCCGGCTTTGTGGTATTAACAAGTGGTGGTAGTTTTCCCGATGCAGGTAAGAGTGTGTGGGGTAGTGGATTTTTGCCGTCGGTTTATCAAGGTGTGCAATGTCGGAGCGAAGGCGATCCTGTTTTGTTTATCAAAGATCCGCATGGAATGAGTCGTGATTTGCGGAAAGCTTCGATCGAAGCGATCAATGAGGCAAACATGCAAGAGTATGCAGAGTACAATGATCCCGAAATTCTTTCACGTATTTCTCAATATGAAATGGCTTATCGGATGCAGATCACGGCACCCGATGTAATGAACATCAATGATGAGCCGCAATATATTCACGACATGTATGGCACGCAACCCGGCAAAGCATGTTTTGCCAACAACGTATTGCTTGCACGAAAACTCGTAGAGAAAGGTGTTCGTTATGTACAGTTGTTTGATTGGGGTTGGGATGCACATGGTGATCATGCAGATAATGCGGTGAACATTGGTATGGTGAATAAATGCAAAACGGTTGACAGACCAATTACTGCATTGTTACTGGATCTCAAACAACGTGGATTACTGGAAGAAACATTGGTGGTGTGGGGCGGAGAGTTTGGTCGTACACCTATGATGGAAAATCGCAACGGTTCGGATGCGCCATACAAAGGAAGAGATCATCATACAGAAGCATTCACGATGTGGATGGCCGGTGGCGGTATAAAAGGCGGTACAACGCATGGCGAAACAGATGAGATCGGTTACAGTCCTATCAGTGGAAAAGTAAATGCCTTTGACATACAGGCAACTATTTTAAACCAGTTAGGATTTAATCACGAAGAATTTACGTATCAATTCCAGGGAAGGCCTTTTCGATTGACTGATGTAGAAGGAAATGTGATTCGTGATATCATCGCTTGAGGATGAGTGATGAACGATGAGTGGTTGATCAGCTGTGGCCTGTCGTCAATCCAACAAATTGAAACTCTTAAAATTAAACTGATTGAATCGCAGAAACTTTTTACAAACGTCAACTTCTGCTGCTGCAGCAACGATTCTTGCTTCAGTGAATGACGTGGACGCACAAACGAAATTGAATGTTGTGTCTGCTCCCGGCTTTCAACTAACGGTGATGGCTACCGACTGGGGTTTTCAGGGAACTGTTGATGCGTTTTGTGCTGCTGCTAAAAAAGAAGGCTATGATGGCATTGAGATATGGTGGCCCGATGATGCAAAAGCACAAACTGATCTGTTTGCTGCATTGAAAAAACATGCACTGGAAGTTGGTTTTCTGTGCGGTGGATGGCAAACCGATTACAACGAACATCTTGCTACATTTAAAAAAGCAACGATAGCCGCAGCAAAAAATTCGTTTCAAAAACCGTTGTACATCAATTGTCATTCCGGAAGAGATCACTATAGCTTTGAACAATCAAAAGCATTTGTTGATCATACTACACAATTATCAAATGAAACGGGAATTACGATCTGTCATGAAACGCATCGGTCACGGATCATGTTTGCAGCGCATACCACAAGACAGTTCATTGAAAAAATTCCTTCATTGAAATTGACTTTCGATGTATCGCATTGGTGCAATGTGCATGAGAGTTTGTTAGGTGATCAAAAGGAAACAATTGACCTGGCATTGCAACGGGTGGAGCATATTCATGCACGCATTGGTTATGCCGAAGGGCCGCAGGTAAATGATCCCCGTGCACCTGAATGGGAAGCGGTGGTGAAACAACATTTCGATTGGTGGGATAAAGTAGCGGAACGTAAAAAGAAAAACGGTGAGCGATTAACCTTCTTAACGGAGTTTGGTCCGCCCGGTTATATGCCCACGCTTCCTTATACACAACAGCCGGTGGCTGATCAATGGGCAATCAATGTGCATATGATGAAATTGTTGCGGAAGAGATACGGGTAAGAAGCTGTGAGCGATGAGCTGCGAGCCTTGAGCTGGGTCGTTTACAAGTTATTATTTTATCACCTATAAAATTTGCGTATGAAAAATTTCAAAGATCTTAAGATCTGGCACAAGGGATTTCAAATTGCCGTTCATTCATTTAAACTCGTTGCAGCATTTCCTAAGGAGGAGCGATTCGGCATATCATCTCAAATAACGAGAGCAGCTGTTTCTATTTCATCAAATATAGCGGAGGGAAGCAGCCGAAGCAGTGAAAAGGACTATAACCGCTTCATTGAAATTTCATTAGGTTCAACTTTTGAATTAGAAACGCAGCTTTTAATCGCAGAAGCTGTAAACTATGGCGATGCGAAGTTAAGAAGTGAAATGCTAAAAGATATTGATGAAGAGCAGAAAATGCTTATCAGTTTTATGAATAAGCTAAACAAATAAAACAGTAACTCATTAACCCAAACGCTTACTGCTGTAAGACTCGTAACTCGTAGCTCACAGCTCAAAGCTCACCGCTTTTTTATGTTTCTTTCACTTCCCGATTTCATTGGTCGTTTTCACCCAGTGCTTGTGCATTTGCCTATTGGCATTTTATTGCTTGCTTGTTTTTTTCAACTGCTTACTGTTAAAGCAAAATTCGCTTTTTTGCAGCCAGCCGTTCCCGTTATTTTGTTTTGGGGAATGTTGGGTGCTGTGTTCTCCTGCATCAGTGGTTATATACTTTCGTTGAGTGGTGATTATGAAGAACAGTTGGTGGGTCGTCATCAATGGCTAGGAATTGCTACGGCTGTTGTATCGTTTGTATTATGGTTATTGTATCGATTTTCAATTTCTGTGAAAACGACACGTATTGTTTCTGTAGTTATCATTGCGTTGATAACTGTTACAGGACATCTCGGTGGTTCATTGACACATGGTTCAAACTATTTAACCGAGGGACTGCAAAGTGGAGCGGAACAAGGCACAGCTATCAAGCCAATTCCCAATATTCAGGAGGCAGTTGTTTATACAGATGTAGTGCAACCGTTGCTTGAAGCAAAGTGTTACAGCTGTCATGGAGCAAGCAAGCAAAAAGGAAAACTTCGTCTTGATCAACAGGAATATATCGTTAAAGGCGGTAAGACTGGATATACCATGCAGCCGGGCAATGCAGATGAAAGTGAAATGATCAAGCGAATGTTGTTGCCGGTTGATAACGAAGACCACATGCCACCGAAAGAAAAATCACAATTAACTGCTCAGGAAATTTCGTTGTTGCATTGGTGGGTGAATTCGGGTGCTCATTTTAATAAGAAAGTAAAAGAGCTGCCGCAAACTGAAAAAATAAAACCGGTATTACTGTCGTTGCAGGCAGGTTCATCCGATAACGAAGAGAAAGTAGCAGATGTGCCGGTTGAACCTGTTGCGAAAGCGGATGAAGCCATCATCAACCGGTTAAAAAAAGCAGGTGTAATTGTGATCCCTGTTGCACAAAACAGTAATTATCTCTCCGTAAATTTTGTTGCGGTTACAAATGGTATTGATTCATTGCTGCAATTACTTCAACAGTTGAGCAAACAACTTGTATGGTTGAAGTTAGATCATGCAGCTATTAACGATGCATCGATGGATGTACTTTCTAAACTAACAACTCTTACCCGTCTGCAACTCAGTAATGCAACGATCACTGACAAAGGCTTGTTGAAACTGCAATCATTACAACAACTGCAATCGCTCAATCTCACCGGTACAAAAGTTACAGCACAGGGAGTAATGCAATTAAAAGGTTTGAAAAAATTAAAACATTTATATCTCTATCAAACTGCTGTTGGTTCTGCTGATTGGGTGCTGTTGCATCAATCGTTTCCAGCTGCACAACTTGATTCAGGAAAATATACGGTCCCTGCACTCGCAAGCGATACAACGTTAGTGACTGCTCCCAAAAAATAGAATCGTTGAAAAACCGATTTGTTCCTATTTTTCCTTTTTCATTTTCTTTATGAACGGGAAATATCTTTTGGCGGGTGTATTATTTGCGTTGTTGTGGTCATCGGCCGCAGCCGCTACTAAAATTGCTTTGCAATCAGCACAACCATTTGTAATAGCAGTAGCCCGTTTCTTCATTGGTGGCGTAGGCATGTTGATCTTCGTACACCTTATCTGGCGCAAACGCTTACCGCAAAAAAAAGAATGGCTGGCTGTTTCCATTTACGGCTTGCTCAATATCAGTTTGTATCTCGGTTTATACGTGGTGGCCATGCAGGAAGTATCGGCAGGGTTAGGAAGTATGGCCGTTGCTGTTAACCCTGTACTCATCAGCATTCTGTCTGCTGCCTTATTCGATCATAAGATGAGCGTAAAACATTGGCTGAGTTTATTACTCTGCAGTGCAGGTGTGGTTGTAGCTGCATGGCCGTTGTTACAAAATAGTTTTGCAACGGTCAATGGTATTCTAATTATGCTGGTGAGTATGTTGGCTTATTCTGTCGGCGCTATTTATTTTTCAAGTAACAAATGGACCGATCTGCATATTCTTACCATCAATGGTTGGCAAACATTGATCGGCGGTGTATTACTCCTCCCTGTTTTACTGTTTACCTACAAAGCAGAACTCAACCGGTATGATATGGATTTTTTTGGTCCGGTCTTGTGGTTGGCTGTTCCGGTATCTATTGCTGCCGTGCAGCTTTGGTTATGGTTGTTGAAACGAAATGCCGTAACTGCATCTTACTGGTTGTTTCTTTGTCCGGTGTTTGGATTTATTATTGCTGCAATTAGTTTGAACGAACCGATCAGTCTTTACACAGTTGCGGGTGTGCTGCTGGTTTCGGTTGGGTTGTATCTTGTACAAAAGAAACGGGCAATTAGTAAGAAAGCATGATGTAACAATGCCAATGTATTTGTGCATACTTATCTTATAGAATTCTGATTACTATATCGCATTATTGGTTTGATTTTCTTTTCTTGATGATATACTCCGAAGGCAGCATATTAAATTTCGCCTTAAATGCTTTGGCAAAATAATTCGGAGTGGAGAACCCTGCTGAGTAAGCTACTTCTGCAATGGTGAGCTCATTATTTTCTAAGAGCTCAGCAGCTTTGTCAAGTTTAACTGAACGAATAAATTCCACGGGTGTTTGACCTGTTAACTCAAGTAATTTATTATAGAGTGTACCTCTGCTCATGCCCACATGCCGGCTTAAGGTTTCTACAGACAACTGCGTGTCTGTAAGATTGTCCTCGATATAAAGTACAATTTTTTTAATTAGTTTGTCATTGGACGATTCTGCTTTCACCTTGGGAGTTAATACCTCCACTCTTTTTGTATAGGTATTCTTTAGTGTATCATTCAACACTAAAATATTTTTAACCTTGGCTATAAGCACTTCAAAATTGAATGGCTTTGTGATGTAGTCGTTAGCTCCTGTCTTCAAACCTTCGATTTGATTTTTTTCATCAGTTAAAGCAGTTAACAGAATTACCGGTATATGACCGGTCCGTTTATCTTCTTTAATTTTCTTGCACAGTTGAATGCCGTCCATGTACGGCATATTAATATCACTTACAATCAAACTTGGGTGTACGGACAGGGCTTTTTGCCAACCTTCTAATCCGTTGGTAGCTTCAAAAACTTTATATTGTAAACGAAGGTTTTCTTTGAGATAAAACCGGAAATCGTCATTGTCTTCAACTAATAAAATTGACGGGATGATTGATGTGGGATTGTCTTGAGCATATTCCTTTGTCTCTTCTTCAATTAAGACAGGCTCCGTAAATTCTGATTCTGTTTCAGATGGTCGAACCGCTTGTTCGTTTGTTGTTTGTAACTCCTCAAAGGGAAGATGTATGGTGAATGTACTTCCTTTTCCAACTTCACTTTCCACCTCAATTTTCCCGCCATGCATTTTTACAAATTCTTTGGTAATTGCAAGCCCAATTCCGGAGCCTTGATTCAGTATTGATTCAGCCGTTGTATTCTGAAAAAAGCGTTCGAAAATAATTTCTTGTTTATCGGGTGGAATTCCAATCCCCGAATCTTGAATTTTCATCGCTATCCATTCCACCTGCTCTGTAGTGTTGCTACTTCTCTTTTCAATTTCGAAATTGATGGCTCCTCCTTCAAATGTAAATTTGAATGCATTGGATAAAAGGTTGAAGAGTATACGTTCTACTTTATCGTGATCAAATAAGGTGTTGAATTTTTCAATGCTGCACGTAAATGAAAAATTAATTTTCTTTCTTTCAGACAAGTCCTGGAACGAATCAAAAACATCCTTCGCAAAGAAAATAAGGTCGCCTTCTTTTACTTGCAACTTTAATTCCTGTTCTTCCATTTTACGGAAGTCGAGCAGTTGGTTAACAAGGTTCAACAGTCGTTTGCCATTACGCTTGATCATATTCAGCTGAACCTTGAAAGCGTTGTTTTTTTCCTCTTTCATAAGGCTGTCAACAGGACCAAGTATCAACGAAATAGGTGTCCGGAATTCATGACTGAGGTTTGTAAGAAATTTAAGTTTCAGTTGGTCCAGCTCATGCAATCGTTCTGCTTCCTTCCGTTCCTGCTCTGCATGAAACCGTTCCTGCTCAAGTATATACTTACGTCTTATTTTTTCAATACTTCTGTGGCGGAAATAGGTAAGTGCAGCAATAATGATCAATGCATACAACAGATAAGCGTAAATGGTGCGCCAGAACGGGGGATGTACATTGATCTTTATCGACGCTCCTTGTGTATTCCATACACCATTATTATTGCTTGCCCTTACCCGAAAAACATAGTTGCCGGGAGATATATTTGTATACGATACCGTTGAAGCATTGCCGATATTGATCCATTCTCTGTCAAAACCTTCCAGCTTGTATTCATACTGATTTTGTTCAGGATCAGTATAGTTTATGCCCACAAAACTTATTGCAAAGTTTTGCTTGTACTTGAGATTTATTGCTGCAGCAGTAGTAATATTTTCCTGTATGGGTCCGTCTTCCGATGGAACTACAGATGTATTAGAAATTTTCAGGTCGGTAAAGATCACAGGCGGTATAATCTTATTCCGTTTAAGATTTGCAGGATTGAAATAGTTGAAACCTTCGTGGCCTCCAAAAAACAAATCACCGCTTTGTACTCGTAAGCCTGATCCACGAATAAACGTATTGTTTTGAATGCCGTTATGATGATTATAGTTGTTGATCTTTTTACTGTCTGTATCAAAGCTGCTGAGCCCCTTGTTTGTACTGATCCAAAGAAGCCCGTTATTGTCTTCAAGAATTTTGTAGACATTATTGTTGTTGAGTCCTTCTTTCTCGGAGTAAGAAATGAACTCGCTTGTCTTCCGGTTAAATAACCCCAAGCCTCCGCCAAACGTACCGGCCCAAATATTTCCTTTTCTGTCTTCCAATAAGGTAAGAACCTTATCGTTCGGCAATTTTCCATTGAAAGTTGTGTAAATCGTAAATTTTTGAGAAATAGGATTATAAACGGCGATTCCTCCACCATGCGTAGCAATCCACATCTCGCCATTTTTAGCTTCCAAAATATCACGAATGTATCCGTTGATAGGTAATTTAATGTCATTCGGCAAAGTGGGGTTAGGCGTAAATTTGAATAACGCCTTATTTTCCTTTGTTAAAACCACAATACCATTTCCGTTAGTACCGATCCATCGGTTTCCTGCTTTATCTTCTTTAATACAATAGATCTGATTGGAATTAATGTCTGTCGGTTTTGGTCCCCGTAGCAACTGTTCGTATTTACCTGATGAAGGATCATACACAAAATACCCATCACCGAACGTTCCGATCAATAACTGCTGATTCCTTGACATTGTCAGGGTCATGATCGCAAGCCGGTTACCTTCCGGACGCCTGGTCTTAATATTGATTTGCTGAAATAATTTTGTTTTCGGATCAAACAAACTAAGCCCTCCGTCATCAGTGCCAATAAAAACATTTCCATCTTTAGTTTCTGCGAACGATGTAACAATGGAAGCGTTCAATCCTTGTTTGTCAAAGGGGTTGCTTTGTACCAAATTAAACAGGGTAAGATTCTTATCATATTTGCTTATACCGCTTAAAAATGTACCGATCCAGCATATACCTTCTTTGGCAAGGTAAACACAACGAATACTATTGCCTGAAAGACTATTTGTATTTCGTGGATCAAACGTATAACCTGTAATGCGTTTTGTTTTTAGATCCAGTATGTTCAGTCCCTTTGATGTACCGATCCACAGTTTATTTGAATCATCAGCAACGAGTGAATAAATTACATTGCTGTTGAGTGTTTGTTGATTTCCTTCGGTATGCCTGAACTTGATAAATTCTTTACCATTCTCAGCTAAGATATTCAACCCGTCATGTGTGCCGATCCATATATTTCCATCTTTGTCTTCCGTTATGCTTTGCACGAGGTTGTTACTTAAACTAGTTGGGTCGTTTGCAGAATAAACGAATTGAGTGAGAGAGTTTGTTTCTTGCAGATATAGGAACAATCCTTCTGAAGTTCCGATCCACATCCTCTGTTTGCTATCTTCAAAAAGGGTGTTACAGTTTTTTGTAAAACGGGAGCCATTGCTGGTTGTGAAATCTGAGATCTGTTGCGTTTTTTTATCCAGTAAACTTATGCCGTCGTAATGACCGATCCACAACCTATCCTGTGAGTCGCTGCAAACACTTGGAATTACATTGTGCCGAATGGCATTTTTGCCCAGGTAGTTAGCCGGAAAATTAATGAAGTGATCTTTTTTTCGATCGTATAAGCTGAGAGATCCACTACTTGTACCAACCCATAAATTACCGTCTTTATCTTCATGGAGCGATAAAATTTCATTGGCTTGCAAACTGCTAGAATCCATTGGTTTGTTTCGATAAACCTTAAAATTGGCGCCATCAAATCTGTCCAATCCATCGTCGGTGGCAAACCACATAAACCCATACCTGTCTCTTAAAATTGCGTTTACATTATTTGACGACAGCCCGTCCTTTGTGGTTAGTGAGGTAAAATTGATATCCTCTTGTGCAGTGGCTGTTGAGAGCCAGGTGAAGAAACATATGCAGAAAAGTAAAAGAGATGTATTTTTTGACATTTGGGCCGGCAGGCAATTGCTTTAAATGTTACACAATACTGCAGTAATTGAACTGCAACTCATCGGTTAAAATAAGATGCGATCATTTGTTTTGAAAGACAACTTGGAAACTCATTTCGTTACTTGGTTCAACAAGATTTTCTGTTCACTCAAAAGGCTGCTTTGCTTCAAAATTTTACAAAAGAGCTCATTCTGATGCACACAAAATTTCTACTAAACAGAAAGTAAAACACATCCACACAGTGCCATTTTTTATCCAAATCAAAAAAGCGATCACAACTGCTAAAGTAAAACTTGTTTTCTAAAGTTGCGCATTGTTCAAAAAATAGGCAAAAATGTAACTAACTGAATATCAATCAATCTAATCGGTTGCATAAAATCAAAATTGAACATTTGTTCTATAAGTTTCAACAAATGAGCCAGCCCTTAGAGGATTCAAAAATTAGTTTTGGATACACAAGAAGAGTTTTTTAGCACCGATGGATTTTTACTTGAATTGCTGAAAAAAATTTGAAGTGTTACCCGGTTGGATTCTTGCAAACGCAAAGCTTTCAAAATAAACATTTGAGCCCTTTGCCAGCCGTGTTTTAACCGGTATTCGAACGATTGTGTAGATAACCAAACATTAAAGTTGAGTCAGCTGCTTTGAGCATTCAGGGAAAGTTTTCGTGATGCCATTGCATGTGATTCAAGTTTACCATTACTAATTGCCATATGGAAGTAGTTAAAGATTTGCAACGCCAAATTGCTGTACATGAGGACATGCGTGCATATAAGGAACTGTATATGCTTTTGTTTGATGGTCTTCATCGATTTTCTTTTTCCCTCGTTAAGTCTCGGGAAGGTGCAGAAGAAATTGTCTCCGACGTATTTATTAAATTATGGCAGATCAGAAGTCAGCTTCTTCAAATCGATAATCTCAAGGCCTACCTCTATACCACAGCCCGGAATTTTTCCCTCAACTATATCGAAAAAAATGCAAGAAACCCGGCATCCCAGCTACATGATGTAGATATGGAAACTGTTGTTGAGTTCAACAGCCCGGAAGATCTGTTTATTTCAAATGAAACAATTAAAGGAATCGAACAAGTGGTGCAGGGGCTTCCTACCCAATGTAAAATTGTGTTTCAATTAGTAAAGGAAGAGGGGTTAAAATATAAAGAAGTAGCGGCTGTATTGAATATTTCTGTTTTTACGGTACGTAATCAAATGTCAATTGCTACAAAAAAAATTGGAAATGCACTGTCGTACCGGGTTTCTGCCCGATGTGGTTTGGCTATTCCAAATTTGATAGGTGGCGGTAATCCTTTGCAAACAGACTAAGCGGATTACAGGTTTGTTGGTGACAACTTTTCGATCGACGGTCTTTTCCTCTCGGACCGGCAAAAGTTCTTTCAAATAAAAAATAAATGTCTTTAGTACATTTTAAATTCTCCGCTGTCTATGCTTATATAAAGCTACACAGTAATGTTTTTGGATCAGCGACTTTGGATATTGTACAGTTTAAAATTAAATGGCGAAGCAGGCAACGACAAAGAGAAATTGAACATGCTATTGAATCAATATCCTGATTATTTCAGCCGCATGATGATGTTTGAGAATTTACGAAACAAAACAGTGAGCGATTCAACCAGAAGAAAAGAAAAGGCTTACGAAAAACATTTGCAACGTTTGAGAAGCCACTTGCTTGGTTCATCTCTGAAATAAGAATAGGAACGAGTCAATCAGTCGGCATTAGCTAAGGCTTATGAAACACACCTGAAGATCCGGCAATAAAAAAGGATTTACTTATTGAGAAACGATAGGAGTAGTTACAGGAAGATGAAGTGAGCGAATAACCACAAAGTATTCAGGAAGGAATGTTATATAAAATGTCAAAATCAAGGCTTTCTATAAATTAAAAAAATCAAGTATGAAATGCGTGGCAAACAACTGGCTGCATAAGCTGACACTTGCTCTTTTCGGGATTTTATTGGCGGGGTTACCGGTTATGGCACAAGTAAGTGCACAAACGGTTTCGGGGTCAGTTAAAGATTCTTCTGGTGTTGCCCTTTCCGGGGCTACCGTTAAGGTAAAAGGTACCGCTATTGTAACTACAACCGATGCCGCTGGTAATTTCAAAATAACAATTCCATCAAAAGACAAAACGCTTTTGATCAGTTATGTTGGAATGGATGAGTTGGAAGTGAATGTAGGAGACCAAAATATCATCGAAGTAAGGTTAAGTGTTGCACGCTCTACGTTAGAAGACGTTGTGGTGGTGGGTTATGGTCGACAGAAGAAAGAAAGCGTTGTTGGTGCCATTACTCAAACAACAGGTAAAGTACTTCAGCGTGCGGGTGGTGTTTCCAATATAGGTGCCGCACTTACAGGTAATGTACCGGGCGTTATAACTGTACAGGGAACAGGTATGCCGGGTGCTGAAGATCCGCTCATTTTTATACGGGGTCAGGGAACATGGAACAGTGCAGGACCACTCATTTTAGTAGATGGTATTGAACGTCCTATGGCTGGAGTTGATATTGGTTCAGTAGAAAGTGTTTCGATATTAAAAGATGCATCTGCTACAGCCGTGTTTGGTGTAAAAGGTGCAAACGGTGTTGTTCTTATCACTACTAAAAGAGGTGTAGAAGGTAAAGCAAACATCAATATTACAGTTAACTCTACAATGAAAGTTCCTTCTCGTTTGCCCGAGAAGTACGATGCATATGATGCGTTAACAATCAGAAATATGGCGATCGAACGGGAGTTGGGCGTTAGTCCGGCATCCTGGCAAGATTATACACCGCAGGCAATTATTGATAAATATCGTAACCCTGCAAATGCGCAAGAAGCACAGCAATATCCCAATATTGACTGGCAGGCTGAGTCATTAAAGAAAATGGCGATGGCACAAAATGCCAACATCAATATTTCAGGCGGATCAAGTTTTGTAAAATATTTTACTTCTGTAGATTTTCTTCATGAAGGCGACATTATGAAAATCCCTGACAATGGAAAAGGTTACAAGCCGGGATTTTTTTACGACAGGTTAAATATTCGTGCAAACCTTGATTTCAAACTAACAAAAAGTACTACGCTCTCAACTAACATTTCCACACTTTATGGAAAAAGACAGGATACATGGAGCGGTTTTGAATATTCATGGTATCAGGGAATTTATGGTCTTGCACCCGATCTTTTTTATCCGCAGTACAGTGATGGTGCTTTTGGTTATTATCCGCTTGATCCAGTGTCAACCAATAACCCTGCACACATACTTTCAAACAACGGGGTAAGAAATACGAAGACTACGCAGATGACAACCGATTTTATATTGACACAGGATCTGGGGATGTTGGTAAAAAACCTTTCGTTTAGAGGTTCGTATTCTTTAGATAATACGTTTGTTGCGCAAGGTGGTCAATTTGATGATGGAAGTGCGATCGTTAAATGGATCGCTCCTGACGGAAGAGTGCAATACAGAAACACAGCAGGTCCTAATCAGTTCGATTATATATTACCGCAATGGTCAGTACGTCCTGATGCTTTCCAGAATGGACAAACAAGAAGAAGGCGTGTGTATCAGTTACAACTGAATCATTCTGCTAAAATCGGAAGGCATAATATCACAACCATGGGCTTGTTTATGCGCAATGAAAATGCACAGGGCAGCTCGTTTCCTGAGTTTCGTGAAGACTGGGTGTTTAGAAGCACATACAATTTTGCAAACAGATACTTTGCTGAGATCAACGGAGCTTACAACGGTTCACAAAGATTTGGTCCTGATTACAGGTTCGACTTTTTCCCTTCTGCCGCAGTAGGTTGGACATTGACGAATGAAAAGTTCATGGACAAATTGCCATGGGTATCCACGTTGAAGATCCGTGGTTCGTACGGTCTGGTAGGTAACGACGCTATTGGTGGAAATTATCTTTATCTAACACAGTGGGCCTTTGGAGGTCAATCACGAATGGGTGATAACAATGCAAACAGTCCTTATGTATGGTTCAGAGAAAATACAATTGGTAATCCGGATATCCATTGGGAAACAGTGGCCAAGGCCAATATCGGTTTAGATTTCTCATTATTCAGAGGACTGATTGAAGGTACGTTCGAAGTTTACAGAGATCAAAGAACCGACGTGTTAGTAGCGGGAACTCAAAGAGCGGTGCCTGCTTATTTCGGCGGTACACCACCAACATCTAACCTGGGTAAAACAATTGTACAAGGATATGAAATTGAATTGAAGTTCAACAAAAACTTTGGCAGCAAAAGAGAGATGCGTTTATGGGGAAATGTAGCCATAACGCATGCAAAGGATGAGATCATCGATCGGGACGATCCTCAATTATTGGATGATTATTTAAAGCAGGCGGGTTATCAGATCGGACAGTACAGATCGCAATTGCGTTCAGGTTATTACAATACGTGGGATGAAGTGTACGGTAGCAGTGTTGTGGATCAAAACGATAATAACAAATTACCCGGCAACTTTAATCTGATTGATTTCAATGGTGATGGTGTAATTAACAATTTTGATAATGTACCCTACGCCTATCCGGAACGTCCTCAAAATACATACACCGGCAGCGTGGGATTTGATTACAAACGTTTCTCAATTTTCGTTCAATTCTATGCAGTTAATAATGTAACAAGGAATCTTGCGCAAACAAACTTCGCTGCAAATCTGAACTCTGTTTTCAAACAAGGAGATTATTGGACAAAAGAGAATACAGATGCTGCTTCACCACTTCCCCGATGGAAATCCCGGTTATATAGTTATGGCGATTTCTTCAACTACGACGGTTCTTATGTTCGTTTAAAAACAGCGGAAATATCGTATACGTTAGATCCATTATGGTTGACAAAAACAGGTATTCAATCAATGCGTCTTTATGTAAATGGTAATAACCTTCTTTTTTGGAGTAAGATGCCCGATGATCGTGAAGCAAATGTTGGTTCAAGCAATTTCTCCGGTCAGGGAGCATACCCAACGGTTCGCCGGATCAACTTTGGAATTAACCTCAGTTTATAATTGATAAATACTATGATTATGAATAATTCTGTAAAATTAGCCTTAGCTACAAGTATTATACTTATAGTGTTTGGATTACCGTCTTGTAAAAAATATCTTGATCGGCCACTGGATGCAAACATCTCAGAGAAAGACGTGTTCACCAATTTCCGAAGCTTTCAAGGTTTTACCGAAGAGTTATATTCCTGTTTACCAGACATGTCTAAATCTACATGGAACAGTGAATGGAATATGGGTGACGATATTTTGTCAACAACTAACGCAAATTACAGGCTCAGTTCTGAATTCGACAATGGTAATTACCGGGCCTGGCAAACCGGTGGAGGTGGCTGGGATAATAGCTGGCTCGACGACAGAGCGGCTACCACAAACCCGAACGAGTGTCATGATAAAGGCTTGTGGCCATTAGCATGGTATGGTATACGTAAAGCCAATCTGGGTTTGGCAAATCTTGATATGCTGAGTAATGCAACGCAAAACGAAAAAGATGTTATAAGAGGACAACTATTATTTTTCCGTGGATTTTTTCATTTTCAGTTAATGAGTTTCTGGGGTGGATTACCTTATATCGATACGGTGTTATCCAGTTCAGCAAGGCTTGAATTACCAAGATTAAGCTATCGGGAAACAGCACTTAAAGCTGCAAAAGATTTTGAAGATGCTGCAGCTTTATTGCCAAGCAATTGGGATAACTCTCCCGTAGGTCAGGCAACGTTGGGTAATAACCAGCAACGTGTAACAAAATCAATGGCACTCGGCTTTAAAGGTAAAAACCTACTTTATGCTGCAAGCCCAATGATGAATCAGTCATCTACCGGAAATGCAGGTTATGATGTGGAGTTGTGTAAGCAGGCAGCAGATGCATTTGCGAGAGTAATCAAAATGTCGGAGACGGGTGAATCCTATCATAAATTATTGCC
Source organism: Lacibacter sp. H407 (assembly GCF_037892605.1). Lineage (NCBI taxonomy): Bacteria > Pseudomonadati > Bacteroidota > Chitinophagia > Chitinophagales > Chitinophagaceae > Lacibacter > Lacibacter koreensis. The sequence continues at coordinate 210,411 of NZ_JBBKTU010000001.1, read as the reverse complement.
TTGGGATAAATACAGTGAAAACTGGTTTACGATCTCCAACTACTCAAAACATCCGGGTTATCCTGAAGTAATTTTTGGACCGCCAACTTATGTAGGATGGAAATCACGCTGGTCGTTAGTGAACATGTTTATACCACCACCATTAGGTGGAGAAGCAGGTATTTCATCACCGGCAGCAAACTATGTAAATTATTTTGGAATGGCCAATGGCCTCCCCATTGATGAAGCAGGATCTGGTTACGATGTAAACGATCCATGGACAGGACGTGATCCACGTTTTTACAAGTCAATTACTTACGATGGTGTACGATTAATTCGTGGTACTGCTAATGCGGCCTATCGTTTTGCCAATCTTTATAACGGTGGAAATTTGCGCCTTGATAATACAGCAAGCCGTAGCGGATACCTTGTTCGCAAGTTTGTAACAGACGGTTGTAACAATACAGACAATGAATGGAACAATATCAACATTGTAATTCCTTATCTGCGTTTAGCAGATGTGTATCTCATGTATGCTGAGTCGGTATTGCAAGGATATGGAACACCGCAAAGCAGTCACCCAAATAGTTTAACAGCGGTAAGTGCTGTTAATACAATCAGAGAAAGAGCAGGTGTACCACCTGTAGATGCGAGGTTCCTTGGTTCAAAGGATGCATTTATGAGTGAACTCATGAGAGAGAGAGCGGTTGAACTCGCATTCGAAGGTTTGCGTTGGCACGACCTTCGTCGATGGAATATTGCGGATCAGAAAAAATATGTTGAAAAAACGGTTATTGATTTTGACCGTGGTACAAACGGCAAACCCATAAATCTCAGAGAAAGAGTTGTTGTAACAAGAGTGTTTGAAAAGAAACACAATTGGCTGCCTTTACCAACAAGCCAGGTGAATCTTTATCCAAGCTTCGGGCAAAATCCGGGATGGTAATGAACATCGATTGATTACAGGAACAAATCAAAGATTGATATCGATTAAGCACAAACGAAACTCTTTAAGCCTTAAAACCTAGTTAATGAAGTATATTAAAATATGCGTGGTATTCTGTGCGATTGTCTCTTGCTTTGTCATGAAGTTGAAAGCGCAGGATGTTCCCCAGGTTAACATCACGTCAGTTGTTTATGATGATAAGGGTAATCCCGTTTCAGGAGTAATAGTGTCGGGTAACGAGGGCAAAACCGTAGCTTATACGGATAATGCCGGAAAATTCTCGATTACAGTAGCTGCAAATTCTGTTGTAGTGTTAACCGCCAAGGGGTTCAAAATGCAAACCTTGAGAGCTACGGCAATTCCGGCAAGCATCAGTCTTGCAGTAAACAGTGGATCACAGGAAGAAGTTTATCTGCCCTTTAGAAAGATTCAGAAACAGGATGTATCAGGAGCTATCAGTACTTTAAATCCAGACTCCTATATTGATCAGGACTTTAACCTCAACGTTGAAGGCGGTATGAATGGAAGGGTAGCTGGTTTATTATGGAGTAATAATATTTGGGGATTGGAGAATGCGATTGTTATGATTGATGGTGTACGTCGTGAATTTAGCGACATCACTCTCAACGAGGTAGAACAGATCTCTGTGTTGAAAGGAGTAAATGCTGTTGCACTTTATGGCAGCCAGGCAGCGAAAGGCATTGTTTTCATCACAACAAAGAAGGGAGTAGCGAATGGCCGTAAAATCGGCGTACGTGTAAACACAGGTGTTGGTATGCCGAGTGCACTTCCTAACTATCTCAATTCTGCTGATTACATGACGTTGTATAATGAAGCACGTCGTAATGATGGCCTTGCAGATCTTTACAGCGCTACTACCATTCAAAATCATCGCACCGGAAATACATTTCGTTTTCCAAGTGTAGATTATTACTCATCACAGTACCTGAAAAAATATCAGAATTTCACAAATGCGAATGCTGAATTTTCGGGTGGTAACAGTAATGCACGATTTTATTCGAATGTTGGTTGGACAAACAGTTCCACCTTGCTGAACATCGGCGAAGGTAAAAATGAAAATGACAATCGTTTGAATGTAAGAGGTAATGTTGATTTGAAGTTGAATGATAAAATTTCAAGCTCTGTTTATGTGTCAGCAATTTTCGGTGAAAGTCGCAGAGCACGTGGTAACTATTGGGGCAATGCTGCTTCATTATTGCCGAACAGGTTTACCCCGCTTATTCCTATCGATTTAATTTCGCCTAACGACAAAGTATCGCTGGGATTAGCAAATGCGAGTCGTAATCTGATTGACGGTAAATACTTATTGGGTGGCTTGCAAGGTTTTCAAACAAACCCCATCGCCGATCTGTATGTTGCAGGTTATGATATCAACATCAGTCGTGTATTTCAGGTAACAAATGAAATCAATGCAGACCTTGGTTCTGTGTTGAAGGGCTTATCGTTTCATACGTTATTCAATTTGGATTATGCAAATTCTTATCTGCAATCGATCAACAACACATACGCAGTATACAACCCAATATGGAATGCGAATGCCGACTCGTTATCTTTAAGTTCGAGCCAGCGATTTGGGGAAGACGCTCGCCCGGGTACACAAAATATCAATAACTCGGCGCAAAGGCAGAACATTGGTTTTTCTTCCTGGTTAAGCTATGATAAAACGATCAACAGTAATCATAATATTTCTGCAAAACTGTTGGGTTATACTTCATCTACTTCTGTAAATGATATCTATCAGCCAATTACCAATTCGCATCTGGGTTTACAAGTTGGTTATAATTACAAGCATAAATATTGGGCCGACTTTAGCGGAGCTTATGTAAACTCAACAAAGTTGCCCGATGGTAACCGCACAGGTTTTTCTCCAACCATGAGTGTAGGATGGTTAGTTAGTGGAGAAAATTTTCTGAAAAATTCCAAAGCAGTTAATTATTTGAAACTATCTGCGTCTGCAGGTATTCTAAGCACCGACCTCGATATCGCCGATTACTATTTGTATAACGATATTTATCAAAGAGGTGGATTTTTTACATGGAACGATGGGGTTGCAGGGCAAAACCAAACAACCACTTCTCGATTTGGTGCGAGTCCTAATCTTTCATTTCCACAGCGAAAAGAGTTGAATGCAAGTCTTGAAGGAGCTTTGTTTAATAATCTGCTGACTTTTCAAACAACTTTTTTCAGGACACAAATGGCTGGTCTTCTTACACAGCGTTTTTCACAGTATCCAAACTATTTCAGTACGTTCATCCCTTATACCAACTACAATACAAATCAACGTACCGGTTTTGATTTGATGATGAATCTTGATAAGAAATTTGGAGATGTTCATTTGAACGTTGGAGCTGTAGCTACTTACTCACAATCAAAAGTTACAAAACGTGACGAACTGTTTCTGGATGATTATCAGAACAGAACCGGCAAGCCTGCTGATGCCATATTTGGTCTTGTGAATGATGGTTTCTTTATGGATCAAAACGACATCAACAGCAGCCCACGACAATTGTTTAGTGAAGTAAAGCCGGGGGATATTAAATACGTAGATCAAAATGCTGATAATGTAATTGATGGCAGAGACGAAATAATGATCGGTCGCTACATTGCTCCTTTTACCTACGGAATCAACTTCACCGTTGGATATAAAAACTTCAGCTTATTCGTACTGGGTACAGGTAACAACGGAGCTAATGGTATTACCAATAACAATTACTATTGGGTAACCGGTGATCTTAAATATTCTGAAGTTGTAAACAACAGATGGACAGAAGCTACAAAAACCACCGCCACTTATCCCCGCCTGAGTTCACAGCAGAATAACAACAATTTTCGCAATTCTGATTTTTGGTTATATAAAACTGACCGGTTTAACCTGAGCAAAGTGCAGCTTACATACAATTTCTCAAATACAATTTTACGTAGCGCATTTGTAAAGGATGTGGTTGTGTACGTTTCAGGTGCCAACTTGTATACGTTCTCGCAGAATCGGAAAATTCTTGAGTTGGCAGTTGCCAGCACACCACAGTTCAGAAATTTCAATATCGGAATCAGAGCCAAATTTTAAAGTATGATCTCACGTAGTAAAATGATAAACATGTTTAAAAAATTACTGATACTTTTTGTTGTTGGTTTAGTGCTGGGAGGGTGTAAAAAAACACTTGCTCCACTGGACGATAACCATCGCACACTGGAAGATATTTATGCTGATCCTTATTATGCAGAGGGCATATTGATGAATGCGTATACAAGGCTTCCAACAAATGGATATTCGTTTAACGAAGTAGCTACAGACGATGCAGTAACCAATGATAAGTTTAATCCGTTGTTGAATATGGCCACTGGTTCATGGTCTGCAGCCAACAATCCCGTTGATCAATGGAATAATTCTTATACAGCAATTTTGTATTTGAATCTGTTTCTTAGGGAGGTTGATAGTGTAAACTGGTCGCCCACAAGTAAAGATGTGCGTACGTTATTTACAGATCGGTTGAAAGGAGAAGTGTACGGGTTAAGAGCACTCTTTATGTTCAATCTGCTTCAGGCACATGCCGGTTACACTTCCGGCGGTGAGTTGATGGGCGTGCCCATTATTACCGAAGCGCTTGAACCAAATTCTGATTTTAAAAAACCACGTAATACGTTTGATCAATGTATACAGCAGATCTATACTGATCTTGCAGAGTCAGAAAAATATTTACCACTCGATTATGTCAATATTTCTGCCGGACATTTACCTGCAAAATATAGCAGCATGGCGGTAGCAGATTATAACCGTGTGTTTGGAACCTTCAGCAGACAACGTGTATCTGGAAGGATTTTAAAAGCAATCAAAGCAAAAACAGCGTTGCTCGCAGCTAGTCCCGCATACAATCCGCAGGCAACAGCCAGCAAATGGGAAAATGCGGCAAATTATGCAAGTGAAATTCTTAATTTGAATGGAGGTATCAATGGCTTAGATCCGCAAGGCGCTTTGTTTTACACGGCAGCGAATGTAAATGCAATTAATATCAACCCATCTGCAGGTTCCCCAATCGAACAACGTGAAATGTTGTGGAGAGGCAATATTGTTAACACAAATAATTTAGAGATCAGCAATTTCCCTCCAACACTTTTTGGAAGCGGAAGAGTGAACCCAACACAAAATCTTGTAGATGCATTTCCAATGGCCAATGGATTACCAATAACAGATCCTGCCAGTGGTTATGTTGCAACAAGCCCCTACGCCAACCGTGACCCGAGGTTAAGAAACTATATCGTGGTAAATGGTGGTACTATTTCAAACAGAACAATTTTTACAAAAACCGATGCTCCTACCAATGATGCAGTGAACATACTTCCTACATCAACAAGAACCGGTTACTATCTGCGTAAGTTATTACGGGAAGATGTAAATGCGAATCCGGCTTCGAGTTCAACGCAAAAGCATTACCCTGTTCACATCAGGTATACAGAGATATTTTTGATTTGTGCTGAGGCGGCGAATGAAGCCTGGGGACCCGACGGAACAACTACACATGGGCTCTCTGCCCGCAACATCATTGCAGCTATCCGGAAAAGAGCAGGAATTGCACAGCCGGATAACTATCTGGCATCCGTTACTACAAAAGAGGCAATGCGTAATTTGATTCGTAATGAGAGAAGATTAGAATTATGTTTTGAAGGGTTTCGTTTTTGGGATCTCCGTCGCTGGAAAGCAAATCTCACTGAGCCCGCAAAAGGAGTTACTATTAACAACAATGTGTTTAGCATACAGAACGTTGAAAACAGACAATATACAAATGACATGTACTATGGTCCTATTCCGTTAACTGAGGCGTTAAAAGCCAACCTTCAACAAAACAAAGGGTGGTAACACCTATCTATAATTATTTAATGCTTAAGAATATGAAACGAGTTTTTTTAATATCCTTTACATTGCTCTTGATCGTAACTGCCTGTAATAAAAAATGGGAGTTCCCAGACTACAAATACAGCACTGTGTATTTCCCTTATCAATCGCCGGTAAGAACGCTTGTACTTGGAGAAGATATTATTGATAACACATTGGATAATCAGCACAAGTTTTTGATCATGGCCACAATGGGCGGCGTGTATGAAAACAAAAAAAATATCACGCTTACAGTTGCATTGGAAAACACACTTACACAAAGGCTTAAGTTTGGTTCTTCCAACGGAAGTGATGTTGTTGCTATGCCAAGCAATTATTATACGTTGCCACAAGACATGAAGATTGTTATTCCGGCAGGCAAAGTAATGGGAGGGATTGAGGTTCAACTCACGGATGCATTTTTTGCTGATCCACGGGCTATTAAAAACACCTTTGTTATTCCGTTGAAGATTGTTTCTGTCGCAAATGCAGATTCTGTTCTGAGAGGTTCAACCACAAAAACATCTCCTGATCCCCGTTTGGCAGGCGACTGGGGAGTTTCTCCAAAGGACTTTGTTTTGTATGCTGTTAAATATGTGAATCCTTTCCACGGTGTTTACTTACGCAGAGGTGTAGACGAAGTAAAGGGAAGTGGCGGCAACACTGCATTAGATACAACAGTAGTGTATCGCAATACATTTGTTGAAAAGGATGAAGTGTGTAATCTGTTTACCAAATCAATGACGCAGGATAGTATTTCGCTGAACGCCAAGAATAAAGGAAATATCAATGCGCCTTTTCAGTTAGTACTGAACTTTGATAATACCGGCAAGTGTACGGTTGCAGGGCCGGCTACAGCTGCCTACACGGTTACCGGTAATGGTACATTTGTAAAGAAGGGCGATATGTGGGGTAATCAAAAACGAGATGTATTGCATCTGAAATACCAAGTCGATTTCGGAACAACAACACACAACTTTACTGATACCCTGGTGCTGCGTGACAGGGGAGTGAAATTTGAAACATTCACTCCTGTCGTTTACTAAAAATATCTGAAAGCAGAATTAAGGTTTTCTTATCTCCATTCGAATGAGTAATGGAACGGTTTACAATTTTGCTTATAAATTCTATTCGGCACAAATCAATTTCACAAAAAACATGCGCATAAAGTATTTAAATATTCTCTTTGTTGTTTTTGTAGGCATCACATTTTTGAATTGTGCCGGTGTTCAAAAAACAGCAAATGGTTCAGGTACTCCCTCACTCAAAACAGCATTTAAAGATGATTTCTTTATTGGAACTGCATTGAACAATGCACAAATTGAAGAGAGGATTCCCGGTGCAGCTGTTTTAGTTCCACAACAATTTAATGCAGTAACACCGGAGAACATCATGAAAGCGGAAGTGATGCACCCGGAGTGGAACCGCTATAATTTTGACATGTCAGACAAACTGGTTGCGTATGCCAAAAAACATAACATTGTTGTGAATGCACATACATTGATCTGGCATAGTCAATTGCCGCCATTTATTCGTCGCATGAAAGATGCAGATTCGGTTCGTCTTTTTTTCACAGATCATATTAACACCATTGCAGGCCGTTACGATGGCCAGGTGTATTCGTGGGATGTGGTAAATGAAGCATTGAATGAAGATGGCACCATGCGTAAATCTATTTTTCTTGAAAAGCTGGGAGATGATTTTGTTGTAGAAGCTTTTCGCCTGGCACAAAAAGCCGCACCCAACACCAAGCTGTATTACAATGATTATAATATTGAGCAACCCAGAAAAAGAGCAGGTGCTATTGCACTCATAAAGAAAATACAAGCCGCCGGTGTACGTATTGACGGTGTGGGTATTCAAGGGCATTGGCATGTAAAAAACATTCCGTTGAAAGATATTGAGCAAAGCATTCTTGAGTTTTCTGCTTTGGGTATTGATGTAATGTTTACTGAACTCGATGTAAGTGTATTGCCAAATCCCCGTGATATCGTTGGTGCCGATGTAAATCAACGTGCCGAATACGAGGCAAAGCTGAACCCTTATAAAGCGGGGTTGCCTGATTCCATGCAGGTATCACTGGCCAACGGATATGCGGATTTGTTCCGCTTATTTTTAAAACACAAAGAAAAAATCAGTCGTGTTACACTTTGGGGTGTAGATGACGGCCAGTCCTGGTTGAATGGTTTTCCCATTCGTGGCAGAACCAACTATCCGCTGTTGTTCGATAAAGAGTTTAAACCCAAGCCCGCTTTTTATAAAGTAATTGAACTGAAAAAATAACAACAAATACATCTTTTATAAGCCCGGGCAGTAAGTGCCCGACTATAAAGAGATATTGTTTCTCATACAGCAATCGATAAACAACGTCCGCCGTTTCTACAGCGGACTTTCTTTTAGTTACAAAAATCACAGCACAATTTCATCGTTGATCATTTCAGCAGAAATATAATCTGGCAGCCAGGAAGTAGTACAATATCAAATACGATAAAGCTTTGATAATATCCTGTATTCAACAATAAGATTGCGCATGATAGCACTACGAAAAGTGGACACATAATTTTAATAGCAACGTAACTACAACGATCAAGAACAAAAGCACAATCGGTTTTATTTCATTCATATACCTTAAAAAATTATGGGGCAGTAACAAGATGCCAACAAAAGCATTAGTCAAATGCGACTAGTTTTGAAACAGTACGAAGGCCGCTTTCCAGTGGCCTTCTTTTTTTATTTTTAATTATGAATTACAATATCGACTACCAAGCTCAATGAAGTAAACTGTACAGCTGATATACAGTCAGGAAAGGTAGGATTAGCAAAAAATAAAAATGGACAAACCGAATCAATCTTCGATCTATCCATTTTATTCGTGCCCGGGACTGGATTCGAACCAGCACGTCCTTTCGAACACCACCACCTCAAAGTGGCTTGTCTACCAATTTCAACACCCGGGCAACGGGAGGGCGCAAATGTAAAATGAAAAATGTAGAATGAAAAATAAAAAACAAGAGAGAACTATCGGCTAATGGCTACCGGCTTGCCCTCACTTCTTCAACACGATCCGAAATGTTGTTCCTTTTCCCGGCTCCGAATGTTTTACATACAACTGTCCTTTATGATATTGTTCAATAATGCGTTTACTCAGCGATAAGCCTAAACCCCAGCCACGTTTTTTAGTGGTAAAGCCCGGTTTAAACACACGGTTGATGTTTTGCGATACAATGCCTTTGCCCGTATCAGTCACATCAATCACAATGGCTTTTTCTTCTTCGTGCATATCCACCGTAATATTTCCTTTTCCATCCATGGCATCCAATGCATTCTTCAATAGATTTTCAATGACCCAATCGAAGAGCGGGGGAGAAACAGCAGCGATCATATCCGCTTTATTCTTCTTCACTTCCAGGTGTACTTTTCCGGTAGCCCGTTTGCGGATGTATTCCACCATTTCTTCTACTTGGCGCACTATATTATTCGGTTCTAACTGTGGTGTGCTGCCGATCTTTCCAAAACGATCACTCACCAAACGCAACCGTTGTACATCTTTTTCAATTTCAGTAGCAATTTGTTGGTGTACATTTTCTTCTTTCAGCATTTCAACCCAGCCTTGTAACGATGATACAGGTGTGCCCAACTGGTGTGCCGTTTCTTTGGCCATACCCGCCCACACCTGATTTTGGGTTGATTTATTGCGTGCCTGTAATGAAAAGATGGTGATGATGATGAACAACGCAACAATGAACAATTGCACCATCGGGTAATACCGCACCTGTTGCAACAGCACCGAATGACCATAATAATATTTGTTGATGAGCAACGGATCTTCACTCACCGTTAAAACGATGGGTGGATTGAGTGTTTTGAACTCTTTCAATTTTTTCCGGAGGTAATCGGGATCGGCGGCAATTTTTACAGAATCAATATTGATATAACTCACCACACTGTCTTTCTCATCTGTCTCAATGATGGGAATTGATTTCTGCTCGTTTCGTATCAGCGATGGCAGTTTTGTATCTGCATCAACAGGCGCCATAATAATAAACCGTCCTGCTTCCACCCATTGCTCAACTTTCAACCGTTCGTCAATTGCTATTTTACCGGCGAGATAGTTCGAATAAAAAATTGTACCGGTAACAATACCTATTGCAATCAATGCCAGAAAGGTGCGCCAGTTAAAATATTGACCAAGCATGCCCTAATTTAGACAAGGTTTCACTGTCAACCGCTATTTTTGAAAAAATATTTAGCACACTTGCATTCTCAACCCACTGTTGCTGTTGTAATTCTGAACTGGAATGGAAAGAAATTTCTGCAACAGTTTCTGCCATCTGTACTTGCATCAACGTATGGCAACATGCGTGTGATCGTTGCTGATAATGCATCCACTGATGATTCGGTTGCTTTTGTACAACATCAATTCCCTGCAGTGGAAGTGCTTGCCAGCAATGAAAATTTTGGTTTTGCAAAAGGCTATAATTTTTTTCTGCAACAGGTAAAGGCTGATTATTATGTGTTGCTCAACAGTGATGTGGAAGTGGAACCGGGCTGGATAGAACCTGTGATCGATCTGATGCAAACAGATACAACAATTGCTGCCTGTCAACCCAAGTTATTGGCCTTTCACAACAGGAACTTGTTTGAATATGCCGGTGCAAGTGGTGGATGGATCGATGCATTGGGTTATCCGTTTTCACGTGGTCGTGTGTTTGACGTGTTGGAAAAAGATAACGGACAATACAACGATGCCGCTCCTGTTTTCTGGGCCAGTGGTGCAGGGCTGTTCATCCGGGCAGAACTGTTTCATGCAATGCATGGGTTTGATGATTTCTTTTTTGCACACCAGGAAGAAATTGATCTTTGCTGGCGACTGCAACGTAACGGCTATAAAATCATGGTGTGTCCGCAATCGGTGGTGTATCATGTGGGTGGTGGCACGTTGCCAACGGGAAATCCGCAGAAAGTATTCCTCAACTTCCGGAATAACCTGGTCATGATCACGAAGAATATGCCGCTTCAACAACTCATCTGGAAATTGCCATTGCGGATCGCATTGGATGCTGTTTCTGCATGGAAGGAATTGCTGAGTGGAAAGCCCGGCTATTGGTGGGCAGTGGTACGGGCGCATTTTGCCTATACTGCATGGTTTTTTACCGGAACACGCAAAGCAGAGCCTGGTTATCCAACCTTACAGGGCGTATATCCCGGTTCGGTAGTGTGGAAGTACTTCATTCAAAAAAAGCAGATTTTTTCTGAAATTGTAAAGCCGCAGTAAACGGATATAACGTTCAACCCTTACATTTGCAACTGAAAACTGACTATTATGGCGCAAGAAATCATCGACGAAAAGAAAAAAGATATTACCAGCAACTGGGTAATCTCTTCCCGTTTCCTGTTTTATGTACAGTTGTTTTGTATCGTGGCGTTTTTGCTGGGCGGTTGTTACAAACTCTACAGCTATCGTTACAAAGGAAAGCCGCAGGTAGAAATTCCTGAAAGCACTTTGTACAATCCGAAGTATAAATAAGATTCTAGATAAATAATAAAGGGCCCTCTTTCTTACAAGGAGGGCTTTTCTGTTGGTACAACCTATCCGAAACATAATTTTTCAGCACATGTATTCAAAGCAACCTGCACTTATTATTGGCATCGCTGTATTGGCCAGCCTGTTGATCTATTATCCGGTTTTTTTTGCTGACTATGCGTTTACAGATGAAGCACATCAACTCTGGAATAATCAGGACGGATCAAATTTCACGATGTTTCTGAATCAGGGAAGAATTATTACCGGCTGGTTGATCGATGGCGCATTCGGAAACATGGACAGCGTTGCTGACATAAAGTGGCTGCGGATCTTTTCGTTTGCAACCATGCTCGTTTTTATTGTTGTGTACGGGCTGTTATCAAAAAAACTATTTGATGCGTTGAAGTTGGATCGAAAGCTATGGGCTTTATCGGTTGTATTTATTCCCTGTAGTTTATCAACAGCCATTTATATTGGTTGGGCTTCCTGTGCAGAGATATTTACAGGTACACTTGCAGCATTTCTATCCGGTTATGTTTTATTCAGCAAAGTAAACAGCAGCGAACAGTATATCCAGATTCCTACACTCACCTTAATTGTAAGTTTATTCTTCGCACTATGTTCGTTGTTTACCTATCAAACAACATTCGGTTTTTTTCTGCTTCCGTTTTTTCTCTATTTTATAACGAATAAACCGGCAAAGCTTGACAGAACAATTTTGATCGGGCTGGGCTTTTATCTTGCCTGTTATGTAGTCTATTATTTCCTGTTTAAATATTCACTCAAAGTATATCAAGTTCCGGCAAGTGATCGTGCAACCATTAACATTGATCCGCTTGGTAAGCTGAGTTTTTTTCTTTCTTATCCATTGGCGCAGGCGTTCAGTTTTAATTTTTTATACAATGCCCGCAGTATTCTGTCGCAGGTATTTTATCCATTAGTTATTCTGTTGTGGGTGTTGAGTACAGTTGTGCAGATCGGGAAAAAGAATATTGGCAGAATTGTTACCTACATCATCATTTGCTTTACATTTTTTATACTTAGTTATTTGCCCTTGATGATCTCGATTGAAAATTTTGCTTCGTATCGAACCATGTTTGCGTTGAATTTTCTGGCATTTGTGATGATTTGCGAGACCGGGTTAGCATTCCTGAAAAAAGCCAGCCTGCAGAAAGGCATTACCATTTTCGTTGGAGTTGTGTTGTTCGTGGTTGCGTTTTATAATTATCAGTTTCAATTCACAAAGCCATTGCAAAAAGAATATACTGCACTACGCAACCATTTCCTCGATCATTATACTGATTCAACCACAACAGTGATCTTTTACCGGCCACCGGTGAGTCTGTTTCGATCAGCATTTGGCGTACATTATTACACTGATGAGTTTGGTTATCCTTCCACTGAAAAAGACTGGACAATTGAGCCGTTGGTAAGGCAATTTGTGTTGGAGAAACGAAGTGATCGTGCAAAAGCCAAACAGCTTAACGTTGTTAATCTGTCCAATGCTGAATCTCTCTCCAAAAAGCCACAGCAGCCGGCACCAAACGAACTTGTAATTGATATGGAATCTGTTTTTCATGTAGTTGCGAAAGCAGGGAAAGAGAAATAAAAGCGGTGCTGTAACTAATTGCTTCGCACTGATGCTCAATGGTTGCCGGAGAAGTTTTTACAGGGTAATCTGAAAATTTTTCATGAGTTTTTTGTCAGTTTATTGAACGTACCTTACATTTGCACCCCAATCGTTCTTTTACAAGCGGAAGTAGCTCATTTGGTAGAGCACGACCTTGCCAAGGTCGGGGTGGCCGGTTCGAGCCCGGTCTTCCGCTCACAGTCCCCCGCTTAAACGGGGGATTTTTTTTCACTTGACCATTGCCCCGGTGGTGGAATTGGTAGACACGCAGGACTTAAAATCCTGTGACCCGCAACGGTCGTAACGGTTCAACTCCGTTCCGGGGCACAAAAAATGTAAAAGCCTTGATCGAGATTCGATTAGGGCTTTTTTGTTTTAGGTCAATATAAAAGGTAATCTCCAGCCTTTATTGAACGAAATTTATATATTGTAATACAAGAATGTACGCAATCGATAATAGTGGAACCATGATACAATCCATCGACTCGCATAAAGTGAAAAGTCTGAAACTGTTTTTGTTAATACTCTGTATTACTTGTTTTGTTGTGTCTTTATTTTTGTTACCGTTCACGATATTTGGCGATAATGCAAAACCTTGGCCAATTGGATTATGGTGTTTTTTATTTGGTTGGTTGACAGTTGGGAAAGTTGGCGGCATTTCTTGGCTTGCTAATCCTCTTTTAATATTAAGCTGGTTTATGTTTAAACGAAATATTAAAGTAGCAATTGGATTGAGCTTCGCATCGACAATATTTTGTTCTAGTTTTTTATTTTTTGACGAAGTCGTTATAAATGAAGCAGGCTTGTCTGGAAAAATTGCTAGTACTGGAATCGGATATTACTTTTGGTTGGCTAGCAGTATTTCAACTTTTGCTTCAACTATTATTATTTTAATTTTTCAGAATAAGCAGCCATTTATACACCCGCATAAACTGGATTCTTAAACCGTCGAACTTCAATTTGATTGATGCTGTAGTAAGAAGATAATAAAACCTCCAGGGGCTCAAAAAACCTGAGATTTAAACTCATCATTCATCATTCATCATTCATACCTGTACGTCACATACCCCATCAATTGCTTCTGCTTACTAAAACAGCTTTCTTTTATTTTCAATCCTTTTGCATCGTATTGATAGCGCCAGGTAACATAATCGCTGGTGCCCGATTGCACAGAGATCATTTGCGTGAGCATTGATTGCTCGTTGTACTCATAAATATAATCGGGCAGCAAACGGCGGGCACGCTCATTGAAACGCACAATATCCGTTAACCGGTTTTGCTCATCATAATAATAGTACCAATTCTGAGCAGGTTTTCCTTTGGCAGTTGCAATTTCTTCCGCAACATTTCCTTTTTCATCAACAACAAAACGTACAACAGTTGTATCGCTTCCGTTCTTGATGCGTAACATCGTTTGTGGCACACCGGTAGAATCGTAACTGTATTGATGCCGCACCACTTCTTTTGTTTTGTACGCATAAGCCTGCGATACATTTTCTACCACGGTTAAACGTCCTTCGGCATCATAGGTATAACTCGATACATTCAAGGTTGTGTTGGAACTATCGGCACTGCGAATGAGTTGTCCTTTTGCATTGAATTGGCTCACCAACACCGATTGCATGGTTTGCATGGTTTGGCTAAACGTTTTAATGATATTGTAGGTAGGGCTGATTTCCTGAAAACAAAGAAACTGATCAACGGGTTGGCCTGTACCTTCAAACGAAGTAAGGATCACCTTTCGCACCTTGTTCGCTTTGTATTGTTTGATCTGTTCCATGGTTTGGCGGGTACTGAGGATGTCTTTTTGATAATATTGCCCGATACTGAACAATGGCAGTAAGCAAACGAGGAGAAAGGCGGGTAGTAGTTTGTACATAGTGATGTTCAAAGATATTCCTGAAATAGAAAACGTATGGTTAATCTTTTTATTTTTAGCAAAACTTCGGCCACATGTCTCACGAAAAGGAGCGGAAAGAAAAAAACTGTTTGAATTGCAATGCACGAGTGTTTGGCCGGTATTGTCATGTATGCGGACAGGAAAATATTGAACCCAAAGAAACAGCCTGGGGGCTGGTGGTCCATTTCTTTAATGATATTACCCATTTTGAGGGCAAATTTATCACATCGCTCCGCTATTTGTTCTTTCGCCCCGGTTACCTAACGGCAGAATATATCCGTGGCCGCAGGGCCAGTTATATGAATCCGGTGCGGATGTATGTGTTTACTTCTGCTTTTTTCTTTATCCTCTTCTTTTCGTTTTTTGCGGGCAGTACCAAAGATCCGGAGATATTCAAACTCAATGAGCCCAAGAAAAAAGGCGTGAGTTTAACAACACCCACCAGTAAATCGAAAGCAAAACAGGATGTTTTGAACCAGGCCGATACAAAGGTGGACAGTGCTATTCTTGAAAAAGTATTTGACATTGCCGACAGCAGCTCCACCTGGTTGCTGCAGGACAGCGTGGCTTCAATATCGAAAAGTGGAAAGAAGAAAGAAGTAAAGTATAAAACAATGGCCGAGTACGATGCTGCTCAAAAAAAATTACCTGCTGAAGAAAGAGATAGCTGGTTCGAATGGGTGTTTAAGCGAAGGTTGATATTGGTAGATGAACGTTACGGTGGTGATCTCAGTAAATTCAACCGGGCATTGTTTGATCATGCCATGCATTCGTTGCCCAAAGTATTATTTATCTCATTGCCGTTGTTTGCGTTGCTGCTTTCGTTATTGTACATCAGGCGTAAACAATTTCATTATGTAGCACATCTCATCTTCACCATTCACCTGTTTGTATTTGCGTTTCTGATGTTGTTGCTCATTTTTGCACACGATAAATTATTGAATGCAACAGGATGGGGCTCCGGCTGGATCACTGCTGCTTTATGGATCTACCTGTTCGTTTATCTTTACAAAGCCATGCGCAGAGTGTACCAGCAAGGCAGGGCCAAAACAATACTGAAGTACAGTTTGTTATTACTGATGGCTTTCATTCTGAATATGTTTCTCTTCATTGGACTATTTTCTTATTCGTTTTTTAATTTATAATGTATGAATGAACAACAGGTGCAGGAATCGTTTTTGCGATTGGTAAAGATCATGGATGAACTGCGGGAGCAATGTCCGTGGGATAAAAAGCAAACCATTCATACTCTCCGGCAACTTACCATTGAAGAAACCTATGAGTTGACCGATGCCATTGCCGACAATAACTGGAAAGATATCAAAGAAGAATTGGGCGATCTGTTGCTGCACATTGTATTCTATTCTAAGATTGGAGCAGAACAGGAGCAATTCACCATCCCTGAAATGATCAATGGGGTGTGCGATAAACTCATTGCACGGCATCCGCATATCTATGGCGATGTAAAAGTGGAGGATGAAGAAGATGTAAAGCGGAATTGGGAAAAGTTGAAAATGAAAGAAGGAAAAACATCGGTGTTGAGTGGTGTGCCGAAAGGGTTACCCTCCATGGTAAAGGCTATCCGCATCCAGGAAAAAGCAAAACAGGTTGGGTTTGAGTGGGAGAATAAAGAGCAAGTGTTTGAGAAAATTGAAGAAGAGATCAGCGAGTTGAAAGAAGTGATACAAACTAATGAGATCGATAAAATAGAAGATGAGCTGGGTGATGTTTTCTTTTCATTGGTAAATTATGCACGGTTTTTGCAGATTGATGCAGACAATGCACTGGAGCGTACCAACCAGAAGTTCATCCGGCGGTTTACACAAATGGAGCAGGAAGCGATGAGTGAAGGAAAACAACTGGTACACATGAGCCTTGAGGAAATGGACAGCATCTGGAACCGCATCAAACAAAAAAACAGGGAAGCACAATAATATCTTGAACCACATTTCAACCATCCGCCGCTTTGTTTACAAAAATGGCTACCTGCTTATTTTAGCAGGTTGGTTGCTTACATTCTCTTATCTGTTTCAATATTACTGGTCGTATACGTCTGCACCGGCACAGGTAAAAAAAGCATTGCAGAGTGCTATCAACAGTCGTGAGCGTGAGTTTGAAAAACTGCTTACTGATACTGCTTTGTTAACCAAACTCGAAAACGGTACAGTTGAACGGGAGGATTATCTGGAATTACTGGATAAAGATTATTTCATTTTTATTGCTTCAACAGGGAATGATGGTTTTCAAACACGTTTCTGGAACACACAAACCATTTTGCCCAATATTGAATTGTGGCAGCGGGCCGATGGTATTTGGTTTGAACAGTTGATCAACGGCTACTACACGGTTTATAAAAAGGAGATCAAACTGCGGAATGGTACTACTTGCTATGCCATGGCATTGATTCCGGTGAAGTGGAATTATTTTTTAACGACCAGTTATCTCAGTAACGGCTTTACTTATCTCGACGGAATTGAAAAATATTATACACTCAGTGATGTACAGAAATCGCCCTTGCAGATCAATAGTACAGATGGCACCGGACTTTTTTGGTTGAAAGCACAAACCAATTTGCCCCAGCCACTCAATCGCATTACCATCATTTTGCGATTACTTGCTATGTTTTGTTTTCTGTTGCTGTTGCACAAGGCAGCAACGGGTATTGCTGAAGCAAGATCATTTAACGAAGGGTTATTATTTCTTGTAATGGTAATTGTATTGCTGCGGGTGACCAGTTATTATTTGCCGATACCACTCAACCTGCGGCAATTTGAATTGTTCGATCCTTCTGTGTACGGTTCCAACTATGTTTTAAAATCGCTGGGCGATCTGTTTATAAATTCGTTCCTGCTGTTATGGATCTTATTATTCATCCGAAGGAATGGGAAGAAGGCCGTGTTATTACCGGTTCGCATCGATGAAAAAACAGGATTGGTAATTACCTCCATCCTGATTTTCTTTTTGACCATCTTGTTTGGAAATATAGTTCGGAGTCTGGTTGCTGATTCGGCAATATCATTTAGTGTAACCAACTTCTTCAGTTTAACGGTATTTAGTTTTGCAGGATTCTTTGTACTTGGTTCACTGGCGCTAAATTATTTTTTACTGATCGACTGGCTGTTTATCTTTTTCAAACAATACAGCCGTAGTAAATTAAAAATTCAGTTACTGGCATTAACCATCACCGGGCTGCTGTATCTCACATTCACGATCAATTCATCTATTGTACTGTATCATTTGTCGTTGCTCATCTGGTTATTGCTGATCACTTTATTTTTCAGCAACAGAAGCATGCAGTTGAGCTTTCTTCCATCGAATGGAAAAACGATTTTCTGGTTGTTTTTCTTTTCCATTTCATTGACCACCTTACTCATCAGCGAAAACAGCAGAAAAGAATGGGAACAGCGAATCCGTATTGCCGAGAAATTGAGCTTGCAAACCGACCCCACCATTGAAAACCTGCTCAACATTGCATTACAGAATTTCAGATCCGATTTTCTGGACGATAATTTTTATCGTTTCGCTACAGCCAGTGGCAATCAGTTTTTGAAAGACAGTTTGGTGAATGAAAACTTCAGCGGTTATCTCAATAAATTTGAAACAGAGATCTACACCTATACGGTAACGGAGCAATCGTTGTTCAATACCGATTCAACATCGTTCAATACACTTAATACAGTCCATCGCCTCCAAAGTAAACCAACCTCATTCCGGGATTGGAAGTATTATGAAGAATCGTTTGATAAGTTTTATTATATCGCCCGGAAAGATGTGATTGACCGTGAAACAAAAGAATTGATCGGGTATGTATTTATTCTTTCACGACCGAAGCGTTACGACGATGAAAAATTCTATCCGGAGCTGTTTGCAAAGTCGGTAAATGAAACAGACGAGACAGCAGCTTCGTATGCGTATGCCATTTATAAAAACCGTGAGCTCATCAGCAGTGTGAACGATTACCCGTTTCCGATCCATTTAAACGGTGCACAACTCGATCGCCCGTCATTGGAGCGGAAGCAACGGGACGGTTACTCTGAATTATGGTTTACTGCAACAAAGAGCTTAACAGTTGTGGTAGTAAAACCACAGAATATCGTACTTGAAACCATTACGCTGTTTGCGTATTTGTTTTGTGTATTCCTGTTGATGTTGTCGTTGTTTCGCCTGGTGCAACGTGGTTTACAGCTGGGAGGTAATTTATCGAACTGGAGAAAAGAGTGGCAATTCACTTTTCGAACACAGGTGCATACAACTATTATCGGTATCAGTATTTTTTCATTTCTGATCATTGGTGCATCCACCATCTTCTTTTTTATTAACCGGCATAGCCGTATCAATAAAGAGCGATTGGCAAGAACAATCGGCATTATGAAAAAAGAAGTGGAAGTGGCATTGGACAGGCAAACGGTTTTTGATGATGTATTGAAAGTGTATGATGATGTTGCATCGTCTGAATTGCAGGGAAAAGTGAATCGTATTTCGGAGATACATGGGGTTGATATTAATATTTATGATACATCCGGTAACCTGCGGTTGTCATCGGAGCCATATTATTACAACAAGGGATTGCTCAGCAGAAAAACAGAGCCACTCGCATACTATAAATTATCAAGAGAGTACCTGGTGCAAACTATTGAAGATGAAAAAGTGGGCAAACGTTCTTACATGAGTATTTATGTGCCGGTGCGTGATGAAGCAGGGCAGGCGTATGCTTATCTCAACATTCCTTATTTCACATCACAAAATGAATTGAAGCAGGAGATCTCTAACTTTCTTGTTACGTTGATCAACCTCAATGCATTTATCTTTTTAATTGCAGGATTGATCGCCTTTTTTGTTACGAGCCGTATCACTAATTCGTTTACCATCATCAGCGAAAAAATGAAAGCTATTAAGTTGGGTAAAACCAACGAAGCCATTGTGTGGAACCGTAACGATGAAATTGGTGAACTCGTACAGGAATACAACCGAATGGTGAAACAACTGGAAGAAAGTGCCAGCTTACTTGCACGAAGTGAGCGTGAAGGTGCATGGCGTGAAATGGCAAGGCAGGTGGCGCATGAGATCAAGAATCCGCTTACACCCATGAAGCTGAGTATTCAATACCTGCAAAAAGCAATTGATTCCAACTCAGCCGATGCAAAAACCATTTCGCAGAGTGTTGCAAAAACATTGGTTGAGCAAATTGATTATCTGTCCAACATTGCATCCGATTTTTCCAGCTTTGCCAATATTGGAAATCCACGTTTGCAGAAAGTAAATGTTGTAGAATCCATTCAATCGGTCGTAGGCTTATTCAGCATGCAGGAAGAAGGACTGATTGAATTTGCCAGCACCGATGACGAACTGTTTGTAATGGCTGATAAAACACAACTGAATCGTTTGTTCACCAACCTCATCCGTAATGCAATCGAAGCTGTACCTGCCGGTACAGATGCGCATGTGCAACTGTTTATTGAACGGGGAAATGAAAATGTATTGATTCGTATTGAAGATAATGGCGGCGGTGTGAAGCCAGAACTGCAGGATAAAATTTTCTATCCCAACTTCACGACCAAAACATCAGGAACAGGATTAGGCCTTGCAATGTGCAAAGGAATTGTAGAACAAATGAAAGGCGATATCTGGTTCACTACCGAACAGGAAAAAGGCAGCACCTTTTTTGTGGAACTGCCTTTGTTGGATTAAAAGTTAGTAGTGAGTGGTAAATGATGAATTATTTCACTCATCACTGATTACTCATCACTGATCATTCATCTGCTTCGTTGCATTCAGCAAATGATCTTCAATAATATCTTTAAATACTTTCTTTGGAAATGCACCGGGTTGCATCATAGGATCTGCATCAACCGGAATAAATAAAAAGGTTGGTATACTCTGGATGCCAAACACGCCGGCCAGTTCCATTTCAGCTTCTGTATCTACTTTGTAGATCACAATGCGTCCTTCATATTCGGTTGCTAATTCTTCCAACACAGGCGCTACCATTTTACAAGGGCCACACCAGTCAGCATAAAAATCAATGATGGCCGGCACGGTGCCTTTGTACTTCCATTCTTTTTCTGTTTCGTAATTGAACACCTTGTCTTTAAAATCCTGTGTGCTGAGTTTGATGGTTGCCATGTGCTGTATTTGCAGCAAAGATATTTATTGCAGGCAGATGCTTGTGTGACGAATGTTACTTACAATACTGCATATGGAAAAGATGCTCCGCTCATTTATGTCGATTACTATTATTTGGAAGCGTTGTTGAGGAATGAGAAGAATTCAACTAGTAAGCATTGGTCATTCACCACTCACGACTCACCATTCACGACTCACCTGCCTTAACATCCACCCTTGCTGCGTATGGCATAGATCACGTTCCCTGAACCAAATAAATTGAAGACCTTACCTTTTACAGAAGGAAGTAATAATGTCCATGTTTTTCCTTTGTCGGATGATTTGAAAATGCCGTCAGGATGAGTACAAAAAAAGTTTTCACCAACCTGGCTAATTGAAGTTTGAAAGGCTTGCACACGGGGGCGATCATTCCAGGTCCGAAATATTGAATCAATGACATCTTTGTCCTGACGCCCGGCATCACCGTGTTGCCAGGTTTTACCGCCGTCGTAGGATGTACTTACCCCTCTTCTATTTGCTGAAGTGGGAGTCAAAGCAGCGAATCCACGGTTGACCCGCTTTACATCGAAAACTTCAGCACCTTCACTGGTCACAAACTCCCAGTTTTCGCCATCATCAGTAGATCTGATGATCCTTCGATTACTGATCGCCAGCAGTACGCCATCCCTTTCTGCCAAATGCCCTACGAGGCGTCCGTCATGCACTTGTTTCCAGGTTTTTCCGCTATTAGTAGTTTTAAAAAAGCCCCTGTCGGTGCCAATGAAAATAGCACCTCCGGCAGTTTCAAAAGCGCTGCGTATTCGTGGCTCATGAAAATGTTCGAATATCGGCGACCATACACTCGTTCCGTTTGAATTTTTCAGATTTATACCCCAGTATTTGAAGGTAAATATCCCGCTCTTACCGGGTGCAATGCTGTTCTGTTGGCCAGAGAAATTCTCTTTAGTCCAAAGAGTAGCTGTAGCATTTGCTGTACTGTGATAGAGTTGGTTTCCAACCCTTACAAACAGCCCTTTGTCATTTGCAAAGATGCTATCTCCCCGCACACCATCTTCCTGCAAATGTTCCGGCAGCCCTTTGCTGATATCCTGCCATGTTTGTCCGCCATCGGTAGATTTAAAAACAATGTTTGCAGCCCCCGTTTTTTGCTTACTATCAGTAATAGGGAATGCAACGGCGAATGCAAAAAGAAGCCCCGCAATAATCGGGATACACAACAAAAAAGCAAGACGGTAAATTTTCATGACGATGATGATTTGGTGAAACAAGAACCTAAAGCTATCGGTTGTCAATCAGCCTGCAGATTTTTTATAGTAAAGAGATGTAAAGGATAGGTAAAAACTTTGTAAAACCCCGGAAACTGTGATTTGATGGATTAGTATGCACACAAAGAGCCACGTATTTTCAGCAATGTGTCTGCTTGCACAAAGTAAATATCCTCTACAAAAGATAGGGCAGGACGTTGCGCTGCACAATTTAGTTTTTTCAGTTACAAATCGAATGAACTGTTGGATGCATACTTGCACGAATAGCTTTCAGCAGCTTATTTTTTCACCGGTGTCAAATGTGTTAACACGCAAAGCCAATGATCATGTTCTTTCTTATAAACATCCGTGATCCATTCGTCGGCTTCCATTGGTTGCCCTTGCCATGTACCTGTATTTTGTCCACGGCCGGTTACCAAGGCAATATCGCCATATACTTTCACACGTAGAATTTCTTTCGTCATGCTGGAATGAGAAAGTAATCCCTTTTCAAGTACATGGAAAAATCCTTCCTGCGGAATAATACCACCCCCGCTGTCTACAAGTACCCAATCGGCTGTAATGCATTTTTTGATCTCAGCAACACTGTTGGAAATTACAGCTCTGTTGAAGTTGTCTTCGATCAGTTGAAATTCTGCGATGAGTTGTTCTTCTGTCATGTTGTGATGTTTAGGAGTTTGTTACTATGCTGATGATGCAATGTGAGCCTGCACTTATTTTGCTATTTCGTATTGAATATGAGTAGCGCCGGCCGTATAAATTACGTTTGTTTTCTTTAATTCAATTTGATGGATCCCGATCTGGTCAAATAAACGGATGCCTGCATCACTCCATCCAATGTGATCATTGATAAAACAATTATTATTCTCATCGTAAAACTGCTTGAATAAGATGTCTGCCGCATAACAAAGACGGCCAAACAAATTTCGTGAATAAACAGGTTGAACCTGCTGTGTAAATGCGACAATAACAGTGGCTGATTACGAAACGATTTGCAGGGAGCTGATTAACCGCAACCGCTTTTCAGTTTGTGGCATTATAATTGGCTTATCTGTTACTAAACCAAAAGCCATGAAGATTATTGGAATTGTTCTGATCGCAGCCGGCATATTAATGCTGGTAATGAAAGGGTTTAGTTTTACACAGGAGAAAAAGGTAGTAGACATTGGTCCGATCGAGATCAATGCAAAAGAAAAGAAAACAGTAGCGTGGCCAACTTATGCAGGTGTGATTGCACTCGTTGCCGGCGTTGCATTGGTAGCATTGGATAAGAAGAAAGCAAGCTGATAAGTGGTGAGCCTTTCGAATGAACGTAGTTCTATTTCTCCTGCATTTGACGCAAGAAAAATTTTATAACGTCGAGGTTCATGTTTGATGTAGTCCAGTGTCCAACATCATCATAGGTTTTAAAGACGGGGCTGATTTTATTCTGCAGGTAAATTCTCTGACATGCAAGATACCTGTCCTGCACATATCTCCCGATATTTTCGTTGATCAGTTTGCGTTCAGTAAAGTTATAGGCATCATCAAACTGAACTGCATCATTATCATCCAGTTTTCCCATATAAATGTATTGTGGAATGGATCTGTATTTTTCAATATCAAATGTTTGTCCGTATAATTCAAAGAAATCGTTTGTTCCAACGGGGTAGTTGAGTTTTATTCCATTTAATTCGGTTTGAGGAAGCATAAGTTTTCCATTGAACCCTCCAATGGCTAAGGCTTTTATTTTTTCAGGATGCAGAAACGAAAAACGGTTTGTAAATGTAGCCGACGCTGAAAATCCACTCATAAAAATTTTCGGATCTGTAAGGATATTTAAACCGGTTAATATGCTTCGGGCATCCTTGATCATTTGCAGTAATTGTAAATCAAGTCGTTTGAGTTCAGGTGTTTTCTCCAGCATTACATCTCTGTCCAACGCATGTGTATACACAAGCGGTTTCGATGCAGGCCGGGGGAAAATCGGAACAAGCAAAGGGAGTTTAAGTTCTGTTGAAATATTGTTACCAACTGAACTTACTGAAGCCAGATCAATCGCATATTGTTTATGAATTTCGATGCTGTCTGTTATCTTGCCTGTGTTATTCGGTTCAACGAGCAGGTATAATTTTTTGTTTACAGGAGTTCCTTTCGGTATAAACAGAATGTAGTCGTTGTAAAATCCCTTTTCCGGGTTCTTGCTCACAACAACTAAACTGTCGTTCTGAAATGTTTCTGTAGTTACGTTTTGGCCGAAGGAAACAAAACAGCAAATGCTGAAAAGCAGGATGTATAGTAAACGCATGAAGGGGTTGCGGATAAAATTGCCGGATGTATAAAACCACTTCATATGCAGATGTTCCATTTTTTTATTTTGGAACGAAAATAATCAGCATGGCTCTTTCGTAAATTGAAACAGCGTTGATTTGTTATTTATTGATCATGTATTGATTGAAATACGATATCAATTGAAAGTCAGCCGGGTGGTTACTTCAAGGATGAGATGATTGTGCGTTTGCCGCAGTCCTTCACGACAGTAGCAATATTTCCAGGTCAGTGAACCATTGGCTGCCCATTGACCACTCACTACTCACCATTCACGTTTTCATTCTCCACCCTGCAAATGGTTTCACAGTGGCGCAATTGGGTCCGCCATCTTTTCCTGTTCCCGGAACTTTAGTTTCAAGTATCGACGTTGGCTCAGCCATCAGTTGATCGATCAGTTCCCAGGTAATGCCGGTTAACGGAACTTTTAATCTTCTTGACCACATTGTATCAAATTGCCCTGCGTATGTTCCGATATCAATGTAAACGAATTTGCCAGCTGCAGGGCCTTGCACAAACGGACCGGAAAATTTTGGAAACGCATCTTTTCCTTTATCGCCTTTGATGGTTATCGGGAATGTAAAGAACAAATCTTGCGATGCTGATGTTTGCTTTTGCACCGTTTCATAATTATTGCCCGATCCCTTTTGCAAACCAAATAATACATTAGGCGGGGGCTGCACAAGAATGATTTGAAGATTGATTGTTGGTTCCATATTTTAAGAGATGTGAATGGCTGATGTTAAGAAAAGTAACGCTGCACTGGTTCAAGTCTTCACGAACCAATTTAAAAATACTTTTGATTTGTGTAAACAGCAACTTAGTGCAATTGAATTCAACTCATTGAACGTTTCCATATTTTATTTTCTTTACTATGAAAAAAGGGCACTATCACACAACTGAAAAAGTCTTGCTCCGGAATATGTAAGCAGTCTATCAACAAAATAAGAACTTGTGCAGGTTGTTTCTCCGACAACTGTTCTTAGCGTATCGTAATAGTATTATCTTCCTTCATATGATGTTCAATTTTCATGAATCTGCAAGTTCAATGAACGTTTTTAACCTGAATAGAGTTTGATTATAAGTTTCTTCTATCTGTTTGTACAGATTATGAACTGGAACTGTAATATTTGTGTTATGTAGCTGAAAATCCTTTTGGGAAGATCTGTCTGCACATAGAGCCCGTATTATGTTTCAGTATTTTCCTTTTACTTTTGATTGAAGGGAATTTCGACGATTGCTCATGAACGATAACGCAAGGCCATTATATAATGATGAATATTGCCTCTCCAAAATAGAGGAGGGGGATGAGCATTTTTTTAACCTGATATTCGAAAAGTACCGAAATCAGCTGTTTGCCTATTTATACAAGGTCACCAAATCAAAAGAACTGTCTGAGGAAATAGTGCTCGATGTTTTTTTAAAACTTTGGCATGGAAGGGAAGCGATCACCGAAATACAAAACTTTGAAGCCTTTTTGTACAAGGTTGCACATAACAAAGCCATCGATTTTTTCAGGGCGGCCAAACGCAGCCAGGCTTTACAGCAGGCTTTATGGCAAGCAATTACCGAAGCCCCGGCCACGGATAATGCCGATAATCGGCTGATTTATAAAAACACCGATGCTTTAATAAAAGAAGCCATCAATCAATTATCTCCCCAACGGAAAAAAGTTTTTGAGCTGCGTCACTACGAAGATATGAGCTATGCTGAAATAGCCGCAACCCTCAACTTGTCGTCCAATACGGTGCGCAACCACCTCGCTGCATCCCTGCAGTTTATCCGGGAGTATTTAGAAAAAAACAACGCACTGTTACTGCTGCTTGCCATTTATTTTGAAAAAAAGTAGGGGCGGCATTGGTACATGCTTTCTTTTCATTCGTCTGTTATCTGGCACAAATCTCATTAACATGAAGAAAAGAATACCAATCCGGCTGTTATCGGTTATAATCATCTTTTTATTTTCCTGTGGCAAAAAAGATGTTGTAAACAACACGCCCAACGAACCACCAACAAATACGCTTCAGCAACTGGAGCCTTATAATTTTGTACTTGGTACACATGCCATATCGGGCAGTTACCAGTTTACTTCAGAAAACAAACTGGTGGAGCAGGCGAAGAAAGTGCGGGAGATGGGCTCGAATATCCTGAAAATTACATTGGGTAAAAACTCAGCAGATATTTATGGTATCAATGAGGTTACAAAAAGCACGACCACATTAGCGTTGTTCACGAATAACCTGCCGTATAAAACGGTCTGTAACATGGATTTTAAATACATCTTTTTCTGGGTGCATACGTTAACCAATGTGGATTGGAAGAAGACCCTCAGTGCTGCCGAAGAAAAAGTTTTATATGATGAAATGTTCAATTTTGTATCGCACATACTTACAACATATGATAACTCCGGTAAAACATTTTTAATCGGTAACTGGGAAGGCGACTGGTTGTTAATTCCTAGTTACGACAGAACGGTTACACCTGCTCCCGAATTGCTTGCAAACATGAGCAAGTGGTTTCAGATAAGACAAAAAGCGATTGATGATGCAAAGCAGGCATCAACAGCAAAAAACGTTTCGGTGTATCATTACATCGAAGCAAACCTGGTATTAAAAGGAATGAATGGCGAGCCTTGTGTTGCAGAAAGTGTGATTCCGAATGTTGATATCGATCTCATCTCTTACTCCAGCTATGAAGCGATCAAGGATAAAACTGCTGCACAGAAAAAAACAGATCTGCAAGCGATTTTCACCTACCTCGAATCGAAACTTAAACCAAAAACCGGAATGCCATTCAGCAGAAGGGTTTTCATTGGCGAATATGGTTACCAGGCCAATGCTTCCAAGCCTGAAACGTTTCAAAAACAATATGATGAAACAAAGGAAATTATGCGGATTTCATTTGAGCTGAATCTTCCATTTGCATTGCATTGGCAGATGTATAATAATGAGTACGAGAACGGGGTATCGAAGCAGATGTCATTGATCAATGAGTCAGGATCCAAAACACGCCAGTATGGGCTGCACAACAATTTTTATAAGGCCATGAATACTTACCTGAAGGACGAAAAACAGAAAAACAATACGTACCCGACGTCCGATGAATACAGAACAAAAGCACTACAGGTGTTATCATCGCTTTAGAGCCGGTATTTTAGGTTTAAAAAAAAGTACAGAGAACATTAGTACATGTTCTCTTTTCAATCGTCAGTAATCTAGCACATCTTATTTTACCATATGACTGATAACAAGGAGAAGCTCTCCGATCTTATAGATAAATACCTGGATAACCGGTTAACCTCTGCTGAGTTTGCGGAGCTGTGGCGGTTATTGAACGAAGAACCTGATGAAACACAATTGAACGAAGAACTGCAACACCTTTGGCAATCTGCTAAAATTGAAGCTCCGTTCATAGCTGCTGCCGAATGGGATCAAAAAATTCAGGAAGCAAAGCAAAAACTTACTGAATCTGATCAAACAGAACAACAACCTTCTATCAGCCGCTTCCAACGCTATCGTTGGGTTGCTGCTGCTGCCATTCTTTTACTGATTGTTTCTTCTGTTTTTGTTTTGGTAAATCGAAATGAGAAGAACAGCACTATCGCAAAAAAGGCACAACCTCAATTGCAGCAAGACGACAGGTTGCCCGGTGGAGACAGAGCCATACTAACATTGGCAGATGGCAGTTCAATTGTACTGGATAGTGCGGGTAACGGTATGCTTGCCCAACAGGGAACAACAGAGATTATTAAGAAAGAAGATGGACAACTATTATACAACAGTTCAGATAATGCAACCGATGCAGTTGCATATAATTTACTTCAAACACCCCGTGGCGGACAATATAAAATTACTTTACCCGATGGCAGTAAAGTATGGCTCAATGCCGCATCTTCTTTAAAGTATCCGGTTGTATTCAGCGGTAAAGAACGCCGGGTGGAAATAACAGGGGAAGCCTATTTTGAAATTGCGAAAGATGCAACAAGACCATTTAAGGTGCAATTGAATCAAATGGAAGTAGAAGTGCTGGGTACACATTTCAACATCAACAGTTATACCGATGAAGAAACTGTACGCACCACCTTGCTGGAAGGAAGAGTAAAAGTTACTGCCGCAAGTGAAAATAGATTTTTACAACCCGGTCAACAGGCGCAACTGAAACCATCGGGTAATATGAAGATCGTTGATGATGTAAACCTGGAAGAAACAGTAGCGTGGAAGGATGGAAACTTTCAGTTTGAAAATAGTGATATTAAATCGGTGATGAGACAACTGGCCCGTTGGTATGATGTAGAGGTAAGTTACCAGGGCACCATAAACAAACATTTTATTGGTGGCATTTCCCGCAATGTAAAGCTGTCGCAGGTGCTTTCAATGCTGCAGCAAACAGGGGAAGTGAAATTTAAAATTGAAGGCAAAAAAATTATTGTTATGCCGTAAAAAACAGAACAATGTAAAAGGAACATCCGAAGCAAGAGTTCAAAAAAAACCGGAAGTGGTTGCAACACTCCCGGCGAAATTTTCGGGCTCTTCAACAAGCAATCAAATTATCTGAGACTGTTTATCGTTAAACCCAAAAAACGAAGTTATGCCATTTACTGCTTTTAGTTTTCGGCACAAGCGAAAACTAACCAAAACATGCCCTCCTGTCAGGAAGGCACTATTGATTATGAAACTTATTGCTGTCTTGCTATTCGTGGCCAGTATGCAGGTATTTGCAGAAGCCCATTCACAAACTGTGAACCTTTCACTTAAAAATGCGCCCTTCCAGAAAGTATTGAAAGAAATCAGAAAGCAAACAGGCTACAATTTTATTTGTACTGTTGAGCTGATGGAGATGGTGGGCAATGTAAGTGTTGATGCCAAAAATGTTTCACTGCAGGATGCTCTTCAGGCGTGCTTGCAGAAAACGCCACTTACATTCACCATTGTAGAAAATACAATTGTAATCAAACGCAGGTTGCCGGCAGAAACAAATGCAAATTTTGCAAAAGAATCGCCCCCTGCTGACATTACGGTGAAAGGAAAAGTAACCGATGACAGCGGAACACCGCTGCCGGGAGCGTCTGTCAATTTAAAAGGAACCGGTACAGGTGTAAATACCGATGCCAACGGAGAGTTTACAATCAGTATCCCCGACAATTCATCCATGATACTGGTGATCTCTTTTGTAGGTATGGAAGCAAAAGAAGTAAATGTAAAAGGAACCACCAACGTGCAGGTTGCATTAAGCAAACAAGAAATTCAGCAGCAGGAAATTGTAGTGGTAGGTTACGGTACACAAAAGAAAGCAACGGTTACAGGAGCCATTGCACAGGTAGGAGCAAAAGTATTACAGTCGGCACCTGTGCCTAACACCTCGCAACTGCTTGTTGGACGAATGCCCGGGCTTTTGTCGAAAACAGCAAGCGGTTTACCCGGTGAGGATAATGCCAGTCTGCAAATCAGAGGCTATGGTAATGCGCTGGTGATTGTGGATGGATTACCAACACCTTTCAACCGTATTGATCCGAATGATATTGAATCAGTTTCTATATTGAAAGATGCATCTGCTGCCATTTATGGTGCAAGAGCAGGCAACGGTGTGATACTCGTTACAACAAAGCGTGGTAAGACAGGTGCTCCACAAATTACGTATACCGGCACCTACACGTATCAGATGCCTTCGGCTTTTCAGAATACAGTAAATGCAGGCGACTGGGCTGAGCTACGCAGAGAAGCGGCTTTGAATTACGGATTGAGCCCGGGTGAATTTACAGAAGAAGTAGTACAGAAATACAAAGCAGGTACTGAAGCCAACTTCAAATCGTATAACTGGCGTGATGCGATCTTCCGTACAGGTGCTCCCATGTTTCAACAAAGTATAACTGTTAGTGGTGGTACGCCTGCTTTAAAATATTTTGGTTCATTAGGTATGACTGATCAACAGAGTGTTTTCACCTCAGGAGATTATTTTTATAAGCGTTATAATACACGATTAAACGTTGATGCAACCATTGCAAAGAATTTGTCTTTGCGGTTTGACATGCAGTATCGTTTTGGTCAGGATCAGCAGGTAGGTTCAATTGAAGATGTAATGGTAGATTTTAGCACAGCACAACCACGTTACAATCCCTACCTGCCTGACCCGACCAGAAATGCATATACAGGTTTTCAAGGTCGTAATCCATTACTGCGTATCGATGCAGACCGTAAAGGATACAACCGTACCAGTTCTAATTTCTTCAACGGACAGGTAGGACTTAATTACAAAGTACCTTTTGTACCGGGCTTAAGTGTTGGTGCCGATTTATTGGTTAGTCAATCTGCTGACTATACAAAAATATTTAACGTACCAGCTGAGGTGTACGATTATGACTATGACACCGATGTTTATACCTATTTGGCCAACATGGGTAATTTTATTACACTCAGAGAAACCAATGCCCGTTATTACCAGGTTTACCCAATGCTGAAAGTGAATTACGATCGTGAATTTGGTAAGCACCGCATCAGTGGTATGGGTATTGCCGAACAACTCCAGAATGGTGGCAATTCATTGATGGCTTTTCGTAGGGATCTGTTGTCGCCATCCATCCAGCAACTCTTCTCCGGTGGTCAGGATTTTCAGGATAATACCGGATCGCAAAGTCAAATGTCGAGAGTAGCGTATATCGGTAAATTGAATTACGATTACGAAGGCAAGTATCTGGCAGAATTTATTTTAAGGGCCGATGCAAGTGCGAATTTTCCAAAGAATTCAAGATGGGGTTATTTCCCCGGGGTTTCAGTAGGCTGGGTGTTTTCAAGAGAAAACTTTATGGATAATGCATCATCATGGCTTTCGAATGGTAAACTCAGACTTTCTTATGGACAGTCGGGCAACGATGGTACCAGTCAGTTCAGTTATCTTACCGGATATGATATTGATGCAGGTGGATATATTATGGGAAATACGTTTTACAAAACGATCAGTACTACAGGCCTTCCAAATCCCGGTATTACCTGGGAAAGTATAACCAACTATAATATTGGTCTTGATTTAGTGTTGTGGAAAGGCAAACTGGTATTTGAAGGAAACGTGTTTTACAGGTTACGAGATGGAATCCTTGCTTCGCAACAAAGAGCTGTTCCTTCAACATTTGGAGCAACATTGCCACCGGTAAATTTGAACAGTCAGAGTAACAGAGGTTTTGAACTCATGATTGATTATCGCCCAAAGATCAAGGATGTACAACTTTCCATTATGCCTACGTTTACGCTTACGCAAAACAAATGGGAGTTCAGAGATGAAACAGCATATACCGATCCGGATCAAATCAGAATCTATCAGTTAACAGGTAAATCAGCCAACCTTTCATGGGGTTATAAGTCGGATGGTATTTTTATGTCGCAGGATGAAATAGATAAACTGCCATTTAACCAGGATGGTGTGGGTAATAGCAGTCTGCGTCCGGGCGATATCCGCTACGTTGATTTAAATAATGATGGCATTCTCGATTGGCGTGATCAGGATGTGATTGGTAAAGGCACGTTCCCTGAAATCGTCTACAGTTTAGTGATGGGTGGCACTTACAAAGGATTGTCGTTAGAAATGTTGTGGCAAGGTTCAACCGGGTTTAACTTTTATGTA
The DNA here is from genome assembly GCF_037892605.1 of Lacibacter sp. H407. Classification (NCBI taxonomy): domain Bacteria; kingdom Pseudomonadati; phylum Bacteroidota; class Chitinophagia; order Chitinophagales; family Chitinophagaceae; genus Lacibacter; species Lacibacter koreensis. Next base: position 178,238 of record NZ_JBBKTU010000001.1, on the reverse strand, counting down.
ACCGGTGCATCAGCATCCATGTTTTCAAATGAATCAATTCCGTACGATTATCACTATACGTATCGCTGGCAGCCCGATCCTGCAAATCCAACAGTTAATATCAACCCCAACGCACAATTACCGGCAGCATCATTGGGTTTAAATCCCAATAACATCAAGCGTTCTGATTTCTGGATGAAAGATGCCACATTCATTCGTTTGCGGAATGTGAATTTATCGTACAGCTTCAATGGAAGTATGGTAAAAAAAGTTGGGATTAAAAACCTGCAGGTCTTTGCTTCTGCTACCAACCTTCTTACGTTCAGTAAGCTTGGATTTTACAAGAACACATTTGACCCCGATGCGAATTTAAGTGGTGAAGGACGTAACTATCCGATTCATAAAAATATTGCAGGCGGAGTGCGCTTAACATTTTAAATAAAGGTTTATGAGAAATATAATCATTGCTTTCATTATAACAGGAATGATCGGTTGTACCAAAGTGTTGGATATACAACCGCTCGATATGATTGCTGAAACAGCAGTTTTTACAGATAAAAATCTGATAGAAGCCAACCTGCTTAGTTTATACGACCGTACTAAATTCCAGGAACTGGGCAACCAGGAAAATTTCAGAATGGGATTGTTAGCAGGGCCTGGCGGCGAATGCAGAGCGTTTGGTGATTGGCAGGATCCTTACATTGCTTCGATTAAGATTTATGATAATACAGGAGCTGGGTTGCTCGACTATTGGGCGTACACCGCTATCAGACAAATCAATGAATTCATTGATGGTGTAAATGGTTCATCATTTGAGCAAACGTATAAAGACCAGAAAATAAGTGAAGCACGTTTTCTGCGTGGTTTTATTTATCATCAAATGGTGAAACGTTTTGGTGGAGTTCCCATTATTACGAAAGTTCAACAGTTAACCGATCCCGAATCAGAATTATTTCCTGTGCGCAACAAAGAAGCAGAGGTGTATGATTTTATTGGAAAAGAAATGGACGAGATCGCCGCATTATTACCGGCTTCGTATGCCGGCAATGATTATGGCAGACCCACGAAATTTGCTGCACTTGCACTCAAAAGCAGAGCGATGCTTTACGCAGGAAGTATCGCAAAATTCGGTACAGTAGATTTGAACGGTGTTGTAGGTATTCCGGCCAGTGAAGCAGATAAATATTTTACGGCTGCAATGGATGCTTCAAAAGCAATCATGGATAATCCTGCATTTAGTTTGTACAACAAGGTTCCTTCTGATCCCGTTAAAAACTTTACGCAGTTGTTTACAGATGAAAATAATAACCCCGAAATAATCTTTGGCGTTAAATGGGATGCAACACTTAACAAAGGACACTCATGGGATGCGTTGTGTACACCGGCAGGTTTTACATCGGGCTGGAACTCGAACTTTAATGTGTTTCTCGAATTTATGGATCTGTTCGATTACCAGGATGGAAGATCCGGCGTGATGAACAGAACATTGCTTACAAACAACAGGTTACATGATATCGATTCATTGTTTGGAAAGCGTGATCCCCGCTTCAGAGCTTCTACCTTTTATCCCGAATGTATCTGGCAAGGCAAGAAAGTGTTTTTTCATTCCAGTACCAGGTATAGAAATGCAAGCGGCCAGGTGGTTACAAGCTCCAGCGAAACCTTCCTGATTCCGAATTCTGTATCAGCTCAATTCCCTGATGGTTTTTATGCGAAAGCACCCAACCGCAATACACAAAAAACAGGTGTGCATGTCCGTAAGCGTTGCGATGAAGCACTTACGCCTGCTGCAAGCGGACAATCCAGCACCGATTACATTGTATTCAGGCTTGGCGAAATTCTGCTCAACTATGCAGAGGCTGCTTTTTATCTTAATAAAAATGCAGAGGCGCTTAATGCTGTTAACTTAATAAGAACAAGAGCGAAAATGCCGGTACGTACCACCTTAACCGAAGACAATATCCGCCAGGAAAGACAAGTGGAATTGGCCTTTGAAGAACACAGGTATTGGGACTTACGCAGATGGCGCATTGCAGAACAGGTGTTGAACGGAAAACGTTTACAAGGTTTAAACTATGTGTACGATTTCGAAGCAAAAAAATACATCATCACATTAAAAAATGCAGAGGGTACAGCAAGGGTATTCCAACCCCGTCATTACTATTTACCATTGGGTATCGACAGAATTGCTGATAATCCCAGTTTGGTTGAGAACCAAGGATACTGATGTTTTTAAAGGAGGTTGTATCATTTGAAATAACTCCTCCGCAACGGGAGAATCATCATCGTAAAGTTTACCTGATAATGATCAATAAAGGTGCTTGAATAGTTGTTCAAGTGCCTTTATTGATACATGAATTTGTAATGAAGCCTTCGTTCTGAAAAAGAAATTCAGTTGTGAAGGCTTCTGAAAAAAAGATAGTATGCAACGACAGAAGAAAAAAAACGGCGGTCGTAAAGCAATATTAATTGCTGTGTTTTGCATGGCAGTTACAATTGTGTTTGGGTTTGATCATAAGCAGAAAACGAATCCGCCCAAACCCATGAATGTGATTTTCATTTTAACCGATGATCACAGGTTCGATTTTATGGGGTTCACCGGTAAAGTTCCGTGGCTGGAAACACCGGCGATGGATCGAATGGCAAAGGAAGGAGTGTGGGTGCGTAATGCTACAGTAACAACAGCACTTTGTTCTCCTTCAAGAGCATCCATTCTTACAGGGCAATATGCACACACACATAAAGTGGTTGATAATTTTTCACCATTGCCTGATAATTTAAATTTCTTTCCGGAGTACCTGCAGAAAGTTGGCTACCGTACTGCATTTTTCGGCAAATGGCATATGGGTCATGCAGGTGATGATCCGCAAAAAGGATTCAACCATTGGGAAAGTTTCAGAGGGCAGGGTGTGTATTACAATCCGTTGCTGAATATTAATGGACAACGTGTGCAATACAAAGACAGTGCATACATCACCGATCTGTTAACCGAACATGCTGCAACATGGATGCGTCAGCAACCGAAGAATAAACCCTTCTTCATGTATGTATCGCACAAAGGTGTACACGATGAATTTATGCCTGCACCACGTCATCGCAACAAGTATCATGGCAAGCCCATCAATTATCCTTCTACCATCAACTTAACAGCAACAGAAAATAGCAAACTGCATGGTGATGTGTGTAAAAGTCCGATTGCGGCGATGGTGAAGAATGATACCAATTACAATGTAAAAGATATTCCGCAATGGGTGTGGGCACAGCGTAACAGCTGGCATGGTGTAGATTTTATGTACGATGGTCGTGTACAGTTCGATGATTTTTATTACCGCTATTGCGAAACATTATTGGCCATTGATGAGAGTGTAACGAGCATTAGAAAAACAGTAGAAGAATTAGGTATTGCTGATAATACCATGATCATTTACATGGGCGATAATGGTTTCCTCATGGGTGAACACGGACTCATCGACAAACGCAATATGTACGAAGAAAGCCAGAAAGTGCCTTTACTGGTGTATGCACCTGGTATGTCGCACAATGGTAAACCACTCGACCAAATCATTCAGGGAATTGATATTGCTCCAACTGTACTCGAAGTTGCAGGTGTAACAAAACCCGCCAATATGCAGGGACAATCGTTCTTGCCGCTGCTGCAGGATAAAACAGTGAACTGGCGCAACAAAGCCTTTTACGAATACTATTGGGAGTTCTCTTATCCTCAAACACCTACTACGTTGGGTGTAAGAGAAGGTGCACACAAATTTATTTTCTATCCCGGTCTTTGGGATGTATCTGAATTTTATGATTTAAGTACGGATCCCGAAGAAAAGAAAAATCTCTATCGTCATCCGGCATGGCAAAATGAAATTGGTCGTATGCGCAAAGAATTATGGAGTTGGCTCCAGGAAACCGGTGGCTTACAAATTCCGCTAAAACCAATCAATGAAAAGAGAGGCGATTACGGTAGCAAGGGATTGTATTAAAAGCATGTTTAAAAAATAAAACGTCGAATCTTCTGGCAAGCAGTCGGTAGCGATTGATAGCAACGGCGGCGGTCCGCAGTGGTCGGTGGAGACACCGGCCACAGATCGCCAATAAGAAATTAAGAACAGTATTTTATATAGACGCTCATATACTTTGTTATTAAATATACAATCATTGATGCTTTATCAATCGTATTCGCTGTTATGCAGGAGTAATCTTTTTTGCAATGGGATGATGCAAAGGATTTATTCATCCGGTAGTTGTATAGCAACTATCTGACATTGTAATCAGCTGATAATTCTGTAACACATCGAACTATTCATTTTTTCATGAAATATTCTGTACATACTAAAATCGGGTTAGCTGTTTTTGTTGGTATGCTGCTGCTTTGTAAGAGCGTTGTATTCGCTCAGAAGCAACCCAATTTTGGATTAACAAAAAAACAACCGGCAGCAACCTTACCAAAAGGAAAAGCGCCGTTTCAAACGGCAGTTGAAAAACCAAGATCGGGAAAAGCTGGTGAAGCAACAGCACTGGGAAATGCAAGTTATACGCTTACCAGCGGATGGGAATTGACCGATGATCTCACGAATTTGTTGGGTACTGCTTCTGTGTTTACGGAAGCCATCAATACAAAAGGCTGGTACGATGCAGTGGTTCCGGGTACGGTGTTAACCTCATTGGTTGCAGCAGGAAAATTTCCCGATCCTTATTTTGGTTTGAACAACATGGCCATCACCGATTCTTTGTGCAGGAAAGAATGGTGGTACCGTACAACATTTGAAACACCAAAAAATGAAAATGGAAAATTAGCCTGGCTTTGGTTCAACGGCATCAACTACAAAGCACGTGTTTGGTTGAATGGTAAATATCTTGGTGATATCAAAGCTGCATTCATACGTGGTAAGTTTAATGTAACAGATCATTTAAAAACAAACGGACGCAATGTATTGCTGGTGCAAATAATGCCGCCACATAATCCCGGCATACCCGATGAACAATCTGCATTGTCGGGCATGGGGAAAAATGGTGGTGTACATACATTGGATGGTCCCACGTTTTTTGCAACAGAAGGCTGGGATTGGATACCCGGCATCAGGGATCGCAACATGGGTATCTGGCAGGATGTACAACTTTCTTTCACCGGTACTGTCACATCTTCTGATCCGCAGGTAGTTACTGATTTGCCGTTGCCTGATACAACCAGTGCATCTGTAACATTGCGTACAACAGTTATCAACAACAGCGCAACAACACAGGAAGCAACGATTCATTTTTCGTTTGAAGGAGTAGCCGTTTCTAAAAAAGTAAAGCTGGCACCGGGACAAATATTGCCTGTTGCATTTACGCCTGCTGATGCGGCGCAACTCATCGTAAAAAATCCACGCTTGTGGTGGCCCAATGGTTATGGCTTACCGAATTTGTACAACGCTAGCATCAAAGTAACGGATGCGAAAGGTGTTGAAGAAATCAAACAATTTCGTTTCGGCATCAGAGAATATGCTTACGAAATGATGGCGGATACAGAAGAGAAACAAGCAGTTCGTTTTGCATATAGTCCAACTGATAGTAGAATTGATAAACCAATCATTGATTTTACAAAACGACGTGCATTCAAAGACAAAATATTTATACCAACACTACGTCCGGAATTTCCGTTGGAGAAAATAGAAGTAATACCAAACAACGACAATCCTTTTTTGGTGATTAAAGTGAATGGTGTTGCCGTGTATTGTAAAGGTGGCAACTGGGGTATTGATGATGCCATGAAAAAAGTAAGCCGTGAAAACCTGGAACCTGCCTTTCGTTTGCATCGTGAAGCAAACTTCAACATGATTCGCAACTGGACAGGTGAAAGTACAGAACCAGTATTTTTTGATCTGGCAGATGAATACGGTATGTTGGTGTGGAATGATTTCTGGCTGAGTACCGAAGGCTTCAACCTCAATCCAAGCGATGATCAATTGTTTTTGGATAACAGTTTAGACATGATTAAACGTTACCGAAATCATCCATCCATTGCTATCTGGTGCCCGAGAAACGAAGGCTATGCACCGGCAGGTATTGAAAACGATTTGGCAACACAAGTGGCAAAAGAAGATGGCACACGGCATTACATCGGCAATTCAAGAGAAATCAATCTGCGGCAGAGCGGTCCCTGGCATTTCTTCGTCAACAACAAAGATTATTTCACCAAACAAGGCGATGGTTTTACAACAGAGATCGGTACATTCTCTGTTCCTGAAGCCAGCACGATCAGAAAGTTTATAGCACCGGAAGATCAGTGGCCCATCAATGATGCATGGCATTACCATGATCTGCACACCAATAATCAAAACCTCGAAGGTTATCTGCATACAGCAGACAGTTTGTATGGAGTTTCGAACAGTCTTGATGATTTTAACCGCAAGATTCAACTCATCAATTATGACAGTCACAGGGCCATCTTTGAAGCTTGGAATAATAAATTATGGAACAACAGCAGTGGTGTGTTATTGTGGATGAGTCATCCTGCATGGCCGAGCATGATCTGGCAAACCTATTCATGGGATTTTCAAACACATGGTTCGTTTTACGGTTCGAAGAAAGGTTGCGAACCATTGCATATTCAACTGAACCTGCACAATAACCAGGTGATAGCCGTGAATACTTCGTTAAACAACATGAAGGACGCAATGGCTGTACTGCAGGTATACACGATGGATGGAAAACTATTGCAAAATAAAACTGCTCCGGTTGATGTTGCAGCAAATACAAAAGCCGATGTGTTTACAGCTACATTGGATGAAGCAAGCTTACCTGCTAATTATTTGGTACGTCTTTCCATAAAAGATAAAAAAGGAAATGTGCTGGCTGCCAATGAATACTGGAAAGCCAATACTGCAACAGGTCATTTTAAAGCATTCAACCAGTTGCCTGTTGTAACCCTTTCTTCGAAAGCAGTACGTCTTGCAAACAATCAGATCAAAATTGAATTGGAAAATAAAACCAAACATCCGGCTATTGGTATCAAGTTAGATGCATTGGATAACGCAGCACAAATTGTACTGCCTGCTTATTTCAGCGACGGATATTTTACATTACTCCCCGGCGAAAAGAAAATAATCTTACTTGAAACTGCAGCTGATAAAGCAATTGAAAAAATAAAGGTAGCCGGTTATAATGTCACTGGAGTCGTATCCATCAAAAACTAATTACATGAAGAAGTCTGTTATACTATCTGTTTGCGTTTTGCTGTTTACTGTTGCACAAGGACAAAAAGTTGTTCCGTACGATAGCATCAAACCGATGGAGCCATATAATTTTATTTTGGGTACCAATACCATCGGGGGTCAGTACCAGTTTACAAACGAATCCAGACTCTTGGAACAGGCAAAGCATGTGCGGGGTATGGGATCAAACATTTTAAAAATTTCGTTGGGTGCCAACTCGCCGAAAAGTTATGCATTAACCATCGATCAAAAACCGTCTACTACCTTGGAGTTATTCAACGCTTCGCCGGAATACAAGAAAGTAGTTGACATGGATTTCAAATACATTTTTATATGGGTACATACCATCACCGGTATTAATTGGAAGAAGGGTATTGACTCCGAGCAGGAGAAACATTTGTATGATGAGATGTTTGATTTTGCTACTTACCTGCTGAAGACCTACAACAATTCGGCGAAAACATTTTTGATCGGTAACTGGGAAGGGGATTGGCTTTTGCTTTCCGATTACAACCGCACTGCATCTCCACCACAGGAACACCTGCAAAATATGACCAAGTGGTTCCAGATAAGACAAAAGGCAATTGATGATGCAAAGAAAGCAGTTGCAGCAAAAAATGTTCAGCTCTATCACTACATCGAAGTTAATCTGGTGCTGAAAGGCATGAAGGGTGAGCCTTGCATTGCCAGCAGTGTATTGCCGTATGTAAATGTGGACCTGGTATCGTACAGCAGTTACGAAGCCATTAAAAACAGAACTTACAGCGAAAAGAAAGAACAGTTGAACAGCATCTTCAACTATCTTGAAAAACAACTGCAGCCAAAAGAAGGACTGCCCTTTTCACGCAGAGTGTATATCGGCGAATACGGTTATCATGCCAACAGCAATAAGCCCGAATCGTTTACCAAGCAGTACAATGAAACAAAAGAGATCATGAAGATTTCACTGGAGCTTAATTTGCCCTTTGCTTTGCATTGGCAGATGTACAACAACGAATACGAAACCAACGGCGAGTCCAAACAAATGTCGCTCATTAACGAGCAGGGCGAACGAATGCCCTTGTACTTTCTGCATCAAAAATATTATCAGCAGATGAATCGCTTTTTAATCAACTATAAAGCAGGTAATAACGCAGCACCCTCAGCAGAAGTGTTTCGGAAAAAAGCATTGGAACTGCTAGATGCGTTGTAACGTTTTAGAGAATAAATTTATTGACGCTAACTTGTAAAGATTGATTTCTGTTTCCATTGTTTCAGAAGATGAATGGTTGATGTTACGGTTCATGGTTGTTTAATGTAAGTCGCTGTTGCCTTCCCATTCATATTTGTCTAATATTTTTTCAAGATAAAGACCTTTAAACTTCTCTGCTTTTAATTTTGCTCCTGTTTCAAGTCCAACTAAAATGATTGCATCTTTTGCATAACCTCGCCCAAATTCAATGTCAGTCCTGTAAAAGCCGTCCGACAGAATTGAGTTGTCTGATAAACAAACTGGTGTCGCTCCAACAACTTCGTTATATTCATTGCAAACTGAATTGAACTCGAGAAAATTTGTTTTTCGCCTGGTAGTGTCGAATGTAATAGTATTAGCCACCAGCATTAAAAATTTTTTCTCATAAGTTGGTATTGGAAAAAAGGAAACGCCATCATAGTTATTTTCAATACAAAACCGCATAAATCGTTCTGATACGATCAAGTAAGAGTCATACGTGTAAGAAATATCATAAGTCTTCTTGGTAAGTTTGAAATTGGGGTTCAAATGAAGTTGCCTGTTTTTTACAAAGTCCAAACAATTACAGATATTAACCTCGTACTGGTCAGGGTTCATGTAAGAATCATTGTCTGGTCCTGATATGGAATATCCTAAAACTTTCATGTTAGTGAGATGTGTCAACTGGCAGTCCAGACAACGTTTAAGGCTTTGTAGTTTGGAATGTGCCAACTGCGGAACGGCCCGGAACTGAACCAGCCTGCAGGCAGGGCTAAATTTATAAATAAAAGCCGAAGTTAAAACCCCTGCCTTGGTTCGTGTCTTCACGAACAAATTTAAATATACTTCTGTCTCGTGGAGACACCGAACGGAGACATAGAGTATGCTATTTTTTTTTCGATATAAATGTAATTAGGTTAATTGTAATCTCTCTTTGTCGAAGAATAGTTTCGTAGTATAATTCTAATGAAGCTTTATATGCTGCGAAGTCGTTGTAGCAGGCTATAATTTTTTCTTTGTTATCAGTCACCATTTTTATTCTATTGTCCATATAAGCAAGCAAGGTGTCATTTGAAAAATTTTGTAGTTCGTAACTATTACTAACACCAATATTATCTTGAAATGCAAGCCTGTCTCTATAGTTGTACACAAATTTTTGAGTAGAAAATGTTTCTTTGTAAGCATCTATAACCATGTTGGCATCTTTATGGCATAGGTTTAGTCCAATTTGATATACTCCAATTGAATCCAATAAGTCTGGATTGTCTATTAAGGTTAGCCCTCCTGTCGACTTTAATTGCGTAATGGTTCCTTCGTTAAAATTTACTACGGGAGGAAACCAATCATATTTCATTATCAATATGTAGTTAAGCTTAATGTTTAAAGCTTTATCCATTGGTTTTTGCATTTGTTCAAGTGCAGTATCCAATCCTAATGTGGTAGTAGAGATCAGTTGCAAAATGCTATCAATTCGGGAGATGTCATGCGTAAGATCTGATTTCAAAGAAGACAGGTATTGACTCTCCTTTTTTCTATCATTCTTTTTTTGATTACAAGTTTGGGCTTGCAAGGCAAAAAAGAGGCCAAAAAAACTTAAAATGAAAGGGAAGAGAAGATTATTAAATGGATTTATGTCACCAACAACCCTTACTTTAAAACCGGTAAAAATACTCATTGTTGAAATTTATTATTTTTTGAAAGCGTTCTTGAGCAGGCTTTTCATTTTAGTGATTTTTTGTTTAACGGTTGTATGCGCCAACTGTATGTTTTAATTGGGTTGTAGAACAACAGCAACGGGTGTATTTAATTGTATTTATATTCTTTGTTAATAAAACAATTACAACCAATATGATATGGCATTTTAGGAGGATTATTTTTGGAAAATATTTTCGTTGATAGGTCTTTTGCACAAGGGCAAGGGTAGTCTTTGTCAAGCGGCTCGATTTTATAAGCCTTTATATACTCATCATTTTTAAGGTCACGCCAAGCATAATATGAATTTCTGAAAGTATCCATTAAGAGACGAACTTCTTGTTCATGATATGACCAAGCCGCCGATATCTTCTGAATATCGATTTGACTATATTTTTCTGGTAAAGGTTTGAGTTTAAATAATTCTCGTAGCGAAATATATTTACCTATTCTTTCATCTATCTTTTCCAAAGACAAAATATACTCGATTGCTTGATTTTTTCTTTTAAATTCCTTAGAAGGATTCTCTGCAATTAAATTTAATTCTTTAAGTGTAAGGACAGATAATACCTCTTCTTTAGAAATATCAGCTCCTCTGATTGCTAGATTTAACTCAACTAGTTTTTCAAAAATTGGTCTGGAATAATTGTCACTCGAAACAACTCTCACTTTTTCCAATTTGTCTGCACATCCGAGATAGGTTTGTAGATTTTCAAACCCAAATTCTGATATAAGTTCGTCATCAATAGAAATATCAGTTGGTTCATTTTCAAATAGGATTTCTATATCGCAATTAGCTCTCTCAAATATTTCAGCGATTGCAGCCTGTCGGAACTCGAAAAGTAGATCATCTTTGTCTTTTTCTCCTAATGAGCCCCATTCAGTTGAAGCAGCTTTCAGATTATCAATTTTCTGGAAGTACTTTGCCTTGTATTTTGTTTTATAATCCTCAATTTCCTTTATTTTTAAATTGTGCTCAGCAAAAATTGCTACCAATTTATCATCTTTCCTATAATCTCTAATTTCTTCATCATCTAAAAGATTTCGTATTTGATCAGCAATTTTCTTATCAGCATTTAAGAGGGTAAGAATAAAAGGCGCCTCTGGATTTAAAATCCAATTGCCTTGGTTGTCTTTAGTTATAGGTTTAAATTTTTCTTGAACGTATGATGAATTGGAGCCAAAAGAGGTTGTTATTTTAATTTCAAAGGGCAACTCTTTTTCATTGGATGATTTGTTTAAGTTGTCACTTTGGATTGATTCGGTTTTCGAGGTGAGACCAAATAGTTTTTTTAAAAAATTCATATAATGCTTTTAACGGTTCAGGGGACTTCGACTTCGTTTAAATGTTGCTGGTTCGTTGTTCATTGTTCCGTTTGATTTTCATTTTCAATTTCAGTGCCATCAACGTTGAACGGAAGTAATTTGTCAGAAACTTTTTTATCTGACTTTAACCCCAAATTTTTCAAATGAATAGCTTGACTTATTACATTTCCCCTTCCTGTTTTTAGTTGCCCCAACGCATTATCATAGGCCTTTTGAGTTGAATTTAGCTTGTTACCTATTTCTTCAAAGTTTTCCGTAAAACCAACAAATTTTTCATACAATAATTCACCACGTTTAACTATGTCCATGGCGTTTTTATTTTGCCATTCACGTCTCCAAAGGTCAGAGAATAATTTAAGGCAAGCGATCAATGTTGTAGGGCTAACTAATAAAATTCTTTTAGAGTATGCATATGACCACAAGTCGGAGTCGCCTTGAACTGCCAATAAATAGGCGGGTTCTATTGGTATAAACATCATGGTAAAATCCAAAGCCGTATCAATGTTGTCATATTTTTTTGTGTTTAATTGCTCAATATGAAGCTTAATTGAATTGATGTGTTCTGTAAGAAATTTCTTTTGTTCATCACTATCTTCACTTGCTGAATAACTATCATACGCAATTAGCGAAACTTTCGAATCAACAATGATTACTCTTTCATCAGGCAAGTTTACTTTTACGTCAAGCCTTTGAGTTTTACCTTCATCATCTTTAATGGATTGTTGAACAAAATATTCTCTGTCTTTTGTTAAACCCGATGACTCTAGTATTCTTTCCAAAATCATTTCGCCCCAATTTCCTCTTTTTTGAGCTTTCCCTTTTAAAGCAGTTGCTAAATTGTTTGCTTCCGTGCTTACCTTATTGGTTTGTTCAATTAAACCCTTTATTCTTTCTTCTAATGATGTTCGTTGTTTCGTATCTTCAGTGTGGGTTGCTTCAACTTTTTCTTTGAATTTGTTAATGTCTTCCTTTAGCGGATTTAATAGTATTTCGATATTTGTTTTATTTGTTTCAGTAAAGTTTTTGGATTTTTCTTCAAGCAATTTATTCGCAATTTTTTCAAATTGTAAATGAGCTGTCTTTTGAAGTTCTTCAACTTCTGCTTTTTGTGTCGTCAGTTTCTCTGACAAGGCCGTGTTGTTCGCTGTTAATTTGCTGACTTGTGCTGTTAGATCTGTTAGTTTTATTGTAAGTTCTTCAATTTGTTTTATTTGCTTATCGTTTGTTTCATTCTGTTTTGCCAAATTTTCGGTAATTGATTTGTTATTTGCTGAAAGTTCAGAATTTGTTTGCTTGTGAAGATTTATATCGTTTTGTAGGCTTTTATTCGTTTCTCGTTCCGTACTTAGTTCTTTTGAAAGTTCGTTGATTCTTCTTTCACTATTTGTAAAGTTTGTTTCTAATGAAGCTGCTTGTGTTTGGAATTGGGCAACCTCATTTTCTTTTAAAGTTAATTTTCTTGTAAGTGAATCATTGGACTCTTGAAGTATTTGTGTTTTATTTTCAATTAATCTGAGATTGGTATTCGTCTCGTTGTGTTTTGCAGAAAGTTCATCAAAGACAGCTTTTGAAACATTTTTTGTCTTGTTAAGCAAATAAAGAATGATGTAGGAAACTAAAGTACCAGTTAAAAGTCCTACTAATAAGCTTGTTATATTCATTTTCAGGCGTTTATTTGTCTCTTGTTTACAATATGTCTGTCATCAATCACTGATAACACTAATCGTTTCGCTATAATACGCAACATCTTTTAAAAATGCAAAGCCTTTGTTCGCCCGAGGTTTCAAGTTGTGGAGCTCGGTAATTATATGTTTAACTCCTAGGTCGGTTACCAGACCCGGATCCGACGGAATTTTAACTTGTAAGCTAATTTGAAAAACTTGAATCGAATATGCTTTTCAGTAGGCAGTATATTCAAATTATCTTTGCCCATTTATGGTTTGAATCCAGTCTTGGTATCTGATTATGTGATTGCTTGTTTTTTATTAAAAGTTTCTTTTTTTTATTATCTGGATGTATTGATAAAACCCTTTATATTTTCCTTAATCTTGTCGGAAGTGAACCCGTATTTATTTGTTACTAAATCATAGGCGTTTACTTCGTCAATAGGAATGATATTTCCATTTCCTTTTTTAGTAAAGTGCCCGATATGTAGAAAAATAATTTTGAAGATTTACTCCGGTTGATAACGGTGATTTGGTCTTCAAAAATGCCATCAATTTCTAAACCATTCTTCTTTGAGAAATAATCGTTCATTTTTCCCATTAAAATAAATTGGCCATTGAGTACACCAACTGTATATAAACTAACAGTAAGATTTGCAGGAGAATGTTTATAACAATACGAAAAATAAAATCTAATGTATCGCCATGCCTTTCTTGAATCTTAATACCATTGTTACTACAAAGGCCAAAAATTGGGTCGTTACCCTGTATTATTGTAATATTTTTTTTCGAAGAATCGCTTATGATTTTTCTATTGTTTTTTGAGCCGTGTCATACTTAAGACCATATTTAGCTAAAGCTTCAATTGTATTTTTATTGCTACTATTTAATTGCTCAGTATAACTTTTGCCTGCTTCAATAATTCTTTGTTGATGAATTGAATCTCTTTCTTGTAGTTGGGAAAAAAGGCTTGATTTGCTTTCCTCTTCTTCTGCATCAGTAACGAGAAAAAATATTACTGTACAAAAAGTTGTCACAATATAACATGAAATAAGAACCCAGCCTAGTTTGGTAAAGTTCTTAGTAAATTTAGACGTGTTGTCAGATAGTTTGCCTTTTAAAGGAATAATGACAATTAGGGTTTGCATTATTGCTATTATAATTGTCAGTATAATTTTCATATATGTGAAAGGTTTTTTGGTTTTTTTAATTAGTGTTGCTTTGAGTTTGCTGCTAGTGAAATACACTAATGAAATTGTCGTGTTGTTTTCTCACAAAAAAGCCACCGTAACACAGTGGCTTTTATTTCTTTTTTATCTCTTTTCCAACAATCTCTCAAGCAACACAATTTTTTCACGCTCGCTTTTGAGTAATGCGTCGTATAATTCTATCATTTTTTCTAAAGCATTAAAAGTAGGGTAGTAGTTAACAGCGTTCATAGTTGAAGTGTCATGACTTGTAAACGTATTTGATATAATATTTACTACGCTTTCTTCACTAAAAGTTTTAATTGATTCCGGTGTAACCTTCATCACTTTCGCAATCTTCTCAATCATATCCTTATCCAACGCCTCCTTCTGTTCCAATGCACTCACAGCCTGTTGGCTCAATCCTAATTCCATGGCAAGAGCATCCTGCTTAATACCCAATATTTCACGGATGCGTTTTACATTCCTTCCTTCGTGTATGGTCTTTTCTGTCATAACGCTAAAGTAATTATTTCTGTTTGTTTATAAAACGGTATTTCTACCCGTAACTCATAACCCATAACCCGTAACCTGGAGCTCACAAAATGTAACATACAACCATATCATTGTAAAATACAAACAACACAGGTAGGTTACCGCTTCCCGCCTTCGTTACTTTATACCAGAAACCGCCGGGTACCTGTAACACAACCAATTTCTATCGAAAAACCTTTTTCTTTTGTGTGTCCCTGTTATCACTACGGCTCTGTCCTCTTGACTACAGGCTATCAACTACCGGCTACCAACTCTATGAACAATCAATCTGTATCAGACAACCAGAATGCTGCACATGAGATGTTCATGAAAGTACAGCAGCAATTCACTACAGCAGTACCAAACTCGATCAAGGCTTTTACCGAAAACCAGGCTGTACATTGGTTTTCGGGGCCCTTTTTGGTTACTTTTTGGGCAAACAAAAAGTGACAAGAACTCAAATTGTGCCTGCACAATTCATCACTTAAAAATTAAAAATATAGAAATGCTTATCACCAAGGATACACCGAAGCTTCCCCGAAAATTGCCAAAGCCCGAACTAAAATGGCAAACCGAACACTACAGCCGCCGACAGGAATTTCGTTTCCAAATACCCTACGGCTTTCTCCTGCTCTGCAAACTTTTAGACACCACACCCAACGACATGCTCCATTGGTTCATGGAAAATTGCAGCTACAGCAGTTTTGAAGGAGAAGGCAAAGAACAGGCAAGGCAACACCTGCAAGACTATATCATCGCCATGCACTACGGACAAGAATATTACACAGAAGAAAACATCCGCCAAATGATGAACGAGCTAAAAGCCATCAACATGCTCTGGCCCAACAATACCAAACCAAAATTCATGACCGCCCATGCCCATTGGCGCCACAACTATTTCAACTGGTGGTACAAAAAATGGCACCGCCATCCCCGCCGACGAAATTAAAAGGCAATAGGCAATAGCTGATACGCAATGGGCAAAACAATATGGCTAAATAGAAATATAACTGTTGCACATAGGATGTTCAAGCTGGCAGCAAAGTAATTAACTACAGTAGTGCTAAAGTACATCAAGGCGTTATCCGAAAACCAGGCTGTATATTGGTTTTCGGGGTCCTTTTTGGTTACTTTTTGGACAAGCAAAAAGTGACAGAAAAAGAAATTGTGCTTGCACAATTCCATCAAAAAACATGAAGCAAAAGAACAGTGCACCACGCCAACCCACTCACAACTCACCACTCCCCATGTTCAACGAACCCCACTTCATCAAACTCATCTTCACCCTCGCCGACACCCAAGCCTGGCTCGACGAACTCTGCCACGAAACCTACAACAGTATACCGGTGCTCTGTAAGCGAAAATTTCGTTCCAGCACCTACTACCTGAGCGTAACAGCGCTGGCCCATATTTTAGAACGGCATTACTACAAAATACCCCGCCATCCCGACGCAGGAAAATTCCACATCTCACTTAATGAAATCCTGCACTTCATCAAAGAAGCACAGCCCATGCCCGTCGCACCCGTTGCCGGCAAAGCAACCTTCCAACGCACACTCCAAACCAATCAACACATCGGCTTCGATCGAAACGGCCTCCCCGCTACCCACATCACCGTCATCACTACCGCCAGCGGCAACATCCTCACCGCCTTCCCCGGCCACACTGATAATGCATGTGGGAACGCTTTAGTCAACAAAAACGAGAGTAAACTCAATGATGAGTAGTAAAAAAAGGGCCGATTTACAATTCACCATTCGTGTAAATTCGTGCTATTCGTGGCCAAGTACATCTGTGTTCATTTGCGTCCATCTGTGGCCCCACATCTATGTAAATCAGTAATAAACAAAAGCTTGCGTAAGCGCCGCTTTCAAGGGTTATTCTTCAAATATTCCTGCAACGCCGTTTGATAAACCTTTTTCCCCTTCTTCAACTGTTTCGCATACGCCGCCCTCAACACGGGATCGTTGTTAATAGCTTTTGCATAGGCAACCGCCTTCCCAAAACGGGTTTGGTTTTCTAATTGTAATAAACTTGGCTTTACATTGCTCATATCAGGGTAGCGGCTCACTACGGTTTTTGAACCGTATTGCTTAAAAACAAGCTGCTTACCGATCTGGCCTTGCAGGCCTTTCAAAAGAGAGTGTTGCCGGATACGTGCCATAGGGGTAGGTATTATCTAAACAAGATAAACAAAAAGCCAGGCAAATGCAACCATCCTTCGCTCATCCTTCGCTCATTAAGGCACAATACGCCCACGCAAAGGGCAGTTTTCGCCCTGTTTAATGGCAGGGAGCTATATCCCTTTCTCCATCCGCACATCCATAATGTATTCTTCAAACTCCCGCAACGAAAAGCTGCTGAGGTTACGGCTGGCCGTTAGTCTTCCTTTTTGTGCGGCGAGGGTACCATACTTCACATCGTTATAGCCACTCAGTTCATGTGCATCGGGGTTAATGGAAAGGAGAGCACCTTTGTCTAACGCATACGGTATCCAGCGCCAGTCAATATCCAGTCGGCGTGGATGTGCGTTCAGTTCAATCACCACACTGTTGGCCACACAGGCATCAATAATTTTTTTATGATCGAGTGGATAACCGGCACGGCTCAATAACAATCGTCCCGTCATGTGACCGAGTATGGTGGTGTAGGGATTTTCAATCGCATTCATTACACGCATCATCGCTTTCTCTTCATTCATTTTTAAATTACTGTGTACCGATGCGATCACCAGATCAAATGTGGCAAGCGTATCATCATCATAATCCAGTGATCCGTCACCCAATATATCAGCTTCAATACTTTTGAAAATGCGGAAGCCGTTGAGTTTGCCGTTGAGTTCATCAATGTATTTGTGTTGTGCTTCAATACGCTCCACACTTAATCCGTTGGCATAACCGGCACTCTTGCTGTGATCGCTGATCACTAAATACTCAAACCCTTTTTCCTGTGCATGACGTGCCATGGTTTCAATGGTTTCGCCACCATCGCTCCAGTTACTATGACTGTGAATAATCCCTTTAATAGATGAAGCTTGTACAAGATCAGGAATACCACCGGTCAGCAATTCTTCACGCAAACAGGAAGGAATAAAAGCCACGCCTTTTTCTTCAAACAATAATTGCTCTTCTGCCACCGTTGCTACTGTGCCCCATGTTTCTAAGAACTCTTCAGAAGCGGATGTTTGAAATAATCTCGTTCCGAAATTGTCTGCCGTTGCCAAATGAAACTGCAATACAATATTCTCCGGTCCTTTAACGGAAAGAAAGGAATCGTTTTGTTCCTTCACTTCAAAATTATTATTGGTAAAGATGGGCGATAATACAGCCAATGGAGTAGTGGTAACCCATTCAAGCTGATGAATAATTTCCATCTGTCGTCTGAACTCACCCGTTAGTTCAAAACGATAATCAGTAAAATGAGTTCGCAGGTTTTTATCAACAGCCATGGCGTAGGCTTCCACGTCAGCATACAAATGAATGTCTTTGTGCTTCAGAAAAAACTCAATCGATTCTTTTACATTGGCCTGTGTTTTTTCACCAAAGCCTTTAAAGAGTAACAAACGGTTTTCTTCGCAGGCATATAATAATTCACCAATACTTTCAATTTCCATTTCTTTCCAGATGGTGGAAATTTTCTTGGGGCCAATGCCTTTGATCGAAAGCATTTCAATTACACCGGGAGGCGTGCGTGCAATAATATCGGTGAGAGCTTTCAGTTCGCCCGTTTGTAAGATCTCCAGTATTTTTTTGGACGTACTGGCGCCAATGCCTTTGTAGGTAGAAATTTTGGCAGGATCAACATCGGCCAGCTGTACCGGTAGTTTTTCAATATTAAAAGCTGCAGCAGCGTAAGTCTTTGCTTTAAAACTGTCTTCGCCATGAATATCCATGAGTTTACTCAA
Source organism: Lacibacter sp. H407 (assembly GCF_037892605.1). Classification (NCBI taxonomy): domain Bacteria; kingdom Pseudomonadati; phylum Bacteroidota; class Chitinophagia; order Chitinophagales; family Chitinophagaceae; genus Lacibacter; species Lacibacter koreensis. Next base: position 159,543 of record NZ_JBBKTU010000001.1, on the reverse strand, counting down.
CAGCGAAAACATATCGGCGATCTGGTAATTATCGGGCATGAAGGGGAGTTCTTTGTACAAAGAAAATACTTTTCATGAAGAAGTCCGGAAGACAGGAAGATGAGATGAACGAAAGTGAGGGAGATGTACTAAAAAGAAAAACTTCCATGCGGAAGTTTCTCAAGGGACATTGGTGGACAGGTTCGTCCGTTGTTCTTCATAAGATACCGTTGTTCGGCTTTCTTCAGGATTGGATAAAATTGGTTCTCTTATAGGGTAGTTGGTGGTTGCCAACAGGATAAAAGTAGTGCAGTTAAAATAGAAAAAAGGATACACTCAAACTTGGTTTTTAAGTTTAAGAGTATCCTTTTACTCCCATCACAGGAATACCTGTTTAGAATGTGTAGCGGATGGCAAAACCACCCCAGTTGCCACTGAAACCGGCTCCGTAATCACCAAATTCAAACGATGGCTGCCAGTCGATCGACATATTGATCGGCGCACCATTGAACTTGTAATCAAGACCCAATACACCATCAATACCAACTACTGCACCACCTCTGTAACCCGGGTAGCGTCTGTCCCAATAACGGTTATTCCAGAAACCAACGTGGGCACCCGGACCAACATACCATTTTAAACCCGGCGCTCCATTGATATTGCCATGAAATTCATACAAGCCGGTAATACGTACGCCATCTCTCCAGAAATAAGCGATTCCTTCGAGGGCGGCATTGCTTTTTACAAAATGCTTCAATGTAACACCTCCACCGGGATAAAATTTTACACCCAAAGCGGTTTTGTAGCTGCTTCCTTTTGCCTGTGCTGTTGCCCCTTGTGTAAATGCTGTTAACACAATGATGGCCATAATTAATCTCTTCATAAAATGTGAGTTTTAGATGTACAACCCCCATTGAAAAAATGATGCCAAACTTTAACAGATCGTGTTGAATGGCCTCCTTTCTGCCTGAATCTGTTACCTTTGCCGCCATGAAAAGTAAGACGTTAAAGAAGGATAAGGTCAACATCATCACCCTCGGCTGCAGTAAGAACATGGTGGATAGCGAAGTGCTGAGCGGCCAGTTATTGGCCAATGAAATTGATGTGGTGCACGAGAGCAGTAAGAAAGATCACAACATCGTTGTTATAAATACCTGCGGCTTTATTGATAAGGCGAAGGAAGAAAGCATCAATACGATTCTAGACCAGGTGGAACTGAAACGCCGTGGCAAACTGGATAAAGTGATTGTAACAGGCTGCCTGAGCGAACGTTACAAAAATAACCTTGAAGCCGAGATACCTGAAGTGGATGCATTTTATGGCACCATGGAATTGCCCATGATCCTGAAACAGTTTGAAGCCGATTATAAAACGGAGCTGGTGGGTGAGCGTTTGTTAAGCACACCATCGCACTATGCTTATTTAAAGATCAGTGAAGGTTGCAACCGCACCTGTTCCTTTTGTGCTATTCCGTTAATGCGTGGTCAGCATGTGAGCAAGAGCATGGATGATCTTGTGAAGGAAGCTGAAGGCTTGGTAAAGAAAGGTGTAAAAGAAATTATGCTCATTGCACAGGAACTGACATATTACGGGTTAGACCTCTACAAAAAACGCATGTTGGGTGATTTAATGCATCGTTTGGCAGACGTAAAAGGTTTAGAATGGATCCGTTTGCATTATGCATACCCACATAAATTTCCATTGGATGTATTGGATGTAATGCGTGAACGACCGAACATCTGCAACTATCTCGATATGCCGTTGCAACATGCAAGTGATAATATGCTGAAAGCAATGCGCAGACAAATCACCAGAACTGAAACAGAAGAATTGATTGCAGCAGTAAGAGAAAAAGTTCCGGGGCTTTGTTTACGTACAACCTTGATCGCTGGCTTCCCCGGTGAAACATTGGATGATATTGAAGAAACAAAACTCTTCCTGCAAAAACAACGTTTCGACCGTGTGGGCATTTTCACCTACAGTCATGAAGAAGGCACCAGTGGTTTTGATTTAATTGATGATGTACCTGCAGAAGAAAAAGAACGTCGTGCGCAGGAGATCATGGGCGTGCAGCAGGAGATTTCGTTTGAACTCAACCAGGAGAAAGTTGGTAAGACGTTTAAAACAATTGTTGATAAGAAAGAAGCAGGTCGTTATTTAGGTCGCACCGAATTTGATTCAGTTGAAGTAGACAATGAAGTGATCATTCAAACAGACAAGCGTTTAAAGATCGGTGAGTTTGTAAATGTAAAAATTACAAAGGCATTTGATTACGATCTGGAAGGAGAAGTTGTGTGAAGAAAGAAAGCCGGTAGTGGTTAGTGGAAAACCAATAGGCAATCGTTATAAAAAGAATAATCCCGATCATATCGATCGGGATTATTTATGTAATGAAGGAAATACTTTTTTATTTTTTCTCTTTTGATTGTTGTGGGCCTTTTTTATCTCCACCAAAACCTTGTGTACGGCGTTTCTTCATTTCGTCCAGAGTTTTATTGAAGAGTTCTACTTGTTCGGGCCTGCATAAAGCACGTATCTGTAAAAAATGATTGTGAAATGCGAGTTCAAATTTTTTCTTATTGGCCACGATCAACGTAAGGATCGAATCAAGTTTTAAACTATCAGTTGAACCTTCTTTCAGCAATACAAATTTTGCTTCCTGCAACTGTTTGTCTTCTTTCCACAGCTCGCCTAATTCCTGTTTGTGTTTATCCCGTAAGTCTTTGAGTTGTGCAACTTGTACTGTGTCTAAATTTAATTGCTTGGTGAGGTATTCAGAATAAGGTCGTCCGCCACCACCAGGTCGGTTTTTACTTCCATCTTTTTTACCGAGCAGGAAAAAAAGTGTAACTGCATTTAATACCAGCAACAGCAGTACAAGGATTGTAAGGAACTTTGTCTTATTCATGTTTCAACGGTCAGGGTAAAGAAGTATAATTATTTTCGAGGTCGTATTCGTTGATCACTGTTTCAATGCCAATGGTTGAAATAGAATCTTCATTCGTGGTGGAAGCGTTCCAGCCCAACACGTTCAGCACCAACATAAAAATAAAAACGGTAACAGTAGCGTACACCCATTTCAATTGGATGGGCTGTCGGGTAATGGGGTTTTGCAAACGGGCCATTACACGGGTATGAAGATGGGGGTTGCCTTCTGCCGGCTGCATTTGCCGCAGGCTGCCCATAATTTCATCGATCCACTGTTCTTGATCTTTTTTCATTTCTGTACTATTTGACGGTCAAAGAATAAAAAACTTGCTATTGGTTGATGTTTTTGTAATAATCGGCCAAAATGCGTCGTAAGTTTTTCCGTGCCCTGAACAATAACGACTCAATGGAAGATACGGAACTGCCGGTAATTTCGCTGATCTCGGCATAACTCAATCCACCGGTTTCACTTAATAAAAAGGCAATTTTCTGAGTTTCAGGTAGTTGTTCAATGGCTTTGTAGAGTGTGGCAGCCTTCTCTTTGTTCTCCGATACAATGCCCGGATGCACAAAATCGCTGGCATCGCTGATAGGTTCGCCGCTGTCGTGAAAAAGCTGGGTTAGAAAGGCAAAGCGCTTTTTCCGCTTTTTGCTCCGGATCAGGTCGATACATTTATTGATGGTGATGCGGTAGAGCCAGGTGCTTACCTGCGATTCGCCTTTAAATGTATGGGCCTTGTGCCAGGCTTCCACAAACACATCCTGTGTAATTTCTTCCGCATCTTCCGCATTCTGCAGCATATTCAATGCAGCATTGTACACCCTTGGTTGGTGTTGTGTGATAAAGTCCCTGAATGCCTGTTCATTATCCTGGAATAGCAGCATGCGGTTGTCTGTGGGCGATCAAGATAAGAAGGAATGCTTTAATGAACGAAAAAAAGTGCCGGTCGGTCAGAGGTTTTTCAACGCTTCCTGCACGTATTCTTTTTTCCTGCGGGCCACTTCCACTTCTGATCCATCACTCATTTTTAACCAACCTTGTTTATCGTAGCTTTCAATATGTGTGGGGTTGATGAGATGTGATTTATGAGTTCGGAGAAAATGTTGCTCTTTCAAGATCTCATCATACTCTTTTAATGTTTTGGCCGAAACAAATACACGGTTTTGAGTGAGATGAACTTTCGTGTAGTTGCTATCGGCTTGTAATCGAATGATCTCATCGAGTGTAACATATTTTACTTCTGATGCATCGGCCAAGGCAAGTTTGAATTTTTCTTTTTTCCCTTGCGAAATATTCTGGATGAAGTTGCGGAACAATTGCTGACCAGCAGGTGCATAAATGCGTTTGGCTTTAAAACGTTCCACTGCTTTTTTTAATTCTGTTTCATCAATTGGTTTCAGCAAATAATCCAATGCACTGAAGCGGATGGCTTGTATAGCAAATTCGTTGAAGGCAGTAGTGAAGATCACTTCAAAGTTCCATTGATCAATCGTAGTGAGCAGATCGAAACCGCTTTGATGCGGCATTTGTATATCGAGAAAAACAATATCGGGTTGAAAGTTATGAATGAGCGGCAATGCATCCTTTACACTGCGTGCACTCTGCACCACAGAAATATCAGGGCAATACTGTGCAATAAGCCATTGCAGCAGATCAATGCTCGATTGCTCATCATCAACGATCAATGCTTTTATCATGTTTCTTCCGGGTTATAATAAGGAATCGTAATAATTACTTTGGTGCCCACTGCATGTTGCTGCGCATCAAACATGTCTTTTATTTCCACATGCGCAGGTTTGCCGGTTTTCTGTTGCAACAGTTTCAACCGTTCTTCAATAATGCCAATGCCTTTGCTTTCATGTATTTTACTGCTGATCTTTTGTTGCTGTATGGCTGCAGCATTGCTTCGACCAACTCCATTATCTTCTATTGTACATGTCAGGTGATCATCGCTGTGGTTTACAAATTCGATCTTTAGTTTCTTTTCTCCTTCTTTGTGTAATAAACCATGCCAGATGGCATTCTCTACAAATGGTTGTACCATGAGCGATGGCACCAGCACTTCATCATTGCTCAGATTTTCATCCACATTAATTTCATAACTGAACGATTGATCAAAACGTAATGATTCTAACTCTACATACATCTGTAACACTTTCAACTCTTCATCCAATGGAATAAAATTCTTTTCTGCATAGTTGAGCAGTGAACGTAGGAAGTTGGAGAAGATAGTGAGATACTTGTATGCTTTTGTTGTTTGCTGCGATACAATTAAATGCTGAATGGAACTTAATGCATTGAACATAAAATGCGGGTTCATCTGTAACCGCAGGTTCATGAATTTTGATTCGGCCATTTTTACATTCAGCTCCATCACTTCCAGTTTTGTTTTCTTCATAGCATCCATAGCCATGGCACGGGAAATTTTGGCTGAGCTGAGGGAAGCAATGGTTTGCAATGCTTCAAGATGTTGTTTGGTAAAAAAGTTTTTGCGTTGATGTTCTGAATCGATCACAGCAATTACTTTGCCTTCGTGAATGATGGGAACTGTTATTTCCGAAAAACGTTGTTCATCATCAACAATATATCGTTTGTCTTTTGAAGTGTCGTTGATGATGTTGGCTCTTCCTGTTGCAGCCACATCACCCACAATTCCTTTTCCGAACGGAATGATGATGGGGTTTTTGATCTCGTATGCTTTCGGACTTTTTGGTCCGTACGCTGCTTTTTGCAACAATACTTTTTCATCTTCATTAACTGTATAGATTACACAATCTTCAAAACCCAAACGGGAGATACAGTTACGGGCAATATCCCAAAGGATATCATCTACGGATGAATGTTCAAATCCTGAATGAGCGAAATAATCGATCATCTGCTTTACTTCTTTTTCTCTTTTGCGTCGTTGCAGGAAATTAAAAATGCTATACAGCAGTGCAAAGAATGCAGCGATGTAAGTAAGTCTGAACCAGGTTTGCTGCCACCAGGGTTTACTGATGTTGAGTTGAACAGGATGTGCAGCTTCAAACCAGTTAATACCATCTCGTGATGCTTTTACATGAAAGAGATAGTTGCCTGGTGGAAGTTTGCTGTAAACAGCCTGTCCGTAAGCGATTGGTTTTTTCCAATCGTTATCATAGCCATCGAGCTTATAGAGGAACTGTATTTTTTTTGATCCTGTTAATTCACCGGATGAAAAATAGAAATGGAAGGATGAGGTATTGTACGGAAAGCGAATGGTATCTGTTGTTGTAAAATGATAATTGCTATCTGTCGTGTACAATGTATTGATCGATGGTTGCAGCTGAACAGAGATGGTATTCAGTTGCTGCGGATAAAAAGAATTTAGTCCTTTATCACTTCCCCAAAACATTTCACCATCTGCTGCTTTAAAACAGCTACGCATGCGAAAACCTGCATGACTAAAACCTAAACCTTCTTCATACACTGCATAATTATTGGTAGCAGGATCAAAACGGATCAAACAATTGAGATTGCCGATCCAGAGAAAACCATTTTCATCTTTTAAGATGCCTTCGCATTTATCATTGCGTAATCCTTTGCTGCGGTTGTACACAGTTGTTGTTCCGTTTGGTGCAAGTACGGTTAAGCCTGCAATGGTGCCAATATAAATATTGCCTTTATTATCTTCATTGAACGAGAAAACACGGTTGTGTGATAGTCCTTGTTTGTCGGTATAATGTTTCAACGTTTGTTTCTGCTCGTTATAACACCATGCACCACGGTTTGTACCGATCCATAGTTGTTGTTTACTATCGATCCACACCGTATTTGTATAGATACCATTTAATTCTTTCAATAAAGGATGAGCTGTAAAATTTGTTATCTGTAAGTTATTGGTATTGATCTTACAAATGCCACGCATGGTTGCTACCCAAAGATTAGCTGTGGCATCTACACAAAATCCATTTGTCCAGGTTGAAGGGAGTGAATCGGTAGCGCCTTTCCTTCTGCCAAAATGTGCAATTGTTTTTTGGTCTTTGTTAAGAAGCAATATACCATAGCGTGTAGTTCCAACCCACAAACGATCCTGCTCATCGGCATACAATGCCCGTACTGTTTCTTCTTTGTTAAGATTCGTTCCATCAGGCAAATAATAATTGATAAAGGATGTTTGATTGGTTGTTCTGTTTATTCGGATCAACCGATCCTGTGTGCCCAGCCATACCAATCCCTCTTTTGCAGCAATGGTTTGAATAAACCCATCAAACAAATTACCAGCTTCATCTTTAAAATAAGGACGATACGCAATCTGTGGTTGTTTAAGGTTCAGGTAATGCAAACCCGATGTACGTGTTGTAACAAAGAGATAGCCGCTGCTGTCGTAATGTAATAAACTTGTATTATCGCCACCAATACTGCGGTCATTCAATGGATCATGATTCAACAGCTGTAAACTTTCTTTTTCCAGATCAATGAGATACATGCCGGAGAACCGTGTGCTGATTGCAAACTGCTGCTCATTGATACGGGTGATATTTCGAAGGTCTTTTGCCAATGCGTTTCCGTTTTGATCTTTCAGGTTTGTGTAACTATGCGTTACAGTTTGTGTGTTTATGTTGATACGGAAAAAACCGCTTCCGGAAAGTGTATAGGTAAGGATCTCGTTATTATTGATTCGTGCAGCACCCATTAACACCCCGGGTAGTTTAATTTCCATTAATTTTTGCTGCGTTGAATAATCGATCAGCAGTAAACGGCCGTTACCATAAACCATGAATTTATTTTCATCAAACGGCTCAACAAAACGTACTGTTTCTGGTAATAATGAATCGATCGCTGTATTCCATTTTTCAAAACGATGGGTCGATTTGTTATAAACATAATGCCCGTTTACTTTTCTAACAATAAGCCCTTTTACTTTTGTAAATAGGTAATTAGCAGCAAATGTATTTTCTGTTGAATCGCCAATAGGGAACGAATGAAAATTCCTCTTTTCATCAAGCATGGTTACAAAATTCGTTGCTGTTCGTAACCAGATGCGGTTTTCATTGTCACAGATCACTTGCAGCACATCATTGCCTGCAAGTTTTGGATGATCATATTTATAATATGTGCTGATGCTGTTGCCATCAAAACTATTGAGCCCTTCTGATGTGCCGATCCAAAGAATTCCATTTCTGTCACGCTTTACATCATTCACATTGTTATCGCTCAACCCTTCTGCTGTGCTGAGGTGATAAAATGCAGGGCCTTGTGCAGTTACTTTTTGGGCAGTACATGCAATGAACAGTAGAACGACAATATGGATGACTCTGATCAAACGAATAGAACAATTGGTTTCACGGATCAAAAATTACTCTTTTTCTTTCAAAGCGTTGTAACCAAACTCCGCATTAAGCGGAGCCTGATCAACAACTAAAAAAACACAAGGTGAAACAAGGTCAGCAACTTAACTTCTTATTACCATGCATCATCGTAAGCCTTTGCCAGTTTCGAAGGACTGGCCACATGTTGAATATCATCACTCACATTACTATTTGAATTGATGCTCACATATATACTGTTGGGAAAACTCATAATGATACATTCGCCACCAGGACCCGGACCACCGGGGCCACCGCCGTTTTTCCAGAAGTATCTTCCTTTTGCTCCACCAATACCATTTACTCCATCAAAACCACAACCGGCTATTTTCATTAATTGTTTTGTTTGTTCAGGCACCAGTTGATTGTTTTCAAAGGCTATCATTACCTGTGCAATTTCATAGGTGCTCATCACCAAACCTCGTGAACCGGCAATCAATACGTCATCGCTGTTGGTTACAGGTGCCAGGTTGCTGTTCCAACGGTAGAACATGGTGTAATTATAGTTATTCAATCCCTGGTGGTTCCAGTTTTTAAAATCAATTTTTTCCCAATGTGCAATGTTCGATGGTTGCAATACAAGATCACGCATAATTTCCCGGAACTCCAAAGCCGTTGCAGATTCCAGTGTATTATTCATTTCAGCCGCTGCAAAATAGCCTTTGCCATATTTCATGTAAGGAAGGAGGATACGACAAAGGGCAAAGTTTGCATTGTTGTAAGTGCGTGTTGTATCAATTTGCGCTATGTTCATCATTTGTTTTAAGGATGCATAGTCACGATCGTTTTTTGCGAAACCGCTGTTGTGTGATAATAATCTGCGGAAGCTGATCTGCATCAACGAGGGATGTATGGTCCACGAATTAGGCAGATAATTATGGATATAGGCGTCAGGCGAAATGCCTTTTATCTGCAGCATTTTAAATACTGCAATTGCTGTCATGAATTTTGTAACGCTGAAAATTTCTTGTCTTGTTTCAATGGTGTAAGGAACATCTCCATCCGATCTGGTGGCTTTACCGGCTGCACCAAACCGCATGATCTTATCACCAATTGCAATGGTATAAGAATAACCCACGGCCTGCGGACCATAAGTAGTTTTGATATTCTGTTCAAATTTGTCGAGATCAAATTTTGGTTGATTGCTGTTGATCCCTTGCTCTTTTTTTTGGCAAGCAACTAGCAGGAGAATAAAACTGGCAAGAATAAGTGTTTGTTTCATGTCTTTGATTTTTGGTTTATTTTTTTGGTACTGCTAAAGTAGATGGCCAAAAATCAATTACAGGTATACCGGTTAGTTTGCGGCAGTTGTGTTTGAGTTAGCGGTTAATACAATAAAAAATCCCCTTTTGCGCAAGCAAAAGGGGAGCGATGATAAGGTTAGCTGTTTTTTCCAAACTTGTCCCTCTTGAAGAATCAAAAGGGAGTAATAATCAACATGAGAAAAAGGTTTTAGATCACTTGTTTATTTTTTGTTTTCGTTTTTTCTTTCTCTTTCATTTCAGCTTCGGTTGCTTCGCCAATAATGATGCGGCCAAAGTTTGACTTCACTTCTATTTTCGATGAACCGGAACCTGATTTTCCTTCGTAACTACGATTAGAATCCGGGCCATATTTATCAGGCGTATCTGTACGTTTGATGTTGGCATTGGTACGGTCTACCACTGAGCCAAAACTTGTTTTGATGGTATAAGTGGCAGAGAAATTTGAAGCAGGGCGTAGATTGACAGTGCTGTATGATTCATTCAGCGTTAGGGAAGTAAGATCATTGTCGATATTGATGCGGCTGCTGTTGCAAAACTCCATATTGATCTTGTTGCTGCCTGTAAGATTTTCAATGGTTACAGTTGAAAATTTGAATGTAGAAGTTGAGTTGTTTACATTCTTCAAGGTTGCTTTACCAAATTCAACTACCAGTTTTTCCGTTTTAGGCAGGTTACCTGCGGTTAATGAACCAAACTTACTGCTGAGTGAAACGCTGCCGTTGTAGTCGGGTAATTTGATAGCACCAAACGAGTTTTCAATTTTCAATGTATTGTTTGAAGGTATCTGAACAGTATAGTTAATACTCATACTGCTTTTACAATTCTTACAATTGTAATTACTGTTCTTGTTTTTACTGGTAGTGGTTTTGAATTTTATTTCATTGCCGTCTTTACTTTCAGTAACATCGATGTTCTCAAACATTTTCTCAGCTAATTCTTTTTCGGTTGAACTTGCTTCAATATGGATCTCCACTTTAATTTCATTTCGGTCCCAGGTAGTAACAGTTACGTTGCCGAAGCTGTTATCGATATTCAGGGTATTACCTGAAGCTGAGTAGGTTTTAGAAATAGTGCGTTCCTTAAAATGCTCGTAACGTTTTTTCTCTGTTTTCTCTTCCTTTTGCTGAGCGGTTGCCTGCACTGTAATAAACAGCAGGGCCATACCAAGAATGGTTTTGAATGAAAGGTTCATGTTCATACTTTTTTAATGATGTAAAGTGAATCAGTTGAATGGCACTAACCATTCGGCAATTCATTGTTTTGTTTTGTTTGTTTCTTGATGTCGTTGGTGATCATCAGCTGGCGATACAACAGTTCTGCCTGCAGTTGCAGATTCTGAAGCATAGCTTTCATGATCACATCTTTATTGGGTGTGTGTGCTGCTTGTTTTTGCAGCATGTTATATGTACTGTCGAGTAATTGCAGATCATCTAAAAACTGTTTGTATAATTCAGGATTATCAGCCGTTGCTTCTTTCAATTCTTCCTGACGTGTTTCGATAGCATTGAAAACCTGCTTTGCTTCTGCTGCATACTCTGGCGCAATGCCGGTAAGTTGTGCAGTATTGGTTGTTGCTTTTGGATCAGTTGCTGCCAGTTCATTTTTCTGTTGATGGACATACAGGAAGTACACTGATGTCAGCACAATACAAACCACAGCGGCCGCTGCTGAAAATTTATAGATGTCTTTCAGTGAAAAAACCTTTGCTTCTTTTTTGATGGGGAGCGTTTTTTCGATCTTGCTCCATACATCGGCACCCGGGTGCTCCGTATCAAACTCACTTCGGTTTCTGTTCACGAATTTTTCCAGGTTACTGCTCATATACTTCTTGTTTTAACAGCTGTAATAATTTTTGTTTGGCCCGCATGTATTGTGTGCGAACGGTTGAATGTGCCACTTTCATCATCTCCGCCACTTCTTCCTGTTCGAACCCTTCAATTAAATGAAGCGTTAACACAGTGCGGTAGCCATCGGGTAATTTTTGCATGGCTTGTTTAATACTGTCAACCGTGTACCAAACTTCATCTTCTTCAACTAGCGATTCATCAGCAATATTTTCTGCATCCGTTTCCAACCCATTCACATGCAGTTTTTGTTTTTTAAGATGTGCAATGCTTTTATACACCACGATCTGTCGTAACCATGCACCAAAAGTTGACCTGCCTTCAAACGACTTCAGTTGCTGAAATGCATCGGTGAATGCTTCCTGCAGAATATCTTCTGCATCATCGGCCCGGTTCAATATCCGCAGCGCTGTATTGTACATGGCCTTTGAGTAGCGGTCATACAGGACCCTGTATGCCGAAACTTCTCCGTTGAGGCATTGCTGCACCAATACGTCTGCTGATGGGATGATTGTTGACAGGTTCAATGGTTTTTATAATAGAAAGTATAAAGTTCATTGATTTTGTTGCACGGCCCGGGCAGGAATTTTTGGGTGAAGAGATGGAAGGAGGAAAAAGAGGATGAGTGGTGGGACGTCTACCATGCTAATAATGCAAGCTCGGGATATTTAAAGAACGCTTCGGTTTCCTTAAACATTATTCCCCCATCTGAATAAGGAATATCAGTGACCAAGGCAATATCGCTGTCGTTTTTTTGTTGATATGCTAGATATGCGCAATTTGCGATTCCTTCATAGTTTTCGACCAGTTCTTTTACACCGATAAGAAACAGAATCCTTGGGAATTTCAATGCCCAGTAAAACTTATTCCTCCCCTGACCTATTAACCAAGAGCGAAAATATTCAAACGCATCGTCAGAGCTACCTCCGTTTAAAGAATAGACCGCTTCCCAAAGTTTATAGCTATAAGATTTCGCCATTAGCAAGGTAAATGTTCGGTTGAATCCAATGATTTCGTCGTTTGATAATTTAGATAATGTATTTGTGAGTAGCGAACAATGTGCAGGGTAATTTTTATTGGCACCATTTCGGGTTGTTTCAATGATTTTCCAAAACTCTTCTTCAGGCATTAAGTTGCTTACTGGAAATTTATTTGTTAATAACTGGCCAGTATAGTTTGGAAGGTCGATGACTTTTCTGAATATTAAACGAATAAGGAGTAGTAAAAGAAATATGCTTATGGCTACGAATGTTATGTTCATAATGGAGAATGAATGATTTTATTCCGGTTCTTTAAAAATATACTTTTCATCATATTCAATTTCAAAAGCTTTCAACAATTTCAGGTATTCATCGAGAAAGCTTTCTTTTTGATGATGTATTTCCTGATTTTGAATATAACGGATAACATCGGGTACATGGCTTTTAGAGTAAGAGAAAGCGCCATAACCTTCCTGCCATGCAAACGGAGATGAACACAGTCTGTTATCATTGACCCATTTGCTACTTTCTGTTTTTACATTTTGAATGAGTGATGAAACAGATTGTGTTGGTCGCATGCCAATAAAGAGATGAACATGATCAGGCATACCGTTTATCTGCAGCATTTTGTGTTCGTTATGTTGAATGATGCCCGTGATATATTGGTAAAGACGTTCTTTCCAATTGGGGAGAATGAGTGCTTTTCGATATTTTACAGCAAATACAAATTGTAAATGAATTTGGGTGTAGGTATTTGGCATAGTTGTGTTTTTGTGAATTTAGATATTGCCAGTTGAAATTGCAATAGCTGATATGATAGGATTGGAGCGCCAACCGCTCCTACGGAACGGTAAATTCTTCCGCACCTATGTTCTACCCATGAGATATCCCTACGGGACAAGTCGATGTTTTGTTGCATTAAGGTAGAGGACAAGGAAGAAATGTTTGGTATGCGGATTTTATGTTCCGTAGGAAAATTTGCCGGGTAGAGATGTGAATTTAGATTTGCGTTCCGCTAGGAACGCTTGGTGATGTTTCAATGGGTTTGAATAATTATAAGAATCCACCAGCCGTTCCTACGGAACGGAAAACCTATCCGGGCATTTATTCTACCTACGAGATGTCCCTACGGGACAAGTCGAAGTGTCGTTTATATTATGTTAGAAAGAGAGGATGTTTGGGTAACAGAGTCTATGTTCCGTAGGAACATTTGCTGGGTAGAATGGTGAATGAGTTGTATTTGCGTTCCGTAGGAACGCCTGGTAAGATGAATAGAATTAGCGAACGATAAACGGATTGCGACGCAACAGGCGATGCTATGAAAAACTATTGCTGGTATCTAAAAAATCACGCCACCATCATAACCTGCTGATCTTCCTTTGCATGCTTCATCACAAACCAAAGCGTAACGATTGTGGAGAGCAGAAAGTAAGCGCCAATGATATACTTAAGTACAGGGCTAAGTGCTGCGGCGCCAAACCAATCGCCGGTTTGTAAAATGATAGCAATGCCGAAACTGTTCTTGATGATCTCCCACACGATGGCGTATTTGTTACGATCCATCAGATCGGTGTAGGCATAAACGCTTAGGAAGATGAAAAAGCCGTAGATATAAATATAATAAGCGTTCAATGCGTTGATGGATGCAATATTGCCAAACAGATAACTGATGAATAACAACGCCATGGTGATCTGCACCCAACTCCATACATGTAATGAAGTGGAAGCTTTGGTATCGTACTTCTGCATGTTGTACACATCGTTGATCTTGTGTACCGGATATTTCTCTGCAACATCTGCTGGCCGCCAACCCGTTGGCATCATCCAAATGCGGAATTTATCGTTCCAGCTTTTAGTTAGCCATGCATCTTTAATCAACAAACCCAAATGCATGAAATTTATTTTGATCGGGTTCCATGTTTGCACCGGCCTTGTAATACCATAAACAGGTTTTTTGTCAGGGAGTTCTTCCTGATACGTCCCAAAGAGTTTATCCCAGATGATGAATATCTGTCCATAGTTCTTATCTAAATACTCAGGATTGATAGCGTGATGCACACGATGATGCGAAGGAGTAACAATGATCTTCTCCAGAAATCCCATCTTGTTGATGTGTTGTGTATGATACCAGAACTGAGCAAACAAATGCAGTGGAGCAACAACAGCAATCACCATAGTTGGCACACCCAGCAACGCAGCCGGTAATAAAAAGATGGTGAAGAGACGGAACACAACAGAGATACTTTGTCGCAAGGCGCAAGCCAGATTAAAATCTTCACTGCTGTGATGAATGATATGTGCATTCCAGAAAAAATTATATTCATGATCGAGACGATGCACCCAATAACCGGCAAAGTCGAGCGCTATAAACGCAATGATGTAAGTAAGAATGGTATTCTCAATATGTACGATCGCTAATTTATCTGCCAGCCAACCATAACCGATAATGGCAATACTTAAACCCAACACATCTTTTGTAACATTGGTAATGCCACTGCTGAGACTGGAGATCATATCCAGGTTGCGGACAGTTTGTTTTCCTTTCCAAACACCATACCAGGCTTCGGCAAGCACCAGCAATAGAAAAGCCGGCATGGCGATGAGTAAAATTTTACCGTAGGTTTCCATGTGCAAACAATCTTACTGCGAAAATACGGAAAGGCCGTCAGTTTACCTGCTCCCGGTAATCGGCCATGTATCGGGAAGGAGAAACACCAGTCACCTGTTTAAACACCCGGTTAAAACTTACCGCACTGCTGAAGCCACATTCATACGCTACAGATGAAATAGCAACTGCTGTATTGCCTGTCATTTTTTTGCAGGCTTCGTTAATACGTATTTCGTTCAGGAAACTGATATAGGTTTTGCGGGTGTGTTTTTTAAAGTAGCGACAAAAAGCCTGCACCGTTAAATGTGCAACTGCAGCGATCTGTTCAAGGCTGATGTGCTCCGTATAATGTTCCATGGTGTACCGATATACATCATTCATACGCAAGCCTTCGGTATCGGAAATACTGTAAATAGTTGATGCCGATGAAAGGACCCGATTGCCTCTGCTGTTGCTGAGTGTTTGCAACAGCTGAATGAAATAGGAAAGTCGATACGCTTGTTTTGCCTGCTGCACCTGTTGCATTTCCACAAGAATCTTTTTGATTGCTGCAGCAGCAATTTTTAACCCGGAGTTTGTCTGTTCAATGAAGCGACGTATTGGTTTTGTTTCTGGCAATGCAAGTACAGTTTCATAAAATTGTGCAGGATTAAAGAAAAGTGACAGTGCTTCTACCTTTTTCTTCTTGCGTTTATCAAAGTAAACAGGATCGCTTTTAAACAGGTGCGGTTGATTGGCGCCGAGTATATAAATATCACCAGGCAAGAATGGTTGCATGTAATTACCGGCGACCAATGTACCTGTTCCTTCTTTGATCCAGGTGATCTGAATTTCCTGATGCCTGTGCAGGTGTACATAAAAATGCGGCAACACTTCGTGCTGCACCACAATGGAACTGTCACCTGCCACCGGTATAGTAAACTGTACAACCTTCATTTTAGCAAATATTATCCTGTTTTGTAAAAATACAAGTATATCGAGTTAATATCGGTAAAGAATCCGTTAAGAACCGCCTCTGTTTTCATTCAGGCATCGGTTACTTTCGTTTAAAATTTTATACTATGTCATTTGAATGGAAAGGAGTATTTCCCGCTTTACTTACACCGTTTACCGCTAATGATGAAGTTGATCTGCAAATGTTTGAAAAGAATCTACAGGCACAACTTGACGCAGGCGTGCATGGTGTGATCATTGGAGGTTCACTTGGCGAAGCCAGCACCATTACTGCTGAAGAAAAAGAATTGCTCATTAAACATGCGATCAAATTCCTAAACGGAAGAATTCCGGTGATCATGAATATTGCAGAGAGCACAACGAAAGATGCAGTGCAACAGGCAGCCAATGCAAAAGCATGGGGAGCAGCAGGATTGATGTTGTTACCACCCATGCGATACAAAAGTGATGACAGGGAAACAGTGGAATATTTTAAAACCATTGCAAAGTCAACCGACCTGCCGATCATGATCTATAACAACCCGGTTGATTATAAGATTGATGTTACGCTTGACATGTTTGAAGAACTGATCGAGTGCAGCAACATCACCGCTGTGAAAGAAAGCACAAGAGATGTAACCAATGTTACTCGATTGATCAATCGTTTTGGTACACGTTTAAAAATTCTTTGTGGTGTTGATACATTGGCAGTGGAAGAATTGTGTTTGGGAGCCGATGGCTGGGTGGCAGGTTTGGTTTGCGGCTTCCCAAAAGAAACCGTAACCATTTATAATTTGGTAAAGACAGGTAAGATCGCCGAAGCAGCAGCCATCTATCGTTGGTTCATGCCATTGCTTGAACTGGATATTCATCCCAAGCTCGTGCAGTATATTAAACTCGCTGCCACACAAGCAGGAATTGGAAGCGAATATGTTCGTGCCCCACGCTTAACTTTACAGGGCGGCGAACGGGATCGTATTTTAAAAATTATTAACGATGGACTCGCAGCACGACCGGTTTTATAATCCATCAAACAACAAACATGAATTTAGCAGATACGCCGTTACATGAAATTGATGCTTACATGCAGGAAGCATGGAAAGCGTTTCATATCTATCGTAAAAAAAGTTTGAAAGAACGTGCAGCCTTTTTGCGTTCCATTGCCATTGAGTTGGAGAATTGTGGCGATACACTCATTCAGACTGCCATGCGTGAAACGAATTTACCGGAAGCAAGATTAAGAGGTGAACGTGGCCGTACTATTTTTCAATTGAACAGTTATGCCGATGCATGCGAACGTGGCGAATGGCTTGAAGCAAGTATTGACACAGCTATTCCTGATAAAGTGCCGGCAAAACCAGATATCAGAAAAATGCTGATACCAATGGGGCCCGTTGTAGTGTTTGGCTCAAGCAATTTTCCATTTGCGTATTCAACAGCAGGTGGTGATACAGCATGTGCATTGGCTGCGGGTTGTCCTGTTATTGTGAAAGCACATCCTGCACATCCCGAAACATCGCACATAGTAGCAGATGCAATTTTTAAAGCAGCTGCATTTAATAATTTACCATTGGGTGTATTTACGCATGTATATGGTGCAGGGTTTGAAACAGGAAAAGCATTGGTTACACATCCGCATACAAAAGCAGTTGGCTTCACCGGTTCTTATGGTGGAGGTAAACAATTATTCGATTGGGCCAATCAACGTAAAGAACCGATTCCGGTATTTGCAGAAATGGGCAGCGTGAATCCTGTGTTTTTATTACCGGAGAAATTGGCAAGTGATGCAGCAGGTATTGCAACAGCCTATGCAGGTTCAATTACGTTAGGTGTGGGACAGTTTTGCACCAATCCCGGTTTGATCATTGCAATTGAAAGTGAAGCGTTGAAAACCTTTACGCATGATCTGGGGAAAGCAATACAAAAAACACAACCTGCTGCTATGTTGCATGCAGGTATTGTAAAAGCATACAAAGAGAAGAAAGGAAATGCATTGTTGCAGGATGATGTACACCTGGTTGCAGAAAGTGAAACAGCTGTGAAAGAAGATGAAGGTTTGCCAACTGTTGCAACTGCAAGTGCAGAAACATTTTTAAACAATCCGTTGTTGCACCAAGAAGTGTTTGGTCCGTATTCACTCATTATCCGTTGTAAAGATGAAGCAGAGATGCTGGCTGTTGCACAACAACTGGAAGGACAGTTGACGGCTACACTCATGGCAACAACAAATGAGTTGAAGAAGAATGAAGAATTGATAGAAGCCGTTAAAAATATTTGCGGACGTTTTATTTTGAATGGTGTGCCAACCGGTGTAGAAGTTTGTTTGAGTATGCACCATGGCGGTCCGTTTCCTTCAACAACCGATAGTCGTTTTACAAGTGTTGGTGCCGATGGCATTAAACGTTTTGCACGACCGATCTCTTTACAAAACTGGGAGAATGAATTATTACCCGATGAATTGAAGAATGAAAATCCATTAGGGATTTGGAGAAGAGTGAATAGCGAACTGACGAAAAATGTTGTTCAGTAAAGTTTATAAAGTTTCAATACATATTGAACGAAGAATTGATAAATCATGAGCCGAATCGATCAACCCATCATAAAGAAATATCCCAATAGTGAACTCTATCGTTTTGGTGGTTGGGTATTTCATTGTGTGGATGCACATACCTGCGGCAACCCGGTTCGTTTAGTCGCTGAAGGTGGTCCTGCATTGCAGGGAAATACGATGAGTGAAAAACGTCAGCACTTTTTAAAAGAGTATGATTGGATACGCAAAGGATTAATGTTTGAACCAAGAGGTCATGATATGATGAGTGGAAGTATTCTCTATCCACCACATGATCCGCAGAATGATGTAGCCGTATTGTTCATTGAAACAAGTGGTTGTTTGCCGATGTGCGGCCATGGAACAATCGGTACCATTACCATTGCAGTGGAAGAAGGTTTGATCGTTCCGAAAACACCGGGTGTTATTCGTATGGAAGCACCGGCTGGGTTAGTAATGATCGAATACAAAATGACTGGCCTTGGCCTTCAGGCCAAGGTAAAAAGTGTAAAGCTCACCAATGTACCTGCCTATTTACACTCAACAGAATTAACCGTTGAATGTCCTGAGTTGGGTGAGTTGGTTGTAGATGTTTCGTATGGTGGAAATTTTTATGCCATTGTGGATGTGCAGAAAAATTTTAAAGGTCTTGAACATTATGCTGCTGATAAATTAATTGCATGGGCAAGAGAATTGCGGAAGAATATCAATGCAAAATATACATTCGTTCATCCACAGGATGCAACGATCAATGGCTGCAGTCATATTTTATGGGCGGGTTCTGTGATCGATCCCACATCTACTGCACGCAATGCAGTATTCTATGGTGATAAAGCAATTGACCGTAGTCCATGTGGTACCGGCACCTCTGCACGCATGGCGCAATGGTATGCAAAAGGGAAGTTGAAAAAAGGCGATCAGTTTATTCACGAAAGTATTATTGGCAGTAAGTTCATTGGTACCATTGAAGAAGAGTTAGAAGTGAATGGTATGAAAGCTATCAGGCCCGGTATTGAAGGTTGGGCAAAGATCTATGGTTACAATACCATCAGCATTGATAAAGACGATGATCCGTATGCTTATGGCTTCCAGGTTATCTGAACCATGATTTATAGGATTTATGGGATGAGCAGGATAGAATCAGGAAAGCAGAGTTTTCGCATAACAATAATTTATTTACAAGTTTTCAATAGCTGGTTACATGAAAAAAGTATTTCTCCTTTTGCTTGTTTGTCTGTTTCAATTAAACCTGTTTGCGCAAAACAGTTTTCAGAAAATTGAGTTCATTAATTTCTCACAGGTGAATGTGACTGATGCATTCTGGAAACCTAAGATTGATAAAGTTGCTACCAAAACATTAGCTGCCTGTATTTATCAAACAGAAGTAGCCACGCCACGCATCCGCAATTTTGAACGTGTTGCAAGAAACAAAGGTGAACAGCACGAAGGCATTTTTTATGATGATAGTGATGTGTTCAAAGCATTGGAAGCAATGGCGTATTCATTAAAGACGCATCCCAATGCAGAAATGGAAAAGAAATGCGATGAATGGATTGATAAGATCGCTGCTGCACAACAACCCGATGGTTATCTCAATACCTGGTATACGTTGAAAGGTTTACAGGATCGTTATACCGATATGAGCATGCATGAAGATTACAATGCAGGCCACATGATTGAAGCTGCAGTTGCCTATTTCAATGCAACAGGCAAGCGTAAATTTTTAGATGTATGTATCAAATGGGCCGATCATTTTGATGCATTGTTTGGCCCGGGTAAACGTCATTGGGTAACGGGTCACCAGGAGTTAGAATTAGCATTAGTGAAATTGTATAAGACCACTAAGAATGAAAAATATTTAAAGCTGGCCGATTGGTTATTGAGCGAACGTGGCAAACGTTTAGCAAAAGGTTATACATGGACCGATTGGAAAGACACAGCTTATGCACAGGATATTCTTCCGGTGAAAGAGCAAACACAAATCACCGGTCATGCAGTACGTGCCATGTACATGTATACAGGTGCTGCTGATGTGGCAGCACAAACAGGTGATATAGATTATATGCGTGCAATGAAAAAAGTGTGGGAAGATGTGGTGCATCGCAACATGTATATCACCGGTGGTATTGGCTCTGCAGGAAGTAACGAAGGTTTCAGCAACGATTATGATCTGCCGAATGAGCAAGCCTATTGTGAAACATGTGCAAGTGTCGGCATGGTATTTTGGAATCAGCGTATGAATGCACTCACTGGTAATGCAATGTATATGGATGTATTGGAACGCAGTTTATACAATGGCGCATTGGATGGATTAAGTTTAACAGGCGATCGTTTTTTTTACGGTAATCCACTTGCATCACGTGGACAGCATCAACGCAGAGAATGGTTTGGTACGGCTTGTTGTCCGGCAAATATTGCACGCATGGTGGCATCACTCGGTGATTATATTTATGCAAAAAGCAACGATGGCATTTATGTGAATCTGTTTGTTGGAAGCAATACAAGTATTCAGTTGCCCAAAACAAAAGTGGATGTAAAGATGGAAACAAATTATCCATGGGATGGGAAATTGAAAATTGCTGTTACACCACAACAGAAAAAATCGAAATTCAAATTACATATCCGTATTCCCGGTTGGTATAACAATGGTTCAGTACCCGGTGATTTGTATAAGAATGCAAGCGCAGACTTTTCTTCAGCTCCTGTAGTTACAGTAAATGGTAAGCCTGTTACTGTAGTGAATAAAGATGGATACCTGACTGTGGATCGTGAATGGAAACAAAGCGAAGTTGTGGAACTGGAGTTTGCAATGAATGCGTACACTGTTGTTGCAAAAGATTCCTTGAAGCAAAATAACAACCGCATTGCCATTCAACGTGGACCAATTGTATATTGTGTTGAAGGTGCAGATAACAATAACAAAGCATGGAATATTGTACTGCCTCCCAATACAAAGTTTGAAACGATCGATTATAAAATAATGGATGAACCAGTGAAAGCATTAACGGCTGAAGTACCTGTTGTACTTGTTGCAGAAGATGGTTTGTCTATCCGTACAGAAAAACGAAAGATCATTGCTATTCCTTATTACACATGGGCCAACCGTGGTAAAAATGAAATGCAGGTTTGGTTGCCAACAAGTATTAAAGATGTAAAAATTAATTATTAAGATCATGAAAAGAGTATTCATTGTTGTTGCTGTTTTAATGTCTCTGTTTCAAAATGAAATAGTAGCACAGCAAACAAATATCTGGTCTGTTGAAAAAGCAAATGCCTGGTATCAAAAACAAGGTTGGCTTGTGGGTGCAAATTTTTTACCCAGCACTGCCATCAATCAACTGGAAATGTGGCAAGCAGAAACATTTGATCCTGCAACGATCGATAAAGAGTTGGGCTGGGCTTCAGCAATAGGCATGAATGTAATGCGTGTTTATTTGCATGACCTTGCCTGGAAAGCAGATGCAGCGGGGTTTAAAAAGCGAATGGATCAGTTTCTAAAGATTGCAGTAAAGCACAAGATCAAAATTCTTTTTACCATTTTTGATGATTGCTGGAACCCAGATGCAGCTATTGGTAAACAACCCGATCCAAAACCGGGTATTCATAACAGCGGATGGGTTCGTAGCCCGAATATGAATGTGCACAATGATTCTTCTCAATGGAACTATCTTGAGCTGTATGTAAAAGATATTCTCAACACATTTAAAAACGATGATCGTATTTTAATGTGGGATCTGTACAATGAGCCCGGTAACAGCAAATACGATCTTACTTCTTTGCCTCTGCTGAAAAAAGTATTTGAATGGGCATGGGCAGTTCGTCCATCACAACCACTCACCTGTGCAACCTGGTATAACAATAAAGAATTAAATGAATACCAGTTAAGCCATTCTGATGTGATCAGTATTCACAACTATAACGATGCGGATAATCTTGAAAAAGAGCTGCAGGAAAAATTAAAACTCGGTCGACCTGTTATTTGCAGTGAGTACATGGCCCGCACAAGAAACAGCAAGTTTCAAACACACTTGCCTATTTTTAAAAAGTATAATGTAAGTGCTATCAATTGGGGACTGGTAGCTGGTAAAAGCAACACCATTTATCAATGGGATACACCAATGCCGGATGGCAGTGAACCAAAACTTTGGTTCCATGATGTATTTCGGAAAGATGGGTCGGCTTATGATCCCAAAGAAATCGAAGCAATCAAAACCTTAACAGGAAAAAAATAATTATAAGGCATGAAGCAAATTCTCTTTGCTGTTTTTCTTTTTACAATTACCTTTTCTTACAGTCAATCGTATATTCCTGAAAAGAAGAATACAAAAGTAAAAGTGCAACCTGTTGTACCTGTAAAAGCATTTGCATTTCCGTTGAGTGATGTGAAACTGTTGCAGAGCCCGTTTGCAAAGGCCATGCAGTTAGATAGTGCCTACCTGCTATCGTTGAGTGCAGATCGGTTGTTGTATCGTTTTTATGAAAATGCAGGATTACCTGTGAAAGATTCTGTGTATGGCGGATGGGAGATATTAGGGTTATCAGGTCATACATTGGGGCATTATCTTTCGGCTGCATCGATGATGTACGTGTCAACAGGAAATATTGAATTTAAAAAACGTGTTGATTATATCGTTGCAGAACTGGAACGTTGTCAGCTTGCACGCAAGACCGGTTACATTGGCGCCATACCAAAAGAAGATTCCATTTTTGGTCAAGTGGCGAAAGGAGAAATTAAATCATCCGGTTTTGATCTGAACGGAGGATGGAGCCCCTGGTACACCGTGCACAAAGTAATGGCCGGTTTGTGCGATGCCTATTTGTATTGCAACAGCAACAAAGCATTGAAACTGGTTACAGGCATGGCTGACTGGACGTACAATACCGTGAATCATTTACCCGATTCAACAAGATTAAAAATGTTGAACTGTGAATATGGCGGCATGAACGATGTGCTGGCGAATATCTATTCCTTCACCGGCAATAAAAAATATCTTGATCTTTCCTATAAATTTTATGATGAATTTGTAATGGGTAAACTGGCACAACGTATTGATCCGTTACCCGGCAAACACAGCAATACCAATGTGCCGAAAGCAATTGGCAGTGCAAGACAATATGAGTTAACAGGCAATAAAAGTGATCGAACCATTGCTTCTTTCTTTTGGGAAACCATGGTGCACAACCACAGCTATGTTATTGGCGGTAACAGTAACTACGAGTATTGCGGCGAAGCAGGTAAACTCAACGATCGTTTAAGCGATAATACCTGTGAAACGTGCAACACGTACAATATGCTGAAGCTGACAAGACATTTATTTGCCTGGCAACCTTCTGCACAGTTAATGGATTATTACGAGCGTGCTTTGTACAATCATATTCTTGCATCGCAAAATCCTGAGAACGGCATGATGACTTATTTTGTTCCGCTGCGGATGGGTACAAAGAAACAATTCAGCGATCAGTTCAATACATTCACCTGTTGTGTGGGCAGCGGTATAGAAAATCATGCGAAGTATGCGGAGCAGATCTATAGTTACGATGGAAAGAATAATCTCTATGTAAATCTTTTTATTCCTTCAACATTAAACTGGAAAGAAAAAAATATACGCATCACACAAACAAATTATATTCCTGAAAGTAAACAGATAAGGCTTGTTGTGAATACTCCAACACCAACTTCGTTTACACTCAAAATTCGCAAACCATCGTGGAGCAATGCTACACAAGTTATTAAAGTAAACAATGCAGCAATAAAAACAGAAACAGATGCAGCCAGTTATTTAACTGCAACACGATTATGGAAAACCGGCGATGTTGTAACGGTTGATTTGGAGATGAATCTTTATACAGAAGCAATGCCCGATAATCCAAACCGCATTGCATTCAAATATGGTCCGTTGGTATTG
Source organism: Lacibacter sp. H407 (assembly GCF_037892605.1). Classification (NCBI taxonomy): domain Bacteria; kingdom Pseudomonadati; phylum Bacteroidota; class Chitinophagia; order Chitinophagales; family Chitinophagaceae; genus Lacibacter; species Lacibacter koreensis. The sequence goes on along the minus strand of NZ_JBBKTU010000001.1, from coordinate 135,224 downwards.
GCCGGTTTGTTAGGAAAAGAAAAACCCGATCCCGTTATTGGTGTGCCGGTGTTGTTAACTTCAAATCGTAATGTGAATGATTGGGTTCAGTCAACTTCGTCTTTACAATTTCAAATGAAATCAGTTGGTAAGCTGTTTGATGTAAAACTCATTCCGTTCTATCAAACCTACGATCAGTATTACAGTGTGTATTGGGATTATTTTACACCGGATGAATTTACCAAGCTGCAAGCCGATTATGAAGCCGAGAAAAAGCGTATTCAGGAAATTGAAAACAGAACGATTGATAACTTCCGTGTTGGGGAAATGCAACCTGAACGTGATCACAACCTCAAAGCAACAGAACGTTCTTATGTAAGCGATGCCATGGATCGTATGGGGCGTGAAGCAAGAAGCAATAATTCCTTTGAGTTTGAAATGAAAGTAGATGCATCAACAAGTAATTCGTTACTGTTGACTTATATTGGTGATGATAAAGACCGTGTGTTTGATATTTTAATAGACGGTGTAAAATTGGTGACCGAAGAATGGAAGGGTGGTAAAACAGGAAAGTTTTATGATGTCGAATACAAACTGCCTCCAACCATGATCAGTGGTAAAACAAAGATCGCCGTGAAGATCGATGCGAATCATGGTAAAACGGCAGGCCGTATTTTTGGTGTGCGTACTATAAAAGAGTAACAATAAATTATGGGCAAAGCAATTGTTGTTGGCGGTGGAATTATTGGTTTAAGTTCAGCTTACTATCTTCAACAAAGCGGATGGGATGTAACCGTTTTGGATAAAGGCGATTTCTCAGATAACTGTTCGTATGGAAACGCAGGCTATGTTTGTCCGAGTCATTTTATACCATTAGCAACTCCCGGTATTGTAACCCAGGGTTTGAAATGGATGTGGAATTCAAAAAGCCCGTTTTATGTGGAGCCACGTTTGAATGCTGCATTGATTTCATGGGGGTTAAAGTTTATGAAAAGTGCAACGGTCAAACATGTTGAAGAATCAGCGGTGCCGCTTCGTGATATTGCGATTCTCAGTCAGCATTGTTATGAAACCTGGGCAAACATTCCTGATTTTGATTTTGCTTATGAAAAGAAAGGCTTATTGGAATATTTTCAAACAACAGAAAAAGAGGAACATTCTCATCACGCTGTTGAAGACGCAAAGAAGTTAGGTCTTGATGCAGTGATGTTATCTGCGGCAGAAGTACAGGCAATGGAGCCACAGGTGCAACTAAATATTCGGGGAGCGTTATATTTTAAATGTGATGCACATCTGTATCCGCAAAAGTTGATGAAAGGCTTGCTGACGATTTTAAAACAATCTGGTGTGCAGTTACTTTCAAACGCAGAGGTAACCGGTTTTGAAATGAATGGTCAGCAAATCAGGTCTGTAAAAACAAAACAACAACAGTATGATGCGGACTTGGTAGTGATTGCTACAGGTTCATGGTCGAGAGAAATTGCATCGATGGCTGGTTTAAATTTACCATTAATGCCTGGCCGTGGTTATTCGGTTACATTGGAAGATTCGCCATTTAAATTAAATTATCCAGCCGTGTTGCAGGAAGGTCGTGTAGCTATTACACCAATGGATGGAAATAAGATCCGCTTTGGCGGTACGATGGAGATCACATCAATCAATACTCCTCCACGCATGAAAAGGGTAGCAGGTATTCTGGATGCAGTGGAACGGTATTTACCAGAATTTAGAATACCGATGCCTGCTGAAAAGGATATTTGGTATGGCTACCGCCCTTGTTCAGCTGACGGAATGCCCTATATCGGTCGTGTAAAGAAGAATGTGATCATTGCAACCGGTCATGCAATGGTTGGATTGAGTTTAGGTGCTGGTACCGGTAAGCTGGTGGCCGAACTGGCCAATCAACAGTCAACAAGCGTTGATTTAAAACCTTATGATCCTCAACGATTTTCGTAATTTGCTGTTATCTCTCATTAACAACCAACAAAATGAAAAAGATATTCCTTTTTTCAATTGCTGTCATCTTATTTACTGTTGCATCAGCACAACATCAATTAGTAAAATTATGGTCAACCGATACACTTTTAAAAGTACCGGAATCTGTTTTGTTTGATGGAAAGAACAAAGTGTTGTATGTAGCTAATATCGATGGACAGCCTTGGGCGAATGATGGAAAAGGTTCGATTGGAAAAGTGGGGCTTGATGGAAAGATCATTGCAGTTGATTGGGTGAGTGGATTGCAGGCACCAAAAGGAATGGGGTTGTACAAAAATAAATTATACGTTGCTGATCTTACTGACTTGGTTGTGATCGACGTAACTACTGGAACTATAATTGAACGGATAGCAGTTGAAGGTGCCGGGGGTTTAAATGATGTATCGGCCGATGAAAATGGAACTGTTTATGTAACCGACTCACGTGCAAGACGTGTGTATGAAGTAAAAGACAGTAAGGCATCAATGCTGCTCGACAGTTCAAAACTAAAAGGGCCGAATGGCATTTTAAAACACAAGGGTAATTTATATGTGTTGGATGCCGGCAGTATGTATCGTATGGAAAAAGATGGGTCGCTTACGAAGCTGGCTGAAGGAATGGAAGGCGGTACAGATGGTATTGAAAACGTTGGCGGCGGGGATTTTCTTGTATCAACATGGGGAGGTGTGGTTTATTATGTTGCGGCCGATGGCAGCAAACAGGTATTACTGGATGGACGGGCAGACAAAATAAACTCAGCCGATATAGGTTATGATGCTGCGAAACGAATCGTATATATTCCTACTTTCTGGAAAAATTCAGTAGTAGCTTACGAGCTTCGATAAAGGATTGTGAAAACTTTTCAGGCGGTTGAATGCATCCGTTAGAATGTCGCTATTTTTACAAAACGTATGGACTGTACATCACAGCGGTTAAGTTACCGCAGCACGGCTGCTTTTTCGAACATTGTATTGGATTATTTAGATGATGCTGTTGCATTGAAGCCGTTCTATGTGCACAGGCCAACTGTGGATGGTATTAAACAGACGATTGCGGAGCGTAAATCGTTTTCAACCAATCGTAAAGTATTGGTCGATCATTTGAAAAACCAATACAGAAACGTTCCTTCATCAGCGTTAGTAAATCAGCATATCGAATTATTGTTGCAGGAAAACACATTCACAATCACTACTGCTCATCAACCCAATTTATTTACCGGTCCGCTTTATTTTATTTATAAGATCCTGCATGCAATAAAACTCGCTGACACATTAAAGCAGGAATTAACACAATATAATTTTGTACCGGTGTATTACATGGGTAGCGAAGATGCCGATTTTGAAGAGCTGAGTCATGCAACTGTGAACGGCGTAAAGTATCAGTGGGCAACAAAACAGAACGGTGCTTTTGGCCGCATGGTTGTTGATAAGAATATTACACAATTGATCCATGCCATCAGCGGACAATTATTGGTGCAGCCGCATGGGAAAGAAATCGTCGACGCATTGCTTGCAGCGTATAAAGAAAAGACAACCATCCAGGATGCAACATTTGCATTTGTTCATTTTCTGTTTGAGCGTTTTGGTTTGATCGTGATCAACGCTGATGCAAAAGAACTGAAGCAACAAATGATCCCTGTATTTGAAGAAGAGTTATTGCAACGTTCATCTTCTGCGATCGTTCATCAAACAACAGTTGCACTTGAGCAACATTACAAGGTACAGGCGGGAGGCAGAGAGATCAACTTATTTTATTTTGATGAAGACCTGCGTGAGAGGATAGAAGCAGAGGGAGATGGTTTTGCAGTTGCAAATACAACCATCAAGTTTACAAAAGATGAAATGCTGAAGGAGTTGAACGAACATCCGGAGCGTTTCAGTCCCAATGTAATTCTGCGTGGTTTATACCAGGATACCATTCTTCCCAACATCGCATTTATTGGCGGTGGAGGAGAACTGGCTTACTGGCTGGAGTTGAAGAATGTATTTTCACATCACAAAGTTCCTTTCCCTGTTTTGGTGTTACGTAATTCATTTTTAGTTACTGAACAGCAATGGATCGATAAAATTCAGAAGCTTGGTTTTACAGCAACTGATTTCTTTGCAAGTGAAGATGAATTGTTGAACAAATTTGTACACCGCATTACAACAAACCCCGTAAAACTAAATGGTAGTTTTTCTGAAGCGGAAGCGTTCTATGAACTGCTCAAACAAAAAGCCGCTGTTGTTGATTCTACATTAACGCAACACGTGGAAGCGTTAAAAACAAAAGCACTGTATCGGTTACAGGAACTAGAAAAAAAATTACTTCGTGCGGAGAAACGAAAATATGCTGATCAACAAAGGCAGATACAAACCATTAAACAGCAACTCTTCCCCGGCAAAAGTTTGCAGGAACGGAAAGAAAGTTTTCTCGGCCTTTATGCCAGGTGGGGAAGTGGGTTTATCGATGCTTTGTATCAACACTCGCTGTCGCTGGAACAGGAGTTTGTTGTTTTGACAAGCTGATATTATTTCTTCGCAAATGCTTTTACAGGATCAAACTGGAATCCCACACTGAAATAGTTACTACGATAATTTGTATTGGTGCTTCCTGCAAGCATCGACACATTCATTTGGGCCTGTATTCGAAACCAAGGTGCACTTTCAAATCCAAAACTGGTCATCAATGCAGGTTCAACAAAAAATAAACGTCTGTTTCCTATTTGCAGCAATTGATAATTCCCCAATTCGTTATTGTCGTAACTGGTTGAAATATCAGTATAGCCAATCGAAGTAAAACGTAACACCGGCGTTATCGTAAAATTATCGCCGGGGTGGAAACTAAAGGATGGTTGAAAATAAAACTTGTTGGTTTTACTGTTGTGAAATCCGTTCGGGCCACTGTTTGTAGCAACATTGTCAGAGATATCATTCTTACCAAAACCATAACCACCATATAATTCGAAAAATACTTTTTTATCTTTTGAAATTGGATAGAAAATACCTGCACCAAACTCAGCGGTGCTTCGGTTGTATTTCACAATTTCGGTGTTTGTTGTACCACCACCATTGGTTATGGTCAGCTCATCCTGACTGCGCAATGAGCCATTCCATGAAGCGGTTAATGCAAAGTGATCGGAAACAGCGTAGGCTCCCTGTAAACTGTAGCTGTTTTCAGTTCCTGTTAATGTGCTTGCAACGGAAGCGTTGATACGGGCCTCGTTTTTTTCTTTAAAGGCCGGTATGTTTTGTATGGTTGGAGAATACGCAAAGCGAAATAAAGTACATGAACTAATAAGCATGCTCAAAAGGAATGCAGAAACAAGGAGATGTAATTGTTGTTTCATTGGAAGTTATTATTTATGATAAGGAAATCGATCAGTCGAATTTGTTTTCCCAGCCATCCTGCTTCAGTTTTGCAACCTTCGCAATCACTTCATCATTCATGTTCGATTTATAGGCTGCAAGTTTTGCTGCAACAGTTTCTTCATAAGTGCCTATGATCTCTGCTGCAAGTATACCTGCATTCTTTGCAGCATTCAACGCAACAGTTGCAACAGGCACACCATTCGGCATTTGTAAAATGGAAAGAACAGAATCCCATCCGTCAATTGAGTTGCTCGATTTCACCGGTACACCAATTACCGGTAAAGTAGTAACACTGGCAACCATACCAGGTAAATGAGCAGCACCACCTGCGCCTGCAATAATTACTTTCAATCCTCTTCCCTTGGCAGTTTGGGCATACTCCATCATACGTAACGGAGTACGATGAGCTGATACAACTGTTAATTCATAATCGATCCCAAATTCTTTCAGAATATCAGCTGCGGGTTGCATAACAGGGAGATCACTGTCGCTGCCCATGATAATGCCGATGATTGGAGTTGCCATAAATTGATTTGTTGCAAAGAAACAAAACTAAAGGCAGTAAAAAAAGAAAGCCGCTGATGGGATTATCAGCGGCTCACTGTCTGACGCCCTTGTCTGACAGAATATTTTTTGAAATCGTCAGACGTGGGCGTCAGACGAAGATTGTACTATAACTTACTCAAATCCCCCGCTAACAACTTCATTTCCGCTTCGGCCAATTTTGCCATATAGAGTGAATTGATGTAACGGGTTTGTCCGTTGATATAATCGATCTGAACCTGACGTAGTTCAAGCGATGTAATGGCCAGTTTGCGAAAACGTTCTGTAGCGATCACATTATTTTCTTCAATTAACGCCAATGTATTTTTTTCCAGCGTCACTAAATTAATTGCGTTCTGGAAATTATAGTATGCATTCAAGATACTGGTGTTCACCTGGTTCTTTAATTGATCAATTACAATCTGTTGATTCTTGATGCCGATTTCTGCAACCTGTTCCTGGCGTTTGATATTTCCTCCCTGGAAGATCGGGATGGCTATTCCAACGTTGCCGCTTGGCCCAAGATTACGGTTGAATAAAGTAAAACCTGCATCATTTCTGCTTTGTGCAAGATTGAAATTTCCATTGAGTGTAACAGAAGGTAAACGCTGCGAAAGAATTTCCCGTTTCTGTTGTACCAATACAGTCAAATTGCTTTGTGCCAACAACAGATCGTAGTTATCAGTTTGTGCTTTCTGTAAAAGCGAAGCATAACTTACGGTTGCATCAGGTTCAATAATGTCAGTTACTTCAAAAGCAGTATCCGGTTTACGTCCCAACAGGTTGTTGAAATTTGCTTTCGCAACACGGATGTTATTTTCTACTGCCAGTAAACTTCCTTTTTGTTGATTGAGATCAACTTCTGCTTGCAGAAAATCTGTTTTGGGTGCAGTACCAATGGTGAAGCGACTTTCAGCGATCAACCGGCGTTCTTCAAAAAATTTGATCGTTGCCTGTAATGCTTTGCGTTGTTGATTGAGTTGTACAATCTGGTAATACGAACCAATGATGTTATACACCGTTGTATTGATCTGACTGCGAAAACTCAGCTCCCCAATTTTTTCAAGTTCTTCTAAACGACGTTTGCTGGCAAACATCCGCATGCCATCAAAAATTCGCCAGCTTACTGCTAAGCCCGCATTCTGATTTCGAAGAATAGCGCCATTTCGTTTGATCACTGTTCCGTTAGTGAGACGTTGTTCAAGATTGTTTGAAGCAATACCAAGCGTGCTGTTCAATGAAACATTTGGCAATGCACCGGCTGTTCCCCAATTATTGTTGATGATGCCGATCTCCTGCTCATTCTTTACAATTTCAACATCAAAGTTTTTTTCGACGGCAATGCGAATGGCCTCATCAACAGTGAGCCTTGTTGTTACCTGCGCAAACGCCACTATATTAATCAGACAGCTTAGCGATAGCAGCTTCAGTTTCTTCTTCATGCACTTTGATTTTTTTTGATGACAGGTACGAATACATGGCAGGAATTACAAATAATGTTAAAAGCAGAGAGAACATAATTCCACCAACAATTACTATACCTAACGGAATGCGGCTTGTAGATGCAGCGCCCAGTGATAATGCTAATGGCAACGCACCAAGCGCCATTGCCAGACTTGTCATGAGAATTGGACGTAATCGCATAGTGGCTGCTTCAATAACCGCAGGTTTCTTTAACATGCCTGCGTGTTTTTTCTGATTGGCAAATTCAACAATCAAAATACCATTTTTAGTTACAAGTCCAATTAACATGATCATCCCTATTTGTGAGAAGATATTAATTGTTTGATCGAACAACCACAATGAAAACAACGCACCGGCAATAGCTAATGGTACCGTAAACATAATAACCAGCGGATCAATAAAGCTTTCAAACTGTGCAGCTAATACAAGAAAAATTAATATTAAAGCAAGGCCTAAGGCAAAAAATGTATTGCCACTACTTTCTGCAAAATCTCTTGAGTTGCCCGACAGTGCTGTATTAAACGATTCATCGAGCAATTTATCTGCAATAGCTTCCATTTCTTTTATACCATCGCCAATCGTTTTGCCTGGTGCTAAACCTGCACTAATAGTTGCTGATTTGTATCGGTTAAAATGGTAAAGTGTTGGTGGCGTGGTTTCTTCTTCGAAGCTTACAAATTGATCAACAGAGATCATTTGCCCGGAAGCATTACGAACAAAAAGATTTTTAAGGTCAGTAGGGTCATCACGGTCGCTACGGTATACCTGACCAATTACCTGATACTGCTTACCATCTTTAATAAAGTAGCCAAGTCTTCTGTTACTGAGCGATAACTGCATTAATTCTGAAATATCTGTTACACTTACGCCTAATTCACTTGCACGCAAGCGATCAATATTTAAACGTAATTCAGGTTTATTAAATTTAAGATCGATATCAACACTGGAGAAAACAGGATTTTTTTGTGCTTCTTCAAGAAATTGGGGCAATACACTTTTTAGTTTTTCGAAATTGTTGTTTTGTACCACAAATGAAACGGGTAAACCACCCCGGCGGTTTACTGAAATGGTTTGTTCCTGAATGGCAAACGCTCTTCCTTCGTTATACTTTGGTAGATTTCGGTTGATAAGATCAACGATCTGTTGTTGCGAACGCTGCCGCTGATCGGGATCAACGAGCATTGAGCGAACAAAGCCGCTGTTGGCCGACCCTGTTCCCGTAAACCCAGGCGCTGTCATAGAAATGAGTACTCTGTTTTCCGGTACGCTATCTAATACAAGTTGGTTTAGTTTATCAATATATGCATCCATTGCATCAAAACTTGTTCCTTCGGGCGCACTTACTTGCAAACGAAACTGGCTACGGTCTTCCATTGGTGCAAGTTCACTTTGCAGGGAATTGCCAATTAGCCAGATAGTACCAAAGCAACCAAGAATTAAAAGTATGGCAACCCATCTTACACGCATGAAACCTATCAATAACTTATGATAACCACGTTCCATCCCTGTAAAAAACGGTTCAGTTACACGATAGAACCATCCGTGTCTTGTGCCACCTTTTCGGGTAAGATAAACATTGAGTACGGGTGTTAAAGTAAGCGATACAAATGCAGAAATCAATACGGCACCTGCTACCACAATCCCAAACTCACGGAACAATCTTCCCACAAAGCCTTCTAAGAAAATGATGGGTAGAAATACAACCGCCAGCGTGATCGATGTTGCAATAACCGCAAAATAAATTTCTTTGGAACCTTCACGGGCAGCTTTGTATTTATCCATGCCCTGTTCCATTTTCTTAAAAATATTTTCTGTTACCACAATACCATCATCTACCACTAATCCTGTTGCCAATACGATCGCAAGCAGTGTGAGTACATTAATGGTAAAGCCACTGAGATACATAATAAAGAATGCACCAATCAGTGAAACAGGAATATCAATTAACGGACGTATTGCAACGATCCAATCACGAAAGAAGAGAAAGATAATGAGCACCACCAACGCAAATGAGAGAACAAGTGTTTCTTCTACTTCAGCAATAGATTTCCGTACAAATCTCGTTTGATCCATTGCTATGTCAAGCGTTATATCAGAGGGTACTTCTTTTTTTATTTGTTCGTAACGTTTATAAAATTCATCAGCAATGGCAACATAGTTGCTGCCTGGTTGCGGTACAATGGCCAATGCGATCATAGGTGTACCGCTTTCTTTCATACCACTCTCTTCATTCTCCGGTCCCAACACGGCTTGGCCAACATCTTTCAATTTAATATCACGCCCTTCAATATTTGCAACAATGAGATTATTGAAATCTTCTTCCGTAGTTAAACGGCCAAAGGTGCGTACCGTTAACTCCATGGTGTTCCCGGTTATTTTACCGGATGGTAATTCCAGGTTTTCACGTTGCAGTGCACTTTGTACATCTCTTGCAGTTAAGTTATAGGCCAATAGTTTTTCAGGTTCAAACCAAACACGCATAGCGTATCTTTTTTCACCCCATATATTTACTGTACTAACACCAGGGATCGTTTGAATACGCTCAAGCAAACTGTTGGTTGCGTATTCTGTTACCTGTAGTTGATTACGGCCCTCACTTTGCACCGTCATGGAGATAATGGGATCACTACTGGCATCTGCTTTTGTAACTACTGGCGGGGCATCAAGATCTGCAGGAAGTGAGCGAACTGTTTGTGATACTTTATCACGCACATCATTTGCAGCTTCTTCTAAATTAAAACCTAATTCAAACTCAACATTGATGTTGCTGTTTCCCTGGCTGCTGCTGCTGGTAATATTTTTTACACCTGCAATACCGTTAATCGATTTTTCCAACGGCTCAGTAATTTGTGATTCAATTACATCAGCATTTGCGCCGGGGTATGATGTACGAACGCTGATATTGGGGGGATCGATTGCGGGATAGTCACGAATTCCCAGGAAACGAAACCCGATAACACCAAATAAGACAATCATGATGTTCATCACAATTGCTAACACCGGTCGCTTCAAACTCAGTTCGGAAATAGTCATACTTTATTTTTGAACTTTAGAGAGTTTAACTTTTGCATCGGGTTTTAAACCGAGTAAACCTGTTGTAATTATAGTATCGCCGGGAATAACACCGCCGATGATCTCTACATTGGCAGAATCACGAATGCCGGTTTGCACATCTACAAATTTTGCAACACCGTCTCTGTATAAGATCAGTTTTTTACCTCTTGCCTGTGGCAAAATGGCTTGTGATGGAACAAGGATCGCATTATCGTTTTTCGCAAAATCCATATCCACTTTTGCAAACGAACCAGGCACGAGCGATGCATCATTCTGTTGTACCATGCAACGCACATTCAATCCACGTGTGGTTTCGCTTACAGTAGATTCGGATGCATATACCCGGGCCAGAAATTTTCGTGTACTTCCTTCAACCGAAAAGCTGATGGATTGTCCCATGCGTATTTTGGATGTATATTTTTCGGGAACACTGAACTGCAACTTCATTTGACTCAACTGGCGAAGATTGGTGATGATGGTTGCCGGTGTAATATAAGCACCTATTGAAATATTTCTGAATCCGATCTTTCCGCTGAAGGGTGCACGAATTTCCGTTTTTACAATGTTTGTACGTAACAGTTCAATATCTGCTTTAATATTACTCACCTGCAGAAAACTGAGATCGTAATCCTGTTGACTAATACCACTGATCTTTAATAATTCTTTGTTTCGCTCTTCTGTTTTTTCAGCGATCTGCAACTGAACCTCTAATTTTTTCAACTGCGCCTGCAAGTCGCCATCAAACAATTTTACCAAGAGAGCGCCTTTATTAACATAGGCACCTTCGTTAATGGAATGTGAAACTACACGGCCACTTACTTCAGCTTGTATTTGGGTTTCTTCCATCGGTAAAAGAGAACCGGGTAGTTGAATAGGTTCGCTTACCGGTCCGGTTTTAACGATATAGCCCACCACTGTCATTGTATTTTGCGGTCGGGCTCCTCCTTGTGCAGATGCGGATTGTTTCTTTTCGTCTTTACAGCTTGAGACCAGCAATAATGTGGCACCAGCAATGATTGTAACTATTCTCATGTTTATATAGATGTGCTAAAGGTAACGATAGAACAATTTTTACGCCCGTTAGTTGGATGAGTGGTAAAAACAATGGCTGGCCATTCTGTTTTCAGATAAATGGAGGTCGTAAATACCGGAGTATTTGTGTGAATTAACGGGTCTTCACTTTCAATAAATGCTTTATACGGTTGGCTTTGTAGGTAAGTTCGCTCCTGTCTTTTCCAATAACAGTTACATGTCCCATTTTACGACCAGGCTTTGTTTGCGCTTTGCCATAGATATGCACGAATGCATGTTCCATTTTCAATACATCCTCAAGACCTTCGTAATAGGCAGGGCCGCTGTGACCTTCTTCTCCCACAATATTTAAAATAACAGACGGATAGGTAGCATCGGTACAGCCTAATGGATAGCCCATCATGATACGCCACAGCATATCAAATTGCGATGAATAATTTCCTTCTATGCTATGATGTCCGCTGTTATGAACACGGGGTGCAGTTTCATTCACCAGCACATCTCCATTTTTATCTACAAACAATTCAACTGCAAATAACCCCGGCGATTCAAGGTTACGAACAACAGCCATAGCAATGGCTTCTACTTTCCAGAATATTTTGTCTGGAAGCTCGGCTGGTGAAACCTGGTAATCGAGTAAATTCAGATTTTGATCAAAGATCATTTCGGCCGGAGGGTACATGGTTATATCACCATCTTGTCCAACTGCCACGATCATGGCAATTTCTTTTTGGATCGACACCAGTTTTTCCAACACCGAAGGCGCATCAAATCCACGCTCCAGGTCAGCAGCAGTTTTTAAGATCTCAACACCACGACCATCATAACCACCCATTCCTACTTTATGAGCGGCCGGTAAAAAAGAAACCAATGCATTCAGTTCTTCTTTGTTTTCGGTGATCACAAATTCCGATGTTGGTATTTGGTGATGCTGATAGAATTTTTTCTGTTCGATCTTATTTTTAATGATGCGTAATGCAGCCGGCTTCGGAAAAACTTTCACACCTTCCGCTTCCAGCTTTTCCAGTGCATCCACGTTAACACTTTCTATTTCAATTGTAATTGCATCCAAACTTTTTCCAAAGTTGTACACTGTTTCAAAATCTTTGATATCGCCTTTGGTAAAATGATGGCACAGGTGAGCCGATGGGCATTGCTCATCGTTCTCCAATACAAATGTTTCAACCGGATAATTTGCTGCTGCCTGTAATAACATGCGGCCGAGCTGACCACCACCGAGGATACCTACTTTTTGCATGGCGCAAAGATAATTGCTGAGAAGCTTTCAGTCAGAAGTTGCCGGTTTTATTTAATTTTACCCAATGCACCCCGATTATGCCAACAAACGCTTCAACGATAAACGCAGCAATTACTGTTTGCTGATGGAAGTGTTGGCAATTGATTCCAACTGATTGTTTGAGAAAAGGTTCGTTCTCCCTGAACCGTCAATTTTTATTCCTGAATTGAAAAAACAAAGATCATGTCAACAATCACTGTTAACAAACAACAAGCTGTGCAAAAAGATTTTCTTCCCTTACATGGAACTGATTATGTAGAATTTTATGTGGGTAACGCCAAACAGGCAGCTCATTATTATATTACTGCTTTTGGTTTTCAACCACTGGCGTACGCCGGTCCGGAAACAGGTATGAAAGACAGAACGAGTTATGTAGTTCGTCAGAATAAACTCACCCTGATGCTGACAACGCCATTACGTTCGGGTAACGACATAGCAGACCATATTTATAAACATGGCGATGGAGTAAAAGCATTGGCGTTGAAAGTAGAGGATGCTGCATCGGCTTTGGAAGAAACCACCAAACGGGGTGCAAAAAAATACAAAGACCTTACAACACTTACGGATGATGATGGTGAAGTTGTCATCAGCGGTATCCATACCTATGGCGATACCGTTCATTTATTTATTGAAAGGAAAAACTACAATGGAATATTTATGCCGGGCTTCCGTGCATGGAGTAACCCTTATTTTAAAACAGCAGAAACAGGTCTGCAATATGTGGATCATTGTGTGGGGAATGTTGGATGGAACCAAATGAACCCCTGGGTGAAATTTTATGAAGAAGTGATGGGCTTTCGCAATATTCTCAGCTTCGATGACAATGATATTTCCACTGAATATTCAGCGTTGATGAGTAAGGTGATGAGTAACGGCAATGGCTATGTGAAATTTCCTATTAACGAACCGGCCGAAGGAAAGAAAAAATCACAGGTAGAAGAATATCTTGATTATTACGATGGCGAAGGTGTGCAGCATGTGGCCATGGCTACCAATAATATTGTAGAAACAGTTACAGCTTTACGCAGCAGGGGAGTGGAATTTCTGCAGGTACCCACTACGTATTATGATGATCTGCTTGATCGGGTTGGTCATATTGATGAAGATCTGCAACCATTAAAGGAACTCGGTATCCTTGTTGACAGGGATGATGAGGGATATTTACTCCAGATTTTTACGAAGCCAGTTGAAGACAGGCCCACCTTGTTTTTCGAAATCATTCAACGCAAAGGTGCGCAGAGTTTTGGCAAGGGAAATTTCAAAGCCTTGTTCGAAGCAATTGAGCGTGAACAGGAAGCCAGAGGAAATTTGTAACAATACGGGGCAGTTGTACTGCCCTTTTTTGAATCAGCTTTTTTGGCGTCGTATATTATACAAGATCGCAGGTAAAAAGCACAGACAATCGTTCGTGTAAACTCGGGGTATTAATTTATGTGTTATTTCACTTAATTTTATGCACATTTTGAAATATTTTTGTTGGCAAGCCGTTCAATAAAATCCAGTATGCTCAATAAAAGACTTTTAGTCAAACTTTTATTTTTCCTTCTTCCGGTCATGTCCGTTAAGGCACAGTATGCACTGGAAGGTTCAGTTTCTTCTTCCGGAAAAAATCTTCGCTTTACAAATATGTTCGCAAAGGTGGAAGACTCTTTAAAAAAGGAGTTGAAGGAAAAAGGATTTCAATGGCCTGCCAAATACATGTACGTACGAGCATTCAAACATGAAAAGCAATTAGAGGTTTGGTTAAAAAATGATTGGGCAGAAACATTCCAGTTGTTTAAAGTCTATAAAGTGTGTGCTACCTCCGGCACATACGGTCCAAAACGAAAAGAAGGCGACAAACAAATACCCGAAGGGTTTTATTACATCAATGAGTTTAAACCCAACAGTAATTATCATCTGGCACTTGGTTTAAATTATCCCAACGCATCTGATGCAATTCTCAGCGATCATAATAAACCAGGCGGCGATATTTATATTCATGGTAACTGTGTTACTATTGGATGCTTGCCACTTACTGATTCATTGATCGAACAGGTGTATTACCTGGCTTCGGTAGTAAAAGATCAGGGACAGGATTTTATTCCGGTACATATTTATCCTGTGCGTTACGAAAGTAAAAAAGCAATGGATCAACTTGTTTCCAAAACAAAAAATAAACAAGGAGTACAGGAGTTTGCATCGCAGATCAGAGATGCATACGAATATTTTGAAGATACCCATCAACTTCCAACAGTATTGATTGCAAGAGATGGCAGTTATGTTGTAGCCACCAATCCCGAAACACCGAAGGTGAAACGGATAAAAATTGTTGAAACAAATAATGTATCAAATCCATATGCCGCATGGGCATTGGAGGAGAAAGTAGATGTGGTTCCTTTTTACAAAGAAGGAAATGCAGCCTTGCAGAAATGGTTATACAATTTGAGCCAGTCGTTAGTGCCTATGTTGAATGGCAATGCTTCGATGTCGATACAGGTAGAATTTATTGTTGATAAAAACGGTAATACTGCATTGGCCAATGTAATTCGTGGCGGTCATACAGAATTAAATAAGCTGGTGAAACAAAAATTCGAAAAAGAATTGAAATGGCAACCTGCAACGAAAGATGGGGAAGCCGTGAATACAAAACTGATACAGAATCTGAATATCTCTGCTCCCGAAGATTTGTAGTATCTTTCAAACGCAAACCACAACCCAAACTCCAACATTCATGTAAAGCGCTATGTAAGCCAGTGGAAAAACCCACCACATGAAACCTGGACAGTTTATAATTATCTGCTTATCTCTAACTGCTTTTTTTATTTCACAGAAAAGCGAGGGGCAAACTATATCCGGTACAAACCTCAATAGATATTATAAGGCAACAGCCATTATAAACAACGGCACTCACAATACTTATTCATATTCAGGTATTACATTAGAAAGTATAACAGGGCTGTCAACCGGCGATCGTGTGCTGATTATACAAATGAAGGGAGCTACGATTAATCAAGCAAACAATTCAAATTATGGAAACATTAGTTCCATTGCAAATACCGGTAAATACGAGTTCTCATCTATCTGCGGGTTTTTAAATAATACTATTGTTTTAAGTAATCATCTTCTTCATGATGATTATGACGTATCAATGGTTCAGGTGGTACGTGTTCCCGTTTTCAATCAAGACATTTTTGTAACGGGTACTTTATCTCCAACTCCATGGAATGCATCAACGGGTTTGGGAGGTGTATTGGCATTTGAAGTAAATGGAACTTTGTCACTGGCTGCAAATATTAATGCAGATGGGGCAGGATTTACAGGAGGATCGCTTGTTCGTTTTTCAGAATGTGTGTTCACAAGTTCAGCGTTTAGCTATGCAATTAACGCAGGTACCTTAGATGACTGGACAAATGGCGCATATAAAGGCGAGGGGTTGAATGTTACAAATATAAATTACGAGGGCGGAAAGGGTAAGCAATCCAATGGAGGCGGGGGGGGTAATAATCACAATACAGGTGGAGGTGGAGGAGGTAACTATGGAGGTGGCGGACGTGGTGGCATGCAAGATAATCCTACGGGTTGTTCAGGCACTCATTTTGGAATTGGAGGAGCTTCTCTCGACATTTATGGTTACGATACAAGTATGAACAAAATTTTCTTAGGTGGGGGAGGAGGTTCTGGACACGCAAACAATGCAGAAGGTACTCCCGGTGGAAATGGTGGGGGTATTATCTATATTAAATCCAATCAAATTATCGGTAATTCTTATACTATTTCAGCAAATGGCTCTCAAGGTTTAAATGCCGGAGTAAATCCCTCAAATGCGTCCAAGGGAGATGGTGGAGGTGGTGGTGGAGGCGGAGGGACCGTTTTATTGAATGTAACAAGTTATTCAGGTAGTGTAACAATAGAGGCAAAAGGTGCGAATGGAAATAATTCCGGCTTTCAGGCACAATGTCCTGGACCGGGCGGAGGTGGAGGTGGGGGAATAATTTGGTATGCTGGTGCCGTTCCTCCCACAACAAACGTAATTGGTGGAAGTGCCGGAACAATAACAAGTACTTCAACTTGTAATGGCGGAACAAACGATGCAGCTTCCGGCAGCCCAGGCCTTGTCAAATCAGGTTTTGTTGCCCCCCAAGGAACCAACACCATCAACTGCTCTATTTTGCCACTTGATCTGTTGAAACAATTTAGTGGTAAACGACACGGTGGATCAATACGACTCAACTGGACATTCACGAATGTTGATAATGTTCAGAAAGTTATTTTGGAACGAAAAACAGGTAATGAACAGTTCAAAAAAGTTACTGAACAATTTCATCCATCAACAGTAAATGGTTTTTATACGGATGAAGAAATTAACTCAAATGCTACTTATCGACTTATAGTTTATGCGTTGAGCGGCGAACGTCAATATTCGAATCATGTATTTTTTGAAACAGGCGTAGCGAAAACGTTCAATCTTTATCCAAATCCTGCAACCAGTGAAGTAACAATCCAACTGCCTGCAAATGTCAATGGCAGAGCTGGAATTGTTGTGACAGATGTTAACGGAAGACGGGTACAAACGCAGCAAATAATAATACCAGCATCTCAAACAAACACAAAACTTGATTTGAAAGATTTACCTGCGGGTATTTATCATCTTCGTTTAGAAATTAATGGCGAAGTTTATTCTGCTAAACTGATCAAACAATAATCAATTCACCATCAACAATTGAATCGTTTCCGGACTTTGCTGTTTCAACTCAATAGTTTTCCCGGCAGTAAGTTTTTCAATGATCTCATTGTTGTAATGGCGGATGCTGAGCAGTGTTAAGCCTTTCTCCACCTGCACATCAAATTCTTGTGATGCTGCCAATGCAAGCTTTTCAATTTTATCGCTGCGATCGTCCAGGCAGAGTTGTAAACTCACAGCATGTGTTTGAATGAGGTTGGGTTTGATGTGGAGCTTCGCCATCATTTCATACAAGTCACTCATCGGTTGTTCACCAATGAACGAAAAATCTTTTGTGTGCAATTGCAGCAACACCTGGTTTTGTTTCACAACAATGATCGGTGGCAGATTTTTTACGGAATGATTGTGGATCACCGTGCCGGGTAACGAAGCATCAGCAAAACATTTTACGTACAACGGAATATTTTTATTCTGTAACGGTTTGATGGTTTTTGGATGAATTACCTGTGCGCCATAATAAGCCATCTCGATCACTTCATCATAATTCAACTCACTGATGTATTGTGCATCGGCAAATTGTTTAGGGTCAGCATTCATCACTCCTTTTACATCTTTCCAAATAGAAACACTTTCTGCATCGAGCATATAAGCAAATACGGCTGCTGAATAATCACTTCCTTCCCTGCCCAGTGTAGTGCTTTCGTTTTCATCGGTGCAACCAATAAAGCCTTGTGTAACCACAATATTGTTTGTAGCAAACAAAGGCTTTACCAATGAATTTACCTGCTCTTGGGTGAAATCAAAATCAATGGCTGCGTCTCTAAAATTATCATCGGTGCGGAATACATCCCGCACATCGATCCATTGATTCTTCAATCCGATCTCATTTAAGTAAGCACTTACAATAGATGTGCTGAGCAATTCTCCTAAACAAACGATCTGATCGTAATAATAATCGTATTCACGAACAGGCTGATCGTACAATAACCATTCTATTTCGGTAAAGAAATTATTGAACTGCTCCATCAATGGGTTAAAATGAGTAACCAGTAAATACTTGGCTTCATCCAGGTGCTGCAGTTTCACCGCCCGGAATAATTGCAGTGCTTCCTCTTTCTTTCCGGCAAAAAATGCTTCGGCTACTTTTTCGAGTGCATTGGTGGTTTTGCCCATGGCCGAAATAACGATCATCAATTGCTCATCGGGAAATTGCTGAACAATGCGGCCAAGGTTCTGTACTTTTTCATAGTTGCTTACGCTGGCACCACCGAATTTGAAAACCTGCATGCTGTGTTTTAGAATTTGCTGGCAAAGATAGGGCTGGTTCTTATCTGCCCAATTGAAAGTCTCAACCTGTAGCATCTGGGCTGACATCTACTCATAAATAGCTGGCTAAGAGCGCCAGTACTGCTTCATCCGACCATAATGCAGGATGGTATCTGCCAATTTTTCACATCCACCCCCCATGGCATTATCATTGAGTAATATCAGTGAACTTAAAAAACAATCCAGATCATGGGAAAGATTATAGGAATCGACTTAGGAACTACCAATAGCTGTGTATCCGTAATGGAAGGGGCAGAACCGGTAGTAATTGCAAACGATGAGGGCCGTCGTACAACCCCGTCAATCGTAGCTTTTCTGAAAAATGGTGAACGTAAAGTGGGTGATCCGGCGAAGCGTCAGGCAATCACAAACCCTGTTAATACCATCAGTTCAGTAAAACGTTTTATGGGCCGCCAGTTTAACGAGGTAGGCGAAGAAATTAAACATTGGAGCTATAAAGTAGCTCAGGGTGACAATAATACCGTTCGTATTGACATAGATGGCAGATTGTACACTCCGCAGGAAATTTCTGCGATGGTGTTACAGAAAATGAAGAAGACGGCTGAAGATTATCTCGGCCAGGAAGTAACAGAAGCGGTGATTACCGTGCCTGCCTACTTTAACGATGCCCAGCGCCAGGCTACAAAAGAAGCCGGTGAAATTGCAGGATTGAATGTTCGTCGTATTGTGAACGAACCAACTGCTGCGGCCTTGGCATATGGCTTGGATAAAAAGCACAAAGATCAAAAGATCGCCGTGTTCGATCTCGGTGGTGGTACATTTGATATTTCTGTATTGGAATTGGGCGATGGTGTATTTGAAGTAAAATCTACCAATGGTGACACACACCTTGGTGGTGATGATTTTGATAAAGTGATCATCGATTGGTTGGCTGATGAATTTAAAAATCAGGAAGCAATCGATCTTCGCAAAGATCCAATGGCGCTGCAACGTTTAAAAGAAGCAGCTGAAAAAGCAAAAGTTGAATTATCATCTTCAAGCGAAACAGAGGTTAACTTACCATATGTAACAGCAGTTGATGGTGTTCCAAAACACTTAGTGGTGAAATTAACCCGTGCAAAATTTGAAGCACTGGCCGATAAATTGTTTGAGCGTTGTTTGAAGCCATGCGAACTGGCATTGAAAGATGCAGGACTTTCTACCTCTGATATTGATGAAGTGATTTTGGTGGGTGGTAGTTCACGAATTCCGAAAGTACAGGAGATCGTTGAAAAGTTCTTTGGTAAAAAACCAAACCGTAGTGTAAATCCGGATGAAGTAGTTGCCATTGGTGCAGCTATTCAAGGTGCGGTATTAACAGGTGAGGTGAAGGATGTATTGTTGCTCGATGTTACGCCGCTCAGCTTGGGTATTGAAACCTTAGGTGGTGTAATGACAACGTTGATCCCAAGCAACACAACCATTCCTTCGAAGAAATCAGAAACATTCAGTACGGCTTCCGATAATCAACCCGGTGTTCAAATTCATATTCTGCAAGGCGAACGCCCGATGAGTAAGGATAATAAGAGTCTGGGTATTTTCAACCTTGATGGTATTCCACCGGCCCCACGTGGTGTTCCGCAAATTGAAGTAACGTTTGATATTGATGCCAATGGTTTGTTGCATGTAAGTGCAAAAGACAAAGGCACGGGTAAAGAGCAGAAGATACGTATTGAAGCAGGTAGCGGATTGACCAAAGAAGAGATCGAGAAAATGAAGACCGAGGCGAAGGCCAATGAAGCAACCGATAAAGCAGAAAAGGAAAAAGTAGAAAAGATCAATACAGCCGACAGTTTGATTTTCCAAACAGAAAAGCAACTGAAAGAGTATGGTGATAAAATTGGTGACGATAAAAAAGCACCGATCGAAGCTGCTTTAACCAAGCTGAAAGATGCACACAAAGCACAGGATGTAGCAGCGATCGATACCGCTATGACCGAGCTTAACACAGCATGGACTGCAGCCAGCGAAGAAATGTACAAAGCAACACAGGAAACGCAGGGAGCACAACCCGGTGCTGATGCCGGTCCAAGTGCAACGGCAGGTGCTGCGAACGACAATGTGGAAGATGCGCAGTTTGAAGAAGTGAAGTAAAGCACAAAGGAATTGTGCTACGATGATAAAGATGAGCCCCGACTGAGAAGTCGGGGCTTAGTTATTTTTAGAAAAATATGAAAATAAAAAGCCCGTCACTTTTCAGCAACGGGCCGTATAAAAAGAGATTCGTTTATTAGATCAGATCCAACGCTTTTGCCAGGTAATACACAATAAAAGGAAGTGTAACGGTAATGTAATTTGCATATGGGCTGATGTACAGCAGCACAAAAGCAGCTACAGAAACAAAAAACAAAATCCAGTTTAATGCAGATGATTTCTTTTCCATGCGTTGAAATTTTGGCGAAGATAAGGGAAGAAGGCAGAATAGAAAATATTCCGGTAAAGAATCAATTCAAACAAACGAACTAACAGTTTATCCACTTGTTTGAACATCACATGTTTATGCTATTGGTTATGTAAAACGATTTTTAGTATTTTGCTGCTATTCTTAACCAAAATCATAATTTTTTTTATGCGGAAATTCGCTCTTCTTCTTGTTACCCTCGTTGTAACCCTCACCTCAAATTCAGGAATTGTTTACGTACCCGGAAACGCATCCGATGCTGCTAAAGCAAGTTTCGTTGCCGCTCCTGCGAAAACAGCTGTTGCTTCAAAGCAAAAAGTTTCAAAAGGAAAGCTCTTCATGAAAGTTTTGAAAAGCAAATTTGAAAAAATTGGAAAAGCTGGTAAAAGAGCTGGGGATAAAAATAAAGTTGTTGCTGCTGTTTTAGCTTTCTTTCTTGGAGGTTTCGGGGTGCATGACTTCTATCTTGGCAATAAGCGAAATGGCTTCATTAAACTTGGATTAACGCTGATAGGCATTGCACTTTATGTAGCCGGCATAGTAGCATTTGCTGCAAGTGAGGCTGCAACACTTCCTATTCTTGCAATCATTGGTTATTTGATTATCTTAGGAGTAGGTATCTGGGCATTCGTTGATTTCATCCGAATCCTTACCGGAAGTTATGAGCCTGTTGATGGTTCTTACACCAACTAAATTTGTATATTTAATTATTATAAACCAAAAACCAAAACTCGCCATGAGAAAGTTTACAATTCTACTAGTCGCAGTTGTTTTCTCTCTTGTAACCAACGCAGGAATTATTTATGTACCTGCAAATTCAACTGACAATGTTAAAGTAGGTCAAACTGCCGTTGTTGACATTTTAAGTCAATTGGATGCTAGGTCTTTTGTTGCTTTGACTCCTGCTAAAGTTGCTGAGATGACAGGTCGGAAAATGACCCTCAATCAAAAGATCAATTTAAAGTTGGCTCAAAGACAAGTAAAAAAAGATATAAAAAAGGGACGTGATGTTAACATGACTCAAATGGCTCAAAGAGCTGGAGATGGATCCTTTAATTGGGGTGCAGCTGCTCTTGGTTTCTTCTTGGGCTTAATTGGTGTTCTGATCGTTTATCTGGCCTTTAAAAATGATAAAGAAGCCGCCAGAAAAGCCGGATGGATTGGCTTTGCTGTAGGATTAGCATTGGCGCTTATCTTTATTTTAATATAACGTTCTGATCTTTTGATAAAAAGACCCTCAGTTTTGAGGGTTTTTTTTTGCCCTCACATGGGCTTCGATTATTTTTACCACGAAACAAATTTTATATGAGCGAGAAACAGGATTTTTTAGAAGAACAACAACAGATCATTGAACAGGAAGGATTTCGCATTCAGTCTTCTGACCTCAGCCGTCCCTGGGGTGGTTTTTTTGTATTGGATGAGAGCCAGGCCGATCAGTTTATTGAAACGTATTTCCCTACCTATAAAAAAGAAGAATTGATGCTGGGCAATAAACTCAGTCCAAAAGTTTTGGTGGTAGAGCCGGGCAAACGTTTATCGTGGCAGTATCACTACCGTCGTGCTGAAATATGGCGTGTAGTTGAAGGTGAAGTAGGTGTAGTAATGAGTGAAAACGATGAAGAAACTGAAGTGAACCTGTTTGAAGCTGGTGATATTATTGTACTTAATAACGGGCAGCGTCACCGACTGGTTGGTTTGAAAGACTGGGGCGTAGTTGCAGAGATCTGGCAACATACCGATCCGGCCAATCCTTCGGATGAAGATGATATTGTTCGGTTGCAGGATGATTTTGGAAGATAAGGTTGTCAAACTTTGAATTGAATATCAGCGTTGCCAACCTTGCTACAATTATTGCTACCAAAATGCAATCAGTAAAGGTTGGCAACCCTTTTCAACACTCCACATCTTTTTTTATAGATTTTCACTAACTTAAGGCTGAATTAAACGATGAATTTATGAGAAAGGTTGCACACATTTTACAGCGTAAAGGGAGAAATGTTATTTCAGTAGAACCCGGTTTACCGGTGATCAATGCATTGCAATTGATGGCTGAAAAAAATATCGGTTCTGTAATGGTAATGGAGGCAGAGGAATATCTTGGTGTGCTGACTGAGCGTGACTATGCACGAAAAGTAATTCTCAAAGGCCGTTCATCAACCGAAACATTTGTAAAAGATATTATGACCACAGGGTTGCCACGTATTACGCCGGAAAACTCCATCGAAACCTGTATGCATATTATGAGTGAAAGCAATATCCGTTATCTGCCGGTTTTTGAAAACGATGAGGTATGCGGTATTATTTCCATTAATGATGTGGTAACTGAAACTATTCTTTCACAAAAAGAAACCATCGAACAACTGCAGAATTATATTCAATCATAGTGCATGTGGGTCGGCGACCAACATGAGCAAGGAGCTTCTTCAGACGTGCCATCGGACGGAAAAACTGCGCAACATATTTGTTCGGCAGCAGCGTTAAACAAATCATTCATTTGATGAACGGACTTTCAGTAGGTATCCACATTGTACCTTTGCAACCGCATGAAGCAACTCTCTTATCTCAATAAATATTTCTGGAAGTACAGGTGGCGGTTAACACTGGGTATCGTCTTCATTTTTATATCCAACTATTTTGCTGTGCTGGCGCCGCAGGTTACCGGTTATATTATTGATAAAGTACAGGCCTTTTTAACGGGCACAGCCAAAGAAAATATTGTACAGCAAAACGACTGGCTTGTAACACGCACTATCCAATGGATCGAAACGCTTTCATTTTCATTTACAGGAATTGTTGCGCTTTTTGGGATCATTCTGTTGATCTTCGCAGTTCTGCGTGGTTTTTTCATGTTCCTCATGCGGCAAACCATTATTGTAATGAGCCGTCATATTGAGTTTGATCAGAAAAACGAAGTGTTTCAACACTATCTCCAACTCGATACTAACTTTTATAAAACCAATGAGACCGGCGATCTGATGAATCGTATTTCAGAAGATGTCAGTCGTGTGCGGATGTACACAGGTCCGGCCATTATGTATCTCATCAACCTCATTGCATTGATTTCGTTGAGTGTGTTTTACATGGTGAAGAAAAATGCAGAACTATCCTTGTATGTATTGGCTCCCATGCCCATTCTTGCAATTACCATCTACTATGTAAATAATATCATCAATAAACGGAGTGAAGAGGTACAATCCAAATTATCTGATCTTACAACCAATGCACAACAATCATATTCAGGAATTCGTGTGATCAAATCATTCGTGCAGGAAAAAGCAATGCTTCGTTTTTTTCAGTCGAACAGCGAGCAATACCGCACCAGTGCTATGAGCTTGTATAAAACAGAAGCTATCTATTTTCCCATCATGGGTTTGATCATTGGCATCAGTACACTGCTGGTGATCTTGATCGGTGGTTTAAAATACATGGAAGGGGAGATCAATTTTGGCGACATGGCTGCCTTCATTATGTACTTGACCATGCTGGCATTTCCTGTAAGTGCCATTGGTTGGGTGGCCAGTACTATTCAACGGGCTGCAGCCTCACAGCGACGGCTAAACGAATTTCTGTTAACAAAGTCAACCATACAACCACCAGTCGATGCCATCAAACATCAGTTGCTGGGCGATATTGAATTCAATCATGTAAAATTTGTGTATCCCCATACAGGCATCGTTGCATTGGATGAGTTTAATCTCAAAATCAGGAAAGGAGAAAAGATCGCATTGATCGGCCGTACCGGTTCAGGTAAATCAACGATCGGGCAATTGTTGTTACGGTTTTACGATCCATCAAGTGGAACAATAAAAGTAGATGGCGTTGATATCAAACAGCTCGACCTGCAACGGTACCGAAGCCAAATAAGTTACGTGCCGCAGGAGGTATTTCTCTTCAGCGACAGTATTGCTAATAATATTTCGTTTGGCGGTGGTGGTGAGGTTGATCGTATTAAAATGGCAGCCACTTCAGCATCAGTACATAAGGATATTGAATCGTTTCCTGCATCATATCAAACAATGGTGGGTGAGCGGGGAGTAACGCTCAGCGGCGGACAAAAACAACGTATCTCTATTGCCCGTGCATTGGTAAAAGATCCGGGACTGATCATTCTTGACGATTGTTTGAACGCAGTAGATGCAAGAACCGAACAGGAAATACTTACACATTTATCTACTTTTCTGGAGGATAAAACCGCTATCGTAATTACACACCGCATTTTTTCATTGCTGCAGTTCGACCGGATCATTGTTATGGATGATGGACGAATTGCAGAACAAGGTACGCATGAAGAACTGCTGCAAAAGCAAGGATTGTATGCTGATCTGTACAACCGTCAGCAGTTGGAGGAAGACCGTTCCTGAGAGTGAAAAACGGGCACTGAAATGCTTTTTTGGAAAATTTTGCTAAATCGAAAAGAAATATATCTTTGTCGCTGTTTGAAAAATAGCATTGCACTAACTAAAACTTAAAACTGTGGCGTACGAAAACAACGACAAACGGATGGAAAGCATTTACAGCAAGCGGATCCGTGCCGGTAAGAGAAGAACGTATTTCTTTGATGTAAGATCTACACGTGGCAACGATTATTACCTCACCATTACGGAGAGCCGTAAGCGCTTTACAGGTGAAGGATACGACCGTCATAAGATTTTTCTGTACAAAGAAGACTTCAACAAGTTTATTAAAGGATTGAATGAAGCGGTAGATTATGTGAAAACAGATTTGATGCCTGATTTTGATTTTGATGCCTTTAATCATGACGATGCTCCTTCAAGTGGTGATGGCGAGTATGTAAATGAATCATCGAACGGCAGCAGTGTTGCAGTTGCTGAACAAGCTCCCGCTCCTGCACCGGTAGAGGTGGAGGTAGAAGAAGCACCGGCTGCTTCCGCAGATATTCCAGCCGCAGCTGCAGGCGATAACCTCGCTAACGAAGAGGTTGATAAATGGTAAGAACCAAAACCGACTGATAAAAGTAAACCCCCGACTCGTCGGGGGTTTTTAGTTTCATAACCGTACAGGAAAACCAACTTTTAATACACTTTCACCATATAAACGTAATCCTGAATTTTCTTCACCTGCTCGCTTGCGCCCATTCCTTTTACAGATGACTTCGACGGGAGCTTCAATTCAATGGTGGAATCGTCTTTCTTCAACTGATTCACGGTTTCAATAATATATTTCGACTGGATGGCAAATACTACACCATCCGCTTTTGTTTCTTTTGTACTCAGTATACCGATCACTTCACCACTCTTGTTAAATACTGGTCCACCACTATTGCCGGGATTGGCTGCAACTGCTATCTGGCAACTGAGCGTATCACCGTTAAACCCGGTTTTGGCACTCAGGTAACCTTCGCCATAAACAATTTCATTACGAGGATAACCGAGTGTGAAAATAGGTTCAGCAATATCGGTTGATGATTTGCGGATACCATACGGCAGTGTTCCAAGTGATTTATAATCTTTATCAACGATCTTCAAAATGGCGATATCTTTCGACTCATCCACTTTTACAATGATCGCTTTAAATTCAGCACCCTTACTGTTCAACACGATAATTCCTTTTGCGTTCCGTAACACGTGTGCGTTGGTAACCAGATAACCCTTGCCATCAACCAAAAAAGCAGAACCGCTTTCTTTAATTACAGCGCCGGGTTCCAGTTTACTGATAACTGTGTTGATCTTATTGTCTTGTTGAAGTTGCTTGCGTTCAAGATTGTCAACTTTTTTACTGAGATCAGTAAGTGCCTTCGTATTGTTTTTTGGACCAAGTAACAACGTCATTCCGCTTATGCTCAATGCAGTAATACCGGCAATAGAAGCTGCAATAGTGATGGTACGTTTGTAACGCTTCCACATGTTTACCACCTTGGCGCCGGTTGACAATACTTCTTCCTGTATTGCACCATCCTGCAGCAATTGGTTGTGTACCTCATGCAGGGAATGTTTCATTTCACGGATGCCACCATAGCGGTTGATCTGCTGCAGAAAAAAAGAATGTTCTACCACCATTTGATCAACTTCCTGGCTAGTTTGCCGGAGCTGCTCAAACATAGCTTTCTCTTCAGCGTTCATTTCACCGTTGAGGTATCGCTCAGTTGCATCTAATAATAAAATTTCATCCATCTTCAATCCGCTTTTTTATATTGAGCAAAGAATAATTTCTTTAACCGCATCAAACACTTGTACTTCTGGTTCTTGGCGTTATCGGCGTTGGTATAGCCAAACTCTGCAGCAATGTCCAGCATTTGTTTTTTCTGGATGTAATAGGCTTCGAGTAAGCTTTTACAAGGTTCACCTAAATGGGTCATTGCCTTTTCCATCACACCAAAAGCTTCATTTTTACGCTCATGCTCTTCCAACTCTTCCTCCACCGGTACTACTTCTTCGAGACTTTCAACCGGGGCACCAAATCGCTGCAATTGCTGTAACCGTTTCAACCAAAGCCGCCTGCAAACCGAATAAACATAAGTCTTTATCTGGCAGTTCAGCTCCAATTGTCCATCTTTTGCCTTCTCAAAAAGAACGATCATGGCTTCCTGAAAAACATCCCTTGCATCGTCGGTTGTACCATTATTATTAAGTATAAACGCCTGAACCATACTATAGTTCTGCTTATACAAGGTTTCAACTGCCTTTCTGTCGTTCCGGGCCAATCCTTCCAGTAATTCCGATTCGTTTATCTCAGGTTTCACGATGTCTGTTATTTTAATACCCAAACGGGCAAATTGTAACCCAAAGAACGGCTAAAAATATTTTTTAAAAAAACCGGGTTACCTTTTTCCGCTTCCTGTATTAATCCCTGATAATTATCTTAAACTTTAAAAATTAGAAAGAATGAAAAAGGTTTTATTAGCGTTCGCTATTCTCGGTTTTGTAGCTTGTAACAATGAAGGTGACAAAGTTGAAGCAACTGATTCTACAACTGCTCCTGCTGTTGATTCAGTAGCTGCTCCAGTTGATTCAGTAGCTGCTCCAGTTGATTCTGTTGCTGCTCCTGCTGTTGATTCAACTGCAAAGTAATTTCAGTATAGGATTTCGGTGAAGAGTGAATACCCAGCTTGCCGGGGATAGAGAAATCCGAATAAGATTTTCATATGGCAAGCAATCGTTAACGGCCGTTCCATTCCTGGAATGGCTTTTTTCGTGCCCTGAAACAACCTTTTTTATTCCAACTAACTATTAAGCAGAGATAGTTCCTGAACATGCTCCAAACGGTTGCACAGATTTTTTTTACGACTAACACTTGTTTTATGCGTTCCCTGCTTTACTTTTGATTCGATGACAATCAACAAAGGATACCGTTTCTTTTATTTTAGCTTCTTTTATTTTAGAATGAAGCCGGGAATCCTGTTGTTGAAAGTGAACTAAACGAACGAAACGAATCAACATAAAGAATCCCGGCCAAAAGGTCGGGATTCTTCATTTTAGCACTATGGCAAAAGTTACGATACAAGGTTACGAAGGCAGTTTTCACCAGGAAGCGGCAAGACAATTCTTTGGAAAGGATGTGGAAGTGATCCCTTGTGCCACATTCAGGGAAGTGGTAAAGATCGGTGCCAATAAAAAAGAAAGCGACGGCGCAGTGATGGCGATTGAAAATTCTATTGCCGGCAGCATTTTGCCGAACTATAATCTATTACAGAAAAGTAACCTGGTGATTGTAGGTGAAGTATACCTCCACATTAAACAAAACCTGATCGTAAACAAGGGAGTAAAACTAGAAGACATTAAAGAAGTGCATTCGCATACAATGGCTTTGCAGCAGTGCTACGATTATCTCGATAAGCATAAATGGAAGTTGGTTGAAACAGATGACACGGCGTTGAGTGCAAAACATATCTATCAGCATAAGAGCAAACATATTGCAGCCATCGCCAGCAAGCTGGCAGCTGATCTATACGATTTACATGTGATTGCGCCGGGTATTCAAACAATGAAGAAGAACTATACGAGGTTCCTCATTTTGCAACGTGAACAAAACGGTTCAATTGAAAATGCGAATAAAGCATCGGTGAATTTTGTTACCGATCATTCAAAAGGAAGTTTGGCAAGAGTACTTGGACAAATTGCAGATGGTGGCATTAATTTAAGTAAGCTGCAAAGTTTTCCGATTCCGGGAACAGATTTTAAATACAGCTTTCATGCAGATATGGAATTTGAAACAATTGAGCAGTTTCATAAAGTGATTGAAGCAATCAAACCTTCAACTGTTGAGTTGAAGATCTATGGTGTTTACAAAAACGGAAAGACAGTTTAATATGATACAGACAGCAAAACGATTGGACGGTATTGGTGAATATTATTTTTCGCAGAAGTTGCGGGAAATTGATGAACTGAACAAACAAGGTAAGCAGATTATCAACCTTGGCATTGGTAGTCCTGATCTGCCACCGCATCCTGATGTGGTAAAGACATTGCAGGAAGAAAGTGTAAAACCAAATGTACATGGCTATCAATCGTACAAAGGTTCAATTGTGTTGCGTAAGGCCATGAGTGATTGGTATAAGAAATGGTACAATGTTGAGTTGAATCCTGATACAGAAATTCTTCCGCTCATTGGCAGTAAGGAAGGTATTATGCATATCTGCATGACTTATTTGAACGAAGGAGATGAAGTGTTGGTGCCGAATCCCGGTTACCCAACATACAGAAGTGCGGTGAAGTTAGCAGGTGGCGTTTGTGTTGATTATGATTTGAAAGAAGCAAATAATTATGCACCTGATTTTGCTGCATTAGAAGCGGCTGATCTTTCAAAAGTGAAGTTGATGTTTGTGAATTATCCGCAGATGCCAACCGGTCAAGTGCCAGAACATAAGTTGTTTGAGCAGTTAGTTGCTTTCGCAAAGAAAACAGGCATCCTCATCATTCATGATAATCCATATAGCTTTATCCTGAACGAAAACCCGATGAGTTTATTAAGTATTGAAGGCGCAAAAGATTGTGTGTTGGAATTAAACTCTCTCAGCAAATCGAGCAATATGGCAGGATGGAGAGTGGGCATGTTAAGCGGAGCAAAAGAACGCATTGATGAAGTGCTACGTTTCAAAAGTAATATGGATAGCGGTATGTTTCTGCCGTTACAATTGGCAGCAGCAACTGCATTGAACCTCGGTAAAGACTGGTACGATGGAGTAAATAAAATTTACCGAGAACGCAGAGAGAAAGTATTTGAATTATTGGATCTATTGAACTGTGTGTATTCAAAAGACCAGGTTGGTATGTTCGTGTGGGCAAAGACCCCAGCGAAATACAAAACAGGTTATGAGTTGAGTGATGAAGTGTTGTACAACAGCAATGTGTTTATAACACCGGGGGGCATTTTTGGTAATGCAGGTGATGGATATATAAGAGTGAGTTTGTGTGCGCCGGTTACAAGATTTGAAGAAGCGATTGAGAGGATAAGTGCGAAGTAAAAAGTCAAAAGCAAAAAGTATGGAACGTAAACGAATTGCAATCATTGGAGTGGGTTTAATTGGTGGTTCACTCGCCATTCAGCTGCATGAGAAAAAAATCTCGTCACGATTGATTGGTGCTGATGCCAATAAAGAACACGAAGCAAAAGCTTTGGAACTTGAACTTGTGGATGAAATATTACCATTAGATGAAGCCATTGCACAAAGCGATGTAGTGATACTTGCATTCCCCGTTGATCTGATGGTAGGTTTGCTGCCTTCTATTCTTGATAAAGTAGATCAGCAGATCGTTGTTGATCTTGGTTCTACCAAATCGCAATTAACAGAAGCAGTAGCAAATCATCCCAAACGTGGACGTTATGTTGCAACGCATCCCATGTGGGGTACGGAGTACAGCGGTCCCGCTGCTGCAGTACGTGGCGCTTATGAAAATAAAGCGGTGATCATTTGCAACGAAGGCGATAGCGATCTCGATGCATTGGAATGGACAAAATACATGTATAAAAAAATAGGTATGCACCTGCTGAGCATGGAAGCTAAAGCACATGATCTGCATGCGGCGTATGTGAGTCATATTTCACACATCACATCTTTTGCATTAGCAAATACAGTATTGGAAAAAGAAAAAGAAGACAATGCTATTTTCGAAATGGCGAGTGCAGGTTTTGAAAGCACGGTGCGTTTGGCAAAAAGTAATCCTGCTATGTGGGTTCCCATCTTTTTGCAGAATAAAGTAAATGTGCTGGATGTGTTGAATGAACATATTCAACAGTTAACAAAATTCAGAGACAGCATTAGGGATGATAAAGGAACAGACTTACAGAATTTAATTGAACACGCAAACAAAATAAGACGCATCATCAAATGATCTTTCGTGAAGCAACGATACAAGATATTCCGCAGATACAGGTTGTACGTAACGCTGTAAAAGAAAACATGTTGAGCAATCCAGCATTGGTGCCAGATAAAGATGTGGAAGATTATATCACCAGAAGAGGCAAGGGTTGGGTTTGTGTAATTAATGATGTGGTGGTTGGTTTTTCAATTGCTGATTTAGTGGATCATAATATCTGGGCTTTGTTTGTTGACCCCAACAGTGAAGCAAAAGGAATCGGCAAGCAATTGCATGATCTGATGATGAACTGGTATTTCAATCAAACAGATGAAACAGTTTGGTTGAGTACAAGCCCGGGAACAAGAGCGGAAACATTTTATCGGAAGCAAGGATGGATCGAAACAGGAGTGTATGGAAAAGGAGAAGTAAAATTTGAAATGTCTGAACCACGATTTAAAGAGATGAAACAGATGCAGAAGAACAAATCATAAACAGAAACAAAAGAAGATTAATAAACTTCCTAAGTAAAATGAAAAGAAATTCAATTATAGCAGGTGTATTAACTTCCATTATTGTTTTTGGTGGCGGTTACTTGCTATCGAAGTTGATTTGGAAGTATGTCGATGGCGGCTATATTCATGGGCTTGGTTTTAGCCATTTGTTTCTTTTTCTTTTATATATGTTTTGTTTAGCTTGGACAGTGGTAGCAATTAGAAAAATTAGAGGTCATCAATTGCGGCTTTTTTGGATTGGCCTAAGTATTTCGAACATATGTTTTGCCTGTACTCCTTTGTTTTTGTTGGTTGGTGGTTTGTTTAAAGAACCAAAAGAGCAAGTAGATATACCTAAGCAGAGCATAACAATCTTTAAAGATAGTTCAGGTGGAGTTGTCGTGAATCAAGATGGGGACACTTTGATCTACAGAAAGAACGATTCCACACTTATCGATAGGACAAATGATATTGATTATGAAACTTTAAAACCGAATGAGAAATAATGTTTGTTGAATAGAATTAAGAACGCACAAGAGTGCGACGCAACAAAGAAACATAGCAGAACAAGTGTTCGTAACATAAAACTTAACTTTACAACCAATAACAATGCAAACATTAGAAGCAAACATGAAAGAGAAAGTGCAGGAAGCATGGAGCAAGAAGCCACTGATCATTGGCGGACCATGCAGCGCCGAAACCGAAGATCAATTAGTATCAACCGCACAGCGCCTGGCAGCAACAGGAAAAATAAATATGTTGCGTGCAGGTATCTGGAAACCACGTACCAAACCCGGAATGTTTGAAGGGATTGGCGCTAAAGGTTTACCATGGCTGCAAAAAGCAAAAGCATTAACAGGCTTACCAACAACTGTTGAAGTTGCAACGGGCAAGCAAGTGGAAGATGCATTGAACTTTGAAGTGGATGTATTGTGGATCGGTGCACGCACAACCGTAAACCCTTTCAGCGTACAGGAAGTTGCTGATGCGTTACGTGGTGTTGATATTCCGGTGTTGATCAAGAACCCGATCAATCCAGATCTTGAATTGTGGAGTGGTGCAGTTGAACGTGTGGCTCGTGCAGGCATTAAACAAATCGGTTTAATTCACCGTGGATTTTCTTCTTACGGTAATACAGAATATCGCAATGCACCAATGTGGCATTTGGCCATTGAAATGAAGCGTCGTAATCCTGATCAGATCATCATAAATGATCCTTCTCATATTTGCGGTCGCAGAGATATTTTACAAGAGACAGCACAAAAAGCAATCGATCTCGACTTTGATGGTTTGATGATCGAAAGTCATATTGATCCGGACAATGCATGGAGCGATGCAAAACAACAGGTTACTCCTGAGCGTTTGGCAGAAATGTTGAGCAGCATCATCTGGCGTAAAGAAGATGTAGCATCAGATGAGTTTCACCAGGCATTGGAAAAATTGCGTCAGCAAATTAACCAGCTTGATGATGAGTTGATGCAGATCCTTGGTCAGCGTATGAAAATTGCTGAGAACATTGGTCAATACAAAAAAGATAACAACATCACCATCTTACAAACAAACCGCTGGAACGAAATTCTGGAACGTGCATTTAAAGAAGGCGAGCGTAAAGGTTTGAGCAAAGATTTCATCACTAAGTATTTTGATGCGGTGCATATGGAAAGCATTAATCATCAGAAGAAGGTGCTTGATTCGTGAGTGGTGAATGCTGAGTTGTGAGTGGGCTGCAGTGCAATCATTTTGCTTTCGTTGTGTCACTCACTTGTGCTGTAACAATTCTATTCATCTTTTTTCTTTGCGTCTTAGCGCCTTTGTGGCAATGATATTATGGTAAAGCGTACATATAAATTTTCTACCGCTTCTGTTGATTACTACTTTGAAGGACAGCTTTCACAGTTGGGTAAGATCGTTGACAAAACTCATACGGTCATCATTACTGATGAAAACATTTTCAAAGCACATGGCAACAAGTTGAAGAACTGGAACACGATTGTATTAAAAGCAGGCGAAGAATTTAAAATTCAAGCAACTGTTGATACGATTGTTGAACAGTTGATCGAATTAGGTGCAGATCGTAAATCAACTTTAGTTGGTATTGGAGGTGGCGTGATCACCGATCTTACAGGATATGTTGCATCGGTGTACATGCGTGGTATTAAGTTCGGTTTTGTGCCAACAACAGTATTGGCATTGGTTGATGCAAGTATTGGTGGTAAGAATGGAATTGATGTGGGTATGTATAAAAATATGGTGGGCGTTATCCGTCAGCCGTCTTTTTTATTGCATGATATGTCGTTGCTTTCATCGTTACCGCAAAGCGAATGGGAGAATGGTTTTGCTGAGATCATTAAACATGCATGTATTAAAGATACAGCGATGTTCAAAGAACTGGAAGCGCATACACTGGCTGACTATCAGAAAAAGAAAAACCTGATGGCCGCACTTATTAAACGCAATGCACTCCTTAAAACAAAAGTGGTGCAGGCCGATGAATTTGAAAGTGGCGATCGCAAGTTGTTGAACTACGGACATACGTTGGGTCATGCAATTGAAAACATGTATGAGTTATCACATGGACAAGCCATCTCAATCGGTATGACCTATGCCTGTCATATTTCTGAACAACTCACAGGATTTAAACAAACAGAGAAAGTGGTGAACTTATTAAGTAAGTATGGTTTGCCAACCTATGCTGAGTTTGACAAGAAAAAGGCATTTGAAATTCTGCAAAAAGATAAAAAGAAAGTGAAAGCGGAGATGAGTTATGTATTGCTGAATAAGATCGGCAAGGGAGTGGTGAAGAATATTCCGTTGACACAATTGAAAACCATTATCGAAAGTTTATAACGTGAAGGTAACAATACAACCATCTACACTCACCGGAACCATTCAATCGAATGCATCAAAAAGTTCGATGCAGCGTGCCTGTGCTGCTGCATTGGTGGCGAAAGGAAAGAGTATCATTAAAAATCCCGGACATAGTAACGATGATAAAGCGGCGATGGATATTACCCAACGCTTAGGCGGCACAGTTACAAACAATGGAAACGAACTTATTATTGAAAGTAATGGTGTACAACCGGTGAGCAGCGAAATCAATTGCGGCGAAAGTGGTTTGAGCATCCGCATGTTTACTCCATTGGTTGCATTAAGCAATCATGAACTTGCAGTAAATGGGACAGGCAGTTTGACTACAAGACCAATGGATTTCTTTGATGAGATCTTACCACAGCTTGATGTGCATGTAAAAAGTAATCAGGGCAAATTACCATTGAATATTCAGGGACCAATCGTGCCGAAAAATATTACCATTGATGGTTCACTCAGCTCACAGTTTTTAACGGGATTGTTGCTGGCTTATGCAGCAAGTGCAGCAAGTGATGTAGCGATTACAGTAACCAATCTTAAAAGCAAACCATATATTGATCTTACACTCGATGTGATGAAACAGTTTGGTTTGAAAGTGCCGGAGAACAGAAACTATGAAGAGTTTTATTTTGCTGCTGAGACTCATTACTCATCACTCATCACACATCACTATACTGTAGAAGGCGATTGGAGTGGTGCTGCATTCTTACTCGTTGCAGGTGCAATAGCCGGAAACATCGTGGTGAAAGGATTAGATGTGTTTTCAACGCAAGCTGATAAAAAAATACTGGAAGCGTTGATGGATTGCGGATGTAAGCTATCTGTGAGCAATGATCAAATAGAAGTTGGTTATCCCCCTTTAGGGGTTAGGGGTTTTCATTTCAATGCAACAGAATGCCCGGATCTGTTTCCGCCATTGGTTGCATTGGCAGCTTATTGCAAAGGTAAATCGGTGATTGAAGGCACCACACGTTTAACACATAAAGAAAGTAACCGTGCATTAACGCTGCAGGAGGAATTCGCAAAGTTGGGTGTAACAATTGAGTTGCAGGATGATCTGATGATCATTCATGGTGGTGGCGGATTAAAAGGAGCAACTGTTCATTCACGCCACGATCATCGAATTGCAATGGCTTGTGCAGTGGCTGCATTAAAAGCAGATGACGATGTAACGATTGAAGAAGCAGAAGCCATCAACAAATCATACCCTGATTTTTATGAGCACTTGAAAGTATTGGGTGCAAACGTATCTTTATAATCAAACCATTCAACTTTGAACTCATTCGGTAAATTATTTCGTGTATCCATCTTTGGCGAATCGCATGGCGAAAGCGTAGGCATTGTAGTAGATGGTTGTCCGGCAGGTCTTGCATTAACGGTTGATGATCTGTTGCCCGATCTCGAACGCAGAAAAGGCGGTAAACAAAAAGGAACTACTCCACGCCAGGAAGCGGATTACCCGTTTTTCAAAAGCGGAATTTTTAATGAGAAGACAACCGGTTTCCCGATTGCCATCTTCTTTGAAAATAATAATACACGCAGCGAAGATTATAATAAGCAACGCAGTATTCCTCGTCCCGGTCATGCCGATTGGGTGGCACATCAAAAGTTTGGTGGTCATGAAGACTATCGTGGTGGTGGACATTTCAGTGCACGACTCACAACAGGCTTAGTGGCGGCCGGTGCAATTGCAAAAAAACTCATGACCGGTGTTTCTATTCATGCTGAGGTAACAGAAATTGGTGGCGAAAAAGATTTAGAGAAGGGATTACAGAATGCAATTGATGCAAAAGATTCTGTTGGTGGTTTGGTTGAATGCAAAGTAACAGGGTTACCTGTTGGTTTAGGTGAACCGTATTTCGATTCAGTAGAATCATTGCTTGCACAAATGATGTTTACCATACCTGCAGTACGTGGTGTTGAATTCGGAACCGGTTTTGCCGCAGCAAAAATGTTTGGCAGCGAGCATAATGATGCCATTGAAACAATGTCTGGCAAAACAATTACCAATCACGCAGGTGGTGTGGTGGGCGGTATTACCAATGGAAATGAACTGCTGTTCCGTATTGCTATCAAACCAACATCTTCAACTCCAAAAGAACAAACAAGTTTAAACTGGGATACAGAACAGATGGAAAAATTTTCCATCAAGGGTCGTCATGATCTTTGTGTGGCATTGCGTGCTCCTGTAATTGTAGAAGCTGCAACAGCGATTGTCTTGGCTGATTTAATGTTGCAGGAACAACAGATCAAAAGAATCGTCTCTTAACTTTACAGTATGCTTCAACGAATAACGATTGCCTTTCTTGCCTTATTCATCACAACATTTTCATTTGCACAAACAGATGCAAAGATCGAAGTGGTGAAACACAATCATGTTGCCTTACACGTAAAAGATATTGCAGCAAGCACTAAATTTTATAAAGAAGTAATGGGGCTTGAACCTGTTGCTGTACCTGATTCACTCAAAGCAATCCGTTCCTGGTTTAAGTTGGGAACTGATCAACAGATACATTTACTGGCAGGAAGAAATTTTGAAGTAAAGAACGATCGTAACGGTGGTCACTTTGCATTGTTTGTAACTTCTATTGCTGCTGCTGAAAAATATTTAACGCAACACAAGATGAGCTTTCATAAACAGGTTCGTTTTGATGGTGCTGTACAGATCTATCTTGCCGATCCTGATGGTTATTTAATTGAACTGAACGAAGTAAAACGTTAACGATGCCCATTATTTATCATGTTACTACAGCTGCTGAATGGAATGCAGCAAAAGAAGTTGGTGCTTACGAATCTCCCTCTTTAAAAGCGGAAGGATTTATTCATTGCTCACAGGAAAACCAGGTTGAAGGTGTGCTTGAACGCTATTTCGCCGGCAAAACTGATTTGGTTAAGCTTGTTATCGATACGGATAAACTCACCAGCCGTTTTGTATTTGAATGGAGCCCTTCAACTGAAGATACTTTTCCGCACGTGTATGGAACAATTAATGTGGATGCAGTGGTGGATGTAGTTGGACAATAGATTTATTTAAGACTGTATCGTACCGTAATTTGTTTTGTAACGATAACCTTTAGTTCATCCGGCTCTGCTTCTGCTGCACGTAACACAGACAATGGCGGGTATGCAGTCCAACCTCCAACATATGAGTCTTCAATATCTTTCACTGTAATCTGAATTATCTTATTCAACTCTCTTTGCGATTTTGATGCCAACAGGAGTGCATCTTGTTTTGCTTTAAGAAGCAATTTTTCATAAAAGGCTTCATTCGCTTCTTTAAGCTTAGATGTAGCCTTGTCTGAAACAAATCCTTGCAAACCTTTTTTTAAGCGGATTTTTTTGCTGAATTCTCGCAGATCGTTTATTGAATTAAAAAGTATTGAAATTTGCTTTTGCCCAACATTCTCGGTATTGAAAGAAATTTTGGCAGGCATCGTGTCTAACTTCATGTCCTTTAAAAGTGAATAAACATATTTGATATTTGGGTTCTCCGTAATCTTAGCATTTCCACGGGCGTCTCTTTCAAAATCATCGCTTAAAAAGAATATGGAAAATATTAATTGCTCCGGTTCAACTTGAATTGAATCACTAATTGTTACTTCAATAAACTCTTCGTTGTTGTTCTGAGCGAATACGGCTGAGTAAAACACCACGAACGAAAACAGGACTATGATTTTCTTCATAATTAGTTCTTTTTTGTGAATTTATAGAGTTTTTTAAAATCAAGATCGAGCACTTCATAATTCCGATCATTCGGCCAATAGTAATGCCACCATTCTGTTTCCAATAAGTTGAAACCATATTTCAGCATCACATCTTTCAACAGTCTCCTGTTTTGCAAAACGGTTGTGTTTAATTGTGTGAATGTATGGTGTGCAGTATCCGTAAAATTATCAAAGCCGGTTCCCATATCTAATTCAACACCTGTTTTCAAATCAACAATTGTTAAGTCAACCGCTAAGCCACGGTTATGTCCGCTTCCTTTTGCTGGGTTGGCTACATAACGTTCATCTTTGATTAACTCCCAGAATTTTATAGTAACGGAGTAGGGGCGATAGGCATCAAAGATCTTCAACCCAAATCCTTTTTCATGTAATTCTTCCTGTACTTCTTTCAATGCATTTGCTGCAGGCAGGCGTAAAAAGGTAATGCCTGTATTGGCAGGATAAAGCGACTGTTTTACAAAATTATCATTTGTTGCATACCGCAGGTCGAGCACCAGATCTGGAATCAGTTGTTTCAGATCTTTCATCTGTTTGTTAACGTCAGTTGTTAATGTTCGCCTGTAGCTTTTTTCGGAATCAATATATTTCACACCATAACTACTGGTTTTCAGCGGCTGGGCAAAGGATGGTAAAACCAACAGGGAAAAAAACATAATGCCCGTTATTGCTATGTGCAACCGTTTCACT
The DNA here is from genome assembly GCF_037892605.1 of Lacibacter sp. H407. Taxonomy (NCBI): domain Bacteria; kingdom Pseudomonadati; phylum Bacteroidota; class Chitinophagia; order Chitinophagales; family Chitinophagaceae; genus Lacibacter; species Lacibacter koreensis. The sequence goes on along the minus strand of NZ_JBBKTU010000001.1, from coordinate 96,114 downwards.
ATTTTGACTATCTGAAAAGCATCCATTACTGAACTTTTTGGTGATGGAACAATAAATGTAGTCATTACATGAGAAAACAATTTGCCCGTCTTTCTTATTCGTTCCTGTTGTTTCTTTTCCTGTTCGCCATCAATGCTTGCGGCGATGGTTCGGGCGAGGAAAAGGATATTGTAACAGAACCTGAAAAAATGAATGATCGGGTAACAACCAATATCACTCAATTACTTTCTCGCATTAAAGATGGTGGTAAAGCCGATGACAGTACAACCATTTCCCGTTTCAATGCAGTTGATGCATATTATAATCAATCGGGTTACAAAGCAGTTTGGAGCAGCGACGAACGATTTCTTTCGATCGCTGATTCGATGATGTTATTTCTTCAGCAGGCAAAATTGTACGGATTATTTCCGGAGGATTATCATTTTCCTGTTTTAAAAAATATGGCTGCACGCTTTGCCGCAGATACAGCGTCTGTTGGCGATCGACGTGATGCAGCACTCTGGTCGAAGGCAGATGTGCTACTCACCGATGCATTCTTTCATATGGCTGCACATTTGCATATCGGCCGTTTGAAAGTGGATAGTACGTTCATGAATCCTGATTCGGTTTTAACAGATAAATTTTATCAATCGAATCTATCTGCAGTTGTAAATGGAAAATCATTATCGGAAGTATTTCATGCATTAGAGCCATCGCATGAGGGGTATGTAGAATTGAAAAAAGCAACAAAGCAATTTATTGATAGTGCCGACTTTGAAAAAAAATACACCTATGTTTCTTATCCCTATAAAGATTCATTGGCTTTTGTAAAAACATTAGTAAAGCGTTTGCAGCAGGAAGGGATGCTCAGTTGGCAAACGGAGCAAGTAGATTCGAGTCAGCTAAAAGCAGCGTTGATCAAACTTCAGCAAAGAAGAGAGATGACCGTTGATGGTAAGTTTGGCGTGCAGGTAGTTAGTTATCTCAATAATACAGACGCAGAGAAATTCAAACGAATAGCTATTAATCTGGATCGATACAAAGTATTGCCACCAAAAATGCCGGAACGTTATATATGGGTAAATCTTCCGGCTTATAAACTGGAGTTATGGGATAATGATACAATGCGTCTTGAAAGCAAAGTGGTAGTTGGCAAACCCAATACAAGAACGCCGTTATTAACGAGTAGAATCAGTGATATGGTTACCTATCCGCAATGGACCATTCCCAATAGTATCATTATGAAGGAAATTGTACCGGCCCTTCGTCGTGATCCCGGTTATCTTGCAAAAAAAGGGTATTCACTTCTAACATGGGAAGGAGAGGAAGTTGATCCTTATACTGTTGATTGGACAAAATATAAAAAAGGGATTCCATACAAAGTTGTACAGGGCAGTGGCGATGATAATGCGTTAGGTATTCTCAAATTTAATTTCCCGAATAAATATTCCGTTTATCTGCACGATACCAATCAACGTTACCTGTTCAAGAATGCAAAACGAGCCTTGAGTCATGGATGTGTACGTGTACAGGAGTGGGAAAAACTTACATATTACATTTCTGCTTTGGATAGTATAAATTATGAAAGCGATCCAAAAAGAGTAGTGAGTGATTCGATCAAAGTTTGGCTGGAACGCAAGGAAAAGCACATCGTTCGGGTGAAAACGAGGCTTCCGGTTTATTTCCGTTACTTTACCGCTGCGGGAAAAAATGGAAAGCTGTTCTTCTTCGACGATATTTATCATGAAGATAAGATGGCACGTGAAGCATATTTTTCAACTAAATAACGATTGATGACGAAATTGTATCTTCTTTTATGGCTGCTCACTTCCGTGTTCGCAATACCTGTTCAAGCGCAGCGGGAGGGAAGTCAACCGGTAAAAAAAGCTACTCCAAAAGCAAAGATCCAATATGGCATGGCAAGTTTTTACTCCAATAAGTTTAATGGACGTAAAACAGCAAACGGCGAAATCTTCAGCAATCAAAAACTAACCGCCGCACACAATACACTTCCTTTAGGCACTTATGTACGTGTAACCAATCTCCGTAACGGACGAACCGTAACGGTGAAAATCAACGACCGGCTTCACCATCGAAACAAACGGATTATTGACCTTTCAAGAGCCGGGGCTACAAAGCTTGGGTTTATAAAAAGCGGTCTTACCCGTGTAAAAATTGAAGTTTTGGGTAAAAAACCACCTTCAAAGTAAAGCGTAGATTAAGTATTTAACAATGTGGGTAATTTATTTTACGATTAAGCTACCTACCGTTATTTTTGCTCATTCCAAAACAATTCATTTATGAAACAATTGATCGTATTACTGGTTGCTGTTTGCAGTTTTTTTGCTGCCGGAGCACAGAATAAGGATTTAAAGAAACTTCCCTCTATTGGATTCCAGGTTTCCTTTTTTGATTTTGAAACAGGTAGTGACTTACGAAATCGTGGACTTACAACCGTTCTTAGAGAAAAAAACTACAAAAAATCTGATCGCCTTAACCCAGGTCTGACCATTCATTATATACAGGGCATTACCAATAATCTTGACGTTATGGCAAGATTGGGGGGAAGCTTTTTTTCATACCCGGTAAGAAACTCGCAGGACATCAGCGTAAACGAAAAACTTTACATTGAAGCTGATGCAAATTTCAATCTGAAATTATTACCTGATAATTATTGGGTTGTTCCTTATTTGCAGGCAGGTATTGGGGTTTCAAAAGAACGTTCATCATTTATGGCTTATATCCCGTTAGGTGCGGGTTTACAGGTAAATCTTTTCGATCAAACCTTTATTCACGTTAACACAGGGTATAGAGCGCCTATTACTTCAAGAGCAAATTATGGATTGGTGCATTCTTTTGGTATCAGTATCCCTTTGAAAGAACGAGTTGCTCCACCACCACCTCCTCCTCCGGCGCCAGAGCCTCCAAAAGATAAAGATGGTGACGGTGTGTTAGATGTGGATGATGCATGTCCTGATGAAGCTGGTGTTGCTGCACTCCGTGGTTGTCCTGATAAAGACAGAGATGGTATTGCAGATAAAGATGATAAATGTGCTGATGTAGCAGGTGTTGCACGTTACAATGGTTGTCCAATCCCTGATAGCGATAAGGACGGTATTAATGATGAAGAAGACAAATGTCCTCAACAGGCAGGTGTTGCACGCTACGGCGGTTGCCCTGTACCCGATACGGATGCTGATGGTGTGAATGATGAAGAAGACAAATGCCCTACTGTTGCAGGTATTGCAGCAAATGCAGGTTGTCCGGAAGTAAAAGAAGAGATCAAAACAAAAGTTGAATTTGCGGCACGCAATATCTTCTTCAATACCGGTAGCTATCAATTACAAAAGAAATCATATGCTCCTTTAAATGAAGTAGCGCAGATTCTGAAAGATAACCCAACGCTTCAACTGGATGTGGAAGGACATACCGATAATACAGGTGATGCTGCAAAAAATCAGATCCTTTCTGAAAACCGTGCAGCAGCAGTTAAAGCTTACCTGGCAGCACAGGGAATTGAGAAAGATCGGTTGACCTCTGCAGGTTATGGTTCAGATAAACCAATTGCCGACAATAAAACCGCAGCTGGCAAAGCAAAAAATCGTCGTGTGGAATTGAAGTTGAGAAGCTATTAATTAGTACGTTTCTAATATTGAATCCCCCGTTATTACGGGGGATTTTTTTATGCCCTGCACGCTAAACAAGTTTTATCTTCGCCCACTTATAATTGTAAGAAAGATCACAGAAACGTATGAGCAAGCAGAAAGAAATTGTAATGAGTGGCCTCCGCCCCACAGGTTATTTACACTTGGGGAATTATTTTGGGGCAATGCGTAATTATGTAAAGATGCAGGATGAGTATGAATGTTTTTTTATGGTGGCCGATTGGCACTCACTCACTACACATCCTGAAACAAAAGAACTGAAAGAAAATGTAAGAAGAGTATTTGCAGAAAATATTGCCTGTGGTTTAGATCCGGAAAAAGTTGCATTTTATTGTCAGAGCCATGTGTATGAAACAGCTGAGCTGTATCTCTATCTCAACATGATGGCGTACAAGGGTGAATTGGAAAAAACAACCACGTTTAAAGATAAGGTTCGTCAGCATCCTGAAAATGTAAATGCGGGGTTGCTTACATATCCTGTTCTGCAAACAGCAGATATTATTCTGCATCGTGCAAAGTATGTTCCTGTGGGGAAAGATCAGGAGCAACATCTTGAAATGGCCCGCACATTTGCCAACCGTTTTAACCATCGTTATGGAGATGTATTTCCTGAACCAATGGCGTTCAACTTTGGTGGCGAGTTGGTGAAAGTGCCAAGTCTTGACGGTACAGGTAAAATGAGTAAGAGCGAAAATCAAAATGCAACGATCTACCTGGCCGATGAAGATGAAGTGATCCGTAAAAAAGTAATGAAGGCAAAAACTGACGCTGGTCCAACCGAACCTAATTCAATAAAGCCCGATTATATTGAAAATCTCTTTCAGTTAATGCGTTTGGTAAGCACACCAGATACAATTGAGAAATTTGAAAGCGATTTCAACAATTGTGTGATCCGCTATGGCGATATGAAAAAACAGCTCGGTGAGGATATTGCAAAATTTGTAGCACCCATTCGTGAAAAAGCAGCAGCCATTCAAAGCGATGATGCATACTTGAAAAACGTGATGTTACAGGGAGCTGAAAAAGCAAGGATCAGCGCACAAAAAACCATTGAATTAACAAGGCAGGCAATGGGCCTTAATTATTTTTAAAAAACCCAAGATCCAAAACTCAAAATCCAAAAAGAAGTTTTACTTTGAACGTCCTTCTATTTTGGATGGTGTACATTGGAATTTATCTCAGTTATGGCGAAAAGTAAAAAACCAAAACATGTGGCAATAGCCGGTAATATCGGCGCCGGAAAAACAACCCTTACTGAAATGCTGGCAAAGCATTACAAATGGATTCCGCAGTTTGAAGATGTGGATCACAATCCCTACCTCAACGATTTTTATGAGGATATGCCACGCTGGAGTTTTAACCTGCAGATCTACTTTTTGAATAATCGTTTGAACCAGGTGTTGGAAATTCAACGTGGCACTGAAACGGTCATTCAGGATCGCACCATTTTTGAAGATGCACACATTTTCGCACCCAATCTGTACGATATGGGTTTAATGGGCAAACGTGATTTTGATAATTATTTTTCTTTTTTCTCTACATTGAAGACAATGGTATCGCCCCCAGATCTGTTGATCTATCTGAAAGCATCGGTACCAACGTTGGTGGCGCAAATACAAAAGCGGGGAAGAGAATATGAAGAAAATATCCGACTTGACTATTTGAAAAAACTCAATGAATACTACAACAAGTGGGTAGATCAATACAAAGAAGGTGGCCTACTGGTGATTGATGTAGATACCAATAAGTTTGCGGAGAATGAAGAGCATTTTGGTGAGATCATTAATAAAATTGATTCGCAATTGTACGGTTTGTTCTAATCAATTTAATTCAACGAAATAATAAACCCCGCCAGGAATAGCGGGGTTTTCTGTTCTTAGCAAACAATCGATTACGACCACTTACACTTGCGGCGCTGCGGCTAGAATTTCTTCGCCACTGCCGGAAGCATATTTTTTGAAATTAGTTATAAACTGTTCAGCTAAAGACTTCGCTTTTTCATCATAAGCTGCTTTATCTGTCCATGTATTTCGGGGATTCAATAATTCATCGGGAACTGCTGTACAGGTTGTTGGTATTGCAAGATTAAACACCGGCATATTTTCATACTGTACATCATTCAATTCTCCATTTAATGCAGCGCTGATCAAGGCTCTTGTGTACGATAATTTAATACGCTTACCAATACCATAACAACCACCTGTCCATCCCGTATTTACCAACCACACATTCACTTTGTTTTCATTCATTTTCCAACCCAGCATCTCCGCATATTTTGCAGGATGCAACGGAAGAAAAGGAGCGCCAAAGCATGCACTGAATGTAGATTTGGGTTCGGTAACACCAGCTTCGGTTCCGGCTACTTTTGCAGTATAACCGCTAATGAACTGATACATCGTCTGGCCTTCTGTAAGTTTTGCGATTGGTGGTAATACACCCGTTGCATCGCAGGTCAAAAAGAAAATATTTTTGGGCAGTCCGCCAACCGCCGGTTGCAAAGCATTGCTGATATAATGCAATGGATAACTTACCCTTGTATTTTCTGTGATGGCTTTGTTGCTGAAATCAATTTCATTGGTTCCTTCAAAAAACCGAATGTTTTCAACCAATGCACCATGACGAATAGCGTTAAAAATTTCGGGCTCTTTTTCTGCTGTGAGATCAATGCATTTAGCATAACAGCCGCCTTCAAAATTGAAGATCGAGTCTTCGTCCCAACCATGTTCATCATCGCCAATCAGTTTGCGATTTGGATCTGCACTTAGTGTTGTTTTACCTGTGCCGCTCAATCCAAAGAATACAGCTACATCGCCTTCGGTTCCCATATTGGCGCTGCAGTGCATGCTCAATACATTTTTCTGCTGCGGTAACAAGTAATTGAGTACAGTAAAAATGCCTTTCTTCATTTCACCGGTATAACCACTGCCGCCAATCAAGATTATTTTATTCGTAAAACTTACCAATGCAAAATTTTTGCTGCGTACACCATCTGTTTCGGGGGTTGCAAAAAAACCGGGAGCTTGTATAATATGCCAATCTGGTTCAAACGTATCAAGTTCATCTTCTGTGGGCCGCAGAAATAAATTATGCGCAAACAGATTGCTCCATGGATTTTCATTCACCACACGGATGTTCAATCGATAAGCGGGTTCGGCGCATGCATACGCATCTCTCACCCAAATCTCTTCTTTGGTACCGAGGTAGTCCATCATCTTTTTGTATAGCATGTGGAAGTAACGCTCATCAATAGGTTGGTTGAAATCGTTCCAATGCACAGTGTCTTTGGTAATGTTATCCAACACAATAAACTTGTCCTTAGGAGATCGACCGGTAAACTCACCGGTGTTGATGCAAAGTGCGCCGCTGTTATTATAAACACCTTGTCGACGGTTGATCGTTTGCTCACACAATTCATCAGCACTAAGCTGGTAATGGATGTTGGCCGACAGTTTCAATCCGAGCTTGATCAATTTCTGCTCGGGGAAAAATACACTTGGTATTGACATAGCAATCGTTGAATTAATTTGACTTTGCCAAAAGTAAAGGCTTAACAAGAACTGGCGAAATTCCACAAACGGTTGCGGTTAAACAAAAGTCTGCAAATACGTAAAATTGTTAGATTTTTTTCACAAAAAGGCCCTGTATTCTGCTGTTTGTTGAATTTATTGCAAGCGCCGATAGATGGTTTAGAAATCTTTTGCAAACAGCTGTTAGTTTTTCACTTTCTGTGGATTATTTGCCGGCAGAATTGGGCGGCCACCTGCATTGGCTTATTTTGCAGCTTCAATACTTGTTATATGAAATTTCAGCCCGTTAAGCCACAACTGTTCACTAAAAACAGGGAGCGTTTTATAAAAGCCATGCAGCCAAACTCAATTGCAGTGTTTGTAAGCAACGATGAGTGGCCCATGAATGGTGATGCGTTACATGCCTATAAACAAAACAGTGACCTGTTTTGGCTTACCGGTATTATGCAGGAAGACAGCATGGTGATTCTCTTTCCAAACAATCCCGATCCAAAATACAGGGAAGTGTTGGTGTTGGTTCGACCAAACGAATTGAAAGAAAAATGGGATGGCAAACGTTTACGTGCAAACGAAGCACGGGAAATTTCAGGTATTCAAACCATTGTTTGGTTAGATAGCATTGAAGGATTATTACAAGCTTGGATACATTTGGCCGATACTATTTATTTAAGCAGCAACGAGAACGATCGCAAGGCTTCGTCTATCCGTAGCCGTGATTATCGGTTTATTGATGAAATGAAAGCAAAATATCCGCTGCATAATTTTTTACGTGCTGCAAAAATTATGAGAGATCTGCGTGCTATTAAAACAGCGGAGGAAATTGAGTTGATGCAGAAGGCGATGGATATTACCGATGTTACATTTCGCCGATTACTCAAGTTCATTAAGCCAGGTGTTTTAGAAAATGAAATTGAAGCGGAAATTTATCATTCATTTTTATCGCAGGGATCAACAGGTCCTGCATATGGAAGTATTATTGCCAGTGGTGATAATGCAAGAACATTGCATTACGTTAGCAATAACGGCTCATGTAACGATGGTGAATTGATCCTGATGGATTTTGGTGCAGAATATGGAGGCTATTGCGCCGATCTTACACGTACTGTTCCGGTGAATGGTAAGTTTACACGCAGACAAAAAACAGTATACAATGCATGCCTGAATATTCACAATTATTGTAAAGGCATTCTGAAGCCGGGCATCACCATTGTTGATTATACTAACAAAGTAGGAGAGGAAGCAACGCAACAATTCTTAAAGATCGGTTTGTTGAAAAAAACAGATGTAAAGAATGAAGATGCCGAGAACAGAGCGTACCGCAAGTATCTCTATCATGGCATATCCCATCATCTGGGTATTGATGTGCACGACCTTGGTACAAAAACCGAACCTGTAAAAGCAGGAATGGTATTTACCATTGAGCCGGGTATTTATATTGAAGAAGAACAAATGGGAGTGCGTATTGAAAATAATTTCTGGATCACTCGTAATGGAAATAAAGATCTCATGCAGAATATTCCAATTACTGTTGAGGATATTGAAGCGTTGATGAAAAAGTAGTTTAGTCCACGGTCAACAGTCGATGGTCCATGGCAGAGTTTGATATTGTAAAGTCATTGATGATATATGGCATTTAAGTTTGAAAGTCTGAAGGTTTGGCAGCAGTCGTTAGAGTTAACGGATGATGTTGATTTGTTGGCAAAGTCTTTCCCATCGCATGAACTTTATTCTTTATCAAGCCAAATGCGAAGAGCGGCCAATTCTGTGTCATTGAACATTGTTGAGGGCTCGACGGGATTATCAAATGCGGAATTCAAGCGATTTTTGGTAATTGCCAATCGTTCGGCACTTGAAGTTGTTGGATGTTTGTTTTTGGCAAAGCGAAGAAATTATTTAGGGGAAGAGTTATTTGCAAAACTGTATATCCAAATTGAAATCTTAGTAAAAATGATTCAGGCACTCATCAATTCATTAAACGATTAAAATATAAACGCTCGTCTGTGGTCTGTGGACCATCGACTGTTGACTACTATATGAAACAAATCCCAAACCTTTTCACATTACTCAACCTTGTATTTGGTTGCATTGCAATTATTCTCATTCTGCAGCCGGGTGAAAACATTACGGCAATTGACCAAGGAAATCTCATCATCAATCTGCCAGAGAAGATCATGTATGCTTCGTTTTTTATTTTTGCCGCAGGCTTGGTTGATTTCCTGGATGGATTTTTAGCAAGATTGATGAAAGCATCTTCCGAAATGGGCAAGCAACTCGATTCATTGAGTGATGTAGTAACGTTTGGTGTTGCACCGGCCATGATCATGTATCAATTGCTGCGTATGAGTTATTTGAAAGAAGAATCGGCATTGGATACATCGATTTTGCTGTTGTTACCTGCGTTACTGATTGCTTGCTGTGCAGCGTGGCGGTTGGCGAAGTTTAATATCGATGAACGTCAGACAACTTCTTTTCGTGGAGTGCCTACGCCCATTACAGGTTTTGTAGTAGCGGCATTGCCATTGGTGGTGTGGTACGATTCATGGGATCTTGCTTCGGTGGTGATAAACCGCTGGGTATTGTACGGTATTACCCTCCTCATCAGTTACCTGATGGTGTCGGATATACCTATCATGAGCCTGAAGTTTAAAGATTACAGCTTCAAGGGAAATCAGCCCAAGATCATACTGGCGGTATTGGCAATTATTCTTGGTATTGTTTTTCAATGGGCAGCCATTCCGCTTATTTATTTAGCCTACGTTGCTTTATCTTTGCTGCTTCGAAAACAAATTTCATAATTTAATTATACGACAATGACGTACACAGTTCAGGTGAAAGTAATGCCACTCAAAGACTTATTGGATCCACAAGGAAAAGCTGTAATGGGTGGATTAAGTAATTTAGGTTTAACAGGTGTGGCAGATGTGCGCATTGGAAAAAACATCAGCATGCAGATCGATGCGGCTACAGCCGACGAAGCAAAAGCAATTGCCGAAGAAGCAGCTAAAAAACTACTGGCCAATGCGGTGATGGAGCAGTACGAAATTTCAGTGAACTAATCAAGTTGTAAGAGGGAAGAAACAGGAAGTAGAACCTGTACATTCGTACCTCGTACTTCTAACCTCATACTTCTTTCATGTTGATTATAGTTCCAACTCCCATCGGTAATCTCAAAGATATTACGCTTCGTGCTTTAGAAGTGTTGCAGGAAGCCGACCTTATTCTTGCCGAGGATACACGCACAAGCGGGGTGTTGCTGAATCATTACAATATACAAAAGCCTATTTCTCCCTACCATCAGCACAATGAACATAAAATTGTGCAGCACCTCGTTGATCAATTGAAAGAGGGAAAGAAGATGGCTTTACTTACAGATGCCGGTACACCAGGCATCAGCGATCCTGCTTTTTTATTGGTACGTGAATGTGTAAAGAATGATATTGTTGTGGAAACACTTCCCGGCGCAACAGCATTTGTTCCGGCATTGGTCAATAGTGGATTGCCTGCAACCCGTTTTACATTTGAAGGATTTCTGCCACAGAAAAAAGGGCGGATGACAGCGTTGAAGCAATTGGTTGAGGAAGAACGTACCATGATCTTTTATGAATCGCCGTTTCGATTGTTGAAAACACTCGCCGATTTTATGCAATACTTTGGCGAAGACCGTTTGTGTTGTGTTAGCAGAGAACTCACAAAAAAGTTTGAAGAAAATAAGCGTGGTACATTAAAAGAAGTACACGACCACTTTGCAGCCAAAGCAATCAAAGGCGAGATCGTTATTGTAGTTGCCGGCAAAGAATAAGTAAATCATTTTTGCAACTACTCATTAACAATTCTTCATCGCAAACAGTTTTATCTTCGATTCATAAAGCCTTCAAGATGAAGCATCTTTTTATCCTTTCCATATTTCTTTTTGCAGCTGTAATTGTTGCGAACGCACAATTGTTTCAGGTGCCTGATCTTGTAAAGCAAACATTCGAAAAACAATTTCCCGATGCCAAAGATGCGAAGTGGAGCGGAGGGATCGATAATCATTCCGTGCAATTTTCATTGGGCGACAAAAAACTCAAAGCCAATTTTACACCGAAAGCTGATTGGGTGAGTACAGAAGAAAAAGTAGTGATCGATTCTCTTCCCTTAACTGTTCAGGATAATTTTAAAAAATCGAAGTACAAAGATTGGACAGTGAAAGATGCCATCATCATCAGCAAACCAAGAGCTGAGGCTAACGAATACCGTATCATTGTTCAGAAATCAATGCTCAATAAAAAGTTATTGGTGTTTGATGCAAAGGGACGCTTGCAGGAAGAGTTGCTTGCACTTTAGTTCCAGCTGATCTGGTTATTTCACAAATCATTTTTCTTCATTTTCGCCCCGTAAATTTACGGGCTGTCATAGAAAAACCGGCAGCGGTTTCCTCATTTCGTATAAATTTTCTGTTAACAGAATTTATTTTTTTAAGCTGTAAGCATAGTGGATTGATCGAATAAAAACCTTTAGTATCAATTATTTCAGCAGTTTTTAATGTTGTGCCATTTGATGTTGCATCAAATGGATATTGAACTGCATTAAAAAATTTACCGCAATGTAGTATTGACAAAAAATATTTTTTCTATTAATCTTGTTTCGCATACCTGCCATCCCACTGTAACCTCACTTTACTCCGTTACCATTAACCGTTAAACCAACTTGTAATGATTCACGAATCATTGAAATTCCTTTGTGAGGAAGTGAACAAATATTTAAATAGTAAGAAGGCTCCGATGTCGCTCAGTGAGCCATGGCTTGTGGTTAGCAATATTGCTGTAGCCGGCGAATCAAACAGTTCAGTAGCAGTAGAGCCTGATGTGAAAGACAAGCTGGTATTGAGTTTGATCAATGTAGAAGAAGACAAAGTAGCGAAGCAACAGGAACACTATCAAAAATCCGATACCAAAACTGTTTATAAAAATCCACCACTCTATCTTAATTTTTACATACTCTTTTCAATGAATAAAAAGAGATATGACGACAGCTTATTTTTTCTTGGAAATATTATTCAATTTTTTCAGCATCAATTTGTATTTACACCGGTAACACATCCGGGGCTTGATAGTCGCATCCAACGCATCATTGTTGATCTGCACAATACCAGCTTTGAACAAACCAATCATTTATGGAGCATTCTGGGTGGAAAGTATTTTCCATCGGTGATGTACAAAGTGCGGCAGGTGGTAATGGATGAAAATGTAACCATCAGCGAAAGTGGATTTATCAAAGAAATTCAGTTGAACGATAAAATGAAGACACCGGTATCATGACCACTGCATTTAAAATATTATTTACAGTTGACGTGTTGCACGATTTTTATAAGGAAGGCAATTGCACTGATTTTCGGTTTGTGCCTGCAGCGCAAACAAGACTTCTGTTAGCCAATCATCAGGCATTGTTTAAAACAGTTGGAAACCGGTTGATCGTTTTGATCAAGTGTGATGAAACCGGCCGCCCATTTATTCCAATTGCAGCAACTGCAAAATTTTCATTCAACCTGGAATTAATGAAGCCCTTGTTTATGACAGTTTCAAATCTGGAATTGCAGACATTGGCAAGTAAACGTTTTTATTTTACCAACCTTCATCAAAACAAAGTAAACGTAGCAGTTAATACAAATGTATTATACCTCAGTAATTCCATTGACAGTTATAACGGAGCAACCAATTATTTGCCGGGTGATTTTGTAAAGCATGCTGGCATTGTTTACGAATGTATAAAAGAATCAACAGGTAATACTCCGCCTGTTGCAGGCTTTTGGGTGAGTAGGGAGAATCATCAGTATGCTTCAAAAAATGATATGCTGCAGTTCATCACAGATCAACAGAATTTTACTGTATCGCCCGACGCAGATCAGGTTGTAATAAATGTTTTTCAATTGAATACAGCTACTGATTTGTTTGATGAGTTGGTATTTGAACAAGTACTCAATTTTGAGGCACCAATAAAAACTGTTTCGGTTGATCTCTCAAAACTTCCTGATGCAACGTACAGGTTAATGATCAATGCAGAAGAGAGGATGGTTTATAAAAGCAATGAAGCAGTTTACCGAAATATGTTTGGTGTCGTTGAGCTGTTTAATCATTTAGCCAATGGAAATGAGTTTGCTTTTTTTGATGCTGGTGGATTGCTCAAAGATCAGTTCATCAATGGAAAAAACATTTGGTTGAATTACACAATTCGTTTTGCAAACCGTCTGGCTTACTGGACCTATCTCACACCCAAAAAAGGAGTTCAGGTAATTGATGGCAATCCCAAGTATTCATTTACAGGTAATGCAAACCCTGCCGATTTTTTTACTTCGGCACAGCCCATACCCCTTACAGAAAAACCACATGAATTTAAATTAACACTTTTTCAACCGGTAAGTTCTGAACCACCGTTGGCACCCAATCCTGATGTACATGCATCCGGAATGCTCAGCCGCAAAGGGACAGATTATTATTGTAACATATACTTAAACTATTAAATCATTCATCATTAAACTGAATCATCATGGCAACAACGTACAAAACTCCTGGTGTTTATGTAGAAGAAATTCCGAAGCTACCGCCTTCGGTTGCACAGGTAGAAACGGCAATCCCGGCTTTTATCGGGTATACAGAGAAGGCCGAAAAAAATGGAGAAGGTCTTACCGGTAAACCTGTGCGGATCAATTCACTGATTGAATTCGTGCAATACTATGGAGGCGATATCAATCCTTCCACCATCAACGTAAAAGTGGATACAGCAAATAACCATGCTGTTACAGAAGTAGCAATGGCAAACACACAACGTTATTTTATGTACGACAGCATGCGTTTGTTTTTTGATAATGGTGGTGGCGATTGTTACATTGTTTCAGTAGGTAAACATGGAGTGGCACCAACTGCGGGTGATGAAATTGCCGGCACGGGTTTCAGAGGTGGTGTAAAAGCATTGGAAAAAGTGGATGAACCAACCATCATTCTTTTCCCGGATGCATGTAACATGGTTACAGGAGGTAGTGACGATGCGGGCTTTTATTCATTACAGCAAATGGTATTGGAGCAATGTGCAAAATTGCAGGATAGAGTTGGACTGTTTGATTTGAAAGAAAATATCAGCGGAGGACAAAAAGAAGCTGTGAATAATTTCAGAAATAATATTGGTATTAACAATCTCAAATATGCGGCTGCTTATACACCTTGGGTATATGCTACTTACCCACGTGATGTAGAGTTTACTTCATTTAAAGGAAATGTTACTCCTTCAAGCGGTGGTGGCGCAATAGATCTCGGTACGCTTTCATCTGATCCCGACTTAAATAAATTGGTTGCAGAAACAAACGCTTCGTTTGGAGAAATTGGTAAAGTGCAGGATGTACTCACTGCAATCAAAAAAGCTGATGCCGCCAACGGAAACCTGAATGTAGCAGCAACGGCAGCTCCTTCTTTGAAAGATAAATTCAGAGAACTGAAAGCAGCAGTTGATGCAGCTGCAAATTCTGCAGATGCAAAAGCAAAGATGGTGATCCTCTTAAATTTCTGCAGGTTATCGCTGCTTGAGTTTCAAAAACTGAATACCACATTAAATAATCCATCTGCATTACGTAGTGATGTGAATTCATATGCAACCTCAGAGTCATTGTGGCGTGGTGCTGCAAAAGCGTTTATCCTCATTGACCGGAATGAAGATACAAGAGCATTGTCAGGTTTAGCAAACAATGCTGCTGCAGTGAATGATCTTTATCCGGCTGTTATTGAAGCGTGGTTAGGTGGAGCCGTTGCAACAATTGTATTGCCCGGCACACCAAAAGACTATGGTGATTCTGCAACAGCAGCCAATCATCCGGCAATTGGCCGTCTCATTGCGATTGATCTGCAAATTGCATTCGATAAAATTTCTTCGTTTGCCGATACAGTTTTAAATGCAGCTAAAGCGTATAAGAAAGCATCGCAGGATGCATTGTATGAACGTCATCCCGTTATCAGCAATATTGTTTCCAACATAAAAAAAGAGTGGAATAAACTTCCTCCAAGTGGGGCGATAGCAGGTGTGTATGCACGTGTTGATAATGCAAGAGGTGTTTGGAAAGCACCTGCCAATGAAAGTTTGAATTCTGTGTCGGGCCCATCGGTGCAGATCAGTGCCGATGAACAGTCGAATCTGAATGTAGATGCAGTGGCGGGTAAATCCATCAATGCCATCCGTTCATTTACAGGAAAAGGAACGTTGGTGTGGGGTGCAAGAACATTAATGGGGAACGATAATGAATGGCGATACATCAGTGTCCGTCGCTTCTTTAACATGGTGGAAGAAAGCTGTAAAAAATCAACTGAGCCATTTGTGTTTGAACCAAACGATGCCAACACATGGGTGAAAGTACAGGGCATGATCGAAAATTTCTTAACAGTATTGTGGCGACAAGGTGCTTTGCAAGGTGCAAAACCTGAACATGCATTTTATGTAGCCGTTGGGTTAGGAAAAACAATGACAGCATTGGATATTCTCGAAGGAAGAATGATCGTTGAAATTGGAATGGCGGTTGTTCGTCCGGCTGAATTTATTATCCTTCAATTCTCTCATAAAATGGCAGAGAGTTAAGCAGCAAATTCCTAAGTGGAGAGCAACAACAGAGATGAATAACTATTAACTACAAACTTTAAACTAAATTATTATGGCAACATATCCTCTTCCGAAATTTCATTTCCAGGTACAATGGGGTGGAGTAAGGATCGGTTTTACAGAAGTAACGGGTCTTGACATGCAGGTGGAAGCAATTGAATACCGTGAAGGCAGCAGCCCCGAGTATTCAAAGATCAAAATGCCCGGCATGCACAAATTCAGCAACATTACATTAAAGCGTGGTACCATGCAGGGGGATAGTGATTTTTATAAATGGGTCAATACCATTAACCTCACAGTTACTGAACGCAGAGATATCATTATCAGTTTGCTCAACGAAACACATGCACCTGTTATGACATGGAAAGCAAAAAATGCATTTCCCGTGAAAGTGCAGGCGAGTGATTTGAAAAGTGATGGTAACGAAGTAGCGATTGAATCACTGGAAATCGCACATGAAGGATTAAATATTCTGAGCTAGGAGATGAATGATGAGTGTGTTCGTCAGAGACCCTCGTCGTACGTAAATAATAAAGCTTCTTCCATAAACAGTGTAAATGAATTTCTATGGCTGTATCGCCCGGTGGATATTATCCTCCTGTTGGTTTTCATTTTAAAGTGGAGTTTGTTGGTATCGGAAACGATAACGACATCCGCTTTCAATCCGTATCTGGTTTGTCGATCGAGTACGATACCGAGAGTTTTAAGGAAGGTGGTGAAAATCGATTTGAACATAAATTACCGGTACGTACAAAATATGCAGACCTCTCTTTGAAGCGGGGGATGCTGACCGATTCAAAAGTAATTGAATGGTGTTTGAAAGCATTTGAAAACCGGGAGTTTCAACCGGCACAAATAAATGTAATGCTGCTCAATGAAAATCATCAACCGATCAAACGTTGGGAAGTAATTGATGCATGGCCAAAAAAATGGAGTGTAAGTGATTTGAATGCACAGGAAAATGGATTGGTCATTGAAACGCTTGATCTCGCCTATAAATACTTTAACGTTAAAACCTGACAAATGCCTATTGAAATTCGGGAGCTGGTGATCAAAGCAACCATCAACCAGGATCAGAACAAAGCTGCATCTGCAACTAATACAGGCGGTGCAGATGGTAACGAGGAAAAAGAAGCAATTGTAAGAGAAGCAGTAGAAGAAGTATTACGCATTATGGAAAGTAAAAAAGAACGCTGATATGCCGGAAGGACAATTTGAAAAATTGAAAATCTATGCTTACAGTGATCCCGGTTGCGAAAACCAGGTGGGAGAACCATTTACTGTGATGATGAATCCTGAAAACTATACGCAGGAAATCAAAATGGAATTTGAAAATGGACAGGGACAAGGTACAAGCGGAAGCCAGCCACGTTTCAAATTAAAACCACCGGAAGAGTTGTCGTTCGAAATTTTATTTGATAATACCGGTATCATTGATAAAAACCCACGATCTGATATTGCTGTGGATATTGAAAACTTCAAGCAGTTCCTCATGGGTTATGAAGGAGATATTCATCAGCCAAAATTTTTCAAATTCGTTTGGGGTACTTCACTCATGAAAGGAATCTGTGTGTTGTTGAATATTGCTTACAAGTTGTTTAATCCAAACGGGAAACCCATCCGGGCCATTTGCAAAGTATCGATCCGTGAGTTAAAAGAAGAAGAGCGACGTGTAGCAGAAGAAAGGAACAGTAGTCCCGATCTCACACATTATCGAACCGTAAAAAAAGGTGACACACTTCCATTGATGTGTTACAGGATCTATGGTCATTCAAAATATTATTGGCAGGTGGCTCAGGTAAATGGTCTTAGCAACTTTCGTGATCTGCAACCGGGAACTGAATTGTTTTTTCCACCCTTCGAAAAAAATATGAACTGATTGTAATGCCGAATGAACGCACCATACCATCCGATCAACCAAAAACCGTTGTAACATCCACCATTACTTCAGGAGGTACGCAAATACCAGAAACCTGTCATGTGTTATCAGTAGTTGTGAGTAAAGAAGTGAATCGTATTCCTGTGGCAACTATTGTAATTGCAGATGGTGATCCTGCTGCGCAGAGTTTTGAGATGAGTAACAAAACAGAGTTTGAACCGGGAAAGGAAATTGAAATTAAACTGGGATACAGAAGCAGTGAAGAAACGGTGTTTAAAGGAATTGTAGTAAAGCATTCGATCAAAACACGAAAAAAAAATTCGTTATTGATCATTGAATGCAGAGATAAAGCAGTAAAGATGACGGCTGCGTGTAAGAGTAGTTATTTTAAAGAGATGAAGGACAGTGATGTAATGGAACAGCTCATTGATACTTATGGTTTGGATAAAGATGTTGAAGGTACAGGCATTGAACATAAGCAACTGGTACAATACAATTGTAGTGATTGGGATTTTCTTGTTTGTCGGGCTGATGCTGCTGGCATGCTTTGTATTCCGAACGACGGAAAACTGGCCATTAAGAAACCCAACTTTAGTGGTGATACAGTTCTTACCGTTCAGTATGGCGCAACGATACATGAACTCGATGCAGAAATTGATGCAAGACTGCAATACAAATCAGTAAAAGGAACAATGTGGAATTATACTGATCAGGAATTACTGGCAGATGTAGAAGCTGAAGAACCAGCAATACCAACTGCAGGAAATTTAGATGGAGCAACATTGGCGAATGTGTTGGGTGAAGATGAATTTATGTTGTACCACAGTGGAAAAATTGAAGAGCCGGAATTACAGCAATGGGTGAATGCAAAAATGATGAAGCATCGGTTGGCAAAGATTAGAGGCCAGGTAAAGATCGATGGAACAGCTGCTGTAGCACCGGGACAGATCATTGAATTGCAGGGAGTGGGGGAACGTTTTGAAGGGAAGTTATTTGTTACCGCTGTTCGTCAGCAATATGAAAACGGAAATTGGCAAACGAATATTCAATTCGGCATCAACCCTGAATGGTTTGCACAAACATTCAATGTACAGCAACCATTGGCCGGTGCATTGCTACCGGCTATTGAAGGATTACAAATTGGAATTGTAACACAACTGGAAAGTGATCCGGATGGTGAAGACAGAATATTGGTTCGTATTCCGGTTGTTCATAAAGATGATGAAGGTGCATGGTGCAGAGTAAGTTCGTTGGATGCAGGCGATGAACGGGGAATGTTTTTTCGGCCGGAGATCAATGATGAAGTAATAGTAGGATTCATTAACAATGATCCACGGCATGGCATTGTGTTAGGCATGCTTAACAGCAGTGCAAAACCGGCACACCTTTCAGCAAAAGATGATAACCATGAAAAGGGATACCAGAGCAGGAGTAAAATGAAACTGATCTTTAACGATGATAAAAAAAGCATCAACATCGAAACACCGGGCGGACATAAAGTGGTGATTGATGAAGATGCAAAAAAAATTCACTTGGAAGATATGAATGGCAATAAGATCATCCTGAATGAAGATGGGATTACAATTGAAAGCATCAAAGAGATCAAAATGAAAGCGGCAACAGATCTGAAAATGGAAGGTGGAGCTAATGTAAACCTCAAAGGAGGGACGCAAACAAAAGTAGAAGGCGGAGCAGGAGCTGAAATTTCAAGCGGTGGTGCTACCAATGTAAAAGGGAGCATTGTGAATTTGAATTAAGTACCCTGCAGTTTAGAGAGATATTGGGATAGTATGTTGAATAGAGATATAGAACGTAAAAGAGAGTGACACAACAAAAGATGAACAGACATACTGAAGCCGGTTACAAATAATCGCTTCGGCATCTATAATTTTTTAAACCTTATCTCATGCCATTTGCAGCAAGGGTTGGCGACATGCATGTTTGTCCGATGGTAACCGGAACAGTACCACATGTGGGCGGGCCGGTTCTTCCACCCGGATGTCCTACTGTTTTGATCGGTGGCCAACCCGCTGCAAGGGTGGGTGATATGCTTACCTGCAGCGGACCTCCCGACACCATAATCATGGGATCAACAACAGTATTAATTGGCGGAATGCCCGCAGCAAGAATGGGCGATAGTACAGCACACGGCGGCGTAATTGTTGCCGGTTGCCCAACCGTAAATATTAATTAATCAGCTATGGCTTTTGATCAACAAAATAATTTTTTAGGAAGAGGATGGAGTTTTCCACCTGTATTCAGCAAACAGTTGAAAGAAGTGCAGATGACAGAGAAAGTGGATGACATTGAAAAAAGTTTGCAGATCCTTTTAACTACTTCAATTGGTGAGCGGATCATGCAGCCACGTTATGGTTGCAATATGGAAGACTTATTATTTGAAAGCCTGGATACTGCAACTAAAACAATTATTGTTGATCGTATAAAAACAGCCATCCTGTTTTTTGAACCACGCATTGATGCAAAGAAAATTGAACTGAATACACAAAATGAACTGGAGGGGGAAATCGTAGTTGAAATTGAATATGTGATCCCTTCCACTAATTCACGTTACAATTTTGTATTTCCTTTCTATCGGAAAGAAGGTACTGAATTGGATCTGTTAACCGGAAACCATCCATTAGGAAACTGACATGGCAAACTGTAATGATAAAAAAAATCCTTTGCAACGAAGCGGCACAGCCCGCAGCGAACGCATGTTGCCTGGTTTGCAAAAGGGTTATGTACAGGTGGATGAAAAAACATTTGCTGACTGGATCGTTTTTGCACGGGAGTTTGCACAGTATTTAAAATACTATGAAATAAATGATGCAGCAAGTGGCGACTGGGTTCCGTTTTTCAGTAATGATGTGTCGGCTGTATTAGGAACCATTGCCATACAGGATGTAGATGCTTATAAACGAAGCGTTAAAGATCGATTTGATTTTTTGAAAGATGATGATCATGTGAGGCAATTAACAACTGCAGAAAAAAAGTTGAATGAGTTGTTTAGTATTGTGTTGAGTTTTTGTGAGGCGTTGGATGAATTGTATCGGTTGTTGCCGGCAGATGTAGCATTAAAAGCCAGTATTGAAAATCTGGTAAAAGTAAATTTATCACCAGCACTAAGCAGGTTACTTCGTTATTACAAAGCAGCAAAACAGTTGGGCTATTTAACAAAGTCGGAAGTTGCTGACTGGAAAGTGCTTGGTACGCCGGTAAAAAATGCGAAGCTGATCGTTGAAGAAAATGGATTGAGTAAGCTCTGGTGGTATCAAACAGCTGCTGCTTCGTGGAGCGATTATTTTGATAACTACATTCAAAAGGATGAAAGTATTTTCGGGAATACTGTTTTAGATGGCTACTTCAACAGCCTTTACTTTGCAACAACCGATTATACAGCGGCTCAATGGTTGCAGTACATGAAAATGAATCATGCAGCCAATCATAATTTGTTTGCCGGGTTATTTGATCAATTCCTGATGGTGTACAGCAAGCTGGTGAAAGATGCTGAAAACGAATTGCTGCAAAGTCTTGAAAAACGAAATACACATCCGGCACATTACGCATTATTCCTTGCCTTTCTCCGGTTGTTCAGGTTTGCGCAGGATGATATCAATACCATCACACAGCGGCATCTTGATTTTTATTACAAGCAAGTATTGCAATTAAAGCAACGGGCACCTGTACCTAACAGTTCGCATATTCTGGCCGCATTAGCAAAACCTGTTGATGATCATTTACTTTCAGCAGGAACTTTATTCAAAGCAGGGAAGGACAGTGAAGCAAAAGATGTAGTATATGCATTGATCAGCGAAACAACATTCAATAAAGCAAACGTTAAAAGTTTACGTTCTGTTTATATTGGTAATGAAAATGATTCGCATGGGTTGGTGAACAACAAAGACCGTTTGTTTGCTGCACCCATGATCAATACAGATGATGGAGTAGAAGCAGAACTTACATCGACGAACAAAGAATGGCATCCTGTCGTCAACAGGTTGTATACTGAAAGCGAAGTAATTGATATCAAAATGCCTGCTGCAGAAATTGGGTTTGCAGTTGCCAGTCATTATTTGTTTTTGCAGGAAGGTGTTCGAAAGATAATGATACGGGTGGCAACCGATAATAACACAGCATTGGAGGGTAAAGACTATGTGTTATATCTCACAACAGAAAAAGAATGGTACCAGGTAACATCTGCAGTTACGGTTATTGCCAGCAATAAACTCAACAATGGAACGGAGTCTTGTGCTGAATTTTCATTTACACTTTCAGGCGATGAACCACCAATTACCAATTACAATGCAGAAGTACATGGTGGTACATTGAATGTGCAAGTGCCGGTTGTAAAGATCATGTTGCTCAATGAAGAGACGCAGCCTTATCAGTATAATGCATTACGGAACATCCGTATCCAGAAGCTGGAAGTGGCCGTAGAAGTGGGAATGCGAACCTCAGTTTTTAATCAACAAGGTGTAAAGCAATTGGTAGTAAGTACTGATGGTGGACCTGTTGATACATCTAAACCGTTCATGCCTTTCGGTGCACAGCCAAGAAAAGATGCAACATTGGTGATAGGAAGCAAAGAGATTTTTAGCAAGAAAAATGCAAGCATCAAATTAAATATTGAGTGGGGTGGTATTTCAGACTTTACTCCCGGTAATATAGATTTTGACAGTGTAGGGGATTATTACCCTTACACAAAGATGGATTTTTTGCAAGGCGGTTTATGGAACAATCAAAACAGCTCACTCAATATTTTTGATACTAATTCATCAAAGGTTCAGTTGTTTGGGTCTGCCCCTCTTTCAATTCCCGATGCTGCGCTTGTCCCTTTCAATGATGAATATTTGAATTATGCTGTTGATTCAGTTAAAGGATTTATGCGTTTTGTTTTGAATGGAACATTCGGGCATAAGGAGTTTTTAAATGCACAATCAATCTATTTAATTAATAAAGCAAATGAGGTTGCCGATTCTGCAAATCCAAAACCAACTGAACCTTACACTCCAGTCATTCAATCCATCTACATCAGTTATGCTGCACACAGTGATGTGATCGATGTAAACAGCACAACCGAGGTGTCATTTAAACAAAAGCAAGTCAGTTTGTTTCATCTGTATCCGTTTGGGGATGCAGAGCAGCATCGCTATCTCACAAGTAATTCCATTCATTTCTTATTACCGCAGTTCAGGCATATTGATAAAGATGCAAAACCGGTATTGCATGAAGGTGAGTTTTATGTTGGTTTCGAAAATTTAGCAGCGAAGCAATCCGTGAACGTATTGTTCCAGGTAATGGATGGTACAGCAGACCCTACCATCAGTAAGCCAGTTGAGCATATTCATTGGAGTTATCTGAGTAATAACCAATGGAAGAGTTTTAAGAAAGAGGAGATCAGCGATTCAACCATGCAGTTGATCCAATCCGGCATCATTCGTTTTATTATTCCTGCTGATGCAACAATAGGTAATACAATTTTACCGGCAGGGTATTTATGGATCAAAGCTGCTGTGTCAGAAAAAACAGATGCCATCTGCAAATTACTTTCGGTTGATGCGCAGGCTGCCGTAGTAACATTTAGTGATCAAGCGAATACTGCTGATTTTTTAAATACAGCATTACCTGCATCATCCATCAGTAAATTAAAAATACTACAATCGGCAGTTAAAAAAATTACGCAACCATATTCTTCGTTTGGCGGAAGAGCGTTGGAAAACAGCGATGCGTTTTATGTACGGGTGAGTGAACGGCTTCGGCATAAGGCAAGAGCCATTACCATTTGGGATTATGAACACCTGATACTGGAAGCATTCCCGCAAATTCATAAAGTAAAATGTTTGAATCACACAAAAAGTGTAGATGCCGTTTACAACGAAGTGTTGCCGGGGCATGTAACGATTATTACAATTCCCGATCTGCAACAGCGGAATGATATCAATCCTTTAAAACCTTATACCAGTCAGGCAACGCTGCAGGCTATTGATGCTTACTTGCGCAAACGAATTTCCTGTCATGTAAAACTGCATGTTGTGAACCCTGTTTTTGAAGAAGTACAATTGAAATTCAAGTTGAAGCTGGCAAAAGGATTTGATGATTTTACGATTTACTCTACCAGGCTGCAGGAAGAGATCACCGCTTTTCTTTCTCCCTGGGCTTATGCCGATAATGCCGAGATCAACTTCGGCGGCAAAGTATACAAATCTGTATTGATCAATTTTATTGAAGAGCGCTCTTATGTCGATTTTATAACAGATGTAGAAATGTGTCATTACGCAGAAGACCGATCGATCATAAAACCGGATAACGATGAGATCATTGCATCATCTGCTAAAAGTATTTTGGTTTCCGTTCCCGCTTCAAAACATTTGATCGAGGAAATTCCGATACAAAGCATAAAAGAGCAATATGAGTGTGCCATGTTAGCAGATCAGAAACATTCACCCGTTAACCGATGATGAATTCAATTATGCAGAACAGCATTACCATACAGAAACATCCTACACTTTCAAACAGCAGTAATTATGAATTGCTGCGAAAGAAAGGGTTGGAATATATCGAACAGCTTGGCAGCAGTGTATGGACCGATTATAATATTCATGATCCGGGCATTACCATCCTGGAATTACTCAGCTATGCCATTACTGACCTTGGCTACCGCACTTCTATCAACATCAACGATCTGCTGGCAGAACCTCCATCAAAAATTCCGGTTGAAGATCCAAAAAGGCAGGGCTTTTTTACTGCAAGGGAAATATTAACCGTCAATCCATGGACGAATGCTGATTATCGCAAATTGTTGATCGACATCAATGGGATCAAAAATGCATGGCTCAAGTGTAAGGAGTGCGCCTGTAATGATCTGCTCATTTATGCAAAGTGCAGTACAAGTGTGTTGCAGTATCAGCCAACAGAACATCCCATCATCATCAAGGGATTTTATGATGTGTTGGTAGAGTTTGAAAACGAAGAAGGTGCCGGTGATTTGAACAGTGGTAAAGTGAGATACAATTTTTCATTTCCTGTTACAACCGGTTTTTCAACAGCCATGATTGAAATGCGTCTTCCTTCCTGGCAACAATTGGAAGACAAACTTCAGGCGTACAAGAATTTTCGAAATGCAAATAGTGAAATTCAATCTGTAACCGTTCAGTTTATTTCAGGAAACAGAAACGATAACCTGGATGTACCTGCAACTGAATTGGCAAACGTATTGCGCAGGCCGGTATATGCAACCATGAAGGTAGAATTCAAACCCGATAAATTGCTGCCTGCTACAGAGAGTTTGTTGTTTACAGATATTCCAATGAGCATCTGGTTCCGGAGCGATAGCGATCGTAAGCAGGTACAATTAAAGGATATCAAACAGGCAATGGAAGATGCATCACCTTCCGGCATTTTTGCAAAATACCTGGCACTGATCCACCGTGCAGATGAAGTAATGAAGCTCACGAAAAACACATTACACAGTCATCGGAATCTCAGCGAAGATTTTTGCAGTATTAAAAGTATTGCTGTGGAAGATGTTGGTGTTTGTGCAGATATGGAAGTGGAACCATCTGCTGATATCGAAGCCATTCTTGCAGAAGCCTATTACAGGATCGATCAATATTTCAGTCCGGATATCAAGTTTTATTCACTCAAGGAATTAATGGATGCAGGTGTACCTGTTGATGAAATATTTGAGGGCCCGAAGTTGAGTAATGGCTTTATCAATAATGATCAACTCGACGCAACCAATCTCAAACAGTTTATTTATACTTCTGATATTATCAACTTGTTGATGGATATTCCGGGAGTAAAGAATTTGAAGAATTTTGTACTTACAAAGTTTGATGCAGATGGAAAACTGATCAAGAATGAAGAGTGGGTGATGGAGATCAGTTACAATCATCAGCCGAGATTATATCTCGAAGCTTCTAAAATTCTGGTCTTTAAAAACGGGTTGCCATTTCTGCCTGATAAATTTGAACTGAGCGATACACTGCAGGTGATCAAAGGGCAGCATGCACAACCAAAATATGCAGTGATCGAAAATGATCTGCCTGTGCCGAAAGGAACATTTTTTCAACTCAACTCATATCATCCGGTTCAGTATTCGTTGCCGCTTACGTATGGAGTCGGATACGATGGATTGCCATCAACCGCATCTGTTGAACGCAAGGCGCAGGCAAAACAGTTGAAAGCCTATCTATTATTTTATGAACAACTGCTGGTCAACTATCTCGAACAATTGAGCCAGGTAAAAGAATTATTTGCACTCGACACTTCTGTGAGTAAAACCTATTTCAGCAGAGTATTGAGTGAAGCAGACATCAAGGGATTGGATGAATTGGATAATGGCCTGGATGCATCAGTACTGCAATCTCTTGTTGAAACACAGTCTGTATTCTTTGATCGGCGGAATCGTTTTCTCGATCACCTGCTTGCACGGTTTGCCGAAAATTTCAACGACTATGCATTGATGCTGTATGCATACAGCAGCAGCAAAGCCATTGCCGATAATAAACTGATAAAAGACAAGATTCATTTCCTAAACGATTTTCCATTCATGAGTGCCAACAGGGCAAGGTCAATCAATTACAAAGATCCGGCACATGTTTGCAACAGTGAAAATATTGCCGGCCTGCAATTACGCATTCAACGTTTACTTGGCATGGATGCCTTTGGTGGTTTTTTTGAATTGTATGAAGAAAGCGATACAGATGCGGTTTCGTTTGAACGCAGATGGAGGCTAAAAGATGAAACAGGAAAAATTCAACTCAGCAGCAGTACAAGATATACCGACGCTGAACTGGACATGAGTGAACAAAAAGCAAAAGCTGAAATAGCGATCGTAAAAAAATATATTACTGTTGAAGCACGCTATCAGATCAAAAAAGTAAAAAAATGGGTGGTAAATCTTACTGATGAAACAGGCGAGATCATTGCTACACGAAAGCAAGCTTTTGCAACCAAAGCGGCTGCAGAAACTGCAAGGGATGAGATCGTTGCCTTTGGTAACAAATTATTGGCTGCCGACAAAGTATATGTGGTAGAGCATTTGTTATTACGGCCACGGAATATTCCTTCAGCCGATTTTCCGCAAGGCGATCCATTGCTGTCGATTTGCATCCCGGATAATTGTGAGTTGTGTGGTGAAGAAGATCCGTATTCGTTTCGCTTAACGGTTGTATTGAGTGGTGAAACAGGAATTGCAAACAGCGGTATTGAGTTTAGACGATTTGCGGAGCAAACGATTCGGCTGGAAGTGCCGGCACATTTGGGTGTAAAAATTTGCTGGGTCTCGAATGACCAGTTGGAAACATTTGAAAAACTGTATTGCGATTGGTTGGCTGAATTGGCAAAGCCCGAGCCCATTGCATTGGACTTACACGAAAAATTAAAAGCGCTGTTGTTGGAATTTGAACAATTGAAGAGTGTATATCCAGCAGCAAAACTGCACGATTGTATTGATGGCGACGATAGTAACAGAGTATTTCTTGATAACACCATTATTTAATCAGTTTCTGCACGGGCAGGTAACACATAAAACCTTATTATATGCTTCCGGTACAAGTTGAGTTTCCAAAGTTTGTAGCAGATCAATTGCTCACATCTGAAGATCTGAATCAATTGTTCGGCTATCTTGATGAACAGAATCGTATCACCCGTACGAACCTGATCGGCATTGGTATTGTGTGCGGGCTGCAAATGCAGATCAACAATACAAAAACACAAGTTACCATTACAAAAGGTTGTGGTGTAACATCGGAGGGGCACCTTATCTCCGTCAATACCAAATCGTACACCCAGTATAAAAAATACAAAGTTGATACAGCCCGTGTGTATGATAAATTTTACAAGTTGGATGGTAGCGGCAATAAAATTCCAATGGATGTGTGGGAACTGAAACAACCGGCAGTTGATCCTGATCTGGAAGATATTGATGAGGGTTTTTTGAAAGACAAAGTGATCCTCTTGTTTGTAGAGCTCAAAGAAGAAGACAATAAAAACTGCGATCCAAATTCATGCGATGACAAAGGGATCAATGTTACAGTATCATTTTTGCCAATGGCAGTTACAACAGAGGATGCGAAACTGTTGATGGGCACAACAGCCGGAAGTTTTGCTGTTAACACCTACACCGCTTTGCCGGAAATAAGAATGAAACGTTGGGATGTAACAAATACATCGCCTGTTTACAGTCAGGATATTTTTCAGGCATATTTTAAAGTGCTGGATAAACCATTTCTTGATCAGGTTGAAACTACACTAAAGAATGTGTATTCAGTTTTTGGAACAATCGTCGGATCGGACTATGCATCCAATCCATTTACCGGATTGGCAACAAAGTTTTCGTATTTGCATGATGGCAGCATCAATCTAAATCAACTCATTCATCTCCAGTATCATTATGATCTGTTTAGTGATCTGTTATTAGCCTATCAGGAATTCAGACGGGCGGGTACTCATGTATTAAGCACTTGTTGCCCTGATAGTGATTTGTTCCCACGGCATTTGCTCTTGGGCGAAGCAATACCTTCTGTTACAAGTGGAGTGGTTCCATACCGTCATTATTTTATTTATTCACCGTTGTTTGATCAGCAGGGAATGGTTGATGAGTTAAAAAGTTTATTCAAACGGCTGGTGCTTTTGATCGATAGCTTCTTTCTGCCAACCGTTTCGGGGAACAACACAAAAGAAGATGCATCACTTCGTATTACACCAAGCATGTTATGGGATGTGCCGTTGTCAAAAAAAGCGATTCCTTACTATTACCTTGTAAACAGTGGTGCACAACCGCTTTATCTCAGTTGGGATCACCGCCGCACATTGTTGCATGATGCCAAACGTCATTTGTCATACCATGCTGCTTTGTATAATAATGGGGTGAATGATGATTTTGTTCGAAATCCACTTCAATACGATCTGGAGCCATATAATTTTTTACGGGTTGAAGGAATAGTAGGTAAATCGTATGTACATGTTCTGAAACAGGTGAAGCAACAGATCCAACGCAATCGTTTACCGGTTGATATTATTGCATTGAGTACAGATACCGCATCAGGTTTCAGCAATCAATTTAATTCTGTAGCAAACAGGTTGGAAAGTTCAAAAGATGCAATGGAGATGCTTTGTCATTTTCAGGATCTTGAATCCATGTACGATAGTATGCGCCGGGAAATATTGTGCATGCTGTGTAAAGAGTTGAAATATTATTATGATTTTACGTTTACATTGGTCAATGCTTTCTTTCGTAAAATGTCGCTGGCAGGTGAGCTATCTACCGTTGATTTGTTTGATGTGTGCGATAAAGGATACGTGATCAAAGAAAATTCATTGGGTGTAATGATCGAGTTCCTTCACCGCAAGGGATTAACTGATGAAACACTTACGATTGAAAGTTTCTTCCAGGCGTTTGGAATCAATGTGCAGGATATCAACAACGATGATATTCCCGATAACTTAAGCAACCAGGCTTCTACCATTTATCTTGCCTTGCTCAACTTCTTTAAAATACCATTGGGCATTATTCGTCTTTCAACATTGCTCACTGAAGATTTATCTGAATTTGATGTAAAAGCGTATTGTAGTGCCACAGAAAAATTGGGCGAATATGCAAAAAGTTTGAAATCGCTTTTTACCATTATTACCGGAGGTGCAAAAGCCGCATCAACAGTGGGTAGAGATGCTGTAACCAATGCAGCAGGTGCTTCTGTAGTTGGTACAAACAGTGCAACAACGAATACGCTTGCAACAAATCCACTTTCAGGCAATACTCTGCTTCGGTTATTATCAGCAATCTTGTTAGTGGAAGATTTTTTAGATCACCTTGATGTACTCATTTATAATTGTAAATGCAGTGCCTTGCTTTCATTGAAGAAAGATTATATGAAGCGATACCTGATGCTTACAAGATTGCGTCAGTTTGGATACTTTAATAAACTGCATCCCGGCCTGCAACATAAAGCAGGCGTACCGATGGGCGGAACATTTGTGATCGTTTATCATGCACGAAGTCGCTCACGTGGAAACAGTAATCTGAGTTTTGTGGCAAGAGAAGCTTCGGCCGAACGCAGAACTTTTTCAGCAACCAATAATTTGTTTACCGATTCAACAGAAACATTCATTGAGAAAAAAACAAGTATTGCAGGATTTGTACTGGATGAAGCAAACGATGCAGTAGCAGGAGCAAAAGTGTACATCGCTGAAACAAATGAAGGAACACTTACAGCTGCCAATGGAAGTTTCCGTTTTACAGGCAGTATACTTCCTTATACGTTAGTGGTGGAAGCAATTGGTTATGAAGTACACGAAGTAGTGAAAACAGATGATGATACCAATATGAGGATCATCCTGCGTGAAGCAAAAGATAATTTGCAGGAGCAACTGCAACAGGGCATGGTGATCGCTGATTTTTATTTGCCTTACAGGTGTTGCTCCGATTGCCCGCCGATACAATATATCGTCAATGATGTAGTAGCGCCGGATGTTCCAAATAAAGGGCCCGTTGCAAATGCCGGACCTGATCAAACAATTACATTGCCGCAAAGCCAGGTAACGCTCGACGGCTCTGCATCAACTGATCCCGATGGAAGCATTACTTTTTTCCAATGGGCAAAATTGGTTGGACCAGGAAATCCTGCGATCGTTACACAAAACAGTTCACAAACAGATGTACGGGATCTGGAAGAAGGTATCTATGTGTTTGAGTTAAGTGTTACTGATGATAAAGGCGCTATTGCCAGAGATACCATGCAGGTAACCGTAAATCCTCCCCCGGCACCTGAGAACAAGCCTCCTGTGGCTGATGCGGGACAAGATCAAACAATTGTATTGACAACCACAAACAATGCTGTGATATTGGATGGAAGTAATTCCAAAGATGAAGATGGTACCATTGTAGCTTTTAAATGGAATCAATTAAGCGGCCCTTCGAATGTCACAATTGTTACGCCCACATTAGTGCAAACAGTTGTAACAGGATTGCAACCCGGCGTGTATCAATTTGAATTGATCGTTACAGATAATAACGGAGCAACAGATACAGATACTGTAACGATCACTGTAGCCGCACCTGCCAATCAACCACCCGTTGCAAATGCCGGAGCCGATCAGGTTGTTACGCTCACTGCAACCAATGGAGCCATTACATTAAATGGTACTGCTTCCACTGATCCGGAAGGTGCTGCTCTTACATTTAACTGGACAAGAATTGCCGGTCCGAATACTCCTGTTATTGTGACTCCTAACCTTGCAATAACAAGCGTAACAGGATTGGTTGCCGGTACTTATTCGTTTGAATTGAAAGTAACAGATGATAAAGGCGCAAGCGACAGCGATACAGTTACAGTACAAGTGCAGCTTCGTGATACAACTCCACAAAAAGTATGTGGTCCGCTCCCGGATATTATCAAACTCTTTGATGGTATTACAGACGTTGATCCAAACCGATTCTCAACATTTATCAATGCCGATGGATTTGTTTCGTTTGGAAATGTAAAAGAGTTGTTTGAGATGATGCGAGGCATCGTTAGCAGTTCAGTTGATAAGCAGATCGAATTCTTTGCTAACCCGATCAATGGAGTAGCCATTCAGGATTCATTGATCAAATGGCTAACGGAGTTACAACGATTGATCGTGAACCGCAAAGATCTCCGCTTGCTGGCGCTGGCAATGTATCGTATCCTCAATCAATTGGCTATGTACATTGTTTGTATTCAGAAGGAAGATTTTGATGTAGCCAAAGTGCCAATGAACAGAGTGTTTGCTATTATTCAAAGGCATACCAGTGAATGGGCACAGTTGATCGCAACAGGTGTATTTGCCCCTGCTGAAATGAGCATGGTAAAAGCTATTGCTGAAGATATTAACAGAGAAATGCAGCGTACACAGGCCAATGGCGAAGCGCTAAATAAGCCGAAGTATTTGCGTTTGATGAAACAAATTCTTGATATACTCAGGAGCGTGATCTGATGAATCCAAATTCAACACATATCATTAAGCGAACCGTGCTGGACTTTCAGTTCAATGGAAGTACAGATGGATTTTCATTTCAGCAGCAGGTAAAAGATTGGTTTGATGAATTTATCCAACAGCTTACTTCAAAACTCGATGAAGTGGCAATTCCTGATACAATGATTTCAATTGACGAATTGCAACTGGAAGTTGAACTTACAGCAACCGATTGGAAACAACAGGCATCGCAAAAAATAACTGAGCAGTTGAAAGATAAAATTCAGTTGATTCAGAACGGAGCCATTTCTTCATCCGGATATAAAGAACAAACAAGCGATCAATACTTTGCGAATGCATTTTTGTTTTATCTGCAGCATGGTTATCTGCAATGGAATGCGGCAGGTATCTCCATTGAAAAATGGAATATGCAATTAGAGAAACTGTTTCTGCAGGCAGATGAAAATTTTGCAAATCCATTGAGAGAAATTGTAGGAAGTTCCGCTGCTGCCCGGGAACGGTTGATGCAGTTGATCCCGTTTCAATCAACTGTTGAATTGTTTAATTCCTATAACGAGCAACGTCCGCCTCTTTATTTGAAGCTCATTCATGATTTGCAGCTGCTTATGAAAATTGCCATTGTTCATAATTACTATTATATGCGGCAGGTGGTGTACAAAGCGTTTTTGCTGAATCTTTCACCAACTGCTGATCCTGTTCAGATCAAACAGGAACTTGCACAATCCATTCATAAAAAAGCACTCATCGATCCTTCGGTAATTGAAGTGGTGGCAGAACTTCAGTTTCAATCAAAACGATTGCTTGCATTACAGACAGAGTTATCGGCAGAAAAGAAATCAACACGGTATAAAAACGAAGCCAGGAAATTCAGAATACAGAAGTTAATACAGCAAGGGCAGGACCTGTTGGATATGCAGGAATTGCAGCAATCGCTGGGCGAACCGGTTTTTATTTCCAATGCAGGACTTGTAATTGCTGCAGCGTTTTTACCTGCATTCTTTGAGAAACTAAAACTGGTATCGGATCAATCAATTTCAGATCATCAGAAAGCAACTTGCCTGTTGCAATATATGGTTACAGGAAATGATAAAATACAGGAGTATGATCTGGCGCTTCCAAAAATACTTTGCGGATTAGCTGTTACGAAGCCGGTGCACACAGGAAGCTTTCGTATCACAAAAGTGTTACGGAAAGAAGCAGACGAAGTATTGTTATCAGTAATTGAATACTGGAATATTTTGCAAAACACATCGCTGGAAGGTTTGCGGCAATCGTTTTTGCAACGCAATGGAAAACTCAGTTACAATGGAAGTGAATGGCTGTTACAGGTTGAACAGCAACCCTACGATATGTTATTACAGCATCTGCCCTGGAATATGTCCATGATCAAATTACCATGGATGGAACAGATGTTGAAAACGGAATGGATTCATTAACCAAAACGATAAAACATGAAATACCCAAACCGGATCATTAAAGAAGGAGAGGCAAATACAGCAATTGTAAAAGCCATTCAGAAAAAACTGATGGAGTTACACATCGGCGATCTGCAGGGAACAGGTGTGTATGCAGCCAAAACGAAAAATGCAATAAAACTTTTTCAGGCTACGCACATGGATCAGTTTGGAAATCCATTGGAAGTGGATGGACAGGTTGGCTCTCTTACATGGGCCGCATTATTTGGTACTGATACAATTGTAGTAACAGATACCGCACCAAATCAACTTTTGACGGAAGCAGTGAACGTTGCCATCAGCCAGCTAGGAGTAATGGAAGATCCCCCTGGCAGCAACAAAGGACCGATCGTCAATCAATATCTTGCCAGCGTAGGTTTACCGCCGGGTTTATTCTGGTGTGCAGCATTTGTATATTGGTGTTTTGATAAAGCAGCCGTTAAAAATGGCAGAGCAAATCCATTGGTAAAAACAGGTCATGTGATGACGCATTGGAATAAAACCAAAGGAAAAAAAATATTGACTGCTGAAGCAGTTGACAAACCATCGCTCATTAAACCCGGACATATTTTTATGATGAATACGGGAGGTAGTTCAGGTCATACCGGTATTATCGAAAAAGTAGAAGGTGGATTTGTACATACTATTGAAGGCAACAGTAATAATGCAGGCAGCAGAAATGGTATTGGTGTATTTCGGCTGCAACGAAAAATTGCAAAGATCAACAGAGGATTTATTGAATACAAATGATGAGTAATGAATGATCAGTGATGAATGCTGTTTTGATTTTCGATTTTTTATTTTCAATTTTCAACTTCCGAAAACGTGTTTTCATCTGCAGAAAAAACAACGAATGTGCATGTGCAACGGCAGCAACAGCAGCCGGGGCAATCCTTCTTTCGGAAAGCAGGTGAAGAATCGTTTTTTGGTGCGAAAGAAAGTCCCTCTTTTTTTTCGTCAGCAATACAGGCAAAACTTTCGGTAAGCAGTCCCGATGATCCGCAGGAAAAAGAAGCCGATACAGTGGCCGAGCAGGTAATGCGCATGCCCGACACCGTTCCATCAATCGCATCAAACGATGAAAAGGATGTGCAGCGGAAGGAGGAACAGGAAGAGCAACTCCAGGCAAAGCAGGAGGCACCGGTGATCAGTATTCAACGCAAATGCACAGACTGCGAAAAAGAAGAAACAGCACAAGCCAAACTTTTCCGGATGATTCAACGAAGTGAAGAAACTCCATCTTCTTTTGATCATACAAATGCAGCAACTGATACTGATTATTCAATTGACCGAAAAGAATTATCCGTTTATCATTCCGATGTTATTCAACGCAGTGGCAGGGGCCCGCCGGCAGGCTCTATACAAGGATCGTTTGCACAAAATCTTTCTTCTTCCAAAGGAGCAGGAACTGCGTTGCCATCCGGTACCAAACAATTTATGGAAAGTCGTTTCGGTGCTGATTTCAGCGGCGTACGTATTCACACAGGCAGCTATGCCGAAAACCTGAGCAGTACTATTCATGCACAGGCATTCACGCATGGCAATGATATCTATTTCAATGCCGGTAAGTATTCGCCGAATACATCTGCCGGAGGAACGTTGCTTGCACATGAACTTACACACACTATTCAGCAAGGTGCGAGTCATTCGCATGCTCCAACCACAGTCGCAACAAAATCAGTTGCACGTAAACAAATAATTCAGCGAAGCGCCACAGGCGTTCCTTCGCAATTAACCAATGCCGTTGAAAAAGCAAAAACAGTTGAAGGAAAAATTGATGCGAATAAACCACAGGCCGATGGTAACAGAACCGGATGGGAACATCTGGTTGAAATTTTTAAAACAACGTTTGGTGAAGAAATGATAGTGAGTGGAGGAGGTAGCGCTGTAAAAGGTGCAGTAGCAGAACAGGATATTAAAAAGAAACGTGAGCAGCATGGTGTGATGGTAGTTGATACTACCAGCAAAACAGACCGCAGCGGAATGATGGGTACAAAAACAGGATCAAGAGATGCGATGCCAAGCTGGTGTGGCATTTTTGTGTTCTGGGCTTTGAATAAAAGCGGAGTGCCTATGCCGAAATGGAAATTGGGCGAACGCATGATCAAGCCCGAAGCTGCACGTGCTCCCGGTACCATGCCATTGCCGGGTGATATTGCTTATCGAAATGCATTTTCACATTTTGCAATTGTTGAAAGTGTAAACGGCAACACCGTTAAAACTGTGAATGGAAATACAGCAGGTGAAGATAACCTTGGCGGACAAGTGCAAACAAAAGATCATCCGCTGAGTGAATGGACAGCTTTCTTTGATCCGTTATTGATCATGACAGGTGCTTTGGGCGATGGTGAAACAACTGCTGTTCCGGAAGTGCCGAAAACATTAGCTGAATTACGAAACGAAGCAGTGCTGCTCGAACGGAAAGAAGAACCCGGTGACGAACATGAAACCAATATTCAGGCGAAACAGGAATTGAGTAATTGGAGTGTAGATGCAACGCAGGGATTGCAAACAACAGCTCAGACAATTCAAAAATCGGAAGAGAAGAATGAGCTACAGAAAAAAGAAGAGGAGATTAAAGAAGAGGAAAAAATAAATGCAGGCCCGGTAAACCAGGTACAGAAAAAACAAGCGGATGAATTCATACACGACGAAGCTGTTGCAAATAAAACAATTTCAACTGCCGCAGCTGCACACGGAATTCAAACAAAAACCGACAACAGTTCTTTGAATCAGGATAGTGAATTTCACGATCATGAAATGCATGATGCGCAGGGGCGTGGCCCGCCGGTGCAGATGAAGAGCAACGAAGAAGAAGTGGTGCAACGTTCGGTGATTGATGATGCATTGAGTTATGTAAGTACATCCAGCTTGCTGGGTTGTGTTGACATCACCAGCTTCAACGATACAAGCGCCTGTGTATTGCGGAAAGCAAGAGATGTTGCCATGCACATTCCGGGATACAAAGCATTGCGGGTTGTATTAGGCAGAGATCCGATTACGGGTGATGATGTAATACGTAACGGGCACAACTTTATTGAAGCGGCATTTGATATAATGCCGGGTGGCGAATTGCTGCATCAAAAATTGGATGAGCAACATCAACTCGATGCTGCTGCTGAATGGATCGACGGACGAATTGCTGATCTCGAAACAATTGTGAACGATCTGTTCAGTGAGTTTGATCAGTTCTGGAACGAACTGGAGCTGCTCGATCTGCGTTCACCCACCACCGTTATTAGAAACGGTGCGGCCATCGTATTGCGGTTCATCAATCGCATCATTGATTTTGCAGTAAGTGCGGCAGGGGAACTACTCGAAATGGTGAAGCAGTTCCTGCTGGAAAAAATTGTGGACTTTATTAAAGAACACACCAATGCTTATCCATTGCTCACAGTGATTTTGGGCGAAGATCCCGTTACCAAACAACAGGTTGACAGGAACGGAACCAATATTCTCAATGCATTGCTGGAGCTGGGCGGAGAAGAAGGAATACAGCAGCGTACGCAAATGCAGGAAACGGGTACGTTCCAGAAAGTGGTTGACTATATCGATGAAGGTATTGCTGTGTTCAGCGATCTGTACAACAGTATTGTCCAAAACTTCAGTGCTATCTGGGATCGGGTAACAATTGATGCATTGATGAATCCCGTTGATACTTTCAGAAGTATCTATGACACATTTGCTGATCCTATCAATCGTGTACTTGATTTTGTGATACGTGTAGGCACTGAAATTTTAAAGCTCATCAAAGAAGTTTTGATGCTGCGGCTGAGTGCATGGGCACGAACGGTGCGTGGTTATTCGTTGATAACGGTCATCATTGGCGAAGATCCGTTTACACACGAAGCCGTACCGTTTACTATTGAGAATGTGATCAAAGGGTTCTTCAGTTTAATGGAAGGTGGTGAAGAGCAGTACAACCAGTTGAAAGAAACAGGAGCAATCGACCGGACAGTAGCCAAGATAACGGCGGCGGTTAACCGCTTGAATATGACGCCGGCTGCGATCATTCAATTGTTCATTGATCTGTGGAATTCGTTCAGTATTCATGATCTGATGGATCCCGTTGGAGCATTCAGACGAATACTGGCAACATTCGGCGAACCCATTGGACGATTGATCGCATTTGTGATCACCATTGTGAAGATCGTGATCGAAGCTATTTTGATTGTGATGAATTTTCCGTTCGATCTTATCAATAATATCATCACACGGGCAATGGCAGCGTTCGATCGCATCAAGCGTGATCCGGTTGCGTTCCTGAAAAATCTGCTGCGTGCAATTAAACAAGGGTTCATTCAGTTCTTTGATAATATCCTGCAACATCTCATACAGGGTTTGGTGGGATGGTTAATGAGTGAACTGCGAGATGCAGGAGTGCCGGAACTCAGCGATCTGTCATTACGTGGTGTAATTGCATGGGTACTGGAAGTGTTGGGCATAAGTATGGAAAAGATATGGGAGAAACTGGCAGCGCATCCACGCATTGGTCCGCAACGTGTAGCACGCATCAGAGGAATGATCAACACATTGGACGGCATCTGGACATTTATCAAAGATGTACAGGAACGTGGTATGGCTGCTATCTGGGATAAAATTCAGGAGCAACTCAGTAATCTCTGGAATACAATTCTGGATGCAGTGAAAAACTGGGTGATGGAGCAGATCATCAATCGGATGGTGGCCCGTTTGCTCAGCATGCTTGATCCAACTGGTATTATGGCGGTTGTGAATAGTGCAATTGCAATTTACAGTGCCATTCAGAGTTTTATCAAGTACCTGCGTGAAATGCTGGAAGTAGTTAATTCGTTTGTGAATGGTGTAGCAGAAATAGCGGAAGGAAATATTACAACAGCCGCTAATTATTTGGAACGGACAATGGCACGTGCTATGCCGGTAGTAATTGGATTCCTTGCGAACCAAGTGGGCTTAAGTGGTATTGGCCGGCGAGTAGGCGAAATGATTGAACGTGCAAGGGAAATGGTAGATGAAGCATTGACATGGTTGGTGAACAGAGCAGTTGATACGGGAATGAATTTGTTGGATCGGGTGATGGGAAGAGCAGAGCCGGCTGCGCCTGATTCAGCAAGAGTAAGAAGTTTTCCAGATGCAGATGAAGCAGTTCCTTTTATGATGGGCGATGAACATCATGAATTGAGATGGACAAGCAGGGGAGGTGTTATTGAAATAACAATGTCAAGTGACTTGCGAATCTTATTGCCTCTTTATTTGTCTAGGGCTATTGAGCAACTGAATGAAATGCCATCATTTCAAGGGAAACCAAGAATCAGAAGAAATCTGGATCACGCATTAAGGCAGGTTGATGATAATGCGATTGATAG
This sequence comes from Lacibacter sp. H407, assembly GCF_037892605.1. NCBI lineage: Bacteria > Pseudomonadati > Bacteroidota > Chitinophagia > Chitinophagales > Chitinophagaceae > Lacibacter > Lacibacter koreensis. The sequence continues at coordinate 57,693 of NZ_JBBKTU010000001.1, read as the reverse complement.
ATATATCGAAGATTGGAATACGAGTCAAGTAGGAGGCACGAGAGCCAGATCTCAACCGGAATTTATTCGTGAAAAACTTTTAAGAGCTGTCGAGCCTTTGCAGGACTTATCGGTCGGTGATCGTAAAATTCCAGCTATTGTTGGGTTGTTTGATTTGTTGAATAAGAATACGAGTATGCCAGGGCCATACTCTTCAATTGCAGATCCAACCAATGTAGCACCATTCAATGATTTTACAACATCGCAGAAAAGAGCAGTATTAAATGCAAACATGACAAATCATGGAGGTCAATTGGTATCGGATTGTAACCCATCTGAAGTATTGCATGACAATGATCCGAATGATTCATTAAAAGCAAATGTCGATCATATCTACCCAAGAGCCAAGGGAGGTAGTAACAGTTATTCTAATGCTCAGGTTATCTCACGGGCTGATAATCTAAGAAAGAGTGATACAATGGAAGGATGCCCTTAAATAAAATAATAATGAAAAAATCTTATTTCCGCCGTTTCCGCCGCCGCACTGCTTCCCACGATGCAGTAAATAGCAACAAAGAAAACAAACAGGAGCAATCTTTTTTTGGAGAGAGCCCGCAGGCTTCTTTTTTTCAGCCGGTTCCTGTTGTGCAACGCAAGTGTGAACATTGTGAGGAGGAAGAAAAAAACATCAAACGAAAACCTGAACAGGAAGAAGAAAAACTCATGAAGAAAGGGAAAGAGAAGAAGGAAGATGAAAAGCTCAATCGAAAAGAAGCCGGTGCAGGAACTGCAGCACCTGTTACATCATCGTACATCCATACTTTGCATGGCAACGGTATAGCATTACCGAAAACAGCACAAGCATTTTTTACTAACCGGATGGGTTACAATTTCAGCCATGTAAAAATTCATACGGATGCTGCGGCCAATCAATCCGCAAAAGAAGTAAATGCAAAAGCATACACTGTCGGTAATCATATTGTATTTAACGAAGGGCAGTATAACACAGAATCAGCAGAAGGGAAACAATTGATGGCGCATGAACTGGTGCATGTAGTACAGCAAAGCAAGGAACAATCAGGAAGCAGTCTTCAGCGAAAGCAACAAACAGAACAAGCGGATACAGAAAAACAGGTACCACTTTTTCAATTGGAAGGCGAGGGCTTATACACACAAAATACAACGCATCAAGGTAATTGTGAAAATGTAAGTGTTGCCGGCAGCACCGACGCAAATTATGGAAATAGTTTTTCAACAAGTGGGCGACCAAGTGTTGCACCCGAATGCGATGGCTGCTCCGGTAATGAATGCATCAGCATCAGTGGCAATGTAGTTTCTGTGTTTACAACAAATCCAACGGTCACACTTCCGTCGGTGCCTTCAAATCTCAACGCTTGTGAGCAGGCTGCTGTTCGTAATTTCATCAACACTACGTTGCGTCAACATGAAAATCAACATGTGGCGGCATTCAATACATACAGAGGAACAGTAAGAACGCCGTATGCGTTTACCGGTTGTCAAAGCGACCTTGCTGCATACGTGCAAACCATACACGATAATGTGGAAGTGCCAAGACGGGCCTCTTCTGATGCAGCAAGTGCTGCACTCGATGCAAATGGCGCCAACATTTTCACCGTTACATGCGAGTGCCCCGATCCCGTAAGCGAAACAGGTTCCGATTAAATAAAGTAAATTTAAATATGCTCTACACCTTACATAAAAACATTCGCTCATCGTTTGCACTGGAAGCAGCAATAGCTGATTTGAAAAAAATCATTGCTCATCGTATGCAATCTCATTTCAACGGACAGCAAATTGATTTGCAACAATGGCTGCATGAACATTTGAATGGTACATTGTTAAAACAGGAAATTGTGCAACAGGTACCACAACTTCAACATCCGGATGAATGGATCATTTTAATGTTGGGCCTGGTGCCGCATATAAGTCCGAATTTTTTTGAAACGATCATTCAGGAGCATTTACCTGCCGGTGGCGATTTTGCCGAGTTTGGCGGTGTAAAAGGAACCAATCACCGAAGCATGTTACCAACAGGTGAAACGGCACAATTTATCATTGCAGGAACCCGGATAGAGGAGCGGTTGAAACTGCACCGCTATTTTGCAGAAGATCATTTTTTCTTTACACAAAATTTGTTGTGGCTGGAACCGGTTAAAGAAGGTGAACCTGTTATGAGCGGTCGCATTATTCTGGCGCAGGATCTGGTGGATAAAATTTTATTGAACAAAGAATCAACACCACGCTTCGGACTTGATTTTCCTGCCAAGCGTGTAGTAACAGAAATGAACTGGAACGATGTAGTGCTCAATCAACAAACAGCACAGCAGGTAAATGATATCAGCACCTGGCTGCAACATCATCATCAATTGTTTGAAGATGAAAATTTAAAACGGAAAGTAAAACCCGGGTATCGTGTTTTGTTTTACGGGCCATCCGGAACAGGAAAAACATTAACTGCAGCTTTGCTGGGAAAAGAATTTCAGAAAGAAGTATATCGTATTGATCTGTCGCAGATCGTTTCAAAATACATTGGTGAAACAGAAAAAAATCTGGAGTCGGTTTTTCGCAGAGCCGAATCAAAGAACTGGATCTTGTTTTTTGATGAAGCAGATGCATTGTTTGGCAAACGCACCAGCGTACAAAGCAGTCATGATAAATATGCCAATCAGGAAGTAAGTTATTTGCTGCAAAGGGTGGAAGATTATCCCGGGTTACTCATCCTCGCTTCCAATTTCAAAACCAATCTGGACGAAGCGTTTCTTCGCCGCTTTCACGCAGTGATCCATTTCCCCATGCCCAATGCTGCAGAACGCTTGCAATTATGGCAAAAAGCTTTGCCAGCATCTTTGCCTCCCGATAATACGGTTCAATTGCAGGAACTGTCCAGGCAATACGAAATGAGTGGTGCATCAATTCTCAATGCGGTGCAATTTGCTGCGTTGAGTGCGTATGCAGCCAAGCAATCCTTTCTCAGTAAAGCTCATTTGCTAGATGGCATCCGTAAAGAGCTCATCAAAGAAGAAAAGTCACTTTAACAGCCCGTTCATCATTTAAGTTTTTGTGCACACAATTTTTAAAGATATTTACAGCTCAAAATCAAGAGCATGTATAGAAAATTTTTAATGATTGTTGCCATTGTTTTGTCAGGATTTATGCTGGTTGCACAGCCTAATCGCTGGCAACAGCGGGTGAAGTATGAGATGGATATTGATGTAGATGTAATGACGAACCGTTACAGCGGTAAACAAAAACTGGAATACACGAACAATTCTCCCGATACATTAGATAAGTTGTTTTATCATTTGTACTGGAATGCATTTCAGCCAAACAGTATGATGGATACCCGTAGCCGTGAGTTAGGGAAAACAAGAGTGGGTAATCGTCCCGATTGGGATGCACGTGTGCGTGACCGGATTCTTAACCTCAAGGAAAATGAGATTGGCTATCAAAAAATAAAATGGTTGAAGTTGAATGGCGTGTTGCAAAAAACAGTTGAACACGAAACAATTCTGGAAGTACAGTTAAGCAAACCGATTCTTCCCAAACAAAAAGTGATCCTTGAAATGGAGTGGGATGCACAAGTACCGTTGCAGGTGCGTCGCAGTGGGAGAGATGCAGCAAACGGAGTTAAGCTTTCGATGGCACAATGGTATCCAAAATTATGTGAGTACGATAAAGATGGCTGGCATCCGAATCCATACATTGCCCGTGAGTTTTACGGCGTGTGGGGCGATTTTAATGTAAACATCAGCATCGATAAAAATTTCATCATTGGTGGCACCGGTTATTTAACCAACGCCAATCAAATTGGATATGGGTATGAAGCAAAAGGCACAAAAGTAGTGCGACCTGCCGGCGAAAAACTTACATGGAAATTCACTGCACCCAATGTGCACGATTTTGTATGGGCTGCTGATGCAGAATACAAACATATTGTTCGTCAGGTAAAAAATGGTCCAACCATTCATGTGTTGTACAATCATGTGCCCGGTAATCAAAAAAACGAAGACGACTGGAAACGTGTAGCTGATGCAGCTGAACTGGTGTATCCTTTCATTGCCAAAACATTTGGTGCCTATCCCTATAAGCAATATACATTTTTACAAGGCGGCGATGGTGGAATGGAATATCCCATGGCTACGTTGTTGAATGGACCGGGACTTGGTACGGTGTTTCATGAATGGATGCACACCTGGTACCAGATGCTGATGGGTACCAACGAAAGTTTATATGCATGGATGGACGAAGGTTTTACCGATTATGCAACTGACCGTGTAGCCAATTATTATTTTACCGAAATGGCAAAGCGAAATGGAACAACGCATAGCGATACCAAACTCCCGAAATTCCATGGCGATAATTACAGCAGTTATTTCAATCTGGTGAAAAGCCAATTGGAAGAACCCATGACAACGCATGCTGATCATTTCAATACCAACTATGCCTATTCCATTGCATCGTATTCAAAAGGAGCTGTGTTTCTTTCGCAGTTGGGTTATATTACCGGTGGAGATGTGCGTGATAAAATTCTGTTGGAATATTACAATCAGTGGCGTTACAAACATCCGGATGTAAACGATTTTTTACGCATCGCCGAAAAAGTAAGCGGCTTGCAACTTGATTGGTACAAAGAATATTGGGTGAATGGAACCAAAACCATTGACTATGGCATTGACAGTTTGTGGGAAGAAGGCGGCAAATCGAAAGTGCGCATCAAACGCCTTAATGAAATACCGATGCCGATTGATCTGGTGGTCACCTTCAAAGATGGTACACAGCAAATGCATTATATACCGGCCTATTTGATGTTCGGACAAAAGCCTGCTGAAGATCAACTGCCACGTACGGTTTATCCTGCATGGAAATGGACACACACGTCGTATATAATTGAATTTGATAAACGCTTAACGGAATTAACTACTGTTGAAATTGATCCCTCGCACCGCATGGCGGATGTAGATCGGAAAAATAATAGGCTGGAGTTGAAGTGGTGATAACCGAACTGTAAATTGATATTCATAAAAAAGGTTGATAAGTTGGTTGGCGTTTGCCGGCTTACTTATCAACCTTTCTTTTTTTATAGTTTGTGAATTGGAATTTTATCTCCCGTAAAATTTATTCACAGCTTCCACACGATTATTAACGTGCAACTTTTCATAAATATGGTATACGTGCTTACGAACCGTTTCTGCACTGATGTTTAGTTCTTTGCCGATCTCTTTATAAATTTTTCCTTGTGCCAGCCATTCAAGAATTTCTTTTTCACGGCGTGATAACATAGCAATGTCTTCTGCTTCAATGTGCGCAGTGGGAGCAATGGCTTCCTGTACAGGAAGATCTTTAAAAGCAGTCACTACTTTCATAGCTATCTGGCTGCTCATGGGTGCACCGCCATCAACCAACTCACCGATGGCATCTAATAATTTTGCCGGCGATGATTTTTTCAGAATATAACCGTTTGCTCCGGCACGTAAGGCATCAAAGATCTTTTCATCCTCTTCATAAATTGTACACATCATGTACAAAATTTCAGGAAACTGTGGTTTCAATTCTTTTACGATATCAATGCCGTTGGTAGAACCCAAACCAATATCCATCAACACGACGTTTGGTTTCACTAACGGAATTTTTACAATCGCTTCTTCACCCGATGAAAACGAACCGGCCAGCGAACAGTTTTCACTCAACTCAATGATCTGCTCCAACGCCTGTCGGATGTCCGTTACATCTTCTACAATACAAACCGAAATTTTACTCATACTGCAAAGTTGACGATTATAGAGAACATGAAAAATACCACGAAGCGGTAATAGTGACAAACGGCAGGCGAGCTTTGATGGTGTAGTGGCACTTGAAAAGAGTGGCAAAATATCAACACAATTGCGTTGTAAGCAAACTGGCAATCAGCGTTTTACCGACAACACATACTTCTCTTTAAAAAACTCTTCCGGGAACAATTGGTCAATTTCCCAGATAAGCGGGCTGAGGCCACTTTCTTTGATCTCTTCTCTCAGGTCACCTCCTTTCAAACAAATGAGGCCACCATACACCGGTTCATCAAATGCATTGGCCGATTTTCCCTGTCCTTTTGCTTTGAGTATGGGCAAACTCCAATGCCAGAGATCACGCAAGGGAGCAACGGCACGGCTCACTACAAAATCAAACTTGCGGTTTTCGATCTGTTCGGTGCGTGTATGTTGTGTGGTCACATTTTTCAAACCAATGGCTGTTGCCACTTCGTTCACCACTTTTAATTTTTTATTGATGCTGTCGGTTAAATGGAATTGTACATCCGGAAAAAAAATCGCCAAGGGAATGCCGGGGAAACCACCACCGGTTCCCAAATCACAAATTTGTGTGCCGGGTTGAAAATCAAATACGGCTGCAATGGCCAAGGAATGCAGCACATGTTTTTCGTAAAGGCTGTCAATGTCTTTGCGTGAGATGACGTTGATCTTGTCATTCCATTCTTTGTATACCGCTGCAAGTTGCTCCAATTGCTGCAACTGTGTGGGCGTAAACTCTGTAAAATATTTCCGGACTATTTCCAATTGGCTCTTGGTTTTTTAAATAATGTAGTTGCAAAGAAAAGATAATAAAACCATTGCCAGATATCCAGCAAGGGATATAACCAGAACAGATCTTTTTCGTCGAGCTTGTTCATAGTACGGTAGTAAATGATGCCTTGCACAATTAACCGCAATCCAAATACACTTAATGTGATCCACCAATTGAAAAATAATATACTGGCTGCCATCAAAGGATAAAACAATACATGCGATAATGAAAATAAACCTAACAGCAATTTATGCGATGCTTTGTAATATTTGCTGGTAGTGTAATGTCGTGCCTTTTGGCTGCGCCATGTACTCCATCTTGTTTTTGGTTCAGAGAGTGTAAATGCATCCGGATCTATTACAATGGCAGTATTTTTTTTAGTCGCTACTTTATTGATGAACAGATCATCATCGCCACCTGGTAATTGACTGTGCGATGAAAATCCTTTGTTGCGAAAGAACAGTTCTTTTTTGTAAGCAAGATTGCGGCCCACACCCATGTAAGGTTTGCCTGCCAATGCATATGAGAAATATTGCAACGCACTCAGGTATGTTTCAAAGCGGATGAGTTTATTCAGCAGGCCGGGTTTTTTCAGGTAAGCACCATATCCCAATGCAATTTCTTTTCCATTGGAAAATGCATGTTGCATGTGTTCGATCCATTGTTTGCTGGCTGGTTTGCAATCAGCATCGGTCAACAATAATAACTCGTGCTTGGCTTCTTTAATACCAACCGACAATGGAAATTTCTTTCCGTGAATATGTCTTGCCTCCTGTTTTAATTCAATAGGACGAAGATTGCGGAAGGGTTTTGATAAATACTCCAGTACATACTTGCTGTCGTCGAACGAATTATCATTCACCGCTACTACTTCAAATGTCGAAGGATATTCCTGTTGTAAAATATCGGGTAAATTCTCAGCCAGGTTTTGTGCTTCATCCCGTGCACACACAATTACCGACACGGCATGCTGCATGGAACTTTCCTGTTTGGGGCTTTTATAAAATGCCAAACGAATAAAAAAGTACAGGTAATAAAACAGCTGTACTGCAGTTATCAAACAAAAGCTGATAAATAAGATTTCGGGCCAGTGCACACTCATAAGCAGCTGCGAAAATATTGCATTGTAAGGAAATGTGAAGGGAATATTACAGACGATGTGTGAACAAGTAGGAAGTAGATAGTTGGCAGTGGCTCGCAGCTCACAGCTAATAGCTCACCGCTTCTTCCATTATCTTTGCGCCCTATGGCGGCTTTACAGTTTCAGTTACAACATACCGATCAGCAATCAAAAGCAAGAGCAGGGGAGATCACTACCGATCATGGGACCATTCAAACACCCATTTTTATGCCGGTGGGCACAGTTGGTAGTGTAAAGGCACTCACCATTGAGCAATTGAAGCAGGAAGTAAAAGCTGAAATTATTCTCGGTAACACGTATCACCTGTACCTGCGTCCGGGAACTGAAGTGCTGGAAGCAGCGGGTGGTTTGCACAAATTCAACGGTTGGGATAGACCGATCCTTACCGACAGTGGCGGCTATCAGGTTTTTTCATTAGCAGGTAACCGGAAGATCAAAGAAGAAGGCGTGGTTTTTCAAAGTCATATTGATGGAAGCAAACATTTGTTTACACCAGAAAGCGTAATGGATATTCAGCGCAGTATTGGTGCTGATATTGTAATGGCGTTCGATGAATGTCCGCCTTATCCCAGCGATTATAACTATGCAAAGAAGTCGATGGAGTTAACGCATCGCTGGTTAGATCGTTGCATCAAGCATTTTCAAAACACGCCTGATAAATACGGATACACACAGAATCTTTTTCCGATTGTACAAGGAAGTACCTATAAAGATCTGCGAACTGCGTCTTCACAATTTATGGCCAATGCAAATCTAACGGGTTGTGCCATTGGCGGATTGAGTGTGGGCGAGCCGGAAGAAATGATGTACGAATTTACAGAGTTGTGTTGCGATGAATTACCCGTGCAAAAGCCACGTTATTTAATGGGTGTTGGTACGCCATGGAATATCCTCGAGTGTATTTCTTTGGGAGTGGATATGTTTGATTGTGTGATGCCAACACGCAACGGACGAAATGCCATGCTCTTCACCAGTAAAGGCGTCATCAATATCGATAACAAACGATGGGAAAAAGATTTTTCTCCGTTGGATGATGGCATCGATTGTGAGCTGAGCAATTATTACAGCAAAGCATATCTGCGTCATCTCATCAAAGCAAAAGAAATTACCGGACTTACCATTGCCAGTACACACAATCTTGCATTTTATTTGTGGCTGGTGAAGCAGGCACGGCAACATATTATTGCCGGCGATTTTGTAAGCTGGAAAAAAGAGATGGTGGAAGTGATGAAGACGAGGTTATAAGGTTTCATTTCTCCAGGGCAAATCAGCAGCGCCTTTTTGCAGATCATTTAATGGAATCGATTGGATCCATTTTTCCAATACAGGCATGTAATTCGAAAAGTTATGCGGCAGCTCCAGATCAAATGTTGTTTTGATCTTTTTATTCAGCAGTTGATGATGACAGAGATAATACTTCAATGTGTTTGCATTGAGGTCGGAGAGAGGTAATAGTTTGGATGCCAACTGTAAGATCGATTGCGGTACTCTCACGGGAATGTTTTTTTTCGCAGCCAGCATTTCCCAGGTACGCTCAATTACTTCACCCAATTGATGAACAGGGTCATCAGTAATATTGTAAATCTCATATTGAATTGCTTGTTTTGCATGTATAATTTCCTTTGTTGCCAGCAACAGGTTTTCAATATTTGTCAGTGAAATTGTATAATCTAATTTGGCAGGCAACACAAGAAAAGGGCCTTTTTTCAACCGAAGAATACGTGGCATCAGTATCCGGTCGCCGGCACCATATACAGCTCGTGGCCGTATGATAGTAATTTTTGTTGCAGTGGATGCCTGTTGTTGCAACCATTGTTCTGCTTTGAATTTCGAATAGCCGTAGGCAGACAGTTCTGTCTCATCTATCAACTCATCTTCGGTATGCAGCAATCCATTAGGAGGGTACACAGAGGCAGATGAGAGATAAATAAAATGATCAGCTTTAATATTACTGAATACATTTTTTGTGCCTTCTGTATTTGCCTGCAGTAAATTTTGAAGTGATTCTTTATCCGATGCTAAACCTGCACAATGAATGCAAACAGTTGCTTCCAACGGAGGAACGTTACCAGCAATATCTACCGATTGATAGCTTGCATATTGCAACAAGTTCGAATGCGGTTCTTTACTTCGGCCCAATGCCAACACCTTATAACCCAATGCTGAAAAGTAGCGGATGTAGGCAGCGCCAATAAAGCCGGTAGCTCCTGTTATGATGATGTCGTAAGCGATGGCAGTTGTTGTTTAATTTGTTCTGTTAATAATTGCTGATCGACTTTCTGTTGACGGCCTGATTTTGGAATCGGCTGAAAAATAATATGATCCGGCAATGCATCTGAATCAATTGCATGTTTGCCACTCGTTAATTCCTTCATCAACGCTTTTTCTGTTAACGATTTATCGGCGTCAACAACAAGTATTACCCGTTCATCATGTATGGCTTCATCGTACAATCCCATCAGGCACACATCATTCACACCATTAATTTGTGCGATAGTTGTTTCATACAGGCCGGGATAAATATTTTTATTCGCCCGGATGATCATATTCTTTTTTCGTCCTCTCATCACAAATCTTCCCTGCGGATCTGTTTCAACCAAATCACCGGTGGCGTGAAATTCGTCGGCTTTCTGTAAATGAAAATAACGTTTGTATAAAAGCGGCGAGCGAATGAATAGTTCGCCATCTTCTGCAATTTTATACTGCATCGCTTCCAATGGCTTTCCTAACAAATCGCCTTTTCCTGTATAATTTATTTTTTCGTCACCATCTACGCTTGCCACAACCAGGTTCTCTGTCATTCCATACAAACAGGTGATTTTTGCATTGCTGAATTTTCGCAGCTCGATCAATAACGGTTTTAGTACCGGTGCCGATCCGAGAATTAAATGCTGCAGACTTTCCGGAAAAAGTTGATCGGTTTCTTTACAGTAATTCATCAGGTCACGATATTCAGCAGGTGGTCCGAATAAAGTAGTTATGTGATGTTCTTTGATAAATGCAATTCGTTCTTTTGGTACTGTGCTCTCTTTCCAGAAATACGTTTTATAGCCAGTCATCATACCAATTAATGCAAACTGAGGAAGATGTGTTACCATCGATGCCTGCTTGTTTGAGTCAAATAAACCGGCTACCGTTTTTAAGCTTTCAAACAAACTGTTCATGGTATGCACCACTGCTTTGGGTTCTGCTAAGGTGCCTGATGTGTACACAACAACCAGTTCATCATCTTCCTGCGATTGACTAAAATCAACAGCAGTGCTTTCCGAATACTTCAGTTTGTAGTGGCGTTGCAGCAATGGCAACCACATACCCGTTGCAAATATCGTATAGCTGGTTGAGTAAGGGATATAGAACGCACCTGTTTTTCTTTTTTTATAGAGATAGCGAACAACAGGATGTTCTTGTAGCAATAACAAACGACTATCGATAAATGCCCACTTTGGTTGAAACTGTTTCAGCTTGGATGCATATCGTTGATTGCCCATATGTGGATCAACCAAAGCCGTTTTTGTTCGCAAGTGAATCAAGGCCATAAACAACACTAAAAACTCAGTTCCCACATCGCATGCAAGTAATACATGATCGCCTTTTCTGATTCCTTTTGCAGCTAAGTACGCAGCAAGATTTTTACTTTTCGCAATCAATTCGGCTGCGATTAATGTTTTATGTTGATGAATACATACCGCATAATTGGCGGGCAATTGTTCAAGCAGTTGTAAAAAAGGAGAGTGATACAGCATGCTACACTTTCATTAGTTGTACCGAAATATTAATACCTGCTGCCATACCCAACAGCATTACAATATTCCCTTTCTGCAAGCGGCCTTCCAGCAGCGCCTGTTGATAGGCGATGGGAACAGATGTAGCTGCTGTATTACCAAAGAGATGAAATGTTTGCATGATCTTATTTACATCATACGAAAGTGTTTCAGCTACCATGCGGTACGTATCTTTTGAAACCTGGTGCGTGCAAATAAGATCAATATCATTCACGGTAAGTCCGGCTTCTTTTATACAATCTTTTACAAAGGGCGGAGCAATCTCGTAAATCACATTTTTCAAACCAAATGTATCGCCGCTGAAAACGAGTTTGCTTGCATCGCTCGGATACATGGAGCCACCGCCTTCAATACGACAAAGATTCCAATGCTCTCCAAATGTTTGATGACGCTGAAAAATGAATCCCTTATCATCGGTTGTTGTAGTTAATAGCAAAGCAACACCTGCATCGCCAAATGAGTATGCAGCAAAATGATCTTTGATGGTTTCTTTTTCAAGATTGGTATATTTTATACTGTCACTCGTTTTTTCGCCACTAACAATCAGAATGTTTTCATAACTGCCTTGCAGCAACAATGCACTTGCAATTTCAATAGCATTGGTTACACTGTTGCAGGCGTTTTTCAGATCAAACCCGGGGCATTTTAATCTGAGTTTTTGTTGTACAATGTTTACGGTGGCAGGTTCAATTAAATCGCCGGAAGCAGCAGCGAAAATCAACAGGTCGATTTTTCGGTTTGGAATTTTTTCAATGATCTTTTTTGCAGCAGCCGCCGCTAAATCAGAAGCCTGTTCATTTTTTTCTGCGTAATAACGTGTTTCGCTTCCAATCATTTTTTCCAACAAGCCGGTTTGTATTGGAAATCCACCGGCACGTATTCTTTCTTCTACATGATCGTTGCTGATACGTTCATCGGGTAAGTACGATTCAATATGTTCGATAAAAACACGCTTCATATTTTTGCAGCAAGAATGCTTCTCCACAGGGGTTTTGTAATAAAATTGAAGCCGTTGAATTCCTTCACAAATTCAATGATCTCATCCAGATAAAACTCGCCGAACTTTTGTTTGAGATGTTTACGGGCAATGGTTGCATACTTACCCGGATCATTTACGCCAATCGCTTCAAAATTTTCTTTCGTAACATACAGCGAACGCATGTACCAGATATTGAGCAGCACTACAATACTGAATGCTGTTCGTTTGAAGAAACCTGCATTGTCTGTATAATGCTTCATCCAGATTTTGGTGTAATGAATATGTCGCCCTTCTTCAATGTGATGCAGCTCCGATACTTTGCGGATTGGTTCAAATACAGCCGGCGATTTACGGATCATCTTTCCATAAATATCTGTTACCAGTTCAACCGCCAGTACCGAAATAAACTGGTAAGAGGCCGGCATATACCTGCCGTGGAAACGACCAACAAACTGATGAAACTTCGACAGCCTGATCTTTTTACCATTCAATAAACGAATGGCTTTGGCAAACATATCCTGGTGGCGGAACTCTTCAATTAATTCTTTTACGAGATAGCGGTATTCAACCGAGTCGGGCGAAATTTTCAACAATCGTTTGTTGAAAATAAAACAAGCCAGTCCTTCGGCCCATGCATAGGAATACATTACCTGTACTACTTCGTGCCGGCCCAATTCTCTTTTTTGTGTTGCTGAGAGTGTATCAAATAAAGGATGCCCCTGCAGCGATACAAGTTCCTCCGGCATCAACAGTTCTTCTTTCTCCTGCATTTGCCAGGGAATAAACTCATCGGGTAAAACGGCATTGGTTTCACTTAACCGGATCAGCCGTTCCACTTTTTCAATATCAGCTGTTGTTATCATTGTGAATTTATTATGGGATTGCAACGGGTATTCGTTGCTAAAATTACCTTATTTAAAAGTAGCAAAACAAGGGCGCCTCTCGTTTGCAAATTTTACAATTGGCTTTATTTTATTTGGCTGAATTTGCCACTGCCTCGGGTTAAATGGCTGTTTGTTTGCAATTCTAACAGTTTCTTTTCCAATTTCTGTCCTTACTTTGCAGCCACTGATGAAAATCCTTGATTGGTACATATTAAAGTCGTTTTTAAAAACCTTCTTTTTCCTGCTGTTGATCTTTTCGTTGATCACACTGGCCATTGATGCCAGCGAAAAAAGCGAAGATTTTGTACGGAGTGGTTTGGGCTTCAGCGATATTGTTACCAAGTACTACTATGGATTTCTTCCCCACATCATTGCCCTTTTGTTTCCGGTATTTGTATTGATTGCTGTGGTGTTCTTTACATCAAAACTTGCACTACGTAGTGAAGTGGTGGCCATGTTGAGTGTGGGCATGAGTCTGGGTCGTTTTCTTCGTCCGTATTGGGTGGGTGGTATTTTTCTGGCAGTGTTGCTGGGTTCCGCTAATCATTTTTTGATTCCCGAAGCCAATATCATTCGCACCAACTTTGAAAACAAGTATGTAGATATGGGAAATATTGCCAAACAGCAACGGCAGTATCTCAACAATATTCATTTTCGGGTTGATACCTATACGTATGCCGGTATGCGGAATTATGATACAACCGCTAAAATCGGCAATGGTTTTTTTCTGGAAAAAGTAAAAAACAACCAGGTGTATTACAACCTTCGCTCCGAAACCATTATCTGGGATACGGCAAAGAAGCAGTGGAAAATGGAGTCGGCCATTGAACGGAAAATTGACGGGTTAAAGGAAGAAGTAAAAATGCTTTCGAACTATTATCTCAAAATGGGTTACTTGCCAACTGATATTTCGGAAGATGATTTCAAAAAAGATAAGTTGAAAACGCCTTCGTTGAACCGTTTCATCAAGCAGGAAGAAACACGTGGATCAGAAGGCATCAATGCCATCCGGTTTGAACGTTACCGCCGTGATGCAAGTGCTGTATCTGTAATTGTAATGACGATGATCGCATCTATACTGGCGTGTCGTAAGATCAGAGGTGGAAGTGGCTTTCATCTGGCATTAGCGTTCATTATGGGGGTTTCATTTATCATTATCGATAAATTCTCCATGGTGTTTTCAACCAAAGGAAACCTGCCACCTATGATTGCTGCGTGGATCCCCAATGTGCTGTTTGCCATCGTAGCTATCTGGCTGTATAAACGGGCTCCGAAATAAGAAAAAGTTCATCAACTTTTCATCTTCTCTGTTGTTGTGAAACTCTGGATTGGCTACCTTTGGACGATTCACTTGAAAGCAGACCATTGCAACGATAAACTTCAATTATAAACAGTACAATCATGGGCATTATTAAAGAGAGGTTCAAGGAAAAAGCTGATGCAGCGAACGTGGAGATCAAAAACCTGTTGAAAGAACATGGTAATAAAGTGGTGGGAGAGGTTACTCTGTCGCAGATCTACCAGGGGATGCGTGGTATTACAGGTCTTGTTACAGAAACTTCCTTACTGGATTCACAGGAAGGGATTCGTTTTCGTGGATTTACCATTCCTGAATTGCAACAAAAACTTCCCAAAGCCCCCAAAGGTGAACAGCCGTTACCTGAAGGACTGTTTTATTTGATGTTGACTGGTGATTTGCCCGATGATACAATGGTGAATTATGTTACGGACAACTGGCAGCGTCGCAGTCATGTACCGAACCATGTATTTGATGCGATTGATTCGTTACCGTTGCACACACATCCCATGACGATGTTTGTGGTAGGTGTAATGGCCCTGCAAACAGAAAGTGTGTTCGCTAAAAAATATGGCGAAGGGATTAATAAAAAAGATTACTGGGAGCCGGTATTTGATGATGCAATGACGCTCATTGCCCGTTTACCACGTATTGCTGCGTATATCTATCGCCGTAAGTATAAGAATAGCGAACATATCCATCCGAATGGTTTGCTCGATTGGGCCGGTAACCTTGCACACATGCTGGGTTACGAAGACCAAGGCTTTATGGAACTGATGCGTTTGTATATGACCATCCACGCTGATCATGAAGGCGGCAACGTTTCCGCTCACACAACTCACCTCGTTGGTTCTGCATTGAGTGATCCGTATTTGAGTTATGCTGCAGGGATGAATGGTTTGGCTGGTCCGTTACATGGATTGGCAAATCAGGAAGTGATCAAATGGATTTTTGAAATGCAGGAAGCACTCGGAACAGATGCGCCTGATAAAGTTCAGATTGAAGAATATGTAAAGCAAACCTTAAGCTCCGGTAAAGTGGTGCCGGGTTATGGCCATGCGGTATTGCGTAAAACTGATCCACGCTTTACAGCACAAATGGAATTTGGCAAAAAACATATGCCCGATGATAAATTGGTGAATACTGTTTGGAATATTTATGAAGTAGTACCGCCTATTTTACAATCGTTAGGAAAAGTAAAAAATCCATGGCCGAATGTCGATTCGCACAGCGGAGCGTTACTGGTACATTATGGCATGAAGGAATATGAATACTACACCGTATTGTTTGCAGTAAGCCGTGCATTAGGTGTAATGGCCAGTTTGATTTGGGACAGAGCATTGGGCTTCCCGTTAGAACGTCCAAAATCTGTTACAACTGACCTGGTGAAATTATGGCTCGATGGAAAAGATAATATTTGGGGTGATTAATTGATTCATCTGACACACTCGTCGGATGCATAGTGAAAAGTATATTTAAAGCCGTTTCTTTTTTGAAGCGGCTTTCTTCTTTGTATTGATCATTGATATCTTCAACCGCTTTGCTTCCTCCTGCCAGTTGGCTGCAGTTAGTAAAACCTCCTGTATATTTTTTGTTTGAATTTCTTTTTTGTTACGGATGATGACCGACGCTACCATCACTCTGTTACGTAATTCAAGTTGCGGCAACACATCAATCAAATCTTTTCCACGGCACAATCCAAGATCAATTCCATCACTCACTTCATTTAAGTAACAGAACATGCCATGATAATGATAGAACGGTATTTTGAAACTAAGTTTTTCCTGTACATGCGGAACAACGGTATGAATCAGTTCACGAAGCTGTTCTGATATTTCCCGTTTTTCATCGGAAAGGCTTTCGATGTATTCATCTACAAGGCGGTTCATGCAACAGGCGTACGATTATAGTTTGAATTGTTTGATGAGTTTTTGCACAGATGCTTTTGTTGTTTTTAATTCTTCCACCTGTTGCAGAATAAACGAATTTTCACTCAGCTTTCCTGTAACGGTTTCCATTTCTGCTTCTGTTTCGTACACCATTTTGCGGAAAGGATTGCTATAGTCTTTTGCCCGTGATTCTTTAATGCCGTTCACCATCCATTCTTTAGTAGAAAGATATTGCTGCAATGCAGTTTTCAATGCTGCTTTTGTCAATTGCTTTTCACCTGTCAATTCAAAATACGAAGCCAATGCATGCACTAATTTTCGAGTGCTGTAAGCTTCGCCTTGGGATTGATACCATTTATGGATCGCCTCCCAGTTTTTCAGTTTGTTTGTAGTGATCTTTTGCTTGAGTTGTTCGTAAGCCGTTTCTTCAACTAATTGTCCACCGATGTTGATCCAGCTGTTGCGTTTTTGTTTTTTGGGAAGCTGTGCAAGCAATGCATCCACCGTTTTAATTTGATGTGTTGTTACAAATTGCAACAACTGCTCCATTGCGTAATACACGATCAACTCTTTGAAGATCGTATAGCTGCGTTCAACTTTCAACAACTGTACTTTTCGTTTACTGTTTTCAAAACTATCAGCCAATATTTCTAATTGTGCAATGCGTCGATCATTTTTCTCCAATGCTTCTTTGCCTGCTTTGCTGTAAGCTGCATCTGTTGATGTGCTGTTGAGTTTCTGATCGGCTAGCAACGCTTTTCCTGTTGCCAGTTCCATCAAACGCAATGCGTCAAATAATTCATTTACACTATCGGGTGCAAGAAAATCATATTCCAACACCTGTGTTTTATGGTCCCGTTTATCCCGATCAATATATTTCCATGCGTTACGGGCCAACGCATACATGTTATACATGAACCAATAGCCGGGCATTACCTGCAACTGATTATTCGATTCATCATTACTCACCAATGAAAAAGGAACCGGTATATTCATTTCAACCGGATAATCTCCTTTTGCAAGTAATGTATAGGTTGCAAATTTTGAATTGTGTTTGATGCTTACACAGAGCCCCGGCCAAAAACCACGTCCTGCGATCAACTCGCCATCGGCACTGCGGCTGTTGTGGTTACTGCCCAATGTAGCACCGGCTGCAATATTACTTTGCCCCATGATTGTGGCCGCACACAAGAAAGAGTTGTTGTGATGCTGTTCATGTGCGGGGAAGATGAGTGAGTTCAAAACTTCGCAACAAGAGATGGTTGCATTATTGCCAAGATAAGAGTTGATCAACCTTGCTCCGTATTTCAATTGCGAATGTGAAGCCATGTAAAAACGTACTGCCTTTACACCGTAGAAGGCTTTGCATCCTTCGCTCATAATACCATTCACCAGTTCGCAACCTTCACCCACCTGCGAACTTGCACCGGGATAAGAATTGATCGTAAGGTTTTTTAATTTAGTAGCACCTTTTAAATAAGCATCGCTGCCGATCCATACATCTTTGATGATGGAACAACTTTTGATCACCGTTCGGTCGCCTACTTTTCCATAGTAGCCACGCAGTTTATCAAACTTAAGTTCAGTAAAATCTTTTAGTTTTTGCTGCAGCAACTTGTTATCTCTGTTGCGGCTCCAGATCCATGCATCACCGGGCAACATTCCATTGAACGGAATGATCTTTCGCCCTGCATTTTCATTACATACTTCCAGCCAGATGCGGATCTTTTCATCTTCTCCCTGTTTTAAAATACCATTACCGAATTTAGCATAATTGGTAGTGCCCATTTCATGTACATTGGTAATGATCACTTCGTTGCCAATGATGTAGTGGGAGAGATAGTGCACGTTATCGATTACAACATTGTCGCCAAAATCGCAACTGATGATGGTACTGTTGTATAAACCTACCTGTAGTTTTATGGAATGAAATTCCAGATAGTAAGGTTCCAGTTTTCCAATACGTACCAAACCAAAAAACTTACAGTTCTTCACCAGCTCAGGATTAAATGCATCGGATACAAGCAGGTTGTTCCAGTTATCGGATGCATTGCGGTTTCGCACCAATACTTCTATTTCCAGCGCTGTTAATTTGCGATAGTTGATGCCACTCCGGTTTTGTTTATTGCGGAGATAGTATTCATCTTTCCCTTTTGGGAGATGGGCAGCAGGAATAAAATCGTAACCAATGCCGGAGATCGGTTGTTTGTTGATGGGATTCATAAATGAAAGTTGCAGGTTTCAGGTTGCATGTTTCAGGTATAAAAGTTTAAAGTCGCAATAACGTATAACCGGGAACTTGCAACCAGTTACAGTTATTCAACCGTCACACTTTTTGCTAAATTCCGTGGCTTATCTACATCCAATCCTTTTGCCACACCAATATAATAGGAGAGCAGTTGCAATGGAATTACACTCAATATCGGTGCAACAATTTCATCAGCCTCCGGCACAAACATGATATCGTTGCTCATGGTTGGGATTACTTCATCGTTTTCAGAAACAACGGCAATCACCTGACCTTTTCTTGCTTTGATCTCCTGGATGTTACTCACAATTTTTTCGTAGTAAGGATCTTTGGTCGCAACAAATACAACAGGTAGTTTTTCATCCACCAATGCAATAGGACCATGTTTCATTTCTGCAGCCGGATAACCTTCTGCATGAATGTAAGTGATCTCTTTCAGCTTCAAGGCACCTTCAAGAGCGACAGGGAAATTATATCCACGACCGAGGTATAAGAAATCACTGGCATCTTTATACTTCAATCCGATTTCTTTTACTTTATCGGAATGCTCCAGCAACAGTTTCACTTTATCAGGAATTTCATGCAGTTCATTCAACAGGTGCATATAACGGTCATGCGTAATGGTTCCTTTTTCAAGAGCGATCTTTAAGGCAACCATGGTTAACACTGCTAACTGTGCTGTGAATGCTTTGGTACTTGCTACACCAATCTCAGGTCCGGCATGTGTGTAAGCACCTGCATGCGATAAGCGGGCAATGGAGCTGCCAACAGCGTTCACTACACCAAATATAAATGCGCCTTGTTCTTTTGCTTTGTCAATGGCAACAATGGTATCTGCTGTTTCACCACTTTGCGAAATGGCTATGATCACATCGCCTTTGTTGATCACCGGGTTACGGTAACGAAATTCAGATGCATATTCTACTTCAACCGGAATGCGGCAGAGTTCTTCAAAAATATATTCAGCTACCAATCCTGCATGCCAACTGGTACCGCAAGCGATCATCACAATACGTTGTGCATTTTTCAGTTGCTCCATGTTGTTCTGTACGCCGGCCATGGTAATAGTGCCTGCAACAGGGTCTAATCGTCCACGCAAACAATCATAGATCGTATGCGGTTGTTCATTGATCTCCTTGATCATGAAATGATCATAACCACCTTTTTCAATAGCCGCCAGTTCAAGGTCAAGCTTTTGAATATATGGAGTGATCTTTTCGTTACCGAGATTTTTCAGAATGAGCTCATCAGCTTTTACAATGGCGAGTTCGTAATCATTTACATACACTACTTCTTTAGTATATTCAATAATGGGAGACGCATCGCTTGCAAGAAAGTGTTCATTTTTTCCAATTCCAATTACCAATGGACTTCCTTTACGTGCTGCAATAATGGTGTCAGGAGTATCTTCATCGATCAACAAAATAACATAAGCACCTACTACACGTTTTAATGCAATACGCACGGCTTCTTCCAGCGAGCATTCGTTGTTGGTTTTAATATCTTCAATAAAGTTGAGCAGTACTTCTGTATCGGTATCGCTTTTAAAACTGTATCCTTTTTTCAGCAATTCATTTTTAATGGATACATAGTTTTCAATAATGCCATTATGGATCATCGCCAGCTTTCCGTTGTTGGAAATGTGTGGATGTGCATTCCGATCGCTGGGTTCACCATGTGTTGCCCAACGGGTATGTCCAATGCCTATATGTGAGTGCAGATCTTTGCCAATTGCTTCTTCTTCAAGCTGGGCCACCTTGCCTTTCTTTTTGTAAACGTTCAATCCATTGTTCAGTAATGCCACACCGGCACTATCATAACCACGGTATTCCAGTCGCTTTAATCCTTTCAGTATTACGGGATAGGCTTCCCGTGAACCGATATATCCAACGATTCCACACATATTGATCAGTAGTTTGTTTAGGTTGCAAAGATGCAAAAATATGCCTAAGGGTTGCCCATAAATATTCATGCAGCAGTTTATGCACAGATGCAGCTTTTTACAGCTTTCACATTTCTTTATTAATCAGAAATGCGATTGCAGCATCAATAGTATAGAAAAGGGAGAAAACGAGGCGATTGGTTGATCTGTTAAACGACTGGATCATGAACAACTACATTCACATTGCTGCTATACTTGACCGGCCCGATTTGCTGGAGAATATGGTAGAACAATTAGCGTACCGTCATTACGATTTGGGGTATGGTCAACAGCGTGTACCTCTTGACAGTGAAGCATTGGAAACTTCTTCATCAACTATTTATTTGAGCGGAACGGTGGCATTTGATGAAAAAGGTGAGCACCTGGAAATTCCTTTTATTACAAACTTTCTGTTTACCTGTGTGAAGGGAGCAGATGATGTTTATAAGTTAAGCTGGAGTACATCACTGTCATAAAAAAGCCCCGTAGTTAGTACAGGGCTTTGAGTATTAGTTATTCTTCTTCTTAAACGGCCACCATTTCTTTTTGGTGCTGTCTTTCTTCGGATCGTTTGTTGCCGCAGGTTTTGTTGGATCTTTTTTCGTATCCGGTTTTTTCTCCTCCTGCTTTTTTGCTTCCTGCAATACTTTCTGTTCTTCTGTCAGTTGCGATTCAGGTCCAAGTGTTGCATCGGGCGTAAGGTTCAAGTCACCGTAATCGGAAGATGTTCCGTTTCCTGCATCCGGATTTTCTGCATCAGGCTCATTGCGATACCTGTCTGCAAAGTTTTCGTAATCCATGAACGATTCCACCTTCATGCTTTCCGGTTGTACAAACTTTGCTTCTTTGGTAATGCCCAATGTTTTATCAGCCAATACTTTTTCAAAGAAGTAGCCCCAGATCGGTAAGGCAGTTCGGTTACCTTCGCCCACCATTTTCAGAAACGGATCATCACAACCAACCCAACCACCGGCTAATAACTGTGGCGTATAACCGATAAACCACGTATCGGTATTGCCGTTCGTTGTTCCTGTTTTACCACCAATTTCTCCGGTAAGTCCCATACCACGTAAACGACGTCCGGTACCAATATCAACTACGCCCTGCATCATTTTCACCATAGTGTAGGCAGCAGCTTCACTCATTACTACTTTTTGTTCAGGTGCATAGGTTTGTAAAATATTTCCATTACGGTCTTCAATACGTGTTACATAGATCGGCTGTGTGCTCATACCATTTGTCGGGAACATGGTATAACTCTGCAGCATTTCATATACGCTGATGTCTGCACTACCCAACGCAATAGATGGATAAGGAGGCATTTCACTTTTGATACCTGCGCTCTGTGCAAAATTGATGACACTCTTTACACCGAACTGATTCATCAAATAAGCAGCACCGGGATTGTAGGAATAAGCTAAACAAATTGCCATTGGGCCACCTTTACCTGAGATCATTTTACCACCCAAATTAGTTGGTCCGGCAGGTAATGGTGTTTCAGGTGTAAAACCATTTTCAACAGCATGTGCATACAACAATGGTTTAAAGGTTGAACCTACCTGTCGCTTGGTGTTGATGTTAACGTGATCGAATTTAAAATTCTTAAAGTTTACACCACCTACCCATGCTTTTACTTCGCCGGTAAATGGATCCATCACCATAAAACCAGTTTGAATGATCATTTTGTGATAACGCACAGAATCGTACGGCGTCATGGTTGTATCGGTTTCCCGTTTACTGTTCCATGCAAATACTTTCATTTTCGTTTTTGTGTTGAAGGCTTTTCGAATGTCTTCGTCACTGATTCCGGCAGCGGCCATTTTACGCCAGCGGTCGCTGTCTTTCATGGCACGTTCAATAATATTTTCATGCCCTTTCCAGATGCTGTTGTTTTTGATCCATGGCAAAGTCCAGTAATTTTTTTGCAGTGCACTCATGTGTTTCGATACAGCTTCTTCTGCATACAACTGCATGCGTGGATTGATGGTGGTATAAATTTTCAACCCATCACGATAAATATTGTACGTTTCACCATTTGCCTTTTTGTGTTCTTTTGCCCACTTCTTCATCTGATCACGCAACACATCACGGAAGTAAGGAGCAAGCCCTGTGCTTTCATCTAATTTTTTATACTTCAGGTTGATGGGTTTGCTTTTCAGTTTTTCACCTTCCTCTTCTGTTACAAATTTATTACGCACCATATCGTTGATCACCATATTCCTTTTTTGCATGGCTCTTGGCGGAAACAAACGGGGATTGTATGCATAAGGTGCATTCACCATACCAATCAATAACGCAGCTTCATCTACTGTTACCAGCGATGGTTCTTTCTGAAAAAATGTTTTGGATGCATTACGGATACCGAATACGTTATCACTGTATTCAACGGTATTCAGATAGAGTGCAATAATTTCATCTTTGGTAAAATTGCGTTCAAGTTTTACGGCAATGATCCATTCCTGGATTTTTTGGAAAACCCGCAGTACTTTGTTTTTTGCACGGCCGCCAAACAGGTTCAACGCCAACTGCTGCGTAATGGTAGAGCCACCTCCATCGCTGCCAAACTTCATGACAGCTCTGGCCAACGCACGGCCATCAATTCCGGAGTGATTATAAAAACGTTCATCCTCAGCTGCAACGAGTGCATTCACAACATTTTTTGAAATGTCTTTGTATTCTACGTTGGTACGGTCTTCCATATAGAATTTTCCCATGAGGGTACCATCTGAAGCAATTACTTCGCTGGCTAGCGAAGCGGATGGATTTTCAAGCTCTTCAAGGGAAGGCATTTTACCGAGCAAGCCGAAATTGGCGCCAATTACCAGCACTATGAAAAGTCCGAAGCCAATAAAAAAGGCACGCCACAAATATTTGATTGGTTTACGCATAAGATGAGTATGAGATGCAGAGTAGAGCAAATTCAATACCAGACAAATCTATAACAATTCAGGGAGTACAATAAAGCAAGAAATCTTAAAATTTATCTTTGATGTATTGACGAAGGAAAAGCTTGTATTCCTCCATATTCTTCCTTGTTTTGAGCAATTCGAGGTTGCGGTCGGAAATAATGATGAAACTGTATTTTAGTTCAGGAAGCCATGGAACGATCTGCCGGGCATTCTTTTTCCATTCTTCCATATAACCCAATGCGGTGGTAACATCAGAAAACAGCCCCATTTCCATCCAGGTATTCTCTTTGTCGCCCACATAAATTTTCAACGGAATATCTTCACCGCTGTGTGATGATGAGTTGTAACGTTGGTAAGCCGTTCTTGCTTCTGTTAAATACACTTCATCCACTTCATCAAAATACATCATGACCGTATAAGGATCGGTTGCATTGTAGATGTAAACCATTTCAATTTTTCCTTCTTTCAATGGTTTAATGGCAGTGGTATCCATACCCGGCTTATTACCAATGGTTACTTTACCTGCATTGCTGCGATCATTTTTTTCAAGTTCCGTTTTTTGAATCGGAGCAACAGGCCTTGTTATGTTCGCATTGTTTTGTGTTGGCTGATTGCCGATTCCTATTTTATTAGTTGAATCTTTTTTGATGTTCTGTCCAACCTTATTCACCAGCGGGCCTTCATCAAACGGCATCACAACACTATCTTCCGTTTGGCGTACAATATTGGTGCGGGTGAGATAGTCTTCAATTTCTGTTCGGCGGGTAACTACATCTTTCATCACTGCAGCTTTTTCAGCCATCGGTGTGCCGGGGAAATTTCGTTCAAGATTGGTAAGCGTCAGCATAGCGGCGCTATCATTTTTTTGTTTGATGTGAAAGAGCGATTCAATATAGAGTAACTGTGGTGTCCAGTATGAATTTCCATAAATCGAATCAGCCAATCGCTTTTGTTGCTGCGCTTCATCATATTTACCGGAGAGGAAGAGATCGTAAATAGTTTCGTAAGCAATCGTCTTTGCGTCTTTTACCGGAGCCGTTGGATTTTTCGATGCATTAATTTTCTGTACCAGATCTCCGTTCGGATATTTCTTATTCAACTGATCCTGAAAGTAAGCGGCCTTTTGTTTGTCGCCTGTTTTGGTATAACAGTAATACAGTTCAAACAATACTTCCTGTTCTCTCTCATAATTACCAAAGCGTTTCCATATTTCTTCAAATACAACAGCTGCCTGTTGATAATCTTCCAGTTGATTTTTATAGATCTGTCCCTGATCAAATAATGATTCTGCTATTTGTCTGTTCGATTCGAGTAATAATTCTTCGGTAAGAGGTAAACGTTTTTTCAAACCTTCCACACTTAATTCATCTGCGGGAATTTTATCAGGTTCTATACTCAATACTTCGTTTGCATTACTTGCATATTGTGGTGCCTGCGATGGTGGTTTTGCTGCATCAACCGCATCTTGCCGGCGCCAATTATCAATATTCGGACGGTTGCCCCATCTGCCTTTAAATTCACTAAACCCTCTTGACTTTTGTGCTGCATTATAAAAATACCAGCTGTTACCACTTCCTGCATTGTTGAAGAGGGGAGTGTTATCGTTAGGGTTGTTTGCGGTTTGCGTAGGTGTATAAACAGCTTCTTCTTTTAACCCACGTTCTTTACGGATTTTGCGTGCCAATGATTTCAGGTAAGCATCCATTTCTTTCTCCGGCATTTTTGCAACAGCCTGCAAACTGTCCTGTTGTTTTACAACTGTGATCAGTTCTACCAATCGCTTCAACATTTGTTGTTTGATCTGCAGTTGTGCCGCATTTTCAGCAAAGGCAATATCCTGAAAATTCACACTATCGAGTGAGTTGGAAGCAAGTGTATAATCTCTGCGTGCATACGCCAGATCAGCCAGTTTTACAAAGGCTTTGTTTTTAACCGATGGATTTTCTGTTGTATAAGAAACACTACGTTTCAATAATGTGATAGCTTGTGTTGTATCGCCTTTCTGCAAGGCCATATCGGCTGCCGCATAGAACAATACATCTTCGTATCCATCAAACCGTTCTTTGCGTGACAGCTTTAGCAGATCGGCCAATGTTTCAGTTACTGCATCACCACCTTCTTTCCGTAATAATTGTGCTTCATAAATACGGGCATGGATATATAATACAGGATCAGTAGTGTGCGATTTTGCTTTGTTGAAAAAAGAAGAGGCCAATTCCGGTTGATTGGTTTTTGCATACAACTGTGCCAGTAAATATTCCCAACGTGCCAGTTCTGTTTTATCGGCTGCTTCACCCAACGCATCTTTCAAATAAAATGCTGTGCTGTCCCATTGTTCCTGTTTGTAAAACGTATACGCCTGTACTTCATTCAACTTACCATGCAATCGTTTTGGAAACAGGGGATCTTTTTTCAGCAGGTTGATCAAACTATAGGCTTCCGGATACAGATTGTCTTCTGCATAGGTTCTGGTGAGCCATATCAATGCATCGTTCCGGCTTGGCTGATGAGAGAATGCTTTGTGTACAATGCCGTTCTTTTCTTTTGTTGCAATATTGAGATCACCTTTTGTGGAGCGATCGTTGGAACCCACCACAATAATATATTCGTCCTTATCTTTTGGGAAGAAGTTGTAATTAATAAATTGAAAAATGCGGTAGGCCGAATCGAATTTCTGCCAGTAAAAATAACTTTGACCGATGAGCAGATACATGTTATCGATATAGCTGTTGCGCAGATCGTGCAACACAATACCGGCTGTTGCTTTCAAGATCACCGAATCCAATTCCATCGAATCGGCAGCGGTAAAATCAGTTGAGTAGTTATAAAAGGGCAGGAGTTGTGTGTAATCGTCCCGATGGCTCAGTTTTGCTTTTTCGAGGATGGCGTTGATCTTATTAACAGCGTTGTAATGAAAATTATATTCTGTTACCATGCTCTGATAGAGACGGCGGGGCAGTGTGAATTTTTTGTCGTCGGTTTTTTCCGATCCCAATACTTTGTTCTCGTATTTTACGGGTTTTACTAACGGAAGAGTAAAATCCGGTTGTGCCGATGCAGAAATGCAGCCCAGCAGTAGAATAATCAGTATCCGGTTGAATTTAGAAACAATAATTGGCTGCATGCAGGCGTTGGGTCGTTTTTCTTAATTAACTCAATACGGTCAAAAATATTTTAATTAAAGGTAAAATCAGGAAGAAATTATTTTTTTACCCCTCTTAAACGCTAAATTTAGACCTCATTTATAGTATGGCAAAACGAATTGATGCAGAAAGTACACTGAAGCGCTTACGGAATCGCTACCGGTTGGTGGTGATGAATGATGATACGTATGAGGAAGTGGTAACGTTTAAATTATCCAGATTGAGCGTTTACATCACTCTTAGCACCATTTTTGTATTGTTGGTGGGATTGACTGTAGCGCTGATCACGTTTACCAACCTGAAATATTATTTACCGGGCTATGGTTCACAAAGTCAGCGGAAGGAATTGATCTTCTATAAAACAAAAATTGACTCTTTGGAGCGGTCGATGTTATACAAAGATCAGTATCTTGACAATCTGAAAAAGGTGTTATCGGGCGATGTAAAAACCACAGCGATGGATACAACCACCCTGAAAATGCCGGAAGTAGAACGTTCAACGCAATAAAAACCACTGCATATGTTCAACAGTAAATCCAGTTCCCAGGAAAAAGAAGCCTCCACAGGTTTAGCAACAATTGTTGCATCAGGTACCGAAATCAAAGGAAATATTGAAAGCAAAGGCGACATCCGGGTGGATGGCGTGCTGAAAGGTAACCTTACCACGTCTTCCAAAGTGTTAGTAGGTCCATCGGGCAAAATTTATGGCGATGTTATTGCACAGCAAGCCGATGTGCTGGGCCAGATCGATGGCACCATCAAGGTAACCGAACTATTGTACCTGAAAGGCAGCTGCCAGATCAACGGTAATATTTATGCCGGTCAGTTACAGGTAGATGCTACCGCTTCGTTCAATGGCGAATGCCATATGGGTGCTGCTGCCGTTTCCAATGCGCCGCTTGCCAGTGTACTGGAGATCAGCAAAGAATCATCCCTGAATGCCGCAGCCAACGACCAATAAATCGTCCAAGCCAACAAAAAGTAACAGAGCTTACCTGGCACAATATGCCGGGTTGGCTTTTCAATTAATTGCTGCCTTGGGACTTGCTGTTTTCGCAGGTTTAAAAGCAGATGGCTGGTTGAAGCTGAATTTTCCTTTACTTGCATGGTTGTTACCGGTAGTGGTGCTCAGCGCCATCTTTTACCGGATTTATAAAGACACATCTGCAAGGAAATGAAGAATCAAAATCAGAAATTGTATTTGCCTATTTTGGGGCTTTTTGTTGCGCTGAGTAGTTTGTATCTGTTGGGCCAAAACTGGCTTACGAAATACGGACTTAGTTTTAATGTGCTGATGGCAGGTAACCTGATTTTATTTCTTGTGACCATTACTTCGCTCTACTTCCACATAAAAGGTTTTTTACATAAAAACATCCAGGTGTTTTTCAGAAGTGTGTATGGCGCACTTATGATCAAGATGCTCATTTGTGCAGCAGCGGTGGTGATCTATGCACTGATCGCTAAACCAAATATCAATAAGCCGGCATTGTATGTTTGTATGGCCTTGTATTTTGTGTATTCGTTTATGGAAGTGCGGATGGTGTTTCGTTTGTTGAAGCAGAAACAAGACGAGAAAAAGCGATGAGTAAAAAGGAAGTTCCGCTACATGCATTGGCTGCCTATTTACCGGAAGGTTCGGTTGAACCGGTGCTGGACTATCTCCACCAATATAAAATTCATTTAACCATTACACGGGAACGGAACAGTATACTCGGCGATTACCGGCATGCGATCAATCAGAAAAATCACCGCATCAGTGTAAACGGAAATCTCAATAAATATTCTTTCTTAGTAACGCTGTTACATGAAATAGCACACTTGCTGGCATTTGAAAATTTCGGACATCGTATTGCGGCACATGGCAAAGAATGGAAACATGAATATGGAAAAATACTTGCACAGTTTCTATTAAAGAAAATTTTTCCGGCTGATATTGAAAAGGCATTGATGAAATCATTACAAAATCCATCGGCTACCAGTTGTGGTGAAGAACATTTGATGCGTGTACTCAAAAACTATGATGTACGCAAGCAGGGAGAAGTATTGGTTGAACAATTGCAACACGATCAGCTCTTCAAAACAAAAGACGGTCGTGTATTTCAGAAAAAAGAAAAACTACGCAAACGGCATAAAGCAATTGATGTGAAGAGTGGAGCGGTTTATTTGTTTAGTGGGGTGTATGAGGTGGAGGTGATGAGGGATGAATGATGAGTGACGCTCGTCTGACGCCAACATCTGACGAATAGTAAAACAACACGTTATTCATACTCACAATTTCTTCAACATCCATCGATCACATCCAAAATGTCCGCTGTTGCCCATCGGTCCATCTAAATATTCAAATCCGAAAAGTTCATACACTTTTAATGCTTGCTTCAACTCCGGCATGGTTTCTAAATACACTTGTTCGTAACCGTTATCTTTCGCCCAGGTCAAACATTGTTCGATCATTCGCTTTCCCAATCCCTTTCCACGTGCATCTTTGTGCAGGTACATTTTTACCAATTCACAGGTTTTCGTCGGTAATCCTTCAGTTGGGTAAATGCCACCACCACCTAACAGCTTATCTTCTTCTTCTGCAACAAAATAAACACTCCCTTTGGTTTGAAACAGTTCATACAACGCATCGGTTGTAGGATCGTAATACACAGTGCCGGGTTTGTTGGCACCAAACTCTGCTAAGGATGTGCGGACAATTACAGCCAGTGCTGCATTATCGGAAGGTTGAATTGTGCGGATTGTAATACTTGGGTGCATACGTCAAAGCTAAAACGATTTTGTTTCCCACAAATACACAAAAACACAAAGGAAGAAAAGTAAACTTCTTTTCTTCCTTTGTGTTTTTGTATTTGCGAGGGGCAAGTAGCGAATAGCTGGCAGCTTTTCTAATAAGTATCTTCTAACGAATATTGTCCACCACCTAAGATGATGCCGATTTTTATACCGAGGTAATTGTTATTGATATCGCCTGTCTTTGCAACAAAGTTATATTCAACTGCTGCACGGAAATGCCATACTTCAATACCTGCTCTTGCCATGCCGCCAAATTTTGTAGATGCTGGAATAGAAAAGGTCCCTCCGTTTTGACTGTCGGCTTCAATACTCAGGAAATTATAAATACCGGCGCCACCACCTATGAATGGGCGAACGGTTCGGTTTGCAAAATAATATTCAGCCGTTGGAACAAAGGAAATACCAACACCTGCTTCGCCATTTGCATTTGGATTCGTTCCGCTTACGCCTGCATAGCCACGGGCCATTGCTGTTGCTTCCATCCGCAAGCCAACTGTTATGCGATCCAATGCATTGAAACGTGGTTCCAATGCCAGCAATACACCTGCCTTCGCACCTTTTCCTGCGGGACGGGCATAACCTGCATCAAGCAATACTTCAAATGGTTTGAAATGATGTTGTGTTTCGAAACGAAGTTGTGCAGAAGCTGACTGAATTGTAATGAAGCTAACAAGTAAAACAAAACTGTTACGGAGTAGTCCTTTCATGTGATAATTGGTTGATGGTTTACAATTGCTGAATCGGTTCAAAAAGCAAGCCGACCAGGCAAAGTGAATGGTTAAACTATTCACAAGGTATAAAAACGAATGCCACACGGAAATCGTATGGCATTGGCTGTTTATTTTTACTTGGACTTATGCTACTGCTTGTTTTACCAATGCAGCTGCTTCGCTTAACTGAATAGCACTTTGTACTTTCAATCCGCTTTCATCGATCAGCTTCTTTGCTTCTTCAGCATTTGTACCTTGTAAACGTACGATGATGGGAACAGGAATATTACCAATTGTTTTGTACGCTTCAATTACACCTGCAGCAACACGATCGCAACGAACAATACCACCAAAGATGTTGATGAGAATTGCTTTTACGTTTGGATCTTTTAAAATGATCTTGAAACCTGCTTCAACAGTTTGTGCATTGGCAGTGCCACCTACGTCGAGGAAGTTTGCCGGTTGTCCACCACTCAACTGGATCATATCCATGGTAGCCATTGCCAAACCCGCACCGTTCACCATACAACCTACGTTACCATCAAGCTTAATAAAGTTGAGGTTGTGGTTGCCTGCTTCTACTTCTGTAGGGTCTTCTTCAGTTGTATCACGCATGTTGGCAACATCAGGATGACGCATCAACGCATTATCATCAATGTTCATTTTGCAATCCACTGCAATGATCTTGTTATCGGCTGCTTTGAACAGCGGATTAATTTCAAGCATACCACAATCCAATCCAACGTATGCATTGTAAAGATTCGTTACAAACTTTACACAGTTCTTAAACGCTTCACCACTCAAACCAAGATTGAAAGCGATCTTTCTTGCCTGGAACGCTTGTAATGGTCCGCCCGGGTTAACCCACTCTTTAAATATTTTTTCGGGAGTGTCATGTGCAACATCTTCAATGTTCATACCGCCCTCGGTACTGTACATGATCACGTTTTGTTTTTTTGTACGATCGAGGAGAATAGAGAGATAAAATTCTTTACGCTCTGTTGGTCCATCGTAATACATATCCTGTGCAACAAGGATCTTGTTTACCACTTTACCGGCAGGTCCTGTTTGAATGGTTACCAATGTGCCACCCAAAATACCTTTTGCAAACTCAGTGATCTGGTCAATATTTTTTGCAACTTTCACACCATTCATACCGGTTTCTTTCACAGTTCCCTTACCACGGCCACCCGCATGAATTTGCGCTTTTACAACTGCAAAGCTGCTGCCGCTTTGGTTCTTGATCTGGCGATACGCTTCTTCGGCTTCATGTACTGTGCTGCAGGCAAATCCTTCCTGCACCGGAACATTGTATTTCTTCAATAATTCCTTGGCTTGATATTCGTGGAGGTTCATATGCAAAAAATTTCGGCGAAGATAAGGAAAGAACAGGTGGGAATAAGACAGAACATGAAGCGTTTTATGATACCGGCTTCATCTCTTTGAGCATCGCCTGTTGCGTCGCAATCCGTTCATGGTTCGGGAATACTAATCGGCATGTGATCGATCGTGCCAATTCTTTATCTTACTGTCATGAACCGGCTTTTTATATTGTTTTTAATCATTCTTTTCTGTGCTTGCAAAGGCAATCAAAAGCTTGTGATCGCTCAACGAAAAATCAACGCTGTAAAGGGTTCTGCGTTTTTTCAACAGGCAACAACAATGAATTGGAAGCAACGTGATTCCTTTGCGATTGCTGAATTGCTTGCCGGCAACATGCCCGATTTTTTGCGAACGTTTGTTTCTGTTTCAATCAGCATCACCGATTCGACAAGCAATAAAAAAATTACGGCCGTTCTGTACGTAGCACCTGACTACTTAAGTGTGGGAACAAACGATGATTGGGCAAGGATTCCTTTAACGCCCATGTCGGCCCAGTTAATGGCTGACACTTTTCATTGCTTCCTGCCAACAAAGAAATTGGTGGATGACATTTACAAAGCTGCAAACGTAAAAATAGAACCGGTGCCTATGTTTGCTTTTCGTGACAGTACACCTACCATGTATCAGCATCATCTCATCATTGAAGGACAACGAACGTTGCGGAAAGGATTGATTGCAGGTATTAAAAAAGATGTGGTACTTACCGAACAATTAAAACCTGCAGGGAAACAAAATAAAGTAGCGATCTATGGCTGGCATTATTCAACAGGCAAACCCATCCAACCTGTTTATACCGGACATGTCAACTGGTATGTTGATTACAGTCACGGCATCCGGTTAATTTATGAGCGCATCAAAGTAAACGGAAAATGGATGCACTATACTGAACTGGCAAACCACCCGCTCTTATTCCGTTTGCTTACGGATGAATCTTCATTTTCCTTTATACGATACCCGTACGAAAGCAATATATTTGCCGCCTTACAAAAATGAAAGAAATGGGAGAGTTATTGAATAAGATCAACGAAACGGTGGCGTATATCCGAAGCCAGTATGCAGATGAATCAACAGTAGGTGTGGTGTTGGGCAGCGGCCTCGGTCATTTTACCGATGAACTGCAAATTGAAAAAGAGATCAGCTATAATGAGATACCGCATTTTCCGGTATCAACAGTGGAAGGACATAAAGGCAAGTTGGTATTTGGCAAACTGGGGAATAAAAATGTAGTGGTAATGGCTGGTCGTTTTCATTACTATGAAGGTTATTCGATCGGAGAAGTGGTATATCCCATCCGGGTAATGAAATACTTAGGTGTGCAGTCATTGGTGATCAGCAATGCAGCAGGTGGTGTTAATACAGCCTTCAAAGTAGGTGATCTCATGATCATCAAAGATCATATCAGTCAGCTTACACCCAATCCGCTTATCGGTAAAAACATGAGTGAACTTGGCCCACGCTTTCCTGATATGAGTGAACCTTACAAAAAAGACTTCATTAAAAAAGCAAAAGCGATTGCAGCCAGCATGAACATTGATGTAAAAGAAGGTGTGTATTGTGGTGTAACAGGTCCCACGTTTGAAACACGCAGCGAATATAAAATGATCCAGATGCTCGGCGGCGATGCAGTGGGCATGAGCACGGTTGCCGAAGTAATTGCGGCTATTCACATGAGCATTCCTGTTTTTGCCATGAGTGTGATCACTGATATTGGTATTCGTGAAGAAGAAAATATCATCACCCATGAAGAAGTATTACAGGCAGCAAAAGAAGCGGAGCCAAAAATGACGGCAATTGTGAAACAGTTAATTCTTGAACTTTAAGTTGCTTTTAGTAAAGTGGCCATTCAATTCGTTTATTTTTGCACGGGCCGGTAAAGCCCTTTTTTCATCTATGACCCGTTTACTGCTGTTATTTTTTCTCATCATTTCATCGTATGCTGTGCAGGCGCAAAACCCGTTACAACGGATGCCCGGCGGAGCCTTATTAGGTGGTAGCAGAATGGGCGGCGGCGGTGGTGGAGGCGGTGGTCCTTTCAAAGATTCGCTCCTGCACCGTACCGGACTGGAAGATTCACTCACGCTGATTTACCGTTATTTAGACACGGCCCGCTTTTATTCCCTTGATTCATCTGTAAACGATTTCAGTAAACGCTGGCACGTTCCCTGGTCGAATATTGTGCTGGGGAATACGGGAGGTGCTACACGCTCTTTGTTGTTTTCGCCTACTATGAAAGCCGGATGGGATCATGGATTCCATGCCTACGACGAATACATTTCGAAGGTGGAGCAACTGAAATTCTACAATACTACAAGGCCTTACACCCAGCTTGATTATGTGCTTGGTCCAAACAATGAACAGAATATTGGTGTGTTGCATACACAAAACATCCGTTACAACTGGAATTTTGCGTTCAATTTTAAACTTATTAATTCGCCCGGCATTTTCCGCAATCAGAAAAACAGTCATACCAATCTCAATTTCAATACCTGGTACACCTCGCCAAAACGGCGGTACACAGTTTATTTTATTGCTGCGAATAATCGAATTGGTGCAACTGAAAATGGTGGTATCCAAAGCACGAGGTTTTTAGACAGTCTCCCTTTTTTTTCTGAGCGTTTCAGTATCCCTACCAACTTAGGTGGCGTTGAGCCCGTTCGATCAAATTTTTTGAGTAATACAATTAATACCGGTAATCGCTATACGGTTACAAATTTTTTAGTACGTCATCATTATGATCTTGGCAAGAAAGATTCGGTTGTTACCGATTCAAGTGTGGTGTATTTCTTTTATCCCCGCTTCCGGTTTCAACATACCATGCAGTTTGATCGCTATTCATTGCAATACCTTGATACGAGGGTTGACACTGCAGGGTATAAATTATTGTATGGCTTATCAGGGTTGCCGGCAACTTTTGGTATCAAGGACTATTGGCAAACATTGACGAATGAAGCGGCTATTTATTCGTTTCCTGATATCAAAAATCAACAGCAATTTATTAAGGCAGCAGCCGGTTATCAATTTTTGGAAGCCGATTTTGGCAGCAATGAGCCATCGTTCACCAATATTTATTTGAATGGGGAGTATCGCAATAAAACAAAAAATAAAAAATGGGATATGGAACTGGCGGGTACATTATACATGGCTGGTTTCAATAGTGGCGATTATAGTGTAATAGCTTCGTTGAAACGATTGATTGGGCAGAAGCTCGGTTATCTTTCATTGGGATTCCGGA
This sequence comes from Lacibacter sp. H407, assembly GCF_037892605.1. Classification (NCBI taxonomy): domain Bacteria; kingdom Pseudomonadati; phylum Bacteroidota; class Chitinophagia; order Chitinophagales; family Chitinophagaceae; genus Lacibacter; species Lacibacter koreensis. Next base: position 22,824 of record NZ_JBBKTU010000001.1, on the reverse strand, counting down.
ATGTGAGTCGCACACCTTCGTTTATTCATGACGACAGAAGCAACTTTAAAAAATTCAATTTGGGTAACACCAGCTTTGGAAAGGAAAATACAACCATTGCTTCTGCCACATACGAGCTGCCGCAGCAGCGATTGAAGTTAGGCGCCAACTATTTTCTTGCATCCAATTATATCTATTTCAAAGACTACACGCAGGCAGAACAGGAAGCAACCTTATTTAATGTGCTTCAATTGCAACTGGAAAAACAATTCCGTTTATGGAAGCATTGGAATTGGTACACCGAAGTGCACGTACAACAGGCAACTGCCAATGCTCCGGTAAACCTGCCGCTTGTGTTTACACGAAACCGTTTTGCGTTTGAGGGAAAGTTTTTTAAAACATTAAACCTTAGCACGGGTGTTGAAATGCGTTATCATACGGCTTATAAAGCCGACAGTTTTTCACCGGTACTGGGTCAGTTTTTTCTGCAAAACACCGAGACGGTCCGGAATTTACCCGATATCGCAGCTTATGTGCAGTTCCGGATCAGAAGTTTAACAATGATCATCCGTGCCGAAAATCTTAATACTGTCCAAACGAGCCCTTCGTTCAGCTTCTTAAACAATAACTTAGCTACACCGCTACACCCAACCCCCGGATTTTTTGTGCGGTTTGGCCTTTATTGGGGCTTTGTTAACTGATGAGAATCAAGTTCTCATCAAAAGATTCGTTTATCTTTGTAGCAATGTTCAAGAAGTTCCTTTTATTCATTGTTGCCGTTTTTTACCTAGCCGCTACCAGCGGGATGGTGATCAATGTGCATTACTGTATGGGTAAGGTTTCTTCTATCACATTCAATGAGGACGCAGATCACAACGATGGCGCCTGCGGTAAATGCGGCATGGCGAAAACAGAAAACCATTGTTGCAAGGATGAGATCTCAAAAGGGAAGATGAACGATTCCCATCAAACATCCACGGTAGCATTTGAATTGGCTGCTGCGAGTTCTGCCGTTCCGGTTCGTACAACTGTATTATCAGATCCTGAACAAGGGCAATCTGCTATTCCCATCCTTACTTATTTTTCTCCCCCTCCGAGGGTACTTAACCGGGTATATCTGGATGTGAATGTTTTTCGTATTTAGATTCGATTGGTTCGTAGTTAATTTTCTGCGTTATTGCAGGAACCGTATTTCTATTTATTCAATCAAAATCAATTACAATGAAATCATTTCAATTTATAGCCGCATTCATCTTTTTGTTTGCATGCATTCAAACAAGCAACGCACAATCAAAAACAAGTGGTAAACAAGCTGCTGTAACAACTGCCGTATTTAAAGTATGGGGTAACTGTGGCATGTGTAAGAAAACGATTGAAGGTGCTGCTAAAACAAATGGTGCAACTTTTGCTGAGTGGAACGAAGACAGTAAAATGCTGACGGTAAAATATGCCGCTGCAAAATCATCCGATGATAAAATCCAGAAAGGAATTGCAGCTGCAGGTTACGACAATGAAAAATATGTAGCACCCGATGACGTGTACAATAATTTACATGAGTGCTGCAAATACGATCGTAAAACAGCTTCTGCTACAACAAAAGAAGCAACAGCTTGTTGCATGAAAGATGGTAAGTGTACAGGCGACAAACCATGTTGTAAAAAAGTAGAAGGTAAATCCGACTGCTGTGCAAATGGTACCTGTGCAAAAGAAGGTGGTTGCTGCGCCGGCATGACATGTGAAAAAGGTGGCGATTGCTGCAAGAAAGAAGGTTCTGTAGCAAAAGCTGATTGCTGCAAGGATGGTAAATGTACACATCACTAAAATGTACGATGGCTGCTGATGACAACAAGCCATCAGCAGCTTTTTCTCAATCACCAAATACATTAACATGAAAAACGTTTTGTTATTGATATGTCTGTTTGTTGGTGTAACAGCGTCTGCACAATTTAAATCGGCAACGTTACAAGCCAGTGGCTTAACCTGTGCGATGTGCAGTAATGCGATCAACAAATCATTAAAAACACTTTCGTTTGTTACGGGAGTGGAAGCTGATATTAAAACATCTTCTTTCGTCATTAACTTTAAAGAAGGTGCTGATATTAATTTCGATCAATTGCGTAAGAAAGTGGAAGATGCAGGTTTTTCTGTGGCCAAACTGCAGATCGTTGCAGACTTTAAAAATGTAACTGTACAGAACGATCAGCCACTTACTGTTGATGGAAAAGTATTACATTTTCTAAATGTGAAAAGTCAGCAGTTGAATGGCGAAAAGACCATTACGATCGTTGATAAAAATTTTCTATCAGCAAAAGAATATAAAAAATACGCCGGGCTCACCAAAGCTGAAAGCTTTAAAACAGGTGAAACAAAGGGAGTGCGTGTTTATCATGTAACGATTTAAAAAACTAACGGGAAGCAACAACTGCTTCCCTTTTTTCAATTATGTTTCGATTCCTACTATTCAGTCTGATGCTGTTGACCTGTTCAATGGCAAGCGGGCAGGAGTTATATATTTTTTCAAATCCTGCTTCCAATATTCCGGCAAAAGCTCTTGTTGCCAAAGCATCCATGAAAACAATGCGTGCATACCACAACAACGAACGGGAATACAGATTTATGCCCGAACTCCAGTTGGGCTTAACTAAAAACTGGATGCTCACAGGCAACGTAAGTTTTTCCAACATGTATTTTCAATCGAAGCAACAATTTGAAAGTGCTCGGCTTTATTCCAAATACCGGTTTTACAGTAATGATGAAGTGCACAAACATTTTCGTGCAGCATTGTATGGTTCGGCGGCATGGAGCAATAATCCTTTGGTGTACCAGGAGTTGAGTTTGGATGGCGATAACAGTGGTTTACAGTTGGGTGCTGTTGCCACACAATTAGTTGGCAAGTTTGCTGCTTCGGCAGGCGCATCATATATCCGTCAATTAGAAAAAGATAATAAGGTTGATTTTGGAATTCCTTTTTCAAACGAAGCAATTCTGTATAATCTCTCAATGGGCTATTTGCTGTTCCCGAGAAACTATGATAATTACAAACAGACAAATGTCAACTTGTACTGTGAGTTTCTTGGTCAGCAGAGTACAGATGTGAAAGCCAGTTATATTGATATTGCTCCGGCTATTCAATTGATCTTTAACAGCAGCACACGGTTCAATCTGGGTGCCCGTTATCAACTAGCAGGCAATGCACATCGTATGGCTGAACGTTCGGTATTCATCAGCCTTGAGCATTACTTTTTAAATGCCTTGAAATGAAACTGATCAAACCTGTATTCCTATTTCTTCTCTCCCTTTTTCGAAAGAAAGATTGTTGCAGATAAACGAAGCCTGTTCATTTTTGAACAGGCTTTTTTACTTACAGCCGGTAGTATTCTCTGAAATAAATTTGACTTTATGTAACTAATTTCTATATTTGTCTAAATATAAATTTAGACAAGTCTAAAAAATAGTTATGAGGGCTGTAATTTTTGTGTGGATGATGTTACTGGGTTTGGCCGCTGCCGGTCAATCCAATACCATTCGTGGGGAGGTGATCGATCTTCGTTCGGAGGAGCGGCTAAAACATGTTACTGTACTGAACCTTCAAAGCAAACAATCTGTATTAACTGACCATCAGGGTGAGTTTGTTTTAGCAGCTGCAGAAAGCGACAGTATTACTATTTCGGCAGTTGGTTATCTTACCGATACAGTTGTAATTTCTTCATCCAACAAGTTTATTGCTGTGCAACTAAAACCTCTTACCAAATCATTGGAAGAGGTGGTGATCAGTGGTACCATGCGGGAGATCAGGAAATCAACCAGTCCCATTGCGGTTGAATCGTACTCTGCAAAATTTTTCAAAAAGAATGTAAGCGCTTCAGTGTTTGAATCCTTATCGATAGTAAATGGCGTACAGCCACAACTAAATTGCAACGTATGTAATACAGGAGATATTCATATCAACGGAATGGAGGGACCGTACACAATGGTGTTGATCGATGGGATGCCGGTGGTGAGTAATCTGGCAACGGTGTATGGTTTTTCCGGTATTCCGGCAAGCCTGATCAAGCGTGTGGAAATTGTAAAAGGCCCTTCTTCAACATTGTACGGAAGTGAAGCGGTTGCAGGGTTGATCAATATCATTACAAAAGATCCGTCATCTGCAGCTTTGTTTCATGCAGATGTATATGGTACGTCGTATGATGAGATCAATGCTGATGTGAGTGCAAAATTCAAATTTGGTAAAACAACTTCATTGCTCGGATTAAACCTGTTCAATTTTGGGAAACGATACGACGTGAATGGCGATAATTTTACAGACGTTACGTTGCAAAAGCGTGTTTCATTATTTAATAAATGGGATTTTAAACGCAACAGCCAACTTCCTTTTCAATTGGGTATTCGATTGCTGGCAGAAGATCGTTGGGGTGGTGAAATGCAATGGAATGAAAGCTGGAGAGGAAGCGATAGTGTGTATGGCGAAAGTATTTATACAAAACGCTTGGAAGCAATAGGTAATTATGGTATAAATGCTGGTAGCGAAAAATTAATGCTGGAGTATTCGTACAACTTTCATCACCAGGATTCGTATTACGGTGCAATTCCTTATTTCGCAAAACAACATAGTGCATTTGTACAGTTACGATGGAACAAAGAAATTGGAAAACATACCATCGTTGCGGGCTTGCCTTACCGTTATATCTGGTACGATGATAATACACCTGTTACATCAAAACCGGATGGCATTACAAACCAACCGGCTGTTAATAAACTGCAGGGTTTCTTTGTTCAGGATGAAATGAAACTGAACAATCGCTTTACAATACTGGGTGGTGTGCGGTATGAATTAACGAATCAGCATGGTGGTATTTTGTCTCCACGATTAGCAGTGAAGTGGGAGAGTGCGGATAATCAGATCATCCGCTTGAGTGCCGGAAATGGTTTCCGTGTGGTGAATTTGTTTACAGAAGATCATGCTGCATTAAGTGGCGCAAGAGAAGTGGTAATTGCTGAATCATTGAATCCTGAACGGAGTTGGAATGGGAACCTGAACTATACGGCTACATTTACACCGAAATTTGGTTTCTTCACATTGGATGCAACGTTGTTCTATACCTATTTTACGAACAAGATCATTCCTGATTACGATACTGATCCGCAGAAGATCATCTATGAAAATATTGATGGGTATGCAGTATCAAAAGGCTTTACATTGAACACTGACTTTTCATTTAAGAATCGATTAAAGATCATTGCGGGTATTACATTGATGGATGTATTTACCAAAGAAGAAAATCAATTTGGTATCAAGGAAAAGCAGCAACAATTATTTGCGCCGGCATTTTCCGGTAATTATGCCATCAGTTATACGATTCCGCAATGGAAACTGGCAATTGATCTAACGGGTAAAGTATTCGGACCGCAAAGATTACCAATTGTACCAAATGATTTTCGCCCGGAATTTTCGCCATGGTTTACATTGGCAAATCTGCAGTTGACGCAGCGTGTCGGTAAGAAAATCGAAGTGTACGCAGGTGTAAAAAATCTATTGAATTTTATGCCGAAGCATCCGATCCTTCGTGCAGAAGATCCGTTTGATAAAAATGTAAACGATCCGGTAAATAATCCAAACGGTTATACTTTCGATCCGTCTTACAACTATGCACCGTTAATGGGCAGAAGATTGATGATAGGGGTGCGATTGAATATTGAAGGGAAATGATAAACATGCATCGCTGTCTGTTCGTCTGAACGGTGATTGTATAACAGAATGCTTTTCTAAACAACAAACGCCATGCAATTCATCATGGTCTGACGGCCTTGGGGCCGTACCGACCAATGTTATTACATCCGCTCAGGCACTTTGATTCCCAACAACTGCATACCACTTGCAATTACATTCGCAGTTAATTCACAAATGAGTAAACGCAATTGTTTCTTCTCTTCTGTTTCAGCATTCATCACCGAGTGTTCGGTATAAAATGAATTGAAGGTTTTTGCAATATTATATACATAGTTTGCAAGGTGCGATGGATCATGTTCATTGCCGGATTGCTCAATAACAGTTGGAAAGTTTTCGAGATCGATCAATAATTCTTTCTCAAGTTTCAACAAGCTTGTTTGCTGCACTTTACCCGGCTGTGCTGTTTCTTTCCGAAGAATGGATTTGATCCTTGCATGCGTGTATTGAATGAACGGTCCGGTGTAGCCATGGAAATCAATTGACTCTTCCGGATTAAAGATCATTTTCTTTTTTGGATCCACACGTAACAGATAAAACTTCAATGCACCAAGGCCAATTGTTTTATATAAGTCTTTCAGTTCTTCAGCTGTAAAATCTTTTACTTTCCCAAGCTCTTCTGTTTTTTGCTGCGCTACACGTTCCATTTCATCAAGCAGATCATCGGCATCAACAACAGTCCCTTCACGGCTTTTCATTTTACCGGTTGGCAATTCAACCATGCCATAACTCAAATGATGAATACTATCTGCATAAGGCAGTCCCAGCTTTTTACAGATCAGTTGCAGCACTTTCATGTGGTAATTCTGCTCATCACCAATTACATAAATGCTCTGATCAATTCTATACTCATCATATTTCTGTTGCGCCAAACCAATATCCTGTGTGATGTAAACAGACGTGCCATCTTTCCGCTGTACAATTTTTTCATCCAGTCCATCAGCTGTCAGATCGATCCACACACTTCCATCTTCTTTTTGCACGAATACATTTTTCTCCAATCCTTCCTGCACTGTTTTCTTGCCGAGTAAATACGTATTGCTTTCGTAGTAGATCTTATCAAAGTCACTGCCAATACGTTTATAAGTCGTATCGAAACCGGCATATACCCAGGTATTCATTTCTTTCCATAATTCCATTACCTCAGGCTTACCTGCTTCCCAGTCGAGCAACATTTGTTGTGTTGCTTTCATAATGGGTGCTTCTTTTTCTGCAGTTGCTTTGTCAACTCCTTCACTTATCAAATTTTCAACCTGCGATTTATACTCGTCATTAAACTTCACATAGTAATCTCCTACAAAGTGATCTCCTTTTGTATTGGTTGATTGTGGTGTGGCTCCGTTTCCAAACAGTTGCCAGGCGATCATACTTTTGCAAATATGAATCCCACGATCATTTACAATACAGGTCTTTACTGTATCATAACCGTTTGCATTGATGATGGCAGCAGTACTCCAGCCTAAAAAATTATTCCGTAAATGACCTAGATGCAGTGGTTTGTTGGTATTGGGAGATGAATATTCCACCATTACTTTTTGGTGTTTCGCTGCGCCTTTACCAAAGCTAACATCGTTATAATGGCTGGTAAGGATGTTCAACCAATAAGCATCTGCAACTGTAAGATTTAAAAACCCTTTGATGATATTGTAAGAAGTGAAAAGTGTTGGATCGCTTTCAACCATATGTTTCCCCAGTTCATTCCCTAACGCATCCGGACTTTTTGATAGTGGTTTCAGTAACGAAAACAATACAACGGTATAATCACCTTCAAATTCAGGTTTGGTTTTATTGATCTGAAAATCTTTTGCAGTAAATGTTTTGCCATAAAGCTGTTCCAAACTTTTGATCGCCGCCTGTTGTATCTGTTGCTGAATTGCCATGCTTTTAGATTGTGCGGCAAAAATAAATGAATTGACTGATGCTTTTCGGCACACAATGAATTCCTGTAAAAGAAAAAGCCTCCACAATGGGAGGCTTTGAATAAATACGTTTCATGAAGTTATTGTCCGTTAACTCTGAACTGGAAGCCGCCATTACCACCTCTGCCCATTTCACTCATTGGTTTAATATCATAATCTTTCGGAATGATAAATACTTTGTCATCCACTTTTGCAGTAAGATCTACCTTCGTTACCTGGAAATGAACTTTTGCTCCATTAGGACGAACAATCTCAAATTCCATTGGAAAACCTTTCAGTTTCTGAATGCCTGGAATGTTTGCCATGCGCATTACATCTCTGATCTTGAAACCTTCTCCCATGATAAATTCAGGACTATACCAAACTACCTGTTGTACTTCCTGATCTCTACGATCTTTGTAACGCAACAATGCTTTGTTGCAAACCATACCTGCGATCTTCTTCGTTTCGCTGAGATATTCAATAAATACTTCGGGGTTGAATTGTTGGATCCGTTGCTGACGACCGGAATCTGAACCTGCCATCATCCGCTGCATATCATCATCAGTTGTATAAAAACCCATTTTGCGACCCATTGCTTCAAAGAGAGTTGTGGTTTTCTTCTCTTTACTGTCAATGATCACCTGGTTGGTACCCATGCCCATATCACTTTCAATCTTGGTCATGCCATTCTTGAAATACATTTTTGATTTGATCTCTCCGTCGCCAATTCTCACCATCATTCTGCCTTCACCATCGCCCGATACGGGAGGTCCGCCATCAGCATTGGGGTTGCTGCTTTCTGTTTTCATTTGAATTACCGCTTCGTTTACAACTTGCTGGGCCACACCTGTGCCGTACATGAAAAAGGCGGTTATGGCAATCACAATCGATTTCATCGTTAAGAGTTTAGAAAGCGAATTTACGAGGTAGTTCGTAAAGTTGTACAACCGGTTGTGTAATTGCGGAAAGGTTAACAAAAAAAGAAGGGTTGATAGAAATCAACCCCGAAACCTAAACCAACTGCATGTAGAAAATCTTAATTATTTTATCTGGTTCAACAACGCATCCATGCTTTTGTCGGCACTTACAGCCGCAGCCGGACGAATTGGACTGATAATAGTTTTATTGATCAATGCATCAATTTTGTTGTCAGCATCTGTTGTACTTACTGGTTTGCCTTGCTCAATTGAAGCGGCATAAACCATCAGGTCAACATTTTCATCAGCTGCTGCATTGTTAGCAGTGATCAGCTTTCTGAACTGAGACGCTTTTGCCTTGTTTTCAGCATCATCAGCGATCATCATATCGATCGACGCATCAGCATCTGTTAAGGCAGGCTGCATCATTTTACCGAAGAGGGGAGCAGCTACAGCTTCTGTAAACTTGTTGTTTATTTCATCGTCAGCAACGGCGCTTGTAGTTTGCAAATTTTTGCTGTAGGCAACTGCCATTTTCTGGTTCATTTTCTCAGCAACAGTAAAGGATACATCCATTTTATTGTCGGCCAAGCCAATTGAATTGAAATTGATCCTCTTATAAGTATAGGCTTTCAAACTGTTTACCCAAGTGGCAATATCCATATTGTTGATCCGTACTTCAGCAGTAAATGCATTGGCATTTGTGATCACAATTTGTTGGTTGCCGGTTGCGAAAGTTACTGTGCAGCAACTGTCAGCAACAGCCGGGTTAAACTGGTTAACTGTCTTTTCTTCTGCTTTCTTAGTGGTGTCGTCTTGGGTAAAAGACATTGAAGCCAAGGCAATAACTGCGAAGAGTACTGAAGCGGTCATACGCATCATTCTTCTTACTAAGCTTTTGTTCTGTTTGAGTGTTCCGTTCTGGTCGGAGTTCACTGTTAATTTTGTTGTCATCTTCTTTTTTGATGTTTAAGGTTCTATTTATTTTTTCCCTTTCGGGGTTTCTTTTCTTCCGATTGTATAACAAAGATACTATTAAAAGCTGGTACTTTGCAATACATAATACCTTGTTTGGCTTATTAAACTGATGAGTGGTCAATTTTTTATGATGACCGGCCATCAAGGCAATTTGTTCTGGTTTAATCGTTACTTTTTTGGTCTGGTACTCGTGTCGGGCAGTTTAACAGGGAAGGTGTTTCGAAGTAAACTGTCAAAGGCGGTGTTTCTATATTAACCGGAGCTTTGGGTACCTATTTTTCACGTTTGACGCTGCAAAGTTACATAGTGCTAAACTATCTTCCAACTAAATTTTCAAAAATTTTTGAAAATAGTATATTTACTGACAGTTTAGTGTTTTCCATATAGTCGCTGATCAAAGAACTTGTATAGATGTGACGGTAAACGTTTGTTTTTGTTACATCTGAAGCACAAAATTCTTTTCTTTTTCTGGTGAAATGGAGCTAATTAAGGATGGATGGCATCAATGAAATGTTAAGCAAAATCACACCCTTATGAAGTGTGTAAAACGCCGGATGAATGGATGAAAACACCGATCTAAGTGGTATCCCCTGAATATGTGATGTGGGACGAACGGTTTTAGCCTTCTGCCTTTTCCTGTTTTTCTGTACGAATTCGTTTTGCAAGCCAGCTTTCTTTAACAGGAATAAGCCAGTTGTTTTCCAGTTCCTCTTTTGTTTGTACGAGGTTGTTGATATAAACAGTGTCGGCTTTTATAAAGCCGTTATCAAAGGCGTATTGTAACTGACCAAGGGGGAGAAGTTCAATTTTCTCCTTTATGATAAAGGCAAGATTTTGCCTGTCGAACATCGATACCTTATATAGTTGTTCAATTTCTTTGATGAGGCGAACGCTGCTGTCGGTGCTGCATCCGCTAACCCCGGTGGCCCGTTCATCGGCCATTAATAGAATGAACTGACCAAAGAACAAAGTGCCGAATCCTTTTACAGGCGTGCCATGGCTTTTCCAATTCTCTACAAAATGGTTCAGTAGATCCTCTATCTGCAATGCTTCTCCCAAACTGAATAAACGGCTGCTTTGGTAAACCCATACACGTGAATCGGCTGCAAAATCGGCTGGCAGTAAATGTTTATAGTCTAAGTTCATGCTGCAAAGGTAACAAGAGTTGTTGTTTACATCGGCAAATCAGGTCTGCTCCTTTTTTCGTTTCTGCTTCAGATAGTTGCGGATGGCATCATAAGCGGCAAAACAAATACCGATCACAGCAATTACCAACAGGTACTTATTCCAGTCGGGGAAGAGCTCATTGTTTGCTGCGCCACTGATTTTTCCAATCAACCAGCGGATGAGGTTAATCAAAACAAGAATTACTCCACATAATAAGGAGATAAAGAATGCCACACCAACGTAATGAAAAAATGCAGCTCTTGAGGATTTGAACTGCTGCAGCTCGTCCGTTTTTGCATCAGCTTCCTTTCTGTACCAGGTATCGGAATCGAGCAAACCGAGGATCATTCCAAAAATGAGATAGCGGATAACGCTTTGCTGAAGAACCCTGTTGAGCGAAAGGTCATGTTCGATCCAATCAACCAGAAAACGGATGATGAGAAATACCAAAAAAAACAAAACTGTTCGTTGTAGAAAGTTCTTCCAGTTAAAGCTGTGTAGTAGGTTTCTCATTCAGTATTCATTTGTCGGCAGGCAGTATCAAAGGCTGGCGGCTACCAGTTCAGCCACATCCATTACCTGAACGGATTCTTCTTTTTCGGCCACTTTTACGCCATCCGTCATCATAGTATTACAAAACGGACAGGCGGCTGCTATAATAGATGCACCGGTTTCAACAGCTTCGTTTGTACGTTCCCAGTTAACACGTGTAGTACCTTTTTCTTCTTCTTTAAACATTTGTGCTCCACCAGCACCGCAACACAAACCATTGCTGCGGCAACGTTTCATTTCTACCAGTTCTGCATCCAACGCTTCTAATACTTTACGTGGCGCTTCATAAATATTATTGGTGCGACCCAGATAGCAACTGTCGTGATAGGTGATCTTTTTTCCTTTGAATGATCCACCTTCTTTCAACTTGACTTTCCCCTCATCGATCAATTGTTGTAGTAAGGTGGTGTGATGGATCACTTCATAATTACCGCCCAACGCAGGATATTCGTTTTTCAACGTATTAAAACAATGCGGACAGGTTGTAACGATCTTTTTAATTCCGTATCCGTTCAGCACCTGTATATTATTATAGGCCATCATCTGAAAAAGAAATTCATTACCTGAACGGCGTGCAGGATCGCCGGTACACATTTCTTCTTTACCAAGAATGGCAAATTTAATTCCGGCTTTATCTAAAATCGTAGCAAATGCTTTGGTGATCTTTTGTGCACGTTGATCAAAACTACCGGCACAACCAACCCAAAAAAGTACTTCGGGTGTTTCATTCGCTGCCATCATTTCAGCCATTGATCTTATTTGCATATCAATCGATTTTGTTTCAAAACTAAGTGAAACGAGCGAAATTACAGGCAGCTGTTTGCTCATATGTTCAATGAGGCGGTTATCTTTGATTTTCATGTTGAAGAAATTTTTTGAGCGATTGACGAACTGGGAATTGTGGCCGTTTGCAGTCATTTATTTTCCTATCAGTTTTGTGTGGATCTGGTACATGATCCGCAGCAGGGCGTTTTGGTTTTTTACCCCATCAAACCCCACCATTGCTTTTGGCGGTTTTGAGGGTGAAGGAAAAAAAGAAATGTATGATCAGTTGCCGCCGCATACAGTGCCACGTACGATATACATCATGCATGATCTTTCATTTGAAAAAGTAAAACAGATATTGACGGAAGCAGGGTTTACCTATCCGTTTATTGTAAAACCGGATGTGGGGATGAAGGGGATCCTCTTTCGTAAAATTGATACAGAAGATCAATTGCAGAAATATCATGAGCGCATACCCGTTGAATATATTGTGCAGGATTTAATTGAACTGCCTGTTGAGGTAAGTGTATTTTATTACAGGCATCCATCTTCAACAAAAGGAACCGTGAGTGGTTTTATTCACAAGGAACTGTTGCATGTGGTTGGCAATGGAATGCATACATTAAAAGAGTTGATTGAAAACCATCCACGTGCCAAACACCGTATGTTGGAAATGGAACACCGGCATATCCATCGGTTTGATCGTGTAATAGAGAAAGATCATATTTTTTATTTATCGTACGCCGGAAACCATAACAGGGGAGCGCATTTTACAAATCTGCATACAGAGATCGATGAACGGATGCACAAGGTGTTTGATGAGTTAAGCCATTATTCAAAGCATTTTTATTACGGACGATACGATATTAAAACAACAAGCCTCGAAGATTTGAAAGAAGGAAAGAACTTTCTCATTCTTGAATATAATGGGTGCGGTGCCGAACCGAATCATATCTACGATTGTAATATGAGTTTGATAGATGCATACCGGGAAATTCTGAAACACTGGAAAGCATTGTATGAGATCAGCAAATACAACCACCGGAATGGGTTTCCATACTGGAGTTTTCAAAAGGGTTATCAATTCATCAGGCAATCACAACAACACTTTAAGCTGTTGCAGAAATATGATTAATTTCATAGATCAATTCAATTATGAGCACCGATCAGAAATTTCTACTCATCCGCAATTACGATCTGTTTTCGCATATTACCGATGAGGAATATGAGGAACTGAACCTGGATCATCATTTCATTGAAGCTCCGAAAGGTGAATACATTTATTTCGATTCGCAGTTTCATAACAAACTTTACTTTCTCAAAGGAGGCACTATTAAGATCGGTTATATTGATGATGAAGGAAAAGAAGTGGTGAAAGAAATCATTCGTGAAGGTGAAGTGTTTGGACAATTTACACTCGAACGGGATAATCTGAATGGCGAGTTTGCACAGGCATACAAAGCCGATGTTTCTCTTTGTGCTTTCAACATTGAAGATTTTGAAAAATTGCTCAAATCAAAACCCAATATTGGGTTTCATTTTACAAAACAGGTGGGGCAGAAGCTGCGGAAATTTGAGAACCGTTTGGTGAATCTGCTCAATAAAGACGTAAAGACCAGGCTGGTTAATTTTCTTGTAATGCTGGCAAGAGAAGAAGGTGAAACAACAGATGGGGAAAAATTCGAGATCCATAATTTTCTTACACACGAAGATATTTCCCAGTTGATTGGCAGCAGCCGGCAAACGGTAACAACCATGTTAAATGAATTGGAAACAGCAGGCTTCATCACTGTTACCCGACAGTTGATCAATATCCCATCCGTTAAAAATCTGCAAAAGAGTTTGGCTGTCAGTTAAACGACATTGAAGGGCTGCGCATCACTCTACTTTTGTTTCATTAAACTACTATAATGAAACAGGTTATTTTATTTTTTTTGTTTTTTAGTTCTGCATTGTTTGGTAACGCACAGGAGCAGAAGCGTATTCAATCGTTTAATCTGGAAGATGGGTTGGCGGTGCAAGGATATGATGTGGTCGCCTATTTTACTGAGGGCAAAGCAGTAAAAGGAAGTGCTGCTAATACTGTTTTTTATCAAGGTGTGAAGTACCGCTTCTCGTCGGTTGCCAATAAAGAAGAATTCAAAAAAAATCCATCGAAGTATGAGCCGCAGTATGGTGGCTGGTGTGCCTTTGCAATGGGCGATTATGGAGAAAAAGTAGAGATCGATCCTGAAACATTTAAGATATTGAATGGAAAACTTTATCTCTTTTACAATAAGCGCCTTAACAATACACTCAAATCCTGGAATAAGAACGAAGCAAGTTTGAAATCCAAAGCTGATATTAACTGGGCAAAATTCTTTCATTGATCATCTCATCAAACAACCACATGTCAATCATTAAACCACTTCACATTTTTTTCTGGATACTTCGGCTTGTTGCAGCGATCATTTTGTTACAAACATTGTTCTTTAAGTTTACTGCAAGCGAAGAATCAGTTTATATTTTTTCAACCATAGGAATAGAACCCTGGGGCCGGATTGGAACAGGAGTAATGGAATTAGTTGCTGCATTGTTATTATTAATTCCCCGAACAACTGCTATTGGCGCATTACTTGCAATAGGGCTGATGAGTGGCGCATTATTTTTTCATTTCACCACACTTGGTATTGAAGTAAAAGAGGATGGCGGACTTTTGTTTGCCTATGCCGTTATTGTACTTGTTTGTTCTGCTATTCTGTTATTTGTGTATCAGTTACAGATCAGGCAGCTGCTGCAAAGTATAAAACAACTGAAATAATCATTCACATCTATGAAAGACATTCGATATTCAATAGTAATTGCCATGTTGCTGATAAGCACATCTGCAACATCACAACAGTTTGTTCCGGTTAATGGACAGTCAACTGTTCAGTTCACTATTTCTAATCTCGGATTTGATGTTACGGGAACATTTGGAGGATTGCAAGGGTCTGTTTGGTTTGATGAAAAGAACCTTGGTAGTTCATCCGTGAATGTTACTGTTGATGCAGCTTCTGTTGATACAGATAACAGCACACGGGATAAGCATTTGCGTGGCGCTGATTATTTTAACGTAAAAACTTATCCACAGATTCGACTCTCCTCTGTAAAAATTGCAAGATCTGCTACACCCGGCTATTACGTACTTTTTGCAAAGCTTACTGTTAAGGACACAACAAAAGATATCAGTTTTCCTTTTACAGCAACCCCTGAAGCCGGAGCGTATCGTTTTAAAGGCGAGTTTTCAATTAAGCGAAGAGATTTTGATGTAGGAGGAAAAAACACAATTTCCAATGATTTAAAAGTGAAACTGAACGTACTCACAAAAAAATAAGTATTTTTAATTATAACGTACAAATCAATATGCAGCTTTACAATGCCATCAAGGCATCTTTTCAACAGCTTACCAATGTACTTGATCAGTTAACACCTGAGCAATACAAAGCACCTTCCACTAATTTATCCGGTTCGTCTATTGGTCAACATACACGTCATATTATTGAATTGTTTCAATGCCTGCAGGCTGGATATGATTCCGGTCGGGTTTGCTACGATGAACGGAAACGTGATGAACGTATTGAAACCGATCAGGTGTTTGCTCAAACCTTGTTGAATGAAATTGCTGCAACACTGGAACACTCAAATAAAGAATTACAACTGATTGGCGTGTATGATGAAGTTGCAACCGAGCAAATGGAAGTTGCATCGAATTATCATCGTGAATTATTATACAATCTCGAACACACCGTACATCATATGGCATTGATTCGTGTTGGATTAAAAGAATTCAATGCGGAGCCTGTAACTGAATATTTTGGAATTGCATCTTCAACTATCCGTCACCGTGAACAATGTGCACAGTAACTTATATACCCGTTAACAATTCTTTTTTTCTTACATCAAACAGAGATGAAAAAAAGGTGCGGCTGAAAGCCGAGCAACCACAATGGTACAAATTCGCCAGTGGTCATTTATTATTTCCGAAAGATGGCAATGCCGGTGGTACTTGGATGGCATTACATGAAAACGGAAATGCAATGGTGCTGCTCAATGGCGGATTTGTCAATCATCAATATGCACCACCATACCGCAAGAGCAGAGGATTAATTTTCCTTGATATTTTTGATCACCCACAACCATTGTCAGCTTTTGAACAAATTCATCTGCATAAAATTGAACCGTTCACTTTAGTGATTCGCCAAGCCGATCAATTGTTTGAAGCAAGATGGAACGGACAGGAAAAATCAATCAAAGAATTGAATGCAGCTTCATCCTATATATGGTCATCAGCTACGTTATACAATAACGAGATCATTCAAAAGCGTGAGCAGTGGTTTGCCTCTTTTTTAAAAGAATATGAAACGATCAACGGAAAAGAGATACTTCACTTCCACCGCTTTGCAGGTGATGGCGATGATGCAAATGATATAATGATGAACCGCAACAATGAACTCTTTACGGTAAGCATTACGCAACTCCACCGCAAGGAAGATATTTCTCAAATGCATTACCACGATCTCGTAACAGATCAACTTTTTTCACAGGAATACGATCATTCCATTTCAACTGTACATGCGATTGTCTAAACTGTTTACGCATCACCCGTTTTTCATTCGTTTGCTAAATTGGGAGTATTGGAATTTTTCTGCGGTATATGGACTCATCTATCCAATTTTTGCATGGCTTTGCATACGGGCGGGCGGTAAGTATTTTTTTACAGCCGCTAATCCCACCATTGCCAACGGTGGATTTTTAATGGAGCAAAAACAGGACATCTATCCATTACTTCCCGAGGCATTTTATCCCGCCTATTTTTTTGTAAAGGCAGGAACTTCCGTTGCTGACATTCAACAACAGATCATTCAACATCAATTCCGGTTTCCATTGATTGCAAAACCCGTGATTGGTATGCAGGGTAAAGCGGTGAAGAAACTGGAATCAATTGATCAATTACAACAGTACGCATCGGTATGCACGGTTGATTATTTGATACAGGAATTATCGCCTTACAAACACGAAGTAGGTATTTTTTATTATCGTATGCCTGACGAAGCGAACGGACAAATCACCGGTGTTGTGGCAAAAGAACCCATGACGGTTGTTGGTGATGGTGTTTCATCATTGTATCAACTCATCATGGAAGTGCCACGTTATATTTTGCAGATCGATGCGTTAACGCAGATCTACGGACAACGCATGCAGCAGGTTTTAGTGAAAGGTGAAGAATTGATTTTAGCACCTTACGGCAACCATGCAAGAGGATCGAAGTTTGTTGATTGGACAGAGAGAGCCGATGAGGTAATGCAAAAAAATATTGATGCTGTTTGTAAACAGATCAATGGATTTTATTACGGACGTTTGGATGTGATGTATACTGATTGGGACAATCTGCGGAATGGAAAGAACTTTCATATTATTGAACTCAACGGAGCCGGCAGTGATCCAACTCATATGTACGATCCAAAACATTCCATCTTTTTTGCATGGCGGGAGATCATCCGGCATTGGATGATCTTATGGCGGATCAGTAAGATCAATCATCAAAAAGGCCATCCTTACATGACATTACGGGAAGGTGCGGCTATGTTTCGCAGTAATGCTGTACACGTAAAAGCACTGGATGAAATTGCCTTGAAATTATAACCGGTTTTTTACCCCAAGCCTTTATATTTGTTTAATGCCACAGGTAGTTAAAATTTTAATGTGGGGCTTTATCATCAGTTTTTTAGGATCGCTTCCGCTGGGAACACTCAACGTTGCTGCTATGCAGATCGGAATCACAGATGGTATCAAGCCTGCACTATGGTTTTCTGCAGGTTCACTCACTGCTGAAATTATTTATGTACGTCTTTCATTGGTTGCCATGGACTGGGTACGCAAGCAGGAAAAATTATTGAAAGCATTGGAGTGGGTAACAGTTGTAATTGTGGTGGCGCTTGCTGCATCAAGTTTTTGGGCCGCCATTCATCCCGAAGGAGATAAGAATGTGATCCTTTCAAATACCATGCATCGTGGAGCTTTAGGATTTACCATGAGTGCATTGAATCCGGTACAGATCCCTTTCTGGTTTGGATGGAGCACGGTTTTGTTTACCAAGAATATTTTGAAACCGGGTTTCTGGAATTATAATTTATACATCATCGGCATTGGTATTGGAACGCTGGCAGGTAATTGTGCATTTATTTTTGGTGGGCGATTACTGGCAAATCAGTTGAAGGCCACCAACACCATTATGAATTATGTGATTGGCTCTGTTTTTTTAATAACAGCCATTATACAGATCATCCGTATTTACAGCAAAAAAGATACAGCACATCAATTAGAACATCCGGAAGAAATTACATCGGGGTTGGAAAAGAAGATTCATTAGGATGTCGGATTTCTGATCGCTGATGGAGGATGAATAATGAACGTCCGCATTGCTGCTATGGTTACTTCTGTTGAACGGAGCGTCGCCAATGTGGATGCTATGAAAATCTTCAGTTGGTTACAAAATGAACACTACGATTGCTGCATTTCCTCCGCCCACTTATCACGTTCATCAGGACTGAATTTCCACGGTGCAAAATTATTTTCAACATTGCTGAACATGGCATTCCATTCGCCGGGTGCATTACTGTCTTCCATGATCAATGAACGGCGCAGTTCAAGAATAATACTTAACGGATCAATGCTTACCGGGCATTCTTCCACGCATGCATTGCAGGTTGTACAGGCACGTAGTTCTTCAACCGTTATATGATCATTCAACAATGTTTTACCATCATCTTTAAATTCTTTATTGGCATTGATGTTTCGGCCCACTTCTTCCAGGCGGTCACGTGTGCTCATCATGATCTTTCTTGGACTTAATAATTTACCGGTTGTATTGGCAGGACAAGCCGCACTGCATCGACCACACTCTGTACAGCTATACGCATCCAGCAAACTTTTCCAACTCAGATCAAACACATCCTTGGCACCGAATTTTGATGGGGGAGCAGCATCCGTTGGCGCAAGCTCCGGTTGCATCATGTATTTCACTTCATTTTGTACAGAAGTCATATTCGTCATGGCGCCTTTGTTTGTCAACCGACCATACCATGCGTTCGGGAATGCCAGTAAAATATGCAAATGCTTGCTCCATGGTAAATAGTTGAGGAAAGCGAGAATGCCAAGTATATGCAACCACCATGCACTGCGTTCAATAGCGATCAAACTTGTTTCAGACAAACCGGTAAGTGAAGGTGCCAGTAAACCGGAAAGAACAAAATTGCCGGTATCAGCATAATGAGCAACACCATTTAATTGTAAAGCACGATCGGTAGCGTTCATCAGCAGAAATAAACTCATCAATACAATTTCTGTGATCAGGATATTGTTTGCATCGCTGCGGGGCCAGCCATTGAGATCGTTGCTGAGAAAACGTTTGAGCTGTAAACTATTTCTGCGTACAAGAAAAATAACACAGGCAACCAATACGCCCAACGCCAACAGTTCAAAAGAGTTGATCAACAAACTATAAAATGAACCAAGCACCGGCAGAAATAAACGGTGTGTTCCCAACACGCCATCCAATACAATTTCGAGCACTTCAACATTAATGATCACAAAGCCGAGATACACGATCAAATGCAGTACAGCCACCAGCGGATTTTTAAACATCTTCTTTTGCCCCAGCGCAAGTAAGAACATATTTTTCCAGCGTAGCGATGGATTGTCGGTAAGGTCTTCTTTCAATCCAAGAAAAATATTTCTTCTTATTTCCTGCACTTTCTTACTGAAGAACCAAACGGCCCCGGCAAAACAAAGCACAAACAAAACCTGTTGAACGATCTGCATACAAACGTTATTTGTATTGCTAAGGTAAGAGTTAATAGTTTAGGGTATAGGTGTAGGTATTCCTTCTTTTTTGTTTCCTTATTTCTTCGCATCTTTAGTTTCTGAATTATGGAGAAGAAATACATTTTAGATAAAGAAACCACAGCACGTAAACTCAAGAGACTTGCTTTTGAAATTGTAGAACGCAATCATGATGAGCACCAGTTATTTTTTGCTGCCATCCGGCAAAGCGGATTAACGGTTGCAAAATTGCTGGCAACAGAGGTAATGGCAATCAGCAATATTCATGTGGAGTTGGTGGAAGTAACCTTAGATAAAAAATATCCGGTAGAAGTTTTTTTGAATCGTGAAATCGGATTCAACAATCAATCGGTGATATTAATTGATGATGTTGCAAATAGTGGTAAAACATTACTCTATGCACTCAAGCCTTTCTTACATTTTCAGCCACGTAAAATTCAAACATTGGTGTTGGTGGAACGTACACATAAAACATTTCCTGTACAACCCGATTATGTTGGGCTGTCGGTAGCCACCACCTTAGAGGAACATATTTTTGTAGAATTACAGGGCGATGAAATTACGGGTGCTTACCTTGTCTAGTTCAATTTCAGTTCAAATAATTTGCTCCAGTTTTTTCCTGTAACAAAAAGGCGATTAGCACTGCTGTCCCAGGCAATGCCGTTCAATACTTTTTCGCTGCTGTTGGCAGCGTTGAGTTCTGGATAGGTTTGCTTTAACGAACTCAGATCAAGTAAGCCCACCACATTTCCTGTGGCCGGATCGATCTTTAAAATATCGTTGCTTTGCCAAACGTTGGCATAAATAAATCCATTGATGAATTCCAGTTCGTTGATATTGTTCCGCAGGCCGTTATGGTCTTGTATGCTGATGCGGCGAAGTTCTTTTAATGCGGCAGGATCCCAGAAATAGATATTGCTGCTACCATCACTTACAATTAATTCTGTTCCGTTATGTGTAATTCCCCAGCCTTCATGGTTGTAGTTGAACTCCTGTAATTGTTTAAATGTTTTGAGATCATACACAAAGCCCTTCTTGTTTTGCCAGGTGATCTGGTACACTTTATCATTTAATATAGTGATGCCTTCCCCAAACAATGGAGAATCGATTATTACCTTTTTTATTTTTTGTCCGGTTGTTAATTCAACAGGCCCGATCCATGAACCATTGTTGAGTGCATTGTCTGGGTTGCCGGTACTTTCATACAACACACCTTTGTAATACATCAGGCCTTGTGTGAATGATGTAGTATCATGCGGATAAACATTCAGCATCGTAAAACCTAATTGCACCGGTGCCGGAATTGTAGAAAATGATTGTGGTTCGTTCTGTTCTGTACCATTGTTACAGGAAGCAAAAACAGCAAGCAATAAAAGAGGGAAAATAAAATGTTTCATATAAGTAGAAAATCAAAAATAGGTAAATGAATGGGAACAGTTTGTGAATGATGTGTAAAGAAAGCAATTCCGGATTTTTTGACAATGGCGTATTTACAAAAATCCCGATGAGTAAATAAAACCGAGAAATGAATAGTAAAAAAAAATATGTTTCAATGCCCAAAAAGGGTATTGCATATGTTAAAAAATGTGTTTACGTTTACAATATTCAAATCTACTCCCCCCTGAAAGCATACACCGTTTCTATGTTTCTGTAATCATTACCTCTATGCTTTCCTTCCCCTTGAATTGCTTTAATGCCAATCAATCCTTTCTTTAAATTTCAATCATCCAATCAAACCGGAATATTCAGTTAGTATGTAATTGAACCAGTAGTACTTGCTTCAGTTTGAAGCCAGGCTTTCTATTGTTTAAATTATAATGTCCTGTCTTTAAGATCCTCTTACTCAACTCTCCTGTGAAAGGTTAATTATTATTCACAAAAAATTCGACAATGATGAACAAACTGCTACGCACCTTCTCAAAAAAAGGTGAGAAAAACGATCGTTGCAGAAACTGGATCTGGCGACAGATGCTTTTTCTGCTCATGTTCTTTGCAGCTTTTAGTCCAACCGGGCTAATGGCACAAGTCAATCCGGAAATCGACGGTAACCCCGTCGATTGGAACTCGGCTAACTTCAACTTATTCGCTGTTAAACAGTATCGGCTTGATGCGTTTGGCAACGGGGTTGTTGATAACCAGTTCACCGAAGGTTCTAAAGATTTTTTCCCGGCCAATCAATTAGTCTGGTCTGTTAGTCAAACCAAGGCAAAGAACGACATCGCCAATGCTGCAGCCATCATTCGGGATGGTGTTTTGTATTTTGCAGGCGACCGTACATCCAATAATGGTGACGCACAGATTGGTTTCTGGCTATACCTGAATGGAACAGGCCCTGTTACAATTGGCGGCAATAATATTTTCAGCCCGCCACATGTTGATGGTGATGTGTTGGTACTTGCCGATTTTACGGGCGGCGGTCGTAATGCAACAGTAGTTATTTATCAGTGGGATGGTGATGGTAATGGAAATGTTCCCAATACAAACGGGAATCTTCGAACAACAAATCTTGTTGGTACTGTTGCAGAAAATAATGACAACCAATATCCAATTCCTACAGGGTGGTCGTTTATTCAGCCTACTTACGACTATAACATGTTCTATGAAGGAACAGTGAACCTGGCAGGTCTGGGTGTTTTGAATTTATGTAATACAAGTTTTATACTCGAAACAAGATCTTCTCAATCAATTACAGCTTCTCTTGATGACTTTGCCTCAGGCGCATTTAATGTTACACCAACTGTAACAGTTAATTCACCAACTGTTTGTACAAGTGCACTTCCTGCTACAATTACCGCAACACCAGGTATTCCGGGTGTATATAATTATGCATGGACTGTACCTGCGGGTGCAGCAAATCCAGGAAACGTTGCAAGCTTTAATGCAACCGTACCAGGTGTATATTCAGTTATTCTTACACGGCCGGGACTTAATTGTCCATCCGAGCCAGGTGCAGGTACGTTAACTGTTATAAATACAG